>NZ_CP100425.1:0-2400000 GCF_023151555.2 Photobacterium sp. CCB-ST2H9
TTGTCATCTTCGCTTTGGCTGCAGTGCCTTCAACGCCTTCAGGAAGAACTCCCTGCCACGGAATTCAGCATGTGGGTTCGTCCGCTACAGGCCGAGTTAAACGACAACACCTTGACCTTGTTCGCCCCTAACCGTTTTGTACTGGACTGGGTGCGGGACAAGTACCTCAACAGTATCAATCGCCTGCTGAATGAATTCTGCGGGGCGGATGCCCCGATGCTGCGATTTGAAGTCGGGAGTAAGCCGGTGACAGTGCCGCCTCCCCAACCCACCGCTGCCGTGGCCGCGGTGGCTGCAGACGACAGAATCGATCCGCCGTCACCGACCTGGGAACCGGCACCTTCACCGGTGCAGCCGGAGTCTGCCAAAGGCTACCGCTCAAATGTGAATCCGAAGCACAATTTCAACAACTTCGTTGAAGGTAAGTCGAACCAGCTGGGTCTGGCGGCTTGTCGTCAGGTTGCGGATAACCCGGGCGCTGCTTACAACCCGCTCTTTTTATACGGCGGCACGGGTCTGGGTAAAACGCACTTGCTGCATGCGGTGGGCAATGCGATTGCGGACCGTAAGCCGAACGCCAAAGTGGTGTACATGCATTCTGAGCGGTTTGTGCAGGACATGGTTAAAGCGCTCCAGAACAACGCGATTGAAGAGTTCAAACGCTACTACCGCAGTGTCGATGCGCTGCTGATCGATGATATTCAGTTTTTTGCCAATAAAGAGCGTTCTCAGGAAGAGTTCTTCCATACTTTCAATGCGCTGCTGGAAGGCAACCAGCAAATTATTCTGACCTCCGACCGCTACCCGAGGGAAATCAGCGGGGTGGAAGACCGCCTCAAATCCCGGTTTGGCTGGGGGCTGACGGTTGCGATTGAACCGCCCGAACTTGAAACCCGGGTGGCGATCCTGATGAAAAAAGCCGAGGACCACCATATTCGTCTGGCTGACGAAGTGGCTTTCTTTATTGCCAAGCGTCTGCGCTCGAATGTGCGGGAGCTGGAAGGGGCGCTGAACCGGGTGATTGCCAACGCGAACTTTACCGGTCGGGCGATCACCATCGACTTTGTCCGCGAAGCGCTGCGCGATCTGCTGGCGCTGCAGGAAAAGCTGGTGACGATTGATAACATTCAGAAGACCGTGGCTGAGTACTACAAAATCAAGATGGCGGATATGCTGTCCAAGCGTCGTTCACGTTCCGTTGCCCGTCCGCGCCAGATGGCGATGGCACTGGCCAAGGAGCTGACTAACCACAGCCTGCCGGAAATCGGTGATGCTTTTGGTGGCCGCGACCATACTACAGTGCTGCACGCCTGCCGGAAAATTGAGCAGCTGCGTGAAGAAAGCCACGATATTAAAGAAGATTACTCCAACCTGATCAGGACACTGTCGTCGTAATATGAAATTTACCGTTGAACGTGAACATCTCATTAAACCGCTGCAACAGGTCAACGGGGCACTGGGCGGCCGTCCGTCGCTGCCGATTCTCGGTAACCTGCTGCTGAAGGTTGAAGCCGGCAGCCTGTCCCTGACGGCCACCGATCTGGAAGTGGAGCTGGTGGCGAAACTGGCGCTGGATGGTGAGTGGGAACCCGGCGCAGTGACCGTGCCAGCCCGGAAGTTTCTGGATATCTGCCGCGGCCTGCCTGACAGCGCTCAGCTGAAGATTGAGCTGCAGGGCGACCGGTTGCTGCTGCGCTCCGGCCGGAGCCGTTACTCACTGACCACCTTGCCGGCCAATGATTTCCCGAATATTGAAGACTGGCAGAGTGAAGTGGAACTGCATCTGGCTCAGGGGCAGGTCCGTCAGCTGATCGAAAGCACCCAGTTCTCCATGGCTCATCAGGATGTCCGTTACTACCTGAACGGTATGCTGCTGGAAACCGACGGGAAACAGCTGCGCTCCGTGGCGACCGACGGTCACCGGATGGCGGTGTGCACCGTCGATACCGAAGGCGAGCTGCCAGGTAAACAGATCATCCTGCCGCGTAAAGGGGTGATGGAGCTCGTGCGTTTGCTCGACAGTCCGGATGCTGAAGTCGTGCTTCAGATTGGTGAGTCGAACCTGCGTGCCGTGGTCAACAATTTCATTTTCACTTCCAAGCTGGTGGATGGACGTTTTCCGGACTATCGCCGGGTATTGCCGCAAAACAGCAGCAAGATCCTGCAGGCGGGCTGTGATGAACTGCGTCAGGCGTTTTCGCGGGCGGCCATTTTGTCGAACGAGAAATTCCGCGGCGTACGGGTGAATCTGGCGAACAACGAAATGCGCATCACCGCCAACAACCCGGAACAGGAAGAAGCGGAAGAAGTGCTGGATGTGAATTACCAGGGCGGCGAACTGGAGATTGGCTTCAACGTCAGTTATATCCTGGATGTACTCAATACCCTGAAGTGCGATCAGGTCCGGATTTCGATGTCCGATGCCACCGCCAGTACGCTGATTGAAGATGTGGCGGACAGTGACGCCCTGTACGTGGTGATGCCAATCCGGCTGTAACCATGGCGCTGACGCGATTTATTGTCAAAGACTTCCGAAATCTGGAAGCCTGTGATCTCACCTTGTCTGATGGCTTTAACTTTCTGGTCGGTGCCAATGGCAGCGGTAAAACCAGTCTGCTGGAAGCAATTTATTTCCTTGGCCACGGCCGTTCCTTTCGCAGCCACCTGACCAGCCGGATTATCCGTCATGGTCAGGATGAGCTGGTATTACACGGCCGGGTACAGACGGAAAGTGATCTGGAGCGGCCGCTGGGCATCCAGAAGCAGCGCGACGGGACGACACAGGTTAAAATAGCCGGCCAGACAGGCCAGAAAGTTGCACAACTGGCACAGATTCTGCCACTGCAATTGATCACGCCGGAAGGGTTCGAACTGATGGTTGGCGGGCCGAAATTCCGCCGTGCCTTCATCGACTGGGGCGTGTTCCACGTGGAACCCCGTTTTTATCAGGCCTGGAGCCGGGTAAAACGGCTGACCAAACAGCGGAATGCGCTGCTGAAAACCGCACGCAGCTACCGCGAACTCAGCTACTGGGATCAGGAACTGGCGCAGCTGGCCGAAATGATTGACGGCTGGCGCAGTGACTATGTGACGGCGCTGCGGGCGCAGACTTCGGCTTTTTGTGCCGACTTTCTGCCGGAATATGAGATTCAGCTCGGATACTACCGCGGCTGGGAAAAATCGACCCCTTACGGAGAACTTCTGGCAGCCAGCTTTGAGCGTGATGTGCAACTGGGGTATACCGTCAGCGGACCGCACAAAGCCGATCTCCGGCTGAAGGTGGCGGCAATGCCGGTCGATGATGTGCTGTCCCGGGGGCAGCTGAAGCTGCTGATGTGTGCCCTCAGGCTGGCACAGGGTCAGCAGTTACGACAGGCCACAGGCAAACAATGTCTTTACCTGATCGATGATTTTGCTTCCGAGCTCGACAGTGGCAAGCGGGCTTTGCTGGCCAAAGGATTACAAGATACGCAGGCTCAGGTGGTCATCAGTGCCATCAGCGAGGAACAGCTGGGCGACATGAAGGACGAAAAGGGCAAGATGTTTCATGTCGAACAGGGTAAAATAACCGCAGGATAAATAAAGCGAGAGTAACTCAATGTCCAACAATTACGATTCATCAAGTATCAAGGTATTAAAGGGTCTTGATGCGGTACGTAAGCGTCCGGGGATGTACATCGGCGATACGGATGACGGTACAGGTTTGCACCACATGGTTTTTGAGGTCGTCGATAACTCTATCGATGAAGCTCTTGCTGGTCACTGTGAAGATATCGTGGTGACGATCCACGAAGATGGTTCGGTTTCAGTCAGCGATGACGGTCGGGGGATCCCGACAGACATGCACCCGGAAGAAGGGGTGTCTGCGGCGGAAGTGATCATGACCGTCCTGCATGCCGGCGGTAAGTTTGACGATAACTCCTACAAAGTTTCCGGGGGTCTGCACGGCGTGGGTGTTTCTGTGGTCAACGCCCTGTCTGACAAACTGGAGCTGACAATTCATCGCCACGGCCATGTTCACCAGCAGGTTTACCATCTGGGTGAACCTCAGGCACCACTGGGTGTGATTGGTGATTCGGATCGGACCGGTACCCGGATCCGTTTCTGGCCGAGCGACACCATTTTTACTGACACCACCTTCCATTATGAGATTCTGGCCAAGCGACTGCGCGAACTGTCGTTCCTGAACTCAGGTGTGTCAATTAAGCTGATTGATGAGCGCGACAACAAGCAGGACCACTTCATGTATGAAGGCGGGATCCGCGCGTTCGTTGAGCACCTGAACCGGAACAAAACCCCAATCCATCCGAAAGCGTTTCACTTTGCGTTTGAACGCGAAGACGGAATTTCCGTTGAAGTGGCGATGCAGTGGAACGACAGCTTCCAGGAAAACATTTACTGTTTTACCAACAACATTCCGCAGCGCGATGGCGGTACGCACCTGGCTGGTTTCCGTGCGGCACTAACCCGGACCCTGAATAACTTCATGGATGCGGAAGGCTATTCCAAGAAAGCTAAAGTTGCGACGTCGGGCGATGATGCCCGTGAAGGTCTGACAGCTGTGGTTTCCGTGAAGGTGCCGGATCCGAAATTCTCCAGCCAGACCAAAGACAAGCTGGTTTCCAGTGAAGTGAAACCTGCCGTTGAGTCGGCGATGGGCGAGAAGCTGAGTGAGTTCCTGCTGGAAAACCCGAGCGACGCCAAGATTGTCTGTACCAAAATCATTGATGCATCCCGTGCCCGTGAAGCGGCCCGTCGTGCCCGTGAAATGACTCGCCGTAAAGGCGCGCTGGATCTGGCAGGTCTGCCGGGCAAGCTGGCGGACTGTCAGGAAAAAGACCCGGCACTGTCTGAACTCTACATTGTGGAGGGTGACTCGGCCGGTGGTTCCGCCAAGCAAGGCCGAAACCGTAAGAATCAGGCTATCCTGCCGCTGAAAGGTAAGATCCTGAACGTTGAGAAAGCCCGTTTCGACAAAATGCTGTCGTCTCAGGAAGTCGCAACGCTGATCACTGCGATGGGTTGCGGGATTGGCCGTGATGAATACAACCCGGATAAACTGCGCTATCACAGCATCATCATCATGACCGATGCCGACGTCGATGGTTCGCACATCCGTACGCTGCTGCTGACGTTCTTCTACCGTCAGATGCCGGAGCTGATTGAGCGTGGTCATATCTATATTGCTCAGCCGCCTCTGTACAAAGTGAAGAAAGGCA
Source organism: Photobacterium sp. CCB-ST2H9 (assembly GCF_023151555.2). NCBI lineage: Bacteria > Pseudomonadati > Pseudomonadota > Gammaproteobacteria > Vibrionales > Vibrionaceae > Photobacterium > Photobacterium sp. CCB-ST2H9. The sequence goes on from NZ_CP100425.1 coordinate 5,220, forward strand.
AACAGGAGCAGTACATCAAAGATGATGAGGACATGAACCAGTTCCAGATTGCGCTGGCGCTGGAAAATGCCTCACTGTTTACCAGTGACAGCACTCCGGCGATTACCGGTCTGGCGCTGGAAAACCTGGTGAAGCAGTACAATGGTGTCGTGAAACTGATCGAGCGGATGAGCCGTCGTTATCCGACGCTGCTGCTGAACGAGCTGACTTACCAGCCGCGTCTGGGCGAAGCGCAACTGTCTGATCAGGCACAGGTGGAAGCCTGGGCGAAAGGTGTGGTCGATGCACTGAATGCCAAGCAATCAGGTGAGAGTCATTACGGTTACGAGCTGTTCCAGGACAGCGAGCATGATGCCTGGTTGCCGAAGATTGTTGTGCGCACCCATGGTGTCGATTACCAGTATCCGCTGAGCTACGATCTGCTGCACTCGAAAGAGTACGCGAAGCTGGCGGATCTGTCGGAAGCCTTGTGTGATTTGCTGGAAGAATCTGCGTATATCCAGCGTGGTGAGCGCAAGCAGCCGGTATCTAGCTTCAAGGATGCACTGGATTGGCTGATCAAAGAATCGACCCGTGGTCTGAGCCGCCAGCGTTATAAAGGACTGGGTGAGATGAACCCGGATCAGCTGTGGGAAACCACCATGGATCCGGAATCACGCCGGATGATGCAGGTTACGATCAATGATGCGGTGGCAGCGGATGAGCTGTTTACCACTCTGATGGGTGATCATGTAGAACCGCGTCGTCAGTTCATTGAAGAAAATGCCCTGAACGCAAATCTGGATGTGTAATTTTTCCCGGTAACGGAACACCAAACGCCGCTCAATGAGCGGCGTTTTTTTATCGCTTCTGTTAAGGGAGTTGGCGCAGTGATTGCGTCATACTCTGGTTTGGCCGAGGTGTCAGAGTTTGACCAATGCACGTTCGACAATGAATTTTGCATCGACAGCCGGGGGCAACGTCCCGAACTGGTGAGATGGTTGATTGGAAAGACGTGCCAGTGCAAAGGCTTCGGCAATCTGTGGTTCGCCATAGGTGAAGAGGGTGGCGGCCTGCCAGATCACAGCGAGTTGCTCCATCAGTCTTCTTGCCCGCACTTCAATATCCTGCGGGTTGGTGAACTCAGCCTTCAGTGCGGCCAGTTTTTGATCATAAAGCGGGTGCTTTCCTTTAGCTTTTTCGAATTCACTAAATAATGTATTGAAGGTTTCCGGCTCACGACGCAGGACGCGCAGCAGGTCGAGACACTGCACATTGCCTGAACCCTCCCAGATCGAGTTGACTGGCGCTTCCCGGTACAGGCGGCTGGCAATATTCTCTTCGACGTAGCCCACACCGCCAATACATTCCATTGCCTCAGCCGTCTGCTGAATGGCGCGTTTACAGATCCAGTATTTTCCGATGGCCGTTGCACTGCGGATCAGCGCCGCTTGCTGGTGGTCTTCGTGATGATCCAGTGCATGAGCGATTCGCATCGTAATGGCCAGTGCGGCTTCGGCTTCCAGCGCCAGATCGGCCAGCACATTGATCATCAGCGGCTGGTCATGGAGATTTTTGCCGAAAACGCTGCGCCCCGACGTATGCCAGATGGTTTCTTTTACCGCTTGGGCCATCAGGGCACTGGAACCAATCATGCAGTCATAGCGGGTCAGGGCGACCATGTCGATGATGGTGCGGATCCCCCGGCCTTCTTCGCCCAGGAGCCAGCCGTGGGCACCATAAAATTCAATCTCAGAACTGGCATTGGAGCGGTTGCCCAGTTTGTTTTTCAGACGCTGAATATGGATTGGATTTTTGCTGCCGTCTTCCCGCCAGCGGGGAACCAGAAAACAAGAGAGTTGCTCGCCGGTTTTGGCCAGCACCAGGAACGCATCGCACATCGGTGCCGAGCAGAACCATTTATGGCCAAGCAGGCTGTATTGCTGGCCCGGTCCGGGTTCCTCGATGGGGACGGCGATCGTGCTGTTGGCCCGGACATCGGAGCCCCCTTGTTTTTCTGTCATTGCCATGCCGATGGTGACCCCGTCTTTTTCGAAGTAGGGTTTGTTGCTGCCATCGTATTTGGCCGCGAAAATTTTCGGAAGCCACTTGTCGGCGACATCGGGCTGGTGTCTGAGGGCAGGCACAGCGGCAAACGTCATGGTCAGCGGGCAACCTGAGCCGGGATCAGCCTGATTGTGCAGAAATGCCATCGCCACACGGGCAACATGGGCGCCGGGTTGTGGTCGGGTCCATGGCAGACTGGTGTGCCCGGCTTTGACGGCATGCGCCATCAGCTGATGATAGGCCGGATGGTAGTCGACTTGATCGATACGTTCACCAAAGCGGTTGTGAGACTGAAACTCTGGCAGATGTCGATTGGCGAGGAAACCTGCTTCCAGAAGTTCATGGCCAATATGCTGGCCAAAGTCTGACAGCAGGTCATTGGCCCACTGGCCGGAGAACTGGGTGACCCAGTAGTTCAGCACAGCATCAGTTTCAAAGGCATTGTAGTTCTCCAGCGGTGCAGGCTGGTTGCTGACAACATGGGTGTCCAGATTGAATGGTGCGGTCGGCTTATCAGTCATGGTTTTCTCCCTTGTGTCATGATTGCGGTCGTTAATTGTGATGCCGGGCAGTTACATTGCATTAACAACAAACTTTAACTGGCTTAAGATATTTTTCTATCGCTGCCCATGCCAATTTGTTGTTCAATCGCGCAAAGCAGCTGCCAGAGAACGGAACCGGGCGTGAGCCCCAACAGTCAGGTGGAGTGGGCATCAATGGAAGGCTATTACTCAACGCTCAGCAGCTGGATGATCCCCATGACCCGGGCGATGCAGCATCAGGGACTGGATATTGAAAAGGCACTGTCGGCGTGCGAGCTCGATCTCCGCCAGTTGCAACATCAGGACGTCCGGGTGCCAATCCGAAAGTTATCTGCATTGATTGATTACTGTAATCAGCACTTTCCGGCACAGGATTTTACTGTTCAGATGGCCCGTTTTTTCCATCCTGGTGTATTTCATATTCTGGGGTATGCCATGATGTCGGCTGATACGCTGGAAGATGCACTGTTACAGCTGGTGGAATATAACAGTGTGGTGTGCGATATCAGTGACCTGCGCTTGGTTGAAACCGATGATTTGCTGATACTTGATGTCAGTCTGCGGACTGCGGGGGAAGATCCGCAATGGTTATTACGCCCGCAAGAACTGGAGGCGTTTCTCGCGATGGTGGTGAGTTTTGCGCGGGATGTTGTGGCCGCTGAATACAGACCGGCTTCTGTAGCGTTCCATAATTTGTCGCCGTCGCAAGGGGCAGGGTATCTCAATGAATTCTTCCGTTGTCCGGTTTTGTTTGATCAGCCACGGAATCATCTTGCTTTCGACAAGCGGAGTGCCAGACAGAAACTGCTCACCGGGAATGCCGTTATCCGGCAGGGGCACGAAAAAATTCTCAATGAGTTCCTGGCGCGCATTGATCGCCATGACCTGATTCATCAGGTGAAATGTAAAATTCTCGAGCGCTTGTCGTTGGGTACTCCGGCTCAGCGTGATGTGGCTGAAGCGCTGGGGATGAGTCTGCGTAATTTGCAGCGGAAACTCAGCGAACTGGGTACTTGTTATAAAACCCTCCTGGAAAACAGCCGAAAGCGTCTGGCTTTGCATTATGTGCAGCGTCAGGATCTGGCATTGGGTGAGATCAGCTATCTGGTTGGCTTTGCCAGCGAATCGAATTTTCATCGCGCATTCAAGCGCTGGACCGGCCAGTCCCCCGGACAATACCGACGGAGTCTTCAAGGGCAGGAGTGATGATCCGGAGTATTCGGAATCACAAGCCTTATGGAAAGTTTTGGAGACGCTGAAATTTTTTTTGTTGTCCCCTTGATTGTTATTTTTCCGGCCTTATATCTATCTGTGAAGCAGGAGGTGCCATAAGCATGGGCCTTCAATGGTTTGTCCAAGAGGAAAACCCGCTTCAGTTTTTTTCACCGTAATAGTATTGCTTCACAGAAGGATAATGATTATGCGTACCTTAGATTTTTCTCCCCTGTACCGTTCTGCCATTGGTTTTGACCGTCTGTTCAATCAGATGGAACAGAATCTGAATAACAGTAATGGCGGATATCCTCCGTACAACATTGAACAGCAAGATGAAAATCATTACCGCATTACAATGGCGGTTGCTGGTTTTGCCGAAGACCAGATGGAAATCAGTCAGCATCAGAATCGATTGATTGTGACAGGAAAGCGTGCAGATGCCAGTGCAGATGAAAAGCGTCATTACCTGTATCAGGGCATTGCTGAGCGAGATTTCGAACGTAAGTTCCAGCTGGCCGATCATGTGAAAGTGATTGGTGCTGCCATGGAAAATGGACTGCTGCATATTGAACTGGAGCGTGAAGTTCCGGAAGAAGAGAAACCGCGCAAGATTGCAATCAATGGACAGCGCCTGATTGGCAGTGATGAGACTGTGGTCAGCGACAACATTTAAGTGATTGTTTCAGTGTGTATGGAAGGTCAGCCTTAGGGCTGGCCTTTTTTATTGGCGCTGAACAGGGATATTCAAATGAAATGTTTCACGTGAAACATCAAGATGGAACAGGACATCCCGTTGTGTTGTGCGCTTGGTTGGTTTCACGTGAAACACTGCGGCTGAGTTTGTGGCTTCAAAGACTAATCTTGCAGAGGGTAATTGGGGATTTCACGGATTGGAAAACATCATCATGGATAGCAAAGCACAGCCAGTGCAAAAGACGGTCAGGACTCGAATCGACTTATCGGTGGATCACGTGTGTTTCAGCAGATGTCGCCAGAGGGGCATTGTCTTCAGTGAAGTGGATGAACAACATGAAGCATTCATCTTTGCTCTGAAGAAAGCGGCTGAGCGGAATGCTGTGACACGTGTATTTGGTTGGGATGACGACTTGCAGTACAGGTTACATCAGGCGGAGTGGCAAGCCTGTAAACCCAATTTAATGCTGTTCGAAGGCAAAGTGATCGGCAGTGTGCTGCTGGAAAGTATCGCAGTCGTTTCTGAGGATGGTAAAACCGTCGAACGTTTTTTGCATTTGAGCCGTTTCTTTTTGATGCCTGAATGGCAGGGAAGTGGAATTGGCAGTGCGGTCCTGGCCGGTATCACAACGCTGGCCGATCAATTCAAGCTGGACTGCCATCTTCAGTACTTGCAGGGGAATCCGGTCGCGGCACTGTATCATCGCTTTGGTTTTAGGATACTTGCTCAGGACTGCCAGTTTGTCACCATGACTCGTCCGCCTGTGTGCACCAGTGAAAGATTTGCAGCCTTTGAAAATATGATGGGCTGAGGTTTCAGAAATAGGGCACTGTGAAAACCAAATAAAAAACAGGGCGGAGATTGGCCCTGTTTTCGTCTGAACGTTTAGCCGCGCTGGTGCTGTTTAAGCTTCTTGGTAAGCCTTTGCAACTTCTTCGGCAATGATGTGAATGCCTCGTTGCATCTTTTCATCTTCCTGAACATAGTTCATGCGCAGACATTCGTGGCCATGGCTCCAGTCTTCTTCCAGTCCGATAAAGAAGTACTCTCCGGGGACGATTAAGACTCCGCGGGCTTTCAAGCGTGAGTAGAGTTCCATGGTGGTTATCGGCAAATCTTTCAGCCACAGCCACAGGAACATGGCACCTTCAGGTTTATGGACCCGGAAGCGTGGATCCGGGATCGCTTCCTGCAGCCATTTTACCGCTTGCTGAGATTTGGCCTGATAGAAAGGTTTGATGACGTCTTCACTCAGTCGTAATAAGTCTCCGCGTTCAATCATCTTATTGGCAATCGCCGGACCGACACTCCCTGGCGCCAGGCTGAGGACACCATTCATATTGGCAAGCGCTGTGGTAATTTCTTCACTGGCGATGACAATGCCGCAACGCACGCCCGGCAAACCGAGTTTCGACAGGCTCATACACAGAATCGTGTTGTGGTTCCAGAAAGGAGTCACGTCTTCAAAGATGATATCCGGGAAGGGCATACCATACGCATTGTCGATGATCAGTGGAATGCCATGTTGCTGGGCCAGTTGATCCAGATGGCGGATTTCTTCGTCTGTCAGCACATTCCCGGTAGGGTTGGTTGGTCGGGAAGCGCAAATTGCACCGACGTTGTCATCGACTTTCAGCGCTTTAAAGTCGACGTTGTATTTGAACAGTCCGTTATCGAGCAGGGTGATCTCCGGTTTATAGGAGATAAACATATCCGGGCTGACGCCGGCATCGGCATAACCGATGTACTCAGGGGCAAGCGGCAACAGGATTTTTTTGTGGCTGCCATCCGGGAAATCTCCGGCAAGCAGATTGAACAGACTGAAGAAAGCACTCTGGCTCCCGTTGGTCAGACTGATATTTCGGCTGCTGATTTCCCAGCCGTAACGTTCACGCAGCAGGTCGGCAAGGGCATTGATAAAAGTATTCTTGCCTTGCGGGCCATCGTAGTTTGTCATGGCTGCCGCCAGCTCGCCACTTTCGTTCAGGTGATGGTTGAGCTGGGTAAAATAGTCTACCATCGCCGGAATTTGAGCCGGGTTACCACCGCCTAACATAATGGCGTCCGGGTTGCGCAGGCCATCATTCAAATCGTCCATTAATTGGGTAATGCCTGAGTAGCGGGCAAACTTGTTACCGAATGTAGAAAACTCCATCTTGCTTCGACCTCAGCGTGTGTCTTGTTTGTGATTATTTATTGTGGGTGAGTCAAACAACATACATCAATGATACGAACAGTGAAAGTGACTTTACCGACCCAAAATTCACGATGTCTTTCAGTTAGGTTTCACGTGAAACACCGAAGAAACCATCACTGTTACCTCTAAGTTTAGATGAAGCACACTGTCTTGATTGCAGTGGCATTTGATGTTTCTCGGTTGCATCGCAAACTTTCGGGCAGGGTGTTCAGGACCTTGAATTTCCCTTGTGTTCTCTGGATCCTGGTGTAACCTTGTGATGCGTTGCCCGCGCCACCTGCTCGCGGAAAGGATTCAATCCAGGGTTAACAAAATTGCTGCCTTTGCAGCGGTCAAGATTTTTTACCTTCTCTTCTGTCTGGCGGGCGCAGGAATCATTGAGAATGGTGAAATGATGCCTCTACAAAATTCTTTCTCGCTTAATCTGAGCGTTCTCAAATCTCAGGCCAAGCAACGACTTAAAACTATCCGTCAAGGCAATGCCGAAGCGCTTCTTTCGATTCAGCGCCATCATCCCAAACCGCATTTACTCAGCTCCGAGACAATTCGTCTGTCTGATGTCCAACTCGGGATGGCGAGGGAATTTGGCCTTTCCAGTTGGAGCCGCCTGAAGCTGCATGTGGAATCGCTCGGAGAGCACAGACAATTGATTGAGCGGGGGAGTGAACCGCTGGATCGTGAAATGTGTACCCTTCATGTACGGTGTGGTCATGGTATTCAACACAAACTCAGGGGTGCTGGTTTTGCCGGGGATTTCCTGCCATTTATCGATCCGTATTGTATCGGTCCATTAACCTCAAGCCCTGAATTTGAGATGCGGCGTGCTGACTTTATTCAACGTACGTTATTGAGTGAGAGTTTTGAGACCCGATCTGTTGAGCAGTTGATGGCAGACACACAGTCGATGCTGGATCAGATCCGCAACGAGCATTATCAGCGTTTGGTCTTCTGGGTTGAACATGACAACTATGATCAGCTCATGCTGGTCCGGTTGTTGGCATTTCTGGCCGATTTACCGTCTTCAACACGACGTCAGATTGAACTGATAGAGGTTGATCGCTTTCCGGGGCGAGAGCGGTTTATTGGTCTCGGACAGCTTCCAGCGGAAGGGCTGCGGTTACTCTGGCAACAACGCCAGAATCTCAGCCTGGCCAAGTTGCATCAGGCGCGTCAGATCTGGCAGGCGTTCTGTGCGTCGACGCCGCAGCCGCTCGTGGCTTTGTTGCACGCTGCTCAGCTAGCCAGATTTCCGAATCTCAAGAACGTCATCATCAGACATTTGCAGGAGTTACCGCGCTGTGGTTCGGGTTTGAGTCTGACACAAACACTGGCGCTCGATGTCTTGCAGCAGGCTGACAAGCCACTGGCTTTTCCGGATTTGTTTTCAGTTTATCAGTCAACGGAACCGTTGCCGTTTTTGGGTGACCTGATGTTCTGGGCATTGATCAAACCGCTGACTTTGGGAACCGCTCCGTTGATGATTATTGAACCTGATGAAAAATCAGAAAGCTGGTTCAATCAAAGGCTGGTAATGACAGATCAGGGCCGTCGCTGTCTGGCACAACAGGTGAGAGCTGAGTTACCTGTGAGTTGGGTTGGCGGAATGGTGATTCGACCTGAACAATGCTGGTGCTGGGATCATCAGTCGCTGAATTCACTGCGTTTTATCGATGGCAGAAAGTAAGCGGGGACAGACTGGTTTGTGTTTCACGTGGAACAATACCGTTGCGATGTCCATCTGTTGTTGCGGTTGTTATTGAGCGTGCTGGATGAATTCGGTCTGGTTGTCGTCAGTTGCAAATGTCCTGGTTCGTCATTTGCTGCAGAGTGCAGAGTGCAGGGTAAGAGCCTGAAGGACAGGATTAGATGGGCAAGAATGTTTCACGTGAAACATCGGATGCTCCACTGAATGTGACGGAACTTCAGTTCGAAAAAAGCCCGCGAGTGCGGGCTTTTAATGTCATGCTTGTTTCTCTGAAAACAAACTGCGTTTAGTTTTGCAGCAGAGAGATATCTGCAACTTTCAGGAACTCATTACGCAGTTGGTTCAGCATGGTCAGACGGTTCACTTTCAGTGCTTCGTCATCGGCCATGACCATCACGTTATCAAAGAAAGCATCCACAGTTTCACGCAGGGTTGCCAGCTCAGACAGGGCTTGCTGGTAGTCACCGGCTGCAAAAACAGGTGCCAGCTTCGCGGTCACGGACTCAACATCGTTCGCCAGTGCTTTTTCGGCGTCTTCGACCAGCAGGCTGCTGTCAATGGAGGCAGACAGCTGACCATCAAACTTCGCCAGAATGTTACCGACACGTTTGTTGGCTGCAGCCAGAGATTCAGCTGCATCCAGCGAACGGAAATGACTGACGGCTTTCACGCGTTTGTCGAAGTCAGAAGGTGAGGTCGGGCGACGTGCCAGCACGGCCTGAATCACATCGACTGTGTGGCCTTCGTCCTGATACCAGGCGCGGAAACGGCCGAGCATGAAATCAATCACGTCAGCTTCAACATCGTGGTTTGTCAGCTTGTGACCAAACAGTTCTTTGGCTTTGCGGATCAGGTCAACCAGATCCAGCTGATATCCTTTCTCGACCATGATGCGCAGGGCACCCAGTGCTGCACGGCGAAGTGCGAACGGGTCGTTGGCACCTTTCGGATGCTGACCAATACCGAAGATACCGACCAGGGTATCCATTTTATCAGCCAGTGCGACTGCCGCCGCAACGTCAGAACCTGGCAGCTCATCGCCGGCAAAGCGCGGCATGTACTGCTCGTTCAGGGCAACGGCAACATCTTCATGTTCGCCATCCAGACGTGCGTAGTGCATGCCCATGACACCCTGTGTATCGGTAAACTCGAAAACCATTGAGGTCATCAGGTCACACTTCGACAGCAGGCCAGCGCGCTCTGCGTGTTCAACGTTGGCACCAATCTGCTGGGCAATGTAGCCAGACATGGAAGTGATCCGGTCGGTTTTGTCACGCAGCGTGCCCAGTTGTTTCTGGAACAGAACGCTGTCCAGCTCGTGCAGACGGTCAACCAGGGGACGCTTGCGGTCGGTGTTGAAGAAGAACTCGGCGTCGGCCAGGCGAGGGCGGACCACCTTCTCGTTCCCTTCGATAATATGGCGCGGTTCTTTCGATTCGATGTTGGAAACGAAGATGAACTTCGGCAGCAGTTTGCCGTTCGCATCATAGACCGGGAAGTATTTCTGGTCACCTTTCATGGTGTAAACCAGGGCTTCTGCCGGAACATTGAGGAACTCTTCCTCGAACGATGCAGTCAGCACTACCGGCCACTCAACCAGCGAGGTGACTTCTTCAACCAGCTCGTCTTCCAGATCGGCGATACCGCCAACAGCAATGGCTGCTTCTTTGGCACCGGCAATGATATGCGCTTTACGGGTTTCGTAATCTGCAATGACCTTGCCGCGTTCTTCCAGAATAGCCGGGTACTGATCGGCATGCTCGATGCTGAATTCTGGCTCACCCATGAAGCGGTGGCCACGAACTGTGCGCGCAGATTCCACGCCCAGAATGGTGCCCGGGATCAGCTCGTCGTTCAGCAGCATGACCAGGGTTTTCACCGGACGGATAAACTGAGTTTCTTTATCGCCCCAGCGCATTGGTTTCGGAATCGGCAGTTTTGCCAGTGCAGCTGCAGCCAGCTCACATAGCAGTTCGGTTGCCGGCTTGCCTTTGACGGCTTCTTTGAACAGCAGCCATTCACCTTTGTCGGTTTTCAGACGTTCGGCCTGATCAGCGGTAATGCCGTTCCCGCGTGCCCAGCCTTCGGCAGCTTTGGTTGGGTTTCCGTCTGCGTCGAACGCAACGCTCACGGCCGGTCCGCGTTTCTCTACGACTTTGTCGGCCTGACCTTCAGCCAGCGCCGTCACTTTCAGAGCCAGACGGCGGGGAGCCGCAAACCATTCAATGTTCCCGAAGGCCAGTTCCGCTGCATTCAGTTCGGCAGCAAAGTTATCGGCGAACGCTTCCGCCAGCGTACGCAGAGCTTTTGGTGGCAGCTCTTCGGTACCCAGTTCAATCAGAAAATTCTTGTCAGCCATGCGGGATCCTTACTTGTCTTTTTTACACATCGGGAAGCCCAGCGCTTCACGAGAGGCATAGTAGGCTTCAGCGACCTGCTTGGTCAGGTTGCGAATACGCAGGATGTAGCGCTGACGCTCCGTCACAGAGATTGCTTTACGGGCATCCAGCAGGTTGAAGGCATGGCCGGCTTTCAGGATACGTTCATAGGCTGGCAGCGGCAGGGGCTGTTCTAACTCCAGCAGGGTTTTACATTCTTTTTCACACTGGTCAAAGAAAGTAAACAGGAAGTCGACATCGGCATATTCGAAGTTGTAGGTCGACTGTTCTACTTCGTTCTGATGGAAGATGTCGCCGTAGGTGACTTTCCCCAGCGGGCCGTCAGTCCAGACCAGGTCATAGACAGAATCAACGCCCTGGATGTACATGGCCAGACGCTCGATACCGTAAGTGATTTCACCGGTCACCGGTTTACATTCCAGACCGCCCACTTGCTGGAAGTAAGTGAACTGAGTCACTTCCATGCCGTTCAGCCACACTTCCCAGCCCAGGCCCCAGGCACCCAGCGTTGGGTTTTCCCAGTTGTCTTCTACAAAGCGAATGTCGTGAACCTGCGTATCAACGCCCAGGGCTTCCAGAGAGCCCAGATACAGTTCCTGAATGTTGTCCGGTGATGGCTTGATGATGACCTGGAACTGGTAGTAGTGCTGCAGACGGTTCGGGTTTTCCCCGTAACGACCGTCAGTCGGGCGGCGTGATGGCTGCACGTAGGCAGCAGCGATTGGCTCTGGTCCCAGAGCACGCAGGCAGGTCATTGGGTGCGAGGTTCCGGCGCCCACTTCCATATCCAGCGGCTGCACGATAGTACAACCTTGCTTGCCCCAGTATTCCTGAAGCGTCAGGATCATGCCCTGAAAGGTCTTAATGTCGTATTTTTGCATTGTCAGCTTCACGAGATCCGTTGATATAAGTAGAAAAGATAACAATCCAGTATACCTTGGCTGGCTTTGCGGGAGTAGGGGCCGCGCACGTTTTTTGCTCATAATGACAGCTTGTGTAAATTTTTGTCATCAGACTTCCGCCATAAGCAGAAACAGGGTAAAAAATTGACAGATTTTTGATATCCGATGGACACTCTTGTCTACAATGCAGCAAGATAGTGCTCAGTTGAAACGGGCGTCTCGCTGAGCTGACGAACAATAAATGGGGAACAAGCATGCAACAACACACTTCTGCGGCTTCACGTAAGTGGGTACGCGCTATCCTTTTCGCTGGTGTTACTTCAATGGTGGCGACAGGTTGTACGACTGTGAATCCTTACACTCGTGAAGATCAGACCGCGAAATCAACCAGCGGCGCATTGATTGGTGCTGTGGCTGGTGCGGCGATCGGTGTCGCTTCATCCAGTAAAAAAGACCGTGGTAAAGGCGCTTTGATTGGTGCGGCTTCCGGCGCGGCACTGGGCGGCGGTATCGGTTATTACATGGATGTGCAGGAAACCAAGCTGCGTCAGCAACTGGAATCCACCGGTATCAGTGTCACCCGTAACGGTGATCAGATTGTCCTGAACATGCCGAATGCCATTACCTTTGGTGTTGATCAGTCGAACCTGAGCCAGCAGGCAATGGATGCACTGCAAAGTGTCGCGATGGTAGTCAATGAATACGATAAAACTCAGCTGAACGTTTACGGTTTCACCGACAGTTCAGGTTCTGATTCGTACAACCTGCGTCTGTCTCAGGTTCGTGCCAGCGAAGTCAGTAACTATCTGGTCCGCAATGGCGTCGCTGCACAGCGCGTACTGGCGAAAGGCATGGGTGAAGCCCATCCGATTGCGTCGAATGCCAACCAGCAGGGTCGTGCACAAAACCGACGTGTTGAGATTGTGCTGAGTCCGCTCGAATCTTAATGACGTTTCGGCCAGTCACACTTTTCAAAGGGAAGCTTCGGCTTCCCTTTTTGATCACTTGAATCCCGGCAGGGTTCTGGCTATCATGCCGGTTCCTTTGGGGAGTAGCCTTCCGTTCTGACGGAACAATCATCAACATAATTGAAGCAAAATCTTCATGGTGATTGTGACTGACCATATCTCCGGTCGGTTTGGCGAGACCATAGGCAAACCGATATGAACCGGGGTGGGGCATGTCTGTTTGTCTTTGGTTTAAAATAATTATCCTCGCCCCAAAGAGCATGTCGTGAGCATTTTAGCTGTTTCTATTACTACTGTTGCATTGGCCGAAATCGGGGATAAAACCCAGCTGTTGTCATTGCTGTTAGCCAGCCGATACCGCAAACCAGTCCCGATTATTTTAGCGATCTTTTTAGCGACGATTTTGAATCATGCCCTGGCAGCCTGGTTGGGCGTTGTGGTGGCGGATTATCTGTCGCCGGAAGTTCTGAAATGGGTACTTGTGGTGAGTTTCGTGGCGATGGCGGGCTGGATTCTGATCCCGGATAAACTGGATGACGACGAGTCAATTTCCAGCCGCGGGCCATTTATTGCCAGTTTCATTGCTTTTTTCATTGCTGAAATCGGTGATAAAACGCAGGTTGCGACCACGATGTTGGGCGCAAAGTATCATGACGGTCTGATGCTGGTTGTATTGGGAACGACCATTGGTATGCTGCTGGCAAATGTGCCTGTGGTGCTGCTCGGGAAGTTATCGGCTGATAAAATGCCGTTGGGACTGATCCGCAAAGTGACCGCTGCGTTATTTGCGATGTTGGCTGTGGCTGCGGCGGTGGGTCTGTAATTCAGACAGAATGGGTGCACTGGGGCTCAGTGCGCCGGTGTAATCAAAATGTCATCAGGCAGCGCTAGGCTGCCTGACTCATTTATGCCTTGCCTTTCCGGATAAGAAAGCGATAAGGCAGAGATTCGGTATCCGCAGCCAGCAGGGTGTGATCCATAAAACGGCAGAAACTGGGAATATCGCGGGTGGTCGACGGATCATCGGCCAGCACCAGCAGGGTTTCGCCGTCGGCCATCTTGCGGACAGTTTTACGCACCATCATTACCGGTTCCGGGCAACGCAGTCCTTGTGCCTCCAGGCTGTGAGTGGCGGAATCAAAATTCGTGGTCATAGTCGTGCCATATCGTAAATGAGAGCCAGATCATACTCATGGATAATAAATAATCAACCAGGGGTTGGCAAAGGTAACAATTATGTGTAACTTAGTTAACAAGTTGTTAACTAAGTTGTCATCGCAGGGAGGCGGAGATGATTACTCAGATGGATAGACTGACTATTTACTGTGTGCTGTGCTTTATCGCTTTCTGCTCGATTGTTCTGCGCAACGTTGATGAATTAACTGTCTTCTCGCTGGCGGGCCTGGTTGCCGCAGCGATTGGACTCTGGCTCGAGCTCTCACATTCTCCGGAGCTTGAGGAAGAGGAAAGCTAACTTTCACATCTACTACACTCCCCAGTTTTCTTGGGCTTCCCCGCTATTATGGCGGGATTTTTTTTACCTGCTGATCGTGGAAAAAAAACTTCACCCGGTCAAACCGGATGAAGTTTTGGTAAATGTCTGTGAAAAAGCGATGCTTCAGGACAGCTTCACCAGTGTACGGCCGGTGACCTGACCCTGAATAATCGCCTGAGCCAGCTCCGGTACCTGTTCCAGTTTGACGGTCTGGCTGGCTTGCTGGTAAAAGCTGTCCGGCAGCAATTCACTCAGTCGTTGCCAAGCCTGTACGCGTTTGTCATAAGGGCAGTAAACCGAGTCGATCCCTTGCAGGCGTACATTCCTGAGAATAAAAGGCATGACGGTGGTCGGTAAATCAAAGCCGCCGGCCAGTCCGCATGCTGCCACGACGCCATTGTAGTCGAGCTGGCTCAGCACTTTCGCGAGAACCTTGCTGCCGACGGTATCAATGGCACCTGCCCAGCGTTGTTTTTCCAGCGGTTTGGCTGGTTCTTCCAGTTCGCTGCGCTCAAGGATGGTGGTGGCACCAAGTTGTTTGAGCAGCGCACCATTTTGCGAAGCACGGCCGGTGACGGCTGTAACGCGATAGCCCAGTCTGGCCAGCAAAGTGACCGCGACGGAGCCGACACCGCCGCTGGCACCGGTGACCAGTATCTCGCCGGACTCCGGCGTCAGGCCGGCATCTTCCAGGGCTTGCACACAAAGCATGGCGGTCAGCCCAGCGGTTCCGATCACCATGGTTTGCTCACAGGTCAGGTTTGCCGGTAAGGGAACCAGCCAGTCGGCTTTGACCCGGGCCAGTTCAGCCATGCCGCCCCAGTGGTTTTCACCGACGCCCCAGCCGGTCAGGACGACCTGATCGCCTGGCTGGTAGCGATTGTTGCTGGATGACTTGACCGTCCCGGCAAAATCGATGCCCGGGACCATCGGAAACTGGCGGATGATCTTTCCTGCACCGGAAATCGCCAGGCCGTCTTTGTAGTTGAGGGAGGAATAGTCCACCGCAACTGTCACATCTCCGTCCGGTAATTGACTGTCTTCCACATCGCCGACTTGCGCCAGTGTTTTATTATCTTGCTGGTTGAGGATCAGTGCCTTAAACATGGTTTTTCTCCGTGCGAAGTAAAAGCGGTAAAGCATGAGTGTAGTGAGTCAGCTTGTCTGAAATCTGAATCTCAGACAAATTTTCCTGAAATTTAACCGTAAAAAAGCCCGCAACCGGTGCGGGCTTCGTGTTTGTCAGGGAAGAATTAACTATCCACTCGTTCAAAAATGGTGGCAATCCCCTGACCCAGGCCGATACACATGGTCGCCAGGCCGTATTTGACGTCGTGATGTTCCATCAGGTTAATCAGCGTGGTCGAAATACGGGTACCGGAGCAGCCCAGCGGGTGACCCAGCGCAATGGCGCCGCCGTTGAGGTTCACTTTTTCGTCGACCACATCCAGCAGACCCAGGTCTTTGGCGCATGGCAGGGATTGCGCTGCGAAGGCTTCGTTCAGCTCAACCATGCCAATATCGTCAATTGTCAGACCGGCACGCTTCAGTGCTTTCTGGGTTGCCGGTACCGGGCCGTATCCCATGATGGACGGATCGCAGCCGGCAATCGCCATGGACTTGATACGGGCACGGATCTTCAGACCCAGTTCCTTCGCTTTGCTTTCGCTCATGATCAGCATGGCAGAAGCACCGTCAGACAGGGCTGATGACGTACCTGCAGTTACAGTACCGTTGGCCGGATCAAAGACCGGACGCAGGCCGGACAGGGTTTCCACTGTGGTTTCAGGACGGATGACTTCGTCGAAATCATATACTTTCAGGATACCGTTTTCATCGTGACCTTCAGTCGGCAGGATTTCTTTTTTGAAACGGCCTTCAATCGTTGCAGTATGGGCACGCTGGTGCGAGCGGGCGGCAAAGGCGTCCTGCTGCTCACGGCTGATGCCATGCATACGGCCCAGCATTTCTGCGGTCAGACCCATCATGCCAGCGGCTTGTGCCACAGATTTGGACAGGCCCGGGTGGAAGTCGACACCGTGATTCATCGGCACATGGCCCATGTGCTCGACACCACCAACCAGACAAATCTCTGCATCACCGACCATGATAGAGCGGGCGGCACAGTGCAGGGCATCCATCGATGAACCGCACAGACGGTTGACTGTGGTTGCACCTACGGTATGCGGAATACCGGCCAGCAGTGCGGCGTTACGGGCGACGTTAAAACCTTGTTCCAGGGTTTGCTGCACACAGCCCCAGTAGATGTCTTCAATCGCTGTTGGTTCGACCTGAGGATTGCGCTCCAGCAGGCCTTTCATCAGGTGTGCTGACAGATCTTCAGCACGTTTATTCCGGAATGCACCGCCTTTAGAACGCCCCATCGGGGTGCGGATGCAATCAACAATTACGACGTTATTCATGTGTTTATCCTCGTCCTTAAGCGTTTACGGGTGCGTTGTAATAGCTTTCGCCTTTCTCTGCCTTCTCACGAAGACCGGCAGGAACTTCGTAAACCGCGCCAAGATGAGCGAATTGATCAGCCATTGCCACATAGTTCGCCAGGCCGATGGTATCCAGGTAACGGAAAACGCCACCACGGAACGGAGGGAAGCCCACACCATACACCAGTGCCATATCTGCTTCTGCCGGGGTCGCAACAATGCCTTCTTCCAGACAGCGAACGACTTCGTTGATCATCGGAACCATGGTGCGGGCAATGATGTCTTCGTCACTGAAATCAGCGGTACGGCTGACCACAGGCGCCAGCAGTTCAGCCACTTCCGGTGCCAGATCTTTCTTCGGCTTGCCTTTCTTGTCGATGGAATAGGCATAAAAACCTTTGCCGTTCTTCTGGCCCAGACGCTGGTTCTCGAACATCACATCAACAGCATCTTTGTAGTCTTTGCTCATGCGCTCAGGGAAACCTTCAGCCATGACTGCCTGCGCGTGGTGCGCGGTATCAATACCAACCACATCCAGCAGATAAGCAGGGCCCATCGGCCAGCCGAATTTTTTCTCCATCACTTTATCGATCTTGGTGAAATCGGCGCCGTCACGCAGCAGCAGGCTAAAACCGGCAAAGTAAGGGAACAGAACCCGGTTGACGAAGAATCCAGGGCAGTCATTGACCACAATTGGGGATTTACCCATTTTGGCAGCGTATGCCACCACGCGGGAAATGGTTTCTTCCGAAGTGTGTTCACCCCGGATGATTTCAACCAGCGGCATGCGGTGTACCGGGTTGAAGAAGTGCATGCCACAGAATTTTTCCGGGCGTTTGAGTGATTTTGCCAGCACGTTGATTGGAATGGTCGAGGTATTTGACGTGATCACAGTGTCTTCACTCACACGTTCTTCAACTTCGGCCAGAACCGCGGCTTTTACCTTCGGATTTTCAACCACAGCCTCAACAATCACATCAGCATCTTCAATACCGGCGTAATGCAAGGTCGGCTGGATAGACGCCAGGATTTTTGCCATTTTCAGGCCATTGAGCTTGCCGCGCTCCAGTTGCTTGTTCAGCAGCTTGGAAGCTTCGGTCATCCCCAGATCCAGCGATGGCTGAGCGATGTCTTTCATCATCACCGGTACGCCTTTCAGTGCAGACTGATAAGCAATACCGCCACCCATGATACCGGCACCCAGTACGGCTGCACGTTGGGTGTCTTTGCCTTCTTTGGCTGCTTGCTTCGCTTTGCCTTTGATGTACTGGTCATTCAGGAAGATACCAACCAGTGCCGGAGCCACTTGGCTTTTCGCCAGCGCAACAAAGCCTTTGTTTTCGACTTTCAGTGCTTCGTCGCGGCTCATGCGCGCGGCTTCTTCAATACATTTGACCGCCGTGATCGGGGCAGGATAGTGCGGACCTGCAACTTGCATCACCATGCCTTTGGCCATGGTGAAACTCATGGAGGCTTCAATTTTGTTCAGTTTCAGCGGAGCCTGTTTTTGGGCACGGCGAGACTGCCAGTCCAGTTTACCGGCGATCGCATCTTTCAGCATGGTCAGCGCCGCGTCGTGCAGGGCTTCAGGTGCAACAACGGCATCAACCAGGCCAAGCTTCAGGGCTTCCGGAGCTTTCTTTGCTTTACCTGCGGCGATGATGTCCATCGCCTGATCGGCACCGATCAGGCGTGGCAGGCGTACGGAGCCACCCCAGCCAGGCATGATACCCAGTTTGGTTTCTGGCAGGCCGACCAGTGCGGTTGTGTCGGCAACACGAATGTCTGTCGCCAGAATACATTCGCAGCCGCCGCCCAGCGCAAAACCGTTAATCGCTGAAACGGTCGGGACAGAAATGTCTTCCAGGCGGTTAAAAATGGCGTTGGCGTCAGCCAGCCAGCTGGACAGGGTCTCAGCTTCCTGCGTCATGATGTCAGGGAACTCGGTCACATCTGCACCAACAATAAAAGCAGGTTTGCCGGACGTCAGGAGTACACCTTTCAGTTCGGTTTGCTGATACAGCGCATTGATAGCTTCACTGAGGTTTTCCAGGGTCTTGCGATCCAGCTTATTCACGCTGCCTGGCGCATTGAATTTGATTTCCGCAATGCCATCCTCCAGATAGCTTACGGACAGGGTTTCACCTTGGTAAATCATGTTCTATCTCCGTGAATACCGGTTCACTTGCCGGCTTGATTTTGACTGGTTTGACCTGCAACCAGGTTAAAGATTAGTCTGGACTTGTTGTAAATGGATTTCAACACCTATTTTAAACAATTGTTTAAACCTTGATGTGGGTGTGTTGCAAAAGGTGATATGCACCGAAGCTTCTTTGGGTTATTCGTGGCTGATTTATTGAGTGCAATCTTTTGCTTTTGCGAGGCATTTCATTCTGCTTATCTTTTTTCACTGCTTCGTGTAGCAATGATGATTGTTGTCAGTATACATCCTGACTTTATTCCATCACTGGAATATCAATGGAATGAATCATATGAAGGATGTATGCATGAAGACAGCGCTGAAATTATTGCCTGTACTGGTTACGGCGGCTCTGGTGCCGGGGATGGCCCATGCGGCGACCCTGGCACAAGCGGTTGTGGTCCCGGAGCCGGGTACCGGATGACTTCACCTCAGACCCGCTTTATCCGCACCAGTGGCACCTGCAAAATCATGGCCAGACGGCATTTTCCCGCTCAGCCGGGATTGCCGGGCAGGACATGAACCTGTACGTGAGCCATGCGACTGGCGTGCGTGGTCAGGGCGTTACTATTGCGGTTGTGGATGATGGTCTGGAGATAGGTCACCCGGATCTGGCACCGAATATCCGCCCGGGCTCACGGGATGTAGTGAATCACGATGATGACCCCTCGCCGGATGATCCGACCGACGGACACGGAACGGCGGTTGCCGGAATCGCAGCTGCCGCGGGCTGGAACGGTATCGGTGGCCGCGGTGTCGCGCCGGAAGCGGGTCTGAAGGGGTTCAACTGGCTGAACAATCAGTCGATGGAAGCCTGGCTGCTGTCACATGGGGAAGCGGAAAACACGGCTGATGTGTGAGTGTTTAACCAGAGCTATGGTTCGTCCTCTTTATTTCCCCGCAAGTATGACTTTAATGATCTGGATGTTGCCCTCAGAGAGCAGGTCTACGAACACGTAACACGTGAATCCCACCAGGGACTTGGCAGCCTGTTCGTGAAATCAGCAGGTAACAGCTATCACCGCTTCTCGATGAATTTTACCTCTTTGGGCCGGACGCGGATTCTACCGGGTGACTATTACGATCCGAATCGGGTTGGCCCGCCGAATAACGGCCTGCCCATGCAGGACAGCAATATTACCCCGGACAATGCCAACTACTGGAATATGGTGGTGTCGGCGGTCAATGCTGAGGGGCAACGTTCCTCTTATTCGTCCGTCGGTGCGAACGTATTTGTAGCTGCACCGGGCGGTGAGTATGGCACGGATTCTCCGGCAATGATTACCACAGATGTGAGTGGCTGTGATGCGGGTTACAACACCCTGACCCGGACCAACAATGCACTGCACGGTGGCACGGTTTTGGATCCGCGCTGTGAGTATAATGGCACGATGAACGGAACGTCATCGGCGGCACCGAATGCATCGGGTGCAGTTGCGATGGTGATGTCGGCGAATCCGAATCTGAACTGGCGTGATGTGAAGCATATTCTTGCGTCTACGGCGACGAAAGTCGATCCGAATCAGGCCGGGGTCAGCCTGACATTCCAGAATATCGCCAATGAAGCAACGACCTATCAGGCTATTCCGGGATGGCAGACCAATGCTGCGGGCTATGATTTCCATAACTTCTATGGTTTTGGCCGTGTGAACGTTGATGGTGCCGTGGCGATGGCGCTGGACTACGATACACCATTACCACCGCTGTCGATCACGCCATGGCAGCGTGTAACGGCACAAGCACCGATCCAGGATGCGACCTTGCATGGTGCTGTCAGTGCGTTCAACCAGCCGCAAGACTTTGTCGTCGAGGCGGTACAGGTGAAGGTAGATATTGATCACCAGCGTGTTCAGGACCTGGCGATTGAGCTGATTTCTCCGTCTGGTACCCGCAGTGTCATCATGTCACCACGCACAGGGATGGTCGGGCAGTCGATCAGCAACCGGGTGGCCGGTTTTGAACAGCAACTGCTGCTGTCGAATCATTTCTATGGTGAGTCTTCTCAGGGACGCTGGCAGTTGGTGGTGCGGGATACCAATCGGGATGAATCCAGCTGGATTGCACAACCGGCTGAAGGAGAGCGGATCACGGTCCGGCAGGCCAATAACACTCAGGATGGCGTACTGAAATCCTGGGATATTCGATTCTTCGGACACGAGGGGTAAGTCAACATGAAAACCATTGTTATGTTCGCGTCATTGCTGTTTGTTACCCCGGCACTGGCCGCCTTGCCTGCAGTTAAACTAGTAACTGAAGCAGAAGCGAGCGCCGGTACGTTGATCCTGAACGGTGTGGCCTATCAGCGTTTGACGGATAACCAACCTCAAACTCGCCAGAAACGCTCACTGTCGGCGCCTCTGGCATCGGCAGAAACCTCTGCACTATATAAGGGAGATAAGCTGCGTGCACTGGACAGTGTCGGCGACACCGTTGAGGTGACCGGCAGCTTTCTGATCCGCCTCGGGCAAGACAAGGATGCGGCCGGTTTTGCGGCGCAGCATCAGCTGGAACTGGTTTATGCCCGTGGCGGTATTGCCCTGCTGAAGGCAGAAGAAGGCCGCAACCTGCTGCCTGTCCTACAGTCGCTGGAGCACAGCTATCAGGTGGAGCAGGTGACGCTGGAACTGAACCGTCAGCAGAACCAGCCTCAATAAACCAGGTGCTGCCGTTCAGAATATAAGGAGCTTCGGCTCCTTTTTTGTGTTGTGAATCTGTACGCAGGGTTATGTTATTCTTGCGCCTTTCGATGATGTAAACGGACAAATGACATGGCACAGGCTCCATATCCCATCCCGGCAGCACCGGTGATTGCTGAAGAAGAAATCAAAAAGAGCCGGTTTATCACGTATCTGGCACATACGCCGGGTCTGGATGCCGCCAAAGCCTTTGTTCAGGAAATCAAAACGCGCCACGCCGATGCCCGTCATAACTGCTGGGCTTTTGTGGCGGGACGTCCCGACGATTCCATGCTGTGGGGATTCAGTGATGATGGAGAGCCTTCGGGAACGGCAGGCAAACCCATCCTGGCCCAGCTGAGTGGCTCGGGTGTCGGGGAAATCACAGCGGTCGTCACCCGGTATTATGGCGGGATCCGACTGGGCACCGGCGGTTTGGTGAAAGCTTATGGCGGCGGGGTACAGCAGGCGCTTGCTGTGCTCACCACCAAAGAAAAGGTGATTACTTCACCACTTTATATCAGCTGTGCGTATAATCAGGTGCCATTGCTGGAGGCTGTGATAGCCGAGCATGGTGCCGAGGTCGTTCATGCTGAATACGGTGCTGACGTCCGTATGACGCTTGAGTTCGACTGCCGTCTGGTCGATAACTTGAAAGTCATGTTGATCAATCGCAGTAGCGGCCAGATTCGCATTCAGGACGCAGATGAAACTTCTTAAAAGAACAAAATGAAGAGCGCCCGCTAGATATTATGCAAATTCGTTCGATTATCCGTATTGTTGGCCTGCTGCTGGCATTGTTTAGTTTTACCATGCTGGTGCCAGCTCTGATCGCGTTACTGTATCGTGATGGTGCGGGTTTTCCCTTTGTCGTAACATTTTTTATCTTGCTCGCCGGGGGCGCGGCATTGTGGCTGCCCAACCGGCACCATCGGCGCGAACTGAAAGCGCGTGATGGCTTCCTGATTGTGGTGTTGTTCTGGACGGTGATTGGCAGCGCCGGTGCGGTGCCTTTTATTCTGTCCAAAACCCCGGACCTGTCGCTGACCGATTCCTTTTTTGAGTCTTTTTCTGCCCTGACTACAACGGGGGCGACCGTGATTGTCGGGTTGGATCAGTTGCCGAAAGCGATTCTGTTTTATCGCCAGATGCTGCAATGGTTCGGCGGGATGGGGATCATCGTCCTGGCCGTGGCGATTTTGCCGGTTCTGGGTATCGGTGGGATGCAGTTGTACCGGGCTGAGATCCCGGGGCCTGTGAAAGACAGTAAAATGACACCACGGATTGCTGAGACGGCGAAAACCCTGTGGTTTATCTATCTGGCGCTGACGGTTGCAT
Organism: Photobacterium sp. CCB-ST2H9; assembly: GCF_023151555.2. Classification (NCBI taxonomy): domain Bacteria; kingdom Pseudomonadati; phylum Pseudomonadota; class Gammaproteobacteria; order Vibrionales; family Vibrionaceae; genus Photobacterium; species Photobacterium sp. CCB-ST2H9. Next base: position 28,040 of record NZ_CP100425.1, read on the forward strand.
GTGCGGCTGCCTTCTGGATGGCAGGGATGGATCTGTTCAATGCCATTGCCCACAGTTTCTCGACGGTTGCCATCGGCGGTTTCTCGACGCATGATGCCAGTATCGGCCACTACAACAGCACCGCGATCAATATGGTGACGGTGCTGTTCCTGCTGATTTCAGCCTGTAACTTCTCACTGCATTTTGCGGCATTCTCTAATCGGGGAGTGCATCTGCGTACCTATTTAAGAGATCCTGAGTTTAAAGCCTTCCTGGTGGTGCAGCTGATCCTGCTGGTGATTTGTTACAGCTTGCTGATGAAGCACCAGACTTATGAGAGCTGGTGGTCAACCCTGGACCAGGCGCTTTTTCAGACCGTGTCGATTTCAACAACAGCAGGCTTTACCACCACCAGTTTTTCAGAGTGGCCACTCTTTCTTCCTGTGCTTTTGCTGTTCTCTTCCTTTATTGGAGGATGCGCCGGGTCGACAGGGGGGGGCATCAAAGTGATCCGCGTCTTGTTGCTGTTCCTGCAGGGAGTGCGTGAACTGAAACGACTGGTGCACCCGCGGGCGGTCTACACCATCAAAGTCGGGAACAAGGCATTACCACAACGCGTCGTGGATGCCGTCTGGGGTTTTTTCTCAGCGTACGCGCTGGTGTTCGTCGTTTGCATGCTGGTTTTGGTGGGGACTGGAATGGATGAGCTGACCGCATTCTCTGCGGTGGCTGCAACACTGAATAACCTCGGGCCGGGGCTCGGACAGGTTGCCGTGCACTTTGGTGAGGTCAATGATGCCGCGAAGTGGACGCTGGTTGTCGCGATGCTGTTTGGCCGACTTGAAGTATTTACCTTGCTGGTTCTGTTCACCCCGACATTCTGGCGTAACTAAGGAGAAGACTATGGAAAAGGTACTGATGCTGCACTCAAGCTGTGAAGGGCAGACCATCAAGATCCTCAAACATATCGTCCAGGACCTGGGCGCGGAATATCAATGTGAGATGCAGGATATTCATCAGCTGCCAGACATTAACTTCAGTGAATACGATAAAGTGCTGATTGGTGCTTCCGTACGTTACGGACACCTGAATAAAAAGCTCTATCAGTTTATTGAACGTCACCATGCATCGCTGGCCGCACAAAAAGCTGCTTTTTATTGCGTGAACCTGACAGCCCGTAAACCGGGTAAAGACATACCGGAAACCAGCGTCTATATGCAGACGTTTCTGAAAAAGTCATCCTGGCAGCCTGAATTGCTGGAAGTTTTTGCCGGAGCATTGCGGTATCCGCGATACAACTGGTTCGATCGCACCATGATTCAGTTCATCATGCGTATGACTGGCGGGGAAACCGACACCACAAAAGAAGTGGAATATACGGACTGGAAGCGTGTATCCGCCTTTTCTCAAGCTTTTAAACAACTATAGTGGGCAAAATTAGCTGCTTTTGATTAACTTTTATCCGAAAAACAAAAAAAAAGAAAATTTCTCAAAAATGCGCTTGCGCCATGAAAGAAAGTCCCTATAATGCCGCCTCACTGAACGGGATTACGGCGAAGAAAGCTGAAAACCAGAGGTTCACAGGAAAGTTGTTCCGAAATTGATTGAAAAAAGTGTTTGACACGGTTTTTCATTTCGATAGAATGGCTGCCCTGTCCACGATGAGCAAAGCGCGAATCTGGAAAAGTTCTTTAACAATTTGACCATGCAATCTGTGTGGGCACTCGACAATGATACAGTCAAAAGATTTTATCAGTGAACTGAGTGACCAATCGAAAGTTCTTTTTAAGAGCTTCGGCACAGTCAATTTATCAGTAATCACTGAGCCGCTTTTCTTCGGAAAGGCAACAAAATTCTAATTGAAGAGTTTGATCATGGCTCAGATTGAACGCTGGCGGCAGGCCTAACACATGCAAGTCGAGCGGCAGCGACATGACTGAACCTTCGGGGGACGTCCTGGGCGGCGAGCGGCGGACGGGTGAGTAATGCCTGGGAACATGCCTTAGTGTGGGGGATAACCATTGGAAACGATGGCTAATACCGCATAATCTCTACGGAGCAAAGCGGGGGACCTTCGGGCCTCGCGCGCTAAGATTGGCCCAGGTGGGATTAGCTAGTAGGTGGGGTAACGGCTCACCTAGGCGACGATCCCTAGCTGGTCTGAGAGGATGATCAGCCACACTGGAACTGAGACACGGTCCAGACTCCTACGGGAGGCAGCAGTGGGGAATATTGCACAATGGGGGAAACCCTGATGCAGCCATGCCGCGTGTGTGAAGAAGGCCTTCGGGTTGTAAAGCACTTTCAGCAGTGAGGAAGGGGTGAGTATTAACAGTGCTCATCTTTGACGTTAGCTGCAGAAGAAGCACCGGCTAACTCCGTGCCAGCAGCCGCGGTAATACGGAGGGTGCGAGCGTTAATCGGAATTACTGGGCGTAAAGCGCATGCAGGCGGCGTGTTAAGCCAGATGTGAAAGCCCGGGGCTCAACCTCGGAATCGCATTTGGAACTGGCATGCTAGAGTCTTGTAGAGGGGGGTAGAATTTCAGGTGTAGCGGTGAAATGCGTAGAGATCTGAAGGAATACCGGTGGCGAAGGCGGCCCCCTGGACAAAGACTGACGCTCAGATGCGAAAGCGTGGGGAGCAAACAGGATTAGATACCCTGGTAGTCCACGCCGTAAACGATGTCTACTTGGAGGTTGGTGTCTTGAACACTGGCTTTCGGAGCTAACGCGTTAAGTAGACCGCCTGGGGAGTACGGTCGCAAGATTAAAACTCAAATGAATTGACGGGGGCCCGCACAAGCGGTGGAGCATGTGGTTTAATTCGATGCAACGCGAAGAACCTTACCTACTCTTGACATCCAGAGAACTTAGCAGAGATGCTTTGGTGCCTTCGGGAACTCTGAGACAGGTGCTGCATGGCTGTCGTCAGCTCGTGTTGTGAAATGTTGGGTTAAGTCCCGCAACGAGCGCAACCCTTATCCTTGTTTGCCAGCACTTCGGGTGGGAACTCCAGGGAGACTGCCGGTGATAAACCGGAGGAAGGTGGGGACGACGTCAAGTCATCATGGCCCTTACGAGTAGGGCTACACACGTGCTACAATGGCGTATACAGAGGGCTGCCAACTAGCGATAGTGAGCGAATCCCACAAAGTACGTCGTAGTCCGGATTGGAGTCTGCAACTCGACTCCATGAAGTCGGAATCGCTAGTAATCGTGGATCAGAATGCCACGGTGAATACGTTCCCGGGCCTTGTACACACCGCCCGTCACACCATGGGAGTGGGCTGCACCAGAAGTAGATAGCTTAACCTTCGGGAGGGCGTTTACCACGGTGTGGTTCATGACTGGGGTGAAGTCGTAACAAGGTAGCCCTAGGGGAACCTGGGGCTGGATCACCTCCTTACCTAAAGACTGCGTTGTTATCGCAGTGTCCACACAGATTGCCTGGTCGAAATGTAGAGAGCCACTGGTGCTGCCCAACAGCATCAGTACGAATTAGAAGTCCCATTCGTCTAGAGGCCTAGGACACCGCCCTTTCACGGCGGTAACAGGGGTTCGACTCCCCTATGGGACGCCACGGGTCGTTAGCTCAGTTGGTAGAGCAGTTGACTTTTAATCAATTGGTCGCAGGTTCGAATCCTGCACGACCCACCATTCCTGCCACGGGAATGTAAAACATCCGTGGGCGATTAGCTCAGTTGGGAGAGCACCTCCCTTACAAGGAGGGGGTCACTGGTTCGAGCCCGGTATCGCCCACCATTCTTTCCTTCGGAAAGACACCCAGAACGACGGGGCTATAGCTCAGCTGGGAGAGCGCTTGCATGGCATGCAAGAGGTCGGCGGTTCGATCCCGCCTAGCTCCACCACTCTTTAAGGGTTTTCCCCGAGAATCTTTAGAAAGTGGTTATCTGTCGATAATTCACAATGCTCTTTAACAATCTGGAAAGCTGACTAGTAAATTCAATCTTTGAGATTGAATCAAACTGTTTCGAAAGAAACAGAGTTCTCAAGCAAAACACATTCAAGTGTCTTGTATTTTTTGTCTTCACTTTTGAAAAGTGAAAGCAAAGTGAGTCCGGCGAAACAAATCAAACCTTGGTTGTTTGAACATACGAAACCTCTTGGGGTTGTATGGTTAAGTGACTAAGCGTACACGGTGGATGCCTGGGCAGTCAGAGGCGATGAAGGACGTACTAACTTGCGATAAGCGGTGATGAGGCAGTAAGAGCCACTTGAGTCACCGATTTCCGAATGGGGAAACCCAGCCGCATAAGCGGTTATCATCAGGTGAATACATAGCCTGATGAGGCGAACCGGGGGAACTGAAACATCTAAGTACCCCGAGGAAGAGAAATCAACCGAGATTCCGGCAGTAGCGGCGAGCGAAACCGGATTAGCCCTTAAGCGTTTTTTGTGTCAGGTGAAGGCTCTGGAAAGTGCCGCGATACAGGGTGACAGCCCCGTAACCGACGATACCTTAAACGTGAAAACGAGTAGGACGGGACACGTGTTATCTTGTCTGAAGATGGGGGGACCATCCTCCAAGGCTAAATACTCCTGACTGACCGATAGTGAACCAGTACCGTGAGGGAAAGGCGAAAAGAACCCCTGTGAGGGGAGTGAAAAAGAACCTGAAACCGTGTACGTACAAGCAGTAGGAGCCCTTCGGGGTGACTGCGTACCTTTTGTATAATGGGTCAGCGACTTAATTTCAGTAGCAAGGTTAACCGTATAGGGGAGCCGTAGGGAAACCGAGTCTTAACTGGGCGTGCAGTTGCTGGGATTAGACCCGAAACCAGGTGATCTAGCCATGGGCAGGTTGAAGGTGAGGTAACACTTACTGGAGGACCGAACCGACTAATGTTGAAAAATTAGCGGATGACTTGTGGCTAGGGGTGAAAGGCCAATCAAACCTGGAGATAGCTGGTTCTCCCCGAAAGCTATTTAGGTAGCGCCTCGGACGAATACTACTGGGGGTAGAGCACTGTTAAGGCTAGGGGGTCATCCCGACTTACCAACCCTTTGCAAACTCCGAATACCAGTAAGTACTATCCGGGAGACACACGGCGGGTGCTAACGTCCGTCGTGGAGAGGGAAACAACCCAGACCGCCAGCTAAGGTCCCAAAGTATCACTAAGTGGGAAACGATGTGGGAAGGCTCAGACAGCCAGGATGTTGGCTTAGAAGCAGCCATCATTTAAAGAAAGCGTAATAGCTCACTGGTCGAGTCGGCCTGCGCGGAAGATTTAACGGGGCTAAGTGATACACCGAAGCTGCGGCAATGCGATTTATCGTATTGGGTAGGGGAGCGTTCTGTAAGCGGCTGAAGGTGTGCTGTAAGGCATGCTGGACGTATCAGAAGTGCGAATGCTGACATGAGTAACGACAAGGGGGGTGAAAAACCTCCCCGCCGGAAGACCAAGGGTTCCTGTCCAACGTTAATCGGGGCAGGGTAAGTCGACCCCTAAGGCGAGGCCGAAAGGCGTAGTCGATGGGAAACGGGTTAATATTCCCGTACTTCTTACTATTGCGATGGGGGGACGGAGAAGGCTAGGTGGGCCAGGCGACGGTTGTCCTGGTTCAAGGGTGTAGGCTGATGGTTTAGGCAAATCCGGACCATCTCAAGGCTGAGACCCGATGTCGAGTCACTACGGTGATGAAGTCATTGATGCCATGCTTCCGGGAAAAGCCTCTAAGCTTCAGATAGTAAGGAATCGTACCCCAAACCGACACAGGTGGTCGGGTAGAGAATACCAAGGCGCTTGAGAGAACTCGGGTGAAGGAACTAGGCAAAATGGTACCGTAACTTCGGGAGAAGGTACGCTGCCGGCGGTGAAGAGACTTGCTCTTGGAGCTGCTGGCAGTCGCAGATACCAGGTGGCTGCAACTGTTTATTAAAAACACAGCACTGTGCAAAATCGAAAGATGACGTATACGGTGTGACGCCTGCCCGGTGCCGGAAGGTTAATTGATGGGGTTATCTTCGGAGAAGCTCTTGATCGAAGCCCCGGTAAACGGCGGCCGTAACTATAACGGTCCTAAGGTAGCGAAATTCCTTGTCGGGTAAGTTCCGACCTGCACGAATGGCGTAATGATGGCCACGCTGTCTCCACCCGAGACTCAGTGAAATTGAAATCGCAGTGAAGATGCTGCGTACCCGCGGCTAGACGGAAAGACCCCGTGAACCTTTACTACAGCTTGGCACTGAACATTGACCCTACATGTGTAGGATAGGTGGGAGGCTTCGAAGCAGGTACGCCAGTATCTGTGGAGCCGTCCTTGAAATACCACCCTTGTAGTGTTGATGTTCTAACGTCGCCCCGTTATCCGGGGTGCGGACAGTGCCTGGTGGGTAGTTTGACTGGGGCGGTCTCCTCCCAAAGCGTAACGGAGGAGCACGAAGGTGGGCTAATCACGGTCGGACATCGTGAGGTTAGTGCAATGGCATAAGCCCGCTTAACTGCGAGAATGACGGTTCGAGCAGGTGCGAAAGCAGGTCATAGTGATCCGGTGGTTCTGAATGGAAGGGCCATCGCTCAACGGATAAAAGGTACTCCGGGGATAACAGGCTGATACCGCCCAAGAGTTCATATCGACGGCGGTGTTTGGCACCTCGATGTCGGCTCATCACATCCTGGGGCTGAAGTCGGTCCCAAGGGTATGGCTGTTCGCCATTTAAAGTGGTACGCGAGCTGGGTTTAGAACGTCGTGAGACAGTTCGGTCCCTATCTGCCGTGGGCGCTGGATGATTGAAGGGAGTTGCTCCTAGTACGAGAGGACCGGAGTGAACGAACCGCTGGTGTTCGGGTTGTGTCGCCAGACGCATTGCCCGGTAGCTAAGTTCGGAACAGATAACCGCTGAAAGCATCTAAGCGGGAAGCTGGCCCTGAGATGAGTCATCCCTGAGACTTTGAGTCTCCTGAAGGGCTGTTCGAGACTAGAACGTTGATAGGCAGGGTGTGTAAGCGTTGTGAGGCGCTCAGCTAACCTGTACTAATTGCCCGTGAGGCTTAACCATACAACACCCAAGGGGTTTTAAGTACGGACTCCATGAGCACTTGAATGATGTGCTGAGAACTTTAGTCAGATTTTTCCGAGATTGTTGAACAAATTTTGCCTGGCGACCATAGCGCTGTGGAACCACCTGATCCCATGCCGAACTCAGACGTGAAACGCAGCAGCGCCGATGGTAGTGTGGGGTCTCCCCATGTGAGAGTAGGACATCGCCAGGCGCCCTATTTAGAAATCAGATACAGTCTGGTTTCAGCCGTGTGGAGCGGTAGTTCAGTTGGTTAGAATACCGGCCTGTCACGCCGGGGGTCGCGGGTTCGAGTCCCGTCCGCTCCGCCACTTCTTAGAGAAACCCAGTCAGTAATGGCTGGGTTTTTTGCTATTCAGGGTTCTGATAATTTCTCACTGACGAAAAGCCTCAGACTAGGCGTCCCCGTCGAAAGACTGGGGCTTTTTTACGTTTGGGATTTATCCATTCCAACGTCTACCCCAAATTTCTTCTAATAATCGAAATCGCCTCAACCAGAGCACCTGTCTCTCTGGAAACAGCTGCAAGCCAGGTATGCCGGATTATATGACTAGAGGTTTAATGACTGCATCATGGCTGATGGGAGAACCGGAAAGCAGAGATGCTGCGATGTGTACGTCTGTCTGGCGCAGAAAAGACAACGGGAGACTGGAAAGTCTCGCTTTAAGCGCCAATAGAAGCTATGGCGCGGAGTGCTGTGAATGAAAGGGACGATGCCTGTATTGCAGATAACTTAACTGTAGTGATAGAAGAAGCGCAGCCATTGTTCGGCAATGAAGATTTCATCCTGAGCAGATAACGCCTGGATCCCGGCGGCGTAACTGTGGTTCTGGCTGGCAAGCTGCAGTCCGGCCAGCAGGTGGGCGGCTTCAAACAGATAGAGGGTTGGGTCACCCATCCCCGTCTTGAAAGGTGTGTTGGCAGACTCACCGCCAGCCAGTAAGTAGATGCTTGCCTCGTGCTGATTTTTGTATTCTTTGACGAGCGTATTCCCTCCGATATAACGAAGGGTGCCATTGTGCACAAGTTCAGGCAGATTCAGTTCATCATCTGCGGAAGTGACGGTTGCAACAAAGAGGTTTTCACGCCGGGACTGCAAGTGCGCCGTATGAAGTGCCCCATTGCCTGTACAGCAGAAGATCAGATTGCAGTGGTTGAGCATAGTTTCCGTCGAGCAGACCTGAATGCCGTTGCGCGGCATTGCGGTCAGCCGACGGGGATCCTGATCGCTGACGTAGAGGTCATGAATCCCTTTGCCTTGCAGGGTTTTGCAGATCCCGCGACCCAGATTACCGCTGCCGATGACCCCAATCGACAAAAATCCCTGGTTGTTGAGTTTCAGACCAAAGGCTTCGCGCAGAATCTGATCGGTATAGTGAACGATACACTCTGACGCTTCATAATCTGCCGGTGTTTTGATACTCAGGTGAGCGACAGAAACCAAGGGTTTGAGCAGGTGTCTGTTCCGGTATTTGGCGACGCCATTTGCTGTCAGTTCGGTAATCCCCACGCACTCTTTGCTGAATGCTTCTAATATGGCTTCAGCACCCTGAGCAAAATAGCCGCCGTGGTCCAGGATCAGAAAAGCTTGCCCCTCTTTGGTATATCGGCGGATCAATTCAACACAGCAGGCCGGGTCGCGTAAGGCGATTTTGTCGAATCCGGATTCGACCGTCTGACAGTTTTCAATGGTCTCAATGGTATTCAGGAGTGAGCTGTTGTTACAGAACGTGGCCTGCTTCGGGATAAATACGACGTGATCAGCCAGCTGGCACAGGACATTGAGATAAGGCAGTGTTCCTTCGTAACAATGCATGACTGAAAAAACGACCAGATTATCGGGCAGTGTGTAATCCTTTGCGATCTGCTCCAGAAAGCGAAAGCCTTTTTCAGCATAAAAGGCGGAATAGTAGCTGTGTGTCAAAGTATGCGATGACGTCATATGGACCTGCTATTTGAATAGTGCCAGCAGCGCCTGATAAAGCGGTTCCTTTTGCCGGCTTTGTTTACAACACAATCCCAGTATTAAAGGGTCTACAGTTGCTGTGGGCAGCTTTTGTATCTGGTCGCGAATCGGACTGTTCTCTATGACAACATCTGGCGCAATCCCTATGCCACATCCCAATGCTACCATACTAACAATAGCCTCATGCCCAGCAACTTGGGCATAAATGTTAGGCTTAATTTTATGAGATTTCATCCACTTGTCAGCGTTTTCTCTGGCACTGCCATGCTCTGGAAGGATAAAGGGAAGTTTTTCCCATTGAATTTCCGGCGTGAGCAAGACCTGAAGCGCGGGCGGTGGGGCCAGAGGGCTGATCAGTGACATAGAGACATCGCCCAGGTAGATAAAGGCCAGTTTTCCGGGAAGATTGGCCGGCAACGCTGAAATGGCGAAATCTGCCTCGTCCTGCATGACTTTATCAATCGCCTGCGCCGGATCACCGGTGACCAGCTGTATTTCGACTTGCGGGTAATGTTGCCGGAACTGGTTCAGGACTGCAGGCAAATGACTGTAACTGGCGGTGACTGAGCAGAAGAGCGTCAGTTTGCCTTTGAGCATCTGATCTTGCTCCGTCAGTTCCTGTTGCAGGTGCTGCCATTCGGCAACGATACGACTGGCGACGGGAAGCAGTTTGTGTCCGGCTGTTGTGAGTTCAACGCTGCGGTTGTCACGGATAAACAGCGGCTGGGCCAGCTCCTGCTCGAGGCGTTGGATCTGGCGGCTCAGTGCCGACGGACTGATATGCATTTTCTGCGCAGTCTGACTAAAGTTCTTGCTGTTACACAAATGAAGGAAGAACTGCAGTGATTTAATATTCATGATGGTGTTGCACTTTTTGCAATGTGATGTTGTGAATATATCACTTTGGACAACATGGCGCCTGATCTACTATCAGGTTATTCGGCAATGACGTGCCGACCAAGGATCAGATTTCACGGAGTAACTTGTTATGGCTAACTATTTCAATACCTTAAATTTGCGTCAGCAATTGGATCAACTGGGCCGTTGCCGTTTTATGGATCGCAGCGAGTTTGCTCAGGAAGCAGATTACCTGAAAGGTAAAAAAGTCGTGATTGTGGGTTGTGGTGCACAGGGCCTGAACCAAGGGCTGAACATGCGTGACTCCGGTCTGAATGTGGCGTATGCGCTGCGTCAGGCTGCGATCGATGAGCAACGTGCCTCTTTCCGCAATGCCAAAGATAACGGTTTTGAAGTTGGTAGCTATGAACAGCTGATCCCGCAGGCGGATCTGGTGGTTAACCTGACACCAGACAAGCAGCACACGGATGTTGTAACCACGGTGATGCCTCTGATGAAGCAAGGTGCTGCGCTGGGTTACTCGCATGGTTTCAACATTGTTGAAGAAGGCATGCAAATCCGTCCGGATATCACGGTTGTGATGGTTGCACCGAAGTGCCCGGGCACAGAAGTACGTGAAGAATACAAACGTGGTTTCGGGGTGCCGACCCTGATTGCGGTTCACCCGGAAAATGATCCGCAGGGCGAGGGTCTGGAAATCGCCAAAGCCTGGGCGGCTGCAACCGGTGGTCACCGTGCCGGTGTGCTGGAATCGTCTTTCGTTGCTGAAGTGAAATCTGACCTGATGGGTGAACAAACCATTCTGTGCGGAATGCTGCAGGCTGGTTCGATTGTTTGTTATGAAAAGATGGTTGCAGAAGGCATTGAGCCTGCATATGCCGGTAAACTGCTGCAATTTGGCTGGGAAACCATTACCGAAGCACTGAAATTCGGCGGCATTACCCACATGATGGATCGTCTGTCGAATCCTGCAAAAATCAAAGCCTTTGAATTGTCTGAAGAACTGAAAGATCTGATGCGTCCACTGTACAACAAGCATATGGATGACATCATCAGCGGTGAGTTCTCTGGCACCATGATGGCCGACTGGGCCAATGATGATGCAAACTTGTTGGGTTGGCGTGCTGAAACTGCTGAAACTGCTTTCGAAAACTATCCGCAGTCTGATTTGAAGATCAGTGAGCAGGAATATTTTGACAACGGTATCCTGATGGTCGCGATGGTGCGTGCCGGGGTTGAGCTGGCATTCGAAGCGATGACCGCTTCAGGCATTATTGATGAGTCAGCTTACTATGAATCACTGCACGAGCTGCCACTGATTGCCAATACCGTTGCCCGGAAGCGTCTGTATGAAATGAACGTGGTGATTTCCGATACTGCTGAATACGGGAACTATCTGTTCGCGAATGTCGCGACGCCACTGCTGCGTGAGCAGTTCATGCCGAAGGTTGGTACAGACGTGATCGGTAAAGGTCTGGGCGAAAGCAGCAACCAGGCGGATAACCAAACACTGATTGATGTGAATGAAGCACTGCGCAGCCATCCGGTTGAGCTGATTGGTCAGGAACTGCGTGGTTACATGACTGACATGAAGCGTATCGCTGTCGGTGACTAATCACCTGATTTTTCTTCCTTTCTAGTAACAAAAAGCCCGGCAATCTTGCCGGGCTTTTTCATGTTCGGAGCGGTGTTCAGGCGAAACGCTGATTATTCCGCTTTGTCGGACAGCTGGGCTTCCAGCTGAGCTACTTTTTGTTCCAGCTCATTCAGTTTCTGGCGGGTACGCAGCAGGACCTGAGTCTGCACATCAAACTCTTCGCGGTTGACGACATCCAGTTTGCTCAGCTGTGCCTGAATGGTTTGACGCACTTTCTGCTCAACGTCCTGACCAAGCGCTTTGACCGGCTGAGGCATCGCATCCTGAATCTGCTTTGCAACCTGCTCAAGTTTCTTTGGATCAAACATACGCGGGTTTAACTCCATGAAGGTATTGTGATACTTGACGTTAGTGTACACCAATTTCACCCTGCCGCAGGCAGGAATCCTGGGATCAGCGACACGTGCCTTTCTCTCCAAAAAAAGGCCGCTTGCGCGGCCTGAAGAATCAAAGTGAAAATGGTGGTTAATTTTCACGGGCTCTGAGAGCTAGTCTCGCTTCATCAGCCCGTTTGAGCTTTTCCAGGTCTTTGTCCTCGACAAAGACAGGCAGCGGTTTATGCGTGCTGGCCAGATACGTGTAAATGACTGGCAGAACGAACAAAGTAAACAGGGTCCCGATCGTCAGACCGGCCACAATTACGATACCGATACTGAAACGCTGTGCTGCACCAGCGCCGGTGGCGAACAGCAGCGGGATCAGACCGGCAATCATCGCGGCAGTGGTCATCAGAATCGGGCGAAGACGAACTTTCGCTGCTTCCATCACCGCAGACATTTTGTCCTTCTGGTGATTGAGCTGCTCTTCTTTGGCAACCTCACAGATCAGAATCCCGTGCTTGGTGATCAGACCAATCAGGGTAATCAGACCCACCTGAGAGTATATGTTCATCGACGCCAGACCCCAGCCCAGAGCGACCAGAGCGCCACAGATTGCCAGCGGTACAGAGACCATGATGACCATCGGGTCGCGGAGGGATTCGAACTGAATCGCCAGAACCAGGAAGATGACCGCCAGAGCGAGGCCAAAGGTCGCGAACAGTGCGTTGCCTTCAGTCACGTACTGACGGGCTTCGCCCATGAAGTCATACTGGTAACCGACAGGCAGATTGCTGGCGCCTTCCGATTTGAACCAGTCGATGGCGTCTCCCATGGCGATTTGCGGATTCGGAACGACACCAATGGTGGCGGAGTTCAGCTGGTTGAAGTGCGGCAGGGCGCGAGGCTCTGCGATCACATCAATACTGATCAGACTGCCCAGAGGCACCGAATTACCGTCAGCAGCACGGACATAATACGTATTCAGCGACTCCGGATTCAGACGGTACTTTCGTTCCACCTGCGGGATGACTTCGTACGAGCGGCCATTGAGGTCAATCCGGTTGACATAACCGTCGGCCATCATGGTACTCAGGGTGATCCCGATATCCTGCATGGTAACGCCATAGGCTCCGGCTTTGTCCTTATCGATGTTGATCTTCATGGTGGCTGAATCAAAGTTCAGATCCAGGGTTGAATAGACGAACATCGGGTTCTTGCTGACATCAGTCAGGACGGCCGTTGCAACCTGGAACAGACTTTCGAAATTGTTCGGTGTGGTGATGACGAACTGGATCGGCAGACCAGAACCAGCGCCCGGCAGCTCCGGCATCTGGAATGCCGTTACGGCCATGCCCGGGACATCGTTCACCAGTTTGGTGACCCGGCCAACAACTTCGGCCTGGCTGGCTTCACGCTGACTCCAGGGCACCATGGACGCAATACCGAATGCCTGGTTCGACTGGGGCACACCGGAGAAGACCTGAGCGAAAGCAACTTCCGGCTGATCACTCAGCATCTGGTTCACTTCGCTCATGGTGTTTTCGATGTAGTCCAGGTTGGCTGTCGATGGGGCAGTACCCATCATCATCAGAACACCTTTATCTTCCGCTGGTGCCAGTTCGCTCGGGATGAACTTGAACAACACGGGCAGGACGGCAAAGACGATCAGGGCAAATACAATCACAACCGGCCGGAAGTTCATGACAGTGCCCAGCACTTTCTCATAGCCGGCCGTCATGCGATCCAGCACGCTGTGAACCGTGTCTTCAAAGCGGTTTGGCTTGTCGTGTGCTTTGAGGATCTTGGAACACATCACTGGCGACAGCGTCAGGGCGATGATCCCGGAGATGAAAACGGAGCCGGCCAGCGTCAGCGCGAATTCCTTAAACAGCGAACCGGTGATCCCACCCATCAGCGCGATCGGCGCGTATACCGCACCCAGCGTCAGGGTCATGGCAATGACCGGCACCGCAATTTCCCGTGTCCCGATAATGGCAGCACGGAACGGCGATTCACCCAGTTTGATGTGGCGGTCGACGTTTTCCAGGACCACGATGGCATCATCGACCACCAGACCGATGGCCAGAACCATGGCCAGCAGGGTCATCAGGTTCCAGGAGAACCCGAAGCCCTGCATCAGCATCGCCACACCAATGAGTGACAGCGGGATGGTAATGATCGGGATCAGCACGGCCCGGAATGAACCCAGGAACAGGGTGATGACGACTAATACGATCAGTGCAGCTTCACCGATGGTTTTGATGACTTCCTGAATAGACTCGTTAATGGCAACAGTGGAGTCGTACAAGATGTTCATCTTGATGTTGCTCGGCATGTTGCGCTGAATTTCAGGCAACAGCTCCAGCACATCGGCAGCGATGTTAATCGGGTTGGCACTCGGAGCAGCATTGATTGCGGCAACCACGGCTTCCTGACCGTTTGCTGTCGCCCGGTAAATGTCGTGGCTTTTCTCCAGGGTGACTTTGGCTATGTCACCCAGTCGAATGACCTGGCCTTTCTGGGTTGAAACAATCAGCTTCTGCAGCTCATCTGTGGTCTTCACCTGTGTATCGGCCGTGCCGTTATACAGTACAAACTCGCCATTAGCCTGACCCGTGGCAGACTGGTAGTTGTTGGCGTTCAGGACGGTCATCACATCGGATGCGGTCAGGTTATACGCAGCCATCTTGGCCGGATCCAGCCAGACACGCAGTGCGTATTTCATCCCGCCGTACAGATCGACCTTGGAGACACCATTGACGGTGAACAGCTGTGGGTTGAATACCCGCTCTAGATAATCTGTGATTTGGCTGGAACTCAACTCGTCACTGGTGAAACCAATGTACATCACCGCCGTGGTTGAACCGGTCGACATGGTCACCGTCGGGTCTTCGGATTCACGCGGCAGCTGAGAACGGACCGAGTTGGTTTTGGCCAGAATATCAGCCAGCGCTGCGTTTGGATCCGTATTCAGCTTCATGGTGACCGTAATGGTCGATGAACCCAGAACAGACGACGATGTCATGTAGTCGATGTTATCCGCCTGCGCGATGGCCTGTTCCAGCGGCTGGGTAATAAAGCCCTGGATCAGATCGGCACTGGCACCGTAATAACTGGTGGTCACCGTGACGACAGTGTTTGTCATTTCCGGATATTCCCGGACCTGCATTTTGAAAATGGCCTGGAAACCGAGCAGGGCAATCAGAATACTGATTGAGACGGCAAGGACCGGCCTTTTTATGAATATATCAGTAAAGCGCATTTAACCTCCGAATCACAGCATTGGTGTTTCAGCCGGGGTTTTCAGGGCATCGTTGTCGACAATGCGGATTTTCACATCATTACTCAGGCGGATCTGACCCGTCGTTACCACCTGGTCGCCCGGTTTGACGCCTTCCAGGACATGAATGTTGTCGCGCTTGCGTTCACCGGTTTTAACCACAGACTGACGCACACGCAGGTCGCCTTTGTCGTCTTTGTAAACGATGTAGACGTTGTTGCCGTACAGGGTGTAGGTGATGGCGTGTTGCGGCAGAACAACCTGGTTTTCCTGCGTTGGCAGGATGATGTGGGCACGGGCAAACATACCGCTGCGCAGACGACCATCATTGTTTGGAATGTCAGCCTGAACCTGAACCAGACCGCTCTGATAGTTCACCGCTGGTTCAATGGCGCTGATTTTGCCCTGGAAGTTTGCTTCCGGGTAAGCATCAATCGCGATATCCACTTCCTGCCCGATATGAATATCTGCCAGATCGGTTTGCGGGATCGTAAAGCGCAGTTTCATCAGGGAAGTATCTTCCAGACGGACGATATCCGTACCGGGCTGGATGTACTGACCCAGGAACACATTCCGTAGACCGACCTCACCTGAGAATGGCGCGGTAATAATACGGCGATCGATCGTTGCTTTCAGGCTTTCAATATCAGCCATCAGCGAAAAATAACTTGCCTGTGCATCGTCGAAAGCTTCCTTGGAAAGGGAACCTTTTTTATAAAGATCCTGATAACGGATGTATTTTGCTTTGGCGGCAGGCAGTCGGGCTTGTGAACTCTTGAGGTTGGCTTCTTCAACATCAGAGTCCAGTGCCAGCAGGCGCTGACCTTGCTTGACCGACATACCCGAGTCAAAGTTCAGAGTCTTGATGACACCTGAGACTTCAGTTGTGATCGTGACACCCTGATTCGGTTCAATAAAGCCAATGGCTTCAATAGCTGGTACCCAATTGGTGGCTTTCACATCCTCGACAGTGACCGGAAAGTCCGGTTCTGGCCGGTTTGCGAAATACGCCTTCATTCCTGCGGATTGAACATTTTTCCACGCGAATAGTGCGCCAAAGAGTAAGGCAACGATGACGAGCATGATTAACCATGCTACCCATTTTTTCATTTTCTTTGCTCCGGAGTCTTAGTTAATGCGTTATCAATGTGTAATTACTGCATCCCAGCAAGCGTTGATGGCAGCATCCCGCGCTTCGTCACTTACCGTAAAGGTGCCGGTCAGGTGTTTGCGTGCCAGCGCAGCGCTGGGTTCCAAACTGAGAGCGGCGAGTATCTCGTTGTCTAAAGGCTTAAACAGCCCCTGAGCTTTCCCCTCTTCAAACATCCTGTCGATCGGGGCAAAGAGTGTTTTTTCTAACGCTTTCTTGTACTGCTTTCCGCGATGCGGCATGTTTTCAAACTGGCCCTGATTAATCAGCGGTGCTTCGTTGTCCGTGGCCATATTCCAGATGTTCAGCCACATGGTACGAAACCGAAGTTCCAGCGGCATGACATCAGAAATGTTCTGCGTGATTTTTTGGGCGACAATGGTCAGTATATGATCGTGAAGCTGGTACAGCAGGTCGTCTTTATCCGTGAAATACCTGTAAATCGTACCTGTTGCTACCTTAGCTTCTTTCGCCACCATGTTCATCGACAGACCGTGAAAACCATGTTTTGCCAGCAATTCTTCGGTTGCCTGCAAGATACGTTCTTTTTTATCAGTCATTGCTACTCACAAGGTGAATGAACGTTCATTCATTATTATTGACGCTTAAATTCTGTGCAACTTACTTGTTACTCATTTTTTGTGACCAAAAACACGGGAGCTGTCTGAAATAGACACGAGGCGAGATCAGGTTACAATGCGGCAGCTGAATCAAACATGACTCACAGGGTAAATCATGAAACTCAATCCCAGACAAAATGAGGCAGTGCGTTACGTGGCCGGGCCGTGTCTGGTACTGGCTGGCGCCGGTTCAGGCAAAACGCGGGTTATTACCAATAAAATTGCCTATCTGGTCCAGCAATGTGGGTACAAAGCCCGGAACATTGCGGCGCTGACCTTTACCAACAAAGCTGCCCGGGAGATGAAAGAACGGGTGGGCCAGACGCTGGGCCGTCAGGAAGCCAAGGGTCTGACGGTATCGACCTTCCACACTCTGGGGCTGAATATCATCCGTCGCGAATATAAGACGCTGGGTCTGAAGGCGAGTTTCTCCCTGTTTGATGATCAGGACCAGATGGCGCTGCTCAAGGAGCTGACGGAAGCTCAAATTGACGGCGATAAAGATTTGCTCAAACTCCTGTTGTCATCGATTTCCAACTGGAAGAACGACATGAAATCGCCGACACAGGCCAAAGCCGAAGCCCGCAGTGAGCGTGACCAGCTGTTTGCCCATTGCTATGAGTTGTATCAGCGGCAGATGAAAGCTTACAACGCGCTGGATTTCGATGATTTGATTCTGATGCCGGTCCTCTTGCTGCGGGATAACGAGGAAGTGCGTCTGCGCTGGCAGAACAAAATCCGTTACCTGCTGGTGGACGAATATCAGGACACCAATACCAGTCAGTATGTGTTTGTGAAGCTGCTGGTGGGTGAGCGGGCTAAATTTACCGTGGTGGGAGATGATGACCAGTCGATTTATTCCTGGCGTGGAGCCCAGCCGGAAAACCTGGCATTGCTGAACAAAGATTTTCCGACCCTGAGGGTGATCAAGCTGGAGCAGAATTATCGCTCAACCAGCCGGATCCTGCGAACCGCTAACATTCTGATTGCCAATAACCCACACGTGTTCGAGAAAACCCTGTTCTCGGAAATTCCGGATGGCGACATGCTGAAGGTCATTACGGCAAAAAATGAAGAGCATGAAGCGGAGAAAGTGATCGGTGAACTGATTGCCCATCGCTTTCTGAATAACACCGATTACAAAGATTACGCCATTCTGTACCGGGGCAACCATCAGTCCAGACTGTTTGAGAAGGCGCTGATGCAGAACCGGATTCCTTACAAAATCTCCGGGGGAACCTCATTTTTCTCCCGTACCGAGATCAAGGACATCATGGCTTACCTGCGCCTACTGACCAATCCGGATGACGATAATGCTTTCCTGCGCATCGTGAACACGCCGCGGCGTGAGATTGGCCCGGCCACCCTGGAGAAGCTGGGCACTTATGCCAATATGCGGGGCAAGAGTCTGTTTGATGCCAGTTTTGAGCTGGGCCTGGAACAGCACCTGACCGGCCGCGGATTAGACAGTCTGCGCCAGTTTACCCGCTGGATTGTCGAGCTGGCCGATAACGCTGAACGCGGTGATGCGGTTGCGGCAGTCCGCCAGCTGATCCGGGACATTCATTATGAGGACTGGCTGTTTGAAACTTCTGCCAGTCCGAAAGCTGCTGAGATGCGGATGAAGAATGTGTCGGATCTGTACAGCTGGGTGACAGCGGATCTGGAAGGGGATAATTACGACAACGAAGTGCGTACCCTGAAAGAAGTGGTTCAGCGGATGACGCTGCGGGACATGATGGAACGCGGGGAAGATGACGATGAGGCAGATCAGGTTCAGCTGATGACACTGCATGCCTCAAAAGGTCTGGAGTTTCCGTATGTCTATCTGATTGGCACCGAGGAAGGTATTCTGCCGCACCAGACCAGCATTGATGAAGACAATGTTGAGGAAGAGCGACGGCTGGCCTATGTCGGGATCACCCGGGCGCAGAAGGCACTTACTTTTACGTTGTGTAAGGAACGCCGTCAGTACGGGGAGTTGATCAAGCCGGAACCGAGTCGATTCTTATACGAGTTGCCTCAGGATGATCTGGATTGGGAGACGGAGCGTAAACCGGTTTCTGCGGAAGAACGGATGCAACGTGGCCAGGCACATATCGCGAATCTCCGGGCGATGTTCAATAAGAAATAAGCACACGTGGCCTCAGATCAAACAAAAAAGGTTAGCTTGCGCTAACCTTTTTTCATGTAGGGTAAGTGCGTCTTACAGGCCTTTGGTCATGTGCTCGATGGCAGCAACGATTTCTTCATCGCTACAGTCCATACATGTCCCTTTCGCCGGCATGGCATTAAATCCGTTCAGGGCGTGGTTGGTCAGGGTATCCATGCCTTTCGCGATCCGTGGTCCCCAGTCCGCTGCGTTGCCGGATTTTGGTGCGCCCATGACGCCGCTGCTGTGACAGGCCACACAGAAGGTGCCGTAGACTTGATCGCCGGTACGCGGACCAGAAGCGGCGGCAGTTGCAGCCGGTGCATCACCTTCTTTGTAAACTGAGCCGACTGGCTTGATGCGATCTGCGATCGCTTCGTCAGACATATCTGCCGCGACGGCTGAGCCGCTGATGGCAAGGGTGGCGACAGCTGCGACCATAAGTTGTCGAAGAGAAAATTCCATTGAGCTCACCTTAACACTCCCAGATTATTTGCTCGGATAACACAGCCATCCTGTAGATTGTTGTAAATATGACGTTTTGCGACAGGCTGTGAACCATTTATTAGTGGTTTTTCTGTTAAAAAACTGAGTGATTATATCTGTTAATGGGGTGGTGATAAACAGAACGGCTGTGTTTGTATGATGCGAATCAACCCAAAGATGGTTACAAATGAAGCGAATACAAATTTTTTTGCAAAAAAGACTAGACGACACGCATGCTGATCCGTAATATTCACCACCGCCGATAGGGCAAGGCGCCCGTAGCTCAGCTGGATAGAGCGTTGGCCTCCGGAGCCAAAGGTCACAGGTTCAAATCCTGTCGGGCGCGCCACTCCGGAACGGCAAGACGGCACTGTTGGCGTTGAAATATTGGTGGCTATAGCTCAGTTGGTAGAGCCCCGGATTGTGATTCCGGTTGTCGCGAGTTCAAGTCTCGTTAGCCACCCCATACAATTTGGTATGGAGTTTTTGATTAAACTCGGTACGCAAAAAATAAAAGTCGGTGAATAGCGCAGTTTGGTAGCGCATCTGGTTTGGGACCAGAGGGTCGGGGGTTCGAATCCCTCTTCACCGACCACTTTTCAGTTCAGAAGATCAGGTTCTTCTGCACGCACCATCTTGATGGTGGCTATAGCTCAGTTGGTAGAGCCCCGGATTGTGATTCCGGTTGTCGCGAGTTCAAGTCTCGTTAGCCACCCCATATTTCGGTGAATAGCGCAGTTTGGTAGCGCATCTGGTTTGGGACCAGAGGGTCGGGGGTTCGAATCCCTCTTCACCGACCACTTTCGAAAGCCCGCTCATTGAGCGGGCTTTTTTGTATCTGTTGTTTTCCGATGGGCGGTATTTTCTGATGTACGGGACTCGCTGACTTTACTGGTCAGGTACGAAGTCTGATGTGTGAAAATGCCCGCTGCACTTCCTCTCACGCTACCATTCCTTTTGAAAACCCGCTGATTGAACGTTTTTTTTGTACCTGCTTTGAATACAAAACATCTGTGCCTTGCTGATTGAACCGGGGTAGTCGCCGTATGGAGGTGATGACCATCCTGTTTTGTTCTCTTTTTGCCTGTCTTTCTTCTGTCGTTTGTCCTTCGTCGCTTTGGGGTTCTCTTGGGTCGGGATATGCCAGTCACAGTTATTTATTCATGTTTTTCTGTGCTGCCAGGGTCTTAGAAGTCGGTGTGAAATTTTGGTTTCGGCTATTCTTGTGGCGGCTTATACCAGTCTTTCTCAGCGCTCTGGTCTAATGTCTGGGTATGTTAATGGCATGTTTAACAATGTGTGGTTTTTTATTCAGGGTGTCATGGTGGTTGATGTCGCATAAATATGCGCATTTTTATGTGCGATATCGATTTTGTTCTATGTTTAGCTAGGTTTATCGTAGTGAATTTCTAGGTTGTATGTTTATTTTTAGCTATGCAACTAGTGATTATTTATGCTTGTTTTGTGCTGTAGTACAGTTTTGTAGCATGAAATGTTGATTTTTCGTGAAATGTTTGCCAGATTGATGGCACTTAACGTGGCCGGTTTTTTAATTGGCGCATTTGAATGGAAGCAATTGCAGGCGGGCAGGCACACTGCCAGGTTGTTGAGGTCTGAACATGGCATTATTGGAAGTTAAAAACCTTCGTATTGAATATCCGTCACGTCACGGTGTCCACGCTGCGGTCAAGTCGCTGTCATTTACGATTGATCGCGGTGAAATTGTTGGCGTGGTGGGTGAGTCCGGGGCGGGTAAGTCGACCGTGGGGAATGCCGTGATCGATCTGCTGAGCCCTCCGGGTAAAATTGCCAGCGGCGATGTCTACCTCGATGGCGAGAAGATTTCAGGTCTGAGCCCTGAAGCCATGCGTCGGGTCCGTGGTGCCAAAATCGGTTTCATTTTCCAGGACCCGATGACCTCTCTGAACCCGTTATTCACGGTAGAGCGCCAGCTGACGGAAACAATCATTACCAACCTCAAAGTCAGCAAAGAAGAGGCCGTGCGCCGCGCCATCACGCTGATGGAGCAGGTGGGTATTCCGCAACCTGAAGTTCGTATCAAACAGTATCCGCACCAGTTTTCCGGCGGGATGCGTCAGCGGGTGGTGATTGCCATTGCGCTTGCTGGTGAACCGGACCTGATTATTGCCGATGAACCGACGACGGCACTGGATGTGTCGATTCAGGATCAGATTCTGAATCTGATCCGTGAGCTGTGCGTGAAGAAAAATGTGGGCTGTATGCTGGTCACGCACGATATGGGCGTGGTCTCGAATGTCACGGACCGTGTCGCTGTGATGTACCGGGGTGATCTGGTTGAAATTGGTCCGACAGCACAAGTGCTGGGTCATCCGAACCATCCTTACACCAAAAGCCTGATTTCTGCAGTACCGCGCTCGGATATCAAACTCGACCGCTTCCCGCTGGTGAATTATATCGAAGAAGCCGGTGAAACGACTCAGCTGGACGTGAAAAATCACTGGCTGGGACAGAGCGAAGACCAGCGTAAGTACACGGGAGCGCTTCTTCAGGTGGAAAACGTCAATCTGCGTTTTGTGACCAAAGATTCTTTCTTCGAAAGCCGCCGGGAGTATGTTCAGGCGTCCAACAATGTCAGCTTTGAAGTCTTTGAAGGGGAAACCTTTGGTCTGGTGGGTGAGTCAGGTTCCGGTAAATCGACCATTGCCCGGGTGATTGCCGGTTTGTATCCGCCGAATTCGGGCAAAGTCGTGTTTGAAGGCATTGACCTGACCGCGCTGAAAAATGAGAACGAACGTCGCCCATTGCGTCGTCAGATGCAGATGGTGTTCCAGAACCCGTATTCGTCCATGAACCCGCGGATGAAGATTTTCGATATTATTGCCGAGCCGATCCGTTTCCATAAACTGGCGGACAGCGAAGGCCAGGTGCGGCAGATAGTCGCGGACCTGCTGGATCATGTCGGTCTGGGCCGTGCATCGGGCGTGAAGTATCCCCATGAATTCTCAGGCGGTCAGCGTCAGCGGATTTCAATTGCCCGTGCACTGGCAACCCGTCCACGCCTGCTGATTTGCGACGAACCAACCTCAGCGCTGGATGTTTCGGTGCAGGCTCAAATCCTGAACCTGCTGAAAGATCTGCAGGATGAACTGAACCTGACGATGTTGTTTATCAGTCACGACCTGCCGGTGATCCGCCAGATGTGTGACCGTATTGGTGTGATGCAGAAAGGGACTCTGCTGGAGGTAGCTCCGACAGAGCAGCTGTTTACATCGCCACAGCATGAGTACAGTCAGCAATTGATTTCGCTGATGCCTGAATTTAAGGGAATGAGTCAGGAAGGTCTGAAGCTGGCCTGACAGTTATTCAGTTTGCCCGCCGGCCGCTAATGTAGCGGCCGGCATGGCTCTGTTTCGGGAGCCGGGCTTTTGTTGCTTACCTAAATCAATAATAAGCAAACATAACCATCTGGGAGTTCACTCCCTGCATAAAGGAGCTATGCGAATGAAAACCTTCAAGAGCAAGTTAGCCGTTGCTTTAATGGCTGCTGGTCTGAGCTTCGGTGCTGCCGCCGCGAATCTGAATCTGGCTTATGATGCGGACCCTGTGTCTATGGACCCGCATGAGCAACTGTCCGGCGGTACGCTGCAACTTTCTCACATGACTTTTGATCCACTGATCCGTTTTACTCAGTCGATGGAATTCGAACCGCGCCTGGCAACATCCTGGGAGCGTGTAAACGACACCACCATGCGTTTCAAGCTGCGTGAAGGTGTGAAATTCCACTCCGGGAATGACTTTACCGCAGATGACGTTGTCTGGACTTTCAATCGTCTGAAAACTTCGGCCGACTTCAAAGGGATTTTTACCCCGATCGTGGAAATCAAGAAAGTCGATGCACACACAGTGGACGTGGTGACGGATGGGACTTATCCATTGATCGAAAACGTGATGACGTATGTTTTCCCAATGGACAGCAAGTTCTACACCGGTAAAACCGCAGATGGAAAAGACAAAGCTGAGCTGAAGAAAAACGGTTCGACCTTTGCCTCAACGCATATTTCAGGGACCGGTCCTTTCAAAGTGGTCAGCCGCGAACAGGGCGTGAAAGTTGAGTTTGAGCGTTATGCCGATTACTGGGACAAAGACAGTGAAGGCAACGTCGACCACATCACCCTGCGTCCAATCAAAGAAGATGCGACCCGGGTTGCAGCCCTGCTGTCTGGCGACGTAGACATGATTGCGCCGGTATCGCCAAACGATTATCAGCGTATCCAGAGCAACAACAAGCTGGATCTGGTGACCATGCCGGGTACCCGTGTGATTACGTTCCAGATGAACCAGAAAGTTGCAGAGCCGCTGCGTGATGCCCGTGTTCGTCAGGCCATTGTTTATGCCGTAAACAATGAAGGGATCGCGAAGAAAATCATGAAAGGTTCGGCAACGCCTGCGGCTCAGCAGAGCCCGGTGGGTTATGCGGGCTACAATGAGTCTCTGAAACCGCGTTATGACCTGAAAAAAGCCCAGCAGCTGATGAAAGAAGCCGGTTATGAAAATGGCTTCTCAATTACGATGATTGCGCCAAACAACCGTTATGTGAACGACGAGAAAGTCGCTCAGGCTGTGGCGGCGATGCTGGCGAAAATCAAGATCAAAGTCGACCTGCAAACCATGCCGAAGGCGCAATACTGGCCTGAGTTTGATAAGTGTGAAGCAGGAATGCTGATGATCGGCTGGCACCCGGATACAGAAGATTCAGCGAACTTTACTGAGTTCCTGACCATGACGCGAAATGCTGAGACCGGTAAAGGTCAGTACAACTGCGGTCATTACTCAAACTCAGAAGTGGATAAACTGGTCGAAGCGGCAAACACCGAGACAGATCTGGAAAAACGCAGCGCAATGCTGAAGAAAGTTGAAGAGATTCTGTATAACGATGCTGCCTTTGTCCCTCTGTACTGGCAGGACCCATCCTGGGCAGCCAAGAAGAATGTGGACATCAAACCGATTGTGAATGGTATGGACACCCCGTTCCTGGGCGATCTGGTGATCAAGTAATCCCCTCCGTAACTCAGGCTCCGGCATCAGCCGGGGCCTCCTTATGGAAGTCGAAAGAGGCAAGGAATGTTTACGTTTTTGGTCAAGCGCCTGGTGCAGGCACTGGTAGTGATGTTTGTGATCAGTCTGGTGGCGTTTGCTATCCAGGACAATTTAGGCGACCCGCTGCGTGAGCTGGTGGGGCAGTCTGTGTCGGAAGCCGAGCGTGATGCGCTGCGGACTGAAATGGGCCTCAATGATCCCTTTATGGTGAAGTATGGACGCTTTATTTCAAAAGCCGTACACGGGGATTTAGGCAACTCTTATTTCTTTAAGCGTCCTGTGGTGGACGTCATCCTCGATAAACTGGTAGCAACCCTGGAGCTGGTGTTTGCTGCGTCATTAATTATTGTGGTGGTCTCGATCCCGCTTGGGGTCTATTCGGCCATACATCCGAACAGCGCCCTGACGAAAGTGATCATGGGCTTCAGTATCGTGGGGATATCGGTCCCGGTGTTCCTGACGGCCATTATGCTGATGTATGTTTTCTCGATTGAACTAGGCTGGCTGCCTTCATTCGGACGGGGTGAAACGGCGAACCTGCTGGGATGGAACTCCGGTTTCTTTACCCTGGATGGTTTGGCGCACCTGATCCTGCCGAGTATCTCGCTGGCCTCGATTATGCTGCCGCTCTTTATCCGTCTGGTCCGTTCTGAAATGCTGGAAGCGCTGAGTACCGAGTACGTGAAATTTGCCCGTGCCAAGGGTCTGGCGCAAAACAAGGTGTACTATCAGCACGCGCTGAAAAACACCATGCTGCCGGTCATCACTGTCGGCGGTGTCCAGATTGGTACCATGGTGGCTTACACCATTCTGACGGAAACGGTGTTCCAGTGGCCGGGCACAGGCTTCCTGTTCCTGGAAGCGGTCAACCGGGTTGATACGCCGTTGATTACTGCCTACGTCATCTTTGTGGGTCTGATTTTCGTGGTGACCAACACCCTGGTCGACCTGTTGTATGGTCTGATCAACCCAACTGTGAACCTGACTGGCAAAGGAGCGTAATTATGACGACTAAGACGACCGACGCGCCTTCACGCTGGCAGCGTTTTATGCACTCGGATTTCATTTATTTCTTTAAGAAAGACAAAGTGGCAATGGGCAGCTTTGCGGTGTTCATGCTCTTTGTGCTGGCGGCTGTATTTGCCCCATTGATTTCGCCGACGAATCCGTACGATCTGAACAGTATCGACATTATGGATGCCGAGCTGGCGCCGTCCTGGATGGACATGGGGGATGCCCGCTTCCTGCTTGGGACCGACGATCAGGGCCGCGATATTCTGTCGACCATTATGTATGGCTTGCGGATCTCACTGGCGATTGGATTGTTTGCTGTCGCACTGCAGCTGTTTATCGGCATTATCGTCGGCCTGTGTGCCGGTTACTTTGGCGGCCGGATTGACAGTTTCCTGATGCGGATTGCGGATGTTCAGCTGTCGTTCTCAACCATGATGGTGGCCATCATTGTCTCGGCGATTTTCAAAGCCAGTTTCGGCAGTGATTTCTACAGCCAGTACGCGATTGTGATGCTGGTGGTGATCATCGGGATTGCGGAATGGCCGCAGTATGCGCGGACTGTTCGTGCATCGGTTCTGGCCGAGAAGAAGAAAGAGTACGTGGAAGCGTCTCGGGTGATGGGCCTGAAATCGCCGCGTATCATGTTCCGTCATATTCTGCCGAACTGTCTGTCACCTATTTTGGTGATTTCCACGGTTCAAGTGGCAAATGCCATCATGTCGGAAGCGGCGCTGTCCTTCCTGGGACTGGGCATGCCGGTGGATCAGCCATCGCTGGGTTCCTTAATCAGCATCGGTTTCAACTACATCTTCTCCGGCTCTTGGTGGATTACGGCCTTCCCGGGCATTGTGCTGGTGACGCTGGTTCTGGTGATTAACCTGCTGGGTGACTGGCTGCGGGATGTCTTCAACCCGAAAGTTTACAAAGGCTAAACTTTACCTCCGATTTTTCCTTCCTCCAGCCCCTGCTCAGCAGGGGCTTTTTTATACCGGTCGTTTCATCGGACTAGCTTCTTCTGGCTGCTGAAACTGTTCTCAGTTTCTCTGGGTTTGGGTACGACGACAGCATTGGTGTCACCCTATCAAATTGAGCTTCCCCGGAAGCGGATGTATTTGTTGAATCGGCAAGGCGTACGTATCTGCGGACTCAGAGAATCAGGGCGTTGCCTGAGCAAGCCGGTACGGGCTTAAAAGCATCAGTGCGCCATATCCATCATCGTACTGGTGTTCGCCGGATGGAACACAGGCATGAAGATAAGGATATGAGAATAAGCACTGAGCTAGGGACAATAGTTTGCCCGGCGTCGGTGATTGAACTGGATATATAAGTTGTAGCCTGCAGTGCGGTGTGACAGAAGCTGTGAGGTTCGACTAAATGGCTGATGAAAAGGTTAGATGCCTGGGCTGGGAAATAGGAGGGGCAGCTGTTGCTGCGTTGGGCGCTACCCAGCTTGTGGCGCCATGGGAACGCAACCCGTAAGCTGCAATGACGGGCGCAGGGCATAAAAAAAGCGGCTGAGGTCAGCCGCTTTTGATGTGTTCTGAAGTTTAATTCTGATTAGAAAATCAGGTGTGCCATCAGTGCGATAACCGGCAGGGTAACCAGGGTCCGCAGGATGAAAATGGCGAACAGTTCCCAGGCTTTGACCGGGATCTTACTGCCCAGCAGCAGAGCACCGATTTCAGACATATAAATCAGCTGGGTGACCGACAGGGCGGCAATCACAAAGCGCGTCAGATCGCTCTGGATATCGGCTGCCAGAATTGCAGGCAGGAACATGTCCGCAAAGCCAACCACAATCGTTTTTGAGGCTTCAGCCGCTTCAGGAATTTGCAGCAGTTCCAGCAGCGGGATGAATGGTTTGCCCAGCCAGTTGAAGACAGGAGTGTACTCAGCAATCACCAGTGCCAGCGTACCAATCGCCATGACCACAGGCAGAACGCCGAAGACCATATCAACCGCTGCTTTCACACCATCATTGACCACTTTGCGCATGCTGGTGACTTTCTCGGCACGCTCAAACGCTTTTTCCAGGCCGTAGCTCATCACCGTGTGGCCGTCTGGCAGCGCATCCATGTTTTCCGGTGCAGCGGTACCGCACACGTATTCATCACGCTTGCGGCTCAGTGGCGGTAAACGTGGCACAACAATCGCTGCAACTACACCGGCCAGACAGACCGTGGCATAGAATGGCAGGAACATGTGCTCCAGTTTTACCTGTGCAATGACCACCAGGCTGAAGGTAATGGAGACGGCGGAGAAGGTAGTTCCGATCACGGCCGCTTCACGCTTGGTATAAAAGCCTTCTTCATACTGTTTGCTGGTCAGCAGTACACCCACACTGCCGTCCGCCAGCCAGGAAGCCATGCAGTCGATGGCTGAACGGCCTGGCAGCTTAAAGAGCGGACGCATGATTTTGGTCAGCATCGCACCGAAAAATTCCAGCAGACCGAAGTTGGTCAGCAGCGGCAGGAAGAAACCTGCACACAGGAATACAGCAAAGAGAACCGGCAGCAGGTCGTTCAGGACCAGACCGCCTGTATTGCCATTGTAAATCTCAGCCGGACCGACTTCGAAGAACGTCAGGTTCGCAAAGACTGCACCCATTAATTGAACGATGAACCAAGGCAGGCTTGGTTTAAACAGGTTGGCAAGAAAAGGTTTGCGTTCAATAAAGCGAGGCTTGGTCAGGCGGACCAAGACTGAGCACAATGCTGTCATGGTAATGACGGTTGTGACAATCGCCGTCAGGCTGCCTTCAAACAGGCTCTGAATGGCTTTGGCCATCAGGGCAATCGGGATCGTAATTTCGCCATTGATACTGAGAGGCGCCATAAAGAGCAGGACACCAATGAGAGACGGCAGAATAAACATGAGCCAAGGCGCTTTATGAGTTTTTGCGCCAGTTATCACTTGTTCTGACATAATTGACCTTTAAGTAACTGATACAACGTGTTTTTATGATGGCTAAGTGAATGGGGCCAGCATGAACATGCAGTTATTGGTAATATTATTCAAACGCAGGTTACATTTTTTATTGCTGCAATGGAATACTTTGCTGAAAGGATCGTCTAATTATTCATTGTAAATTAGAGGTTATGATAAGTAACTCACGTTTAACAACGATAGATCTTGCATTACATTCTGCTGTTGTGTTGTTGCTCAATAAGTTTTTGGGACAACCTCACTGTCCGGGATTTTGTCATTGTTTAGCAGGCTTCTGCTTATATAATGACCTCTCTTTATTACTTTTTTGACATACTCACAGCAAGTAGTTACCAGACATGATGAAAATACAATTGCAGGGACTTTCACTGGCTGTTGCGGCAGCACTTTCAGTGAGCACTTTTTCGAGTCAGGCCGCTGTTAACGGAGCTGACGCACGAAGTGTTGGGATGGGAGGCACGGGGGTTGCTTCAGCGAGTTATCTGACCGCTGGCTTTTATAACCCGGCGCTGGTTGCCCATTACAAACAGAACGATGATTTTGGCGTGCTTCTGCCAGCTGTTGGGATCAGCGTGCATGATCCGGATGACTTGAATCAGAAAGTGGACGATTTCCAGAAAGTGAATGATCAGCTGGAAGCGGCCATTAATAGCAGCAACGGTTCACCGGTCTCAGACGCTCTGGTCGATAAGTGGAAAGCGGCGCTGATGGCAATGGATGAAGGGAAGCTGAAAGCTGATATCAGTGTCGGTGCAGCCGTGGCGGTTCCGAACCGTTATCTGAGCATGAGCCTCTTTACACAGGCGCAGATTGTCAGTCTGGCAAAAGCGAATATCGACCCGGCTGATCTGGCTGGCGTGGACGGTTCGAACCCGCCGGATATGGATAACCTGCAGTCTGATGTACTGGGTGTTGCTGGTGGTATTGTGGATGTGGGTCTGGCAATGGGTAAGTCGTTTGATTTGCCGATGGTTTCCCTGCCGGAGCAGCGCGTATCTGTCGGGGTATCACCGAAAATTCAGCAACTGATTGCTGTGAGTTTCCAGAACACGGTCAGTCAGTTCGACGACAGTGACTTTGATTTCCAGGAAGAATATCGCGATGACACCGCTTTTAACCTGGATTTCGGTCTGGCTTATCAGCCAATCCCTGCTGTTACGGTGGGCTTCAGCGGCCGCAACCTGTTCAAACAGGAGCTGGAAACCAATACTCCGGTGTCCCCTGCAGGCAAAACTGAGAAGTTTACGGCCAAAACACTGGTGGTTGAGCCGAAGTACACCCTGGGTGTGGCTTACAGCAACAGCTGGTTTACCGCAGCCGCGGATGTCGATCTGAACGAGCAGAAATACTTCAAAGAGTTCGATCTGGCGACTCAGTATGCCCGCTTCGGGATGGAACTGAACGGTTGGGACTGGATACAGATGCGTGCCGGTTACAGCCTGAGTCTGACCGATTCTGCGAAAGACACCATGAGTGCCGGTCTGGGTCTGAGTCCGTTTGGGGTGATGGCGGTTGATCTGGCGCTGCAATATGGTCAGGACAACAACTACGGCGCAGCCCTGCAGTTTGCTTTCACCATGTAAGGTGGCTCTCTGTTCTGAAAAAACTCGTCACAAGTTTGACGGGTTTTTTTATGTAACCAAGAAATTAATTACATGAGAGTGTGTGGTGAATCGTAAAAAGGACAGAAAATAACAACCAAAAAATAAAGCCATGAAATGCAACGACAATTTATTGTGTCTTTTCATGCATGAAATTCGATCTCACTGAAATCTTGACTAGTCTCATAGGCAATGGAGAGAGACTTCATTGAAGTAGTAACTTGAGCAACATTCAACGCTTTCTTTATTTACAGTTTCCGGTGTATTTGAAACCACGAGTGGCAGTATCGACGTGCTCTCAAAATGGAAATCATTTTCAGAAACAACAAGGAAACTTACTATGTCGACAATCCACAAAGTAGAAATCGTCATCGACTGTGAAGCCGTTGAACACGGTGCGCAGGGGTATCAGGCCGTCCAAATGTTTGCTGATTCGGATATTGTGATAGATAACTCGCAAGGTTCTTATGAGTTAAGTATTTTGGTGAATAATGGCGACATTATGCGCTGGGCAGCTTTTCCGAAAGTGATTGAGTCTGAGGATGGCCACCATTATTCAGTGCTGATTGATGCGGAACATGAGTGGAATGACAGCACACTGATTAAAGACTGGACCGCGTATCAGGGAAATACCCAAGTCTTTGTGTACGAAAGCGATGCGATTCCAATGAGTGATGAAGTACATCTTTCTTATCAACGCCAAACAGCTTACCAGCCATATGTTCAGGCTGAAGCGACGTTGCCAGGTCGTCCAAATCCAGGGGCAAAACAAAAAGCCGCGTATACATTCTGGGTTAAGGTCTTTAAAGATGATACATGTATCGCCGAAATTAACTGGGACCCTTATGTCACCGCGGTTCAGCCTTAATGTGTCTGGTCCGGAAGCTTTCTCTCAGGTGATATGTGGGTGCTCTGGAGATGCGTGAGCAGGGTTTGTAAGCAACATACCTGTTGGAAGCAGCTAAAAATGCCAGAGGAATAACCTCTGGCTTTTTGTTTTGCAGCGGAGAGATTACTCGTTGTTGCCCTGACCGGTCAGGCCGTTTTCATAACCACCACTGCAGCAATGACGACAAAGATGCCGGTCCATCCCAGTGGCGTCAGCCGTTGTTTGAATAGCACCGAACCGCCGATGGCTGTGCCCAGAATTCCGATGGCACCCCATGACGCATAAGCAACCGCCAGATCAATCTCTCTGACAGCCTGGGCCAGCAGGGTAAATGCAGTGAGGACCAGCACAATAGAAGTGGCTCCCCAAATCCGGTGTTTGAATCCGTCGGAGCGGGTGAGCGCCATATTGGCTGCAATATCCACGACAGCTGCCAGCACAACAAAACCAAATGACAGAGTAAAAAACTGATTCATGACCAACTCCCTGAGGACGTGTGAGACTGAGGGCGTTCTTCGGCGATGGCCTTGTCTGAACTCTGTTGTTGCTCGCCCAGCGTGACCATCACAATCCCTACCACCGCCAGACCCAGTCCAAGCAGTTCCTGCGGATTTAAATCGGCGTCAAACAGCAGTAGGGATGCCAGCGTGATCAGTGCGATTCCCAGCCCCTCCCACACGGCATACGCTACGCCAATCGCAATTTTCTTGGCAGCTAAAGAGAGAAAGTAATAGGACACAGTGATCAGCAAATACATGACTCCGTAGCCCCAGAGTGAGTGTTGCTGACCAATGAAAGTCATCGTGCTGGTGCCGGCGACCTCAGAGGTAATTGCCAGCAGCAGAAAGATTCGTGCAATAAACATGCTATACCTGCCAATGAATGAACATAAATGGATAGCAAAGGATTGCCGGGTCATGAGGCTGGTCGAGACAAAGAAAAGTCTGAGCTATGGATGACGGGCAATGCTTTGCAATACACGGCAAGGTTAGCTGTTGGTCTACTGGGTGGACAGGTATATGAGATATTCAATTATGAATATCACTTTGGTCGGCTGGGACCGGCCTGAAAGCATTTCTTTATCACACGATGCAAATGCTGATGGAGCGGGTGATTGCGGTTGGACTGTAAGAATCCACCGGAAATCACAAAATCACTGAATTCGCGGTTAACCGTCGGCATCGGGTAGGCGGCCAGTTCAGGAAACAACCGGATGGTGCTCTGACTCGAGTACATAATGGCGTCGGTATCCAGCAGCATCTGTGCCGCGACCCGCAGGTTATAGGTTTTCAGCAGAACATTTGGCTGATAGCCCATACGCTGATATTCCGATTCGACGGTACACAGCGGGTTGTATGAGGCGGGCGCGGGCAGGGAAATGATGGGCAACTGAGCGACAGTTTCCCATTCGTTGACGTCTTTATGTTGCGATAATGTTGGGTGGTACTTCCGTGCCACAATCATCCGCTTTTCTGTAAAGAGCGGCCGCATATAGAGATCTTTTGGCAGCTCGGTCTCCTGATCCAGAATGCAGTAGTCATGCTGACCTTCAAGCATTTCGTCCTGACTGTAACTGTTCCAGTTGGAAAAGGTAAAAGTTGCCTTCGGAAATGCCTGATGGCAGACGCGCAACAATTGCTGACCTTGTTCATCCAGCAGGTAGGGGTCAATCACCAGTGACAAATGGCCGTCGTATGCCCCGGCACTGAAGTCTTCAAACTCTTTCAGCACTTTATCGATGGGGGCCAGAATGTTGTCAAATTCTTCCGCCAGCCGTAATGCCATGGGAGAAGGCTCTACGCCGTGCGGTTTACGCACAAACAAAGGGTCGTTCAGCGTCGCTTTTAAGCGTGCAATGCCCCGGCTGGCACTGGGTTGCGACATGCCCAGATGCATCGCAGCAACTTTAATACTTCGATGGTCGACCACGGCTTTGAGTAAGCGCATGAGATTGAGATCCAGTGCATCGAGCTGATGGGCCATGGTTTTGCCTGCAAGTGATTGTCCGGGGAGAATATCAGTGATTGTAATCTGCCGGGCGGATCAGGTCACGACCCGACCCAGTTTGTTTTTCTGAGACGGGAGGCGCGGAGAAAGGTCTGAGAAACAATTCACCCCGGGAAGAATAATAAAGACGAACCATTTTATTCTGTGAAATAAAAAAGGAGATGCATAAACAAAATGAGATTGAGTGATTTTATGTTTTATATTTATTTAATTATTTTTATATCGATCTGAAAAATATTCGTCTGTTAAAGTCAATTTTTTTATTTTTGTTCGGTCTGGATGTTTTCTGGTTTTCGGCTGTGAATCACGCTTTCAAATGAATAAGCGGCTATACATAGGTTTTGATATACAAATGGGGCGGCAGAGAAGAAGAGGGCTGGTTTTAATCTCTGTCTGTGCATTTTTGCGAAATCTTTCAGGTGCTTATTATGGCTAGGACTGTGTTGGATGGGTTTTATCAGCAATTATCTGAAAATAAAGATAAAACAGCGGTGGTGTATCAAAATCAGCAGCTCACCTTTCAGCAGCTTCATGAATTCAGTGATCAGCTTTGTTACTTTTTAAAAGCAAAAGGCGTGCGAGCCAGTCAGATGGTTCCCATTATTGCGCAGCGAACGCCCAATTTAATCATTGGTATTCTAGCTGTCATGAAATCGGGGGCAAGTTATATTCCGGTGGATGCTTCTTATCCGCAACGGCGAATTCAGGATATTCTTGAACAGGTGAATGCAACCGTTGTTCTGACCACGGATTTATTTTCAGAATTGACGTCAGACTTTGTGCCTTACTGTTTCATCAATATAGAAACAGCAAAAGAAATGATGAGTCAGGAACACGAGAAAAGTGACATCAGCCCGGATGATCTGGCTTATATCATTTTCACTTCAGGTACCACAGGCAGTCCGAAAGGTGTGATGATCCCACATTCGGCTTTACAGAATGTGGTTGCCTGGCATAACACGCATTTTGACATGACGGCAGCCGCCCGGATGCCATGGATTGCCGGGATCAGCTTCGATGTGTCTCAGTGGGAAATTTGGTCGGCACTGACTTCCGGGACGACCCTGTTTATTCCGGAGCCAGCGATTCGTCAGCAGCCTGATCAGTTGTTGCAGTTTTTCGCGGATCAGCAAATCACGCATGCTTTTGTGCCCACGGTCTATATCGAGGCGATCGTTTCGCAGCCTCAGCCAGAGCATCTGGTGCTGCGTTATCTGTTTACGGCCGGTGAAAAACTCAGTCCGGTGGATTTATCCGGGGTGAACTACACCCTGATTGATTATTACGGTCCGACAGAAGCGACAATTTTTGCAACCTGCCAGCAGGTGCCGTGCCGCAGTTTGCAACAGCCGGAGTCAATTGGCCGGCCGATCGCAGGCGCTGAAGTTTTCATTCTCGACACCGACCAACAGGAAGTCAAAGCCGGTCAGTCGGGAGAGCTTTGCATTGCCGGTCCCGGTTTGGCGGCGGGTTACCTGAATGCCCCTGAACTGACCGCAGAGAAGTTTGTCCGGCTGCCCCGGGTGTCCGATCAGCGGTTGTACCGCAGTGGCGACCGGGCACGCATGTTGCCGGATGGACGGATTCAGTATCTAGGCCGGCTGGATGATCAGGTCAAAATCCGTGGCAACCGGATTGAACTGGGCGAGCTGGAAGGGGTGATTCAGGAGCTGGAGGATGTCAAACAGGCAGTTGCCCTAGTTGCCCATGCGGACAATCCAGCTCTGAAGAAAATCCTGGTGTTTCTGCTTGCCGACACTAAAGAGAGCTCGGCGCTGATTGCCTCGGTCCGGCAACAGATTGACAAGTCGCTGCCTGAATATTTTCAGCCTGCCGCGATTGTACCGGTAATGCATTTCCCGTTGACTTCCAATGGCAAAATCGACAAGCAACAACTGCTGAATCAATACCTCGCACAATTGGAACAAGCAGAAGCTAACATGTCTCATCTGTCTGAGGCGGAGGCTCAGATTGCTGCGATCTGGTGCGAATTGCTTGGAAACCGGACGTTTTTGCCCGGCGATGCTTTTCTGGATGTCGGGGGCGACTCTTTACAGGCCGTGCAGCTGGCGATGCTGATCAGCAACCGACTGGGGGTTCAGACCTACGTCAGGGATATCTACGATTTTCCGACCTTACAGCAGCTGGCGCATGCTATGGCCCGCAGAGCAGGCGCCATACCATCGGAAGTGGACAGCGAGCCCGTCCGCGAACTGCATCAGGACGTGAATTTGCCACCGGATGTGCAGATCAATCCGATGTTTGAGCTGAAGCAGATCATCGCACCTCAGAGCATCCTGCTGACCGGAGCGACGGGTTTTGTCGGCTCTCATCTGCTGGCGGAATTGCTGCGAACGACCGCCAGTCAGATTGTCTGCCTGGTGCGGGCGACGTCCGCTGAAACTGCGATGGCCCGGCTGCTCTCTGTCCTGACGCAGTACCGGATCGAACTGACAGAACCACAGCGACGGCGGATTCAGGCTGTTGCGGGTGATCTGGCTGAACCTGATTTCTCAATGGACTCAGAGCAATATCAAGCCTTATGTCAGCAGGTGGATCTGGTGTATCACTCGGCCAGTGCCGTGAATTTCATCCAGCCGTATTCCTATATGAAGCATGACAATGTGCAGGGGCTGAAAGAAGTCATCCGGTTTGCATCGAGCGTAAGAACCAAGCCTCTGATCTTGCTGTCGACGGTTTCGGTTTACAGCTGGGGACACCTATTCACCGGCAAAACCGTGATGTATGAAGCGGATGACATCGACCAGAATCTGCCGGCAGTGGCGAAGGATATCGGTTATGTGCGCAGTAAATGGGTGATGGAAAAGGTCGCGGATCTGGCCGCGGCACAGGGGCTGCCGTTAATGACCTTTCGGCTGGGTTATGCGACGACGCACAGCCAAACCGGGGTGACTGCAGATTATCAGTGGTGGGGACGCTTGGTAAAAACCTGTCTGAAGACCGGTTGTGTGCCGGATTTGAGAGATTTTCATGAGGGCCTGACCACGGTGGATTACATGACCGCTGTCATTGCACATATCAGCCGGAACCCGGAAGCACTGTCGCTGAAGTTTAATCTGGTTCATGAAGTAACGAACAACCTGAAGCTTCCGGAATTCTTCCGTCGTTTGGGGCAAGCCTGTGGCACCGATTTTCAGGTCTTGCCTTACCGGAGCTGGCTGGCGTTGTGGGAATCGGAACCTGGGATGCCGCTCTATCCGCTGCTCAGCATGTTCAAAGATCGGGTGTATCAGGGACAGTCGACGGTTGAGCTGTATCAGAAAACCTATCAGTGGGACTGCCGCAACGTGAAGCGTTTCCTGCAAGGCAGCCACATTCAGGAACCGGTTTTTAACCAGGCGTTGCTCAGGCGTTATCTGGAACAGTCGATCCGGGCAGAGACAGCAGACTTGTCTTTGGCGTAATGTCAGCTTTGTACGTCCGTTCAGACATATTTGATGACAATTGAGAGATGGCCGAGATGAATGAGCCGATGAAGGTGTGAACGCAGGCCAGTAAAAAAGCTATACACCAAGGACAGTGTATAGCTTTCTTTTTATTTTCAGGCTTAAGTTGCTGGAAGCGCCTATTAACGCATGGTCACAAACTCTTCCGAGCCGGTTGGGTGGATGGCAACCACGCTGTCGAAGTCGGCTTTGGTTGCGCCCATCTTCATGGCGACGCCGAAGCCCTGGATCATTTCATCGACGGTATAGCCGATGCCGTGCAGGCCGACCACGGTTTCTTCCGGACCGGCGCACACCAGTTTCATCTTACATGGTTGGCGGTTGCTGGTAACGGCGGTGTACATGGCGGTGAAACCGGATTTGTACACTTTCACGTTGTCTTCGCCGTACTGAGCGATGGCTTCCGGCTCGGTCAGGCCGATGGTGCCGATTGGCGGGTGACTGAACACCACGGTTGGCACCAGCTTGTAATCCATCTTGGCGTCCGGCTTGTTGTTAAACAGTCGCTCAGACAGCTGACGGCCTGCTTTGACAGCCACCGGCGTCAGCTCGATACCGCCTTCCATGATGTCGCCCACGCAGTAGATGCCCGGCACGTTGGTCTGCTGGTATTCGTCAACCTTGATGTAGCCTTTGTCAGTGGTTGCAACGCCGGTCGCTTCCAGATTGATTTTGTGGGTAACCGGGTTACGGCCGATGGCCCAGATCAGCAGGTCGGTGTTATGAGACTCGCCGTTTTCGAAGTGCAGGGTGATGCTGCCGTCGGCTTCTTTCACTACTTCTTTTGGCACAGAATGGGTGTGCAGCGTCGGGCCTTCATTGTTCATCACTTCCACCAGCGTTTCGACAATCATCGGGTCGAAGCTGCGCAGCGGCGATTCTTTACGGACGAACAGGTGGGTGTCGGTGCCCAGCGCATGCAGCACACCGGCGATCTCAACGGCAATGTAGCCAGCACCGATCACGGCGGTACGTTTTGGCTGTGCGTTCAGCTCGAAGAAACCGTTGGAATCGATGCCGTGCTCGGCGCCCGGAATGTTCGGAATAGTCGGCTCACCGCCCACGGCGATCAGGATGTGGTCGGCGGTATACTGCTGACCGTTCACTTCGACGGTTTTGGCATCAACGAACTTGGCAAAGCCGTGAATGACTTCAATTTTGTTATTGCCCAGGACGTTTTCATACGCCTGGTGGATACGGCCGATGTAGGCTTCCCGGCTTTCAACCAGGGTAGACCAGTTGAAGTTTTTCACTTCCACATCAAAGCCGTAGTCTTTGGCATACAGATGCATGGCTTCTGCAATCTGAGCGCCGTGCCACATCACTTTTTTCGGCACACAGCCGACGTTGACACAGGTCCCGCCCAGGGCTTTGGCTTCAATCAGCGCGACTTTCGCGCCGTACATTGCTGCGCGGTTTGCCGATGCAATCCCGCCGCTGCCGCCGCCAATACAGATGTAATCAAAATGCGTTGCCATGACTTTTCTCTCTATGCTGTGGAATCTTAGCTGGCGGACAGTGTATACCTAAGTCACCGTCAGATGCTAGGTGCGGCGAAATGGACGCCTGGGATGTGCTTTCAGGGAAAGGAGACCGGTGACCGGATAGTGCGGTTGGTCACCGGTTGGTGTGTGATTGCCGATTACTCCGGCACCACCCAGCGCAGGGTGGTGTGGCCGCGCGTCGGGGCAATCACGGATTGCAGCCAAGGCAGCAGGGTTTCCATCTGGCTTTCCAGCTTCCAGGGCGGGTTGATGACAATCATGCCTGAGGCGGTCATGCCGCGCTCTTCGGTATCTGGCTCAACACCCAGCTCGATTTGCAGGATTTTGCGAATCCCGAGTGCTTCCAGCCCTTCCAGCATGGCGTCGATGTTGCTGCGGTAAACCACCGGATACCAGATGGCATAGGTGCCGTTTGCCCAGCGTTTGACACTTTCGTCAATGGCTTTCACCACGTCCATGTACTCGTGTTTGAGCTCATACGGCGGGTCGATCAGCACCAGTCCGCGACGTTCTTTCGGTGGCAGGCTGGCTTTCAGGCGGGCAAAGCCGTCTTCTTTATAAATGCGGACCTGACGGTCGCCGCGGAATTCCTGCAACAGCAACGGAAAATCGGTCGGGTGCAGCTCAGTCAGTACCATGCGGTCCTGCTCGCGGATTTGTGCCCGGGCCACTTTCGGTGAACCCGGATAGTATCGCAGGGATTCACCTTGATTTAGGACCCGGATTGCATCCAGATAAGAAGCCAGCTCGGCGGGCAGGTCGTCGCGCTGCCACAGGCGGGCAATGCCCTGCAGGAACTCACCGGTTTTCTCGCTGCGCTCGTCCTGCAGATCATAGCGGCCGACCCCTGAATGGGTGTCGTGATAGACAAAGGCTTTGTCCTTTTGCTTGAGGGCATCAAGGATCAGGCTCTGGACGATGTGCTTGAGCACGTCGGCATGGTTGCCAGCGTGGAAACTGTGGCGATAACTCAGCATGGGTCACTCTGTGATAGTCGGTGAAGGGCGCTATTATCGCCGAATCAGTCGGAATATCCAGCGTGTATGTGGCCTGTTCACAAAGCTTGCCACTAAAATAGAGGATGCAGCCCGCCAAAATTGCGCTAAGGGATTGAAAAAGGCGTCGTTCAGACGCATTTATTCTGGAATCACTTCAAAAAGGATACGCTGATGTCGAACCCACTACTGACCATGACGGATCTGCCGCCGTTTTCACAAATCAAACCCGAACACATCTTTCCTGCCGTTGAGCAGGCCATCAAAGACTGCCGGGCCAAGGTAGAAGAAGTTCTGGCCAGCGGTGAGACGCCGAGCTGGGACAGCATCTGTGCGCCACTGGCGGAGGCGGATGATCGCCTGGGCCGTATTTGGTCGCCGGTCGGTCACCTCAACGGGGTGAAGAACAGCCCGGAACTGCGTGAAGCCTATGAAAGCTGCCTGCCGATGCTGTCGGAATACAGCACCTGGCTGGGACAGCACAAAGGTCTGTATGAAGCTTATAAAAGCATTCGTCAGAGCGAGTCATTTGCTGAACTGTCGAAAGCAAGACAAAAAGCGATCACGGATGCACTGAAAGAATTTGAGCTGTCGGGCATTGGCCTGCCTGCGGCAGAACAGCATCGCTATGGTGAAATCAGCAAGCGACTGTCTGAGTTGTCCTCGACTTTCAGCAACAATGTGCTGGATGCGACCATGGGATGGACCAAGCTGGTCAAAGATGAAAAAGAGTTAGCCGGGATGCCTGAGTCAGCCTTGCAGGCCGCTGCAGCTGCGGCGGAAGCCAAAGGTGAAACCGGTTATCTGCTGACACTGGAGATCCCGTCTTACCTGCCGGTGATGACTTACGGAGACAACCGCGAACTGCGTCGCGAGATGTATGAAGCATTCGTCACCCGTGCTTCAGATCGGGGTCCGAACGCCGGTCAGTGGGACAACAGCGAGATCATCGCAGAGAAACTCAAGCTCAGCCATGAACTGGCACGCCTGCTGGGTTTCAATACCTACAGTGAAAAATCACTGGCGACCAAGATGGCCGAATCGACCGAGCAGGTGCTGGGCTTTCTGAACGATCTGGCTGCCCGTGCGAAACCTCAGGGGGAGCGGGAAGTGGCTGAGCTGCGTGATTTTGCCCGGGAGGAATTCGGCGCAGAAGAACTGGCGCCGTGGGATATTGCTTACTATGCCGAAAAACTGAAGCAGCATCGTTACAGTATTTCTGATGAGCAGCTGCGTCCTTATTTCCCGGAACACAAAGTGGTGTCCGGACTGTTCGAAGTGCTCAAGCGTGTCTTCGGCATGACCGTGACTGAGCGTGAAGGCGTGGATGTCTGGGACCCGAGCGTACGTTTCTACGATATCTTTGATGCCAGCGGCGAGCTGCGCGGCAGCTTCTATCTGGATCTCTACGCCCGAGAGCACAAGCGCGGCGGAGCCTGGATGGATGAGTGCATCGTGCGCCGTGTGCGTGAGGACGGCAGCCTGCAGCGTCCGGTGGCTTACCTGACCTGCAACTTTAACAAGCCGATCGGTGATAAACCGGCGCTGTTTACCCATGATGAGGTGGTGACTCTGTTCCATGAAACCGGCCACGGCATTCATCATATGCTGACGAAGGTGAATGAATCAGCAGTCTCCGGCATCAATGGCGTGCCTTGGGATGCGGTTGAGCTGCCAAGCCAGTTCCTGGAAAACTGGTGCTGGGAAGAAGAGGCGCTGGCCTTCATTTCCGGTCACTATCAAACCGGAGAGCCACTGCCGTCTGAACTGCTGGAAAAAATGCTGGCAGCCAAGAACTTCCAGTCGGCGATGGGCATGCTGCGTCAGCTGGAATTCGGCCTGTTCGATTTCAGTCTGTACACTAATTACGATCCGGAAATCGGCGCACAGGTGCTGGATACGCTGGCGTCTATCAAGCAGAAGGTCTCTGTGGTGCCGAGTCCGGAATGGGGACGTTTCCCGCACAGCTTCAGCCACATTTTTGCCGGGGGCTACAGTGCCGGTTACTACAGCTACCTGTGGGCTGAAGTGTTGTCGTCTGATGCCTATTCCCGCTTCGAGGAAGAAGGGATCTTCAATGCGCAGACCGGCGCAGACTTCCTGGACTGCGTGCTGGAACGCGGCGGCAGTGAAGAGCCGATGGATCTGTTCAAACGCTTCCGCGGCCGGGAGCCGAAAATTGATGCATTACTGCGTCACAGCGGTATTACTGGTTAAGCACTGCTGTGCTGAAACTGAAAAGGCTCCCTCGGGAGCCTTTTTTCATGTGAGTCAGACGATGTTGATCAACTGGTCTGACTGATGTGCAGCGGCCAGCCCAGATCGGTCTGGCGGTGTGCTTCCTGATGCAATTCAGCATCGGTCAGCGGGTTGGCTGCCAGCCAGCTTTGCGGTAATTCCAGAGTGAGCTGACTGTCGTCAACAGACAGACGGGCCGGTGGTTGGTGCTGACTGTCGCGGCGGTGGCAGAGGATCACGGCCAGCCGCAGCAGGCGCAGGATCCGGACTGCATTCGCGGCCGGCAGGGCATGTTGCTCCGGCAGGCTGGTCAGGTTGTCGCGGTAACGGCGCAGCATTTCCCCCAGCAGGTGTTTCTGGGCGCGGGTAAAACCCGGCAGATCCAGATGCTGAATCAGGTAGGCGGCGTGGTCGCCGCTTTGCTTGAAGCCAATCCCGGTGCCGATTTCGTGCAGCATGGCACTGGCATGGAGCAGCGAGCGGGTCTGGGCATCGGTTTGCCACAGAGGCTGGCAGTCATCCAGCAGGGTCATGGCTGTTTCTGCCACCGTGGCGGCATGTTCGGCATCAATCTGGAAACGATACTGAAGACTGCTTAGCGTTCGGGTACGCACGTCATCATGGCGCATCTGCCGGCTCATCATGTCGTATACCATACCTTCGCGCAGGGCACCGCCAGCCAGTGTCATGGTCTGGATTTCCAGGGTTTCAAACAGGGCGATCAGAATGGAAAGACCACTCGGAAAGACCAGTGCACGCTCGAGCGTCAGACCTTCAATATCCAGATCTTCCAGGCGCTCGTACTGCATCGCCTGACGCTGCAGTCTTTTCAGTTTGGACAGCGTAATCAGCTCGTCCATACCCTGAGCAACCATGATTTCCTGGAGTGCCTGTACGGTGCCGCTGGCACCGACACAATGATCCCAGCTCAGGTCACGGTAAGGCTCGACGATGGGCGCGATCGCTTCTTTGGCTGCCTGAATTGCGGCACTGAAGTTTTCGGTCGTCAGGTGGCGGTCTTTGAAATAGCCTTCCAGCCAGGTGACACAGCCGATCTTCAGGCTGGTGAGCGCCCGGGCTTCAAAACCTTCGCCGATAATGACTTCGGTACTGGCGCCACCGATGTCGACCACCAGTCGCTTACCCAGTCCGCCGGATGTATGTGCGACACCCTGATAGATGATGCGGGCTTCCTCTTCTCCCGGAATGATGTCGATCGGATGATTGAGGATAGCCGTAGCTCTGGAAAGAAAGTCGTCAGCATTCACAGCTGTGCGCAGCGCAGCCGTGCCTACAATCCGGATCCGCTCGGCCGGGATATCCTGCAGGCGTTCAGCAAAAAGTGACAGGCACTCCCAGCCGCGCTGCATGGCTTCCTGACTCAGTTCATTCTGGCTGTTCAGGCCAGCTGCCAGGCGGACTTTGCGTTTGATTTTCGCCAGAGTATGCACACTGCCGGCCACTTCACGCACGATCCACATATGGAAACTGTTAGAGCCCAGATCGATGGCTGCATACAGTGGGGATACGACACAACTTTCCATAGCGTCTTCTTCAGTTACTGCGTTTTCTGTGGAGAACGGCGGCGGCTCCGCTGACGTCCCTGTTGTCCTTGACCCTGACGGGATCCACTGCTGCGACGGCTGCCCTGACGCGGTGCGCGCTGAACTTTGACCGGCGGCGGCAGGTCTTCCAGCATTGCACTTGGGTCGTAATTCGAACGTGGAATGGTATGCTCGATATAAGTTTCAATCGCGAGCAGATTATGCGAATAGGCTTCACAGGCAAAGCTGATGGAATGACCACTGGCTCCTGCACGGCCCGTCCGGCCAATCCGGTGTACGTAGTCTTCGGCATCGTCAGGCAGATCGTAGTTGAACACATGCGTTACCTGAGGAATATGCAGACCTCGTGCAGCCACATCAGTCGCCACCAGAATGTCGACCTCGCCCTGGGTAAACTGTTCCAGAATGCGCACGCGTTTTTTCTGCGGCACGTCGCCGGTCAGCAGTCCGACGCGGTGATTATCGGCTTCCAGGTGTGCCCAGATGTTTTCACAGCTGTGCTTGGTGTTGGCAAAAATAATTGCACGATCCGGCCAGTCTTCTTCAATCAGCGTCTGCAGCAGGGGCATTTTGTCCTGATTTGACGGATAGAACAGTTCTTCCTGAATGCGGTGACCGGTTTTTTGATCCGGCTCAACGACAACGTTTTCCGGGGTGTTCATGTGCTCGAACGCCAGCTCTTTCACCCGGTAAGACAGCGTTGCTGAGAACAGCATGTTCCGGCGTGCTTTCGGGTTTGGCATCTGGCGGAACAGGAAGCGGATATCTTTGATAAAGCCCAGATCGAACATCCGGTCGGCTTCATCCAGAACCACCACTTGAATGCCTTTCAGGTCAATCACGCGCTGTTTGAAAAAGTCGATGATCCGGCCGCAGGTGCCGATCAGAATGTCGACGCCGTTTTCCAGATGCTGTTTCTGTTTTTCATACGCTTCGCCACCGTAAGCCAGACCTGCGGTCAGGCCGGTGCTATTTAGCAGTGGCGCAGCATCGTTGTATATCTGAATTGCCAGTTCCCGTGTAGGTGCCATAATGATTGCACGGGGCTGATTGGTCTTTCTCTCCTCAGGTGCTGGCGTCAGCATCAGATGGTTAAAGGTGGCCGTCAGGAAAGCCAGGGTCTTGCCAGTCCCTGTCTGCGCCTGACCGGCAATGTCACGGCCGGAGAGCACTACCGGCAATGCCTGGGCCTGGATTGGGGTACAATAATGGAACCCTTTCTCTTCCAGCCCTTGTAAAACCTGAGGGTGTAGCCCCAGGTCGGCAAATTTTTGCTCTGTGATATGAGTCGTCTTCATTCGTATAGAATATCAGCTTAGGGTTGCAATACGAAACGTATTCAATTCAAATAGGGCATCGATTTGCTGGTTAAAATAGAATCAGCGTTGAAAATCAACCATTGGAGTGGAAGATGAGCGACAAGATTGTGCAGCTGACAGACGCAAGTTTTGATAACGATGTGATTAACGCTGCAGGCCCTGTTTTAGTCGATTTTTGGGCCGAGTGGTGCGGACCATGTAAGATGATCGCGCCTATTCTTGACGAAATCGCAGAAGAATACGAAGGCAAACTGACGATTGGTAAGCTGAACATTGATCACAATGCTGCGACGCCACCGAAGTTCGGTATCCGCGGTATTCCGACCCTGCTGCTGT
Organism: Photobacterium sp. CCB-ST2H9; assembly: GCF_023151555.2. Taxonomy (NCBI): domain Bacteria; kingdom Pseudomonadati; phylum Pseudomonadota; class Gammaproteobacteria; order Vibrionales; family Vibrionaceae; genus Photobacterium; species Photobacterium sp. CCB-ST2H9. The sequence continues at coordinate 72,513 of NZ_CP100425.1, forward strand.
TCAAGGACGGCGCAGTGGCAGCGACCAAAGTGGGCGCGCTGTCTAAGACGCAATTGAAAGAGTTTCTGGACGCTAATCTGTAATTAGCAGAATTGAGACCTGTGCCGCGTACAATACTTTATTGTGCGCGGTGACTTTTCAGCGTACTAGACGGACGCTGGCTTTAGTGCTAAGTTATTGCACGTAAATTATACGACAGTTCATTTCTTGACCAGCCCCATTGGTCAAAGCTTTTCTCAATTAACCTATAGAACCCCTAATTTGACTGACAAGAAACCCACCACTATGAATCTTACAGAACTGAAGAACCAGCCTATTTCCAAGTTGGTTGCGCTCGGCGAAAGCTTAGGACTCGAAAACCTGGCGCGTTTGAGAAAACAGGACATTATCTTCGCCATTCTCAAACAACACGCGAAAAGTGGTGAGGACATATTCGGCGACGGGGTTCTGGAAATTCTGCAAGACGGTTTTGGCTTCCTCCGCAGCGCAGACAGCTCTTACCTGGCCGGCCCGGATGACATCTATGTCTCGCCAAGCCAGATTCGCCGCTTCAACCTGCGTACCGGTGATACCATTTCAGGTAAAATCCGACCACCCAAAGACGGCGAACGCTACTTTGCCCTGCTGAAAGTCAACGAAGTTAACCACGATAAACCTGACAACGCCCGCAACAAGATCCTGTTCGAAAACCTGACCCCGCTGCATGCAAACGACCGTATGCGTATGGAACGCGGTAACGGTTCTACTGAAGATATCACCGCACGTGTTCTGGATCTGGCCTCACCGATTGGTAAAGGTCAGCGTGGTCTGATTGTGGCACCGCCGAAAGCGGGTAAAACCATGCTGCTGCAAAACATTGCGCAGAGCATTGCCTACAATCACCCTGAGTGTGAGCTGATGGTGCTGCTGATTGACGAACGTCCTGAGGAAGTCACCGAAATGCAGCGTCTGGTCAAAGGCGAAGTGGTTGCTTCAACGTTCGATGAACCAGCTTCCCGTCACGTTCAGGTTGCAGAAATGGTGATCGAAAAGGCCAAGCGTCTGGTTGAGCACAAAAAAGACGTGGTGATCCTGCTGGATTCCATCACGCGTCTGGCACGTGCCTACAACACCGTGGTGCCATCTTCCGGTAAAGTTCTGACCGGTGGTGTGGATGCAAACGCCCTGCATCGTCCGAAGCGTTTCTTCGGTGCGGCCCGGAATGTTGAAGAGGGCGGCAGCCTGACCATCATCGCGACTGCGCTGGTGGATACCGGTTCGAAGATGGACGAAGTGATTTACGAAGAATTTAAAGGTACAGGTAACATGGAACTGCACCTGTCCCGTAAGATTGCTGAGAAGCGTGTCTTCCCGGCGATTGACTTCAACCGCTCAGGTACCCGTCGTGAAGAGCTGCTGGCGAAGCCGGATGAGCTGCAGAAGATGTGGATCCTGCGTAAGATTGTTCACCCGATGAACGAAACGGACAGTATGGAATTTTTGATCGACAAACTGTCGATGACCAAGACCAACGACGAGTTCTTCGAGGCCATGCGTCGCCAGAAATCCTGATATCTCTGGCTTCACATCACAGTTCACAAAAACGCCACCTTGTGTGGCGTTTTTTATTGCTGATAATATTCATCAAACTGTTTTATACAGCATTCAATTCATGCGGTATGAATGGTTGTGACTCACAACGGAGCAGGCCTGCCAGGATGGCGGCTCTCATAACTTATCTGACGATAACACGTGCCGGTGATGGCACTGAGGATAACGACATGCGACAAGGATGGGGCATGTGGCTCGGGTTGTGGATGGCTTGGCTTGCCTTACCGGTTCAGGCTGATGAAATCAGTCAGCGGGAATACCGGCAGGTGACTGAAGCTATCACATCTGAACTGAAACCGCTTAAAAACCTCTACCGTGAAAGTGAGATTTCCCGGCTGGATCAACAGCTGACCGATTTTCCTGTGCTGGAACAGGAAGCCCTTCGTGCTGCGCTGGTGGATTACGCGCAAAGCCTCAAGCAACTGGATGAACAAAAGATTGGCTGGCTGGAAACACTGGCCTCCCGCAATCCCCGGTTTACCCTGACAGAGCAGGGCGACGGCTATACGGTAACCCGATCTGCTTTCAACTACGGCCCTCAGGCCCGGCAATTACTACAACACTGGGAAAGTGAACAACTGGCGCAGCGCTTTGTCCGCGAAGTTGAAGCCGGCACGCTGGTGCTGACCGACTGGCTGGGGGATGAACTGAACACCCAGCGGACTCGGCGTGATATTGCACTGGCCCAGTTATCTGAACTGTCTGAATCCGGCGTACGTTATCTGGCCGATCAATTTCTGTCTGACCGGCATCTGTTATGGTTGCCGGATAACGGCCTGCTGTCCCGGCTGGCAGAAATCAGCGGTGATCAGGGATTATATGAGCAACTCTGGCGACGCCGGACCGATCGTTACAGTCGCGCAGAACTCAATCGCTTAATTGATCTGCTGCCTAAGCCAGCAGCCATTACCCAGCTGATTGAAGCGACACGGAATCCGTCGCTGAAGGATCAGGCATACCAGGCACTCGCTACGCTGAAACCACTACCGAGTCGGGTGGAGGTTTTTCTGCTCAGTAAGCTGTCGGAGCCGGAAGATGGCGGGCTGGTGGCCAGCCAGCTGGTCAGTCAGGGCCATTCCGGCTGGTTAGCCAAGCTGGCGGCCGGATCGAAAAGTTATACCCTGAAGCGAAACCTTGAAACGGCCTTGTCCGCATCAGCACCTTAGTGGCTCTGGCGTATTGAAATAACGAACGGTCAATAATTTCCCACGAAACAAGCATCTTGGTCATGAGACGTATATAATGTGTCCTATTTTCATCCCGGTCTGCTGAATGGGCCGGGCGAATTGACAGATAGGGTGCAGGAATGAAATTCAACGATCTGCGCGACTTCATTGCCTACCTGGAAGAGCGTGGGCAACTCAAGCGTATCAAGCAGCCGATCGATCCCCGGTATGAGATGACGGAAATCTGTGACCGTACCCTGCGTGCGGGCGGCCCGGCATTATTGTTTGAAAATCCGGTGGGTTACGACATGCCTGTGCTGGCAAACCTGTTCGGCACCGCAGAGCGGGTGGCCATGGGGATGGGCCGCGAAGATGTGCTGGAGCTGCGGGAAGTCGGCAAGCTGCTGGCCTATCTGAAAGAGCCGGAGCCGCCAAAGGGATTCCGCGATGCCATCGATAAACTGCCGGTCTTTAAACAAGTGCTGAATATGCCGGCCAAGCGGCTGAGCAAAGCACCGTGCCAGCAGATTGTCTGGCAGGGCGATGAGGTTGACCTGGATAAGATCCCGGTGATGAGCTGCTGGCCGGGGGATGTGGCACCACTGATGACCTGGGGTCTGACCATCACCCGTGGTCCGGAAAAGAAACGCCAGAATCTCGGGATCTATCGTCAGCAGAAACTGAGCAAGAACAAAGTGATCATGCGCTGGCTCGCTCACCGCGGCGGCGCACTGGATTTGCGGGAATTCATGCAGGCGCATCCGGGCGAAAAATTCCCGGTATCGGTCGCCTTTGGTGCTGATCCTGCCACCATTCTCGGTGCGGTGACCCCGGTGCCGGATACCTTGTCAGAGTACGCGTTTGCGGGTCTGCTGCGGGGCAGCAAAACGGAAGTCGTGAAGAGCATCAGTAATGATCTGGACGTGCCTGCCAGCGCAGAAATCGTGCTGGAAGGCTATATTGATCCCAACGAGTATGCGGATGAAGGGCCGTATGGGGATCATACCGGTTATTACAATGAGGTGGAGCGCCACCACGTATTTACTGTCACTCATGTCACCATGCGCAAAGACCCGATTTATCACAGCACGTACACCGGCCGCCCGCCGGATGAGCCTGCGGTACTGGGCGTGGCGCTGAATGAAGTATTCGTACCGATCCTGCAAAAGCAGTTCCCGGAAATTGTTGATTTCTATCTGCCGCCGGAAGGGTGTTCGTACCGTATGGCTGTGGTGACGATGAAGAAGCAGTATCCGGGTCACGCCAAGCGGGTAATGATGGGCGTATGGTCCTTCCTGCGCCAGTTTATGTACACCAAGTTCGTGATTGTCTGTGATGATGATGTGAATGCACGCGACTGGAACGATGTGATCTGGGCCATTACCACCCGGATGGATCCGGCGCGGGATACGGTGATGATTGAAAACACCCCGATTGACTCGCTGGACTTTGCGTCGCCTGTGGTCGGACTGGGCTCCAAAATGGGGCTGGATGCGACGAACAAATGGGAAGGTGAGACTCAGCGCGAATGGGGCACGCCTATCGTGAAGGACCCGGAAGTGGTTGCGAAGGTGGATGCTCTCTGGGATGAGCTGGGAATTCTGGCGAAATAGCAGCCAGAGAAAACAAGTCATGACAACGTACCGGATCAGACTGCTGCCAGAACAGGTTGACTTCAATGCCGGTGAGGAAGAAACCCTGCTGAGTGCGGCACGCCGGGCAGGACTTGCCTTTCCCCACCGCTGTCAGGTCGGGGCCTGCGCCAGCTGCCTGTGTCGTAAACTGTCGGGCGAGGTGGCCTATCAGCTGGCGCCGATGCTGACCGGGAAAGAGCAGGCTGCCGGATGGATTTTCCCTTGCCTGGCGATGGCCCGCAGCGATCTGGTACTGACTATGGATAACGAGGAACAGAATGTCGATTCAATGTGAAGTGAAGTCAGTCGAGTCACTGGCATGCAATACCTACCGTATCCTGCTGAAGCCTCAGCAGGCGGTAGATTTTAAGGCTGGCCAGTATCTGCTGGCGGTCATGGGTGAAAAGGATAAGCGTCCGTTTTCCATTGCCAGCAGTCCTTGCCGTGGCCAGGAGCTGGAGCTGCACATTGGTGCTGCGGATCATAACCCGTTTGCCATTGAGGTGGTTGAGGCCATGCGTCAGGCCATGGAAGACGGCCAGCTGTTCGACATTGAAGCGCCCATGGGTGATGCCTGGCTGCGTGAAGACAGCACTAAACCCTTGCTGCTGATTGCAGGTGGCACCGGATTCTCCTATGTTCGCAGCTTGCTGGATAACTGTCTGAGCCGGGGCATGACCCAGCCAATCTTTGTGTACTGGGGCGGTCGTGATGATTGTCAGCTGTATGCTCATGATGAGCTGGTTGAGCTGGCATCCAAACACGCGAATCTGACTTATGTCCCTGTGGTTGAAACTGCCCCTGAAGGCTGGCAGGGCAAGCTTGGGAACGTACTGGAAGCTGTCAGCGAGGATTTTGTCAGCCTGTCTGCGTACGATATTTATATCTGTGGCCGTTTTGAAATGGCTGGCGCTGCCCGCGAACTATTCACCGCTGAGAAAGGTGCAGACCGTGAGCGGATGTTCGCGGATGCTTACGCCTTTATCTGATTCGTTCAGTATGAATAAAAAAGCCCCTGTGATTACCTCAATCGCAGGGGCTTTTTATTGTTCTCACGAAACCAGTGCCGATGGCGAGGTGGTTTTGTATTTCAGCAATGCTGATCAGGCATGTGCTGCAGCGACCCGGCGTTTCACCCAGGTCTCATTGATCCACAGTGACAGCAGAATAATCGCACCCCCGATGAGCAGACGAGGATAGTCGACATCCCGGTTCCAGATCACGATGTTGACGATCAGACCCGCAGGCACCAGTGCATTATTCATGATGGCCAGCGCCCCGGCATTGACCAGGGTTGCCCCCTTGTTCCAGATAAAATATCCCAGGCCTGAAGCCACAATCCCCAGATAGATCAGGATACTCCACTGAGTGTTGGTGGTCGGCAGTTTTTCCATGTTGCCGAATATCAGAAACATCGGCAGGGCAATACAGGCTGCACCGAGATAGAACAGACCGAAAACAGTATGCTGAGGCAGATCGGCTTGTTCTTTTTCCATAATCACCTTGTAGCCCACCTGGCCGATGGCGAAACACAGGTTTGCCCCCTGAACAATCAGGAAACCGAGAATGAAGTTTTCGTTAATGCCTTCAAACTTGATCACCGCAGCACCCAGTACCGCAATGACCGCAGTGACCAAATACCAGGCCGAGAAGCGGCGCTGAAGCAGGTCGTAAATCAGGGTGACGTAAATTGGCGTAAAGATGGTGAACAGCAGTACTTCCGGAACCGTCAGATAGAGGAAAGACTGATAGTAGAAGCAGTACATGATCCCGAGCTGGAAAGCCCCGACGACCATCAGCTTGAGTGACAGTCTCAGTGTCAGGTGCTGGCGACGCAGAAATGGCAGAAAGACCAGTGCAGCCAGAGCGACCCGGGTGAGGACGGAGAACCAGGCATCGACCTGTCCGGCCAGATAGACTCCAATCAGGCTGAAAGAAAACGCCCACAGCAGCGTTATCGCAGTTAAGTATCCCATTTGACAGTGTCCTTTGAATTTCGGCCGCCTAGTGTAACCGAAATCAGTGCTGAGCCAATGGGTGGGCTGGTCTGATGTTGCGGGAGACTGGCTGACGCTCACAGTCGTCAGCCAGAGCAAAGACTTAGTGTAGCGGGACCATTAGCAGGTCAACCGGGGTGTGGTTGATCAGTTGCTTGGTGGAGGAGAGGATTTTGCTCCAGAAATCCTGATGGTGGCCGCAGATCATCAGGTCAACATCCGACTCTTTGATGATATTGCAGATTTCATCGCTCAGATCACCGCTGCCGACAAAGGTATGCGTGACCGGATGTTCTGCTTTTTTAGCCAGCTCCTGCAGCTGTTCCTTCGCATTATCGGCCATACGGAACTGAGCTTCAGCCAGATTGATATCAATCAGACCGGTGTAGAGTTCGGCATAGTTGGTATCAATGTGGATCAACGACAGCTTGGCATTGAGTGTCCGCGCCAGTGCTGCGCCTTTGCTGACCAGAATGTGACTGTCTTCAGATAAATCAACCGCAACCAAAATATGTTGATAGGTCATAACCTGCTCTCCTGTATGTTTTTTGTATGCTAGCATGGCGTATTCGGGAAAAATGCTGTGCTGATCTCATTGCGTACACCGACGGAAAATTCTGCGAGCTCTGTAGCCAAGCAGTTGGATCTTTTTAGCTTTTTTATGATTTGCCGTCAGGATAAGCATGATACCTTGTCAGGTGAGTTGCAAACTCAGTTATGCATAGTGACAATGTGTTGATTACACTTGATTAGGAAAGGAGTAGTGCGATGCTAGCTCAAGCAATGGTTGATAAACTGAACGAACAAATCAACTTGGAGTTCTTTTCATCAAACCTGTACTTGCAGATGAGTGCCTGGTGTGAAGATAAGGGCTTTGAAGGAGCGGCAGAGTTTCTCCGCATGCATGCGGCAGAAGAAATGCAACATATGCAGCGTTTGTTTACCTATGTAAGCGAGACGGGTGCGATGCCGATTCTGGGCAGCATTGAAGCACCGCAGCATGAGTTTGGTTCTCTGGGTGAAGTGTTCCGCGCCACTTACGAACATGAGCGTCTGATCACTGGATGTATTAATAAGCTGGCACATGTCGCTTTCACCACTCAGGACTACTCAACCTTTAACTTCTTGCAGTGGTATGTTGCAGAACAACACGAAGAAGAGAAACTGTTCAAAGGTATTCTGGACAAGATCGAACTGGTTGGTGAAGACGGTAAAGCTCTGTTCTTCATCGATAAAGATCTTGCCGCCATGGCGAAGCAGGAATCCAGCTCTGTCATGGGTCAGCAGGCCGGCTGACAGGCACTGGGGATCACGGCGGCGTTCCTCTCCGAAAGTTCGCCGCTGTGGATTGCAGCCCCCGGCTTATCCCGGCCAGCATTGAACAATAGCCGTTGTTCGGGGGGTACTATGTTTAGTGGCGATGCAATCCTCATGGCACTGTTTTTAGTGGCCATTATCAACATTTCTCGTTACGTCAGTACGCTGAAAACCTTGCTGGTGGTCATGCGTGAATGCGATCCGCTCTTATATCAGCAGGTTGACGGCCGGGGCTTTTTCTCCTCTCAGGGGAATGTGAACAAGCAGATCCGGCTCTTCCACTATATCCGCAGTCAGCAGTACCAGAAGCATCATGATGAAATATTCATGGCCAAGTGCGAAAAGGTACGCAAGCTGTTTGTTCTCGCCAGCACCAGCCTGATGGTTTTCCTGATTACCATCTTCGTGGTCGCCTATCTCGGTATCTGACTTCTGCCACCCACTTTCTGAGATTGGTATTCCGGCGACAGATGAGTAAAATACGCGCACTAGAAAAGGATGCCTGGTAACCAGATGGGTTACCGCATCCTTTTTCTTTGGTTTACGCACAGGTCGCAGAGCAGGAAAGACAATGGCAGAGAAGTTTGATGTAGTGGTGATTGGCGCTGGTGCCGCCGGGCTGATGTGTGCCGCTGAGGCGGGTAAGCGCGGGCGCTCTGTCTTAGTCGTGGATCACGGGAAGAAGCCGGGCCGGAAAATCCTGATCTCCGGTGGTGGTCGCTGCAACTTCACCAACTACGATGTGACGGCCGGGAACTATGTCTGCCGCAACCCGCATTTTGCCAAGTCTGCACTGGCCCAGTATACCCAGTGGGATTTCATCGCCATGGTGTCTAAATATGAGATTGCCTATGAAGAGCGTGACCATGGCCAGCTGTTCTGTCTGGATTCTGCTAAAGACATTGTGGAGATGCTGCTCAAAGAATGCGACCTGCCAACGGTTCAGCAGCGTTACCGCTGCGATGTGCATGACATTACCCAAACCGATGACGGCTTCACCCTGATGCTTAATACCGACACCGTGCACTGTGAATCTCTGGTGATCGCGACCGGCGGCCTGTCGATGCCGAAACTGGGTGCGACGCCTTTCGGTTATCAGGTCGCGGAGCAGTTTGGTCTCAAGATGGTGCCGACCACGGCCGGACTGGTCCCGTTCACGCTGCATGTCGAAGATAAAGACGCTTTTGCTGATCTGTCCGGGATTGCCGTGCCTGCGGTCGTCACCGCAGAAGACGGCACCAGTTTTAAAGAAAACATCCTCTTTACACACCGGGGCCTGTCTGGCCCGGCAATTTTGCAGATCTCGTCTTACTGGAAACCGGGGCAGGCGGTCTCGATTGATTTGCTGCCGACGCTGAGTCTGGATGAAACCCTGCAGGCTATGCGCGACAAGCATCCGAACCAGAGCCTGAAGAATTCTCTGTCCCGACTGCTACCGAAACGTCTGATCGAAGCCATGCTTGAACGTGGTGATATTGAAGACAAGCCACTCAAGCAACTGAACCCGAAAGAGGTGCAGGCACTTCACGATTATTTCCATCAGTGGCGAATTGCCCCGAACGGTACCGAAGGTTACCGCACTGCTGAAGTCACCCTCGGCGGCGTGGATACCGACGGCCTGTCGTCGAAAACCATGGAAGCCAAAACGGTGCCGGGATTATATTTTGTCGGCGAAGTGATGGATGTCAGCGGCTGGCTTGGTGGCTACAACTTCCAATGGGCCTGGAGTTCTGGTTTTGTCGCCGGTCAGCATGTGTGAAAATGTTTAGGAACAATAAAGTTTGTACACTGTCGATAAAGTTTGTACAAAGGTCCATTTTGGAATAATAAAGTTTGTACACTAGACTATAATATACTGTATCGAATTGGATTGAGTATATGTTGTGGCTGGACGAAGAAAACTTGAGAAGCTCGCTGACTTCAAGCGAGCTTTGAAACAGAGTTATGGTTTAGGTGAGGGAGCCAGTTATACACCTTGGATAAGAGTTCAAGATGTTAAATCTCATGGTCATAGCGGTAAGATTGAAGGATTAAAATCAGGTCGAAGTCACCATACCCTATCGGAACAAGAGTCGTGTTTTTTCTACTTGGCTGAGTTTTCTGATTCAGTTATAGACATCCGGGAGCTGTTTCCTTTGCTTCCTCTCTCCCTCTCATTAAAAATCGCTCAATCACTTGGTATTGAGCACCCGAAACACCCTGTCACCAAAGATCCTGTCATCATGACCACCGATTTCCTTTTAACCTGTAGTGATGGTCAAAGGGTTTGGTATGAAGCTGTATGTGTTAAACCAAGAGAAAAACTGTCTGACAAAAGAACAGCCGAAAAACTAGATATAGAGCGGGTGTGGTGGGAGTTGCTTGGCGTCCCTTTTCACATATTTTATCTATCGGAGCTTAATCAGATTAAGTCCAAGAATATTCAATGGATTACAGACGCTAAACGCAAGAAATACCCATCAACACCGAATGAATTTAGAGATGTGGCCAAACGTCTGTTGACGATCGGAACTATGCAATTGAATGAAATCTGTGAAACATTTTCTCATGAAATTGGCATTTCGCAAGATGATGCCTTGATTTTGTTAAAGTCTCTGTTGGCTGACAAAGAAGTAACAGTTGACCTGTCTCGCCCTATCGTCCTATCAGGGATGATTGAAATCATGGAAATCAAGATAGATGGAAATTCAAAGCAACATGCAGCAAGTTGAGCTAAATAGTGTTTGGCAAATTGAAAGCTTGGATGGTCTCAATGATGGCCTATACCGAGTTTTACAGCAGCATACAGCGGATCGCATTATCATCTTGTTTCCTTTGGTCGAATCAAAGGCTTTGCAACGGCCAATCAAACTAGCTTTTGAGCTTTTTAGTGAGGCAATAAAAGTCGGTAAAGCTCAGCAAAGCCTGTATGAATTGCCTTATTACCAACTGCAATCTGAAGATGATATTTCAGAGAGTCATCTCGCCAAAAGAAATGAGAAATACTCACTGATCGTAGACTTAGTTTCTTCTTCTGATTTTTTACTTAATCTAGTTGACCAACCTCGCAGTACCTTGGTTTCGCAGCACGCAAAGGCGAACAACACATATGTACAGAATATATATAGATCACTGAATCTCTACTGGAAGTATGGCCAAGAGAGAAATGCACTTTTACCAAGCTACAAGAACTCAGGAGGGAGAGGGAAAACTAGGGCTGCTGGTAAAGTAAAACGTGGCTCACCAGTACAGTTATCAAGTCCTAGTATAGATGCTCCTATAGGAGTGAATACTACCGAAGCTGATAAGGCTTTGTTTCTTAAAGCAATGAAGCGGTTCGGTCTCAAAGGTGAAAAAATCCGATACAGCCGAGTCTATGACAAAATGCTCAAAGAATACTATGCAGATGAATTAATCGCTTCGGAATCTGAGTCTAGAGATGCAAGAGTGCCAAATTATAGAGCATTTGTTTATTGGGTTAAGAAACTAATCCCAGCACATACATTGATTCGTAAGCAGACCAATCAGGGTGATTTTGAACGAAATCGACGTAGTTTGAAGGGGGCCGCGACTGATCATACAGAAGTTCCTGGTAGTTGCTTTGAACTGGATGCAACGGTTTTAGATGTTCATATTGTTTCGGACTTTCAGAGGAATCATGTTTTAGGTAGGCCAACAGTTTACTGTGTGGTGGATAAAGAGAGTCGGATGATAGTGGGGCTTCATGTTTCAATGGAGTACGCTTCATGGAGAGCGGGACGACAGGCTTTAATTAACAGTTTTACTTCAAAGAAAGGGTATTGTGCTGAGTTTGGTATTGAAATAGATGAAACGGATTGGCCATGTCATCATATCCCTCAGCGGTTACTTTGTGACCGAGGAGAGTTCATTTGCAAAGATGCCGAGAACCTCGCGGTACCACTGATTGGTCACTTGAGTATTGCGCCGCCTTACCGAGCTGAGTTGAAAGGGATAGTTGAGCATCGCTTCAATATTTTGAATGAAAAGCTAGTTCATGAACTGTTGGGGACAACTAAGGGGCGACACTATATTAGAGGTGATAGAGACCCGAGATTAGATGCAGCATTAACACTTAGGGACGTAACGAAGCTACTTATTGATGCAGTATTGGAGCATAACAGCTCAATATTTAAAGACTTGGCCAAGCAGAGCACGTTACTTATAGAATCAGGACTTCCTCCAACCCCCTTTAATTATTGGAATCTACATGTGAAAGCGCAGAAGCATGCTTTGAGTAGAGCAGATGAAGCGCATGTTCGCGCTCGTCTTTTACCTGCCACTAAAGTAACCATGACGGGTAAAGGTATTAGACTTAATGACCAAATGTACTACGACTCGGGTCACCCTAGTTTTGATAGTTGGAAGGTCATTGCTAGAAATCATGGGTCATGGCCTCTCGATGCACTGATTGATCATGATAACTCTAGCTTTATATATGTCAGGCTTGAAGAAGAAAGCGGTTTTACACGGTGTAAGTTGATGAAAGAATCAGCTAACTTTTCCCATAGGCACCAAGCAGATATTTTGTATTTTGAAGATTGGCTTAAATTAGAGCAGAAAAAAGCCAGACCAACAGCGAAGTCGATAGAGCGTCACCAGAGAAGAAATCAGACTATCCAAAATGCAAAAGAGGAAGCTGCATTAGCTCCATCACTTAGCTCAAAATCTGAGAGAACAAAGGGCATGAAAGCGAGAAGGCGGGAAGCTATTCTCGCACAAAGGCTTGAGGATGGTGACACTCAATCTAGTCTGACAGAGCAGAATATGGAATCTGGTTCATCGGGTGAGTATATTGATAATAAAAAGAAAAAAGTAATATCGATGCTAAAGCGAAAAAAGGTTAATGATAATGAGATGTGAAAACGCTAGTTACCATGAAGCTATTTTGCCAGAGCACCGAGGTAACCCCTTAATTGAAGCTTTACCACCCAAAGTGGGTGATTCTGAATTAGTTGTAAAGTTGAGTAATTATCCTGAACGAAACCTTGATGAAACGAAATTAGAAGAGATTGAAAGGTTAGAGTACCTTACTCGACTGAAAGAGCTGAGGCAGCCTCTTCCACTCTATTTGGATGTCTTTAGGGCTATTGAAATGGCGATTTAGGAGGGATATTCAGCAAAAAACCCATTGTCACCAACGACGATGAATTACCTTCATTACTCATCTGATAGTCGTCCTGATGTTGAACCGAGAACAGGTTTTTTTAAACCGAAGGGCAGCGGTATAACAATCATAGGTGAAAGCGGTGTAGGAAAGACATGCATGCTTGAACAAGTGCTCAACTGCTTTCCAGATGTCATCGAACACCGATATTACCAGAATAAAGTATTAGCAATTCCGCAAGTTGTTTGGATTAAAGTAGATTGTCCTGATGATTCAAGTGTGAAGGGACTCTGCCATCGCATTTTAGAGCAAATCGATCGAAAACTAAGTCTTCCTCCAACTAAACCAGCGGGAACCATTGCTCTATTGTTAGAGCAAATTGAAGCTAAAATGAAATCCAGTTTTCTCGGTGTCCTTGTTATTGATGAGATGCAAAACCTAAATCTCGCCAAAGCTGGCGGTGCTGATCGACTTCTGGGATTCCTGCATAACTTAGTCAATAATCTAGGAATACCGTTACTTTTTTGTGCCAACCCTCCGTTTGACACATTGTTAAGTAAAAGCTTTAAATCAGCGCGAAGAGCGGAAAGCAGTGGTTATTTCAACGTAGAGCTAATGAAAAATGACGATGAATGGGAGTTGTTTGTTGATGAACTTTGGTGTTTACAGTGGACGAATGTTGCGACGCCATTGACCCCTAGCTTGAGTAATAGACTTTACTCGTTGTCTGCTGGGAATATGGACTTGGCTGTTCGCATTTACTACGCCGCTCAAAAAGCCATTATAGGTTCATCTGATGAGAGGATTACTGAAGAGGTACTTGAGCTTGGTGCTAGTATAGCCGTACGCCTGACGAAAACACTTACGGAAGAGCTGAGGAAAAAGCAAAGGCTCTCTATTTTAAAAAGAAATAGAGAAGGAAGAAACTCAGATCCAAATGGTGATATAGGTGAGGGCCGTACGCAGGAAGAAGTCGTTAAAACACAGTCTAAGCCCGTGACAATTCCAGGAGATCTTACTCGTCCACACCACCCAGAGTTTGCTGAAGCATTAACTGAAGTTGGGCTAGCTGAAGATTTGATAGATAGGGTCTTGGATACCTCTCTTATTCAACGAGCAGCCCAAGATAGTGACCCGATTGAAAGCCTTCGTTATTCGGGGTTGTTATGTGATGACCCTTTAGAAACGTTTAGTTAGTGCAGTATGTTTGTTACACGCGCATTTGATGATGAGTTACTCTTTGGACGATTAGTTCGTCATTTTTGTTTATTAGGTGAGTCTTCAAGCCAATTTACTGAAAAAGTTTTAGCGTCTTCTAGGCATACGTTTCACCCTACGTTGACTGTAGGGGTATCGAAGCTATCCTCATTACTAAGAGATAGCGAATCTAAGCTTCTATATGAGCAAACTCTTGCGCCACTCTTCTTCTTTTTTTTACCTCAGCACTCACACGAGTTGCGAAAATCACTTCTGAATAATGATGGGAATAAGGCTTTGTGGGAAAGCCAGCTTGCTTCCTTTGGGCAAGGTAGTACAGTTTATCTGAAATGGTGCCATCAATGTGCCATTGAGGACATTTCCAATCATGGCGTTGCGTATTGGCACCGAAGTCATCAGATTTGTGGTATATCCACATGCTACAAGCATCGAGAGTTGCTGCAAGTAACTCGATTGAATTCAAGACAAAAGCTTGAACGAGGTTTGTTCCCTCCGCTAACAAGCCCACCTGAATCAAGCCCTTTAGACGTTGAAGTCAAGGTTGCCACCTATAGTTACAGCTTGTTAAAAATCTTGAGCAAGGAAATGAAGCCTTTTAATTGGGCGCAAGCATATCGTAATAGATTGGATGAGCTTGGGTATGTTACTCGTGGTAACCATGTAAGAAGGCAAGTGCTCTTCAAGGACTTCTTTAACTATGCTCATCCGTTTGCTGATTATGGTGACAATCCGTTACCAAAGCATATTCGAGACTATAGATATTTATCAGAACTATTACTTTCGATGAGCAGCCATCACCCATTTCGACATCTTTTATTTGGTTCGTGGCTATTTGAGCGTGCAGAAGATATTTTTGACTATGATGTCGTGAAAACAACAGTTGCAACGCAGGAGACTGTTAGTAAAAGTAAAGATATAGAACGTCAATGTCTTGCACTACTAAAGCAAGGCGAATCAATGGCTGAGGTCTATCGTATCACAGGAAAAAGCCGTTCTTACTTAAAGCGGATAGCTTTGCTAAATGGCGTGCCGATCAAACTAAAGCCAAGAATGTTAACCAATGGTATCAAAGATAAGATAATTAAATTAGCAACGCTATCAATGCATAGAAAGAGTATTTCCGAAATCTGTGGTGTTGGTATCGGTTCGGTAGAGCAAGTGATCTCTAGCAAGAATGGGCTTGTTGAGTGGAGAAAGCGTTGTCACTTTGAGTCTAAGCGACGTCGATGTAGGTTGGAGCTATTGCGTTATGTTGCCGTCAATTCGTCGTCACTCAGACGGGATATTAAATCTAAGTGTAATGCTGCTTTCTTCTGGCTTTACCATCATGACAAAAAATGGCTTGAGGGGATATTGCCTCAAGCCACGAAGCCGATAGGGTTTGGTAAGTTTCTCTGAGTTGTACTTCCTTATAGAGTGTCTTGATATTGTTTTACTAATTCTTTGGTATCAATGACCATATTCATCTCCATTTGACGCTGAGAATAATTGTATATCCACTCAAAAATTGGTGTTGCGGATTGGCGGAAGCTTTGCCAAAAATTCATATGTTGTTCAGTCACCTCTTCGATTTCATCCACTGATAACTTGCCAGTTACAATGTTTCGCCAAGAGGTGTGACATTCTTTAGTTAAGTCATTAGCGATGTTTAAATTTTGCCTATTCGTTATCCACTCATCTAGAAGCACGGAGATAAAGGGCGTAAATGGTGCAATAGTAAATATGATTGATTGGGATATTGTGTAGTTCAGGAGTAGGGCTAAGACAATTGGACTTACTATACTTGCAGCTAAAAGAGCGGTTAACAATGCTTGATACTTCTTACGAAGTTCACTTTCCCATGCAAAAGTTGAGTACGTCGCTATTACTTTTGCAACAGAGAACGGTACTGTGTCCAGTGAAGTCGACCACCAGTTTTCAAGTTCCTGTTTGTCGCTTGGTGTATTGCGAATCTGTTTCTGACTCAACTCAATGATTTTGCTTTTTGGGAGTTCGATATGGGTGGGTCTTACTCCGACAGCCATAACTAAATAATCATGCAAACGTTGAAGCGTACAACCTATATCGATCCATTTTGTAACTTGCAGCTTACCAAAGCTGCCTGCGAAGACTGATGCTAGAAGTAAACTCACAACATAAGGTGTAGGATCTATCTCTGGGGTGCCGTTGGAAAAAATGTACGCTGACGCTACTGTTTGTACGACAGCAAACAGCAATGTAGTTGACCATATTGCTGTTTTCCAAGCTTTTGCTTTTTTGTAGGCAAAGCGAAATGCTGTGCCAGCCTCAATGGCCTCAGTACTTTTCTGATTAGCTATGATATTTGTCATTTTTTATCCATATTGTGGGAAGTCGTTACCAAACACCTTGCGCCACTCTCCAATTGCTTTTTTGTGGTCTTCTTCTTTCTCAAACTCGCGGGCTGCTAGGGCTGTATTAAAATCTTTTTCCGCCTTTCGCGAAATTTTAGTCTTTTCATCCCAAGATAAAGTGTTCAAATTTCCTTGAATTCCTTTTGGATCATTAACATTCCACCAAATGTTGTCCTTTATGTATTGAAGGACATTGATGATGTTGATGTCGACGAACAGGCTTGCTTCGCCTTTTTCCGCAAAATAATTAAGAACCAAATTCTCTAAGAGATAAGACGACATTGAAGGCATCGTCGCTCTACGTTGCCAGTATTTAATTGCTCGGATCGCATTAAGAACATGACCACCACATTGCTGATTGATGTCAGTGACTCGCTGGCTATCTAGTCTTGGGTCTGTCTTTATCCAGTGACCGTTGCCGTCAGGAATGATGTAAAAGGTTTTTCCGTCGGCATCTTCAGTGGTAAAAAAGGCTGGAACAATGTCAAAATTCCAGTCATAACTTGTTAGTTTAAGTGTTGCTGCGTTTTGATTTCTGTGTAGTTCTGCTTTGCTATAGTGATTCAGTTCAGTCAATTTGCTAACAAACTGATTGATGACCTTACGCGAGTTGAGGCGATATGAGTAGTCATGGCGAAAGTTCTTATATTCAGGGGATTCAGTCGGTGTATTGATGTATACAGTACCGTCAAAACTCTCTTCCCATGTGCAGCCATGTGCCGACAGTGTGAAAATCATATCTATATCATCCAAGGGACGAATTTTCGTTCGTCTCGCAAAAGAACCAAAATTGATATCCTTATCGCTGTAAAGCGGAAAGAAATCAGTTAGCCCTTTTACTTGCCCTTTCAAATAATCTCGGCTGGAACGCGCTGTGGTTGTTTTCTTACTATCAATATTGACGTTGTCAGCCATAAATTGATTAAACGCAGAATTTACAGTTGTCGGCATATACCCTCCATGTTTTTTAATGCATCACTATAGATGATGCTCTTTTTTTAGATTACGTTGACATTTCGTTCATCGTCAAGCATTATTTTTGCATCACATGAAATGATGCAGGTGGCTTTTTGCTTGTAACACTAAAAGAAATCGCGGTAATTCGGTCAGGTCACCCTTTTCGAGGTTCGATAGAAGAAGCTTTAGAGGGGAACGGTTATGTCATTCAAACTCGAGACCAAAGCGTAGATGGGAAAATAAGTTGGTCGAAGCTTGTTCGTGCCGATGTTGCTGGGCGAAAAGAGCCTGAATGGCTTCAAGCGGGCGACGTAATATTTGCGGCGCGTGGAATAAGAAACCTTGCATCTTGGGTATCAGAAGGCGATTTGAGCGTGCTAGAGCTACCAGTGATCTGCTCGCCGCACTATTTTCAGATTCGCTTGAACTCCACAATAACGCTATTGCCAGAGTTTCTTGCATGGCAACTCAATCAATCGGTCGCACAACGTCATTTTCAGCAATCTGCCGAGGGTACAATGCAAGTGAGTATTCGACGTTCGGTACTAGAGGAAACGCCAATCACAATTCCGCCATTAGAAACGCAGCGAAAAGTGCTGTCGTTAAGCCAGCGAGCACATCGAGAAGAGCAAATATACCAAGAGTTAATCCAGTTACGACGGATGGAGATGCAAGCCATCGCCAATCAAGTTTTAAACGAACAATCAAAAAATAAGAGATAGAAAATGCCAAACTCTCCAATCAATCAAGAAGAAATCAACAAAGCCGTCTGGTCGGCGTGCGATACGTTCCGTGGCACCGTCGATCCATCCATCTACAAAGACTTCATCTTGACCATGCTGTTCTTAAAATACATCTCAGATGTACGCCAAGACAAAGTGGAAGAACTCACTACACAGTTCGGTGGCAACCAAGAAATGGTTGAAGCCATGCTTGCTAGCCAATCATTCAAAATTCCAGCAGGTTCAACCTTCTGGGATTTGTATGATGCACGTAATACCGCAGGTAACGGTACGCGTATTGACCAAGCGCTGCACGCGATTGAAGAAGCCAACGGCACCAAGCTAAAAGGCGTGTTCCAAGACATCAGCTTCAACACCGATAAACTGGGTGATGAAAAGCAAAAGAACGACATTCTACGCCATCTATTGGAAGACTTTGGTAAGCCAACCCTAAACCTACGCCCTAGCCGTGTTGGTTCGCGGGATGTAATTGGTAACGCATACGAATACCTGATCAAACACTTTGCCGCTGGCAGCGGTAAATCAGCAGGTGAATTCTATACCCCGCCAGAGGTATCGGATCTGCTTTCTATCATCCTAGAGCCACAACAAGGCGACAGCATTTGTGACCCTGCATGTGGTTCAGGCTCACTATTGATGAAGTGTGGTAAGCAAGTTCAAAAGAACTTTGGCGGCTCTAAGCAGTATGCACTGTTTGGTCAAGAAGCGATTGGCTCAACATGGTCACTGGCGAAAATGAACATGTTCCTGCATGGCGAAGACAACCACCGTATTGAATGGGGCGACACCATTCGTAACCCTAAGCTTCAAGACAGCAACGGTGGCTTACTGCACTTTGACGTAGTAACCGCAAACCCACCATTCTCGTTAGATAAGTGGGGACATGAAGATGCAGAAAGCGATCACTTTGGTCGCTTCCGTCGTGGCGTGCCACCGAAAACCAAAGGTGACTACGCATTCATCTCGCACATGATCGAGACTTTAAAGCCAGAGACTGGTCGTATGGGTGTAGTTGTGCCTCATGGCGTGCTATTCCGTGCATCTTCTGAGGGTAAAATCCGTCAACAACTGATTGAAGAAAACCTATTGGATGCGGTAATCGGTTTACCTGAAAAACTTTTCTTTGGTACGGGCATTCCTGCGGCAATCTTGATCTTCAAGAAGAAAAAAGACACCAACGATGTGATGTTCATTGATGCTTCGCGAGAGTTTAAGTCTGGCAAAAACCAAAACGTACTGACACAAGAGAACATCGACAAGATCGTCAAGACTTATCGCAGTGGCGACAACGTGGATAAGTACGCGTATGTGGCAACCCTTGATGAGATCCGTGAGAACGACTACAACCTGAATATCCCTCGTTACGTCGATACCTTTGAAGAAGAAGCGGAAATCGATTTGATGGCAGTGCGTAGTGAGCGTTTGGCGCTACAGACCGAACTAGCTGACCTAGAAGCAGAAATGGCAGGCTACCTAGAGGAGTTGGGTTATGGTGCCTAATGGTTGGGAAGTGAAATCACCATCAAAACTATTTAAATTATTTAGTGGTTTTGCATTTAAAAGCTCTGATGCAAAAGAATCAGGGGCAAAATGGTTAAAAATTGCCAACGTTGGTATAGGTGAAATCAAATGGGATGCAGATAGCTTCCTACCTGAACATTTTTTGTTAGAACATAAAAAATATCTACTTACTAAAGGGGATATTGTTGTGGCACTAACTCGACCAACTCTTGGTAATAAATTAAAAGTTGCAAGATTAACCAAAGATAGTGATACCTCATTACTTAATCAACGTGTAGCTAAGATCGTTTGTAAGGACAATGTTGATTCAGAGTTTACATTCCAAGTTCTCCGTAGCGATCAATTTGCATTTCGTATAAATGTAGGATTACTCGGAACTGATCCACCGAATTTAAGTGTTAAGGTACTAGAAGATTTTACGATTCCTGTCCCACCACTCCCAGAACAACGCAAAATCGCCCAAATCCTTTCAACATGGGATAAGGCAATTGCAACTACAGAAAAGCTGATTGATGCCAGCAAGCAGCAGAAAAAAGCCTTAATGCAGCAGTTGTTGACGGGTAAAAAGCGTTTGATTGATCCTGAAACGGGTAAAGCGTTTGAGGGGGAGTGGGAAGAGGTGCGACTGTCAGCATTATCCATTAAAGGAAAAGGCAACTTTACGGATGGCGATTGGATTGAATCTCCTTACATTGCTGATTCTGGTTGTCGACTAATACAAACAGGAAATATAGGTGTCGGTTGCTTTAAAAATAAGGCTAAAAAGTACATTTCTGAAGCAAGCTTTGTCAAATTGAAATGTAAAGAAGTAAAAGTTAATGATTTACTGATTTGTCGTCTAGCTGAACCCGCAGGGAGAGCTTGTGTTGTTCCAGATATAGGAGAAAGAAAAATGCTTACTTCTGTTGATGTAACAATAATGCGCGTAGACAAAACAAAGTCTTCACCTGAATACCTTAGTTACTTTTTCAGCTTAGATCACACACTATATACTGTTACGACACTCTGTGGTGGCTCAACTCGAAGTCGCATATCAAGAACGAATTTGGGGCGGATGAAAATCTTCTTGCCTGCACTTAATGAACAACAAAAAATCGCCGCAGTCCTCTCTGCTGCCGATAAGGAAATCGAATTGTTAGAAGCCAAACTTGCACACTTCATGCAAGAGAAAAAGGCGTTGATGCAGCAGTTGTTGACAGGCAAACGTCGTGTGAAGGTAGCGGAAACCGAAGCCGCTTAATTGAATAATCCCCTCATTCGAGGGGAGAATAGCAGATGTTCTCAAATGATTGAGTTGATAATAATATGAAAATAAAGGCATTAACATTAAAGAACTTCCGTGGTTTTAAAGAGTTTGAATGTACCTTTAAGCCTGGCATCAATGTATTGGTTGGTTTAAATGGGTTTGGTAAATCATCACTCCTTGATGCGATTACGGTGGCATACGGACAGTTTATGAGTGGATTTGGCACGAGTACCGACCGAGCCATCCGTGATAATGATATTCACTTGGGTAAAATTGCCTCGGGTGAACATGGTTTCACCATGGAATCACAATTTCCTGTTGTCGTTTCTGCTCAATCATTTGGTGATTATGTTGATGACTTCCCCATTGAGTGGTCTCGTGCGCGTAATACACAGAAAAGTACGGGAACCAAAGTATCTGAATTGGTTAATGTTGCTAAGCGCTTAGAAAAAATAGTCCAAGATGGGGCGCAACCACATCTGCCTGTTATTGCCTGCTATGGTACAGACAGACTTTGGAATCAGAGCTTTGATACTTCTAGCGACATGCCAAAATTGGGCAAGATGAGCCGCTTAGAGGGGTATCGTGATTGGGATAAGCCGAGCAGTGGTTACAAAACATTTGCCAGCTGGCTCTATCAAGAAACCATGGCAAGTTTTGAACAGTCGATGAAACAGCAGCAACAACGTATGTCTGGCAACCTGGTTTCGGGTAATGTCCATGAGGCTCGCCTAAACGCATTACAAAAAGCTATCAATGCTGTACTGGAACCATCGGGCTGGTCAAATGTTCATTACTCTGCAACTGAAAAACAAGTTGTGGCAACGCACGAAGTACAAGGTAATGTACCGATTTCACTGCTCAGTGATGGTGTGCGTAACATGATTGGTATGGTTGCTGATATTGCTCGCCGAGCGATCCAATTGAACCCTCATCAGGGGGAGCATGTGATTCGAGAGTCACATGGTATTGTATTGATCGATGAGGTGGATATGCATCTACATCCGCAATGGCAGCGCCATATTCTTGGTGGTTTACAAAAGGCGTTTCCAAAGATTCAGTTTATTGTGACAACCCACAGCCCGTTAGTTATCAGTGACATCAAAGGCGTGTATGTGAATTTGCTGGATAACCCAGAAAAAGCCACTCCAGTACCAGAATTATACGGTCAAGATGCCAACTCTGTTTTACTTGAAATCATGGATACGGATATCCGTAATGCTAAGGTCAATGAGAAATTGGGTGACTTGCTTGATGCTATTCATGACTCTGAAATCGATAGAGCAAAAGAACTTTTGACACGCTTAGAAGATGACTTACCAGCGAGTAACTTAGAACTATCTAAAGCAAAACTTTTGCTTCGTAAGAAGGAGCTAAAAATTGCGAAAGATAACTAAACGTGCAGGATACGAGCCACAAGAACTGACAGATTGGAAGCGCTCTAATCCGAATCAGCGATACCCACAGCTCAAAGACGGTGCTGTTCGCCAAGCCATAAGAACTGAAGCTCTTGCAGAACAATATTATTTATGTGGTCACTGCTGTCAGACTTTGTCTGGTGATGGCGATTGTCATAATGAACATGTTGAAGCACAAGATCTCAATCAGAATAGAACTCTAGATTTCAGCAACATTATAGCGAGCTGCAATACACTAAAGCAGTGTGGGGACTCTCATAAATCTCAACCTCTGCCACTTACACCATTAATGGCTCAATGCGAGACTGACTTAGTGTTTAAACTCAGTGGTCGTGTTTCAGGTAAAACTCCTGATGCTATTGAGACCATAAGAGTTTTAAATCTTGGGGATACAGAAAAAAATAATAAAAGCCTAATAGAAAAGAGAAAGCAGTTATCTTTCGCTTTGTTGACTGAGCATGCAATTGCTCCAGAGGATGAAGAAGACTGGGCAGAAGAACCAGAGCTGCTTGCAGATGTTATCAATGATCTCCTTACTCCTGATAATGGCAAACTAAAGCCCTTTGCACCTGTGGTTGCTAATGTATTAAGGCAATGGATTGCATAATGAATAACTCTAATCATCTGCCTAACTTCAAAGAAGAACAAAGCGCAAAAATCCCTGCACTAACTTTGCTTACTAACCTTGGCTATCAATTCATTTCGCCGAGTGAATGTATGGCAATGCGTGGCAACAAAACCACGGTGATTTTGCCGCAGGTTTTGCGCAAAGTATTGAGCTTTAAAACCTATTCATTCATGGGTAAAGAGCGTCATTTATCGCAAGCTGCGATTGATAAAATCGTACAAGAGCTTGCCAATCCTGCGATGAATGAAGGGCTAAAAGCGGCCAATGAAAAGCTCTATAACGCGTTAACCTACGGCATTAGCGTGACTGAGTTTGTCGAGGGTAAAAAAGCCAACCCAACCATTCAAATCATTGATTGGGACACGCCTGAAAACAACCAATTTCATTTCACCGAAGAGATGGAAGTTGATAACGCCCGTAGTACAGGTAAACGCATTCCTGACGTGGTCTGTTTCGTTAATGGCTTGCCTTGGGTGGTGATAGAAGCAAAACGCCCTGACAGCAGCATCAATGGTAAACCCACCATCACCGAAGGTATTTCGCAAAACATCCGCAACCAAAAAGTGGATGAAATTCCGCATCTGTTTGCTTACAGCCAACTGTTGTTGTCCATCAATGGACATGATGGCTTATACGGTACGTGCGGCACACCTGAGAAGTTCTGGGCGAAATGGAAAGAAGAAGACATCACCGAAAGCACCTTTGAACGCATTAAGAACACCCCACTGAATGACGCGCAACTGAATGCGATTTTCAGCCATCGCACGCCAGCGATCAAAGATGAATATCTATCACTGATTGCAGGCGGTGATTTGGTGGTGACAGACCAAGATCGCTTATTGGTATCCTTACTGCGCCATGACCGCCTACTAGAGCTAACCCGTTTATTCACATTGTTTGACAAAAAAGCAGGCAAGATTGTTGCGCGTTATCAGCAAGTGTTTGGCATTAAAGCCTTAGTGGAGCGCATCACCTCTTTTGATGACAAAGGCGCACGTAATGGCGGTGTGATCTGGCATACCACAGGTTCAGGCAAATCATTCACGATGGTGTTTTTGTCAAAAGCACTGATTTGGCTAAAAGAGTTAGCGAAATGCCGTGTTGTGGTTGTGACTGACCGTGTCGATTTAGAAGATCAGCTTGCTCGCACCTTTGCCTCTGGCGGCGCACTGTCAGATAAAGACAAAAAAGATGCAATGGCAACTACAGGTAAACGCCTTGCCGAGCAAATTGGTAAAGGCAATGAACGTATAATCTTCTCGATCATCAACAAGTTTGGTACGGCGATTAACCTACCAGAATGCTACAACGATAGTCCAGACATTATCGTATTAGTGGATGAGGGACACCGTAGCCAAAACGGTGAAAACAATATCCGAATGCAACAAGCCTTGCCAAAAGCGGCTTACATCGGCTTCACAGGTACACCCCTACTGCAAGACGATAAAACCGAGAACAAGTTCGGTAAGATCATTCACTCTTACACCATGCAGCAAGCCGTTGAAGATGGCACGGTGACCCCTCTGTTATACGAAGAGCGTATTCCTGATCTCAGCACCAACGACAAAGCCATTGATGCATGGTTTGACCGTATTACCGATACCCTATCGGAAAAGCAACGCGCTGACTTAAAGCGCAAGTTCGCTCAAAAAGGTCAGATCTACCAAACCGAAGGTCGCTTAGAGTTAATCGCGCACGATATTTCTGATCACTTCCAGAACTTCAAGCAGCAAGGTTTGAAAGGACAACTTGCTTGCGACTCTAAAGCCTCTGCGATCCGCTATAAGAAGCTTCTCGACCAAATCGGTAAAGTCACTTCAGTGGTTGCGATGTCACCACCCGATACCCGTGAGGGACACGATAACGTCGATAATGAAAGTACCGATCTGGTCCAAAATTGGTGGAAAGAGAACGTCGCACAGAAAGGCTGGAGCGATGAAAAAGCCTACACCAAACACATCATTGCAGAATTTGAAAAGGATGAAGGTCCCGACATTATGATTGTGGTCGATAAGCTTTTAACTGGCTTCGATGAACCTAAGAACACAGTATTGTATATCGACAAACCGTTAAAGCAGCACAACCTAATCCAAGCAATTGCACGTGTTAACCGCCTACACAGTAAAAAGCAGTTTGGTTATTTGATTGACTATCGAGGCATCCTCAAAGAGTTGGATACCACCATTGAAAAGTACCAAGACTTAGCTGAGCGCACCCAGGGCGGCTTTGATATCGATGATCTCAAAGGTTTATATAACCGCATGGATACCGAGTACAAGAAGTTGCCAGGTTTGTATGATGACCTATGGGCAATTTTTTCTGGTGTGAAGAACAAGCAAGATGGACAAGCACTTCGTCAGGCTTTGGCACCTAAAATTGAAAATATTGACGGTCAACTGACTGATACCAACTTGAAGTTGCGTAATGATTTTTATGATGCGCTGACAGCGTTTGCTAACTGCTTAAAAGTCGCATTGCAATCGGCTACGTATTTTGAAGATAAGAGTTTCGACAATAAGCGAGACCTTTACAAGATCACGCTGAAATCCATGAGTCAACTGCGCCAACAAGTACGCGCTGATGCAGAGGAAACCGTGGACTATGACGAGTATTCGGAAAATATTCGCTCCATGTTAGACAAGCACATTGCAGGCGTGTCGATTGAAGAGCCAGAAGGCGCTTATCTGGTTGGTAATATGGGCAAAGATGCCAAACCAGAGCAAATGACCGATGATGAAGCCAAAAACAAAAAGGATGTCATCACAGGTCGTGTGACCAAGATGATTGAGCAAGATTTAGCGGATGACCCGTATGCCCAAGAGTATTTCTCAAACTTGTTAAAGCAAGCCATCGAGAAAACCAAGGAGATGTTTGATAGCCCTGTTAAACAGTATCTTCTATTTGCGGATTTCGAGCAGCAGGTCAAAGACCGTGATGTAGCAGGATTGCCGACGGATCGCTTTGCAGAGCTTGACCCTAAAATCAAACGTCACGTTCAAGCCTACTATGGTCTGTTCCTAAAAGTGCTAGGTGAACCATCACCGCTAACGGAAGATCAATGCTTTAAGTATGCCTTAGACATTGATGGCATTGTGCGTAAAGCGGTTGCCGAGTTTTCAATTAACCCATCGGAGATTGAAAACCAAATTCGTTTAGGACTGCTGCCACTGCTGTTTAATGATGTGGGTATCGATAAAGCGCAAGCTATTATTACGGATGTTATTCAGATCACCCGTCTTGGCTTATCAGGTCACTAAGCATGGCTTCTTTTGACCTGAAAGAAGGCGATGTCGAGGAATACAGCTTCATCTATGGTGATGAAGCTGTTACCTACGAAGTGATCCGTAAGGCATTTGCTTTGGGCAAAAACGGGGAAGCTAAGAAAAAGAAAATCACCATCCGAGTGCATCCAGATTGCCGAGTGGCTGTTACTGCGCCTCAGGATGCTGATAAATCGGCAATCCATGAGGCGGTCATGCAACGCGCTCAATGGATTTGGAATGCACTGGTCGAGTTTCGATCTCACTTAGAATATGTTCAAACCAAACACTATGTGAGCGGTGAGATGCAATTCTACCTAGGCCGTCGCTATGTGTTAAAGGTGGTTGAAGACCAAGATGCCATTTCCAACGTGAAGATGGAACGAGGCAAGTTGTTAGTCACTCTTAACCGCTTTAACGAAGATAAGCCAAAGCTCGTCAAAGCACTGGTATCTGGTTGGTATGGCGTTCGTGCAGAACGGGTTTTCCATGAACGCTTAGCTGAGCTTTTACCGCAGGCTACGTGGGTAGAGGGCATCCCTTCATTTCGCATTATGCCGATGCAAAAACAATGGGGAAGCTGCTCAGCCAAAGGAACCTTGATGCTCAACCCTCACCTAATCAAAGCCCCCAAAGAGTGCATTGATTACGTGATCCTACATGAGCTTTGCCACATCGCAGAATACAACCACAGCGAGCGCTTCTGGCGCTTATTAACCAGCGTGATGCCAAACTGGAAAGAAGTGAAAAGTAAGCTCGATGGTATGGCGGAATTGTATTTGAATGAGTGATTTTCATCATGGTTTTGGTCCTATGCCTGATGAATCTTTAAATGGTTTTATTTATAGAGTTCTGTGGAGAAGTGGGTATAGGTGTTTTCACTCAATTCTAATGACTGGAGGCTGGGGGGATAAACCAAGTGTACCTTTAGCAGCAAAGCATGAATTTAATTTCCTTGACCGATATCTTAAACTCGACCTATATGAGAAGACGTTTAGGCAGGAAAAGAACCAACTTTCGATTTTTTCTAACCCAATCAGTCATGTGAATAATTTTGAGAAGACATTTTCCCCCATAAAAGATGTAAAATCTTGTGGGAATCCTATACAAATTAAATTCTGCCGAAAGTGTATTGATGTACAAATAAAAGAATCTGGGTTCTCATACTTTAAAAATGAGTGGCTAAATGAAGATTTTTGCAAATCCCATCAAACTGTTCTTCACGCCATTGACCCCAGAGTAAACAGGAAGGAAATATTTGAGGTCGTACAATGCATATTGTCCGGAAACTGCGTTGATAAGTATCTTTGCAAAATATTGGATGGTTTTCATGCTCATACAAGTATGCCTCTAAGCAAATCTGAAGTAAAATTTGCGCCATGCACCAAACCATTACTTATCAATTACTTAAAATCAAAAAGCACTTGCTATCCAGATGGTTATACAGAATTGGTAGATTATGGCTATCTAACGAAGAAAGAGCGTTATGCTACTATCAAATATAAGCGATCTGAAGAAATTAAATTTTCATTGGAAGAACACTTGGATTTCTATCTAGAGTTTGATTATGATTCAATTAGTAAATTTCTGGTAGAACACTTAAAGTTACAGTCATTCTCCCCAGCTAAAGCTAATCTTCATAAGAGAATGTATAAACTTTGGAAAGATCGAAAATCTAACTGCTCACTCTGTAAGATTAATATAAATTTTGGTGAAATGTGTCCAGTGGCTGAGCAGTCTCAAGTTTACTTCAAAAAAGCAGTTTCTCTTTTACATGCATATATACCACCAAAAAATATTTGTGATGAGAAACTATCTGAGATGATTGATAAAGTTTATTCATATCAAGTGAATATAGGTGTTAGAGAGGGTGAGATTCTAGTAAGAAAAGATATAAAAAAATCAGAATTACACTCTTCTTATGGAGGAGAGAAAGCATATTATGAATATGTGTCAAAGGTTTTGAGAGATTTAAATTTTTGAATATTTCCTCTTTTGATAACTTGAACGATGTTTTGTTCTATATAATTACAAGTTGTAAATGACCTAACTCTATAGCGTCAATTGGCCATAAGTTTAGTAGTAGACTTGTAAAAAGGTGCTGAATAGTCTTGGAATATAAGATTATATTGGTCTTGGCTATCAAGAAGAAAAGTAACTCGAATATGTTCCACGTTGTTAGTAGTAAGAATAGATCTTAGCCATCCAGCTATCGAGGTGTTCAGCAGCGCTCCACAATTAATAAACCAAATCCAAGTCGGCTGCTTATTGTGTTGAATAATGTTTAGCAAGTGAGTTCTATACTGTTCATCATCTAACTGTAGAAGATCAATATAAGCCGTATCTGCCCCCAATTCATGATTAATCTGATTGTATCTGTCTTGTGAGTCTTTACTACAGTTTATAGACAGTGTGTGCAATCTCATCATACCCAACTGCCAATATCCATGGACTAAGCGCTCAGTCGAACCTATAGGCCAATTTTCAAAGTTTGGCGCGAATGGTAATGAAGTTGTTTCGTATTTCATATGTAACTACTCAATTTCTATAAGTTACCACTGTAGTGACGTTTCTTTGAGAGTAGCAAAAGTAGGTATCGGCCCTTCATAAAACAATGTATTTAGGCCAACAATCTCAATTTCAATACGAATAGTGTACAAACTTTATTGTTCCAAAATGGCGTTAGTGTACAAACTATATTGTTCCGATACAGAAAAGTAATGAAAGCCACCAAGTTTGGTGGCTTTGAAAATAATGACTGACGAACTCTTATTTCTTTAAGAGAGATGTGATTCGTATCTGAATCAATTTTTCAACGTTCATTCCAAATATTACTCCAGTTGTGAATACCATCAAAATCATTTCAATTTTTGTATTCAATAAAAAGTAAATTGATATGATTAATATTATGGTCATGAAAATCAGGCCATAACATCTGCATCTTGATATATTTTCCCAGTCTCGTAACAGCTTATGGTCATGCCAGTTGACCAAGCGTCTAAAATTCATATCTATCCTTTGTTTTTGAACTAGTGAGATCCTGAACGGGGTAATTTTGAAATGGTAAATAAACTAGTGTTCATTGTATGGTAGTTGTTTTTATTTACCGTATATTTTTGATTTATCACACATTATCCAGTGCCTTTTCTTGAGGTTTATCTAAGGAATTTTGGAAAAGTAACTTTTCTTAAACATAGGTTAAGAACTTGGTCGAAAAACATCAGGATTTCAAAAGAGGCTGAAAGGCAAGCTGTCTAAAAGTCAGGTTTGATTGTTGAGTGAATAGGGATGATCTGCTTGCTTCAAAACAGGTAGCGGCGATCAAGTTAAATGTTGTGCATTCTTGCTATTGAGAGACAAGACAGAGGAGATTTCTTTTCCAGAGCAGACTATTACTTTCAAATTTTCATTTAGATGATATAGGTATACTTTTGGGTGTGGTCATAGCGATTTTTGATGATTTGATGTCAGGCTAGTTATCACAGGTAAACAAGAGTGTCGTCACTTATATGAATCGGGTGCATCAAAGAAGCCCTCTGCTGACTCAGCTTAGTTTGAATGCAGAGGGCTTACTTCTCAAACACCGGATTTGATGCGTAAACCCGTTAAAATTGGGCGGCCCCAGTCATCACAGTCAGAAATATCAGGCCAAACTTTTTTATTTGCGGTAATCGCTGTCAGCAGGGTGCTGATAAAATACTGACCTTTCCGCGTGTCTCCGTAAATCCGGATAAAGTCTCCTTTTTGCTTGGGGCAATCAGCGAGCGGAAAGTACTCTTGGAAAACAATATATGCACGAGAGCCATTATCATCTCCTTCATAAAGCAGTTCTACAGGCTGAACATAATTTTTCCACTCTGCTTGGCTTAAAGCAGGAAATAGTAAAGCAGATAACAAGAATAAATTTTTCATTATTTACCTTTGTATGTTGAGAGAAATCTTATGCCAGAAATCAACTGGTGTGGATGGCTCAGCGAACGGTCTTCGCATATAAATCCATTGAATTTATATGGCTTTAATCCAACTCTGGAATGACGGATGTATCTTATGACTCATGAAATCATACTGGGATGACGATGGTGAATTAATAACACTCGAATCAATATTGTAGTAATGAACTATTTATTAAATAGCGCTTCTGTTCTGAAAAATGTTCCCAAGTCATCTGTGTCAATCTTGTTCAAAGTTGTACTGAAAAAATGGATGCAGTAAACGTAATGATAGATAACATTTTTTCATATTTACTTCACCTTTCGCTGTATTAGCAGGATCTAAATCATGGTTTGTACAACTGCTGCGCATTATAAGCAAAAAAGCAATCATATGCATTGAGTTTTTATGTATTTTGTATACCATACACGCCAGTTCATATTGATGTTTTGAGCCATTTGTTTCATATCATGAGGGAGATGGGAGCGGTGCCATTTCTCATTCCGATTGATATGAAGGATTACATAAAAATAGTTACAGCATCGTTGATCAGATTGGATTGACATTTTGCATGGACTTCGTGACTCACGCTCGCTGTATTGGCTCACCCAAGCAAGTTATTTCCAAGATGAACATATATTTGCTCACTAAGGATGGAAGATGAAAGTTAAATCTCTGTTAGTTATTGCATTTTCTGCTTTTTGTTCTGTTGCTCATGCCGAAATCTCGGAACCACAACTGATTCAGCAAGTGGGTTGCGATCAGGAAAGCCAGCAATGTGCTTTATCATTCGGTGTTGAAAAAGTTGGGCCAGCTGAGTGTGCTTCGAACAAAATCAACTGGTCGAGTGAGACCACGCAAGGAAAACTCGCGGTGGCGCTTCTTTCCTCGGCAATGATGACTCAGCACCAAGTCGCGGTTGCAGTTGATTCAGTCTGTGGGACGAATGGTCTGCCTCAGCTGAAATCTTACGAGGTTCTGGCGAAATCAAAGAACGTGGGAGCATAAGCATGAATAAGAAACATGGCTTAATGCTTTCTTTGTCTCTCGCTGCTGCAACGGCGAATGCATCGTATGGGGATGTGAATACCATTCAGAGTATTCAGTGTGATATCAATGCCACTCATTGCCAGTTGGTGTTGGAGAAACCAGTTGACTCAACAGTATGTATTAAAAACACAGTGATCGTGCCTGCTGAAAAGCAACAGCTTTTATCCGTATTAAGCTCAGCAATGTTCACCGGAACACAAGTGAGGGTCCATTTCACATCTGAATGTGTCAATGGTGCGAATGAATTACAAACATTTGATTTGGTACAGTAAGGATTCATGATGAGAAAAACGAATTTAGGTTTAATAATTGCCTGCACCCTTGCTGGTTTTCCATTGAGTTCATTGGCAATGACTACCTCTGATTTTTGTTTGGGTGAGAATAAAGGGACTTATCCGGTTCACCGTGACCGTGTTTGTAGTCTGGAAAGGTGGGCGACGAATCAGGAAGTCCCGGAAAAGCGTTCTGTATTGAATGCTGGAAATTCGTCAATCAAGCTGACGCCGGATGATTTAGCTGGTGATGTACTGTTGAGCCTGAATCAAGACATTTTTATAGTCAACAAACGTTACCAAAACTGTAAAGATGTTTACGAGACCTTTAAAGGTGAGATTAAAAAAACGGCCGGAACGATTGAGTGTACTGCCGGTAATCATGACCTGGTTCCTTCCAGCTACTATGGCTCGGGTAATGGCTGCTTTGTCAAAAACAACATCGAAACTTGTACGTCATCAAAGCTAACGCTGACTCCAGGTGATGTTGATATTAATCAGGTGCAAAGAAAGGCGCGTTACAGCGGAGATCTTGTTAAAACCACAAAGAAAAATGAATTGTCTTATCGTCAGGGATATATTCCGGTATCAAATGGTGGTATTACTTTCTTTGTGACGGGGACTGTGACAGATCGCAGGCAAGTATCCCTTGTGACGGATGATATGTGGAAAGGGCATATTTATTCATCAGTAAATCCAACACCTTACTTTGAACTCTCCTGCTTGAGTGAAAAGCCGGTTACGCCAGTAAGCATTAGTCTGGTGTATAAAGATTCGACAATGACAGACATTGGTTTTGATGGCAGTGCTCCAGTCAGTACCTTTTCTGGAGAAAACTTCACAACATTTAAGAACCATTGCGTAGCTGGTGTTCGGTTGACATTGGTGAACTATGAGGACATTGCGACTTCAGATTGGTCGGTAACGTTTAAACGTACAGGCAGCAAAGATGCTTATATCAATGAGCTTGCGAGATTTGGTTCGCAATTATTAAAAGAAGCAGAATCGGTCATTGCCGAATACCAAACCCTCCAGGCAATTGATATGAATTCAGGTTCTATTTCAGATCAGATTCGAGCAGAAATTAGTGTAAATTGGGAGACGTTTGCTAACTCTGTTCAAGTTCCAGAATTTTTTGATCCTATACTTTCCCTTGAACGTTATCAGAATGTTAATCAGTCGGTGCTAGAATCGACACTGAATATAATTGATGTAAATGGCAATAAAATGCCAAACTTTGAATTGATGAAATCATTGGTTGAAGAATTAAAAGCAGAACATCCTACTTTGACTGTAGGTGCATTGATTAATCCGGATCTTGAATTTATTTACGATTATCGATTAATTAACCAATGGAACTCAATTATAGTTTTGTCCAAGATTAATGGGCACATCACTGATCTGGAACTAGTTCAAGAAGGTTCAGACAGTAATCTTGAGGGAATAAAGAAATCCATTGCTCAATATAAAGCGACATTAAATGCAAAGGTAACAGATATCTCCGCTGTTGTTCA
Source organism: Photobacterium sp. CCB-ST2H9 (assembly GCF_023151555.2). Classification (NCBI taxonomy): domain Bacteria; kingdom Pseudomonadati; phylum Pseudomonadota; class Gammaproteobacteria; order Vibrionales; family Vibrionaceae; genus Photobacterium; species Photobacterium sp. CCB-ST2H9. The sequence goes on from NZ_CP100425.1 coordinate 105,450, forward strand.
AAAATTCTTAGAGATAGCAGAAAAAGCCGATGCTGCGGAAGTTGAAAAATTAAAGGACTTGAAAGATAAATTATCGAAAGCTATTGAATCATCTAAATAAGACAGCCTAGCTATATGCTTAGCTTGTATCAGAGGGTGATTCCCCTCTGATATTTCTCTGTATCTTTTATTTATATCTTATAAACGGGATAGGGTATGAAACGTCGACTGCTTTCGTTTTCTTTCTGCATGATGATGATTCCCTGGACATCATCTGCAGCCAATGTGACACCAGAAATGCTGGATAAGCAGCAGTTCCAGCTCAATCAGGTAAATTACCGACTAGATGAAGTGCTGGATTCTTTAACCAAATATAATCTGGCGCGCGAACAATATTATTTGGGGAATAATGGTTCTGCGACTTTGGCAGAGGCCTGGTATCAGAAACATTTGTTGTGGCTGAATCAGATGGATCAACTCAGACGTCAGATTAGTAATCACCAACAGCTTGCAGCATCTGATAGTGGCGCGTTTCAAGTCCAGATATCAACGTTGATGAACGATCTCTATCAGTCTCAGGAAGACGCACGTAAAATTTATAGCCAGGCACGGACAGGTTTATCCCTGTTAGAGGGAATTCCAAGTTATCCGGAAAATTATGTTCAGGAGCTTCAGTCTGTGATCGTCGCGTTGAACGATAATGTTGTGCTGACGCATCAAGCGTTTCAAAATTTAAATGACGATTTCTCAGAACAGCACCTGAAGCGGCTTGATGATGCATTATTGATGACTAGAGAGGTTCTGAAGTCATTGATTAATCGTTCTAAATTAGAGTTTCCTGAACTGACCACTGCACTACAGAAGTTAAGTGAAATTTTTGCAGTGGATCAGTTACTGTCTGTGCCGATGGATAGAGCATCGAAGCATGCGGCTTATATTCAGTCTTATGCAAGCCGGGATTGGTTCGCCGCTGAATCGCGTTTTCAGCAGCTTGAAAAACAGTATCAAAAGGACATGAAACTCATTCTTGCCAGTCCGCTTGATAACAGTCTGAAGCAGCCTGGTATTGATTTTATTGATGCTCACTATGCTCAGGCAAAAAGAAATATTGATGCTTACCGTTCCCGTGCATACGCAGGTTTGTACCGGCAGTACAGATCGATTACAACGATGTATGTCAGCCAATGTCAGGATGAAGCAAACTATCTGAAGTATAACTGTTCACTATTGAAGACGTTGGTTGGTTTAGATTTAAATTCGATTAAAGGTATGAATCTTGAACAACAACGGTATTTATATCAGCAATTAGTGAGAGTTCCTCAGGCGCCTTATACGGAGATCAGCCAGTGAGTAAATTGATAAGATACGGATTGTTTTTATTCTATGCTTTCAGCTGTCTCTCTGTTCAAATGGTTCATGCTGCGACCCAGAAAGTTGAAGATGGAGAAGATGTTATCCGGCTTGTTCTTGGTGACCGAACGCCGTTACCATATGAACCATTCACACCAGCGGAATTGAAAAAATTAGCTGATGATAACCCTGACGATGAATTATCAGTGTTGGTTGAAAATAATGTCACATATTTGCTGATTGATTTAAGTGTTCGTGGTGATGTTAATGTAGACGTTAAAGAACCATTTAAAGTTGAAGTGAATGAATACGTCAACATGGCAAATCAGCTGGAGAAGCAGATTACACCATTTGGTTATTCTCTGAGAGATGACAGCTTTGAGCAATTGCCCGTAGACTTGTACGAGTTGTTCAACGATCCGGAAACCATGAGAAAAAGGTTACTGGATGCATTACAACTTTATGCAAAAGAAGAGTTGTTGCGTCGTTTAGATGCTGTTGATCCAGGTCAGTGCCCTCAAATTGACGTGGACAAGCTTGTTGCTAAGGTGAATGAACGTGTTGGTGATGCTGCTGAAAAGAATGGCTTGAAATTTGATAAAAAGTATCGACTAAAAAGCGGCGATTTAACAAAGTTTGATGATTATATCCGCGGGATCAATAACAGCAGTAAAATTCTTTGTGCTTTAGGCTATAACCTGCCGAGTGCCATGGGATTCAATATTGTCTATGAGAATGGGGAGGCGAGAGTTGATGAAGACAGTATTCTGTCTATGCTTGGCCTTGACTTTGATCTGCAACCGTTGATTGATTCTCTAGATTTAAAAATATCCTTCGCTTTTAAAGGACTGGGTTTGTCGATTCCGGGTGGTGAGAGTATTTTATCCTGGGCACCATTACAGGAAGCCATGAGCTGGGCCTCTGAGTTGTTGGAAATCGATGATTTTAAGATAAAACTTAAGATGCCATCTCCTGAGTTTTTGAAGGCAAAGATTACGGAGCTGGGTTTAGATTTACCTGAAAATCTGAAAATGCCTGAATTCCCAGTTATCTCATTTAATAAATCGTTTTCGCCACCAACTCGTGAAGCACTGAAAGTGAAGAAACGTAAGGACTGGAATGGGTTTGATTTAGGCAGCCGTAAAGTTATAGGTGCGCAGGCAAAAGCCTACTATGAAATCCGGGGTTCTGAAGAAATACAATGGGGGATTGCGGTAGGGCGTGCTGATGTCTTTGTGTTCGGTAAGACCAAGAACGCGATTGGCGCTTATGCGCAAGCTGAAGTGGGACCGAAGTTAGTCGAGTTTAATACTGATATTCAAGTCCTGGGCATGCAGCTCAATAAAATTAATAAACGCAGTACAACTGATCCTCTGGCATATGAAGCGGAGCTGTTGGGGGGCGGAGACGGTTACAGTTATAACTACAAATATACACAGCAATTTGCCATTGGCCCGATCCCTGTGTACGTTTCGGTGGGCGTTTATGCTACTGCTAACACTAAGTTGAGAGTCGGCCTGACGTTCACGCAAGTCTATGCTGAGCTCGTACCGATGGCGAAAGCGGGTGCATTTGGTGAAGGTGCAGTTGGTGTGGCGAAAGTGCTATCTGTTGGGGTGAAAGGTTCAGTGGATGTTCTGAATCTGCAAGTTCCTTTGCGTGGTAAAGCCGGATTGTTTTTTGCGCCAGGTGGAGAACCCTACTTAAAACTTTCACTGACATCAGATGCTTTGGTCAGAGCGTTAAGCGGTGATATCAGTGCTTTTGTTGAGTATCCATGGGTAAAAATTTGTAAGAAGAAAGTTGGATTTATTAAAATCCCTTACCCATGTATTAAAACAAAGAAAAAGTCTAAATCTATCTATAAATATGGTGGATATGCCTGGAATAAGTCGATCATGAACTGGGGATTGACTTATGGATACCAGGGCGTTCATGTCAGCGGCTCAATGCTGGATCAAACTGATCGGAAAGAAGCTGCGGCCCTGCAAGGCAAAGTTGACTTGTATCAGCGTCATCTGGCTCTGGAAGACTACAGCAAGAAAACGGAAGCCCGAATTAGTGAAGTCTTTAATTTGGTTAAAAATACAATCACTGAAGAAGCAACGACGTTACTGCCGCAAAAAGATGCTGCATTGAGAATTCAATTTGAAAATGCGCAAGACAATATTGAGCAGTATGAGTCTTGGTTGTTGTCATCAATTGAGAACAGCACCCAGCGGACGATGATGGCGGAACAAAAGAGCATGGTAACCACTGAATGGTTGGCTGAATCTAGTGCTGGTATATCTCCGGTTGTCACTTCTGAACAGCAGTCGAAACAAAATGATGCTGCAGTACTGAGAAGCCTGCATGGATTCTTGTTTTAGTCGTAATAGTTGAACCTTGAAGAATATAGGTAACACATGAAAAACAGAGCTGCCGTACTTGTATTGAGTACAATTATTTTTGTGGGCATTATTTTGCTTGTTTTGTTCAAGTTAAAGAGTGAACCGTATGTCATTCAATATGAGCCCGGCAGCTCTTATCTTTACGAGGTAAAGTACCAGAACCAAGCGGCCGGAATGACTAGTCTTATGGGGCAGGGACATTCTTATCAGCCTGATTTAAAGGTGAATTACAGTTATACCGGGCAGGTGTTCTTTGATGTACTTGAGCAAACGGCTCAGGGTTATACATTGGCATTCAGATTCCAGTCTGAGTCGTTTATTGCAGAGATGAATGGCAATACCAGCAGCCGCTGGCCGCAGGATATGGTTGTCTATGCCAATCTGAATCGAGATGGTTTGTTCAATGAACTGAAGTTTCAGGAGGAATACTACGAAGAATTTTCTCCCCTGTTAAAAGACATGATTGCGCAGTTCCAGATCTCACTTTCAAATCAGGGGAAATCTAACTGGCAAACCATCGAAGCAGATTTTTCATCTGCTTATGATGTGTATTATGAAATTGACAAGGCGTTGATTCCGGGTTGGGACATCCGTGTGAACAAATCTTATCGTCCCCAAAATGCTTTGTTGCGACTAGAGCAGGCGGTTGACATTGATGTCAGTCGTTTCTCAAAGCGCATCAGCCAAATTGTAATGGACCGCAGTAAAGAAACGTATTCAGCCAGCGGTAAACTGGCTGAGGAAAAAGCACATTTCTCGGCTGTGTTTCTGTCTGTTGCAGATGTGCCTGAAGCCGACAGTCAGACGGACACGATCTATATCAGCGATACGCTCAATGGTGAGTACCAGCGACAATTGCTGGAAAAGCAGATGTATGAGCAGACGGTGGGGACAGAAAACGTCACAACTTTCAGTACCCGGCTCAGGCAAGTTCCTTCACTGGATAACCGTGGCAAGGCGAGCTTGTTTTATCAGTTGCGGGCATGGGTAGCACTTGACCCTTCTCGTCTGGAACAGGTGAAACTTTGGTTGAGTCTTTATCAGGCCGATCATCCGGCTTTTCAGATGCTGAGCACTTTGCTGGTCTCGATTGGAAGTCCTGAAGCACAGAATATTTTGCTGGATGTGATGGCTGCATCTTCACCAGAAAAGCAAAATGCAATCATGCTGAAATTGATTTTTCTGGATCATCCGACGCTGGAAAGTGAGTCCGCTGTCCGTGACCTGGCAAAGTCACTTCCTTCTGAAGAAGAAAGGCTGCAAGCGCAACTGGTGCTGGGAGGCATGGCCCGATTCTTACAGGATGATGATCGCGCCAGAAGCCTGGCTATTTTTGAGGAAGTCAAAGGGCAGCTCACAGCGAGCAGCGATGCTCAGCACATTGAAGATGCACTGAGCGTCATCGGGAATATGGGATTGGCGGAGCAAACCGATGTTGTCACGGGATACTTATCGCATGAAAGTAAACAGGTGCGATATTCAGCTCTGGACGCGCTACGTTTTGTGAATACGCCGAAAGCACAAGGTGTGCTGTTAAAGCATCTTTCTGATGACGATGGGCGGATGAGAGAAATTTCTTCAACTGGCCTGAGCTTCACGACACCCGGTCCTGAATTTGTGGATGTCTACAGAGACAGACTGAAGGTTGAAAACAATGAGTATGTGATTCGGCAACTCATAGACAACCTGGGTCAAATGTCTGTGCAGTATCCGGAATCGATCAAGGTCCTGAAAGACTATATTCCAAACATTGGCATTACGAGTCTGAAAAACTATGCGGAAGGTGTGTTAAATAATGTGCAATCCAATGATGAATAAGTCTTAGGAAGAAACTGTTTATCGTATTTTTATCAGGAGTTAGCGATGAGATTTGTACTGTTTTTCGTTTTCTTTTTAGCTCCGACTGCATGGGCAGATTGTAATAATATTTCCTGCTATGGAGTCGGAAAAGATGTGGTGGTAAACACTTACCTTTCAGCCACTGGTAATATTTACATTGGTGCGCCATCTGGGAAAGGTAAGCTGAACTGTCAGTTGGTTGAAGGGAATTACATGACGTTGAAAATGAATCACCTTTTATACAAGGAGATTTATTCGACCCTTCTAACAGGGATTGCGGCACAGAAACATTTACAGATTCGAATTGTGGAAGGTTCACCTGTGTGCGAAGTGTCTTATGTGATGATGAGTTCCTAAGTCAATGCTGACAGAAAGTTCTCAAATTCACTCTTGTTTCATTGAGTATTCTGTTTAGCTTAAGAATATTCGAAAACTGTTCAATGTATTGAAAGAGATTAAAAAATGAATAAATTCTTAATGGGAATTAGTGCAGCACTCTTACTATCTTCTGCAAATTTTGCAACTGCAGCCAGTCATTATATTTCAGGGACGATTACCAACATTACTGCAATTGAAGGCGCATTGTTAATTAATGTGAACAATGGGAATATCCCAGACAATTGCAAAGGCACGCCATATAACTGGTTAAAGATAAAGCAGGAAAATACTACGATGGTTTCTGTGGTACTGGCGCAGTGGGCTTCGAATAAACGATCGGCCACTGTTTATACGTCAGGAATTGAAACGGCCGGAGGTTATTGTTTGGTCACTCAAGTTGATCCGATTGAATAATTATTTGAGGGGAATTAAATGAAAAAATTGATGATTTTATTGTTCTGTGTATTTTGTTCAACGGGGGCTTTTTCAGATGAGAAAAAGTGGATCGATACGCAAGGTAAAGTTAAAAACTTATCGACCTATGCTCATACAGAAACCGTTTTGGTTTATTTGGATAATCCAGGCCAAAGTATTTCGCAATGTACTGATACGACAGCTTTTGCCATCAGTCACTCGATTTCCAGTGAAGCACGCTCAAGAATGTTTTCGTTGTTGCTTGCTGCAAAAGCAGCGGGGACACCTGTAACCGTTTCTTACCTGAATACCGGTGACTGTGAGCCTTGGGATGCGTCGACGAGTGCTTATCGAAAAATTACGAGGATTCGATAGTGTTCAGAGTTTTATTTTCGATTGTCATGTTGTTATCAACATCTATGGCTTACGCTGGTTATGTTCAAGGTACTGTCGCCAGGTTGATTGTCCGTGATGATGGCTTGCATTATGTTCATATTGACGGCCAGATGAAAGATCGTCCTGAATGTGCTCGAAATCATACTTACTGGATGATTAAAGACGAAAACAGCGTTTACGGTAAGTCGCAGTACAGCATGCTACTGGCGGCGAAAGCCAGTGGAAAAGTTGTGACTGTCAGCGGGACAGGAGCCTGCATGCGCTGGAAAGACGGGGAAGATATTCAATACGTTTCAATGGACTAAATCAACATAGAATGCTGAGGCCCGTAAATTTTAATTTACGGGCCTTTTGATTATTCGAGGTATATATCTTTCACCTTAAACCAGTTTCCTTCACAACCTTCAATTGTAACAGTCACCCGGAGGCTCGCTGTTTTTGCTGCCAGTATCGCCGATTGAATTGCACTATCTGCTACTTGAAGTCCGGCCCATCCATTTGATTTTGGGCACTGATTGTCTCCTTTGGCTCTTGGGAAACCGTTTTGAAGCTGTAAGGCGATAGCGCCTTCAGGGTTGACATAAACTTTGCTGATCACGCCATTATCCTGTGAATAGGTTGCAGCAAAGGTATTCAGGCTGAATAAAGAACAGAAAATAAAGGGCAGTTTTTTCATGGATATATCCTTTGACTCAGTCAGTCATGGTAGCCATAACTGAAATATGAATTACCAACAGTTATAAGTTTCATTTTTATTGCATGGATTTCTTAAGGCAGATAAATCCCAATAATATCGCCCTGGCTCTGCGGGTTACAGCCTTCGTAACGAATAATGACAGGTTTACTGGAGTTAACAAAGTGGAAACAATGGCATCATATTTCGGATGCTTTGGGATAGGTAGTATCCGATATTCAAACAGCCGGTGATAACAAGTCCACATTATTATTTCTATATAATTCATAAACATGAAATTTTTGGTATCGATGCTAGATTTGTTACAGGATCTGCGGATGCATTGAATGCACCTAAGAGTAACATTGAGGTGAGAGCAATCTTTTTCACAGCCCTTCCTTTGGCTATTTTTTTGTCAGGCGAATACTGCGTACCTTGCAATAATTTTCTTTTGAACCTCCCCAGATTTTATCGGCATCATTCCATACCTGGAAACGAACTGTTTGATTGGAAAAATAAGCAGCCATTGCCATGGATAATAACTTGTCAGAATATTCGGAATGTTGAATGTAAACGCCACCTGGACAGTTTGCTAGTTCTGTGGGGATTTTTATTAATGTATCACCATCAACAGAGGGGGTAACTTCCGATTTCCCCCAGCTGTATATGTCTGTAATTAATCCAAGTTGGGTGTTGACAATTTCTGCATTTACAGTACTAGTGGCTAAAAATAATAATCCGGTTAGTAAAGTTTTTCTCATGGGATTTTCTCTATTTTTAAAAAATAAATAATATCAAAATTTAAAATAGAAAAAACGCTTTGTGTTCAAATAGAATGGAAAATTCTATTTCTGTAAAAAATTGGCTTTATTTGAGTTGTCAGCGACGCGCCATACCATACCAGAGCATATCAAAGGCTGTCTGTAGGCAGGCAGGATCAATGGCAAGCTCGGGCTGCTCAGTAAAAAGGCTGACGGTTGATAAGAACTGGCAGTGACAGGTATTGAGGATCAGTGCCTGTGGCCAGTCGGCCAGGATGCCTTCACTTTGGCCCTGTGCGATGAGTTGCGGCAGTAAAGGCAGTGCCAGACTCAGCATGGCATGCTGCTGACTGAGTGGGTATTGCGGATCGTTTGCGAGTTGACGAAGGAATTGAAACTTTTGCGGATGGCTCAGTCCCCATTGAATTGCAGCCTGCCAGAGGTGAATCAATTGCTCACGCAGAGGGAGGCTTGAGTCCGGCGGTGTGATTGCCTGTGCCATTTCTTCCTTGATACTCAGATGCAGCGCTTCGACCAGTGCTTGTTTATTGGCGAAATGATGAAACAGGGTACCATTGGCAACACCGGCTGTTTTAGCAATTTTAGCGGTTGCAGTGGCCTGGATACCCTGCTCGATGAATAAGTGCAGGGCGGCGTCTAACAGCTGTTGTTTCTTCGTCTGGCTCATCTGGCGTTTGTCATCGGAATGCTGGCTCAACGGGAGAGCCAGCATAATACAGGATCAACGCAGGAAGAAAGTCATCATGGCTTTTTGGAGCATCGCTTTCCAGCCCGTGTAAGGCGGCATCACCAGTTTGGCTGTATTAATTTTGCCCCGGGTCAGGACAGTTTTCGCCTTTGAGAAGGTCAGAAAACCTTCTTTGCCATGATAGTGCCCCATGCCAGACGGGCCGATCCCACCAAAAGGCGCGTCATCGGCTGCCACATGAAAGATAGTGTCATTCATCGCCATGCCACCTGCATGCATGTTGTTTTTGACCTGTGTTTGCAGCGCAGCATCGTGCGTCATCAGATACAGCGCCAGTGGTCTGGGCCGCTGTTGAATGTAAGAAAGCGCTTCTTCGATGGTACGATAGGTGATGACGGGCAACAGCGGGCCGAAAATTTCTTGCTGCATCAGCGTCAGGTTTTCATCCGGATTCAGCAGCAAATGCGGCACCATGCGATGTGCTTTATCGTCCAGCGCTTCGGGATGCGCCGGTTCGATGACCACGTCTTGGTGACGGGCTTCTTCAAGCCACAGATTCAGACGGTCAAACTGACGTTGATTCACAATGGAGGTGAAATCCCGGCTGTGGACCCCTTGCGGATACATGGCCACAAATTGTTGCTTAAACTCAGAGATGAACTCTTGTGCTTTGTCTTCAGGAACCAGGACATAGTCTGGGGCCACGCAGATCTGGCCGGCATTGAGGCATTTTCCGAAAATCATCCGCTCCACAGCGTGCGCTATATCGGCATCCGGAGCGATCAGGGTCGGAGATTTGCCGCCCAGCTCCAGTGTGACCGGGGTGAGATTTTCAGCAGCGGCACGCATGACATGGTGGCCGACGGCGGTGGAGCCAGTGAACAGCAGATGATCGAAAGGCAATCGGGTAAAGGTGGCTGCCACGTCAGCTTCACCTTCAATGACGGCGACCTGAGCGTCCTCAAACAAGCTCGCCAGAAGGGAACTGAGAATTTTGTTGGTGGCCGGGGTAAACTCGCTGAGTTTGATCATTGCCCGGTTCCCGGCAGCCAGCACCGAAATCAGCGGACCGAGGCTGAGCATCACCGGAAAATTCCAGGGTACGACAATGCCAACCACTCCCAGTGGCTGGTAAATCACTTCCACTTTAGCCGGCATCAGCAGCAGCCCGGCGTGACGGCGCGAGGGGCGCATCCATTTTTTCAGGCGCTTAAGGGTGTAATTGATTTGCATGACGCAGGGCAGGATATCGCTGATGAGCGTATCCTGATGGCTGCGGTGACCGAAATCTTGCGCTAAAGCCTCACACAGCGCTTCTTTGTTCTTCAGTAATGCTGTTTTGAGTTGTTTGAGGGCGGTGACACGACTGGCATAGTCTGGCATCGGCTGCGCTGAAAATTCGCTGCGCTGATGGTTGAATATATGCTGTAGCGTGAAGATATGCTGACTTTCCCTCGAGGCGGTGGCTACGGTCATCTTGATCTCCTGTCGGGCACCGGCCCTGATTTTATCTGGCAATGTTCGATGTGTCAGTTCAGATCGGCACTGAAAACGAAAACCGACTGACTAGTCGGTTAAATGTAGGGGGCTTTGTCAGGCAGCGCAAGAAATGACCAGAATCCGGCGCAAAAAATTAGCGGGTGTGGCCACTTTTTTCTGCATGGAAGATGTGCAGGAACGTCTCGAAATAGTGCTGTAAGGCGCGGGCATCTTCATGCGCTTCCAGCAAATTCAGCAGGGCGATACCGGTTTCACAGGTGCAGAGATTACCTGATTGCTGGTTGCGACGCAGAGCATAGGCCGACAGCTGGTCCGGGGTCAGGCTCAGCCGGGGTAAAGCGGCCAGCCAGGGACTTTTTCGCACCATCTTCCGAGCTTCCTGCCAGGTGGCATCCAGCAGGATGAACAGCGGAGTTTTGTCTGTGATTAGATGATAATCGGTGGCCGGATGATGGTCGTCGGCCGGAAACAGCAACCATGGCTGTACCTGCGGATCGGCGATCAGCCTCAGCAGATCATGGGGTGGTTCGGTGCGCGACCAGCAGATACGCTGACAATCGGGCAGGCTGCGTGCCATGAGCACACCGGTATTGCTGTCTTTGTCGAATTCTTTGCTGTGGGTCAGCAGGACAAAGCGAGCCTGACAGCGGAGCTTCGGCTCCGCATGACAAATACAATTGTAACGAAAGCCGCAGCGGGCACAGGTGTCTGGTGATTCAATGCGCATGGATAGTGATTGCTTGTGGTATTCTGAGCTTATGGTACTGCCCTGATACGATAAAATCACCCAACAGGATGCGATATGGCTTACTGGCTATTTAAAACAGAACCGGACACCTTTTCCATCGATACCCTCAAGCAGATGAACGTCTCCTGCTGGGAGGGCGTACGGAATTATCAGGCGCGCAATATGATGCGGGATGAGATTAAGGTTGGAGACGAAGTCTTTATTTACCACTCGTCGTGCAAGGATATCGGTGTGGCCGGCATTGCGAAAGTGGTGCGTGAAGCTTACCCGGACCACTTTCAGTTTGATCCGGAAAGCCCGTATTTCGACCCGAAATCTGATCCTGCAAACCCGCGTTGGGTTATGGTGGATATTGAGTACGTCCGTCACCTGCGTCTGGTGCCGCTCAAGAAAATCAAGGCTAATGACGCCCTGCACGAAATGCCTTTGGTACAGCGCGGCAATCGTCTCAGCATCATGCCGGTGACGGCACAACAATGGCAGGAAATTCTGCGGATGACCGGGCAGTTTTAAGCATGCTTCTGAAATGAAAACGCCGCCAGAATGGGATGTTGGCGGCGTTTGTATGCATTGACGAATCCGTTGGTTTACAGCAGATGATCAGCCAGATAGTGCGCGACGGCTTCGTCTGCACAGGAACCGATGACTCCGTTCTCTGGCAGTGCGGCCATCACTTTATGGTGGGCAGTGCCCATCACCAGCCCTTTCCCCGCCATGGTCAGCATTTCTACATCGTTCATGCCGTCGCCGAATGCGATGCAGTCTTTCAGCTCGTAGCCTTTTGCCAGCGCCACGGCTGCCAGAGCATGACCTTTTGAGACTCCGATATCCATCACTTCCAGGCACCAGGGGGTGGAGAAGGCAATATTGGCGCGGTCACCGAATACGGCACGGAACTTGTCTTCCAGCACCACCAGTTTGTCGTGATCTTTATCGTCGCGGGTAAAGAAAACCTTGGCTACGCCTTCAAGCGGCGGATTTTCGACGTCAAACAACTGATATGTGAAAGTTTTGTGGAAATCACGCAGGTATGGATCTTCTACATTCAACAGCCAGTCGTCATTCCGGTAGAGGTGAATACGCAGATCAGGCTCATCTTTGGTGAGTGCCATCAGGCCAAGAATGATTTCTGGCTGGACGTCCTGACGGAACACTTCCTCTCCGTCACAGGTATGGACCCGGGCGCCGTTCGACGTGATCATGTAGGCCGGAATGCCCAGCTTTTCGCGCATTTCGGCAACATCCACATGGTGGCGGCCGGTTGCAAAGACAAAATCTGTTCCCTGATGATGAAGCTGCTGAAGTACCTCTTTGGTAAAAGGAGCAATCTGGTGGTCCGGGGTCAGCAGGGTACCGTCGAGATCGGAAGCAACAATTTTATACATGGCACGTCTCTGTTGTCTGATGGTGTCCGGCTGCGCGCTGTGCCGAGCCGGTTGATTGATATCAGCAGTGTAAACCAGAATGAGCCTCAGAAAAGAGGCTATTCTGCGGCATTATTTTTTTCCGCTATTTCTGCTGCGTTGTGTCCGGGCTTCAACCGGACCAAGCCATCAGCCTGCCTGGCTGCTGGCGGCCAGCGACGCTTCAGTCTTGCTGTCACTATAATGGGAAAAATGCGCCAGAATTGCTTCGATTGCGGGGCTCCTGAAGCGATCCTCTTCGAACAGAACCTCGTGTCGCGCCCCCTGGATGACCTTGAGATGGCAGTGGCCGCCGCCTTGCTGGATTCGCTGACAGAACACATTCTGCGCCCGGTTGTCGACGATGGTGTCCTCGCTGTTCTGCAGCAGCAGCACCGGACAGCGGATTTGACCGGCCAGTGCGACGGCCTGACGTGCCGCGGCCAGTGCCTGCCACACCCAGCGGGAACTGGGGCCGCCGAGTTTGAAATTCGGGTTTTCTTCGTAGAGCTGCCGGAACCAGTCATACCGGCACCGGCTCTGGCTGAGCGGGTTATCGGCAAACGGTTTGGGGTAATAGGGAACCTGACCCGGCGCGTAACCGGGCTGACGCTGCAACTGCTCCGCCACCCGCGCCAGCGGTGACGCGATAGGTTTCATCCAGTGGCTGATTTTGATGCCGTGCATCGGGGCACTCAGGGCAGCGGCGTCAAAAAAATCCGGGTGCTGTGCCAGATACAGGCTGACGACGGTGCCTCCCATAGAATGGCCCAGAATGAAATGCTGCCGGTAGCCGGCGGGTTTGACAACGGTTTCAATCAAGGTGTTCAGGTCTGCCACATAATCGGAAAACTCTTCCACATGGCCCAGCTGGGTATCCGTCGCCATCCGGCCTGAACAGCCCTGACCGCGGTGATCCAGGGCGAACACATCATAACCTTGCCGGGTCAGTTCCCAGCATAGCTCCTGATATTTGTGGAAGGTCTCAATCCGGCCATTGACCAGAACAATCACCTTGTCCTGACTGAATCCTGTCAGGCTCATCCAGGCGATGGGGATCCCAGAGACCCCTTCAAAATGTCCCTGATGCCTGTGTGCCCAGCATTCTGCTACCGGACCGGCCATGGTCTCGGAGAAGTTGGGTTCCATGCTTAATACCTCGTGGTTGAGGGAAAGTGTTTTACCTTGCGTCATGGGAAGCGTGTCCAACATTTATCAGCTATGCCTGGCGGCATATAGGAATTCGTAATATGTTCCAGTATAACGTAAAGTGTTGATGGTTTTGGATGCGACATCCAGACGGATGTCTTTCTATTATTGTTATTGTCATCCATCTGACTAAGGTCATTACTATTCCGGATATGTATGCCTACGTAGCTCGTCAGCCTATATTGAACCGCCAGCAGCGCACGGTGGGGTATGAGCTTTTGTTCCGTGACGGGGAGCAGAATGCATTTCCCCAGATCGAAGCAAACACGGCGACCAGTCGGTTACTGGTGGAAAACTATATGGCTGTCGGAGATGATCTGGCGACGGCCAGTCAGCGAACCTTTATCAATTTTCCCCATGACAGCCTGATTAAGCTGATGCCTTTGCTGCTGCCGCGGCAAAAAGTTGTGATTGAAGTCCTGGAAACCTGCGTTCCGGACGACGAGTTACTGGCGGCAGTCCGTCATCTGCACAAACAGGGCTATACCATTGCGCTGGATGACTTTGAGCTGGATCCGGCGTGGCAGCGCTTCCTGCCCTTTGTTCATCTGATTAAGCTCGATTTTATCAAGCTGGGCTGCCAGCAGGCATGTGCCTTTGTCGCCAGTCAGAAAAGCCGGCGACTGAAGTTTCTGGCCGAGAAGGTCGAAACCCGGGAAGAGTTTGAGGCTGCCAAAACTGCGGGTTTTCACTTGTTCCAGGGCTATTACTTCAGCAAACCCGAGCTGTTGAAAAACCGTCAGGTGACGCCTGAAACGCTGACCACACTGCGATTACTGCGGGAAATCAGCCGGACGCCGGTGGATTTCAAACGTGTGGAGCGCATTATCTCCAGCGATGTCTCGCTGTCTTATCTGCTGCTGCGCTATGTGAATTCGGCCGCCCACCGCACGCTGTCGCCGATTGGCAATTTTAAACAGGCACTGGTGTATCTCGGGGAAGAGAAAATCAAACTCTTTGTGTCTGTGGTGGCTGCTGCACATGCTTCCATCCGCAAACCCCGGGAACTGTATATTTTGTCGTTGCAACGGGCCCGGATGTGCGAGGAACTGGCGCGGGGCAGCGGGATCCGCCTGAACAGTGATCAGGCCTTTCTGGCTGGTATATTCTCTCTGCTGGATGCGTTGCTGGACAAACCGCTGCCGAAGCTGCTGGAGCTGCTGCCATTGTCGGAAGAGGTACACAGTGCGCTGCTCAACCGGGAAGGAGAGCTGGGGGACATTCTGAATCTGCTGGATGCCTATGATAATGCGGACTGGGAGATGACTGCCCGCTACTGTCAGAAACTGGGCGTGAAAGAAGCACAGGTGGCGAATGTTTATCATCAGACCCTGCACTGGCTGACCAGCTACCAGATCCCTTATCAGAAGTAGTTTCAGGCAAGACCTGAAAAGAGGAAAAAACAAACCGGGCACTGGGCCCGGTTTGTTGTTCTGGCAGCATTAACCGCCGACGGTGTAGTAAGTCGCGGCACCCGGGCCGACCGGGATACCCAGGATGAAGACCCAGATGTAGAACATCAGACTCCAACCCACGATAAAGACCATGGAGTACGGCAGCATCGTGGCAATCAGAGTACCCAGGCCCAGATTTTTCTGGTAACGGGTAGCCACGGCCAGGATCATTCCGAAGTAGCTCATCATGGGGGTGATGATGTTGGTCACGGAGTCGCCGATCCGGTATGCCGCCTGAATGGTTTCCGGTGCATAACCGACCAGCATCAGCATCGGGACAAAGATCGGAGCTGTGACGGCCCATTGGGCAGAAGCGGAGCCGATCATCAGGTTGATGAAGCCACACATCAGGATAAAGGCAAAGAACAGCATCGGACCGGTCAGACCGATCGACTGCAGGAAGTCAGCACCGGCAACGGCAAAGACCTGCCCAAAGTTGGTCCACTTAAAGAAAGCGACAAACTGAGCGGCGAAGAAGACCAGTACGATGTACATGCCCATTGAAGACATGGACTTTGACATTGCATCGATCACGTCGCGATCGGTTTTCATGGTGCCGACCACTTTGCCGAAGGCAAAACCCGGAATGGCAAAGAAGACAAAGATGAATGCCACAATCCCTTTCAGGAACGGTGAGCCGGAGATCAGCCCGGTTTCCGGATGACGCAGAATGCCGTTTTCCGGCACGATGGTCAGCGCCAGCACGACAGAAACAGCCAGCGTTGCCAGTCCGGCCACTTTCAGACCTTTCTTCTCCAGAGCTGTCAGCTCGCCCATTTTGTCCTGGCCCAGATCATCGCTGGCATCCCCGGCATTGTAGGTACCCAGCTTCGGCTCAACGATTTTCTCGGTCACAAATGCGCCCATGATCGTGATCGCGAAAGTGGATGCGAACATGAAGTACCAGTTTACTTCGGGACCAACTTCATAGGTCGGATCGATCATCTGCGCTGCCGTTTGGGTGATACCGGACAGCAGCGGGTCAACGGTACCCAGCAGCAGGTTTGCGCTGTAGCCCCCGGATACCCCGGCAAAGGCAGCTGCCAGACCAGCCAGCGGGTGGCGGCCCAGCGAATGGAACAGCATGGCTGCCAGCGGGATCAGAACCACATAACCTAACTCGGCTGCCGTGTTCGAGATGATACCGGCAAAGACGACGACCAGCGTGACCATGCGGCGGGATGCGCCCATGACCAGACCGCGCATTGCAGCAGAAAGTAAGCCAGAATGTTCTGCAATGGCGACACCCAGCATGGCAACCAGGACGGTGCCCAGTGGCGCGAAACCGGTGAAGTTTTTCACCAGGTTGGCCACAATCATTTGCAGGCCTTCTGCGTTCAGCAGGCTGACCACATGGATCAGGCCGTCAGCGGAGCGGCCCGGAGCTCCTTCAGGTCGCGGGTCAGGGACTGATACACCGAAATAACCGGCAATCCCTGAAGCGAGCAGAATCACCAGGCTGAACAGCGCAAACAGGGTGATTGGATGGGGCAGCAGGTTACCCAGCCACTCAACGGTGTCCAGAAAGCGCGTAAACTGCGTTTTTTTGGGATTTACTTGATTTTGTGAAGCACTGGAATGCATCACGACCTCCTTTTTCGTCATATACCCGTCTATGGGCGTCTTGTTTTAGGGGCGGGAGGTTACGCTATTGTTAATAGCCCAAACAAAATAAAAGTGTGTCAAAATATTTCATTTGTATGATTTATAACTGATGTTTTGCATTTCATCTGGTTTTTTATTCCTGTTTTTGTATAAGTTTTAAATTAAACCGCTTCTGGATATGTGTGTTGTTGTGTATTTGTAACGAAAGCAGGGCGGAACAGGAAAGATTCTTCTGTGCAGGAACGATGCTTCTTACTGTGATTTTCGTGATGCATATCACAACTGTGGGCTGTAAGGAATAAAACGCCATTCATATTATCATTCTGTTAACATTAAGACAGGAGCTGGCGCCTAATCTGGACGACAAGCATCGGATGGGTGGTTCGCCATCGCAGAGAGGAGTCTATGCGGGAAAAGATTATCTTTATTGATCTATTACGCTGTGTCGCGGCAACAGCGGTGGTGGTGATCCATGTGCTTGGCCCTTATCGAGAATTGCTGGGGCAAATTCCCGATCATGCCTGGATGACGGCCATCAGCTATAACAGTTTCAGCCGCTGGGCAGTGCCCGTCTTTATCATGATTACCGGGGCACTGATGCTGAGTGACACCCGGCCATTTGATTTGAATTATTACCTGAGGCGGCGCTTGGGTAAGGTGCTGGTGCCTTTTCTGGTCTGGTCGCTGTTTTATGCGTTTTTGTCAGGAGTAACCCCGGATGGGTTTCAGTCTGAGACTGCGCTGCATACCCTGGCTGAAATGCCGGAACATGAAACCTATTACCACCTTGGCTTCTTTTATTACTTTATTCCGCTGTATCTGGTGATCCCATTTTTTCAGGCTTGGGTGAAACGGGCTGACCCGACAGCCATCAAAGGCGTGACATTCTTGTGGATGGTGGTGACAGGCTTATTTCTGCTCTTTATTGACGGTCCCTGGAGCCATCAGCTGGTGCTCTACAGCGGTTATTTGCTGTTGGGCTACAGTCTTTTCCGCTTTTCCTGGCCGACGCTGACCTGGCTGCTGCCGTTGGGCATCGCTGCCTTGTTACTGACGGATTACATGGTGATCCATAACAGCTTTTTGCTGGGTGAATATACCGTCGGACGCTGGTTATCGTACAAAACTCTCAATACAGTCATCATTGCAGCCATGGTGTTTGCGCTGTGCCGTTATCTGGCGGATAGACTGAGTGAGCAGACTTTGACGAAGCTGGCTTTTGTCAGTCGCTACAGCCTGGGGATTTATCTGCTGCACCCGCTGTTTCTGTGGCCGGTCAGAGCGTTTGATTTGTATTTTATCCACCCGGTGCTGATGATTCCTTTCTGGACACTGATCGCCGGAGGACTGGCGTTACTGGCCAGCTGGCTGCTCAGTCAGAGTCGGTTTACGGCCTGGCTGGTGCCCTGAAGACAATCTCAGCTCAGCGTTTCAGTGCGAAATGCATAAACTGTCTGCCCCGGTAGGTCAGGGTGCCGCAGTCACCGGGATTCAAGGCATGATAAAAGTGTACACCGACCTGAAATTCACGTTTGGGACCGCCTTTGAGAGGCTGAACATACAGCCAGTATTGTGCGTTGTCACCGTCAGTTGGATGTTCATCAACAGATAAACTTTGTTTATCAAGAATTTGTACCTCAATCTGCTTGTCAGCGGCATGATGGCCTGAAAGATGGCGGCGGTAGACGAAGACAAAGCTGGCAATGGCCAGACTCAGTAATACAGCCAGGATTAGAAACGGAAAAAATGGCATGGCGAACTCCTTCACTCTCAGGCTGCATTATGCTTGAGATGGGCCCGGATTGTCAGTGACGGCGTCAGGTGTTTGTGAGCGGGATTCTCACCAGACGGGTTTGCAAGGGGCTGATCTGCCTGTAAGGTTAAGAAAGAAGGTTTGTGTAGGGAGTAGTGGTTGGTGACGGATATTGAGTTAGTGGTGAGCCGCAGTCGTCGGCTTGAGTATTTACTGAAGCATCATTACCACGCAGAAGGTAAAGGGCTGCATCAGTTGATCACCAGCTGCGAAGAGCGATTGCCGCATGAGATTATTCCCTCGTTGCGATATGTCGCGACCATCCGGAATAAAGTGGTGCACGAAGATGGTTTTGTGCTGGATGACAGCCGGGGGTTTCGCAAAGCCTGTCGTGCATGTGAGAAAGAACTGACGCCCCGGAGTGGTCGTCGGGTCTGGACTGTTGTTGTAATGCTGGTCGTTGGGATGACAGCTCTGGCACTATGGTTTTACTCCAGTAACTGGCATTTGATCAAACTACGGCCTTAATCGTGTAGCGCTCTCTGTGATTGAACAAAAAAAGGTGCCTCAGGCACCTTTTTTTGTTTGGTAATCTTTAGTTTTTGCTTATTAAAGCACAGGCAGCAACATGAGACCGGCGACGACGGCGATCATGACAAGCCCTTGTTTTTGAGAGGAAGATAACATGGTGGTAGGCTCCTTACTGTTGCTGCTGGATTGATGGGGTCTAGAATATCACTTTTTTTACGGTTTGATCAAAGATAAGGTGTGATATTTAGCAATAAATTTACTTTTAGTTGCCATAAATTCCATTGATTGTTCCAAGTAAATTGTCAGAAATGGCTTGTGTGAAAATCGATCAAAAAATTATCTCGACTAATTTTGCGTGTTAATTTGTTGTTTTTATTATATTTTTTGTTTTGTTTTTTATTGCGTGGTATTTTTGTCGTTAATTTCTTTCTTTTTAGCGTTTGGATATTGCTGTCGTCTGATTTTGGGTTGTTTTTGGTAATTTAGTTCTTGTTGATAAAGTCTGGTATACAGTGATTGAATAGTTTGCATACGCTTTCTGTCAGCGCTTGCCATTTTCTCTGTATCACTTGCATCAAAATGCTCAAAAGTCAGCGAATGGGGCTCTGTGATGAATTTTATAGTGGACTTTTCATTTATATATATGTTTTTATTTGATTTTTGTTGTTGGTTTTGAGCGTGATATCTTTCGCTGATAGCGGTATTTTTTGAAAAGATGTTACTGGTTTTTAAGGTAAGGCCCTGTCAGCTTGACTTCGCACGGGTATCACCAGGAAAGAAGACGCAATCGCTGAAACGGCGATGGGATAAGATGGATGAAAGTTGCCAGATTAATCCCAGGAAGAATAAGTTATGTGAAAGTGTGATAGATCACAGAGGTGAGAATTGGACGGGTGAAAGTTATTTCCGGGCTAGACAATCTCATCGGGCTTTTTACACTGTGACAGCTTTGATAACTCTGGTGGACATATGTGGGTCTGGTTAGCCGTCTCTTTTTCAGCTTTGCTGCATATCAATGCCGCTTATCGCGGTCCTCAGTGGCAGTTTTATCTCTTTAAGCCGTTTACAATCGTGTTGTTGCTGGCAACGGCTTTTCAGTTTGGCAGCGGTGATCTTTATCAGCAGGTGATTGTTGCCGGGTTGCTGTGCTCTGTGGTGGGCGATATCTTTCTGATGCTGCCCAAAGACAGGTTTGTTGCCGGCCTGACGAGTTTTCTGCTGGCGCATATTGTGTATTCTTTCGCATTCTGGGGAGAATTGGCGGCGCCGATCGTCTGGTGGTTGCCGGCGTTGCTGGGCGGTGCCGGAATTATTGTGTATCTGCTGCTGCTGCCGTCTCTTGGCCGTCTGGCAATACCTGTGGCGGTTTATGTTGCCGTCATCCTGCAAATGACCTGGGCTGCCGGTGAGTACTGGCTTACCACGCGAACTGGCGCCGGGCTGGCCGCGTTTGCCGGAGCGCTGATGTTTCTGGTCTCGGATACGCTGCTGGCACTGGATCGTTTCCGGGGCAGCTTTCGTGCCGCGACGGGCAGTATTATGACGACTTATTATCTGTCCCAGTCATTGCTGGTCATCAGCGTTCTGCTACGCTGAATCTGAGCAGCAGAAGGACGGGGTATGGCATTCACCTGGCAGTCGGTTTACCGGGCTGGAAACAGCCTTGAAGCGCACACCCTCAAAGGTTTGCTGGAACATGCCGGGTTACGGGTTCGCCTGACGGGGGAAAACCTCAGTTCAGCAGCAGGTGAGCTGCCGGCAGATGTGGTGGAAGTGATGCTCTGGGTACCGGAGGATGAATCCATCCGGGCAAGAGAGCTGCTTGCTGGTTATGAAAAGGGCAGTCAGAAGAAATGGCAATGTCCGGATTGCGGTGAACTGAATGAAGGCCAGTTCGACTGGTGCTGGCAGTGCGGGACGGACAGACCGGAGAGCTGAATCGCGATGGCCTGAATCGTACGAAGATAAAAGAAGGGTGCCTGATGGCACCCTTGTTATGTTTACATCATGTGCTTGCGACGAATATCCAGCAGGGCAAAAATCCCGAAAGCCAGAATGGACCACTTTTCCCACCGCCCCAAAGTCAGCTTATCGCCGAAGGCGCCGAGAAATATCAGCATTTGCAGGCCATGCATCGCCAGCAAAAAGGCCGTCATGATATAGAGTGCAATCGCAGCCACGCCTGGAAACGGGTTGAACAGGTTGAGCAGTAGTACAGCCCAGACAAAACCGATTGCAATTTTGGCCAGTAGAATCAGCGTTTTCATAGTTCCTCTCTTTGATACAGCCGGTAGCTGACCTGACCTGCCGTTTTCTCTTTCAGCAGCTGCCAGTGTTCCGGGGTGTCAGGTAAGCCGAGCTCTTTCTCGGCTTCCAGATAAATCAGGGCCTCAGGTGCCAGCCAGCCGTTGGATTCCAGCAGGCGGAAGACATCCGACAGCATGTCACGGCGAAATGGCGGATCGATAAACACCAGATCAAAGGCGGTACCGGGATTGGCCAGATACGTCAGGGTATCTGTCTGGTGCAGCGTGGCCTGAGTCGTTCCCAGTGTGTCCAGGTTACGCTTGAGCTGACCGGCGGCTTTGCTGTCCAGCTCCAGCAGCGTCAGGTGGTTCGCGCCGCGGGACAAGGCTTCCAGTCCGAGACTGCCGCTGCCGGCAAACAAATCCAGGCATCTGGCACCATGGATTTCCGGTGCCAGCCAGTTAAAAACGGTCTCTTTGACACGGTCGGTGGTGGGGCGCAGCCCGGCGACATCATGGACCGGCAGTTTGCGTCCCCGCCAGCGGCCACTGATGATACGCACAAAGCCTCCCTGGCTGGGTTTGTTAGCCTTGTGTCCGGATTGTGTCTTACGTCTTGTCATACATTTCTTCGACCGTAGAGAAAGTGATAGTATACATGGGCCTGATTATCTTTGTGTTTGTCACTGTCGCCAGGTTACCCGACAGGGAGCACTGTACAGCAAATACAAGCCCAAAGATAAACAGGCCATTTGTTTTCAGGCCGCAAATTGTATCAATCAATTTCCAGGATTTGCCAATGGCAGAAAAAAAGAAGCGCGGATTATTTTCATGGCTGGGTTTTGGCGCGGAAGAGCAGACCGAGCAACAGGAACAACAACAGCAGCAAGAAGCCGTTGAGGCTGAGCAGACTCAGGACGTTGCGACAGCCACTGAGACTCCGGAGGTCACAGCACCGGACGCAGAGCCGGCTGAAGATGTGACTCAGGCACAGCGTGAAGAAGCCCCGGAATTACCGGAGCAGAGCGCCTATCTGGATGTGGAAGCTCAGGCACAGGATCATCCGGTTGCTGAAGCAGAGCACCCGGTCGAAGCTGTGGCTGAGGAACAGCCTGAAGTACAACCTGAAACTGAAATTCCGGCAGTTGTTTCAGAACCAGCAGTACAGGAAAAGCCGCAGCGTGAAGGTTTTTTCAGCCGTTTGATGAAAGGCTTGAAGAAAACCCGGAATCAACTGGGCTCGGGCTTCTTCGGTCTGTTCCGCGGCAAGCAGATTGATGATGATCTGTTTGAAGAGCTGGAAGAGCAGCTGCTGGTGGCTGATGTCGGGATGGATACAACGCTCAAAATCATCGAAAGCCTGACGGAAAAAGCGGACCGCAAGCAACTGAAAGACGGCGAGGCCCTGTACGGTCTGCTGAAAGATGAACTCAGTGACATGCTGGCCAAAGTGGAGCAGCCGCTGGTGATCGATACCAGCCGTAAGCCCTACGTCATTTTGATGGTTGGCGTGAACGGCGTGGGTAAAACCACGACCATCGGGAAATTGGCGAAGCAGTTCCAGAGCCAGGGCCTGTCTGTCATGCTGGCTGCAGGAGATACATTCCGTGCCGCTGCTGTGGAACAGTTGCAGGTGTGGGGTGAGCGCAACAACGTGCCTGTGGTCGCGCAGCATACCGGGGCAGACAGTGCTTCCGTGATTTACGATGCCATTGAATCTGCGAAAGCACGCAAGGTGGATGTCGTGATTGCTGACACTGCAGGTCGTCTGCAAAACAAAGGCAATCTGATGGAAGAACTGCGTAAGATTGTCCGGGTGATGCAGAAGATCGACCCGCTGGCGCCGCATGAAATCATGCTGACGGTGGATGCCGGTACGGGTCAGAATGCGATCAGCCAGGCCAAGTTGTTCAGCGAAGTGGCACCGGTGTCTGGTATTACACTGACCAAGCTGGATGGTACCGCCAAAGGTGGTGTAATTTTCGCCATTGCCGATCAGTTCAACATTCCAATCCGTTACATTGGTATCGGGGAAGGCATTGAAGATTTACGTCCTTTTGCCGCCCAGGAATTTATTGAGGCACTGTTTAGCGACGAGGAATAAGCGTGATTCAGTTTCAGCAGGTCAGTAAAGCATACCGGGGTGGCCGACAAGCCCTGCAAAAAGTGAATTTTCACCTGGGTAAAGGTGAGATGGCCTTCCTGACCGGTCATTCCGGGGCAGGGAAGAGTACATTACTGAAACTGATTGCAGCAATTGAGCGGCCGAGTGATGGCCGCATTTTCTTTAACGAGCATGACATCACCCGGATTGACAGTCATCAAATCCCCTTTCTGCGCCGCCATATCGGGATGATTTTTCAGGATCACCGACTGCTGATGGACAGAACTGTGTTTGAGAATGTCGCGCTGCCGTTGCAGATCGCCCAGTCTCCGCCCGGGGATGTGAAACGCCGGGTGTCTGCAGCGCTGGATAAAGTCGGCTTGCTGGATAAGGCGCAATGCCTGCCGATCCAGCTTTCCGGCGGGGAACAGCAACGGGTGGGGATTGCCCGTGCCGTTGTGAACAAGCCCCTGGTGGTCCTGGCGGATGAACCGACCGGAAACCTGGATGCAGATTTGTCTCAGCAGATGATGGCACTGTTTGCAGAATTTAACCGGGTGGGCGTCAGCGTGCTGATGGCGACACACGACACGTCTTTACTGAACCGGCATGCCTACCGTCGTCTGGATCTGCACAATGGCATGATGCGCGAGGTGATTTATGGCGCGTGAATCCCAAAGCTGGCTGGCGATGCAGCGACAGGTTTGTAAGCAGGCACTGACAGATTTGTGGCGTCGTCCGCTGGGGAATGTGCTGACTCTGGCCGTACTGACTGTGGCCCTGACGTTGCCGGCGTGCTTTTACATCGCCGCAAAAAATATCAGCATTGTCAGTCAGGCGTGGCAGAATCCGACGCAGTTGACAGTGTATCTGGCTTCCGGCAGCGGTGATGCTGAAGCCCGTCAGTTGCTTGAGCGTGTGTCGGGCTGGCAGGAAGTCGCACAGACAGACTATATTTCTCCTCAGCAGGGGCTGGAGGAATTTCGCAATCATGTCGGGTTTACCAAGGCTTTAAGTCTGCTGGATGAAAATCCGCTGCCTGCCGTGCTGGTGATTAAACCGACGGTGCAGTGGCAGAGCAGTGCCGCCGCAGCGCGGCTGGCTGAAAAGCTCAGAGATCTGGCCGGTGTGGATGATGTCAGACTCGACAGTGACTGGCTGCAGCGGCTTGAGGCCATTCAGCAGCTCAGTGTGTCCCTGGCGATGCTGATGGCCGGGCTGATGCTGCTGGCAGTGTTCCTGATTGTCGGAAATACGCTGCGTTTGCAACTGCAAAACCAGAAAGAAGCGGTTCAGGTGATGAAGCTGGTCGGTGCGACCAACACCTATATTCTGAGGCCGTTTCTGTATACCGGCGCATGGTATGGCTTACTGGCATCGGTCTTTGCGTTAGTGCTTACTACGCTGGTGTGCTTGATGATTGAAAGTGCAGTGGATAAACTGGCGTTGTTGTATGGCAGTGATTTTCACTTAACAGGCCTGGCCTGGGATGAATGCCTGTTGCTGATCATGTTGTCGTCGCTGCTTGGGGTGCTGGCTGCACGTCTCAGTGCTGGGAGGCACTTAAAAGAAATTGAACCAATCTGATGTAACGCACTCTACCTAGAGGATGTGCGCTTGCATTTTGTGCAGCATTACAGGCATTATTGTCGGTCAGGCAGCTTAATCACTGCCTGATTTACGTGAAAGTCCAGAGTAAAAGGCTCTGGCGATGAATCCACAGGGGTTGCTTGAATGACAAAAGAGATGACTTCATTAGCTTTAGTTTCTGCCGACAGTCTGGAAGGTTATATCCAGTCTGTGAACAGCTATCCGATGCTGACAGCTGAGCAGGAACGCGAGTTAGCTGAGCGTCTGCATTATGAAGGCGATATTGAGGCTGCACGCGGTCTGGTATTGTCCCACCTGCGTTTTGTAGTCCATGTTGCCCGCGGTTATTCCGGTTATGGTCTGCCAATGGCTGATCTGGTACAGGAAGGAAACATCGGTCTGATGAAGGCCGTGAAGCGTTTCAACCCGGAAGTCGGGGTGCGCCTGGTGTCTTTTGCTGTTCACTGGATTAAAGCTGAGATTCATGAATACGTGCTGCGTAACTGGCGGATCGTCAAAGTGGCGACGACCAAGGCGCAGCGCAAGCTCTTCTTCAATCTGCGCAAAGCCAAAAAGCGTCTGGGCTGGTTCAACAATGAAGAAGTCGAAATGGTGGCAGAGCAGCTGGGAGTAGAGACCAGCGAAGTGCGCGAGATGGAATCCCGTCTTGCCGCGCAGGATGCAACGTTCGACATGCCAGTTGATGAAGATGAACGTGACAGCAGCTATGCGGCACCGGTGTACTTCCTGGAAGATAAGTCTTCGGATGTGGCACTCAGCTATGAGGAAAATAACTGGGAAAGCCATGCGAATAATCGTCTGTCAGTGGCATTATCGAACCTGGATGATCGCAGCCAGCATATTGTCCGCTCGCGCTGGCTGGATGATGACAAAGCGACGCTGCAGGATTTGGCGGATCATTATGGTGTTTCGGCTGAGCGTATTCGTCAGCTGGAGAAAAATGCCATGCGCAAACTGAAAGATGCTGTGGGTGAAGCCCTGTAAGGATCCAGACAAACGGATGATCCTGTGAGGCTTAGGATCTTTCCGGGAAACTGGATTTTCTATCCACAGTGTTATTGAATGAGAAAACCGGCTGATGGCCGGTTTTTTTGTTTCTGAAGTCAGGGAATACGGCGGGTTGCGGATCTCTGGTTACTTTTGTCGAGATGCTCGAAAATTATTATCCACAGTGTTTTCCATGATCTTTACTACATCTAGTGGATCCTCTTTGACTCCAACACATTATCAACGCTATTCACAGTCTTTTCCACAGATGGTGAAAGGATGATCAGTGAAAAAGGATGAGAAAACAGTGGCGAGGCTAAGTACGGAGTTTGTAAGGCGTATTCACGCTGGTCGGACACCAGCCGCCCCGGCTGATTTTTTCAAAGCTGTGAGTAACTGAGTGAGGTATACTGGCGGGCAGCATCCTGGCTGAGGTTTCCCCTGAAAATGATTCGGGTTTACCTTGTCTGATTTTGATCGATCCCTCTGAAAGGATCGTGCATTTTTCTGGTGACAGCCGAACGATCCGGGCTGTCGCCGATGATAAACACTGGAATGAGGCTTTCATGGAGCAGTTTGAACATATTTCTGTTGAGCAGGCGTACACATTAATTCAGCAGCAGGAGAGCCGCGCTGTGCTGGTCGATATTCGCGATCCTCAGTCCCATACGTTGTCCCGTCCGGACGCTGCGTTTCACCTGACCAATGATTCCATCGTCCAGTTTATGGATGAGGTTGATTTCGACCAGCCGGTAATTGTCATGTGCTACCATGGGATCAGTTCACAGGGTGCCGCACAGTACCTGATCAATCAGGGATATGAGACGGTCTACAGCATGGATGGCGGATTTGAGGCCTGGCGCCGCGAATCTTATCCTTGTGTGGGTCAATGATCCGTCTCAGATCAGTGCCTGACATGTAACCGTTGAAAGGGAACCGAAAATGCAGCGAATTGCCGTGCTCGATAATCCCCGTATGGCGCAGGCTTTTATTGATTATATGGCCTCGCGCGGCATTGAGCTGAGACTGGCTTCGGAGCCTGGCGGGCAGTTTGCTATCTGGTTAGCGGATCTGCAGCATCAGGTGGAAACGGAAGCAGAATGGAAGCAGTTTGTCAGCCATCCGGATGATCAGAAATATCTTGCGGCTTCCTGGCAGGTCGCCCGCACGGGTTCTCAACCCCAGTTCAGGTATGAGAGCCCGAGTTTGATTGCGATGGTGAAAGCACAGGCCGGACCGGTCTGTCTGAGCGTCATGGTCCTGACCATCGTCATTTATGTCGGCTGGATATTGGGCTGGCAGCGGCCTTTATTTGACTGGCTGCACTTTCCGCTGATGCAAGGCGATGGGTGGGAACTCTGGCGCTATGTGTCACACAGCCTGCTTCATTTCTCATTACTCCATATTGTGTTTAATTGCCTGTGGTGGTGGATTTTGGGCGGGCAGTTAGAGCGTCACAGCGGTAGCGGGAAACTGCTGGAAATCTTTCTCCTGTCAGCGCTGATCTCCGGCATGGCACAGTTCTGGGTTAATGGCCCGAATTTCGGTGGCCTCTCTGGCGTCGTGTATGCGTTGATGGGCTATCTCTGGTGGCTGGGCTGGCTGGCGCCGTCACGGGGGCTGAGTATCCCGAACAATATTGTTGTCTTCATGCTGGTGTGGCTGGTACTGGGTTTTGCCGACATCCTCGGTATCAAGATAGCGAACATGGCTCATTTATTCGGACTGGTGACAGGCTGTTTACTGGCTTTTGTCGATGCACGTCTGCGCCACCCCGAGAATCAGGCGCAATGAGCTTTCCTTCAGGAGTGGGATCCCCTCTCTGGCAAGAGGCGGGATTGCCCAGTAAGATGAGCAGGCCGTGGATACCCGGGCATTACGGTTATTTGATCTTCGTTTATCAGGAGCAGTTACAGCAGTGAAGCAAAGCAAACGTCATCAGGAGATCGTCGATCTCGTGAAAACCCAGGGCTATGTCAGTACTGACGATCTGGTTGCCCGATTTCATGTCAGCCCGCAAACCATCCGCCGTGATCTGAACGAACTGGCAGAAGAGAATAAAATTCGCCGTCACCACGGTGGGGCGACGGTGCCGTCCAGTTCGGTGAATACCTCCTATACGACCCGGAAAGTGATGCAACTGGCTGAGAAAGACCGGATAGCGCAGGCGATGGCCAAGCATATTCCGGATGGCGCAACCCTGTTTATTGATATTGGCACGACCCCGGAAGCTGTGGCCCGCGCCCTGCTGAACCATACCGATTTAAGGGTGGTGACCAACAACCTCAATGTTGCTGGTATCCTGACGGGTAAAGATGATTGCCGGGTGATTCTGGCCGGTGGCGAGGTGCGAAACCGTGACGGCGGTATCGTGGGTGAGGCCACGCTGGACTTTATTTCACAGTTTCGGCTCGATTTCGGCATTATCGGGATCAGCGGTATTGATCTGGATGGCTCATTGCTGGATTTCGACTACCATGAAGTCCGGGTGAAGCAGGCGATTATTGAGAACAGCCGTTGTGTCATGCTGGGCGTTGACCATACTAAGTTCGGCCGGAACGCGATGGTCAACCTTGGTGATATCAGTCAGGTGGATATGTTGTTCACCAATAAAACGCCGCCTGAGCCGCTGGCGAAGCGGATGGCGGAGCTGGAAACTCATCTCGAAATTATTTCCGACTGAAGATTTCAAATTTGAGCGTTTTCGCTCATTTGTGCTCAGACTGATCTCATATCTGCCCCTGAATACTGACAAAGCTGCCCGAACAGGCAGTTTTTTTTGTGCGTATGATCATATTGGTGTCATATTTCGAGCATAAAAAAGATGATGTCGACGTCGTTTTTGTCTATATTGAGCGATATCGAACATAAAATCGAAATGATGACTTTCGAATGCATGTCCTAATATAAAGCAGAGAGGGATGCAGACGAGTCGATCAATGAAGGGTACAGGTGAAAGGCATGACAGCAGCAAATGAGATTCTGGACATCATCGTCGTCGGCGGTGGGATTAATGGTGCCGGTATAGCGGCCGATGCGGCAGGGCGTGGTCTCAAGGTCGCATTGTTTGAAGCTGAAGACTTTGCCTCGGCGACGTCATCGGCCAGTTCCAAACTGATCCATGGTGGTTTGCGTTATCTGGAGCATTACGAGTTTCGTCTGGTGGGTGAAGCTCTGGCGGAGCGTGAAGTATTGCTGCGAAAAATCCCGCACATTGCCAAGCCGATGCGATTCCGTCTGCCTCATCGCCCGCACCTGAGACCCGCCTGGATGATCCGTGCCGGTCTGTTCCTTTATGATCACCTGGGCAAACGCACGACGCTGCCAGGGAGTGAAGGACTGCGTTTTGGCAATGACTCGGCTTTGGTACCGGAAATCACCCGTGGTTTTGAATATTCCGACTGCTGGGTGGATGATGCCCGTCTGGTGGTACTCAATGCAATGGAAACTGCTGCCCGTGGCGGCGAAGTCCGGAACCGTTGCCGCGTCGAGAAAGCGGAGCGGGATGGCGACATCTGGCGCGTCACTGTCCTGGACAGCCTGACAGGTGAGCGATTTGTGCGCCGCTCACATGCGTTAGTCAATGCGGCTGGTCCATGGGTGAAAACATTCTATGATACCAGCTTGGAGACTCCGTCTCCGCGTAATATCCGACTGATTAAAGGTTCGCACATCGTGGTGCCTCGTGTGCATGATGAGCCTCAGGCCTATATTCTGCAGAATGAAGATCAGCGTATCGTGTTCGTGATTCCTTATCTGGACCGCTTCTCAATCATTGGGACCACGGATGTGGAATATCACGGCGATCCGCGTCAGGTCGCAATCGATGAAGACGAAATCCGCTACCTGCTGAAAGTGTACAACGCACACTTCAAACACAAGCTGCAACGGACGGATGTGGTGTGGACTTACTCTGGTGTGCGTCCGCTGTGTGATGATGAATCCGATTCACCGCAGGCCGTGACCCGGGACTACACCCTGGAACTGGAGCAGGAAGGCTCACAGCCGCCGCTGTTGTCTATTTTCGGCGGTAAGCTGACAACGTACCGGAAACTGGCCGAGGCAGCCTTGCGCAAACTGGCTCCTTTTTTCCCGAATATGGGCTCCGCCTGGACTGCCGATGCTTGTCTGCCGGGCGGGGAAGCGGGTTTTGATCTGTCGCGCTTAAGCCGCGAACTGCAGACACGTCATGAGTGGCTGAATGCCTTCACAGCTGAGCGGCTGGCAACCAACTACGGCACCCTGTGCTGGCAGGTGCTGGACGGTGTGAACAGCGAAACCGATATGGGGCAGCATTTTGGTGAAGGCTTCTACGCCCGTGAGCTGGATTACCTGATGAATCATGAATTTGTGAGTAATGCAGAAGATGTCCTGTGGCGACGTAGCAAACTGGGTCTGTATCTGAACAGCGAACAACAACAGGTGGTCGCTGAGTATATTGCGGCAAAGCGTGATGGTGCCCATGCTGCGGCATAAGATTTTAACGGGAAACTAAGAACAAAGGCGCTCATTGAGCGCCTTTGCTTTTTTGGAAAGGGGTTTACTGATACAAATACTTGGTAAAGAGCAGTTCGGTCAGTAATTTTTGATTGGTTTCTGCAATCAGCAAATCATTCACTTTGTTCAGACATAGCTGACGAATGGCTTCTCGGCCGGCCAGTGATTTGATTTTGGCTTCCGGTTGTTCACCGATGATCTGAATAATGGCGTCCCGGATCAGCGGGGCGTGGTGTTCGACCAGCGGCAGAAAGTCAGGATCGGCGACCATCAGATCCACCTGCAGACGCAGGTAACCCAGCTTTTTGCCCTGGGTGGTGTAATTGGTGGTGATATCCGGCGTCAGTGTAAAATAGCTGTACTGCGGTGTACCGGATGGTGCTGCTTGAGCAAAAGCGGGCTGATTCAGGGTCAACAGCAGCACCGCAAAGGTCAGGAGTAGAGATTTCATCTTGCTATCCATCTGTGTCTGGGAAAAATCTGTTACCCAAGTGCCTACTTTGGCGAGGAATGATATTCCTGTCCGCGACGGCTTGCTACAATAGGGCATCATTCAATGTGATTGATTGAACACATTCTATCACCCTTTACAGGGGCTGTTGATCTTTTGGTAGTCAAATCCGCGCCGGATAATGCCGTTTTTGCAGCAGGTTATGATAACACGCTGTTGTATGGTACCTGGTTGTGTAACTCACGTTTTGTGCCTTGATCTGAAGGCGGTAAAAGTGGGCCCGGGATGAACCCCAAGGACAAGAGTTCCAGGAATTGAATTGGGAAGATGTCGAGATTCAAGCAGATTTATCAGCCTGCGCTGGACAGTGCCGACTGGCAGCTGGCGACGGCACTGCCGCCAGCTCAGGCCGGGTTGGAAAGCTGGCTCCATGAACAGGGTTCGCTGTCGCGCCGCTTTGCCCGCTATTGTCATCAGTTCAGCGTCCGCCTGCTGGGACAGCACCCGGTACGCGCCGGGGCGTTACAGCCGGGAGAACAGCAACTGCTGGGGGATGTGGATTGCCTGGAACGCAGTGTTTTGCTGGAAGGTGACGGTGTTCCCTGGGTATTTGCCCGGACATTGATCCCGTTGCCGACCCTGACCGGTGATGAGCATGATCTGGCACAACTGGGTGAACTGCCGCTGGGCTACCGGGTATTTACGGATCAAAGTGCCCGCCGGGATGCACTGCAGCTCGCGAAACTCAGTCTGGAAGGGCAGCCGCTGTGGGCGCGACGATCCCGCCTGTGGGTCAAGGAAAAACCTATGCTGGTGGCGGAGCTGTTCCTGGCCCCGGCGCCAGTCTATCAGGATGACGGCGAGCTGGGCTCGCCGTTCAAACATCATCTGTCAGTCGCCCATACTCAAAAGCCGGCGACAGGCTTCGAGCAAAAATAGGAGAACCTGGGTTTGGAGATGACCAAGGCAAGGGCGTACTGGCAGCTGGCCCGTATGGACCGCCCGATCGGCAGCCTGCTGCTGATGTGGCCAACGTTATGGGCGTTGTTTCTCGCTGCAGACGGCATGCCGGATTTCAATGTGTTACTGGTATTTATTCTCGGTGTCTTCAGCATGCGGGCTGCCGGTTGTGTCATCAATGATTATGCCGACCGTCACTTCGACGGCCACGTAAAACGGACTGCTCAGCGACCCTTGCCATCCGGACGGATCAGCGAGCGGGAAGCGCTGGCCTTTTTTGTGTGTCTATCCCTGATCTCCTTTGGCCTGGTGCTGACCATGAATGCATTGACCATTCAGCTGTCGGTCATCGGGCTGATACTTGCTGCCGCTTATCCGTTCATGAAGCGTTATACTCATTTGCCGCAGTTCGTGCTGGGAATGGCGTTTGGCTGGGCGATTCCCATGGCTTATGCCGCTCAGTCAGGAAGTTTGCCTCCCGTTGCCTGGCTGCTGTTTGCTGCCAATATCCTGTGGACCATTGCTTATGACACTCAGTACGCCATGGTTGACCGGGATGATGACCTTAAGGTCGGAATCAAATCGACGGCAATTTTGTTTGGCCGGTACGACAAACGAATCATTGGTTTGTTGCAACTGGGGACGCTGGGACTGTTGATTCTGGTGGGAATGCAACTGGAACTGTCGCAGGTGTATTACTGGGGGCTGCTGGGTGCGGCTGCGCTGTTTGTTTACCAGCAGATGCTGATCCGGGGTCGGGAACGAGAACCCTGCTTCCAGGCTTTTCTGAATAACAACTATGCCGGTATGGTGGTGTGGCTGGGTATTGCAGCCAGTCTGCTGCTCTGACGCCTTGATGTTCTGAGGTCTGGAAAGATAATCAAACGCCCGCAATTTGCGGGCGTTTTTCGTTTCGGCTTTCAGCTTATGCGTCAGTTGTTTCCGGCGCGGGTTCTTTTTTCTCTTCCCGGTTCATCACTGCCTGAATGGTCAGTTTGACTGACGGTGAGACCAGATCAGCCAGCAGATCGGCCAGCTCAGCCACCGGACGGGACACAGCATGGTTCTCTTCGTTGAGATAGCCTTGCTGGCGCAGGGTTTTCACCAGTGAAGAGAACACCCCTTTGTCGAAGAACTCCGGAGCATTGATCCCGTGCAGACGGCTCAGACGCTGGGCCATCATCTGGCTTTGCTGTTCCAGATCGCTTTTCATCAGTTGTGGCTCACTGCGCAGCAGGGTCAGCGTAATCGCATAGCGTTGCAGGGTTTCACTGATGGTGTTGCCCAGCAATTGCAGCGGCGCGATGCGGGTACTGTTGAGTGACAGCTCATCACCGTCGCTCAGGATCAGTCGCTGGCGGACCAGTTCATCGATCAGAATATCAATCGCATCCGGTAAGTCCGTTTCGTCAAAACGCAGGTACAGCTCTGCTTTGAGGAATGGATACAGCAGGCTGATCTGACGGTGCATTTCTGCCCGGCTCAGGCGCTGGTGGTACACCACAATGTGTGCAATCAGTGAAGGCAGTGCAAACAGATGGATGATGTTGTTGCGGTAATAAGTCATCAGCAGTGATTGTTTGCGATCCAGCGAGACGATGTCGCCCAGAGTGTCGCGTTCTACCAGGAACTTATCCATGCTGATGGCATGTTCAACCAGCGCCGCCGCCTCCTCGGAAGGCAGCGTACAGTCCGGTGAATATGGTGTATTGCGGAGCAACTGCAGGTAGCAGTCGATCTGCTGTTCCAGCTCTTCCCGGCTCAGCGCGCGCTGACGTGAAGCCAGCAGCGCCAGGGCGCAGAGGGTCAGGCCGTTGGTGGCGGCAGCATCGTTGATATGGGTCATCATCTTGTCCGCCAGACGGTTGACCACAGGGTTCAGCCATTGCGGTCGTTGTGGTTCGATCGGGTCGACATCCTGACGCCATTCCGGCACCTGTTCATTCAGATACTGGTTCAGCGGAATCGGCTCACCGAAGTTGACATAGCCCTGGCCGAAGTTACGCAGTTTGCGCAGGGTACGCAGGACCTGGCCCAGGTTTTCCTTTTCTTTACGTTTTCCGCGCAGCTCTTTGGCGTAGGTGGCTACTTCCATCACATGTTCGTAGCCGATATAGACCGGAACCAGAGTCACCGGGCGGTTCAGGCCACGCAGCATCGCCTGAATGGTCATCGACAACATACCGGTTTTCGGTGCCAGCAGACGGCCGGTGCGGGAGCGGCCGCCTTCACTGAAGTATTCGACTGAGTAGCCTTTGGCAAAGAGCTCACCGAGATACTCACGGAACACTGTAGAATAGAGGCGGTTGCCTTTAAAGCTGCGGCGAATGAAGAACGCGCCGCCGCGGCGGAAAATCGGCCCGGCCGGGAAGAAGTTCAGGTTGATGCCGGCTGCAATGTGCGGCGGAACCATACCTTCCTGATACAGGACGTATGAAAGCAGCAGGTAGTCCATGTGGCTGCGGTGACAGGGCACGTAGACGATTTCGTGACCATCCTGAGCCAGTTGGCGGACACGCTGTGCGTTGGTGACATTAATGCCCTGATAGATGCGGTTCCAGAGCCAGCTCAGGAAGCGATCACCATGGCGGACCAGGCTGTAGGAGAAATCTGCGGCAATTTCTTCCATCATGTCGATGGCTTCTTTGCGGACTTTTTCCAGTGGAACGTCACGGCTGGCGGCTTCTTCCTGGACAACCTTTTCAATGGCTTTAGAAGCCAGCAGGCGGTTAAACAGTGCCTGACGCTGGGGCAGGCGAGGGCCGGCTGCAGCTAATTTCTGACGGGAGAAATGAATCTTGGCCACCCGTGCCAGCTTAATGGCGATGGTGTCATCGGCGCCGTATTTATCTGCCATGAAACGCAGCGAGACCGTCGGGCTTAAGCGGACCAGACAATCACGGCCCTGCGCCAGAACGGCAAAACATTTTTCCGGGCCATTCAGAGCTTTGAGAATTGGTTTGCCTTCGCCTTCTGTGCCCGGTTTACGGCCCCAGAGTACAGATGCAGGCAGCAGCTGGACGTCAAGTTCACCATCCGTTTTATGGGCGGTCAGTAAATCCGTGAACAGGGCCAGCGATGCCGCCGGGATCTGACCATTGCTGCCGAAAATGCTCGGGCTGTCTGCCACAAACACAAAACGGGGAAATTCACGGCCGTGAATCACCATGGGCTGCAGCGGATCCGGAAGTCCGTTGGCCCGGGCGGCAGCACTCAGCGTCAGCAAATCGGTTTGCGAGCTGAATGGCAGGGTATAGATAATGGGACGGTTCAGATCCAGTGTGAGTTCTGCCACGGGATCGGATGGAATAGTGCGGGTCTTCACCAGTAAAGAAAGCGGCAAATTCAGTAAACTTTGCGTGATTTTCTGCCAACTTGACATGTTTATAACTAGCCTCGAAAACTTAATGCGAGGCAAGGATAGCAGAAAACGCGCCGGGTTTTGCTGTGAAAAAATCAATACAGCGAGGGAAAATATGAATTTTTTGTCTTCCGGACCCGCTGCGTGCTTTGGGGCGTATTGCATTGATGCTACACCTTTTATATTGAGGTGACTTCGGTATATGGCCTTTTCAAAACAGTGAACACTGGATATACTCACAGTGAACTGTATAAAAAGACAGGGTATGTCATGAAGCCGCTAACGCCACGCCAACAAGAAGTCTTTGATCTCATCAAAGCAAAAATTGAAGAAACCGGGATGCCGCCGACGCGTGCGGAGATTGCCCGTGAACTTGGATTCCGTTCTGCCAATGCGGCAGAAGAGCATTTAAAAGCACTGGCCCGGAAACAGGTGATTGAAATTGTACCGGGTGCCTCCCGCGGGATCCGCCTGCTGGTAAACGACGATGCTGCTGAAGAGCACGGTTTGCCTTTGATTGGACGGGTTGCAGCCGGAGAGCCGATTCTGGCTCAGGAGCATGTGGAAACTCACTATGATGTCGATCCGTCAATGTTCAAGCCACAGGCAGATTTTCTGCTGAGAGTGAACGGCATGAGCATGAAAGATATCGGGATTCTGGATGGTGACCTGCTTGCGGTTCATAAAACCCAGGATGTCCGCAACGGACAGGTTGTTGTTGCCCGGGTGGATGATGATGTCACCGTGAAGCGTCTGGAGAAAAAAGGCGCTCAGGTTCTGCTGCATGCTGAAAATGAAGCATTCGAACCGATTGTGGTTGATCTGACTCAACAGCAGCTGACAATTGAAGGAATTGCGGTTGGTGTGATCCGCAATGGTGACTGGAGCTAATTGCAACGGCGTCGCAAAGGGCAGATGATTTCTTTGCAATTATAAATGAGAGTTATTATCATTCCACTATTGCTTTGGAGATGATAATGACGAAATCTGCCCGCTACCATATCCCGGCTGCATTATTACAGCCGCTCTGGCTGCGCAGCCGTGAGAGTCTGGTTGACAATGGGTTGATCTATGACCCCCTCGCTGCTGCGGCCTGCCAGCAATGTCATCTGGCACCGGATTGCCTGACCGGCAATGTCGACCGGCATCAGTTGCTGCATGCAACGCTAACCCTGCTGGTGGATCAGCGTGTGCATCATTTTCTCCGTCGCTTTCCGAACGGCCACGTGATTAATGTCGGGGCCGGGCTGGATACCCGTTTTTATCGTCTGGACAACGGCCGCTGCCGCTGGCTGGAACTGGACTGTGATGAAAATCTGCTGTGGCGCCAGCGCCTGTTCCACCGGAGCGAGCGGTACCGGATGCGTTCAGGTTCGGTGACGGATCTCAGCTGGTTATCTCAGCTGCCGACGTCGTTTTCGTCCCCGGTCATGCTGGTGTGTGATCAGGCGCTGTTACAGGCGACAGAGACCGAGGTTGCCCGCTTTGTGCAGCGCATGGGCTGCCATTTCAATCAGCTGGAGCTTTGTCTGGTCCTGGCTGGAGACCGGTGTGACAGCACGCTGGGTCAGAGTCTGGGAACTCAGACGTATGCGCATGGCTTTGATGATCCGACAGCTCAGTTGCTGCAATGGCTGCCCTGGGCAGAAGTTATTTCCAGCCATTCTCCGCTGGATGTGTCCTGTCCACGCTGGCGTCCATGGCACCGCTGGTTGTCTCTCCTGTCGGCATTTCGTCACCGCCTGACTCCTGTGGTGACCCACCTGCGTTTTTGAGCCAGGCATGGTGCCTGCTGATTACCTTCCTGAGTCAATGGTCATCATTCTATTGAGATGATCATTCATAATTTTCTGCCAAATTTCTTCAACTGATACCGGAGCCGCGGCTGTTCGGGTCTTGACTATTTCTGACGCAAATTTTTGTTCATTCTCCGAAATCTGTCCTAAGTTAAATGTAAACAAGCTGTTAAGGCTACTTGCGCTGATGAGGAATTCTGGCGGGCAGACTATCGGTCACAACGGACGCGATAGGGCGATTGCCGGTCAGAACGACCGAAGGAGGGATCCGAACAATGATGCGGCAATTGTTTTATGGATTACTGGGCGGATTCGTTTTGCCAGTGATGGCAGAAACCAAATCGATGCCGTTGAATATGACTCAGGGGGTAACCGGGGTCAGTCAGCAGGTGTATTCGCTGCACATGACGATTTTTTACATCTGTGTGGCAATTGGACTGGTGGTCTTCGGCGTGATGTTCTGGGCCATTATTCATCATCGTAAATCACGTGGTGCCGTGGCCGCGTCCTTCCATGAAAGCACCCGGGTCGAGTTGCTCTGGACCCTGATCCCCTTTGTGATTCTGATTTTGATGGCGATTCCGGCGACCAAGACCCTGCTGGCGATGGAAGACACCACTCAGCCCGATCTCACTATTCAGATTACCGGTTCTCAGTGGAAGTGGCATTACCGCTATTTCGACGAAGATGTCGCATTTTATTCCAACTTAGCAACTTCAGACGCAGAGATTAACAACGAGCGTCAAAAACGCGGGAATTATCTGCTGGAAGTGGATCACCCGCTGGTTGTTCCGGTTGGTCAGAAAATTCGTTTCCTGATGACCTCGCAGGATGTGATTCATTCCTGGTGGGTGCCGGCATTCGCCGTGAAGAAAGATGCGAATCCGGGCTTTATCAACGAAGCCTGGACCAAAATTGATGAACCCGGGATTTACCGCGGTCAGTGTGCGGAATTGTGCGGTAAGAGCCATGGCTTTATGCCGATTGTAGTCATTGCCAAGCCACAGGCTGAATATGAAGAGTGGCTGCAAACGACCAAGGTGGCTCAGCGGGAAGCGCGTGAGGAAGAGCAGCGACTGCTGGATATGGAAATGCCGATGGATGAGCTGATGGCCATGGGCGAGAAGGTCTACAACACCCGTTGTGCGGTCTGCCATCAGGTCAACGGTCAGGGTTTACCCGGCGCCTTTCCGGCGCTGGCCGGTAGTGCGATTGCGACGGATCCGGCTAAAAAGCTCGAACATATCAGCGTTGTGGTCCACGGGCGAAACGGGACAGCCATGCAGGCATTCGGGCCTCAGCTCAGCCTGAAAGAGCTGGCCGCTGTAATTACATATGAGCGGAATGCCTGGGGAAATAATACCGGTGACACCGTGCAGGCAGCAGAAGTTCAGGCTGTCCTGAAAGGCGAAGCGCTTTAGAGTTGAGGGAGTGACCAATCATGACTGACATGTTGCGTGAGCAGGCGGTGGACGAGACCACCCATACTGAACATGACGCGCATCACCACAGCGGGATTAAGCGCTGGCTGTTTACCACCAACCATAAAGACATCGGTACTTTGTATCTGCTGTTCAGTTTTGCGATGTTCCTGACCGGCGGTGCGATGGCGATGGTGATCCGGGCGGAATTGTTCCAGCCGGGACTGCAGCTGGTGGAACCGAACTTTTTTAACCAGATGACGACTGTTCATGGCCTGATCATGGTGTTTGGTGCCGTGATGCCTGCATTTACCGGATTGGCGAACTGGATGGTGCCGATGATGATCGGGGCGCCGGATATGGCCTTACCGCGCATGAACAACTGGAGTTTCTGGATCCTGCCTTTTGCTTTTACCATGTTGCTGGCCTCACTGTTTATGGAAGGGGGTGGTCCGAATTTCGGCTGGACTTTCTATGCACCGCTGTCGACCACTTTCAGTCCGCAAAGTACCGGTTTGTTTGTGTTCGCCATCCATATCATGGGGATCAG
This sequence comes from Photobacterium sp. CCB-ST2H9, assembly GCF_023151555.2. Taxonomy (NCBI): domain Bacteria; kingdom Pseudomonadati; phylum Pseudomonadota; class Gammaproteobacteria; order Vibrionales; family Vibrionaceae; genus Photobacterium; species Photobacterium sp. CCB-ST2H9. The sequence goes on from NZ_CP100425.1 coordinate 144,526, forward strand.
CTCGATCATGGGGGCGATTAACGTCATCGTCACTATCGTCAACCTGCGTGCACCGGGCATGACTTACATGAAGATGCCCCTGTTTGCCTGGACCTGGCTGATTACGGCATTCCTGCTGATTGCGGTCATGCCGGTGCTGGCGGGGGCGGTGACCATGGTGCTGACCGATAAATTCTTCGGGACCAGTTTCTTTGATGCGGCTGGGGGCGGTGATCCCGTGATGTTCCAGCATATCTTCTGGTTCTTTGGTCATCCCGAAGTCTATATCATGATTTTGCCGAGTTTCGGTATCATTTCGGCGATAGTTCCGACCTTTTCCCGTAAAAAGCTCTTCGGCTACAGTTCCATGGTGTACGCGACGGCGTCTATTGCGGGTCTGAGCTTCTTAGTCTGGGCGCACCACATGTTTACCACCGGGATGCCGGTGGCCGCTGAACTGTTCTTCATGTACTGCACCATGCTGATTTCGGTGCCGACTGGGGTGAAAGTCTTTAACTGGGTTGCCACCATGTGGCGTGGTTCACTGACCTTTGAAGTCCCCATGCTGTTTGCGATTGCGTTCATCATTCTGTTCACCATCGGTGGATTCTCGGGGCTGATGCTGGCGATTACGCCGGCGGATTTCCAGTATCACGATACCTATTTTGTGGTGGCGCATTTTCACTATGTGCTGGTGTCCGGAGCGATCTTCTCCATCATGGCCGCGGCTTATTACTGGTTACCGAAATGGACCGGGCACATGTTTGATGAGCGTCTGGCGAAGTGGCATTTCTGGTGCTCGGTGATTTCCGTGAACATCCTGTTCTTCCCGATGCACTTTTTGGGACTGGCGGGGATGCCGCGGCGGATCCCGGATTATGCGCTGCAGTTTGCTGATGTAAATGCCATTGTCAGTATCGGAGGCTTCATGTTTGGCCTGTCGCAACTGATTTTCCTGGCGGTACTCATTAAATGCATTCGCGGTGGCGAACCTGCGGGCGCGAAGCCCTGGGATGGCGCTGAAGGTTTGGAGTGGACGGTTCCGTCACCGGCGCCTCATCACACATTTTCTACCCCACCGAAAGTGGACTAAGGAGGCCATATGGCTGACTCAGAAAAGGGCAAGAAGAAGTCGTTGCTGCTCCTGATTGTGCTGTCACTGGGGATGTTCGGCTTCGCGTTCGCTTTGGTACCGCTGTACAACGTATTTTGCGAGGTGACCGGGATTAACGGCAAAACCTCGGATCAGGCTGCTGTGGCCAGTGAACTGGTCGATGAAAAACGCAGTATCACCGTGGAGTTTATTGCCTATGTGAATCCGGGAATGGCCTGGCGTTTTGAGCCTGAAGTCCGGCGCATGGTGGTTCATCCCGGTGAAACGCACAAGGTTCTGTTTTCGGCAGTGAACCTGACTCAGAAGGACACCGTGGGGCAGGCTGTGCCTTCGGTTTCTCCGGGCCAGGGCGCGCTGTACTTCAATAAAATCGAATGTTTTTGCTTTAACCGTCAGCCACTGGCGGCCGGAGCGTCGGCAGAACTGCCTTTGCTGTTCTACATCGACCCCGAGCTGCCGGAAGATATCAATACCCTGACACTGGCTTACACCTTGTTCAACGCCCAGCCTGACGCTGCGGCACAGACACAATGAGGTCGACCATGGCAAATCCTTACTCAGAGCATGATCAGTCCCTGACACCGCCGCATGAACCCTATTATGTGCCCAGCGCCAGTGCCTGGCCGATTGTCGGGGCTCTGGCACTGTTTTTGATTGCCATGGGCGCAGGGGCCACCGTTGGCGGGCTGTTTGGTGGCAATGGTCCCTGGATTCTGATGTCCGGGGTCGGCTTGCTGCTGCTGATGTTGGTGGGCTGGTTCCGCGACGTGATTCGGGAGTCGATGACCGGACTCTACAGCTCCCAGATGGATCGCTCTTTCCGGCAGGGGATGAGCTGGTTCATTTTCTCGGAAGTGATGTTCTTTGCCGCATTTTTCGGCGCGTTGTTTTATGCCCGGATGATTGCCGTGCCCTGGCTGGGCGGGGCGGGCAATAACGCCATGACCCATGCCGTCCTGTGGCCTGAATTTGTCGCACACTGGCCGCTGATTCTGACCCCGGGGGGCACGGAAACGCAGGCCATGGAAGCCATTGGTCTGCCTTTTTACAACACCATGATTCTGCTGACCTCATCTGTCACTGTGCATATGGCCCATACGGCGCTGGAGAACGATAACCGTCCGCGCCTGACCCTGTTCCTGCTGCTGACCGTGTTGCTCGGCTGGCTCTTTGTGTATCTGCAGGGGGTGGAGTACATCCATGCTTACGAAGAGATGGGGCTGACGCTGGATTCCGGGATCTACGGAAACACCTTCTTTATGCTGACCGGCTTTCACGGGATGCACGTAACCCTGGGGACCATCATCCTGTTTATTGTCTGGCTGCGGGTGCTGAAAGGGCACTTTTCCTCGGAACATCACTTCGCATTTCAGGCCGGTGCCTGGTACTGGCATTTTGTGGATGTGGTCTGGTTGGGACTGTTTATCTTTGTGTACATCCTTTAGCCGAGTCAGTAAGGGCGAGGGTTCGGTTCGATGAGACCGGTTGCCACCGCCAGTAACAAGAGGGCAAAGAGCAGGACAGAAAACAGTACCCGGCGACCCAGGTAGTGAGACATCGGTTTGCCCTGTTTGCCTTTGAGCATCACAGGCAGTGCCCGGAACAGGTTCAACAGGATAAAAATCAGCAGGCAGACAATCAGGGCTTTCAGCAGCATGGCATCTCCGTGGTTGGCTGAATCAGGGGCGGCTGACACGGGGTTCAGGGCGCGATGAGACGGACAGGATTTGTTCTATTTACTTTGGTGGTCTTCTTCGGGCTGGTCAAGCTGGGAATGTGGCAGCTCTCACGCGGTCAGGAAAAAGAAATTCTGTCGGCAGCACTCAAGCTCAGGGGAGAGCAGACCTACTTCAGTGTTGCCAGTTTACCGGAGGATCCGCTGTGGTACCGGGTGAAATTCAGCGGCGAGTTTGACCACAGCAAAGCGATATTGCTGGATAACCAGCTGGATCAGGGGAAGCCGGGCTACCACCTGTTTTATCCGTTCCGGACCGAAAATGGTGCCTGGCTGCTGGTAAATCTGGGGTGGATTGCCGCTCCGCAGTACCGAGAGCAGTTGCCGGTTTTACCGGAACACCACGGACTGGTGCAACTGTCTGGCACCATTGCGCCGCCGTCACAGTTACCGGAGCTGAGCTCTGCCGGGGATGAAAACGGCTGGCCCCGAAGGGTCCAGAATATCAGGCCAGAGGTGCTGGCGATCGCAACCGGACTGCCATTGCCGGATTGGGTGGTGCAGATTGCCCCTGATGATCCGCTGGCGCTGAAGCAAAATTGGCAGCCTGTGGTGATGGGGGCGCAGAAACATTATGCCTACGCGGTTCAGTGGTTTCTGATGGCGGTGGCCATCGCCGGACTGGCCTGGTGGTGGCTGAAGCGGCATCCAGCCAGAGAGAAGGGGAATCCGGAATGAAAAAACACCTCAGCCTGTTATTGCTGCTACTTGCCTTCGTTCTGCCGGTGATCGCCGCCAAGCTGGTTTTGGAAAACCATTGGTATCAGGGCGGGGTGACAAACCGGGGGCAGTTACTGGAGCAGCCCGTGGTGTCTGACTGGCTGGCGAAACCGGGCAAATGGCAACTGATTTACCTGTTGCCGGACATGTGTGATACCCGGTGCCAGGGCGCTCTGTTTAACCTGCGTCAGGTGCCGCTGGCGATGGGGGCAGAGCTGGAGCGAATTTCCAGTCTGGTTCTGGTGTCTGCAGAACGCAGCGCGGCGCTGCCGGATGCCAGCAGTCTGGTGAGCGGAGGTGGGGTGGTTCTGGCTGCACCGGGGCCGGTTCTCCGCCAGTTTCAGAAGCTGGAACAGAAGAGTATCGGGGCGATTTACATCGCTGATCCTCAGGGGAATGTGATGATGGCTTACCCGCTGGTTGAGGGCAAAACGCAGGTACTGGCTCAGGGCAAGGACATACTTCGTGATCTCAAACGTTTACTCAAAGTTTCCAAGATAGGCTGATGGAGCATATCTCATGTGCTCAGTCTCAAAAGCTAAGGAGTGGCGATGTTTCCGATGGTTTCTTCTCAATCCCGCCAACCGGACCGGCTGTTGACCTGGCTGGTTGGTCTGACTTTTCTGCTGGCTGTGACCGTGATTGCGCTGGGCGCCTATACCCGGCTGACGGAAGCCGGGCTGGGGTGTCCGGACTGGCCCGGCTGTTATGGTTTTCTGAGTGTGCCGCAAACGGATGCCCAGCACGCACTGGCTCAGCAGGCGTTTCCTGATCACCCGGTGGAAGTTCATAAAGCACGGAATGAAATGCTGCACCGCTATGTGGCGGGCTCTTTGGGACTGCTGATTCTGGCGATCAATATGCTGGCCTGGCGTCGAAGTGACCGGCCGCGTCGGTTACCGCTGGTTTTACTGGGAATCGTGTTCGGTCAGGCCATGCTGGGGATGTGGACCGTGACCATGGCCCTCAAGCCTGTGGTGGTCATGGGTCATTTGTTGGGTGGGTTTACGACGGCCAGCCTGTTGCTGGTGCTCTGGCTGCGGCTGGTTAATGCTAATCGGACAGCCAGCCGGGCACGAGCGACCGGTGCGCCCATTCCCTTTGGTGTCCGGCGGCTGGCGGTGGCTGCACTGGTGGTGGTGGCGCTGCAAATTGCTCTCGGCGGCTGGACGGCTGCCAACTACGCCGCAGTGGTCTGTACCCAGTTGCCGGTCTGTGAAGTGGACTGGGTCAGCAAGTTTGATATCACTGCCTTTGAACCCTGGCAGCCGGGGTTTCAGACCTATCAGTATGGCGTGCTGAATTTTGACCAGCGGGTGTCTATTCATGCGGCGCACCGGATCGGCGCCATGATCACGACGCTGGTGGTGCTGTTGCTGGGCTGGCGGCTGTGGCGAATAGGCTGGCGCCGTCATGCGATGGCAGTGATGCTACTGCTGGCTGTGCAGGCCGGGCTGGGGGTAACCAATGTGCTGGCCAGTCTGCCCTTGCCGGTTGCTGTCGCCCATAACCTCGGCGGATTGTGTTTGTTGCTGGGGATGCTTACGATTTGTCTGGCGTTGTATCGTGCGCGTCCGGTCGTGAGTGAGGAGAGCGCAGCAATTTTGTCTCAATCAACAATGAACCACGACAGGTTAGCCGGGCAAAGATCCGGACAGGGAACTTTGAACGCCATGACGCCGAAGTCGGGCTGACACCCGCAGGATGATTCAGGGAGGAAAGGAATATGGCGAAATCACAGATACTGGAACAGCGCCAGATAGCTTTGTCTGGCCGCCACTGGCGTCAGATCGGCCGCGATTACCTGATCATGACCAAGCCGAAGGTTGTCGCCATGCTGCTGTTAACTGCACTGGTGGGAATGTGCCTGGCGGTGCCCGGTATTCCGCCGTTGAAGGCTGTGCTGCTGGGGTTATTCGGGATTGGTTTTCAGTCGGCGGCTGCCGCGGCGCTGAATCATGTGCTGGACCGGCAGCTCGACGCCAAAATGGCACGCACGCATCATCGCCCGCTGGCCCGGGGACGGGTGCCGACCCTCAATGCCGTGACCTTTGCAACCCTGCTGATGGTCATTGGTTTTGTCTTGCTGTGGCAGTTGAATGCACTGACGGCCTGGCTGACCTTTGCCAGTCTGGTGGGGTATGCACTGGTTTATACGGTCTGGCTCAAACACGCGACGCCTCAGAATATCGTCATCGGTGGTCTGGCGGGGGCTGCCCCACCACTGCTTGGTTGGGCGGCGGTCACCGGCCAGTTTGATCCCCATGCGCTGCTGCTGGTGATGCTGGTGTTTGCCTGGACCCCGCCGCATTTCTGGGCGCTGGCCATTCATCGCCGGGATGATTACGCCAAGGCTGATATTCCGATGCTCCCGGTGACGCATGGCATCGCTTTCACCAAAACCATGGTGCTGCTTTATACCCTCTTGCTGACACTGACTGGCCTGCTGCCCTGGCTGACCGGCATGAGCGGTTTGTTGTACCTGATCGGTAGTCTGGCTCTGAATCTCGGATTTGTGGGTTATGCCCTGAAGCTGAAGTTTGCCGATCAGCCCGGTCATGCCTGGGCGACATTCAAATACTCGATCTGGCATCTGCTGGGGCTGTTTCTGGTGCTGCTGGCCGATCACTGGCTGATGGTGGTTCTGCAATAATCAGGGGATGGCCGGCGGTGAATTGTCTCGCTGCCGGCGAACCTTTACACTCTGCGGCTGAAGTATTTGAAGAATCATGGAGTTCCCGTGCTGGCCGCATTAAAAGATGTCACTCTTCACCGTCAGGTTTTCGCACTGGCGCTTCCCATGGTCTTATCGAATATCACGGTACCGCTGCTCGGGCTGGTGGATGCTGCGGTGATCGGTCATCTGGAGCATGCCTGGTATCTGGGCGGAGTGGCCGTCGGCGGCACCATGATCAGTGTGACCTTCTGGCTGCTCGGATTTCTGCGGATGGCAACCACCGGGCTGTGTGCTCAGGCGTATGGCGCCAGCAATAAAAAAGCTCAGGCGATGGTGTTGTTGCAGGGGCTGGCGCTGGCCTGGGGACTGGCGTTACTGCTGATCCTCTGCCACCGCCTGATCGCCGGGACGGTGTTCCATTTCAGTGATGCCAGTGACGCTGTGAAAACCTATGCGGATCAGTATTTTTCCATCCGGATCTGGGGTGCCCCGGCGGCCCTGGCGAATTTCGTGATCATGGGCTGGCTGCTGGGCAGTCAGAATGCCCGTCTGCCGATGTGGTTATTGATCATCACTAACAGTGTGAACATTTTGCTGGATGTGGTGTTCGTTCTCGGGCTGGGCTGGCAGGTGAAAGGGGCGGCGGCAGCATCGGTGATTGCAGAGTACAGCGGGATGGTGCTGGGCTTGTCTTTTGTATCACGTCAGTGGCTGGTTCACGCGCTGCCGGATTGGCGCAAGCTGCTGAATCAGGTCGGTCAGGGGGTTGATCGCTTGCTTCGTCTCAACCGGGATATTTTTTTGCGGAGCTTGTGCCTGCAACTGGCATTCAGTTTTATGACCTTTCAGGGGGCGAGTCTGGGCGATAATGTCGTGGCTGCCAATGCGGTGCTGATGAGCTTCCTGATGCTGGTGTCCTATGGGATGGACGGTTTTGCCTACGCGATGGAAGCCATGGTCGGGAAGGCAATTGGCGCCAGAAACAGGGATGCACTCGGGCGGACCCTGATCAGCACGACATTCTGGAGCCTGGTCATTGCTGTGCTGATGACACTGGCCTTTTCCTGCTTTGGTCCGCAAATCATCAGTCTGATTTCCGATATTCCCGCGGTTCAGTCAGAAGCTTCCCGTTACTTGCCCTGGCTGGCGGCTGTGCCTTTGGTCTCGATGTGGTGCTTCTTGCTGGATGGTATTTTCATCGGAGCGACCCGGGGGCGGGAAATGCGGAACAGTATGTTCGTGGCGACCTGTACATTCTTTCTGATCTGGCAATTATTCCACAGCTTCGGAAACCATGCGCTATGGGCAGCAATGTTGGCGTTTCTTGGCATGCGCGGTCTGTCGCTGGCGGCTATTTTTGTCTATCAGTGGCAAAAAAATATTTTTCTTGAAGAGGCCAGTGCCAACAAATAGTTAGCATATTTTATGCTGCTTAATCCATCAGGATCTGTTTAATCATCTGTCCTTTCTCATTGAAAGTGTTTAAAATATAGCCTGTTTTTTGATTTGACAGGTTGAAAATGAAACGAAAATTCGGTGCTTTTTTATTGCTTATTATGAGCTTAGGCTGGTGTTTTCATGCGAGTGCCATGCCGTCCGGCTCCAAAATTTCAGTGACGGCTACGGCCTATAATTCGCTGTCTTCCCAGACAGACGGGAACCCTTCCATTGCTGCCTGGGGAGACCGGCTCAAACCGGGAATGAAGGCAATTGCAGTCTCCCGGGATCTGCTGAGAATGGGCCTGAAACACGGTTCCAAAGTAAAAATCTCCGGTCTGCCGGGTGAATATGTGGTGCTGGATAAAATGCACCGTCGCTGGTCAAAGAAGATTGATATCTACATGGGGCGCGATGTGAGAGCGGCCAAGAACTGGGGCCGACGAAAGGTAACCATCACGGTCGTCGAAGCCTGATACGCAAAATACCTAGCCGAATAATCAACGACATTATCCTGATAGGCATTAAGCGAAGTACAAAGCAGACAGACAGCAAAAAAGCCGCAGTTGCGGCTTTTTGTTTATCTGTTGTTGAGCGGGTCAGTGTAGGGAGCTTACCCGATTCAACTCAGTAGTAAGAGTGATCGCCGCGTGCGTGTTCGGTCACATCGCGCACACCGGTCAGTTCACCGCTGAACTCGGCCAGCAGCTGTTTTTCGATCCCTTCTTTCAAGGTCACGTCGACCATTGAACAGCCATTACAACCGCCGCCGAACTGCAGAATTGCCACGCCGTCTTCGGTGATTTCTGACAGGGATACATGACCGCCGTGTCCTGCCAGCTGCGGGTTGACCTGAGTCTGGATCACATAGTCCACGCGCTCCATCAGCGGTGCGTCGTTGGACACTTTGCGGACTTTGGCGTTCGGTGCTTTCAGGGTCAGCTGAGAGCCCATTTTGTCGGTGACAAAATCGATCTCTGCATCTTCCAGAAATGGCAGGCTCAGCTCATCGATATAAGCAGAAAACATGTTGAACTTCAGTTCAGTGTCACTGGCTTCGATGGCTTCCGGCGGACAGTAAGATACGCCGCATTCAGCGTTCGGGGTACCCGGGTTGACCACGAAGACACGGATGTTGGTGCCTTCCGGCTGCTGGGCCAGCAGCTTAACGAAATGCTGTTGCGCAGTTTCTGAAATAGTAATCATAGACACGACGTTATACCTGACTTAGTAAGCGTAAAACTTATTCTACTCTCTGGCGCGGGAACACGCACCCATGAATCTTGTGTGGTTTTTTTGAACAGCAGCCCGTCTCGCCTCCGGATCAGCGCTGATGCGGGGTGAATCCCAGGCAATACACATCAACCCGGCTGACGTGTTGCTGTCTGAGCAATTGTGCCAGAACCGACACCGTACTGCCGGTAGTGACGACATCGTCCACCAGGGCGACGTGCGCCGGCCACGTTCTACTATTCAGTATAAATGCCTGCCGCAGATTCTGCAGACGGGCCTGCCGGGTCAGCTGATGCTGAGGGCGGGCCCATTGTGTCCGTCGCAAAGCCCGACTGTCGGTTTCCCCGCCCGTCAGTGCCGCGAGTGCATCCGCCAGCAGGGCACTCTGGTTGAACCCTCGTATCAGGCGTCGCCAGGGATGCATGGGAACCGGCAGCAGCAGGGGCGCGGGATCGATAAGCTGCGCGGCCAGTAACCGGGCCAGCGGCTGACTCAGCCAGAACTTGCGCTGAAACTTGTACTGCTGGATCAGACGATTCAGCGGAAACGCATATTCACCCAGCCGGACAAGGTGATCCCAGGGCGGTGGCTGGCGCAGGCAGTAGCCGCAGTGAGGGACTGGCTCCGGGGTCGTGGCTCCGCATCGGTGGCAGTACGGTGGCTGAGGCAGGCTGGTCAGACAGGGCTGACACCACAAGTGATCGCCGTCACGCAGTGGTAAACGACAGAGTGCGCATTGCTGGTTTGGCCAGCGAAAGATTGATCTTACGGCCACAGGGGATAACATCCTTGCCATCCGGTTTTTTGGTAAAGGAAGTGTACATGGCGGCATCGGTCTACTGGCAAACATTCGGTCCCGAGACGGGACAGAGTTCCGATCTGGTTCTCATTCACGGCTGGGGAATGAACGGCGCCGTGTGGCAGCATCTGGTCCCACAGCTGGAAAGCCGCTACCGGATTCACGTGGTGGATATGCCGGGCTATGGTCACAGTGCTGAGGTTTCAGCCGGGACCGTCGAAGCGATGGCGGAATCTTTGCTGCACGGTGCGCCGGAAGAAGCCGTCTGGCTGGGCTGGTCACTCGGTGGTCTGGTCGCCAAGCAGGCGGCACTGATGGCCCCGGCACGTGTCAGTAAGCTGGTCACCGTTGCGAGTTCTCCCTGTTTTGCGGCCACGGACGACTGGCGCGGGATCAAGCCTCAGGTTCTGAGCGATTTCCAGCAGCAGCTCAGTGAAGATTTTGCCATGACCGTCGAACGCTTTATGGCGTTGCAGGCCATGGGGAGTCCCACGGCCCGACAGGATATCAAACAGCTCAGGCAGGCTGTGCTGTCTCGTCCGCAACCGTCACTGGCAGCGCTGGCGCAGGGGCTGGAGATGCTGGCTGAAGTGGATTTACGCAAACATCTGATTCAGATTCGCCAGCCCTGGCTGCGTCTGTATGGCCGGCTGGATGGTCTGGTACCGGCAAAAGTGGCCTCGGATATGGATCTGCTGGCGCCGGATTCTCAGAAAATGATGTTTACCAAGGCATCACATGCACCTTTTATTTCCCATCCGGAAGATTTCATCGGTGCGCTGCAAGCCTTTATGGAGGAATCGCTGCCGGAGACTGCCGCGACCACTCCGGTATAAAGATTAAAGTCTGTGATTGGGTGGCCGATAATCTTTGAATCATGGCGTTTTTTTCTGCCATGATAAAGGTATCAGTGAGGCGCACGGCGGCATGGGCTTGAGTGCGCAGGATGAGTGACAGTGTTGCAGTCTGAAGGAGTCACCAAAACATGATCGTGTCGCCCCTGAATGCCGGTATACCGACACTGGCGCCGTCGGTGAATCCGATGACCGAGCAGGCTGCGCGGGACAATAAGGTCCGCGAAAAAGTCCGCCCGGCCACTGCAAGCCTGGCTTCTGGCAGTGAACCGTCACTGAAAGGCGATGAGAAGCAGATGAAGCGTCCCGGCTGGGATCCCAGTGAGCATCCGGATTATGAAGCACTGGATGTTGCCCATCATCAGGGCTACGGTTATCAGCAGGAATTTGAGCAACTGGTTCTGGCGCTGTCGGCTGACAATTATCTGAAAGATGTCAGCGAGCTGGGTTACAGTATGCACATCCGCCTGCCCCGGGCACTGCTTGAAGAGCTGGGGAAAATCAGTCAGATGGAACGCGTACGCAGTGTGATCCGTTTTAAATATGCACAGTCGACGGTGCCAAATCCACCGACGGAAATGCTGAAGATTGTCTGAGCGCAGCGGATATAAAAAAGGCGGGTCGAAACCCGCCTTTTTTGTTTGTTCCGTGTGAATGTTATTTCTTCGCTTTGGCAAACGCCGCAGCAAAAGCACCACCCATGGCGTTGTTACCCGGTTGGTTGTCACGTTGCTGGCGGGGCGCATGGCGCTGGTTGTTCTGACGGGCGCCGCCTTTCGGCTTGCGCTCGGCTTCCTGACCCGGCTCATCGCTCAGGCGCATCGACATGCCGATTCGCTTGCGCTGCAGGTCGACTTCCATCACTTTCACTTTCACAACGTCACCGGCTTTCACCACTTCTCGCGGATCCGAAACAAACTTGTCCGACAGCGCAGAAATGTGGACCAGGCCATCCTGATGAACGCCGACATCGACGAATGCACCAAAGTTGGTCACATTGGTGATCACGCCCTCCAGCACCATGCCCGGCACCAGATCCTTCACCTCATGGATGCCTTCGGCAAAGGTTGCGGTTTTGAACTCAGGACGTGGGTCACGGCCCGGTTTGTCCAGCTCACCAATGATGTCGGTCACAGTCGGCAGGCCGACTTCTTCTGTGGTGTAATCGGCTGCTTTCAGGCCGCGCAGGAATTCACTGTTGCCAATCAGCGCATCCAGCGGCTTCCCGTTTTTAGCCGCGATGTTTTTGACGACATCATAGGATTCCGGGTGAACCGCCGAAGCATCCAGCGGGTTCTTGCCGTTCATAATCCGCAGGAAACCGGCACACTGCTCGAACGCTTTCGGCCCCAGACGCGGCACTTTTTTCAGCGTGGTGCGGGCATCAAAGCGGCCGTGCTCGTCACGGTAAGCCACGATATTGCTGGCAATAGTCGATGACAGACCAGCAACACGGGTCAGCAGGGCAGGTGAGGCCGTATTCACATCCACACCGACGGCGTTCACACAGTCTTCGACCACGGCATCCAGACGTTTCGCCAGATTGCTCTGGCTGACATCGTGCTGGTACTGGCCCACACCGATGGATTTCGGATCGATTTTCACCAGCTCCGCCAGCGGGTCCTGCAGGCGTCGGCCAATGGAGACTGCACCGCGCAGCGACACATCCAGATTCGGGAACTCGTTGGCGGCCAGTTCAGATGCGGAGTACACCGATGCACCGGCTTCGCTGACCATGACGCTCTGAACCTTCAGGTTGTTGTCTTTCAGCAACTGGGCGACAAAGCTGTCTGTTTCACGTGAAGCAGTCCCGTTCCCGATCGCAATCAGATCGACATTGTGTTTGGTGATCAGTGCCAGCACAGTGGCGGCCGACTGAGCCACCTGTTTCTGCGGCTGGTGCGGATAGATGGTGGCGGTATCGACCAGTTTACCTGTGCTGTCGACGACGGCTACTTTACACCCGGTACGAAGGCCCGGGTCAAGTGCCAGTGTCATGCGCGGACCGGCAGGTGCGGCCATCAGCAGATCTTTCAGGTTATCCGCAAAGACCTGCATCGCGCCGTCTTCAGCTTTCTCGCGCAGGGCCGCCATCAGCTCGGTTTCCATGTGCATCAGAATCTTGATGCGCCAGGCCCAGCTGATCACCTGCTTGCGCCAGCTGTCTGCTGGCTGGCTGCCCAGATTCACGCCGTAGTGATCGGCAATCATGACTTCACAGTAAGAGCCGCGCACACCTTCTTCCTGAGTCGGATCGGCATTCAGTGCCAGCTGCAGGACACCTTCATTGCGGCCGCGGAACATGGCCAGTGCCCGGTGTGACGGGACCTGAGACAGCTTTTCATTGTGCTCAAAGTAGTCTTTGAATTTCGCGCCTTCCTGCTCCTTGCCTTCCACCACACGGGCGGTCAGCTCAGCATTGGATTGCAAGTGGCGGCGGATTTTATCCAGCAGGGCTGCGTCTTCCGCGAAACGTTCCATCAGAATGGCACGCGCGCCGTCCAGCGCGGCTTTGGTATCGGCCACACCTTTGTCGGCAGACACATAGCTTGCCGCACTATTTTCCGGATCGTTTTCCGGTTGTGACCACAGCAGGTCAGCCAGCGGTTCCAGACCGGCTTCAATCGCGATCTGGCCCTTGGTGCGGCGCTTGGGTTTATACGGCAGGTACAAGTCTTCCAGCCGGGTTTTACTGTCGGCCGACAGGATTTCGGCTTCCAGTGCCGGGGTCAGTTTATCCTGCTCTGAAATCGATTTGAGGATTACCTGACGGCGGTCTTCCAGCTCGCGTAAATAGCCCAGACGGGACTCCAGATTACGCAGTTGGGTATCGTCCAGCCCGCCGGTAACTTCTTTCCGGTATCGGGCGATGAAAGGGACGGTGTTGCCGTCATCGAGTAGCGCCACGGCTGCGGCAACCTGCTGCGTGTTGACATTCAGCTCAGACGCAATCAGGTGATTGATACTCGCGGTCATAGAATTCCTTTGGATACAGTTTTTCTCAGGTGGCCCATCTAACCATAATTCCGCACGTCAGTCAGCGTTCTTGCGCCCGCAATATGTCAGGAGTTTGCCAGCTTCGCGGTCAGGTGTGATCTTTGTGCAGGCGTGAACGGCTGTCTATTCACAAAAAGTGGGAAGATATTTCATCCGCCGGGTCTCTGGTCAGAAGAATAATGGTGAAAGATACACTGTATTTTTGAATATGGGGTGAAGGCTCATCACGATATTTACGTCAGCAGGTTATTTATTTTAGATTTGTCTTAACTAATGTTGTGGTTTTAATTTTGTGAATATTATTTCTATTTTGTTTCGATTTTATTTTTATGTGTTCATGTAAATGAAATTTCAGTTTATTCCGAATGATTTTTTTGATTACTCTGTAATTAACTATACCTAATCTATTTTTATGCACACCAATAGCAATATTATTTTTTATTCATGGGTTGATATGCTGCGCATCCGAAAAATGAATGACACATGACAGCGATATTGTGCTCTCGAGAGCTGGTCGTGTTTGTGGAAACAGGGGAAATCTATTTCAGCGCTGAGTTGAATGATTGAGGCGTGATAAGATTTTTCGTGTCTGAGAATATTCAGCCTTATTTTGTTCTTTGTAAATATATTCTGTTCGGGGAATCATGAAAAGTAACTGGTATTTTAGAGCGTTGATATTTTGTTTGGGGTGAAATGCGACTCACTTCATTGAATTTATTAAATGTGTTTTTCCATTATTGACAGAATGTCTGGCAAAAGGCATTTCTTTCTCGCACAGATGTAATACCAGAAATATCGAACTCCCAATAAAGTAATCACAGTAAAGAATTAATTTGAACAAATCTGAAACCTTATTGGTTTTCGGAGAGTTGTACATTGCAGTTGTTCTGGTGTTGCTTTGTCACCCTGTATTCCAGACTCAATGCAGAGATGAAAATGATCAATCGGATGCTTTTGCGGTGATGGCCGGTGTCCTGGAATTGTGGCGTTTCATCTGCATAGCCATGGCTGCAGCCATTAATATTTATTCGCTCCGCTGACGAAAACCAGTGCGCAATGAATGATTCATGCATTAGAAGGATATTATTTTGTTTCCTCAGACTTTTTCTTTGCACCCAACTCAAGAAAACATCTTTTACGATCAGGCGCTGACTCCATTGTGTACTCGGTACAATGTCGGGGCTTATACGTTAGCAAACCATATTGATCCTCTGATTCTGCAGCGTGTCTGGTCACTGTTGGTGGCGAATCTGGATGCACTGCGTCTCACCTTCAGTGTTTCTGCTGATGGTGAGGTGCGGCAAACCCTGTCACCTGAGACCGGGGACGATACAGTTCGTCTCGTGGATTTCAGTGCCAGTCCGACGCCTAAAGCGGATGCGGAGCTTTGGTTGAGCCAGGACATGGCGCAGCCATTCGACTATCTCGGAGACAACCTCCATCAGCTGACGTTGGTCAGGCTGGATAGTCATACCTGTTACCTTTTCATCAAACTGCACCATTTAATTTGCGATGGTGTTGGGATGTACCAGCTTCATCAGTATGTACACCAGCTTTATCAGGACATTGCGAACCAGCAGAACCACGAGTGGCTGAGTGATCTTCCCCAGTATCAACCCGCTGTTGAGCGAGCCAGAGAATATCTGAGTTCATCCCGATGTCAAAAAGATCAGGACTATTGGACGGCGTTTCTGCAGCAGCATGACATGACTTGCCTTTCCCCCCGATATTCAGAAAAAGACAGCCATTACGCGATTCAGGCTTTGCCAGAGACGTTAAAGCAGGCGATGCAGCAATATTGTGAACAGCATGGTGTGACGATGCAGGCGATGTTGTTTGGCGCAGTGAGTGTGGTGCTGTCACGGATGATCGGTCAAACCGAGCTCTGTTTCAGTACGGTGACCCATGGCAGGCAAGGACATCAGGGTATGCAGGTTGTCGGGATGCATTCAAATGATTATCCGGTTGCGATGACGGTGACACCGGAGGCGGTCAGTCTGGATTATATTCAAGCTTGCATGCGAACACTCAAAAGTGCCTTGCGTTATTGCAGATACCCGGCAGCCTACCTGAGTCGGCTCGCGCGTGAGCATGGAGCAACGCTACCGAATGTAACCATAAACTATGAAGCTTTTGCTAAAGAAAGTGTAGGACATCATCTCACGCGAGTGTACGAGCAAGATATCAGTCAGGCACTTTTACTGAGATTGAAAGATTATGGTAGTGACAGCCCGTTCGTCATATCAGCCCATGTTCTGGATGCTTTTTTTACACCAGAAGAAAGTCAGGCGTTTATCGGGCGGGTGGTGAAAGTGTTATCGGCCTTGATTGAGCAACATGACACGCGTATCCGTGAGATTGACTTGGTTTCAGATTCTGAAAGACACACCCTGTTGACCACCTTCAACCAGACGGAAGCGCCTTACCCGCAGGACCAGAGTCTGGCGGCGCTGTTCGAAGCGCAGGTGGCACGAACGCCGGACAACATTGCACTGGTGTTTGAGGGACAGTCTTTGACCTACCGTGAACTGAACGCCAGAGCCAACCAGCTGGCGCGGCAGATTCGGCAGACATACCGGGCGTCTCATCAGGCCGAATTGTCTGCGGACACACTGGTTGCGCTGTATTTGGATCGAAGCCCGGAGATGGTGATCAGTATGCTGGCGGTGCTGAAAGCGGGAGCAGCCTACGTGCCCATCTCGCCGGAATACCCGGCAGAGCGTAGTACGTTCATTTTAGAAGACACCAAGTCGCCGCTGGTGATCACTCATGGCCCGCAGCAGGCGAATGTCGACGCTCTCCTGTCGGGCGGACATGCTGCGCAGATGCTTCTGGCGGACAGCGATGCGTTGCAGACATTGCCGGACAGCAACCTGGGCAGCGGGCCGTCACCGGCCGATCTGGCGTATGTGATTTATACCTCGGGAACCACAGGCCAGCCGAAAGGGGTGATGGTGGCGCATCAAAATGCCGCACATCTGATTCAGGCCCAGCAATCGCTGTTTCAGACGTCGCAGCGCCAGTATGCCTTGTGGTTTGCATCCTATGTGTTTGATGCCTCGGTGTGGGAAATATTTGTGAGCCTGACAAGCGGGCTGAAGGGCTATCTGTGCGCTGAGCATGAGCGGAATGCCACACAGGTGGCTGAGGTGATTGAGCGGGAGGGCATCGATTTTGCGACCCTCCCGCCTGCAGTGCTGTCACTGATGACAGAACGGACCTTCCCGTCACTGTCGGTGCTGATTTCGGCTGGGGAGTCTCCTTCCGATAGCCTGCTGGCGCATTTCAGCCAGCACAGTCAGGTTTTTAATGCTTACGGACCGACTGAAAGCACGGTGTGTGCCAGCGCGAAGTTATACCAGCCGGGGGATATCGCCAATAATATTGGTGCGCCTATCAGCAATACCCAGCTGTATGTGCTGGATGAGCATCAGCAGCTGCTGCCGCTGGGTGCGGTGGGTGAGCTGTACATCGGCGGTGCCGGTCTGGCCCGGGGCTACCTCAACCGTCCGGCACTGACGGCGGAGCGTTTTATTGCCAATCCGTTTGCGACGGATATTGATCATGAGAAGGGGTATACCCGGCTGTACCGCACCGGGGATCTGGTGCGCTGGCTGCCGGACGGCAATCTGGAATATCTGGGCCGGAACGACCATCAGGTGAAGATCCGGGGTTACCGGATTGAGCTGGGCGAGATTGCCAGCGTGCTCAGTGCTGAGCCGAGTGTGCAGCAGGCGGTGGTGGTCGATCTGGACCGGGAAGGTAGCCAGGTACTGGCGGCCTATGTGGTTCCGACTTCAGAAGCGGTGGATACCGAGGCGCTGCGCCAAAGTCTGTCGGCCCAACTGCCGAAATATATGGTGCCGGGCAGTATCACACAGATAGAGAAACTGCCGCTGACGATTAACGGCAAGCTGGACCGCCGGGCATTACCTGCGCCGGTGTGGGTGAGTGAAGACAGTTACCGGGCGCCGCGCAATGCAATGGAAATGCAGCTATGTCAGGTTTGGCAGCAGGTGCTCGGGGTTGAGCGGGTCGGCATTGACGATAACTTCTTCCGGTTAGGGGGAGACTCGATTCAGGCGATTAAGCTGACGGCGGCCATGCGTGCCCGGCTGAATACAGATGTGCCGCTGGCGACACTCTTTGGTCAGCCAACAGTGGCGGGGTTAAGTGCACAGCTGAATGCTTTGTCGGAGATGATTGAGATCCCGGCGCTGGCATTAGAGAGCTATCCGTTGTCCTTTGCTCAGGAGCGGATGTTATTTATTGAGGACTTTGAACAGGGAACATCCGCCTATCACATTCCGCAGCTGTTCCAGTTAGCGAGCGCAGATGTATTACCGGCACTGTGTCAGGCACTGCACATCGTGGCAGACCGCCACCCGGTGCTAAAAAGCGTCTATGGCTACGATGAGCGAGGCGTGGGTTATCAGCGTGTTGGGTCTGATGCGTTGGCGGTCACGACGACGGTTCTGACCGATGATGCTGCACTGGAAGCGGCTGTCCGTGCCGACATCGGCATGCCTTTTTCCTTGCGGGAAGCCCCGGGGATGCGTGTGCATCATTACGTGGTGGACGGGGATGAGCACCAGGAAGCGCAGCATTACCTGTTGATGCTCTGGCACCACATCGCAATGGACGGCTGGTCTGTTGAAGTCTTCTTCCGTGAGCTCAGCGAAGCCTATCAGGCGCTGCTGGAACATCGTGCCCCAAGCCTGCCCGAGCTGCCGATCAGTTACGGTGACTATGCGCACTGGCAGCGGGAATACCTGCTGGGGGCGGTAAGGGAGCAACAGCTGTCTTACTGGCAGGATGCGCTTAGCGGCTATGAGACACTCAACCTGCCGACGGACAAGTCAAGGCCAGCCGCACTGGATTATGCAGGGCAGAACCTTCACTTTAGTCTGCCTGTCGAGGTCTCTACAGCGCTGAAAGCGCTGGCCAAAGCCCGGGGGACGACTCTGTATACGGTGCTGCTGAGTGCCTTCAGTGTCTTGTTGTCGAAGTACAGTCATCAGGAAGATATTTTACTGGGAACCCCCACGGATAACCGTCATCACAGCCAAACTCAAGGGCTGATCGGGATGTTTGTGAATTCTCTGATACTGCGGACGCAGGTGAAATCTGGAGATACCATCGCAACATTGATTGATGAGACTCACGCCGTGGTAACCGGAGCCAAAGCCCATCAGGACCTGCCGTTCGAGCAGTTGGTGGATGCGCTGGGCGTAACGCGGGATCCGAGTCGTCATCCGCTGTTCCAGGTGATGTTCAGTATGCAGTCCTTTGATGATGGGGGATTCAGTCACAGCAACTTGCCGCTGAGTCCGGTCGCTGCGACGGCAGTCGATTTCAGCCCGGCGAAATATGATCTCAGCCTGTTCCTGGAAGAAGGAGAGAACGGGGGGCAGTCAGTGATCCGTGGTTCATTGAACTTTGCGACCCGCCTCTTTACGGAAGCAAGTATGTTCCGCCTGCTGAGTGGTTATCAAACGCTGCTGACGGTGTTTGCGGAGTCATCGGAGACCCGGATCTGCGAAATTGACCTGCTGTCTGATGAAGAAAAACACACTCTGCTGACCACCTTCAACCAGACCGAAGCGCCATACCCGCAGGACCAGAGTCTGGCGGCGCTGTTCGAAGCGCAGGTGGCAAGAACGCCAGATAACATTGCGCTGGTATTTGAGGGACAGTCCCTGACTTACCGGGAGCTGAACAGCAAAGCGAATCAGCTGGCGCGGCAGATCCGGCAGGTGTGCCGGGCGTCTCATCAGGCAGAAATACCGGCTGATACCCTGGTGGCGCTGTATCTGGACCGCAGCCTGGAGATGGTGATCAGCATTCTGGCGGTTTTGAAAGCGGGGGCGGCCTACGTGCCCATCTCGCCGGATTACCCGGCCGAGCGGAGCGCGTTTATTCTTGAAGATACCCGGGCGCCGTTGCTCATCACCCATGCACCGCAGCGGGCGATCGTCGATGCTCTTCTGTCGGGCGGACAGGCTGCGCAGATGCTGCTGGCAGACAGCGAATCACTACAGGCATTGCCGGACAGCAACCTGGGCAGTGGGCCGTCACCGGCCGATCTGGCGTATGTGATTTATACCTCGGGAACCACAGGCCAGCCGAAAGGGGTGATGGTGGCGCATCAGGGCGTGGTGAATCTGGCGTACTTCATGCGGGACAGTCATCAGCTGAATCCTCAGGCGAAGGTCTTGTGTTTTGCCAATTACGTGTTTGATGCATCGGTATATGAGCTGTTTCCATCCCTGATGTTCGGGTGTGAGTTGCATCTGGCCACATCAGTGATGCAACGTGATGAGCAGGCATTGCTGACATATCTGAATGAACACGAAGTCTCTAAGGCATTCCTGCCGACTGCGCTGTTCAACTATCTGGGGGATAAGCTCGCCGGGACATCCCTGAAAGTCTTGCATGTGGGTGGAGAATCGCTCAATCCGCTGGCCCAATTGCCGGTCGAAACCCTTTTCAATCAGTATGGTCCGACAGAGGCAACGGTCTGTGCGACTCAGAAAGCTGTGCTTCCGAATGACGTGAGTATTGGGCAGCCCATCAGCAACACCCAGCTGTATGTGCTGGATGAGCATCAGCAGCTGCTGCCGCTGGGTGCGGTGGGTGAGTTGTACATCGGCGGGGCCGGTCTGGCCCGGGGCTACCTCAATCGGCCTGAGTTGACAGCGGAGCGCTTCATTGACAACCCGTTTGCCACGGAAGCGGATAAGGCGAAAGGGTATACCTGGCTGTACCGCACCGGGGATCTGGTGCGCTGGCTGCCAGACGGCAATCTGGCATATCTGGGCCGGAACGACCAGCAGGTGAAAATCCGGGGCTACCGGATTGAGCTGGGCGAAATCGCCAGTGTGCTCAGCGCTGACCCGAGTGTCCAGCAGGCGGTGGTGGTCGACCTGGACCGGGAAGGCAGCAAGGTACTGGCGGCTTATGTGGTGCCGGGCGATGACAATGTTGATACCGAGTCATTGCGCCAGAGTCTGTCTGCACAGCTGCCGGAGTACATGGTGCCGGGCAGTATCACGTTGATTGATCAGGTGCCGCTTACCCTCAACGGCAAGCTGGACCGCCGGGCGCTTCCGGCGCCGGTGTGGGTGAGCGAAGACAGCTACCGGGCGCCGCGCAATGCGCTGGAAACCCAGCTGTGTCAGGTGTGGCAGCAGGTCCTCGGGGTTGAACGGGTCGGCATCGACGACAACTTCTTCCGTCTGGGCGGGGATTCCATTGTCAGTATTCAACTGGTCAACAAGCTGCGTCAGGCCGGGTTCAGTCTGCAGGTGAAGACCCTTTTTGACCACCCGAGCATCAGCACGCTGGCGGGGGTGCTGTCAGAGGCGCAAGTGGCGGCAGAGATGCTCACCGAGCAGGGCGAACTCACCGGGACGTTTGGTTTACTGCCCATCCAGCAGTGGTTCTTCGAATGTGAGTGGCCGTTGCCACAACACTGGAATCAGGCCTTCATGGTCCGGATCCCCGGGGAAATTGCGCGGGTTGACATTGAGCGGGCGTTGGCGGCACTGGCTGCTCAGCACGATTGTCTGCGTACCCGCTTTACCAAAACTGCACAGGGGTATGAGCAATGTTACCAGCCTTCGGGCCGACAGCCTGCCCTGCAATCCCTGGACATCAGCGGGATGAATGAAGCGTCATTACAGCAGGCTCTGACCGATGTGCAGAGCGGATTTGATTATCACGCAGGGAACGTCTGGCAGGCAGCTCATCTGACCGGCTATGCCGACGGCAGCGCCCGGTTGTTTTTTGCGGCGCACCATCTGGTGATTGACGCGGTCTCCTGGCGGTTGATTGCGGAGGATATGCGCCTTCTGCTGAATGGGGAAGCGCTGCCGCCAAAAACCAGCAGTTACCGCCAGTGGGTTGATATGGTGCGGCATTACGGTGAGACGCACTCGGAGGAGGTGGCTTACTGGTCATCGGTGCTCTCTGCACCTGCGTTTGAACTGGCCCCGGCGGCACTCAGTGAACACAGGGCTGCGTTGTCCCCGGCCATGACTTCGGCGTTGCTGTCTCAGGCCGGGCAGGGATATCACACCCAAGTCAACGACTTGCTGCTCAGTGCGTTGGCGGTCGCGCTTTCGGAGACCTTCGGTCAGGCGGAGAACAGCATTCTTCTGGAGGGGCACGGCCGGGAGGCGATTGATGCACGAATTGATCTCTCCCGTACCGTGGGCTGGTTGACCACCATGTACCCGGTCAGACTGACGAGCGCACCGGCGATGGCTGATACCATCATTCAGACCAAAGAGATGTTACGGGCCATCCCGAACAAAGGGATTGGCTATGGCGCGCTGGCGGATCTGCTGGGTCAGCCCTTGCCCCGGGTCAGTTTCAACTATCTTGGGCAGCTCAGTGTCGGTGAAGTCGAGGCGCTGTGGTCGCTGACCAGTGAGCCGTGCGGCGTGATGGTTGCGCCGGAGAACCAGAGCCCCTTGTTGCTCAATATTAACGGCGCGGTGCAGGATGGCACACTGTCTTTTTATGTGCACTGCCGGTTGGGAGAGGCACAGGGAGCGGCGTTCGCCCGGGCATTTGAGCAGGCGCTGTGTGCTGTGATTGACACCGCCTGCACCCAGGCTGTAGTGGGTGGCGTCCGAACGGCCAGCGACTATGGTCGGGGCGTGCTGTCTCAGTCCCAGCTGGCGCATCTGCAGCAGCGCTATCACGGCATTGAAGCGATTTATCCGGCCAGTAGTTTGCAGCAGGGCTTTATTTATCATCAGCTCAGTCAGCCTGAGGATGACGCGTATTGCGTGCAGTTGCTGATGGATTACCACTGCGCCCTGGATGTTGCGACCTACCGGGCGGCCTGGCAGCTGGCGGCGGAGCGTTTCCCTGTCCTGCGGATGGCATTTGACTGGCAGGAAGCGCTGCTGCAAATCGTCCTGTCTCCCGCGGAAGCGAGTGGACCTCAGCTGGAGGTGGTGGATATCAGTCATTTGCTGGCATCGGATCGAGATTTGGAAATCAAACGGTTGCAGCTGGCAGACCGGGCGAAAGGTTTTGATTTAACTCAGCCGGGACTCTTCCGGCTGACCCTGATCCGTCACCATGAGCACCATTACACCCTGCTGAAAACAGAGCATCACAGCATCGCGGATGGCTGGAGCGGTCCGGTGCTCTGGCAGACGGTACATACCCATTACCAGCAACTGTGTCAGGGGCAAACACCCGTGATTACCGCAGACGAGGCGTATGCCCGGACGCAGCAGTACCATCTGTCCCATCAGGCGGAGACGGAGGCGTACTGGCAGGAACAGCGGTCTGCCTGGGAAGGGGGGAATGACGTGACGCCGTTGCTGACCCACCCGGTGAACCTTGCAAATCTCAAGCAGATTGATCGCCCGGCAGCCCAGACACTGACCCTGGCAGAAACCTGTTATGAGCAGTTGAAGGACACCTGTCAGCAGTTAGGCGTAACGCTCAACGTGGCGTTGCAGTTTGCCTGGCATAAACTCCTGCACACCTATACCGGAGACTCGCAGACTCTGGTCGGGACCACGGTCTCCGGGCGGGATGTGCCGGTTGAAGGCATTGAGCAGAGTGTCGGCCTCTATATTAATACCCTGCCGCTCCGTGTGGACTGGTCGCCGTCAGTCAACATTTCAGAAGTCTTACTGGGGATCCACCAGCAGGTGGCCGCCATCAACACCCACAGTGCCATGTCGCTGGCGAAGCTTCAGCAGAGCGGGGAGCGATTGTTCCACTCGCTGATGGTGTTTGAGAACTATCCGGCGCCGGACACGGGTGCCCAGGCCGACGATTCGATTGCGAACCACATTGTTTTCCGGGATGCGATCGAGAAAGTGGATTATCCGCTGGCGGTGATGGGGTACGAACAAGGCCAGACTCTGGTGGTGAAACTCAGTTATGGTCTGGACTGGCTGGATGATGCACAGGCTCAGCGGCTGTTGCAGCAGGTTCAGGCGATCTTAATGGCGGTCGCCCGTGATCCGCATCAGCATCATGACGCGATCACGCTGCTGTCCACGGAGGAAAAACAGACCCTGCTGACCACCTTCAACCAGACGGAAGCCCCGTATCCGCAGGACCAGAGTCTGGCGGCGCTGTTCGAGGCGCAGGTGGCAAGAACACCGGACATCATTGCATTGGTGTTTGAGGGGCAGTCCCTGACTTACGGTGAGCTGAACAGCAAAGCCAATCAGCTGGCGCGGCAGATCCGGCAGGTGTACCGGGCGTCTCATCAGGCAGAGCTGCCGGCTGATACCTTAGTGGCGCTGTATCTGGACCGCAGCCCGGAGATGGTGATCAGTATTCTGGCGGTGTTGAAGGCTGGAGCGGCCTACGTGCCCATCTCGCCGGATTACCCGGCAGAGCGCAGTGCGTTCATTTTAGAAGATACCTGTGTGCCGCTGGTGATCACCCATGCACCGCAGCAGGCGAGCGTCGACGCTCTTCTGTCGGGGGGACAGGCTGCGCGGATGATTCTGGCCGACAGTGACGCCTTGCAGGCATTGCCGGACAGTAACTTAGAAAGCGGCCCGTCGCCGGAAGATTTGGCCTATGTGATTTACACCTCGGGGACCACAGGTCAGCCGAAAGGGGTGATGGTGGCGCATCAGAGTGCAGGAAACACCCTGCAATCGATGCAGGCTGTTTATGATTTCGGCCTTTCAGGAAGCCGGGTTTCCTGCTTCAGCCAATACACCTTTGATGTGTCTGTTTCTGAAATGTTGAACAGTTTGCTTTTCGGTGGTGAGTTACATTTGCTGGGAGAATCGTGTCGGAGAGATCCGCATGTACTGAGTGCGTATATTGATTCGCAGGCGCTCAATATCCTGTATGTGCCGCCGGTGGTTCTGGCTGCGTTACCTCAGAAGCAGCATGCTTCTTTAAAGACAATCCTGTTTGCCGGTGAGTCCTGTGACCCTGAGGCTTGTTTGTACTGGCACCAACATTATGCGCTGTATAACTTTTACGGCCCGACTGAGGCGAGTATCTATGCGGCAGGGAAGTTAACGGAACGCCGGAACCTGAATGAGATTGGCCAGCCCATCAGCAACACCCAGCTGTATGTGCTGGATGAGCATCAGCAGCTGCTGCCGCTGGGTGCAGTCGGCGAGCTGTATATCGGTGGGGCCGGTCTGGCCCGGGGCTACCTCAACCGCCCTGAGCTGACGGCGGAGCGCTTCATTGCCAATCCGTTTGCCACGGAAGCTGACAAGGCGAAGGGCAATACCCGGCTGTACCGCACCGGGGATCTGGTGCGCTGGCTGCCGGACGGCAATCTGGCATATCTGGGCCGGAACGACCAGCAGGTGAAAATCCGGGGCTACCGGATTGAGCTGGGCGAAATTGCCAGCGTGCTCAGTGCTGAGCCGAGTGTCCAGCAGGCGGTGGTGGTCGATCTGGACCGGGAAGGCAGCAAGGTACTGGCGGCTTATGTGGTGCCGGGCGATGGCGATGTGGATACTGAGTCACTGCGTCAGAGTCTGTCGGCACAGCTGCCGGAGTACATGGTGCCGGGTAGCATCACGGTTATAGAAAAACTGCCGCTGACGATTAACGGCAAGCTGGACCGCCGGGCGCTTCCGGCGCCGGTGTGGGTGAGCGAAGACAGTTACCGGGCGCCGCGTAATACGCTGGAAGCCCAGCTGTGTCAGGTGTGGCAGCAGGTCCTCGGCGTCGAGCAGGTTGGTATCGACGACAACTTCTTCCGTCTGGGCGGGGATTCGATTGTCAGTATTCAACTGGTCAACAAGCTCCGTCAGGCCGGGTTGAGCCTGCAGGTGAAAACCCTTTTTGACCACCCGACCATCAGCATGCTGGCGGGGGCATTGTCAGAGGCGCAAACTGCGGTGGAGATGCTGACCGAGCAAGGCGAACTCACGGGCTCGTTTGGTTTACTGCCCATCCAGCAGTGGTTCTTCGAATGTGACTGGTCGTCGCCACAACACTGGAATCAGGCCTTCATGGTCCGGATCCCCGGGGAAATTGCGCGGGTTGACATTGAGTGGGCGTTGGCGGCACTGGCTGCTCAGCACGATTGTCTGCGTACCCGCTTTACCAAAACTGCACAGGGGTATGAGCAATGTTACCAGCCTTCGGGCCGACAGCCTGCCCTGCAATCCCTGGACATCAGCGGGATGAATGAAGCGTCATTACAGCAGGCTCTGACCGATGTGCAGAGCGGATTTGATTATCACGCAGGGAACGTCTGGCAGGCAGCTCATCTGACCGGTTATGCCGACGGCAGCGCCCGGTTGTTTTTTGCGGCGCACCATCTGGTGATTGACGCGGTCTCTTGGCGGTTGATTGCGGAGGATATGCGCCTTCTGCTGAATGGGGAAGCGTTGCCGCCGAAAACCAGCAGTTACCGCCAGTGGGTTGATATGGTGCGGCATTACGGTGAGACGCACTCGGAGGAGGTGGCTTACTGGTCATCGGTGCTCTCTGCGCCTGCGCTTGAACTGGCCCCGGTGGCACTCAGTGAACACAGGGCAGCGTTGTCCTCGGCCATGACTTCGGCGTTGCTGTCTCAGGCCGGGCAGGGATATCACACTCAAGTGAACGACTTGCTGCTCAGTGCGTTGGCGGTCGCGCTCTCGGAGACGTTTGATCAGGCGGAGAACAGCATTCTTCTGGAGGGGCACGGCCGTGAGGCGATTGATGCGCGGATTGACCTTTCCCGTACTGTGGGTTGGTTTACCACTATGTACCCGGTCAGACTGACGAGCACACCGGCGATTGCTGACACCATTATTCAGACCAAAGAGATGTTACAGGCCATCCCGAACAAAGGGATCGGCTATGGCGTGCTGGCGGATCAACTGGGTCAGCCCTTGCCCCGGGTCAGTTTCAACTACCTTGGGCAACTGAGTGTCGGTGAAGCCGAGGCGCTGTGGTCGCTGACCAGTGAGCCGTGCGGCGTGATGGTTGCGCCGGAAAACCAGAGCCCCTTGCTGCTGAATATCAACGGCGCGGTGCAGAACGGCACACTTTCTTTTTATGTGCACAGCAGGTTGGGAGAGGCACAGGGAGCGGCGTTCGCCCGGGCATTTGAGCAGGCGCTGTGTACTGTGATTGACACCGCCTGCACCCAGGCTGTTCTGGGTGGGGTCAAGACGGCCAGTGATTATGGTCAGGGTGTGCTGTCTCAGTCTCAGTTGGCGCATTTACAGCAGCGTTATCACGGCATTGAAGCGATTTATCCGGCCAGTAGTTTGCAGCAGGGCTTTATTTATCATCAGCTCAGTCAGCCTGAGGATGACGCGTATTGCGTGCAGTTGCTGATGGATTACCACTGCACCCTGGATGTTGCGACCTACCGGGCGGCCTGGCAGCTGGCGGCGGAATGTTTCCCTGTACTTCGGATGGCATTTGACTGGCAGGAAGCGCTGCTGCAGGTCATTCTGGCCCCGTCAGGCGCAGGCGAACCAGATATTGACGTCTTAGATATCAGCTACTTGCCGGAAGCGGCGCGTGAAGCGGAAATCAGACGTCTGCAGCAGGCAGACCGGGTGAAAGGTTTTGACCTGACGCAGCCGGGGCTCTTCCGACTGACCCTGATCCGACACCATGAGACCCATTACACCCTGCTGAAAACCGAGCATCACAGCATCGCAGATGGCTGGAGTGGTCCGGTGCTCTGGCAGGCGGTACATGGGTATTACCAGCAACTATGTCAGGGGCAAACACCCATGATCACCGCAGACGAGGCGTATGCCCGGACGCAGCAGTTCCATCTGTCCCATCAGGCGGAGACGGAGGCGTACTGGCAGGAACAGCAGTCTGCCTGGGACGGTGGGAATGACGTGACGCCGTTGCTGACCCATCCGGTGAACCTGGCCAAGATCAGGCAGATTGATCGCCCGGCAGCCCAGACACTGACTCTGGCCGGGGCTGATTATCAACACCTGAAACACAGCTGTCAGCAGTTTGGGGTCACCCTCAACGTGGCGTTGCAGTTTGCCTGGCATAAGCTGCTGCACACCTACACCGGAGATACTCAGACTCTGGTCGGGACCACGGTTTCCGGACGGGACGTGCCTGTTGAAGGCATTGAGCAGAGTGTCGGGCTGTACATCAACACCCTGCCGCTCTGTGTGGACTGGTCGTCATCATCCTCGGTTTCAGAGGTCTTGCAGGAAATCCATCAACAGGTTGCCGCGATAAACACCCACAGTGCGACGTCGCTGGCGAAGCTCCAGCAGGGCGGGGAGCGCCTGTTCCACTCGCTGATGGTGTTTGAGAACTATCCGGCGCCGGACACGGACGCGCAGGGTGACGATTCGATTGCGAATCACCTCGTCTTCCGGGAGGCGATCGAGAAAGTGGATTATCCGCTGTCGGTGATGGGGTACGAACAGGATCAGACTCTGGTGGTGAAACTCAGTTATGGTCTGGACTGGCTGGATGACACGCAGGCTCAGCGGCTGTTACAGCAGGTTCAGGCGATCCTGCTGGCGGTGGCCCGTGATCCGCATCAGCGCCATGACGCGATCACGCTGCTTTCCACGGAGGAAAAACACACCCTGCTGACCACCTTCAACCAGACGGCAGCCCCGTATCCGCAGGACCAGAGTCTGGCGGCGCTGTTCGAAGCGCAGGTGGCAAGAACGCCAGATAACATTGCGCTGGTATTTGAGGGACAGTCCCTGACTTACCGGGAGCTGAACAGCAAAGCGAATCAGCTGGCGCGGCAGATCCGGCAGGTGTGCCGGGCGTCTCATCAGGC
Organism: Photobacterium sp. CCB-ST2H9; assembly: GCF_023151555.2. Lineage (NCBI taxonomy): Bacteria > Pseudomonadati > Pseudomonadota > Gammaproteobacteria > Vibrionales > Vibrionaceae > Photobacterium > Photobacterium sp. CCB-ST2H9. The sequence goes on from NZ_CP100425.1 coordinate 172,814, forward strand.
AGAGCTGCCGGCTGATACCTTAGTGGCGCTGTATCTGGACCGCAGCCCGGAGATGGTAATCAGTATTCTGGCGGTGTTGAAGGCTGGAGCGGCTTATGTGCCCATCTCGCCGGAATATCCGGCAGAGCGGAGCGCGTTTATTCTAGAAGACACCAAGTCGCCGCTGGTGATCACTCATGCACCGCAGTGGAAGAAAGTTGAGGCGCTCGTGGCGACAGGACATGCGGCAACAATTGTTCTGGCGGACAGTGAGACATTGCAGGCACAGTCGGGCAGCAATCTGGACAGCGGACCGGCGCCGGAAGATCTGGCGTATGTGATTTACACTTCAGGGACCACAGGTCAACCGAAAGGGGTGATGGTGGCGCATCAGGGCGTGGTGAATCTGGCGTACTTCATGCGGGACAGTCATCAACTGAATCCTCAGGCGAAGGTCTTGTGTTTTGCCAATTATGTGTTTGATGCATCGGTGTATGAGCTGTTTCCGTCCCTGATGTTCGGGTGTGAGTTGCATTTGGCTACATCGGTGATGCAACGTGATGAGCAGGTACTGCTGGATTATCTGGCTGAGCATGAATTGACGAAGACTTTCCTGCCGACTGCGCTGTTCAATTATCTGGGCGATAAGCTTGCCGGGACGTCCCTGAAAGTCTTGCATGTGGGGGGAGAATCGCTCAATCCGCTGGCTCAGTTGCCGGTCGAGACTCTCTTTAATCAGTATGGTCCGACCGAGGCAACGGTCTGTGCGACTCAGAAAGCTGTGCTTCCGAATGACGTGAGTATCGGGAAACCCATCAGCAACACCCAGCTGTATGTGCTGGATGACAATCAGCAGTTGCTGCCGCTGGGTGCGGTGGGAGAGCTGTACATCGGCGGGGCCGGGCTGGCCCGGGGCTACCTCAATCGGCCTGAGTTGACAGCGGAGCGCTTCATTGCCAACCCGTTTGCCACGGAAGCCGACAAAGCGAAGGGCTATACCCGGCTGTACCGCACCGGGGATCTGGTGCGCTGGCTGCCGGACGGCAATCTGGCATATCTGGGCCGGAACGACCAGCAGGTGAAAATCCGGGGTTACCGGATTGAGCTGGGCGAAATCGCCTGTGTGCTCAGCGCTGAGCCAAGTGTCCAGCAGGCGGTGGTGGTCGACCTGGACCGGGAAGGCAGCAAGGTACTGGCGGCCTATGTGGTTCCGGCCGATGGCGATGTGGATACCGAGTCATTGCGCCAGAGTCTGTCTGCACAGCTGCCGGATTACATGGTGCCGGGCAGCATCACGGTTATAGAAAAACTGCCGCTTACCCTCAACGGCAAGTTGGACCGCCGGGCGCTGCCGGGACCGGTGTGGGTGAGCGAAGACAGCTACCGGGCACCGCGCAATGCACTGGAAGCCCAGCTGTGTCAGGTGTGGCAGCAGGTCCTCGGGGTTGAACGGGTTGGCATCGACGACAACTTCTTCCGGTTAGGAGGCGATTCGATTCAGGCCATCAAGCTGACGGCGGCCATGCGTACGCAGCTGAATGTGGACATTCCGCTGGCAACACTCTTCGGTCAGCCCTGTATTGCCATGCTGTCTGAAAATCAGGTTTTTGATTCGCATGATGCGTTAATCACCATGCTGACGCCAAATTCGCAGGCTGAATCCTGTTTGTTCATGATTCATCCCGGGACCGCCAGCAGTGAAGTTTATGCGGCGCTCGCACAGTCGCTCTCTGAGGATTTTCATTGTATTGGCGTGAATAATTACAATTTGGTCATGCCATCTGCTGTGGAGTCATTACCCGCTTTAGCTGATATCTATTTGTCACAGATGACGAAATACAGATTGCTGGAGAAGCCTGTTCGCATTCTTGGTTGGTCATTAGGTGGTTTGCTGGCAATGGAAATCGCGTACCAGTTAGAGCAATACGGTGTGAAGGATATCAAGCTGTACCTGCTGGATACGGTGATTCAGTCGCCGGCGTTGCAAGCATTACTACCGTCAATTTCAGAAAAAATTGCATTGATGACGGAGAAATATCAAAGCACTGCTCTGGATCCTGAATATGTGAATAAGGTCCTGCAATCGGTTCCTGCTGAGGCACGGATCAATCAAATGCCTGTGAGCGGTCAACTCCAACATACGCAGGTGACTTTGTTCAAAGCGATGCTGTCTGATCCTGATCTTCAGAGCGATAACAGTCTGGAATTTCAGCAATTGATTCTGAACACGCCGGACAACAATGTGGCTCAGTATACCAAGCAATCATTAACCACAATGAATATGCATGGTTGCCATCACAGCAACATGCTGGAGGATATCGAGATGTTGAAAACAGTCATCGTTCAATCAAGTTAAACCCGCGGGTGATTTGATGAGTTTGGCTCCCCTATTAAGGATGATGGGGGAGCCTTATTTGTCTTTATCCTTTCCGGCATCCCTTCACAGTGTTTTGAACGGGTGACTCGATGTCCGGCCGCTCAGCATCGTATAATCAAGACATTGAATTACAAAAGAGCACGACTGCATGAGAACCCCTTTGATCACCCGGGAAGGGTATAACCGTCTGAAACAAGAGCTGGATTTTCTGTGGCAGGAAGAGCGCCCGGAAGTGACCAAAAAAGTCACCTGGGCGGCGAGCCTTGGGGATCGTTCGGAAAATGCTGATTATCAGTACAACAAGAAGCGCCTGCGTGAGATCGACCGCCGGGTGCGATATCTGCGAAAGACACTGGAAAACGTCAAGATTGTTGATTATTCACCGGTGCAGGAAGGCAAGATCTTTTTCGGCGCCTGGGTTGAGGTGGAAAACGAAGCCGGTGCCAGCATGACATTCCGCATCGTCGGCTATGACGAGATTTTCGGCCGCAAGGACTACATTTCGATTGATTCGCCGATGGCCCGTGCCCTGCTGAAAAAAGAAGTCGATGACGAAGTGGTGGTGCGTACGCCGGACGGCGATAAAGTCTGGTTCGTCAATACGATAACCTACGTGAAGGACTAATCTGAAAGTGAAGCAGCCAGCACTGATCGTTCAGGCTGACATACTCAGTAACAATTTACTGGCGATCATTTGTGCACCAATTCAGTCAGAAAAGGCAAGGGTCGCGTAAAATACCGCCTCGGCGACATCCAGAGTTCGAAGCATAAGGTGTAACGATGCAAGACAATTTCAAGATTCTAGTAGTTGATGATGATATGCGCCTGCGTGCGTTGCTGGAGCGTTACCTGTCGGAGCAGGGCTTCCAGGTTCGCAGTGTGGCGAACGGTGAGCAGATGGACCGTCTGCTGGCCCGGGAAAATTTCCACCTCATGGTACTGGACCTGATGTTGCCGGGAGAAGATGGTCTGTCGATTTGCCGTCGTCTGCGCAACGCCAACAATATGTTGCCGATCCTGATGCTGACCGCCAAGGGTGACGAAGTCGACCGGATTGTCGGTCTGGAAGTGGGTGCGGATGATTACCTGCCGAAGCCGTTTAACCCGCGTGAACTGCTGGCCCGTATCCGTGCCGTGCTGCGTCGTCAGACGGTGGAAGCGCCGGGTGCGCCGAGTGTGGAAGGCAAAATCATTACCTTTGGCGAATTCAGGCTGAATCTGGGGACCCGTGAAATGTTCCGTGGTGAGGAAGCGATGCCGCTGACTTCCGGTGAGTTTGCCGTGCTGAAAGCGCTGGTGACCAATGCCCGCGAGCCGATGTCCCGCGACAAGCTGATGAATATGGCCCGTGGCCGAGAGTATTCCGCGATGGAACGTTCGATTGACGTGCAGATCTCGCGACTTCGCCGCATGGTTGAGGAAGATCCGAGTCGTCCGCGCTATATCCAGACGGTGTGGGGACTCGGTTACGTGTTTGTCCCTGACGGCAGCGAGGCATAACGATGCCGATGCGCATGTCGCCGCGCTCGACATTTACCCGCACACTGATTCTCCTGGCTGGCCTGCTGATTGCCAGCCAGGTTTTTTCTTATCTGGCAGTGCTGAACTATGCCCTGCTGCCCAGTCTGCAGCAGTTCAACCGCATAATGGCCTATGAAGTCCGGCTGATGCTCAAAGAAGATGTTGAGCTCGCTGATGGTCATACTTTCCATCTCGATACCCCCTTACGCCGCCAGCTTCTTGAACAGCTTGGGGTGACCCTGCTGGCTGATGATGGCCCGGAGTCGCAAGACTACCGCGAGGCGACCCGGATTGATTTTCTGAGTGAAGAAATGAGCCGGGAGCTGGGAACGCCGACTGAGGTCAGGCTGTCACTGGGAGCCGACAGTTACATTCTCTGGCTGAACTGTGATGCCATGCCGGGGTACCTGATGCGGGTCCCGCTGTCGGAATTACAGGAAGAAGATTTTGCCCCGCTGTTTGGTTACAGCCTGTTTATTGCCTTTATGGTGATCGCCGGAGGCTGGATGTTTATCCGGATCCAGAACCGTCCGCTGGTTGCACTGGAGCAGGCGGCTCTGGAAGTTGCCAAAGGGGGATCACCGCCGCATCTGGAAGTGCAGGGCGCTTCAGAGATCCGGGCCGTCACCAAAGCTTTTAATCAGATGGGCGAGGGGATCAAACAGCTGGAAGATGACCGGGCTTTGCTGCTGGCCGGGGTCAGCCATGATTTGCGGACGCCGCTGACCCGAATTCGTCTGGCGACGGAAATGATGTCCCCGGAAGACGCCTATCTGGCTGAGAGCATGATTAAAGACACTGAAGAGTGTAATGCCATCATCAGTCAGTTTATGGAGTACCTGAAGTCGACCCATTTGCAGGAGCAGGAACTGCATGATCTGAATCTGCTGGTGGAAGATGTGGCAGAGGCAGAAGGCGGCATTGAGCGGGGGATTGAGCAGGAACTGGGTCTCATCAATGGCAAAGTGTATGTCAATGGTGTCGCGATTAAGCGTTTGATCAGTAACCTGGTGGTTAATGCGCTGCGTTACGGCAATGGCTGGGTTCGGGTCACCAGTGGGATGACGGCGGATCGCCAGATGGCCTGGTTCTGTGTGGAAGATGACGGTCCCGGGATTGAACCGGATCAGGTGGCGAAGATGCTGCAACCCCTGACCCGCGGTGACAGTGCCCGCGGCAGCGATGCGGAAGGTACCGGACTCGGACTGGCGATTGTGAAGCGGATAGTGGATCAGCACCAGGGTGACATTCAGTTCAGTAACCGCAGCGAAGGGGGGCTGAAAGTCCAGGTGAGTCTGCCGTTGCGTCCGGTAAAACAGAACGGCAAGCGCGCCGTGAAATCCTAGCAGGCACAGCGCCCTCTCATTTGTGATGGGAGGACGCTGTCCGTCAATCAGTCTTTCTTTTCTTCCGGCAGAATCAGGTTCAGCAGAATCGCCGTCAGGCCACCGGCAGCCATGCCGGATGAAAGAATGCTTTTCACAATCTCAGGCATGAACTGGAGGATTTCCGGTTTCTGCGCAATCCCCAGTCCCATCGAGAACGACAGTGCCATGATCAGAATGGCACGACGGTCCAGCTCACAACGGGAAATAATCCGCACCCCGGATGCGGCAATGGTGCCGAACATCACGATGGTGGCACCGCCCAGTACAGGTTCCGGGATCAGTTGAACCAGATTGGCGACAACAGGAAACAGACCCAGCAACACCAGCATCCCTGCGACAAAATAACCGATGTAACGGCTGGCAACGCCGGTCAGCTGGATAATGCCGTTGTTCTGGCTGAAGGTTGAGTTTGGAAAACTGTTCAGCACCGCTGCCAGCGCTGAGTTGATCCCATCTGCCAGCACGCCGCCTTTAATCCGCTTCAGGTACACCGGGCCGCTGACCGGTTGTTCTGAGGTTTCTGAGGTTGCCGTGATATCTCCGATGGCTTCCAGTGACGTAATGGCAAAGACAATCACCAGCGGGATCAGCAGCGACCCGTCAAAACCCAGTCCGTACTGCATCGGGGCAGGAATGGCGATCAGGGTGGTTTCGGCGAGCCGCTCCGTACTGATCATGCCCATCAGCCAGGCGGCCAGCGTTCCGGCGGCCATCGCAATCACAATGGATGAAACACGCAGATACGGGTTCTTCATCCGGTTCATCAGGACAATCAGCCCCAGGACGATCCCGGCCAGCAGCAGTTTATCCAGACTGCCGAAGCTGCCGTCTTCAATGGCGGCATAGCCACCGCCAATTGACGTCAGGCCAATCTGGATCAATGTCAGACCAATCAAAGTCACCACAATGCCGGACACCAGCGGGGTAATGACCCGGCGGGTATGTTGTAAAATTCGCGAAATGGCGACTTCTGTCAGGGAAGCGGCGAGAATGGTGCCGAAAATAGCAGCCATCATGGTCGGCACATCCGCACCGCCGGCTTTCATTGCCAGCCCGGCACCGATAATCGGGCCGAGAAAGTTAAAGCTGGTGCCCTGAATCGACAGCAGGCCGGAACCCACCGGGCCGATGGTCCGGATCTGAATGAACGACGCAACACCTGAGGCCAGCAACGACATACTGACGATGGTGTTGGTGTCGCTGGCCGGCAGTCCCAGAGCCTGACAGATGATCAGCGATGGGGTGACGACGGCCACGAACATGGCCAGCAGGTGCTGCAATGCTGCAAACAGGGTTTGCGGCAGGGGCGGACGATCTTCAAGACGGTAAATCAAATCAGATGAGCGGGGACGTTCAATTTCTTGGTGCTGGCCGGTCATGGTCAATCCTTATTACGTCGACAGGTCGGCTTCTCAAGGGGATCTGAGTGGACAGGTTTGAAGCCGAAAAGGACCCTTGGGTCAAAATTGGCCCCTATTGTAATGACGAACCCAAAATTAGCAAACGTTTGCGTATGTTGTTTTTGGTGTGTGAAAGCAGAAAACAGCGGCATCAGACCGCGATTACACTGGAACGAGCAGGTTTGTCCGGATCAGGCGTTGGAATAGTTTTCCCGGTGACCGAGCCAGCGCTCAATAATGGCCTTGGCATTGGACGGATATTGATCGTGCAGGTATCGCGCCATCTTCTGGACCTGAGGGATCAGGTGCTGGTCGCGGACCAGATCGGCCACTTTGAAATCTGCAATGCCGGTCTGTTTGGTGCCGAGCAGCTCACCGGGACCGCGGATTTCCAGATCGCGCTGGGCTATCACGAAGCCGTCACTGCTTTCCCGCAGCACGCCCAGTCGCTGCTGAGCCGTTTTCGACAACGGGGCATGATAGAGCAGCACACAATGGCTGGCGACGCTGCCCCGGCCAACCCGGCCGCGCAGCTGGTGAAGCTGCGCCAGACCCAGCCGTTCGGGGTTTTCGATGATCATCAGGCTGGCATTGGGAACATCAACACCCACTTCAATCACGGTGGTGGCAACCAGCAGGTGCAGTTCACCGGCTTTGAAACGTTGCATCACGTCCTGCTTTTCAGCCGCTTTCATCCGGCCGTGAACCAGACCAATTTTCAGCTCCGGTAACTGGGCGGTCAGCTCAGTGGCGGTGTCGGATGCCGCCTGGGCTTCCAGCACTTCAGATTCATCAATCAGGGTACAGACCCAGTATGCCTGGCGTCCTTCGTTCAGACAGGCGGCACGGATCCGTTCGATGATATCTGCGCGGCGGGCATCGGAAACCGCGACGGTCTGAATGGGGGTCCGGCCCGGCGGCAGTTCGTCGATCACTGAGGTTTCCAAATCGGCATACGCGGTCATGGCCAGCGTCCGGGGAATGGGCGTGGCCGTCATGATCAGCTGGTGCGGATAACGGCCATCATTTGCGCCTTTTTCCCGCAGTTCCAGCCGCTGGTGCACCCCGAACCGGTGCTGTTCATCGATGATGACCAACGCCAGATTGCTGAAGATCACCTGTTGCTGGAACAGGGCATGGGTGCCGACCACCATCTTCGCTTCACCGCTTTCAATGCGGGCCAGCTCGGTTTCCCGCGCTTTGCCTTTGAGCTTCCCGGCCAGCCAGCCGACCTGAATGCCAAGCGGTTCCAGCCAGTGGGCGAAGTTGAGGGCGTGCTGTTCGGCCAGCAGTTCGGTCGGTGCCATCAGCGCGACCTGATAGCCATGTCCGATAGCGCGAACCGCCGCCAGTGCGGCGACCAGAGTTTTGCCGGAGCCGACATCGCCCTGAACCAGTCGCATCATGGGGACGGACTTTGCCAGATCGGATTCAATATCAGCCACCACGCGCTGCTGGGCGCCGGTCGGGCTGAATGGCAGTCCGGCCAGCAGTTGCTGTTTCAGCGGTTCGCTGGGGGGCAGCGGCCAGGCCTGATGCTGTTGTCCTTTCTGGCGTACGGCCAGCATCGACAGATTCTGTGCCAGCAGTTCCTCAAGGATGAGCCGTTTCTGCGCCGGATGCTGGCCCTTTTCCAACTGGTCCAGCGAGACATCGGGGGTTGGACGATGCATGACATGCAGTGCCTGCGCCAGCGTCATCTGACGGTCGTACAGGCCTTCCGGCAACAGCTCAGTGACCGCGGCTTTATCAAGCAGCTTCAGAGCCTGATCGGTCAGGTTGCGCAAGGTCAGCTGCCGCAGGCCGTCGGTGGTCGGATAAACCGGAGTCAGGGTTTCTTCGACCGCGAGTTGAGTGGGTTCGGAAAAGATTTTGTAATCCGGATGGATGATTTCCGGACCATGCTGGCCGCGCCGGATTTCGCCGTAGGCTTTGACCTGCTTGCCTTCTGACAACGCGTTTTTCATCGCCGCGTTGAAATTAAAGAAGCGCAGGGTTAAGGCACCGCTCTGATCACTGATTCTGACGGTCAGCATCCGGCGTTTGCAAAAGCTGATGGCATTGCTGAGCACTTCGCCCTGCACGGTCAGGTGCTGGCCGGGCCGGATTTCAGCAATGGGCCAGATCCGGGTCCGGTCTTCGTAACGGAGCGGCAGATGGAACAGCAGATCCTGCACCGTGTGAAGGCCAATCTTATGGAGTTTTTCAGCCATTTTGGCGCCCACGCCTGACAGTTCAGTCAGGGTAATGGTGTCTAGCATCTGTCCGCTCATGCGTTTGCTCTCTGTGTTCCGTCAGATGATTGGGTTATTTGTTTCTGGACTGAATGGCACGCCACCAGGCGTCGTCAGCGACGATCTGGCCTTTATCATCCAGCGGCGGGTAAGGCAGTTTTTTCTGCTTTGCCACTTTTGCCAGTACCGGGTGGCCGCGTTCAAACAAAATGCGGTGCACGGTTTCCAGGGGCAGTGGCGTGGTGTCCCGGTCGTACATGCCAGCGATCTGGCGCTGGCGTTGTGCTTCATAGAGGATCAGTGCACTGGCGACGGAGACGTTCAGCGACTGTACCATACCCACCATCGGAATAATGATGTCCTGATCAGCCAGTGCCAGTGCTTCGGGGGTGATCCCGTTTTTCTCGCCGCCCAGAATGACTGCAGTCGGCTTGGTGTAATCAATCTCGCGGAAATCAACGGCGCGATCCGACAGGTGCGTGGCCAGAACCTGCATGCCTTGGGTCCTGAGATGGCTCACCGCATCCGTCATGGTGTCATGGGTTTGCAGCTCAACCCAGTTCCGGGCACCGGCAGAGGTGTGGCTCAGAACCCGCATTTCATTCGGCCAGACGGCATGGACTTTGTGAACGCCGACGGCGTCTGCTGTCCGGATGATGGCGGAGACGTTATTGGGTTTGTGCACTTCTTCCAGGCACAGAGTGAGATCCGGCTGGCGGGTCGCCAGGACTGACTGGATTCGCTGAAAGCGTTCTGGGGTCATAGTCGTGATGTTCTTGATTTCTGGCAGGCTGAGATGTTGTGATTCAGCCGCTGGGAAAGCACAAACGCCCGGTTCGGGCGTTTGTGCGTGACATACTGTGCTGGCGCTGCGGCCATCTCAGTTTTTCTGCCGGGCAACCCGGACCACATTCGGCATCACCCGGATCCGGCGCATGATATTGGCCAGATGGACCCGACCTTTGGTGGTCAGGCGAACGGTGATGGTATACAGGCGGCCGTCCTTCTCCTCGGTCGACAGACCCTGAATGTTGGAACCGGTATTGGCAATGGTGTTGGTCAGATCGGCCAGTGCACCCTGATGGTTCTGCATGTCGACTTTGAGGTTGGTGACAAACTCCTGCTCGAAGTCGCGGCTCCATTCCACCGGCATGTATTTGTCCGGCTCTTTCTGGTAACCGCGGATGTTCGAACATTCCTCGCGGTGGATCACCAGCCCTTTGCCCGGGCTGACGTATGCCATGATCGGGTCACCGTGGATCGGATGACAGCAGTTGGCGAAGGTCAGCAGAATACCGTCGGCACCACGGATTGGCATCCGGCGTTTGTCGTCCGTCTGGTTTTCTTCGTCCAGCGTGCCCAGCAGTCTGCGGGCAATCACCACGCTCATCAGTTCACCCAGGCCAATCGCAGCGAGCAGGGATTCCTGATCTTTCAGACGCAGATCCTGAAGTACCTGATTCAGCGTGTCCGGGTCGATCTGGTCGATATTCAGTTCACCCAGCGCATGGTTCAGCAGGCGACGGCCTAGCGTAATGGATTCGGTCCGGCGCATGGTTTTGAGGACCTGCCGGATCTTGGTCCGTGCGCGGGAAGTCACCACATAGTTGAGCCAGGCCGCATTCGGGCGTGCACCCGGTGCGCTGATGATATCGACGGTCTGACCGTTTTTGAGCGGCTTGCTCAACGGATACGGCTGACGGTCAACTTTGGCACCGACACAGGTATTACCCACGTCCGTATGCACGGCATAGGCAAAGTCAACGGCAGTGGCGCCAACCGGCAGTTCGACAATCCGGCCTTTCGGTGTGAAGACGTAAATCTCATCCGGGAAGAGATCAGATTTCACGTTCTCGATAAATTCGAACGAGTTACCGGCACTCTGCTGCAGCTCCATCAGGCTCTGCATCCAGCGCTGGGCTTTTACCTGCGCGGTGGTGCCAGAGCTTTCGCCATCTTTGTAGGTCCAGTGGGCCGCAACCCCTTTATCCGCCATCTGATCCATGTCGTCGGTCCGGATCTGAACTTCGACCGGAACTCCGTGCGGGCCGACCAGAGAGGTATGCAGTGACTGATAGCCATTGGCTTTCGGGATGGCAATGTAGTCTTTCATCCGGCTCGGACGCGGTTTGTACAGGTTATGCACCTGTCCCAGCACCCGGTAGCAGGTATCCAGATCCCGGACCAAAACCCGGAAGGCATAGATATCCATGATCGAATGGAAGCGCTGTTCCTTGTTCTTCATCTTGTTATAGATGGAGTACAGGTTCTTTTCGCGGCCAACCACTTTGCCGTCGATCCCCGCATCAAACAGGCGGCCTTCAATTTCTGCGTGGATCCGGTTAATCATTTCTTTCCGGTTCCCACGGGCAGCGGCGACCACTTCTTTCAGCACCCGATAGCGGTTCGGATACAGGGCTTCGAAGCCCAGTTCTTCAAGCTCGGTCTTAATATTGTGGATACCCAGACGGTGGGCCAGGGGAGAAAAGATTTCCAGGGTTTCGCGGGCAATACGGCGGCGCTTATCCGGGCGCAGGGCACCCAGGGTCCGCATATTGTGCGTACGGTCGGCCAGCTTGATCAGGATGACCCGGATGTCATTGGCCATCGCCATGATCATCTTGCGGAAGTTCTCTGCCTGGGCTTCTTTCCGATCGCGGAATTTGAGTTTGTCCAGTTTGGACACACCATCCACCAGTTCGGCCACGGTCGATCCGAAACGACTGTCGAGGTCGTCTTTGGTGACATCGGTATCTTCTATGACATCGTGGAGCAGGGCGGCCATCAGGGTTTCGAAATCCAGGCGCATTTCGGCCAGGATCCGGGCGACGGCAATCGGGTGGATAATGTAAGGCTCACCACTGGAACGGGTCTGGCCTTCGTGGGCGTCTCTTGCGACTAAATAGGCCTGCCTGAGCGCCTCAATCTGAGTCTCAGGCAGGTATTCAATTACAACTTCTTTCAGGCTATCAAAGAGATACAAATTGCCCGCTTCCTTGAATTAGCGCTGGTTACCTGCAATGGCACTCACAGCTGCCAGTTCAGCAGCTTCCTGCTCTTGCATTTCCTGACGCTCGCGTGCGTCCAGAATATCTTTGGTGATCAGACCTTCTTCGATCTCGCGCAGGGCGATCACTGTGTACTTGTCGTTCTCTTCAGGAACCAGTGGATCCTTACCGCCAGTTTGCATTTGACGTGCACGGCGAGAAGCAATTTGGATCAGATCGAAACGGTTGCCAATTTTATCAACAGCATCTTGAACAGTTACGCGTGCCATCGAGGACTCCAGTGGTATTAGTAAAAAGATTGAAAATTGTACAAAATTACTTACTGCTGCGCCAGTAGCGCAGAAAGCATGCTGCTATATTTAGCAGCTTGCTTGTCTTGCTTCAATCGCTCCGCACGGATGATTGCTTTAAAATCCATGAGCGCCACATCAAAATCGTCATTCACGATCACGTAATCGTACTCCGTGTAATGCGAGATTTCTGAGCGCGCTTCATCCATCCGGCGGGCAATTACTGCATCGCTGTCCTGTCCGCGGGCGTTGAGACGACGCTCCAGCTCATCTTTGGACGGCGGCAGAATAAAAATGCTTTTGGCCAGCGGCATCTGGAGGCGGATTTGCTGTGCGCCCTGCCAGTCGATATCCAGAAAGACATCAATGCCTTTATCAAGCTGTTGCTCAATCCACAGGCGGGAGGTGCCGTAAAAGTTACCGAACACCTCGGCGTGTTCCAGGAACGCGCCCTGTTCTGCCAGCTCTTTGAATTCTTCCACGCTGACAAAGTTGTAATGCACACCATGTGCTTCACCCGGACGCATGCCGCGTGTGGTGTGGGAAACTGAGACCTTCATGTCATAGGTTGGATTGGTTTCCAGCAGAGCGTTGATCAGGCTGGATTTGCCTGCGCCGCTCGGGGCCGAAACGATGTATAACGTGCCTTTGCTCATGACCAGTGTTACTCAAGTGGAAGAAAGGGCGCGCAGGGTATCACGAACTGCGGTGAAATTGAATCCGGATGTGCAAGTTTCACCCGGAGATTCACAGCCCGGCTCAGGTCTGTCGTCGTCAGTTATTCGGCCGGTGCGTTTTCAGGCGCTTTCTTTAAAAAATAGCACGTTGTGGCCGGGTCATCAGGGCGGGGAAATCAGACGGCAAAAATTGTTCAGCATGGTCTGGAAGCTGTATTCCTGCCTTACCTTCAGCCGGTTGGCCTGGCCAATGGGCTGCCACTGGTCGGGTGCGGCCAGCAGTTGTGTCATCGCACGGCCATAGGAGGCGGGCTGAACGACAAACGGCTGGTTGGCGGCCGAAAGCATGGATTTGACATCACCGACATCGGTTGCCAGAACCGGCAGACCGGCGCCCATGGCTTCCAGTACTGACAGCGGCATCTGTTCCGTATCGGACGACAGGCAGAAGATATCCCCCTGAGCCAGAAAGCCCCAGACATCATCAATCCGGCCTGCCAGCCGGATCTGGTGGTTCAGATGGTGTTTTGAGACATAGCTTTCCAGCTCGGTCAGTAAGGGACCATCACCGCCAATCAGCAGGCGGCTGTCCGGCGCATGCGCTGCGACCGTATCGATCAGGCGCGGCAGGTTTTTCTCTTTGCGCAGGCTGGCGAGCGTGATCAGGGTTGGCTGCTTCACAGAAAATGCTGGGGCAAGGTGCGCCGGAGTCTCGATCCCGTTGGGGAAATAATGCAGCCGGGCCGGGGGAATGCGCCATTGCTGGCTGGCGATCTGCATCAGAATATGAGAAGGAACCACAACTTCGGTGCGCCCTCCCAGTGCCAGACGGCGAAACAGATTCCGCCGCGGATACAGCCGGGTGGCTTCATCCGGATTGAAACCGTCTTCCCAGTGTACGCCGCGGCACAGCCGGCTAAAGCGGTTACACAGGGCCCACTCAATGGCGCCCCAGTTGTAAGTCATCAGGACTTCGGGCTGGTATTCCCGGAGTGTCCGGTGGATGCGTGTCAGCCGCTCCGGCAGAGTGAAGGATTTCAGCTCAGGCAGGGTCAGGCAGGTGACGTGAACATGGGCTGCCAGCCGGGCAGCTGCATCCAGTCGGCCATCCAGCGAAATCACCACATGCTGATGATGCCCCGGCAGGGCGTTCACGAGCTGAGCAAAACGAATTTGCGGCCCGCCGAGGGTAAAGGTGGAAAAAACATGCAGGAGTACCGTCATAACGCAGTTGCCTTTTCAGACGGGCTGTCTTCCGGGTGTATCTGGTTTGGTCTGGCTGCAGAGGGCGACGGTGTCACCGGTGGCTCGCTGCGGTGTACCAGAACGGCACGCTGGTAAAAGACATGCCAGTCATTGACCGGTTGCCAGTTCAGCAGGCGTTTCTCACCGCTGGTGTCAAAACGGGCATTCATGGCCCGGGATTTCAGATCCCGTAAGGAAGGCAGGTTGATGTGACGTCCCCCCAGTCGCTTGATCGCCCACTTGGCTATTTCCTGCAGATACAGCCAGAAAGTCAGCTGGGGGACATAGCGGTAAGGACGGTTCAGCCCTTTGCTGAGCATAGTGACATATTCCCGAGAGGACGGCCTGACATCACCGACCAGATTCAGTGCCTTGCCCCGGGCAGCCGGGTTGGTCATTGCCGCGACAGTGGCCGAGGCAACATCTTCGGCCAGCACGAAGGGCAGCGGATTGTGTCCCAGATTCCAGCCGATGAAGTACTGACTGTTATTGAAGAAACCGACGCCTGTGTGGTGAATCAGGCCGCCTTCGCCGACGACGATGCCGGGGCGCAACACCACCACATCGAGCTCATGCATTTCGTGCATCAGCAGATCATCTGCCATGGCTTTGGCCCGGGCGTAATCTGCCCGCTGACGCGCGCAGGGATCTACGGGGGAGGCGCTGTGAATGACGGTGCGGGCGCTCCCCAGGTATAAGGAAGCAATGGAGCCGACGTGGACCAGCCGGGTAATGCCGTGGGCCAGACAGGCACAGGCAATCGTCCGGGCGGAGTCGACCATTGCATGGTGAATGGCCTGCCAGTCGCCATTGCCGCCGCCGTGGGCCAGATTGATCACGTAGCGGGCCCGGCTGACGGCATGCTCCACGGCTGCCGGATCACAGACATCGCCCTGAATCAGCTGAATGTCCGGCTGGTGGAACAATGCCGGCAGGGACTGAAGATGCCTTGCCATCACACCGACGGTGTATCGTTCAGCCAGTAACTGACTGACGACATGGCGTCCGATGAAGCCGGTTCCGCCAATCACCAGCACATCGAAGGGCTGTTCGGTCGGCGGACTGGCTGGTGTCCGTTCTGTGTCTGAAGGCGGGGGGAGATGCAAAGCATCAGCACCCAGGCTTTTCTCAGCAAGCTGGTGGCAAAGTTCGACCAGTTCGCGACCAAATTCTGCAGCATGGGGGAGTGGCTGCTGTGACTCCCGTGCCTGATGAAATGCACGGATGCTGGACTGCATCGACAGGAAGAATGGATCTCTGGAAGCCCGCAGTCCGGTGATTGCACCGGCGTATTCAGCCAGTTGTCGGATCCCCTGAGCGATCAGGCTGCCAGCCTGGGCACAGGCGGTCACAGCGGTATCCAGTGCGGGCAGAAAGCGGCTGCGGCCGTTGATCAGGACGCGTTGCCGAATGATATCCAGTGTCAGAGAGCCGTCCTCTCCGGTGATATGGAGCTGCCAGATTGGGAAATCATTGCCCATGGCAAACGAAAAATGAAAAGGAACGCTCAGTTCGCCCATTGCGTCCAGCCGGAGAATGCAGGGCTGTTGTCCGCTCAGGACTTTCATCTGGCTGATCCGGCTGGTCAGCGCGCCTTGGGGCGGACCGAATAAGGTCAGCAGTTGTGATAAGGGATGTACCGCCTGCTCCAGCAGCAGATTGACGGGCTGGCGGAACATCCAGTGACTGAACTGCCCGCTGTCCAGCTGACGCAACGGCATTTCGTAATTCAGGGTGACGGAGGTTACCGGACCAATCGTGTTGCTGTCGAGCAGGCGCTTGGCCGCTTCAATGACCGGGTGAAACAGAAAATTCTGGTTGACTGCCAGGGTCAGCTCCTCTTGACGGGCCAGACGGATGAGGGCGTCACACTCTTTTGTGGTTTCCGCCAGCGGCTTTTCGACCAGTACGTGTTTGCCATGGGTCAGCAGATTCCGGACCAGCTCGTAATGCAGATTCGGCGGGGTCAGTACATGAGCGGCGTCAAAGTCGGTTTCGGCCAGTGCCTGATCAAGCTGGCTGAAACAGTGCGGTACCTGATAGCGGCGGGCCAGTGACTGCGCTGCAGACAGATCGGGGTCCACGATGGCGGCAATAGTGATCCCCGGTAAGGCGTGAATGGCTCTGGCATGAACATCGGAAATAAAACCGGCCCCGACCAAGATAACTTTGCTGTCTGTTTTTGCGTTCATACCTGCTCCTTCATGGCTGTCCCTCATGAATCAATCACTAAGCAGTGTGCTTATTGGTATTTTTATGTCATGTGCGCACTGTTCTTATTAAATATAGTCAGCAGAAAGCAGGGGGTAGGTGAAGCTGCAGGTAAAGTCATACAAAAGTAATAAACGGGGAGATGCTGATGCGCTGAAAATGCGGATGTCGCCGGCTCTTCTCGGGAAGCTGAAGAACCGGCGGGTCAGGGTTAGCTTGCCTGATAACGGGAGAGACCGTTGTGGCAGAATGCCAGGCGGTGGTGCTTGGTGCGCATCAGGATTTCGTGGTTGCAGGCCACCATATTCCGCGGACTTTCATCATGGTAGAGATGAAAGGCCACAGCTGAAAAGCGCAGGCGCTTGCGGCGAATGCCGCGATTGATCATCCGAGTGGCAAATTCGTTGTCTTCTTTACCCCAGCCGACGAAGTCCTCGTTGAAGCCGTTAATGGCGACCACATCCTGTTTCCAGAAGGCCATATTGCAGCCTTTCGTGCCTGAAATTGAGGTTGGAGAACCGTAGCTGAGGGAGCGGAGCACGGGCAGTCGCAGTCCGTAGCAACGGTTTTTCAGATCCAGAATCCCTTTCATCCGGCAGTGCGGGATCACACCATGTTCAAACACATGGAAGTTCCCCTGCTCATTCAGCCGGACGCGCCAGCCCTGAATAAAATAGCCGGGCTGAGCGGTCCGGGTATGGTCACGGATAAAATGGCGATCCAGCACCATATCTCCGTCAATCATCACCAGATAGTCACCATTGGCCCGGGCGATGGCTTTGTTACGGCTTGCCGAAAGCCGGTAACCTTCATCTTCCTGCCAGCTGTGAATCACAGGAATACTCAGTTTCTGTTGCCAGTAGGCGACAACTTCCGCGGTCTCTTGACCTGAGCCGTCATCGGCAATGATGACTTCCCGCGGCAGATGGCTCTGTCTTTCAATACTTTCCAGAACTTTATTTAAAGCTTCCGGCCAGTTATAGGTGGTCACAATTAACGAAATATCCATATTGAACTGCATCTATGGTGAAAGTGATAATTTTTAACGCTCTGAATTCCGGGTGCAGCAAACCGCTGGCTGATTGGGATCAACCATGGTGCTATCGGGCTTTACCGGCCAGGCAGGGACTTTCAGAGCGAGGTTTTAACGAGCACAAATTTACCATTATGCAAATGACAAACAAATGAATGGCGGCATTAAAATGCTCATAGAGTGAACCTGGTTCACAGAAGGATTTTTTATTTTATCAGCCGATATTTTTATTTAATTTTTGTAAATGGCATGTGTTCGGGATTTCTCTCTTTTCATTCTTTTCCAGATCCATGTCTTGGCTGAAGTCTGGCGCTGTCACTCTGAATCAAGGGCAATCGGGTTGAAACTTAAAAGCAAGCAGTTGATTCAATGCATGATTTCACTTCTCTCATAATTTCTCCCCGATTTGACCTTGCTCTGAGAGCACAGACAGCTGCGGATCTGGTGAAATTTGGATCATCATGATCGCAATTTGATCTCAAATGATGGTGAAGTGTGATGAAAGTATATTTTTTGTTAATCGAAGGTTACTTATTATTCTCTTTGTGAAATTATGTGCTTAATCATGTTGCGCACTGAGTGTGGTTGCATTTATTTGCTGAGTACTACCACCTGTTTTTGGTTGATTGTACTGACCAGGTCATTGCCATACTGAAACCAGTAAAACCATAAAATCAAACGAGTTAGTTGGGCTTATGAAGGGATCAAGTCGTTGTGAGACGGAAGATGAGGCATTTCTTTATCTGAGAAATAATGTCTTTATTGAGCCATTAGTCGAACATTGGTACGCATGGCACTATTTGCTTTCTCCTGTTGCTCGTTCTTTTTTTATGAGGAAAAACAGGAAGCAATTAAGATCATTTTTAAAATATCCTGAATTTCATAGTGGTATTTCCAGTGGGAAAGTGAGCACGGTCAGATTATCCATGGATGATGTGTTCAGTGTGGAACAATACCTGGATGGCAACCAACAGCAAGAAGCGCAACAAGAACAGCTACTTTCTGCTGTCGAAAAGCTTGATGAATTAGTTTCACAATTTCAAGGTGACAGTTTAGAGCCTCTTTATCAGGAAATTCCATCCGAATTGAAAGGCAGGGCTGAGCTTTACTATGCCCGGAATCAGAGCGGCGCATACCGTCTTTTTGAAAATGCATTTGATGGGGTGTTTGACCGGTGTGAAAGTGTATTATTCACATTAAAAACGGAGCACACCAAACGTCCGCCAGTGTTTAATACACCACGTTTGTCCTGTCATGAAACTCAGTTTTTGATTGATGTTGATTTTAAAGAAAAAATACTGGATAAAATTTTTGAGGCGAGACGAACTCCGGTCGATTTCAATAAGTTTTGCCGGGAAATGAATCTGTCTGACGAAGCGAAGCAGCAGTTCAGAATATTGTTCACCTCAGAGTGTGAACACAAAGAACCGTCAGCACCCAGCCATGAAACGATTCGTTATTTTGGTCATGCGACTTTGCTGATTGAGACTTCGTCTGAATCACTGCTGATTGACCCCTGGATTCAGAGTGAATCCTTTGAAAAAGATGGGAAAACATCATATTCGTTATCTGATTTACCTGAGCATATTGACTATGTTGTGATCACTCATGGGCATGCGGATCACTTTAATGTCGAAACCTTACTGCAAATCAGACATAAAGTGGGGCAGATTATTGTTCCTAAAAGTTCTGGTGACATGATTGAAGACCCGTCACTGGCCAAGATACTCAAGCAAATCGGCTTCGGGAATGTGATCGAAGTGGATCCGTTTGAGAAAATTCAGGGAAATACTTTTCAACTGCATACCCTTCCTTTTCTGGGAGAGCATGGTGACCTTCGGGTAGATGCGAAGTCATCTTATTATATTGAAACAGATTCCGAGCAGCTGCTTATATTATCGGACTCGAAATTTATTCAGGCAGAAATTTATCAATATCTGCTCGATAATACGCTCAAAGTGAGCAAGATGTTTGTCGGGATGGAGTGTGAAGGTGCGCCATATACCTGGCTGTATGAGCCCGTATTAAATCAAGGTCATCAACCGGAGTACGCAAAAAACAGACGCTTAACTGGCTGTGACTGTGATGAAACTGAACAACTGATTCAATTGATCAACCCTGATTCTGTATTTGTATATGCGATGGGCCTTGAACCATGGCTGGAATATTTAATTGGGAAGCCAGCAACCTTTGATGACTATATTGTTAGGGAATATAAACGCTTAGAGGAGAAAATGTCTCTGGAAGACAGGCCGCTTAAGCTTTTATATTGGTCTGAAGAAATTTCAATTTGATATTAAGTTAGCGATGCGTATGGAAAAGTATAAGACATATCAGTTAACGACTGAAGACCTTGAGTTCATCTATCATGCTTGTCATCAGTTGATAGAAAAACATGATTCGGTTGAAACAGACAGTTTCGCCAGAGATTGTGCGGTCTATGCCATGGAACTCAGCCGGAATTTGAGAGAGGACGTATTAGATTTCAAAAATACGGCTCATAGCTATGCAGCATTCTTAATTCATGGCCTTCCGATCGATATTGAAAATATTCAGACACCCAATACATGGGACTGTAACTGGCATCATTCTGAGACGTTTACATATGAAGTCATCCATTCATTAGTCTCCTGCCTGTTCGGCGAAATTTTTGGGTGGTCAACGCAAGAAAATGGCCGCTTTATGCGCTATGTGGTGCCGATCAAAGCAGATGCTTATGAGCAGCTGGGGTCAAGCAGTTCAGCTGAACTGGACTGGCATACGGAAGAAGCTTTCCATCCAACGCCAGCTGATTATGTTTCGTTGATGTGTTATCGCAATACGGAGCAAGCAGCGACATCATTATGCCATGTCGATGAAATTGTCAGTCAGTTAGATGGGAAAACAATTGATATTCTGTTCAGCAAGTCTTTTTGTATTGCGCCGGATACGTCACATCACGTCAAAGAAAATAAAAGTGATCACTGGGATATCGATATTCATAAGTACCATATGAGTGCTGAAGCTAAGTATGTCGATACACCGATCTCAATTTTATACGGGAATCGGGAGCGGCCTTTTATGCGAGCAGATCTGCCTTATATGGCAGTGCTTGGTGAAAATAAAGACGCTGAAATGGCACTTGAAAAATTCAAGTCGGTTGTGAACCAATCTCTGATTGATGTCTGTCTTACTGAGGGACAGATCATGCTGATTGATAACAGAAGGGCTGTGCACGGCAGGCGTCAGTTTTCCGCGAAATATGATCATTATGGCCGATGGTTAAAAAGAATTAATATCATCAGGGATCTGCGTGCTTTAACCTCAGAATTTAACCAGCTGTGCGACAGACGCATTGTATAAGGAATTTGATTATGCATCATGAATATATCATTATTGGCGCTGGACCCGCTGGATTACAGCTCGCTTATTATCTCGAGAAATCAAATGAAGATTATTTGATTCTGGAAAAGGGTGATTGCTCCGGAAATGCATTTAAAACGTTACCGAAGCATGGCAAGCTGATTTCTATTAATAAAGTTTATACAGGCTATAATGATGATGAAATCAATCTTCGTTGGGACTGGAATTCGTTATTAAATGATGAAGGATTTCTTTTTAAACATTACTCTGAGAAATATTTTCCTGATGCAAAAGATTTAGTTCAGTATCTGAATGATTTTAAAGATAAGTTTGGACTGAAGGTGACTTACAATGCCGATATTGTATCCATTGATAAAGATGAACACTTTTCATTAAAGGATGCTGACGGTAAGGTTTACACATGTGAGAAACTCATTATCGCGACTGGATTGGCAAAAGAAAATAAGCCTTGTTTTCCTGGCAGTGAATATGTGAAAACTTACACGAAAGCCTCAATTAATCCTGATGATTATAAAAACAAATCTGTTTTGATCTTAGGAAAAGGCAACTCTGCTTTCGAAACGGCTGATAATTTGGTTGAAACCGCATCTGTCATCCATCTGTTAAGCCCGACACCAGTGAAGCTGGCCTGGAAAACACATTATGTCGGGCATTTGAGAGCAGTGAATAACAATATTTTAGATACCTATCAGTTAAAGTCGCAGAACACCATCCTTGATGCTGAAGTGACAAAAATCACCAAAGACAATGATAAGTATATTGTTGATTTTTCTTATACTCACGCGAATGGACAGCACTGGCAGATTGTTGTCGATGAGATTATTTCTTGCATCGGTTTCTCTTTTGACGACAGTATGTTTCAAGGTGCTGCAGTCCCTCAGATTACAGAGAATAAGAAATATCCGAGAATGACAGAATTCTGGGAATCTACCAATGTTGAGGGGATGTATTTCGCCGGAACGATCATGCATATGCGTGATTATAAGCAGTCGTTTTCTGGTTTCATACATGGATTCAGGTACAACGTGAAAGCATTAGCTGAAATATTAAAAATGAAGCAAGGCAAAGATGCGTTTCACCGTGAGAGATTACATTCATTTGAATCTGTCTATGAAAAAATCATGTACCGGATTCATAGTAACTCTTCGCTATATCAGCAGCCTGGATTTATTAGCGATGTGCTGCTTATCAATGATGGCAATGTTGAATATGTTGTCGATATGCCGGTTGATCTCATTGAAAAGATATATCAGAAATCAAGCCATATCCGATTCACATTTGAATACGGCAAGAAAGAGCATCCCGATCCATTTAATGTTATCCGGATGCCGGATGATGGCGACAGCAGTACATTTATCCATCCTGTGTTCCGGGTCTACCAGGATGGTGTCATCGTAGAGGAGTACCATATCCCTGAAGACTTGCAGAATGAATGGGATAAGGAAATGTATACGACTCCTTTTCAAAGTTTCTTGAAAATGGTTTTGCCATTGGAAAGGAAAAACATGTCTCAAGGTGAGAGACATGAAACGTTAGATAACTATTGTTCATAAGGAAAATATCATGAAAAAGTCAAACGTACAGAAAAAAGCGAAAATCAGCCGTAACAAGAATGGCCAGTACTTAGGCAACCTGATCGGCTAAAACCGGTATGGTCCCCACATCTGTGGGGACCATATGGAGGACTTATGATTGTAATAAGACCAGAAAAATATAAGCAGTTGGGTGAGTCTGAAAACTGTGATTTTGTCCTGCTGACGAATAGTGAATTCTCTGACAAGTTCGAAATATCAACGGAGAATGACTATCTATCAACAAAAATAATTGCTTGTGATACACCAGAAAGCTTTCATGACATTCTGGACCATCAAAAATTAGCTCATCAAACCCATTTCCTTGTCATTTCTCCTCATGTCTTATTCTCTTCGCCACCGGCAGAGAAAATTGCAGAGAAGTGTAAGATTATTTCAATGCCATGTAACTCTACAGAAATATTCTTGGACGATATAAGTTATTTCTTAGAGAAGATGGAATTGACTGATCCTGATGCTCAAAAAGCTTGGGCGGATTATTTCTTTGACCATATCGAAGAATCCGACCACATCCAGTTTGTTGATAAAAAGAATGGTTGCGAAGCCGTTTTTCTTCACGACAGTGACGAATATTGCTGGTTTGAGCAATTGGGCCGTCTCAGCTGGGGAGAGCAGCAATTTGTGCCCTCTGGTGAAATCAGCGTATTGCCGCTGTTTCACGGAAACTACAATGCTGAAAAACGGTTAAATATTCAGGGCGAAATTGCTTTTCGCGGGTATCCCATTGTGAACAGTGGCTCTGTGTCTTTTTTAAGAGAAGACCAGAATAAAATTTTCGATGCATTAGAACCACTGTATGAAGTGCCGGTTATTGCAACCGTCGAGCATGGCGTGATTACTTCACTACGTAGTGACATCGAAAATCATCCCGCGATTGTGATGTTAGAGAAGTTATTTGATATCGACTCGCGCTACAGAATCATTTGGGAGATTGGCTTCGGGACCAATCAGGATATCGATTTCCAGAAAGGAAACCGTTCACCCAATGAATGTTATGGCGGTAGCAATGGCACTGTCCACTGGGGGCTCGGCTTAACGCCGTGGACCCAATATCACATCGATATTATTTGTCCGGACACTGTCGTCTATACGTCAGACGAAGTCATGATTGCCGGTGAAGTGAAAGAGAAAAAGTCGCTGAGACGTGTGAAATCAGCGGGCTGTCCATGTATTAGTTAATACGCGGGAAAATCAGACCTTAAATTGGATTTTGAAGGTAGCACAATGGAATGTAATTCACTGTCACAGTTCGGTACTGTCCTCGAAAAGCTCAAAGACAATGCGGAAAGAACACCAGATAAGCTAGCTTTAAATGGTGATTTAGGGTCTATCTCTTATGCTCTGCTGGAAGCGCAATCTGATCAGCTGGCGTCTCTGCTGATCAGCGATAAAGGGATCCGGGCGGGAGATATTGTACCGCTCGTTGCCGGCCGGACAAATGACAGCCTGATCTGTATGCTGGCGCTGTTAAAGGCGCGGGCTGTCGTTTATCCGATTGAGGTAACCAATTTCAATGCGGATACTCAGAAAGCCTTGATGAATGATTCTGGTCTTTCTTTTTCAGAACCTTTGGTGGCATCTGATCTGGGGATCACACTTGAGAACGCTGCATTTGCTCAACCCGTTCTGGATTCAGATGCGGACGATTTACCTGAGACCGGTGTTGAATCGGGTGGATTTCTTTATTTCACCTCCGGCAGTACGGGTAAGAAAAAGCCTGTTTTTGTCAGTGCTGAAAACATCAGCCAGCGTATTGCCAATACGACCAGAGATTTGGGTTTCGACCATCACCTGAATGCACTCTGGTGTTGCAGCGTTTCATTCGATATCTCTCTTTTTGTCACGCTCTCCACCTTATATTGTGGTGGCACTCTCATCACCCCGCCGCAGGTACACCTGAATGAAATCTCCGGTTATCTGAATACCATTAAGCAATACAGCGTCAACTTTATTAATCAGGTGCCTTCGTTTATTCAGGCGCTGTGTGAGTTTTCCGATTTTGAAGAAAAGGTGAAACTGAAGTATCTGTTTCTGGGCGGCGATGTTTTAACGAAAGATGTGCTGGCGCAGACTCTGTCCTGTTTTGATGCTGATGTTGTCGCGAATATTTATGGTCCGACTGAAACAACCATGCTTGCGACTCACTATGTCATCGATCAGGAAAATTATCACAACCTGAAAAGCTTACCGATTGGCCAACCTTTCAGCGGCACTGTCATTGAAATTCTCGATGAGCATATGCAGCCCATGCCAGACGGCGAGGTCGGTGAAATTTATATTCGCGGGATAGGTATGTGCCGGTATCTGAATCATGATAACAGCAGCTTTATCGCCTGTGACTCAGGAGCTGTGGCCTATCAGTCTGGCGATTTCGGATATATTGATTCCAATGGTGACATTGTTTTCGAAGGGCGACGGGACGATCAGGTCAAGATATCCGGCGTCAGACTCAGTCTTTCGGAAATCGAAAATCAAATATTAAAGACCAATTATGTTGTGGGCAGTGTCCGTATCACCAGTCTTTCAGATGATGTAAAGGCAATTTTAAATACTGACTTACTCGTGTTTTATATTCTTGCTGATTCGGCAGAAGCAGGGCAGGTTCCCGTGTTTACAAATGCCGTGCCTTCTTCTGTCAGACATAAGGCCATTCAGCTGGAGCACTTTACTTACAATGAAAATGGAAAAGTGGCGCTCAAAGAGATGACCACGACTTACGTCCATTTTCTGACTGAGCAAAAAGCGGCTGCTCCTCTGTCTCATGATGATCCCCGTGAACAATCGGTTAAAACCATTCTGGGTATTGATCACTTTGACCATTCGAAATCGTTCAGGGAGTTAGGGGGTTCCAGTTTAGTGGCCCTGAAATTGAGATCCGAGATGAAGAAGCAATTCGGCATCGAGATCAATATCAGAGACCTCCTTACATCGAAGCAGTCGTTAAAAGATCTGATGGATGGAGCAGTATCAGATGCATAACGTTTACGGTTCGTACACACCATGGCAGCAGGCACATCCTCAGCAGGCTGTGCTGTACAAAATGTTTCTGGAGAATGCCGCGAAGTGTGATTTGTACAAAATCAGCCAGCGTTATCAGGTGCGTAATTGCGCCGTGGAACAGCTGAGCAAATCCATTCAGAAGGTCATCTCTGATTTGCCTGTGCTGGGTGCACGATTCAGATGCACAAAGGATGTTGTGGAAGTGTGTTTTGCCCATGGGTATACGCCTTCGGTTCAGCAGAACCAAGACAATGACGTGCTGTCATCACACCAGTTTACCCGCGCAGATCTAGAGCAGGGCGAGCTGGTCAAAGTATCGGTCAGTCCCGGGGAAAACTGCTGTCAGTTTATCCTGTCCATTCATCATATTGTCTGTGATGCGCACACACTGGCATGGATTGAGGCGCGGCTGGAAAAAGAGCTGGCAGGCAAACTTGAACCGTCCACAGCATCGGCTGATCTGGCGTCTTACCAGGCCTACACTGATGAAGTTATTGCCTGGCATGACAGCGAAGAGAGAGCGTCACAGCTCAGTTACTGGCGGAACCGGTTGACGGACTATCAGTCAGACGTGGCTTTGGTCAATCTCGAAAAACAGATCGATCGGGCTGACGATGCTGCTTTTTCCTATGCGTTTCAGCTTGGGGAGCCGGCACTGAATCGGTTTAACCATGTTGTTGAATCTGCTGAAGTCACGCCTTTTATTCTGATGCTGGCGCTTAGCGAGATTTTTATTGCCAGACATTTTGATCAAGAGAAATTTATTCTGAATACAAGTCTGGACCAGCGCGGTTACTGGAACGCGTCCACAGATGTCGGATTATATTCAAGTTATTTGCCCGTGTGTTGTCATGTGAAGCCTGAGCAGCATTTCGGTGATCTCCTTGCGCAGATTCAGGATGATTTCTATGAAGGGCTGATCAACGGAAAGGCCTCACTGTACGATCTGATTGTTGAGTCCGGCGTCGATGTGACACGGGCCTCTGCGCTGCTGGAATTTACGGAAAGTGCCGGGGCACACGGAGCACTGGAATATCTGAGCTCTTTCAATGAGAAAATTGATTTTCCGTTGGTGATTTCGGCCTGCCGAACGGCTTCCTCATTGAATATCAAAGTAATGGGGCGGGCTGACCACTACCAGCATGAATCAACGTTCCATGGAATGTGTCTGGCCTTACAACAGCTGATTGAAAAAACACTGTCACACCCGGATGTAAATGTCGCGATCAGTCAAATAAATGATGACGTTTATCAAAAGACGGAAGAACAGCTGTCATTTCACAGCGAGCCCAGTCATCTGATCCGTGAATTTGAAAAAGCCGTACAAGAATACAGCCAATGCCCGGCAATCCGGTTTGAGCAGGAAATCTATACGTTTGACTGGTTGAATCAAAAAGCAAATACAATTGCGAGAACACTCATCAACGCCTTTGAGATTCGGCCACAGGCAACCATCTGTATTCTGATGGAACGTAGTGCTCTGTTGCTGCCGATCATTATCGGTATCCTCAAAACCCGTGCCCAGTATGTACCGTTGTCCCCGTATGATGGGGAGGCGCGGCTGCGCAACCAGCTTGAACTCACGCAGCCGGATCTGGTGATAACGAGCCCGGTGTTTGAAGGGATGCTGGATGGACTTCGCTCTGAAGGAATTGTTACGGATCGGGCGTTGTTTGAGTCTGATGAAAGTTCTGAGAATCTGGCGCTGGCGTACTCTCCGGATGACATTGCGTATACAATTTTTACGTCGGGCTCAACGGGGTTGCCGAAAGGTGTGGTGGTTCCTCATCAGGGCATAACCCATACCGTGCTTTACCGTCAGCATTACTACGGCCTGGATACCAGTGATGTCATTCTTCAGTATCCATCCGTGTTTTATGACTCCGCAGTGAACGACTACTTTTCTACCTTACTGTCCGGCGCGTTGCTGGTGCTGTTTCGCGACAGTGACAGAAATGATGTGGCTGCATTAGCCCGGTTGATCAAAAGCCATCGGGTCACTCATTTCATGATGGTGCCTGCGATTTATTCAGTCTTGTTAGAAAGCCACTCCGACAGCCTGAAAGGGGTCAGACAGGTCGTTTTATGCGGCGATACTCTCAGCATGTCTTTAATTCATCATCACCAGACGAGTCTGCCGGAGACCGAGGTTTATAACGAATACGGTCCGGCTGAAACGTCAGTCTGGAGTACCGTTTATCAGTTTGGTCCTGAAGATGATGAGGTACTGATTGGCAAAGGCATTGCTCACCATCTGGTTGATATTATTCATCCGAAGTGGGGGCTTTGCTTTGACAATGAAGTCGGCGAAATTTGTGTCAGCGGTCCGGGCCTCGCACAAGGCTATCTGAGAAATCCGGCGGTCACGGAAGAGAAATTTGTCGCTCATCCGATTCACGGACAAAGAATGTATCGGACTGGCGATCTGGCGTCCCGGAATGCGGCAGGTGAATTGCGCTTTGTCGGACGGGTAGATAACTTCGTGAAAATAGCCGGGGCGGGCGTTGAATTAGAAGAAGTCGAGCGGGTCATTGCCGAAACACTGTCCGTGAACCGCTTTCATCTGGTTCATGTCGAAGGGGACGATAATATTGGGACGTTGCTGTGTCTGTATGAGCAGGGGACGAACACCGGATTATTGAATCGTGAGCGGTTACTGACATTTCTGCCTGCCCGAATGGTTCCTGCGCATTATCTTGATGTTGCTGAGATTCCGTTGTCGGTGAACGGAAAAGTCGACAGAAAAGCCTTAAAACGCATTGCACAGGATTATCTGAGCTCGCTGGAGCAAACGGCGGCATTCTTGCCAGCAGAGCAGCTTCAGCAAATCTGGCGTAAAACGCTGGGTAATGTGGAAATCTGCGAGACTACCAGTCTTTATGAGCTGGGGGCATCCAGTCTGGATTTCATTCAGCTGTCAAAAGATCTGAATGAGTCGCTGGCCAATCCAATTCCACTGAAAGCGTTGATGACGCGTTCAACCTTCAAGGAATGGTTGTCACTTTACGAGACGGCAACAAAGGGCCGTCAGGCGCACTCAACTGCCAGTGATGTCTGGAGCGCTTCCGCTTCGGCTTGTCGCTATCTGGTGACGAGCCTACTCCAGCAGGATAAATCAATCTTTAACATTCTGGATTACTGGAAGTTCGATAGAGAATTTCCTGTGGCTCACTTGCGTCAGGCTTGTCAGGCGGTCATCCGTCAGCATGACGTTCTGTCTTCTGCATTCCTGTTTGAAAAAGGAAGGATCACCAGCAAGCCTGTGACTGTTGATATCGACCAGGTTTATCAGGAACTGGAAATTCAGGACGGTTCGCTGGAAGAAACGCTCAACCGAATATTCAAAAGCAGTCTATCTCTGACAACCCAGCTGTTTCAGTTTTATTTATTGCACCATGGTACAGAACGATATTTCGTCATGCTGATTCATCATGCTATCGCGGATGTTTTCAGCATTGACAGGATCATGGCAGATATCGAAAGGCATTCTTTTGCTGCAGGTGCAGTGGAACGCAGTGATTCAGAGGCACACGGCGAACAACATGCAATTGATGCAACGTATCTCCGGGAGGCCGAGCAGTACTGGGCCCAGAGCCCGGCAGGGGGGGACGTTTACCAGCTGAACTTGCCTGCAGACTTTCCCAGAGAACAAAAAACCGGGGCGGGCAGTGTCTGTCATCATGTCCTGTCCGGCTTCAGACGCGAGGTTGCTTCTGCAGCCCGGCGCTACCGGACCACCGAATTTACCGTGCTGTCATCGGCTCTGGCTTTGATGTTAAGCGACATCACTCAGTCCTCCCGGGTGTCGTTTGGCTTTCCATATAACATCCGCCGCTTGCTCAGCAGCGAGGAAGTCGGCTGCTTTTTAAATCCGCTACCGGTCGCGATGGATATCGCGGCTCATACAGCGACCGATCAAGTCATTCACGCTGTTTCTCAAACTCTGGCCGACAGCATGGCCTATGGCGCGTATCCGTTCGAACGGATGATCTCGGATAAAGGAATCAAGTGGCCCAAGGGGCGCTTTCCGCTGTTTGATGTCGGTCTGACGTTAGAGTCGCTGGATATACCCGAAATACCGGGCTCAAAACATACGATTAAACAGTCGTTTACCCCGGAACGGGTGTTTTCCCAAAATGACTTTTGGTTCTATATCAATTTTGAACAGGACGATATCGTGCTGGATGTTTTGTTTGATACCTCACTGTATCGCGAAGAAAGCATCGCACATTTCATTGCGGTGTTTTCCCGGAAGCTTCATGAAATCGTCAGTTCTAATCAGGTCGCGGTGTAGTTATGTACTCAGTTAATCAAAGTCGTTTACTTCAGTCTCTGGAAAGCATTGCGGCCAGGCATTGTCAGAAAACAGCGGTCATCTACCAGGATCAGGCGGTGACTTACGCCGAATTGTATGCCCTGGCAGAAGAGTATCAACAACGGCTTCATCGTTGTTCCCCCGGCAGTGATTATGTCTATCTGTATCTGGATAAAGGCATTGAACTGATCGCTGCAATCCTGGCTGTGATTCAATCGGGCCGGGCATTTATCCCGGTGGACGCCAATACGCCGCCGCTCAGGCTGAATCAGATTCTGGATGATGTGGCGCATGCCTGTGTGCTGACGGAAAAGCGTCTGGCAGCCAATATTGATAGCCGGATACCCTTTGACTGTCTTGATGAGGCAACAGAGGGAAAAGACACATCTCTGCCGGGCAAAGCCACAACAGACCGTTCAAGCTGTTATGCCATTTACACCTCAGGCAGTACCGGCCGTCCCAAAGGCGCCATTATCTCTCATCAGGCATTACTGAATGTGATTGAGCAGTCGATTGCTGAAATGGCGATAGCGAGCGGCAGTAAAATCCTGCAGTTCTCCTCGATTGGATTTGATGTTTCGGTATGGGAGATTTTCACGTCACTGCTGAGTGGCAGCACCCTTGTGATTGCGACCAATGCGCAGCGTTATGATTTGGATGCCCTCCAAACCTTGATTCATGACCAGGCGGTGGATACAGCCTTTTTCATGTCGACCTTCTTAACCCATTTGCTGCCCGGGCAATTTCCAACCATTAAAACGGTGGTGACCGGCGGAGAAATGTTTGGCGAAAAGATTGTGGCGCAGTGGGCAGACGGTAAGGCGCTGTACTACGTGTATGGTCCCACCGAATGTGCCATTTTCCAGTCCATTGTGCCATGTGCGAAAAATGGTCCGGCGGTGCCCACGGTCGGTCATCCGATTGCCAACATGCATTTTCATCTTTACGACGTTGCCGGGAGCGAGGGGGATGTATTTGAACTGGGGATCTCGGGGATTGGGGTCGGATACGGCTATTTGAACCGGGAAACACTGACGAAAGAGAAATTTGTTCAGGATCATCAGGCTGGCGTGATTTATCTGACGGGTGATCTGGTCAAAAGACGGCCGGATGGTGAACTCGATTTCTATGGGCGCAAGGACAGGCAGATCAAGATACAGGGTTATCGGGTCGAAATCGGTGAAATTGAAAATACCGTTCTCCGGCAGCAGGGTGTGGAATCGTGCTGTGTGGTTGTCGTTGAGCTAGCGCAGTCTAAACTGCTGTACGCCTATGTTGCATCGTTGCCGGGTTCAGACGTGAATGAAACCTGTCTGCTGGCCTCATTAAAAGCAGCATTGCCCGGATATATGATCCCCGCTCATATCAAGCTGACGGACCGTTTGCCTAAAAATCAGAACGGCAAGATAGACAGGAACCTGCTCAAAGAGCAGGCGACTGAATCGCTGAAGAATCAGTCTGCCCGCAGTCCGGAAGTGCTGACAGAACACGAAGCCATATTGGCGGAATACTGGAAGAAACTGCTGAAGGTTGAAACCGTCGGTCAGGATGATGATTTCTTTCTGTTGGGCGGTACCAGTGTACTGGCCATTCGGCTGGTCGCGGAACTTGCCGGTTATGCGCTGAAGTTTTCAGACATTTTAGAACTGCGTACCTTAGCTAAGGTGGCGGAGAAAATGGTTCCCGTTGTTTCCGTTACTGAGGAAACAACGGCGGTGAATGCGCAAACCGGAAAGACAAAAGCGACCCATACGCAGGCAAGCATCTGGTTTGCCAGCTTGAGCAGCGAACGGACCGATATTTATGACCTCAGCTACGCCTATCAGATCTACGGCAATATCGATTGTGCGCTCCTGCTGAAAACCCTGACGGCTCTGTTAAACAAGCATGAATCATTGAGAACGTCCTTACGGCTTGAGGGGGAACAGATCCTCCTCGAGGTCGGAGATGCGGAGAAAATGATCCGGCAGCACGATCTGTCTGCTGAGCCTGCTGAAATTGTGCAGCAGCGAGTCGAAGAAGCTCTGAGACAACCGCTTGATGTTGAACATGGCTCCTTCTCTGCGGTTGATGTGTTTGACGCTGGCGACGAGATTTTCCTGGTGCTGAAAGTGCATCACACTGTCTACGACGGCTGGTCACACGATGTCTTCCTGAAGGAACTGGAGTCGATTTACCTTGGTTATTGTCATGGAGATGCGTCTGCAGCTGCTGAGGAAGCGTTGCCTGTTGCGGGTATCTATCAGCCGAAGGTAGTCACGGATACGGAAAGAGAGGCTGCCTGGCTCTATTGGCGTCAAATCTTAAACCATGACGCCGTGGCAACGGTGCCTGTCTGTGCCGAGCGAAATTCGGTCCCAAGCGGCCATGGCGGTCAGAGTTCTCGGAAACTTGACGCCAGGTTAGCTGCGTCACTGCGGCAGTTTGCGTTGGACAACAAACAGACCTTGTTCGTGGTGCTGGCATCTCTGGTGCAATTAGTAATCCGGAGTTACAGCGCCAGTGAGCAGGTTCGTTTAGGAACGGTCCGGGCAAATCGCGAACAGAAGGCGCGGCTTGATCAGATTGGCTTGTACGCTGAGACATTCTTGCTGAATAACGTGATCACTGAACAAAGCTCCCTGAGTCATGTGGTCAGTGCATGTGAACGGAGTCTGATTGAATCCGCAAGGCACGATTGCATTTCGTACATTGAGCTGGTTTCTGAATTTCCGTCCGCTGCCATTCAGTACTGGGTCACTGTGGTTGAAACCGAATTTGAACCGTTCCATGAAGAGACCTCAATCCAATGGAAGAAGCTGCCTCTTGAGGTCGAAACAAACCTATTTGATTTGAGTTTTATTTTTGAGCTTGATAACGACGATATTGATTTGAATTTAGTGTTTGCCAGAGATGTGTACTCAGAAGGCAAAATTTCAGAAATATCAGACCGGTTCGAACAGATCGCTGCATGCTTCCTGGAGGAACCTGAAACCAGTTTTTCAGCATTATCTGGCAATTTCATGTTCTCTGGCCGGAATGCGTCTTCGCATGAGTGATTTCACCAGACTGTTTAGGATTTGCGAATGTCTGTTTTTAAAAGTGTGCTAGAGCTCTATCGCAGCTCGCCAAGTTTTCTCAGTGAACATCCTGCAATTTATACGGATAGCGGGGTGATGTCATATCGTGAATTAGAGTACCGGGCAAATGCTGTCCGGGATCTCTTATCCCGGCAAGGGGTTTGCCAGGGAGAGGTTGTCAGTGTTTGTCTGCCCAAATCAGCAGATGCTGTGGCGGTCATGCTTGGCGTGATGAAGGCCGGAGCGGTCTACCACCCATTGAATTTTGATGCGCCGCCTGAGCGCAATCATCGGATTCTGGCTGATGTGCAGCCGAAGATCATCGTCCATACCGACAGCACATGCTGTTATGCCAGACACTATCCGGTGATCGCTCTTTCTGCAGATCTTGCGCATGCGAATCCGGGGCAGGACGCACTTATCAATCCAGAAGATGCGGCTTATGTTGTCTCGACGTCGGGCTCAACAGGGCATCCGAATTCAGTCGTGATTCGTCATGAATCGATTGAAAATTACATCACCTGGAAGCTGGCGTATTACCAGTTTCATGCCGGGAGTATGAAGTTACAGTTTGCTCCCTTGTCGTTTGACAGCGCTATCTCGGACATTTTGTCGATGTTGTGCTGTGGCGGTGCTTTGTATCTGGTTTCGGCAGACAAGCGTGCGAACTGTGACTATATCATCGATGTGATCGGCCGGTATCCCATCACGTCTTTTGCCATTGTTCCGAGCCTGTATAAGCGACTGTTGTGCTTTTCCGGTGATGTCGCGCATTCACTGGATACAATTAC
This sequence comes from Photobacterium sp. CCB-ST2H9, assembly GCF_023151555.2. Classification (NCBI taxonomy): domain Bacteria; kingdom Pseudomonadati; phylum Pseudomonadota; class Gammaproteobacteria; order Vibrionales; family Vibrionaceae; genus Photobacterium; species Photobacterium sp. CCB-ST2H9. Next base: position 206,297 of record NZ_CP100425.1, read on the forward strand.
ACTGGCAGGGGAAGAGGTCACGGCAGAGGTACTGGCGGAGCACAGGCGTCAGTTCCCGGCTGTCAGGGTGGTGAATGAATACGGTCCATGCGAGTGTACGATTGGTGTCGCCGCATCGGATGTCACGCATCATGCGGGTTCGGAACCGCCGCCTATCGGCCGTGCTATTGCCAATACTGATGTGTTCATCCGCGACGCAGCTCCGGATGCCGCCGGGCGATATACCGGAGAAATTTGTATTGTGGGTATCAGTGTCGGAAACGGTTATTTAGGCAGAGAGCCTGAAACATGTCTGAAGTTCCTGCATCATCCCGACACTAATGCGCCATATTACTGCACGGGTGATCTGGGATATGTGAATTCAGCAGGTGAGCTGGTCTTTGCCGGCCGGAAAGAGCGTACAGTCAAGGTGGCCGGAAACCGGGTCAATCTGATTGAAGTTGAAACGGCCATGAATCAGGTACAAGGTGTTTCGCAATCCGCGGTTATTTTCCATGAAGAGCGGTTAAAAGCACTTTGTGTGGCAGATCGAACTGTGGCATCAATTCGCCATGCTCTGTCTGAGAAGATTCCGGATTATATGATACCTTCGGTCATTCAATTATCGGAAACTTTGCCAATCAGCCAAAATGGCAAGAAAGATTATCATCAGATAGCAGATATATTTTCACAGCAGGCCAAACAAATGGATACGACTGATTTTCGGGTTGAAAACGTCGTGACGCAGTACTGGAAAAAAATATTAAATGTTCAATCTTGCGAGCTGACAGACAATTTTTTTGATATTGGCGGGAATTCTCTCCTGTTTATCGATTTAATAATGGAAATAACAAAAGCTTTTGATATCAGTATTGACCTGTCACAGCTGCTGGAAAAGTTAACGCTTCAGGATCAAATATCCTATATTGAGAACTTAATAAAAGATAAGTCTAAGGAAATAAATGAATAACGAAAATGGAATCAGCAAGAATAAAAACTTCCTTTTGCTGGTACAGGGAATGTTTGTCAGTGTCTTCGGTGCACAGTGTTACTTTATTGCCGAATCTCTGGTTGTAAAACATCATACGGAATCCGGCGTGATGGTCGGAATAACACTGGCACTGTCAGCCATTCCTTATCTGATCTTTGGGACGCTCGGCGGCGCCTTTGCAGATCGCTATAACAGAAAAAACATCATTGTATGGTGTGATGTCATTTCAGCGCTGGCGGTGTTGAGTCTGGCTTTTGCGCTCTTCCTCGACATAGATTTCCTGGTTGTCCCGTCTGTCATCCTGGCTGGAATCACGCTCAACATTGTGATGTGCTTTTTTAACCCGGCCAGCCGGGCAATGATGCCGATGCTGGTGGATAAAAGCCAGTTACTGAAAGCCAATTCGTTGTTCAGAACGTTAAAGAACATCAGTGAGGTCCTGGGCCAGTCTTGTGCCGGATTTCTTTATACCTTGCTGGGTCCGGCAATGCTGTTCTTTATCAACGGGATCACGTATTTGTCTTCAGCCGCTTCTGAATCAAGGATTAAAGTTGCGTCACCGGAACACGCTGCGGATGAAGCGCAAGGTAAGCAGGGCCTTGGGGCACAAATCAAAGAAGGTTTCTCGATTGCCGCCAAAGTGCCGGGTTTGTTAGCTGTGATTATCGCGCTGGGTCTGATGGATTTATTTCTGGCCCCTTTAATGACCTTTTTACCGTTCTTTGTTGAAAACTCTCTGGGTCTGAGCACTTACTGGTTCGGGATTATGTTCGCCGCGCTGTCCGTCGGGGCCGTATTGGGCAGCTCTCTGAGTGGCCTGATCAAAATCCCGGAGCGCATTGCCCCGGTATTGATTCCAGCATTTCTGGTCGGCACCGGTTTATCCCGATTATTCATGGGACTTTCCGGGAGTCCCTGGCTGGTCTTTGTCTGCATTTTAATGGAAACCGCGACAGCCGTTATTTTCTCCATTCGTGCAGAAGTGATTATTCAGAGTAACGTCGAATCAAAATACCACGGCCGGGTCTTTGGATTGCTGGGCATGGTGATGGGCGTCTTTACTCCGATCGGTATGGCGCTGGGCGGTGTACTGGTTGATTTAGCGCAGGACCGTCTGGCGGATTATATTACCGGCTCGGGTATTGCACTGACGCTGATTGCCGTTTCATTCATGCTGAGCCGTAATTACCGGCAGTTCTTCAAGGTCAAAAAGGATGACTCCGTCCAAAATGATGAAGCAATTGCCTGAGTCTATTGCGCTGTAAGTTGAGTCAAATATTCAAAACAACATTCTGTTTTTCCGGCGGGATGTTGTTTGTTACTTATTTCATTTCTGATACCGGTTTGAAAGGGGTTTTCAATTGGACCATCGTGACTTAGGACTGAAACAGTCGATATTTCAGCATATCGGGGAACACAGCATTGAAGCGCTGTTCCGGGTCTCCAAAGACTATGGAAAAAAGTACGGCGTGATCGGTGTTGTAAATGGCGAACTGACGGAGCGAGAAGTTTCCCGTCTTCAGCTTGAATCAGATGAACGTCCTGTGATTGGTGACTGGGTGATTTGCCAGGAACTGCAGGGGGAGCATGTGATCACTGAGCTTTTGCCTCGTGAAACTCAGCTTGCCCGGACCCGCTCCAGCGGAACGCAGCAGGCAATCGCGGCCAATATCTCTCATATTTTCATTACGACCTCCATGAATGCGGAGTTCAATCTGAACCGCCTGGAGCGCTATCTGGTCCTGGCTAAAGCGTCGGGTGTTCAGCCGACGATTGTGCTCACGAAGCGCGATTTGGTGGATGACCCGTCGGAGTATGTCGATCAAATTACCCGGCTTGATCCCAGCCTGCTGGTATTACCGATCAGCACCCAAACGGGCGAGGGACTCGAAGAGTTGCTGTCCTTAATTCAAAAAACTGATACCTGTGTGCTGATTGGCTCGTCAGGGGTCGGAAAAAGCTCGCTGATCAACTTCCTGCTCGGGGAAGAGGTACTGGAGACGCTGGCCGTCAGTGATGAAGGGGCCCGGGGCAGCCATACAACGTCGAACCGATTCCTGTTCATGCTGCCGACCGGCGGACTAATTATCGATTCTCCGGGGTTACGCCAGGTTGGCATCGGGGCATCGACGAAAAATGTTGAGGAAACCTTCTCCGATGTTGAGTTGCTGGCAAATGACTGCCGTTACCGTAATTGCACCCATGAGAAGGAAGAGGGCTGCGCCATTCAGGCCGCATTAGCTGACGGCAGTCTGTCACCCAGACGTTATAAGTCGTATCTGAAGCTGATGACTGAATCACGTTATGCGGATGACCCTGAAGCATTCCAGCGCGAGCGGCACAGACAGTGGCGTCAGGTGACCAAGAACCGGAAAGAAAAAGAGAAAGTTCTGGGACGGTACAAAGAGTTTTAACCATTCCCGTAACTGTCTTTCCTTATGTTTATCGGGTGGTTTCTGAGAGTCAGTGAGTACAGATGAAAGCTTCACTTGATGAAGCCCCCTTTGCCAATTGAACAGAACGATGGAATTTACTTTAAAAATTTACAGCAATGACATTGCCGTCTATCGCCTGTCTGATCTCTCGGGTCTGTCATTTCCGGAAGATTGCGGATTTTTTAATTTATCCGTAACGGGTGATGAAATCTCGTTAATGTGTGATGTGCAGCGTTTGTCGTCTGAATACCAGGGATGGCTGGACCGGAAAGCAACGTCCGTCAGCAAAGACTGGTCCTGCCTGCGGGTGGATGGGGATCTGCCTTTTGATATTGTCGGCGTGATCGCGACCTTAACCGGCCACATCGCCTCGATAGGCATCAGTCAGTTTGCTGTCTGTACGCATGATCGGGATTATGTTCTGGTGCCGAATACGCAGCGGCATCAAGTGATCACTCACTTAAAGACGGTTGGATATCACTTCGTCGATGGTGACCCTGTGTAAGCGAGGGATGGGACCATGAGCAGGCAAGGAAGCATCAGGATAACGACGGTATTCCCGGAGACGAATTTTATTGCGCGTGTTGAAGCGTCCAGTCATGAGATCGGGCTTGCAGCCTGGGTTCGCCAAAATGAAGCACTGGTAAAGAGGCAACTGAAGGAGCAGGGAGGGATCTTGTTCAGGGGCTTTGATATGCCGGATGATGCTTCATTTCTGAATATGGTGAGGGAGCTGCCATTTGAACCGGTTGATATCAGCCAGTTTGAAGAGGCCACGGAAAGAGAAAAAGTTGCGACGAATCTGTATACGACCACAGCTTTTCCGGCCAGCGAGACGATTTCATTGCACAGTGACTACTCATCGTCGCTGGATATTTGTCAGTACCTTTGTTTTTTCTGCCTGACTCCTCCGGGCACCGGTGGTCAAACCCCGGTTGCGGATAACCGCCGGATCTATCACAGGCTGAATCACACATATCGTCAACAGTTTGAAACGCTGGGCTGGCGATTGGTCCGCCATTACGGCACGGGGCTCGGACTGGACTGGCAGGATACTTTTTTAACGGATTCCCGCCAGGCCGTGGAGAAACATTGTCAGCATCATGACGTAACAGCCAATTGGGATGGTGATGAATTAAGGACGACACAAACACGAACTGCGGTGATTCTTCATCCTGAAACCGGGGAAAAGTGCTGGTTTAATCATATTGCTTTCTGGCATGCGGCGAATTTACATCCCGACATTGCTGATGCGATGATCGATGCGGTTGGTAAAGAAAAATTGCCCTTTCAGACGTTTTTTGGGGATGGTAGTGATATTCCGGATCCGGTGGCACATCATATCCGGGATATTTTACTAGAGGAAAAGCGCATGTTCGACTGGCAGCAGGGCGATGTACTTTTATTAGATAACATTTTGACCAGCCATGGCCGGGAATCTTTTTCCGGAGACAGAAGTATCCGGTTATCTGCGTTTCATCAAATGAAGCGGGAGTGATTTTTTCTTTTTGATTCAATCGATTTATCCCCGCTCACTTCTTGAAACGGTTGTGTTGATTCTGTCGTGAATTCTCGTATTCATCTTTTTCCGAGGTGCTCAGGTGAGTGCATTGAAAAGTGTTTTCAAAGAAAATTTCCTTCCTCAGCAACTGAGTCCGCAGGTTCATTTCTCCAGAACTCTGCTGATTTGTTTTTCTCTTTTGATTGTATGGTCTGCTGTCTTTCTTAAACCGGGCTGGCTTGAATTATTCGCAGAACATATCGTGATTGCGGTGATGATGGTTGTTGGCTCTTTTGTGGCAGGTTCAACTCCCCTGGGCGGTGGTGCTGTTGCCTTTCCTGTGATGACGAAACTGCTGTCGACACCCCCGGAATCATCAATGCACTTCTCATTGATGATACAAAGCATCGGCATGACGTCCGCATCCATTCTGATCTTGTTGAGCCGCCATCAGTTGCCCTGGCGAGGGATCGCACTCTATCTGGTCGGTTCATTTTCAGGGTTTTATCTTGTCACCCAGTATTTGTTCGCCACTTTAAGCAGCGCAGAAGTAAAAGTGATGTTCAGTCTGAACATCGCAATTTTCTTGCTGGTTTATTTATTTGGTTATTACGCGGATAAATTTAATGAAAGGCAGATTCAGGTTTGCCGCAGGAAGGTGATCACTCTGGTGACATTCGGGTGCCTCGGCGGCGGGATGAGTGCTTTTATCGGTTCTGGTGCGGATCTGTTTGCGTTTGCATTGTTCACCATTTACTTTCGGTTAAATATCGTGCAGGCAACGCAGGCCAGTGTGATCATTATGGCGACGACGTCCATTTTCGGACTGATCACTTTCCTTTTTCAGGGAACTCAGCCTGCTGAAGTCATTTTTGAATATTGGTATGTTGCCGCTCCCGTGGTGATTTTCGGTGCTCCGATAGGCGCCTGGGTTTGCTGCAAAGTCAGCAAGAAAGTGATTCATCACATGATCATTGCCCTTTCATCTCTGGAGTTAGCCTCAACCTTACTGCTGTTGCCATTGGGTGAACGCTCGGCATTGATTTTCTGCTTTCAGCTATTAGTGATGTTTGCACTGTTTAGCTGGAATAAGAAGCAGATGAGAACGTCAGGATAAGCACGCAAGGAAAAGCACAGAACAGCGACAGGGGGCATCCGTACTGTGGTCCCTGAAAACAAAAAGCCCTGCAATGGCAGGGCTTTTTTACAACTTGATGGTGATGCGGGTATCACTCAATATTCTGGATCTGCTCGCGCATCTGCTCGATCAGCACTTTGAGTTCAACGGCTGAGGCGGTGATCTCTGTGTTGATGGACTTGGAGGCGAGGGTGTTCGATTCGCGATTGAATTCCTGCATCATGAAGTCCAGACGCCGGCCACAGGCGCCGCCTTTTTTTAGAATTTTGCGGGTTTCTTTCACGTGAGAATCGAGGCGATCCAGCTCTTCGGCCACATCACTTTTCTGAGCCAGCATAATCAGTTCCTGCTCGACGCGGTTGGCGTCCAGCTCGACTTTGGCTTCTTCCAGACGCGTCAGAATGCGTTCGCGTTGCCATTGCATGACTTCCGGCATCAGCGCGCGTACTTTGGTGACTTCTGTCGTGATGGCATCCAGACGCTGATCAATCAGGTCTTTCATGTTCGCGCCTTCGCTGGCTCGGGCGGCGATGAAATCATCCACTGCGCCGTCAAATGCAGTCAGCAGTTCCTGATTGATGATGTCCATGTCCTGTTCCGGGGTTTCCATCACGCCCGGCCAGTTCAGCACCTGAAACGGACCAATATTGCCTTCACCGGCGGTTTCTTTTACCCAGCTGGCGGCTTTGATCACCTGCTTGGCTAAAGATTCATTGATACGCAGTTCTGTGTTGGCAGCCGGGTTGGCTTCAAAGCGCAGGCTGCATTCGACCTTGCCGCGTGCTAGACGCTGACGAAAACGCTCGCGCAGGACAGGTTCCAGACTGCGGAACTGCTCTGGCAGGCGCAGATAAGTTTCCAGATATCGTTGGTTAACCGAACGGATTTCCCAAACGGCGCTGCCCCAGTCGCCTTTAACTTCGCGACGGGCATAGGCGGTCATACTGTGAATCATTGGCGATGGCCCTTAAGAAATGATGGCTAGATTATACGCACCAGTGCAGATAATGGAAATTGATCCGTATCGTCAGGCGGGTTCAGGGCGTGCAACAGGGCGGAGATCTGGCTATAATCGCCGGTCAATGTCTGCGGGTCGCCGAGCGGCCTGTCCTCAGCACCCAATATCAGCCAAGGTGGAATCCGATGCGTCCAAGTGGAAGAAGTGCCAGCCAAGTTCGTCCGATTACTATTACCCGTCATTTCACTGCCCATGCCGAGGGTTCGGTGCTGGTTGAATTCGGCGACACCAAGGTAATTTGTACCGCCAGTGTTGAAGAAAGTGTACCGCGCTGGCTGAAGGGCAAAGGCCAGGGCTGGGTGACGGCTGAATACGGCATGCTGCCTCGCGCAACGCACTCCCGGAACCGTCGTGAAGCGGCCAATGGTAAACAAGGCGGCCGTACGCTGGAAATTCAGCGTCTGATTGCCCGCAGTCTGCGTGCAGCGGTTGATTTGGAAGTGCTGGGTGAGCAGATGATCACGGTCGACTGTGATGTGATTCAGGCCGACGGCGGAACCCGGACCGCCTCGATTACGGGTGCGATGGTTGCACTGACCGATGCTATTCATGTGATGCTGGAAAAAGGTCTGCTGAAGAAGAACCCGCTGAAAACGACCATTGCGGCGGTTTCTGTCGGGATTTATCAGGGCACACCAGTGTGCGATCTGGACTATGCCGAAGATTCCAGTGCGGAGACAGATATGAATGTCATCATGAACCGTGAAGGCAAAATTATTGAGATCCAGGGGACCGCAGAGGGCGAAGCCTTCAGTACCGAGGAACTCATGGCGATGCTGTCGCTCGCGAAAGACGGCATTGCCGAGATCATCAATATCCAGCAGGCATCGCTGGAAAGTTAACGTTTTTGGAGCGGTTCCTGTTGGAGCCGCTTTTTTTTGTCCGCAGAACACCGATCTTGCGGGATTTCGCCAGCCGCTTGTCCTTCGGCTGGAGCATGCGACCAATCGCTCGAGGAGAAACAATGAAAGCATATCAGCGTCAGTTCATCGAATTCGCTTTAGAGAAAGGCGTCCTGAAGTTTGGTGAGTTCACCCTGAAATCAGGCCGAAAGAGCCCGTACTTTTTCAATGCCGGTTTGTTTAACACCGGTCGTGATCTGGCACGTCTGGGCCGTTTTTATGCCGCAGCACTGGCCGATTCGGGCATTGCATTTGATGTGCTGTTTGGCCCGGCTTATAAAGGGATTCCTATCGCGACCACCACGGCCGTCGCCCTGGCGGATCACCACGACATCGATACCCCGTACTGCTTTAACCGTAAAGAAGCCAAAGACCACGGCGAAGGCGGCAATCTGGTCGGCAGTCCGCTGGAAGGGCGTATCATGCTGGTGGATGACGTGATCACGGCCGGGACCGCAATTCGCGAATCGATGGAAATCATCAAGGCGAATGGTGCTGATCTGGCTGGCGTGCTGGTGGCGATTGATCGTCAGGAAAAAGGCAAAGGCGAGCTGTCAGCGATTCAGGAAGTCGAGCGTGACTTTGGCTGTGCTGTGATTTCCATTGTGTCTCTGGGCGATGTAGTCAGCTATCTGGAAGAGCAGGATGGCATGGAAGCGCATCTGGAAGCGGTGAAAGCTTACCGCGCTCAGTACGGCATCTGATATCTTTCAGACCGGAACAGTAAAGGGCTGGCAGTGATGCCAGCCCTTTTTTGATGGTTTCGGGGGGATCGTGTCCTAGAGCTGAAAGGGAAAGAGAGAAAGTTAGCTCAGCTGATTGGTCAGCAGGTCCCAGTAAGCGTCGAAATTATCATTCGGCTTGTGTCGGAAGCTGGAGCGCACATAGCGGTTATAACTGCCTTCTACCTGACCCAGCAGCTGGGCAGAAAGAATGTTTTCATCGATCGGGAAACCGCGGCCTTCTCGCAGCTTACGCTCACGTAAAATCTGGCGGAGCTGGGTTTCAATCCGCTCAAACAGCTGGTTGATGCGTGACTGGAGCCGATCCTGTTCAAACATCAGGGCGTGACCGGTCATAATACGGGTCAGCCCCGGATTGCGCTCGGCAAAGACTAACAGCAGTTGCAGGACCATTCGCAGCCGGGTCATGGTGTCTTTTTCGTCATCCAGGATACGGTTGATACGAGTAGTGATGGAGTCTTCAATAAACTCAATCAGGCCTTCAAACATGCGGGCCTTGCTGGGAAAGTGGCGATACAGAGCGGCTTCGGAAACGCCAACCTGTGCGGCCAGTTTTGCGGTGGTAATGCGTTGGCTGCCCTGGCTCGATTCCAGCATTTCAGCCAATGCCTGCAAGATTTCTTCGCGGCGGTTGTTTTTTTTATTGCCAGCCATGAATAACCGTTCCTTTTCGATATAAGACTGTGTCCGGACAGAAAAACCTGAGTATCTTAGCCATGCGCTAAGGGCATGGAAAGTGTCTGGATCAGGCAGTGTTACCTGTATCGGCAGCCAGAATGTAAGCTTGAGAGCTGGCTGCCAAAAATCAGTGAGCTGTTTATCGTCAGCGGGGACGAAGTAGCGACATGGACGAGGCGGCTCAGCTTTGCTGCCGGAAGCGTTGGATGATTTCATCAATGAGCTGACGCCCCAGCGAGGTTTTGTCAGTCAGTGGAAGCGCCTTGTCACCCTTTGGCCAGTACAGGTGCAGGGCATTGGTGTCACTGTTGAATCCCTGTCCCTGCCGGGCGACGTCATTGGCGCAGATCAGGTCCAGGTTTTTACGTTGCAGTTTATCCCGGGCATAGCGTGCGACATCCTGCGTCTCAGCGGCAAAGCCGACGGTGAAAGGTCGCTGCTCCGTCATTGCTGCAACGGCGGCGATGATATCCGGATTTTTCACCAGTGTCAGTACCAGCTCATCGTGCCCCTGTTTTTTCTTCATTTTCTGCTCAGCCATTTCTGCCGGGCGGAAATCAGCTACGGCAGCACAGCCGATAAAGATATCGTGCAGAGGGGCCTGTTCCGTCGCAGCCTGATGCATTTCGACTGCACTCTCGACATCGATTCTCTGGACACCTGCCGGGGTGTTCAGGCTGACCGGGCCGCTGATCAGCGTGACGCTGGCACCGCGTTCTGCGGCAGCCTGTGCAATGGCGTAGCCCATTTTGCCGGAGCTGTGGTTGGTCAGGTAACGTACCGGGTCAAGCGCTTCCCGGGTCGGTCCGGCGGTGATGGCAATGCGTACCCCTGCCAGATCCTGTGGCCGGAAGAAGTTTTCGATTTCAGCAACCAGTGCCATCGGCTCCAGCATCCGGCCCGGGCCGACATCGCCACAGGCCTGTTCGCCACTTGCCGGTCCCCAGATCTGATGTCCCCATCTGGTCAGAACAGCCAGATTCTCCTGAGTCGAGGGTTGACGGTACATCTGCTGGTTCATTGCCGGGGCGACGGCAATCGGGGCACTGGTTGCCAAGCACAGCGTGCTCAGCAGATCGTTCCCCATCCCGGCACGCAGGCGGGCGATCAGATCTGCTGAGGCCGGTGCCAGCAGCACCAGGTCAGCCCACTTCGCGAGCTCAATGTGACCCATGGATGCTTCTGCGGCAGGATCGAGCAGGCTGTCCGCCACCGGCTTGCCGGAAACGGCCTGCATGGTCAGCGGTGTAATGAATTCCTTGGCGGCGGGGGTCATGACGACACGGACCTCTGCGCCACGCTCAATCAACCGGCGTGTCAGTTCTGCGCACTTATAGGCTGCAATCCCGCCGCTGATCCCCAAAAGTATTTTTTTTCCTGCCAGTGTTTTCATTCGATAGCCTGCTTCCTGAAAAAACTGGCAACAAGATATCACCAAAGCGGAACGGATTCATCGCTTTAGTACTGAGAAAAATGACCGTTTACTTGTGCTATATCACCATCTTGTCGGGTAATCACTCGACAGAAGTGGTGAGAGGCAGTGTAACTGTGACTCTGGCCTGCGGCGGATACCGCAGTTTCAACTTGTGGTCTTTGTACTGTTTCCGGGACTCGCTTCTGCTTGAACAAAATAAGCACAGAGGATCGGAACGGAATGGCTTTGAAGCATTTACCTCAAGAGACAAGGCCCAGAGAAAAATTACTGCAACGGGGGGCCAGTACATTGTCGGATGCTGAATTACTGGCGATTTTTCTGCGGACCGGTCTGCCCGGTACCAATGTCATCGAGTTAGCCGGGCAGTTGCTGCAGTCGTTTGGGTCCCTGCGGGCTTTACTGGCGGCTGACCTGCAAAGCTTTTGCCAGCATAAAGGACTGGGCCCGGCAAAATTTGTTCAGTTGCAGGCCGTGTTGGAAATGAGTCTGCGTTATCTGACTGAGCGGATGGAACGTGGTGAGGCGCTGACCAGCCCGGAACAAACCCGGCGCTATCTGAGCCATTTGCTGCGAGATCGACACCGAGAAGCATTTTTTGTGTTGTTTCTGGATAACCAACACCGGGTGATCCGTGGCGAAGTGATGTTTGAGGGAACAATTGATGCGGCCAGCGTGTATCCGCGTGAAGTTGTAAAAAGATCACTCGAACTTAATGCAGCGGCGCTGATTTTAGCGCATAATCACCCCTCAGGCGTAGCGGAGCCAAGTCAGGCCGATCGGCGAATTACGCGGAGGATCAGCGATGCGCTGGCCCTGGTGGACATTCGGATCCTCGATCACTTCGTTGTTGGTGATGGTGAAGTGGTTTCTTTTGCTGAACGAGGTTGGCTATAAAGTAGGCCGAAATTGATCAAAAAGACAAGAAAGGATCTGCTCGGGACTTGAGCAACTGGTTTTGACTTAGTATAATGCGCGACCTTTGATAGCTTCGGTTAGATGGAATGCTTTTTGCGTTCGGTTAATCGCGGTTGATATCGAGCTGAAACGATTTGGAGAAGACAGTAATGTCCCGAGTATGCCAAGTAACTGGTAAACGTCCTGTAACGGGTAACAACCGTTCACACGCACGTAATGCCACCAAGCGTCGTTTTCTGCCGAACCTGCAAACTCATCGTTTCTGGGTAGAAAGCGAAAAACGCTTCGTTAAACTACGCCTTTCTGCGAAAGGCATGCGTATCATTGACAAGAAAGGTATCGATACCGTTCTGTCTGAAATGCGTGCTCGCGGCGAGAACGTTTAAGAGGATTCTAAGCAATGGCTAAAGGCATTCGTGAGAAGATCCGTCTGGTATCATCTGCCGGCACAGGTCACTTCTACACTACCGACAAAAACAAGCGTAACATGCCAGGCAAATTTGAGATCAAGAAATTTGATCCAGTTGTCCGTAAGCACGTTATGTACAAAGAAGCAAAAATCAAGTAATTGGTTTCTTTTGCTTTTTGATAAAAACCCAGCCAAGGCTGGGTTTTTTTATGGCTGTCAGTTGGCAAGCAGATTATCATCGGAGTTCAATGGATGCAGATGGAGGCCGGATGAAACTGACACGCCGTGGCTGGAACAATTTAGTTATCATTGGTGTATTGCTTTTTGTCGCCATCATTCAGCTCCCTGAACTGCTCAGGCAGCGCCTGATCCCGGAACCCTCTGCCACGACGCAGGACACGGCGGGTCTGGTCCGTTTACTGCCGTCTGAAAGCCGTATCGAGAAACTGGTCTTGCCTGATGTCATTTTCAGCCAGCAGGCCGGAGTCTGGCAGTCTGAACCTGCCATTTCCGATGATCCTGCGGTGATTGTTTCCCACTGGTCCGGGATAGCCGGAACAAAAGTGGATGCCGATACTTATGCCCGTTTGAGCGACAAGCTGACCGCACCACGGAGCGTCGAAGTATGGCTGACCGATCAGGCTGAGCCCTACCGGTTGACGGTTTATCAGCTTCCTCAGTTCTGGCTGTTGCAAAACTGGGCAGGGGAGTGGCTGGCTATTACCGTAGAACCCGGTTATCTGTTTCCCGCCACCTGAACTTATGTTTCACCAGAGAATCCGGAAAGAAGATGCCAGAATTACCCGAAGTTGAAGTCAGTCGTATGGGGATCACCCCGCATGTGGTTGGTCAGACCGTCACTCAGGTGACGGTGCGCAACCCCAGTTTGCGCTGGCCGGTCCCTGCCGAGCTTCAGTTGCTGCAAGGGCAGACAATTCGCGGGGTCAGTCGCAGAGCCAAGTACCTGCTGTTGGAAACCGATGCCGGTTTCGCCATTATCCATCTGGGTATGTCTGGCAGTTTACGGATTCTTCCGGAGGATGTTCCGCCGGCGAAACATGATCACGTTGATGTGAAGCTGGCCAGTGGTGAAGTTCTGCGTTACAACGACCCCCGCCGGTTCGGTGCCTGGCTGTGGCAGGAACGCGACAGCGAGCACCCGGTGCTGAGTAAACTGGGGCCGGAACCGTTGAGTGAGGAATTCAATACACCGTATCTGATCGGCAAAGCCCAAGGGAAACGTACGGTGATTAAGCAGTTCATCATGGATAACCAGGTGGTCGTGGGGGTCGGGAATATCTATGCCAATGAGTCCTTGTTCTCGGCGGGGATTCATCCTCAGGCGCCAGCAGGCTCATTGTCACCGGAACGACTGAGTTTATTGGTTGACGAAATTAAAAGCGTGCTGAACAAAGCGATTACGCAGGGCGGCACCACCTTAAAAGATTTCAGGCAGAGTGACGGTAAGCCCGGCTACTTTGCCCAGGAGCTGCAAGTGTATGGCAAGGCAGGTCAGCCGTGCCCACGTTGTGGCCAACGACTCAACGAGGCCAAAATCGGGCAACGTGCTACAGTCTTCTGTAGCGGGTGCCAGCCCCTGTAAATTCATATGTAATCACGGCCTCACTCTGTTTTTAGGGAATGAAAAGGAGATGTGAGCATGCGTTATCTGGTAACTGGCGTGGCAGGATTTATCGGCAGTGCCGTGGCTCAGCGGCTCTGCAGCCTGGGTCATGAAGTGGTCGGGATTGACAACTTCAACAGCTACTATGATGTGAAACTGAAACAGGCCCGGGTGCAGCGGATTACCCATCCGGCATTATTAGTACTGGACTGCGATCTGGCCGACCGGGAAGCCATTGCACGGCTGTTTTTGGCGCATCAGTTCGATCGGGTGATCCATCTGGCGGCGCAGGCTGGCGTGCGCTACTCCCTGGATAATCCCATGACCTATGCTGACAGTAACCTGACGGGTCACCTGACCATTCTGGAAGGCTGTCGTCGTCATCAGATTGAGCATCTGGTCTATGCATCTTCCAGTTCGGTTTACGGCCTGAACCGCAAACTGCCGCTATCGACGGATGACAGTGTTGATCACCCCGTTTCTCTCTATGCAGCAACCAAAAAAGCCAATGAGCTGATGGCGCACACCTATTCCCACCTTTACGGAATTCCGACCACAGGTCTTCGTTTTTTCACCGTTTATGGCCCCTGGGGCAGACCCGATATGGCACTGTTTATGTTTACGGAGGCCATGCTGGCCAGTCAGCCGATTGATATTTATAACCAGGGGGACATGCTGCGCGATTTTACCTACATTGATGATATCGTCGAAGGGGTCGTGCGGATTCAGGACGTGATTCCGACCTCCCAGCCCGACTGGCTGGTTGAAACCGGATCGCCGGCTACCAGCTCAGCCCCTTACTGTGTTTACAACTTGGGGCATGGTCAACCCGTAAAGCTGATGGATTTTATTGCGGCACTGGAAAAAGCGCTGGGCCGGGAAGCCATCAAGAACTACATGCCAATGCAGCCGGGTGATGTATATGCGACGTATGCGGAAACAGAAGACTTGTTTGCTGTGACTGGTTTCCGGCCTCAGGTGAGCGTGGAAGCGGGCGTGCAACGATTTGTTGACTGGTATCTGGATTATTACGGTCAGAGTGCACAGGGAAAGATTGCGGCACACTGAGGCGGTACCGCATATTCAGGATTATTCCGCCAGTTTGTCTCTCAGGGCCTGAGCAATGGTCGGGTGTACGAACTGGTCCACCTGACCCTTGTGCAGTGCGACTTCCTTGACGATGGTTGATGAGATAAATGAGTTCTCTTCGGCCGGGGTCAGGAACACCGTTTCGAGTTCCGGCATCAGGCGGCGGTTCATATTGGCAAGTTGGAATTCATATTCAAAATCCGAGACTGCACGCAGACCGCGCACCAGAATATTGGCCTGATGCTCACGGGCGAAATCAACCAGCAGGCCTGAAAAACCCACAACTTCAACATTCTCCAGGTGGCTGGTGACGGCTTTCGCCAGATTCACCCGTTCCTGCAAATCAAACAGCGGCTTTTTACTCGGGCTGAAAGCGATGCCAACAACCACATGATCGAACATGGCAGCCGCACGCTCGATCAGATCCTGGTGGCCGTTGGTAATCGGGTCAAAGGTACCGGGATAGATTACTCGGGTTGTCATCTCAGCATTCCTTTCTGTATGTCCTGTGAAATTGATGTCGGGCGCCATTCTTTACAAGCTGTTGTAAATGGCTTCGTAGTCTTTGGCTGTCGCTGCAATATCAAACAGCTTCATTTTTTCCTGACCGGCTTCGATATATCGCTCACGGAGAGCACTGTCCCTGGCTACGCGAGCAATGGCTTCTGCCAGTTGCCGGCTGTCTCCGACTGGGATCAGCTCGCCGTTGATGCCATGATCAATAATATCCGGGATACCCCCGGCACGGGTTGCGATCACAGGTAAGCCCGCTTTCATCCCTTCAAGGATCACCGAGCCGAGTCCTTCAGTATGGGAAGGATGTACCTGAAGGTCCGCTGCTGCGAACCAGTCCCCCATGTTCGACTGTTTTCCCATGAAGCTGATATTGGTTAATCCCTGCGCCTGGGCTTCCAGCTCGGCGCGCAGTTTGCCGTCTCCCAGAATGGCAATATGAACCTGAGGTGCCTGTTGTTCAAGCAAACGGGCGGCTTCGATGGTGACATTAAAGCCTTTGTGCTTGAGCAGGTTGGCGGCATGGATGACCAGAAATTTGTCGCTGAACTGGCTGCGGATGGCGTTCACTTCAGTGTCATTGACCGGGTAAACCACGGGTGAACTGGGAATCTTATGCGGCCGTTGATTCGGCACTTTCGCCTGAATACAGTCCACGATGGCCGTGCTCAGACCAATGGTTACGCTGGCATCATGATAGCTTTTTTTCAGTAACCAGCGATCTTTGAGCGGGTTGTCGATACGCCGGGTCACAATGTACGGGCAGTCGAACAGCTTTGACTGAATCCAGGCCCAATAGATAGCCCGTCCTTCGTGGACATGAATTGCCTGACAGTGTTTGGTTATCGCAGCACGATGCCCCAGCAGGAAGTGCTTGATCAGCACCATGCGGCAGCCAAGTGCTTCTGCTTTGGCTGCAAACGGACTACGCGGGTTGGTGACGACCGTCAGTGTATAGCCCATTTTGCGCTGCTGTTTGATCAGTTGCAGCGTCTGCTGCTCGCCACCACTGAAGCCGGTGGCAAGATTCACATGGCAGATGTGCATGTTTAGAGATCCTTGTTAACAAGTGAAAACCGTCCTGAGAGCTTATATCGGAACGGGTGACCAGAACTGTTACCAGACTTTGTTGAAGTCTTCGTTTTCCAGAACTTTGGGATCACGCTGATATTCCAGCAGTTTGGCATATTTCAGGTAGCTGTTCACAGCTGCACTCAGTGCGACGGTCATACCATCCACGCCACCAAGGAAGCCTCTCTGAAACAAATACTTGCGTATGAAAGCACTCAGTCCATGGACAAAGGGCGAAAATGCATTGGCACGTTTCCCTTTTTTGTACATGATTTTGGCAGCCCGGGTACTGAAATTGCGGTTTGGTTTCGCAAATAACTGACCGAGGTTTTCAAACGAATAATGGATAATGTCGTGACTGAGGAGTTTGACATGCTCAGCTTTGACAGAAGCATGCTGTTTGACATCGGCAAAGCGTGTCTTGTTCTTGTTGTATAAACGGGTGCACTGATCCGGATACCAGCCGCAGTGTTTGATCCAGCGGCTGCCGATGTAGTTACGGCGTTTAAAGGCAAAAGCATCAAATGACGTTGAAGTCAGATCCAGTGCTTTGATTTCTTCAATCGCCTCCGGAGTCAGCCGTTCATCAGCATCGATGGATAAAATCCAGTCATTTTTTGCATGCTGCAGTACAACGTTCTTTTGAATGCCATCGCCAAGATAAGGTTGCTCGACAACGATGGCACCGTGTTGACGGGCCAGTTCTACGGTGTTATCGCTGCTGAGTGAGTCGATCACATAAATCTCATCACAGACAGATTGAAGGGATTGAATACATTCAACGATATTTTTGGACTCATTGAGTGTGATGATATTACCAGTGATCATATTGTTGCCTTATTGAGGACATCTCGTAATTAAGTTCGCGCGGTGCCACAGAGAGTAGCAATCACTGTGAGTTAAGGGAATGTTCGGTGACAATTTTATCAAACATCTCAGTTACCTCCGAGACCTGGATTTTAGCCATGGCTTCCAGATTTTTTACCCGGCTGCGCCATGGCAGTTGCTCAGGAGATTGACCGGTTTCTTCCCGGATGCATTCATCGTAAACACTGACTACATATTGCCGGGATAAATAGGGACCGGTTCGTTCAGGGTTATGATGTGCATAGAGGCCAAGAACCGGGGTGCCGACCGCAACAGCCATGTGGGCCGGACCAGTATCCGGGGCACAGACCAGTGCGGCTCTCTGTAAGAGAGCGAGCAGTTGCTTCAGGCTGCTCTGACCAATCAGGTTGTTCACCGGAAAGTCGAGTCTGGCTTCAATCGCATTCCCTAAATCGACCTCAATCTTTGCCGGACTCCCAGCCAGAATCACGGCGAAGCCCTGCTGATGAGCATGCTTTGCCAGCGCTGCATAGCCTTCTGCTGTCCAGTTTTTATAGCCCTTACTGGCCGCCGGGGCAATGACCAGCGTGTTGTCCTGATAGATATGCTGATCCGCCCAGCGCTGGTCTTCTTCCGACAGCGGGATCTCCCAGCTCGGGGTCAGATCGGTCACTCCCAGCGTGGCGGCGAATTGCATAAAACCGTCCAGGACGTGGGGAGCGTCCGGTGATTTTACTTTGACATTGGTGAAGAGCTGCTGCAGATCGCTGCTGCGGGCGGCATCAAACCCCAGCTTAAATTTCGCCTTGATCCCCAGGCTGACAATGCTGGCACGAATCGCGGTCTGCATGTGCAGCAGGGCGTCAAAGCGTTCACCTTTCAGCGCTTGCCAGACGGCTTTATAGCCCTGCCAACCCTGTTTTTTGTCAAAGACAATCACACGGATCCCCGGCAGTCCTTTCAGCAGTCGTGCTTCTACTTTGCCACATATCCAGGTCAGCCGCGTCTCGGGCCACTGTCGCTGAATCGCCTGCGCCATGGCAATACTGTTACAGACATCACCAATCGCCGACAGGCGAAGGATACACAGTGATTCGGGAGCGGAAGTGAATAAACTCATGACACCTGCTTATAAAATGATGCATTTGCGTGGTTTGGAATTATATACATTTCGATGACCGGAATCAGCGTGATTTGTGTTCACTGAGTGTGCACGAAGTGCACGCTGAGCGTTCAGAGTGTGAGTATGACGTGAACGTCCGGCAAAGAACCCGTTCCGAACATGACGAACCCCGGCAATCCCGTATAAAATAGTGTTTTTCAGCCGTTTGGGATACAGGTTCATGGAAATACGGGAGCAGGATAACTGTCGGGTGATGTTTGACCCGGTTTTGCTGGCAGAAGATCCCTGGCAGTGCTTTGAACCGGATTTCTGGCAGCGACAGCAGGCTGTGACCGGCAGTGCCCGTGGGCGGGGGACGACCTGGTTTGTCCGGGGACAGGAAGTCGACATGGCTTTGCGCCATTATTATCGCGGCGGTCTGTTCGGGAAACTGGTGAAAGATCAGTACCGCTTCTCTGACTGGGCATCCTGCCGGAGTATGGCGGAATTTGCACTATTGCAGCATCTGGTGGCGAAAGGGGTACGGGTACCGCGTCCGGTCGCTGCCAGAGTATGTAAAGCCGGTTTGTTCTATCGCGCAGATTTACTTACAGAAAAAGTGCCGGATGCCACTGATTTGGTGGATAGGCTGCAGCAAGGACCGCTGTCTGAATTGCAGTGGCAGGCTGTGGGCGCGATGATCCGCAAGATGCATGACAGTCAGGTCAATCATACTGATTTAAATGCGCATAATATTTTGCTCGATCGCGAAGAGCAAATCTGGCTGATCGACTTTGATAAATGCAGCCTGACAGATGGTGAGCACTGGAAAGCCGCAAATTTGTCCCGCCTGCATCGCTCTTTTGTGAAAGAAGTCGATAAGGCGGGCATTCAATGGCAGGCATCAGACTGGCAGCAACTGCTTGTTGGCTACGGTGGGTAATCGGATTACTCCAGCGGCCGGATTTATCTTGCAGAGATACTGGCTGTCAGTGCGGTCAGGGTACGTTCAATAGCACCCTGATTGGCGTTCACGACTGCCAGCGCAGCTTGCCCCATTTGAGACTGTGTCTCCGGGCTTTCCAGCAGTCGTGTAACGGTTTCGGCTAAACCTTTGCTATCGTCAATAACTTCAGCTCCGCCTGCATTCAACAGCTGGGTCGTAATGTCGGTAAAATTGTAATAACTGGGTCCGGTGAGGATCGGTTTCGCCAGAGCGGCCGGTTCCAGCAGGTTATGACCGCCGACTTTGTCCCCAATCAGGCTGCCGCCGACAAACGCCAGATCACAGGCTCCCAGCAGCAGCATCATTTCTCCCATGGTATCGGCCAGATAGATTTGTTGCTCTGCGAGTCGTGTTTCCGGTTGTGTTCGGCGGGCGGTGGTAAATCCGTGCTGCAGGCACAAGGCATGGACCGCATCAAAACGTTCCGGATGCCGGGGAACCAAAATCAGCAGGGTATCCGGATGAGATGCCAGAACCTGACGATGGGCTTCCAGCACTTGTTCGTCTTCACCGGCGTGGGTGCTGGCTGCAATCCAGACCGGACGCTGGCTGCCCAGCTCTTCTCTCAGTGCTGTGCTGGCTTGTATCAACCCTTCAGGGAGAGAAATGTCAAACTTGATGGAGCCAGTGATCTGTACGGCTTGCGAAGGGACACCGAGCCGGATGAAGCGGTCGGCGTCGTCACGGTGCTGGCAGAGAACCCGATCGAGATGATTGGCCAGCAGGTGAAACAGTGGCTGTACCTTCGCATAGCGCTGGCAGGAACGTTCCGACAGGCGGGCGTTCAGGACAGTCACAGGTAGACCTGCCTGCCTGGCCGCTGCAAGAGTGTTGGGCCAGAGTTCGGTTTCCATGATACACAGGGCACGCGGTTGCTGTTTTTTCAGAAAACGACGTAACGCCCAGGGAAAATCCAGTGGCATGTAACGATGTTCAACCAACTCGCCAAGTCTGGCTGCCTGTTCAGCTCCAGTGGCTGTCGTGGTGGTCAGCAAAATCGGCAATGTTGGATAACGGGCTTTTAGCACTTTGATGAGCGGGGTGACAGCCAGTGTTTCACCGACTGAAACGGCATGGATCCACAAAGGCTGGTGGCCCTGGACTCTGGGACTGAACCCAAAATGTTCTTTCCACCGTTTGCCGACAGGCGGGACACCGGGACGCTTTTTATAGAGAGAGAGCAACAGTACGGGGGCAACCAGTGTTAATAAACAGGTGTAGAGAAAACGCAGCATTAATCCTCTCATTCGTGGCGGGACTGCCACTGCCCGGACAGTTCAAAGTATTTTTTCAGAACCAGTAAACCAATCAGTTTCTCCCGTTGGGGATGACAGAACTGATGAACATGCTCATGTGCGTTGGCAATGATTGCTTCAGCCGCTTCCGGGTGCTGGCTGTAGTATTGCACTTTCTCTTCGATATCTGAGCAATCATCCTTCAGCTCGACATAATGAACGCCAGCCTTCAGAGTTCCTTCCATAAACCAGGTTTCATATTTTGGTTTTGGCATCATGCACAGTGAGTTGGAAGACATAGCCCATTTCAGGTTGGTGGCGACGTCCTTGCCTTCAATACAAAGAATGAATTTGTAGTCGAGCTGCTCGTCAATGCTCAGAAATCCTTTCAGCCAAGGTACCTGGCCTTCGTTTTCATTCACCTGTCCGATGTCACCGTGAGGCAGGTTATAGCACGACCGAACCATCTGCTTACGGTGCTCTTGGTGAGCTGCCCCTCGCCAAACCAGCATGTCCTTCTTCTCTCGGAAACTTTTGCTGTCATGAATGAAATTGAAGTGCCTGACTTTATTGAGTTTGAACAGCACTGCGTTGTCATTGTCACCGTGAACCGGTCTGGCTTTGACCAGAAAAGGGTATGGTTCAATATGGGTATCATCACCGAATCGGTAAGCTACTTTGAAATTATGGTCAAAGTAATTCAGGTACTCTTTGAGATCATAGAAATACGCACTTTGCCCCTTTTTCCGGTAATTCCGAATCGCTACAGATTTTTCGTTCGGCAGGGTGAATGCATGCGTATGTTTCAGGTAATAATCGACCCGGGATGCGATGTAATTTCTGTCATACTGATCCAGGGTATTCAGCAGGTACCTGAGCCGGCGCTGGTAAAACAATTTTGGCGTCAGGGAACGCAGGGCATTTTTGCTGTAAAAAGAAAATTTGCTGTTCTTTTGCCTGTTGTGTAATCGTATCAACGTTATTGCTCCAGCGTTATTCGGCCAAATCATTGATAGCTTGAATCACACGCTCTGCAGGCAGTTCTTTCAGGCATTTCAGATGACCGTAAGGACACTCTCGCTTAAAGCAGGGCCGGCATTCAATGTCAGTGTGGACAATGGCGACTTCTTCCGCCAACGGCGGGGTATAGTCCGGTGAGGTTGAGCCATAGATTGCCACGACTTTACAGCCGACCGCTGCGGCCACATGCATCAGACCGGAATCATTACTGACGACTGTATGGCAGAGAGCCAGCAGATCCACGGCTTCAATCAGACTGGTTTGTCCGGCCAGGTCATGGCAGTGTTGTTGTAGGTCATCAGGCAGCCCGTTTCGGATCGCTGAAGTGACCGGTTGATCTTTGGCTGAACCAAACAGCCAGACTTGTTGGCCCTGCTCAATCATGCGTTGAGCAACCTGTGTGAAATAAGCTTCCGGCCAGCGTTTCGCCGGGCCGAATTCAGCACCGGGGCACAGACCGATCACCGGACGATCCTGAGAAAGCGCGAGGCGTGAGATGGCTGCTGACTGCTTGTTTGGGTCAATGGTCAGGGCCGGTCTCGGTAATGGCGGCAGGGCTGCGCTGCTGGTCATTTCATTTTTAGGGTAAGCCAGCGCACTATAGCGCTCAATCACCAGACCAAACTCACGTTTATTGCTGCGCAGGTCTGTGAGCAGTCCGTAACGACTTTCTCCTTTCCAGCCGGTCCGGACCGGAATTTTGGCAAACAATGGAATCAGGGCTGATTTGGCTGAGTTTGGCATAATCAATGCCTGATCATAGCTGGCTTCGCGAAGGGATTTCCCAATACGATAGCGCCCTTTTAGGTTAAACGCACCGTGGCCGATGGGCATATCAATGGCACGGTTTACTTCTGGCATCCGTTCCAGAATTGGCCGGCACCAGGCAGGTGCCAGGACATCAATGTCAGCCTCTGGATGGCGTTGTTTCAGGCTAATGTACAGGCATTGTGACATCACCATATCGCCGACCCATGACGGGCCCACTACCAGAATTTTCATAGGGGTAAACCTTTGTACATCTCAGATTTTTGGTAATAAGAATCCCGTTCATCCAACGGAATTGAGTTCTTGGCTTTAGTCGGTCGCCAGTGCAATGAACTGATTCGCAATCGCTGCTGGGTCATGTCGCTGCAATACCCGCGCAATATCTGCTTCGGGACGTGACTTTTGCAATGTTGTATATATCGTTGACGCCAGCGCTTCCGGAGTCATGTCTGCCATTTGTTCCTGCAGGGCCGGAGAATCCATGACAAACTGCACACCGCCTGGACAGTGGGTGGTGACGGCATTCGTTCCTGCAGCAAAAGCTTCGATGATGACCATACCAAGCCCTTCGAATTTAGAGCTCAGAATAAACAAATCGCTATGATGCATCCAAGGATATGGCGTCAGGGTGGAACCAGGCATCAGAACTTTGTCTTCAATACCGAGTGAGGTGATGAGGTTTTTCAGTTTTTCTTTGTCGCGACCATCGCCGACCAGAACTAATTGGTGCTGGATATGATATTTTTTCACCAGTAACGCATAAGCATTGATCAGTAAAGGGAAGTCTTTCTGATCGACAAAGCGGCCCAGGCCGAGCAGATATGGCGCATCGGGTATTTCCGAGACTGGCTCCATGGCTTTGCGGGCAATTTTGTTGCTGTCCATCGGATTGGTGATAGCTGCCAGTTTTGCAACTTGAAAACCTGCGGTTTGTTGATAGGTGGTGAAATTATCCAATACAGGCTGAGAGACACAGGATACGGTTCTGTTCTGAAATAGTAGCTTGGCATACCAGGACTGCAGCCTGTTTGGGTTACCTTTGGCAAAGATGTTTTCACAGACCTGAATGACCCGTGGATCTTTGTGATTCCATACCAACTCGAAAGTGCCCTGACCACGCATAATAATCAGGTCGAATGGCTGGCCTTGCTTTTCCAGTTGTCTGAGCTTGTAGCGAAACAAGGGGCTTTGCACCAGACCTTTCCAGACAAAAAGGCTTTTGGGCAGCAGGCCGTTCATGATGCGTGCAAAAGCTTCCCATAGGATACCAATCCCGGTTTTCATCATTATCTTGTCCAGATAAAACTGATGGATCGGGATAGTTTTGTTATCCGGGGTTAGTTCGACCGGGTTGTTCTTCAGGTAGATCAAATCAACCTGATGGCCGAGGTCATGGAAAGCATCTGCCAGATTTACGGCGACGCGTTCCATGCCGCCAATCCGCAAAGAACGGACTACAATGGCGATTCGCATTCTTTCATTTTCCTTGTCACGGTCAGATAGCGGGCAAACAGGCAGGCCATTATGATGTTTTGCATAAAGACACCAGTCCAGAATGAGTTAAACGACTCGAAGTTGTTGATAACCATCCAATAGGTCACGAAAGCGACACTAAAAATAAACCAGTAGCTGCCGTGCCGGGTACAGTCTTTGATTTTATATGTACAGTACAGTATGCGACCATAAATGGACCACATCAGCAGTAGACCAATGAGTCCATAAGAGAGCAGGGTCTCAATATGGAAATTATGCAGGTGTCCGTAGTGAGTGCGGATCATTTTTGACAGTGTGGTTGATTCACTGATGACCAAATGTCGAGCATCGCTGTCCCAGCCGAGTAAAGGTTTTTCTTTAATCCATTTAGCAGCTTCTAGCCAGGTTTGCAGACGTATTCCTGTACTTGAGTCTGGAATTTTACCGTTTTCTGCAATCTCTAAGGTTTGGGTTGCTTCATGGAAGCGGCTTTGGCCGACATCGCTGAAAACCAGGGTACAGGATACGAGGGTAATGGTCAGTAGCGAAAAAATGATTTGGCGCAAGTTGCGCTTTTTTTGTAC
The DNA here is from genome assembly GCF_023151555.2 of Photobacterium sp. CCB-ST2H9. Classification (NCBI taxonomy): domain Bacteria; kingdom Pseudomonadati; phylum Pseudomonadota; class Gammaproteobacteria; order Vibrionales; family Vibrionaceae; genus Photobacterium; species Photobacterium sp. CCB-ST2H9. Next base: position 230,754 of record NZ_CP100425.1, read on the forward strand.
CAGCACCAGAGCGAAAGAACTCAGGATAAAGGCAGTAATTAAAGCCAGCCACACCTGACGGGATTGGGTCACAATCACGCCGATGATGCCCAGTGTGAAAAAGATTGAGGACAGAGTAACCCGAAGTACAAACCGAGATGATCCTTTGCTGGGAAACAGGCCGATGATAAAGCTGGCCAGAACCATCAGACCGAATACCATGCCGGTGTGTTGGGCATTGCGAATGCCAAAATCGACCCGGCGGCCATCAAAGGCACGCAGAAGCTCTGTAAAGCCACCGCCATTCATTGCACAGCCAATCAAAAAGCCGACAAAAGTGATCAGGAGAAGCTGGGTGATACGCTGCTCGCGTCCCGCTAGCCACCAGGCAATGGGGATAAACAAAAACAGTTTTGTCAGCCGGTCAATTTTAGGCCCGCCGGGTGAATACTCTGGCGCTAAATAATATACGGAAATCCACGTCGCTACCGAAGACGTAATCATTAGAATCAGAATGATGACCAAGGGTTCGCGTCGTATGTTTTCCGGATTTTTTATCAGCAGATAAACGGAGGCAAGAGATAAGATCCCTTTAGCAAAATCTGTGAGAGCTGATGCAAAGAAATTCGTGCTGGCGTACAGGACGATTGTGAACAGCATGAACCCCTGAAAGTAACGCTTATTGGAGAGAATATTCGTCATAAGTTAAAAGGGTATCTGTAAATACTTATATGGATTCGGCTCTTGGTTTGGCCGGGTTTTTAACAGACGTAGGTTCCACATGTACTGTGTCGGATACGGAGAGACCATGTTTTCTAAAGCCTCTGCTAACAGAGTCGCATCCAATTGCTGATCGCCAGTTGGAAGCGCATCAATCGGCGGATGAATGTGGATTTCAAATTTGCCAGTCGTTGCATTATAAACCGGCATCATCGGCAAAATTGTTGCACTGGTGATACGGGCAATTTTTCCTAAACCGGAAAATGTTGCTTTTTTTGTCGCAAAAAAGTCAGTAAATTGGCTCTGCTCCGGACCAAAATCTTCATCTGGCAGATAATAGCCCAGATATCCTTCCTTAATCGCTTTAATATATGGCTTGAGCCCTTCTTGGCGTGTGTAGCAGGCACCGCCGTATTGCAAACGTTGTTTGCTGATCAGCCAGTCGTAGATTGGTTGTCGGTGTTGGGGTTTGATCATGCCAACGATGGGTAAATTGACAGAAGCCAGATAAATCGCAGGAAAATCAATTGCCCAGCAGTGCGGCACTAACAGGATAATTTTCTTATCCTGTTCCAGCAGGCGATTGAGATGATTTTCGCCAAAAACTTGCGTACGTTTCTGTAAGTGACGCCGGCTTTTGAGGCTGAGCTCACCCATACCAAGGACGACCTGAGCAGCAACGGCAAACATGTCATCAATCATGGTCTCACGTTCTGCAGGTGTTTGTTCTGGAAAACATAATGTCAGGTTGACCTGAGCTCTCTGCCGCGCTTTTTTTGCAATCCGTCCAATCTGACGGCCGAGAAAAGCTGCAATTGGATCGCGAACTCGCCACGGCAGCAGGGCAAATAACAATAAAAAACCGGTGGCCAGCCAGGTGCCCCAGTGCTTAGGATGCAGGAAATGCCACTGAAACTGTGGATCGTAACCGGAAGGTGGCCGAGGGTCTAATACTCGCAAGGGTATCACCGAATGTTCTCATGCTGTTGCACAACTGCAGCTTGTGCTGCAGTTGTTGATAGGGGAAAGTGGCAATGCACTTTCATTTAGGATTGCTTGGCCAGAATCGCCATATACTCGGCTACGCCTTCAGCGACGGTCTTGAATTCTTCCTGATAGCCGGCTGCCCGGACTTTCGAAAGATCTGCCTGAGTATATGTCTGGTAGCGGCCTTTCAGGTGTTCCGGGAAAGGCACAGTTTCAACATTACCCTGGCCGTGGTGTTTGATGACTGCATCCGCGACGGCCTGGAAGCTTTCCGCACGACCGGTACCACAATTGTAAATACCGGACACACCGTTTTGCCAGAACCACAGGTTCATTTTGCAGACGTCGCCGACATAAACGAAGTCACGCTTGAAGGTTTCAGAACCTTCAAACAGTTTAGGACTTTCGCCTTTTGACAGTTGCTCATTGAGGTGGAACGCAACGGATGCCATGCTGCCTTTGTGCTGCTCACGCGGGCCATAGACGTTGAAATAACGGAAGCCGGTAATTTGCGAAAGAGTTTCACCATGGGCCTCGGCATCCTGCCACAGACGACGGACATAGTTGTCAAACAGCTGCTTGGAATAACCGTAAACGTTCAGGGCACCTTCGTAATTTTTTTCTTCAATGAAATCACGGTCACGGCCGCCATAGGTGGCTGCAGAAGACGCGTACAGGAACGGAATCTCGCGTTCCAGACAGTAGTGCAGCAACTCTTTGGAATACTCGTAGTTGTTGAGCATCATGTATTTGCCGTCCCACTCGGTGGTGGCTGAGCAGGCACCTTCGTGGAAAACGGCTTCAATCGGACCGAACTCATCACCGGCCATGATTTGCGTGATGAAGTCTTCTTTGTCCATGTAGTCGGCAATATCTAAATCCACCAGGTTCGCAAATTTAGTTCCGTCTTTGAGGTTGTCGACGACAAGAATGTCACGATAGCCTTGCTCGTTGAGCGCTTTTACAATGTTGCTGCCGATCATGCCGGCGCCACCAGTCACTATAATCATGGCACTTCCAGTTTTCTGTCAGATAAACTCAGTGGTCAGAGCTCTGCAACATAGCAGAGGAACCGCACCACCGCGTCAATAATTCGTCAATAGATATGATAACATCATCGGGGTTTGTTGATCTTGATTTTGACCCCACAACGTTAACAAACCATGACTGCCAAGGGTGATGCAAGTGAGAGGCCTATGAAAACCCGCGATAAAATTATCCATGCCGCATTGGAACTTTTTAATGAAAATGGTGAACCGAATATCACCACCAACCACATTGCGGCACATATGGGCATCAGCCCCGGCAATCTGTATTACCACTTCCGAAATAAGGAAGAGATTATACACAGTATTTTTGATGAATACGCCCAGGAGTTGCGTGTTCGTTTTCAGCCCCGGGAAGAGGCTGCGCTGTCCTCGGACAGTCTGCTGCAATACCTGGATGCGGTCTTTATGCTGATGTGGCGGTACCGGTTTTTCTACGCCAATTTGCCGGATATCCTGAGCCGGGACCCGGGATTGCAGCATAAGTATCTGCAGGCGCAGGAGAATCTCCATCAGGACATTATGGTGGTGATGCGTCATTTCCGGACCTTGGGTCTGGTTACGCTGGATGATGAGGAACTGCAAAGTCTGGCCAACACCCTCAAACTGGTGGCAAGCACCTGGATTTGTTATCAGACAGCTCAAGCGCCACAGGCCAAAATCACCAAGACTGTTATCTATCAGGGGGTGCTGCAGATTCTCAGTATTATAAGACCTCTGACCAGTGCTCAGGGACGGGAAGTCGTTCTCCAACTTGAATCACATTATTGTGATCAAGTAAGACGGGATGTTTCATAGTTGTCGACGATACAGAGTTTAGCTCTTAAAATTTGGATAACTTTGTAACATTGTAGCGATTAACGGCTAAATTTTTAGTATGTTGTTCGTCGAAATTGGCAAAAACGCCTTTACAAGTTTGGAGAGCAAAATGTCAGCTGCCTTTTATCAACAGATCGCCGATCAAATTCAGGAAGTGAAAGCGGAAGGATTATACAAAAGCGAGCGTGTGATCACTTCAGCACAGCAAGCCGATATTGAGATCACCTCAGGTGATCACGTATTGAACTTCTGTGCCAACAACTATCTGGGTCTGGCGAACCACCCGGCGTTGATTGAGGCTGCCAAACAAGGCATGGATGAGCACGGTTTTGGTATGGCTTCAGTGCGTTTTATCTGTGGTACGCAGGACGCACATAAAGAGCTGGAGAGTAAGTTGTCAGCCTTCTTAGGCACGGAAGACACCATTCTTTACTCTTCTTGTTTTGATGCAAATGCCGGTCTGTTTGAGACCATTCTGGGCCCTGAAGACGCCATTATTTCAGATGCGCTGAACCACGCGTCGATTATTGACGGTGTTCGTCTGTGTAAAGCGAAGCGTTTCCGCTACGGCAATAACGATATGGCAGAGCTGGAGCAACAGCTGATTGCTGCAAATGAAGCCGGCGTACGTCATAAACTGATTGTGACCGACGGTGTCTTCTCAATGGACGGTGTGGTGGCAAACCTGCCTGCAATCTGCGATCTGGCCGATAAATATGATGCCCTGGTGATGGTTGATGATTCCCATGCCGTGGGTTTCATGGGTGATAACGGTCGTGGTACGCACGAATATCATGATGTGATTGACCGCATTGATATTATCACCGGAACGCTGGGTAAAGCGCTGGGCGGAGCGTCCGGTGGTTATACCGCAGGTAAGAAAGAAGTGATTGACTGGCTGCGTCAGCGCTCACGTCCATATCTGTTCTCAAACTCCCTGGCACCAGCGATTGTATCGGCTTCGATTCGGGTGCTGGATCTGCTGGCTGAAAGCAGTGATTTACGTGCCCAGCTATGGAAAAATGCTGAGCATTTCCGTCGCCGTATGTCAGAAGCTGGTTTTACGCTGGCAGGCGCTGATCATGCAATCATCCCGATTATGCTGGGCGATGCCAAGCTGGCGGCAGAGTTTGCTGAGCGCGCACTGAAAGAAGGCATTTACGTGGTGGGCTTCTCTTACCCTGTGGTACCGAAAGGCCAGGCGCGCATCCGGACGCAAATGTCAGCGGCTCACAGCACAGAGCAGCTGGATCGCGCAATTGATGTCTTTATCCGTATCGGCCAAGATATGGAAATTATCTGAACAACAATGATTTTGCGGCAGAGGCGTGAGGGTACGCCTCTGAGCATCGAGTGGATAGCAAGATGAAAATTAAAGCACTTTCCAAACTGAAGCCCGAAGAAGGCATCTGGATGACCGAGGTCGAAAAGCCTGAAATTGGCCATAATGACCTGCTGATCAAAATCAGAAAAACTGCAATCTGTGGTACTGACGTTCATATCTACAACTGGGATGAGTGGTCCCAGAATACGATTCCTGTTCCGATGGTGGTCGGCCATGAATATGTGGGCGAAGTTGTGGCCATTGGCCAGGAAGTCCGCGGTTTTGAAATTGGTGATCGCGTTTCCGGCGAAGGCCACATTACCTGCGGTCACTGCCGTAACTGTCGTGGCGGCCGGACACACCTGTGCCGTAACACCATCGGTGTGGGCGTGAACCGTGAAGGTGCTTTTGCCGAGTATCTGGTAATCCCGGCGTTTAACGCGTTTAAGATCCCGGATAATATTTCCGACGATCTGGCATCCATCTTCGACCCGTTTGGTAATGCAGTGCACACGGCGCTGTCTTTCGACCTGGTAGGTGAAGATGTGCTGATCACCGGCGCCGGCCCGATTGGGATCATGGCTGCTGCAGTGGCGAAGCACGTCGGTGCCCGTCACGTAGTGATTACCGATGTTAACGAATACCGTCTGGAGCTGGCACGCAAAATGGGCGTGACCCGTGCGGTGAATGTGGCTGAGCAGAAGCTGGAAGATGTGATGGCCGAACTGGGCATGACAGAAGGTTTCGATGTCGGTCTGGAAATGTCTGGCGTACCTGCCGCCTTTAACAGCATGCTGTCGAGCATGAACCACGGCGGTAAGATTGCGATGCTGGGTATTCCGCCATCAAACATGGGGATTGACTGGACTCAGGTCATCTTCAAAGGCTTGGTGATCAAAGGCATCTACGGCCGTGAAATGTTTGAGACCTGGTATAAGATGGCCAGCCTGATCCAGTCTGGTTTGGATCTGACGCCAATCATTACTCACCACTACAGTGTGGATGATTTCCAGAAAGGCTTCGATGTGATGCGTTCCGGCCAGTCAGGTAAAGTGATTCTGAGCTGGGACTAACCCTGAGTTCGGAATGTTGAAGAAGCGGTGTGCGCAGGCACGCCGCTTTTTTTGTGCCTGTTATCCGGCTGGCGTAAAGAGTTCCGATAAACGGACCAGAGTGACCTCTTGCTGCATTTCCGGCAGCATGGCTGTAATGGTTGCTAAGGTCACCGGGTGAGGATGCCCGATGGCAATGACGGCGCCCTGTTTCTGGGCTTGCTGGATGGCGCGTCTGAGCTGACGGCGGATGAAGTCTTCTGTCGGGATATGATCAATGAAAACATGACGGCGAAGCGCCGGGATATGGGCGGCTTGCGCCTGGTGTTCAGCCACCGATTTGGGCGTGGTCCGGCTGTCGAGAAATCCCAGGTGCTGCTGTCTGAGCACTTCCATCACCCAGCGCATGGCTGTCGGATTTTCAGTCAGCAAGCTGCCCATATGATTGTTCATTCCAATCGCACCGGGCACCCGGGTCAGCGCATGACGCAGTCTGGCCTGCAGCTCATCTTTTTTCATCGCGGCGGTCAGTGTTGTCAGTTCGAGCGGTGCCGGGCGGCTTGGCTGCATTGGCATGTGGAGCAAGACATCCCTTTGTTCCTGTTGCGCCTGACGGGCCGTTTGCTGGTCGAAGGGCGTGTCCGGCAATACGGACACGCTGATTTGCGGCGGCAGGGCAGACAGAGGAGAGGGCATCAGCTGATAACCGAGGTCATCAATCACAATGGCCAGTCTGGCTGCCTGAACACCGCAGGGCAGTATCAGCAGCCAGATCAGACTGAAACGAACAAACCACTTCATGTGAACCATCCTTGTCCTCTTCGTGGAATAAACGACGTCAGTGGCCTCTCTGAAATTACCGGATCAGCCAGGGACGCGGGTTGGTGGGCGTTCCTTTTCGCCGGATTTCGAAATAGAGTCCCGGCGCTTCCTGTCCGCCACTGTCACCGACCAGTGCAATGGCTTCATTGGCCCGGACGGTATCGCCGACCTTTTTCAGCACTGTCTGGTTATAGCCGTAAAACGTCATATCGCCGTGTCCATGGTCAATGGCCACCATCAGACCGTAGCCGCGCAACCAGTCGGCAAAGACGATTTTTCCGTCGTGAACCGCTTTTACCTCACTGCCGATGGACTTACTGATCACCATGCCTTTCCATCGCAGCTCGCCTTTGAGCGGACTGCCGTAGCTGTGAACCACATTACCTTTCACCGGCCAGGGCAGTTTGCCTTTAAATGTGTTCAGGCCATTCATACTGACCCGGGTGCGACGCGCAGCTTCTTCTGCAGCTTTTCTGGCTTTGGCGATTTCACTGACCAGACGTGTTTCATTGTCTTTCAGCTCGGTCAGATAACGTTTATCAGCACTAAGCTGTCCTTGCAGTTGCCTCACGGTCCCCTTACGGGCCTGCTGACTGCTGAGCAGCGATGCGCGGTCTTTTTTCAGCTGACTGAGCAGGGTTTGCTGGGTATTGCGTTGTTCCGTGAGCTGATGTTTCTTGAGCTGGAGCTCGGTATCCGTTGCGGCCAGTTCATCCAGCGCCCGGCTGCGTGCCTGACTCAGACGGGCAGCATATTCAGCCATGCGCTCCATTTGTGATGCGTCATTTTCGCCCAGCAAGTTGGCCAGCGGCGATGACTTCCCCAGTTTATAGTGGCTGGTAATCAGGGCTTTCAGTTGTTCCCGCTGGCCGATCTGGCGCTGAAGCAGGGCTTGTTGTTCTTTTTCCAGATGGTCGATGGAGCGGGTCAGCGTGTCGACTTTCTGCTCCGTATGGTGAATGTTTCCGGCAGCTCTGGCAATCGCCAGTTCCTGCTGTTTCAGATTTTTCTGTACTTCATTCAGCTGCTGTTTTTTTTGGCTCAGTTGCTGTTGCTGACGGGCGATTTCCTGTTTCATGCCTTGCAGCTGATTTTGATTATCAGCCAGCACAGGAGTGTTAAACGCCAGACATAACAAAGCGCCAGTGCCGAAGGCACTGGCGCGCAGAGTACAGTAGGTACGATAAAATAATGCCCGCATGTCTGGGATTATTTCAGATCGTACAGCACCTGACCAGTCATCTCTGACGGGATTTGAAGCCCGGTCAAGGACAGCATGGTTGGTGCCAGATCTGACAACTTGCCGCCTTCTTTCAGGGTAATTGCTTTGTCACCGACGTAAATCAACGGCACAGGCAGGTTGGTGTGTGCTGTGTGCACGCCGCCGGTTTCCGGGTTGATCATCATTTCTGCATTCCCGTGGTCGGCAGTGATCAGCAGCTGGCCGCCGGCTTCGCGAATTGCTTCAACGACGCGGCCGATGCTTTCATCAATGGCCTCACAGGCTTTCACTGCGGCATCGTATACGCCGGTGTGACCAACCATGTCACCATTCGGGTAGTTACAGATGATCATGTCGAACTCGCCGCCTTTGATCGCAGCAACCAGTTTGTCGGTCAGCTCAGGTGCGCTCATTTCAGGTTGCAGGTCGTAAGTTGCAACTTTTGGTGAGGCGACCAGCGCGCGAGATTCACCGTCAAACTCGTTTTCTACACCGCCATTGAAGAAGAAGGTGACGTGCGCATATTTCTCCGTTTCAGAAATACGCAGTTGTGTCTTGCCTTGCTTCGCCAGCCACTCACCCAGCGTGTTTTCCAGACTTTCCGGCGGGAAAGCTGAAGGCAGGTTAATGTCTGCCGCATATTGGGTCAGCATGACGAAGTGCAGTGCAGGGAACTGCTGACGGGCAAAGCCAGTGAACTCCGGCAGGAAAGCACGGGTGATCTGACGGGCACGGTCTGCACGGAAGTTCATGAAGATCAAGGCATCGCCATCTTGCATCGCAGCATCCGGCTGGCCTTCCGCACGAAGTACGGTCGCTTTCACGAATTCATCGTTTTCTTCGCGGGCATAAGCGGCCTGCAGGCCTTCCACTGCAGAAGCTGCGGTAAAGTCACCTTTGGCTGCAGTCAGCAGATTGTAAGCGGATTCAACGCGTTCCCAGTTGTTGTCCCGGTCCATCGCGTAATAACGGCCAACCAGAGAGGCGGTGCGGCCTTTGCCCAGTTGAGCAAACAGGGCATCAAAGCGCTCCAGCGAAGCCTGTGCACTGCGTGGCGGCGTATCACGGCCATCCAGGAAGCAATGCAGATAGATGTGCTCAGCACCACGCTCAGCAGCCATTTTCACAGCGGCTTCAATGTGATCTTCATGGCTGTGAACACCGCCCGGTGACATCAGACCCATGATGTGAACAGCTTTTCCGGCAGAAATTGCGCTGTCCATCGCTTTGACCAGGTTTGGGTTGTCCTGGAATTCACCGTCGGAGATCGCTTTGGCAATCCGGGTCAGATCCTGATACACCACACGGCCTGCGCCGATATTGGTGTGGCCGACTTCTGAGTTCCCCATCTGACCATCCGGCAGGCCGACGTCCAGACCTGAGGCAGAAATTAACGTGTTGGCTTCGTTTGCCATCAGGTTATCCAGAACCGGGGTATTGGCGTTGGCGATCGCGTTGTTGGCTGTATCTTCGCGATAACCCCAACCGTCGAGAATTACCAGAGCCAGTGGCTTCTTAGCAGACATATGCTGTCCTCTCCATCAATATGAACAATCTGAAAAATGTAGACCAATTACCTCAACAACCGGTGTTGTCCGTCTACCAGGGCGCTCAGGTAAGGAGTCAGGTCGGTAATTTTACTACAAAAGAACCGACATTTTGTAGTTCAGATCAAACATCGCTGTAAATGGTTTGTTATCTTTACGACATAAAATATATTCAATTTGGTCCTCTGGTGTAAGAGCACAGCCTGCGTTTTTTACTATTCCAGCGATAGGTATGGCCTTGCGACACCGGGATGACGATACAGAAAGCAGTGAGCCGTGACGCGTAAATGCGGCGGGCGGGTGTACTTCATTTCGGCCGGAGGTATACTCAGTTTCCTTAATTTTGGTTGAATCTTGCCGCTGGCCGTTTTCCGGACAGTCGGTGAAGGTGGATAGAGCGAAAATCATGCAGCAATTCATAGAGTTTGTTACGAGTAATCCGATGTTGTCTCTGGTCTGGGTTGGTCTGGTTGTGGCCCTGATCTCTTCAATGGTGAAGCAGAAAACAGCGGGTTATACCGTGGTCACCCCGAACCAGGCGACAGTGATGGTCAATCGTGAAGACGGCATTTTTGTCGACATTCGAAACAAAGATGAGTTTCAGCGTGGCCATATTGCTGGTGCACTTCACATTTTGCCAAGCGAAATCAAAGCCCAGAACCTGGGACCGCTTGAAAAGTATAAGTCAGCCCCCATCATTGTGGTGTGCAAAACAGGTCAGACGGCGCAGGAAAGTGCCAACCTGTTACATAAAGCGGGTTTCAGCAATGTGAAACTGCTGAAAGACGGTTTGATTTCCTGGAACGAGGCCAACATGCCTCTGGTGACAGGAAAGAAGTAAAGTTTTGAACTCTCGGGGAGCCGGATGATCCGGCTGCTATTTTTATTCAGGCCGGGCGGCTCCCGGCACAATGACAGATTTCCTAGCGCGAAATCCTCAGAAAAAGGACAATATCATGGCTGAAGCAGCGAACCACGAAGCGCAACAGAACTTCCAAATCCAACGCATTTTCCTGAAAGATGTCTCTTTCGAAGCTCCGAACTCTCCGGAAATGTTCCAGAAAGAATGGAACCCGGAAGTGAAGCTGGATCTGGATACGCAAAGTCGTGAGCTGGCAGAAGGCGTTTATGAAGTCGTTCTGCGTCTGACCGTGACTGTGAACAATGACGCGGACTCTGCTTTCCTGTGTGAAGTGCAGCAGGGTGGTATTTTCTCTGTTTCAGGTATGGAAGCTCCTCAGCTGGCACATTGCCTGGGTGCTTTCTGTCCGAACATCCTGTTCCCGTACGCGCGTGAAACGATCTCCAGCCTGGTCGTGAAAGGGACTTTCCCGCAACTGAACCTGGCACCGGTCAACTTTGACGCGCTGTTTATGAATTACCTGCAAAGTCAGGCTGAAGGTAACCAGGAAAGCTCTGAAGCCTGATTGGCGGGAACGCATGACTTCAACCACTGAAAACGCAATTTCGATGTCAGTCCTGGGTGCCGGTTCTTACGGCACCTCACTGGCGATTTCACTGGCCCGGAATGGTGCCAATGTGATTTTGTGGGGCCACAATCCGGTCCATATCGCACAGCTGGAAACCGACCGGGCCAACGAGGCGTTTTTGCCGGGTGTGGCTTTTCCAGAGTCGTTGATTCTGACTGCCGACCTGGAAGCTGCGGTGAAAGCCAGCCGGGATTTACTGCTGGTGGTGCCGAGCCATGCTTTTGCGGATGTGCTGAAACAGATGAAGCCATTCCTGCGCGATGACTCCCGGATCTGCTGGGCCACCAAAGGTCTGGAGCCGGAGACTGGCCGTTTGCTGCAGGACGTCGCCCATGAAATTCTGGGTGACAACATCCCGCTGGCTGTTTTGTCCGGACCGACGTTTGCGAAAGAACTGGCTGCTGGCCTGCCGACTGCAATTTCGGTTTCCTCTCCGGATTCCGGTTTCGTGAAGGATCTGCAGGATAAAATCCACTGTGATAAAAGCTTTCGGGTTTACAGCAACAGCGATTTTATCGGTATGCAGCTTGGCGGCGCAGTGAAGAACGTGATTGCGATTGGCGCAGGGATGTCTGATGGCATCGGCTACGGAGCGAACGCCCGAACTGCACTGATCACCCGGGGACTGGCAGAAATGTGTCGCCTTGGGGCAGCGCTGGGTGCACAGCCGGAAACCTTTATGGGAATGGCCGGACTGGGCGATTTAGTGCTGACCTGCACCGATAACCAGTCCCGGAACCGTCGTTTTGGTCTGGCGCTGGGTCAGGGTAAAGCCGTAGATGAAGCACAGCAGAATATCGGCCAGGTGGTGGAAGGATACCGCAACACCAAGGAAGTCTGGGTACTTGCGCAGCGCTATGGTGTGGATATGCCGATTACCGAACAGATTTATCAGGTGCTTTATCAGGGCAAAGATGCCCGGGAAGCCGCCAGGGATCTGCTGGCCAGGGCGAAGAAAGACGAATAACGTCCTCCAGGTAATTGAATGAAAATGAAACAGCGCGGGCAAGAAAGCCCGCGTTGTTTTTTTTGCTGAGAAGTTTAAAGTTATACCCATACTCACTGTCAATCAGCCGGACATTGGACGGAGGCAGTAAAATGGTGCATACACATGAAGGATATACAGGGGACGACGTGAGGGAGTGTCAACAGAAAGCCGTCTGGAAAACTATCAAGCAGGAAGCCATCGTGCTGACGGAACAGGAACCGATGCTGGCCAGCTTTTACCATGCCACGATTATCAAACACGATAATCTGGGGGCCGCGCTCAGTTATATTCTGGCCAATAAGCTGGCGACGCCGTCGATGCCTGCGATGGCTGTGCGTGAGGTGATTGAAGAAGCGTATGCAGCAGACCGGATGATTACAGAGTCCGCCGCCTGTGATATCCGGGCCGTCGTGGAACGGGACCCGGCGATCAACAAGTTCTCTGTCCCCTTACTGTATCTGAAGGGCTACCACGCCTTGCAGGGCTATCGGGTGGCCAACTGGCTGTGGAAGCAGAACCGGGAAGCACTGGCGGTTTATCTCCAGAATCAGATTTCCGTCAGCTGTCAGGTGGATGTTCATCCGGCGGCCCGGATTGGACAGGGGATCATGTTTGACCATGCCACAGGTATTGTGATTGGTGAAACGGCCGTGATCGAAAATGATGTGTCGATTCTGCAGGATGTGACTCTGGGTGGTACGGGTAAGGAATGTGGCGATCGTCACCCGAAAATCCGTGAAGGGGTTATGATCGGGGCCGGTGCGAAAGTCCTGGGCAATATCGAGGTCGGTGAAGGTGCCAAGATTGGCTCCGGTTCAGTTGTGCTGTCGCCGGTGCCGGCACATACGACGGTTGCCGGGGTTCCCGCGAAAATTGTCGGTCGCCCGAGCTCGGATAAGCCATCCATGGATATGGATCAGCAGTTCAACGGTGTGTATCAGACTTTCATTGCCGGTGATGGCATCTGACAAAATGTCATCGCCAGAGCGGAAAGGGGCCAGAAGGCCCCTTTCGTGTTTTCAGCCGGGGTTATCTGGCTCCGGCAAAATCAAACTGGCGCCAGGCTTCATACGCAATAATGGCCGCGGCATTGGACAGGTTCAGACTGCGGCTTTCCGGATGCATGGGAATGCGCAGGCGTTGTTCCATGGGTAAGCTTTCAATGACTGTCATGGGCAGGCCCCGGGTTTCCGGGCCAAACAACAGAATATCCCCTTCCTGAAAACGGGCTTGTGTGTGGTACTGGGTTGCCTTGGTTGTACAGGCAAACAGGCGTCGTCCGGCAGTCGCCGTCAGAAAGGCTCCGAAATCTGCGTGGCGATGGACATGGGTCAGATCGCGGTAATCCAGTCCGGCACGGCGCAGTTTTTTCTCTTCCAGATCAAATCCCAGCGGCTCAATCAGATGCAGGTTTGCGCCGCAATTGGCACACAGGCGGATAATGTTGCCCGTATTGGGCGCAATTTCAGGTTCGTACAGGGCGATATCAAACATGCTCAGACTTCACAACGGCAAAAGCGTTATTGTAGCCTGTCTGGAGGCGGGCAAACCAGTCTGGTAATCAGTAGCGTGACGATTGGAAAGGCCGCCCCCGGATTGTTTCAGGGGGAGGCCGTCTGTGATTATGCGGGTTCAGGGGAAACTTGTGGTTGCCCATGGGGAGCCAGCGGCAGGATCAGTGTGACCTTCAGGCCGCCCAGCGGGCTGCGACTGGCCGTGATGCTGCCATTGTGCTGGCGGATGGCATTTTCCGTGATAGCCAGTCCGAGCCCGGTACCGCCGCTGTGACGATCTCTGGCTGTAGATACCCGGTAAAAAGGCCGGAAGATATCTTTTAACTCTTCATCCGGCACCCCGCTGCCGTTGTCATCAACGGTGATGGTCAGGTTATGGTCATTGGCACTGAACTGGACGTCGACCCGGTCTTTGCCATAGTAGATGGCATTTCGGACCACGTTCTCCAGCGCACTGATCAGCAGTTCGGCATTTCCGGTCAACGGCCAGGGCAGCAGAGGACCACAGGTCAGCGACTTCTGGTGCTGGCTGGCTTCGAACTCAGCATCATCCAGCATATCTTGCCACAGGCTGATTGCATCACTCTGTTCCCGGGCTTCCTGACCATGGATCTGCATGCGTGACAGTTCCAGCAGCTTGGCGATCATGGCTTCGAGTCGTTCGGCTTCGGTGTCAATCCGGTCGAGCTCCGGACTGCCGCCCTGCTTGCGCTGGGCCAGCGCCGTGGCCATCCGAAGCCGGGTCAGCGGCGAGCGCAGTTCGTGGGAGATGTCTGACAGCAGCCGCTGCTGACCATTGATCATCTGGTTCACTGAACTCACCATCTGGTTAAAGCTGGCCCCGGCCTGACGAAATTCCTGCGGCCCGGAGGTTTCCAATGTCGGGTCCTGCGTGAACTGTCCGCTGGCAACACGTTGCGCGGCATGCTGGAGCTTTCGGGCCGGGCGGCTCAGCGCCCAGGCTAACCACAGCAATAACGGAGTGCTGACCAGCATTGTCAGCAGTAACAGATGAAACGGCTGGTCGAGAATGCGCAGGAAAAACGGCGGTGGGCGGTGAGTCACCCGACCGACATACATCAGTGCGTTCTGTCTCTGATCGCCGACCAGAAATGGCCCGGCAACCATCCAGCGGCCATAGAGTTTCTGTCTTGGGTTATCCGGACTGTCGGCACTGGTGATGAAGTTGCGCAGGGCTTTGGTCCGCTCATGCGGAGTCAGCAGTTCGCCTTCGAGACTGGTGAAATAGAGTTGCATGCCTTTGTGGCGTTTCGGATCGGCCAGCGGCAGCAGCTTTTCTTCCAGACGACCTGGCCGACGGCTCAGGCGTTCGGATATTCGTTCAGCCGCGGCCTGATAGCGATCCAGTTCCGGTCGGGGAATGGTGTGCTGCGCCCTGGGATCCAGGTGGGGCAATAACAACAGCACCAGGACTACCAACATCAGGGTCAGCCAGAAAATCGCGAAGATCCGGCTGGACAGCCGGTTGAGTACCGGCAGCTTCATCCGGCCTCCACGAAGAGGTAACCCTTGCCGCGCAGAGTTTTGATCCGTGGTTTACCGTCTTCTCTTGGCGGCAGTTTTTTGCGCAGATTCGATACATGCATATCAATAGCACGGTCAAAGGGGGCCAGGCGTTTGCCCAGAACTTCCAGACTGAGTGTATGTTTGGTCACAACCGTGCCCGGGTGGCGGATCAGGTGGCTCAGCAGGGCAAGCTCGGTCGCCGTCATTTCTACCAGTTCACCGTTACAGGTTACTTCCTGGCGGCCGGGAAAAATGGTCAGGTCGAGATAAGTGATACAGTCGGATTCCAGTGGGGTGTCCTGTACCAGACGGGCGCGACGCAGGATTGCACGCATCCTTGCCAGCAGCTCGCGGTCACTGAATGGTTTGGGCAGATAGTCGTCTGCACCCAGCTCTAATCCTAACACCCGGTCAATCTCTTCGCCTTTCGCTGTCAGCATGAGCACCGGGGTACTGCGGGTTTCACGGAGTTTTCGCAGCATTTCAATGCCGTTCATTGCCGGCATCATGACATCAAGCAGGATCAGATCGGTATCGTCGTCAGCCATCTGCAGGCCCTGCTCGCCATTATGAGCGATCCGGACGGAGAATCCTTCCAGCTGAAGAATGTCGCTGAGCAGTGCCGTCAATTCGTTGTCGTCATCGACTAAAAGTATATTTGCCATACCAATCTTCGTGTCAGTTCACTATAAGTTTAAGTATCTCTTATGGCCGTATGCAGGCCAAGCAGGATAACAGTGCTTTACCCAGCTTTACGTTTTCACGACAACCCTTTACCTGATGAGGCGTAGACTCAGCGGTAACAGAGACCAACAGAGTGAGACAAATGATGAACAAGATGATGAGCAAAACAATGAAACGTAGTGTCGCGATTGTCCTTGCAATGCCTTTGATGCTGGGGTCTGTGTATGCGATGGCTGATAATCACAAAGGTCATCACGGAGACCGTGATGATTGCGGAGGTCCGCGCGCAGATCACGGTATATTCCGTTCGCTTGACCTGACTGATGCCCAGAAAGAAAAGATGCGCAGCTTACGTGAGAGTAACAGAGATACCATGCGTGAGCAGATGATGCAGGGCCGTGAGGCAATGCAGGCAAACCACGACAAAATGCAGGCACTGATGCTGGCAGATAATTTTGATGAAAATGCCGTACGGGAACTGGCGAAACAAATGTCGGATCAGCAGATTGATCGCCGGGTGGCCATGATGAAGAAACGTCATGACATGCTGAATATTCTGACGCCGGAACAAAAAACTCAGTACAAGAAATTAAAGGCTGAGAGACAAGCAGAATGCATGGCGAAATGGAAAGAAAAAAGCGGTGAATAATTCTGTTTTTATTGAATGAAGCAGCAGCCACAACTTTATGTTGTGGCTTTTTTTGTTGTCATTCCATGCTGAACTTGTCAATTTTGTTATTAAATTTCATCATAAAACCGCTATACTGCGGATAAGATTTATCTGGCCATGTGGCTGAAAACAGCCATTTTCAGGGAATCCGGTGACGGAGCGGCTGAGATTGCAAACTGAGGATATACTTAGTGGCATAAAGCTTGGCTGCGTCTTCCCGTACAAAATGAACGATGGATTCCAGTCTGCGGAAAAGTCTCTCGGCGCATGGCAAGTTAACGTGATATGAATCAATACATCATTTTTCTAAATTGTAATACTCCTACATTAGTAGGAAAGTTACAGTTTACGCGAGCCGTAGCCCAGAGGGTGCGTGGCGGAGTCGGTGACTAAGGCCAGCTCGTGCAGGAAAGGATTTTTCATTTCCCAAAGTCAGAGGGTAACCATGATTAAAAAGATTGGTGTTTTGACCAGTGGCGGTGACGCCCCAGGTATGAACGCAGCGATTCGCGGTGTAGTGCGTGCCGGTTTATCGGAAGGTCTGGAAGTCTACGGTGTATACGACGGTTATCAGGGCTTGCACCAGAACCGTATCGAAAAGCTGAGCCGTTCCAGTGTATCTGACGTGATCAACAGGGGTGGTACCTTCCTTGGGTCTGCACGCTTCCCTGAATTCCGTGACGAGAAGGTCCGGGCTCAGGCGATCGAGAACCTGAAAGTTCATGGCATTGATGCGCTGGTGGTGATCGGCGGTGACGGTTCTTACATGGGGGCGAAGAAACTGACCGAAATGGGTTACCCATGCATTGGTCTGCCTGGCACCATTGACAATGATGTCGCGGGTACGGATTACACCATTGGCTTCATGACCGCGCTGAATACTGTGATTGATGCGATTGACCGTCTGCGTGACACATCGTCTTCTCATCAGCGTATTTCTATTGTGGAAGTGATGGGCCGCCACTGTGGCGACCTGACACTGATGGCGTCGATTGCCGGTGGCTGTGAATACATCATCACACCGGAAACCGGTCTGCACAAAGAAGAACTGCTGGCCAAGATTAAAGAAGGCATCTACAAAGGGAAGAAGCACGCGATTGTCGCGATTACCGAGCTGATGACCGATGTGAATCAACTGGCGAAGTACATTGAATCTGAAACCGGCCGCGAAACCCGCGCGACGGTTCTGGGTCACATCCAGCGTGGTGGTCAGCCAACGGCATTTGACCGGATTTTGGCTTCGCGCATGGGTGCTTACGCGGTGGATCTGCTGATTCAGGGCGAGGGTGGTCGTTGCGTGGGTGTTCAGAACGAGAAGCTGGTGCACCACGATATTATCGATGCGATCGAGAACATGAAGCGTCCGGTCCGCAAAGATCTGTATGCGGTTGCAGACAAGCTGTTCTGATATCACAGAACTGAAGCTGAACTAAAAAAGCCGACTTGAAGTCGGCTTTTTTGTATTCGCAGTGTGACATCAGATGCAGCAACGGCCGCACCTGATGGCAGATGTCTTATTTCTTCGCTTCAGCAGCTGCTTTTGCAATTGCAGCAAAACCTTCTGCATCCAGCGCTGCGCCGCCAACCAGAGCACCGTCGATGTCTGGCATCGCGAACAGCTCAGCAGCATTGCCAGCTTTCACTGAACCACCGTACTGGATCACAACGTGCTTCGCGACGTCTTCGCTGAAAGAAGCGATGTGCGCACGGATCGCTGCGTGGATTTCCTGTGCTTGTTGTGCTGTTGCAGCTTTACCTGTACCGATCGCCCAGATTGGTTCGTAAGCGATGATGGCACCGTTCAGCGCTTCAACGCCCTGAGTTTTGATCACTGCATCCAGCTGGCGGGCACAAACGGCAACGGTTTCACCGGCTTCGTTTTGCGCTTCGGACTCACCGATACACAGGACAGGTGTCAGGCCGTACTCTTTCAGGAAAGCGAATTTTTTCGCAACAAACTCATCAGATTCGTTGTGGTATTCACGACGCTCAGAGTGGCCGATGATGATGTGGCTGGCACCGAAATCTTTCAGCATTTCCGGAGAGATATCACCGGTGAATGCGCCGCTGGCGTTCACATCAACATTTTGAGCACCCAGAATGATTTTGCTCTTGCTCTGGCTGATCAGACGCTCTGCCAGATCCAGATACATCACAGGTGGCGCCACGGCCACGTCAACTCCCTCAACGCCAGCCAGCGCGGCATCCAGACCTGTCAGCAGGTTGGTGACCATCTCTTTGCTGCCGTTTAGTTTCCAGTTACCCATAACTACAGGATGACGCATACGATTTTCTCCATATCTATGTGATGTCTAAAGTCAGACTAAACTGAGCACACCACTACCGTGCTCAGCAGTGTGTTCAGTGTAGTCTGCCTGTCAGGGACGTCCTGATGCCGATGGCAAAAACGTCCTCAGTATACGTCGGATAGACGTAAACTTCCTTAATCTTGAGCAAGGCTATGGCTGTTTGTACCGATTTCAGGGCCAAAAGTGAACTCTGAGCTGTAACTTTTTTTCATTCCCGGAATAGATGCGTGAGTTGATTCCAATGGGAAAAGTGATCCGCAGAGGATTTCAGAACAGTCCGGTCGCCTGGGGCAGTAAAATCAGCTAATTTAGGCTGGTATTCAAGGAAATGACAGGCCGGGCCTGTTGAGCAAGGAGAGTTGTATGCCACACCTGAAACTGGAATTTGCCGATCCTGTCGCAGAGCGGGTGAATGTCGCTGCACTGCTGGAGGATCTGCATCAGTCGTTACTGACGTGCGGGGTTTTTGAGCCTGCATCGGTGAAATCCCGAGCTTACCCATGTCACCAATGGCAGGTTGGGGAAGGGGGCGACGCCCGGAATTTTATCCATGTGGAGCTGGCATTGTTGTCCGGTCGTGACAATGACTGTAAGCGCGGACTGGCAGAGCGTCTGATGCCGCTGCTGGAGCAGCATGCCGCGACCATTGACAGTCTGACGATTGAAATTCGGGATATGGCAAGTGAGACTTATCTCAAGGCAAAACGCTGACGGTGTAATCACGCCGGATGACAAATACAAACGGGCCGTCAGATGACGGCCCGTTTGTGTCTGAAGACAAGACTATGCCTGACGCCGGAAAGGCATAATCTCTGCCTGCTGTTCGGTCAGCGTTTCCGGTGCAGTCAGTGACTGGGCGAAGCGCTGAAGCTGTTGTTGTAATTCGGCCCTGAGCAACATGTTGGTGTGAATCGGATTTTTGCCACGGGCGATGATCTGGTTGATATGGCTCAGCTGTGCCCGCAGCCTTGGCTGCATGGCCGGACTCGCATTCCGGATGACTTCTTCGCTCATTCTCAGTCGTAAGGCTTCCAGCTCTTCCGGAGCGGTTTCTGCCAGTTTTTTGAGCTCATCAAACGGTGGTAAAGTTTGCATAACCCATTCCCCTTACAGCCAAAAAGGCCAAAACTGTGACATCCTTAACACTAGATGGCGGGGAAATAAAAAAGCGTCTCATTGATGAGACGCTCAACAATTGGGTAAACCCGGCTGTCCGGAAAGTCAGGCGAATTACCAGTAATGCTCGACGGTGATCTGACCGGGTTTTCGGCGCAGGTTTTTAATAAAGCCGCGTGCTTCAAGCACGGCTTTGGTATCTTTGACCATGGCCGGGTTACCGCACAGCATCAGCTGGCAGGTTTCAGGATGGAGCGGGATCCCGACATGGCGCTCCAGCATGCCATCGGCAATGGCTTGCGGAATCCGTCCGGTAAGTGCCAGCGGTGCGGGTTCACGGCTGACAAAGGGCTGGACAATCAGCTGCTCGGGATATTTGGCCTTGAGTTCATTAATTTCGGCCTGATAACTGAGGTCGGCGGCGAAGCGGACCGCATGAACCAGGACAATTTTACGAAATCGTTTCCAGGCGAGCTCCTCACGCAGAATCGACAGATAAGGTCCCAGCGCCGTGCCGGTTGACAGCAGCCAGAGGACTTCGCCTTCAGGCACTTCATCTAACGTAAAGAAGCCATTGGCACGGGCCGTGATAAACACTTCATCCCCTTCTTCCAGCACATGCAGCCGAGGTGAGAGCAGGCCGTCGGCGACCCGGGTGGCATAGATTTCAATCTGATCGCTGGTGGGCGGGTTGACGAAGGAGTATGCACGCTGGACCATTTTGCCGTCGCATTCCAGCGCCAGCTTGGTAAATTGCCCGGCTTTGAAGGGTTCAATATTTGCCGTCAGCGTCAGACTGAACAGTTCGCTGTTCCAGTGACGGTTTTTGATAACCTTGGCAGGGATCCAGTCGGCCATTGTGCTCTCCTTTTACATAATCAGATTCTCAGGTCGGATATATCCGGTAGCTGCAGCGACGCTGACCCGCAATGATGTGTTCGCTGCGCTCAATCGCTACCCCGTCGCCCAGCAGACGCTGGAAAACGGCCAGTTCAGATCGACATAAAGAGGGGCAGCGTTTGGCGGCATGGCAGATGGGGCAATGGTTCTCGATGAGAATGAAGCCGTTGTCATCCGACTCCAGCTGTGCCATGTAACCTTCCTTTTCCCTCAGTGTAGTCAGGATCTGAAGTTTTTCTTTTAAATCTTCTGCCTTTGCGATGGCCTGTCGGTACTGACTGAGCGTGTTTTCTTCACGCTGATTCAGTATTTTTTGCAGTCCTTCCTGACCGAACAGATTTTCCACCGAATCCAGCATCTGGATGATGAGATCACCATGGCGGTCGGCAAACTGCTCATGCCCTTTGGCCGTCAGGTGCCAGTGACGGGTCGGCCGGCCGACTTTGGCTTTGATATCTTCAAAGCCCACCAGGCCATCATCTTCCAGCCCTTGAAGGTGCTGGCGGACGCCCATGGTGGTCAGTTTCAGCTCTTCGGACAGTACTTTGGCGGTGACCGGTCCGTCCTGCTTCATGCGGTGGAGAATTTTATCTATGGTTTTCATGGTTGTATTGCTTGTGTTCATTCGGTCTATTATGTCGCCGACTCAGTATATAAAGCAACGGCTTTACTAAATAGCATAGTCCAGTTTGCGAGAGAATACCGTGAAAGTCTGATGATGATCAGGGTGTTATCTCCCGGCCTCCGGGGAACTCAGGCCGGGAAACAGGCAGGGTTTATAAGATGTGAGGCAAAATTGCCGGATCTTTGCGGTCGAGATAGTGAATCGATTTAATGCGACGGATGGTCCGGCATTTTCCCCGGATTAACAGGGTTTCCGTGGTGGCAATATTGCCTTTGCGGCTGATGCCATCGAGCAAATCGCCTTTAGTGATGCCTGTGCCGGCAAAGATGACGTTATCGCTTTTTGCCATCTGTTCCAGTGGCAGTACCTGATTGGGCTCGATGCCCATTTCACGGCAGCGATCCATTTCTAACTGACCCATACGATAGTTATCGTCACTGCCGCCTTTGACCAGAAAACGCGGCAGCAACCGGCCCTGCATGTCACCGCCCAGCGCACGGATGGCGGCCGCAGAGACCACGCCTTCCGGCGCACCACCGATGCAGTACATCACGTCGACTTCGCTGTCCGGCATACAGGTCAGAATCGAAGCGGCCACATCACCATCCGGCACGGCATACACCCGGATTCCCAGCCCCTGCATGCGGGTAATCACTTCGTCGTGACGGGGTTTGGCCAGCGTGATGACGACCAGTGTCTCCAGCGTTTTGCCCAGTGCGGCCGCGATATTGTTCAGGTTTTCTTCCAGCGGCAGGCTGAGATCGATATGCCCTTTGGCTGCCGGGCCGACCACCAGTTTTTCCATGTACATATCCGGCGCTTTGAGAAAAGCACCTTTCTCTCCCGCAGCGAGAACAGCCAGGGCATTGTTCTGACCCATCGCGGTCATTCGGGTGCCTTCAATCGGATCGACGGCGATATCTACGGCGTCACCGCCGGCACCGACCTTTTCACCAATATAAAGCATCGGCGCTTCGTCGATTTCGCCTTCGCCGATCACAATCTCACCGTCAATTTCAGTTTGATTGAGCAGGGTACGCATTACCGCTACCGCAGCGCCGTCTGCGGCGTTTTTATCGCCCCGGCCCAGCCATTGATAACCAGCCAGTGCGGCACCTTCGGTGACACGGGAAAAAGCCATCGCCAAATCGCGTTTCATGGGAACTCCAGAATCAGACAACTACAGATGATGAAAATCTGCGCAATTGTAACACAAACAGCAGGAAATCGTTTTCCTGTTGTGAACATCAGAGAATAAGCATTGAAAGAAACAAGCCTGCCGGAAGGGCAGGCTTGTTTGTCAGTCGAGCGATAGGACGTTGAGATTACTCTTCTTCGTCGATAGCCCAGCCTTTCGCACACTCAACAGCACGTTTCCAGCCGTTGTAGCGGCGGGTGCGCTTGCTGTCATCCGTGCATGGCGTGAAGCTGCGATCCAGTACGGCTTTGTCTTTCAGCTCATCAATGCTGTCCCAGAAGCCCACGGCCAGGCCCGCCAGATAACCAGCACCCAGTGCGGTAACTTCAGTGATCACCGGACGGTGCACTTCAGTGTTCAGCAGGTCGGACTGGAACTGCATCAGGAAGTTGTTGGCAACGGCACCGCCGTCGACTTTCAGGGCAGCCAGGTGGATACCGGAATCTGCCTGCATTGCATCCAGCACATCGCGGGTCTGGTAGGCGATACTTTCCAGCGTGGCACGGATCAGGTGGTTGCTGTTCACACCACGGGTCAGGCCGACAATCGCGCCGCGGGCATACGGATCCCAGTAAGGGGCACCCAGACCGGTGAAGGCCGGTACAACGTAAACGCCGTTGGCACTGCCGACTTTCTCGGCAAAGTATTCAGAATCTTTGGCATCGCCCAGCAGTTTCAGTTCGTCACGCAGCCATTGAATGGATGCACCTGCCATGAACACCGCACCTTCCAGCGCGTAGGCCGGTTCGCCTTTCGGGCCGCAGGCGAGGGTTGTCAGCAGGCCGTTTTGCGAGGTGACTTTTTCTTTGCCGGTATTCATCAGCAGGAAGCAGCCAGTGCCGTAGGTGTTTTTCGCCTGACCGGCTTCCACACACATCTGACCGAACAGTGCAGCCTGCTGGTCACCGGCAATCCCGGCGATTGGCACACGGGTGCCGCCTTTACCGCCGATGTTAGTCTGACCGTAGACTTCAGAAGAGGCTTTGACTTCCGGCATCATTGACAGCGGGATATCCATGGCTTTCAGCAGTTTTTCATCCCACTCCAGAGAGTTGATGTTAAACAGCATGGTCCGGGAAGCGTTGGTGTAGTCGGTGACGTGCACACGGCCCTGGGTCAGTTTCCAGATCAGCCAGGTATCGACAGTACCGAACAGCAGGTTACCGGCCTCAGCCTGTTCGCGGGCGCCTTCAACGTTGTCCAGAATCCACTTGATTTTGGTCCCGGAGAAATACGGGTCCACCACCAGACCGGTGTTCTCGCGGATATAGTCTTCCAGTCCTTGCTCTTTCAGCTGCTGGCAGATATCGGCGGTACGGCGGCATTGCCAGACAATGGCGTTGTAAACCGGCTTGCCGGTATTTTTGTCCCAGACAATGGTAGTTTCACGCTGGTTGGTGATCCCAATGCCGGCGAGCTGGTCGGTGCGGATGCCGACTTTCGCGAGCGCTTCGACCATCGTCGAGCTCTGGGTGGCCCAGATTTCCATTGGGTCGTGTTCAACCCAGCCGGCTTTCGGATAGATTTGGGTGAATTCGCGCTGCGCGGTGCAGACGATGTTGGCGTCGTGATCCATGATCACGGCGCGTGAGCTGGTGGTTCCCTGATCGAGTGCGACGATGTACTTTTGTTCTGTGGTCATCTGAGTGTCCTCTTATCTCTGATAATTATAGGTATATCGGGGAGTCGCGCCGCAATCAGGCTTGCGCGGTTTCTTTTTCTTCATCACTTTCACATTGGTTCGGCAGGGTACAGCGGTTACCCGGCAGATAAACGGCAATGGCTTTCGGGTACAGCCAGGCACCGAAGCAAGCGCCGGCAATCGGTGCAAGAATCGGGATGATGAAATACGGAATATCCTTACCGCCAGTCAGGGCCATGTCACCCCAGCCTGCCAGATAAGCAAAGAATTTCGGGCCGAAGTCGCGGGCCGGGTTCATGGCAAAGCCGGTCAGCGGACCTAAGGATGCGCCGATCACTGCAATCAGCACACCAATCAGAACCGGGCCCAGCGGACCACGTGGTGCGCCATTTTGCTCATCCCCAATCGCCAGAATGGCAAACATCAGGACCGCAGTAATCACAAACTCCACTGCAAAAGCTCCTGAAAATGAAAGACTTGGGTTTGGATAGGTTGAGAAGATCCCTGCAGTGGCCAGACTCTCTACGCTGCCGCGCAGAATGCCATGCGCGTTTTCGAAATCGACGAACAGGTTGCTGTAAAGACTGTAAACCAGCGCCGCGGAGCAGAAAGCGCCCGCCAGCTGGGAAAGAATGTAAGGCACAACCTTGGCCTTATCGAAACCATGGAACAGGGCCAGCGCAATGGTGACTGCCGGGTTAATGTGAGCGCCGGAAACGCCTGCCGTACAGTAGATCGCAATGGTGACACCCAGACCCCAGGTCAGGCTGATTTCCCATTGTCCAAAGTTAGCACCTGCTAACACTAAAGCAGCTACACAGCCTACACCAAAGAAAATCAGCAGTCCGGTGCCAATAAATTCTGCCAGGCATTCACCGAGCAGCGTTGGGGGTTGTCGTTTGGTCATTTGCCAGTCCTTTTGTCGAGTCGTAGGTAAGTAAGATGTTATCGTGATGTAATCAAAAAATACTCGAATGATGATTTTCTGGAAAGTTAATCGAATAAAAAATGTGCGTTCGAGCATGTTATTTGTGTTTATGGTCAATATCGAAGGTCAAACGACAAGGGTGTGTTGAGCAAAAACTCTACTTTTCCCGGCGCTGGCGCGAACACTAGCATGCACTTTTTTCCACCGCAAAATCCGGAACGGAAATCTGAGCGGTTGCTAACAGTTCAGGCCCGGACTGCACTGAAACGGCGCGTGCTTTCGTAAAATTTTGTGGAAGTTTGCATAATTTTTACCCGTTTGTGATAAAGCGTGGTATTTGTAGATGCCAGACGTATAAGGCCTAGTTAGAATAGGGCCACATTGGATTTGTAATTTGCCTGGTAGTCGCGGTGATATCCCCGAACGAATTGGTGTTGCAATGAAGCGGTATGTGGAAATCAGGAACAGCGTGGCTTATCGGTACGATGTGATTGAACGAGCGTTCGCCGTCAACTGTTGTAACTCAAGAAGGAAGGGATGCTGTGGTCTTGCGCAGGTGCTGATAGGGTGAAAACTATGTCTTTAGAGATGCTGGAACAGCTGGAAGCCAAAGTGCAGATGGCCGTCGACACCATTTCCCTGCTGCAGATGGAAGTGGAAGAACTGAAAGAGAAAAACGAGAACCTGGCGAATCTGGCTCAGGAACTGCGTGCGGATCGTGAATCACTGGTTCAGGACAACGAAAAGCTGCGTCATGATCATCAGGCATGGCAGGAGCGCGTTCGCGCACTGCTGGGCAAGATGGACACGGTAGAATAAATCTGCTGCGTGCACCGGAAACGAAAACAGAGCCTACAGGCTCTGTTTTTGTATCTGGCGAATGAGAACACGCGAAAGGGTTATTCGATATCCAGCGGTTCTGGTGACAGAATAACTCCCGTATTGTCGGCATACAGGTGATCTTCCGGCAGGAAAGTGACGCCACCAAAATTCACCGCAACATCCACTTCGCCGCTGCCTTGTCTGTCGGCCCCGACGGGAATTGAGGCCATGGCCTGAATCCCGATATCCAGTTCATCCAGATCATCGACATGGCGGACACAGCCGTAGACAATAATGCCTTCCCATTCGTTCTGTACCGCGAGCTGAGCCAGCTCAGCATCGATCAGCGCCCGGCGCAGCGAGCCGCCGCCATCAATCAACAATACCCGGCCAACGCCGGATTCTGCCAGTACAGTGTGAAGCAAACCGTTATCTTCAAAGCATTTCACTGTGGTGATCTGCCCCCCGAAAGAGCTGCGTCCCCCGTATGAGCTGAACATTGGCTCAACCACATCGACCTGGTCGAGATAAATATCACAGAGTTCAGAGGTATTGTATTCCATAAGTTCGCTTCTTTGTTGGCAAGTAAAAGTGTCCAGCCTGAACCAGATGCCGACCCGTACGCCAGAGGTGTGACAACCGATGATGGGTTCCCTTGGCGCAGTACCTGACCGGATAAATCTGTCATCTGTGCTGATAACTTGCTGAAAGTATAACCAGCTCAGGCGGCATTGCAATCCCGATGCAATGCTTTAGCGGTCTGCAATCAGTCCGATGGCAAACAGCAGATTCGTCAGCATTGCGGCCCGGATCAGCGAGGCAAACATGGGACGCAGGGCTCTTCCGTCCGCTGCCGCCAGCACCTGAGCCCCATGGGTCAGCAGAAACGGTGCCGCCAGCAGGAAAAGCCAGCGCCATGCCGACTCAGGAGTGAGTAAGCTGTAACACGCAAAGCCAAGCAGGCTGGCAATCAGAAGACCCAGATGATACCAGCGTCCTCCTGTCGGGCCGAGCCGGGCAGCGAGAGTGATTTTGCCGCAGGCACGGTCGTTGTCGATATCCCGCAGATTGTTGAGGTTGAGCACCGCGACAGCCAGAAGCCCGCTGGCGGTGGCCGGCAGTAAGATCGTGAGCGAGAACTGGTGGCTCTGCAAATAGTAGCTGCCACCGACCGCAACCCAGCCGAAGAATATCAGGACCGCCGGATCACCCAGACCGCGATAGCCGTAAGGCCGGGTGCCCAGCGTATAGGCCAGAGCAGCGATGATTGAAGCGATCCCCAGACCGATGAAGGTCAGCAAAACGGTCAGGGAAGGCTGAGCAATCAGAAGCAGAGCGATTCCGCTGATGGTGGTGAGCAGCAGGGTCAGCGTGATGGCCGAGCGCATGGCGGTCAGCGTGATGGCGCCGCTCTGCAAGCCTCTGACCGGTCCCAGTCGTTGGGGGTTATCTGTGCCTTTTTTGACATCGCCATAGTCGTTTGCAAGATTCGAGAGAATTTGCAGAAGCAGGGCGGTCACTAGCGCCAGCAGGGCGACTGCCGGTGAAAAATGGCCTTGTTCGGCAGCAAGTGCGTTACCACACAGCAAAGCTGCAATGGCCAGAAGCAGGGTTTTGGGTCGAGTGGCATCAAGCCAGACAGAGCGATGAGATAACAGCATGGTTGCCCGCAATGTGAATAAGAATGAATACATTATGGCAGCGGGGCGGAGAAGAACTTTGTTTTGGCGCAAAAGGAAGGGAAAAACGGGATACCTGTCATAAACAGGTATCCCGGGAAGAGATTACAGAATGAAGCGGCTGAGATCTTCGTCTTCGACCAGTTCGTCCAGATGGGCCTGAACGTAGGCTTTGTCGATCACCTGCGCTTTGCCACCTTGCTCGGAAGCGTCATAAGACAGTTCTTCCATCAGGCGTTCCATGACAGTGTGCAGGCGGCGTGCACCGATATTTTCGGTCCGCTCATTGACCTGCCAGGCCGCGTCAGCAATCTGGGCGATCCCGTCTTCGGTAAAGCTGATGTTCACGTTTTCTGTCGCCATCAGTGCGCAGTACTGTTCCGTCAGTGAAGCATTCGGCTCCGTCAGAATACGCTTGAAGTCCTCACTGGTCAGGGCTTCAAGCTCAACCCGGATTGGCAGACGGCCCTGCAGTTCAGGGATCAGATCGGACGGACGTGACACCTGGAAGGCGCCGGATGCAATGAACAGGATGTGGTCGGTTCTGACCATGCCGTGTTTCGTCGAGACCGTAGAGCCTTCGACCAGCGGCAGCAGGTCACGCTGAACACCTTCACGGGAGACATCCGGGCCGGACGTTTCACCGCGCTTACAGATTTTGTCGATTTCGTCGATGAATACGATACCGTTGTTTTCAACCGCGTGAATTGCCTGCTCTTTCAGCTCTTCCTGGTTGACCAGCTTGGCTGCTTCTTCTTCAGTCACCGCTTTCAGCGCATCTTTGATTTTCATCTTGCGCTTTTTGGTGGTGTTGCCGGCCAGGTTCTGGAACATGCCCTGCAGCTGGTTGGTCATTTCTTCCATGCCAGGAGGAGCCATGATTTCCACGCCCATTTGCGGTGCCGCAACATCAATTTCGATGTCTTTGTCGTCCAGCTGGCCTTCGCGCAGCTTCTTACGGAAGGACTGACGGGTCGTTGAGTTGTTATCGCTTTCTTCGTTCTGGCCCCAGGCATCGCGTGCTGGTGGCAGCAGGACGTCCAGGATGCGGTCTTCAGCCAGCTCTTCAGCACGGAAACGGACTTTTTCCATCGCCTGCTGATGCGTCATTTTCACGGCAACATCGGTCAGATCGCGGATAATAGTTTCCACTTCTTTACCCACATAACCCACTTCGGTGAACTTGGTCGCTTCGACCTTGATGAACGGGGCATTTGCCAGTTTGGCCAGACGGCGGGCAATTTCCGTTTTACCGACCCCGGTCGGACCGATCATCAGAATGTTCTTCGGCGTGACTTCGACACGCAGCTCTTCCGGCAGTTGCATCCGGCGCCAGCGGTTACGCAGGGCGATCGCAACAGCGCGTTTAGCCTTGTCCTGGCCAATAATATGGCGGTTCAGTTCATGAACGATTTCGCGAGGAGTCATTTCAGACATGGGGAATCCTTACTGGGTATCGAGTTCTTCAACAGTCTGGAAGTCGTTGGTGTAAACACAGATATCACCAGCAATTTTAAGCGACTTCTCAGCAATGGTGCGAGCATCCAGCTCGGTATTTTCCAGCAGCGCACGGGCTGCTGACAGGGCAAAGTTACCACCGGAGCCGATGGCAATCAGGTCGTTTTCCGGCTGTACCACATCCCCGTTGCCTGTGATGATCAGGGACGCTGTTTCATCCGCAACGGCCAGTAAGGCTTCCAGCCGGCGCAGGCTGCGGTCAGTTCGCCAGTCTTTTGCCAGCTCAACGGCGGCTTTCATCAGGTGACCCTGGTGCATTTCCAGCTTGCGCTCGAAACGCTCGAATAGAGTAAAGGCATCTGCCGTACCGCCGGCAAAACCAGCCAGCACCTGATTGTTATACAGACGGCGGACTTTACGGGCATTGCCCTTCATCACGGTGTTGCCCAGTGAGACCTGGCCATCACCTGCGATGACGACTTTTCCGTTGCGACGTACAGAGACTATAGTTGTCACGGTATTACCTCTTAGCATCAATCCGGCTTGTCAGCCGGTATGGGTATTACGCAGATCTGGGGATGGTGGTACCGGATTTCAAGGCAAAGGGAACATCTGCGTGCGTACAGGGAATAAAAAAGGATGCCGATGGCATCCTTGGGTCAATTGAGACGGCTTCTGTCAGTGTAGCAGCCTGTTACCGGCTGCCAAACGGTCAGGATTCCCAGTACCAGATCGCACAGGGTTCGATGCCTGCTCGGCGCAGCATGTTGCGGTCGCTCTCGGCTTTTCGTTTTTGCGGGTAAGGGCCCAGCACCACGCGGTACCAGCTGCCTTTGTCGCCCTGCGAAACTTTGATCTGACTGCTCAGCCCCTGGAAGGCGATCATTGCCTTGCGTTCCTCGGCCTGTGCCGGTGTCCGGTAAGCGCCGCACTGCATCAGATACGGCCGGTTGGGCGTGTCCGGTACTTTCTTGGCTTCAACCTGAACTTCTTTGTTTTCCAGCTCTTCAATATAGCGCCACTTCTCGGCAGGCTTCGGCGGCAGTTTTTCCTGCGGTTTCGTCGTCGTGACCGGTTTCGGCTCAGTCTTGGGTACCGGTTCGGTTTTGGGTTTGACGGCCGGTTTCGGGCTCTCTCTCTGAACCGGCTTAACCGGCTGCTCAGGAACTGGCGTCGCAGGTTTGGGAGTGCTGGACAGGAAATAGAGGCCGTATCCCATGCCGACAACCAAGCACAAAGCAATCAGTGCCCATTTTATCGGGAACTGTCCTTGAGGCTGGCTGCTGCGGGAACGGGTTTTTCTGGCCGGTTTCTTCGTCGCCCGGCCTCGCTTGACGTAATCTTTGGTTGCCACAATTTTTGATTATTGCTGAACGATTGGACGGATATGGTACAAAGAAGTGTTCGGACTGGCTAGTGTCGGGAAGCCTCAGCCAGTGTCGGTGAGTGTGCTTCCCGATGATTCTGTGACCTTTTGCTCAATATTTCACCGCGTTGCCGCGTCAATACTTGTTGGCTGGCGGCGCGGCACTTTCGCGGATCACCAGTTTGGCATCCAGCAGTCGTGAGCCGGCGGTAATGTCTTTGCCCTGCAGAATTTCCAGCAGCATCAGCATCGACTGACGGCCAATCTCGTAACGCGGCTGAGACACCGTTGTCAGCGGAGGATCGCAGTATTCCGCAAACTGAATGTCATCGAAACCGACAATCGACAGATCCTGCGGCACCTTGATACCCAGACGTTTGGCCTGCTGCATGGCACCGATAGCCATGACATCGTTGTGGCACAGCAGGGCGGTGGGCGGCTCGGGCAGCGACAGCAGCGTGGTGACGGCACGGGCGCCGCCGGCAAAAGTGAAGTCGCTTTTAACCGTATAAGCAGGGTTCAGCTCGATTCCGGCGCGGCGCAGGGCCTGTTGGTAACCCTGAGCCCGGAACTGGCAGAGCATGGCGCTGTCCGGTCCGGTGACCTGCGCAATGTGCTTGTGCCCCATCTGGGTCAGATAGTTCACGGCTTCGAATGCGGCGGTCAGGTTGTCTATGTGAACGGTCGGCAGCTCC
This sequence comes from Photobacterium sp. CCB-ST2H9, assembly GCF_023151555.2. Taxonomy (NCBI): domain Bacteria; kingdom Pseudomonadati; phylum Pseudomonadota; class Gammaproteobacteria; order Vibrionales; family Vibrionaceae; genus Photobacterium; species Photobacterium sp. CCB-ST2H9. The sequence goes on from NZ_CP100425.1 coordinate 261,883, forward strand.
AGTTCAGGCGCAAATTCACAGGCCATGACCATCGGCGGCAGGTTTTTCTGTTCAGGCTTACTGATGTCAAACGGTAAATCCGTGCCCAGCAGTAGCATGCCGTCAGCCTGTTTGGTGAAGACCAGGTTGACGAAAGAGTTTTCCCGGCTTTTCTGCTGGCCGCTGTCGCCCAGCAATACCAGATAGCCGTGCTCCATTGCGGCTTCTTCAATACCGCGGATAATTTCGGTGAAATAGGGATCGCAGATGTCCGGCACAATTGCGACAATGGTTTTCGATTCATTGCGTCGCAGGTTTCGCGCCAGGGAGTTGGGGGAATAGCCAGCGTCCATGACAGCCTGTTCGACTTTTTTACGAGTCGAGGCCGACACTTTTTCCGGGTTCATCAGCGCGCGCGATACCGTCGCGGTTGAAACTCCGGCCAGCTGGGCAACATCCTTCATTGTCGCCATAAGTTGTTCCTCTCTAGATATTTCTCTCAATAATGCTGGAGGATCGTGTCAAATCGGGACAGAAACCTGATCCAGCAAGCCTGTTATTGTAGGCACTTTGAGCAGGTTTAAACATGTGCGCAATAGCATAAATTACATTGGGCTTGTGATCCAATTCGCATTATTTATTTTATCTTCATCCCAAATCCTGAGGCTCAACATCCAGTGACCAGCGAACTTTTCGGGCCAGCGGCAACAGCTGAATTGCCGGACGGGCAACCGTCAGCAGTTGTTGCAGAGTCTTGCGGTCCGAAGCCTGGAGCAGCAGTTGCCAGCGATAGCGGCCGGCCCGGCGTGAGAGGGGAGCCGGGTTTGGGCCCATGACCATTGTCTGGTCGCTGAACAGCGGGCTGGCTTCGAGAATGCCCCGGACCTGGAGCAGAAACTGCTCGGTAACATCGCTTTGCTGGGCTTCAGCCCGGAATAAAGCCAAATAGGTGTAGGGCGGCAGCATCGCCTGCCGGCGCTCCGTCAGTGCCTGACCGGCAAAATGGTCATACCCCTGATACAGCAGGGCCTGAAGCAGGCTGTGCTCCGGATGGTGCGTTTGCAACAGCACTTCGCCCGGTTTGCTGGCCCGTCCGGCCCGTCCGGCAACCTGAATGAAAAGTTGTGCCAGCCGTTCGGGCGCCCGGAAATCGTTGCTGAACAGGGCACTGTCAACGTCGACCAGTGCGACCAGGGTGACATCCGGAAAATGATGTCCTTTGGCCAGCATCTGAGTCCCGATCAGGATCTGATATTCCTTGTTGCGGATGGCTTCCAGATAAGTGTCCAGGCTGCCCTTACGCCGGGTGCTGTCACGGTCGATGCGCACGGTTTTGAATTCGGGGAACAACTCGGCCAGCTGATGTTCCAGCTGTTCGGTGCCGACTCCGACGGTCTGAAGCTGGGTTGAACCACATTGCAGGCACTGCGGCATCACCGGCCGCTGGGTCTGGCAGTGGTGACAACGCAGCTCTCCGGAATGCTGATGATAGGTATAGTAGGCATCGCAGCGTTTACACTCGGCGAGCCAGCCGCACTCGTGACACATCAGGGCCGGGGCGAAACCGCGCCGGTTCAGAAACAGCATCACCTGATTTCCCGCACTCAGATGCTGGCGCATCCGGGCGATCAGCGGTGCGGAAAGCCCCGCATCCAGATACAGGCCTTTTACGTCCAGCACACCGTGGCGAGCAGCCTGAGCATTGCCGGCGCGGCGGGTCAGGTGCAGGTGATGGTATTTGCCGGTGCGGGCATTGTGCAGGGTTTCCAGAGCCGGCGTTGCTGAGCCGAGCACGATCGGAATATTTTCCTTATTTGCCCTGAGCACGGCCATATCCCGGGCGTGGTAGCGCAGGCTGTCCTGTTGTTTGTAGGATGCGTCATGCTCTTCGTCGACGATAATGATGCCCAGACTGGCAAACGGCGTGAACAGGGCAGAACGGGTTCCGATGATGATCCCGGCCTGATTGTCGCGCCCGGCCAGCCAGGCGCTCAGGCGCTCGGTATCATTCAGGCCGGAGTGGATGGTGTACAGCGGCACATTGAAACGGCGCTGGAAGCGGTTAATGGTCTGCGGCGTCAGGCCGATTTCCGGCACCAGCACCAGCGCCTGCTTACCTGCGGCCAGCACAGGTTCCAGCAGGTTGAGGTAAACTTCGGTTTTACCTGAACCGGTCACGCCCTGTAGTAAATAGCAGCCGTAGCCGGGATTGGCGTTGACACTGGCAATCGCCAGGGCCTGTTCCTCATTCAGCCGGGGCTTGTCTTCGGTAATCGCAAATTCATTCTGCCAGCGCAGGCTCTGAGGGACGGCTTGATAGCTGTGGATCCAGCCTTTCTCCGTCAGGGTTTTCAGGGTTGTGCTGCTGACGTCTTCTTCTAATAAAGCTTCGTGGCTGAGTTCACCGTTGCGCAGCAGAGTCAGGATGCTGGCTTGTTTGGGGGCTCGCTTCAGGGCGGATAAAGGCTGCTCTTTTCCTTTTTCTGTCAGTTGCCAGAAACGAATCTCGGCATTGGCCGGTCTGCCTTTACGCAGGGCTGACGGTAATGCATTGGCCAGGGTATCGCCGAGCGGGTACTGGTAGTAGCGACTAGTCCATTCCAGCAACTGAAACAGCGGCGGCTGCCACAGGGGTTCACTGTCCAGCACGGCTCTGAGGGGCTTGAGTTGCTCAAGAGGAAAATCCGAAGTGTCTGTGAGGGCGATGACGATACCGGTGAGCTGCTGACGGCCAAACGGGACACGGACCCGACCACCTATGACAGGCTGTGTACCGGCCGGGATCAGATAGTCAAAAGTTTTGTCCAGCGGAACAGGCAGGGCAACCCGGGCGATGGTGGCAGTCATAGGCTTCACTTATACTTACAGATACATGGCAGTGTACCCTGCACAATGAACAAGGCAAAGCGGGAAGGCTCGGTGATTGCTGTTGATCTGAGTGAGCTGATTGATTATCATACGCCGCCTGTTTGTCCGGAGCTGTTGGCCCGGCATTATTTATTAACCACGTGTGGTGCCCGGCTTTGGATCGGGAGAGCGACACGGCCTTAGCTATGAGGTTTCCCCATGAAACAAGGTATCCACCCAGAATACACTGCTGTAAACGCTCGTTGTTCTTGCGGCAACACTTTCGTCTTCAACTCAACTCTGAGTAAAGACGACATCAACCTGGATGTGTGCGACAAATGTCACCCATTCTACACTGGTAAGCAGCGTCAAGTGAGCACCGGTGGCCGTATCGACAAATTCAACAAGCGTTTCGGCGCTCTGTCTAGCAAGTAATTGCTCGAAGACACTGTCGAGAAAAGGGACGCTGCGGCGTCCCTTTTTGCATTTATGCGCCCCGTTTCTTAATCATTTCCCCCTCAGTTCCCGCCTCCGTCACTGCCCGGCATTTTTCCGGCCCGCATCCGTGATTCCCTTGGTATTACCAGCTTGCGCGAACTAGGATTTTGTGCTGCTATCGAATATGATCCATTGTTCAATACCGAACCGAACATCCATCCATTCAGGATTCTAATAACTATGTCTGAAGATTTTCGTCAACAAGCACTTCATTACCATGCTTACCCTGTCCCCGGGAAAATTTCGGTTGAACTGAGCAAGCCTGCCAACACAGTAGAAGATCTCGCCCTGGCGTACAGCCCGGGTGTGGCCGAACCTGTGCGGGAGATCGCCCAGAACGCAGAAAATGTTTATAAGTACACTGGTAAAGGCAATATGGTTGCCGTGATCACCAATGGTACGGCCATTCTTGGTCTGGGTAATCTCGGCCCGCTGGCATCCAAACCAGTGATGGAAGGCAAGGCGCTGCTGTTCAAGCGTTTCGCGGGCCTGGATTCGATTGATATCGAAGTTAAACACCGCACCATCGACGAGTTCGTCGATACGGTCGCAAACATTGCCGACACCTTCGGCGGGATCAACCTGGAAGATATCAAAGCACCTGACTGTTTTGAGATTGAAAAGCGTCTGATTGAACGTTGCCAGGTGCCGGTCTTCCATGATGACCAGCACGGTACCGCAATTGTAACTGCAGCCGGGATGCTCAATGCACTGGAACTGCAGGGCAAAGATATCAATGAAGCGGTGATCGTCTGTCTGGGTGCGGGCGCGGCGGCAGTTGCCTGTATGGAACTGCTGATTAAGTGTGGTGCCCAGCGTGAAAAGATCTACATGCTGGACCGTAAAGGTGTGATCCACACCCGTCGTGACGACATTAACGAATACAAGCAGCTGTTTGCTAACAATACCGACAAGCGTACTCTGGAAGACGTGATTGAGGGTGCCGACATTTTTGTGGGCGTGTCTGGTCCGGATCTGCTGTCTGCTGAAGCACTGAAGCTGATGGCTGAAAAGCCTGTTGTGTTTGCCTGTTCTAACCCGGATCCGGAAATTAAGCCGGAGCTGGCTCATGCCGTGCGTGATGATCTCATCATGGGGACCGGCCGTTCGGATTATCCGAACCAGGTGAACAACGTGATTTGTTTCCCGTTCATTTTCCGCGGTGCGTTGGATGTGCGTGCCAGCGAGATTAATGACGAGATGAAACTGGCTGCGGTTCATGCCATCCGTGAACTGGCGAAAGAAAAGGTTCCGGCGGAAGTGGCCAAGGCGGCTGGTGTTGAGAAATTGGAGTTCGGTCCTGACTATATTATTCCTAAGCCAATGGATCCGCGTTTGCTGCCTCGCGTTGCGAAAGCGGTCGCTGTTGCTGCGGTAGAGTCAGGCGTTGCCCGCATCGAAATGCCTGTGGGTTACATGGAAGTGTAAAGAGACATCATTTTGCGTTTTGCATTGAAAACCAGCCGTCAGGCTGGTTTTTTTTTACTTCGGCCGACTATCTTTTTTATTCGTTAATGTCTTCGTATTCGATGCCTAGGCTTTCCATGATGGCCTTCGCTTCTGCAGGCAGATCGTCTGGACGGTCCTTCCGGATGTCGTCATCGGTTGGTAATGGCTGACCGGTATAAGCATGGAGAAATGCTTCACACAGCAGTTCGCTGTTGGTGGCATGCCGCAGGTTGTTCACCTGACGACGGGTGCGTTCATCCGTGAGGATCTTCAGAACCTTTAATGGGATAGAGACAGTGATTTTTTTGACCTGCTCATTTTTCTTGCCATGTTCCGCATAAGGGCTGATGTACTCACCGTTCCACTTTGCCATTGTTTACCTTCTCAGCGATATAGGGTTTTGAAATATTGTATGGGGGAATTTTAGCGGGATTTACTGCCACAAGCAAAGACATATAGACGTCTGGAAGTGTTGACGTCTTTTTTAAATATAGCTAAGGTTGTGGGAATTTGATGACCGTCGGCCCCGGCCACCCCAAGGAACAAGGAAGCTAGAAGATGAGCGACAAGAAAACAGCAACAATCGCTGTACGCAGCGGCATTGAAACGGATCAGCCTTTTCGCGCAGTGGTCCCACCGATTTACTTGACCTCAACCTATGGCTTTCCTGAACTCGGGACGTTGCCCCAGTACGATTATTCCCGCTCGGGCAATCCGACCCGAAACCTGCTGGCGGATACGCTGGCGGAGCTGGAAGGCGGTGCCGGGGCCGTGGTGACCAGTTGCGGGACTGCGGCCATCAACCTGCTGGCGACCGCCCAACTGGGACCGGAAGATCTGGTTGTGGCACCGCATGACTGCTACGGCGGGACTTACCGCTTGTTTAATACCCGGGCCGGTAAAGGGGATTTCAAGGTGCAGTTTGTCGATCAGGGCGACGCCCAGGCGCTGGCTGCGGCACTGGCAAAAAAACCGAAGCTGGTCTGGGTTGAAACACCTTCTAACCCTTTGCTGCGTGTGGTGGATGTGGCTCAGTTATGTGAGCAGGCCCATGCGGTTGGCGCGCTGGTCGCCGTCGATAACACTTTCCTGTCTCCGGCCCTGCAACAGCCGATTGCGCTGGGCGCGGACTTCGTCGTGCATTCGACAACCAAGTACATCAATGGTCACTCCGATGTTGTGGGCGGGGTGCTGATTGCCAAAGACAGCGAGCATGCTGAAAAACTGTCCTGGTGGGCGAACTGTATCGGTGCCACCGGCGCGCCGTTTGATGCGTATCTGACCCTGCGCGGGGTCCGGACTCTGGTGCCTCGGATGCGCATGCATGAGGAAAACTCAGCCCGTTTGCTGGCCTATCTGCAGACCCAGCCGCTGGTGGGTAAGATTTATCATCCGAGTCTCGCGGATCATCCGGGGCATGACATTGCGGCGAAGCAACAGGCGGGTTTTGGCTCTATGCTGAGTTTCGAACTGGCGGGCAGTATGGAGCAGCTGAAAGTCTTTGTGGCTGCGCTGGAATGTTTCTCGCTGGCGGAATCGCTGGGGGGAACGGAAAGTCTGATTGCCCACCCGGCCAGCATGACCCACCGGGCGATGTCTGATGAAGCTCAGCTGGAGGCTGGCCTGCTGCCGTCTCTGCTGCGTTTGTCAGTGGGACTGGAAGATGCGGAAGATCTGATTGCCGATCTGGCGCAGGCCTTTGCTAAAGCTGCGGAGATCAGCGCATGACCCAGGGACGGCAGTTACACAAATTCGGCGGCAGCAGTCTGGCGGATGCCGGTTGCTTCTGGAATGTTGCTGACATTTTGCTGCAGTATTCTGATGCAGAAGATCTGATTGTGGTCTCGGCGGCCGGGAAAACGACGAACCGGCTCATTCAGTGGCTGTCGCTGCTGAATCAGGATGGTCGTCTGGCGCATGAGAGCCTGCAGGACTTGCGAAATTTTCAGCAGCATCTGGTTGAAGAGCTGCTGGATGGCGGGGAAGCTGATGAGCTCCTGACAGCCCTGCATCTGGAATTCAGTGCACTGGGCCAGCTTTCCGGCAGTGATATGACCCCGGCCAGACAGGCCTGGGTACTGGGTCACGGCGAGCTGTGGTCATCACGGTTGCTGGCTGCGTTGTTGTCTCAGAAAGCAATGGCGGCACGGGCACTGGACTCACGACTGTTCCTTCGGGCCGAACGGGCAGCTCAGCCGGAGGTTGATCGCGGCCGTTCCCTGCCGCTGCTTCAGAATGAACTGGCGCAGCACAGCGGTCACCGTCTGGTGATGACAGGATTCATGGCCGCGAATCAGGGCGGGGAGACCGTACTGCTGGGCCGAAACGGCTCTGACTATTCTGCGACTGTCATCGGTGCGCTGGCGGGTGTCTGCCGGGTGACAATCTGGAGTGACGTCGCCGGGGTATACAGTGCCGATCCGCGCGTAGTCAACGATGCCTGTCTGCTGCCATTACTGCGTCTGGATGAAGCGGATGAACTGGCCCGGCTGGCTGCGCCGGTTCTGCACAGCCGTACGTTGCAGCCTGTGGCTCAGAGTGCGATTGACCTGACGTTACGCTGCAGCCAGCAACCTGAATCCGGTTCGACCCGGGTTGAGCGGGTGCTGGCTTCCGGCCGCGGGGCCAAAATTATTACCTCTCTGGATGACGTCTGTCTGCTCGAGTTGTCGGTGAGCGGTGCCCGGTCGTTGACTCAGCTGACGCAAACGCTGGCAAGGCTGTTACCTCAGGAGCAGGCACTGCCGCTGGCACAGCATGTTGAAACGGATACCGGGCGGATCCAGCTGGCTTATACCGCCGAGGTTGCCAATGGCGTGCTGCTGCTGTTACAGGACAGTGGTATTCATGCCGAGATCCGCCTCCGGGATGGCTTTACCATGGTTGCCGCCGTGGGAGCTGGTGTGGTGAATAATCCGGTCCACTGCCATGGCTTCCAGCAACAGCTGAAAGGGCAGCCGGTTGAATTCGTTACTGAGGCTGAATCCGGTCTCAGTCTGATTGCTGTGCTGCGTCAGGCCGACACTCAGGCACTGGTTCAGCAGATCCACCAGAGTCTGTTTCAGGCTCAGAAGCGTATTGGTCTGATCCTTTGCGGTAAGGGCAATATCGGCAGCCGGTGGCTGGAACTGTTCGGGGAAGAGAAGGCGACGCTGGAAAAGCGTCATGGCATGAGTTTTACCCTGATCGGGGTCGCCGACAGCCGGCGTTTCTGGATTGACCTGCAAGGTATTCCGACAGAGCGTGCGCTGACCCAGTTTGACAACGAAGCTACCGATGGCAGCGACTGGTTGCCTGCGTTGGGTCAGCATGATTACGACGAGCTGGTGGTCCTGGATGTGACGGCCAGCAAGGCGCTGTCTGAACGGTATTCTGACTTTGCCAGCAGTGGCCTGCATTTGATCTCAGCCAATAAAGTGGCCGGCTCCGCACCGGGAGACGTCTATTGTGCCGTGGTCGATGCCTTTGAGAAAAGCAGCCGTCACTGGCTGTATAACGCGACGGTCGGGGCCGGGTTACCGGTGAACCATACGGTGAAAGACCTGCGTGACAGCGGCGATACTATTATTGCCGTGTCGGGGATTTTCTCCGGGACCCTGTCCTGGCTGTTCCAGCAATTTGACGGCAGTCTGCCGTTCAGTCAGTTACTGGAGCAGGCCTGGCAGCAGGGGCTGACGGAGCCGGATCCCCGGCATGATCTGGATGGCAGTGATGTCATGCGGAAGCTGGTGATTCTGGCGCGAGAGTCCGGTCTGGCACTGGAGCCTGAACAGGTGAAAGTGGAATCACTGGTGCCGGAGGAATTGGCCGGTCTGAGTCTGGATGCCTTCTTTGAGCAGGGGCCTGTTCTGGATGAACGGCTGCAGGCTCGCCTGACCAAAGCTCAACGGGAAGGGAAGGTGCTGCGTTATGTGGCCCGGCTGGATAAAAATGGCCAGGCCGCTGTGGGACTGGATGCACTGGAGCCGGAGCATGCCCTGGCCAACCTGCTGCCTTGTGACAATATTTTTGCCATTGAAAGCCGCTGGTACCGCGAGAATCCGCTGGTGATCCGCGGCCCGGGCGCAGGGCGTGACGTGACGGCCGGTGCCTTGCTGTCCGATCTGAATCGTCTGGCGAACCTGTTGTAAGATTTTCGGGTGATGAGATAGATCGAAAGGGCAGTTTTCCGCTGCCCTTTGTTGTATTTGCTATCTTCACAATACAGTGAGTACGCGGGCTGAACGGGAGCCTAAGGTGCTAAATTCCGAACTTGAAGAAAGTGGGATTTGATGTTGAGAAAAATTCATGTTTATGCGGTTGACATTAAATTGGTTACAAGACATTCTGTGGACATATAGACGTCTAAATGGTTATTCGGCGTCAGAGTTTACAGGGAAGGCCGCAGGCCATCAGCAGGAAGGTTTCAATTATGGGTTACTCTTACGCCAATCATCTGGATGCTTTAAATCAGAACATCGCCGATCTGAACGGTGCGATCAATGTGTCATTTGAATTCTTCCCGCCAAGTACGCCTGCGATGGAGGAAACCCTGTGGTCCTCGATTCATCGTCTGAAAACGCTGAAACCCAAGTTTGTCTCGGTCACTTATGGTGCCAACTCCGGTGAGCGGGATCGGACTCACTCGATCATCAAAGATATCAAAGATCAGACCGGTCTGATTGCAGCCCCCCATCTGACCTGTATTGATGCTTCCCGTGATGAGTTACGTTCCATTGCCCGTGATTACTGGAAAAACGGGATTCGAAACATTGTGGCCCTGCGTGGCGACCTGCCACCGAACGGCGGGAAGCCGGATATGTATGCCGTTGATCTGGTGGAACTGCTGCGAGCAGAAGCCGATTTCGACATTTCGGTGGCGGCTTACCCTGAAGTGCATCCGGAAGCGAAAAGTGCGCAGGCTGATCTGATTAACCTGAAGCGTAAAGTGGATGCTGGTGCAAACCGTGCGATTACTCAGTTCTTCTTTGATGTGGAGAGCTACCTGCGCTTCCGCGACCGTTGTGTGGCTGCCGGCATTGATGTTGAGATTGTGCCGGGGATCCTGCCTGTGGTGAACATGAAGCAGGCAAAGCGATTTGCCCAGACCAATAACGTGAAAATTCCGAACTGGCTGGAGAAGCAGTATCAGGGACTGGACGATGATTTGCTGAGTCGCCAGATGGTCGGCGCCAGTAATGCGATTGATATGGTTCGTGTACTGAGCCGTGAAGGCGTGAAGGATTTCCATTTCTACACCCTGAACCGCGCAGAGCTGACCTATGCAATCTGCCATACGCTGGGTGTCCGCGCTGAAGCGGAAGCGGCCGTCTGAGCAAGCCTCGGGGAACCTGACAGAGACCAAAAAGAAAAAGCCGCGAAAGCGGCTTTTTTGATGAAAAGATGATGGTGTACCTGTTTATGGCGGTACATCACGGACTCCCGGTCCGGGAGTCGTGGTCTTTACTCAGCGCTCAGAGCAACGCTGCTTTCAGAGCTGTCCATATCTTTCAGTTCTGCCAGTACTTCTTCTGCCCAGTCAATCCAGGCCTGGCGGTTGTGGATGCCACGACGCAGGGTCAGGCGATCCAGACGAGATTGGCGATCCATGTCTTTGTAGTTGGCGAAATGGACTTTCTCCAGCTCATGGTAATGGTTCATCAGTGTGTGAGATTCTTCGATCAGTGCTTCCAGCTGTTGCTGCATTGGCTGCGAGTTGTGTACGCCGCAGACCAGCAGTTTGGCAGAAAACTCATCACGGATGGTTGGATTACGAGCGGGTTCCTGGAACCACTCAAACAGCGCTTGCCGGCCCAGATCGGTAATGGAATATACCTTACGATCCGGTTTACCCTCCTGAGGTTCAAGTTTACAGGTAACCTGATTGTTGGTGGCCATTTTGTTCAACTCGCGGTATACCTGCTGATGACTGGCTTTCCAGAAATAGCCGATACTGTGAGAGAACTCTTTCGTAATGTCGTAGCCGGTCGCATCACGCGAACTCAGCACGGTCAAAATGACGTGTGGTAGTGACATCTCTTCTATCCGTTAAAATACTACAAAAAAAATAAATCGACCGGGTGTTACGTTACCCATCCGCTCTTAGGCGTTTTTATAATCGTATTGTTGCAGTGCCCGGCCGAGATCACATAGGATATCATCAATTGAATCACTGCAACCAGCAGAAGCATAAATATTCTGTGGTGAACAGTGAGCAATTAGTTATCTTGTGACGTTTGTCCAATTATGCGGACTGCATGCAGTGCACAAAGTTTCCTTCATGTTGATTCACTGCACGTATATAGACCATAGCTGAAATTCGGAATTTCGTATTGTCTTAATTGCGAACAAAAAACAGGCCACCCCGAAGGTGGCCTGTTTTGATTTGGAAATGCGGGATTTAGCCGGTGTTGCGCATACCGGCAGCGATGCCGGCAATCGTGACCATCAGGGCTTCTTCCAGCATTGGCGAGACTGTTTCCTGCTGACGGGTCCGGTGCAACAGCTCAGCCTGAAGCATGTTCAGCGGCTCAACATAAACATTACGCAGGCGGATAGATTCAGCACCCCAAGGGTCTTGTTCCATCAGGTGATCGCTGTTCTCGACGTTCAGGACGACCTTGATATCGCGCTGTAACTGGTCGCGGAGTTCTTGTCCCAGCGGCCACAGACTTTCGTCGGTCAGGCGCTGATCGTAATACTCTGCAATCTGAATATTGGTCTTGCTGTAAACCATTTCCAGCATACCCAGTCGGGTAGAGAAGAATGGCCATTCACGGCACATATCTTCCAGAAGTGATGCTTTCCCCTGATCAATCACATGCTGAATTGCTTTTCCTGCACCCAGCCATGCTGGCAGCAGCAGGCGGTTCTGACTCCAGGCGAAGATCCATGGAATTGCACGTAAACTTTCAACACCGCCTTTCGGATTCCGCTTCGACGGACGGGAGCCCAGTGGCAGTTTACCCAGCTCCATTTCCGGCGTGGCAGCACGGAAGTAAGGGACAAAAGATTCATGACCACGAACCACAGCGCGGTAAGCGCCGCATGAGATATCAGACAGATTGTCCATGACATCCCGCCACTCCTGCTTTGGTGCCGGAGGCGGCAGCAGGTTGGCTTCCAGGATCGCGCTGGCATAGAGATTCAGGCTGTTGACTGCCACATCCGGCAGACCCAGTTTGAAGCGAATCATTTCGCCCTGCTCCGTGACACGCAGGCCGCCTTTCAGGCTGCGTGGCGGCTGAGACAGCAGGGCAGCGTGAGCCGGCGCACCACCACGGCCGATACTACCGCCACGACCGTGGAACAGCGTCAGTTCAACACCGGCGTCATCGCAGACATTCACCAGGGCTTCCATGGCGCGGTACTGTGCCCAGCCAGCCGCGGTCACACCGGCATCTTTGGCGGAGTCGGAATAGCCAATCATGACCATCTGGTGGTTCTGAATAAAACCGCGGTACCAGTCGATATTCATCAGCTGGGTGATGACAGATTCCGCGTTGTTTAGATCGTCCAGGGTTTCAAACAGCGGACAGACATCCAGGCGGAAAGGACATCCGGCTTCTTTGAGCAGCAGGTGAACAGCCAGAACATCGGAAGCTGTCCGGGCCATGGAAATCACATAGGCACCCAGCGCCTGTCGGGATTGCTCAGCAATGACGCGACAGGTGTCCAGAACTTCCTGAACTGGCTCTGAGGGTTGCCAGTCACGAGGCAGCAGTGGGCGTTTTGAAGCCAGCTCGCGGACCAGGAAAGCCACTTTGTCCTGTTCACTCCACTGGTCGTAATCTCCCAGTCCCAGATAGCGGGTCAGTTCTGAAATCGCATTGGAGTGACGGGTACTTTCCTGACGGATATCCAGACGTACCAGATGGACGCCAAAACACTGGACGCGACGCAGCGTATCCAGCAGCAGGCCATCAGCAATGATGCCCATGCCGCATTCGTGCAAAGACTGGTAACAGGCATGTAGTGGTGCCCAAAGCTGCTCGACATCTTCCAGAATCGCAACTTTCGGCACATCATGGCCTTTGATTTTTGCATCCAGCACGTCACGGGTCTGGGTCAGCAACGTGCGAAGTCCTTTGACGATTTCACGATACGGTTCATGGGCGCCATGAGCCAGCTCTCGGACTTCGTCATTACAGGCAACCATTGACAGCTCACTGACCAGTTCCTGGATATCGTTCAGGTACAGATCTGCTGCTTTCCAGCGTGAAAGCAGCAATACCTCACGGGTGATCTTGGCAGTGACGAACGGGTTCCCGTCACGGTCTCCCCCCATCCAGGAAGAGAATTTCACAGGCGCGGCGTCCAGCGGCAGGCTTTCACCCAGGTGCTGATGCAGCTTTTCATCAAACTGGCGCAGGAACTCCGGGACGGCTTCCCATAATGAGTTCTCAACGACGGCAAAACCCCACTTGGCTTCATCGAGCGGGCTGGGGCGTTGCTTACGGATCACATCGGAGTGCCAGGCCTGAGCAATCAGTTGCTCCAGACGGCGTTCTGCTCTCTGGCGCTCCCGGTGAGACAGCTCGTTCAATTCAAGCTGGGACAGACATTTATTGATTTGCACCAGCTTGTGAATCATGGTGCGACGGGCGATTTCCGTCGGGTGTGCGGTGAGCACCAGTTCGATGTTGAGTTCACGAACAGCCTGCAGCGAGTCCAGCTCAGTGATGCTTTCATCTTTGAGCTTGGCAAAAAGACTGTCCATTTCATCCGGACTGCATACCAGATCTTCGCAATGGCGGGAAATCGTGTGGTATTGCTCGGCGATGTTGGTCAGGTTCAGGAACTGACTGAACGCATGGGTAACAGGCAGCAGTTGATCATCTGGCAGGTTCTGCAGCTCGGTAATCAGTTTTTCCCGATCGTCACTGTTCCCGGCGCAGGCCGATTTTGACAGTTTTCGAATGGTTTCAACTTTATCCAGCAGTTCGCTGCCGTGGACATCCTTGATGGTGTTACCCAGCAAGTGGCCAAGCATACTGACATTGCTTTTTAACGCACTGTACTTTTCGTTCATATCGCATCCATATCGTAATTTTGTTACATCCAATCGCCAAGGCGTTGCCAACAATCTAGCCTTCATTGGGGCGAAAGGTCAATAAGTAGGCCCTTTTTAGACAAAAATCCTATCAAACGACGTGCATGAATCCTGCGGACTCTATCTGTTCTGTAATTTACTTTCTTTATTTTTACAGCCAGAGCATGACGTATCACCGTGCAGCCGTCACGAAGCATACTTTTTTCTGCCGTCTGGCTTGACATAAAAAACCGAAAAGGGTAAATATAAAAATTCATAATTAATGAATAAAAATCTGTTTATTTGGTTTGTATGTGAATAACAAAACAAGTTTGATGTCATGCAGCAAACAGATAAACGGTATGTCGCAAGACGTCTTTTATGATCAACCAGAGGCCATCAGCAGCAGTATGAACCAGGCGATGAACCACAAGCAGCATTCCTTCCGACGACGCTAAGTCTCTATCGCCCGGTGTCTCTGGCACCTTCCATGACGCGCCTGCCTGGCGTCACGCGCTGAAACATACAGCAGTTATATTTTCTTGATAGTGAATTTCACAACGATGACAACAGGATCTTATATGTTGAATACCTCTATCATTGGTGCCAGCGGCTATACCGGTGCGGAACTGGCAGCCATGGTACTGAAACATCCGCATTTGCAGCTGGCCGGTCTCTATGTGTCTGAAAACAGTCTGGATGCCGGTAAAGCCATCAGCGAACTGCACGGGCAATTACGCGGACTGGTCGATTTACCACTTCAGCCGCTGACTGATGCAGCTGCGGTCGCTAACTCTTCCGATATCGTGCTGCTGGCCACGGCGCATGAGGTGAGCCATGACCTGGCTCCGATTTTCCTGGAAGCTGGCTGTCAGGTCTTTGATCTGTCCGGGGCTTTCCGGGTGAAAGGCGATGATTTTTATACCCGCTATTATGGATTTTCACATCAGCATGCCCAATGGCTGGACGAAGCGGTCTACGGTCTGGCTGAGTGGAACGGCGATGCTATTCGCCAGGCGCAGCTCGTTGCTGTTCCCGGGTGTTATCCGACAGCTTCTCAGCTGGCCCTGAAACCATTGCTGGCAGCCGGGCTGCTGGATACTCAGCAATGGCCGGTAATCAATGCCGTGAGTGGTGTCTCCGGCGCCGGACGCAAAGCCAGCATGACCAACAGTTTCTGCGAAGTCAGCCTGCAGGCCTACGGTGTGTTTACCCACCGTCATCAGCCTGAAATTTCGGCGCATCTGGGAACTGACGTCATCTTTACCCCGCATCTCGGCAATTTTAAGCGCGGCATCCTGGCCACAATCACGGCCAGACTGGCTCCGGGGGTGACCCCCGAAGCCGTCTCGGCGGCGATGTCAGCAGCTTATCACCAGTCTGGCGAACAGGCGGTGCGTCTGCTGGGCAATCAGGCAGCACGTTTGCAGGATGTGGTAAATACTTGCTTCTGTGACATCGGTTGGCAGGTGCAGGGGCAGTACGTCATCCTGACCTCAGCCATCGACAATTTACTGAAAGGTGCATCGTCTCAGGCGATGCAATGTATCAATATTCGTAATGGTTTTGCGCCGTTGACTGCGCTGGTTGGCTAAGTCTGGCTGTTGAAAGGAGAAGCGGGATGGAACAGTCGCCGTTAGTGATCAAATTGGGTGGAGCCGTATTGTCGTGCAGCGACACGCTCGAGAAAGTCTTTGGAGCCATCAGTGCATATCAGGCGAAGGCGAATCGTCCTTTGCTCCTGGTACATGGCGGCGGTTATCTGGTGGATGACCTGATGAAAAAGCTCAATCTGCCAACGGTGAAGAAGCAGGGGCTGCGGGTGACCCCGGTGGATCAGATTGGCGTGATTGCGGGCGCACTGGCAGGGACTGCCAATAAGATGCTGCAGGGCCATGCGATAAAGTGCGGTGTGAAAGCGGTCGGTCTGGGGCTGGCTGATGGTGGTCTGTGCCAGGTGACTGAGCTGGACCCGGAACTGGGTGCTGTCGGTAAAGCCGCACCGGGTGACAGCAGTCTGGTGGCCGGTCTGATGGCATCGGGTTACCTGCCGATTATCAGTTCAATTGGCCTGACAGCTGACGGTGAACTGATGAATGTCAATGCCGATCAGGCCGCCGTGGCCGTCGCCGCTGCACTGGATGCTGAGCTGGTCCTGCTGTCAGATGTCAGTGGCGTGCTGGATGGCAAAGGCCATCTGATTGAATCGCTGACTGAAGTTAAAGCGGATGCGCTGATCCAGCAAGCGGTGATTACCGACGGCATGATTGTAAAAGTGAAAGCAGCGTTTGAGGCCGCCAAAGGTTTAGGACGTCCGGTCGAAATTGCGGGCTGGCGTTATCCGGACAAACTTCTGGCGCTGTTTGAAGGGGAACAAATCGGAACCCGATTTGTGCTCTGAGTCAGCAGATTTGCATCCGGACGCTGGCGCAAAATCCGGGTTCGGATATAAAAATTAACCCAATTGAATTTGTCGTTTCAAACATCAAGATTGATACCGCCTGAACGGGATGACCGTCGCGCAGGCAACGAAGGAGAGTAACAATGAGCAAGGTAAACAAAGTCGTATTAGCTTATTCCGGCGGTCTGGATACTTCGGCCATCATTCCATGGTTGAAAGAAAACTATGACTGTGAAGTCGTCGCCTTTGTGGCCGATGTGGGTCAGGGTGAAGCTGAGCTGGAAGGCATTGAAGAAAAAGCACTGGCCTCGGGTGCATCTGCCTGCTACATCGCAGACCTGAAAGAAGAGATGGTCAAAGATTACATCTACCCAAGTCTGAAAACCGGTGCGGTATACGAAGGCAAATACCTGCTGGGCACGTCGATGGCGCGTCCGATTATCGCGAAAGCTCAGGTAGAGTGTGCGCTGGAAGTGGGTGCCGATGCCCTGTGTCACGGTTGTACCGGTAAGGGGAACGACCAGGTCCGTTTCGAAAGTGCTTATGCAGCGCTGGCACCTCAGCTGACTGTGATTGCGCCTTGGCGTGAGTGGGACCTGCGCAGTCGTGAAGCCCTGCTGGATTATCTGGCAGAGCGTAAAATTCCGACCACAGCGACCTTAGAAAAAATCTACTCCCGTGACGCCAATGCTTGGCACATCTCGACCGAAGGCGGTGTACTGGAAAATACATGGAATCAGCCAAATGAGCTGTGCTGGGTCTGGACCAAGGATCCGGAAGATGCCCCGAATACGCCGGAGCAGGTATCGGTCAAAATTGAAAAAGGCGAGATTGTCGCGGTTGATGGCAAAGCCATGTCACCTTATGAAGCTCTGGTGTATCTGAACGCGAAAGGTGCTGAGCACGGTGTCGGTCGGATCGATATCGTAGAAAACCGTCTGGTTGGGATTAAATCCCGCGGCTGTTATGAAACCCCGGGAGGCACCATCATGATGGAAGCCCTGCGTGCGGTGGAACAGCTGGTACTGGATAAAGATTCCTTTGAGTTCCGTGAAAGCCTCGCGCTGAAAGCTTCACATCTGATTTACGATGGCCGTTGGTTTACGCCGCTGTGCCGTTCATTGCTGGCTGCGGCTGATGAGCTGGCGCAGGACGTCAATGGCGAAGTGGTCCTGAAGCTGTACAAAGGCCAGGTCACCGCAGTTCAGAAGCGCTCACCAAACAGTCTGTACTCAGAAGAGTTTGCGACCTTCGGTGAAGATGAAGTGTACGATCACAGCCATGCCGGTGGCTTTATCCGCCTGTACTCGCTGGCCAGCCGTATCCGTGCACTGAACGAGCAAAAAAAATAATTCTATCAGCGTAAAGCGCATTACCAATCAAGATATGTGAGCAAAGTCGGTCGTACCGGAAAGGAGAAGTACCATGGCACTATGGGGCGGACGTTTTAGTCAGGCAGCAGATACTCGGTTCAAGCAGTTCAATGATTCCCTGCGATTTGATTACCGCCTGGCGGAGCAGGACATCGTTGGCTCGGTGGCCTGGTCGAAAGCGCTGCGTCAGGTCGGGGTACTGACCGAGGCGGAACAGCAGAAGCTGGAACTGGCTCTGAATGAGCTGAAGCTGGCGGTGATGGAGGATCCGCAACAGATTCTCCAGTCCGACGCTGAAGACATTCACAGCTGGGTGGAGCAACAGCTGATCCACCGGGTGGGTGATCTGGGCAAGAAATTGCATACCGGCCGTTCCCGGAACGATCAGGTGGCGACCGACCTCAAGCTGTGGTGCCGTCAGCAGGGACACCAGTTGCTGATGATGCTGGATCATCTGCAGAGTCAGCTGACAACGGTTGCCCGTGAGCATCAGACCACGGTGCTGCCGGGCTATACCCACCTGCAGCGTGCGCAGCCGGTGACTTTTGCCCACTGGTGTCTGGCGTATGTCGAGATGTTCGAGCGGGACCACTCGCGTCTGAGTGACGCACTGCACCGGCTGGACACCTGTCCGCTCGGCTCGGGTGCGCTGGCCGGTACGGCTTATCCGATTGACCGGGAAGCGCTGGCACACAGCCTGGGTTTTCACCGGGCGACTCGCAACAGCCTGGATTCAGTTTCGGACCGGGACCATGTGATGGAACTGCTGTCGACGGCGTCGATTTCCATGCTTCATCTGTCTCGTCTCGCGGAAGATATGATTTTTTATAACTCCGGTGAGTCGAATTTCATTGAACTGGCCGATACCGTGACGTCGGGCTCTTCCCTGATGCCGCAGAAAAAGAACCCGGATGCGTTGGAGCTGATCCGGGGTAAGTGCGGCCGTGTCTACGGTTCGCTGGCCGGGATGATGATGACGGTCAAGGCCCTGCCGCTGGCGTACAACAAAGACATGCAGGAAGACAAAGAAGGGTTGTTTGACGCGCTCGACACCTGGCATGAATGTATGGAAATGGCGGCGCTGTGCTTTGATGGTATCAAGGTCAATAAAGACCGGACGCTGGAAGCGGCAATGCAGGGCTACTCCAATGCGACCGAGCTGGCCGATTATCTGGTGGCGAAAGGGATTCCGTTCCGTGAAGCGCACCATATCGTCGGGGTGGCCGTGGTGGCTGCCATTGAGAAGGGCTGTGCGCTGGAGGAGTTGTCACTGGCCGAAATGCAGGCTTTCTCACCGGAGATCGACGCAGATGTCTATCCAATTCTGACCATTGAATCCTGTCTGGAGAAACGCTGTGCCCTTGGCGGGGTTGCGCCGAATCAGGTGGATCATGCGATCGCTCAGGCTGAAAAACGGCTGTCAAAACGTCATGCGCCGGGTGTGAAAGTGCGGGGTGCCCGTCTGACCGATTTGGATGCGATTGAAGGAATGGTAGCTTACTGGGCCGGACTGGGCGAGAACCTGCCGCGTCCGCGGAACGAACTGGTGCGAGATATCGGCTCATTTGCTGTTGCCGAGACTCAGGGGATCGTGACTGGTTGTGCATCGCTTTATGTCTATGACTCGGGTCTGGCGGAAATTCGCTCTCTGGGCATTGAAGCGGGCTGGCAGCATCAGGGGCAGGGTAAGGCACTGGTGCAGCATCTGCTGGAAAAAGCCGGTCAGATGGCGATTAAGCGCGTGTTTGTGCTGACTCGTGTGCCGGAGTTCTTCATGAAGCAGGACTTTATTCCGACCTCGAAAACCCTGCTGCCGGAGAAAGTCATGAAAGACTGCGATATGTGTCCGCGTCAGCATGCCTGTGACGAAGTGGCACTGGAAGTGCGGCTGGATCAACAGCATGTGATTCCCAGTGTGAACGTTGCCTGATTTTCTGGTTTATCCCAATCTGGTTTTCCCAATAAAAAAGCGCCGGTTACCCGGCGCTTTTGCTTTCCCGTTTATCATCGAAGGCTGATTAACAGCCCGGACCGCAGTCCAGACAGTGTTTGATCATTTCCGGCCCCAGATGCAGTTTGGCGTTCAGATCCCGTAGTGCTGTCCGGACACCTTCTTCAATCACCGGATGATAGAACGGCATATCCAGCATCTGCGCGATGGTCATCTGATTCTGATGCGCCCAGCTCAGTAGGTGCGCCAGGTGCTCTGCATTCGGGCCAATCATCTCGGCGCCCAGAAAACGACCGGTGCCGTGTTCACCATAGACATTCAGAATGCCCTGATTGCGCAGCATCACCCGGGAACGGCCCTGGTTTTCAAAGGATACAGTGCCCACTTCGTAACAGCCGCAGTTCCCCAGACGCTGAGTGATTTCCCGGCGGCTTTCGCCGACCATGGCGATCTGCGGCTCGGTGAAGACCACAGAAATCTTCGAGCGGCGCAGTCCGGCACGGATATCCGGGAAACGACCTGCATTGTCTCCTGCAATCCGGCCCTGATCGGCCGCTTCGTGCAGCAGCGGCAGCTGGTTGCTGGCATCTCCGGCGATAAAAATCGTGTCAACCGAGGTCTGCAGCGTAAAGTGGTCGGCCACAGGCACCCCGCGTTCATCCAGCGTCAGACTGGTGTTTTCAATCGCCAGTTTGTCGACGTTCGGGCGACGTCCGGTTGCGGCCAGAACATAGCTGAAGTATTGCGTCTCCAGTTTGCCGGTTTGGTTGATGAACTGAATTTCGACTTCATCGCCAACCCGCTTCATGCTCTCGACTTTGACATCGGCATCCAGGTACAGCTCGTCATTGAAAGTCTTGTTGGCATACGCCATGACTTCATCGTCAGTCAGCGGACCCACCTGGCCCCCCAGACCGAAGATTTTCACGTCAACGCCGAGGCGGTGCAGTGCCTGACCCAGTTCCAGTCCGATCACGCCCGGACCAAAGACGGCGACAGATGCCGGTAAGTCGTCCCAGTCAAAGACATCATCATTGATCACCAGACGATCACCCAGCTCATGCCATGCTGCCGGATAGGCAGGACGGGAGCCGGTGGCGATTACAATCCGCTTGGCTTCGATGCGGGTGTGGCCGTCGACTTCGAGTGTGGTGTCATTGATAAATTTTGCAAAACCGCTGATTTTATCTTCAGCTGGGATTTCATCCACGCTTTCCAACACGAAGCCGACAAAGCGGTCACGCTCGCGCTTCACGCGATCCATCACTTCTCGGCCGTTGATGCGAATCTCACCCTGAGGATGAATGCCGAAGGCTGGTGCTTTTTCAATGTTGTGCACACTTTCGGCAGCGGCAATTAACAGCTTGGAAGGCATGCAGCCGACACGGGCGCAGGTGGTGCCATAAGGGCCGCCTTCAATCATGACAACACTGTCGGTATGTGCTTTGGCTGCCCGGTAAGCTCCCAGGCCAGCCGTACCGCCGCCGATGACAGCAACTTCAACGGTCAAGGTTTTCATTCTACTTCTCCAATGACATTCAGTTCAGGGCGTGGTGGAGGGCAGGGCTGTCGCCCTGCCTTGAGTCGGGAATTAGCCCAGGTAGGTTTCCAGTGCTTCACTGCCGCCGATATGACGACCGCCGATAAAGACCTGTGGCACGGTGCTCTGGCCAGTGATGGCACGCAGACTGACGCTGGTGGCATCTTTGCCCAGAACCACTTCCTCAAACTGCAGACCTTTGTCGATCAGATTCTGTTTCGCTTTGGCACAGAATGGACAGCCTGGTTTGGTGAACACAGTGATCGATTCCTGCAACTGATAGTCAGGGGCGATGTAGCTCAGCATCGTATCGGCGTCGGAAACCTTGAACGGGTCGCCCGGTTCGTCGTTTTCAATAAACATTTTGGTCACGATGCCGTTTTTCACCAGCATGCTGTAGCGCCATGAACGTTCACCGAAGCCCAGATCGTGTTTCTCAACCAGCATGTCCATGCCCTTGGTGAACTCACCGTTACCGTCCGGGATGAACGTGATATTTTCTGCTTCCTGATCGGCTTTCCACGCGTTCATCACGAAGGTGTCATTGACGGACACACACAGAATGTCGTCTACACCATGCTCTGCAAAAACAGACGCCAGTTCGTTGTATCGTGGCAGGTGGCTTGAAGAGCAGGTCGGGGTAAATGCACCCGGCAGGCTGAAGACCACGACGGTTTTGTCCTGAAACAGTTCATCTGTAGTGACGTTGACCCACTGATCGCCCTGACGGGTCGGGAAAGTGACTTGCGGGATGGCCTGGCCTTCTTTTGATGTAAACATATTGCGCTCCTGTTGGAAGTTTTTCATTTCATATAACTGTGGGACTTTTTTGTGTTGTCCCTGTCGATGGATGTAGTATCCGAAATACAGATTGATAGCTCCAATCGTTTACTGTTATCTTATTAATCGTTTATTTCTATTAAATATTTTGGGAGCGCATGCATGAACATCCGGGATCTTGAATATCTGGTGGCACTGTCTGAGCACCGGCATTTCAGGAAAGCCGCTGAAGCCTGCTATGTCAGTCAGCCGACGCTGAGCGGGCAGATCCGTAAACTGGAGACTGAGCTGGGGGTATCGTTGCTGGAACGCACCAGCCGCAAAGTTCTGTTTACCGATGTCGGACTGAATCTGGTCAGCCAGGCGAAAAAAGTGCTGCACGAGGTCAAGGTGCTGTCGGAGATGGCCAGTCAGCAGGGGGAGAGTATGGCCGGGCCGCTGCATGTCGGTTTTATTCCGACGGTCGGGCCTTATCTGCTGCCCTTGATTATTCCGGCGCTCAAGCGGGCGTTTCCTCAACTTGAACTGTACTTGCATGAAGCACAGACGCATGTGCTGGCGCAACAGCTGGAAGAAGGCAAGCTGGACTGCATCATTCTGGCGGCGGTGAAGGAAAGCGAGCATTTCAAGGAACTGGCGTTGTATCACGAACCGATGATGGTGGCTGTACCGGAAGCGCACCCCTGGTCGGATCGGCATGAGCTGCCTATGTCTGAGCTGAAAGGGCAGACCCTGCTGATGCTGGGAGACGGGCATTGTCTGCGAGATCAGGCGATGGGCTTTTGTTTTGCTGCGGGCGCGAAGGAAGACGGCAGTTTTAAAGCGACCAGTCTGGAAACACTGCGGAATATGGTGGCAGCCGGGAGCGGAATTACCCTGCTGCCGAAACTGGCCACTCCCAATACGTCCCGGCGGGACGGGGTGTGTTACCTCAAGGCCTGCGATCCCGAACCCAGCCGTCTGATTACGTTGGCATACCGCCCGGGCTCACCCCTGAAAGGGCGTTACGAGCAGTTGGCCGAGCAGATCCGGCAAAGTATTACGCCGCATCTGGAGCACGGATAATCGAGAGAAAAAAAGCGCGCCTGAGGCGCGCTTTTTAATTGAAGTTCAGTGACTGAAGTCGGTATTGCTGAAATCAGAACAGCTCATCTGAACTGTCGGCTTCGAAGATGCCGCTGTCTGTACCGCCTTCGCCCGCATAGTCTTTCGGTTCTGTGCCCTGAATGAAGTACTCGAACATGGAGGTGTAGTCGGTCTTCCGGGTCAGCTTGCCGGTATCGCGGTCAATACGGACCTGTACAATGCGCGGCGGCAGCTGCTTGCGTTGTTCCGGCACATCTTCAAGCGCTTTTTCCATAAAGCCAATCCAGGCCGGCTGAGCGGTTTTCGCGCCGGCTTCTGCCCCGGCAGTCTGGTCTTTATCCAGATTCGGGTTGTAGCTGGTGCGGCCCAGTTCACGGCTGTGATCATCAAATCCGACCCAGGCTGTTGCAACAACACCGGGACCGAATCCGGTATACCAGGCATCTTTGGAGTCATTGGTGGTGCCGGTTTTCCCGCCGACATCGCGGCGTTTCAGAGCCTGGCCACGCCAGCCGGTACCGTTCCAGCCGGTTTTGTGTGCCCAGTCACCACCGCCCCAGATGTTACTTTCCAGCATCTCACGAACCAGGAAAGCGTTCTGCTCAGAGATCACCTGAGGTGCGAGGCGAATGGTCTGCTGGTCAGTTTCGGTCGCGCTGCCTGTTGGCCCCAGCTCTTCCTCACTGATGGCGATATCGTGCATGACCGCGCGGCTGGCAGCAATCTGGTTGCCGGCCAGTTGTTCTTTACGCTGACAGTCTTCATCGCAGACCACATTCGGATGGGCCTGATAGACCAGATTGCCGTAGGCATCTTCCACGCGTTCAATGAAATACGGTTCCACAAAGTAACCGCCGTTGGCAAAAACGGAGAAGCCCTGCACCATTTCCAGCGGGGTCAGGCTGCCTGCACCCAGTGCGATGGCTTCGGCACGCGGCAGATCTTTACGCTTAAAGCCAAAGCGGGTCAGGTAACTGATGGTGTCATCCAGGCCGACATCCTGCAGTACCCGAACTGCCATCACGTTTTTCGACTGAGCCAGGCCACGACGCAGACGGGTCCAGCCGTCATAAACCGGTGGTGAGTTTTTCGGACGCCAGGCTGTTCCCATGCTGTGATCCCGGCTGTCGATCGGGGCGTCGTTGACCAGGGTTGCCAGTGTCATGCCCGAATCCAGACCGGCGGAATAGATAAATGGCTTGATGCTGGAGCCGACCTGACGGATGGACTGCGTCGCACGGTTAAACTTGCTGTGGACGAAGTTGAAGCCGCCCACCATGGCCTGTACGGCGCCGTTATATGGGGAAATGGCAACAAAAGCAGTGTTGGCATCAGGCACCTGGCTCAGCACCCATTGTTCACCTTTCTGCTGGACCCAGATTTGCTGACCCGGGGTCAGAATATCAGCGGCCACGTTTGGCGACGGACCCTGACTGGAATCGGTGATAAAGCGGCGGGCCCACTTCATGCCATCCCAGCTCAGTGTCTGGTGCTGGCCGTCACGCAGGATTACTTCCGCGTCTTTCTGACCGACACCAACCACCACTGCCGGTTCCAGCTCTCCGTAACTTGGTTGTTTCGCCAGATGATCCAGAATTTTCTTTTCTTCCCAGACGGCCTGCTCCGGCATCCACAAGGTCGCAACCGCACCACGGAAACCGTGTCGCTGGTCATAATCCAGCAGGTTCTGAACAGAAGCCTGCTGTGCGGCACGCTGAAGTTTCGGATTGACCGTGGTGTAGACTTTCATGCCCGAGGTGTAGGCATCCTCGCCGTAGCGGTCAATCATCCATGCACGGGCCCGCTCAGCGAAATAAGGGGCGTTGAGCTGGATTTCCGCACCGTGGTAACGGGAAATAATCGGTTCGGCTTTAGCTTGTTCGAACTCGGTACGGGTAATGTAGC
This sequence comes from Photobacterium sp. CCB-ST2H9, assembly GCF_023151555.2. Classification (NCBI taxonomy): domain Bacteria; kingdom Pseudomonadati; phylum Pseudomonadota; class Gammaproteobacteria; order Vibrionales; family Vibrionaceae; genus Photobacterium; species Photobacterium sp. CCB-ST2H9. Next base: position 286,702 of record NZ_CP100425.1, read on the forward strand.
CTTCGTCCAGCATCCGGCTCAGAACCACGTTACGACGGGTGGTTGCGCGATCCAGTGAGTAGAGCGGGTTCATCGTTGACGGAGCTTTCGGCAGGCCGCCAATGACAGCGATTTCGCCCAGCGTCAGCTGGCTGATGTCTTTGCCGAAATAGACCTGCGCGGCAGCACCGACACCGTAAGCACGGTAGCCCAGGTAGATTTTATTCAGATAAAGCTCAAGGATTTCATCCTTGGTCAGCAATTGCTCGATATGAACGGCAATGAAAATCTCTTTGACCTTCCGCATGATCTTTTTCTCATTGCTGAGGAAAAAGTTCCGGGCAAGCTGCTGAGTGATCGTACTGGCCCCTTGCTTGGCGGAGCCTGAAACGGCGACGACAACGGCAGCACGGATGATACCGATCGGGTCAATACCGGGATGCTCATAAAAGCGGCTGTCCTCGGTGGCGATCACCGCATGGATCATCTGCGGCGGGATCTGGTCCATTGTCAGCGGGATACGGCGCTTTTCACCAAACTGGGAAATCAGTTCGCCGTCTGCGCTGTACACCTGCATAGGTGTTTGTAATTCAACGTTTTTAAGTGTTGCGACATCAGGGAGATCCGGTTTCACGTAAAGATAGAAACCAAAAATCGTACTGACTCCAAGAATGATGCAAATAATTGCAAAGATAAATAATCGCTTTATGAACTTCACTTGAGAATTCCCGTTACACCTTCGTCCGGCCATCCGCGCTACTTCAGTCAGTAGTATAAAGATAACTCAAATAAATTTAACGCCGTCAAAGGTGTTTATTCGAATAATTTTGTCTTGTCGTTACCAGGGGGAGCATACCACGCTATGTTGCACAAGCCAGTTTGGACCGGAATCGATATCGGTCGTCAAAGTGTAAAGGCGGTCGTGCTCAAGCAAAATAAAGGGCGATTCACTTTGTCTGCTTATGCGGAGGTTGCTCTGACCCTGGAAAACGAAGCCGGACAGTTGTCAGGCACAGGGCCTCTTCAGGATAGCGTTTTCCAGGCAGATCAGTTGTCAGCCTTGCGTCAATTACGGACCTTGCTTCCAAAGCGGACCGGGGCATGTGTGTTGTCACTGCCCGACAGTGAGGTCGTTCAGCGGGATATCGGGCTGGAACGGCGTTGGGGGCAGGATGTGGCATCCGCGCTTGCGCAGCAATTGGCTCATCTGCTGGCTGTGGATCCGCAGTCGCTCAGCCTCGACTTTCATCGCTTACAGGATGCAGAAACACCCGGTCATGAGACGGAAATGTACCGGGTTTTCGCCGCGAAATCGGCGGCGGTGGAGCAGAAAGTCCGGCTGGCGAGAGAGGCCGGATTTCGTCCGGCAGTGATGGAGCTGCAGGCGCGCACCCTGTTGTGGCTGTTACGGTATCTTGAGCAAAATTCCGGCGGGGCGTCCGGCGCTGCATCGGCGATTGTTTGTCAGCATGACTCGGGCTGGGATCTGGCGGCCGGCTCTCGGCATCCCCAGCCTTATCATCGAAACTTTCCTGTGGCAGGGTCGCAGGCTGAGTTGAGCCGGGATGTAACCCGTCAGCTGCGCCTGTCCGGCGTCTTTGAAGATGTTGAAAGCCTGTGGCTGACAGGCATTGCATTAACTGAGGATGAACGGGGGTGCTGGCAGCAACTTTGCGGGCTGCCGGTACAATTGCTGACACCACAGCAGGTATTCCCGTATCAGTCAGACACAGCACTGATCACTGCGTCACAAAGCCGCGGCTGGGTGAAGCCGGTTGCACTGGCCATCCGGGGGGCAATGTCATGCTGAGGGCTGTGAATCTGCTGCCTTGGCGGGCTGAGCGACAGGCGGCACACCGACGCCGTTTTGTCCGGTTGTCGGGCAGTTTCGTTACCTTGGCCATGCTGGTGGTGGGAGGGATGTACGTTTACGAAAACCAGCAGCTCCGGGAACTGCAAAGCCGGTATGCGCAGCTCCGGCAGCAGACAGCGGTGCTGGCACCCAGTCTGGCGGCTGTGGCAGAGCAGCAAGCGTTGTCGGAGTTGTACCACAAAAGGCTGCGTCAGTTTTCTGACTGGCATCATGCCCGGTTTCGGCTGATCCATCTGCTGAATGCGCTGCCGGATGTCTTTCCCGAAGCGGTTCAGTTGGAAGCGCTGAGTCTTCGTCAGGCGCAAGTCAGTCTGCGCGGGCTGACACAGGATGCATCCGCTTTGTCACTGTTGCTGGCACGGACAGGCAGCGCGGACTGGCTTCGTCACGGTCAGCTGCATTCCGTCGACAGGGTTGCGCAGCCTTTACCACGACATGTGCCGTCAGGAAGTCAGCGATTCACATTCACCCTGACACTGGCCCCGGTACATTCGGAGGCGGCCTATGACTGACTGGCGTGATCTGACGCTGGAAACTCTGCCGGACTGGCCCTTGCGGTATCAGCTGGTTGTCTGCCTGCTGGTCATGGTGGCAGTTGTGATCGCGGGGAAATGGTGGTTGCTGTCTCCGTTACAGGCTCAACAGTTGCAGCTGAGTGCTCAGGAAAGCGTGCTCAGGAGCCAGATACGCCATCAGCAAACCATCGCCGGGAGCCTGCCACAGTTGCAGGTTCAGACACAGCAGCTGCAGACCGATTACCGGCACCAGGCGATGCGCCTGCCCGGACAGGCAGCATGGACGACAGTGCTGGGGGATATTGAGCTTGAAAGCAGACGGTCTGGTGTCCGGTTGCACGGGCTGAACTGGCAACAAAATCAGCAGTATGATTGGTATGCTATGCAGCCGGTGCAGTTCGAGCTGAGCGGCAGTTATGCCGCTGTCGGACAGTTTTTCGCGCAGATGGCAGCCAAATCCTGGCTGCTGATCATGGATGAGTTAGAGATACAGCCGGATGAACAAGTGCCGGGCGAGCTCAGGGTACAGGGCACCGCTCAGTTGTACCGGGCGGCGGAAGAGGTTCAGCCGGAAAATAGCGTTCCGGACAGTGAAGGTGCAGCAGGAGATAGGCGATGACCGCACGAAAATGCATCTTGTTTATCGTGGCGTTCACGGCTGTGATTTTGCTGACCCTCAGTGCCCTGTCGTCTGCGATTCCTTTTCAGGAAGCTCCGGTGTTTTCGGCCCGTCCTGTGCGACAGCTGTTTGTGACGCCCAGTCCGGAAAGCCTGACAACTGAAGCTGTTGCTTGCTCGGAGCAATTTTCCGGCACTGCGGAGATGAAGGGGTTTCGGATGATCGGCAGTTTACGAGGTCGTACGGGGCAGTGGGCGGTGCTCAGCGATCCCTCCGGCCGTCTGTACCGGGTGGCGGAGGGGCAGACTTTTGGCCTCACGGGCAGGATCGCGGAGGTGACACCGGCTCACACCGTGATCGAATGGCCGGGCGATGCACATTGTGCCGGAAACATCATTCTTCAGTTAACGGACGGACAGTCTTAACGGCAGCTTCATCCTTTCTCCTATCAGCTCTATCAATCAGGAAGATTTACACATTATGCATCACCTCTGCATTCTATTGGCTCTGTTTTGGTGTCTGTCGGCCGGGGCGCTGGCGACTCCGCTTCAATCGGCGGATTTAGACGACCAAGAAAATACGATCTCACTCAACTTCCAGGATGTGCCTGTGCGCCAGCTGCTGCAGATGATGGCAGATCACCGGCAGGATAATCTGGTCATTTCCGATGCGGTGCAGGGCAATATCACCCTGCACCTGACCGATGTTCCCTGGTCACAGGCGATGGACAGTATTCTGACCCTGAAAGGGTTGGCCTACAGGCGGCAGGGGAACGTGATGATGGTTGCGCCCAGAGCTGAGCTGGCTGGCGGAACTGCTGGTCAGGCAGAGTCTCAGACATCACTGAAGACCCGGGTGATCCCGATTCGCTATGCCAAGGCGACGGAGCTGGCAGCGTTGCTGTCCGGTTCGGAGGGGCAGTCCAGTTTACTCACTGCACAAGGTGCTTTGCATGTGGACGACAGAACCAATGCGCTGATTGTGAAAGATGTCGCGGAGAGCCTGGAAAGTCTGCTGCTGATTATTGATCGATTGGATCAACCGGTCCGGCAGGTGCAGATTGAAGCCCGGATTGTCAGCATGAATGAGAAAGATACGGCCGATCTCGGCGTACGCTGGGGGATGCTTGAAAACAACGGCAGCGTGACTGTCGGCGGCTCAATTGACAGTAATCTGGCAGCACTGAACAGCGACGGGACACCGGATCTGAACGACTTTCTGAACGTTAATCTTGGTGCGCAGCACGGCGCCGCTCGAATTGCGTTTCAGGTTGCCCGGCTGGGGGATCAATTGTTGGATTTGGAGCTGTCTGCACTGCAGGCCGAAGAGAAAGCTGAAATTATTTCCAGCCCGCGTTTGGTCACTACCAATAAGAAAATGGCCTATATTGAGCAGGGGACTGAGATCCCCTACCTGGAGGCAGCTTCCAGCGGTGCCGTCTCGGTCTCATTCAAGAAAGCAGTGCTGAGCCTGATGGTGACCCCGCAGATTACACCGGACGATAAGCTGATTCTGGATTTGGAAGTCACCCAGAACAAACCGGGAGAAACCGTGAACACGGGGACGGGTCAGGTGGTGGCCATTGATACACAGCGGATTGGGACGCAGGTGCTGGTGGACCATGGTGAAACTATTGTTCTGGGTGGCATTTTTCAGCATCAGTCCAGTCAGTCGGTCCGCAAAGTCCCTTTGCTGGGGGATATGCCGTTGCTGGGCCGTCTGTTCCGGCAGACTCTGGAGCGGGAGGGCAGGCGCGAGTTACTCATTTTTGTGACGCCGAAAATCCTGCGTTAGTCAGGCAGGATGCCGTTGCCGGGGCGATCCCGGAACAGAGATAACGGCCTTGGGGACGACTGGCTATTGCCAAACAGCTGTCAGTCCTGAGATAATTTTCGGTCTTATCACGATTGAAATGTGAGGAAGTTGGCGCCTCGGGCTTGTAAATCAAAAGCCTGTGGGCGGTTTTGTCTATTTTTTAACCGCGCGTATATTTGCTAAACATGGCTGAAAAACGAAATATTTTCTTGGTAGGCCCAATGGGAGCCGGTAAAAGCACCATTGGTAGACACCTTGCACAGCAGTTACATATGGAGTTTCTGGACTCAGATTCTGTGATCGAAGAACGGACTGGTGCTGATATCAGCTGGGTCTTCGATGTAGAAGGCGAGGCGGGATTCCGTGCCCGTGAAGAAGCGGTCATCGATGATCTCACCCAGGAGCAGGGTATTGTGCTGGCGACCGGGGGTGGCTCGGTGAAAAGCAAAGAGAGCCGTAACCGTCTTTCTGCTCGCGGTATCGTGGTGTATCTGGAAACCACCATTGAGAAACAGCTGGCACGTACTCAGCGCGACAAGAAGCGCCCGCTGCTGCAGACGGACAACCCCCGCGAAGTACTGGAAGCGCTTGCAGAAGAGCGTAATCCATTGTATGAAGAGGTGGCAGACTACGTCGTGCGTACCGACGACCAGAGTGCAAAGGTCGTTGCCAATCAAATTATCAAAATGCTGGAAGAGCGTTAACTACGGGGACACAGAGAGCCATGGAGCGGATTACAGTTAATCTGGGTGAGAGAAGTTACGAGATTTCAATTGGCACCGGATTACTGTCCAGTCCGGATTACTTTTCCTCTGTGGCCGGTCGCCGGGTTGTGATCATCAGCAACGATACGGTTGCCCCGCTTTATGCCAGTACATTGCAGGCCACGCTTCGCCCGTTAGCGAAAGATGTGGCCCTGCTCAACCTGCCGGATGGCGAGCAGTACAAAACCCTCGATACTTTCAACCAGATTATGACCTTCCTGCTGGAAGGCAGTTATGGCCGTGACGTGGTGCTGGTGGCACTGGGTGGCGGTGTCATTGGCGATGTGGTCGGTTTTGCTGCGGCCAGCTTCCAGCGTGGTGTGGACTTTATTCAGGTGCCGACCACGCTGCTGGCACAGGTTGACTCTTCCGTCGGCGGCAAAACAGCCGTGAATCACCCGCTGGGCAAGAATATGATTGGTGCCTTTTACCAGCCGCAGGCGGTCGTGATTGATACTGATTGTCTGAAAAGTCTGCCGGCACGTGAGTTCGCTGCAGGCATGGCTGAGGTAATCAAATACGGGATTATCGTCGATCAGGAATTCTTCACTTGGCTGGAGCAGAATATTGCTCAGCTGCGTGCGCTGGACTCTGTGGCGCTGGGTCAGGCGATTGCCCGATGCTGTCAAATTAAGGCCGATGTGGTTGCCGCGGACGAGAAAGAGTCAGGTGTACGCGCGCTGCTGAATCTGGGTCACACTTTTGGTCATGCGATTGAAGCTGAGATGGGGTATGGTAATTGGCTTCACGGTGAAGCTGTGGCTGCCGGTACAGTTCAGGCAGCCCGGACAGCATGTCTGTTAGGCTTGCTGACTTCAGCACAAGCGGAAAAAATCCGTGCGCTGCTGGAACAGGCCGACTTGCCTGTACTGGCACCGGAAACCATGAACTTTGACCACTATATCAAACACATGATGCGGGATAAGAAAGTGTTGTCAGGCAAGCTCAGACTGGTACTGCCCACCGGTATAGGTCAGGCAGAAGTTGTCTCTGATGTGCCTCATGACATCCTGCGTCAGGTGATTGAACCCTGATGTTGTAATGATTGCATGACGATAGCCGCTTCTCTGACATCCCTGGATCTGGACAGCCAGATCCATCTTCTTTCCCGGGTGCAGTTCCTGACCCGATTCGGTTCTCATTTAATTCAAATCAGCGGCGACGCGGGAGCCGGCAAAACCTGGCTGGCTCAGCGCTATCTGGAGCAGTGGGCCGACGCTGACGGCAGTCAGGCCCGGCAGGCATTGCTGATGTGTCACCCGGCACAGCATGATAACCAGCGCAGAAGTATTCTGCTGAACCAGTTGATCCCGAAGGCGGTGTTCAACGACAGCGATCCTTTGCATCAATCACTGGAACGCCTGCTTGAGGGCAAGCCGGCTGAGTTGTTGCTGGTCATTGATGATGCCCATTTGCTCAGCCCGGCCCTGATCGGCGAATTGTGGGCATTGGTGATGAAAGCCCAGCAGGCTTCAGGCTGGCAGGTCAATGTACTACTCTTTAGTCAGACGGGTCAGCTAACCAAAGCATTACGTCAGGTTTCCCATGGCCAGGGGCAGTCGCCGCTGGAGCTTGAAATCCCGTCGTTGTCTGAACCTGAAGTCCAGACGTTTATGGAACTGGTGCTGGCCAGTCATTCCCTGGATGCGAACCAGCGGCGTGCGCTGAAAGCACAGGCGGCCGAGGTTGCGCCAACGCCTGGAGCACTGATGACACTGGATCACTCGGAGGTCGCAAAAATGGCATCATCATCGTCACGCACTTTTTCCCCCATGTCGTTGTTGCTGCTCCTGGTCGTGCTGATCGGGGCGGGGACTGTGTTCTGGTTCCTGCCTTCTGACGATGCGAAGGCACCTCCGCGATCAGAGGCTGAACGCAGTGAGGCTTCCCCCGCGCTGGATGAAACGCTGGCACAGTCTGACAATGAACAGCTTGTTGCGGAGACATTGCCTGAAACTGTGCCGGAAACCACGGTGACCCTTGAGGAGCCGAAGATGACGACGGAGCCGGAAACGACAACTGACCCGGCGGTGGCTGAGGTGAGTGCACCAGTAACGGAAAATACGGATGCTTTACCGGCACCGGTTCAACTGGAAGGCCTGACCGTCGGTCGTTCGAATGAGACGACCAAGCGGGTCGTTGTGCCGTCAGATGTCGTGGATGCCATGATCACGGAGCAGGAAACAGGGGGCTCCGGTGAACTGGCGATTGCATCTCAGAGCGATTTGAAAGCTGCCATCAATGAAGTACTGGCGACGGATCAGCAAAGTCGCACGGCAGAGAATTCAGAAGGAAACACCGGGGCAGCGGCCTCAGACGTTTCAGCGGCACCTGAAGGACAGTCTTCAGAGCCGTCAGCCAGCCAGGCCCCGTTGGCTGGTTTGCAGGCAGTGATGGCTGAAGATATGGACAAGCTGAAAGCTGTCAACAGCCGCCACTATGCCTTGCAGCTGGCGGCGATGCATTCGCTGGAGGCGACGCGCAGTTTCCTCAATGAGTACGGCGTGAAAGAAATGGCCCGGGTCTACCAGACCCAACGTCAGGGCGTGCGCTGGTATATTGTGGTGACGGGGAATTACGCCAGCGTTGCTGCAGCCCGCCGAGCACAGGCTCAATTGCCGGATAAAGTTCAGTCGGTTCAGCCGTGGGTGAAATCCTATACTCAAATCCATCGTGAGATAGAACGGGCACAGTAGTTGATATTGCTGGCAATGTTGGTGATTCCGCGCGCCGGGGGAGAATTGCCCCTAGGGGTAAACTGAGAAATAGGTTACAATCCGCCACCTTTGTAAACACAGTCGCTATGGGTGGTAGGTTAACCGAATGAAAAAGCAGCGTGCCTTTCTGAAATGGGCCGGAGGGAAGTTTTCTCTGGTCGAGGATATCAGACGACATCTGCCACCTGCGCGTAAACTGGTTGAGCCTTTTGTCGGGGCGGGTTCTGTGTTTCTTAACACGGATTACGACGATTATCTGCTGGCAGATATCAACCCGGATCTGATCAATCTGTACAATGTGGTGAAAACTGAACCTGAGCGTTATATCAATGATGCGCAAGGTTTTTTCACCCCGGAATACAATCAGAAAGGCGCTTATCTGGCTATCCGGGAAGCTTTTAACAAGACTCAGGATCCTTACCAGCGCTCACTGTATTTTCTCTACCTGAACCGTCATGGCTTCAACGGCCTTTGCCGCTATAACAAAAAAGGCGGGTTCAATGTGCCGTTCGGCTCTTACAAGAAGCCATATTTCCCTGAAGCAGAGATGTACTTTTTTGCGGAAAAAGCCAAAAAAGCGACCTTCATCTGCGAAGGGTACCACCATACTTTTTCCCGGGCTCGTAAAGGCAGCGTGATTTATTGCGATCCTCCTTATGCGCCTTTGTCGACCACGGCTAATTTTACCTCTTATGCCGGGAACGGATTCAGTCTGGATGATCAGGCAGCCCTGGCCGATGTGGCTGAAAGTACGGCAACCCAGCGCGGTATTCCGGTGCTGATTTCCAATCACGACACCACACTGACCCGCCGCCTGTACCACGGCGCGGATTTGTCTGTGGTGAAAGTGAAACGGACGATCAGCCGCAACGGCAGCGGCCGGAATAAAGTCGACGAGCTGCTGGCGCTATTTACCCCGCCACAAACTGACTGATACCAACCAGAACGGCCACAAAAATCACGATGACCACCAGTCCTGCCAGGATAAAAGGCAGGGCACTGGGCTGGTTGAAATCCTGACGCCGGTTGTGATCGGATTGCACACCGAGCAAGGCGGCAGCCACACTGCGAAAGACATTGTTTTTTTTTGCCGGAGGTGTCTGAGTCATGATTCTGTCCCTGTCAGTGAAACCTGCGCCTCAAGTACTCTCCTAATAGCATAGCCGGGCTGGCCAATTCCACGAGCCGACTTGGCTGAAATCGGTAAGACATCACGGTTCAGATCGGGTAGAATTTTGCCCAGTATCCGCCCCGGTGATATCCGGGGAATCAATTTGAGTACAGAGGCTGAACATGACGGATTTTCTGATCGCTCCCTCCATTTTGTCTGCCGATTTTGCCCGTTTGGGTGAAGACGTTGAAAAGGTGCTGGCTGCAGGTGCAGACGTTATCCACTTTGATGTGATGGATAACCATTACGTACCGAATCTCACCTTTGGTGCGCCCATTTGTAAAGCGCTGCGTGACTATGGCATTACCGCACCCATTGATGTGCATCTGATGGTGAAGCCGGTGGATCGCATCATTCCTGACTTTGCCAAAGCCGGCGCGACCATGATTACGATTCATGCCGAGGCGACAGAGCATCTGGATCGCAGCCTGCAGCTGATTAAAGAACATGGCTGTCAGGCGGGTGTGGTCTTTAACCCGGCAACGCCGCTGCATTACCTGGATCATGTGATGGACAAACTGGACATGATTCTGCTGATGTCGGTGAACCCGGGTTTTGGCGGACAGTCATTTATTCCGCATACCCTGGAAAAACTGCGTCAGGTGCGCGAGCGTATTCAGGCGTCGGGGCGTGAGATCCGGCTGGAAATTGATGGCGGCGTGAAAGTCGACAATATCCGTGAAATTGCCGAAGCCGGGGCAGACATGTTCGTGGCCGGTTCTGCGATTTTTGGTCAGCCTGACTACAAAGCCGTGATTGATGAGATGCGTGCTGAACTGGCGAAGGTGCAGCGCGGATGAAGATTGACGGTATTCAGTTTATTGCGTTCGATCTGGACGGCACGTTGCTCGACAGTGTGCCGGATCTGGCCGATGCTGCGGATAAAACCATGCAGGCCTTGGGCCTGCCGGGTGTGACGGAAGCACAAACCCAGACCTGGATTGGTAACGGTGCAGAAATTCTGATTGGCCGTGCGCTGAGCCAGAGCATCGATCTCGATCCGACGCTGGACCCGGCGCTGCATCAGCAGGCGCTGGTCCTGTTTAATCGTTTTTATGCCGAAGGCGGCCATAAAAAGACGGTGCTGTATGATGGCGTGAAGCACACGCTGGAGACGCTGTATCAGGCCGGGATCCCAATGGCCATTGTCACCAACAAACCGTCTCAGTTTGTCCCGCATATCCTTGAAGAATATGGCATTGCCCAATATTTTGTCGATGTGATCGGCGGCGATACTTTCCCGAAGAAAAAGCCGGATCCGTACGCACTGCACTGGCTGATGGAAAAACATTGCCTGAGTTGCAGTGAGATGTTGATGGTCGGCGACTCCCGCAACGATATTCTGGCAGCCCAGGCGGCCTCGTGCTATGTTGTCGGCCTGACTTACGGCTACAACTATGGTCTGCCAATCAGCGACAGCAACCCGGACCGGGTACTGAATCAGTTCAGTCAGCTGCTGGATGTTGTGAGCATCGCCTGACAGCCGTTCCGCATATAATTTTGGTCTCTTAGTGTTTTCAGGCAGCGGCATGGCGTCGCTGCCGGATATGTTTAGGAAAAACAGGAATATCCCATCATGAGTAAACCCATTGTATTTAGTGGCGTACAGCCTTCCGGTGAGTTAAGTATTGGTAACTACATGGGTGCGCTGCGTCAGTGGGAGCAAATGCAGGATGATTATAACTGCCACTACTGTGTGGTAGACCTGCATGCAATTACCGTTCGACAGGATCCGACAGAGCTGCGCGAAGCAACCCTGGATGCGCTGGCACTGTGTCTGGCTGTTGGCGTCAGCCCTGAAAAGAGCACGCTCTTCGTTCAGTCTCATGCACCGGAGCATGCTCAGCTGGCCTGGGTTCTGAACTGCTATACCCAGATGGGTGAACTGAACCGGATGACTCAGTTTAAGGATAAGTCTCAGCGTCATTCTGAAAACATCAACGCCGGTCTGTTTTCTTATCCGGTCCTGATGGCGGCGGATATTTTGCTGTACGGTGCGCATCAGGTGCCGGTCGGCAACGATCAGAAGCAGCACCTGGAACTGGCCCGCGACATCGCGATCCGTTTCAACAACCTGTACGGCGATACGTTTGTGGTGCCTGAACCTTATATCCCGCCGGTGGGTGCCCGGGTGATGAGCCTGCAGGATCCGCTGAAGAAAATGTCCAAGTCGGACGATAACCGCAATAACGTGATTGGTTTGCTGGAAGATCCGAAAATCATTACCAAGAAGATCAAACGTGCGGTGACTGACTCGGAAGAGCCGCCGCGTGTGCTGTTTGATGTGGACAATAAGCCGGGTGTTTCGAACCTGATGGGGATCCTGTCTGGTGTAACCGGGAAGAGCTTTGCCGACATTGAAGCCGAATACACCGGTAAGATGTACGGTCACCTGAAGAAAGATACGGCGGAAGCCGTTGTTGCGATGCTGGAACCTCTGCAGGCGCGTTACAAAGCATACCGCGAAGACCGCGCTTTCCTGGATCAGGTGATGAAGACCGGTGCAGAGAAAGCGTCGGCTCATGCCGCTCAGGTTCTGAAGAAGGTGTTCGAAGCCGTCGGCTTTGTCGGCCGTCCTTAATCGTCCATTTTATTTCAGCGAACAGATGTAAGCAGAAGGCAGTGCCTTCTGCTTTTTTTATGTCCATTCCCCGTCAACTTCATGCATTTCTTGTGAGAGAGCGATCACTAAAACAGAGATTCTGAGTGCATATCAGGCTTATTTGTAATCATTGTCACATTCATGAGATGTATCTCTGTTAAATAATGCATTCCTTTTTAGATATATCTCTCAATAAATGTAAAGGATTGCAGACATGTTGCGAACCCAACTTTTGCCTCTGGTCGCTGCGATGGGCCTGATCCCGGCGCACGCCATGGCAGACACTTTTAGCTGTGATACGCAAACCCTGACCCCGATCTATGACATTCAGGGCGACGGCCTGAAAAGTCCGATGGTTCCGGACGGCCAGTACACCAGTAATGAAGCGTACTATGTCCGGGGTGTGGTCACTGCCACGACCAAGAGCCTCTATAAGGGCTTTTTCCTGCAGGATGCCGAGGGTGATGGCAACCCGGACACCTCTGACGGTATCTTTGTTTACACCGGCAACAAGGTCGCAGCCGACGTTGAGCCGGGTATGACGGTTTGTCTGAAAGCTAAGGTTAAAGAACATTATGACCTGACCCAACTTCTGGCGGAGCAGGGAAATATCGTCGTGGAAGGGCAGGCGGCACAGCCTGCACCGGTTGCGATCAGTTTGAAAGCCGGTGAAGACCTGGCGGATGCGATGGAGCGCTACGAAGGCATGCAGGTTCGCCTGAATGCAGACAGCGCCCTGAAAGTCACCCGTAACTTTGGCTTTGACTACGACTCCTACCGCAACAACATGGTGCTGTCGCACGGCGCACCGCTGGTGAAACCGACCCAGCTCCATCCTGCCGGCAGTGAGGCTGCCACGGCACTGGCCGCGCAGAACAGCCGGAACCAGCTGTTCATTGATACCGACGCCAAGGCACCTAACGGTGTGATTCCTTACTTTCCGGGTCTGGATGCCGAGCAGGGCTACATCCGCGTCGGAGATACAGTTGTGAATCTTGAAGGTGTGATTGGTTACAGCTATGGTGAATACCGCCTGCTGCCAACTAACACGGTTTCAGCGGCAGATTTTATTCATGCGGATGACCGTACCGCGGCACCACAGGACGTTCCTGAGTCGCAGCTGAAAGTTGCCAGTTTCAACGTACTGAACTTCTTTACCAGTGACAGCGATATCGGCGGCGCGCTGAATGCGATGTGTAAAGACCAGGCCGATGCAGACTCAGAGAAAGGCTGTAACCGTGGTGCGAAAACCCTGGATGATTTCCAGCTGCAGCGCACCAAGATCGTGAATGCGCTGACGGCCATGAATGCGGATATCGTCGGCATCATGGAAATGGAAAACAACGGTTTCGGCAGCGACAGCGCTCTGGCGAATCTGGTGTCGACTCTGAACGAGCAGTTCACGGATCCGGCGGATCACTACAGCTACATCACCATTCAGGAAGCCGATCTGAACAAAGGTCAGTTCTTTGGCTCTGATGCCATTATGGTGGCGATGATTTACCGTCCGGCGAAGGTAGAACCAGCCAAAGCCGCTGAGGTGATCCGCATGCCGGAACAGCATCTGGCCGGTACCAGTCCGAAGGGTGAGGAAAAGCAACTGGACAAGTACCAGCGTGACAGCCTGATGCAGGCGTTCGTGCTGAAAGGGATTCCGGGCGCCAAACCGCTGACGGTGGTTGTGAACCACCTGAAATCCAAAGGCTCAGGCTGCTATGAAGATTGGGTGAGCGGTGAGTTTGACAGCGATCCGGCGGATATGCAGGGCCACTGTAATGCCTTCCGTGTGTCTGCGGCGATGGTGCTGTCTGACGCGCTGAAAGATGTTGAGGGCGACCTGCTGGTTCTGGGTGACATGAACGCCTACGCCAAAGAAGATCCAATCCGTGTGCTGACGGACTACGATCCGGCTGCGGCGGAGCGTAAGATCATGTCGGCGTCCGGCACCTCTGTTGCCGGGAAAGTCCTGCATGAGCAAGGTGTTGAAGCCGGAAAAGGTGCCGGTCTGGTGAATCTGGCCACCAAAGGTCATGACCAACTGGCTTATTCCTACAGCTACGACGGCGAGCTGGGCAGCCTGGACCATGCGCTGGCGAGTGCATCTCTGGCTGACAAAGTCGCGGGTATTGAAGAGTGGCACATCAACTCCGTTGAAAGCACCCTGTTTGAGTACTCAGGCAAGTACTCCGGCAATCTGGCTAAATCAGAAGGACCGTACTCCGCGTCTGACCATGATCCTGTGGTGGTGAGCTTGCGTTATCCGCAGCCGGGGAACCGTGGTTTCCAGCTGACCTTCAAGAACAAGAGTTTCCACCCGGTGTATCCGGTGTTCAACCACTGGTACTGGGACAGCACGCAGTTCTGGCTGATGCCGGGTCAGCAGCGCCGCTACCGTGAAGATAATCTGTTCCTGAACCATGTGGGCATTCGTGCCGGTGATGCGGTCAGCCTGAGTGTGCTGGCTTACGGGGTATTTGAAATTCCTTGTACTTATGCGCCACTGCGTCTGACCGGCCGTCTGAAGGCGGTTTATAACGGCGAATCTTGCCGAATGAAACATTAATCCCATCCATCTCTGCAGTAAATAAGGCAGGCAGGAGGGAATCCTGCTTGCCTTTCTCTCTCCCTGTTGCAAAATAGGGCGCCGATTTTCTCAGGGCAGGGATACTTATGCTGTTGATCATTGATAATTACGACTCTTTTACCTACAACCTTTACCAGTACTTCTGCGAACTGGGGGCCGAGGTTCAGGTGGTCCGTCATGATGAAATTGATCTGGCCGGTATTGAAGCCCTGTCTCCAACCCATCTGGTGATTTCTCCCGGCCCGTGTACACCGGATGATGCCGGTATCTCTCTGGCTGCCATTGAATACTTTGCCGGAAAACTGCCGATTCTGGGCGTTTGTCTGGGCCATCAGGCCATGGCGCAGGTTTTTGGTGCCAAAGTCGTGCGCGCCCGTCAGGTCATGCACGGAAAAACCTCACCCGTAGCGCACAACAATCACAGTGTCTTTGCCGGGCTGAACAACCCGCTGACGGTCACCCGTTATCACTCGCTGGTGGTGAAGGCCGAGACCCTGCCGGACTGCTTTGAAGTGACGGCCTGGACCGAACGCGACGGCGAGCCGGATGAGATCATGGGAATTGCTCACAAAACCCTGCCGCTGGAAGGGGTGCAGTTCCACCCGGAAAGTATTCTCACAGAGCAGGGTCACCAGTTGCTGGCTAACTTCCTGCGTCGCTGAAATTCATCTCTGATTTTCGGGTCAATTAAGGGCTCAGGCCTTGTCAAACGGGGCCTGGCTAATGACCCATTAGCCATTCTTATGCCTGTTTTTGGCCGTTTTTCGCGGTCTCACAAGCGCGATCTGTATCACTTTTCTTAACATTGACCTAAATTTTTTCATCATTGCCAGGCCGCAATCTTATGCAGTTGGCCAAATCCTGTACAGGGGCATTGATTCCTGCGGGGAAAAACACCTTCCCTCAAAATCGGCTTAATAAGTTTTCCGACTTCACGCATAAATATGTATCCGTAGCGGGGATCTTTGGCCATTGTGCCTCAGGAAAAAACATTTTCTGCTATTGGAATCGGTTAAAATTATGTAAATACTATGCGCAAAGCGATATACACAGAAGGAAAGTATGATGGCGACGGAACAAAAAGTAGGACGTCAAACCTTTGATGAGGTCATGGTACCTTGTTATGCCCCAATGCAAATCATCCCGGTGAAAGGGAAAGGTGCCCGTGTGTGGGACCAGGATGATCGTGAGTACATCGATTTCGCCGGTGGTATCGCGGTGAGCTGCTTGGGCCATTGCCATCCGGCTATGGTATCAGCGCTGAAAGAGCAGTCTGAGAAGATTTGGCACCTGAGTAACGTCATGACCAATGAGCCGGCACTGCGTCTGGCGAAAAAACTGACTGAAGTCAGCTTTGCTGAAAAAGTATTCTTTGCGAACTCCGGTGCAGAAGCGAACGAAGCTGCACTGAAACTGGCGCGTCGTTACGCGGCAGACAAATTCGGTCCTGAAAAAGACGAAATCATTGCCTTCAAACAAGGCTTCCACGGCCGTACGTTCTTCACCGTGACTGTCGGTGGTCAGGCGGCATACTCTGACGGCTTTGGTCCTAAGCCTCAGTCTGTCACTCACCTGCCTTACAACGATCTGGAATCGCTGGCTGCGCACATCTCTGACCGCACTTGTGCTGTCATGATGGAGCCGCTGCAGGGCGAAGGCGGTATCGTTTCTCCAACGAATGAATTCATTCAGGGCGTTCGCGAGCTGTGTGACAAACACAACGCGCTGCTGATCTTTGATGAAGTTCAGACGGGTAACGGTCGTACCGGTGAGTTCTACGCGTATCAGGGTCTGGGCGTTACGCCAGATATCCTGAGTACGGCGAAGTCTCTGGGCGGTGGTTTCCCGATTGGTGCCATGCTGACGACCACTGAACTGGCACAGCACCTGAAAATTGGTACACACGGTTCAACTTACGGCGGTAACCCGCTGGCATGTGCAGTAGCAGAAGCTGTGGTTGAAGAAGTGACCAAACCAGAAGTTCTGGCTGGCGTGAAAGAGCGTGAGCAGTGGTTCCGTGACGGCATTGAGAAAATCAATGCGCAATACCCAATCTTCTCTGAAGTGCGTGGTAAAGGTCTGCTGCTGGGTGCAGCGCTGAACGAAGACTGGCAGGGCCGTGCACGTGACGTGCTGCTGGCTGCCGGTGAAGAAGGCCTGATGGTTCTGGTTGCAGGCACCAACGTTGTGCGTTTCACACCATCATTGGTGATTGAGAAAGCCGATGTTGAAGAAGGGATGGCGCGTCTGGAACGTGCAATCGCGAAGCTTTACAACAAATAAGATGTATCAGGGCCGGTTGGATTGCCGGCCCTGCTTAACTGCCCCGGAAATACCGGGGCTGTTTTTAGAAGAGAAAGACAGATTTACAGTTAGCAACCTGTGTTGCTACCTGCATCAGGAGGGAGTTCGATGCTGGTTATACGTCCCATTACAAAAGCTGATTTACCTGCACTGATGACGTGCGCCGAAGAATCAGGCCACGGTTTCACATCACTGCCGGTCAATGAGGAGATCCTCAGTAAGCGGATCGCTCATTCAGTCGAAAGCTTTCATAAAGACGTGACTGAACCTGGCCCGGAAGGCTACCTCATGGTGGCGGAAGACACTGAGACAGGTGAAATCGCCGGTACCACAGCCCTGGAAGCGGCCGTCGGTCTGGACAACCCGTTCTATACTTATCACCTCAGCACACTGGTCCATAACTCACCACATCTGGACGTGCACAAAGTGCTGAAGGTTCTGACATTTGGTAATGATTACACCGGTGTGAGTGAGCTGTGCACCCTGTTCCTGCGTCCGCAGTGGCGTCAGGGGCTGAATGGCAGACTGCTGTCCAAGTGCCGTTTCCTCATGCTGGCTGAGCACCGCCAGCGCTTTGCAGACACTGTGATTGCAGAAATGCGTGGCGTGTCCGATGAAAATGGCAACTCTCCGTTCTGGGAGTGGCTCAAAGAGCACTTTTTCTCCATTGAGTTTACGGAAGCAGACTACCTGACAGGGATTGGCCGGAAGGAGTTCATTGCAGATCTGATGCCGAAACTGCCGATTTACGTCAACCTGCTGAGCAAAGAAGCGCAGGCGGTGATCGGTCAGGTGCACGACAACACTCGTCCGGCACTGAAGCTGCTGGAAGCGGAAGGCTTCGTCAACCGTGGCTATGTGGATCTCTTTGATGCCGGCCCAACGGTTGAGTGCGATCTGCGCCATATCGAATCTGTCCGTGCATCTCAGCGTTGTACGGTCGAAATTGGTGAGCACCACAGCTCTCATAACTACATCATCAGTAATACCAGTTTTGCCGGATTCCGTGCCACGGTCGGTAAAGTTGCACTGGATGGTGAACGTAATCTGGCCATCATTTCTCCGGAAATGGCCAAGGTGTTAGAAGTGAAAAACGGGGATCAGGTTCGCCTGATCGCCCAATAACTAGGGTGGAATACAAGATGACACAATGGATTGCAGGTAACTGGCAAGCCGGTCAGGGTGACGCGATGCAGTCGCTGAACCCATTCAGTGGTGAAGTGATCTGGGAAGGCAAGAGCGCAACCGCCGAGCAGGTTGAGCAGGCTGTTGCCAGCGCCCGTGAGGCTCTGACCAGCTGGCGCAAAACCAGCCTGGCTGAGCGTCAGGCCATTGTTGAGCGCTTTGCTGCCCTGGTCAAAGACAACAGCGAGCTCATTGCCCGCACGATCTCGGAAGAGACCGGTAAACCTCTGTGGGAAACCCGCACTGAAGCCGGTGCCATGGTTGGCAAGATTGCGATTTCTGTCCGTGCATATAACGAGCGGACCGGCGAGCGTGAAAAAGACGTGGCTGGTACCAAAGCGGTGCTGCGTCACCGTCCGCTGGGCGTGATGGCTGTTTTCGGTCCATACAACTTCCCGGGACACCTGCCGAACGGTCACATCGTTCCTGCACTGCTGGCCGGAAACACTGTGGTTTTCAAACCGTCTGATCTGACGCCGAAAGTAGCGGAAGAAACCATCAAACTGTGGGAACAGGCGGGTCTGCCTGCTGGTGTGATCAACCTGGTTCAGGGCGCACGCGCCACCGGTGAAGCACTGGCACAATCTGCCGGTATCGATGGCCTGCTGTTTACCGGCAGTGCGAATACCGGTCACATCCTGCATCGTCAGTTTGCCGGTCAGCCTGGCAAGATGCTGGCACTGGAAATGGGCGGGAACAACCCGATGGTGATCTCCAAAGCTTACGGCGATCTGAAATCGACGGTTTACACCATCATCCAGTCGGCGTTTATCAGTGCCGGTCAGCGTTGTACCTGTGCCCGTCGCCTGTATGTACCTGAAGGTGCTGAAGGGGATGCGCTGATTGCTGAACTGATTGCGGCAACCAAGGCCATCAAAGTTGACGGTCCGTTTGCTGAGCCACAGCCGTTTATGGGGCCGCAAATCTCTGTGGTCGCAGCCGATAACATCATTGCTGCGCAGGAACGTCTGCTGAGCATGGGTGGTGAAGCGCTGCTGAAAGCTGAGCGTGGTCAGGGTGCCATCGTGACTCCGGGTATTGTTGAAGTGAGCAAGATCGCCGAGCTGCCGGACGAAGAATATTTTGGTCCGTTGCTGCAGGTGGCACGTTATCAGGAGCTGCCTCAGGCTGTTGAGATGGCAAATGACACCCGCTATGGCCTGTCTGCCGGTCTGGTTTCGACTGACGACAGCGAGTGGCAGTACTTTATCGATCATATTCGCGCCGGTGTTGTGAACCGCAACCGTCAGCTGACGGGTGCCAGCGGTGATGCACCGTTCGGTGGTCCGGGTGCGTCCGGTAACCTGCGCCCAAGCGCTTACTACGCCGCGGACTACTGTGCGTATCCAATGGCATCCATGGAAGGAGAGGCAACCGAACTGCCTGCTCAGCTGTCTCCGGGGATCCAACTGTAACTATTGCTTAACCCGTATTGACGAGGGAACCGCAACATGGAAAGAGTGGAAAAACTGTTTGATGCCCTGTGGCAGGACTACACAACCCGTCTTTGCCCTTCGGCCGCTCAGGTGCACGATCTGCTGACAGAGGAAGAGCCTCTGCTGAACGATCACATTGCCCTGCGTACGTTCAATCTGCCGGGTGTGAGCCTGGATGTGCTGGCTGCACCATTCATTGCGATTGGTTACAAGCCGTGCGGAACGTATCACTTCGAGCAGAAGAAACTGTATGCGGAGCACTTTGAGCATCCGAACCCGGCTGCACCGAAAGTCTTTATCAGTGAACTGCTGGTCGGACAGTGCTCGGCGGATCTGCAAAATACCGTGCGTGAGCTGGTGAAGCAGATTCCTGATGGCGCAATGAAGGATGGTGCTTTCCTGTACGGTGGCCGTTTATGGGATCTCGATTACGCGACCTATGAGAAGCTGGCCGAGGAAAGTGAGTACGCGGGTTGGGTTGCTGCCCACGGTTATGGTGCGAACCATTTTACTGTCAGCGTAAATCAGCTGGAGCAGTTTGCGGAAGTTGCAGAGGTGAACAGCCTGCTGCGCCACAACGGCTTCACCATCAATGAATCGGGTGGTGAAGTGAAAGGTAGTCCGGAAGTGCTGCTGGAGCAGTCATCAACGATGGCTGATCGGGTGGAAGTCCGCTTTACCGATGGTATCCGTTCAATTCCAGGCGGTTTCTATGAGTTTGCCAAGCGGTATCTGCAGGAGAACGGGGAACTCTACCCGGGCTTTGTGGCTGCGTCGGCGGACAAGATCTTCGAAAGTACGAATATGTAAGACAGGTATCTTTGCTCTGTCATTAAACAGCGGCCTCTGGGCCGCTGTTTTTTTATCTGGGGGGGCTGAATGCCATATCTCGTGCTGTGAGAGGGCTTGTCAGTGCTGTTGATCCAGCGGTTGCATCCAGTCATCCGATTCACTTGGGGGGCTGGTCAGACACAGGTAGGCTTCCTGCTCCAGGAGCTGCCGGGGAGACTGAAAACCTGTCATTTCAACCGAGGCAGAGAGGAAACGTCCTCTGGTTACGACAGGGCGCGGGGGAAGCTGATTGTGCTGGGCATTTGGGGCAAAACGTTCGATATCCATATCTGCACATCCACATAGTACTGATACGCCAAATGTAGCAACAGAGGGATGGAAGGCAACTGAAAAAATGTGAAGTGTCCTGAGAAAACAGCTGTAATCACAGGGTATGCCCGGCAGAAATAAAAAAAGCCGCGTTTGCGGCTTTTTATTGTACTCACATTGGCTGCATCACCGGAGAGTGATCAGCGTGTTCCGTACACAACGATGGTTTTACCGTGGGCAGAAATCAGGTTCTGCTCTTCCAGCATCTTCAGAATGCGGCCAACGGTTTCACGGGAACAGCCAACAATCTGGCCGATTTCCTGACGGGTAATTTTGATCTGCATGCCGTCCGGGTGAGTCATGGCATCCGGTTGTTTTGCCAGATTCAGCAGGGTCTGGGCAATACGGCCAGTCACGTCCAGGAATGCCAGATCACCGACTTTCTGGCTGGTGACTTGCAGACGGCGTGCCATCTGTGCGGACAGACGCATCAGGATATCCGGATTAACCTGGATCAGCTGACGGAATTTCTTAAAGGAAATCTCAGCCACTTCACATGGTGTTTTCGCACGAACCCAGGCAGTACGCTCCTGGCCTTCTTCAAACAGGCCCAGTTCACCAATGAAGTCGCCCTGGTTGAGGTAAGACAGGATCATTTCCTTACCTTCTTCATCCTTGATCAGAACGGCGACGGAACCTTTGACAATGTAGTAGAGGGTCTCTGCTTTCTCGCCAGCATGGATCAGTGTACTCTTCGACGGGTACTTATGAATGTGGCAGTGAGAAAGGAACCACTCCAAAGTTGGATCTGTTTGCGGTTTACCTGGAACCATATTACTAACTTCCTCTGCAGTGTGTTGCCCAACAACGTCATTCCTTGCATTGGGGTTGGGTAGAACAATACTATTGTTTGCCAACTAGCATATTCAGTCAACGGCTGGGCTGCAAGCGCATGTGAACATTCAGACCAAGAGTTTAACTTTTTTCGTCATGCATTGCTTGATATTGCGCGGGGATAAATGAACATTTTGGACACTTTACTGTGCACATGATCACACCGTTGTGACTTAGTGATAAAATCCGGGTTTTTGTAGTAAGGAGTAACGCATGCAATCACGTGTGAAATGGGTCGAAGATTTGACTTTTATCGGCCAGTCTAACTCGGGCCACAGTGTGGTCATGGACGGGAACGGCGGCAGTAAAGCGCCCAGCCCGATGGAACTGGTCCTGATGGCTGCCGGAGGCTGCAGCTCGGTGGATGTGGTCGATGCGCTGAAAAGTGCCGGTCAGGCGATTACCGCCTGTGAGGCACAGATTGATTCCGTGCGCCGCGAACAGGCACCGCGTTATTTCACCTCGGCCAATCTGCATTTTGTCGTCACCGGTCATCATCTCGATGACGCTCAGGTTGCCAAAGCTGTCAGCGATTCACTGGAAAAGTACTGCTCCGTGTGCCTGATGCTGGGCAAAGGCGTGACCCTGACTCATTCTTACCAGATTGTCGCGGCATAAGCCGTTGTCATCTGGGTTAATCAGGTAAGTTGTATGATCATTCCCTGGCAAGATATCGATGCTGAAACGCTGACCAACCTGATTGAACACTTTGTCCTGCGCGAGGGCACCGACTACGGTGAGCAAGAGCTGAGCCTGGCGCAGAAAGTGGACAAGGTACGCCAGCAATTGGCGGCGGGAGAGGCCGTGATTATGTATTCCGAATTGCACGAAACGGTGGATATCAAACTACGTCGCTCGCTTCGCACAGAATAAAGCTGCCATACTCAGAGGTGACAGCAGAAAACGGAAGCTGGCGCCGACGGATGCGGTCGGATGCTTGACTGCATCCATTTGCCCTGTTAATAACTGATTCCGTTTGGATAAACGACAAGGTATGTCATGTCTGCAAAACACCCAATCATTGCAGTAACAGGTTCCTCCGGAGCAGGAACGTCCACCACTTCGGAAGCTTTCCGCAAGATGTTTAATATGCTGAATATCCATGCGGCATGGCTGGAAGGGGACAGTTTTCACCGTTTTACCCGTCCGGAAATGGATGTGGAGATCCGCAAAGCCAAGGAGCAGGGGCGCCACATCAGTTATTTTGGCCCGCAGGCGAATGACTTTGCGCTGCTGGAAAACTTTTTCCGTCAGTACGGCGAAGACGGCAGCGGAAAATACCGCCGCTATCTGCACACGTTTGATGAAGCCGTGCCCTATAACCAGATGCCGGGCACTTTTACGCCCTGGCAGGATCTGCCGGAAAATACCGATCTGCTGTTTTATGAAGGCCTGCACGGCGGCGTCGTGGATGGCGATGTCAATGTTGCACAGCACGTCGACCTACTGATTGGCATGGTCCCGATTGTGAACCTGGAATGGATTCAGAAAATCGTGCGGGATACCCGCGATCGCGGCCACTCCAGAGAAGCAGTGATGGAGTCCATCGTCCGTTCAATGGATGATTATCTCAATTACATTACTCCGCAGTTTTCCCGGACCCATATTAACTTCCAGCGGGTGCCGACGGTTGATACCTCCAACCCGGTCAGTGCGAAAGCCATCCCCAGTCTGGATGAGAGTTTTGTGGTGATCCGTTTCCGTGGCATCAAGAATGTTGATTTCCCGTATCTGCTGGCGATGATCCAGGGCTCGTTTATGTCGCGCCATAATACGCTGGTGGTGCCGGGCGGGAAGATGAGCTTTGCGATGGAGCTGATCATGCGGCCGCTGATCCAGCAGCTGATCGATACCGGGAAAATCGGATAACCGGGCCTCATTGAAAAAACGCCTGTGCAGGTTTGCCAGGCGTTTTTTGTTTCAGGTTAACCCCTGAGTTTTTTTTGAAACCAGGCCGGTACGGTCTGGTCCAGCCAGAACGTCGGCTCGCGCCAGCTGCCGCTGATAAAACCGACATGGCCCCCGTATTGGGTCAGGTGATACTCGATATGGGCAGGCAGCGGCTGTGTCGGGATGACTGCCGCCGTCATGAAAGGATCGTCAGCGGCATGAATCACCCGCAACGGGGTCTGTACCTGCGCCAGTT
Source organism: Photobacterium sp. CCB-ST2H9 (assembly GCF_023151555.2). Taxonomy (NCBI): domain Bacteria; kingdom Pseudomonadati; phylum Pseudomonadota; class Gammaproteobacteria; order Vibrionales; family Vibrionaceae; genus Photobacterium; species Photobacterium sp. CCB-ST2H9. The sequence goes on from NZ_CP100425.1 coordinate 310,407, forward strand.
TTCCCAGTCCGCTGCAACGTTGGTAGTAGTCGGCCGCATCAGCAAAGCCATGCAGCGGCGCTGTGACGGTATCGTCAAACTGTCGCAGCGATGCGATTCCAGCAATCTGTTCGGTCTGAAAGGGCAGCAGGTCCGGTAACGCAGCCATTTTTTTCAGCATATTTTTCTTCATGGAACCGAGCAGGTAGCGCTGGTAGACCCGGGAAAACCCCTGTTCAATCCGGGACGAGCAGGCTGACAGATCCAAGGGCGGAGAAATGACCTGAGCTGCGGTCAGTCCGGATGCTTCGCCGGTTTCAGCCAGATAGTTCACCAGCATATTACCCCCCAGAGAAACTCCAACCGCCAGCAATGGATGATGCGGAAAACGTTCGCGTAACTGGTCGATGAAGTAACGTGCATCACTGGTTTCACCGGAGTGATAGCTCCGGGCCTGACGGTTAATTTCCCCGCTGCATCCGCGGAAATGCATCATCACACCCAGCCAGCCCTGCTGTCTGGCCGCAAAAAGCAGACTGTGCGCATAAGGGCTGTGGAAACTGCCTTCCAGCCCGTGAAAGAGGATCATGATTGGCATGTGTGCCGGGTGCTGCTCGGGCGCGGCCGTCCAGACCAGGTCGAGAAAATCATCGTCCGGGGTCTGAATCCGCTCCGTCAGAGGTTCGAACAGGGCCTGACGACGGAACAGTCGTGGCAGAATGGTTTGCAGGTGTGCGTTGCGCAGGCCGGTTGCGGGCTGAAAGTGCTTCATGGTGTTCTCCAGCTGTTCTGACCGTCAGAGCGGGAAATCCGGGTAAGGCGACTGAGTCAGCAGCTCAGCCAGAATCGCCAGACCCTGTTCAAGTTTATCATGACTGTGCGGCGCACTGATGGCCAGACGCACTGCCTGCTGAATTGTGCTGCCCGGCGGCGTGAACAGTTCAGCGGATTTGACCACCACATCCCGGGCTTCGGCGGCAGTAACGAAGTCACTCAGGCGCCAGTGATCAGGCAAGGTCAGCCAGGCGTGGAAGCCCGGTAACTGATACTGAACCTGATACGGCTCCAGATAGCGTTCGAGCAGTCGGGCTCGCTGCTGCATGTCTTGCCGGATCTGCTGTAATGCCCGGTCGGCATCTCCCTTACGGATCAATTCGCAGGCCAGTGCACTGAGCAGCGGGCTGATCATCAGGCAGTGATGGTGCAGCGCCGTGTTCAGTCGGGTCTGATGTTTTAACGGAACCTGGATGTAGCCAAGCCGCAGGCCGGGTGCCAGACATTTGGAGAGGCTGCCGAAGTGGATCACCTGCTCGCTGTCGAGATTGACCAGAGGCGGCGGTGTCTCTGACGGTAACAGGCCGTTGACATCGTCTTCAATGATCAGCACCTGATGACGGCGGCAGACTGCCAGTATGGCTTCACGCCGTTCCCGGCTCATGGTGGCCGCTGTCGGGTTTTGTAGGGTGGGCGTACAGTACAGCATCCGCGGCTGGTACTGACGGCAGGCTATCTCCAGACTGTCTGGGAGCAGGCCTTCTGCATCCATCTCCACGGCTTTGACATTCATCTGCATCTGTCGGGCCAGTCCGAGAAATCCGGGATAACTCACCTGTTCGGTCAGCAGGGTATCGCCGCTGCGGCAAAAAACAGACAGAACGAGCTGAATTGCATGTTGCGCCCCGGACGTGAAATGCATCCGGGCGGGATCGAGCTGGACGCCGTGTGTACTCAGCCAGTGGCTGATGACCTCACGATGCGCCGTCAGACCTTGCGGGTCCTGATACAGCATTAGATGATTGAGCAGATCCGGATGCTGACTCAGCGTCTGCATGGCGCTGGCCATCATCGCAGATCTGTCGATTGCAGGCGGAATATTATAACCGAAATTACATTCGTCCGGTGCCTGGTTCGGATAGCTGAACACCCAGTCCGGGCGGTTGCGCGGGCAGACATATGTCCCGGCGCCGACTCTGGCTTCAACCAGCCCCCGTCGTTCGGTTTCCGCGTACGCTCGGGTGATGGTGCCAACCGTCACGCCGAGACGATCGGCCAGTGCGCGGTGAGTCGGCAGTTTGCTGCCTGCAGCCAGATGTCCGGATTCGATTTGCTGCGCGATAGCCTCGGCCAGCCGGCGGTAAATCGGACGCCCGTCTTCGCTCTGCCGGAGAAAGGCTTGCTGAATTGTCTCAATTGTCATGGTGACAATAAATCCTTTGATTCCAATTTATCCCCTTGTTAGGCTGCATTTTGACCTTAATTTTGGTTGATATGCAAGCTCAACATTAAATTGTATCGATACAATAAGAATTATCTTCATGGAGTAAAACATGAACATTGAATGGCAGTTTTTGATTTCACTGATGGCATTCGCTGCGACGATGACGGGGACCCCGGGGCCGAACAATATGATGGTCACCGCTTCAGGGGCGAATTTTGGCTACTGGCGGACGATCCCGCACATCCTCGGGATCGGTTTCGGTCTGGTCAGTATGATTCTGCTGGTGGCCGCAGGGCTCGGGGTAATTTTTGTCCGTTATCCGGTTCTGCATGAGGCACTGCGCTGGCTGGGGAGCGCATACTTGTTGTATCTGGCCTGGAAAATTGCCACGGCAGGCGGAAAAGTTCAGGTGGATGACCACGATGCCCGGCCGATGTCTTTTGTCGCAGCAGCGATGTTTCAGTATGTGAATCCGAAGGCGTGGATGATGTCAGTGACTGCGATCAGCACTTTTACCTCTGCAGGTGAGGCTTTCTGCTCCTCAGCCCTGACTGTGGCGACGGTTTTTTATGTGATTGGGTTTCCCTGTGTGTCGCTCTGGGCCGGATTCGGGACGCTGATTGGTCGCTGGCTGAATCAGCCTCAGGCAAGGCAGCGTTTTAATCTGACGATGGGGACACTGACGGCGGGGTGTGTGGCAATGATTTGGTAAGGCAGATGCCTGCCTTACCCTGATTGAAGAACGGTCAGCCCCGAATCTGTAATGCCAGGTTGTCCGCTTCCAGCCGCTGACAATACTGACCCAGGTTATCGGCGGGTGGCGGCAGAGCCGCTCTGGGTTGCTGAGCCTGATGATTCAGGCAGCTAATCAGATCCTGCTGCTGGTTCTGCTCCAGCATGAGTTCAAAGTCGATCATCTGCTGATAGCCCGCAGAGTCCAGCTGGGGTTTCAGATTGCGGCGTAACTGACGATAAGCCGTCAGTTGTGTTTCGGTTGCAGCCAGAGCCTGCTCCAGCTGGCGGATTTCAGTTGCCGACAGGGCGTACTGCTGGGTATCGAGCCAGTGCAGCAGCAGCGCCAGATTGACGTTTCCCTGAAATTCGTCCTGCAGTTGCAGGCATGCCTGGCTGACGCCTTCTAAGCTGTAGTGCTGGAGGCAGAAGCGCCAGAATAAATCGGCCTGAAAGCCTTGAACCCTCGGGTGATCAGTTGCTGACATTGAATTCCTGCTCCATGCTTTCAAGTTGCTCCTGCAATTCCATCCATGCCATTTCGACGTCTTCCAGCTCATTTTTGGCCTGGCTCTGCGTCTGCAGTGCCTGATTCAGCCGCACCTTGTTTTCGGCTTCGTAAATACTGCCATCGGAGAGTGCCGCTTCAGCCTGAGCCAGAGTCTGGCTCAGTTTCTCCATCTGAGTATCCAGTTTCTCAATCTGTTTCCGCAGCGGTGCGGTCTGTTTGCGGAATTCGGCTTCCAGACGTTTTTGTTCTTTGCGGGAGGCAGCACTGTTGTCCTTGCTGGCTGATTCCGGCTTGGTGGCCTGTTGTTCCCGGCGCTCGTTACGTTGCTGTTCGGTCAGCCATTTGTGGTAATCGTTGAGGTCGCCGTCGAATGGCTCAACCTTGCGGTCATGGACCAGATACAAATCATCGGTCGTCGCCCGCAGCAGGTAACGGTCGTGACTGACGATTACCATCGCACCTTCGAAGGACTGCAATGCCAGTGTCAGTGCCTGACGCATGTCAAGATCCAGGTGGTTGGTCGGTTCGTCAAGCAGCAGCAGGTTCGGACGTTGCCAGACAATCAGTGCCAGCACCAGACGGGCTTTCTCTCCGCCGGAAAACGGGCCGACCAGGTCCAGCGCTTTGTCGCCTTTAAAACCGAAGCTGCCGAGGTAATCACGCAGCTGCTGCTCAGTGGATTCCGGGGCCAGACGACTCATATGCTGCAGCGGCGTTTCGTCCAGTCGCAGGGTTTCCAGCTGATGCTGGGCAAAATAGCCAATTTTCACGCCCTGTGAGTAGGTCAGATCACCGGCCTGAGGCGCCAGCTCGGCAGACAGCAGTTTGATCAGGGTTGATTTACCGGCACCGTTCCGGCCCAGCAGACCAATCCGGCTGCCCGGCACCAGATTGAGACGAATTTTGTCGAGGATTTGGACTTCTCCGTAACCGGCGGCCACCTGATCCATCATGATGATTGGATTGGGCAGACTGTCCGGCTCGCGGAATTCGAAGTTGAATGGGTTATCAAACTGAGCCGGCAGTACCTTTTCCATGCGCTCCAGTGCCTTAATCCGGCTCTGAGCCTGGCGGGCTTTGCTGGCTTTATACCGGAAGCGGTCGATATAGGATTGCATGTGCGCCATTTGTTTCTGCTGTTTCTGGAACATCGACTGTTGCAGGATCAGCTTTTCGGCGCGCTGGTTTTCAAACGACGAGTAGTTGCCCGTGTATTCGTTCAGGTGCTGGTTTTCGACATGGATGATCCGTCCGACCACAGGATCGAGGAAATCGCGGTCGTGGGAAATCAGAACCAGCGTCCCCCGGTAGTTCTGGAGCCATTTTTCCAGCCAGAGAACTGCATCCAGATCCAGGTGGTTGGTCGGTTCGTCGAGCAGCAGCAGATCAGAGCGGCACAGCAGGGCCTGAGCCAGGTTGAGACGCATCCGCCAGCCACCGGAGAACTGCGTCAGATTCCAGCTCATCTGCTCCTGTGAGAATCCGAGGCCATCCAGCAGTTCGGAGGCCCGGGCTTTAATGCTGTAGCCGCCAATGGCATCCAGTTGGTCGTGCAGCAGGGCAACTTTGTTGCCGTCATCGACCTGTTCGGCAGCCAGTAAGGCTTGCTCCAGCTGACGGTATTCACGATCGCCGTCGATGACATAGTCCAGGGCGGTCCGTTCCAGAGCCGGGGTTTCCTGCGCCACCCAGGCCAGTTCCCAGTGCGACGGGACGGAATGCTGACCGGCATCAACACTCAGTTCGCCTTTGATCAGGGCAAACAGGGTGGATTTACCGCAGCCATTCTTGCCAACCAGGCCGACTTTATCGCCCGGATGAATGGTGGCCGTTGCTTGATCCAGCAGGACGTTGCCGCCCCGGAGCAATTGAATATCAGAAAAAGTGATCATTGCCTGTTACTACCGGCTGTTGCCGCTCCACAACAAATAGGTGACTGGTGCGGGAGTCTATAACAATCTGCGTTGAACTGCGAACAGGTGCAGGGGGTGCCGGGAAAGGATTCATATTTTTGCCGTTGAAATCTCAGGAACAAAGCGATCCACACGGCGGCAGAATTCGGTATGATGCTTTGATGAGTCCTGTCAGTCCGGCTCATGCGGTGACTCAGGGAAATGAGGAAAAGGCCTATGGAACAAGCCCCACCACGTATTCTTCTTATTTATGCGCATCCGGATCCGGATGCTTCCGTGGCGAACAAAGCCATGCTGTCTGCCGTGGCAAATCTGCCTCACGTGACCTTTCACGACCTCTACGGCAAGTACCCAGATTTTTTTATTGATGCGGCCTGTGAACGGGAATTAGTCAGTCAGCATGACATGCTGGTTTTTCAGCACCCGCTTTATATGTATTCCTGCCCGGCTTTGCTCAAAGAGTGGATAGATGTGGTGCTGAGTAAAGGCTTTGCCCACGGAGAAGGGACGGGGACCAAAGGCAAGTACTGGCGCTCGGTGATCACCACCGGCGGAGCTGCGGAAGCTTACACACCGGATGGGTATAACCGCTGCAGCGTGGCTGAGATTTTGAAGCCTTTTGAGCTGACGGCTGAGCTGTGCCAGATGCACTGGCTCCCGCCTCTGGTGCTCCACTGGGCACGGCGCATCCCGGATGCAGAGCGTCGGGCGCATGCACAACACTACCGGGAGTGGCTGATGTTACCTCTGGCAGAAGCAAGTCAGGAGGGGAAACATGGCGTCTGATGTATTAACCAGCAGTGTTGTGTTCTTGGCGGCGGCTGTGGTTGCAGTTCCGGTGGCCCAACGACTCGGGCTGGGGTCGGTACTCGGGTATCTGCTGGCCGGGATTGGCATCGGCCCCTGGGGGCTGGGACTGATCAATGATGTCGAGGCGGTTCTGCATTTTTCAGAATTCGGTGTGGTTTTGCTGCTGTTTCTGATCGGTCTGGAACTGAACCCAGGCAAACTGTGGCAGATGCGCCAGCCGATCCTTGGTCTGGGCGGCAGTCAGGTCGTACTGACCAGCCTGGTCATTGCCACGGTTGTGCTGTTGTGTGAGCAGTTCATCGGGAATCTGGACTGGCGGGTGGCGCTGGTGATTGGGATGGGCTTGGCCCTGTCTTCAACGGCGATTGCCCTTCGGGTGATAGAAGAGCAGGGGATCGGACGTTCGGATACTGGTCAGTCCGGCTTTGCCGTGCTGCTTTTTCAGGATATTGCCGTGATCCCGATGCTGGCTTTTCTGCCCTTACTGGCGGGAAGCGAGGGCGGCAACTGGCTGGATCTGGTCGCCATGGTGGCGGGAATCGCTGTGCTGCTGGTGGGCGGCCATTTCCTGTTACGACCGCTGTTTCGCTGGGTCGTGATGTCCGGGGTTCGGGAACTGTTCACCGTGACAGCGCTGCTGCTGGTTATTGGGATCGCGCTGGGCATGGAAACGCTGGGTCTGTCGATGGCACTGGGAACTTTTCTGGCGGGCGTGCTGCTGGCTGAGAGCGAGTACCGCCATGAGCTGGAGATCGCCATAGAGCCGTTTAAGGGACTGCTGCTCGGCCTGTTTTTTATCTCAGTCGGCATGGCGGTGAATCTGGGACTGTTGCTGGATTACCCCCTGCAGATCCTGGCGGCGGTTGTCGCACTGGTAGTGGTAAAAGGACTGCTGCTGTATCTGCTTGCGCGTTTGTTTGGCATTCAGGCCAAATCCCGCAGCCAGATGGCGGCTATTCTCAGTCAGGGAGGCGAGTTTGCATTCGTGCTGTTCACGGCGGCCCAAAGTGAGGGATTGCTCAATGCAGAGCTGACCGGTTTTTTGCTGGTGGTGGTCAGCCTGTCGATGATGACCACGCCGCTGGTGCTGCGTTTACAGGACAAATGGTTCGTCCGTACCTTTCAGGCTGAGGCGGGGGATGAACCTGAATCAGATGTGATTGATCGGGAACCCAGGGTGATCATTACCGGGTTTGGCCGTTTCGGGCAGGTGGTAGGACGGCTGTTGTTCGCCAATAAAATCCGGGTGACGATTCTGGAACGGGATCCCGGTCAGATCCAGTTTCTGCGCAAGTTCGGCTATAAGGTGTATTATGGCGACGCCAGCCAGCTTGACCTGCTGCGTGCCGCCGGAGCCGAGAAAGCGGAAGCCATTATTATCTGCACCGACAGTCCGGAGGAGGTGATGCAGGTGGTGGCAATTTGCCAGCAGCACTTTCCACGTCTGAAGATTCTGGCCCGGGCCCGCAGTCGGGTGGAAGCGCACCAACTGCTTAGCCACGGTGTTGATATGTTCTCCCGGGAAACCTTTGCCGGTGCGCTGGATTTAGGTCGTCAGGCACTGGTGGCACTGGGAATGCACCCATATAAGGCCAAGCGGGCTGAGGCACATTTCCGGAAACTGGATACCACCGCTTTACGGGATTTGTTGCCGCAGCATTCGGAAGATGTGCACCTGGCAACCCGGGCAAAAGAAGCCCGCAAAGAGCTGGAAGAGATTTTTGACCGCGAGATGCGCGGTGAGCGTGAGCGGCATAACGGCTGGGACTGACCCGCCGTAAATTGAGACTATCCCAGGCAGTACAGGAAGGGAGTTATGACCAAGAAACGATTTATCGCCGGTGCGGTGTGCCCGGCCTGTCAGCAGCAGGACACGTTACGCTGGTGGCTGGAAAATGAGGTGGAGAAAGTCGAATGTGTCGCTTGTCACCACACGGATACCCGCCTGCCGAAATCTGTTGAATACAGTAAACATGTGGCCGGAACGGCTCAGGAACAAGTGATCGGGATTTTTAAGCCGGAATGAATCCCGGCCGAATGTTTCGATCAGTATTGGCGTCTGGCAGGGCAGATCCGGTATGATTACAGGTTAAATCCCCTGCTCAAATTCGGAGTAAACATGAAAGTCGCTAAAGACACCGTAGTAAGCCTGGCTTACCAAGTGAAAACCGAAGAAGGTATTGTCGTTGATCAGTCAACCACAGATGCGCCGCTGGATTACCTGCACGGCCACAACAACCTGATCATCGGTCTGGAAAAAGCTCTGGAAGGCCGTGCAGTTGGCGATAAGTTCGAAGTGACTGTGGCACCGGAAGAAGCATACGGCGAGCACCATGCAGAAATGGTTCAGCGCGTTCCGGCTGAAGTGTTCCAGGGTGTGGACGAAATTACCGTTGGCATGCGTTTCCTGGCAGATACCGATCAGGGTCCAATCCCGGTAGAAGTGACTGAAGTTGACGGCGACGAAGTTGTTGTTGATGGTAACCACATGCTGGCGGGCCAGACACTGACGTTTGATGTGGAAATTGTTGCGACTCGTGCTGCAACGGAAGAAGAAATTTCTCACGGCCATATTCATCAGGCGGGCGGTTGTGGACACGACCACGACCATGATCACGACCATGAAGGTGGTTGTTGCGGACATGACCACTAAGTCATGACGGCAAAACGGGAAGCGCAAGCTTCCCGTTTTTGTATCAACATTTTCCCCTCAGTAGTGAGGGGGTGGTGTTTCTTCGCTTTCACTGGCGATATTGGAAACCTGGCCTGACTTCACTTTGCCTACCAGATAGCGCATCTGGACCTGCATTTTATCGATCAGAAACTGCTGCTGTGTCAGCGCGTCATTGAGCTCTTCAATCGTCTGCTCCTGAAAAGCCTGTTTCATTTCCAGCTCATCTATCTGAGCCTGTAGCTTTTTTACAATGTCTGTCATGGTTGATGATCATCGGTCATTCGGGACGGTGCCAATCCTGAGCAATGCCGGCTGAGCTGCCTGAGCGGACATCGCCGAGTGGCGTAATGGCCACATCATACACCACCGCTGACCCCGGGCGCTCGTTTTCTTGTGTGGCCGCTTGCCAGTAGCCCTGTCTGTTGCCAGTCACGGTGCTCCACAGTTCAACCCGGCGGGAGGGCGTGCCGGTAGCCAGTTGCAAGCCATCATCAGAAAAGCGGGCACTGGAGAAGTTTTGTTGCCTCAGACGAATGTTCAGAGAAGCTTGTTTCTGCCCGTTCGTTAAATTCCAGATAAACGCCTCGTTGCCGCTGTCGGCTGTCATTGCCAGCTTGCCGTCTCGCTGCAGGCTCACCTGATTGACCCGCATCGTGTGTTCAAACTGATATAAAATCTGACCGGTTTGGGTATCCCAGAGAAAAGCACGTTTGTCATCACCGCCGGAGAGGGCGTAGTGGCCATTCGGCGAAATGGCTACAGAATTCACTTTTTCCCGGTGGGCGAGGAACTCCAGCCGTCTTCCGTTGCCCAAGTCGACGTACAGTGCTTTGCCGTTTGACAGGGCCAGCAGCACCTGCTTGCCGTCATTGGCGATTGTTGCATCCCGGATGATGCCGTCGGAGATCGACCAGAGTCCCTGAGCCTGTCCCCAGGCCAGATCCCAGATTGCAAAGTTCTGTGCTGTTGCGGTGATCGCGTAGCGGTGATTGTCAGAAATATCACTATTTGTCACGGTTGTGTGATGTGGATCTTGAGAACCTAAACTCGCTAACTTTTTGTTTTGCTGTAGATCCCAGAGCACGATACCTTGTTGGGCTGAATAAAATAAGGCAAAGCGGCCATCCCTGCTCAGACTGAAAGCGGTTGCGCCTTGCGGTGCCAGATCCCAGCGCTGACGTTCGGGACCTGAAATATCGCAACCTGAGACAGAGATCAGGGTCAGAATGATAATGGCTGCTATAAAAATGTGACGCATGTGCTGACTTTCCGTGTTTCGGCCGCTTTTGCCCGGTGTTGATCCCATTGAAACCCGGGTGTTATCACCAACGGCAAGAAAAAAGTTGGTATTAGTATATTGATATGGCATGGTTTTAACACAACTGTGAAAAATTATGCATAAAGTTAAGAGCTTAGCCTCTGGAAAAATGGAGAGAGAGATGAAACCAGTTCTGAAAGTGTCTTTACTGGCAGCAACCATTCTGCTGGCAGTAGGTTGTCAGGATGAGAAAACCTCGGCACCTGCAGAAAAAGCAGAGTCAGCTGCTCAGGTTGAGCAGACTGCAGCCGAAGCGACAAAAGCGTTTGAATCTGAAGATCAGAAAGCCGCTTACGCAATTGGTGCTTCGCTGGCACAGTACTTGTCTGCAAACCTGGAACAGCAAAAAGAGCTGGGCCTGGAACTGAAAAAAGAAGATGTCCTAGCTGGTGTCAGTGATGTATTCGCCGGCAACAGCCGTCTGAGCCAGGAAGAAACTCAGCAGACGTTGCAGGAACTGGACAAGCGCGTTTCTGATATGATGGCGACGAAAGCCAAAGCAGAAGCTGAAGAAAATGCCAAAACAGGCGATGACTTCCGCGCTGAGTTCGAGAAGCAGGAAGGCGTGAAGAAAACTGAGTCAGGTCTGCTGTATGCAGTAGAAACTGAAGGTCAGGGCGATAAGCCGAAAGCCACCGACACTGTGAAGGTTCACTATAAAGGTACGCTGGTTGACGGGACTGAGTTCGATAGTTCTTACAAGCGTAACCAGCCTGCAACTTTCCCGCTGAATCAGGTGATTCCGGGCTGGACTGAAGGCGTTCAGCTGATGCCTGTCGGTTCTAAGTTCAAGTTTGTGATTCCGCCTGAGCTGGCATACGGCTCTCAGGCTAACCCAAGCATTCCTGCAAACTCAACGCTGGTATTTGAAGTTGAACTGCTGGATATCGTGAAGGCCAAGAAAGACGCTGACGACGAGTAATCGTCCATTGTCTGCAATTTCCAAAAGCCCGGCTATAAGCCGGGCTTTTTTATTACTTCAGTCTGGTTTCTGTCCTGTTTTGTGCGTTGCAAATTTCATTTTGTGAAGACCTGTATTCATATTCTGATAAACTTGCAAGCAAGAATTGAATTTTTCCCCGTTTCGTTGAAATGCAGGATTGCCTGTAAAACCGGGTCACGGGAATGAGCAAGGAAGACAGGAAAGTGGTATCAGCAGATAACTTTGGCACTGAAGTCATGGTGGAAAGTGACTTAATTGAAACCCGAACGTTTACCGAACATGACTTTACCATTTTACGTTCATATGAAGCCGTCGTTGATGGCCTGGCCGCACTGATCGGCCCGTTCTGTGAAATTGTGCTGCACTCGCTGGCAGACCTGAATACTTCGGCGATCAAAATTGCCAATGGTGAAAACACCGGCCGTAAGGTGGGATCGCCCATCACGGATCTTGCCCTGCGAATGTTGCGAGATATTGAAGGGTCGGAACGTAATTTTTCCCGTGCCTATTTTACGCGTGCCAAGGGTGGGGCTCTGATGAAGTCCATCACCATCGCTATCCGTAATGCCGATGACAATATCATTGGTCTGCTGTGTATTAACGTGAATCTGGATGCGCCTTTCTCTCAGATCCTGCAATCTTTCATGCCGACCGATGAAGCTAAACAGGCGGCATCCAGTGTGAATTTTGCCAGTGATGTGGATGAGCTGGTGGATCAGACGGTTGAACGCACGATTGAAGAAATCAATGCAGACAAGAACGTGTCGAACAATGCGAAAAACCGTCAGATCGTGATGGAGCTGTACGATAAAGGTATCTTTGATATTAAAGATGCGATTAACCGTGTGGCCGATCGTCTGAATATTTCCAAACATACCGTGTATCTCTACATTCGGCAGCGTAAAACCGAGGATGGCGAAAAATGAGCCTGACTTTTGCGCTGGTGGTGGATGGCCCGGCCTACGGGACACAGAACGCCAGAAGCGCATTGCAGTTTGCACAGGCAGTGATTGCAGCCGGCCATCAGTTACAGCGGGTGTTTTTCTATCAGGACGGGGTTCACAACGGCTCTGTTCTGGTCTCACCGGCTTCGGACGAGTTTGATTTGCTGGCAGCCTGGCAGCAACTGGGCCGTGAACATGAGGTTGAACTGCAAACCTGTGTGGCTGCGGCACTTCGGCGGGGCGTTGTCAGTGAGCAGGAAGCCAGTCAAAACACGCTGCCCGGCAACAATCTTGCCGACGGCTTCGAACAGGCGGGGTTGGGTGGCCTGGCAGAAGTGCTGCTGAGTGCTGATCGCGTCATTCAGTTTTAATCAATTCGGAAATCCTTATGTCGATTGGGTTCGTTTTTCGTTCCGTCCCCCATGGCAGTAACAGCGGCCGGGAAGGGCTGGATGCTGTGCTGGCAACCTCTGCTTACAGTGAAGAAATCCAGCTATTCTTTATCGGGGATGGGGTCTGGCAATTATTAAAAGGGCAGCAGGGCGACCAGGTTCTGAGCCGTGAATACAGTGTCGCGTTCAAGATGCTGTCCCTCTATGACATTGAAGACATCTGGGTTTGCGGCGAATCGCTGTCAAAGCGCGGACTGTCGGCGGATGATTTGCTGATTGACGCTGAAGTTCTGGGCCGCGATGAATTCAGTCACAGGCTGCATCGCTGTCAGAAATTACTGAGTTATTAACCCGCAACCTGCCAACGGGGCGATTTATGCTACACATGGTCTTTTCCTCTCCTTTTCAAAATCGCGCTTTACAGCAATGTGCTGAACAGCTCCTGCCGGGCGATGATGTTTTGTTGTTGCAGGATGCGGCAGTGGCTGCCGTGTCACCGGGTCAGCTGGATCAGGTGCTGAGTCAGGGTGCGTCAGTGTATGTGCTGGAAGCGGATCTGCTGGCCCGGGGGCTGGCAGGGCGCACGTCCTCTGAAGTCGAAGTGATCGATCACAATCAATTTGTCGAGCTGACGATCAGCCATCCGAACAGCATGAAATGGGCATAGTGACGGGTGATGAAAAAGAGAACAGACCAGTGAAAAGCAGTGATTAAGAAATGATCATTGCTGTGATCGCTGTATATATCTTGACACCTTATAGTCCGACGCCTAAAATTTCGCGTCCTCCTGTTGTTGGGAGGCGGATTTTTCACCTTTACGAAAGTAAATAATCAGGAGCTATTTAATGGCAACTATTAACCAGCTGGTACGCAAACCACGTGCAAAGCAAGTTGTTAAAAGCAACGTGCCTGCGCTAGAAGCGTGTCCACAAAAGCGTGGTGTATGTACTCGTGTATACACTACTACTCCAAAAAAACCAAACTCCGCACTGCGTAAAGTATGTCGTGTACGTCTGACCAACGGTTTTGAAGTTACTTCATACATCGGTGGTGAAGGTCACAACCTGCAAGAGCACAGTGTTGTTCTGATCCGTGGTGGTCGTGTTAAAGACCTTCCGGGTGTGCGTTACCACACTGTTCGTGGTGCACTTGACTGTGCAGGCGTTAACGACCGTAAACAAGGTCGTTCTAAGTACGGTGTGAAGCGTCCTAAGTCTTAATGGAATCCGTTAAGTAAGGCCAAACACTAAATTAACTGTAATTTTGAAAAAACTGAAAAGTTTTGGATAAAACCTGAAGAAGACAACGGAGAATTTCCATGCCACGTCGTCGCGTAATTGGTCAGCGTAAGATCCTTCCAGATCCTAAATTCAAATCTGAATTGCTGGCAAAATTCGTCAACATCCTGATGGTTGACGGTAAGAAATCTACTGCAGAGAAAATTGTTTACACTGCACTGGATACTATGGCTGAGCGCTCTGGTGAAGAGCACCTGGCTATTTTTGAAAAAGCTCTTGAAAACGTTCGCCCAGCGGTAGAGGTTAAATCTCGCCGTGTAGGTGGTTCAACTTACCAGGTACCAGTAGAAGTACGTCCAGTACGTCGTAATGCTCTGGCTATGCGTTGGTTGGTTGAAGCTGCGCGTAAGCGTGGTGAAAAATCTATGGCTGCTCGTCTGGCTGCTGAAATGCTGGACGCATCCGACAACAAAGGTTCTGCTGTTAAGAAACGTGAAGACGTTCACCGTATGGCAGAAGCGAACAAAGCGTTCGCACACTACCGCTGGTAATTTCGTTATTAGCGACTGGGCGCAGCAGGCTTGGCCTGCTGCGCCCATACCATTTTCTAAGGATAACCTTAGTAAGAGGATTCAATCGTGGCTCGCAAAACTCCTATCGAGCGTTACCGTAACATCGGTATCTGTGCTCACGTAGACGCCGGGAAAACAACCACGACCGAGCGTATCCTGTTCTATACAGGTCTTTCCCACAAAATTGGTGAAGTACACGACGGTGCCGCTACCATGGACTGGATGGAGCAGGAGCAGGAGCGTGGGATTACCATCACCTCTGCTGCCACTACAACCTTCTGGCGTGGTATGGATGCTCAGTTCCCAGAGCACCGCATCAATATTATCGACACCCCAGGACACGTTGATTTCACTATCGAAGTAGAGCGTTCTCTGCGCGTACTTGATGGTGCAGTGGTTGTTTTCTGTGGTTCATCAGGTGTCGAACCGCAGTCTGAAACCGTATGGCGTCAGGCTGATAAATACGAAGTACCCCGTATGGTCTTCGTGAACAAGATGGACCGTGCAGGCGCAGACTTCCTGCGCGTGATTGATCAAATCAAACACCGTCTTGGCGCAAATCCGGTACCAATTCAATTGAACATTGGTGCGGAAGAAGAATTCAAAGGTGTGATCGACCTGATTAAAATGAAAGCGATCAACTGGAATGAAGCCGATCAGGGCATGAGCTTCTCTTATGAAGACATTCCAGCCGACATGCAGGAACTGGCCGAAGAATGGCACACAAACCTGGTTGAAGCGGCAGCTGAAGCGTCTGAAGAGCTGATGGATAAGTACCTGGAAGAAGGGAACCTGTCAGAAGATGACATCAAAGCCGGCTTGCGCCAGCGTACGCTGAATAATGAAATTGTTCTGGCGACCTGTGGTTCTGCATTTAAGAACAAAGGTGTGCAGGCTGTCCTGGATGCCGTCGTTGAATTCCTGCCATCACCGACGGAAGTCAAAGCAATCCGTGGTGAAGACATGGATGGTAACGAAGTGATCCGCCATTCCAGCGACGAAGAACCGTTTGCTGCGCTGGCATTCAAGATCGCAACGGACCCGTTTGTGGGCACCCTGACATTTATGCGTGTCTATTCCGGTGTTGTGAATTCAGGCGATACCGTCTACAACACGGTAAAAGATAAGCGTGAACGTTTCGGGCGTATCGTACAGATGCACTCGAATAAACGTGAAGAAATCAAAGAAGTTCGAGCTGGCGACATCGCGGCAGCAATCGGTCTGAAAAATGTGACGACGGGTGACACCCTGTGCGATCAGGATCATAAAGTGGTTCTGGAACGTATGGATTTCCCAGAGCCGGTTATTCAGATTGCTGTTGAACCAAGGTCGAAAGCTGACCAGGAAAAAATGGGTATTGCGCTGGGTAAGCTGGCTGCAGAAGACCCATCTTTCCGGGTGGAAACGGATGAAGAATCTGGCCAGACCCTGATCTCAGGGATGGGCGAGCTTCATCTGGATATCATCGTTGACCGTATGAAGCGTGAGTTCAGCGTTGAATGTAACGTTGGTAAACCTCAGGTTGCTTACCGTGAAACTATCCGTGGTAAGACGGAAGTTGAAGGTAAGTTCGTACGTCAATCTGGTGGTCGCGGCCAGTACGGTCACGTATGGCTGAAGATTGAACCTTCTGAGCCGAATGCCGGTTTTGTCTTCGTTGACGAAGTCGTTGGCGGTGTGATTCCGAGAGAATATATCGGAGCCGTGGCGAAAGGTATCGAAGAGCAGATGAAAAATGGTGTGCTTGCCGGTTATCCGGTACTGGACGTCAAAGCGACGCTGTTCGATGGTTCATACCACGATGTTGACTCGAGCGAAATGGCGTTTAAGATCGCCGGTTCTATGGCGTTCAGGAAGGGTGCACTTGATGCTCAACCTGTCATTCTTGAACCTATGATGAAAGTTGAAGTAACCACTCCGGAAGACTGGATGGGTGATGTTGTTGGTGACCTGAACCGTCGTCGCGGCATCATCGGTGGTATGGATGAAGGTCCGGCCGGACTGAAGATTATCCGTGCGCAAGTTCCGCTTTCAGAAATGTTTGGTTACGCAACGGATCTTCGTTCTGCTACGCAAGGCCGCGCATCCTATTCGATGGAGTTCAGCGAATATGCTGAAGTTCCGAAGAATATCGCCGACGGTATCGTCGCTGAGCGCGGTTAAACATCAGCAGAAATATTGCGTCCGCTTCGGTTGGCGCATAAAATACAACTTCTGACGCGTCCCGCCAGTCAGCGGGGCGAATCACAACTAGGAAGGAACACGATCGTGTCTAAAGAAAAATTTGAACGTACGAAACCGCACGTTAACGTTGGTACTATCGGCCACGTTGACCACGGTAAAACTACTCTGACTGCTGCAATCTGTACTGTACTGTCTAAAAAATACGGCGGTTCAGCGCGTGACTTCGCATCTATCGATAACGCGCCAGAAGAGCGTGAGCGTGGTATCACAATCTCTACTTCTCACGTAGAGTACGATACTCCGACTCGCCACTACGCGCACGTTGATTGCCCAGGACACGCCGACTACGTGAAAAACATGATCACCGGTGCTGCTCAGATGGACGGTGGTATCCTGGTTGTTGCTGCGACTGATGGCCCAATGCCACAGACTCGTGAGCACATCCTGCTGGGTCGTCAGGTTGGTATCCCTTACATTCTTGTTTTCATGAACAAGTGTGACATGGTTGATGACGAAGAGCTGCTGGAGCTGGTTGAGATGGAAGTTCGTGAACTTCTGTCTGAGTACGACTTCCCAGGCGACGACTGCCCAGTCATTATGGGTTCTGCTCTGGGCGCGCTGAATGGCGAAGCTCAGTGGGAAGAGAAAATCGTTGAGCTGGCTGAAGCACTGGATTCTTACATCCCAGAGCCAGAGCGTGCTATCGACAAGCCGTTCATCCTGCCAATCGAAGACGTATTCTCAATCCAGGGCCGTGGTACTGTTGTAACTGGTCGTGTTGAGCAAGGTATCGTTCGCGTAGGTGACGAAGTTGCTATCGTAGGTATCAAAGACACCGTCACTACTACTTGTACTGGTGTTGAGATGTTCCGTAAGCTTCTGGACGAAGGCCGTGCTGGTGAGAACGTTGGTGTTCTGCTGCGTGGTACTAAGCGTGACGAAGTTGAGCGTGGTCAAGTTCTGGCTAAGCCTGGTTCAATCACTCCACACACAACTTTCGAGTCAGAAGTATACGTTCTGTCTAAAGACGAAGGCGGCCGTCATACTCCGTTCTTCAAAGGCTACCGTCCACAGTTCTACTTCCGTACAACTGACGTGACCGGTACTATCGAACTGCCAGAAGGCGTTGAGATGGTTATGCCAGGTGACAACATCAAGATGGTTGTTACTCTGATCGCACCTATCGCAATGGACGAAGGTCTGCGCTTCGCAATCCGTGAAGGTGGCCGTACCGTTGGTGCTGGTGTTGTTGCTAAGATCGTTGCTTAATTAGCAAAGATTGAATCAACAATAAAAAGGGAGCTTCGGCTCCCTTTTTTGTATCTTGCGGGCATGTCTTACAGAGTCCGTCTTATCGTAATATCCTAACTTCTTCACTTTTATACTTATTCTTTCCAAGCATTTTTGTGCATCTTTGATAACAAAT
The DNA here is from genome assembly GCF_023151555.2 of Photobacterium sp. CCB-ST2H9. NCBI lineage: Bacteria > Pseudomonadati > Pseudomonadota > Gammaproteobacteria > Vibrionales > Vibrionaceae > Photobacterium > Photobacterium sp. CCB-ST2H9. Next base: position 328,261 of record NZ_CP100425.1, read on the forward strand.
TCATCTAGCGGAGCAACGGGCTAGAAGTGGTAATGCTAACAGTTCTCGTTTATATTTGAGGCAGACTGAGATGTAGAGAGTTGTTATGTACGTTTGCCTGTGCCACGGAATTTCCGACAAAAAAATTGTCAAGCTCGTTGAAGAAGAGGGTGTTTCGGATATCCGTGGGATTAAAGCGATCACCCCGCTTGGTTCTCAATGTGGTAAATGTATCCGCCAGGCAAAAAGTATCATCCAGCATGTCGTCTTAGAGCGGGATACCTCCCAGGATATATCAGTCATTGATATCACTGAGATTGCCCTCAAAAAAGCGAGTTAGGAAAATCTGTTTCCACTCTCTTTTGACACACTTCGGATCGGTTCTAAGCTTATAGGAACCGAGAGAGGAGTGTTCGCTAATGAAAGCCGATCCCAAAATCATTCAGCACCTCAATAAGGTATTGGGGAATGAACTGGTTGCCATTAATCAATATTTTCTCCACGCCCGTATGTACAAAGATTGGGGCCTGAAGCACCTTGCTGACAAGGAATACCACGAATCAATCGATGAAATGAATCATGCAGATCACCTGATCGAGCGGATTCTGTTTTTAGAAGGTGTGCCCAATCTGCAGGATTTGGGTAAGCTGCGTATTGGTGAAGATACCAAGGAAATGCTTGAGTGTGACCTTTCCCTGGAGATGGATGCGATTCCGGATTTACGCGATGCCATTCAATATGCTGAAGAAGTGAGAGATTACGTCTCCAGAGATTTATTCCAGGACATCCTGGAAGATGAAGAGGAGCATGTTGACTGGCTTGAAACCCAGCTTGGCTTGATCGAGCGAATGGGAATTAACAATTACAATCAGGCGCAGATTGTAGACGAAGACTAATCCACGAAGACTAGTCCACACAAACACGTACGGGCCTTCAGCCGACGGACTCGGTTGAAGGCTTTTTTCATTTCATTGCTTAATTTCCCATCGCCCCCTTGCGTTTCATTTCGTGATCGGTATAATCCCCGCACTGTCTCGAGAAGACGGTTGTGAACCAATAAGCGTTGAGGAAGGAATCGGTCTTTAACTGATTCGGTAATGTATACTCTGACTTATGTTCGCAGTCATTAAATTGGCTGACAATGCGCCCAAAAGGGGTGCTACGTTCACATGAATCAATCGGCATTCTCTCGCCTTCGCGAGTCTGAGTGGCGATATTGTTTGTGTAAATTTTTTATAATTGGAGCTCTGTCTCATGCAGAACCAACGTATTCGTATCCGCCTGAAGGCGTTCGATCACCGTCTGATCGATCAGTCTACCGCGGAAATCGTTGAAACAGCTAAGCGTACTGGCGCGCAGGTTCGTGGTCCAATCCCACTGCCTACTCGTAAAGAGCGTTTCACTGTTCTTATTTCTCCACACGTAAATAAGGACGCCCGTGACCAGTACGAAATCCGTACTCACAAGCGCCTTATCGACATCGTTGAGCCAACAGATAAAACTGTTGATGCTCTGATGCGTCTGGATCTAGCTGCTGGCGTTGACGTTCAGATCAGCCTAGGTTAAGGGGAGATAAGAGAATGATTGGTCTAATCGGTCGTAAAGTGGGTATGACCCGCATCTTTACCGAAGATGGCGCTTCTATCCCAGTTACTGTGGTTGAAGTTGAAAATAACCGTGTTACTCAGGTTAAAACTGTAGACACTGATGGTTATAACGCTATCCAGGTAACTGCTGGTTCTAAGAAAGCAAGCCGCGTAAACAAAGCTGAAGCTGGTCACTATGCGAAAGCAGGTGTTGAAGCTGGCCGCGGTCTGTGGGAATTCCGCCTGGACAATGGTGAAGAGTTCGCAGTAGGCGCTGAGCTGAAAGTTGAACTGTTCAACGAAATTAAGAAAGTAGACGTTACTGGCACTTCTAAGGGTAAAGGTTTCCAAGGCGCTGTTAAGCGTTGGAACTTCCGTACTCAAGATATGAGCCACGGTAACTCCTTGTCTCACCGTGCCCCTGGTTCTATCGGTCAATGTCAGACTCCAGGTCGCGTATTTAAAGGCAAGAAAATGGCTGGTCACATGGGTGCTGAGCGTGTAACGACTCAAAACCTTGAGATCGTACGTGTTGACGCTGAGCGCAACCTGCTTCTGATCAAAGGTGCAGTACCAGGCGCAACTGGCGGCAACGTGATCGTAAAACCAGCTGTTAAAGCGTAACGTCGAGGAGTTAGTAATGGAATTGGTAGTCAAAGGCGCTGATGCGCTAACTGTCTCCGAAGCTACTTTTGGGCGTGAGTTCAACGAAGCGCTGGTACACCAAGTAGTTGTTGCTTACGCAGCAGGTGCCCGTCAAGGTACTCGTGCACAAAAGACCCGTTCTGACGTATCTGGTGGCGGTGCTAAGCCATGGCGTCAAAAGGGTACTGGTCGTGCCCGTGCCGGTACTATCCGTAGCCCACTGTGGCGTACAGGTGGTGTAACTTTCGCTGCGCGTCCTCAGGACCACAGCCAGAAAGTTAACAAGAAAATGTACCGCGGTGCGATGAAGTGCATTCTGTCTGAGCTGGTTCGTCAAGAGCGTCTGATCGTTGTTGATAACTTCTCTGTAGAAGCGCCAAAAACTAAAGAGCTGGTTGCCAAGCTGAAAGAGCTGGAACTGAATGATGTTCTGATCGTCACTGGCGAGCTGGACGAGAATCTGTTCCTGGCAGCACGTAACCTGTACAAGGTTGACGTACGTGATGCAGCTGCAATCGACCCAGTAAGCTTGATCGCATTCGACAAAGTAGTGATGACTGCTGCGGCAGTTAAGCAAGTTGAGGAGATGCTGGCATGATCACCGAAGAGCGTATCCTGAAAGTTCTACGTGCTCCGCACATCTCTGAAAAAGCGACCATGGCTGCTGAGAACGGTAACACTATCGTTTTCAAAGTAGCGATGACCGCAACTAAGCGTGAGATCAAAGCGGCAGTTGAGAAACTGTTTGAAGTTGAAGTTAAGTCTGTAAATACTCTGATTGCTAAAGGTAAAACTAAGCGTCAAGGTATGCGCCAAGGCCGTCGTAGCGACTGGAAAAAAGCGTACGTGACCCTGAAAGAAGGTCAAGACATCGACTTCGCTGGTAGTGCAGAGTAAGGCTAGGAGCAAAGAAGAATGGCTATTGTAAAATGTAAGCCGACTTCCCCAGGTCGTCGCCACGTAGTTAAAGTGGTTAACTCTGACCTGCATAAGGGTAAGCCGTACGCACCACTGCTGGAGAAAAACTCTAAGACTGGTGGTCGTAACAATAACGGTCGTATCACTGTTCGTCACATCGGTGGTGGTAACAAACAACATTACCGTCTGATCGACTTTAAGCGTAATAAAGATGGTATCCCAGCGAAAGTTGAGCGTCTGGAATACGATCCAAACCGTAGCGCAAACATCGCGCTGGTTCTGTACGCAGACGGTGAGCGTCGTTACATCATTGCACCAAAAGGCATCCAAGCTGGTGATACTATCCAGTCTGGCGCAGATGCTGCGATCAAGGTAGGTAACACCCTGCCAATGCGCAACATCCCAGTAGGTTCAACTGTACACTGTGTTGAACTGAAGCCTGGTAAAGGTGCTCAGCTGGCTCGTTCAGCTGGTACTTACGCACAAATCGTAGCTCGTGCTGGCGCATACGTAACTATTCGTCTGCGTTCTGGCGAAATGCGTAAAGTTCTTGCCGAAGGTCGTGCGACTCTGGGTGAGGTTGGTAACGGTGAGCACATGCTGCGTGAACTGGGTAAAGCCGGTGCTTCACGTTGGCGCGGTGTTCGTCCAACCGTACGTGGTGTTGTAATGAACCCAATCGACCACCCACACGGTGGTGGTGAAGGTCGTACTTCTGGTGGTCGTCACCCAGTGACGCCATGGGGTGTACCGACTAAGGGTTACAAAACTCGTAAGAACAAACGTACCGACAAGTACATCGTACGTCGTCGTAATAAGTAATTTATATCAGAGGATAAGCCATGCCACGTTCTCTCAAGAAAGGTCCTTTTATTGACCTGCACTTGCTGAAGAAGGTAGAGAAAGCGGTGGAAAGCGGTGACAAGAAGCCTGTTAAGACTTGGTCCCGTCGCTCAATGATCATCCCTCAGATGATCGGTTTGACCATCGCTGTCCATAATGGTCGTCAGCACGTACCAGTTTTCGTTTCTGAAGAAATGATCGGTCACAAGCTGGGCGAGTTTGCACCAACACGTACTTATCGCGGCCACGCTGCAGATAAGAAAGCTAAGAAGCGCTAAGAGGAGTATAGGTAATGGAAGCTATCGCTAAACATCGCTTTGCTCGCATCTCACCGCAGAAAGCTCGTTTGGTTGCAGATCAAGTGCGCGGTAAAACCGTAGCACAAGCACTGGAAATTCTGACTTTCAGCAACAAGAAAGCTGCTGATCTGGTTAAGAAGGTTCTGGAATCTGCTATCGCTAATGCTGAGCACAACGAAGGCGCAGACATCGATGATCTGAATGTTGCGAAAATCTTCGTTGATGAAGGCCCAACCATGAAGCGTATTATGCCTCGTGCTAAAGGCCGTGCCGATCGCATCTTGAAGCGTTCTAGCCACATCACTGTTGTTGTAGCGGATCGCTAAGAGAGTAGGAGACAAAGCAATGGGTCAAAAAGTACATCCTAATGGTATTCGTCTTGGCATCGTGAAGCCTTGGAATACCACTTGGTATGCTAACAGCAACGAATTCGCTGACAACCTAGACGGCGACTTCAAGGTACGTCAATTCCTGACTAAGGAATTAGCAAAAGCGTCTCTGTCTCGCATCGTTATCGAGCGTCCGGCGAAGAGCATCCGTGTGACTATTCACACTGCTCGTCCAGGCGTTGTTATCGGTAAGAAAGGCGAAGACGTAGAAAAACTGCGCGCTCGCGTTGCTAAGATCGCTGGTGTTCCAGCGCAGATCAACATCGCTGAAGTACGTAAGCCAGAGCTGGATGCACAGCTTGTTGGTGACAGCATCGCTTCTCAGCTGGAGCGTCGTGTTATGTTCCGTCGCGCGATGAAGCGTGCGGTACAGAACGCAATGCGTCTGGGTGCCAAGGGTATCAAAGTTGAAGTAAGTGGCCGTCTGGGCGGCGCTGAAATTGCACGTACTGAGTGGTACCGTGAAGGACGTGTGCCTCTGCACACTCTGCGTGCTGACATTGATTACGCGACTTCTTCGGCTCACACCCAATACGGTGTAATTGGTATCAAAACTTGGATCTTCAAAGGCGAAGTTCTGGGTGGCATGCCAGTTGCTGAGCCTAAGGCTGATAACAAGCCTAAGAAGCAACGCAAAGGCCGTAAATAAGGAGTTTATCGATGCTGCAACCTAAACGCACTAAATTCCGCAAGACTCATAAGGGTCGTAACCGCGGTCTGGCGAACGGTACTGACGTAAGCTTCGGTACTTTCGGTCTGAAAGCAGTTGGCCGTGGCCGTATTACTGCTCGTCAGATCGAGGCTGCTCGTCGTGCTATGACTCGTCATATCAAACGTCAGGGCCAAATCTGGATTCGTATCTTCCCGGACAAGCCTATTACAAGCAAGCCGTTGGAAGTTCGTCAGGGTAAGGGTAAAGGTAACGTTGAGTACTGGGTAGCCCAAATCCAACCAGGTAAAGTTCTTTATGAAATGGATGGTGTTTCAGAAGATCTTGCACGCGAAGCCTTTAAACTGGCCGCACGTAAGCTTCCTGTTAAAACCACTTTCGTAACTAAGGCGGTGATGTGATGAATGCACAAGATCTGCGCGCTAAAAGCGTTGAAGAACTGAATGCTGAGCTTGTGAACCTGCTGCGTGAGCAGTTCAACCTGCGTATGCAGGCTGCGACTGGTCAACTGCAACAGACGCACACTCTGAAAGCAGTACGTCGCGATATCGCACGTGTTAAAACCGTTCTGAATGAGAAGGCTGGCGCATAATGAGCGAGAAAATTCGTACTCAGCAGGGTCGTGTAGTTAGCGACAAGATGGACAAGTCTATTGTGGTTGCTATCGAGCGTTTCGTGAAGCACCCAATCTATGGTAAGTTCATCAAGCGTACGACTAAACTGCACGTTCACGACGAAAACAACGAGTGTGGCATCGGCGACACAGTTGAAATTCGTGAGTGCCGTCCACTGTCTAAGAACAAATCTTGGACTCTGGTACGCGTTGTTGAGAAAGCGCGCATCTAAGCGAACTTTTGCAATGACATAACTGAGCGGCCCCCCTTAAAAATGGGGCCGTTTATTTTTTATCTACCCATTCTCAAAAAATGGTGTTATTATTCGCCGCCCTTGTAAAAAAGGCGAATTCGACCCGAGATGGGTCTAGATGTTTTTGATAAGCGGAGCACTAACATGATCCAAATGCAAAGTATGCTAGATGCAGCCGATAACTCCGGCGCTCGTAGCGTAATGTGTATTAAGGTTCTGGGTGGTTCTCACCGTCGCTATGCACATATCGGTGACATCATCAAAGTTACTGTTAAGGAAGCAATTCCTCGCGGTAAAGTGAAAAAAGGTGATGTACTGAAAGCGGTGGTTGTGCGCACCCGTAAAGGCGTTCGTCGTCCAGACGGCTCTGTCATTCGCTTCGACCGTAATGCTTGCGTGCTGTTGAACAACACCAGTGAGCAACCAATCGGTACTCGTATCTTTGGCCCGGTGACTCGTGAACTTCGCTCTGCGAAATTCATGAAGATTGTATCACTAGCGCCAGAAGTACTGTAAGGAGTGACGAAAATGGCAGCTAAAATCCGTCGTAACGACGAAGTTATCGTTCTTGCCGGTAAAGATAAAGGTAAGAAAGGTAAAGTAACTAAGGTCCTGACAACTGGTAAAATCGTTGTTGAAGGCATCAACCTGGTTAAAAAGCACCAGAAGCCTGTTCCGGCTATGGGCATCCAGGGTGGCATCGTTGAAAAAGAAGCAGCAATTGACGCTTCTAACGTTGCAATCTTCAACGCGGCAACTGGTAAAGCAGACCGTGTAGGCTTCCGATTTGAAGACGGCAAAAAAGTTCGTTTCTTCAAATCTAATGGCGAAACTATCAAGTAATTTTGGAGTAGTACTATGGCGAAACTGCATGATTACTACAAAGAGACTGTTGTAAAAGAACTTGCTGACAAGTTCCAGTACAAGAGCATCATGCAAGTCCCAAGGATCGAAAAGATTACCCTGAACATGGGTGTCGGTGAAGCCTTGAACGACAAGAAGCTGTTGGAAAACGCAGCTGCTGATATGGCCGCAATTACAGGTCAAAAGCCGCTGATTACCAAAGCTCGTAAGTCTGTTGCTGGCTTTAAGATCCGTGAGGGCTACCCGATCGGCTGTAAAGTAACCCTGCGTGGCGAACGTATGTGGGACTTTTTCGAGCGTCTGATCTCAATTGCTGTTCCTCGTATCCGTGATTTTCGTGGTCTGAACCCGAAATCATTCGACGGTCGTGGTAACTACAGCATGGGCGTTCGTGAGCAGATTATCTTCCCAGAAATCGATTTCGATAAAGTAGATCGTGTACGTGGTCTGGATATCACTATCACAACTACTGCAAACTCTGACGAAGAAGCTCGTGCTCTGCTGTCTGCTTTTAACTTCCCATTCCGTAAGTAAAAGTAAGGGTTACTAATGGCTAAAGAATCTATGAAGGCACGCGAAGCAAAACGTGCCAAGCTGGTAGCTAAGTTCGCTGAAAAGCGTGCTGCGCTTAAAGCTCTAATTAGCGACGTGAATGCGTCTGAAGAAGACCGCTGGAATGCAGTGCTCAAGCTTCAGTCTCTGCCACGTGATTCAAGTCCATCTCGTCAGCGTAACCGCTGTAACCAGACTGGACGCCCACACGGCTACCTACGTAAGTTTGGTCTGTGCCGTATCAAGGTTCGTGAAGCTTGCATGAAAGGCGAGATTCCGGGTCTGCGTAAGGCTAGCTGGTAATTCATTACCAATTAAGAATCACGGAGTATTGACTTATGAGCATGCAAGATCCGATTTCGGATATGCTGACCCGCATTCGTAACGGTCAGGCAGCGAAGAAAGTTGCTGTTAAAATGCCATCTTCTAAGCTGAAAGTTGCAATCGCAGCTCTGCTGAAAGAAGAAGGTTATGTTGCTGACTACGCCGTTTCTGGCGAAGTTAAGCCTGAACTCGAAGTTACTCTGAAGTACTTCGAAGCTAAACCTGTTATCGAGCAAATCCAGCGCGTATCTCGTCCTGGCCTGCGTATCTATAAGAAGAAAGATGCGCTGCCAACTGTGATGGGTGGTCTGGGTATTGCCGTTGTGTCCACTTCCAAGGGTCTGATGACTGACCGTGCTGCTCGTAAAGCAGGTCTTGGTGGTGAGATTATCTGCTACGTAGCTTAATAGGAGTAGGAAAATGTCACGTGTTGCAAAAGCACCTGTAGTTGTTCCTGCCGGCGTAGAAGTTAAACTCAACGGTCAGGAAATCACTGTTAAAGGTGGTAAGGGTGAACTGGTTCGTGTAATCAACGAAGCAGTTGAACTAACCCAGGAAGAGAACACCATTAAGTTCGGTCCTCGCGACGGCTTCAACGATGCCTGGGCACAAGCTGGTACAGCTCGTGCGCTGGTTAACAACATGGTTGTTGGTGTTACTGAAGGCTTCACTAAGAAGCTGACCCTGAAGGGTGTAGGTTACCGTGCTGCTATCAAAGGCAACGCAGTTAGCCTGACTCTGGGCTTCTCACACCCAGTTGAGCATGAACTGCCTGCAGGTATTAAAGCTGAGTGTCCTTCTCAAACTGAAATCGTACTGACTGGTACCGATAAGCAGTTGGTTGGCCAAGTTGCTGCAGACATTCGCGCTTACCGTAGCCCTGAGCCTTACAAAGGTAAAGGTGTTCGTTACGCCGACGAAGTCGTGCGTATTAAAGAAGCTAAGAAGAAGTAAGGTAACACTATGGATAAGAAAGCATCTCGTATCCGTCGTGCGACCAGAGCACGTCGTAAGATTGCTGAACTGGGTGCAACTCGCCTGGTAGTACACCGTACTCCACGCCATGTGTACGCTCAGGTAATCGCACCAAATGGCTCCGAGGTTATCGCTGCCGCTTCTACCGTAGAAAAAGCGATCCGTGAGCAAGTGAAGAGCACCGGTAATAAAGACGCTGCTGCAGTAGTGGGTAAAATCATTGCTGAGCGCGCGATTGAAAAAGGCATCTCTAACGTTGCATTCGATCGTTCCGGTTTCCAATACCACGGCCGAGTGGCTGCACTGGCAGAAGCTGCCCGTGAAGCTGGTCTGAAATTCTAAGGTAGGCGGAAGATGGCTAACGAAAAAACTCAATCAGATCTGCAAGAAAAGCTGATCGCTGTTAACCGTGTATCTAAGACGGTTAAAGGTGGTCGTATTTTCAGCTTTACTGCCCTGACTGTTGTTGGCGACGGTAATGGTCGCGTTGGTTTCGGTTACGGCAAAGCACGTGAAGTGCCTGCTGCAATCCAGAAAGCAATGGAAAAAGCACGTCGTAACATGGTTACTGTTGCCCTGAACGAGGGTACTCTGCACCACGCTGTTAAAGGTCGCCACACTGGTTCTAAAGTGTACATGCAGCCTGCATCAGAAGGTACAGGTATCATCGCCGGTGGTGCAATGCGTGCAGTGCTGGAAGTTGCTGGCGTTCACAACGTTCTGGCAAAAGCATATGGTTCTACAAACCCAATCAATATCGTTCGCGCGACTATTGACGGTTTGAGTGGTATGAACTCTCCAGAAATGATCGCTGCTAAGCGTGGTCTTTCTGTTAAAGAAATTCTGGAGTAATCGACATGGCTAAAACAATCAAAGTAACTCAGACTCGTAGCTCAATCGGCCGTCTGCCGAAACATAAAGCTACCCTGCGTGGCTTGGGCCTACGTCGCATCAACCACACTGTTGAACTGGAAGATACACCATGTGTACGTGGTATGATCAACCAAGTTCAGTACATGGTTAAAGTAGAGGAGTAATCAGAATGCGTTTGAATACTCTGTCTCCGGCTGCGGGTTCTAAGCCTTCTGCGAAGCGCGTAGGCCGTGGTATCGGTTCAGGTCTGGGTAAAACTTGTGGCCGTGGTCACAAAGGTCAGAAATCACGTTCAGGTGGTTCTGTTCGCCCAGGTTTCGAAGGCGGTCAAATGCCTCTGAAACAGCGTCTACCAAAATTCGGTTTTACTTCTCGCAAGAGCCTGGTAACAGCTGAAGTTCGTCTGTCTGAACTGGCGAAAGTTGAAGGTGACGTAGTAAGCCTGGAAACACTGAAAGCTGCAAACGTGATCACTAAGAACATCGAAACTGTAAAAGTTGTTCTGTCTGGTGAGATCAGCCGCGCTGTTACAGTGAAAGGCGTACGCGTGACTAAAGGCGCTAAAGCTGCAATCGAAGCTGCAGGCGGTAAAATCGAGGAATAATTAACTCGAGGATGAGGTACAGATGGCTAAACAACCAGGACAAGATTTTAGTAGCGCAAAAGGTGGCCTAGCAGAGCTTAAGACTCGCCTGTTATTCGTAATAGGAGCTATCTTAATTTTCCGAGCTGGCTCTTTTGTGCCGATTCCTGGTATTGACGCTGCTGTACTAGCCGATCTGTTCGAACAGCAAAAGGGCACCATCATTGAACTATTTAACATGTTCTCTGGTGGTGCACTTGAGCGTGCTTCCATTTTGGCACTGGGCATTATGCCGTATATTTCGGCTTCAATTATTGTCCAGTTGCTAACGGTTGTTCATCCGGCTTTAGCCGAGTTGAAGAAAGAAGGTGAGTCTGGTCGCCGTAAGATCAGCCAGTATACTCGCTATGGCACGCTTGTGTTGGCAACCTTCCAAGCAATTGGTATTGCGACGGGGTTACCGAGTATGATTCCTGGTCTGGTACATAATCCGGGTCTGGGTTTCTACTTTGTTGCGGTCGTAAGTTTGGTCACCGGTACCATGTTCCTGATGTGGTTAGGTGAGCAAATTACAGAACGTGGCATTGGTAACGGTATATCTCTGATTATTTTCACAGGTATCGTTGCAGGATTGCCACCGGCTATTGGACAGACCGTAGAGCAAGCGCGTCAAGGTGAATTGCACGTACTTCTTCTACTGGCAATTGCAGTTATTTCTTTTGCTGTAATTTACTTTGTAGTGTTCATGGAGCGTGGTCAGCGTCGTATCGTTGTTAACTACGCTAAACGCCAGCAAGGCCGTCGTGTCTATGCAGGCCAGAGCACTCATCTGCCGTTGAAAATCAACATGGCAGGCGTGATTCCAGCAATTTTTGCATCTAGTATCATTTTGTTCCCTGGCACACTGGCTCAGTGGTTCGGTGGTAACGGAGAAGGTACTTTTGGTTTCCTGACGGATGTGTCTCTGGCACTGAGCCCAGGTCAGCCACTGTACGTGATGCTTTATGCGACTGCGATTATCTTCTTCTGTTTCTTCTATACGGCGTTGGTGTTTAACCCACGTGAAACAGCAGATAACTTGAAGAAATCCGGTGCGTTCATACCTGGTATTCGTCCGGGCGAGCAGACTGCGAAATACATTGATAAAGTAATGACACGCCTGACATTGGCAGGTGCACTGTACATCACCTTTATCTGTCTGATCCCCGAGTTCATGATGATTGCTTGGAACGTTCGCTTCTACTTTGGCGGTACGTCACTACTAATCGTAGTTGTGGTTATTATGGACTTCATGGCTCAAGTTCAGACACACCTGATGTCTCAACAGTATGAGTCGGTTTTGAAAAAGGCTAATCTTAAAGGCTACGGCCGATAAGTTTGGTTATCCATTTACGGAGTTTAGCAATGAAAGTTCGTGCTTCCGTTAAGAAAATCTGCCGTAACTGTAAAGTTATCAAGCGCAACGGTGTTGTGCGCGTAATTTGCAGCGAGCCAAAGCACAAGCAGCGCCAAGGCTAATCAGCAGAAATATTTCTTGCAAATTGAAGGTAGGTTGGCTACATTAGCCAACCATCTTTTGTGTGTGCAAAAGAATTGTAACACCGCTGTGTATCCTAAACGGGCTTTACAGCGGTTATTCTTGATAAGTACTAGGAGTGAATAGTGGCCCGTATTGCAGGCATTAACATTCCTGATCAAAAGCATGCTGTAATCGCACTGACTGCGATCTACGGCATCGGCAAAACTCGCTCAAAAGCCATTCTGGCTGATGTGGGTATTGCTGAAGATGTTAAGATCAGTGAACTGACTGAAGAGCAGATCGATCAACTGCGTGATGGTGTAGCTAAGTACACTGTAGAAGGTGATCTACGTCGTGAAGTTTCCATGAACATCAAGCGCCTAATGGATCTTGGTTGTTACCGTGGTCTTCGTCATCGTCGCAGTCTACCACTACGTGGACAGCGTACTAAAACCAACGCTCGTACCCGTAAGGGTCCGCGCAAGCCGATCAAAAAATAATCGGATAAGGTAGAGTACAATGGCAAAACAACCAACTCGCGCTCGTAAGCGCGTACGCAAGCAAGTTGCTGATGGCGTAGCGCACATCCACGCTTCTTTCAACAACACAATCGTTACCATTACTGACCGTCAAGGTAATGCTCTGGCTTGGGCAACTGCCGGTGGTTCTGGTTTCCGTGGTTCTCGTAAATCTACTCCGTTCGCTGCACAGGTTGCTGCTGAGCGTTGTGGTGAAATGGCCAAAGAATATGGCGTTAAGAACCTGGAAGTTATGGTTAAGGGCCCAGGTCCTGGTCGTGAGTCAACAATCCGTGCTCTGAATGCAGCGGGTTTCCGTATCACTAACATTGTTGATGCGACTCCGATCCCTCATAACGGTTGTCGTCCACCTAAGAAACGTCGCGTATAACGTTTCGTTTCTAGGAATATTGGAGAAAGAACATGGCAAGATATTTGGGTCCTAAGCTGAAGCTTAGCCGTCGTGAAGGCACTGACTTGTTCCTCAAGTCTGGTGTTCGCGCGATTGATACCAAGTGTAAAATTGATAACGCGCCGGGCCAACATGGTGCTCGTCGTGGCCGCCTGTCTGACTATGGCGTTCAGCTTCGTGAGAAGCAGAAAGTTCGTCGTACTTATGGCGTACTGGAAAAGCAATTCCGTAACTACTACAAAGAAGCTGCTCGCCTGAAAGGCAACACAGGTGAAAACCTGCTGCAACTTCTGGAAGGTCGTCTGGACAATGTTGTTTACCGTATGGGTTTTGGTGCAACTCGCGCTGAAGCACGTCAGCTGGTAAGCCACAAAGCGATCCTGGTTAACGGCAAAGTCGTAAACATCCCATCTTTCCAGGTGGCTGCAAACGACGTTGTTAGCATTCGTGAGAAAGCTAAGAACCAAGCACGCATCAAAGCAGCTCTTGAAGTTGCTACTCAGCGTGAACTGCCGACTTGGGTCGAAGTAGACAGCAACAAAATGGAAGGTACCTTCAAGCGTCTTCCAGAACGTTCTGATTTGTCTGCCGACATCAACGAACACCTGATCGTCGAGCTTTACTCTAAGTAAGGCTATAGTTAAGAGAGGACACAATGCAGGGTTCTGTAACAGAATTTCTTAAGCCGCGTCTTGTTGATATTGAACAAGTTAACACGACGCACGCAAAAGTAACTCTTGAGCCTCTGGAGCGTGGTTTTGGCCACACTCTGGGCAATGCTCTACGTCGTATTCTTCTGTCATCTATGCCTGGTTGCGCAGTGACAGAAGTAGAAATCGACGGTGTGTTACACGAGTACAGCACCAAAGAGGGAGTCCAGGAGGACGTTCTTGAAATCCTATTAAACCTGAAAGGCCTGGCCGTTAAGGTTGAAGGAAAAGACGAAGTTATCCTGACTCTCAGCAAATCTGGTGCAGGCCCTGTTGTTGCAGGTGACATCACCCATGATGGTGATGTTGAGATTGCGAACCCAGAGCACGTGATCTGCCATTTGACTGATGACAATGCTGACATCAGCATGCGCATCAAGGTAGAACGTGGTCGCGGCTATGTACCAGCTTCTGCTCGTATTCACAGTGATGAAGATGAGCGTCCAATTGGCCGTCTGTTAGTTGATGCAACTTTCAGCCCAGTTGACCGTATCGCTTACTCAGTTGAAGCAGCGCGTGTTGAACAGCGCACTGACCTTGATAAACTGGTTATCGATATGGAAACCAATGGTACTCTTGACCCTGAGGAAGCCATTCGTCGTGCAGCCACTATTCTGGCTGAACAACTGGATGCATTCGTAGATCTGCGTGATGTACGAGTTCCTGAAGAGAAAGAAGAGAAGCCGGAGTTCGATCCGATCCTACTGCGTCCTGTAGACGATCTTGAACTAACTGTTCGCTCTGCTAACTGTTTGAAAGCAGAAGCGATCCACTACATCGGTGATCTTGTTCAGCGTACCGAGGTTGAGCTACTGAAAACGCCAAACCTGGGTAAGAAGTCTTTGACAGAAATCAAAGACGTGCTGGCTTCACGTGGTCTGTCTCTGGGCATGCGCCTGGAAAACTGGCCGCCAGCCTCTATCGCTGAAGATTAATAGTTACTGATATCTAGTTAGAAGGATTAGGTCATGCGCCATCGTAAGAGTGGTCGTCAACTCAACCGCAACAGCAGTCATCGCAAAGCGATGTTCAGCAACATGGCTAGCTCTCTGGTACGTCACGAGCTTATCAAGACTACCCTGCCTAAGGCAAAAGAGCTGCGTCGCGTAATTGAGCCTTTGATTACCCTAGCTAAGACTGACAGTGTAGCTAACCGTCGTCTGGCATTCGCACGTACTCGTGATAACGAAGTCGTTGCGAAACTGTTTAACGAATTAGGTCCACGTTTCGCTCAGCGTCCAGGCGGTTACACTCGCATCATGAAATGCGGTTTCCGTGCTGGTGATAAAGCCCCTATGGCTTACATTGAGCTGGTAGACCGTCCTGAAGCACAGGAAGAAGCTGCTGCTGAATAAGCAATAGCGCGTTATAGAAAGAGCCGGGTTGAATGACCCGGCTTTTTTATATCTGAAATTTAAGAATTGCTTTACTTGGGATAAAAACAAGGTTTCAGTACTTCTCTTCTCTCCTTATATATCTGTTGAGTTTGCTCTCTCAATGAAAAAGCGCATGGGCTTCGTCGACACATGTTTTTTTAATTGAAGTTATAGATTGTGTTGCCTTTAGACAGTTCTGGTGCTGTATTGACGCTTCAAGAACAATTTCGGGAAGTGTAAACAGAATGAAATTCCTTTGATCTTCTCTGAGAGAAAGGGAGCGGCGCTTTATCTTTATTCTACTTATCTAATATTTGTTTGTTTTTCATGCGCTCGATATTTTTTTGTGTTTTTCTGCTTGTCAGGACGCTCGAACTCTCTATAATGCCGCCTCACCGACACGGAGGAACGGCAGCAAAGCGGTTCGGTACGGAAAGGTAAGCGGCAAGAAATTAAATTGAAAAAAGTGTTTGACACTGACTTTTGATTCGATAGAATGGCCGCCCGTTTCGAGAGTTGAGTCACAAGACTCAGCGAGAAACAAAGTTCTTTAACAATTTGACCATGCAATCTGTGTGGGCACTCGACAATGATACAGTCAAAAGATTTTATCAGTGAACTGAGTGACCAAATCGAAAGTTCTTTTATTAGAGCTTCGGCACAGTCAATTTATCAGTAATCACTGAGCCGCTTTTCTTCGGAAAGGCAACAAAATTCTAATTGAAGAGTTTGATCATGGCTCAGATTGAACGCTGGCGGCAGGCCTAACACATGCAAGTCGAGCGGCAACGACATGACTGAACCTTCGGGGGACGTTATGGGCGGCGAGCGGCGGACGGGTGAGTAATGCCTGGGAACATGCCTTAGTGTGGGGGATAACCATTGGAAACGATGGCTAATACCGCATAATCTCTACGGAGCAAAGCGGGGGACCTTCGGGCCTCGCGCGCTAAGATTGGCCCAGGTGGGATTAGCTAGTAGGTGGGGTAACGGCTCACCTAGGCGACGATCCCTAGCTGGTCTGAGAGGATGATCAGCCACACTGGAACTGAGACACGGTCCAGACTCCTACGGGAGGCAGCAGTGGGGAATATTGCACAATGGGGGAAACCCTGATGCAGCCATGCCGCGTGTGTGAAGAAGGCCTTCGGGTTGTAAAGCACTTTCAGCAGTGAGGAAGGGGTGAGTATTAACAGTGCTCATCCTTGACGTTAGCTGCAGAAGAAGCACCGGCTAACTCCGTGCCAGCAGCCGCGGTAATACGGAGGGTGCGAGCGTTAATCGGAATTACTGGGCGTAAAGCGCATGCAGGCGGCGTGTTAAGCCAGATGTGAAAGCCCGGGGCTCAACCTCGGAATCGCATTTGGAACTGGCATGCTAGAGTCTTGTAGAGGGGGGTAGAATTTCAGGTGTAGCGGTGAAATGCGTAGAGATCTGAAGGAATACCGGTGGCGAAGGCGGCCCCCTGGACAAAGACTGACGCTCAGATGCGAAAGCGTGGGGAGCAAACAGGATTAGATACCCTGGTAGTCCACGCCGTAAACGATGTCTACTTGGAGGTTGGTGTCTTGAACACTGGCTTTCGGAGCTAACGCGTTAAGTAGACCGCCTGGGGAGTACGGTCGCAAGATTAAAACTCAAATGAATTGACGGGGGCCCGCACAAGCGGTGGAGCATGTGGTTTAATTCGATGCAACGCGAAGAACCTTACCTACTCTTGACATCCAGAGAACTTAGCAGAGATGCTTTGGTGCCTTCGGGAACTCTGAGACAGGTGCTGCATGGCTGTCGTCAGCTCGTGTTGTGAAATGTTGGGTTAAGTCCCGCAACGAGCGCAACCCTTATCCTTGTTTGCCAGCACTTCGGGTGGGAACTCCAGGGAGACTGCCGGTGATAAACCGGAGGAAGGTGGGGACGACGTCAAGTCATCATGGCCCTTACGAGTAGGGCTACACACGTGCTACAATGGCGTATACAGAGGGCTGCCAACTAGCGATAGTGAGCGAATCCCACAAAGTACGTCGTAGTCCGGATTGGAGTCTGCAACTCGACTCCATGAAGTCGGAATCGCTAGTAATCGTGGATCAGAATGCCACGGTGAATACGTTCCCGGGCCTTGTACACACCGCCCGTCACACCATGGGAGTGGGCTGCACCAGAAGTAGATAGCTTAACCTTCGGGAGGGCGTTTACCACGGTGTGGTTCATGACTGGGGTGAAGTCGTAACAAGGTAGCCCTAGGGGAACCTGGGGCTGGATCACCTCCTTACCTAAAGACTGCGTTGTTATCGCAGTGTCCACACAGATTGCCTGGTTAAAATGTAAAGACGCATCGTGTCCCATTCGTCTAGAGGCCTAGGACACCGCCCTTTCACGGCGGTAACAGGGGTTCGACTCCCCTATGGGACGCCACTTTCTAAGTGCACTTTTGAGTGTGATTAGAAAGTGGTTTTTTCTCTCTGGAGAAAAGATGCACATGCTCTTTAACAATCTGGAAAGCTGACTAGTAAATTCAATCTTTGAGATTGAATCAAACTGTTTCGAAAGAAACAGAGTTCTCAAGCAAAACACATTCAAGTGTCTTGTGTAAGAAGAGTCCGGCGAAACAAATCAAACCTTGGTTGTTTGAACATACGAAACCTCTTGGGGTTGTATGGTTAAGTGACTAAGCGTACACGGTGGATGCCTGGGCAGTCAGAGGCGATGAAGGACGTACTAACTTGCGATAAGCGGTGATGAGGCAGTAAGAGCCACTTGAGTCACCGATTTCCGAATGGGGAAACCCAGCTGCATAAGCAGTTATCATCAGGTGAATACATAGCCTGATGAGGCGAACCGGGGGAACTGAAACATCTAAGTACCCCGAGGAAGAGAAATCAACCGAGATTCCGGCAGTAGCGGCGAGCGAAACCGGATTAGCCCTTAAGCGTTTTTTGTGTCAGGTGAAGGCTCTGGAAAGTGCCGCGATACAGGGTGACAGCCCCGTAACCGACGATACCTTAAACGTGAAAACGAGTAGGACGGGACACGTGTTATCTTGTCTGAAGATGGGGGGACCATCCTCCAAGGCTAAATACTCCTGACTGACCGATAGTGAACCAGTACCGTGAGGGAAAGGCGAAAAGAACCCCTGTGAGGGGAGTGAAAAAGAACCTGAAACCGTGTACGTACAAGCAGTAGGAGCCCTTCGGGGTGACTGCGTACCTTTTGTATAATGGGTCAGCGACTTAATTTCAGTAGCAAGGTTAACCGTATAGGGGAGCCGTAGGGAAACCGAGTCTTAACTGGGCGTGCAGTTGCTGGGATTAGACCCGAAACCAGGTGATCTAGCCATGGGCAGGTTGAAGGTGAGGTAACACTTACTGGAGGACCGAACCGACTAATGTTGAAAAATTAGCGGATGACTTGTGGCTAGGGGTGAAAGGCCAATCAAACCTGGAGATAGCTGGTTCTCCCCGAAAGCTATTTAGGTAGCGCCTCGGACGAATACTACTGGGGGTAGAGCACTGTTAAGGCTAGGGGGTCATCCCGACTTACCAACCCTTTGCAAACTCCGAATACCAGTAAGTACTATCCGGGAGACACACGGCGGGTGCTAACGTCCGTCGTGGAGAGGGAAACAACCCAGACCGCCAGCTAAGGTCCCAAAGTATCACTAAGTGGGAAACGATGTGGGAAGGCTCAGACAGCCAGGATGTTGGCTTAGAAGCAGCCATCATTTAAAGAAAGCGTAATAGCTCACTGGTCGAGTCGGCCTGCGCGGAAGATTTAACGGGGCTAAGTGATACACCGAAGCTGCGGCAATGCGATTTATCGTATTGGGTAGGGGAGCGTTCTGTAAGCGGCTGAAGGTGTGCTGTAAGGCATGCTGGACGTATCAGAAGTGCGAATGCTGACATGAGTAACGACAAGGGGGGTGAAAAACCTCCCCGCCGGAAGACCAAGGGTTCCTGTCCAACGTTAATCGGGGCAGGGTAAGTCGACCCCTAAGGCGAGGCCGAAAGGCGTAGTCGATGGGAAACGGGTTAATATTCCCGTACTTCTTACTATTGCGATGGGGGGACGGAGAAGGCTAGGTGGGCCAGGCGACGGTTGTCCTGGTTCAAGGGTGTAGGCTGATGGTTTAGGCAAATCCGGACCATCTCAAGGCTGAGACCCGATGTCGAGTCACTACGGTGATGAAGTCATTGATGCCATGCTTCCGGGAAAAGCCTCTAAGCTTCAGATAGTAAGGAATCGTACCCCAAACCGACACAGGTGGTCGGGTAGAGAATACCAAGGCGCTTGAGAGAACTCGGGTGAAGGAACTAGGCAAAATGGTACCGTAACTTCGGGAGAAGGTACGCTGCCGGCGGTGAAGAGACTTGCTCTTGGAGCTGCTGGCAGTCGCAGATACCAGGTGGCTGCAACTGTTTATTAAAAACACAGCACTGTGCAAAATCGAAAGATGACGTATACGGTGTGACGCCTGCCCGGTGCCGGAAGGTTAATTGATGGGGTTATCTTCGGAGAAGCTCTTGATCGAAGCCCCGGTAAACGGCGGCCGTAACTATAACGGTCCTAAGGTAGCGAAATTCCTTGTCGGGTAAGTTCCGACCTGCACGAATGGCGTAATGATGGCCACGCTGTCTCCACCCGAGACTCAGTGAAATTGAAATCGCAGTGAAGATGCTGCGTACCCGCGGCTAGACGGAAAGACCCCGTGAACCTTTACTACAGCTTGGCACTGAACATTGACCCTACATGTGTAGGATAGGTGGGAGGCTTCGAAGCAGGTACGCCAGTATCTGTGGAGCCGTCCTTGAAATACCACCCTTGTAGTGTTGATGTTCTAACGTCGCCCCGTTATCCGGGGTGCGGACAGTGCCTGGTGGGTAGTTTGACTGGGGCGGTCTCCTCCCAAAGCGTAACGGAGGAGCACGAAGGTGGGCTAATCACGGTCGGACATCGTGAGGTTAGTGCAATGGCATAAGCCCGCTTAACTGCGAGAATGACGGTTCGAGCAGGTGCGAAAGCAGGTCATAGTGATCCGGTGGTTCTGAATGGAAGGGCCATCGCTCAACGGATAAAAGGTACTCCGGGGATAACAGGCTGATACCGCCCAAGAGTTCATATCGACGGCGGTGTTTGGCACCTCGATGTCGGCTCATCACATCCTGGGGCTGAAGTCGGTCCCAAGGGTATGGCTGTTCGCCATTTAAAGTGGTACGCGAGCTGGGTTTAGAACGTCGTGAGACAGTTCGGTCCCTATCTGCCGTGGGCGCTGGATGATTGAAGGGAGTTGCTCCTAGTACGAGAGGACCGGAGTGAACGAACCGCTGGTGTTCGGGTTGTGTCGCCAGACGCATTGCCCGGTAGCTAAGTTCGGAACAGATAACCGCTGAAAGCATCTAAGCGGGAAGCTGGCCCTGAGATGAGTCATCCCTGAGACTTTGAGTCTCCTGAAGGGCTGTTCGAGACTAGAACGTTGATAGGCAGGGTGTGTAAGCGTTGTGAGGCGCTCAGCTAACCTGTACTAATTGCCCGTGAGGCTTAACCATACAACACCCAAGGGGTTTTAAGTACGGACTCCATGAGCACTTGAATGATGTGCTGAGAACTTTAGTCAGATTTTTCCGAGATTGTTGAACAAATTTTGCCTGGCGACCATAGCGCTGTGGAACCACCAGATCCCATGCCGAACTCAGACGTGAAACGCAGCAGCGCCGATGGTAGTGTGGGGTCTCCCCATGTGAGAGTAGGACATCGCCAGGCTTTGATTATCAATTTGTCTACTGTAGCTTGCCGCTTTTGAGTGCTGCGATGCTCATGTACTGAATGTACACTGCGCTTCTTGCATCAAAACCGCCATCGCACAGCGACAAATTAATCAAGCAAAGCTGTTAAATGTAAGACTTTGTGAGATAAAAATTTGCTGGTATAGCTCAGTTGGTAGAGCGCACCCTTGGTAAGGGTGAGGCCCCCAGTTCAAATCTGGGTACTAGCACCACAATTTGCTTAGCGACCATAGCGCTGTGGAACCACCTGATCCCATGCCGAACTCAGACGTGAAACGCAGAAGCGCCGATGGTAGTGTGGGGTCTCCCCATGTGAGAGTAGGACATCGCTAAGTCACCCTTTCAAAACCCAGCCTTCGGCTGGGTTTTTTCATTTCTGCCGCTTACGACTTCAGTTCAGGCTTACTGCTTGAAAATGAACTGTTTTCATTAGTTTTCTTCATTTATATCCCTCTATCTATAATTCTTTTAATGCGGTATTGCTTGCAGTCATGCGTGAAATTCTATAATTTTTGGGTATCTGGACGTCTAAACATCTTAGGGAGAGTGTGAACATGCCCATTAAAATTCCTGACCAGTTACCGGCTACTGATATTCTCAGGGGAGAGAATATTTTCGTCATGTCAGAAAAACGGGCAGCCAGTCAGGGAATACGTCCGCTGAAAGTGTTGTTGCTTAATCTGATGCCAAAAAAGATTGAAACAGAAACGCAGTTTTTGCGTTTGTTATCAAACAGTCCGTTGCAGGTTGATGTGGAGTTATTACGAATTGATAATCGTCCGACGAAGAATACACCCACCGAACACCTGGATACCTTTTATCGTCAGTTTGAAATGGTGAAAGACCGAAATTTCGATGGTCTGATTGTCACAGGAGCACCGCTGGGGCTGGTACAGTTTGAGGATGTTCTGTACTGGGAAGAGATCCAGACGATTCTCAATTGGGCGAAGGGACATGTCACTTCAACGATGTATGTCTGCTGGGCTGCTCAGGCCGGCCTGAAGCTGATGTATGATTTACCGAAGCGAACCCGAAAAGAAAAGCTGTCCGGCATCTACACCCATAGCATCCATCATCCGCATCATCCTTTGTTACGAGGTTTTGATGATACCTTTCTTGCACCACATTCCCGTTATGCTGATTTTTCACCTGATTTCCTCACGCAGCACACGGATTTGGATCTCTTAGCGACATCTGAGCAGGCAGGGGTTTATCTGGCAACAACGAAGGATAAGCGAAATGTCTTCGTCACAGGTCATCCAGAGTACGATGCGAAGACGTTACATCTTGAATATATGCGGGACTTGGGTGAAGGCATGGAGCCATGTTTGCCTGTGAATTATTATAAGGACGATAATCCGGACAATGAACCGGTTGCCAGCTGGCGTAGCCACGGGCATCTGCTTTTTTCGAATTGGCTCAATTACTGCGTTTACCAGCAGACACCATACGATCTGGAACATTTCTCAGAAGACAAGTTCACCAAAGACGACTGAGTGTTTCACGACAAGATGACAAACAAAAAAAGACCTGCGATTGCAGGTCTTTTTTGAAGGACGATAAACGTTAAGATTTTGGATTCGTTTCCGGCTGCTGATGTGACGCGACAGCCTGCTCGCTGTCCCCGCCATGTTTAGCTTCCCAGATTTTTGCCTTTTCAATCATTGGTGTAATGGTTGAGCCCTGGATCAGGATCGAGAACACCACAACCGCATAGGTCATCACAAGAATTAGCTCTTTAACGTCAATATTTTTTTCCGGGATAACAATGACACCAGCTGGAATCGCCATCGCCATGGCCAGTGCCAGTCCGCCACGCAGGCCACCCCAGGTTAGGATCTTCACCGACTCAGGGTTGTACTTCCGGAATCGTTTAAAGCCGACATAAGAGAGTTTGACACTCAGGTAACGGGCCAGCAGGACCAGCGGCACTGCAATGACCATCAGCGTCCAGTCTTCTTCGTGGAAGCTGAAAGACAGCATGCTCATACCGATCAACAGGAACAGCACGCCATTCAGGAATTCATCAACAAGCTCCCAGAAGTGATCCAGGTGATCCTCACTTTCTTTGGAGAAACCAATATAACGGGTCCAGTTGCCGATCATGATGCCGGAAACAACCATGGCCAGCGGGCCAGAGACATGGATGACATCAGCAAACGCATAACCGGCGGTCGGGACACCCAGAGTCAGCAGTAACTCCATGGAGTGATCGTCGGTTGAGCTGATCAGATAGTGGAAAAGCAGGCCTAAAACAAAACCGTAAGTGATTCCGCCGATGGCTTCCTGTAAGAACAGGTGGCCAACGCCCAGCACGGTTGGTGCCTCATCACCAAAAGCGATGGTGAACAGGGTGACAAAAATGACCAGACCGAAACCATCGTTGAAGAGCGACTCGCCTTCGATCTGAGTTGAAATCCGGCGAGGCGCATGCAATTTTTTAACAATTGCAAGCACAGCAATCGGGTCCGTCGGCGAAATCAGTGCACCGAACAGCAGGCAGTAGATCAGATCAAACTGGATGCCCACGGTCTGGCAAATCCACCAGAGCGCACCGCCGATAAAAAAGGTGGAAAACAGGGTAGCGCCAAGTGCCAGGATGGCAATTTCCCACTTTTGATCTTCGAGGTGAGGCAGCTTGATACCCAGACCGCCGGCGAAAAGCAGAAAGCCGAGAATCCCTTTCAGCAAGAAGCTTTCGAAGTCGATCTGTCCCAACTGCTCTGCGGCGATTTCTTCCAGGTGAAACCAGCCATTGTGACCCGCAATCACGATACCGAGCGATAAAACAATGGCGCCGGCAGTGATGGCAATGGTGGTTTGCATTTTGCCTATCTTATGATTAATAAATGCAATAGCCATCGCGGCAGCGGCGAGAAAACAGAGGGTACTGTATACCGACATCCTTGATCCTCATCTGTTGGAAAAGTGTTAAGCAAAAATTGTGACAGAATATAAATGTTCGGGCCTGTGATAGCCATAAAAACTTTGAGCTGATCGGTGAAGAATTAGTTTGCGCAAACGATGTATAGACGTCTAGATTTCCAATCAGGCTGTGATAGGATGATAGCAGCTGACAAGTTTAAGTGTAAGGAAGTAAGCAGTGTCGAAGGGAACGGAATTATTACACAAGCGATTAAATGAGCAGATCCTGATCATCGATGGCGGGATGGGCACCATGATCCAGAGTTATAAGCTGGATGAGCAGGATTACCGGGGTGAGCGTTTTGCCGACTGGCATTCAGACCTGAAAGGAAACAATGACCTGCTGGTCCTGACTCAGCCGCAGCTGATCAAGGATATTCACGCTGCTTACCTTGAGGCCGGGGCCGATATCCTCGAAACCAACACTTTCAATGCCACCACAATTGCGATGGCAGACTACGATATGGAAAGTCTGAGTGCCGAAATTAACCTGTCGGCCGCCAGGCTGGCCCGTCAGGTCGCAGATGAGTGGACCGCAAAAACACCGGACAAACCGCGTTTTGTGGCTGGTGTTCTTGGCCCGACCAACCGTACCTGCTCTATTTCTCCGGATGTGAACGATCCGGGATACCGCAATGTAAGCTTTGACCAGCTGGTTGAGGCGTACTCTGAATCGACCCGTGCTTTGATTGAGGGCGGTGCCGATATCATTCTGATTGAAACTATTTTTGACACGCTGAATGCAAAAGCCTGTGCCTTTGCGGTGGAGTCGGTATTTGAAGCGCTGGGACAAAGTCTGCCGGTGATGATTTCCGGGACGATCACCGATGCCTCCGGCCGTACCTTGTCCGGTCAAACGACCGAAGCTTTCTATAACTCACTCCGGCACGTCAAACCGATCTCTTTCGGTCTGAACTGCGCACTGGGCCCGGATGAACTGCGTCAGTATGTTGAAGAACTGTCTCGGATCTCTGAATGTGCTGTGTCAGCGCACCCGAACGCCGGTCTGCCAAACGCCTTTGGGGAATATGACCTGGAAGCAGATGAGATGGCCGAGCATATCCGGGAATGGGCGGAGTCCGGTTTCCTCAATCTGGTAGGTGGCTGCTGCGGGACCACACCTGAGCACATTCGTGAAATGGCCCGTGTGACGGCAAATATTCCGCCAAGGAAGTTGCCTGAATTACCCGTGGCCTGCCGGTTGTCTGGTCTGGAACCTCTGACCATCGAAAAAGAAACTCTGTTCGTCAATGTCGGTGAGCGTACCAATGTGACCGGTTCGGCCCGATTCCGCCGTCTGATCAAAGAAGAACTGTATGATGAGGCACTGGAAGTGGCGCGTCAGCAGGTAGAGGCTGGTGCGCAGATCATCGATATCAATATGGACGAAGGTATGCTGGATGCGGAAGCTGCCATGGTGCGGTTTCTGAACCTGTGTGCCTCTGAACCGGAAATTTCCCGCGTCCCTATTATGATTGACTCGTCTAAGTGGGAAATCCTTGAAGCGGGTCTGAAATGTGTTCAGGGTAAGCCGATTGTTAACTCAATCTCACTCAAGGAAGGCAAAGAGAAATTTGTTGAGCAGGCTAAATTAATCCGTCGCTACGGTGCGGCGGTGATCGTCATGGCGTTCGATGAGGTGGGTCAGGCGGATACCCGTGAGCGGAAGATCGAAATCTGTACCAATGCGTATCATGTGCTGGTCGATGAAGTGGGTTTCCCGCCGGAAGATATTATTTTTGACCCGAATATCTTTGCGGTCGCGACAGGAATTGAAGAGCACAATAACTACGCCGTGGATTTCATTGAAGCCGTCGGGGATATCAAGCGTACCCTGCCGCATGCCATGGTGTCAGGTGGTGTGTCGAATGTCTCGTTCTCGTTCCGTGGCAATGAGCCGGTGCGTGAAGCGATTCATGCCGTCTTCCTGTATCACTGCTTCAAGAACGGAATGGATATGGGGATCGTGAATGCCGGTCAGCTGGCGATTTACGACGACCTGCCGGACGAGCTGCGTGTGGCTGTGGAAGATGTGGTCCTCAACCGCCGTGATGATTCGACAGAGCGGCTACTGGATTTAGCAGATAAATACCGGGGCAGCGGCGAAGCTGTGGAAGATAAAACCGCAGCAGAATGGCGCAGCTGGCCGGTCGATAAGCGTCTGGCGCATGCGCTGGTCAAAGGTATTACTGAGTTTATTGTTGAAGATACGGAAGAAGCCCGCCAGCAGGCCAGCAAACCGCTGGAGGTCATTGAAGGACCGCTGATGGCAGGGATGAACGTGGTCGGTGACCTCTTCGGTGAAGGAAAAATGTTCCTGCCACAGGTTGTGAAATCTGCCCGCGTGATGAAACAGGCTGTGGCATATCTGGAGCCGTACATCAATGCCGAAAAGCAGGCTGGCAAGAGTAACGGAAAAATCTTGCTGGCAACTGTGAAAGGTGACGTGCACGACATCGGAAAGAACATTGTCGGCGTGGTGTTGCAGTGTAATAACTTCGAGATTATTGACCTCGGGGTGATGGTGCCCTGCGATAAGATTCTGAAAGTTGCCCGAGAAGAGAATGTCGATATTATCGGTCTATCCGGCCTGATCACACCATCTCTGGATGAAATGGTTCATGTGGCAAAAGAGATGGAACGTCAGGGCTTTGAGATCCCACTGCTGATTGGCGGCGCAACAACGTCTAAAGCACACACTGCCGTGAAAATCGAACAGAATTACCATGCGCCCGTGGTGTATGTGTCCAATGCATCCAGAGCCGTCGGGGTATGTGCGGCATTGTTATCTGAGACACAACGGCCTGCGTTTGTCGAACGTCTGGATCAGGAATACGAGGTGGTGCGTGAGCAGCATGCCCGTAAGCGTCCGCGCAGCGCGCCGGTCAGCCTGGAAGCTGCACGTGCCAATAAAGTGGCAATTGAATGGAACAGTTATACGCCGCCGGTTCCTAAACAACCGGGGATTCATGTATTCAAGGATTTTGATATCGCCACCTTGCGTCGTTATATCGACTGGACACCTTTCTTTATGACCTGGTCGCTGAGCGGTAAATATCCGACCATCCTTCGCCATGAAGTCGTCGGGAAAGAGGCGCAGCGGCTGTTCGATGATGCCAATCAGCTGCTGGATGAGATCGAAGCAACCGGCATGATCAAAGCCAATGGCGTGTGCGGTCTGTTCCCGGCCAATAACATTGGTGATGATATTGAGGTTTACACGGATGAAAGCCGGGCTCAGGTTCTGACGATACTGCGTGGTCTGCGGCAGCAGACGGAGAAACCGAAAGGGCCGAATTACTGTTTGTCAGATTATGTGGCCCCGAAAGACAGCGGGAAAGCTGACTGGATTGGTGCCTTTGCCGTGACTGGCGGGATTGGTGAGTACGAGATTGCCGAGCAGTTTAAAGCCAAAGGTGATGATTATAATGCCATCATGATTCAGGCGGTGGCCGATCGTCTTGCCGAAGCGTTTGCCGAATGTATGCACGAGCAGGTGCGCAAGGAAATCTGGGGTTATGCGCCGGATGAAAATCTGGAAAATGAAGATCTGATCCGTGAGAAATATCAGGGGATCCGTCCGGCACCGGGCTATCCGGCCTGTCCGGAGCACACTGAAAAAGGTGAAATCTGGAAATTGCTGGATGCGGAAGCCAACACCGGGATGCAACTGACAGAAAGCTTCGCGATGTGGCCGGGCGCGGCAGTGTCGGGCTGGTATTTCTCGCATCCGGAGTCCCGCTATTTTGCGGTTGCACAGATTCAGCGGGATCAGATGCTGAGCTATGCTGAGCGCAAAGGCTGGGATGAAGTTGAAGCCGAGAAATGGCTCGGTCCAAATCTCTGAGGCACCTCAGGTATCGGCCATCTGAATCCGGTGGCCGTATCAAAGGTTCCGAAAGATATTAACAAAGGCGCTCACAGAGCGCCTTTTTTGATCGGTCAGGTTCGGATTACTCGAAAATCTTACTGTGCAGATTCTGGGCAATCGGAAGTGCGTGTTCGGTTTTCACCAGGAAGCACAGGTTGTGCGGGCTGGCACCGTAACAAATCATCCGCAGCTTGTATTCATCCAGCGTGTTGAAGACAGTGCTGACGGAACCTGCGGTCTGGCTCATGCGGTTTCCGATCAGAGAGATCAGACACAGATCCTGTTCGATCTCAACTCGGCACAGCTCGCTGAGGGCCGCATGTGCTCCCGGAGGAAGCGTTGGCGCGCCGCCGCCAGTGTCCGTCTGATCCATGGTCAGAGAAACGCTGACTTCAGAAGTCGAAATCAGATCGACTGAAACTTTGTGTTCAGCCAGAATACGGAACACTTCCGCCAGGAAGCCGTAAGCATGAAACATGTTCAGACTGGTCAGGGTGATCAGAGTTTGATTGTTGCGCAGGGCCAGCGCACGGAACAGGGGGGCATCACTGACCGATTTACGGATCCAGGTCCCGCCTTGCTCTGGTGCTTTGGAAGAGCCCACAAACACAGGGATCTGACGGCGAACCGCCGGGATCAGTGTAGACGGGTGAAGAATTTTGGCACCAAAGTTTGCCATCTCAGAAGCTTCGCTGAAGCTGATTTCCTTGATAGGCGTCGCTTTCGGGGCAATACGCGGATCGGTGGTATACATCCCAGGGACGTCAGTCCAGATTTCCAGCGTACCGGCATCGATCGCTTCAGCCATCAGCGCGGCGCTGTAGTCGCTGCCGCCGCGGCCCAGCGTTGTGGTACGGCCCAGTTCATCACTGCCGATGAAGCCTTGAGAAACCACAATGTTATCCTGCAGCAATGGCAACAGCTTTTCTTCTGTCAGCTGACGGATCATCTCAGGTTCCGGGCTGGCTTTTCCGAAGCGGCTGTCGGTACGCATGACGTCACGGATATCATAGCGGACGGCATCGGCACCCATTTCGCACATAATTTGGGTAAACAGGTAAGTTGACAGCAGTTCGCCGTTCGCGACCAGTTGATCGGTCAGTTCAGCAGATTTCTGGACTGCGGTCTGAGTTGCAATCTCTGCAACCTGATCCAGCAGCGCCTCAATCTTTCCGGCAACGGCTTCTGGTTGCTGCAGGTCCGCCAGTACACTGTGATGGATGGCACGCAGGCGCTCCATCAGGCTGGTACGGTGCTCAGCATCAGCGACGCCGTTGGCCAGTTCGACCAGAATATTGGTCACACCGGAGCACGCACTGATTAAAACCAGCTTGGTATTCGGATTATTCATCACGATCTTGGCACTGCGGCTCATTGCTACGTAATCGGCCACACTTGTGCCGCCAAATTTTGCGACAGTAATTTCAGCGTTCTGCGCTGAAGAAAAATGTACAGGGCTCAAAATGATCTCCCACTAAACAAAGCGTAAAGTCATGGGGCAAAATTTGGGGAATCTTTCCGACTTGATGTCAGAAGAGCCGTTCGGCGAGACATGAAAAGACTGCTGCGACCAGAAGCTCTCCACCTGTGCTTGATGCTGCAGGTGACAGCCAGAAGGATTCAACCTTCAAAGCCGATACGGCAAGCCCCCTGTCTCACCGTATCTCGGCGTTGCTCCCCCTCTCTATGGTGCTTTGGGGTGGGGCCCCGCCGCATAGATACCTGGATAACGCGCCTCTTCCGTTTTCACCTGAAAAATGAGCTCTTTCAGGGTGAACAAAAATTGCCCTTATTGAATAGGAGCAGGGGGGCTTTGTCAATGCCTGAATGCATTTTTCTGTGCCGTTATTGTTACTGATCCTGCAGAAATTTGTCCCTGTCGTTTCTGCGGCGTCCGGTTCTGTTATGCTCGGTTGCGATACTGAACCGATATGACCGTTGCAAATCATATTTAAGGTGCTGATTGATAGGGATTTCAGCAACCATGCCAATGGAGGCCCCATGACAATTCAGAGTTTTTATCCGCCGCAGCGTACCCTGATGGGACCCGGCCCCTCAGATATTTATCCTCAGGTGCTGCAGGCGCTCAGTCGCCCGACTTTGGGCCATCTTGACCCATTATTCATCGGAATGATGGATGAACTGAAAGTCTTGCTTCAGTATGCATTTCAGACCACGAACCCGTTTACTATTGCCGTCTCTGCGCCGGGCAGTGCCGGGATGGAAGCGTGTTTTGTTAATCTGGTCGAGCCGGGCGATAAGGTGATTGTCTGCCGCAACGGGGTCTTTGGCGATCGGATGCGGGAAAATGTTGTTCGCTGCGGTGGTGAAGCCGTGCTGGTGGATAACGAATGGGGCGAGCCGGTTGATCCGTTGGCTGTTGAAGCGGTACTGAAAGCCCATCCGGATGCCAAGATCCTGGCCTTTGTTCATGCGGAAACCTCCACTGGAGCGCTCAGTGATGCCGAAACGTTGTCGAAACTGGCACGTGAACATGGCTGCCTGACGATTGTGGATGCGGTGACGTCACTGGGTGGTGTGCCGCTCAAAGTGGATGAATGGCAGCTCGATGCGGTGTACTCCGGCAGTCAGAAATGTCTGTCCTGTGTGCCGGGGCTGTCTCCGCTGACTTTTTCTCCCCGTGCGGTTGAGGCCATTCAGCAGCGTAAGACACCGGTACAGAGCTGGTTCCTGGACCAGAGCCTGGTTCTGGCATACTGGAGCGGCGAAGGCAAGCGGAGTTACCATCATACAGCGCCGGTGAACAGCCTGTACGCATTGCATGAAGCGCTGGTCCGTCTGCAAAATGAAGGGCTGGAAAATGCCTGGCAGCGTCACGCTGAGATGCATCAGTCGCTGCGTGAAGGCCTGGAAGCCATGGGAATTCGTTTTGTTGTTGAGGAAAAGAGCCGTTTGCCGCAACTCAACGCGGTCTACATTCCTGATGGTGTGGATGATGCTAAAGTGCGTCAGACCCTGCTGGAAAAATATAATCTGGAAATTGGCGCGGGTCTGGGGGCGCTGGCCGGAAAGGCTTGGCGTATCGGACTGATGGGGTATGCTGCCCGCAATGAAAATGTGGCGCTGTGTCTGAAAGCGTTGGAAGATGTATTGAAATAACCGGTAACGGATGGACAAACGGCTGCCGTGGCAGCCGTTTTTGTCTGGTTTAACCTTGTGTATTCCCAAGGCTGGCCTGATCGTTTTCTGTTTCCAGAGCAGGCTGAGCAAATACCGGCAATGCCTGCTCTGTGAAATCCAGCCCCGGGAACAGGTACCGGGCCTCTTCCCGTACATGTTCAGCCTGGCGGTGATTGTCCAGTGCCTGATGGGCGCGGATCAGATACTGATACAGAATCGGGCGCGGTAACTCCCGGGCCATGTGATCAGCCCAGGTGATAAATCCCTGTATCAGCTCAGGGTTGTTCTGGTGAATCCCTACTTTCAGCTGGGTCTGATAAAAATCCCATTCGAACCGGTGTCGCCAGGCCCAGGTATTGTTCACTTTCTCAAGGGCAGTCAGATCGGGCGGTGAAGTGGCTTCAAAGCGGGTCAGCATCGCCCCGGAGTAGAGTGTCGTGAGCATAAATGCGCTGATACAGGCGGGCAGCAGGATCCCCCCGACTTTGAATGGCTGGTGAAACCGCAGCGGCTGTTTGAAATACTTGGCGCTCAGCGAGTCGATCCAGTACAGCAGAAACAGAAAGACCACCCAATGAACCAGCGAGTGGTAGAACGGATACTCCAGCTGGGTGTGCAACGTGATCGGGAACAACAGGGCCACCAGTGCCAACTGGGTATTGGCCGGGGCGCGCCTTATTTTTGCCAGCACGGCGGCGGCTGCAATGAGCAGCGCCAGCAGCGGCAGGATCCCGCCTTCACTGGCCCAGAACAGCAGTTCGTTGTGCGGATGGTCCAGACCGGCCAATCCGTAAGGCTGCGCTGGATCGGCCTGATGCCATTGCGCCGTCTGCATCAGATAGGCATGTTCGAAATTGCCGTATCCGACGCCCCGCATGGGCGCATGCAGGAACATCTCTGTGACTTGTGGGTAGATCACTGTCCGGGCACTTTCCAGAGAGGCTCGGCCCGGCTGTGGAGACCATTGCAGTGTACTGGTCAGGTTCCAGGCCAGACTCAGCCCCATCATGACCATCAGTAACCACAGACGCCATTTCGCCCGGGCGGCAAACTGGGTCAGGTACGGCAGGATCAGCAATACCCCGACGACAGCTGCAAGCCAGCCGGTCCGTGAGCTGAGAACAATCAGCATGGGCACAATGGCAACCGGCGTCAGCATAAGCCCCAGCTGAGCCAGTGTCCAGCGGCGCTGATATGCGGGCTGGCGGGCCAGCAGATAGGCAGACAGGATCAGGCCGGTGGCCAGAAAACTGGCCATGACATTGGGTTGCTGAAAGATGCCGTAAGGTCGGTTGATGTCTGTGTTATACCCTATGGCATTCTCGGGAGAGATCCAGAGAAACTGATACCAGGCCAGCGCTGTTTGTAACCAGACCGCTTTGAGGATCAGCCACAGAATTTGCTGACGCTGTTTCTGGCTGAAAGCAAATTGCTGAAGTGCAACAAAAAACAGCCAGCCAGCCCAGAGCGCAAACAGTCGGTTGGCTGCTGCCTGAGGGCTCGCCTCCGGATAAAAGACCGGAAGAGTCAGCAGGAGGCAGCAGAGAAAGAGCACCAGCGTCAGGCGTGAATAGCGCA
Source organism: Photobacterium sp. CCB-ST2H9 (assembly GCF_023151555.2). Lineage (NCBI taxonomy): Bacteria > Pseudomonadati > Pseudomonadota > Gammaproteobacteria > Vibrionales > Vibrionaceae > Photobacterium > Photobacterium sp. CCB-ST2H9. The sequence continues at coordinate 360,455 of NZ_CP100425.1, forward strand.
GGATTTTCTGACGGCTGATTTCCAGGAAACCAATCGCGATGGCAAAACTGAACGGAATCCAGCTGCTGACATTGAACGGGAGCTCGAGTCCGGACCCTCCCTGATTGTGCTGAAAGTAGTGCATGGTCAGCAGAAACAGGAAAGTCAGCGCCAGGATAAAGGGGCGCGTCAGGGGTTTGCTGATCGTGGCAGCAGCCAGTCGGGTGCCCCGTAATTGAATGACTGTCACGTTGTCCGGTCCCTCGACATATCGTCAAAAAATCAGGCTGGTGACCAGCCTGACAAAGATTGTTTTTATAATTAAGCCTGCTGAGCGGCCAGTGCCGGTAACAGGGGCTTGAGGAAGCGGGCTGTATGCGACCCGGCCACTTCCGCAACCTGTTCCGGTGTACCCGAGGCAATGATTTCACCACCGCCGTTGCCGCCTTCCGGTCCCAGATCAATGATCCAGTCTGCGGTTTTGATCACGTCAAGATTGTGTTCAATGACCACAATGGTGTTGCCGTGATCGCGCAGTTTATGCAGTACGCTCAGCAGTTGCTGAATGTCGTGGAAGTGCAGCCCGGTTGTTGGTTCATCCAGAATATACAGGGTCTTACCTGTATCGCGCTTGGACAGCTCACGTGCAAGTTTCACCCGTTGCGCTTCTCCGCCGGACAAGGTGGTCGCAGCCTGACCCAGACGAATATAGGATAAACCGACATCCATCAGGGTTTGCAGTTTTCGGGCAATTGCGGGGACAGGATCAAAAAATGTCCGGGCGTCTTCGACCGTCATCTCCAGAACTTCGTCAATGGCTTTGCCTTTATACTTCACTTCCAGAGTTTCCCGGTTGTAGCGCTTGCCTTTACAGCTGTCACAAGGCACATAAACATCCGGCAAGAAGTGCATCTCAACTTTGATCACCCCGTCGCCCTGGCAGGCCTCGCAGCGGCCGCCTTTCACGTTAAAACTGAAGCGGCCCGGTTTGTAACCCCGGGAACGGGATTCCTGCGTCCCTGAAAACAGCTCACGGATCGGGGTAAAGATACCGGTATAGGTCGCCGGATTAGAGCGTGGTGTCCGGCCGATCGGGCTCTGATCGATGTCGATCACCTTGTCCAGATGTTCCAGTCCCTGAATATCGTCATATGGCGCCGGTTCGCCGGAAGTGGCACCATTTAGTTCATGGTGGGCGATCCGGAAGAAGGTGTCGTTGATCAGGGTGGATTTGCCCGAGCCGGAGACACCGGTGACGCAGGTCATCAGACCAACCGGGATTGAGACATCTACCTTTTTCAGGTTGTTGCCGCGGGCACCGGTCAGCTGGACGATTTTCTCTGCATCCATCGGGGTCCGCTCAGCCGGAACTTCAATCTGTTTTTTACCGCTCAGATAGTGACCGGTCAGAGATTCCTGAGAAGACAGAATGTCCTCCAGTGTCCCCTCGGCAATGACTTGGCCGCCGTGGACGCCGGCGCCCGGACCGATATCAATAATATGATCGGCACAGCGAATCGCATCTTCATCGTGCTCGACGACCAGCACGGTGTTCCCCAAATCGCGCAGGCGGGTCAGGGTACTGAGCAGACGTTCATTATCACGCTGGTGGAGGCCAATCGAGGGTTCATCCAGCACATACATGACTCCGACCAGACCAGCACCGATCTGGCTGGCCAGACGGATCCGCTGGGCTTCGCCGCCCGACAGGGTTTCAGCACTGCGTGACAGGTTGAGGTAGTTCAGGCCGACGTTGACCAGAAAGGTCAGACGGTCATTGATTTCCTTCAGGATTTTATCGGCAATTTGTGCACGCTGGCCTTCCAGGGTCAGCTCGGTGAAGAAATCCAGTGCCTGACTGATGCTCATCTCGCTGACATGAGGCAGGTTGGTCTGCTCGATAAAGACATGACGCGCTTCTTCACGCAGGCGGGAGCCGTGACAGCTGGCACAGGGTTTGGTTGAGATATATTTGACCAGATCTTCCCGAACCGCATTGGATTCAGTTTCGCGGTATCGGCGCTCCATGTTGTTGAGGATGCCCTCAAACGGGTGGCGGCGCACCGTGACATCGCCGCGATCATTGATGTACTTGAATTCGATGTTGGTCGTACCCGACCCTTGCAGCAGGACTTTCTGTACTCTGTTCGGCAGGGTGTTAAAGGGGGCTTCGACATCGAAATCGTAATGTTCAGCCAGTGAGCTCAGCATCTGGAAATAATAATAGTTGCGCTTATCCCAGCCGCGAATTGCACCGCCAGCCAGACTCAGTTCTTTATTCTGAACGACTCGAACCGGGTCAAAGTACTGCTGTACGCCCAGTCCGTCACAGGTTCCGCAGGCACCGGCCGGGTTGTTGAAGGAGAACAGGCGTGGTTCCAGTTCACGCATGCTGTAGCCACAATGGGGACAGGCAAAGTTCGCGGAAAAGATCAGCTCTTCCATGTCACCGTCGTCCATCGGGCTGATCACGACGGTCCCGCCGGACAGTTCCAGCGCCGTTTCAAAGGATTCAGCCAGACGCTGCTGGAGATCATCGCGGACTTTAAAGCGATCCACGACAACTTCAATGGTGTGCTTTTTGTGTAATTCCAGTGTCGGCGGATCGGACAGATCGCAGACTTCCCCGTCAATCCGGGCACGGATATAGCCCTGAGCTGACAGATTGGCTAGGGTTTTCAGGTGCTCGCCTTTCCGTTCTTTCACGATTGGGGCCAGCAGCATCAGCTTACTGCCTTCCGGCAGCGTCAGCACTTTATCGACCATCTGGCTGATGGTCTGGGCGGCCAGCGGGACATCATGGGTCGGACAACGCGGCTCACCGACCCGGGCAAACAACAGACGCAGATAGTCGTAGATTTCGGTAATGGTACCAACGGTTGAACGCGGGTTGTGCGACGTTGATTTCTGCTCGATGGAAATGGCTGGTGATAGACCTTCAATGTGGTCGACATCCGGTTTTTCCATCAGTGACAGGAACTGGCGGGCATAAGCCGACAATGACTCGACATAGCGTCGCTGACCTTCGGCATACAGGGTATCGAAGGCCAGGGAAGATTTGCCGGAACCTGACAGGCCGGTAATCACAATCAGTTTATCCCGGGGGATAGTCAGGTTGATATTTTTGAGATTGTGGGTGCGGGCACCCCTGACTTCGATCTTATCCATGGTTGCAGTCATCAGCGCTGAATAAATTGGTCTGCATTATTGCATAGCCCCGAAAGGCTTAAAAGACTTGACTGTATAAAAACACAGTGCTTTGATCGTCTTTTATGCATTCGGTCTGAACATGGAATGGGTGATGTTGCCCTATGCCTGCAGGGGCCCACCATGTTAAACTCGACAATTAAGTTTAAACTTTGAATGAGAGAAGGGAGCCTGATTGGCGACCTCAACAGCGAAAACCTGGAGTGAACTATGGCCAGTCGTGGCGTGAATAAAGTTATCCTGGTAGGTAACTTAGGCAATGATCCTGAAATCCGTTATATGCCAAACGGCGGTGCAGTAGCAAATATTACCATTGCTACTTCTGAAACATGGCGTGACAAAGCGACCGGCGAGCAGCGTGAAAAAACTGAGTGGCACCGTGTTGTGCTGTTCGGCAAGCTGGCTGAAGTTGCTGGTGAGTACCTGCGGAAAGGATCTCAGGTTTATATTGAAGGTCAGCTGCAAACCCGTAAGTGGCAGGATCAGAGCGGTCAGGATCGCTTCACCACTGAAGTTGTGGTTCAGGGCTTTAACGGTGTGATGCAAATGCTGGGCGGCCGTCAGGGCGGTCAGGGTGCCCCAATGGGTGGTCAGCAGCAGGGCGGTTGGGGCCAGCCTCAGCAGCCACAACAGCAGCAACAGCAACAGCAGAGCTATGCGCCGCAGCAACAGTCTGCGCCTCAGCAGTCTCAGCCTCAGTACAATGAACCACCAATGGATTTCGACGACGATATCCCATTCTGATCAACCCTTTGGGATTGACTGAATATTTGAAGAAGGCCCCTGAGATATCAGGGGCCTTTTCTTTGCATGTGGCTGGGAGGATTGGTGCCCGCATTCTGGGCTCTATGCAGCAGTGCAGTGGAAGCCTTGTTTCCTATCCTGACGCCCCGGCTTTTTGCTTGATAAAATCAATAAACAGCTTGGTTTTGGTGTGATTGTAATTCAGCTTGGGGTAATAGGCGTAAGCAGCATTCAGAGGCTGCTTGAGCTCGGGTAAAACCGGCACCAGCAGGCCATTGCTCAGTTCGCGTCTGACGGTATTTTGACCCACCAGGATCAGACCCATACCAGCCACTGCGGCTGCCACCAGAGCTTCCGGGTTTTGTGTGGTAAAGTTGCCGCGCAATCGCAACCGGCGGTTGTTTTCAAAGATATGCTCCTGCTCATGACCATGGTTGCCGAACAGCAGGCAGTTGTGCTGCGTCAGCTGCTCCGGACTTTCAATGGCCGGTCGGTCTTCCAGGTACCCCGGCGAGGCATAGAAACCGGCCTGAAAACTGAACAGCCGGGTGGCAATATAGCTGGTGGAATTAAAGTCGGTCAGCTCCCGGCTGATAAACACATCCAGATTCAGGTCCGGCAGCTGGCCCGGCGTAACCGTGTGCAGTTCGACCTGAATATTGGGATAGGTTTGCAGAAATTCATCCAGATAGTGCACCAGCACCCGGCTGCCTGTCGCCAGCGGTGCGCCGATACGCAGTACCCCCCGGACCTCACCAAAGGTCGAGGTGGTTTCCGCCAGGATCTGCTGCCAGTCATCGAGCAGGTGAACACTGCGGCGATAGAAGACTTTGCCTGCCTCGGTCACGGTCAGGTTGCGGGTTGTCCGTTTGAGCAACTGGACGCCCAGCTGTTTCTCCAGCCAGGACAGCCGCTTGGACAGTGCTGAGCTGGATGTATTGAGTGTGCTGGCTGCCTGGGCCAGTGAACCCTGTTCCACAACAGTGACAAAACTTTTGGTGCAGGTGATCCAGTCCATGTTTCTCCAATAAGATGGGTGAGCGAGCCTGTAACCCCCGGGTAACAAATCAGCAAAGTGTCGTACCGGGCACTGACGTTCCGGACCACCAGTGGTATTTTCCTGTGGAAACAGTCGCTTTAAAATTTTTGACCAACCTGCATGAGTTGACCACAGCGCCTGTCGGTTTTGAAATGTTTTTTGAATAAAGTTGGATACTGAATGAGAAAAGCCTCAGGGATGAAGCTGACCAATCGCTTGGTCGCTTTCGTCACCCTTATTGTCATCTGCGCCATGTTTGTCATTTTTATCGGTGGTGCGATCAGCTTTCGTAAGCTGGGACAGGACTATCTGCACCATTATCTGGCCGGAGTCGTTGAGGTGATCGATCTGGAAATGATTGAACCGCAAGGCTCACAATCGCTGAACCGCTGGCTGCCTAAATTGCTCAAGGCCAGTAATGTGGTCACACTGGATGTCAGTAACGACGCCGGTTCGGTCTACCAGTTCCGGGGGCAGCAAAAAATTGATGACCCCAATATTCTCTATCGTACAGACTATCCGCTGACGCAGAACCCCGGCTATGTCGTCCGGATCCAGTCGATCCCGCCTTATACCGAGCTGACGTATTCGCTGGGGGCGATGTCGTCTATCAGTCTGGCAATTATGATCATCATTGCCGGTCTGGTGTGGGGCGTGAACTGGCTGAAACGTCAGTTGTATGGTTCTGAGCTGCTTGAAGAAAGGGGGCGGATGCTGCTGGCAGGTAAGCTGGATGATTTTGCCAAAGGCTCGGAGTTCGAGTGGCCGGATACGGCCAGTCTGGCGCTCGATAAACTGATCTCTGAACTGAAAGATGCGCGTCAGGAGCGCAGCCGGTTTGATACCTTCATCCGTACCCATACATTTTTGGATCAACTGACTGGTTCGGCAAACCGGGTGTTATTTGACAGCCGCCTGCAATCGGTGGTCCAGGATCAGGACAACCACGGTGCGGTGATCCTGATCCGCATTTCCGAGTGGGAAGAGTTGCTGCTCTCCAAAGGTAAGATTGTGGCGGATGAGCTGATCCAGGATGTCGGCATGGTGCTGTCAAATATGATCCAGCGTTACCCGGACAGCGTGTTATCCCGTTATTTTGAGGCAGAGTTTGCCATCATGCTGCTGCAGCAGCCCAGCAAGGAAATCAATCTGTTTGTAAGTCAGCTGCTTAAAGCGCTGGAACGGCTGACACCTGCCGCGCCGCTGCATCGTGATAACTGGTGCCACATAGGGGTGACCTATTTTGCCAGTGGCGAGCGACGAGGCCGGATCATGGATGAAGCTGACATGGCGCTGCGCAGTGCTCAGCTGCAGGGAACCAACAGCTGGTCCGTGTTCCAGAAAGATCCTCAGGAAGAAGATACCCGGGGCAGCGTGCGTTGGCGGACACTGCTGGACGGGGTGTTCAGTCAGGGGGGGCCGCAGCTTTACCAGCAACCGGCTTATCTGGCGGAAGGAAAAACACTGCTGCACCGGGAATTACTGGCCCGGATCCGGGACGAAAACGGCCTGGTGCTCAAAGCTTCCCGCTTTTTACCGGCGGTTGAACAGGTCGGCTTCCATGTCCGGATGGATAAACTGGTGATCAGCCAGGCTCTGGACCTGCTGAAAAACGGTCCGACGCTGGATAACTTCGCCGTCAATGTCAGTGTTGAATCCCTGCTGGACAAAGCTTTTGTGCGCTGGTTCCGGGATGAGTTACTTCAGACGCCCCGGCCCGTACTGAAACGGCTGAGCATTGAGGTGCCGGAGCGGAATCTGTCGCGTTATATTGATGCTGTCCGTACCTTTCTGAAAATGCTGACTGGTCTGGGATGCAGTCTGGGAGTCGATCAGGCCGGGAGAACCATCGTCAGTACTCACTACATCAAAGACGTGAACATCAGTTATATCAAACTGCACCGCAGTCTGATCCGGGAAATTGACCAGCGGCAGGAAAACCAGTTGTTTGTCCGCAGTATGCTGGGTGCCTGTGCCAATACCGGTGTGGCAGTGATTGCAGTTGGCGTGGAAAACGCCAGAGAGTGGCAGGTCTTGCAGCAATTGGGGATTCATGGTGGTCAGGGCCGCTTTTTCGAGCCTGAGAGAGATTTGACACAAATTGCGATGAAAAAGAGAAGATGAGGTTCTGCTGGTTAAAAAAATACCATCCTGGAGTGATTATTCTATACATGCCTGATTGCTAACAGTATCATCGGTCAAATAATTGACATAAACAGGTCAATGTTTGGCCCGGGCGAGCACAGAACCGTCCGGATAAAGATGACGGGAAACGGGTTGATAACATGCTGATCAAAAAGCTTCTGAAGCGGAAAACTGTCAGTAAGGTTGCCAGTTTTGCTGTTTTCGAAAATAAGCTGACACTTGTCAGTCAATCCGGGGATGGCACTGATTGGATCTGCGACAGCCGGGAGCTTGGTTCGCGAGACAATTGGGGCCAGGCACTGGAAAGTCTGATCGTTCAGTATCAGCTCGCAGGCAGCCGAATCCGTTTTGTCCTCGGACATGGCCTTTATCAGAGCCTGACAATTGATAAACCCGCTTTACCGCATCAGGAATTAGCCAGCGCGCTGCCTTTTCTGGTGAAGGATCTGGTGTCTGAATCCCCGGCGAATCTGGTTGCCGGCGGGTACGAAGAACCCCTGAAAAAACGTCTGCAGGTCTTTGTTGCAGAGCGAAAGCTGGTGCAGCGACTGGTTCTGGCCAGTCTGTCGCTGGGCTGTGTCACGGAAGTGATCACGGCCGATGAGGTGGTCCTGGGTGAATTGACGGATGTTCACCAGAGTCAGCTGGTGCTGCATGGCCGTCATCAATCCGGGCTTCAGCTGACTGCGTTTAAACAACAGGTGTTGTGTTTTCAGCGTCAGTTGCGAGGCTTCCGCCAGCCGTTGCTGGGAGAAGAACCGTCTTCCCTGCAAATTGACGGACTGGCGCTGGAATTGCAGCGCTCTCTCGATTTTCTCAGTGCTCAGCTGCGCGACATGCCGATTGCTCAGGTACTGGTGAGCTGTGACAGCGAAGACAATGAGTTGCTCGCGGAGGCGCTAAGACGGCGGCTGAGTGTTCCCGTGGCGGCAGTCAGCAAGTTTCCATCCGGTCTGGCAGATTATGATGCCCGGGTCGCCTGGGCGGCACTGGCACATCAACCGATCCTCAACCTGTATCATGACAGTCTGAAGCCGCAATCCCGATTGCTGACATTGCCGAATCTGGCTGCCAGCTGGGCGATCGGAGCTGTGCTGCTGGCCTCTTTCGCTGGCTGGCAAAGCTGGCAGGAGCACCGGGTTCAACAGCAACTGGCGGAGGAACAGCTTCGTCTCAGCCAGAAAAAAACAGAGCTGGATACTGCAAAAGCGGCACTGGCGCGCCATCTGCCCAGTGAACTTAAAGTGAAACTGAACGGCGAGCTGGAACAGCAGCTTGCAGCCAAACAGGCCACGCTGAAAGCCATCGCCATGCATGACAAAAGCCTGCAAGCCGGTTTTGCCTCGCTGCTCCGGCAGCTGGCACAGGCGGCGAGTCAGGAGATTTCCGTCAGCCGGATTCACCTGCAGGGTGACAAACTGGATCTGGAAGGGGTCGCCAGTTCTCCGAATGCCGTGCCCAACTGGCTTCAGAATTTTTCACGTTATCCGCAACTGACAAACCGGGGGTTTGAAGTCATGACACTGGGCAGAAATGAACAGAACGTCGTCACTTTCAAGCTGCATGCACAACGGCAAGATGAGGAGCAGCCATGAAAATCTGGTCCATGCTGGCCGAGCGTTTCGACCAGCTCAGTCGCAGAGAACAATGGCTGGTGGCAGTAACCAGCTGGATAATGCTGCTGTTGGGCGGATATCAGTTGCTGGTCGAGCCGCTTCAGAAAGTCCGGCTGTCGGCTGAGCTGCAGTATCACGCGATACAGGCGGAGTTCATCCGGAGTCATGGTGAATTGCATCAGATTCAGCGCCAGCTCAACACAGACCCGGACAAAGAGCTGGATGAGCAGATTGTCCGGCTGGAAGCAAAGAATGCCAGACTGGACAAAACGCTGAAAGAGCGGGTCGCCAGTCTGGTCACACCGGCTCAGATGGCCACTCTGATGGATCAGGTTCTGCAGCATTCTCAGCGGTTGAAATTGGTTTCTCTGGAATCCCTGCCACCCGCTCAGCTGGTTCATGGCGAGGATGCCGGGTATTACATTCACCCGGTACGTCTGACCCTGCGCGGCCGGTATTTTGACCTGGTGAATTATTTGCAGCAGCTGGAAGCCTTACCGGTGAAATATTACTGGCGAAGTCTGGAGTATCAGGTCGACATCTATCCCTGGTCTGATATAACACTTGATGTATATACCTTGGGTGAAAGTAAGGATTTCATTGGTGGTTAGAAACGCTTGTCTCGCATTCTTACTGGCAGGGATCAGTCTGCTGGCCCGGGCCGAAAGCGATCCGACAGCTCCGCTGGGCTGGCAGGCGCCGGCCGCTGCGAAAAAAACGGTGACGCGCCGGCTTCCCGAATTGCAGGGAATTGTCTGTCCGCAGCAGGAAAAATGCAGTGTGATTCTGGATAACCGGGTCGTGCAACCCGGTGAACAGATCAGCGGTTATACCCTGAAATCCGTACAGGATGATGCCGTTATCCTTCAGCGTGGTGGCCGGCAATGGCGACTGGCGCTGTTTCAAGAACAGATCAAAATACACGAATAAAGTGAGCTGACATGCGCTTATTGTTAACCGGGATCATGACTTTGTTGCTGACGGCCTGCGCTGCAAATATGGGCCATCACAAACCCGTTGAAGTGAAAGAAGCATTAAATCAGGCGGCGAATGAGGCACAGAGCCGTCCGCTGACAGATTTGCCTTCTGCTGTCAGTGCTGATCTCATGCCCAGTCTGAATCGGCAGGGATACGGGCGCAGTGGTGCTTACGAAAGGCGTTTCCGTGTGAATGCCCGCGGCGTTGAGGCCCGTGCATTTTTCTCCAGTCTTGTGCATGGCACCGCGTTTAACATGGTGATCCACCCCAATGTCAGCGGCCGTATTACGCTGTCGTTGCAGGATGTTACGCTGGATGAAGTGCTGGATGTGGTGTCAGATATGTATGGTTACAACGTCGAGCGCAAGGGCAATATCATCCAGGTTTTCCCGGCGGCCCTGCGTACGGAAGTGATCCCGGTAGATTACCTGCAGCTGCAGCGTCGCGGTATATCACTGACTTCCCTGACTACGGGCTCCATCAGTGATCCCAAGAATGACGGCAACTATCAGTCATATGATTATCGCCGGACCCGCAATAATGAAGAGGACAATAACAATCGCAGTGACAGTAGTGAGCGTACTTCGTATTCAACCGGCGGAACCCGGATTGAAACCCGCTCTGAAAGTGATTTCTGGAATCAGTTGCAGCGAGCCGTACAGGCTATGATTGGCACCGGGCAGGGGCGGAGCATTGTTGTGTCACCGCAGGCCAGTCTGCTGACCGTTAAAGCCTTCCCGAATGAATTGCGGGAAGTGCGGGAATTTCTCGGGGTTTCGAAAAAGCGTTTGCAGCGACAGGTGGTACTGGAAGCCAAGATCATGGAAGTGACCCTGAATGACAGTTATCAGCAGGGGATCAACTGGAGCAATATTACCAAGACCATTGGCGGTACCGGGATCATTTTTGGCCGGACCGGTCCGTCTGCGCTGCCGGGCGGTAATGAGATAGCCAATCTGTTGGACGGGCAGACCAATATTACGATCACGGACGGGAATTTTTCTGCCGTCCTGAGCTTCCTTCAAACCCAGGGAGACCTGAACGTGCTGTCCAGCCCCCGGGTTACCGCGGCAAATAACCAGAAAGCGGTGATCAAAGTCGGGGGAGATCAGTACTTTGTGACCGAAGTGGATGGCGGAGAAGCGATCACGGATGGCGGCGTTGCCTCACCGAATGTGGTGCTGACGCCTTTCTTCTCAGGTATTTCTCTCGATGTTACACCTCAGATTGACGATGATGGCGGCGTTTTGCTGCATGTTCACCCCACAGTGGTTGAGGTGACTGAGGAAATCAAGGATATCGCACTGGGTGATACTTTCGGCACTTACAGCCTGCCGCTGGCCAAAAGCTCGGTCCGTGAATCAGATTCGGTGATCCATGCAAACAGCGGCGATGTGGTGGTGATTGGCGGTCTGATGAAATCGTCACTGAAAGACTTGGAAACCAAGGTCCCGCTGTTGGGTGATATTCCGGGGCTGGGGTATTTGTTCCGCAATATCAACAAAGTACAGACGAAGACTGAGCTGGTGATCCTGCTGAAACCAACCGTCGTGAGCGATCAGACCTGGCAGCAGGAAATCGAGCGGTCACGCTCACTGGTTGATCAATGGTTCCCGGATGAGGGTTAAGGCCAATGTATCTGGCGCACTTTGGTTTCACACAACTGCCTTTTCGGCTGACGCCGGACACTGAATTGTTTTACGCGCTGCCGCCGCATCTGGAAGCAATCCGGATGACATTGTCGGCACTCGCGATGGGAGAAGGGTTTATCCAGATTGCCGGTGAGGTCGGGACGGGAAAAACACTGGTGTGCCGGATGCTGGTCCGGCAATTACCGCAACAGTACGAACTGGCATATCTGCCGACTCCTGCCATGAGTGGCCGGGAGCTGCGTGCGGCCCTGGCAAAAGAGCTCGGGCTTGAGCCGGAAGAGGATCATCTGACCCTGACCGAATCCCTCCACAGCGCACTGGTGGAGCGCAAGCGGGCCGGGCGTTCTGTGGTGGTATTGCTGGACGAAGCTCAGGCACTACCCGATGAGGCGCTGGAAGCCCTGCGATTATTGGGAAATCTGGAAACGGAACAGGAAAAATTGCTGCATGTCGTTTTACTGGGCCAGCCTGAACTGGATACCCGGCTGGCGACCCCGCAACTGCGTCAGTTTCATCAGAGGATTACTTTCCGTGCTGTCTTACGCCCGTTGGATCTGGCTGAGACGGCCTCTTATATCGATCACAGGCTCGGGAAAGCGGGTGCGGAACCGGGATTGATCCCGCTGACGAGGCAGAAAGAGATCTGGCATGCCAGTGGCGGGATCCCGCGTTTGATCAATCAACTGTGTCATAAGGCGTTTATTATGGCCTGCAGTGCCGGACGGGATTCTGTGGGCAAAGCTGATGTGCGTGCGGCCATTGAGGATACCCGGGCCGCCCGGCAGCCGCGCTGGTCTTTTCCGGTTTTATGGGGATGGAACTGAGCATGAGTCAGGTAAATCAGATGCTCAACAGTTTGAGCCAGAACGGCGCGTCTCAGGGCGCACCTGAATTGAAAGCCGCCCGGATCAAACCATTGCCGAAATCCCGGTGGCCGCTCTGGTTATTTTCGGGACTCATGATTGCCGGCGTGGCTGGTGCAACGGGCTGGTGGTTTGGTCAGCAGGACCGTGAACCAGTCGTGATGCATACGGATGCGGGCGAAACGATGCCTGTTTCAGACACACTGCAGGATGACGGGCATGAGAATTATCAAGTGACGCCAGTTGTTTCAGCAAAGCCTTCTCCGAAACCCGCGGAGGGGGCGGCTTTAAGCCAGCAAACTTCTGCTGAGCGTCCAACAGATCGCTCCGCTCAGAAAGACATGAAAACTCAGCCTCCCTCGGAACCGGTTGTCGGCGATTCTCCACAGCCGGATAAAGCGGTTGCTGAAATGAAAAGCCAGCGGCATATCCAGTCTGTTGTACCGGCAAAAACGCCAAGTCAGACACGGGCTCAGAATCAGGCCCAACCGCGAAAATTGGCATCTGTTGCCCCTGTATCACCGAAACCAGCCGGAGTGGCTGCGGATGATGCGGGCCCCGTGGCAGAAGAGAGCAAAGATGCCGAATTGTTGATTGAAAGCGTGGCTTTGCCGCCGAAGCAACTGGCTCAGGTGGATTACGACAAGGCGATGAAAGCGCTGAGCGAAGGTGACAGCCAGAAAGCGCTGGGATATCTCAAGTCGGTTCTGGACTATCAGCCGGACCGGGTGGAAGCCCGCCAGCAGTTGTCGGCGCTGTATTACGGTCGTGGGGATGTGCGCCGGGCGATGCTGACATTGCAGCAAGGGTTAGCGAAACAGCCGGAGCAGCAGACATTGCGCCTGACGATGGCGAAATTGCTGGCCAGTGAATCTCAGCCGGAAGTGGCGCTGGATGTGCTGAGCAAGCTGCCCCGAGAGCCCGAGAGTGAGTTTCTGGCCCTGCGGGGGGCGCTGGCACAGCAACTGAACAATCAGCCGCTGGCGCTGAGCAGCTATCAGCAGCTTATCGAAGCAGAACCTTTTGACGGCCGCTGGTGGCTGGGGTTGGGGATCGCGCTGGATCGCAGTGAGAAAACAGCCGACGCCGTGGCCGCATACAGCAAAGCCCTGAAACTGGGTCAGGTGTCCGGCGCTTCTCAGCAGTTTATCCGTCAGCGTCTCAGCACGCTAAAGGCACAGGAGGGGTGAACTGATGCAACTTCGGTTACGTAAACGTCTGGGCGATCTGCTGGTTGAGGAAGGGATCGTCAAACAGGAGCAGCTGGATCGGGCGCTGGATCAGCAGCAGAGCACCGGGCGTAAGCTCGGAGATACCCTGATCAGTATGGGCTTTCTGAGTGAGCAGCAGTTGCTGTCGTTTTTGTCCCGGCAGCTGGATATTCCCCTGATCGATCTGAACCGGGTATCGGTCGACAGCGAGGCTGTCGGTCTGCTGCCGGAAGTCCATGCCCGGCGTTTGCGGGCATTGGTGATCAGCCATAAGGTCGACACGGTGCGGGTGGCTATGAGTGATCCGGCGGATTTGGCGGCGCAGGAGGCGGTGCTGAATCAGCTCTATCAGTACCGGGTTGAGCTGGTGATCGCCCCGGAACGACAACTGATTTCTGCGTTTGACCGGTATTACCGCCGCACCAAGGAAATTGTCACTTTTGCCGAGCAGCTGAATGCTGAGCATCAGGACAACCGGGACTTCAGCTTTACGGTTGACAATTTCGACAACGAAGAAGTCACCGTCGTCAAACTGATCAACTCTCTGTTTGAAGATGCAATTCAGGTGGGCGCGTCGGATATTCATATCGAACCGGATGCCAGTGTGCTGCGGATTCGCCAGCGGATCGATGGGATACTTCACGAGACCCTGATCAATGAATCGGCGATCGTCTCGGCGCTGGTGTTGCGCCTGAAACTGATGAGCGGGCTGGATATTTCAGAAAAACGTCTGCCGCAGGACGGGCGTTTTCATGTCACAGTGCGCGGCCACTCGGTGGATGTGCGTGTCTCGACGATGCCGGTGCAGTATGGCGAGTCGGTGGTGATGCGTCTGCTTGATCAGTCGGCCGGGATCCTCAGCCTGGATGAAATCGGAATGCCGCCGGAGATTTTGTCTCGTTTTCGCCGTCAGCTGAAACGTCCCCATGGGATGATTCTGGTCACCGGGCCTACCGGATCCGGTAAAACCACCACTTTGTACGGTGCGCTCAGCGAGCTGAACAAACCGGGTAAAAAGCTGATCACCGCTGAAGATCCGGTGGAATACCGCCTGCCGCGGGTGAATCAGGTGCAGGTCAATCCCAAGATCGGTCTGACCTTTTCTTCGATCCTGCGAACTTTTCTGCGGCAGGATCCGGACATCATTCTGGTGGGGGAAATGCGGGATCAGGAAACCGTTGAAATTGGCCTGCGTTCCGCTCTGACCGGTCATCTGGTGTTATCGACCCTGCACACAAACGATGCGGTCGACAGTGCATTACGGATGATCGACATGCAAGCACCGGGGTATCTGGTGGCCAGTGCGGTCAGGGCTGTGCTCGCGCAGCGACTGGTCCGTCGGGTCTGCCAGGACTGTGCGGAAGATACTGAACCGGATACGGCGCAGCGGCAGTGGCTGAAAGCCCGTTTCCCAGAGTCAGCTGATCAGAATTTCCGGCAAGGCCGGGGCTGCCAGAGCTGTAATCTGACTGGATATAAAGGGCGAATCGGGGTGTTTGAACTGCTGGAAATGACACCGGCGATGATGGATGCCCTGCGGGCCAGTGATACTGTGACCTTTGCCCGGCTCGCACGAACAACTGAAGGTTATCAGCCCCTGATTGAGTCCGCGATGGCGCTGGCCCGGAATGGCAGGACCAGCCTGGAAGAAGTGCTGACGCTGAGCGAAGGAGACTATCTGGCCCCAGAGTTTGATACCTTGCTGGCGTCTGCCCTGGAGCATCATTGATGCCGACATTCGATTACCGGGGACGGAGCAGTCAGGGACAGTTGGAAAAAGGACAGCTGGAAGCTGCGACGGAAGAGGCAGCAGCGGAGCAGCTCATGCGGCAGGGGATCATTCCGCTGGAAATTCGGCGCGGGCACAGCCAGGGAAAACTGAATCTCGGTGAGTTGTTTCAGCGACAGGTTCCTCAGGAAGCGCTGGTGATCCTTTGCCGTCAGTTATACAGCCTGACCAAAGCCGGTGTGCCGTTGCTGCGGGCCATGAAGGGACTGGAACAAAGTACCAGTCATCCCTTATTACGTACCACGCTGGATGCAGTGACAGTCGAGCTGACCAATGGCCGGGCTCTGTCGCAGGCGATGAAATTGCATCCGAAAGTCTTTTCTGAGCTGTTTGTTTCCATGATCCACGTGGGGGAAAACACGGGGCGGCTGGAAGATGCCCTGTTACAGCTGGCGCAGTATTACGAGCAGGAACTGGAGACCCGGCGCCGGATTAAGTCGGCGATGCGTTACCCGACGTTTGTGCTGACGGCAATTGTATTGGCGATGATCGTGCTCAATACCAAAGTGATTCCGCAATTTGCCGACATGTTCAGTCGTTTTGGTGTCGAGCTGCCCTTACCGACCCGGCTTCTGATTGGTACTTCAGATTTTCTGATGAATTACTGGCCCTTGCTGCTGGGCGCTGCGCTGATGAGCTGGATTGGCGTCAAAGCCTGGCGGCAGACCGCAGAAGGCAAAGAAAAATGGGATCGCTGGCGGCTGAAAGTCCCGGTCGTTGGCGACATAGTGAACCGGGCTCAGCTGTCCCGGTTTTCCCGGACTTTTGCATTAATGATCCGGGCTGGTGTCCCCCTGAATCAGGCACTGCAGTTATCTGCCGAAGCGCTGGAAAATCAGTATCTGGAAAATCGGCTGCTGGAGATGAAAAGCGGCATCGAAGGGGGGAGCAGTATTACGCAGACTGCCATGCAGAGCGGTATTTTTACTCCATTAGTGCTGCAGATGATCGCTGTTGGTGAGGAAACGGGTCAGGTAGACGAATTGCTGCATGAAGTGTCGGATTTTTATGATCGCGAAGTTGATTACGATCTGAAAACCCTGACTGCCCGGATAGAACCATTCCTGCTGGCGGTCGTGGCCGGTATGGTGCTGATCCTGGCATTGGGCATCTTTTTACCGATGTGGAACTTACTGGATTTGGCCCGGAGCGGGCTTTGAGTCCCATCGTTTTCTGCAGAAAGTTGTTCTGGCCATTCAGTAGTAACTTTCTTGTCATTATTTTGGCGGGAAATGGGTGCTAAGTTCACGTAAATCATATGAAAAAACTGAATTATCCCCGTTATTTTTGTTGGTATTTTTTTAGGATAGTGAGAGAATGGTGATGTTTATTTTGACGTCAAATCGTCATGATTTTGGCAATGTATGAATGAGTGTCTGAACAGACAAATAGGTTTCACACTGATAGAGCTGATCATGGTGATCGTTATCGTCAGTATATTGTCTGTGGTTGCCATTCCCCGGTATATCCAGATCGCCAATGATGCCAGAGTGGCGGCACTGCAAGGCGTCGCTGGCAACTTTTCTGCCGCCGTCATTTCTGCGCGGGTGCAGTGGGAAGCCGATGGAAGGCCCCGTGAACCGTTTCCGGATGGGTTCCTCAATCAGGTTCGTTATGACGGGACGTTGTTTAACCTGACGTCGTCCGACATCAGAGGACGAGCAGGATATCCATTTTCTTTATCCGGGCAGGGAAGTGACCAGTTGTCGGCTGTTTCTGCTCAGGATTGCCTGGATCTGATGGGGGGACTTTTGCAAAGCCCGCCGTCGGCCACGCTGGATGATAAAGCGGCAGTTTCAGGACAATATCAGTATTTCGTCAGAGCTGAGGTAGTCAGCGGTCACCGGCTTTGTCGTTATTACCAGCTGGCTTCGGCCAGTGATTTTTGGACCGGTATGAAATCAATAACCGCCGGCCATTCTTTTATTTACACGCCGGCGTTGGGCCGGATTGATATGAAGATAGAACACAATAATTAGGAGTCAGTAATGAAACGTCAAGGTGGTTTTACCCTGATTGAACTGGTAGTGGTGATCGTGATTCTCGGTATTCTGGCTGTCACTGCGGCACCACGTTTTTTAGATTTACAGGATGATGCGCGGAATTCGGCCTTGCAGGGGTTGAAGGGCGCGATGGATGGGGCTGCTGGAATTGTTTACGGTAAGGCTGCGATCCGCGGGAATGAGGCGTCCTCGACAGAGGTTGCTGTTGACGGCGTGCAAACCATTTTTGGTTATCCGACTGCAGCAACAGACGGTATCGGTGCCGCGTTTGAGTCAGCGGATTGGATTGTTGCGCCAGCCAGTGTGACTGGCGGGGCTGCGTTACCGACCGGAAAGATTGGTTATACGTTCTCTGGCCGAACGGCTGATGGCTGTTACGTACAATACACTCAGGCAACTTCGGGCGCCGTTGCGACAACACAAGTGGTGACTGGTGACGGTTGTACAATGAATTAAGATTTTCTGGCTGATGAGTATGAGCCAAATGCGTTGAGCTTGAGGGGCGGACTCCTGCCCCTTTTTTCTTTTTTACAGGGCGTCTCGGGTGACAGCATGGCGTGCCAATACCGCGCTGGCCGGCAATGCGGCTTTACGTTGATTGAGCTGATTCTGGTGATCATACTGCTGGGCATCCTCGGTATGACAGCCGCTTCACGCCTGATTGGCCGCAGCAGCTTCGATGCCTATCTGACCCGCGATCAGGCTGTCAGCCTGGCACGCCAGATCCAGCTCAGAGCCATGAGCAACAATACACCTCAGGGGACACAGGATCCCTGCCTGTCACTCATCGTGCAACCCGATCGCTTTGGTCCCGCGACTTGTGCTGATACCACTTATTCCGGCCGTGCACTGACGACCCAGGAAGATGGCGTGACGGTTTCCGGGACAACTCAGGGCGAAATCCGTTTTGATCTGCTGGGTCGGCCATATCAGTCAGACAGCAGCGGCAATAAAACTCTGCTTTGCGCCAGCAATTGCAAAATCACTTTTACCTCCCGCAATGCGCTGTCTGCGTCGCTCTGTATCAACCGTGAGGGCTATATCCATGCCTGCTCGTAATACGGCCGGAAGGCAACACGGTTTTACGCTGATTGAAGGCATTCTGGCGATTGTGATCATGGCGATGGCGATGGTCATGCTGGTCAGCTTTTTATTCCCACAGACCGAACAATCGGCAGTTCCGCATTATCAGGCCCGGGCCGCAGCAATCGGGCAGGCCGCGATGAATGAAATTCTGGCACGAAAGTTCGACGAACAATCGGACCCGTTTAATGACAGCGTGATTCGTTGTGGAGAAGCCAGCTACACCTGCACCCCCCCGGCTTTGCTGGGAGGAGATGGCAGCGAACTGATCAGCAACCTGCTCAATGTCGGTGCGGCCGATGATGTGGATGACTTTACCGGATGCTGGGGGACCTCGGCCCAGTGTGCGGGCAGCGGCCTGACCCGCCTCGGCAACCTGCAGGATCTGGTCAAGGTTTCCGTGGCGGATGAGAGTGATTACCGCAATATCTGGCTGGAAGTGCAGGTCGGTTATGAACTTGATGCTTTTGATGGCGCAGCGACAACAGTCACGGCTCAAAAACGCATTCGTGTGCTGGTGAAAACCACACGATACGGAGACTATCTGTTCACTGCGTTCAGGAGTAATTACTGATGCGCCCGACGCGCGGATTTACGCTGATAGAGATGATCATGGCGATGGTGGTGCTGGCATTTATCACGCTGGGCATCGGGACCTATCTTCAGCTTGGCGCGCAGGGGTATACCGACACCATTCACCGTGAAAGGCTTCAGGCGGAGGCCCGTTTTGTGATTGAGCGGCTGACGCGTGAAATCCGTCACGCGGCCCCGAACAGCCTCAGTTTCAGCAAGGGTTGCCTGTCTTTTTATCCGGTCTATCTGGTTGCTGCTTATCGCAGTGAGCCTGATATGTCTGGGCTGCACGTTCTGGTGCCGCCCGATGCGCAGCAGATTGCGTTGTGGAATCGGGAACTGAAAGATTACCGGGCGGCGGCAGGTTTTACCGGTGCAGGGGAATATCAGGCTGCGGATGACGACAGTATGGTGATCACCGGCACCAGCAAGCAACCGACACTTGCCGATCCCACAGCCACGCTCCAGCTTTCACAATGGCTGGGAGACCGTTCTCCCGGGAAGCGCCTGTATCTGTTTTCACGGCGGGTGGCTTTCTGTCAGGAAGGTGAGCGTCTGATCCGCCGGGTGAATCAGGGGGCGGGTGAGGAACTGACCGATAAGCTGAATCGTTTTGATGTTGCGCTATCCGGCAGCGGACTCAACAGCAACGGGCTGATCCATCTGGAGATGACATTTGCCGACCCGGTCAGCCGGGAGTCCTCGGAATACACTCAGAGTGTACAGGTGATCAATGTCTTATAGCAGGCGGAACTCTCCCAGACGGCAACAGGGCAGCGCACTGGTGGTTGCGATTTTCGTGATTGTGGTGATGGCTGCCATTGCCGCGGCCATGTTGCGGGTCAGTGGTTCCAGCCAAGACATGACAACCCGTGAGGTCCTGTCGACTCGCGCCTGGCTGACAGCACACTCTGCGAATGAAGTGATCATGAACCGGCTTTTTCCTGTGGCGGGCAGCGGTTCGTCGCTGACGGTTTGCGACAGCCTCAATCCGGCGACCGGAGCTCCTTATCGTTTTGCTCCGTCCGGGAATGGCGGATGCGGTGCAACAGTGACGTGTGAGTCATCAACGAACGAGTCAGTGAATACTTACTATTTGGTCAGCAAGGCAAGCTGTGGCAGTGGTCCCCATATGGTTACCCGGACGCAGGTACTTTGGGCAAAGGATTTGGCACATGAATAATGGTTGGCAATGGATGATGTTTACCTTACTGCTGTTTTGTCAGCAGGCCTGGGCGTCGGCCGAGCAGTGTAATGATATCCGGACCGACAGCAGGTTTAATGTGGCTTATCAGATTCATAATGCCCAGTTGAAAGAAACCATTTATGCGACCAAGAAGAACGACACGCGGCCTTTGGCACTCTGGAGTAATGATGCGTCCATCTCGCCAATTATCTCAGATACAGAGATGGTGGCTGGCGGCGACTATTACATCTGGCTGAAATATGAGCAGCTTGGGAATAAGCAAGGACGGCTGACTTACTATCTGTATGAATCGGGGTCTGTCCCGGTCGTGTGGCGAGCGGTGACAACAGTCTTTGCCGATTTATCTCCAATCAAGAGTGTTCCGATCAAGGTGGACGGGGTTGCGGTTGAGGGCATGTCCTGCACCATTGATGATTCCGCGCCAGATTTACCGGTTTCCACCGATGTGTGTGAACTTTTCCCCGGACCGGTGCAGACCTGGGTCGGAAATCAGAATCATTTGTTCACTTCCGATGCTGGGACTCAAATATCGAACACCAAAAATAATCGCGTTGGATTTGATAATTCTATCGTCGAGAAGCTTTATGACCCTGATTTCAGACCAGAAGGAAGTGTCGATGGATTGTGCGATGGAATTCAATGTGCGCTTGGTGGGATGATGGCTGAAAAGAAAACGTTGAATTGGAATGTGCCTGGTACAGATATAGCCAAAGATCATGTTGTTATGGCTGATGAAACAGCAATTCCTGGTCGTTACTATATGGCTGAACGTTTTAATTTTGGTCTTTCCGTTGAACCAACAGGAAATTTAACGTTTCCGTCTGGAGAGTATTGGATAGATCGCGCTGATATCAGAGGCGAAATTACTGTAAATGGTGAAGTGATATTACATGTGCTTGATTTGTTCAGAATCAGCAACGCAGGTGTAGTGAACACGACGAGTCCCTCTGACAATTTGACAATATATGCATACAATAATGGCGATGAATGCCCATTACCGCTTAATTATCCCCATTATCAACCTCAGGTGAATACAAAGTATTCAGTGAATATTAGTTCTTCTGGTTTATTTAACGGTCGTATTTATTCTCAAGGGCCAGTTGTGTTGTCGAATCAGTCGAGCTTAATTGGTGCGGTGACAGCCTGTCAGTTGCAGATGAGTAACAGTGCCCGGATTGTCGGGAACAGCCAGTGCTTTCAACCGCCGGAGACGAATTACCAGCTCATTGTCAGCCCGTCCCGGGCATTGAGTCTGATGTGTGAGCGTCAGCTGGTGGAATTTCAGGTGCTGGATAAAACCGGTGCGCTGGCAACAGGTTTTCAGGGCAGTATAGATGTGACTACAAACCTGACTGTCAGCGGGCAGGCAAGCTGGTATGAACAGGCCAGCGACGGTACAGGACAAGATGTCAGCCAAAGCCAGCGCTTTGCTGTGGTGAACGGGATCACCCGGCTCTGGCTGAAAAGTGAAGTGATTGAAACCATTCAGGTGAGTGGCCGTCTGGTTTCGGATGGTTATCCGACAGCGAATGGTCAGTACAGTTTTGTTCCTTTCAGACTGCAGCTTCAGGATCAGGCCCTGAAAATGGTGGCCGGGAAGCCTGAGTCTGTTGCGGTGTCGGCCATGAGCTGCGATGCCAGCCAGAGCACACCGGAAGTCGCGAAAGATTACAGCGGCGATCGCCTGCTCAATATGAGCACCGCTTACACCCTGCCGGACAACGGGACGAAGGCGATTGAACTGAAAGACAAGGCGGGGGACTGGCAGACATCTCGTGTAACGCTGACGTTTGCAGAAGGCGTGGCGAGTACTTTTCTTCGTTATCTCGATGCCGGGCAGGCACAATTGAAGCTGGTGGATCCGAACTGTACCAAATCCGGGGGATGCAGCATCCGTGGTGACGGACAGCCGCTGGATGATCTGGCACTCGGCGACTGGACGCAACTGGAAGGGACGCAGACCGTGTGGGCCCGTCCATATACTTTTGCACTGTGCGGGATTACCGCCAGCAACGGCAAGACGGATTTTTCTGGTACTGCCAGCAGCGGCCCCGGTTTTTCTGCGGCAGGGGAAAGTTTTTCCGCAATCCTGAAACCTGTGATCTGGACCGATGAAATGGCAGCCCCCGTACAGGATTTATCCGGAGATGGTCGCCATGATGTCGAAACAACAGTGTACGCCCGCGCTGACTGGTGTCGCGTGGCAACCACACCGAATT
This sequence comes from Photobacterium sp. CCB-ST2H9, assembly GCF_023151555.2. Taxonomy (NCBI): domain Bacteria; kingdom Pseudomonadati; phylum Pseudomonadota; class Gammaproteobacteria; order Vibrionales; family Vibrionaceae; genus Photobacterium; species Photobacterium sp. CCB-ST2H9. The sequence continues at coordinate 382,763 of NZ_CP100425.1, forward strand.
ATTACTCTGTTGCATCTGTGAGTGCGCCGTTTGCGCTGTCAATTCCGGCCAAACCGGCTTCACCGGATGAGCCGGATGCTGCGGGAGGGATACTTGGCGGAACGCTGAGCGGGACGTTTACCGCAGCGCAGGCTGCTCAAGGTCTCACCCTCAGTCACCTGAACTGGAGTGAAGTCGGCAGTGTGTGGCTTCAGGCGGATGCAGATTATCTGGGCATGACTGTGGATCAGGGCGTTGGGGAAATCGGACGCTTTTATCCGCATCATTTCGTGATCAAAGACAGCCTGGTCCTGGATGCCAACGGTGACAGCTTTACCTACATGGAACAGCCTTTCTCGGTTGAGGCCACGATAGAAGCACAGAACAAGCAAAGCGGAGCCACACAAAATTACGGCAACTTTGCCGGGCAGTATCAGGAAGCTGTGTTGCTGCGAGCCGTCAATGATGATGCTTCTGGATCGGCGGCGAACGAGCTGACGGAGAGATTATCGGAGCACACGGTCTATCAGAGCTGGTCAAAGGCATTCCAGGAGATTCGTGCAGACAGCATTACTTTTCTGCGTGTTGTCAGCAGTGTCAGTCCGAGAGTGACACTGCCAGACGGGCCTTATCCGGTTAGTCTGGGACTGGTTGTGCGAGACAGGACAGATTGCGGTTCGAATGGCTGTACCGATTTTCAGACAAAATCGCAGGAAATCCGGGTTCTGGATGGTGCCACGCCGGAGAGGGCTGCAGCACTGAGTGGGGACATTCATGCGCGTTATGGCCGGATGCGGCTCGAAGACAGCGTCGGCCGGGAAGGTGAAAACGTTAATATGCCGGTGATTCTGGAATACTGGGCGCAAGGTCAGTTTGTCACGAATGGGGATGATTCATTTTCTCGCTTTGACGGACAGCATGCTTTCCGGCAGGGCCTCACGAATCCAGAGAGTCCGGCAATCACGGTTTCTGGCGGAGAAAAGACGGTTGTCAGTGGATCCTCACAATCTGGTGATCTGTATGCCACTGGCACTGCTGTCAGGGAGCAAGTCCGCTTCTGGCAAAAACTGGTGTCAGATATCCCGGCACCGATAGCCGGCGAAAATGAAATCAAAGATTCTGCTGCTGGCACACAGGTTGGGGCTGTGCCTCAGCGCTGGCTGCTGTACGATTGGCGCGGCCTCGGGGATGAAAACCCGTCAGCGGTCGTGACTTTCGGACTTTATCGCGGCAATGATCGCATCATTTACCGCGGTGAAATGAATATCAATCAGGCCCTGAATGAATAGGGAAGTGTGGGCTTACATCGTTTCTAACCGCAGTTCGCTGCCGGAAAAGCAAACACAAAAGGCTGACAACTCCTAAAAATGAGGATCTGTGGCAGGTTTGACAAAGCTTATCTTGTCTCGCTACCGACCCCTTGATACATTTAGGCGCAATTTTTACGAATTTTGAGCTTGCAGGATTAGCCGAAAACTATGTTTAAAAAACTTCGTGGCATGTTTTCTAATGACCTGTCTATTGACCTGGGTACTGCCAATACCCTGATTTATGTCAAAGGACAGGGGATCGTTCTCGATGAACCATCAGTGGTCGCCATTCGCCAGGATCGCGCCGGAGCAACCAAGAGTGTCGCGGCCGTTGGCCACGAAGCCAAACAGATGCTTGGTCGTACGCCGGGCAATATCGCGGCAATTCGTCCGATGAAAGACGGTGTGATCGCCGACTTTTACGTCACAGAGAAGATGCTTCAGCACTTTATCAAGCAAGTTCACGACAATAGTGTTTTGCGTCCGAGTCCGCGTGTACTGGTCGCCGTTCCTTGCGGTTCAACGCAGGTTGAACGTCGTGCTATCCGTGAATCTGCACAGGGTGCGGGTGCCCGTGAAGTTTACCTGATCGACGAGCCGATGGCGGCAGCGATCGGTGCGGGCCTGCCTGTTTCTGAAGCGACAGGTTCGATGGTGATCGATATCGGTGGTGGTACGACTGAAGTTGCCGTGATCTCCCTGAACGGTGTGGTTTATTCGTCTTCTGTGCGCATCGGTGGTGACCGTTTCGACGAAGCGATTATCAACTATGTTCGCCGTAACTACGGCAGCCTGATCGGTGAAGCAACCGCTGAACGTATCAAGCACGAAATCGGTTCTGCATATCCGGGTGATGAAGTTCGTGAAATCGAAGTTCGCGGTCGTAACCTGGCTGAAGGTGTGCCACGCAGCTTCACCCTGAACTCGAATGAAATTCTGGAAGCGCTGCAAGAGCCGCTGACCGGTATTGTCTCTGCAGTCATGGTAGCCCTGGAGCAGTGTCCGCCAGAATTGGCTTCTGATATCTCTGAGCGTGGTATGGTTCTGACCGGCGGTGGTGCACTGCTGCGTGATTTGGACCGTCTGCTGACGGAAGAAACCGGTATTCCTGTTGTTGTTGCTGAAGACCCACTGACCTGTGTTGCTCGTGGGGGCGGTAAAGCGCTGGAAATGATCGATATGCATGGTGGCGATCTATTCAGCGAAGACTAATGTCTACCCCGGCAAATATCCAGACAGGTCATAGTGTTACATGAAACCTATCTTTGGCAGAGGTCCTTCTCTGCAATGGCGCCTGTTTCTTGCCTTGTTACTGTCGGTCGGCCTGATGTTTGCCGACCGTCGTCTTGATGCTTTCGCTCAGGTTCGTTATGTCCTGAACTCGGCGGTTGCGCCACTGCAATACGCTGCAAATCTTCCTCGCGAAATTCTGGACGGACTTTCCAGTCAGCTGAGCTCTCATCAGCGGTTACTGGCAGAAAACAAAGCGCTTAAGCGTGATTTACTGGTGCTGCAGAGCGATGTGCTTTTGCTGGACCAGCTGCAACAGGAAAACCAGCGACTCCGTGAACTGCTGGGTTCGCCTTTCGTGCGTGATGAACGCAAGATGGTGGCCGAAGTCATGGCCGTCGACTCCGATCCGTACAGTCATCAGGTGATGATCGATAAAGGCCATGTCGATGGGGTTTATGAAGGTCAGCCTGTGATTAACGACAAAGGGATTGTGGGTCAGGTGTCTTATGTCGGTGCCCATAACAGCCGGGTACTGCTGTTGATTGACCCGACGCATGCGATCCCGGTGCAGGTGGTGCGGAACGACATTCGTGTGATTGCTTCCGGCAGCGGTGAACAGGACCAGATTCAGCTGGAACATGTGCCAAGCAGCACCGATATTAAGGTCGGCGATCTGTTGGTGACTTCTGGTCTGGGCGGTCGTTATCCTGAAGGTTATCCGGTTGCACGGGTCACTGAGTTCTCGTTCGACAATAAACGGCCTTTTGCACAAATTAAAGCGATGCCGACCGTGCAGTTCGATCGATTGCGCTATCTGCTGCTGGTCTGGCCGACCGACAGAGAAAGACAAGTCATAACCAAAGGAGAATCGGTCGATGGCTAATACTCGAGCCAATGGCATTCTGCTGATTTGGCTGTCGTTTGTGGTTGCGCTGATTTTACAGGCAGCCCCGTGGCCGGGACAGTTTGAGGCCTTCCGGCCTTCCTGGGTGATGCTGGTGGCATTTTACTGGGTGCTGGCCCTGCCGCATCGGGTCAATGTGGGGACCGCGCTGGTGCTGGGGCTGATCTGGGATTTGCTGCTCGGCTCAACCCTGGGAATCCGCGGCATGATGATGTCCGTGGTGTGCTATATTGTCGCGCTGAATTTTCAGGTGATGCGTAACCTGTCATTGTGGCAACAGGCGATGATCGTGGCTTTGTTATCACTGGCGGGCAAACTGGTCGAATTCTGGGCGGAATATCTGATCGTCGAAATCGAGTTCGATCCAAACCGGCTGTGGGCTGTGTTACTTAATTTCCTGCTCTGGCCGTGGCTGTTTCTGTTTTTGCGCCGTATTCGCCGTAAGTTTTCAATTCGTTAAGGGGCTTTCGCCCCTTTTTTGACAGTGCCGTTTGAGGCTGACCTGAAAGTGCCCTCAGGGTTCTGTCGTATTTCAAGGTAGAATCAAGATGACACAACTGTATCTGGCATCCGGCTCACCACGTCGTAAAGAATTACTGTCCCAACTCGGATATCCTTTCGAGATTCTTTCCCTGGATGTGGAAGAGTGCCATCAGGCCGGGGAAACACCGGCAGAATATGTGCAGCGCCTGTCACTGGATAAAGCGATGGCCGGTGTCCGTGCTACCGATGGAAATATCCCGGTCGTCGGCTCAGACACGATCGTGGTTGTTGATGAGCAGATTCTTGAAAAACCGAGGGATTTTGCGCACAGCTACGAGATGCTCATGTTATTATCCGGACGAAGTCATCAGGTCATGACAGCGGTGTCTGTCGCGACGCAGACACGCCAGGTCACCAGGCTTGTGGTGACTGAGGTCTGGTTCCGGCCACTGACCGAGCAGGATATCCGGGATTACTGGCAAAGCGGTGAACCCCGGGATAAAGCCGGCAGTTATGCCATTCAGGGGATTGGCGGGAAATTTATTCCCCGTATCGAAGGAAGCTACCATGCTGTAGTTGGCCTGCCGTTGGTGGAAACTGATGCGCTGATCCGTGATTTTATAGCCCACTAAAATAAAGACAGAGGCATCCATGAGTACCGAGCTGCTGATCAATGTGACACCCAGTGAAACCCGTGTGGCCATGATCGAGGGGGGAAACCTCCAGGAAATTCATATTGAGCGTGAATCGAAGCGTGGCATTGTCGGTAATATTTACAAAGGCAAGGTCAGTCGGGTTCTGCCGGGCATGCAGGCCGCTTTTGTGGATATCGGTCTGGATAAAGCCGCGTTTTTACATGCATCCGATATTGTGCCGCATACTGAGTGTGTCGCGGAAAATGAAAAACAGCAGTTTCAGGTGCGGGATATTTCAGAGCTGGTCCGTCAGGGGCAGGATCTGGTGGTGCAGGTAGTGAAAGATCCGCTGGGGACTAAAGGTGCCCGGCTGACCACAGATGTCACTCTGCCGTCACGCTATCTGGTGTTTATGCCGGGAGCCAGCCATGTCGGTGTCTCACAGCGAATTGAAAGTGAAACTGAACGTGAGCGGCTCAAAGCGCTGGTCATGCCGCATTGTGACGAGTTGGGCGGATTTATCATCCGGACTGCGGCAGAGGGTGCGACGACTGAAGAAATGGCTCAGGATGCGGCATTCCTGAAACATTTGTGGCGAAAAGTACTGGAACGTCGCAGAAAGTATAAAAGTAAGTCCATGCTGTACGGCGAACTGGGATTAGCCCAGCGTATATTGCGGGATTTTGTCGGGACGGAGCTGGACTCCATTTATGTCGATTCCCGCCTCGCTTTTGAAAATTTAATGGAATTTACCGACGAGTTCGTGCCAGAAATCAGCAGTAAACTGGTGCATTACACCGGCGAGCAGCCCATTTTTGATTTGTACGATACCGAGAATGAAATTCAGCGCGCACTGGATCGTAAAGTTGAGCTGAAATCGGGCGGATATCTGATCATTGATCAGACGGAAGCCATGACCACGATCGATATTAATACCGGTGCATTTGTTGGTCGCCGTAATCTGGAAGAAACGATCTTCAACACCAACATCGAGGCGACCAAAGCCATTGCCCGTCAGCTGCGTTTGCGAAATTTAGGGGGCATTATCATTATCGATTTCATCGATATGGCCTCGGAAGAACATCGCCGCAGGGTACTGACTGCACTGGAGCACGCCCTGTCTTATGACAGAGTGAAAACCAATATTAATGGCTTTACGCAACTGGGGCTGGTTGAAATGACCCGGAAGCGTACCCGGGAAAGTATTGAACATGTACTGTGCGGGACTTGTCCAACTTGTGAAGGTCGCGGCACGGTGAAAACGGTCGACAGTGTCTGCTATGAGATCCTGCGTGAAATTACCCGGGTAAACCGGGCGTATGATGCCGACCGTTTTGTGGTTTATGTCTCGCCTGCTGTGGCCGAAACCCTGGCCGGAGAGGAATACCATGCGCTGGCCGAACTGGAAGTCTTTATCGGCAAACAGGTCGAAGTGAAAATTGAGCCTTTGTATAACCAAGAACAATTTGATGTTGTCATGATGTAACCCCTGATTCGAGAGTGGAAATGCTGTGCTGATAAAATTGACCCGCGTCCTGAAGTGGACGTTGCTGACACTGCTGGTCATCGGCGCGGTGCTGATTACATCTCTGCGTCTGCTGCTGCCTCAGCTGAACAATTACCGTGCGCCGATCACTGCCTGGCTTTCTGAGGAAACCAGCCTGCAGATCGGGGTCGCACAGGTGGAAGGGCGCTGGCATAACCTCGGTCCGGTCATGGCATTGCATGGTGTTCGTCTGGGCCAGAACAGCCACGACATGATCCAGGCCCGGGAAATCGATCTGGAACTCGACCTGTGGCAATCCCTCCTCAATTTGAAACCTGTGTTCCGGGACGTGCAAATCTACGGCCTGTCTCTGGATTTCACACAATTACCTGCCAGTAACGACGCCACGGACAGTGCCAGACAACTGGATCTGGCCCGGATTGAACAGGTGCTGTTCGTACAGCTGGGGACATTTTCACTCCGTGATGCAACGCTGGTGGTGACCTCCCCGGCAGGCCATCGTCAACCCGTGACGCTGAAAGAGCTGAAGTGGGACCGGCGGGGCGGGATGCATCTGGCTGAAGGTGTCGTCAGTATTCCGGGGACGGACCTGAATCAGCTGAATGTCGTTGCAAACCTGTCTGCAAAAAATGGCCTGCCCAGTTTGTCCGGTACCGTCTATATCCGGACCCGAAACCTTTCTTTCACACCCTGGCTCAATCAGGCCATTCTGGGGGGGGAGAAGATCACGGACAGCCAGATCAATACTGAAGTCTGGCTGACGCTGGAGAATGGCCGGCTGAGTCACAGTAAGGTTCGCTTCCAGGACTCTTTTGTCCGCTGGCAGGAAAAAGGCGTGAAGCACGAACTGGCTCTGCTGCGCGGCATGCTGTCCCTTTCATCGGTCACACAAAATGGTGCGCCGGGATGGCGGCTGGACAGCCATAAGCTGGTGCTGGCAACGGATGAGAAGGCCTGGCCGCGTCTGGATTTTGCTGCCCAATGGCTGGCTGCGAACGGGCATGGGCAGGCATTGGCTGCGGACTTGCCGTTGATGGGCACCATTCGTCAGGGAAGCTGGCAACTGGCGGTCAGCAACATTGAGCTGGCGCGGCTGCACCCGCTGAGTACTTTATTACCCGATGAAAATGCGGCCCGTCAGGCTATTCAGACACTTCAGCCAGCCGGTTTGTTGAAAGATCTGCGCTTTGCCGGACAGGGACTGGCTGTCCCGCGTTTTTCCCTGACACTGGACAGTGTCTCCAACAAGCAATGGATGTACCTGCCGGCTTTTCAAAACCTGAATGCGACTGTGGCGGGTGATGCGCATCAGGGACAAATCATGCTGGATGTTGCTCAGCAAACGCTGGATTACGATAAAGTATTCCAGGCGCCGATGAAGATCGATCAGGCGGATGTGCGGGCTTTCTGGCAGCAGGATGAACAGGGCTGGCGGATCTGGAGCGACGCACTGTCGGTCAGTACCCCGCACCTGAAGGCCAGCGGGCAGTTCAGACTGGATTTTCCGGCCAACGCTCCTTCCTGGCTGTCATTTTACGGGGAAACAGAACTGAAAGATGCCGGGGCTGCCTGGCGTTATCTGCCCAGACCGGCTCTGGGTCAGCAACTGACGGATTATTTGTCTGCAGCGATCCGCGGCGGTCAGTCTGAGCATGCTCAGTTATTGTGGTACGGCGATCTGCCGGCTTTTCCTTACGCACATCATGACGGTAATTTTGAGGTTCATGTACCGCTTCAGTCGGGGCGGTTTAGTTTTGACACGGCCTGGCCGGAACTGACGGATTTGGATCTGGATCTGGTGTTTCGCAATGATCGGATGCTGATCGATGCGCGTCATGCCAAAACCAAAGGCGCAATTGCACAGCGGGTGACCGGGGATGCCTGGCTACACCCCGATGGTCATCTCAAGCTGGATATGGAAGTGGGCGCTCAAGGGGAGCTGGTGCGCGACTACATGATGGCGACCCCGCTGGTTGACTCCGTCGGCGCTGCATTGACAGCTGTGCAGGTCGAAGGCCCGGTCAATGCCCGGTTGTTGCTGGATATTCCGTTCAGCGGTGAGCTGGTGCACGCGAAAGGGGAAGCGATACTGGATAATAACGACGTGACGATTGAGAGTCTGGCGTTACCGCTGTCGCAGGTCAAAGGAAAAATTGAGTTCAGCGACGATCAGATCACAGCTCAGAACATGACGGCTTACTGGTTGGGTCAGCCGCTGACGGTGAGTTTTGATGGTGCCAGCGCGGCATCGGGGTATCAGGTCAGTGTCGATCTGGATGGCGTGTGGCAGATCCCGTCTCTGCAGCAACGGTTGCAGGATCCTTTGTTGGCCCAAATGACGGGCAACAGCCGGTGGCACGGCAACGTGGGTGTGGTGCTGCACGATACCGGACTGGATTATCAGGTTTCGATACAGGCGCCTCTGAAAGGGATCCGCAGTCAGCTGCCGTATCCGCTCACACTGGTGCCCGGTAATTCGGGCAAAGCTTTGCTGACCGCTGCGGGCAATACCTCACGACTGGAAGCCAGCCTGACGGTCCCGGATGCACAATATAAAGCCGAGATCCTTCTGTCACCGACGCCGGAAATCGTGCGCAGCGGACTGAGTATTGGATTGTCTGAACGTCGCAGCTTGCCGAAGAAAGGCCATGACATCCGGATTCAGGCTAACCGTGTGGATGCGGATGCCTGGGAAGCTCTGGTTCAGGCTATCATGGCCAAAAAGCAACATCAGTCCGGACCTGCGCTGATCGAACTGCCTTTACCGACCCGGGTGAATGCCCGTATTCAGCAATTGAAACTGGCGGGGCTGAACTGGCACGATCTGGAACTGGCGGTGCGTAAACAGCCGTCCCAGTGGCATGCGGTGTTAGGCAGCCGGGAAGTGAGTGGTGAACTGTTCTGGCCGGATAAACAGCCACTGAAGATTAACCTTGAGCAGTTCCATCTGAATCTGCCGGAAGGAAAAAAACCGTTGGAGCCAATTGCTTCCAAACGTAAATATGTGCCGCAAGTCAGTATCCCGCCGGTCACTGACTTTGACCGGAGCATGATGACTTATCTGCCGGAAATGGATGTGAAGGTGAAAGATTTGTGGTTGCAGGGCTATCGCCTGGGGGCGCTGAGCGGGCGTCTGCGCCGCGAGGATCAGACGCTGATTCTGGAGGAGCTGCAGCTGGATTCGGGGACCACGTCGCTGAGTCTGGATGGCCACTGGACCATGAGTCAGTATCAGAATGAAACTCAGATTGCTTTTGATATTTCCGGTGAAGACAGTTCTGAACTGATGGGACGTTTAGGCGTTTCCGGCGGTATTCAGGATGCCAGCTTTAAGAGTTATGCCTCTATTCAGTGGCAGGGTGCGCCCTGGTCCATGCACCGTGAAACCCTGACCGGTGAACTCAAAACAGAAACCGGGAAAGGGGTGATCCGGGATGTGGGCGGTGCCGGGCGGATTCTGGGGCTGTTCAGTCTGGACTCGATTATTCGTAAGATGCAGCTCGATTTCACTGGCGTGTTTGATGATGGCATGGCTTTTGACTACATCAAAGGCTCCGGGCGAATTGAAAATGGCCTTTTCCGCACCGATGATGTCGAAATGAAGGCACTGGCCGGGGATATGTATATTCAGGGAAGTGCTAATCTGGTAGATGAAACGGTGAATGCGCGGGTGAAATTTATTCCGGATCTGACTTCAGGGATTCCGGTGCTGACGGCATTTGCCGTGGCGCCTCAGACGGCGATTGTCGTGTTTGCGATTTCGACGGCACTGTCGCCGGTTGTGGACGTCTTTACCCAGATAAACTATGTGGTGAGCGGACCGATTGAGTCACCGATCGTGACCGAGCAGTCCCGCTTTACCGGGGAATTCAAGGTTCCGGAATCGCTGAAACAACAAGCGACCCCTTAAACCGACTGCGAAAGGACATGCCCGACTTTACCTGAAAGGAAAGTTGAGGTCATAATGATAAGAGAATCAATTCATAATGGAGTATGTGATGGCCAAAGTGGGTGTTGTACAGATGAATTCCGGGCCGGATCCTGAGGTGAATCTGGCGCAGTTGAAGAAGAAGCTGAAAGGGTTACAGCTCCAGGGCGCCAAGCTCGTTGTGACCCCGGAAAACTGCCTGGTCTTTGGGACGCGTCAGGATTATGAACGTCATGCGGAGCCTCTGGGCAACGGACCTTTACAATCTGAACTGGCGGCAATCTCGAAGCAGCTGGGGATCTGGCTGCTCATTGGCTCGATGCCGGTTCGTCGCGATGATGGTGCTATGACGACCACAGCGCTGCTGTTCAATGATCAGGGAGAGCTGGAGGCGCATTACGACAAACTGCATATGTTTGATGTGGAGGTGGCCGATCGTCACCACAGCTATCGGGAGTCGGATACCTTCCGGCCGGGTGGTGCGGTTCGGGTTGTGAAAACACCTTTCGGCAACATCGGACTGTCAATCTGTTATGATGTGCGTTTTCCGCAGCTCTACAGTGCGCTGCGGGCTCAGGGCGCAGACATTATCGTTGTCCCCGCGGCCTTCACGAAAGTCACTGGTAAGGCGCACTGGGATATCCTGCTGCGCGCCAGAGCGATCGAAACGCAGTGCTGGATTGTGGCAGCCGCGCAGTGGGGCGAGCATAACCAGGGCCGGGAAACCTGGGGTCACTCCATGATTGTGGATCCCTGGGGACAGGTGGTTGCCTGCCAGGAGCAGGGAACGGGGGTTGTCGCCGCGGAGATCGATCTGGGCCTGAGTGAGCAGATTCGAACCAATATGCCATTGCTGCAACACACCCGATTTCAGGTGCAGCAGTGCAACACAGAAGAGTAAAGGCAATGATGCTGGAAACCGTAGAACAGACCATGCTGGCCCAGTCCGGACTTGAGCGTAAAGATCTCAGCCAGATTCTGGCCCTGATGACCGCCCGTAATGTGGATTATGGCGACATCTATTTTCAGTCCAGCTGGCATGAGTCACTGGTCCTGGAAGACAGCATTATCAAGGATGGTTCATTCAATATTGACCGGGGTGTCGGGGTTCGTGCGGTCTCCGGTGAAAAAACGGGATTTGCCTATTCGGATCAAATCAGCAAGCTGGCTCTGACGCAAAGTGCGAAAGCAGCACGCGGGATTGCGCGCAGCGGCGGAGAAGGGAAAGTCAAAACACTGGCAGCTTCTCCGGTGCCTGCGGTCTACGCACCGGTCAATCCGCTGGAAAGTATGGAACGGCAGGATAAAATCGCCCTCCTGAAGGAAGTGGATGCTTACATTCGTGCCAAAGAACCACTGGTGAAAGAAGTTTCCGTCAGCATCAACGGTGTCTATGAACAGGTGCTGGTGGCTGCTATTGATGGCACTTACGCCGCAGACATCCGTCCGCTGGTCCGTTTTTCGGTCAGTGTGCTGATCGAAAAAAATGGCAAGCGGGAAAGCGGCAGTGCGGGTGGTGGCGGCCGGTTCGGCTACCAGTACTTTAAGACGGAAACGGATGGTAAATCTGTTGCCCTTCAGTATGCCGATGAAGCCCTGCGTCAGGCATTGATTAATGTAGATGCGGATCCGGCACCTGCCGGAACCATGCCGGTGGTCCTTGGGGCCGGATGGCCTGGTGTATTGCTGCATGAAGCTGTGGGCCATGGCCTGGAAGGCGACTTTAACCGAAAAGGCTCTTCCATGTTCTCCGGTCAGATGGGTCAGCAGGTGACGTCCAGCCTGTGTACCATTGTGGATGACGGCACTCTGGCAGATCGCCGGGGCTCGCTGAATATCGATGATGAAGGCACACCGGGTCAGTACAATGTGCTGGTGGAAGGCGGTAAGCTGAAAGGCTACATGCAGGATAAACTGAATGCGCGTCTGATGGGGGTAAACCCGACGGGGAACGGTCGCCGTGAATCCTATGCGCATCTGCCGATGCCACGCATGACCAATACTTATATGCTGCCGGGCGAGCATACCCCGGAAGAAATTATTGCCAGTGTCTCGAAAGGTATTTACGCGCCGAATTTTGGCGGTGGTCAGGTCGATATTACTTCAGGCAAGTTTGTATTCTCCGCGTCTGAAGCGTATTTGATTGAAAACGGTAAAATTACGCGTCCGATTAAAGGTGCGACGCTTATCGGCAGCGGTATTGAAGCCATGCAGAAAGTGTCGATGGTCGGTAATGATCTGGAGATTGACCGCGGGGTTGGCGTCTGCGGCAAAGCGGGTCAGAGTGTTCCGGTTGGCGTCGGTCAGCCGACGCTGAAACTGGAATCGATGACTGTGGGTGGTACACAGTAAATTCTGTAGTATTGCGACCAAAAACAAGCATAAAAAAATGCCAGCGAAATGCTGGCATTTTTATTCGCAGCAAAGCGTATCGGATACATCAGTCAGTGATGTACAGACCTTTCAGGATCTGGAAGATCTCGCGATAGGCTTTGGCGGGTTTGTTCTGTGCTTTTTCTTTGTTAGCCATGCGAACAAGCTGACGCAGTTGCTGACGATCAGCTTCCGGGTGAGCATCCATCACTTCATTGATGACGCTGTCGCCGTCGTCAATCATGCGATCCCGCAGGGTTTCCAGCTTGTGCAGTTGTGCAGTGACCTGAGCATGTTTGTTGTTCAGTTTATCCAGTGCAGTCTGAATCGGCTCAATGTCTTCATTTCGCATGAGTTTGCCAATCAACTGTAACTGGCGGCGGTAAGCTTCCTGCTTGAACCGGTGCGCATCTTTAATGGCACGCAGCAGGTCTTCGCTGACCGGTACTTTTGCCAGGGCATTTGGCTTGAGCTTGACCAGCTCTTCGCCCATTTTCTGCAGGGCTTCCATGTCACGTTTCATCTCGGATTTACTGACCCAGATGATTTCCTCTTCCTCTTCCCAGGGGGCTCTCTTGTTTTTACGACTCATAACAGGCTCATGACTGACTTCAATGTCTCTATTTTATCAGTTTCAGGTTGAATTTGGGCGCATTTTAATTCCCTTGAGTGTTATCCTTAGGAAAACAGTACAGATTAAATGATGGCTATGGATGTGAAACAACAAGTCGCTCAGCAACGCCGCGAGTTGGAACAGGCAGTCGCCCGAGCTTTGGAACTGGCTGGTCAGCAGGCAGATGCTGCCGAAGTGGCGATTAACAAGTCAACAGGGATCAGTGTCTCGACGCACCTGTGTGAGGTTGAAAACGTCGAGTTCAACAGTGATGGTGCCATGGGGATTACCGTGTACCGCGGCCAGAAAAAAGGCAGCGCCTCGACTTCTGATCTCAGCGAAGCCGCGATAGCTCAGACTGTGGCTGCGGCGCTGGAAATTGCCCGCCATACCTCGGAAGATCCTTATGCTGGTCCCGGCCCTGCGGAACTGATGGCCCGGAATATTCCGGATCTGGATCTTTTCCATCCGGATGAACCCGAGCCGGATCATGCCGCTTCTATCGCAATTGCTGCCGAACAGGCTGCGCTGGATGCTGACAGCCGGATCAAACAAAGTGACGGTGCCAGTTATGACAGCCACTACGGCGTTCGGGTTTACGGTAACAGCCATGGCATGCTGGCCAGTTATGCGAGCAGTCGCCACAGCATCAGTTGCAGCGTAATTGCGGAAGGCAAAAACGGGGATATGGAGCGAGATTACAGCTACACGCTGGCGCGACGTACTTCTGATTTGTGGTCGCCGGAGCAGGTCGGGCGGCATGCTGCTGAGCGTACCGTCAGCCGTATTGATCCACAGAAACTGACCACCCGTCAGGCGCCAGTGATGTTTGCATCGGATATTGCGACCGGGCTGTTTGGTCATCTTGTGATGGGGATCAGCGGTGCAAACCTGTACCGGAAATCGACCTTTTTGCTGGACATGCTGGATGAGCAGATTTTTCCGTCCTGGCTCAATATCAGTGAGCGGCCGCACCTGCTGCGCGGATTGGCCAGTACGCCGTTCGACAGTGAAGGTCTGGCAACCCATGACCGGGTAATCATTCAGGACGGGGTTTTGAAAACCTACCTGATGACCAGCTACGCAGCCCGGAAACTGGGGCGTCAGCCAACGGGACATGCCGGTGGTATTCACAACTGGTTGGTGTCCAGTACCGGTGAAGATTTTCAGGCGATGCTGCGCAAGCTGGATACAGGCTTCCTGGTGACCGAGCTGATGGGGCAGGGCGTGAACATTGTGACCGGTGATTATTCCCGTGGTGCAGCCGGTTTCTGGGTCGAGCGGGGCGAAATCCAGTTCCCGGTCAGTGAAGTCACGATCGCTGGCAATCTGAAAGACATGATGACCAACATTGTGGCGATCGGCACAGATACGGAAACCCGCAGCCAGATCCAGACTGGATCGGTCTTGCTCGAATCAATGAAGATCGCGGGCGAATAACAGCGTTTAGTGTATAAAATTGTCGTATAAAAAAGGTCTGGCAGTGCCAGACCTTTTTTGTTTCTGTGCTGTCACTTGTCAGGTGATAAAGACGGTTGCAAGGCCGAGGAAGACCGACAATCCGACAATGTCGGTAATGGTGGTCAGTGCCATGCCGCCTGCCAGCGCGGGGTCAATGTCCAGTTTCTTGAGAATAATGGGGACACCGACACCAGCCACCCCGGCAACCAGCAGATTAGTCATCATGGCCCCGGCAATAATACCGCCTAGCATCACATTGCCTTTCCACAACATGACCACACCGCCAATGATACAGGCCCAGAGAATCCCGTTGATCAGGCCGACCCGGGCTTCTTTACTCAGCAGCCAGCGGGTATTGGAATCCCCGATATGGCCCACGGCAAGACCACGGATCACCAGGGCGACGGTCTGGTTACCGGCCACACCGCCCATGGAAGGCACAATCGTCATCAGGACGGCAATGGCTGCCATTTTGTCCAGTGTGTCTTCGAACATATTGGAAACCGATGCCGCAGCCAGGGCTGCCAGAACATTCACACCCAGCCAGATACTGCGGCGACGGGCTGATTTCATCACGGGGGCAAAGGTGTCTTCGTCGTCATCCATACCCGCCATACTCATCATGGAGTGTTCGGCATCTTCACGGATGATATCAACCACATCATCAATGGTGATCCGGCCGACCAGTTGATTATTGGCATCAACGACCGGGGCTGACAGCCAGTTCCGGCGCTCGAACAGATTCGCGACTTCGCTGTCGTCCATGTCGACATTGATGGCTTCATCCGGGTCGTCCATCACTTCGCTGATTTGTACATCAGGCTGGGTCGTGATCAGAGTGGCGAGTGAGAGGTGACCAATCAGCACATTCTGTTCGTCAACTACGTACAGGGCGTCGGTCGCTTCCGGCAGTTCGCCTTTCATCCGCAGGTAACGCAGCACCACATCTGCGGTTACATCGCCGCGAATTGTGACGAAGTCGGTACTCATCATACCGCCGGCGCTTTCTTCCGGATAGGCCAGCGCCAGTTCGATCCGGTGTCGATCGGCGGCATCCATTTGCGCCAGAACTTCCTGGAACCGCCGATCCGGCAGGCTACGCAGGACGTAAGCGACGTCATCGCTTTCCATACCTTCAGCAACGGCCGCCAGCTTTTCCGGGGCCATCATGGCGACGATGCCGTCTTTGACATCTTCAGACAGTTCGTCGAGGATCTCGCCCTGTTCTTCCGGATCAGTCAGTTGCCAGAGCACCTGGCGCTCTTTCGGCGGACAGGCTTCAAGCAGGTGAGCAATGTCTTCCGGCTCCATATCCTGCAGCATTCGCCTGACGTGCACGAACATCCCTCGTTCCAGGGCCTGGTTGACTTGTTGCAGCGTCTGGTGGGTCTGATCTTGTTCGAAAACGTCCGCCATGAGAACTACCTTGCTTCGTGAATATGTCCGGCGCTCAAATGAAAGCGGACGGAAAATGGCGCAATAAGCTGAATATTAACGCAATAATGTGTCCTTTGTCTCATTGGATCTGAAATCTTACTGAGATTTCACCAGATGGCGGGACAATTCCGGAAGAGTCTGAAAAGCGGTAGAGTATTGTCAGAAAGGTTCATATTGCCGAAATTCAAAGCGATTTCAGCACAATTCGCGGTAAATGATTTGTTCACAAAGAAACGGGACAGCGGTCAGCTATCTTCATCAAAGCCGTTTTCAATCAGGGAAGTGACGGCTTCCAGCGCGGCACTGGCATCACTGCCTTCGGCGCTGACGGTGATTTTCTGTCCCTGCGCCGACTCCAGCATCAATAGCCCCATCACACTGTCCGCGGTCGCAGACTTGTCTGCGTTGGTGACGGTGACGGTCGATTCAAAGCTCTGGGCCAGTTCGACCAGTTTGATTGCAGCTCTGGCGTGCAGGCCCAGGCGATTTTTGATGAATAGTTCTCGGCTGACTGTACTCATGCTCAATGCTTCTGTTTTGTCTGTTGTTCCAGGGTCCGGTGCCGGATCTGAACCTGCTGGCCCTGATGCCGGAAATACTCTGCCAGTTGCTGGGCGACATACACCGACCGATGCTGACCACCGGTGCAGCCAATGGCAACTGTGACATAGCTGCGGTTGTTTTTCTCCAGCATCGGCAGCCAGTTCTCCAGGAAGTTACGGATCTGATAGATCAGCTGGGAAACTTCATGGTGGCTGGCGAGGTAATCCTGAACAGCACTATCAAGGCCCGTCTGCGGTTTCAGTTCCGGAACCCAGTGCGGATTAGGCAGGAAACGAACATCAAAGACGAAATCTGCATCGGTCGGCAGACCGTGTTTGAAGCCGAAGGATTCAAAGACCATCACCAGTTCACGGGATTCACGTCCCAGTACCCGGGCACGCACGGTCTCACTCAGATCATGAATCGACAGCTGTGTGGTATCCAGCACCAGATCAGCCTGTTCCTTGAGATTGGCCAACCAGGCGCTTTCTGCCTGAATGGCTTCTTCCAGGCTCATATTCTGGCGGGATAATGGATGCAGACGCCGGGTTTCACTGTAGCGCTTCACCAGGGTTTTATCGTCTGCATCGAGAAACAGCAGGCTGACATCTGCCTGCTGACGTACATCGTGCAGAACGCCACTGGTAATATCGTGATCGGCCGGCATATTGCGCACA
This sequence comes from Photobacterium sp. CCB-ST2H9, assembly GCF_023151555.2. Lineage (NCBI taxonomy): Bacteria > Pseudomonadati > Pseudomonadota > Gammaproteobacteria > Vibrionales > Vibrionaceae > Photobacterium > Photobacterium sp. CCB-ST2H9. The sequence continues at coordinate 399,846 of NZ_CP100425.1, forward strand.
TCAACGCTGACAGCGACATTCTGGGTGAGCGGGTCCAGTGTTTTGATCAGATCGGAAAGCAGGTGAACCGGCAGGTTATCGACACAATAGTATCCGAGGTCTTCCAGTACCCGCAGGGCAACTGATTTTCCTGAGCCTGAGCGGCCACTGACTATCATCAATTTCATGACGGGCTTTCCTTGTGCCGGTTAAGAGGGCTCTGTGGTCATGATCTGGTAAAGCTCTTCGTCGCTTTTCGCGGCCCGTAGCTGTTTCAGGATGGTTTTATCACTGAGTTTTTCGGCCATACTGGACAAAGTTTTCAGGTGCTCTTTGCATTGAGCATCCGGAACCAGCAGTGCAAACAACAGATCGACTGGTTGATTGTCGATGGCATCAAACTGAATGGGTTGCTGGCATTGGATCAGAACAGCAATGGCTTGCTCACTGTCGCTGATGCGGCCATGGGGTATCGCGATGCCGTTACCGATCCCGGTGCTGCCCATTTTTTCCCGGTTCAGCATGCACTCAAACAGTGGCTGAGGGTTTTGGTTTAAATGTTGGCCGGCGATTTCGCTGATAATTTCCAGCGCGCGTTTTTTGCTGGAGCAGTGGACTGCACTCTTGGTGCAGTCCAGGCTTAATACTCGACTCAGTTGCATGTTAATGACTATTGAGTTTGTCTTTGTGTTTGTTTAGTTGACGGACCAGTTTATCAGTTAATTGGTCAATTGCAGCATACATATTTTCAGAATCTGCTCTCGCATGGATTTCACCGGCGTTAATGTGAAGGGTCGCCTCGGCGATTTGCTGCAATTTCTCCACATTCAGGACCACATGCACGTTGTTAATCTTATCGAAAAAGCGCTCCAGCTTATCGAACTTGGTTGTCACATATTCACGCAGCGAAGGGGTGATTTCAATGTGGTGACCAGTGAGATTAATTTGCATAGACATCTTCCTCCTTTTGCTGCCTCTCTCCTCAGAGCAGGCGCTTTCTTTGGCTTGAAGGCGGGATACCAAGCGATTCACGGTATTTGGCAATAGTACGTCGGGCCACCATGATGCCTTGATCCGCCAGTAATGTCGCTATTTTGCTATCACTCAAAGGTTTGGCCTGATTCTCAGCCGCAACCAATTTCTTCACCAGTGCTCGGATCGCGGTGGAAGAACATTCGCCCCCGTTATCCGTACTGACATGGCTGGAAAAGAAGAATTTCAACTCAAAGATACCCCGGGGAGTATGCATATATTTCTGCGTTGTGACCCGGGAAATGGTGGATTCGTGCATATCGACGGCCAGTGCGATGTCGTTCAGAACCATCGGCTTCATGGCTTCTTCGCCGTATTCGAAAAAGTCCTGCTGGTGCTCCACGATGCAGCGGGCAACTTTGAGCAGGGTTTCATTCCGGCTTTCCAGACTTTTGATCAGCCACTTGGCATCCTGCAGGTGACTGCGAATAAACTGGCTGTCTGCGCTGTTTCGCGTGTGTTTACTCAGCGCTGCATATTGCTCATTCACCCGCAGGCGAGGCACGCTGTCGGGGTTGATGGTGACCACCCACTTGCCTTTGTCCTTGAAGACGGACACGTCCGGAACAACATATTCGGTCTCAGAGGCGACGACCCGGTTTCCGGGACGCGGATCCAGCGAGTGGATCAGGGACATCACGTTTTTCAGCTCGTCTTCCTTGAGCTTGGTATCGCGCATCAGCTGGCGGTAATCACGGTTTGCCAGCAAGTCGAGGTGTTGAGTCAGAATCGTTTTGGCTTCATTCAGCCACGGAGTGTCTTCCGGATAGGTTGCCAGCTGAAGTAACAGGCATTCTTGAAGGCTGCGCGAGGCAACACCGAGCGGGTCAAACTGCTGAACCCGTTTCAGCACGGCTTCGACTTCATCAAGCTCGACGTTTTCATCGCCCATACTCTCAAGAATGTCTTCACAACTGCAGGTGAGATAGCCCTTGTCATCAATGGCATCAATGATGGCGAAGGCGATGGCACGGTCGGTATCGCTGAACGGGGTCAGCTCCAGCTGCCACATCAGGTAATCTTGCAGGGTTTCCGTGGTTTCCCCCTGATAGACCGGCATATCATCATCGGGGGCAATTCCGGTGCTGCCGGTGCCCGCGCTGTAGACGTCGTCCCAGGTGGTATCAACGGGTAAATCGGAAGGCATTTCCCGCTGTTCAATGACTTCAGAGGTGTCAAAGCTGTCACTACTGATCTCGTCGTATTGTTCGACTGAATCATCCTTGCCGTTTGCGCTTTCCGCACGGATTTCATCATTATCTGAGGATGTGGTGTCGTTGTCATGACTCTCGTCGAGCTCCAGCAAAGGGTTGGCATCTAAGGCTTCCTGGATTTCCTGTTGCAGGTCCAGTGTCGACAGTTGCAACAAGCGAATGGCTTGTTGCAGTTGCGGCGTCATTGCCAATTGTTGACCTAGCTTAAGCTGGAGCGAAGTTTTCATGTGTGTACAGACACCTTGTGATTATTGTATGAATCGCTTGTGGGTCAGCTTACCTCTCTTGTGCCCTTTTATCTATAACTATAGACGGAACTGGTCTCCCAGATAGACACGTTTCACATGCTCATCATTCAGCACTTCAGCGGGCGTTCCATGGGCGATGAGCTGCCCCTGACTGACAATGTAAGCATGCTCACAAACGTCCAGCGTCTCCCTGACATTATGGTCCGTGATCAGGACGCCGAGGCCGCGATCTCGCAGGTGTTCAATGATCTTCTTGATATCGATCACAGAGATAGGATCGACCCCGGCAAAGGGTTCATCCAGCAGGATGAATTTCGGGTTCGCCGCCAGAGCACGGGCGATTTCAACCCGGCGGCGCTCACCACCGGACAGCGCCATGCCCTGACTGTTACGGATGTGCTGAATGTTGAATTCGTCCAGCAGTTCTTCCAGCTTGTCCTGACGTTCGGCTTTAGAGAGCTCAGAGCGGGTCTGCAGCACGGCCATCAGATTGTCATGGACGGTCAGGCGACGGAAGATCGATGCTTCCTGCGGCAGATATCCGATCCCCATCCGGGCTCGGTTATGCATGGGCTGCAGGCTGATGTCATGATCGTCAATGGTGATTGAGCCGGCATCGCGGGCGACCAGGCCCACAATCATATAAAACGATGTGGTTTTGCCAGCCCCGTTCGGGCCGAGCAGACCGACAATCTTGCCGGACTCCACTTCCAGGCTGACATCGGATACGACTTTGCGCCCGTTGTAACTTTTTGCCAGATGGGTTGCGGTTAACTTTGACATTCGTTCTCTTTATTTATGGTTTTTGCTTGAGCTGATTTGGCTGCAAAATCGTGATCACCCGCTGCTGACCGCCGCTGGTGGCAACCAGTTTCTGCTCATCAATCTTATAGCTGATGGTTTTGCCCTTAATTTCACTGCCTTCCTGAACCAGCACGGCTTTATCCGTCATTTTCAGGAACTCGGTGGCGGTCTCGTAGCGCATTTGCATCGCGGAACCATTGATTGGCTTGCCATCATCCATTTTCTGGAAAAATGTGGCGGGTGAGCCATAAGCATCAATGGTTTGCTGATCACCGTTCTGAGTCTGGCGGGTGACGACAATTTTGTCCGCGCGAATATCAATACTGCCCTGACGCAGCGTGACATTGCCGGTGAACGTCACCACATTTTTCTGGATGTCCAGTTCCTGACTATCCGAATTGATGTAAATTGGTTGTTCGGTATCGTTGCTTAATGCCCAGCCGGATGTGCTGACTGCCAGGCAAAGCAGGGCGCTAATTTTGCAAAGCTTCATATCTACCTTTTACATTGTTCATCAGGGTCGCCACACTGCGCTCCATATTGCCTTTCATGCCAATCCCTTCATTCTGAAAGGCGCTGCCGGTAATCGTAACCGGATCGGGCGTATCGAAATCTTTACTGATTAAATCCAGCCGCAGTGTATCTGTTTTTATCGCTTCAATGGCGGAGTCGGGTAACAGGTTGAAGATTCTTACATTACCAGACATCTGCAGGATGTGTTCTTTATTTAGTGTGGCGTGATTTGCACTGATACGCCATTCGGTTTCATCGCCGTCTTTGTAAACCCAAATCACCGGCTGCTGGAAATCCGTGTTGCCGCTGAGATTGAAATACTCCAGCGTCTCAGATTCGATCCGATAACTGCGAATGCCCGACTCGGTATATGAGGTATTTCTGACCCCAGTACCCGTGAAGATTGGTTTTTCAGTATCCGGGGCGATCTGTGTTTCCTGTTGCCAGTGTTTCTGGAGCAGGTAGTAACCGGTCCATGCGCACAGGACGATCAGGAGCGCATAGAGCAGCCGGTTAAACGTCATATGCTCAGTCCCTTATGCTGATCCAGCTCACCGCGTGCTTCCAGAATCAGATCGCACACCTCACGCACGGCGCCGTAACCCCCTTTGATCCGGGTGGTCAGCTTGGCGCGCTGTGCCAGAAGCGGATGGCCATCGGCAACACAAACGGACAGTCCGACTTCGGCCATGACCGGCCAGTCAATCAGATCATCACCGATATAGGCGGTATGTTCCGGCGCGATAGCCAGTTTTTCTGTGAGATCCCGATACGCAGCCAGCTTGTTGTCCTGTCCCTGATAGACATGACGGATCCCCAGTGCGGACATCCGGTCTTCGACAATTTGTGAACGGCGGCCGGTAATGATGGCGACTTCCACACCGGCCGCCATCAGAGATTTGATGCCGTAGCCGTCACGGGTATGAAAGGTTTTCAGTTCTTCACCGTGGTTACCCATGTAGATCCGGCCATCAGAAAATACCCCGTCCACATCGCAGATCAGCAGACGGATATTTTTGGCTGTGTTGAAAGTTGCATCCGGGACTGGCCCGTACAATGTTGTTTGCATGGCGTTTGTCATTACATTACTCCGGCTCTGAGCAGGTCATGCATGTTCAGAGCGCCCACCAGTTGCTGATCATCCACAACAAGCAGGCCATTGATTTTTCTTTCTTCCATCAGTTTCAGGCCTTCGGCAGCCAGGACCTGAGAGGAAATCGTGCTCGGATTCGGTGACATGACCTCACCGATCGGGGTCTGATGGATATCGATACGTTTGTCGAGCAGGCGGCGCAGGTCGCCATCTGTAAAAATGCCGCTTAACTGCTGGTTATCATCAACAATAGCGGTCATGCCAAGTCCCTGACGGGACACTTCCAGCAGGGCATCTTTAATGCTGGCATCCTGATGGACGACGGGCAGACGCTCGCCGCTATGCATGACATCGCTGATCCGCAGCAGCAGTTTTCGTCCCAGTGCACCGCCTGGGTGGGAGAGAGCGAAATCGTTGGCGGTGAAGCCGCGTGCTTCCATCAGTGCAATGGCCAGCGCGTCTCCCATGGCCAGGGTTGCTGTGGTGCTGGAAGTAGGTGCCAGATTTAGCGGGCAGGCCTCCTGAGAGACTGTAATCTGTAAATGCACCTGAGCCAGCCGGGCCATGGTGGATTCTGGTTTGCCTGTCATCGCAATCATCTGAATGCCCTGGCGTTTGATGACCGGGAGCAGGGTCAGAATCTCGCCGGCTTCGCCGGAATTTGAAATTGCCAGAACAATATCGCGTTTATCCAGCATCCCCAGATCGCCATGGCTGGCTTCTCCCGGATGAACAAAAAAGGATGGGGTCCCTGTGCTGGCCAGTGTGGCAGCAATTTTATTGCCGATATGGCCGGATTTGCCCATTCCCATCACGATCACTTTGCCCTGACAACGGCGAATCAGCCGGCAGGCTTCGCTGAAGCTGCCGTTGATATACTGGGACAGCCCCTTGAGGGCTGTCGATTCGATTTCAATTACGCGGCGGCCAATCCGGCCGTAGTCAAAGGAATCAGGCATAGTTTCGCTCTCTGTTAGGCTGACAGATTATAAAGCAGATAACCCTGGTAAGCGACAAAGCATAAAATCAGCACCAGGCCTTCAAAACGATTGATTCGGCGACGCTTGCCCAGCGCCATCAGAACCAGCAGGACAGAGACGCCCAGCATAATATAAAAGTCACGCCCCATAGCCAGCGGGCTGAGTACTGAAGGATTCAGCAGCCCCGGGATTCCCATGACAGCCAAAATGTTAAATACATTGGAACCGATGATGTTCCCGACGGCCATGTCATCCTCACCCTTGTAAATACTGGCGATGGATGCCGCTAGCTCTGGCAGGCTGGTGCCGACAGCAATGATGGTCAGTCCGATCACCAGATCGCTCATGCCGAAGTGTTTGGCAATGATGACTGCCGAGTCAACCAGCATGCCTGCAGCGTAAGGCAGCAGGACCAGACCGATGATGACCCAGACGACGGCTGCCATATTACTGACCCCGTCCGGGATTTCTGATTCCTGTTCTTCTAAGAGGATGTCTTGATCTTTATTGCTGTTGCTGTTGCTGTTGCTGTTGCTTTTGCTGATTTTCAGCATCGCCAGGATAAAAATGATAAAGAGAACAACCAGCAGGACACCTTCAAAGAACCCCAGATAGCTGTCCCATAGCAGTGCACCGGCAATCAGTGTGACCACCATCATCAACGGGAGTTCACGGCGAATAATCCCTGAACTGATGGATAAGGGCTTTAAAATCGCAGTCAGGCCCAGAATTAACGCAATATTGGCAATATTTGAACCCAACACGTTGCCGACGGCAGTATCGGTTTTGCCTGCCAGGGCTGCAGTGGCGGAAACCATCATTTCCGGGGCAGAGGAGCCCATTGCCAGAATCGTCATCCCGATAATCAGCGGGGCGACCCCCAGGTTTTTTGCCAAGGCTGCTGATCCAAAGACAAGACGATCTGCACTCCATACCAGTAACGCGAGTCCGATACAGAGCAACACGATGGCTTCAAGCATTATTATCCCTTATTTCATTTTTTCTGTGAGCGATTTTTAAGAGAGCAATTTTGACGTTTCACTGACGAAAATGGAAGGAAAAGCCTTGAGTATTTACGGCTCTGGTTGTGATCTTCGTGTGGGAATGGCGGACTTCCGCCGAAAATTACTGAAGTAAAAAATGAATTACGTCGGGTATTGGTTCTATTCAGGTCAGTTATGATATAAAAAACACGGTTCATAAAATGAGTTGTTGAACGGCAAGTGCAGCCAGTCCGACCGTTGGGCTGAAAAATCACAACGTTCTGACAGCCGTTGCCTTGAGTTGGCCGGGGATTCTACCTATGATCAACCCGACTCAGATAACTATTTAATAATATTCATTTATGCCTGTATTGCGGCTGATCCCGGATGGATTATCTCAGCAGGTGATTGGGAAGGTTATGACAGCAACCGAAGCGCTAATTCGAATTGATCACCTGACGTTCTCACGGGGTGAGCGCAACATCTTTGATGATGTGTCGCTGACTGTCCCGAAGGGGAAGATTACCGCCATTATGGGGCCGTCAGGAATCGGTAAAACGACACTGCTTCGTCTGATCGGTGGGCAACTGATGCCGGATCAGGGCGGAGTCTGGTTTGAAGACCAGAACATCCCTTCTTTATCGCGCCGTGCGCTATATCAGGTACGCAAGCGGATGAGTATGCTGTTTCAGTCAGGCGCCTTATTTACCGATATGACGGTGTTTGACAATGTGGCATTTCCGCTGCGGGAGCACACCGACTTACCGGAAGATCTGCTGCGCACGCTGGTCTTGCTCAAGCTGGAAGCGGTCGGACTGCGCGGTGCCGCCAACCTGATGCCGAATGAGTTGTCCGGCGGGATGGCGCGTCGGGCGGCACTGGCAAGAGCCATAGCTCTGGATCCAGACCTGATTATGTATGACGAGCCTTTTGTCGGACAGGATCCCATTACCATGGGTGTTTTGGTGAAGCTGATCCACAGCCTGAACCATGCCTTGGGCATTACCTCTGTGATTGTGTCGCACGATGTGCCGGAGGTAATGAGCATTGCTGATCATGTGTATCTGCTGTCGGGCGGAAAAATCATTGGCAGCGGAACCCCGGATGAGCTGAATTCAAACCCGGATCCCAGAGTCCGGCAGTTTCTGGATGGCAATGCGGATGGCCCCGTTCCTTTCAAGTTTCCTGCCCAGTCACTGGAGCAGGATTTGTTCAGTCAGCCGGTCTCTTAACTGCGTGATGAACACGACATCGCAAATAAAGGTATTTTCATAATATGTTAACGGATTTTGTTGCTCGGCTGGGACATCGTTCACTGTCCCGCTGCCGGACCATGGGACGGGCAACCTTGTTGCTGTTTGGTGCGTTGGTGAGTAAGCCGCAGCCTGCCAAAATGTTTCCGCTGCTGATGAAACAGCTCTATACCGTCGGTGTGCTGTCCGTCGCAATCATTATGGTTTCCGGTTTATTTATCGGGATGGTGCTCAGCCTGCAGGGGTATATCGTCCTGGTGGATTTTGGTGCCGAAACCAGCCTAGGTCAGATGGTGGCTTTGTCTTTGCTGCGTGAGCTGGGACCTGTGGTCACCGCGCTATTGTTTGCCGGCCGTGCCGGTTCGGCACTGACCGCTGAAATTGGTCTGATGAAAGCCACGGAGCAGATTTCCAGTATGGAAATGATGGCTGTCGATCCGCTGCGACGTGTAGTTGCGCCGCGTTTTTGGGCCGGGGTAATTTCAATGCCGCTGCTGGCAATGCTGTTTATTGCCATCGGCATCTGGGGCGGCCAGTTGGTTGGTGTGAGCTGGAAAGGCATCGATCACGGCAGTTTCTGGTCTGTAATGCAGTCTTCCGTCGAATTGGGGTACGACATTGGCAACAGCCTGATCAAATCAATCTGTTTTGCGATAACCGTGACCTGGATTGCGGTGTTTAACGGGTTTGATGCCATACCGACATCTGAAGGGATCAGCCGGGCAACGACCCGGACCGTCGTGAATTCTTCACTGGCGGTACTAGGATTGGATTTTGTGCTGACAGCACTCATGTTTGGGAATTAATCATGCAACAGAACAGACAATTAGAATTATGGGTCGGCACCTTTGTCCTGGCAGGGATTGTTGCTTTGCTGGTGTTGATTTTTCAGGTCGCTGATGTGAAAAATCTGGGCGGCTCAGAAACGTATAACCTGAAGGCCCGGTTTGACAATATTGGCGGCCTGAAAGTGCGCTCTCCTGTGAAAGTGGGTGGGGTCACGATTGGCACCGTCAGTGATATTACGCTGGATACGACAACTTATGTTCCTGTCGTGACACTGGCGATTGATAAAAAGTTCGGTTACTTCCCAGAAACCAGTTCGGCTGCCATTCTTACATCAGGGCTGCTTGGAGAGCAGTATCTGGGAATGACGCCGGGCTTTGTTGATGAAGGCATTGTAATGCTGGAAGACGGCGACATCATTGAAGATACCAAATCCGCCCTGGTGCTGGAGGAGATGATTGGCCAGGTACTTTACAGCATTGGTAAAGATGGCGATGACTAAGGAATTCACAATGAAAGTATTCAAAATCTTCTGGCTTGCGATTCTTGCCAGTCTGCCGTTGTTTGCGAGTGCGGCGCTGGTTGATAAAACCGATCCGTATCGGATGATGGAAACCGTATCACAGCAGACATTTTCTCGTCTGAAAGCAGAGCAGGCGCAGATTCAGCGAAACCCTGAGCACCTGCGTACCGTGGTCCGCCAGGAACTGCTCCCTTACATCAATACCCGTTATGCTGCTTACAAGGTTCTTGGGCCTCAGTTGAAGCAGACCAGTAAAGAGCAGCGGAATGAGTTTGTGAATGCATTTACTGATTATCTGGTTGCTTCTTATGCACAGGTGCTGACGCAGTACACGGATCAGGAGATTCGGATCGAACCGGCCAAGAAAATACCGGCCAGCAGTTCGATCGTGTCGATTCGCGTGGATATCCTGGATCCTCAGCGCCCGCCTATTCGTCTGAATTTTAAATTACGTAAGAATAAGCAAAGCAACGAGTGGCAGGGTTATGACATGGTGGCAGAGGGTGTCAGCATGATCACGACGCAGCAAAGTGAGTGGAGTGGCCGGTTGCGGACGGAAGGAATCGACAAAGTGACCCGGGATCTTCGGGCGATTTCAGCTAAGCCAATCAAGCCAGAGGGAAAATGAGCATGAATCATGGATCCGTCCATTGGCAAGTGCTGGAAAATGGCCATTATCGCTTGTCAGGGGCGCTGGAACGTGACACAGTGCCAGCCTTTTGGCAGCAAAGACGTGAATGGATGCCACAAGATGCTAAGGTCACGATCGATCTGTCTGACCTGTCTCGGGTAGACTCTGCAGGCATGGTGATGTTGCTGCACCTGCAAAGGGAACTCAGTCAGGCAGGACGTCACCTGGTGTTGCAAGGAGTGCCGGAACAATTGTTAACGCTGCTCCGCCTTAGTCATGTCGACACGGTGCTGGCTGCCTGTATGGAAGTGTAGTTGAGGATAGCTTGTGGAAACATCTGAAATTAAACAAATTCTTGAGAATGCATTGGCGCTGGACGAAGTCATTGTGAACGGCGAAGGCAGCCACTATCAGGTGATTGCTGTTGGCGCGATGTTTGAAGGGATGAGCCGGGTGAAAAAACAGCAGGCGGTTTATGCCCCCCTGATGTCGCATATCGCCAGTAATGCCATCCACGCCTTGTCCATTAAAGCTTACACTCCGGAAGAGTGGGCGCGCGACAAGAAGCTGATGTCTTTGTAAGAGAAAACCAATGCAGAAGTTTCGAATTCAGGGCAATGGCCCTTTACGCGGCGAAGTCGCGATCTCAGGTGCTAAGAATGCAGCCCTGCCTATTTTATTTGCTTCGCTGTTAGCGGAGGAGCCGGTAGAAGTCGGCAACGTCCCTAAGCTGAAAGATATCGACACCACGATGGAGCTGCTGAGCCGTCTGGGTGCTAAAGTGGAACGCAATGGTTCTGTTTATGTCGATGCCAGCAATATTACTGAATATTGTGCGCCATATGATCTGGTGAAAACCATGCGCGCTTCTATCTGGGCGCTGGGCCCGCTGGTTGCTCGCTTTGGTCGGGGCCAGGTGTCTCTGCCGGGTGGTTGTGCCATTGGTGCACGTCCGGTGGATCTGCACATCCACGGGCTGGAGCAACTGGGCGCTAAAATCACCCTGGAAGAAGGTTACGTCAAAGCAGAAGTTGACGGCCGTCTGAAAGGCGCACATATCGTGATGGATAAAATCAGTGTCGGTGCGACCGTTACGATTATGTCGGCGGCGACGCTGGCTACCGGTAAAACCGTCATTGAAAATGCGGCCCGTGAGCCGGAAATCGTTGATACGGCTAATTTCCTAAATGCTATGGGTGCCAAAATCACCGGTGCAGGTTCCGACACTGTCGTCATTGAAGGTGTTGAGCGTCTGGGTGGCGGTTATCATGAAGTGCTGCCAGATCGCATCGAAACCGGAACATTCCTGGTTGCTGCGGCTATCTCTGGTGGAAAAGTGGTCTGCCGTAATACCCGTCCGTCTCTGCTGGAAGCAGCACTGGCGAAACTGGAAGAAGCTGGCGCCCTGATTGAAACCGGTGAAGACTGGATCAGTCTGGATATGACCGATCGTGAACTGAAAGCTGTGAATATCCGCACTGCACCGCACCCGGGCTTTCCGACCGATATGCAGGCTCAGTTCTCATTGCTGAACCTGGTGGCGAAAGGCACAGGGATCATCACGGAAACGATTTTTGAAAACCGCTTCATGCATATTCCGGAACTGATCCGGATGGGTGCACACGCTGAGATCGAAGGAAACACCGTGATCTGTGGTGAAACTGAAGGTCTGAGCGGGGCACAGGTTATGGCGACGGATCTGCGGGCTTCAGCCAGCCTGGTGATTGCCGGCAACATTGCCAAAGGCGAAACCATCGTTGATCGGATTTATCATATCGACCGCGGTTATGAGCGGATTGAAGAGAAATTGCGTGGTCTGGGCATGCAGATCGAACGTTTCAGCGAATAAGTTACGCATCTTAATTTTTCAGGCACGGCACGCTGTGCCTGGACACTTCTGCTTCATACCTTGAACACTTGCTGCCGCAGTATTCTCTGCACTTTTCTGCTTATCTGTCCGGCTCGTCGCCAATCAATACCTTGAGCTTTTTCGGTTTACCATTGCGTAGGACCGTCATTTCGACATAAGTCCCGGGGCGTAGTTCGGTGACAATATCCAGGACATTTCGCATGTCAGTCACTGGTTTATCGCCGATTTCCACCAGAATATCCTGGACCTTGAAGCCGGCTTTGTAAGCAGGCCCGTTGGGATCCATGCCCATCACGATAATCCCGCTGACCTGATCGGCATCATAAAGACGTGCCATCACCGGATTGATTTCCCGCCCGTCAATCCCGAGGTAGCCGCGGATCACCCGGCCGTCGGCAATCAGCTTGTTCATAATTTTCTGGGTTAGTTTGAACGGAATTGCAAAGGAGATCCCATAGGTTTCAATATCTGTCGCCTGCTGGAATGAAGCTGTATTGATTCCGACCAGTTCCCCGCGGGTATTAACCAGCGCACCGCCTGAGTTACCGTCATTGATGGCAGCATCGGTCTGCAGGAAGTCCTGGCGGCCGTAAAAGCTCATCCCGGATCGTCCGGTGGCCGAGATAATACCGTAAGTGGTGGTTTGGCCAAGGTTGTACGGGTTTCCGATCGCCAGCACCACGTCACCGACAGAAGGCATATAATCCGGATTGAGCGGAATGACGGGCAGGTTTTCCGCCTGAATCTTCAGTACGGCGATATCCGTTCGTTTGTCTTTCCCAATCAGTTGGGCGGTAAAAATCCGACTGTCCTGCAGCGCGACAATCACCTGATCGGCTTCAGCGACGACATGGTAATTCGTCACGATGTAGCCTTTTTCACTCATAATGACCCCGGAGCCCAGCCCCTGAGTACTGAGTTGCAGACGGTCTTCAGCGTTGTAGCGGCGGTTATAGATATTGACGACTGCTGGCGAGGCCCGGCGGACGGCATAGCTGAACGAAATTTGCTGAGGAACGGTGACCTGACCGTTCAGTGCGACCGTCGGGGAAAACATCTGGCTGCGCAGGCCCGGGAAAGCAAGTAGCAGTACTCCAGCCGTCAGTACGCCCAGTAAGGCGGATCGACCTAAAAATGCCAGCATTGATGCTCTCCTGATTGACCTGCACTTTGCTTTGATTGCAAAAAGTTAAAAAACCGCTTGAGAATAGCATTTACATCCAGTTTTCAACAAGTCGAAGCAGGCTGGAGTTGCGAGAAATGTAGAAATGTGAAAGTCCGGGCAAAGGCCCGGACTGATGCTGAGTGCGGATGATTCATCGGATGATGAGGTAGAGCTCGTTATCGCCGCGTCTGATCTCCAGAGCCAGAACGGAAGGCTGTTTATCGAGTGCCTTACGCAGCTCTCCCAGATTCCGGATCGGCTGTCGGTTCAGACCGATAATGATGTCATCTTCTTTGAGTCCGTAGCGTGCAGCCATCGACTGAGGGTCGATGCGGGTGACTTTAACGCCTTTCACTTTGTCTGCAGACGTCGTGTTACTGAATTCAGCACCTTGCAGGCTTTGGTGCAGGTGGTCTGCTTTCAGGTTCGCCATTTCGGCTTCTTGCAGGGTGACATCAAAGGTCATCTCGTCCCCGTCCCGCAGAACGCCGAGTTTCACTTTTTTACCGGCACCAATGGTCGCAATTTTGGCGCGCAGTTCCCCAAAAGTACGAATTGCTTTGTCATTCACAGAAACAATAATATCACCAGCTTTCAGACCGGCTTTTTCAGCGGCGGAGCCTGGCATCACCTGATTGACGAAGGCGCCATGGTTTGTTTCGTAGCCAAAGGCTTCGGCAAGCTCGGAGGTGAGTTCTCCTCCCTGAACACCCAGCACGCCACGTTTGACTTCACCATATTCAAGGATCTGGCTGGTCAGGTTTTTCACCATGTTGACCGGAATAGCAAAACCGATACCGACGTTCCCGCCGTTCGGGCCGAGAATCGCAGTATTGATGCCAATCAGCTCACCATTCAGGTTCACCAGCGCGCCACCGGAGTTACCGCTGTTGATGGCAGCATCTGTTTGAATGAAGTTCTCGAAGTTCTCAATGTTCAGGCCGCTTCGCCCCAGGGCGGAAATAATCCCTGAAGTGACGGTCTGGCCCAGTCCGAACGGGTTCCCGATTGCGACAGAGAAATCACCGACGCGCAGCTTATCTGAGTCTGCCATTTTGATGGCTTTCAGATTTTTGGTGTTTTCCAGCCGAAGCAGGGCAATATCTGACATTTCGTCGCTGCCGATGAGTTCGGCTTTCAGTTCCCGGCCATCATGGAGCTGAACCATGATTTTATCCGCACCGTCAATCACGTGATGGTTGGTAACCACATATCCTTTATTTGCATCAATGATGACTCCCGAACCCAGGCCACGGAACGGACGTTCCTGCAACTGCTCGCTGGGAGCATTGGGCCCGAAGAAGTAGCGGAAGGGCTCAGGGATCTGTTGTTTGGAAACATGCTTGCCTTCGACGGCTATACTGACCACGGCTGGGGTGACTTGCTCCAGCATCGGGGCCAGGCTGGGTAGCTGCTGATCATTGACAGCCAGAGGAAGAGCGGCAGAGGCTGTGACAGGGGACATCACTGCGCTAATACTGAACGCCAGCGCACTCAATACAAGTAAAGGCTTTTTCATCGTGACTCAACTCCGGTTTAACAAGTGCTTATTACGACTGGTAAAATCGGGCAAAGTTCCGAGAATTATCAAGATTGAAACAAAATGTGAATCTCAGACTCTGACCGTGGCGTCTCAGACGTACGACACGGTCAGGCAGACAATCAGGGCTCAGCTCGCTTTCGCTGGCTCTTCCAGCGCGCGTTCTTCTGCTTTCAACAGGCCCGATGCACCATTGGCATAATCACGTGGCTGTTGGGTTGATTCCTGTTCTTCCTGGCTGACAGGCTCAGAGGCTTCCGCCACCGCGGTCAGTGTACTGATCCGTTGTGAGAACGGATTGTCCTGTTCAGGCAGGTTCGGCATCAGCTCAGCAGAAGTTTTGGCCATGTGCTCGTAAAGTTTGCTGTAATCTTTTGCCAGATTGTCGAGCAGGTCGGAACTGCGGGCAAAATGATCGATAAGCTCCTGGCGGTATTGCTCCAGCTGATACTTGGTTTTATCCAGTTCTTTCTGTAACTCTTTTTGCTGTTTCAGGTTTTTATTCCCCAAACGGGCGGCAAAGGCACCGACCAGCGCGCCTGCGACAAAAATCAAAATCGCGTAGATCCAAGCCATGAAAAACTCCTTGTGACTGTGAGTACAACAGGTAGACCTGTTTTTTTATCTAATAAGCACATCTGCTTATTAGGGGGTTATTTAGTTACTATACATGCACATGAAGTGTCGTGGTACTATCTACGACTAAAGATGGAAATATTCAGAGGCATGGGTTGTGCTGAAAACCGATGTCTCCCAGCGACTGAGCAGGATGAGGATGACTCCGGAACAACGCTATCAAAACGATCTGAAAACCCCCGGCTTTTTGCCTGACGCCGCTCAGGCGATGGCGGTGGCTCACCTCAATGATCTTTATCATCGGATGCTGGCACCCAAGCCCGAATCAGAGAAGCCGACTTTACTCGGCCGCTTGTTCAAGCGTCAGACGCAGGAGCCAGTCAAACCAGTCAAAGGTTTGTATTTCTGGGGCGGGGTCGGTCGAGGCAAAACTTATCTGGTTGATACTTTCTTCGACTGTTTGCCGACAGAGCGCAAAATGCGGATGCACTTTCATCGATTCATGCATCGGGTCCATAAGGAAATGCAGTCTCTGGGTCACCAGACTGATCCGCTGGAAATTGTTGCGGACCGTTTTAAGCTGGAAACAGACATCATTTGTTTTGATGAGTTTTTTGTTTCAGATATCACGGATGCGATGATTCTGGGCACCCTGTTCCAGGCACTGTTCCGTCGCGGTATTACGCTGGTGGCAACGTCAAATATTCCGCCGGATGAGCTGTATCGTAATGGTTTGCAGCGTGCTCGTTTTCTGCCTGCGATTGATCTCATTCAAGAGCATTGTGAGATTGTCAATGTCGACTCCGGTGTGGATTATCGTCTCCGTACCCTGGAACAGGCTGAGATTTATCACTGGCCACTGGATGTAAGTGCGGCAGAGAACATGAAGCACTACTTTGTGCAGCTGTCGGTGGAGCCCCGTCGTGATGGCGGTGAGATCATTATTCATGACCGGCCGATTACGACGTGCCATGAGGCTGAAGGCGTGGTTCATTTTACTTTTGATGCATTGTGTCGGGGCGCGCGCAGCCAGAGCGATTACATGGAAATTGCGCAGATGTATCACAGCGTACTGCTTTCAGATGTGCCGGTACTGACGGAAAAAGATGATGATGCGTCCCGCCGTTTTATTGCCATGGTTGATGAATTTTATGAGCGGCATGTCAAACTGATCATCTCCGCTGAAACCAGCATGGAGAAGCTGTACCAGAGCGGCCGTCTGAGTTTTGAGTTTAAGCGCTGCTGTTCCCGCTTAATTGAAATGCAGAGTCATGAGTATCTGGCACGACCGCATCTCGCTTAGCTGAATTTGCCGATTGATGCATAGGGGAAAAGACAGAACTTTTTTTGAAAAAAAGGTGATTTTTTCCCCATGCTTCCGTATAATCCTGCGACCCACCGTACCTGTGACGGCGTTATGCCGGGAGTGCCAACCACTCGAAGGGGTGATGACTGGGCTCTTTATACAGAGAGAGCGCTTTGCGTTCTTAGAAAGTGAAACTATTTAAATTTGGGTAAGAATTAGCATGAAAACTTTCGTTGCTAAACCAGAAACTGTAAAACGTGACTGGTATGTTGTAGACGCTGAAGGTAAAACACTGGGTCGTCTGGCAACAGAAATCGCATCTCGTCTGCGCGGTAAGCACAAGCCTGAGTATACTCCTCACGTTGACACTGGTGACTACATCGTTGTTATCAACGCTGAGAAAGTTGCAGTAACTGGCGCGAAGCGTACTGACAAGATGTACCATCGTCACACTGGTTACATCGGCGGTCTGAAAACTATCAGCTTTGACAAGCTGCTGGACAAAAAGCCAGAAGCTATCATTGAAATCGCTGTTAAAGGCATGCTTCCTAAAGGTCCTCTAGGCCGTGCTATGTACCGTAAACTGAAAGTTTACGCAGGTAGTGAGCACAACCACGCTGCACAGCAGCCACAAGTTCTAGACATCTAATTGGGGAAGATGACAATGGCAGAGAATCAATACTACGGCACTGGCCGCCGCAAAAGCTCAGCTGCTCGTGTTTTCATCAAACCGGGTACTGGCAACATCGTAATCAACAAGCGCAGCATCGAAGAATACTTCGGTCGTGAAACTGCTCGCATGGTTGTTCGTCAGCCACTGGAGCTGGTTGAAATGACTGATAAGCTGGACCTGTACATCACTGTGAAAGGTGGTGGTATCACTGGTCAGTCTGGTGCGATCCGTCACGGTATCACTCGCGCTCTGATGGAGTACGATGAGACTCTACGTCCTGCTCTGCGTGCCGCTGGCTACGTGACTCGTGACGCTCGTCGCGTTGAACGTAAGAAAGTTGGTCTGCGTAAAGCACGTCGTCGTCCACAGTTCTCTAAGCGTTAATTCAACGCACCAGACTTCTGTCTGGTTACTGTGTACC
This sequence comes from Photobacterium sp. CCB-ST2H9, assembly GCF_023151555.2. Classification (NCBI taxonomy): domain Bacteria; kingdom Pseudomonadati; phylum Pseudomonadota; class Gammaproteobacteria; order Vibrionales; family Vibrionaceae; genus Photobacterium; species Photobacterium sp. CCB-ST2H9. Next base: position 417,436 of record NZ_CP100425.1, read on the forward strand.
GCAAAGCCCAGCCATTGGCTGGGCTTTTTGCATTTATTGTCAAAATTATTGAAAAACTGGCACGATTTTTTGCATTTTTTGCTCTTGACGAAAACGCAAATTATGCCCACAAATCTCTCACATTTGCGGTGTTTACCTTGTCTTAAAGTAGGGTTTTCTTTATCATTTGCCGCGATAAATAGCAGCATGAAAATTCTTAATCAATAAGCTGTTGAGTCTTTCCGTAGAAAGTTAGCCGTAAGCTCCAGGGACGCAGAAGGAAACTATAATCCTGAGCGGGAGCACATGGGAGAATGTTGGATGAGCAAAGCGCCAGTAAGTAACGGCCGACGCCGCTTCCTGACTGCGACGACCTCGGTTGTTGGAGGCTTAGGTGCAGTCGCTGTCGCCGTACCCTTTATCAAATCATGGAATCCGAGCGCCAAAGCCAAGGCCGCCGGTGCACCAGTTGAAGTTGATATCAGTAAACTCGAAGAAGGCCAGATGATCCGCGTAGAGTGGCGAGGCAAACCGGTGTGGGTAGTACGCCGGAGCCAGGCTATTCTGGATGAACTGCCGACTCACGACGACCGACTGCGTGATCCGCAGGCCGCTGAGCCTCAGCAGCCTGCCTACGCCACGAACGAATACCGTTCACGTAAACCTGAAATCTTTATTGCCGTTGGTATCTGTACCCACCTTGGCTGTTCGCCAACTTATCTGCCAGACACGTTCAGTGAGCAGGTGAGTGGTGTTCCTGCCGGCTTCTTCTGCCCATGCCACGGCTCTAAATTCGACTTGGCTGGTCGGGTTTTCCAGGGCGTGCCTGCGCCGCTGAATCTGGTGGTTCCAAAGCACATGTTCCTGAACGACAACACGATTTTAGTGGGTCAAGATGAGGAGTCGGCATAATGGAAGCTTTTCTGGGTTGGATTGAAAAACGTCTGCCAGTGATGAATGCTTATAAAAAGCATATGTCTGAATACCCGATGCCGAAGAACTTCAACTTCTGGTATCTGTTTGGCTCGCTGGCCATGCTTGTACTGGTGAACCAGATCCTGACGGGGATCTGGCTGACCATGAACTATGTACCATCCGGTGATGGTGCTTTTGCCTCAGTTGAATACATCATGCGTGATGTCGATTACGGTTGGCTGCTGCGTTACATGCACTCGACCGGTGCATCAGCATTCTTCATCGTGGTTTATCTGCACATGTTCCGTGGTCTGATCTACGGTTCCTATAAAAAACCGCGTGAACTGCTGTGGCTGTTCGGTATGCTGATTTTCCTGGCACTGATGGCGGAAGCTTTCATGGGTTACCTGCTGCCATGGGGACAGATGTCTTACTGGGGTGCTCAGGTTATCATTTCTCTGTTTGGCGCAATCCCTGTGATTGGTGACGATCTGACCCTGTGGATCCGTGGTGACTACGTGATCTCTGGTGCGACACTGAACCGTTTCTTTGCGCTGCACGTGATTGCATTGCCTATCGTTCTGCTACTGCTGATCGTGCTGCACATTCTGGCGCTGCACGAAGTGGGTTCAAACAACCCGGACGGTATTGAAACCAAACTGCCAAAAGGCAGCAAGGGTGACAATTACTCACCGAGCTTTAAGTTCCACGAGTACTACACCAAGAAATACGACATTATTGACTCTGTGCCTTTCCACCCTTATGGGACGGTGAAGGACATGGTGGGCGTGGCGATTTTTGCCTTCCTGTTCAGTTATGTGATTTTCTTTAACCCTGAAATGGGCGGCTATTTCCTTGAGCCACCTAACTTTGAAGCGGCGAACCCGCTGAAGACGCCTGAACACATTGCACCTGTATGGTACTTCACGCCTTTCTATGCGATTTTGCGTGCGGTTCCGGATAAGTTGGTGGGTGTAATCGCGATGGGTCTGTCGATTGCAATGCTGTTTGTGTTGCCATGGCTGGATCGCTGTAAAGTGCGTTCTTACCGTTACCGCAGCAAGCTGCATCTTGCAAACATCGTTCAGTTCACTATCTGCTTCATTGCATTGGGTATTTTGGGTGCGTTGCCTGCGACGCCTGTATACACCCTGATGGCGCAGATCTTCAGTTTCGGTTACTTCATGTTCTTTGTTCTGCTGTTCTTCTACAGCAAGAATGAAGCAACCAAACCGCTACCAGAGAGGGTCACATACAAATGAAAAAGCTGATGGTTATGCTGCTTGCTCTGTTGCCGTCTCTGGCGATTGCGGCTGGCGGTCACAGTGTTCACCTGGATGCGGCAAATAATGATTTGTCGGATAAGGCTTCGCTGCAACGCGGTGCCCGTACCTTTGTTAACTATTGTTTCGGTTGTCACGCGACTCAGTATCAGCGCTACCAGCGTGTTGCCGAGGATCTGGATATTCCGCTGGAACTGATGAAAGAAAACCTGATTTTCGATCAGAATGCGAAGATCGGTTCTCTGATGACCAACGCGATTTCTAAAGATTACGCAGCCGCTTCATTCGGTGCACCAGCACCGGATTTGACACTGGTTGCCCGGGTTCGTGGTTCAGACTGGCTTTATACGTATCTACGTTCATTCTATGCCGATCCAAACCGTCCGTTTGGTGTGAACAACCTGGTTTTCCCAAGCGTTGGTATGCCACATGTTCTGGAAGAGCTGCAGGGCACGCCACGACAAGTGTTTGAAACCCGTACGATTGACGGTCAGGAAGTCCAGGAGTTTGTCGGCCTGGAATCGGATGGCAACGGTGAGCTGAATACTGAAGAGTATGATGCGGTCGTGCGTGATCTGGTGAACTTCCTGGAGTACTCAGCAGAACCGATGAAGCTGGAACGCCAGCGCATGGGTCTGTGGGTGATGGGCTTTATCGTGATCTTCTTCGTTCTGACGCTGCTGCTGAAGAAAGAATATTGGCGCGATGTCCATTGATCGGGTAATCTAGTGCGTTAAGAAACTCGCAATGGGGGCAAGTGCCCCCGTTGCTTTTTGTGTATATGAGTATACTGGAGGGGTTGATGGCTGTAGCTGCCAATAAACGCTCTGTGATGACGCTGTATTCTGATGCTTCGGATATGTATAGCCATCAGGTGCGTATTGTACTTGCAGAAAAAGGCGTAAGTGTTGAGATTGAGCTGGTTGACCCAGACAACTTGCCTGAGGATCTGCTAGACCTGAATCCATACAATTCTGTTCCAACCCTGGTGGACCGTGAACTGGCTCTGTATCAGGCTGGTATCATCATGGAATACCTGGATGAGCGTTTTCCTCACCCACCTCTGATGCCAGTATATCCGGTTGCTCGTGGTAACAGCCGCCTGATGATGTATCGCATTGAGCGTAACTGGTATTCACTGGCTGAGAAGATCGAAAAAGGCTCAGCGGATGAAGCTGAGAAAGCCCGTAAACAACTGCGTGAAGAGCTGCTGGCTCTGTCGCCAGTGTTTGCTGAATTCCCATATTTCATGAGCGAAGAGTTCAGTCTGGTTGACTGCTACCTGGCACCACTGTTGTGGCGTTTGCCAGCGATGGGCATCGATTTGATCGGCCCTGGCTCTAAAGAAGTGAAAGCCTATATGAGTCGTGTATTTGAACGTGATTCATTCCTGGCGTCTCTGACTGAAGCTGAGCGCGAAATGCGCCTGGCAGGTCAGTAATGGATATGGCGGAGATGACCCCGCGCCGTCCTTATCTGGTGCGGGCTTTCTACGACTGGCTGGTGGATAATGATTTGACTCCCCATCTGGTTGTTGATGCAATGCTGCCAGGGGTGCAGGTTCCGCAGGAGTTTGTCAGCAATGGTCAGATCGTCCTGAACCTGGCACCTCGCGCGGTGGGTAATCTCGAGCTGGGTGATGAAGTGATTCGCTTCAATGCCCGTTTCGGGGGACGGCCTCAAGTTGTGGCCGTGCCTCTGGCTGCAGTCATGGCGTTGTATGCACGTGAGAATGGTGCAGGCACGATGTTTGAGCCTGAACCAGCATACGAGCTGTCTTCCAGTGAGTCTGAAATTGCTGAAGTGATCGCCGAGGAAGAGCAACTGTCGGCTGTGACCAGCGATGGCATCGATCACGAAGAGTCTGTTTCGCCTGCGGAAGAAGCACCACGTCCCCGTGGCCGCCCAAGCCTTCGGGTTGTGAAGTAGTTTTTCACATCTGTCAGCCATGAAAAAAGCAGTGCCTCCGAGGAAGCACTGCTTTTTTTATATCTTCATTTCGGAATCAGCGACCTGCTGGTTGCGATACCTGAAGTTTAGTCTGTGTACTCAAAGGCTTTGATGACATGCTTCACGCCGTCAATATTTCGGGCGATATCAGCCGCGGTTTGTCCCTGCTCACGGGTGACAAACCCAAGCAGATACACGCGTTGGTTTTCCGTCGCGACGGTCACGGCGCTGTTTCTTAATTTTTTACTGGCGATCAGCTGGGCTTTGACTTTAGTGGTCAGCCAGCTGTCTCTGCCGACATCGGCCAGTGTTGGCAGCGGACCGATTTGCAGCTGGTTATAGACCGTTTTGACAGAACCCAACTGTTTGACGTCAGTAACCAGTTGTTCGGCTGTTGACTGATCGACAGCCTGACCGACCAGTAACACTTTTCCTTCAGTTGAAATGGCATTGACTCTGACTTTGTTCAGATAAGGGGACTTATTGACCATACCGCCAATCTGCATTGCGACGTGTTGATCCTGCCAGTGCTGCTGGCCGCTGCGCGGGTCAGTTTGCAGCAAAGTGCCACAGCCCTGTAACAGGATCAGAAAGAGCAGGGCAATCCGAGAAATGCACTTCATAGCTTATCCTTCGTGCTGAGGAAACAAAATCTGGTCAATCAGATCGCACAGGCAGTGCACCGTGAGTAAATGACCTTCCTGGATCCGTGCCGTGCGCTGTGAAGGAATCCGAATTTCCACATCCTGTACACCCAGCAGGCCCGCCATTTCTCCGCCATCTTTCCCGGTCATCGCAATGATGTTCATGTCACGGGTCAGTGCAGCTTCCATGGCTTTGATAATGTTTTTGCTGTTGCCGCTGGTGGAAAACACCAACAGGATATCGCCGGGCTGACCTAAGGCGCGAATTTGTTTCGAGAACATTTCATCCTGATGATAGTCGTTCGCAACAGCGGTCAGCGTTGTGGTGTCTGCGGTCAGCGACAGGGCCGGCAGGCTGGGACGCTCTGTTTCAAAACGGTTAATCAGGCAGGAGGCAAAGTGCTGTGCGTTTGCCGCTGAGCCGCCATTTCCGCAGCACAGAATTTTATTGCCATTCAGCAGGCTCTGAACCATGAGTTGCGCTGAACGTGAGATGGCATCCGGCAGCGCTTCTGCCGCGGCGATCTGGGTTTGAATACTTTCGGTAAAGCTTTCTTTGATGCTCTCTAGCATATGTCACTCTTCGACTAAGATATTGGTCAGCCAGGTAATATGGCGGTCATCGCCCTGAATGGCGACTACATCAAACCGTAGCTGGCAGTGTTCGGCTGAGAGACCTTGTGAATGCAGCCAGTACAGCGCGGCACGTTTCACTCGTTGCTGCTTGCGCCAGTCGATGGCTTCAGCCGCTGAACCATAGCGGTCGTGGGCACGGAATTTGACTTCGATAAACACCCAACATCCGCCGTCTTTCATGATGAGATCCAGTTCGCCGCCCCGGCAATGGATATTGCGGGCGACACTGGTCAAACCCTGGCGTTGCAGGTACTGCTCCGCCAGAGATTCGTAATGGTACCCTTGCTGGCGCTTATTGAACAGGTTCAATGCCATTGGCGGTGAAAACAGCCCAGTCCAGCTGGCGCTGTACGACACAATGATCGTCAATACTCAACTGGCCGGTACGACCCTGTGTACTGTAACTGTCGACGACTTTCATCTGAGGCAGTTCGGTGATCATCCGGTACGCGTCCATACCAAAAGCATGCAGGCGGATCATGCCGTTCTTCTGTCCCGGCCAGAGCTGTTCAAATTTCTGCATAAACGGCTGATCCGGAGCAGCGAGCAGCGGGATGTCACTGAATTCAATGCCAGACAGTTCATTCATACCGGCTTTGTTATCCGGGTTGGCACGTGAACTGGCATAAAGCTTCGGTGGTGTGACATCCGGATTAATCGCGACCTGTATGAAGGGCTTCAGCAGCGTGACTTCATTTCGGTTCGCAATCAGGTAGACCGCATCTGTATCTCTGCGGCTGCGGGCCTGGGTTTCAAGTGACATACCCAGCACTTGCTGCATCTGCTCATTCCGGGCCCGGCTGTCGGTCAACCCGAATACAGTTGCAATCTGGTTTTGAATGTCACGGCTGGAACCGAAGGTCTGCAGTTCTGCCTGTTTACCCGTCAGGGTTTGCCATTTATCGACAAATGCCTGGCTGACCCGGCGGCCAAAGTCGTTGGCTGGTGCCATCACCATCGGATTGTGGTGACCTGCGGCATAGAGGTGCTGCGCGGCCTGTTCAGCTTCCTGCTCTGGTGAAAGTGAGAAATAACAGGTATTTGGCTGGCTGAGATCCAGATTCTGCGGTTCATTCAGCGCCAGCTGCGTCATGTTGCCCCCTTCAGCAGACTGAAACTCCGTGATGAATTCTTTCCGGAGCGGACCGATAACCAGTTGGATACCGTCCTGCTGAAGTTTATTCACGATACTGAACATCGGTTCGGATTCGGTATCGTAAATCGATAGTTCAGTGCTTGGGTCACGTTCGCCATCTTCGAGCATCGCATTGAGGAAGCCGTCGCGAACGGCTTTCCCCTGGCTTTCAAATTTACCGGAGAGCGGCAGCAGCAGCGCCACTTTTTCCAGCTCGATGACTTCCAGACTCATGATGGCCTGCAACTCGGCTGGCAGATAAGTACCGGCCGGATGATCCGGGTGGGTCGAGAGCCAGTTTTCAACTTCAGACTTCAGCCGGACCGGACGCTGAGCATAAGCGTTCTTCAGCATGCTCAGTTCGACCCAGCCCTGCAACACCGTTTCATTGGCCGCAATTTTTGCACTCTGGAGCTGGTGAGTATTGTATTGCGATAAGTCTTGCCACAGGTTCTGCCAGTTCACCGCTTTTTCACTTGTGTTGAGGTACTGAGCCAGGGAGGTGCGCTCACGGGCAGCCTCAAAGTATTGCTCTGTCTGGTTCAGCAGCTCGGCACGCAGCAAGTGGTAGCGACGGTACTGGTTATCGGACAGTGGCCACCATGGCAGGAAATTCAGGGTTTCCAGTGCGGCTTTGGGCTGTCCTTGCTGGTATCGCAGCGTCGCGCGAGCCAGTTGCCATTCCGCCATCTGCACCGGAGACATGTTCATGCTAGCCAGTTTGTTGGCTTGCTGCTCGGCCTGTGACCATCGGCCTTCTTTGATCAGGGCTTTCAGCGCCAGAATGTGCCAGTCGATACTGACGGCACCTTCGGAGGCTTCCGCTTTCAGCAGATAATTGGTCGCCGAGTCCGTTGCAGGTGCAGTGATATCCGCACCATAGGATGACGATTGTGTGCCCGGCGCTGAACAGCCTGCCAGGATCACGGCAAGGGCCACAGGGGCCAGAATACGTGATACACTTTTGCGCTTATGGGTAAAATTAAGCATTGAATTCATTCAACTGTGACAAATTACTCTCTATATTAATTGCAGATGAGATCATAGACAAATGAGTGAGACCAATTCGTGTTCGGTGGATGTCGCAACTTTGTACATCGTTCCGACCCCGATCGGCAATTTAGCCGATATCACCCAACGCGCGCTGGAAGTTCTTGCCAATGTAGACTTAATTGCCGCTGAGGACACGCGCCATACCTCTCGCCTGTTGTCCCATTTTGCCATTTCTACCCGGACTTTCGCGCTGCATGATCACAATGAACAGCAGAAAGCGGATGTACTGATAGACAAATTACGTCAGGGCAGCAGTATCGCGCTGGTCTCTGATGCCGGTACACCTCTCATCAGTGATCCAGGATACCATCTGGTGACGCGCTGTCGTCAGGCGGGTGTTAAAGTTGTGCCGCTGCCGGGAGCCTGTGCGGTGGTGACAGCATTAAGTGCTTCAGGGTTGCCATCAGACCGATTCAGTTTTGAAGGCTTTCTGCCGGCCAAGAGCAAAGGACGCCAGGATACCTTTCGTGCCTTGATGGAAGATCCGCGCACTCTGATTTTTTACGAATCACCGCACCGTATTCTGGATTCCCTGGCTGATATGCTGGCTGTGCTGGGACCGGAACGGCAGGTAGTGCTGGCCCGGGAACTGACCAAGACGTTTGAAACGATCCATGGCGCTCCTTTGGGTGAACTGATCCCCTGGCTGAATGAAGACAGCAACCGGATCCGGGGGGAAATGGTTCTGCTGGTGGCCGGTCATCGTGCAGATAAAGACGATCTGCCTGCGGAGGCGCTGCGTACCCTGAAGATTCTGGCGGCTGAGCTGCCGCTGAAGAAAGCCTCTGCGATGGCCGCAGAGATTCACGGTGTGAAAAAGAACGCGCTTTACAAGTGGGGACTGGAACACCTGGATTAAGCCAGAATTACCTGAGACTGATTACTTTCACGTCAGTTTCCGGGCAAAGGTGATCTTTCTCTGGTATCCGGGCCGGGAGTTTTATACAATCCGCGGTCTGAGTTGACCAGGTAACCGCTGCTTCGTTGATGTCCTTTGGGAGACTGACGAGGGGGAGGAAAGTCCGGGCTCCACAGGACAGGGTGCCAGATAACGTCTGGGGGGCGTAAGCCTACGACCAGTGCAGCAGAGAGCAAACCGCCGATGACTCGCTTGCGAGAACAGGTAAGGGTGAAAGGGTGCGGTAAGAGCGCACCGCGCGACTGGCAACAGTTCGTGGCACGGTAAACTCCACCCGGAGCAAGACCAAATAGGTCCCTAATGGCGTGGTCCGCGCTGGGGACGGGTAGGTTGCTTGAGCCTGCGAGCGATTTCAGGCCTAGAGGAATGGTTACCGCCGCGCAAGCGGAACAGAACCCGGCTTATCGGTTGACTCACTTCATTTTGGAAAGGTGATGTTTGCATTCGTGCGGGCATCACCTTTTATCGTTTCTGGGGGAGCAAACCGAAACGTTTCTCCCGGGCAATGCCCCGAAGCCGGCGGCGATGCAGGGCAAAACAAGGCAACCGCATCAAATGTTTGTCAGAACCGCTGTCGCTGTCTTGACAACATTTTTGCCGCCTTCGTACACTTCGTGTTGGTTTTTTGCGGAGAAAATGCGGATTCTGTGGCAAGAATTTCATTTTCCCTGTTGCCTGCATTCAAAGGGCAGGTATAAATAATGTTGTGTGTACTGACTGGGGCATAGAAACATTGCCCGGTTGGTGACCGATGACTGTCCTGAACAGTTCAGGCAGTGCAGCAGACAACCAACGCCCAGTGTTTTCTGGAGAGGGCATCCGGCCGGTGCCTTCAGTACGCTTTTTATTCAGCTGAATCAACAATTATGTCCGAACAATTTGCACATGTTTCCGTGCTGCTCCATGAGTCTGTCGATGGCCTGGCCATCAAACCAGACGGCATCTATATCGATGGCACTTTTGGCCGTGGCGGCCACAGTCGCCTGATCCTGTCCCAACTTGGTGAAGATGGCCGGTTATATGCCATCGACCGCGATCCGCAGGCGATTGCGGAAGCGGCTAAGATTGACGATCCGCGCTTTTCCATTATCCATGGCCCTTTTTCCGGTATGGCGGGTTATATGGCTGACCTGGGTCTGACCGGCAAAATTGACGGTGTGCTGCTGGATCTTGGCGTTTCCTCGCCTCAGCTTGATGATGCCGAGCGTGGCTTCAGCTTCATGCGAGACGGCCCGCTGGACATGCGAATGGATCCGACTTCCGGTGTGTCTGCGGCAGAATGGCTGGCGACAGCTGATGCTGACGATGTTGCCTGGGTACTGAAAGAGTTCGGGGAAGAACGTTTTGCCAAGCGAATTGCCCGCGGCATCGTGGAATACCGGACGAACCCGGACAATCAGCCGCTGGAGCGAACGACCCAGTTGGCGAAACTGATCGCGGATGTGTCACCGTTTAAAGACAAGCACAAACATCCGGCAACCCGCAGTTTTCAGGCAATCCGCATTTATATCAATAGTGAACTGGAAGAAATTGATACCGCCCTGCATGGTGCCCTTGAGGTGCTGGCTCCGGGAGGCCGTCTGTCCGTGATCAGCTTCCATTCACTGGAAGATCGTATGGTGAAGCGTTTTATCCGGAAGCAGAGCAAAGGACCGGAGATCCCGGCAGGTCTGCCGCTTACTGAAGACCAGATTAAAGCGCTGGGCAGTGCCGATCTGAAGGCTGTTGGTAAGGCGATTAAGCCAACGGCAGCGGAAACGCAGCATAATCCGCGAGCTCGCAGCTCGGTATTGCGACTGGCAGAGCGCCTATGAGTATTCAGCCAACACCTGCAGACAGTCTGATCCGTCAGATCGGTCGCGATTTGGCGACAGTCGGCCGTGTGCCGCTGGTACTCATGGTGTTGGTGCTGATCTCGGCACTCGGAGTGGTGTATATCACTCACCAGTCACGTCAGCTGGTGGCGCAGCAGGAGCAGTTACTGATTGAGCGGGATGACCTCGACATTGAGTGGCGTAACCAGCTGCTGGAGGAAAACTCGCTGGCAGAACACAGCCGTATTGAAACTCAGGCTGAGAAGGCGCTTGAAATGAAGCGCCCGAATACAAATAACGAAGTTGTTGTGCAGTGATGAAAAAAGACACGTCTGCTCCCGAACCGCAAACCCCACGCCCTGCATCTGCCTCATCCGCCTTTATTCCTTGGCGCTTCGGGTTAATCTGCGTAATTATCGCACTGGCTCTGATCGCTTTGATTGGCAGGGCTGCGTATATCCAGGTTCTGGAGCCGGGCAAGCTGATTCAGGAGGGAGACCTCCGCTCGTTGCGTGTCAAAGCGATGCCTTCTGCACGGGGCATTATTTCCGATCGCAATGATGAGCAACTGGCTGTCAGTGTACCGGTACAGGCGGTCTGGGCTGATCCTGTTGATATCTATAAGCATGGCGGCATTACCGAACCGGCCCGCTGGCATGCGCTGGCCGATGTTCTCGGGCTGGATCGCAAAGAGATGCTGTCCCGACTGGAAGAGAACAAAGCACGTCGGTTTATCTATCTGCAACGTCAGGTCAGCCCGGCGATGGCGGCTTATGTCGGCCGTCTGAAACTGCCCGGTATCGGACTGAAAGATGAGTCCCGCCGTTTTTATCCGGCTGGAGAAGTCAGTGCGCACCTGATCGGGGTGACCGGTATTGACGGACGCGGTCTGGAAGGAGTGGAACGCACCTACGACGGCTGGCTGACCGGAGAACCGGGACGCCGCACCGTCCGAAAAGACCGCTACGGCAGGGTGGTCGAAAACATTTCCCTCAAACAGCGGGAGCCTGGTAAACCGCTGACCCTGAGTATCGATCAGCGCCTGCAGGCCGTCGCCTATCGTGCCGTGAAGCAGGCTGTGGTGGATTACAACGCAACTTCTGCATCGATTGTCATGGTGGATGTCCGAACCGGCGAGGTTCTGGCAATGGTCAATGCCCCGTCTTACAACCCAAACAATCGCGATCAGCTGCAAAGCTTCCGGATGCGTAACCGGGCTATTACCGATGCAATGGAGCCGGGTTCTACGATCAAACCTTTTGTGGTGCTGGCAGCACTGGAAAACGGTGTTGCTGATGAGCAAACCATCATTGATACCGGCAACGGCATTATGCAGGTCGGCGGCAGCCGGGTCCGGGACGTGTCCCGGGTCGGCAAGGCGGATCTGGCGAAAATCCTGAAAAAGTCCAGTAACATCGGGGTCAGCAAATTATCACTGGCAATGCCGGTTGATGCCGTGCTTGGCATGTACAGCGGGATGGGATTGGGAGAAGCCTCGGGGATTAACCTGATTGGTGAAGCCCAGGGGCTGTTTCCGGATCGCCGTCGCTGGTCTGATTTTGAACGCGCAACACTGGCATTTGGATACGGTATTTCGGTAACACCGATTCAGTTAGTGCGCGCTTACGCAACTCTGGGAGCGATGGGCGTAAACCGGCCATTGTCGATCCTGAAAACTGAGGCTGTGGTACCTGGTCGTCAGGTAGTCTCTGCAGCGAATACCCGTAAAGTTCTGAATATGCTGGAAGGCGTGACTCACGCGGACGGCAGTGCCAAGCGGGCTGCGGTGCCGGGTTACCGGGTTGGCGCCAAAACGGGGACCGCGAAAAAAGCGGCTGCCGGGGGCTACAGTGATGAATATGTTGCCATGACCGCAGGTCTGGCACCGATCAGTGAGCCGCGGATTGCCATGGTTGTCGTGGTAAATGAGCCGCAGGGCGATGCGTATTATGGGGGTCAGGTTGCGGCACCGATTTTTTCAGAAGTGATGGGCAGTGCCTTGCAGATTCTGAATGTCAAACCTGATGCCGGAAAGGGTGATCAATTAAATATCGTACACAACAGAGGCAAATCTGATGCCGGAACCTGATGTTTCACTTTCTCTGGGGGAGCTGCTGGCTCCCTGGTTTGATCCAGCCGTCCTGACACCATCTGTCGCGGCACTGGCTGTGCGTGAGCTGACAATGGACAGCCGGGCGGTGTCGCCGGGCTGTATTTTTGTGGCCATTAAGGGCCATGCCGTGGATGGTCGCCAGTATATTGCTGCTGCAATTGCTGCAGGAGCCGCAGCGGTGCTGGCTCAGGCCGAAGAGAATCAGTCAGACGGACAGGTGGATTATCTGGACGATGTTCCGGTGATTGCGATTCAAGACCTGCAGGATCGGTTGTCCGAGGCGGCGGGAAGGGCCTATGGCCAGCCGGATCAGAAACTTCAGCTGGTCTCGGTGACCGGCACCAACGGTAAAACCACGGTCAGTCAGCTGCTGGCCCAATGGGCAACATTGCTGGGACGGACTTCCGGGGTGATGGGCACCACAGGAAATGGTTTGCTCGGCAGCCTGGTTCCTGCGATGAATACGACCGGGAACGCCATCGATATTCAGCGGACGCTGGCTGATCTGGCTCGTCAGGGGGCGGACTTTGCCGCCATGGAAGTTTCCTCGCATGGTTTGGTGCAGGGGCGGGTCAAGGCTGTGCATTTTGCTGCCAGTATTTTCACCAACCTGAGCCGGGATCACCTTGACTACCATGGTGATATGGATGCGTACGCAGCTGCGAAACAAAGCCTGTTTACCCAGCATCATGCAGGTATTGCTGTGATCAATGCCGATGATGCCGTTGGGCGGGCTTGGCTCATGACCTTATCTGATGCCGTGGCAGTTGCCACCGACCGGCAGTGTCTGGCGGCACATAGCGGACCGAAACTGTGGCTGACCGCTGTCAGTTACTCCACTCAGGGCGTGACAGTATCGTTTGACTCCAACTGGGGGGCGGGTGAATTCACTGCACCTCTCGTAGGCGCCTTTAATGTGTCGAACCTGCTGCTCTCGCTGGCAACGATGTTATCGCTCGGCTATGTGCTGGATGCGCTGCTGGCGGCAGCACCACGTCTGCAGGCCGTGACTGGCCGGATGGAAGTTTTTCAGACCGCTGACAAACCTATGATGGTGGTTGATTATGCTCACACCCCGGACGCGCTCGAGAAAGCGCTGGCGGCCCTGCGCCACCATTGCGAAGGGCAATTGTGGTGTCTGGTGGGCTGCGGTGGCGAGCGGGATCGCGGTAAACGACCGATGATGGCGTCCGTGGCCGAACAATTGGCAGACCATGTGATTTTGACCGACGACAATCCGCGCAGTGAATCACCGCAACAGATTGTCGCCGATATGCTGGCTGGCCTGACGTACCCAGAACGGGTCCAGGTCATCCATGACAGGGCCGAAGCCTGTAAACAGGCATTCATTCAGGCCGGCACCGATGACATTGTGCTGGTGGCCGGAAAAGGGCACGAGGATTATCAGGTCCTGGCGGGGAAAACAATTCACTACTCCGATCGTGAAACCGTTCAGGCCTTGTTGGAGACACACGCATGATTCAGGTGACACTGAACGAGCTGGCGAGGGCGCTGGACGCCCGTCTGATTGGTCAGGACGTCAGTATCGGGATGGTATCAACCGATACCCGGACGATTGAGCCGGGGACACTCTTTATTGCGCTCAAAGGTGAGCGTTTTGATGCCCATGATTTCGCCACACAGGCTCAGGCGCAGGGAGCAGCAGCACTGCTGGTCAGCCGACCGCTGGACGTAGCGTTGCCGCAGCTGCTGGTCGACGATACCCGGCTGGCTTTGGGGCAACTGGGGGCCTGGCTGAAAGCGAAGATGACCCGTGAGCACGGACTGAAGACGGTGGCTCTGACGGGCAGCTGCGGTAAAACCACGGTGAAGGAAATGGTTGCGGCGATTCTGGGTCAGTGCGGTGAGGTGCTGGCCACTGCCGGAAACTTCAATAATGACATCGGTGTGCCGCTGACGCTGCTGCGTCTGACACCGGAGCATGATTTTGCCGTGATTGAGCTGGGTGCGAATCATGAGAAAGAAATCGCCTATACCACGGCGCTGGTTCAGCCAGAGGCGGCGCTGGTCAACAATCTGGCGGCTTCTCATCTGGAAGGCTTCGGCTCGATGGATGGCGTGGCAAGAGCCAAAGGCGAGATTTTTGAAGGGCTGGTGCCGGGCGGCACGGCTGTAATCAACCTTGATTCCAACGCTCTTGAAATCTGGCAGCCAGTACTTGCTGACAAGCAGGTTATCAGCTTTGGCATGCCGGAAGCGGCGGCTGAAACGGCTCAGAAAACTGTCGCAGGGCTCTCAGCCAGCGGGATTAGCATTAACCCTCAGGGCTGCCCTTGCTTTACAATGCATACCCCTGCCGGTGATGTGACACTCACGCTGCCGGTGGCCGGACGTCACAATGTTGCCAACGCGCTGGCGGCCGCAGCTTTGGCTCTGGCAATGGGGGCGACGTTGACGCAGGTCGTGGCGGGACTGGAACAGATGATGGCAGTGAAAGGCCGTGCTCTGATCCTGAAACCCAGAACCGGACTGCGTCTGATTGACGACACTTATAATGCCAGTGTGGCATCTGTGAAAGCTGCGATAGATCTGCTGGCTGATTTCGAGGGACAACGCTGGCTGGTCTTTGGCGACATGGCTGAGATGGGACTGGAAAGTGAGCGGATGCATCGTGAGATTGCGGATTACGCCCGGCAAAAACAGCTGGACCGCGTGATGACATTCGGCAAAGACAGTGCCATTGTCAGTGCGCTGAATCAGGGACAGCATTTCAGTGATAAACCAGCTCTGCTGGACGAACTGACAACACTGGTACAGCAGCATCTTCATCAGGAATCCTTGAAGGATCCTCAACAACAACAAGAGATAACAGTGCTGGCAAAAGGGGCGCGCAGCGCCCGGATGGAAGATGTGATTGCCGCATTGCAGGACTTATAAGAATGATTTTTTGGTTAGCAGACTTACTTGAGTCGACTTTTCCTTTTTTCCGTTTGTTTGAATACCTGACGTTTCGCGCCATTATCAGCGTGCTGACAGCGTTGATTCTTTCCCTGTGGATGGGACCTCGCCTGATCGCTCGTTTGCAGATGATGCAGATTGGACAGGTTGTTCGTCATGATGGTCCGGAGTCTCATTTCAGCAAGCGCGGAACACCGACGATGGGCGGGATTATGATCCTGGCCGCCATCACTTTGACCGTGCTGCTCTGGTCTGATCTCAGTAACCCTTATGTCTGGGCCGTGCTGACGGTGATGCTGGGTTACGGCGTTGTGGGTTTCATCGATGACTACCGTAAGGTTGTCCGTAAAAATACCGACGGCCTGGTCGCCCGCTGGAAGTATTTCTGGCAGTCAGTGATTGCGCTGGTCGTGGCGTTTGCTCTGTATGTACACGGAAAAGACACGGCGGCAACACAGCTGGTGGTGCCGTTCTTCAAGGAAGTGATGCCACAACTGGGTTTGCTGTATATCGTCCTGACCTATTTCGTGATTGTGGGTACCAGTAATGCTGTGAACCTGACGGATGGCCTGGATGGACTGGCCATTATGCCAACCGTGATGGTTGCGGCAGGGATGGCGTTTATTGCCTGGGCAACCGGCAACGTGAACTTCGCCAGCTACCTGAATATTCCTTATATCAGCGATGCCAGTGAACTGGTGGTCGTCTGCGCCGCGATTGTCGGGGCCGGGCTGGGTTTCCTGTGGTTCAATACCTATCCGGCTCAGGTCTTTATGGGTGATGTGGGTTCACTGGCGCTGGGTGGCGCATTGGGAACCATCGCGGTTCTGGTTCGTCAGGAATTGCTGCTGGTGATCATGGGCGGTGTGTTCGTGATGGAAACCGTGTCTGTGATCCTGCAGGTGGGCTCTTATAAACTGCGTGGTCAGCGGATTTTCCGGATGGCACCAATTCATCACCACTATGAACTGAAAGGCTGGCCGGAGCCGCGCGTCATCGTGCGTTTCTGGATCATTACTCTGATGCTGGTGCTGTTTGCGCTGGCAACCCTGAAGGTACGTTAAGATGGAACGCTTGGCACTGGCAAAAAATGTCGTTGTCGTGGGGCTGGGCGTGACCGGGCTGTCTGTGGTGAATTATCTGAAAAGACAGCCTGTGGCACCGCAGATCCGGGTGATTGATACCCGTGCCAATCCGCCGGGTCAGGATCAGTTACCAGCGGATGTCGCGCTGAGTGCCGGTGCGTGGCAGATGGACTGGTTGCTGGCGGCCGATCTGATTGTCACCAATCCTGGTGTGGCATTAGCGACACCGCAATTGAAAACGGCTGCCGACGCAGGAATCCCGATTGTCGGCGATATCGAACTCTTTGCCTGGGCGGCGGATAAACCTGTCGTCGCCATTACCGGTTCAAACGGAAAAAGTACGGTCACCAGTCTGGTGGGTGAAATGGCAGCGGAAGCTGGCATGAAAGCTGGTGTCGGCGGCAATATCGGCCTGGCGGCACTCAATATGCTGGGGCAACAGAATGCGCTGTATGTTCTGGAACTGTCGAGCTTCCAGCTGGAAACGACAAGCTCGCTGGATCTGGTTGCGGCGGCCTATCTGAATCTGTCTGAAGATCATATGGACCGATACGACAGCTTTGCGGATTACGGTCTGGCAAAGCAGCGGATTTTCCGTCATGCCCGGCTGGCGATCAGCAACCGGGACGATGCAGCGACACAGCCCGCTGAATTTTCCGGTAAACAGACCAGCTTTGGTTTTGATGACCGGGATTACGGTCTGATCCAATATCAGCAGGAAGAATACCTTGCCGTCAACGGTGAACCGGTTTTGCCGAGCCGGGAGCTGGCGCTGGTAGGCCGTCATAATGTTGCCAACAGTCTGGCTGCGCTGGCACTGGCCGATGCGGCCGGCATTGATCGCGAAGCATCCTGCCGGGTACTGCGCCGGTATACCGGCCTGCCACATCGCTGTCAGCGCGTGGTGCAGGCGCATGGCGTAGACTGGGTCAACGATTCTAAAGCAACGAATCTCGCCAGTACGCTGGCGGCGCTGAACGGACTTTCGATCCCGGGCCGTTTGCATCTGTTGGTTGGTGGTGACAGCAAAGGCGCAGATTTTGCGCCGCTGAAAGCCATTCTTGAAACACTGAACGTGCAGCTGTACTGCTTCGGTCGTGACGGTCACCGGTTTGTTTCTCTGACTGCCAATCCGGTCGTGGTGGAAACGTTGGATCAGGCGATGGCAATGGCCGCGGCAGAGGCAACAGCCGGAGACATGGTTCTGTTGTCACCGGCTTGCGCCAGTCTGGACCAGTACCCGAACTTTATGGCTCGCGGGGATGCCTTTGCGGAACTGGCGCAGAGCCTGAAAGATCAGGTGCGGGGAGCGCACGTATGCTGAAAGGGGTCAAAGAAGCCCTGTTCGAAATCAGCCAGTGGTTTAGCCGGCCGGCACCGCCATGTCAGTATGACCGGCAACTGGTGTGGATCAGCCTGTCTCTGATGGTGACCGGGCTGGTAGTGGTGAGCTCGGCTTCTGTCCCGGTCGCCACCCGACTGACTGACATTCCTTTCTATTTTGCTCTGCGCCATGCCTTCTTTCTGGTTTGCGCGTTGCTGATTGCAGCGCTGATGGTCCAGGTTCCGCTGGCGCGCTGGCGACAGCTCAGTGTTCCGATGTTGTTCGTCTCACTGGCGTTACTGGTGATCGTGCTGGTGCTGGGGCGCTCGGTTAACGGTGCGGTGCGCTGGATCCCGCTGGGGATTTTTAACTTGCAGCCAGCCGAAGTTGCCAAGCTGTCGCTTTTTGTCTTTCTGTCAGGATATCTGGTGCGCCAGTATCAGCAGGTCCGGCAGAGTTTTTACGGTTTTATCAAACCCCTGGCAGTTCTGGCGCTGATGGCGATTCTGCTGTTGCAACAGCCGGATCTGGGTTCTTTCGTGGTGATGTTTGTGACCACGGTTGGCATGCTGTTTATTGCCGGGGCCAGGTTGTGGCAGTTTCTTGCGATGCTGTCGATGGCTCTGGTCGGCATTGTGATGCTGATTGTTTTTGAGCCTTACCGGATGCGACGGGTGACAGCGTTCCTGGATCCCTGGGAAGATCCCTTCGGCAGTGGCTATCAGCTGACCCAGTCGCTGATGGCTTTTGGCCGGGGTGACTGGCTGGGGCAAGGGCTGGGAAATTCAATTCAGAAACTTGAGTATCTGCCGGAAGCCCATACGGACTTCGTTTTTGCCGTTCTGGCTGAAGAGCTGGGGCTGGCGGGAGTGACTGTTGTATTACTGCTGATTTTTGCGCTGGTCTTCAAGGCACTGCTGATTGGCCGGAAAAGTTTGCAGTCCGGTCAGTTGTTCGGTGGCTTTCTGGCTTTCGGGATAGGCTTTTGGTTTGCCTTTCAGACGTTGGTTAATGTGGGAGCCGCGGCCGGCATGGTGCCGACCAAAGGTCTGACTTTGCCGCTGATCAGTTATGGTGGCTCCAGCTTATTCATAATGTCGACTGCAGTGGCAATCTTACTGCGTATCGATCATGAGCAGCGCCATCAGGCACGCTTCGGCCATGCTCAATCAAGTGATGAAAATGACAATGACGAAAAATAAACGCCTGTTGATCATGGCAGGCGGAACAGGTGGCCACGTATTTCCGGCGCTGGCTGTTGCTCGCCAGCTCCAGCAGCAAGGCTGGGAAATTCGCTGGCTGGGCACCGCGGACCGGATGGAAGCCGAGCTGGTACCTAAGCATGGTATTGAGATTGATTTTATTCAGGTCAAAGGATTACGTGGTCAGGGACTGAAGAAGCTGCTGGCTGCACCGTTCCAGATTCTGGGCGCCATTGCGCAGGCCCGTCGTTATATCAAGGCCTGGCAGCCGGATGCTGTGCTGGGGATGGGCGGATATGTCAGCGGACCGGGTGGCGTGGCTGCCTGGCTCAGCGGAATTCCGGTGATTTTGCATGAGCAGAATGCTGTGGCGGGTTTGACCAACCGCTGGCTTTCCCGAATTGCAGCCAGTGTATTGCAGGCGTTTCCGGGTGCGTTTCCGGGAAAAACGGTGGTCGGAAATCCGGTTCGCCGTGATGTAACCGAACTGGCCGGGCCTGAATTACGGCTGGCCGGACGGCAAGGTCCGACCCGTATTTTGGTGATGGGCGGAAGCCAGGGCGCGCGGATTCTTAACCAGACGCTGCCACAGGCTGCGGCAATTCTGGGCAAGGCCGTTGATATCTGGCATCAGGCCGGAAAAGGCAATCAGATGGCTACCGAACAGGCATATGCCGATGCTGGTGCGTCTCAGTACAAAGTGACTGAATTTATTGATGATGTGGCATCCGCGTACGACTGGGCTGATTTGGTGGTCTGTCGCTCCGGTGCTCTGACCGTTTCAGAACTGTCAGCAGCAGGTGTCGGTGCGATTTTCGTTCCTTTTATGCATAAGGACCGCCAGCAGGCTCTTAACGCCGACCATTTAGTCGCTTGCGGCGCCGCTTATATGATTGAGCAGCCAGAACTGACGGCAGATAAACTGGCTCAGCTGATTGCCACATTGGACCGCCCTGCATTGCTGAATATGGCCGGGGCGGCGAGAAAAGCTGCAATACTTGACGCAGATGTCCGGGTGGCAGATGTGATCAAGGCGCAGGCAAAGTAACAGATAAGAGAACAGAGTGATGAATAAACTGGATAACCAGCAAATAGCCAAAATCAGAACGATGGTGCCAGAAATGCGCCGGGTTGAGCGCATTCACTTTGTTGGAATAGGCGGTGCCGGTATGAGTGGTATCGCTGAGGTACTGCTGAACGAAGGTTATCGGATCAGCGGCTCAGATATCACGCCGAATTCTGTGACTGAACGTCTTTCAGAGCGCGGTGCAGAGCTGTTTTTCGGCCATGCCAGCAGTAACGTGGAAGGCGCCAGCGTCGTGGTCGTTTCGACGGCGATTGCTGCAGATAACCCGGAGCTGAAAGCCGCGCGTGCATTGCGTATTCCTGTGGTACGCCGCGCTGAGATGCTGGCAGAGCTGATGCGTTATCGTCATGGTATTGCCATTGCCGGTACGCACGGAAAAACCACCACCACAGCACTGACAACTCAGATTTACTCAGAGGCTGGCCTGGATCCAACGTTTGTGAACGGCGGTCTGGTGAAAAGTGCCGGAACCAATGCCCGTCTGGGATCCAGCCGTTATCTGATTGCTGAAGCGGATGAAAGTGATGCGTCGTTTATCCACCTGCAACCGATGGTGTCGGTGGTGACGAACATTGAAGCAGACCACATGGATACCTATGGTGGTGACTTCGAAAACCTCAAACAGACCTTTATTGATTTTCTGCATAATCTGCCGTTCTACGGTCTGGCGGTGATGTGTATTGATGATCCGGTCGTGCGTGAACTGTTGCCGCGTGTCGGCCGCCAGGTGATCACTTACGGTTTTTCTGAAGATGCGGATGTACGTCTTGTTGATTACCGTCAGCAGGGGCAGCAGGGCCATTTTTCGATCCTGCGAAAAGGCAAGCCAGCTTTGTCGGTGACGCTGAATATCCCGGGTCGCCATAATGCTCTGAATGCGACCGCTGCTGTGGCTGTTGCGACGGAAGAAGGCGTAGAAGATGACGCGATTCTGCGTGCGCTGGCTGAGTTCGAAGGAACGGGTCGCCGATTTGACCACCTTGGCGAGTTTGAAACCGGAAAAGGGAAAGTCATGCTGGTGGATGACTACGGTCATCACCCGAGTGAAGTTGATGTGACAATCCAGGCGGCTCGTGCCGGTTGGCCGGACAAACGGCTGGTGATGATCTTCCAGCCACACCGCTACAGCCGGACGCGTGATCTTTATGATGATTTTGCCAATGTGCTGGAGCAGGTGGATGTCCTGCTGATGCTGGATGTTTACAGTGCGGGTGAAGCTCCGATTCCGGGCGCTGATGGCCGCTCATTGTGCCGGACCATTCGTGGCCGGGGTAAGATCGATCCGATTTTTGTTCCGAATGCAGCCGCATTACCTGCCGCTCTGGCGAATGTTATGCAAGAGAATGACCTGGTCCTGACGCAAGGTGCTGGTGATGTTGGTAAAATTGCACGTCAACTGGCTGCACTAGGGTTGGATGAGAAAGAAATGAAGAAATAATGTGCTCCAGAGCCAGCCTGTCGTTAAAATCTAGGATATTTTGTGTCACTTTCTTGCGCTTTTTCGCTAAGCTTGTGGAAAAAGGCTGAAAAATCCTGTCGATGAATATGCAATGATGTTTCACGGCAGGAAATTGCGGACAATAGTTGGAGAGCTTCGTGTTGGTCGGTATAATCGGCCAACTTTTTTGCTGTCCTCGCCTGGATCTGGTGAAATTTTATGACAGGTAAGTCTTCACTTCGCTTGTCTGGTGATCAAAATAACGGCAGACTGATATGGTTCAGGAAATGAAGTGTTAAATCATGACTGAGGCAGCCTTAAAGCAGAATCATTGGGTTTCCGGCCCATGGTCCCAGTGGCGCGGCCTGAGCTTTCTGGCTTTGGTGATTGCCGGAATGATCTGGCTCTTTGTATCCGTGATGCACTGGATGACAGATGCCAACCGGATGCCGCTGTCGCAACTGATCATTCAGGGCGATCTGGAACATCTGACAACGGAGCAGGTGAGACAGGGAATCCTGAAGATGGGGGCATTAAGCAGTTTTATGCTGCAGGATGTTGATGAAATTCAGTATACACTGGAATCGCTTCCCTGGGTTGCGCAGGCATCGGTCCGCAAACAATGGCCGGATACGGTAAAAGTTTATCTGGTCGAGCACCGACCTGCGGCGGTCTGGAACGACAAGTTTCTGGTCAATCAGCAGGGACTGGTGTTTGAGGCGCCTGCGTCGGACGTATCCGGTGAATCTCTGGTGACGCTGGAAGGTCCGGACGGTAGTAGCGAAGAAATGCTTAAAACGTGGCGCGAAATGCAACCTGAGTTGCAGCGTGGCGGATTGGAAATTGTTAGGCTGTCATTGAATCAACGGCGGTCCTGGCGAATCTGGCTCAGTAACGGCATTCGGCTGGAGCTGGGGCGGGAAGCGCGACTGGAACGAATCAAGCGCTTTTTATGGCTTTACCCCGAGCTGGAACAGCAGGGCAAAGCAATAGATTATGTCGATCTGCGTTACGATACGGGTGTCGCCGTAGGTTGGCAGCAGAATAATGAAGAAGTGGTTCAGGAATAGAGCGTGCGCTAATGACGAAGGCTATAGATAAAAAACTCATCGTTGGCCTTGATATCGGTACCTCCAAAGTTTGTGCTTTGGTGGGTGAGGCATTGCCGGACGGCCTGGTGAATGTCATTGGTGTGGGCAGCAGCCCGTCTAAAGGCATGGATAAGGGTGGCGTCAACGATCTCGAATCTGTCGTCAAATCCGTGCAACGGGCGGTTGACCAGGCGGAACTTATGGCAGATTGTCAGATTGCCTCTGTATATCTGTCTCTGTCCGGGAAACATATTCGTTGCCAGACCGAAAAAGGTATGGTGCCGATTTCCGACAAAGAAGTGACTCAGGATGACGTGGATAACGTCATTCACACGGCAAAGTCGGTCAAAATCAGTGACGAGCACAGAACGTTGCACGTTATCCCGCAAGAATTTGCCATTGACTACCAGGAGGGGATTAAAAACCCGGTTGGTTTGTCTGGTGTGCGAATGGAAGCCAGCGTGCATCTGATCACTTGCCATAATGACATGGCAAGAAACATCGTGAAAGCGGTTGAACGCTGTGGCCTGAAAGTGGATCAGTTGATCTTTTCAGGGTTGGCTGCCAGCTATGCGGTGTTAACGGCGGATGAGCGTGAACTGGGTGTCTGTGTGGTCGATATCGGTGGCGGAACCATGGATATGGCTGTATGGACAGGCGGTGCACTCCGGCACGCGGAAGTGATTCCTTATGCAGGTAATGTGGTCACCAGCGACATTGCCTATGCCTTTGGCACCCCTCCGGGGGATGCTGAGGAAATCAAAGTGAAGTACGGCTGCGCACTGAGCGAGTTGGTCAGTAAAGACGCCAAAGTCGACGTTCCTAGTGTGGGCGGACGACCGTCGCGCAGCTTGCAAAGCCAGACACTCGCGGAAGTGATTGAACCGCGTTACAGCGAATTGCTGGGTCTGGTGAATCAAAAGTTGGTGGAAATACAAGAACAACTGCGTAATACGGGTGTCAAACACCAGCTGGCAGCTGGCATCGTGTTAACCGGCGGAGCCTCACAAATGGAAGGGCTGGTCGAATGTGCTGAGCGGGTATTCCGCAATCAGGTACGTTTGGGCCGACCGCTGGCATTAAGTGGCTTAACGGACTATGTCCAGGCCCCGCATTACGCAACGGCAGTAGGCTTACTGCATTACGGAAAGGACAGTCAGACATTTGAAGATAGTGAGTTGGAGCCCAAGCGTTCAGTGGCAGGCTTGTTCACTAAAATTAGTGGTTGGCTACGAAAAGAATTTTAAACCTGATGCGAACAGGAAAAACGGAGAGAACACATGTTTGAACCGATGATGGAATTGTCTGATGAAGCGGTAATTAAAGTCATTGGCGTTGGCGGTGGCGGTGGTAACGCTGTTGATCACATGGTCCGTGAGTCGATTGAAGGCGTACACTTCATCAGTGTGAATACTGATGCTCAGGCGCTGCGTAAAAGCAACGTTGGCACAGTGATCCAGATTGGCGGTGACATCACGAAAGGTTTGGGTGCAGGTGCTAACCCTCAGGTTGGCCGTGACTCAGCGCTGGAAGATCGTGAAGCGATTCGTGAAGCACTGGACGGTTCAGATATGGTCTTTATCGCGGCTGGCATGGGCGGTGGTACCGGAACCGGTGCTGCACCGATTATTGCTGAAGTTGCGAAAGAGCTGGGTATTCTGACCGTTGCTGTGGTGACCAAGCCTTTTAGTTTCGAAGGTAAAAAACGCATGGCGTTTGCAGAGCAGGGTATTGAGGAGCTGTCTAAGCACGTCGATTCTCTGATCACGATTCCGAATGAAAAACTGCTGAAAGTGCTGGGTCGTGGCATCACATTGCTGGACGCCTTTGCAAAAGCCAATGATGTACTGAAGAACGCGGTACAGGGCATTGCAGAGCTGATCACCCGTCCGGGCATGATCAACGTCGACTTTGCGGACGTACGTACCGTGATGTCTGAGATGGGTCATGCCATGATGGGCAGCGGTGTTGCGACCGGTGAAGACCGTGCGGAAGAAGCTGCTGAAATGGCGATTTCCAGCCCGCTGCTGGAAGATATCGATCTGGCTGGTGCTCGTGGTGTTCTGGTCAACATTACCGCAGGTCTGGATATGCGTCTGGATGAGTTCGAAACTGTCGGTAATACAGTGAAAGCATTCGCTTCTGATAATGCGACTGTGGTGATTGGTACTTCACTGGATCCGGACATGAGCGATGAGCTGCGTGTCACAGTTGTTGCGACCGGTATTGGCAAAGAAACGAAGCCTGATATTACGTTGGTTACGAACACGGCTAAACCTGCAGTGCAGGAAAAGCCAGTGGTTCAGCAAGAGCCGCAGGAAGAAACGATCAAGCCTCAGACCGTGCAACCAGCGGCAGAGAAAAATGTCCAGTCAGGTGCGGCAGCAACAGCGGCAAAGCCGAAGCAGCAAGCCGACCATGACTACCTGGATATCCCTGCGTTTTTACGCAAGCAGGCAGACTAATTTTAAAAAGTTTGGGTTAGATCACAATTGATGGTAAGATGACCGCCTGGCCGCATTAAAGTTTGCACCATGGCGGTCGATATATAATCATCAGTCAGTTGAGACGAGTAAGCAGATGATCAGACAACGTACACTAAAAAGCATCGTGAAAACGATTGGGGTGGGTCTTCACTCTGGTCGTAAAGTGACGCTTATTCTGCGCCCGGCCGCAGCAAATACTGGTGTTATCTATCGTCGTACGGATCTGAATCCGCCGGTGGATTTTCCGGCAAATGCTGATTCTGTGCGAGATACAATGTTGTGCACCGCGCTGGTGAACGATCAGGGCGTACGCATCTCAACTGTTGAGCACCTGAATGCCGCGCTGGCTGGTATGGGCATTGATAATGTGATTGTGGAAGTGGATGCACCGGAAATTCCGATTATGGACGGTAGCGCCAGCCCATTCATTTATCTGCTGCAATCTGCCGGGATTGAGACACTGAATGCGCCGAAGCGTTTTCTGCGTCTGAAAAAAACTGTTCGTGTTGAAGATGGCGACAAGTGGGCAGAGCTGAGACCTTACAATGGTTTCCGTCTGGACTTCGCGATTGAATTTAATCATCCGGCGATCGATGCAGATCAGCAACGTCTGGTTCTGGACTTTTCCAGTCAGTCGTTTGTGAAAGATATCAGCCGCGCCCGAACTTTTGGTTTCATGCGTGATATCGAATATCTGCAGTCACAGAATCTGTGCCTGGGTGGTAGCTTCGATAACGCCATTGTTCTTGATGACTACCGCATCCTGAATGATGAAGGTCTGCGTTTTGACAATGAGCTGGTGACACATAAAGTACTGGACGCCATTGGTGATCTGTACATGTGCGGTCACAATATCATTGGTGAAATGGTCGCTTATAAGTCCGGCCATGCCCTGAACAATAAACTGCTCCGTGCTGTTTTGGCAGACCAGGAAGCTTATGAGTGGTCGACCTTCCAGGATGAAGCGGACGTGCCTGTTACTTTTGCTCAACCGGGTATGGTACTGGCCTAAGCTCTTTTTCTTCTGCTCGCGACCGGCCCTGCAAGGACATCACTTGCAACAAATTGGTCGGTCCTGCGGGTAGATCATCTCCCATCCTTTTTGATACTGCCCTCCATTGACACTTAGTCTTTTCAATCTCTCATTGAACACCTCAAAGAACATCAGCATCTGATCCGTAAAGATAATCCCTTGATTTTCAACGATCTGATAGTCACTTTCTTCAACTATCATTGATAAGTGCATGAAAAAATAAGCTTTTACTGGATGGGAAGCGCAGCCATTGTTCTGAAAAGCTGTTGACGGCGTGATGGCGCCAGACGCAATCCTCTGAAATCAGTCAGGGATAAATAGGCTTCTGTAGTTTGATATCACATCGCTCAACGAGCGTTTGAGAGATGTGAAGAAACCGAGCAGATTATTTATTTTTGTTTGCCAGTGCAGCCAGTCGTTCCAGGCGGGCTTTGATCTTTGCCGGGGCATCCTGAGCAGTTTCCATGAGTGACTGGGCGGCACGTTCGGAAATGGGTTTGCGTTTCAGAACTGGCGTTTTATCGGCTTGGATCGGTTCTGCAGCCAGTGAAGGATTGATACTGATTTGAATATCCTGCAATTTGGGCAAGGTGTGCTCACGCAGCCGGTTGATGAGTTGATTGCGCTCATAATTCAATCGCATCGACCAAGCGGCAGATGCAACCTCGATCACCAATATGCCCTGACGATAGTTACTGACACGGCATGCCTGGGCGCAGCTGAGATATTGCTGTACCTGGCTGTTGAGTTTGTGAAGTGCCATCGCTCGTTGCTGGATATTGCCCAGGGCACTGTCATCATCGAGCAAACTGGCTGTCGTCTGGGGACGGTGATCTCTCATAGAAATGCCGAAAACCTCAATTAAATGAATGCGAAGAACCCACGGAACGGAGTGAGATCTAAGTTTTTGTATCTGGTTGCGAAGTTATTGTGATAAGTCTAGGCGTTCCTGCAATTATTTTTTTATCATAACAAATTCGGAGCTGTTCGGGGCCGGCTTGGTGAATGGTTCCATTTCACAAAGCATGTTATTGTGCCTGATGCCCTTGAAATTCCGTTCGGGAAACACAATATCACCATCACTGACATTTGTTTTCATCCCGGCGACAGTCATGATTGTCTGTCTGGAGAGGGGCGGAGCAAGGAAATGCTTCGTTATGATGGCAATTTTTGAGTCCTCAGCCTGCGCCTGTGCTGGGATCTGATATCACAAAGAGTAAAACGGCACCGCCATGTTATCAAAACTACTGACTAAAGTTATCGGCAGCCGCAACGACCGTACCATTCGACGTTTGCGTAAAATTGTTGATCAGATCAACAAGCTAGAACCTGAATTTGAGAGCCTGCAGGATGAAGAACTGAAGGCAAAAACAGCTGAGTTTCGTCAGCGGCTGGATCAGGGTGAAACCCTGGACCAATTGTTGCCTGAAGCCTTTGCGACTGTTCGTGAAGCCTCCAAACGTGTCTTCGGCATGCGTCATTTCGATGTTCAGATGATTGGTGGTATGGTTCTGAACAATCGCCAGATTGCTGAAATGCGTACCGGTGAGGGTAAAACCCTGACGGCGACCCTGCCTGCTTATCTGAATGCGTTGACCGGTAAAGGTGTTCACATTGTTACGGTGAACGATTATCTGGCGAGCCGGGATGCAGAGACGAACCGTCCGCTGTTCGAATTCCTGGGAATGACTGTAGGTGTGAACCTGTCCCAGATGCCGCCACAGGTGAAGAAAGAAGCTTACGCCTGTGACATTCTGTACGGAACCAACAACGAATTCGGTTTCGATTATCTGCGCGATAACATGGCCTTCCGTCCGGAAGACCGGGTCCAGCGTGAGCGTTTCTTTGCCGTAGTGGATGAAGTGGACTCCATTCTGATTGACGAAGCCCGTACCCCACTGATTATTTCCGGTCCGGCAGAAGACAGCTCTGAGCTTTATACCAAGATTAATACGTTGATCCCTGAACTGGTCAGACAGGACAAAGAGGACAGCGAAGAATACCGTGGTGAAGGGCACTACACGGTCGATGAAAAATCCAAACAGGTTCACCTGACAGAAAACGGTCAGGAGTTTGTTGAAGAACTGCTGAAGCAGCATGCGCTGATGCAGGAAGAAGACACCCTGTACTCTCCGGCCAATATCTCTCTGCTGCACCATGTCAATGCAGCGCTGCGTGCACATGTCCTGTTTGAGCGCGATGTTGACTACATCGTGAAGGACAACGAGGTCATCATTGTTGATGAGCACACCGGCCGTACGATGCCGGGACGTCGCTGGTCTGAAGGTCTGCATCAGGCTGTTGAAGCCAAAGAAGGTGTGAAGATTCAGAACGAAAACCAGACGCTGGCTTCGATCACCTTCCAGAACTATTTCCGTCTGTATGAAAAACTGTCTGGTATGACAGGTACAGCAGACACTGAAGCCTTCGAATTCCAGTCGATTTATGGTCTGGAAACAGTCGTGGTTCCGACCAATAAGCCAATGATCCGTGATGATATGGGTGATCTGGTTTACATGACGGAACGCGAGAAGTTCGAAGCGATTATTGAAGATATCAAGGCGCGTGTCGCCAATGGTCAGCCGGTGCTGGTCGGTACGGTCTCGATTGAGAAATCTGAGCTGTTGTCAAATGCGCTAAAGAAATCCGGAATTGCGCATCAGGTGCTGAATGCCAAGTTCCATGAAAAAGAAGCCGAGATTATTGCCCAGGCGGGTAAGCCGGGCACAGTGACGATTGCGACCAACATGGCCGGTCGTGGTACGGATATCGTGCTGGGTGGCAGTTGGCAAAGTGAAGTCGAGCTGCTGGAAAACCCGACTGAAGAACAGATTGCGTCGATCAAAGCCGCGTGGAAAGAGCGTCATGAAGCGGTTCTGACATCCGGTGGTTTGCATATTATCGGTACTGAGCGTCATGAATCCCGTCGTATTGATAACCAACTGCGTGGTCGTGCCGGTCGCCAGGGCGATGCCGGTTCTTCCCGTTTCTATCTGTCGATGGATGACGGTCTGATGCGTATCTTCGCCTCTGAACGTGTTTCTGCCATGATGAAGAAACTGGGTATGGAAGAAGGCGAAGCCATTGAGCACCCATGGGTGACCAAGGCTATTGAAAATGCTCAGCGTAAGGTTGAAGGCCGTAACTTCGATATCCGTAAACAGCTGCTTGAATTTGATGATGTCGCGAACGATCAGCGTAAAGTGGTTTATGAGCTGCGTGATGAACTGATGTTTGCTGAAGACATCAGTGACATGATGGTCCAGAACCGTGAAGATGTTCTGAACAGCGTGATTGATACTTATATTCCGCCGCAGTCCCTAGATGAAATGTGGGATATCCCGGGACTGGAAGAACGACTGAGAGTCGACTTCGATCTGGATCTGCCGATTCAGGATTGGCTGGATAAAGATGACAAGCTTTATGAAGAAGCGCTGCGTGAGCGTATCATTTCGGAAGCCGTGCGTGTTTACGATGAGAAAGAAGCGGCAGTGGGGGCGCCAGTCCTGCGTAACTTTGAAAAAACTGTGATGCTGCAGAATCTGGATACTCTGTGGAAAGAGCATCTGGCAGCGATGGATCACCTGCGTCAGGGAATCCATCTGCGTGGCTATGCGCAGAAGAACCCGAAACAGGAATACAAGCGTGAGTCTTTCGAGTTGTTCCAGGATATGCTGGAAAACCTGAAATCTGATGTTATCGCGATCCTGAGCAAGGTGCGGGTGCAGCAGCAGGAAGAAGTAGACCGGGTTGAAGCTGAGCGTCAGCGTATGGCTGAAGAAATGGCCCGCCGTCAGCAGTTTAACCATCAGGAAGCAACCAGTGCTGTGGCTGAAACCAGTCAGGGGGGCGAAGACAGCTTCTCGGGTGGTGAGCGCAAAGTTGGCCGAAATGAGCCATGTCCTTGTGGGTCAGGTAAAAAATATAAGCAGTGCCACGGTCGTATCAGCTGATAGAATCGGGTGAAGCTTTGTTCGAAGGCCGCTATTGCGGCCTTTGTTTTGTTCTGACTCAGGTTAAAATTGTATTCGGATTAACATCCTGGAGTTCAGGGTGTAAGTAAAGATTGAAACAGGTAAGCAGCGTGGAAAAAAAACGAGTCTGGATATCAGCTGGCATTATTCTGAACAGCCAGCAGGATAAAGTATTTATTACCCGTCGTCCGGAAACCTCCCACAAAGGCGGGTTCTGGGAATTTGCCGGTGGTAAGGTCGAACTCGGTGAAACAGCGGAACAAGCGGTCATCCGGGAGCTGAATGAAGAAGTGGGCATTGTGGCAACCGAGCTGGAGCACTTTATTGCACTGGAGCACGATTATCCGGAGAAGGCCCTGAAATTCGACTTTTTTCTGATCAAAGCTTTTGACGGCGAAGCTTATGGCCGGGAGGGTCAGCCGGGGCAATGGGTTGCGCTGGAAGCACTCCGGGATTTCGCTTTCCCTGAAGCGAATTATCCCGTGATTGACAAGCTGTTGGCTCGGTAAGCCTGTCGGGTTATTGGTGCGGGTCTCTGAAAACAGAGAACCGCACATCCGCATTACATCTCTTCAGACCAGCCGTCGGAATCCGACAGATCCGGTGCACCGGGAATGGCTTTTTCTTCCGCTGCCCATTCACCTAAATCAATCAGTTGACAGCGTTTGGAGCAGAAAGGCCGGAAAGGGCTTTGCTCACCCCAGACCACGTCTGTTTGGCAGGTGGGACATTTGACGATTGTCGGTGTTCTTGATTGCGACACGTTAACCTCAGCAAATCGCTAGTGTGAATTCAATGCATTCGGCAACCGGGTTGCCTGTTGTTGCCTGCCCTTCATCAAACGGCAGGAAACGAACAGCGAACCGGCTGCGATGTCCGGATATCATAGGGTAAACCCCATAACTCGGACAAACCTGCAGACGCAGCAGGCTGGCATTGTCGGCATCATGCTGGAAAAATCCGTTGCGGGCAACCCGGGATTTAAACTGACCCGACTCGCGTGTCACTCTCAGCCACAGCTGAAGTGCCCGGGCCATGGGCTGAAGCTGCTCATACCAGGCGGCCATATCGGCCTGTTTTCTGTCAAAAGACAGGTGCAGCCAGTGGTGCAGGCTGGGCAGGTCAAAGCAGCAACTGCCTCCCGGCAGGGAAAATCGCTGCTTGATTCCGGCCAGAAACCGATCTTCCCGGAGGTGCTGACCCAGCCGGGGCGCAGTGATCAGGTGGTGATGTACCGATGTCATCTGATCCAGCAGGGCAAGGACAGCGGTTTGATCAACGCCATCAACATCCAGCCACTGTTTGATTTGCAGCTGTTGTTTATCAAGGTCTTTGGCCAGTTCACTTTTGACCTGTACTTGATCGAGAATATCGAGAATGTCGAAAAGGGCGCGGAAAAAGACCTGATATTGCCAGGGATCATCAGAATCACGGGCATGGTTGATCTGGAGCATCAGGTACTCCAGTCGCAGGTAAATACGGACTTTTTCGTTTAACGGGTGCTCAAAACGGGTTGTCTGCATAGTTGCGGGCCTGTTTGTTGATCTCTGGTGTAGGTTCAGTTGCGACCGGGTTTTTCGCTCAGGCGCAGGTATTGCTGGTGCAGCCTGGCCACTTCGCCGTGCAGCTTGTGGCTGTCGCCATTGTTGTCGATGACATCATCTGCGGCAGCGAGACGTTGCTCCCGGGTCGCCTGTGCGGCCAGAATCTTACGGACCTGGATGCCATCGACTTGATCCCTGCTGGTGGTACGGGCGATCTGAACGTCTTCGCTTACATCAACAACCAGGAGCCGATCGGTCATCTTCTGGAGCTGGTTTTCTACCATTAAGGGTACAACCAGCAGGCAATAAGGCGAGTTGGCCTGGCTGATCTCCTGTTGCATTTGCTGACGAATCATTGGATGGAGCAGGCTATCCAGCCAGGCTTTTAAGGCTGGCTCATTGAAGATCGCCTCTCTGAGTTTACTGCGGTTGAGCTGGCCATCTGTCAGCAGGATGTCAGCACCCAAACGAGTTACGATTGCTTTCAGGCCTTCTGAACCGGGAGCCACAACTGCCCGGGCAATCACATCAGCATCAATGATATCAATCCCATAGTTGGCAAACAGATTGGCGACAGTTGTTTTTCCGCTGCCGATACCCCCGGTCAGGCCGATCACCAGAGTCATAGCGCATATCCTAAATAAGTGCCGACATACCACGTCAGAACCGGAGAGCCCCACAGTAAGGCTGCCCAGCCGGCAAGTGCGAGGTAGGGGCCAAATGAAAACGGTGTCTGTGCAGTATTTTCGGATTCACTGCGTTGCATACGTAATAAAATGATGCCACAGACAGTGCCAAGCAAGGAAGATAGCAGCACGATAAAAGGCAGTAACTGCCATCCTGCCCAGGCGCCCAGAGCCGCCAGAAGTTTGAAATCGCCGTATCCCATGCCTTCTTTGCCGGTCAGCAGTTTGAAGAGCCAGTATAGGCTCCAGAGTGACAGGTAACCGGCCATAGCGCCAATGACCGCAGATTCCAGACTGACCGGTCCGACTCCCAGCAATGCCAGCAGCAGTCCCCCCCAGAGCAGGGGAAGAGTGAGCTGATCCGGCAGCAGCATTTTGTCGATGTCGATAAACGTCAGAGCAATCAGCACAAAACTGGCAGCGATCACGGCCAGACTCCAGACTGATGGAGGCAGGACCAGTGCAACCGTCAGCGCTGCCAGAGAAGATAAGAACTCAATCGCAGGGTAGCGGGCGCTGATTTTCTGTTTGCAGTGACTGCACCGGCCGTGTAGCACTAACCAACTGATGACAGGGATATTTTCCCATGCCCGGATGCGGTGCTGGCAATGCGGACAGTGTGACGCCGGTACGCTGAGATTGAAGGCTGGCTGCGTCTCGACAGGACCGTATTCAGGAAAGCAGGCTGCACAGTCTGCACGCCACTGTCTTTCCATCATGATCGGCAAGCGGTGAATGACCACATTCAGAAAACTGCCGATGATCAGGCCCAGAAGGGCGGCAGCAAGAGGATAAAGCCAGGGATAGTCGATCAGCAGTGCCATGAGAAGACTCAATTTCCGTCAAGTTATCGCAACAAAAGGCTATTTTAGCCTGAATATATTGCCGGTAGCGAGTTATCCCACCACTTTCATTAAATCGAAGACAGGTAAGTACATGGCCAGCAGTAATGTCCCGACCAGTGCACCAATCAACAAAATGAGTAATGGCTCTGTCAGGGTGGTGAGTGTTTTGAGCTGGTGGGACAGCGCACTGTCATCCTGATCCGCCAGCCGGAGCAGCAGTGTATCGAGCTGACCGGTTTCTTCTCCGACCATGACCATGTGAACCAGACGATCAGAAACGCAGGCCTGCTGTCGGAGGGCCTGATGGAGTGGTTGACCGGCAGAGACCTGACGGGAAGCCTGACGATAGGCTTGTTCTAAAGCCCGGTTTCCGCAGGTAGCGGAGGCAAGTTTTAACCCGCTCAGCAGGGGCAGACCTGCCTGAAAGGTAATTCCCAGTGTGCGGGTGAATCTGGCTTGTGCGGCCAGCTGCCAGAGCGGGCCGAGTAACGGACAGCGGAGGCCGTACCGGTGAATGCGGGCCTGCCATAGGGGGCTCCGCTGATATAAAAGCCGGCTACACCCTATCAGGAATACAAGAGCTGTGGCGGCAGGCAGCCCGATATCTCTGAAGCGGTCGGAGAGAGTCAGAACGGTCCGGGTCAGCCAGGGAAGCTGATTGCCCATACTGGCAAACAGGCTGGCGAATTGAGGGATCACCCAGGCAAGCATCAGTGTGGTGACAGCTGCAGCCACCAGACATACCGCCGCCGGGTAGACCAGAGCCTGTTTCAGGTTGCGTTGTAATGCCTGGGACTGCTCCCGGTAAGTCGCGATCTGAGCCAGCATCTGAGGCAGTTGTCCAGCCTGCTCTCCGGCTGTGAGCAGACTGCAGAGCGTCGTGTCCGGAAAGGGCAGAGAGTCAGCCAGCGCATCAGACAGCGGGCGCCCTGACGCCACCTGCGTCCCTAAGCGGCGGAGGAGTGCGGCAGGTGCCATCCGTGACTGTTCACGAGCCAGCAGAGTCAGTGCGCTGGAAAGCGGCAGCGATGCGTGGAGCAGAATACTCAGTTGGCGCAGGAGCTGTGTCAGATCCTGTTGCCGGAGGTCATGGCGACGGCGGGTTAACCAGCCCGGCCTTCGACGTCGCATTGCCAGCAGGGTTATCTTTTCAGCTTTCAGCCGCTGAACGATCTCTTCGGGATCATAGGCGGCGGCCAGTCCCTGAGTACGCTGACCGTTCTGATGTCGTCCGCGCCAGAAGAAATAACGCAGCTGTACTGACAGCTTCATCATGCCGTGCTCATTAATTGGGTGAGCGGATCAGATGCGAGGACGCGCCGTAACTCACTCAGGCTGGTGATCCCCTGACGCAGCAGCCGGATACCGGCGGTTTCCAGAGACAGGCCATCGACCGGGGTCTGGGTCATGGTGAGGGTATTGTCTGCCGTTGGTGCGGATGAATTTGACATACAGAGCTCGAACAGGCCGGTCCGGCCAAGATAGCCCTGATTGCAGTATTCGCAGCCTTGCGGGCTGGCTTCGTACAGGGTAATCGGGAGCTCAGGATGGTTTTGCAATGAATCCGGCAGGGAAACAGCTTGCCGGCAATGGGGGCACAGACAGCGCACCAGACGCTGGGAAATAATCAGGCTCAGTGATGCGCCGAGTTCATAAGGCGCGATGCCAAGATGCCCCAGCCGGGTCAGGGTCTCGGCAGCAGAATTGGTATGCAGCGTCGAAAGTACCAGATGTCCGGTTTGTGCAGCTCTGACGGCCATGGCTGCGGTTTCCTGATCACGGATCTCGCCGATCATGATGACATCCGGATCCTGGCGGAGAAAAGTACGTAAGGCGGATGAAAAATCGAGCCCGATGACCGGGTTGATCTGGAGCTGATTGATCCCCGGCAACTGGATCTCTACCGGATCTTCCGCAGTACAGATATTCCGGTGTTCCTGGTTCAGCCAGCTCAGTCCGGCATAGAGCGACAGTGTTTTCCCGCTGCCAGTGGGGCCGGTGACCAGAATCAGTCCTTGCGGCTTTCGCAGGGCCTTTTCGAAGGCTTCCCGCTGGGAATCCGGGTAACCCAGATGTTCAAGGGAGAGTGGAATGTGGTTGTTATCGAGCAGTCTCAGAACGATTTTTTCTCCCCATTGTGCCGGGAGCGTGGACACTCGCATATCGACGGTCATGTTCTGGTTCAGTGCCAGCCTGAAACGGCCATCCTGTGGCAGACGGCGCTCGGCGATATTGAGCCGGGCAAGAATTTTCAGCCGGGCAGTCAGCCGGACGGCTAAATCCGTTGGCTGGTTGGCATAGATTAGCAGCAATCCATCACACCGAAAGCGGATCCGGCAGGATTGCTCGAAAGGTTCGATGTGAATGTCGGAAGCCTGTCGCCGGATTGCATCCAGCAGAAGCTGGTTCAAATAACGGCTGAGCGGCGCGTCATCGTCTTCCGGAGTGGCATCGGATCGTACCGGTGACTCGGTCAGCTGCATCAGATCCTGTTCACTGACGGGAGTCATGTTGAGAGTACTGGCAACCTGTTGACCATACACGCGACGGATCGCATTCTCCAATTGTTGCCGGGGCAGCAGCACGGGCTGAATGGTCAGTCCGGTTGCGAACCGGCACTCATCCAGGCTGCTGGTTTCCGTGGGATCTGCAATCCCCAGAGTTAAAATATTGTTGTCGATGGCCAGCGGCAGAATCCGGTGTCTTTCGATCAGCGGCCGGATAGCCAGCTGCTGGCACAAGCTCTGATAGTCAAACTGGTGGACATCTGCTACAGACAATGAAAACAGGTGAGCCAGGTGCCGGGCCAGATCTTTGTCGGTAAAAATGCCAGTCCGGATGAGTGCTTCGGGATACCCGATATGGTGTTGCCGGACTTCGTGCTGAACCTTGTCGATTTCGGTTTGGGAGATCAGGCTGGCCTGATGCAGCGCAGAGAGGAGGGAGCGGGTCATTTTCAGCTCCCCGGACAGAAGCTTGAGTGATCGTCACCGGCACATTCCGTTTTCCAGACTAGACCGTGTTCACTATTGTCCGGCAGCAGCCGGATTTCTGCATTGGCGGGCAGGCTGCCTTTGCTGTGACCATCCGGAATACTGCTGATCACCCCGGTGCCCGTGCGAACGCTCAGGTTGTTGCCAGTGTGGGTTGCCGTGACGGTGGAACGGATTTCAAAACTGTCACCATTCCCCTTATCGAAGCGTTGGGAATCCGGTACGCCGTTGCGACCGCTCTGGCAATCAATGGTGCGGGATGCACCGGAGACCTGACGCGTCATCAGGCACAGGCTGACGGCTGTTTTCATGGCGGTGGCTGCGTGGAGCATTTCGGTTGCATGCGCTCGCTGGGTGTAGCCCTGATAAGCCGGCATGGCAAAAGCGCTCAGTATGCTGATGATTGCCACGACAATCATGAGCTCAATTAAGGTAAATCCTCGGGATCGGGTCATTGCAGTCTGCCTTTCACTGAAAAAATCGCAGTCAGCATAGGGAGCGGGGATGCCCTGAAAAGCATGACCGAAGAATTTTCCGGTCCTCTTCAAACGAGCGGGTGAAAGCCTGGGCTATTACATATGAGTGCTGGAGATGTCTCGACAGCATAAAGGGATGAATCGGGGGATAGAAAGTAAAGAAAACCGGCATTTTTCGTCGTATTGAGATGGGGTGAAAGATAAGTAACTGTGTGCATACCTCTCAAAATCAAAAGTAAAGCCTTTGAAAAACATTACTTTTTATGTGTGTTCTTGAATATCAAACTCAGATCACAGATAGGGGGTGAGCAAAAACGAAAATATTTACTTTCGTCATCTCAGTTAATACGCTCACTCGCTCAAAAAATACCATCGCAATAATGATAATAATGAGGTTACCTCTGAATGTTTGGAATATTTCAACCTAAAGCGCATCAGCCTCGGCTTCCGGCCGATAAGCTTGATAGCACCTATACCCGCCTCCGGTGGCAGCTCTTCATCGGTATCTTTTTCGGATACGCCGGTTATTACCTGGTTCGTAAGAACTTCAGTCTGGCGATGCCTTACCTGATCGAGCAGGGGTTCAGCCGCGGTGATCTGGGTGTTGCCCTGGCCGCAGTGTCAATCTCTTATGGTCTGTCCAAGTTCCTGATGGGCAGTGTATCTGACCGCTCAGATCCGCGTTATTTCCTGAGTGCCGGTCTGCTGATGTCGGCTCTGGTCATGTTCTGTTTTGGTTTCATGCCGTGGGCAACGGGCAGTATTACGGCCATGTTTATCCTGTTGTTCCTGAACGGCTGGTTCCAGGGCATGGGCTGGCCTGCCTGTGGCCGGACGATGGTGCACTGGTGGTCCCGGAAAGAACGGGGAGAAATCGTCTCAGTCTGGAATGTGGCTCATAACGTCGGTGGGGGTCTGATTGGTCCGCTGTTCCTGCTGGGTCTGTGGGCTTTCCAGGACGACTGGCGCGCAGCCTTTTATGTGCCTGCTTTTTTTGCCGCGCTGGTTGCTGTCTTCATCTGGATGACTGTCCGCGATACACCTCAGTCCTGCGGATTGCCGCCGATTGAAGAATACAAGAATGATTATCCGGATGATTACGACAAGTCGCATGAAACCGAGATGACCGCGAAGGAAATCTTCTTCAAGTATGTGTTCTCGAACAAGCTGCTGTGGTCCATTGCAATTGCGAATGCCTTTGTTTACCTGATCCGCTACGGTGTACTGGACTGGGCACCGGTTTACCTGAAAGAAGCCAAAGAATTTACTGTGGATAAATCGTCCTGGGCTTATTTCCTGTACGAGTGGGCCGGGATCCCGGGTACCCTGCTGTGTGGCTGGATCTCTGACAAACTGTTCAAAGGCCGTCGTGCACCGGCTGGTATCCTCTTCATGGCGCTGGTTCTGGTGGCTGTGCTGGTTTACTGGTTTAACCCGGCAGGTAATCCGACAGTGGATATGCTGGCGCTGATCGCCATCGGCTTCCTGATCTACGGTCCGGTGATGCTGATCGGTCTGTATGCGCTGGAACTGGCACCGAAGAAAGCTGCGGGGACAGCGGCAGGTCTGACAGGTCTGTTCGGCTACCTGGGTGGCGCTGTGGCAGCGAATGCCATCCTGGGTTATACCGTGGATCACTTTGGCTGGGATGGCGGCTTCATCGTTCTGGTCGGCTCTTGTGTCGCATCAATCGTCTTCCTGTTGTATGCCTTTGTGGGCGAACGCGCACATCATGAGCAAAAAGCCCGTGAACAAGCAGTTGCTTAAGGTTTTGCTTTAATTTTCAATATATACAGGCCGTTTCATACATGTGACGGCCTGTTGTTTTGTGGCGTCTGACAAACAAAATATGGATAAAAATATGAAACTAAACGTAATTGGCTTATCAATGGCTGCCCTGACACTTTCTTCTGCAGCTTTTGCA
This sequence comes from Photobacterium sp. CCB-ST2H9, assembly GCF_023151555.2. NCBI lineage: Bacteria > Pseudomonadati > Pseudomonadota > Gammaproteobacteria > Vibrionales > Vibrionaceae > Photobacterium > Photobacterium sp. CCB-ST2H9. The sequence goes on from NZ_CP100425.1 coordinate 455,984, forward strand.
GATCCACTGGTGATTGCACACCGCGGTGCTTCAGGTTACCTGCCGGAACATACGCTGGAAGCGAAAGCGATGGCTTATGCCATGAAGCCTGACTACATCGAGCAGGATGTGGTCATGACAAAAGATGACCAGCTGGTGGTCCTGCACGATCATTTTCTGGATCGTGTGACTGATGTTGCGGAGCAATATCCGGATCGTGCCCGTGCTGACGGTCGTTATTACGCGATTGACTTCACGCTGGCTGAAATTAAAGGTCTGAAGCTGACCGAAGGTTTCAATATCGATAAAGATGGCAAGAAAGTAGCGGGTTTCCCACAGCGTTTCCCACTGTGGAAATCGTCTTTCACTGTCCCGACGCTGCAAGAAGAAATCGAGCTGATCCAGGGGCTGAACAAATCGCTGGGTTACAACATCGGTATTTATCCGGAAATCAAAGCGCCTTGGTTCCACCGTCATGAAGGGAAGGATATTTCGAAAGCCGTCCTGAAAGTACTGAAAGAATATGGTTACGACAGCAAAGATGACAAAGCTTTCGTTCAATGTTTTGACCCAATCGAGCTGAAGCGTATCAATGATGAGCTGATGCCAGCGATGAAGATGGATCTGAACCTGGTTCAGCTGATGGCCTACACCGACTGGAATGAAACCATGGTGTACAAAGGCGATAAAGCTACACCATACAACTACGACTGGATGTATGAAAAAGGCGGCATGAAAAAAGTGGCTCAGTATGCTGACGGCATCGGTCCATGGAAGCCAATGCTGGTGGATGACAAGTCAACCAAAGACAACCTGATCATCCTGCCGCTAATGAAAGATGCGAAATCTGCCGGTCTGGTAGTTCACCCGTATACTTTCCGTGCAGACGAAGGCCGCATTGCGCCTTACGCTGACAGCTTTGATGACATGCTGGACGTGTTCTACAACAAAGTGAAAGTGGACGGTGTGTTTACCGACTTCCCGGACAAAGCGGTGTCTTTCCTGCATCGCGGTTAATCACAACGATAAGTAAGACCGATTCAAAAAGGGAGCGCATGGCGCTCCCTTTTATTGTTTTTTGTTTTCTGCGTATCAATGAGCAAGTAATACTGAGTTGAAATGCTTACTTGAAACGCATCGACAGATCCATTGCCCGGACATGCTTGGTCAGGGCGCCAACAGAGATATAGTCGACACCGGTTTCAGCAAAAGTACGCAGGGTTTCATCGGTCACATTGCCGGACACTTCGAGCGCGACACGGCCCTGATTCAGTGCTACGGCTTCACGCATCATGTCGGTGGTGAAATTGTCCAGCATCACGATGTCGGCACCGGCCTCAATGGCTTGCTTGAGTTCATCCAGACTTTCGGTTTCCACTTCAACCGGTTTGCCCGGGTTCAGCTGCTTGGCTGTTTCTACGGCCTGTTGAATGCCACCGCAGGCAATGATGTGGTTTTCCTTGATCAGATAAGCATCGAATACACCGATACGGTGATTAAAACCGCCGCCGCAGGCCACGGCATATTTCAGCGCATTGCGCAGGCCGGGAATGGTTTTCCGGGTATCCAGCAGCCGGGTTCCGGTGCCGTCGAGCAGGGCGGCATAATGCGCGACCTGAGTTGCACAGCCGGACAGGGTCTGAATGAAGTTCATGGCGTTCCGTTCTCCGGTCAGGAGAATCCGGGACGGGCCACGAAGAGTGCAAAGTACCTGATTGGGTTCAACCGGATCACCGTCGCTGACCTGCCAGTCGATACTGACTTCATCACCCAACTGACGAAACACTTCATCGGCCCACAGGCGGCCACAAAATACCCCGTGTTCCCGGGTAATAATGGTGGCTTCTCCCTGGCTGTCTGCCGGGATCAGGCTGGCTGTGATATCGCGGCCGGCATCAATGTCGCCGCCGAGATCTTCACACAGGGCATCGGCGACATTGCGTCGAATATCTTCAGGCAGTTGCTGACGCAGGTAGGCCAGGCGTGACTCAGAATCGTGTTTTTGTTCCGTAGGGCTCATCGTCGTTTTCCGTAATGGCTGAAGCAGAGATCGAAATGAGCCCGATCATACTGTGAGATGTTGGCAAGGGGAAGGCATTCTCGGGTTGAGTGGGAGGGGGAACAGGTTTTATGCTTGGCATCTGAATTACAGAGACATCACAGGTAACCTTATGGCATTTACCATCAATCAAGACCACTGGCTGGAGCAGGTGCGGCAGGTGCCTTCTTCGCATTGCGATATACGGGAAGATGAGCAGGATATCTCGTTACTGGTGATCCACAACATCAGCCTGCCGCCGGGCCAGTTTGGCGGGCCGTATATCGAGCAGTTGTTTACCGGTACCCTGGATCCGGCCGGGCATCCGTATTTTGCGGAAATTCATCAGCTGCGGGTTTCAGCCCATTGTTTGATCCGCCGTGATGGGGAAGTGGTGCAGTTTGTGCCTTTCAATGCCAGAGCCTGGCATGCCGGCATGTCTGAGTTTGGCGGCCGGGAGAAGTGTAATGATTTCTCGATCGGGATTGAACTGGAAGGAACGGACACGCTTCCTTACACCCCGGAGCAATATGACGCCCTGAAGGCACTGACGCAGACTTTAATGCAGATGTATCCGGCGATTACCCGTTCTCGTATTACCGGTCATGAGTTTATCGCACCCGGCCGGAAAACTGATCCGGGCCTGGCCTTCGACTGGAGACGGTATAAAACTGCGCTGAAAGTTTAAAAAATTTTGGGGGTATTTTACAAAAAGTGACATATTTCCCATTGTGACAAAAATGTTAAATAATTGGTCTGACCATTAACCTTTTCCGTGAATCTTGTTCGCAACACACGGAAAACTAGTCTAAAGTTGCCATAATTTTTGGCTTTCCGTCTGCTGAAAGGGAATATTTGCTTCCATTTCGGCCATGACCTGAATCAAGTTGTCGGTAGACATCCTCAATTATTTCTGTAAAATTTCTGTATATAGTTAAATTGGTATGACCAATTAACCGGTCGCAGGGTCGAGTTGTAAGATAAAAAATTACAAGAAGCAGAACGATATAAATGACTTATAAGCGTATCCGCCAAGCGAAGCTCTCAGACGTCATTGAGCAAGAACTTGAGCGACTGATTCTGGAGGGGATCTGGTCCCCCGGACACCAACTGCCGCCTGAACGTGAGTTAGCGCGGCAGTTTGACGTTTCACGTCCGTCAGTCCGCGAAGCGATTCAACGCTTAGAAGTCAAACATCTGCTGATCCGTCGTCAGGGCGGCGGTACCTTTGTCTCTGATCAGTTATGGCAAAGCTTTTCTGACCCGCTGCTGGACTTGCTGGCAGCCCACCCTGAAACACAACTCGATTTACTGGAATCACGCCATGCCCTGGAAGGGCTGGCCGCTTACTATGCTGCCCTGCGCGGAAATGAAGATGATTTTGACCGTATCCGTGACTGTCACAGCCGGATACAGGAAGCCCAGCAACAAGGGGATCTGAAGTCTGAAGCTGCCGCTGTGATGCAGTACCTGATTGCGGTGACCGAATCCGCACACAATCTGGTTTTGCTGCATATTATCCGCAGTCTCGCCCCATTGCTGGAGCAAAACGTATACCAAAACTTTGAACTCCTGAACCGTCGCCCTGAGGTGGTGGAGAAGGTGAGCAAGCACCGAGCCGACATTGTGCATGCGATCGTTTCCGGTCAGCCGGAAATGGCGCGAGAAGCATCGCATGCACATTTGGCTTATATCGAGGAAACATTGTTGGATTTAACTCTGGAAGACAGCAGACGTGAACGCTCTCTTCGCAGGATTCAACAACGCAAGGACGGGCTGGATTAATACCTCCCTCATATAAGCCGAGGTCGGTATCAAACAGTCGCGACATTGTTAGGGGCAAACCCAAGACCCTAGTTTTGTAGAATATCAACGAAAGGATAGATCGCATGTCTGAAGTCATGAAGAATGACGTGGACGCACTGGAGACCCAAGAGTGGCTAGCAGCCCTGGAGTCCGTCGTTCGTGAAGAAGGTGTAGAGCGCGCACAGTACCTGCTGGAGCAAGTGCTGGAAAAAGCTCGTCTGGATGGTGTCGACATGCCGACTGGCATCACCACCAACTACATCAATACCATTCCTTCGGCGCAAGAGCCGGCTTATCCGGGTGATACCACACTGGAACGCCGTATTCGTGCAATTATCCGTTGGAACGCCGTGATGATCGTACTGCGTGCTTCTAAGAAAGATCTGGAGCTGGGTGGCCACATGGCTTCTTTCCAGTCTTCTGCTGCTTTCTACGAAGTGTGCTTTAACCACTTCTTCCGCGCATCGAACGAGACCGATGGTGGCGACCTGGTTTACTATCAAGGTCACATCTCTCCGGGTATCTACTCCCGTGCATTCGTTGAAGGTCGTCTGACTGAAGACCAGCTGGACAACTTCCGTCAGGAAGTGGACGGCAAAGGTCTGTCTTCTTATCCGCACCCGAAACTGATGCCTGAATTCTGGCAGTTCCCGACTGTATCTATGGGTCTGGGTCCAATCGCTTCTATCTATCAGGCACGTTTCCTGAAGTATCTGAACGGCCGTGGTCTGAAAGATACCTCTGCTCAGCGCGTTTACGCCTTCCTGGGCGACGGTGAGATGGATGAGCCGGAATCACGTGGTGCCATTTCTTTCGCTGCGCGTGAGAAACTGGACAACCTGTGCTTCCTGATCAACTGTAACCTGCAGCGTCTGGACGGCCCGGTTATGGGTAACGGCAAGATCATCCAGGAACTGGAAGGCCTGTTCAAGGGTGCTGGCTGGAACGTTGTGAAAGTGATCTGGGGTAACAACTGGGATTCTCTGCTGGCAAAAGATACCTCGGGTAAACTGCTGCAGCTGATGAACGAAACCATCGACGGTGACTACCAGACTTTCAAAGCGAAAGATGGTGCCTACGTTCGTGAGCATTTCTTCGGTAAATACCCAGAGACTGCAGCCCTGGTTGCTGACATGACTGACGACGAAGTGTTTGCACTGAAGCGTGGTGGTCACGAGTCTTCTAAACTGTACGCTGCGTTCAAGAACGCACAAGACACCAAAGGCAAGCCAACTGTGATCCTGGCCAAGACCGTCAAAGGTTATGGTATGGGTGAAGCTGCCGAAGGTAAGAACATTGCGCACCAGGTGAAGAAAATGGACATGACACATGTTCTGCACCTGCGTGACCGCCTGGGTCTGCAAGACCTGGTTTCTGACGAAGCCGTGAAGGGCCTGCCTTACCTGAAACTGGAAGAAGGTTCGAAAGAATTCGAATACCTGCACGCCCGTCGTCAGGCGCTGCACGGCTACACGCCGAAGCGTCTGCCAAACTTCACTGGCGAATTCGTATCTCCTGAGCTGGAAGAGTTCAAACCACTGCTGGAAGAGCAGAAGCGTGATATCTCAACCACGATGGGCTTCGTACGTGCGCTGAACGTGCTGCTGAAGAATAAGAACATTGGTAAGAACATCGTTCCTATCATTGCTGACGAAGCACGTACTTTCGGTATGGAAGGTCTGTTCCGTCAAATCGGTATCTACAACCCGCACGGCCAGAACTATACGCCGCAAGACCGTGACATCGTGTCTTACTACAAAGAAGACACTGCGGGTCAGGTTCTGCAGGAAGGGATTAACGAGCTGGGTGCGATGTCTTCGTGGGTTGCTGCTGCGACGTCTTACAGCACCAACGACCTGCCAATGATTCCGTTCTACATCTACTACTCAATGTTCGGCTTCCAGCGTGTTGGCGACATGGCGTGGATGGCGGGTGACCAACAGGCACGCGGCTTCCTGCTGGGTGCAACTGCGGGTCGTACAACGCTGAACGGTGAAGGTCTGCAGCACGAAGATGGTCACAGCCACATCATGGCAAACACCATCCCGAACTGTATTTCTTACGATCCGACTTTCGCATACGAAGTTGCAGTCATCATGCAAGACGGTATCCGTCGCATGTACGGCGAGCAGGAGAACGTGTTCTACTACCTGACGCTGATGAACGAAAACTATGCGATGCCAGCAATGCCGGAAGGTGCTGAAGAAGGTATCCGTAAGGGAATCTACAAGCTGGAATCTTACGCGGGCGATAAATCAAAAGTTCAGCTGATGAGCTCCGGCACCATCATGAACGAAGTGCGTAAAGCGGCTCAAATCCTGAGCGACGATTACGGCATCGCATCTGACGTCTACTCTGTAACCTCATTTAACGAACTGGCCCGTGACGGTCAGGACGCAGAGCGTTACAACATGCTGCACCCAGAAGCTGAGCAGAAAGTATCTTACATCGCTGAAGTGATGGGTACTGAGCCTGCGATTGCAGCAACTGACTACATGAAGAACTACGCGGATCAGGTTCGTGCTTTCATCCCAGCTGAATCTTACAAGGTTCTGGGTACTGATGGCTTTGGCCGTTCTGACAGTCGTGAAAACCTGCGCCGTCACTTCGAAGTGAACGCTGGTTACGTGGTTGTTGCGGCTCTGACCGAGCTGGCGAAGCGTGGTGATGTTGAGAAATCTGCAGTTGCTGAAGCAATCAAGAAATTCGACATCGACGCTGACAAGATCAACCCGCTATTCGCGTAAGAGGCAATAAATAATGGCAATCGAAATTAATGTACCTGACATCGGTGCTGATGAGGTTGAAGTAACTGAGATCCTGGTCAGCGTTGGTGACAAGGTCGAAGAAGAACAGTCGCTGATCACCGTAGAAGGTGACAAAGCTTCTATGGAAGTACCGGCTTCTCAGGCGGGCATCGTGAAAGAAATCAAAGTAGCGGAAGGCGACAAAGTGTCGACCGGTTCTTTGATTATGATTTTTGAAGCGGAAGGTGCAGCAGCGGCTGCGCCTGCAGCTGAAGCGGCGCCAGCACCTGCAGCGGCTCCGGCAGCAGCAGAACTGAAAGAAGTTCATGTGCCGGATATCGGCGGTGACGAAGTTGAAGTGACTGAAATCATGGTTGCTGTCGGCGACAGCATCGCAGAAGAGCAGTCACTGATCACTGTGGAAGGCGACAAGGCTTCGATGGAAGTACCAGCACCATTCGCTGGCGTTCTGAAAGAAATCAAAGTTGCTGCGGGTGACAAAGTGTCTACCGGCTCTCTGATCATGGTCTTCGAAGTGGCAGGTTCAGGTGCTCCGGCAGCGGCTCCTGCAGCAGTTGAAGCGCCAGCAGCAGCACCTGCGGCAGCGGCTGACAAAGAAGTGAACGTACCGGATATCGGTGGCGACGAAGTTGAAGTCACTGAAATCATGGTTGCAGTTGGCGACATGGTGACAGAAGAGCAATCTCTGATCACTGTGGAAGGCGACAAAGCTTCGATGGAAGTGCCTGCACCATTCGCAGGTAAAGTAAAAGAAATCAAGATCGCGACGGGTGACAAAGTGTCTACCGGTTCTCTGATCATGGTCTTCGAAGTAGCAGGTGCAGCACCGGCTGCGGCACCTCAGGCAGCGGCTCCGGCGGCAGCCCCAGCAGCAGCTCCGGCAGCAAAAGCTGAAGCCCCTGCAGCGACCGGCGATTTCGTTGAAAACAACGAATACGCACACGCGTCTCCGGTTGTTCGTCGTCTGGCACGCGAGTTTGGCGTGAACCTGGCGAAAGTGAAAGGCACTGGCCGTAAGAACCGCGTTCTGAAAGAAGACGTTCAGAACTATGTGAAAGAAGCGCTGAAGCGTCTGGAGTCTGGTGCTGCGGCATCTGGCAAAGGCGACGGTGCGGCTCTGGGTCTGCTGCCTTGGCCGAAAGTTGATTTCAGCAAGTTCGGTGAAACCGAAGTGAAGCCTCTGTCTCGCATTAAGAAGATCTCTGGCGCGAACCTGCATCGTAACTGGGTGATGATTCCGCACGTGACTCAGTGGGATGATGCTGATATCACTGCACTGGAAGCATTCCGTAAAGAGCAGAACGCGATCGAAGCGAAGAAAGATTCAGGCATGAAGATCACCCCGCTGGTGTTCATCATGAAAGCAGTTGCGAAGACGCTGGAAGCCTTCCCTGCGTTCAACTCTTCTCTGTCTGAAGATGGTGAGAGCCTGATCCTGAAGAAATACGTCAACATCGGTATCGCGGTTGACACGCCAAACGGTCTGGTTGTACCTGTGTTCAAAGATGTGAACAAGAAAGGTATCTACGAGCTGTCTGAAGAACTGATGGTTATTTCTAAGAAAGCGCGTGCCGGTAAACTGACTGCATCTGACATGCAGGGCGGCTGCTTCACCATCTCAAGCCTGGGTGGCCTGGGTGGTACTGCATTCACACCAATCGTGAATGCACCGGAAGTGGGCATCCTGGGCGTGTCTAAGTCTGAGATGAAACCAGTATGGAACGGCAAGGACTTTGAACCTCGCCTGATGCTGCCATTGTCACTGTCTTACGATCACCGTGTGATCGACGGTGCCGAAGGTGCACGCTTCATTACTTACCTGAACGGCATGCTGTCTGACATTCGTCGACTGGTGCTGTAATAGGTGTGACCCGAGATTCCTTGCCCGATAAACGGGCAAGGAATTGTTGCCTGGCTCACAGGGAATGCCATTTTCCTTTTCAGGTTGATAACAGGTCTGTAAACTGTTGCGCGGTCTGAAAATAAAAATATAACGCATTCTGCCTTACAGCCAGTTTAGGGATAGATGACTTACAACGAGGTCAATAATGAGTAAAGAAATTAAAGCCCAGGTCGTAGTTCTAGGCTCAGGTCCTGCCGGTTACTCTGCCGCTTTCCGTTGCGCAGACTTAGGTCTGGAAACGGTTCTGATTGAAAAATACAGCACTCTGGGTGGCGTGTGTCTGAACGTGGGTTGTATCCCATCGAAAGCACTGCTGCACGTGGCGAAAGTCATCGAAGAAGCGAAAGCCATGGCCGAGCACGGCGTGGTCTTCGGTGAGCCGCAAACCGATATCAACAAGATCCGCATCTGGAAAGAAAAAGTCATCAACCAGCTGACTGGCGGTCTGGGTGGTATGGCGAAAATGCGTAAAGTAACGGTTGTGAACGGTTACGGTAAATTTACCGGCCCGAACACCATCGTTGTTGAAGGCGAAGAAACCACCACAGTGAACTTCGATAACGCGATTATCGCTGCGGGTTCTCGTCCGATCGAACTGCCATTTATCCCGCATGAAGACCCACGTATCTGGGATTCTACTGATGCGCTGGAACTGAAAGAAGTTCCTGAAAAACTGCTGGTGATGGGCGGCGGTATCATCGGTCTGGAAATGGGTACCGTGTATGACGCACTGGGCTCTCAGATCGATGTGGTTGAAATGTTTGACCAGGTGATCCCTGCGGCAGACAAAGACATCATCAAAGTCTTCACCAAGCGTATCAGCAAGAAGTTCAACCTGATGCTGGAAACCAAAGTGACTGCGGTTGAAGCGAAGGAAGACGGTATCTACGTATCAATGGAAGGCAAGAAAGCACCTGCTGAGCCTGTTCGTTATGATGCGGTTCTGGTTGCGATCGGCCGTACACCAAACGGTAAGCTGATCGACGCTGAGAAAGCTGGCGTTGCCGTTGATGAGCGTGGCTTCATCAACACTGACAAGCAAATGCGTACCAACGTCCCACACATCTTCGCGATTGGTGACGTTGTGGGTCAGCCAATGCTGGCGCACAAAGGTGTTCACGAAGGTCACGTGGCTGCAGAAGTCATTGCCGGTAAGAAACACTACTTCGATCCGAAAGTGATTCCTTCAATTGCTTACACTGAGCCAGAAGTGGCTTGGGTTGGTAAGACTGAGAAAGAAGCGAAAGCAGAAGGCATCAACTACGAAGTTGCAACCTTCCCATGGGCAGCCTCTGGCCGTGCGATTGCTTCTGACTGTGCCGACGGTATGACGAAGATGATCTTCGACAAAGACACCAACCGCGTGATCGGTGGTGCAATTGTGGGTACCAACGGTGGTGAGCTGCTGGGCGAAATCGGTCTGGCGATCGAGATGGGCTGTGATGCTGAAGATATCGCGCTGACCATCCACGCGCACCCGACGCTGCATGAGTCTGTGGGTCTGGCTGCTGAAGTGTTCGAAGGTTCGATCACTGACCTGCCAAACGCAAAAGCGAAGAAGAAAAAGTAAGTCATTACCTTTTCTGAAAGCATGAAAAAAGCGCCTTGATAGGCGCTTTTTTGTTTTCTGTGACCTGCCCACAACATGGTGTCTGTCCGGTCTGATTTCCCCGCCATCGCGGCGGGGCTGCCTTGATTATTGTTTGAAGCTGCTGACCATGCGTTCCAGACGAACTGACAGCGCATGCAGATTCTGACTGGAAGAAACCATCTGATTGGCGGTTTCTGAGGTACGCTGGGTATTCTCGTTGATCTCTTCAATATTCACGTTGATGTCGCTGACCACAGTGGACTGTTCTTCCGTCGCTGTGGCGACCTGGGTGTTGAGATCGGATATCTGCAGGATCTGTTCATTGATCAATTGCAGGGCCTTGGTGGCATCATCCGCAGCCTGGGTGCCGGCTTCCGTCAGCTGCTGACTGTTCTGCATGGCATTGACCGCATTCTGGGCTTCCTGCTGCAGACGGTCGATCATGGTCTGAATCTCATCGGTGGATTTCGCAGTCCGGCTGGCTAAGTTACGGACTTCTTCTGCCACAACCGCAAAGCCGCGGCCCTGTTCTCCGGCACGGGCGGCTTCAATGGCGGCATTGAGCGCCAGCAGGTTGGTTTGCTCAGATACCCCGCGGATCACTTCCAGAATGCCGCCGATCGCAACCGTGTTATCGGCCAGATCGCTGATGACCCGGGCCATGTTGTTCATATCAGCGGCCAGCTGTTCGATGCTGTCCTGAGCACTCAGAACCACTTGCTGACCATTGCTGGTGGCAGAGGTTGCCTGCGAGGCTGAATCAGCCGCAAAGGCTGCATTGCCTGCGATTTCATTGACGGTTGCGCCCATTTCATTGATGGCGGTTGCCACCTGCAGGGTTCGGTCGCGCTGATTCTGGCTGTGAGACAGGGTGGTTTGTGCGTGCGTGGAAACGTCTTCGGCGGCAACCCGCAGTTCGGTTCCCGTGGCAGCTACATCGGCCACCAGAGTATGGATCTTATTGGCAAAGGCATTGAAGCCTTCGGCCAGTTGCGCCATTTCATCCTTGCCGGACACCGGGATACGGCGGCGCAGGTCACCATCGCCTTCTCCGAGTTCACGGAAGGTTTCAGCGGCCTGCTGAATCGGTCCGGTGATGGTATGGCTCAGATAGATGGCCAGTGCGATGAACGCCAGGGTTGTCAGTACGACCAGCAGCATGACGTGCTGGCTGGTTTCCGCCAGCTGGGCGAAGACTTCTTTCTCAGGGACCTGAGCAATCAGGAACCAGTCGATGGACGGAATATAGCTGGAGGCCAGCAGCAGGCTCTCTCCCTGATATTCTGTGGTAAACAAGTTAAACGGTGTTTTTTCCAGCAGAACCCGGCTGTCCGGGCCGAAGCGGTCGATCAGACGGGATTTGTCCGGATTACGGGTGTTGGGATCCAACTGGATCACCCCCTGTGCATCGGTCAGGACCACAAAACCGCTTTTTTCCAGTTTGAATTGCGACAGCAGGTGGGCCATGTCATTGAAGGAGCGGGAAAAGCCCGCCATGCCTTTGCCGTTGGTCTGCTGGTAATTGACAAAGAGCTTCAGCTCACCGTTCGCTTCCCGGAAGACCTGAACCATTCTTGACTTGTTGCTGTCACGGAAGCTGAAGAACCAGCTATCCTGAGCGGGATTCAGGCGTCGCAGGAAACCATTCTGGTTCCAGTAATCACCGGTCTGGCGGTTTGCAATGGACGCATCATTCAGGCCATATTGCGCTTTCAGGGTGTTCAGCTGTTCAATCAGCTGCTGGTTATCGGCCGCACTGACGGGTTGATCCAGCAGTTTCAACGTCGCCGTATTGGAAGCCAGTTGCTGGCTGGCATTTTGCAATTGTTTGACTTCGGATTCGACCTTGTCACGAAATTGTGTCAGTCGTGTCGGCAGCTCAGTATTGAGCAGGCGCGTCTGAATAATATCCTGCGACTTGCTCAGGCTGAGGTAGCCAACCAGGGCACAGGACGCGATCACGGCGATACTCATCGCGAGTGTAAGTTTTTGTCTGATGGAAAGGTGCTTGATATTCATGCATCAATTCTCTGTTGCTACCGGTGTATCTGCGGTATAAGTGTGCGGATTAGTTGTGTTTTCAGGTCAGCCTTTGGGAGGCTGACCGCGTGATCAAAATGGTGTTTCAAAAAAGGATGTTACGGTTTTTTGCATTATTTCTTGTGATATCGGCAGTATTTCCATCAACTTTAGTGCTTGCAGAGCAAAAAAATGCTGAGCGGATCAAGGTCGGGCTGGTGCTGGGCGGCGGTGGCGCAAAAGGCGCCGCCCATGTTGGCGTGCTCAAAGCACTGGAAGAAATGCAGATACCGGTGGACTACATCGTCGGAACCAGCATGGGGGCTTATGTCGGGGGGCTGTATGCTTCAGGCATGAGCGCAGATGAAATCGAAGCCATTCTGAATACCGTGGACTGGGCGTCCGGTTACGAAGACCGGGTGAAGCGCAGTGAACGCCGGGTCCGGGAAAAACAGCAGGAAGACCGTTTTCAGATCATCACAGATTTCGGATTTTCTTTCTGGGAAATCAAGGTGCCCCGGGGCTTCGTTCAGGGGCAGACAATGGGGGAAATCTTGCGGACCACTTCAGGGAATCTGCCCTGGATGGCCAGTTTTGATGAGCTGCCGATCCCTTACCGGGCGGTCGCCACGGATATTGAGCATCTCAAACCTGTTGTGTTGTCCGGGGGCGATCTGGCGGAGTCGATGCAGGCCAGTATGTCGGTACCGGGGTTATTACCGCCGGTAAAACTCGATGGCAAATTACTGGTCGATGGCGGGATCACCAATAATCTGCCGATTTCGGTGGTCAAGGCTATGGGCGCGGATGTTGTGATAGCCGTCGACATCAGCAATGACTTCAAAACAGCGGATGAGCTCACCGACTATCTGGTGGTCATGGATCAGCTGACTGATTTTATGGTGCGGGACAATGCGGCCCGCCAGGAATCCTTGCTGCAGGATGCTGATTTTCTGCTGCGGCCCGATATTCAGGGCATTACTACCACAGACTTTGACCGGATGCCCGAAGCCTTTGACAGCGGCTATCACACGGTACAGGCGCAGCGTTTTCAGCTCTCGGCCCTGGGAAGTGCCACTATTTATCAGGACTATATCGAGAAAAAACAGGCCGCGCGCCGCCAGCTGGAGTTTCTGGAAGAAGGGCGGATTGATGAAATTAAGCTGATCAATAACAGCGATTATGCGGATGCGGTGTTGCTCGACCGTCTGCAGCTGAAGCCGGGCATGAAAGTCAATACGGAAAAGCTCGAGAAAAGTGTCCGCGATCTCTATGCGCTGGACCGGTTTGAGCGGGTGGATTACCGCATTGTGCGGCGGAATGACCGTCATATTCTGATCCTGGAAGTGAAAGCCAAAAGCTGGGGGCCGAACTTCATTGATATGCGTTTTGCTCTGGAAGATGATTTTGCCAATAACACGGACTATTCGATTGGATTGGCGCTGACGGCCACCGGACTGTCGGAGAAGGGTGCTGAGTGGCGGAATGAATTGGAATATGGTTCGGACAAACGCATTGCCTCTGAACTCTATGTGCCTTTCACCAGTGATCAGGAATGGTTCTCCGTGCTGGGGATGGCGTATGACGTGACCAATACGCATGTCACGGTTTCCGGTGAGGAACCGGACCTGAGAAAGATTGATGATTTCCTGGCTGCCCGTTTCAGCGATGTGTCGATTGACAGTTCGATCGGTTGGCAGCCGGCGCTGTGGCAGGAATTCAGGCTGGGTTACCTGTTTGGCAACGGGGAGACTGAGTTTCCCGGGATTCTCCAGCTGGGACGTGAGAAACGCAGCAGTCGTCGGATTTATCTCAGATACAATCTGGATACACTGGATGATTTTACCTTGCCCAAAGACGGGCACTATTTCCTGGCTGAGGTCGCGTCGTCTGATGACAGCGTTCGCTATAAGGGAGAGAAGTTTTCAGATTCCTCACTGCATTTCGATATTGGCTGGAAAGGTGCCTACACCTTTGGTCGCCATACAGTCATGGGTAAGGCGGAGTACGGTAAAGTCCGCTCCGACGCAGATTTGCGGCTCGATCCGAAAGAACTGGGCGGCTTTCTGAATTTATCCGGGATCCCGAAAAACAGTTTGTCCGGGAATAATAAGCTTTTCTCAGCATTGGTTTATCGTTACCACCTGATGGATAACGACTTTGGTCTGTTTAATTCGTCCATTTATCTGGGGGGCTCTGTGGAATGGGGCGGGGTGTACAATAACCCGGATCTCTCAGCCTCAGAAATTCCGGGCTATTATGCCGGGAGTATTTTTACCGGAATTACAACACCATTCGGGCCATTCATTCTGGCTTATGGTCAGACCGAAGAAGATCTGAGTTCATTTTATTTATTCTTTGGAGGAGAGTTGTAAGAAGCGGATTTTTCATGTTTTGTGAATGTTGTAAAAGTCCGTCCGATTTTAATTTTTAGTTAAAAATGGTATGCTCCGTAACCGGTTTTGGTCTCTCCTGCACGCCACAAAGGTCTGAATCAAATCAAGCATAATGCGTGCGAGAAAACCGGAGAGGGCAATCACTTCCAAGGATGTTTAACCGGTTGGTTAAACCGAAAAAAGAGGAATATGTCGTGCTTGAAGCCTACCGTAAACACGTCGAAGAGCGTGCTGCCGAAGGGGTTGTTCCCAAGCCTCTGGACGCCGAGCAAACTGCTGCTCTGGTTGAGCTGCTGAAAAATCCCCCTGCAGGCGAAGAAGCCGTCCTGATTGATCTGCTGGAAAACCGCATCCCACCGGGTGTGGATGAGGCAGCATATGTGAAAGCAGGTTTCCTGGCAGCGATTACCAAAGGTGAAGCCTCTTCCCCTATCGTCAGCAAAGAAAGAGCCGCTGAACTGCTGGGCACCATGCAAGGTGGTTATAATATTGAGCCGCTGGTCAGCCTGCTGGATGATGCTGTGCTTGCTCCGATTGCCGTGACGGCCCTGTCTCACACCCTGCTGATGTTTGATGCTTTCTATGATGTTGAAGAGAAAGCAAAAGCCGGCAATGAATATGCCAAACAGGTGCTGCAGTCCTGGGCTGATGCAGAGTGGTTCCTGTCTAAGCCTGAACTGGCTGAAAAAATCACCCTGACTGTCTTTAAGGTCACAGGTGAAACGAACACCGATGACCTGTCTCCGGCACCGGATGCATGGTCTCGTCCGGATATCCCGCTGCATGCGCTGGCCATGCTGAAAAATGAGCGTGACGGTATTGAACCGGATCAGGCTGGCAGCATTGGTCCGATGAAGCAAATTGAGGCCCTGAAAGAAAAAGGTCATCAACTGGTTTATGTTGGTGATGTTGTGGGTACCGGTTCTTCCCGTAAGTCTGCGACGAACTCCGTGCTGTGGTTCATGGGTGATGACATTCCGCATGTTCCGAACAAACGTGCCGGTGGTTATGTCCTGGGCGGTAAGATTGCGCCAATCTTCTTCAATACCATGGAAGATGCAGGTGCACTGCCAATCGAAGTGGACGTGACTGCCCTGAACATGGGTGACGTGATTGATGTATACCCGTTCAAAGGTGAAGTCCGCCGTCACGGCAGCGACGAAGTTGTGTCGACTTTCAAGCTGAAAACAGACGTGCTGATTGACGAAGTCCGCGCCGGTGGCCGGATTCCTCTGATTATCGGTCGTGGTCTGACGGACCGTGCCCGTGAATCTCTGGGTCTGGAAGCATCGAAAGTCTTCCGTCGTCCGCAGCCTGTTGCCGATACTGGCAAAGGTTATACGCTGGCCCAGAAGATGGTGGGTAAGGCATGTGGCGTCGACGGTATCCGTCCCGGCACATACTGTGAGCCGAAGATGACGACTGTGGGTTCTCAGGACACCACAGGCCCGATGACCCGTGATGAGCTGAAAGATCTGGCATGTCTGGGCTTCTCGGCTGACCTGACCATGCAGTCATTCTGTCACACCTCGGCCTATCCGAAGCCGGTGGATGTGAACACGCACCACACCCTGCCTGATTTCATCATGAACCGCGGCGGTGTCTCGCTGCGTCCGGGTGACGGCGTGATCCACTCCTGGCTGAACCGTATGCTGCTGCCTGATACCGTCGGTACCGGTGGTGACTCGCATACACGCTTCCCGCTGGGTATTTCTTTCCCGGCTGGTTCTGGTCTGGTTGCTTTCGCTGCGGCGACAGGTGTCATGCCGCTGGATATGCCTGAATCCATTCTGGTTCGCTTCAAAGGCGACATGCAGGAAGGTATTACCCTGCGTGATCTGGTTCATGCGATTCCTTACTACGCGATCAAACAAGGTCTGCTGACCGTGGAGAAAGCCGGTAAGATCAATGAATTCTCTGGTCGTATCCTGGAAATCGAAGGTGTTGAGCACCTGACGGTGGAGCAGGCGTTTGAACTGTCTGATGCGTCTGCTGAGCGCAGTGCTGCGGGTTGTACCGTGAAACTGTCTCAGGCATCTGTGGCAGAGTACCTGGAATCGAACATCGTGATGCTGAAGTGGATGATCGCTGAAGGTTACGGTGATCGTCGCACCATCGAGCGTCGTATCACTGCGATGCAGGAGTGGCTGGCGAACCCGTCACTGATGGAAGCTGATACAGATGCAGATTACGCTCATGTGATCGAAATCGATCTGGCTGAGATCAAAGAGCCGATTCTGTGTGCGCCAAACGATCCAGATGATGCACGTCTGCTGTCTGATGTTCAGGGCACAGCAATTGATGAAGTCTTCATTGGTTCGTGTATGACCAACATCGGTCACTTCCGTGCCGCCGGTAAGCTGCTGGATAAATTCGGTGGTCAGCTGAGCACCCGGATGTGGGTTGCACCGCCAACGAAGATGGACCGTGACCAGTTGACTGAAGAAGGTTACTACGGCATCTTCGGCCGTGCCGGGGTACGGATTGAAACGCCGGGATGTTCTCTGTGTATGGGTAACCAGGCGCGTGTTGCTGACAAAGCGACCGTGATGTCAACGTCGACCCGTAACTTCCCGAACCGTCTGGGTACGGGCGCGAATGTCTTCCTGTCATCTGCTGAACTAGCTGCTGTGGGTGCAATTCTGGGTCGAATTCCGACGCTGGATGAGTATCTGGAGTACGCGAAGCAAATCAATGCAACGGCAGCAGATACATACCGTTATCTGAACTTCCACCGCATGGATCAGTACACCAAACGTGCTGATGATGTGATTGTTCAGGCGGCGGTGTAATCCGGTCTGCTGACAACATGTAAATTGAAAGGGAGCCGATGGCTCCCTTTTTTAGTTCTGTTTTTTTATCCGCCTTTATGGAGATGATGCCTGTCTTTCAGCTGACCGCCCATGGTGAGCAAAGCGGCGATGTTGCGTGCTGTCAGCTCAAGGTTGGCAGCACCTTGCGCCAGTGCCTCATCCAGATCGCAGGCCCGGTTGACGATGCTGAACACAGCATCAATGCCCTGGTCGTGAACTACACTGCAGTCTTGAGACAAACTACCGGCGATCCCAATGACCGGTAATCCGAAGCGCTTTGCAGCCCGTGCCACACCCACGGGCGTTTTCCCGTGAATACTCTGACTGTCGATCCGGCCTTCACCGGTAATCACCAGGTCGGCATCGGCGATGGCGTCGTCCAGCCGGACGGCGTCCATCACAATCTCAATACCGGGACGCAACGTTGCACCGAGTACAGCAAGCAGCGCGGCGCCCATTCCGCCCGCTGCACCAGCGCCGGGAGTGTGCCCGATATCACGGCCAAGCTGGCGGCTGAGCAAGCCAGCAAAGTGAGATAGGTTCCGGTCGAGTTGCCCGACCATCGCTGGCGTTGCGCCTTTTTGCGGACCAAATATGGCGGAGGCTCCATGGGCGCCGCAGAGCGGGTTGTCGACATCACAGGCAACTTCCAGTCTGAGCGCTGCCAGCCGGGGATCCAGTCCTGAGACGTCGATGGTCGTCAGATCTGAGAGGGCGCCACCGCCACGGCCAATTTCCTGCCCGTGCTGATCGAGACACCGGACTCCCAGCGCCTGCAGCATTCCGGCACCGCCGTCATTGGTTGCACTCCCGCCGATACCAATGATGAGGTGCTCAATATGTTGTTCCAGGGTTGCTTTGATCAGCTCGCCAGTACCGTAACTGGTGGTCAGTAGCGGGTTGCGTTCATGCATGGGCACGAGGTGCAGCCCTGATGCGGCAGCCATCTCGATGACTGCCGTTTTGCCGTCCCCCAGCAAGCCGTAAAATGCCTCGACCTGATTGCCCAGTGGCCCGGTGACGTGCTGATGGATGATTTGCCCGCCGGTCGCATCCACCAGTGACCGGACGGTTCCTTCGCCGCCATCCGCCATCGGCAGTTTGTGGTAGTCAGCATCCGGCATGACCTGCCGAAAGCCGCGCTCAATGGCATCGGCAACTTCCATCGCCGTCAGGCTTTCTTTGTAGGAATCCGGCGCAATAATTATTTTCATAAGCAAGCCTTGTCAGCTTCTGCCGGAGGCATGGGAGGAAGCTGGTTGCAATTTGTCTGAGTTCCTGACATGGTGCGCGCCTGCTTTCAGCACGCACTGCGATGCCAGGCTGTGATGATGCCTTTTGCATTCAGTCTATCGAGCAAATGATCAATCGACAAACCGCCTGGTGGCGAAAAGAACAAGAGTAGGGCAGGTATGGATTACGAGTTTAAGAAAAATATGCTGGATGGCAGCTATCATGCCGTCTTTTCCATGGGACATGAGGCCCTGGGACGCTGGCTGGTGGAAGAGGTTCAGGATGACGAGGCGAAGATCAGCCTGATCCTGACTCATCTTGGTGCACTCAAGGGCACTACGAGAGAGTGGCAGCTGTCCGGGGAAGAAATGTCGCTGAACCTGCAGGATAATGAAGCGATCGTTCAAGCCAACTACCTGTTTTTCAATACGGAAGACGAACTGGACGAAGACATGAGCCATTATGATGACGAAGCAGTGTCCTGTTGCGGCTTTGAAGATCTTGAGCAGGTTTTGCATGCTTGGCGTGCATTTATCGCCGGCCGGTAGCCCTTCCGGCTGAGAGAAGCAGAGACTTGCTTCTTTTCGGGGAATCAGCCGCACCACGATGGTGCGGCTTTTTTGTGCAATTTGATTTCTTTCTCTTTAACTTGTTGTTTTTCAATTGATATAAAAATTGGCACGAAGCTTGTTTACTTGACTGTGTACTGACTGAGGGATGCACAGGTTTAAGGAGCAGGTTAATGAAACTCATCAACGCAATTATCAAACCTTTCAAGCTGGATGATGTTCGTGAAGCACTGGCAGATGTCGGCGTCGAGGGGATGACGGTTTCTGAGGTTAAGGGATTTGGCCGTCAGAAGGGACACACCGAGCTGTACCGTGGTGCGGAATACCAGGTCGACTTCCTGCCAAAAGTCAAACTGGAGATTGCCACGCAGGCTGAGAACCTCGACATCATTCTTGAGGCAATCACCAAGGCTGCACACACGGGCAAAATCGGTGACGGTAAGATTTTTGTTTATGACCTGGACCACGCGGTACGGATCCGTACCGGTGAGACAGATGCCGAAGCATTATAACAACAAGATGTGATAAGAGGACGATGACCATGGAATTATCAACCACAGTGACTGAGTTGCGTTACGCACTCGACACCTTCTTTTTTCTGATTTCCGGTGCGCTGGTGATGTGGATGGCGGCAGGTTTTGCCATGCTTGAAGCGGGCCTTGTGCGTTCAAAAAACACCACCGAAATTCTGACGAAAAACTTTTGTCTGTACGCGATTGCCTGCACCATGTATCTGATTATCGGTTACAACATTATGTACGTCGATAATGGTGAAGGAGGATGGCTGCCATCATTCGGCACCTTGTTCGGTGCTCAGGCTGAAGGGGCGGATCACTCGCTGGAATCGGATTTCTTCTTCCAGGTCGTCTTCGTGGCAACTGCGATGTCTGTTGTTTCCGGTGCGGTGGCTGAGCGGATGAAACTTTGGGTCTTCCTGATTTTCTCTGTGGTCCTGACAGCTGTCATTTATCCGATTGAAGGCTACTGGACCTGGGGTGGTGGCTTCCTGTCTGCAGCCGGCTTCAGTGACTTCGCCGGTTCCGGTATCGTGCACATGGCTGGTGCATCTGCGGCACTGGCGGGTGTTCTGCTGCTGGGTGCCCGGAAAGGGAAATATGGCAAGAATGGTGAAATTCTGCCAATCCCGGGCTCCAATATGCCGCTGGCGACGCTGGGTACTTTCATCCTGTGGTTTGGCTGGTTTGGCTTCAACGGTGGTTCTCAGCTGATGCTCTCCGATTTCGAGAATGCTACAGCGGTCGGTAAAATTTTCCTGAACACCAATGCGGCGGCGGCGGCGGGCTCTCTTGCTGCACTTGCGGTGTGTAAAACCACCTGGGGTAAAGCGGATCTGACCATGATTCTGAACGGTGCGCTGGCAGGTCTGGTTGCCATTACGGCGGACCCGCTGTCTCCGTCACCCATGTCAGCTGTGATTATCGGTGTGATTGCTGGTGCTGTGGTGGTCTTCAGTATTGTCGGTCTGGATAAGCTGAAAATTGATGATCCTGTGGGTGCGATTTCTGTTCACGGTGTGTGCGGCTTCTTCGGCCTGATGGTCGTCCCATTCAGCAATGGAGATGCAACTTTCGGTGCACAATTGCTGGGCGCAGCAGTCATCTTTGCCTGGGTCTTTGGTGCGAGTTTGGCTGTCTGGGCCATCCTGAAAGTGACAATGGGTATCCGTGTCAGTGAAGAAGAAGAGATGGCGGGAATGGACCTGCACGATTGCGGTATTGATGCGTATCCTGAGTTCGTCAGTGTGAAATAATTGCTCTAAATCTGAACTAATTCACAAAAATGTCAAAAACGCTGCTACTGGCAGCGTTTTTTTGTGTTCATTTGTTTCAGCGCATTGTTGGACGAGGCTGCTACAGTATAATTGAGCGATACTGATAAACGTTATCATTCATTTTTGTATTAAGGAATTGCTCGATGAAAAAGCTGTTAGCCTCAGCCGTATTACTTGGCCTGTCTGCGCCACAAGCAGTGCTTGCTGCTGAAGAAGTCAATGTTTACTCTCTGCGCCAGCCTTTTTTGATTGAGCCGATGCTGAAAGAATTCACCGATGAAACCGGCATCAAAGTGAATGTGAAATTTGCGAAAGATGGTATCGCCGAGAAGCTGGTACAGGAAGGCGAGTACAGCCCTGCGGATGTGATTCTGACTGTTGATATTAGCCGCCTGGCGGAGCTGAGCGAGAAAGGTCTGGTTCAACCGGTGCAAAGCGAAGTTATCGAGGCCAACGTCCCGGCTCAGTACCGTGATTCTGATGATGAGTGGTTTGCCCTGACACTGCGCACCCGCAGCGTTTACTCCTCCCGCGACCGTGTCGGTCATCTGCCGGACAGTTTTGACTACCTGGATCTGGCGAAACCAGAGTGGAAAGGCAAGATTTGTACCCGTTCTGGAAAACATCCGTACAACATCTCTCTGGTTTCTTCGATGATTGCTCACTACGGTGAAGCTGAAACCAAGACCTGGCTGGAAGGGGTGAAAGCGAATCTGGCCCGTAAGCCGCAGGGGAACGACCGGGGTCAGGTGAAAGCAGTGAAAGAAGGTCTGTGTGATCTGGCAATTGGTAACAGCTACTACCTGGGTAAAATGCTGAGTGATGACAGCCAGAAATCCTGGGCTGAGTCGGTTTACATTGACTTCCCGGGCCAACAGGCGAATGGCACCCATGTCAACATCAGCGGCATGGCGATGGCAAAATATGCGCCAAACAAAGATAACGCGAAGAAGCTGATGGAGTTTCTGACCTCAGACAAGGCGCAGCACATGTATGCGGAAGTGAACTTTGAGTATCCGGTGAAAGCTGGTGTTGCGCGTTCCGAGCTGGTCGCGTCGTGGGGCGACTTCCGGGCAGATAAACTGCCGCTGGAAGCGATTGCCGAGCATCACAGTGCGGCGACCAAACTGCTGGACGAAGTGCAGTTTGACCTGTAAGTGAAAGAAAAATAGGGGCCGGTTGGCCCCTTTTGCACTTTTGTCTGGTATCTTTGGGGGCGTTTTTTTCGCGGACTGCTTGGACGCATGCGTTGCTTGACTGAAGCAACAAGTACTATCGTGTCCGGTCAAGGATACTAAGTTGTAGGCAATGAAAGACAAATATCCTCTTTGGCAAACCAGTGGCTGGACGTTCGGAATGCTGTTGGTCATCCCTATTCTGGCCATCTTCTACACGGCGCTGGGCGCATCTGATCAGCTTTTCTCACACCTGATGGATACGGTGATGGGCACCTACACGCTCAATACGCTGGGGCTCGTCTTCGGAACCTCTTTGCTTGCTGCTGTTTTTGGCCTGCCTGCAGCATGGCTGATGGCCATGTGCCGTTTACCCGGGGAAAAGTGGCTGCAGTGGGCGCTGGTGCTGCCTCTGGCGATGCCGGGTTATATTATCGGTTATATCTATACCGACTGGCTGGATTATGCTGGTCCGGTTCAGATTTTGCTGCGTGACTGGTTTGGCTGGCAGAGCTATCAGGACTACTGGTTCCCAGACATTCGCACGTTGGGCGGCGCCTGTCTTGTTCTGGCGCTGGTCTTATATCCCTATATTTATCTGTTGGCGAGAACCGCATTCATGGAACAGAGCGCCAGCCTGTTGCAGTCGGCCCGGTTGCTGCGGTGTTCGCCGCTGGAGAGCTTCCGGCGTATCTCTTTGCCTTTGGCTCGTCCGTCCATTGCGGTAGGACTGTCACTGGTTGCCATGGAAACACTGGGCGACTTTGGGACGGTCAGTTACTTTGCCGTCCATTCTCTGACCACTGCGGTCTATGACACCTGGCTGGGATATTCCAATCTGAATGCCGCTGCGAAGATTTCAGCGTTGATGCTTTTGGCGATCTTTTTGCTCATCAGTGCAGAACGATTCAGCCGCAGGCGTCAGAAACTTTTTCAGCAGCACAATGGACTGAATGAAGATGTGCGATACACGCTGTCCGGCTGGAAAAAAGTGATGGCTTTGGTCTGGTGCTGGGGGCTGATCGGTTTTGCTTTTGTATTGCCGTTGCTGCAACTGATGTATTACGCCTGGCACTACTTCGCGCAAAGCTGGACAGCAGAGTTCCGGGACTACACGCTGAACAGCCTGATGGTTTCCGTGAGCGCGGCATTACTGGCGGTGTTGGTAGCGTTGCTGGTGAACTTTTACAATCGTCTGGATGGCAGGCCTGCGAGTCTGGCGCCGATGCGGATGAGCGCCATGGGATACGCGGTCCCGGGGACTGTTCTGGCGATCGGCGTGATGATCCCGCTGACGTCAGCTGATCATCTGCTCAATGACATCACCCGCACCATGGACTGGGGCCGCCCCGGACTGGTTTTTTCCGGCACGATGTTTGCGATGATTTTTGCCTTTGTTGTCCGTTTTGGCGCTGTGGCTGTCGGGAGTGTGGAAAGCAGTCTGGCTAAGATTTCTCCGTCACTCGACATGGCCGCGAAAACAATGGGATGTGCTTCCGTGTCAATGCTGCGCCGGGTGCACCTCCCGCTGATCCGACGAGGCTGTCTGATTGCCGGCCTGCTGGTGTTCATTGAATCCATGAAAGAGCTGAATGCAGCTTTGCTGCTGCGTCCGTTCAATTTTGAGACCCTGGCAACCTACGTTTTCAACTATGCCTCTGATGAGCAGCTGGAACTGGCGGCACTGCCAGCCATTTTGCTTGTCTTGGTTGGTTTGATCCCACTGGTTGTTATCAACCGTTCACTGGAGCAATCACATTGATGAATCATGCGTTATCCGTCCAAAATCTGACGTGCCGTTATAACGGCCAGGCAATTCTGGAAAATTTGTCTCTGGTGGTCGAAGACAGCGAAATCGTCTGTTTGCTGGGGGCCAGCGGATGCGGTAAAACCACGTTACTGAAAGCGATTGCAGGTCTGTTGCCGCTGGAACAGGGGCGTATGGTTATTAATGACCGGACGATAGCGGACAGTCATCATTGGGTCCCGCCTGAAAACCGTAACATTGGCATGATTTTTCAGGACTATGCACTATTTCCGCATCTGACCGTAGCAGAGAATGTTGCGTTTGGTCTGCGTCACTGGAGCAAAGCCAAAGCCGCGACCAAGGTCGCTGAGATGTTGTCACTGGTCCGTCTGGACGGGCTGGGACAGCGTTATCCTCATCAGTTGTCCGGCGGGCAGCAGCAGCGTGTAGCCATCGCCCGGGCACTGGCCTGTGAACCGGATCTGATCTTGCTGGATGAGCCGTTCTCCAATATTGATACTCAGGTCAGACATGGTTTGATCCGGGAAATCCGCCGGATCTTTAAAGCACAGGGCGTGACAGCTATCTTCGTGACTCACAGCCGAGAAGAAGCTTTTGCCTTTGCGGATCGCCTTGCCGTGATGCATAACGGCGTGATCGAACAGTTCGGCACGGCGGCGGAATTGTATTACCAGCCCTGCAGCCGGTTTGTGGCAGACTTTCTTGGTACTGGTTCTTACTTACCGGCAACCGTACATCATCATGAATTGCAGACGCCACTCGGTCCGGTCGATTTGTCCCGCGCGGTGACATTCGGAGAAGGAAAGCATCTTGAGTGGCTGGTCAGGCCGCAGAATCTGAGACTCATTGAGGATGATGAGGGAGAAGGGGAAATTCTGGAGCAGCAGTTTATGGGAGACAGTTGTCGTTATACGGTGAACTATAAGGGGCACCACCTGATTGTGAATACCCCTATGATCCTGCAAACAGGTCAGCGCGTGTCCGTGGAACTGGATTTATACCAATCGGTGTTGCTGGCGGCTGCCAGCTGACGCTGAAGTTGTCTGTTTACGGGAACATTAGGCTGATGTAAGCATCGGCCTGTGCCTGCATGCTGTCTTTGTTGGGTTCAATGTTGGCGCGCAGGTACAGTACATAACAGAGACCATGCAGCAACCAGGTCAGATCGTAAGATGCGATATCAGTACTCAGCTGGCCGTTTTGTTTACCCAGTTCAAAAATGTTGGTGACCTGTTTCAGGTTAGGCTGGTTTGCATCCAGGAATTGGGGCCATGTTTCAGTACGGACGGAAGTACTCCATTCGAACCATACTTTGAGCCAGTCTTGCTGCTCAATGACGGCATCAATCAAATAGCCTGTAATACAGCTCAGGTGACCGTGGATGGTGTCATGTTCTTCTCCCAGACACAGGTTTAACAGTTCGTTGAACTTGCGCTCAACCTGATAAAGAACTTGCTCAACGAGTGCTTCACGGGTTGGAAAGTAATTGAATACAGTCGCCACTGAAACATTGGCCATGTCAGCAATGTCGGCATGGCCGGCACGACCAATTCCCCTGCGGGCAAATACTTCCAGCGCACACTTGAGAAGTTGTTGTTTACGTTTCTCGGGTGAGAGACGTGTCCTCGTTTTCTTAACTATGGTGTCCATGCTACAAATTCCCTAGCCAATCATTTTAATATGCACTTTGCTTAATAACTCTACATCAGGCTGTGATTTGGTTCAATCCTGATTTGTTCAGGGGTGCAGCATGGCTCGAAGAATGGATGGATAACTTTTCTTGATTAAGGATGTTAGAATAGCCTTTTAGTCATCACAGAGAACCAGGCGCATGCCAGATGCGCATATGGAGAAGTAAATGAAGCATACCATTGAAGTCATGATTTCTGAGCAGGATGTTCAGGCTAGGATCAAAGAGCTGGGAGAGCAAATCACCGCCTACTACCAGGGCTCAGAAAACCTCGTCATGGTTGGGTTGCTGCGTGGTTCCTTTGTCTTTATGGCCGATCTGGCCCGTGCGATTGAGCTTCCGCACGAAGTCGATTTTATGACCGCTTCCAGCTACGGCAATGCCATGGAAAGCAGCCGAGATGTCCGGATTCTGAAAGATTTGGATGACGAAATTGAAGGTAAAGATGTTCTGCTGGTCGAAGATATTATCGATACCGGTAACACCTTGAATAAAGTACGTGAAATTCTGGCACTGCGGAATCCGAACTCGATTCGCATCTGTACGTTGCTTGATAAACCTGAGCGCCGTGAAGTGGCCGTGGATGCCGAATGGATTGGTTTCGAGATTCCGGATGAGTTCGTTGTCGGTGTCGGGATCGACTATGCCCAGAAGTATCGCCACCTGCCGTTTATCGGAAAAGTGGTACCGCTGGAAGACTGATCAGCCGTCATTCAGTTTGGTGTGATAAAACAAAAAGCGACCTCAGGGTCGCTTTTTGTTTCAGGGTTACTTGAGTGAACCCTGCAGGATACTGGCCATTGCGTCCTGATGAGACACTTCCAGGGTTTCCCGGCTGGTCGCGGTCACACCCAGATCACGGAGTTTACCGTCACCGATTCCGTAGACCCAGCCGTGAATCTTCACTTTCTGGCCGCGTTCCCACGCTTGCTGCATGATGGTGGAGTTCCCCAGGTTGTATACCTGTGATGCCACATTGATTTCACACAGTTTGTCGGCCCATTCCTCACGAGGCAGCTTGCCAAGATCACTGCGGTGTTTCAGGTACAGGTCCCGAATGTGCAGCAGCCAGTTATTGATCAGGCCCAGTTGCGGGTTGTCAATTGATGCTGCGACACCACCACAGCCATAGTGACCGCAAATGATGATATGTTTCACCTTGAGGACATCCACGGCATACTGAACGACAGAGAGACAGTTCAGATCAGTATGAATCACCTGATTGGCGACATTCCGGTGGACGAACAATTCACCGGAATCCAGACCGGTCAGCCGTTCTGCGGGTACCCGGCTGTCTGAACAGCCAATCCACAGGTACTCTGGGTGCTGTGCTTTAGCCAGATGTGAGAAAAACTCGGGATCTTCGGATTTGATTTTTTCCGACCAGGAAAAGTTATTGGCGAATAACTGTTTAATTTCTGCCATGACAACACCTTAGTTTGCTACATTGGGCTGTTTATCTTTGCTCTGTATACTCAGACAGATTCAAAGATAAACAGGTCATTACTATACACTTGCAAGGCGACTTGCAAATCCGATTAGTTGATAATTTAACGATTTATAACAAATCTCAAGCGTATTGTATGAATGCATTAGAAATTACTCATTTAAATAAGGTCTATCCCGGGGTGCAAGCCCTGAAGGAAATGAGCCTGACGGTAGAAGAAGGAGACTTCTTTGCGCTGCTTGGTCCCAACGGCGCAGGGAAGTCCACCACGATTGGTGTGATCAGCTCACTGGTGAACAAGACGTCCGGAAAGGTGAAGGTGTTTGGGTACGATATCGACACCCACCTGGTGGAAGCGAAGAATCAGCTGGGCCTGGTGCCGCAGGAATTTAACTTCAACCAGTTTGAAACGGTTGAACAGATTGTCATCAATCAGGCCGGTTTTTACGGTGTCCCGCGTACGCTGGCGAAAGAACGGGCGGAAAAATACCTGACCAAGCTGGATCTGTGGGAGAAACGCAACGAGCGTGCCCGTAATCTGTCCGGAGGGATGAAGCGGCGTCTGATGATTGCGAGGGCCCTGATGCATGAGCCGAAGCTGCTGATTCTGGATGAACCGACCGCCGGGGTCGATATTGAACTGCGTCGCTCTATGTGGACATTTCTGCGGGAAATCAATCGTCAGGGCGTGACCATTATCCTGACCACCCATTACCTGGAAGAAGCAGAGATGCTGTGCCGTAATATCGGGATTATCAATCATGGTGAGCTGATTGAGCACACCAGTATGAAATCTCTGCTGGCCAAGCTTGAGGTGGAAACCTTTATTCTGGATGTGACCTTAAATGGCAGCAAACCGGATCTGGCGGGCATTGCATGGAAAATGCCGGACAATCATACCCTGGAAATTGATATTCATAAGGGTACAGGTCTGAATGCCGTCTTCAGCCAGTTGTCGGCACAGGGGATTGAAGTCCTCTCGATGCGAAATAAAGCCAACCGTCTGGAGGAGTTATTCGTGACCTTAGTAGCTCAGAGTAAGGGAGCACCGTCTGCATGAGATATCAGTACTGGATTGCGTTTCAAAGCCTGATCAGTAAAGAAGTGAACCGATTCGCCCGTATTTGGGTACAGACGCTGGTGCCGCCGGCCATCACCATGACGCTGTATTTCATTATTTTCGGCAGTTTGATCGGCAGTCGCATCGGAGAAATGGGCGGCTTTACCTACATGGAATACATCGTGCCCGGACTGATTATGATGTCGGTGATTACCAACTCGTATTCCAATGTGGCGTCTTCATTCTTCAGTGCCAAGTTTCAGCATAATATTGAGGAATTGCTGGTCGCACCGGTGCCTAACTTCGTCATCATTGCCGGATATATTGGCGGTGGTGTGCTGCGCGGGCTGGGAGTCGGTGTGATTGTCACCGGGGTCTCTTTATTGTTTGTGGACTTGCAGATCGCTCATCTCGGGGTGATTGTCGCCACGGTCATCATGACCTCTGTGGTGTTTTCACTGGGCGGGCTGATCAATGCCGTGTTTGCGAGAACCTTTGATGATATCAGCATTATTCCGACGTTTGTGCTGACACCGCTGACCTATCTGGGAGGCGTATTTTACTCTTTAAGTCTGCTGCCTGAAGTCTGGCAGTGGGTGTCTAAGCTCAACCCGATTGTCTATATGGTCAATGCGTTCCGTTATGGCTTTCTGGGTGTTTCGGATGTCGGAATCGGGACCGCGTTCAGTGTGCTGCTGGCATTTGTGCTGGTGCTGTACAGCATTGCACATTATCTGATTTCGAAAGGGATTGGCTTACGATCCTGAGGTGATTCTGTCTCCCGAAATCATCACCGAAACCATCAAAAAGCCCCGGCAACAAGTGCCGGGGCTTTTTTTATCAATCAGTTGAATCTGTTCAGGAAGACTCAGACTCTGATGCCGGGGTACCCAGTTCAATCACCTGATTATCGATCAGGCGGGCTTTCCCCAGAAATGCAGACATCAGGATGACTGCCTGACTGGTTTCTTCTCCCACGACCTGCAGGGTGCGGGCGTCACGGATGTAAATTTCATCCGGTTCCAGTCCGGCAGCACGCAGCTGATCGTTGGCATCCAGCACCACTTCATCAAAGTCACGGCGTCCGCCACGGATCTGACTGCTGATCCAGCGCATGGTTTTCGCCAGTACGGGTGCACGCTGACGTTCATCCACGGTCAGATAGCCATTCCGGGAGCTCATCGCCAGGCCATCCATTTCACGGACAGTCGGGACACCGATGATATCAATTGGCATCGCCAGATCGGTCACCATCTGGCGGATTAATGCCAGCTGCTGGAAGTCTTTCTCGCCAAAACAGGCTACATCCGGCTGTACGATATTGAACAGCTTGCTCACAATCGTGGAGACACCACGGAAATGGCTAGGACGGAGCGCACCTTCCAGCATGTGCGACAGACCCGGAACTTCAACGAAGGTCTGGCGATCCATGCCGTTCGGATAGATGATATCGGGCGTCGGTGTGAAGACCAGTTCCACACCTTCACCGTTCAGTTTGGCCAGATCTTCATCCAGCGTTCGCGGGTAATTGTTCAGGTCGTCAGCTTTGTCGAACTGCATTGGGTTCACAAAGATGCTGACAACCACAACGTCAGCCTGTTCGCGAGCTTTGCGAACCAGAGTCAGGTGCCCCTGATGCAGATTCCCCATGGTCGGAACGAAGGCAATCCGGCGGCCATCACGGCGCCAGGCCCGAATCTGTTCACGAACAGGAGCAATCTCAGCAAAAGTCTGCATGTTGGGTTTTCCTTACTCAAAGGTATGCTCAGGAGCCGGGAAGGTTCCCGCTTCCACTTCTGACAGATACTGGGAAACCGCTTTGCGGATATCCCCGGTCTGTGCCAGATAATTTTTAGAAAAGCGTGGCATATAGTTGGCAGAGATGCCCAGCATATCATGCATGACCAGGATCTGGCCGTCAGTGACGTTACCGGCACCAATACCAATGACTGGGATATCCAGCGCTTCTGTAATTCGTTTTGCCAGCGAAGCCGGTACACATTCCAGTACCACAATCTGGGCGCCAGCATTTTGCAGGGCAATGGCATCGGCCAGCATCTCATCGGCACGGGCCTGATCGCGGCCCTGAATTTTATAACCGCCGAAAATGTTAACCGACTGAGGCGTCAGGCCCAGGTGGGCGCAGACAGGAACGGCGCGCTCTGTCAGGGTGCGAACGGTTTCAGCGAGCCAAGTGCCGCCTTCCAGTTTCACCATGTTGGCCCCGGCACGCATCAGTTTTGCGGCATTTTCGCAGGCTTGCTCCGGCGTACCATAGGTCATGAACGGCAGATCGGCCAGCAACAGGGCATTCGGGCTGCCGACCCGGACACTGCGGGTGTGGTAAGCCATGTCATCAATGGTGACGGGCAGAGTATCGGTCTGGCCCTGCAGGACCATGCCCAGAGAGTCACCGACCAGAAGCACCGGGACTTCCTGTTGCTCGAACAGCTGAGCAAAACTCGCATCGTATGCGGTGAGTGATGCAAACTTACGACCTTCCTGCTTCCATTTCATCAGGTCGTTAATGGTAATTTTCTTCATTATTTTCTCCCTTATCCCGGGTGTGTCAGGATTGCCACACTCGCAGGCCATTACGGTCCACCCCGGATAACAGTTCGGTCAGAACGGTGCCATCGGGCAGGACGAGTTCAGGGGCAATCTCAGCCAGTGGATACAGAACGAATTCACGGACTTTCATGCCATAGTGCGGAATTGTCAGGCGTTCGCAGTGATGTTGCAAATCGCCGTAGAGCAGGATATCCAAATCCAGAGTGCGCGGGCCCCAGCGCTCGGCTTTGCGGACCCTTCCATGTTCCTGCTCGATCTGTTGGGTCAGGTCGAGCAGCGCCAGCGGTGCCAGTGTTGTGTCGATGGCAACCACGGCATTGATATAATCCGGCTGATTCTGCGGCCCCATCGGGGTACTGCTATACAGCGAGGATTCGGCGACAACCTGAATATCCGGCGACTGTCGCAGGGCAGCCATGGCCTGATGCGCCTGGCTGACCGGATCATTCAGATTGCTGCCAATAGCGATATATGCGCGGATCATGACGCTGATTTCGCCTGAGGCTTCTTGCGTCGGGCCGGACGACGGCGGCGCCGTTTCTGTCCGTTTCCGCCGTTCAGTTCCTGCACCATTTTATTGCGATCATTGCGCTCGGCAAACTGGAACTGATGCCACCAGGTTGCCAGTTCAGCGATGTCATCGCCTTCGAACTGACCACGCATTTCCAGAAAATCAAAGGAAGCCCGGAATTTCGGGTTTTCCAGCATGGTAAAAGCGCGTTTGCCAAAACGGCGCTCAAAGCGGTGCTGCTGTTGCCAGATATCGCGGACTGTGGTCGTCAGACGGCGCGGAACGGCAATCGTCTTGACCTGTTCATCCAGAATGTCATTGGCCGCAATCATGAAGGCGTCATAGTCATTCAGGCCGCCGGTACTGGAAATTTCTTCCGCACGGGTGACCACCGGATACCACAGCATGGCGGCGAACATAAAGGCCGGGTTGACCCGTTTCCCGTCAGCGATGCGCGCATCGGTTGCTGCCAGAATGTGTTCAATCATCCGCTCTGTCTGACTGCTGTGATCTTCAGTGAAGTGTTCGGTCAGAATCGGGAACAGCTGTTGGAACAGATTGTATTCCCGCAGCATTTTGTAGGTATCCAGGCCTTGTCCGGATTGCAGCAGCTTCAGGCTTTCTTCAAACAGACGTGCCGGCGGAATGTCCTGCAGCAGGGTCGATAGTTCCCGGATAGGTGCAGCGGTCGCAGTTTCAATCTGCATGTCCAGTTTGACAGCAAAGCGCACGGCCCGCAGCATCCGCACCGGATCTTCACGATAACGGGTTTCCGGATCGCCAATCAGGCGCACCAGCCGGTTTTGCAGGTCCTGCACCCCGTTGGCATAATCCGTGACGGTGAAATCTTTAATGCTGTAATACAGGGCATTAATGGAGAAATCCCGGCGCTCCGCGTCTTCATCAATGGTGCCGTAGACATTATCGCGCAGCAGCATGCCTTCATGATTGCGGGACGAAACAGCCTGCTTCCCTGTCGGGGCTTTGACTGAGCCGGCATCATGGTGACCCCTGAAGGTGGCAACTTCAATTACATCGCGGCCGAACAGAATATGGGCCAGACGGAAACGGCGGCCAATCAGGCGGCAGTTTCGGAACAGCGCTTTAATTTCTTCCGGCGTTGCGTTGGTCGCAATATCAAAATCTTTGGGTTTTTGGTCCAGCAGCAGATCCCGCACACCACCGCCGACTAAATAAGCATCGAAACCGGCTTTGTTGAGGCGATAGAGTACCTTCAGCGCATTTTCGCTGATGTCTTTGCGGGAAATACCATGCTCCTGGCGTTGATAAACTTGCAAGCTTGGCTCCTTGTTACCCGAAGCATTTTGCTCTCGGGTCAATACTTTACGGCAAAAGCTGGCGACTCGACTAAAGATAACACACCTCGTTATTTCACATTGGCCGGACTGAACAGCCGCATATCATATACCCAACCCACCTCAAGATGCTAGGTTCAGCGTGATCGCTGTTGTTGGCGGCAGGTTCGAGACATCCCAGTGCGCGATCCCCCAATGGAGGATTTCCCGGGGGGCGGCAGACGATAATTCGGGTGGTGGCGACATGCCTAAAAAGGTCATGGCCTCACACAACAGCGGCCCGGATTGGCTTTTATCGATTGCCGGCGCATGGTTCTGTTTGGACAGTTTGTTTCCGTTTGCAGTGACGACCAGCGGCAGATGCAGATAACTGACTTCGGGCTTGCCCAACTGACGGTACAGGCCAATCTGGCGCCCGGTCGGTTCAATCAGATCGGCACCCCGGACGACTTCCGTGACGCCCTGAGCAATGTCATCCAGAACTACTGCCAGGTTATAGGCGTACAGGCCGTCACGTCGGCGGATAATAAAATCTTCCTGTGCCAGTTGCTCAGGAATGCTGATCCAGCCATGCAGCAGATCGTGAAAACCAGTCACGGCATCACTGACTTTCAGCCTGACGGCGCTGTCGGCGGCGGTATGACTCGCCGTCCGGCAGGTGCCTGGATAAAAGCCGCCTGCATCTTTTATGGCTTTGCGGCTGCAGCGGCAATAGTAAGCGTCGCCGTCAGCCAGCCACTGATCGATTTGTGCCTGATACAGGTGGTGGCGGTGGCTCTGATAAATAACCTCGCCGTCCCATTCCAGGCCAAAGGCTTCCAGGGTGCGGAGAATATCGTCAGCGGCGCCCGGCATTTCACGCGGCGGATCCAGGTCTTCCATTCTCACCAGCCAGCGTCCCTGACGGGCGCGTGCCTGCAGGTAACTGCCAAGCGCAGCCACCAGCGAGCCGAAGTGCAGCGGGCCGGAGGGCGATGGTGCAAAGCGGCCAGTATAAGAAGACTGAGTTGTCATAGCGGTCGGTATCAGCAAAAGAAAATAAAAAAGGGAGCAAGCGCTCCCTTTTGTCTGATTAGGGTTACAAAGGGCAGCTTAGCCGGCCATTTGTTTTTCTTTGATTTCTGCCAGTGTCTTACAGTCGATACAAAGGTCGGCAGTCGGACGGGCTTCCAGGCGGCGGATACCAATTTCCACACCGCATGAATCACAGAAACCAAAATCATCATCTTCGATACGTTGCAGCGTCTTTTCAATTTTTTTGATCAGTTTACGCTCACGATCGCGGTTACGCAGTTCCAGGCTGAATTCTTCTTCCTGTGCCGCGCGATCCACTGGATCCGGGAAGTTAGCCGCTTCGTCCTGCATGTGGTTTACGGTACGGTCAACCTCTTCACGTAGTTGGTTGCGCCAGGCTTCCAGAATTTTACGGAAGTGCGCCAGCTGCGCCTCACCCATATATTCTTCGCCGGCTTTTTCCTGATATGGATCAACCCCAGCAATAGCCAGGATGCCTAGCGATTTTTTAACTTTGCTCTCTGGCATATAGCATCTCCTAACATATACCGAATAACCGTCACTGGTTAATTTTGGCGGGTATCTATAGCAGAAAGGATATAGTGTGGCAATTGCTGCATCTCTTCAATTTTATACCATTGTGAAGAAAGCATCATTTTTCCTTTTTACTGTGCAAATTCTACCCGCTGGTTTAACGTCAGCGCCGTGGGGCTGATGTCTGCACGGTAGCAGAAGACCTCAACACCCGCTTTTTCTGCTTGTTTTAGCAATGTCTCATAGACCGGGTCTATATGGTGCGCCGCTGCGACGTTTTCAATCCCTGAATGAAGAACAGCGAAAAATAAAACCGCCCGTTGACCGCTTGCCGCAACTTCCGCCAGCTCCCGTAAGTGTTTTTGTCCCCGGGTGGTGACGGCGTCCGGGAAATAACCACGGCCGTCCTGTTCCAGCAGGGTGACACTTTTCACTTCGATAAAGCAGGATGGTAGCAACGGGTCATCAAGAACAATATCTACCCGGCTGTTTTCAGTACCATACTTCACTTCCGTGCGCAATGAAGCATAGCCCGATAATTCAGGAATGAGGTCATTTTTGAGCGCTTCAACCACAATCTGGTTGGCCCGGGCTGTATTGATGCAAATCCGATGACCGGCTTTGGTCTCAGTCAGTTCCCAGCTGTGGGCATATTTTCGCTTCGGATTATCTGAGGTGGAATACCAGATGGTGTCACCTGGTTCGGCGCAGCCGGTCATGGCACCGGTATTGGCACAGTGCATCGTGGTTTCCGTACCGTCCGGCAGGGTAACATCGGCCAGAAAGCGCTTATAACGACGAATGAGCGTTGCGGGCTGCAAAGGTGAGGGATAATTCATGTACTGTCCTGTGCGGCGTTTTGTTCAGTGAGGAGTAACCATTCCCGGGCCAGGCGGTAATTCACGCCTGACCTGTCCGGGTCAGAAATATACAGCCCGAAGCGCTGAAAGTGAAAATGAAACGTGTCCTGTTCATTCTGCAGTCCGGGGCGATGCCACACATTCCGCCGCAGTGTGATATGCGGTTTATAGGCTCTCTCTTCCTGCGGCAAGCCGACAGTCAGTGCGCACCGGGAGAGCTGCTGCGCCAGTAACAGCAGCTCTCCCGGTGTCTCTTCACTGCCCAGCCACAGTACCTTGCTGCGTTTCCAGTACCCCAGCTGGTCAAAACGGACAGAAAAGGCCGGAATCCGCAGCTGATCGACTTCGGTCAGCAACAGGTCACGTTGCTGCGCCGTGACCTGTCCCAGAAAAGCCAGGGTCAGGTGGAGGTTGGTATCAGGGACGGCGCGTCCTTTGCCGGGATAAGCGTTTTTCAGCTGACACAGTCGCTGAAGTACCTCCTGATTGACGGCCGGTGGTTCGTTCAGTGGCAGGGCAAAGAACATCCGCTGACTGGCATCGGTTGAAAGCCCGTGGGCAGGGTGTTCGGATAAATCGGTCATCGCAGGCTCCTTTTTCTCGGATAACTGCATCGCTTGGATAACACTATCTCTTGGATAGCCGTGTCTCTCGAATAGCACCGTGATTCTTGTTTGAGTACAATCATCCCGAACGATCGGAGCGTTTTGTACAGAAAAATGTTCCTCCTTAGAAGATGACACAAGGGTCCCACATTGTCACAGCTCCCCATTGAAGCCGTTCTGCCTGAATTGCACACGGTGTTGCAGCGCCATCGTCAGCTCATTCTCAAAGCGCCTCCCGGTGCCGGTAAATCGACCCGTTTACCGCTCTCGTTGCTGGAATCCCGTGCCGTAAGCGGCAAAATTGTGATGCTGGAACCCCGCCGGCTGGCGGCCCGAAACATTGCGGCTTATCTGGCCACTCAGTTGGGGGAGAACGTTGGGCAGACTGTTGGCCTGCGAATGCGCGGAGAAACGAAGGTCAGTACTGCGACCCGGCTGGAGATTGTCACGGAAGGGGTGATGACCCGCATGTTACAGCAGGATCCTGAATTATCCGGGATCGATCTGCTGATTTTCGACGAATTTCATGAGCGAAGCCTGCATGCTGATACGTCGCTGGCGCTGGCGCTGGAAGTCCAGGAGGCGATGCGGGATGACCTCAGGCTGCTGGTGATGTCGGCGACGCTGGATCATGAAGCCTTGCAGACTCTGCTGCCGGAGGCCGGATTTCTGGCATCTGAGGGGCGCAGTTTCCCGGTGGATTATCGTTATCAGAGTCAGGGAACGTCGGCCCAGCAAAGTCCCGGCGTGGTGACAGACTGGACCGGCAAGCAGATTCTGAAGTTACTGTCGGAAGAGTCAGGTTCCATGCTGGTCTTTCTGCCCGGGGCCGGTGAAATCCGCCGTCTGGCTGAGTGGCTTGAAGCGGCGGCAGGGGCGGAGGTCATCATTGCACCTTTATATGGTCAGTTGGATACGCAGGCGCAGCAGCAGGCGATTCAGCCGGCACCGAAAGGGAAACGCAAAGTGGTTTTGGCGACCAACATCGCGGAAACCAGTCTGACGATCGAAGGGATCCGGCTGGTGGTTGATACCGGCTGGGAACGGGTGTCGCAATGGGATCCGAAAACCGGGATCAGCCGTCTGGCAATGGTGCGGATTGCCCGCTCGTCGGCCGAACAGCGTGCCGGGCGGGCCGGACGTCTGGAGCCGGGCATTTGTCTGCGCTTGTACAGCGAAGAAATGCTGAGCCGCCAGCCTGCGGTCCCGCAACCTGAGATTCTGCGCGCCGATCTGAGCCGTCTGGCACTGGAACTGGCCCAGTGGGGATGCACCAGCGCCGACGAATTACGCTGGCTGGATACACCCGCCGATGCTGCGATGCAGCAGGCCAGAGTGCTATTACAGTCTCTGGGCGCACTGGACGAACGGGGCCAACTGACCGCCAGAGGCCAGCTGATTCAGCAATCAGGCACCGAGCCCAGACTGGCTGCGATCCTGGCGCATGCCCGTGCTTTACCTGCATCGGCGCAGACGACCGCCGCGCTGCTGGTGGCCCTGCTGGAAGAACCGGCACGTGGTATCAGCAATCCGGATCTGGCTTATCAGCTGCATTTACTGGAATCCGACCAACTGCCCCGCAGCAAGTTATACCGTCAGCGGGCCAGACAGCATCTGGCAATGCTCCGGGATGGACAGGATTCTGCACCGGGCTGGCGTACAGACCGACGCTGGCTGGCGACGCTGATGGCAGCCGGTTTTCCTGACCGGATTGCGCTGTCCCGTGGGCAGGAAGGCCGTTTTCAGCTGGCGAATGGTCAGGGTGTCAGTGTTGATCATGAACAGCTTCTGGCGACGGAAACTGCACTGGTTGTGGCGGATGTCGTCAAGACCCGTCAGGGCGATAGCCGGGTGTTCACAGCTGTTGCCGCAGATATCGAGCAGTTACGGGAAGATTTGCCACCTTTATTCCACGAGCGGGAATGGCTGGACTGGGATGATAAAAAAGGGCGGCTGGTCGCAGAAAAGCAATGCTGTTGTGGCAAGCTGGTGATTCAGCGAACACCCATGGCCGAACCTGATCCGGCCCGGGCCAGTGAAGCCCTGCTCAATGCCATCCGGCGTCAGGGGCTGGATGTCCTGCCGTGGAATGCCCGCAGTGAAAGTCTGCGAATCCGGGCCCGTTGTGCCGAAGCTTGGCTCCCTGAACTGGCGTTGCCTGCAATGGATGATGCCAGTCTGCTGGCGTCTCTGGAAGACTGGCTATTGCCCTTTATGACCGGTATCAGCACCCTAAAGGCGCTGGCAAATCTGGATCTGACGGCGGCACTGGAAGCGCATCTGGGATGGGCGCAGGCGAAGGCGCTGGATCACGCGCTGCCGACTCATTATGAGGTGCCCACCGGCTCCCGGTATCCGATCCGTTATCAGCCAGGACAGGCACCGGTGCTGGCGGTCCGGATGCAGGAGATGTTTGGTGAGCAGACGTCGCCCGTGATTGCCAACGGCAAAATTGCGGTGGTGCTGGAGCTGCTGTCTCCCGCCCAGCGGCCGCTACAGATCACCTCAGATCTGGCCGCATTCTGGCAGGGAGCCTATAAAGACGTGCAGAAAGAAATGAAGGGTCGTTACCCGAAACATGTCTGGCCGGATGATCCTGCCAGCCATGCGCCAACCCGAAAAACCAAGAAATTTATGTAAGCGCCGGACAGTGCAGAGACCCTGAACATAAAGATATCATGATGACCCAAGAGCCCAAGCGCCGTCAGGCAGCGCCGAAACCGCCCAGTGAGAAGAAACCGAGTCGCCGCAAACCTGCCGGGACGAAAAAAGCCCCGTCAAAACGTGGCACGAAGACCTCCTCGGGCAGTCAGCCAGCGAAGACTGCCGCAAAGAAAAAAGCCTCCGGCAGCCGTTTATCCCGGTTTGGACGCTGGATGTTTTTCTCCGCACTGAAGCTGGGTCTGGCGATCCTCGCCGTGGTCTTTGTGATGGGGATATATCTCGACACGCTGGTGCGGGACAAATTTGACGGCCAGCTCTGGGACCTGCCAGCCGTGGTTTATGGCCGGGTGCTGGATCTGCAGCCGGGACAGGCCATCACACTGAATGAAGTGCGCCGGGAACTGGACGCGCTGCAATACCATAAAGTCCGTACGCCGCAGCGGGCGGGGGAGTATTCAGCATCTTCCACCCGGATCGAGCTGATCCGCCGTCCGTTTGAATTTGAAGACGGTTATGAAAGCCAGCGCCATGTCATGCTGACCTTCGATGACAGCGGGCTGAGCAAGGTGTTCGATCTGGGACGGGAGAAGGCGCTGGGCTATTTACGGATTGAACCCAAGATGCTGGGCATGCTGGGCACCAAAGAAGGCGAGCAGCGGATCTTCACGCCCCGGAAAGAGTTCCCGGAAGTGCTGATTGACGCCCTGCTGGCGACCGAAGACCGGGATTTCTACCATCACAGTGGTGTTTCTCCGCTGGCGATATTGCGTGCGGCTGTGGTCAACCTGAGAGCCGGACGGACCGTACAGGGCGGCAGCACCCTGACGCAGCAGCTGGCGAAGAACATATTTCTGACCCGTGAACGCTCCCTGTGGCGGAAAATTCAGGAAGCCTACATCGCAGTCATCATCGACTATCGCTACAGCAAAGATCGGATCCTCGAAGCCTATCTCAATGAAGTTTATCTCGGACAGAGCAGTGGCCGTGAGATTCATGGCTTCGGGCTCGGTGCCCGCCTCTATTTTGGCAGACCGTTGCAGGAACTGCGGATTGATCAGCTGGCGATGCTGGTGGGCATGGTCAAAGGACCGTCTTATTACAACCCCTGGCGTCATACAGAGCGCGCCCGGGAGCGGCGGGATCTGGTACTGCGGCTGATGCTGGATCAGGACATTCTGACCGGCCCGGAATACGAGCAGGCGGCGACCCGCAAACTGGATGTCCAGAAACAGGCGGTGATTGCCAGTCTTCAGCCGGCCTATTTCCAGTTACTGCAGCGTGAACTGACGGAAAAAGTGGGCAACCGCTTTACCCCGGGTGTGGGCCTGCGGATTTTCAGTACCCTGGATCCGGTCTCTCAGCAGGAAGCGGAACGGGCCGTTGCCCAGTGGATCCCTGCGCTGGAGAAAAAAGTGGGCGGGGAGATTGAAACGGCCATGGTCGCGGTGGATCGCCATACCGGTGAAATCCGGGCGATGATTGGCGGCAGCCGGCCGGGATACGCCGGGTTTAACCGGGCGCTGGAAGGTCGTCGTCAGATAGGCTCGCTGGTGAAACCTGCGGTCTACCTGAGTGCGCTGCGTCAGCCGGAGAAATATACCCTGGCCACCACACTGGATGACAAACCAATTTTGCTGAAAGGAAATCAGGGCAGTGAGTGGCGGCCGCAGAACTACGATCGGCAGTTTCGCGGTAAAGTGCCGCTTTACTACGCGCTGTCACGCTCGCTCAATGTACCGACGGTGAATCTGGGTTTAGACGTTGGTTTAGATAACGTCATCACGACATTGACGGAACTGGGCGTGTCAAAAGACGAAGTGCCCCGATTACCGTCGATCTTGCTTGGTTCTTTCACCCTGACGCCGTTTGAAGTCAGTCAGATGTTTCAGAGCCTGACCAGTGGCGGACGGCGTGCCGAGCAGACGGCACTGCGTTCTGTCGTCGACAGGCAAGGCAAGATGCTGTACCGCCATATTCCGTCCGGCCGTCAGGTCGTGCCGGAACAAGCTGCCTGGCTGACGACTTATATGATGAAGCAGGTTGTCAGTCAGGGGACGGGGCGCTATCTGCAGTCCCGCTTTGGCTGGGCCACGCTGGCGGGTAAAACCGGGACGACGGATGATACCCGAGACAGCTGGTTTGTCGGTGCCGATGGCCGGGAAGTGGTGACCGTGTGGATGGGCCGCGATGACAACAAACCGGTTAAACTGACTGGCGCCAGCGGGGCATTGCGTTTGTACAGTGGTTATCTGGAAAGACGTCAGCCTGAGCGTTTGCAGCTCAACTGGCCGCAAAAACTGAGTACAGTGAAATATCACCGGTTGTCAGACGGCACGCTGGGAATGGACTGCCGGGGTGAGCAATCCCTGCCGGTCTGGGACCCGACAGGGCAGCTGGCGGCGCAGTGCCGTGAAAGCAAGCCCGAGGGCTGGCTGAAAGATATGTTCAGCTGGTAGGGCGTGCTCCTGCCAGCGATGAGAACCTTGCTGAGTTGTACGGGATTAGCTGTCCGTTTTCAGTTGACTGGGTTCTGCGGTCCGGATTTAGTTTTCCGGATCAAAGTAATAAGAAATCCGGGTCCGGGGGTTGAGATACTGACGGATTGGCTCGGGCAGCTTATTGGGCAACAGAGCCCGCTCAATGGTCAGTTCACTTTCCTCCAGATCCAGAATCGGTGCTTCATTGGAGGGAACACTGGGCTCATAAAGCAGAATGTTCGGGTAGAGCAGGCGTTTGGCATTGACGGAAATGACCATCCCGACCTGCTGGTTCGACAACAGCACCACACTGCCCGGTGGGTAGACCCCCATCATCCGGACCATCAGCGCAA
The DNA here is from genome assembly GCF_023151555.2 of Photobacterium sp. CCB-ST2H9. Taxonomy (NCBI): domain Bacteria; kingdom Pseudomonadati; phylum Pseudomonadota; class Gammaproteobacteria; order Vibrionales; family Vibrionaceae; genus Photobacterium; species Photobacterium sp. CCB-ST2H9. Next base: position 496,936 of record NZ_CP100425.1, read on the forward strand.
TATATTCCTCGCTGTACTGACCTTTCTTATGCTTGAACAGGTAGGACAGGGCACTGTACGGAATTCTGGCCTTGCTGGGATCCATCGGATGGCAGAGGTTGTCGTAGGCATTAACGACTGCCACCAGCTGGGCAAACCGGTTGATCTGGTGACCTTTCAGTCCCATCGGATACCCGCTGCCATCCATGAGCTCATGATGCTGGCTGAGGATAGGCTTCGCGGCGTCCGGAAAGTGCTCACTCAGTTCCGACAGTTCCAGGCTGTATTTCGGATGCAGTTTGAGGAAATTCGCCTCTGGCTCGGTGAGCGGGGTAATTTTCCGCAGGATATGGGTGGGAATTTTCTGTTTGCCGATATCGTGGAATAAAGCACCGATGGTGATTGTTTTAATATCGCTTGCAGACATCCCGTTGGACTTGGCCAGCAGCATCGACAGCACGGCGACGTTCATGGAATGGTAGTAAATATCTTCCGATTCTTGCGCGTCACTCATCAGATGCAGAGCCAGATTATCATTATCCAGCAGGGCATCCACCATATCACTCACCAGCTCTTTGGCATCCTGAAAAGCAGTGACCGGGCGGCTTTTAATTTTCTGCGAAATGGCGCGAAGCTGGGACAGGGAACGCTGAAAACTTTTCTCACATTGCTGGAGACTGCGTTTGTAGTTTTTCAGATGTTCAATCCGGCGTTGTTTCTCACGCCATAACCTGTCGGTATGTTTATGGATAAACCGAGCTTCCTGTTCGGAGATTTCCTTTGGCGGGCTGGCAACAGTTTCAGGCGGCAAAGGCGGGTTATCACTCTTATCCGGAAAGTGGAAAACGAATTTCAGACCCAGATTCCGGATCAGGCGGATTTGATGTTCATCCTTAATCTTAAAGTGATTAAGCATGAAGGGATGCTCCGTCCATTGCAGCGGCAATTTGATATAAAGGCCTGGTGTTAAACACTCGGTAGGGAGTTTTACGTTTGTCATTACCTTATTCTGTACATTCGCTTTTCAGGCCGGCGATATACGGCATGCCCGGTTAATATCATGCTGTGACAGTGGGGCAGGGCAGGTGAGAATTGCCGTATCAGAGACAAGATTATTTATCATAATACTGACCTGAGATCGATTATTAAGAATACCGTCAGTAAAAAAATGGGCTTAATGTCGTGAAAAATTTGTAAAAGGAATATGGGTAAAAAAAACCTCGCGGGCGCGAGGTTTAAAAGATGGTGCCGACTACCGGAATCGAACTGGTGACCTACTGATTACAAGTCAGTTGCTCTACCTACTGAGCTAAGTCGGCTTTTTTTTGTTCTTAAGTTATTCTTAAAAACGAATTTGGCTCCCCCTGCTGGACTTGAACCAGCGACATACGGATTAACAGTCCGCCGTTCTACCGACTGAACTAAGGGGGAATTGTTCTTTCTTATGACGTTACCAGAACACCATAAATGAAATCATGGTGCCTCGAGGCGGAATCGAACCACCGACACGAGGATTTTCAATCCTCTGCTCTACCGACTGAGCTATCGAGGCAACGGGGCGCATTAAAAAGGTTTTGCGCATTTTCGTCAATGCTTTTTTTGAAAATAATGGTCAACCTTCCTTTTTTTGTTCTGTTTGTCCGGATTTTAATCTCATTTGATAATATTCCGGTCTTTAAAGTGAGGATTTGCTGCGGAATATCTTTCAGGGTCAGGCGGTTCTGACTGGTATTTTTTATCACTTCCGCTATTTCATCTGCTCCTTTTCAACCGTTGTATGTTTTTTATACGCCACCTTCTGTGCTGCAAGATTTAAGTGTGATACAGATCACCTTTGTGGTTGGTGGTGTAAATATAAATGAAACTGATAATTGATCTCATTATCTCTTCTGTGCATGATGTGCGACCTGTTTAATGGTCAGAAAATTGCTTTTCTGAATTTTTCGGAAAAATGCGGCAAAAAGGGTGTGGTCGGGAAATGAAAAGTTGCTTCATCGGTATTGTGCTGAGCAGCGCTGCAAGTGTGTGGTGTGCTTCGGCAGCTTTCGCTTCTGACGTGCCTGTACATGCTGAGGTTCCCGGCCTAGCTGAGACATCTGCATCATACAGCTGGCTGCGGGATGACAGCCGGCAATCCGAAAAAGTTCTGACTTTCCTGCGTGATGAAAATCAGCACACCGAAAAGGCCCTGACGTCTCAGGCCGTGCTGGAAGCGTCGCTGCTCAATGAGTGGCAGTCACGTCGCGCCCGTGTGGCTGAAAGACCATGGCAGCTGGCCGGGAAGTATAACTACCGGCTGACGTCATCAGACGGCAGTGTGCAACTGCTTCGTCAGGATGCAGAAAGCGGAGCGTCACTTGTTGTGGCGGACTTTACCCAACGCGGGCAGCAGGCTGAGTATTATCAGCTGGGCAGTTGGCAGGTCAGTCCGGATCACCGGTTTGTGGCAATCACCGAAGATCGTCGGGGAGACCGGAATTACCGATTGACGGTCATGGAACTCAGCAGCGGACGTGAAATCGCCACTGTTTCTGAGCAGTCAGCAACCGATCTGGTCTGGAGTGAGGACGGCCAGAGCCTTTATTTTGTTGAAAACGAAGCGGGTACTTACCGTCCGCATCAGGTGCTTCGTTGGTCGCGGGAAGGCGGTCTCAAGACGATGCTGTATCGCGAATCGGATCCGGCCTGGCTGGTGTCGGTTTATGCAGCCAGCTCCGGCGACTACCTGCTTATCCAGTCGAACAACCATGACAGCAGTGAACAACAACTGGTGGCTTCAGACAGCGGCCAGATTCTGACAACAATCCGTTCCCGGACGCCGGGTGTGGAGTATTACGCTGATGTCCGCTATGGCGAACTGTATCTGTCCAGCAATCTTCAGGGCGATTTTGCACTTTACCGGTCAGCGCTGAATGACACCCAAGCTGCCTCCTGGCAGCCGGTCTGGCAACCGAAGCCACATCAGCACATCAAGAACTGGCTGCTGTTCCCTCAGCACATCGTGCTGGAAGTGACAGAACAGCAACTCAGCCGTCTGGTGGTGCTGAATACACAGGGTCGCACACTGTTTGATCAGGTCATTACTCCTGAAGGCGGTGTGGCCTGGTTGTCCGGAAACAGCAGCCGTTACGGTCAGTCGGTGATGATCCGCAGTATGTCGCTGACTCAGCCTCCTCAGTGGCAGGCGCTGGATCTGACGGAGTTACAGCTGACAACGTTGTCGGCAGACCGTTATCCGGAATTTGAGCCGGATCTGTACCGGACGGAACAGATCCGCGTCCGACACGGTGATGTGTCTGTGCCTGTTACCCTGGCTTACCGGACGGATCGGCTGACCGCCAAGTCTCCCGTCATTCTTTACGGCTACGGCGCGTACGGCACCCCGGTGCGTTCGTATTTCATGCCGCAGATCATCAGCCTGCTGGATCGCGGGGCGATTTATGCCATAGCCCATGTCAGGGGCGGCGGCTATCTCGGCCCAGAGTGGTACGCGCAGGGAAAAGGGATGCTGAAGCCCAATTCGTTTGACGACTATCTGGCCGTGGCACACGTGATGAAGCAGTTTCATCAGGGCTCAGACCGGCCCATTCTGGCGTTGGGCGGCAGCGCGGGCGGTACGCTGGTGGCCGCAGCACTGAACCGGCAGCCGGCGCTGTTTACGGGGGCTGCCCTGCAGGTGCCGTTTGTGGACGTGATCGCGACCATGGCTGATCCCAGTCTGCCGCTGACCCGCCAGGAATACGCAGAGTGGGGGGATCCGCGCGATCCGGCTCAACTCGCGGTGATGAAGCAATACAGTCCGAATGACAATATTTCGGCCCGGGCTTATCCGCCAATGCTGGTGACCGCCGGGCTCTATGATACTCAGGTTCCCTACTGGGAGCCTGCACGCTGGGTGATGAAAGTCCGGGATGCCAGTCTGGCTCAAGGTCCTTATCTGCTTCAAACGGATTTGTCCGGCGGACACCGGCAGGATGCCCGGCAGGCGATGCGGCAGCAGGCGAGAGAATATGCGTTTCTGCTCAGTCTGGTGCCCGGCAGCACCCCGTCCCCTTAACCTTTGAATGATGTGCTGTCCGCCCGGTGCAGTGATGTGCCGGTGGACTGCTTTTGCCTGAAAGGCACTGAACCCTGTTTATGTCCTTGATATCCGGAGTCCCCAACATGCAGTTGAAGCCTGTCCCTCTGGCTTTGTATGCCCTGTTCAGCCCAGTGATCAGCTCAGTCAGCTTCCAAAGTGTTGCTGCGCCTCAGCAACAAGCCTCTGAAATGACGACCGTGGTGGTCACGGCCACCCGCATTGAGCAGCCTTTGTCCGAAACCAATGGATCAGTGGCTGTGATCACTCAGGAAGAGATCGAGCAGGAAGGTGCCACCGAGCTCTATGATGCTCTGTCGCATGAACCGGGGGTCAGTGTGAGCGGGGGAGCCGGACGGCCGCAGAATATTACCATTCGCGGAATGAGCGGTAACCGGATCGCGGTCATCAAAGACGGCGTGAAAGTCGCGGACGGCTACGGGGCCAGCGATATGAACGACGTGGCCGGTCATAACAGTTTTGACCTGGGTGACGTCAAGCAAGTTGAAGTGGTGAAAGGCGCGGGCTCTTCGCTGTATGGCTCCGGTGCGATCGGGGGTGTGGTGGTCCTGACATCCAAAACACCGAGCGACTATCTGGGCAGCGAGGATCACTATGTCGGTCTGGAAGGGGGATACTCAGGGATCAGTGATAAATATACCTCGGCGCTGACCACTGCGACACGGCTGGGCGACACGGCGCATCTGGTTCGGGTCAGTTACTGGCAGGGCAGTGAAAGTAAAAATCATGATCAGTCGCTGTATGTTCGCGATATTGACGGGATCAATGCGGCGCTGACCAGCGAGTGGTTTCTGAATGACAGCTGGCTGCTGAAAGGTAAGGTGGATTATTACCGTCAGCAGGCGCGCCGGGAAGAGGGCATTGCCCCGACACAGGCGGACGGTGGCGGCTGGGAAGCGACATCGTTTCTGGAAGAGGTTGACACAACGACGCTCTCTGCCCGTGCGGGAGCCGAATGGGAAGGGGAAACCCTGCTGGCTGAACAGGCAGATATCAATCTGTACTATCGTCAGACCGAAACTTCGGGCGACAAAGATGTCGCAATGCAACGGACACAGGAAGGGCTGGTTTTCAAGCGCCGTCAGTCGGAAAACCGGGCGTTCAGGGATCATCTGATCGGATTGTCAGCAGATTTGCAACAGCGGAGTGCTCATGGCGAGCTTGAGCACACCGTTGCCTGGGGTGTTCAACTCGAATCCATGCTGCATGAGCGTCCGGTCAACGTCCGTATCGTCGACTGGACCGGCGATACGCTGAGTGAATCGGAGCCTTTTGCTTCGGCCAGAACCTACAGTCTGGGGATTTATGTTCATGATGACATGCGCTGGGGCAAGTGGAATCTGGCGCCGGGGCTGCGGTTTGATGCACAGCAGATGTCCTCTGAACTGGACGACACCATTGGCAGTTATCCCCTCCATGAACTGCGCAGCAGTGAGTTGTCGCCGAGCCTGTCGCTGGCTTACCAATGGACGCCGGATCTGAATACCTATCTGAGTTACACCCATGGTTTTCTGGCGCCTTCCTATGCCAAGGCGTACGGCTTCGTACCGCATCTGTCGAGCGATCTGGGGAATTTCGTGATCCGCCCGAATGCGGATCTGGAAGCCGAAACCAGTGACAACTTCGAGCTGGGTTCGAAGTATGACGATGGCCGGCTGGTAGTGTACGGCGCTGTGTTCTACTCCGTCTTCGATAACTTTATCAGCGAAAAAACAGTCGGCTGGAACGAGGCCGGTAAGTATGCCGAAGTGCAGTACCAGAACCTGGAAGGGGTGAAAACCTACGGGGCTGAGCTGACGGCCAGCTACTGGTTCACTGATCGGCTGAAGGTTTCCAGCAAACTGGGCATCGTCGATGGTGAAGATGAGCACGGCGAGCCAATCCGTACCCTGACACCGCTGGAAGGGAACACCTTGCTGAGCTATGAGCAGGATGTCTGGAACGGTTTCGTACGACTGAACTATGCCGGGGCCATGAACAAGGTACCGAGCTGTCAGGATGATTTGGGCATGAGTCAGACCTGTGCGACCACGTCGGGCTGGATGACCCTGGATGCCGGGGCGGGATACGACATCACGCCGGAATTCCGCATTAATGCTGCGGTGCACAACTTGCTGGACCGGGAATATACCCGTTATCAGGATGTGGCCGGCGTGACGGAATCGCAGACCCGTTTTTCAACGGAGCCGGGCCGCTATTTCAGCGTGAACGCCAGATACAGCTTTTAAGGGAAGCCGACATGAAACGATTGATTCTGACAGCGGCGGCCCTGCTCTGTACTCAGGCGCATGCCGGGGCTCAGCACCTGATTTATCCGCTGGAAACTGCTGTGATTCAGGACCGTGATGACGCGCTGGCGTATGTTCAGTCTCGTTATCCGCAGACCGGCACCCTGGCTCTGCTGGATACCCGGCAGAGTCTGCTGGGAACGCACTATCACTTTGCGCCGCAGAATGACGCTGGTCAGCCTTGCGAAGGCGCAATCGTGGTGACGACCGATCGCCAGGGGCAGCTGTACCGGCTGTTCAACAGCTTGCCGGATGATACCGCGGATTGTGTCTTGAATCTGCCGTTGCCGCCCCGGCCACATACGTTGCTGACACCGCCAGCCGGTGAGATTGTTCCGGCGACGATGACGGTGTTTGATCCGGATCCGCGGACGGCCACAGGTCTGGCACTCGAAGGCGATCATGCGGATGTGGATGACATTGTCATTCCGGCATCAGCCTATCAAACCGTCACCGGTATTGAGGTGACCCGTCAAAACGGCAGGCTCTATCTGGTCAACGACCGGGTGATGGCGGTCGATATCCAGTCGATGGCTGAGCTGGAGACTGGCCCTGAGCAGGGATTGGTGTCAGTTGCGGACGGCAGTTCGTTTGCGTTTACGCGGCAGGACACGGCCTTTCGCGATGTGAATGCTTTCTATCATCTGGATCATTCGCTTCAGTATCTGGCTGCGCTGGGATTCACAGGATCGCGGGCCTTGTTTACTGCGCCGTTAAAAATTGATGCGCAGGGACAAAATACCAATAACTCCACTTATCTGACCGATACCGGGATTCTGGCAATGGGTGTGGGCGGTGTGCCGGACAGTGAAGATGCGGATGTGGTGCTGCACGAGTTCGGACATGCCATTAATTACCAGCTGGTGCCGGACTGGAAAGGCGGCGACAGTGATGCGATTGGCGAGGGCTTCGGAGATTACTGGGCCGGTGCCTACAGTTTCTGGGTTCAGCGTGATCGCAATGAACGCTTCGAGCTGGATGTGTTTGCCAACTGGGATGGTGTGGTCGGCGCACTGAAGTCCCGGCGTTCGCTCAATGATCAGGAAGCGCGGTATGACCCGGAAATGGATTACCGGGCGCATGTGTCGGTCAACGGAACGCTCAGCGATCAGCTGTGGTCGACGCCACTGTTTCAGACCTTAAAACAGGCCGAAGCCGTTTATGGTGAAGCCGCATTTGATGAGTTCAACCGGGTGGTGCTCGAAGGCATGGCCGGCATGGGTTTTGGCATGAAGATGCATGATCTGGCCCGCTCTACCGTAGATGCAGCGCAGCGATTATACCCGCAGAAACCTTATGCCCAATGGCTGAACGCCCGGTTCAAACATCATGGCATCCTCCGTGACGCACTGGTTCTGGCGCAAAGCAATTCTGCTCTGACCGTGACGGGAAAAAATCAGACTGAACTGTCTTTGGCGCTGATTCAATCAGGTGCGAGCGCACTCAATAATGTTCAGGTTGATCTGGCGATGCCGGCACTGAACTGGCATCAGGTGGTCCGTTCGGAGCTGGTGGCGGCGGGGGCTGTTACCCGGGTGAACGAGTCAGTCAGTATTCCGGCATCTTTGCAGTGCGGAGAAACCCTTTCCCTGAATGCAGAAATTTCATTCAGTCAGGATACGGCTCAACAGCCTGTGAATTACCGGCAGGAACTTACATTTACGTATGGTGTGCCCGTGCTGTCGCAACCATTGCTGCATTTGCAGCAAGCCATACCGGATGCCCGCCAGATCAACCAGAACGGAAAGATTCTGCTGGGGGAGGCGCTCGTTGCCCTGAATGTTCCGGCTGGCGCTGGGTTGGTTTCGTATGACTTTGCGATTCAGCTTTCGCTGTCTCACCCGCGTTTTTCTGATCTGAAGGTCACCGTGCGTGCGCCTTCAGGGCGGAGCGTAACACTGCTGAATTATCAGAGCTTTCCGCTGCCGGAGAAAACCGACACCTTTACGATGGCCAATACCGCAGGGCTGTCGGAGCTGCTCGGGGAGCCGATGACGGGGAACTGGGTGCTTGAGGTGACTGACCGGGTCACGGGGCAGAGCGGCAAGATTCACTCATGGGGCGTGGGAGCCGTGACGGGTTATGACTGCAGTCAGACGGGCACTTCAACCGATCCCCAGAACAAACAAACGACAGACAACCCGGCAAAGCCAGAGAACAGCAGTTCATCCGGTGGGGGTTCACTCGGGCTGTTCAGCCTGCTGTTTGGCGTTGTGATGGCGTTGGCAAGACGCCGTCAATTTTAATTCGAGAAAAGTGAGAGTCAGATGAAATCATTCCAACTCGCAGTATTGCCGGTTGCGCTGACCATGGTCCTGAGCGGATGTAACGGTTCAGGCGGCGGCAGCAACTCAAATGATCAGAGTCAGCCAACCTATGACGTCAGCGGCCGTGTTTCCTCGGCATCGGTCGATCTGCCGATGACGGTGTGCGCGGATATCAATCGTGACTGGACTTGCAGTGCCGATGAACCGTCGGTCAAAGCCACGCAATATAACTTTACCCTGACCAGTACAGATATCCGGGTGAAAACTTCCCCGCTGCTGGTTCAGGCCACGCGGGTGGTTTCTGCTCGTTCATCGGCGTCAGCTTCGCTGAATCTGGCAGCCCCGGCAGCGCGTGAGCATGCTTTCACTCTGGTGAACGGGGTGACCACGCTGGTAGTGGGTGAAATGCTGAGTGGTGCCAGTTTGGAATCGGCGGTGGCAACGGTGAGCAATAATCTCAAAGCACACGGAATAACGCCGCCGTCTGATTTGCTGGCCAGCAGTGATGATTCGGCGCTGGCTGATCTCGATGAAAAGCTGGTGGCGCTGTTTGCTCAGCTGAAGGCCATCAGTTCAGATGACGCCGCAGGCATTGCGGGTGCTGCAAAAGGGTTTCCGGCCTACGGGACGGCATTGCTGGCAGGGTCTCTGAACGAGGCGCAGATTCAGGAGATTGCGTCGCTGGGCCGTCTGGCAACCAAACAGCTCAATGACACCGGGATGGTCAAACATCTGAATCTGTCCACTGGCACTTTGTCGAACCAGCCTGATCAGGGGGCGCCGGGCCAGGATGCCAGCTTCGGGCTGGATGTGACCGACGGCGGCTTCAAGCTGACCAAGCTGGATGCCAAAGGCCAGTCTTTGCCTGAAAGCAGTCCGGACTGGCAGTGTGTCAAAGATGAGCGCACCGGGTTGATCTGGGAAGTGAAAGCGGACGACCAGACTTCATTCCGCGATAAGCATCGTCTGTTTGCACTGGAAACCAGTACCCTCAAGTCGCATGCCGATGAAATCGCTCTGGCTTCCTGCAGTTCGGATCATCTGGCGGCTTGCACCACGCAAGAGTACAGCCAGAAACTGAATGATGCTGCTTACTGCGGCAAAACTAACTGGCGGCTGCCCACGATGAATGAGCAGTATGATTTGCTCGATTTCAGTGAAACGGCGACCGACGCAGACGGCAATGTTTATGGTCTGAACGTGAAGTTCTTCAATGATCAGTATATCGGTAGTGAAGATCTGCCTTACGGCTATTACTGGTCATCGACCTTATTACGGACCGATCCGAATTATACCGAGGGCCGGGCGATCAGCCATCTGTCACAGATGACACAAGCCAAAGGCGGTACCGGGCTGGGTGAACTCACTGCTTACTACGCGCCCTGTATGGCGGGTGAGGCGTGCCTCTCTCCGAATGTGATGGCAGTTCGAATGGTTGCGGAATAAGGAATAACACCATGTTGAAAAAGATGATTGGCACCATTTTCTGTGCTTTGGTTTGTTCAGCCAATGCGATGGCTGCAATGCAGTCGTGTGGTCTGAACATTGAGGCAAGCGCACCGGATATCCGGTTTCAGGACAATGGCAATGGGACAGTCACTGATTTACAGACAAAGTTGGTCTGGCGTCGCTGTCTGTTAGGCACACAGTGGAATTCGCTGCAACAGACCTGTGATGGCGCGCCGGAAGGGTACAGCTGGAAGAAGGCGCTGTTTCAGATCAACCTCAATGAGAAAAACACGGTGATTGACGGGGTGAGGGGCTGGCGGATGCCGAATATCAAAGAGCTGGTGAGTCTGCGCGAAGTGGCCTGCATTTCTCCGGCCGTGAACCTGAAGGCTTTCCCGGATTTTATCCAGACGGAAGATGATAAGTACGCAACAACAAGCAATGTCTGGTCATCAACGCCTCACGCGCAAAGTCAGAACATTCTGGTGTTCGGTCTCAATGATGGCATGATCATCCACTATGGTGCTCAGGATGCTGATTTTGGCGTGCTGCTGGTGAGTGATCAGGCGCGGTAGCCGGAGCGCCTTGTCTCATATCAGTTTGTCTAACAACAACCCCACACTATGATGTGGGGTTGTTTTTTTGTGGCTGGTTCTTGTGTGGCGGTTACTGTTTCAGACTGAATTTGCCGGTCCAGTTTTCCAGTTCATGATACAGCCGTTGCAGAGAGCGGGTACTGTTGTGGCTCTGACTGACGACGTCAGACAACTGGCGGCCACTTTCCTCAATCATATTGATCCGGGTGGAGATGTCGTCACCAACCTGTGTCTGTTCGGCTGCAGCCGCAGCAATCTGATGACTCATTCCGGTGATACTCTCCAGCGCTGAAACAATCTGATTCAGTGCGTCGGAGGCTTCCTGAGACTGATGTACTGTGGTCTGACTGGTTTCCGCACAGGTCTCCATGGTTTCAATGGCGTTTCGAGATCCGCTTTGCAGGCGGCCGATCATCTGCTGGATTTCTTTGGTACTGTGCTGGGTTCGACCTGCCAGATTCCGGACTTCATCGGCGACGACCGCAAAACCGCGACCCTGTTCTCCGGCACGGGCGGCTTCAATGGCAGCATTGAGTGCCAGTAAGTTGGTCTGCTCGGCGATATCGCCGATCACATCCAGGACTCTGGCAATGCTGTTCACTTCCGTATCCAGATGGGCGACGGCCTGACTGGCGGTGGCGAGCTGATCGGCCAGCCCCTGAATGTTGTCGACGGTCGACAGAATCAGGGTCTGAGTGACCTGGCTCTGCTGATCGGCACGTTCGGTATTGCTGGCGGTATCGCTGGCAGACTCCGCCACATTGTTGGCCGAAGAGGCCATTTCGGTCATCGCAGTTGCAATCATGGCCGTCGACTGTTGCTGGCTGTCCGTCAGTTCGGCAATCACGCCTGAACGTGACGAGACTTCACCGAGCTCCGTACGCAGTTCAGCCATCGACTGTTTCAGGTTATTGACCAGCTCTGCCAGAGACAGGCTCATGGTCTGTACGGCGTAATAAATGCTGCCCGGGGTCGCCCGGGTTTCAAAGTGGGTGGTGATTTTGCCGTCCGCCACCGCCTGCACGGCTGCCTGGACCTCATCCGGTTCGCCTCCCAGTAAGTTCACAATGCGCTTACTGGCGATGATCAGCACGGTCAGAATCGCTGCGGTGATCAGAAGACATAAGGCCAGCTGCCAGCCCGCGGTGGACCAGAAACGCTGGTTCACTTCGTTGAAACCAATTCCGGTCCCGACATACCATCCCCAAACGGGAGTGCGCCGGGCAATGGACAGTTTTTCTTCCACACTGCCATCCGCCTGTTTCTGGGTCCAGGTATATTGCGCCAGCTTATCTCCGCTGGCTGCGACAGCCTGTTTCAGGATATTACCGACGCTTTTTCCGTTGCCGTCTTTGAAGTCGTGAAAACTGGTGCCATGCAGCTGGGGATCCAGCGGCGCTGCAATAAAGGTCAGTTGCGCGTCCGCGACATAAACATATTCGTTGTCTTTATAGATATTGTTTCGCAACAACCGGGTTGCCAGCGTCTTTGCCTCCGATTCAGCCAGAAGGCCTTCCTGCGCCATTTTTTCCAGTTCGGAGAGGGTGTTGTAGGTGCTGTTAAACAGCTGCGTGACCCTGGATTCGTTATCCTGGTTACTGGCCATACGCAACGTCATCAGGCCCGTGACCATGATGGCCAGCATGGCCGTCAGGATAACAGCGGATAGCAGATAGGTTTGTGTCCTGAGTTTCATTCCCTGTTCTCTTGGTAATGCTGAAGAGACCTCCCGGCAATTGTCAGGAGGAGTTATTTTTCGACACGAAAATACTAGATCAGGTTAATACCCGTTCAGAGCAGAAAATTAACAAAACATGATCCTGGTTGAGAGGATTGATTCTGACGGTTTACCAATGAAAAGAAGTGTGAGTGGGATAAAACTGGAACATTATGCTGATAGTTTCGTATTGTGAAATACTGGTGGGCCATGGTGGCCCACCAGTCCATTGCGGTCAGTTCAGCTGCCACACAGCAGCCTGCCCGGGCTGTTCGCCTTTGGTCCACCATTTAGCGGTGTACAGCTTGCCCTGATAGAGCACCTGATCACCGGCAACATAGACCTGATTCGGATCCCAGTCAGGTGCTGCAGGTAATAGCTTGATGTCCAGCTGATAGCTGTAGTCTTTGTTTTTCAGGAAGACCTGATTGCCAAACAGATCCTGAGCATCGAATATGATACTGCCGTCTGCGGCCTGTTTACCGATCTGAACCTGTTGTGCATAGGTCTGGTTCACTGTGGCTGCCAGATCTGCGGCCCATACGGACTGATTCTGGTTGGCCGTGGTGATGGCCAACTGCTCAGAAACAGTTTCGACACCATTCTGGTCAAAAATACGGAACCAGACGGTTTCGTCAGGCTGGGCGACATCTGTGGCTTTGACGAAAGCGCCCGCACTGGACCAGCCACCGGGCTGACCGTTATCCGAGCCGTCAAACCGAATGTCGATACAGTTGTAAAAACCTTCTCCGGCCGGGTCATTACGCTGCCAGCGGGCATACAGGATGGCATCACCGGTTCTGTCGGTCGGCAGGGTGATGGTCATCTGATAGTATTTCTGTCCGTTGATGGTGGTGGTCGGAATGTTCCCGACTTCTCCGACCATATCCAGGTCGCTCCAGGCTAATGGCTGGGTTGCGCTGTCAAAGCCGGGTTTGGTCAGGTAGAACTTCCAGAAACTAGGGTTGTGCGGGGTTTCAGCACGATACAGCAGATCCAACTGACCATTATTCGTCAGATCAAGGGTTGTTTTCTGCCAGTAAGGCGAGGGGATATCCATGCCTGACTTTTTACTGTCTGCAGCAGAACACAGCGATCCGTCAGGGATGGCCCGTTCAACAGCGGCCTGGTTTTGATAGTCCGATACCAGTCTGGCAAACTCGGGTTTCTGAACAAAAGGGTACCAGCCAGACTGAACAAAGGCAGCGCGGCAGGCTGCATTGGGAATGGTTGAGCCGTCGGTCGAATCCCAATAGCCGCCATCCATATCGCAGATTTGCTGTCTGGCTGGTGGATATTCCATATACCCGTGTGCCTGAGCGGTTGTCGACAAGGAACTCAGCACTGAACTGACACCCAAGAGCCAAAGCCCTTTCCTCCATGAGGCATTTTGCAGCAACATATTCTCTCCTTCATCATTTCACATAAGCACAATTGCAGTACTGGTTTGAACGAGTCGCAGGAGACTGGCAATCGGGAGAATGTTAAGAGAGGAGGTGACTCAAAACCTGTCCTCATTTTTTTCACCGCGTATTAAATACTTGGGACTAATCGCAAGTTTTTTAAAGCGAGCAAAAAAGAGCAGGGTGAGGAAACTGTTGAGGTGATTGTAGTCAAGAGGGTACAGATAAAGAAAAACCCCGGTCTTTCGACCAGGGTTTCTGAAGTGGCTCCCCCTGCTGGACTTGAACCAGCGACATACGGATTAACAGTCCGCCGTTCTACCGACTGAACTAAGGGGGAATTGTATGGTGCCTCGAGGCGGAATCGAACCACCGACACGAGGATTTTCAATCCTCTGCTCTACCGACTGAGCTATCGAGGCAGAACAAAGATTAAAATCTTCGTTTTGCTGTTTGGCTCCCCCTCGCTGGACTTAACGCGGCCGGCCAGGCCAGCGACATTGAGCACAACGTGCTCACCAGTTTGGAGGTCATACACTGCGTAATGGCAATGTACTAAATTGGCTCCCCCTGCTGGACTTGAACCAGCGACATACGGATTAACAGTCCGCCGTTCTACCGACTGAACTAAGGGGGAATTGTACGTTATCGTGCTGTCGCGCTGACACCACAATCAAATATGGTGCCTCGAGGCGGAATCGAACCACCGACACGAGGATTTTCAATCCTCTGCTCTACCGACTGAGCTATCGAGGCAGGGTAAAGCAATTGTGCTTTACGCTGTATAAATGGTGCCGACTACCGGAATCGAACTGGTGACCTACTGATTACAAGTCAGTTGCTCTACCTACTGAGCTAAGTCGGCACACGAATTTGGCTCCCCCTGCTGGACTTGAACCAGCGACATACGGATTAACAGTCCGCCGTTCTACCGACTGAACTAAGGGGGAATTGTTCTTGCTTATGACGTTACCAGAACACCATAAAATAATTCATGGTGCCTCGAGGCGGAATCGAACCACCGACACGAGGATTTTCAATCCTCTGCTCTACCGACTGAGCTATCGAGGCAACGGAGCGCTATTAAACGGGTTTTGGTCCTCATCGTCAATACCTTTTTCCAGAAAAAAGTGCGATTCCCGATTGCTTGCTCGCTTTTTGCCCGTTATGGGGCGGCGAGCAGCAATTTTCATGCTTTCCGGCAGAAAGTCATTACTTTGTCTCAGATTTTTCCGTTGTTAAAATCTTTCTGGTAACGGGTGACTTTCTCCAGATATCGCCTGGCTTCTCCTTTCGGATGCTTGTTGGTCAGCGCCCAGAACACCTGATTGGGCTGCAACTGATTCAAATCCTGCATGGCGCGTTTGCGGTTACTGTGGAAAGTGCTCAATACACCGCCAGTACCGCCGTTATAGGCTGAAATCATGCTGTAGTGCAGCGAAAGCGGATTCCGGATTTCTTTCAGGTAACGGTTTTGCAGCAGGTAAAAATAGGCCGTGCCGGTATCAATATTATTTGCCGGATCAAACAGATATTGTGGTGAAGGGCGGCCGGAGCGTTTTTTCACCAGTTTAAACACGTCCGCTCCCGCAGTTTTCGGGACGACCTGCATCAGACCATAGGCATTGGCCGGGCTGACGGCATAAGGGTTGAAGCTGCTTTCGGTTTTGATGATGGCGTAAATCAGGTCTTCTTTAATGCCATAGCGGCGAGAGGCCTCACGAACGATGTCCGCATATTTGTAGCTTCGTTTGTTGACGTGGTCGGCCACCATCGGGATATCCACATAGTATGCCTTCTGGTAACGGACGTTTTTGGTTTTCAGTTTGTTGTTGACCAGATATTCCGCAAAACGTTTGGCCCGCCAGGACCATTCAATCGACTTGCCGTCCTGATCCAGGATCTGTCCGAGCAGGAACGGGCTGCCGGACAGGGCAAAATCCTGCGCGGAGTACAGATCGACTTCTGCGGGATCGGCCGGTGTGAGCAGGGTGGTGGCGATCGCATCGATCAGGTGCTGTTTCGGGTTGGTGGTCGCTACGGTTTCTATCGTGACCATCCCCTTGTCAAAGTCGACATGGGCCCGGCTCTGGTAGCCATCAGTGTATTTTACGTAGTGGCGCTTGCTGGCCATGAGTACGTTATCATTCCCCCAGCGCTGTTTGACCTGACCGCTGAAGGTTTGGATCAGGCGATCCAGGGCGGCGGTATCTTTCGTAAACTGGCCGGGTAAAGGAGCCAGATTTTTGGCAAAGCGGTTGGTTGGGGCGTAATCGACCTTATAGACTTTTTCGACTATTTCGCGGCTGCAGCCACTGAGGAGCAGCGTGAATGTGGCAAGGAGGAGTGCTTTCTTCATGTTCTGCATATAAAAAATGACATCACTGGCGTTAAGCCAAATGATGTCATTTTCCGTCCGGTCACGGTATGATTTTTGGTCACCGTGACCTGAGAACGTGATGTTCATGCACGCATCTGGTGCAGCAAGCAATTACTCGCTTGGCGGGGTATAACCGTCGATGATGACGTCCTGGCCTTCAAACAGGAAGTTCACCATTTCTGTTTCCAGCAGCTTGCGGTGCTCCGGATCCATCATGTTCAGCTTTTTCTCATTGATCAGCATGGTCTGTTTGCTTTGCCATTCAGCCCAGGCTTCTTTGGAAATGTTGTCGAAAATGCGTTTACCCAGCTCACCCGGGTATAGCTGGAAATCCAGACCTTCAGCTTCTTTTTTCAGTCGGGCACAAAATACAGTACGGCTCATGGGATCCTCAATCATGATTGGGCGGCAGTCTGACAGACTGCCAGAATCGAATGTCTGGTCACTAGTTTCCTGTTTCTGCCTGCGGGATTCAAGTTTGTTGGATCAAGTGTCCGGACGTTCTCTGATGCTTTTTCCCATCTGTTCTCCGGGCGGGAAAAACAGATGCGTTAGTTTGATACCCGTTTCTCAATAAATTTTCGGATCGGGGTCGGCAGTCCCAAATCACTGAGCGCATCAAGCGAAAACCACTGCTGATTGTCAGTCTGATCACCCAGACGATCCACGTGCCAGACACTGGCATTGAGTTTGTAGTGGGTAAAAGTGTGCTTAAAGGTGCCTTTCAGCTGCACATGATCCCCGAGCTGCTCCGGCTCCAGATAGATTTGCGGCAAGCACCAGAGCGCGCCCCAGATGCCATTATCTTCCCGTTTTTCCAGTAAGAGCTGACCGCCGGATTCAATCCACAGGAATTGCCCGGAACGGGTCGGGACGATTTTTTTAGGTTTGGGTGTCGGCAGCTCAGCGACACGGTTTGTCCTGAATGCAACACAGCTGTCCTGAAAGGCACAATCGTCACAAACCGGACTTTTCGGTTTGCACACCGTCGCGCCCATATCCAGCAGGCCCTGCGCAAAGGCGCGGTTGTGCTGTTGTGGGGTAAACTGCTCGGCATATTGCCAGAGCTGCTTGTCGACCTGCGTGGTGCCCGGGACGCCTTCAATGCCGAAAAACCGGCAAAAGAGACGTTTCACGTTACCATCCACAATCGGGCCATAGGTATTGTAAGCAAAAGAAGCAATGGCACCTGCGGTATAGCGGCCGACTCCCGGGATCTTCAGAAGCTGATCGATTTGATCCGGAAACTGGCCGCCGCACTCATGCACAATGTATTGCGCGGCTTTTCTCAGATTCCTTGCCCGGGAGTAATAGCCCAGTCCCTGCCAGTGATTCATCACGTCATCTTCTGAGGCTGCAGCGAGCAGCTCGACGGTCGGAAAACTGTTCATCCAGCGTTCAAAGTAGGGAATGACCGTCGACACCTGCGTTTGCTGCAGCATGATTTCAGAAACCAGCACCCGGTAGGGCGTTGGATTTTGCTGCCAGGGTAAATCGTGGCGACCATGGGTCTGTTGCCATTGGATCAGCCGATCCTGGAATGTTTTGGGGGGCAAGGGAGATTGCGTCATAAAATTTTCTTCACAGCTGCACTGTTCTGACAGCGTTCATTTTCGGAAATTATTCCTCTTCGATGCTGCAGTGCTTTGAAATGATTCATGTTGAACCCAGGTACCGCGGATTTGATCTGGCTGTACCTTGTGTCCGCTTTATTCTGTTTGTCCGCAGAGACGACATTGCGGTGACGATTGCACCACAATCCGCTGTTGTCTTCAATGCGAATACGGCACTTGCACTTGTGCGCTAACTTTGGATAATGCCGGATCCGTTTATACCAAACTGAAGAGAATTGCAGCTGGCGACAGCCTTCTCCTCAGTTTGGTATCTGAAATTGATTAACCCATTTTTTAGGTAAGGACCCATGAGCCAAGAATCCAGAACGAATGCTGACGTCACCCTGACGGAATACACGGAAGACGGAAAGCTGGTACGTAAAATCCGTAGCTTTGTCCGTCGTGAGGGCCGTTTAACCAAGGGCCAGCAACATGCTCTGGAAAATAACTGGCCAGCCATGGGGCTCGATTTTGAGCAAAAACCGCTGAACTGGACCGAAGTGTTCGGCCGTGACGGCCATGTGGTGCTGGAAATTGGCTTTGGTATGGGTGCCTCGCTGGTTGAAATGGCGAAAAACGCGCCGGAGAAAAACTTCGTCGGGATTGAAGTGCACAGTCCGGGTGTGGGTGCGTGTCTGATGGCTGCTGAAGAAGCAGGCCTGGCCAATCTGCGTGTAATGTGCCACGATGCCGTGGAAGTCTTTGATCACATGATCCCGGATGGCAGCCTGGATACCGTTCAGCTGTTCTTCCCGGACCCATGGCACAAAGCGCGTCACCACAAGCGTCGTATCGTCCAGCCAGCTTTTGTGGAAATGGTGCGTAAGAAGCTGAAGATCGGCGGTATTTTCCATATGGCTACTGACTGGGAAAATTACGCTGAGCATATGGTGGAAGTGATGAATGTTGCTCCGGGCTATGCGAATACGGCCACAGACGGTGATTATATCCCGCGTCCGGACGATCGCCCGCTGACCAAATTTGAAGCCCGCGGACATCGTCTGGGTCACGGTGTATGGGACATGAAGTTCGCCCGTACAGAATAATGTGCTATGGCTCATAGCCATTGGGGTTCAATATCGAATAAGATATGGGTCCTTTAAATACGATTAGCCTGAAAAGCCAGCCTTTGAGTTGGCTTTTTTGTCCTCTGGAGACAGTGAATGAAGCCAAGTGAGCAGTTGCTGAATGACATTCTGGATGAAGTCCGGCCGTTGATTGGGCAGGGCAAGGTTGCCGATTATATTCCGGCCCTGGCCGAGGTACCGTCAGACCGGCTGGGCATTGCCGTTTGTTATAACGACGGTGAGATTATTCAGGCTGGCGACAGCGACGTCGGCTTCTCGATTCAGTCGATCTCCAAAGTGCTCAGTCTGACGCTGGCCATGACGCTGTATGAAGCGGATGAGATCTGGTCCCGTGTCGGCAAAGAACCCTCAGGTCATGCGTTTAATTCCATGATTCAGCTGGAGATGGAACACGGTATTCCCCGTAATCCCTTCATCAATGCCGGCGCGCTAGTGGTTTCTGATCTGCTGCACAGTCGCCTTTCTGCGCCGCAGTACCGGATGCTGGAGCTGGTCAGAACGCTGTCCTGCAACGCGAATGTGGTGTACGACAAAAATGTGGCCGCTTCTGAGATGCAGCACAGCGATCGCAATGCCGCGATTGCGTATCTGATGCGCTCATTTGGTAACTTCGAGAATGAAGTGGTGCCGGTGCTGGGCAATTATTTCGGTTACTGTGCCCTGAAGATGAGCTGCGTGGATCTGGCCCGAACTTTCAGTTATCTGGCCAATAAAGGGCAGCCATTGTGCGCGGAAAAGCCGTTGATTTCACCGACACAAAGCAAACAGATCAATGCCTTGCTGGCAACCTGCGGCCTGT
This sequence comes from Photobacterium sp. CCB-ST2H9, assembly GCF_023151555.2. Lineage (NCBI taxonomy): Bacteria > Pseudomonadati > Pseudomonadota > Gammaproteobacteria > Vibrionales > Vibrionaceae > Photobacterium > Photobacterium sp. CCB-ST2H9. Next base: position 516,614 of record NZ_CP100425.1, read on the forward strand.
ACGACGGGGCGGGTGAGTTTGCTTACCGGGTCGGGATGCCGGGTAAATCCGGTGTCGGCGGCGGTATCGTTGCGATTGTGCCGGGTGAGATGTCGATTGCGGTCTGGTCTCCGGAGCTGGACGCCTCCGGGAACTCTGTTGCCGGTACGGCAGCACTGGAGCTGCTGGCTGAACGCATTGGCCGTTCGATTTTCTAGTTGGAATCTAATGCCTTGGAATTCAAGGTTTGAGCTTGTCGCTGGCAGATGTCTGCCAGCGACAAATCGGCTTTAGTTGCTGTCTTCTTCGTCGTCTTCATCGACAAAGGCGGCCAGCAGGTCGTTGAGGAACAGCTTGCCCTGTTCGGTAATCTGCCAGCTGTTGCCCTGATCCAGCAGATACTCTTTGCCCAGCGCCCATTCAATCGGCGTCCGGATGCTGTCCAGCGGCAAGCCGGTGCGCGCAACGTAGTCCTGTTTCGGACAGGCCTCCAGCAGACGGAAACGGTTCATGAAAAACTCGAATGGCCGTTCGGTGTCTGCCACCTGCGTTTCCTGATCCAGATAAGGTTTCTGCGGATTCAGGTAACCGCGCGGATGTTTCACTTTCACCGTGCGGGTTATGGTGCCGTCAGCGAAGCTGATCTTCCCGTGTGCCCCGCAGCCGATGCCGAGGTAGTCACCAAAGCGCCAGTAGTTCAGATTGTGCTGACACTGCTTGCCCGGTTTGCTGTAGCCGGAAATTTCATACTGCTCATACCCGGCCGCGGCCAGCAGGGCATGTCCCTGCTCAAAGATATTCCACAAATCGTCGTCATCCGGCAGCGTCGGTGGTTTTGAGTAAAACAGGGTGTTTGGCTCAATCGTCAGCTGGTACCAGGACAGATGCGGCGGATCTAAGGCGATCGCCTGTTTCAGATCGGACAGGGCATCCGCCACGCTCTGATCCGGCAGGCCGTGCATCAGATCCAGATTGAAGCTGTTCAGACCGGCTTCTTGGGCCAGTCCGGCAGCCCGGATTGCTTCCTCACAGCCGTGAATCCGGCCCAGACGCTTCAGCTTGTCATCCTGAAAACTCTGAACACCGATGGAAATCCGGTTCACGCCCGCCTCACGGTATGCCTGAAAGCGGCCCGCTTCAACGGTGCCCGGGTTCGCTTCCATGGTGATTTCGATTTGATCACTGAATGGAATACGGGCCTGAATACCCGCCAGCAGCCGCCCGATTTCCGGAGCTGAGATCAGGCTGGGGGTGCCGCCGCCAATAAAGATGGAATGCAGGGAGCGGCTGTTGTCCGTCAGCTGATAACGGGCCAGATCCGTGTCGAGATCTTCCAGCAGCGCATCAATGTAATCCAGCTCCGGGATATCGTTTTTCAGTGCATGCGAATTGAAGTCACAGTACGGGCACTTCTGGACACACCAGGGGATATGAACATACAGGCTCAGCGGTGGCGGTACTAACATCAGGCGTCCTTCAGGGCAGCAAAGAGTTGTTGCAGGGCTTTGCCGCGGTGTGACAGTTGTTTCTTACGCTCAGCAGCCAGTTCGGCTGAAGCGCAGTTTTCTTCCGGTACCCAGAAAACCGGATCGTAACCGAAGCCGTTTTCACCACGGGCTTCCGTCAGAATACGCCCTTCCCAGGTGCCATGGCAAACCAGCGGGGTTGGATCGTCAGCATGGCGCATCATCACCAGCACACAATGGAAACGCGCGGTTCGCTCTGCCTCAGGCACCTCTTTCATGGCAACCAGCAGTTTCTCGAGATTCTGCAGGTCTGTGGCGTCTTCGCCGGCATAGCGGGCCGAATAAATACCGGGTGCACCTTTCAGCGCATCGACTTCAAGACCAGAGTCGTCTGCAATCGCTGGCAGACCGGTTTCTCTGGCGGCATGGCGCGCTTTGATGATGGCATTTTCAATAAAGGTGGTGCCGGTTTCGGCGACGTCAGAGACGTTCATATCGCTCTGGGCAATCACCTCGAAACCAAAATCAGCAAGCAGGTGAGCCATTTCACGGACTTTGCCCTGGTTACCGGTTGCGAGTACGAGTTTGCTCATGATGACTCCTGGTTTGTGTGGCTGGGGAGAGGGGGGCCTATGATACCCACAGGCAGCCCAAAAGCCAAAGACAGAAAAAGAAGGAATGGATCCTTCTTTTTCTGCGGGCAGAGCTTGAGATGTGCGGGGAATGGCCCGCACTGAACCGGGAGGCTTATTCGGCGAAGTAAGTCTGCTCGAACTGGATATTGCCGCGGGTCGATTGACGTGAGACGTCAATGTTGAACCGAAAGCGTTCCTCATTGGCATGGGACAGCTCAGCGATATAGTAAATGGCATCCCCTTCGCGGATCTCGCGGAAGGTCAGGTTCTTCTCATTGCCGACCAGGTTCCGCGCTGTTCCTTTCACCACAGCGGCAACGGCGGGTTTTCCTTCGGCAGTGGTATCAAGTACGGTGACATTGATCAGTGCGGAGTAACGGCTGCGCTGAATCCGGTAAGTCTTCGCGATTTCCGGGGTCAGAAATGTCGAAGGGAAGGTGGAATAGTGAACTTCCAGTTCGCCGATATTCTTGAGTTGCTCGGCATGAACGGGGAGGGAAAGGCCGAGTAAAGCAATAAAAGCAACAAGTAACTGTTTCATAAGGCTGTCCTTTAATCCTGTTGAGATGAGTCTCATGATATAAGACCTTACACTCCAAGGGGATATTGCTGCATTCTTTATAGTATAGAGTGACTTGCTTTGACCAGCTGTACGAGGCTGAGATTCACAGCATGTGACGAAAAAGATCCGGAATCACCTGAGGTGATTGTATGCGGATTTGCTTATGCCGCCCGGTTTCTCCTTTTTCTATCACTACCTGGCCTTTGGCAACCCTGAACTGTTTGGCCAGGTATTTCACCAGATGGCTGTTCGCTTTGCCGTCAACAGGCGGTGCCGTGATGGCAACCTTCACTTCATCACCATGCAGGCCAACCAGCTGATCCCGGCTGGCCTTGGGCTGAACGTAAAAGCGGATCACCAGATCCGCTTTATCCTGACTGACGGCTTGCTGCGTCATAGCTGGAACCAGATCGGGCCAATCAGATCACCGATCAGGATGTTGGCAAATTGCAGGCCGATGAAAAGAACCAGCACACTCAGATCCAGACCACCCATCACCGGAATGAAGCGACGGATTGGCGCGGTCATCGGTTCGGTCAGCTGGTGCATCACGTATTCAATCGGGCTGCGGCCCTGGCTGACCCAGCTGAGAATGGCACGGATCAGCAGAACCCAGAACACCAGGCCTCCTGCGGCCTTGAGCAGTGACAGACCTGAAATCCAGAACAGATCAATGCTGAATGCCACGCCACCTTTGGTCAGGACCAATTGCAGGATGACAAATTTAGCGATTGTCAGCAGATAAGCAAACAGCAGAGTTGCCAGATCCAACGCGCCAATTGACGGGATTAAACGGCGCAGCGGACCAACCACGGGCTGGGTTGCCTTTACCACGAACTGGGAGAACGGATTATAGAAATCCGCTCTGGCCCACTGAAGCCACAAGCGCAGCAGTACCACCATAATGTACAGATCGAACGCTGTACTGACTAAAAAACCAATTGAGTTCATAAGGTTACCTTAAAACAATTTTTCCATTTCCTGTGCGCGGCTGACAGCGGCCTGCATTGCTTTCGCTACGATATCACTAAGTTGCGCTTCGTTAAATGTACGGATCGCTTCGGCGGTCGTGCCGCCTTTCGAGGTGACCTGTTCACGCAAAGTCGACAGTTCTGTGTCCGGGTTGGCGAGCACCATGCCTGCAGCGCCTGCAGCAGCTTGCTGAACCAGTTCTCGGGCCGTGTCTTTATCAAATCCCTGACGAATGGCCTCGTTTTGCATCGCTTCCATGAACAGGAAGAAATACGCCGGTGCACTGCCGGCCGCGGCAATCACGCCATTGATCCCGGATTCTTCTGATACCCAGCAGGTTTTTCCGACCGCGGCCATCAGGTCATCGGAGAAGGTACGGTCCGTCTCGCTGACGTCAGCACCGGCATACATACCGCTCATTCCTTTGCCGATCAGTGACGGAGTATTTGGCATAACGCGAACCAGACTGACTTTTGCTGCCAGCATTTCCTGCAAGCGGGCGACAGAAATTCCAGCCGCAATGGAGATCACCAGTTTATCTTTGAAATCAATCGACTGAAGCGGCTGACACACGGTTTCCATCAGCTGGGGTTTGACCGCCAGGACAATGACATCGGCCTGTTGTGCTGCGCGCAGGTTGTCATGATCGGTATGGATACCGTAATCGCGGGCCAGGGGTTCACGACGTTCAGCGCTGGGCGCCGTTGCGGTGATCTGTTCAGCCGGATAACCGCTGGCGACCAGTCCGGCAATGATAGAGCGGGCCATATTGCCGGCACCGATGAATGCGATCGAACGATGTTCCATGAAAAAATCCTTCTAAAATGATGAGAAACGTCTGCCTTTTCAGGCGGCGTTAACTGTAATTCCGGGCGCCAAAAATTGCGGTGCCGATCCGGACCATAGTGCTGCCGGCTGCAACTGCGGCTTCCATATCGCCGCTCATGCCCATCGACAGAGTATCCAGGGTTGTTTCGGGCAACTGTTGTTGCAGTCTGTCCCGGGCCTGAGCCAGTGACGCAAAGGCGCTGAGCTGGCTGTTATAGTCGTCTGCTTTTTCCGGGATCGACATCAGGCCACGTAACTCGAGGTTGGGCAGTGAGACAATTTCGGCAGCCAGTGCGGCTAATTCGTCAAATTCCACGCCGGATTTCGAGGCTTCGCCGCTGGTATTAACCTGCAGCAGGATTTTCAGCGGCGGCAGATTGTCCGGGCGCTGCTCACTGAGGCGGCGGGCAATTTTGGCGCGGTCGACCGAATGAACCCAGTCGAAGTGCTCTGCAACGGGCCGGGTTTTGTTGGACTGAATCGGACCGATAAAGTGCCAGCTCAGGGCCAGATCCGGTTTGGTGGCAGCAAAGTGCTGGATCTTATCCACGCCTTCCTGCACATAGTTTTCACCGAATGCCAGCTGTCCGGCAGCGATGGCTTCGGAAATGGCGCTGACCGGTTTGGTTTTACTCACTGCCAGCAGTTGTACGGAATCCGCGCAGCGCCCGCATTTCTCACAGGCCTCGCAGATCTCCTGAGTGACCTTTGTAATGTTTTGTCTGATACTACTCATAATTGATTCTTAGGGGAAAATATATGGATATCACCGAGCTACTGGACTTTAGTGTAAAGCATAATGCCTCCGATCTGCACCTCTCTGCGGGGGTATCGCCGATGATCCGGGTGGACGGTGATGTCAGAGCGCTCAGTATCCCGCCTTTCAGCCATGAAACGGTGCACCGGCTGATTACAGATATTATGGATGATGCGCAGCGCCGGGAATTTGAAGAGCACCTCGAAGTTGATTTTTCTTTTGCTCTGCCGGATGTCGGACGTTTCCGGGTCAATGCCTTTCAGCAGTCCCGGGGCTGCGCTGCAGTTTTCCGTTCAATTCCGGTGACGGTTCCGTCACTGGAATCGCTGGGTGTTCCTGAAGTGTTTTATCAGATTGCCAGGAGCCAGCGCGGCCTGGTACTGGTCACCGGGGCCACGGGTTCGGGCAAGTCCACCACGATTGCGGCGCTGGTGGATCACATAAATTCTCTTTCCCACCGTCATATCCTGACGATTGAGGATCCGATCGAGTTTATCCATGAAAGCAAACGCTGTCTGATCAATCAGCGCGAAGTCCATCGGGACACCCACAGTTTTCAGAATGCCCTGCGTTCGGCGTTGCGGGAAGATCCGGATGTCATTATGGTCGGCGAGCTGCGCGATCAGGAAACCATCCGGCTTGCGCTGACGGCCGCTGAAACCGGCCATCTGGTGCTGGGCACTCTGCATACCAGCTCGGCGGCGAAAGCGATCGATCGCATCATTGATGTCTTCCCCGGGAATGACAAAGCGATGGTCCGTTCCATGCTGTCGGAATCGCTGCGGGCGGTGATTGCACAGTCGCTGCTGAAATGTCCTGCTGGCGGCAGGGTCGCGGCTTATGAAATCATGCTGGCGACGCCGGCGATCCGTAACCTGATCCGGGAAGACAAAGTCGCGCAGATGTATTCGATGATCCAGACCGGTGCCGGTCTGGGAATGCAGACCATGGAGCAGGCTGTCAACCGGCTGCTGGCACAGGGGCTGGTGGAACCCGATGAAGTGCTCCGGGTGACCGAGCGGACTCAGGGGCTGTAAGACAGGATAGACTTATGGAACTTGCAAGCATTCTGGCACAAATGGCGGCGGATCAGGCATCGGATCTGTATCTCACGGTTTCTGCACCCTGCCAGTTGAAAATCAACGGTCAGCTGAGTGCTGTCGGGCCTAGCCTGACTGTTGATGAAGTTGAGCGTTTGTGTCAGCAGGCCATGTCAGCCAGTCAATGGCAGACGTTTGTGGCCACGAAAGAAGCTAATTTTGCACTGGTCCGGGAAGGGCATCGTTTCCGTATCAGTGCGTTCTGGCAGCGGGAACAGCCGGGCATGGTAATCCGGCGTATCGAGAGCATGATTCCGGATGTCGACGCTCTGACCCTGCCGGAGCCGATGAAAGCGATGGCGCTGGCCAAGCGCGGACTAGTGCTGGTGGTCGGGGCAACGGGTTCGGGAAAATCAACTTCAATGGCTGCGCTGACCGGTTACAGAAACCGGAACCGCAGCGGACATATTCTGACCGTCGAAGATCCGATTGAATTTATTCATCAGCACGACCGTTGTATCGTGACCCAGCGTGAAGTCGGACTGGATACCGAAAGCTATGAAGTCGCCCTGAAAAACTCCCTGCGGCAGGCGCCGGATATGATCCTGATCGGTGAGATCCGAAACCAGGAAACCATGGAATATGCCCTGAACTTTGCAGAAACCGGCCATCTTTGCATGGCAACTCTGCATGCAAACAATGCCAATCAGGCACTGGAGCGGATCCTGCATCTGGTGCCCAGGGAACGGCGGGAGCAGTTGTTGTTCGATTTATCCCTGAATCTGAAAGGGATCCTGGCGCAGCAGTTGATCCCGGACAGTCACGGCGCCGGGCGTCATGCTGCCTTTGAGCTGATGATCAATACCCCCAGAATTTCGGATCTGATCCGAAGAAATGCCCTGCATGAGCTGAAAGAAACGATGGCCAAAGGAAAAGAGCAGGGCATGCAGACTTTAGATCAGTCTTTGTATGCATTGTATCAGGCCGGAAAGATCAGTGAAGCGGACGCTTTGGCCCATGCCGATTCTGCCAATGATGTCCGGTTGATGATCAAACTGGGTCAGTCCGGTCAGACCGCATCCGGGCATAGTCTGGCGGGAGTCTCCATTCGTTTTGACTGAGAGCCGGCAATGTACAAGCGGCTCCCTGTACAGCTTATTCAGTTTTGGGGCACCCATGATCCCAAAGCTGATCAGGCTACAGACATCGGCTTTTGCTGACATCATTGTTAATTATTTGTGATCGCATCGTTGATTTCAAAATAACCATCTTGAGCGCGAAGTGTTCTCTCTTTATATGTATATACAAATAACATGGAGAGGGAGTCAATCAAATGGAACAATCACAGGCCCGTGCCGGGATATCGGATACCCTGGCGCGATTCCGGTTGCTGGTACTCAGCGCTGTCGGAATCTTTTTCTTTTTCATTCCAGTCACCCTGAACGGAAAGTCGACCATTCCGCTGGATCACCTGGTCAGCCAGATCAAAGGGTGGCTGGGCAGCGGCGTAGCCTGGTATGCACTGGGCATGATTGTCGTGGGTGCCATTTATCCGTTTGTGACCGGTCAGTGGTCGAAAAGTCTGACGGATAAAATATTCTCAGTGCTGAAAGTTCTGGGGGCTGCAGCCGCGCTGATGGCGGTGACCGGAGCAGGCCCTGAGTTTCTGCACAGTAAAGATATGCTGCCGTTTCTTTTCGAGAAGCTGGTGATCTCGGTCGGACTGATTGTGCCTGTCGGGGCTGTGTTTCTGTCTTTTCTGGTCAGTTACGGCTTGCTGGAGCTGATTGGCATTCTGGTGCAGCCGGTGATGCGGCCGATCTGGCGGACACCGGGCCGTTCAGCGATTGATGCGGTTGCTTCCTTCGTCGGCAGCTATTCGCTGGGATTGCTGATCACGAATCGTGTATACAAATCAGGCCAGTATTCGGCGAAAGAAGCGGCGATCATTGCGACGGGGTTCTCGACAGTTTCAGCCACCTTTATGATCATTGTGGCGAAGACGCTGGATCTGATGGCGGTATGGAACCTGTATTTCTGGGGGACGCTGGTGATCACCTTCATCGTCACGGCAATCACTGTGCGGTTACCGCCACTCCGGGGTATGGATGAGTCGGTTCGTGATCCGGAACCGGAAGCCGGGCGAGACGGGCGTCTGCAGACGGCGTATCAAACCGGGATGGATGTGGCGCGCCAGGCGCCGGCACTGGGGAGCAGCATGCTGTCGACCATCAAAGATGGTTTGCTGATGACGATTGCCATTCTGCCGTCCATTATGTCGGTGGGTCTGATTGGCCTGCTGGTTGCCAAGTACACCCCGGTTTTTGACTGGCTGGGTTACCTGTTTTATCCGTTCACCGCGATTTGGGGGATTGAGGGCGCGAAAGCGCTGGCGCAGGCTTCTGCATCCGGGCTGGCGGAGATGTTCCTGCCGGCACTCTTACTGCGTGAAGCGGATATGGTGGTTCGCATGGCGGCGGCGGTGGTTTGTGTGTCCAGTGTCCTGTTCTTCTCAGCCTCAATTCCATGCATCCTGTCGACTTCGATTCCGCTGAGTGTGGGGCGTCTGGTCGTGGTCTGGTTTATCCGCACGGCACTCAGTCTGCTGCTGGCGATTCCGTTTGCTCTTTTGGTGGCTGGACAGATGTAGCGCGGCAAGTGCATCTGTAACAAAAACAGCCCCGGTACACATGTGTCCGGGGCTGTTTCGATTCGGGGGTTGTGCAGCTTTCAGTGCTTTGGGTCACCCATGATCCAAAAGCCTTCAGGGCTGTACAGAGAAAATCAGTACAAGCCGATTACCCGTATTGCTGTTCAAACCAGCTTTCTAAGATGACAACCGCGGACTGAGAGTCTACATTGCCTTTGCTCAGAGAGCGGTAGCCACCCCGGGCAAACAGATCCGAACGGGCTTCCACTGTGCTCAGGCGTTCATCGTGCAGCTCAACCTGGCAACCGAACCGGCCATGCAGGCGGTTGGCAAATTTACGGGCGCGCGGGGTGATGCTGTCCAGCTCTTCACCATATACGTCCAGCGGCAGACCCACGACCACCAGATCCGGCTGCCATTCCTTGAGCAGTTTTTCAATGGCTTCCCAGCTCGGGATACCGTCATTGGCTTTCAGCGCGGCAAGCGGATTGGCCGTGCCCGTCAGCTCCTGGCCGATCGCGGCGCCAATGCTTTTCACGCCATAGTCAAAGGCGAGTACGGTGCGTGATGTGCTCATGAATGTCCTACTTCTGTCGATAAATTGGCTGAATGAATGCCCAGTTTGGCGACGGCTTTTTCCCAGCGCTCACTGATTGGGGTTTCGAAAACCACTTCCGGGTCTGCTTCCATGGTCAGCCAGCTGTTTTCAGCCAGCTCCTGCTCGAGTTGTCCGGCCGTCCAGCCGGCATAGCCCAGGGCGACCAGAAACTGACTCGGTTCATCCTTCGTTCCCAAAAGCGGCAGAATATCTTTGGACGTGGTCATTTTGAGCTCATCAGTCAGATCCAGACTGGAGCTGTAATTCGCTTTGCTGTTATGCAGCACAAACCCGCGGTCGCCAGCTACCGGGCCACCGATCATCACAGGTTTTTTCAGGCTGTCCGGATGCGCCAGCGGCAGCTCACGCTCCACTTCGATCTGTTCCAGCATGCTGCCGACCGACACATCAATCGGCAGGTTGATGACAATACCCATGGCACCTTCGTCGTTGTGCTCGCACACATAGACCACACTGCGTTTGAAGTGTGGATCCTGCAGACTGGGCATGGCCACCAGAAAATGATTGGTGAGATTCATCATTCAGTCCTTACAACAAGCGCTCATAGTTACAGTATGAGGACTATTTGGCTTAAATGGTATGTCTGGCCGAGGTGTTGTCAGAAGTCTCAAGCGAATCCTTGGTCATATATTTGACAACACACTCAGGCACAGTGTTCCGGTTAAGCGTCTTTCAGACGACGTTCAATGGCATCCATCAGTTTTCCGGTGATGGAGATATCGTAAGCGGCTTCGATTTCGCGGATACAGGTCGGGCTGGTGACATTAATTTCTGTCAGTTTGTCGCCAATCACATCCAGACCCACAAAAATCAGGCCTTTTTCTTTCAGGACCGGCGCCACGGCTTCAGCAATCTGACGGTCTGTGTCACTCAGCGGGCGGGGTTCGCCACGACCACCGGCAGCCAGGTTACCGCGGGTTTCACCTTCTGCCGGAATCCGGGCCAGACAGTAAGGCATTGGTTCACCGTCAACCACCAGAATTCGCTTGTCCCCGTTGCTGATGTCCGGCACGAATGTCTGGGCCATGCAGTAGAACTGGCCGTGGTTGGTCAGGGCTTCGATGATCACCGACAGGTTCGGATCCCCTTGTTTGACACGGAAAATCGAAGAGCCGCCCATGCCATCCAGTGGTTTCAGGATCATATCGCCATGCGTTTCATAGAACGCACGGATCTTGTCATCGCGCCGGGTGACGAGCGTCGTCGGTGTCAGCTCCGGGAACCAGGCGGTAAACAGCTTTTCGTTACAGTCACGCAGGCTTTGTGGTTTGTTGACGATCAGTGTGCCTTGTTCTTCTGCGCGCTCCAGAATATAGGTGGCGTAGATGTATTCGGTGTCGAATGGCGGGTCTTTTCGCATCAGGACCGCATCCAGGTCGCTCAGGGCAATTTCCTGATCGCCATGGAAGGTGAACCAGTCGTTTGGATCTTCTTTCAGGGTGACGATTCGGGTGCGTGCCAGCGCTTTCCCCTGTTCCAGTGACAGGTCGGCCATTTCCATGTAGTGGATTTCCCAGCCACGGCGCTGCGCTTCCAGCATCATCGCAAAACTGGAATCTTTCTTGATGTTAATGGACTGGATGGGATCCATCACAATACCCAATTTGATCATGTGTTTCTCCTTGGTTAGCCGAGATCGCCAAAGCGAACCTGTAGCGCAGTCATTGCCGTCATGGCGGCGGTTTCGGTTCTGAGGACCCGCGGGCCCAGCAGCACTTCGCTGAACTGGTAGTTTTCGGTCATGCTGATTTCCTGCTCCGACAGACCGCCTTCCGGGCCAATCAGCAGACGAACACGGGAAACCGGGGCGGGCAGGGTATTAATGGAATATTGGGCTCTTGGGTGCAAATTCAACTTCAGGCCTTCAAATTCTTCCGCACACCAATCTTCCAGTTTCATGATCGGGCGGATTTCCGGAACCACGTTGCGGCCGCACTGTTCACAGGCACTGATGGCGATCTTTTGCCACTGGGATAGTTTCTTATCAAATCTGTCCTGGCTTAGTTTGACGCCGCAGCGTTCAGAAATCAGCGGGGTAATGCTGCTGACACCCAGTTCAACGGACTTCTGGATAGTGAATTCCATCTTCTCACCCCGGGATATGACCTGGCCCAGATGCAGTTCCAGCGGGGATTCCACATTGTTTTCACGGCGTTCGCTGATCTCAACTTCCACCCGCTTTTTACCGGCTTCGGTAATCACGGCCGGAAATTCAGCATTGCTGCCGTCAAACAGCAGGACGTCCTGACCTGGTTGCATGCGCATGACGCGGCCCACATGATTGGCGGCGTCGTCACTTAATGTCACTTTTCCGCTTGCAGGCAGCGGTTCAGGATGGAAAATACGTGGCACTCTCATATTCGATTCATTGGCTGTGAAGATAATGTCTGGCGCCAGTATATCAATCTTGATGGCAATGTATCGAACATTGCTTGTGGCGGATTGAAAAACGACGACATTGCCGGTGATGGGCTATCCGGCACAGCCTGGAACTGAAATCCGGCTCAATGATAACGTTTCAGCTCAAAAATAAGGGAAGAAGTTAAGCAATCTATTGCACTTTCAATTAGATTGCTGGCGTGATTGCATTTGGGACACACAAAGAACAATGTCAAAAAAACAAAAATTACAACGGCTGAGCATCATTGCGGCAGCCATGCTGGTCATTGCAGGCTGTGGCGGTAGTAAATCCGGGGACAGAAGCCTGAACCAGAGTGGCGATCCGCGCCTGGAAGATTTGCAGCCTTATCTGGCAGACAGCCTCTACGCACAATCTGCCATAGACTGTGCCGTGATCTACAAACAGGGGCAGTCCTGTCAGATGCAGGACATCGCTCCGCTGGGGTATCAGACATCCGGCGATCTGACTCCGGATGATATCGCCGGGCGATTACTGGTTTCACATTCGTGGATGGGGGACAGTTTCATGGATGTGGTCCGGGAATTACCGCAGGATGTATTGAATCTGTTTAAGCCGCTCAATGTCATTGTGCTGAGCTTTGAAGTTCGACCGTCTTTTTATCACAGCGCGACAGCCGGGATGTATATCGATCCGCGTTATCTGTGGCGGGATGTGGTGGAATGGAATGATATTTATCAGCAGGATGATTACCGGTCCGGTTTTTCAGACAGCCAGCGCTTTATTGCTTTGCAGCGTTATGTTGATCCGGCCAGCGGTGAATATGTGACTTACAGTAATACCTACAATGAGTTCAGCAACGCCTGGCGATCGGCTGCTGAAATCAAACCGGGGTTGTTGCGGTTACTCACCCATGAACTGGCCCATGCCAATGACTTTCTGCCGCCGGAGCTGCTTAGCAGCCTGGATGCATCGACCAGTATTCTCACCAACATCAACCGGAATAAATCCAGTCAAATTCATCAGAGACTGAACCAGGACTATGCGCTTGAATCGGATGATTTGACTCAGGCTGCCAACAGCTATTTCGGCGGTTCATCGGTTCAGAAAATTTTGACGCCGGAACAGGCCGGGGCCGCATTTGAGCCTGACGGCGCCGCAGAATTCTATGGTTACTATACCGCAGAAGAAGATGTCGCCATGTTGTTTGAAGCCTACATGATGTGGCGCGAGTATGGCGTGGTGTCGGATGTCGGCTTTACGACGGTACCGGCAAGGTCGGATTATAATTGCGATGATTTGATTCTCGGCTGGGGGCAGCGTAACCGGCTGGCGCAGGACGAGGTGGCTCCAAGGGCCAAGCTGGTGTCAGAAGCGATCTTACAGCAGAACCTGACAGCTGAGTTTGTGCCGATCACTTCTGCAACGCCGGTTGACTTACCTTACGGGGATGGCTGGTGTCAGTCCCGGACTGCTGTAATGTCAGCTCGGTTTGAACGGCTCTCAGGTGCTCAGCCAGCGATGGAGCATCACAGGCGGTATCAGGAAGAAATGCTTCGCGAGTGATTGTTGCTGGGCAGAAAAAGGACGGCTGAGCCGGAGAGCCCAGCCGTTGTTCTGAACTACAGACCAGCCTGCTGGCAGGCCTCCAGTACGAAGCGGTTATGCTGCTTCTGGATACCAGCGATGCGGCGGTCCCGTTCACATTCCCAGGCACTGACCGGATAGGTCTTGTGCCAGGCCTGCATCAGCTGACGCTGGTTTTTGGCCAGCCGGAATCGGTATTCCTGCTCCATGTAGAGATAAGTTCGCGCAATGGCACCTCGTGCGCGCTGCGGCGGATCAACCCGGCGGTTTTTGAAATCAACTTTGATGTCGCACTGGCCGTAGTTGGCTCCCTCATTGTCTTTCCATGGTGTAAAGCGGAAGTTCGAGCGGTCGCCGTTTACTTCGCCTATCGCCGGGGTCAGATTGTGCATGTCGGCTTCCATGCGGTTGAAGAGCGGATCTTTCCGGCAGTTCTTCCGGCCGCCGTCCTGCCAGCATTGTAACTGATGGCCAAACTGCCAGGCGGGGACCACATGTTCCCATTCGATGCGGCTGGCCCGCTTTGCCTGCTTCCGAACCTGATAGCCGCAGCTGTCCAGATCGGGAACACCTTTCTTGCCGTGCCAGTCAATCCGGCAGCCGCAGTAAAAACTTTCGTTGTGGTCCTGATAAATCTTGACCAGTAACTTCTTGGCTTTGGCAAATGACTCAGGCGGGTTGGCATAGACAACCTGTGGGAGGAGGCTGAGGCTCAGCAGTGAGCCGGCCAGGACCCATTTCAACTTGGTGAACATGATACATCCGGTGACTGATATAAGGGATGATGATGTTATCAGTACCGAATTTATTTAGAAGTGTTTCACGTTATGTCTGTGTAAAACATCAAGATATTGAATTGGGTGCGGCAGACATCAAATTCCCAGAGGTTGGGGATGGTGTCTTCGCTGCCAGTAAGGCATGCCGGGCCAGCGCTGTTCCTGCAGATAGTAGTGCCGGTGATGATCCAGATACCGTTGCCAGACTGATGTGATTTGAGCGCTGTGGGTATGACTGAGCGCAGTCAGTGCTTCCGGATGATTGAGTCCGGTATCCACAAGCTGTTCCGTCAGCTGCATGGCCGTTGCCATGGCATTGAACATTCCCTGCGAGGACAGCGGGTTAAAGCTGCAGGCGGCATCACCGATGGCCGCCCAGCGGAATCCGGCGACTTGCTTGAGGCGTGTGGTATTGGCGGAGGTTTTGCCGTGCAGTTGCCATTGTTTTTGCGGCGCCGGACTGGCGGCAAGCAACCCGGCAATATCTTTCTGTGTCCGGGCCATCTGAAAAAAGCGTTCATCATCAAGATGTAAACCATGTCTGAGCAGATCCGCATCGGTTTGCAGCGCCAGTACCCGACGCTGACCCGGTAACCGAGCACTGTACCACCAGCCGTATTCGCAGGCACTCAGCGTTGCCATGCGATCATCACACTCACACGCCAGACTGGCCCAGATCGCAACCTGTTTGTCGAGTGCCAGACGTCTGATGCCCAGCATGGCGGAAAAGACGCTGCGACGGCCACTGGCATCAATCACAAAGTGGCAGGGTACGGCAGACCGGCTTTCAGCTGTTTCTCCGTGAAGCTGCAACAACCAGCCGTCACGACCTTGCTGAACCGCCACAGGTCTGGCTGGCCACAGGCAGCGGACGTTGCTGGCCATCACATGTTGCCGCAGCCAGTTATCAAACCCGGCACGGTCGAGCTGCCAGCCCGGTCCGTCCGGGTTCCTGAGGTTGTCATTCATCACACATGCATCGCTGCCCCAGTGACTGCGGATCCCGTGACAGGGAAGATGCAGCGCCTGATGGCGGGTGAAAGCTTCGAGCAGGCCGAGTTCGCGCAGAATACGGCCTGCCGCCGGAGGCAGACATTCGCCGATTCTGGCCGGGCATTCAGTGTGTTGGTCGATCAGGATAACATCGAAATGGCGGCTCAGGGCCAGTGCGGCGATACAACCGCCAATCCCTGCGCCGATCACTGCGATTTGCGTCTGGATAATTTGCGTCAAAATTTTTTCCTGCAGTGAGGCGGGCGTGGAGTTCAGCCACGCCCGGTGCAAGGACTCAGTCCGATTTAAATTTCCCCGGGAAATTCACGCCAAAGCGACTGACTTTCTCGATCACACCGAGATCAATGCGTGAACGGACACTCGGTGTCGTCGGCTGAATGTTGTCCCGGCCGTGGCGATCCGGCACTAGATTCCGTGCCAGTTCAGCCACTGTCTGCAATCGGCCGGTATCCGTGATTTCTGCACTGTCAGCCAGTTCACTCACGGCATGATCTTTGGCGGTGATCCCCACCTGCATTATGGCAGGGAAGTTCGGATCACCCGCAACACCCGGGCGGCCCTGAACTACGGCCAGCTGATTGAAATTGAAGATCATACTGTTGATCTGTGCCGTATACGTGGGCGGCTGACCGTACAGGGGCAGGGCATCGAGCCAGTCAGTCCGGTAATTGAAAGCCTGAATCCGGGTTTGCTCATCCAGATTGGGGGCCAGCGTTTCCTGATAACGGGTGGTATCCAGAATATTGTTCGGCACCCGGGCCGGCCAGAAGGTCGGCAGGTAAGGGTCATACTTGGAGGTGTACCCGTCGCGGCAACTGGCGGTATCGGTCTGCCAGGGAATCGCCATCCAGCGGGTGATCCCGCCCGGGACCTGACCGCCGAGCAGCGGCCCTTGCGCCAGCGTGATGATATCGCTGTTCATCAGAGGGCCGTAGTAGGTGGTGTCTTTACGGATCCCTTCGCTGGCATGCTTGAGGCGGAACGGCGCCATGTACATTCCGGCGGTACGCATCGGCCAGGTCATTTCACAGCCGGGGTGAAAGGCATCTGCAAGACAGAATTCCAGCGCGCCCCGGGTCAGCATCTCTGGCTGTTCCGCCACCGGGACTTTGTCGATGTCATCGGGTTCAGCTGCGTGCGGGCAGATCTGCGGGTCGACATAGTCGGGAACGAAGTCGCCTTGCACCCATTGATCCAGAAACGCCAGCTGCAGCTCAGACAGCGTGGCATGCTGACGTTCAGAGCCTGACGGCGGGATAGTAATCGCATCGCCATAGAGCCAGGGCCACAGCTGGGCGGCCTGCGCGCCGGGCTGACCATAGCGGCGAAAGTTATTGGAGATGGTCCGCCGCAGCTCGGTATAGGCCGGAGACGGATCGCTGAGCTTGGCGATCCATGCCTGCGTGGTGTAGTCGAACTGACCGCCGTGACCGAAAGCCGCGGCAAAACCGGCGTTGACCCACTGCAGGTTGGTCATGCGCGCAAAGATCGGCAGGATATCTTTGCGGAATGACGGACGTGGCGGGCGGGTGAGCATTCCGGCGCTCACCGCTACCGAACGCATCAGATCCCACATGGTCCGTACCGATTTCTGCATGGGTGCGTAATCCGGTGGCGCACAGACGACCCAGGCAGGATCAACCTGAAGGGTGACACCCAGATATTCGACTTCAGCAGTGACCGGGCCGTCAGAGATATCATCGTGCCAGCCTTCATTGTTGGCAAAGGTAATGGCGATATCGCCGTTGATATTGCGTGAGATCCCTTTGCCGCCCAGGACAATCAGGCGACCCTTTTTATCGGTTTTCAGCTCACCCAGATAGACGGACTCGTCCATGAACTTGCCGACAAATTCGGGACCTTTCTTTACCCCGGCCTCGTCCAGTTGCCGGGCTCCGCCGTCGATCAGCAGGCGGCGGCGATCAGCCACATTGTTGTTGCGCAGCAGTGAAGGCGGCGCCTGCTCGGCCTCCGGAATATCCAGCGCGAGCTGGAATTCGTACCAGGAGGACTTCTGATTGGCCAGATGGACGTGCCACTTGAGTTTTGCGTTGTCCATGGTCAGCTCTTTGACGGCTTTGCCAGCAGCATTCAGACCATAAACCCGGAACTGAGCCGCCTGACGTTTCAGCAGACCACGGGCATCCCGGTAGGCATCTTCTTCCAGCCGGGGCCTGGGATTAGGGACCAGCGGGCCGATAAAATACTCGTCGCTGCCGCCGACCCGCATTATGCCGATGGGCGGGTAAATCGCGGCCCGGACAATGCAGTCGCTGTCTTCATCGGTGTTGCCGGTGAACTTTGGGTCGATGCGAACCGGCTCATTCATCTGCTGGCCGTTGGCCTGATGGCGTGTGTCGGCACTGGCCTGATAAACCACTTTACGGGCCTGTGCAATGGAGCCCAGCGGTTCATGTTCAGGCAGGGTGCGCCAGATGTTAAAGGCAAGGTTACGGCCAAACTCAGCCTGACCGATGGCCGTGATTTCCTGCTTTGGCAGCGTGAGCGTGGCGACCGGGATAAAAGGGCTTTCAGATTCCGGCCAGACGACCTGAGCGTCGTCCAACGGCATAGTTGCCGGATCGGTGCGCAACTGCACTTCAAACAGGAAGCGGCTTTCGTCCTGACGCAGGCGGTTTTGCAGATCCTGCGCCAGATAATCGCGGCTGTTGCTGGGGGCGCCGTGATAGGTGTCCAGCGGTGTGAGACGGTATTTGACCACCTGGCTGTCGCCGAGTTTGAAAGGCAGAATGGCCCAGTAGCTGGCACTCAGACAACTGGCCTCGACTTTGGACATGGCATTGATGATCTCATGGACCTTGGGATGTTTTTCCAGATAGGCCGGGTAGTCACCGTCAATGACACCAGCCGTGGTAAAGGCACACATCTGAGCCGCATCGCGGGCAAAGAAACGGTCGATGTTCTGCATGATGAAATCGGCATTATCACTGTCACCGAGCAGCTTGGGACCGGGGACCCCGAACAGTTTGATCCCGACGCCCAGCGTGGTGTGCAGATCCGGCGCGCTGGGTGAGGTGTCACTGGAAAAACGCAGCACACATTCATACCGGCTGCCGCTGAAGATACCAATTTTCAGAGCTTCCGGAATATCCCGGTGGATATCAAAATGTCCGTAGGCGATGCCGTGTTGTTTGCGGAAAACGGCACGTTCCGCAGGCTGCTGGCCGCGTTCGATACGGGTCTTTTGCCCCATTTCGACAAACATTTCTTTCAGTCTCTGAGTAGCCAGCGTGATGTCAGCGTAGTGGTCGCCGCCCGTCCAGCACTCGACGTCATTGGCATCGGGCGCTTTGTCGTTGTTCTTCAGGACATATTGAGGATTGACCAGCTCACCCTGTTGCTTGCTGTGTTTTTGCTTCTCTTTGTCTTTCTTTTTCTTGTGCGTCATGGCGGTTTCCATTGGGTTGACATGCCGTGTCAGGTAACCGCAACAAAGCCAGCGTATTTTCTGGAGTGAGTCCCATGACTGGGAGGATCGGTCCGCTCAAGACTGAGCCAATGTTTACCTGTGATTCTGGTTGAACCTGAGAAGGGTATGTCACTTGTGGCACTCAGGTCGTTGAAAAGTATAGTCAGGGAAGCGGGGAAGACCAATTGCGGCTGGTGTTTGTGTGACAGACGCGCCAGCGTCAGCCATCAGCTGTCCGGACGCAATGGCTGGTGGCATTGAGTGCAATGATAAATCGCCTGCTGTCGCATTACTTTATTGTGCCGTCTGAGAGTCAGCTGGTGTTCCCGGCACTGGCAGCGATAGCAGAAGGTTTGTCCGGAGACCGAAGTAACATCAAAACTGTGGGTGGTTCGGGCCGGGACATGAAAAATATCTGTCATCATCCGCTGCCACTCCGTTCCGTGGGGTTTGACCCGGCCATAACAGGCAAATGTCAGCAGGTGAGCCAGTTCATGAGGAACGACTTCTTCCAGGAACGCCTGGGGATTCTCGGCCATCAGCACCGGATTGTATCGGATCTCCCAGCTTTGCAGCCGGGCGCTGCCTGCGCTCTTGCCGCGCTGGGTAAAGCGAATGGCCGGATCCGGAAATTGTCTGCCCAGTTTTTGCTCTGCCAGCCGCAGGCAGGCGAGGGTACGTTCAATGATGGCTTGCTGAAGTGGGTTCATGGAGCTGACGGGTCATAAAACAAGGCGGACAGTATGAAAGGTCTGGTGTTTTTTTTCCAGTCTGTCCGGCACGATCAGCTTAAGGGACATGAGTGGTCAAAAGCTTCAGAAGCTGCACACGAATGCCTGTTCAGCTTTTGGTGCGATTGGGTTGCTGGTACTCAAAAGCTAAGAAGTATTTTTGAAACAATTGCTTATGTTGTTTTGGTTTGGGTTTGTTCAGATTCTGATGCTTTTGGAACATGGGTGTCCCAAAGCGGAAAGAGCTGTACGGTACAGCGAACAGCAATGAAAAAGGAAGCCGAAGCTTCCTTTTTCACGAGTAAGAATAACAGCCGGGCTGCGATTACTTAATGTTTGCGTAATCGCGCAGCAGGTCGGCTTTGTCAGTTTTTTCCCAAGGGAACTCTTCGCGACCAAAGTGACCGTAAGCAGCCGTCTTCTTGTAGATAGGCTGCAGCAGATCCAGCATTTCGATCAGGCCGTACGGGCGCAGGTCGAAGTGGTGGCGAACGGCTTCAACAATCAGGTCGTGAGAAACTTTCTCAGTCCCGAAGGTTTCCACCATGATAGACGTTGGATCTGCAATACCAATCGCATAAGACAGCTGGATTTCACAACGGTCCGCCAGACCGGCAGCCACGATGTTTTTCGCAACATAACGTGCTGCGTAAGCGGCACTACGGTCTACTTTCGATGGATCTTTACCAGAGAATGCACCGCCACCGTGACGGGCTGCGCCGCCGTAGGTATCTACGATGATTTTACGGCCAGTCAGACCACAGTCACCCATTGGACCGCCAATCACAAAGCGACCGGTTGGGTTGATGAAGTATTTGGTGTCTTTGTTCAGCCACTCAGATGGCAGGACCGGCTTGATAATTTCTTCCATCACCGCTTCCTGCAGTACAGGCAGTTCAATGCTGTCGCAGTGCTGCGTTGACAGAACCACAGCATCAACACCGACGATTTTGCCGTTGTCATAGGCAAAAGTGACCTGGCTTTTCGCGTCCGGACGCAACCAAGGCAGAGTGCCGTTTTTACGGACTTTGGCCTGACGCTCAACCAGACGGTGTGCATAAGTGATTGGTGCCGGCATCAGCACTTCAGTTTCGTTGGTTGCGTAACCAAACATAATTCCCTGATCACCTGCACCCAGCTCTTTCGGGTCTTCACGGTCAACACCCTGGTTGATATCCGGAGACTGTTTACCGATCGCGCTCAGGACAGCACAAGAGTTGGCATCAAAGCCCATGTCTGAATGGGTGTAGCCGATTTCGCGTACGGTCTGACGGGTCAGTTCTTCAATATCAACCCAGGCAGAGGTTGTGATTTCACCGCCAACCATGACCATACCGGTCTTGACGTAAGTCTCACACGCAACACGTGCTTTCGGGTCTTGTTCTAAGATCGCATCCAGGACTGCATCTGAGATCTGGTCTGCAATTTTATCTGGATGGCCTTCCGATACCGACTCAGAAGTAAACAGGTGTTTCGCCATGAGTATTCTCACTATCTGAAAAAACTGAAAAGAGGTCGGAGGTGTGAAATTAGTCAGTCTGAGTGAATATTCATCAGTCTGTATGTATAGAGCTACCTCCGTCTAGACGGCTATAATAACTTGTATGGGATCAAAATCAACAATAAGTAGAAATTAGATATAGATTGTCCAAATACTTCCGTTAATCGCGGCATCGGTGAAAGGTCTGGATGATTATATCGCGAGCATGAATTTTACTGGTTCATCATTCCGAGATTCTGGTTTGCTTACCGGGTTATGCCTTGAGAGAATCTGCTTCCGCTTTGCCTGATACCGACATTTGCCGTTGTCAGGGATGGCTGATACTTCCCCGATAAACAAGAATAATGAAGTTGGAGCAGACATGTCTTCTCGTAAAGTACTTGCGAATGCTATCCGTGCGCTGAGCATGGACGGTGTACAACAGGCGAACTCCGGTCACCCGGGCGCACCGATGGGTATGGCGGACATCGCTGAAGTTCTGTGGCGTGACCACCTGAACCACAACCCGCAAAACCCGAACTGGGCTGACCGCGACCGCTTCGTGCTGTCCAACGGCCACGGCTCCATGCTGATTTACTCCCTGCTGCACCTGAGCGGTTACGCGCTGTCCATTGACGACCTGAAAAACTTCCGTCAGCTGCATTCAAAAACACCGGGTCACCCGGAGTACGGTTACACGCCGGGTATCGAAACCACCACCGGCCCGCTGGGTCAGGGCATCACCAATGCTGTGGGTATGGCGATTGCTGAGAAGTCTCTGGCAGCTCAATTTAACCGCGACGGCCACGACATCGTTGACCACTACACCTATGCGTTCCTGGGCGACGGCTGTCTGATGGAAGGGATTTCTCACGAAGCTTGTTCTCTGGCCGGTACCCTGGGTCTGGGCAAACTGATCGCGTTCTGGGATGACAACGGCATCTCTATCGACGGTCACGTGGAAGGCTGGTTCTCTGACGACACGCCAAAACGCTTTGAAGCTTACGGCTGGCACGTGATCCCTGCGGTTGACGGCCACGATGCTGCAGCAATCAACGCAGCCATCGAAGCAGCGAAAGCAGACCCTCGCCCAACGCTGATCTGTACCAAAACTATCATCGGTTTCGGTTCTCCGAACAAAGCCGGTTCTCACGACTGTCACGGTGCCCCGCTGGGTCACGACGAAATCGCAGCAGCCCGTGAATTCCTGGGCTGGCAGCATGGTCCGTTCGAAATCCCTGCTGACGTTTACGCAGAGTGGGATGCCAAAGAAGCAGGCGAAGCGAAAGAAGCAGCATGGAATGAAAAACTGGCTGCTTATGAAGCCGCTTACCCAGAACTGGCTGCAGAATTCAAACGTCGTGTAAACGGCGAACTGCCAGCACAATGGGAAGCAGAAGCCAGCAAGATCATTGCTGATCTGCAAGCCAACCCGGTGAACATCGCCTCCCGTAAAGCTTCTCAGAATGCGCTGGAAGCCTTCGGTCAGATCCTGCCTGAGTTCATGGGTGGTTCTGCGGACCTGGCACCTTCGAACCTGACCATGTGGTCTGGCTCGAAGTCGCTGACGGCTGATGACGCATCTGGTAACTACATCCACTACGGTGTGCGTGAGTTCGGGATGACGGCGATCATCAACGGTATCGCACTGCACGGTGGTTTCGTCCCTTACGGCGCAACCTTCCTGATGTTCATGGAATATGCCCGTAACGCGATGCGTATGGCTGCCCTGATGAAAGTTCAGAACATTCAGGTATACACCCACGACTCCATTGGTCTGGGTGAAGACGGCCCGACGCACCAGCCGGTTGAGCAGATGGCTTCTCTGCGCCTGACGCCAAACATGAGCACCTGGCGTCCGTGTGACCAGGTTGAATCAGCAATGGCGTGGAAACTGGCGATTGAGCGCAAAGATGCACCAACCGCGCTGATCTTCTCGCGTCAGAACCTGGCTCAGCAAGAGCGCAGCGAACAGCAGGTTGCTGATATCGCAAAAGGTGGTTACACCCTGAAAGACTGTGCAGGCAAACCTGAGCTGATCCTGATTGCCACCGGTTCTGAAGTTGAGCTGGCCGTGAACGCTACCGCTGAACTGAGCGCAGAAGGCAAGCAGGTTCGTGTTGTTTCAATGCCGTCTACCGACGCATTCGACAAGCAAGATGCGGCTTACCGTGAATCTGTGCTGCCATCTGACGTGACTGCCCGTATCGCCATTGAAGCCGGTATTGCCGACTTCTGGTACAAGTACGTCGGTTTCGACGGCCGCATCATCGGCATGACCAGCTTCGGTGAATCTGCACCGGCTGGCGAACTGTTCAAACTGTTCGGCTTCACCACTGAAAACGTGGTGAGCACGGCGAAAGAACTGCTGGCTTAAGCACTACCCGGACCAATTGTTATGGTCAGGTTGCAGAAAAATTATTTCGAAGGTTGAAAAAAAGGCTCCGGAACGGGGCCTTTTTTATCCCGCGAATGTGTGAATCAGATATTTGATATAAGGGACAATAGTGTCGGAGCGGGCGTATTTACTGGATTTGTGACCTCCTCACAGAGAATCATTCTGGGGGGTGAGGCGGGTCACAATTAGGGTGATTCTCGTTAACGCTTGGTATACACTAGAGCGGCTTTTCACTTTTGTAGCACGGATATGACAGTACGAGTCGCAATTAATGGATTTGGCCGTATTGGCCGCAGCATTCTGCGGGCCTTATATGAAAGCGGCAAACATCGCCAGATCAAAGTCGTGGCGGTCAATGAACTGGCTCAGCCGGAATCAATGGCGCATCTGCTCCAGTATGATTCCAGTCATGGTCGTTTTGGCCGTAAAGTGACGCATGATCAGGAGCATCTCTTCGTGGCCGGAGAAGACGGCGAAGATGCGATTCGTATTCTGCACCTGAGTGATATCGAGCTCTTGCCCTGGCGCGATTTAGAAGTGGATATCGTTCTCGATTGCACCGGCATTTTTGGCTCCAGAGCAGATGGCGAAGCCCATCTGAAAGCGGGCGCCCGGCAAGTTCTTTTCTCTCATCCTGCTGCAAATGACATCGATAACACGATTATCTTCGGTGTGAACCACCAGACATTGTCGCCTCAAGACCGCATCGTTTCCAACGGCTCCTGTACGACCAACTGTATCGTCCCTGTAATTAAAGTGCTTGATGATGCCTTCGGCATTGAATCCGGCACTATCACAACCATCCACTCTGCGATGAATGACCAGCAGGTGATCGATGCCTACCACACGGATTTGCGACGGACACGTGCTGCCAGTCAGTCGATTATTCCTGTTGATACCAAACTGCACTTGGGCATAGGTCGTATTTTTCCCAAATTTGCCGACAAATTCGAGGCGATTTCAGTCAGGGTTCCTACAATTAACGTCACCGCGATGGATTTAAGCGTCACCGTCAAAACTAATGTCTCGGTTGATGATGTAAATCAAGCTCTGGCTGAGGCCGCTCGGTGTAAATTGACAGATATCGTCGATTACACCACTGCACCGCTTGTTTCTGTTGATTTCAATCATGATCCCCACAGCGCCATTGTTGATGGTACCCAAACCCGGGTCAGTAACCAGCACCTGCTGAAGCTGCTGGTCTGGTGTGATAATGAATGGGGATTTGCCAACCGTATGCTGGATACGGCGCTGGCGATGTATCAGGCAAGCCACAAACTAAAAGACGTCACAGAATTTCCCAGTCAGGCGAATTCGCAGGGCTGAAAGTATTTATCATTTAAACAGTAAGACTATTGAGAGGACAAACCATGTCTGTAATCAAGATGACTGATCTGGATCTGGCCGGTAAACGTGTACTGATCCGTGCTGATCTGAACGTGCCAGTCAAAGAAGGCAAAGTAACTTCTGATGCACGTATCCTGGCATCTCTGCCAACGATTCAGCACTGCCTGGCGGCAGGTGCTAAGGTAATGGTTACCTCTCACCTGGGTCGTCCGACCGAAGGTGAATACGCGGAAGAATTTTCTCTGCAGCCTGTTGTGAACTATCTGCAGGACGCACTGGATTGTGACGTGAAACTGGCGAAAGACTACCTGGATGGTCTGGAACTGAACACCGGCGAGCTGGTTGTTCTGGAAAACGTTCGCTTCAATGCGGGCGAGAAGAAGAACGATGAAGCGCTGTCCAAGAAATATGCTGCACTGTGCGACATCTTTGTTATGGATGCATTCGGTACCGCGCACCGTGCGCAGGCGTCTACGCATGGCGTCGGCATGTTTGCCCCGGTTGCCTGTGCAGGCCCGCTGCTGGCAGCTGAGCTGGAAGCTCTGGGTAAAGCGCTGGATAACCCGGCTCGTCCAATGGTTGCCATCGTTGGCGGTTCAAAAGTATCGACCAAACTGACCGTGCTTGAGTCTCTGGCGAAAATTGCCGATCAGGTTGTTGTCGGCGGCGGTATTGCGAATACCTTCATCGCAGCAGAAGGCCACGGCGTTGGTAAGTCTCTGTATGAAGCTGATTTGGTTGATACGGCAAAAGCACTGATGGCACAGACTGACGTGCCAGTGGCAACTGATGTTGTGTGTGCCAAAGAATTTTCTGAGTCTGCTGAAGCGACCATTAAAGCTGCGAACGAAATCGCAGAAGACGACATGGTACTGGATATCGGCCCGGACTCAGCGGCTGAGCTGGCTCGTATCATCAAAGATGCGAAGACCATCCTGTGGAATGGCCCTGTGGGTGTCTTCGAAATTGAGCAGTTCGGCAAAGGCACTGAAGTGGTTTCTAAAGCCATTGCTGAATCCGCTGGTTTCTCAATTGCAGGTGGCGGTGATACGCTGGCAGCGATTGATAAGTACGGCATCAAAGATAAAGTATCTTACATTTCAACCGGTGGCGGCGCATTCCTGGAGTTTGTGGAAGGTAAAAAACTGCCAGCCGTTGCTATGCTGGAAGAACGAGCGAAAGCCTGATAACAGTTGCGCAGGGTTGGTCCCTGCGCCCTGAACATGCGGTGTGTGGCTGTACAGCCAAAACAGATTCTGACGGCCACACCAATTTGCAACGAGTTTATCTTTAAACCCGGACAACAAAGCTAATAGGACTATTGTTATGTCTAAGATCTTCGACTTCGTAAAACCTGGTGTGATTTCTGGCGATGACGTTCAGAAAGTTTTTGAAGTGGCAAAAGAAAACAAATTTGCCCTGCCAGCAGTAAACGTGGTTAACACTGACTCTGTCAACGCTGTACTGGAAGCGGCTGCAAAAGTGAAAGCGCCGGTTGTGGTTCAGTTTTCTAACGGCGGTGCCGGGTTCTTTGCGGGTAAAGGCCTGAAACTGGAAGGTCAGCAAGGCCCGATCTTGGGTGCTATCGCGGGTGCGAAATACGTTCACGCTGTCGCTGAGACGTATGGCGTGCCAGTTATTCTGCACACCGACCACGCGGCGAAGAAACTGCTGCCATGGATTGACGGTCTGCTGGACGCTGGTGAGAAGCACTTTGCAGAAACAGGCAAGCCGCTGTTCTCTTCTCACATGATTGACCTGTCTGAAGAGTCTCTGGAAGAAAACATCGAGATCAGCGCCAAGTACCTGGAACGCATGAGCAAGATGGGCATGACGCTGGAAATCGAACTGGGTTGTACCGGTGGCGAAGAAGACGGTGTTGATAACTCTCACCTGGATCAGTCTTCTCTGTACACGCAGCCAGAAGATGTTGCTTACGCTTACGAGAAACTGATCGCAATCAGCCCTCGTTTCACCATCGCGGCCTCTTTCGGTAACGTTCACGGTGTTTATAAGCCAGGTAATGTTGTCCTGACGCCAACCATTCTGCGCGACTCTCAGGCGTACTGTGCTGAGAAATTCGGTATTGCACCAAACGCACTGAACTTCGTATTCCACGGTGGTTCTGGTTCAACGCTGGAAGAAATCCGTGAGTCTATCGGTTACGGTGTGATCAAAATGAACATCGATACTGATACTCAGTGGGCGACCTGGAATGGCATCCGTGAATACTACCTAGAGAATGAAGCTTACCTTCAGGGTCAGATCGGTAACCCAACTGGTGAAGACGCACCAAACAAGAAATTCTATGACCCACGCGTATGGCTGCGTAAAGGTCAGGAATCGATGGTGAAACGTCTGGAACAAGCTTTCTCTGATCTGAATGCGATCGACGTTCTGTAAATCTCAGTAATTTGAGAAGAAAGCCCGCGAATGCGGGCTTTTTTATTGTGTTTTACCAGACTTTCACAATAATTTGTTGGTTGCCGCATAAACTGAACCTTGTTCCGAATTGCACGGACAGCGTCAATTGAGCAATAGTGATTATTCGGTAAGACAAAGCGGTTCAATGTTGATAGGTTAGAGAGAAATTCAGTTTGTTTCATTATCAGGGACGTGCATGATCGCGTCAGTTGAATAATAAATAATAGAGAGAGTGCTATGACTGAAAGCGTGACAGATAAAGTGGTGGATACCATAGCAAATAATGAGTTGGCGGACGGCGTCAAACAAGCTGGCGGCTGGATTATGGATAACCAGGATCTGCTGATCCAGTACGGGGTAAACCTGATCTCAGCACTGCTGATTCTGTTTATCGGTAATCTGATTGCCAAAGGCATTGCGAACGGCTTCAGTAAGATGCTGCGCCGCAAGCAGATGGATGAAGCGGTTGTGAAGTTCCTGCAGTCACTGGTGCGTTATCTGCTGTTTGTGATTGTTCTGATTGCGGCGCTGAGCCGGGTAGGGGTGCAGACGGCTTCCGTTGTCGCGGTGATTGGTGCCGCCGGCCTGGCCGTGGGTCTGGCCTTGCAGGGTTCTCTGTCTAACTTCGCAGCCGGTGTGCTGATTGTTGCGTTTCGTCCTTTTAAATCCGGCGATTATGTGGAAGTGGCAGGGGTTGCAGGCTCTGTGGAGTCGATTCAGGTATTTCAGACTGTACTGAAAACGCCGGACAACAAAATGGTTGTCGTTCCGAACTCTGCTGTGATTGGCGGACCGATTACGAACTACTCCAGACATGAGACCCGCCGGATTGACTTCTTGATTGGCGTTTCATACAAGTCTGATCTTAAGAAAACCAAGGAAGTGCTGAAGCGAGTGGTGGATGCTGAGTCGCGTGTGCTGAAAGATCCGGCACCGACCATTGGTGTGGTTGCACTTGCCGATTCTTCCGTGAATTTCGTAGTACGCCCCTGGGTGAAGACTTCTGAATACTGGGCTGTGTATTTTGATTTGCTGCAGGCAATCAAAGAAGGGCTGGATAAAGAAGGCATTGAGATTCCATTCCCGCAAATGGATGTGCATCTCAACAAAGTCGAAGACTGATGTCTTTCAGACTGACCCTGAACAATGGAGCCGTTTGGCTCCATTGTTGTTTAGGGACGGATTAAACCAGTAATCCTTTGGCTAAATGGGCCGCGATGACAAACATCATTGCGGCGACGGCGATATCAATGCCCCGTTTGACATGAGGCTTCGATAAGGTCGGTGCCATTTTTGCTGCCGCAACCGACAGGGTAAAGAACCAGACAAAAGATGCCAGAATGGTGCCGATTGCAAACGCAATACGGTCGTGTCCTTCAAATTGACCGCCAATGGACCCCAGAATGACCACGGTATCCAGATACAGATGCGGGTTCAGCACCGTCACTGCCAGTGCGCCGGCAATCACGGCCCGTCGGCCGCGGGCCAGCATCTGGTCCTGAGCTTCCTCTGAGGATGGATGGCTGAAGGCGCTTTTCAGAGAGAGGCTGCCGTAAAACACCAGAAATGCGATGCCCCCCAGAGTGACCACCAGCAATACGGTTTCATTACTGGATAACAGGGCGCCGCCGCCAAAGACCCCTAGGCTGATGAACAGCATGTCCAGCAGACTGCACACCGTTGCTGTGGTCAGGTGATGGTTGCGTTTGATTCCCTGATTCAGCACATAGGCATTTTGTGCGCCGATAGGAATAATCATACTGGCGCCCAGGCCAAAGCCTTGCAGTAACGGCCACAGACTCATATTTTTTTGTCCTTACTCTGAATTGTGATGATGGGCTAAAACTTTCAACTGGCTAAAGCTTAAAGGGCTCGCTATGATTTAGTAAAACTAATAATTTTTATGATTTATTAGATTGGCTAATAATCAAGGGGTGACATGGAAGGACTCGATTATCGCTGGGTACAGGCGCTGGATGCTGTTGTGTCTCAGCGGGGCTTTGAGCGCGCAGCCGAAGTCCTGTGTATTACGCAGTCCGCAGTTTCGCAGCGGATCAAACAGCTGGAAAAACACATGGCTCAGCCGCTGCTTGTTCGTGAACAGCCTCCGCGTCCGACACCGGCAGGGCAAAAGCTGCTGGGGTTGTACCGGCGGGTGCGTTTGCTGGAGCAGGAGCTGTTGCCGGATATCCGTCCCGGCGAGCAGAGTCAGCCGCTGCAAATGTCGATTGCCTCCAATGCCGACAGCCTGGCAACCTGGTTGCTCCCGGCACTCAGCCCGCTGCTCAAACAGCGACGCATTGAAATCAATCTGATGCTGGAAGATGAAAGCCGCACACTGGACCGATTACGCAGCGGGGAAGTGGTCGGCGCGATCAGCATGGAAGCAACGCCAATGCCGGGCTGCGTGGCCGATTATCTAGGCCGGATGGACTATCTGTGTGTTGCCAGCCCCGACTTTCAGGCGACCTATTTTGCAGACGGGGTGAATCGCGATACGTTGCTGGGAGCCCCCGCTGTAGCTTTCGATCAGTACGATGACATGCACGAAGTTTTCATTCAGCAGCACTTTAATCTGCCGCGGGGCAGCGTCCTGACACACCGGGTGCGCTCTTCGGAAGCATTCGTCAAGCTGGCGCTACACGGCGTGGCATACTGCCTGATCCCGAAAGTGCAGATAGAAGAAGAGCTGGCAAGCGGCGAACTGGTGAATCTGACGCCGGGCATCATGCTGACCCGACGAATTTACTGGCATCATTGGGCTCTGGAAAGCGGTGTGTTCAGCGAAGTGACCGCTCAGTTACTGGACCATGCCCGGCATAAGCTGCCGCAGTGAGGCTTTTCCGGAACGCCGGATATCCTGTCATCAGCAGAATGTTTTGTGTAAATTGATGTAAAGTCGGGATAAATTCTTTTCTCCGCTTGTCCAAACCCGCACAAGTTTACAGAACCGGATGCCCGTAATACCTCAGAAGGCTGGGTGTCACTTTATCAATAGATTGGGATGGTGTTATGAAGAAAACTTTGCTTGCTGTTTGTTTCGGTGGTGCCACTCTGCTCAGTCCGCTGGCTATGGCAGATGACAACTTTCCGCGGCTGGAAACCATTGGTGTGGGCGAGGTGACTGCTCAGCCAGATATGGCTATGTTCACGGTCGCAGTTGAGGAAACCCGTAAATCGGCACAGGAAGCCAAGCAGGCTGTCGACAAAGCTGTGACTGCGTTCATGGACCGTCTGCAAAAGAGCGGCGTGAAGCGTGCAGATATTGAAAGTGCCAACATCTATCTGCATCCGCAGTACCACCGGAGTAACGACAATCCGCCTGAACTGGTCGGCTATCAGGCGACGCGTCAGGTGACGGTGATGGTCCGTGACCTCGATAAACTCAATACCTATCTGGATAATGCGCTGGGTGACGGGATCAATCACATTCAAAATATTGAGCTGAAGGTCAGCGACGCAGAAAAGTATCAGGAGCAGGCTCGTCAGGCTGCTATCAAAGATGCGAAGAGCAAAGCAAAATCTCTGGCAAAAGGCTTTGATACCGATATTGATGGGGTCTGGAATATTCGTTATTTCGATCCGATGCCTCGCC
Source organism: Photobacterium sp. CCB-ST2H9 (assembly GCF_023151555.2). NCBI lineage: Bacteria > Pseudomonadati > Pseudomonadota > Gammaproteobacteria > Vibrionales > Vibrionaceae > Photobacterium > Photobacterium sp. CCB-ST2H9. The sequence goes on from NZ_CP100425.1 coordinate 547,263, forward strand.
CGGTCATGGGACGCATGGCGATGGATGCTGCGGTTGAAACTAAAGCGACCTATCAGGATGCTGAAATCACCTTCCGTGACCGTGTGGAAGTGGTCTTCCGTCTGGAAAACTAATCTCAGCTGGTTTATCTCCGAAAGAAAGAAGCTCGCCATAGTGCGAGCTTCTTGTTGTTTACAAGGAAGGAAACTGAACGGTTAGTGCAGGATACGGGCTCGAATGGTTCCGTCGATAGCCTTCAGTTTGTTCAGGGCTTCTTCTGAGCGCTCTGTCTCAACATCAATGACCACGTAACCCAGTTCAGGACTGGTTTGCAGGTATTGTGCCGCGATGTTGATGCCTTCTGAAGCGAAAATCGTCGTAATTTGGTTCAGAATGCCCGGACGGTTTTCGTGAATGTGCAGCAGACGTGAACACCCTCTGTGCTCGGGCAAAGTTACTTCCGGGAAACCAACGGCTGAAACGGTTGAACCGTTGTCTGAGTACTTCACAATCTTACCGGCGACTTCAATGCCGATATTCTGTTGCGCTTCCTGTGTTGACCCACCGATATGCGGCGTCAGAATCACGTTGTCGAAACGGGTCAGTGGTGATTCAAACGGGTCGTTATTGGTTTTAGGCTCAACCGGGAAAACATCAATTGCCGCACCGGCCAGATGCTTGCTCTCCAGTGCACTGCACAGCGCGTCAATATCGACCACAGTGCCGCGGGCCGCGTTGATGAAGATGGAACCCGGCTTCATGCGTGCAAACTCTTCTGCACCCATCATGTTCTGAGTATCCAGCGTTTCCGGGACATGCAGTGTGATGACATCGGCTTTGTTCAGCAATTCACTCAGCGTATCCACCTGGGTTGCATTGCCCAGGGTCAGCTTGTTTTCAATGTCATAGAAATAAACATCCATTCCCAGGTTTTCAGCCAGGATACTGAGCTGTGTACCGATGTGGCCGTAACCGATGATCCCCAGTTTTTTCCCGCGGGCTTCATAGGAGGCGTCGGCGCTTTTCAGCCATTCACCGCGATGGGCTTTGGCATTTTTCTCCGGAATGCCGCGCAGCAGCAAAAGAATTTCACCCAGCACCAGCTCTGCAACACTTCGGGTATTTGAGAATGGGGCGTTAAACACCGGGATACCACGGCGGTTGGCTTCTGCCAGATCGACCTGGTTGGTCCCGATACAGAAACAGCCGACAGCGATCAGTTTCTTGGCGGCATCAAAGACTTCTGCGGAAAGCTGCGTGCGGGAACGGATACCCACGAAATGCGCGTCTTGAATTGCTTCCAGCAGTTCATCACCAGCCAGAGAGCCTTTGTGATACTCAATGTTTTCGTAACCGGCTTGTTTGAGAACTTCCAGTGCTGAGGGGTGAACGCCTTCCAGGAGCAGGATTTTAATTTTATCTTTATCCAGAGAAACTTTAGCCATAGGTTCTTTTCCTTAAAAACAACAGGTATTCCATTCAGCGAGCAGGATAACGTGCTCCCGCCACATCACTGTGTGATGCGGTATGGTGACAGGCGTACACCCTGTATTGCTGTCTGGTGAGCTTAAACGATTGCGTTCTCACTAAAGTATCAAAAATTTTGGTGGCGTGGCGAGAATATTACGAAATGGATAAGAAAAAACGGCATATATTATGCCGTTTAGTCATCAAGCCGTATGAAAAGCGTCAAAATTGTTATTTAGTGACAGTTTTCACGCCCTCAGGTGTGCCAACCAGCAGGACATCTGCGCCACGATGGGCAAACAGGCCAACCGTAACCACGCCCGGCAGGGCATTGATTTGATCTTCCAGTGCTTTCGGGTCGGTGATTTTCATGCTGTGGACATCCAGAATGATGTTGCCGTTGTCTGTGACCACGCCTTCACGGTAAACCGGGTCACCGCCCAGTTTCACCAGTTCACGGCCAATGAAAGACCGGGCCATCGGAATCACTTCAACGGGTAGCGGGAATTGACCCAGCACGTCGACTTCTTTGGTGTTATCGACAATACAGATGAACTTCTTGGCAATTGCGGCCACGATTTTTTCGCGGGTCAGGGCGGCTCCGCCCCCTTTGATCATGTCAAACTCGGCATTGATTTCATCGGCACCATCGACGTAGATGTCCAGTGAGGACACTTCGTTGGCATCAAAGACCGGGATACCCAGCTCTTCCAGACGCTTGGTGGAAGCCACAGAACTGGAGACCGCCCCTTTGATTTCTTCTTTGCGGGTGGCCAGGGCATCGATGAAGTGATTGACGGTCGAGCCGGTGCCAACGCCGACAATGCTGCCTTTGGTCACATAGTCCAGGGCTGCCCAGCCCGCCGCTTTCTTCATTTCATCTTGTGTCATGCCTTTCTCCTCGTGATGACCAACAGAATGCGAGCGCTGATTATAGCCGACCCTGCGGTTGCTGACATTGGAAAAACATGACTGAGATCCCTGTTTAGATATCCTGTGATTCAGATGTTTACCAATGATGGTAGGCCGATGGGGTGATGATGGCGGGTAAGGGGACATCCCAGGCTTCGGATGGCAGGTGACGGACCTGCTGGCAGTCATGTGCCAGTCCGAGTGGCCGAGGTCCTTTTCCGTGATGATGCCACTGGCTCAGTGTACGGTCATAATAGCCGCCGCCCATGCCCAGTCGCTGCCCCTGTTCATCAAAGGCAACCAGTGGCGTGCACATCAAATCCAGTTCGTGTACGGGTTTGACATGGCGAACATCCAGCACAGGCTCCGCAATGCCGTAGCGGTTACAGTGCATCCGGCTGTCCGGATGATAGTGTAAAAACAGCAGGTGGCCTTTGCTGAAGGGATGCAGTACCGGCAGATACACGGTTTTACCATGATGCCACAACCACTCGATCAGCGGTCCTGTATCCAGTTCTCCGTCACTGCTGAGGTAAATCGCAACATGCTGCGCGTGATGAACATCCTGAAGCTGATTAAAACGTGCCAGCACGGCTTTGCTCGCCTGTTCCTGCTGGTGAAGCGACAGTGTCTGACGTTTCAGGCGGACTTGCTGACGAAGTTGCTGTCGGGTGGATTGAGTTGTCAGGCCAGCCTGGCCATGGCGGTGGAAGGCATCCATATCATGCTTTATCCGTCGTCGCCTGCTCAGGAAAATACTGCTGGCTGAGAGCAGGATAGAAAAGAAGGAGTACCCCAAGGTGCCGTTGCGAATTGTTGCCCTTGAACCAGACGTTCAAGGTGGATTGGCAGCATCAGCCGTAGGCTTCTCAGTCATGCTGAGCCTGCTCAGTAGCTGATAAAAGCCGATCCTGGTTTTTTGCTTATCGGCTCGGGGACGTCGATTCGCTGACGCACACCCCAGGGTCAATTCATTATCAACGTTGCGGTTGATTTTGCAATGCCTGATCTAAGCTTTCTGCTAATTGTCCGATTCGGTCGGACACAGATTGCGCATTGCTGCTAAATTCTTTGCGTTCTTTGTGCAGCTCGCTGCAAATGTTTAGTCCGGTAAACATCAGTAACTGTTCTGGATTCGAGACTTTGGTTCGCTGAGACAGCTCTTGCAGGCGGTTATCAAAATCTGCCGCCGCCGCACGCAGTGCCGTTTCCTGGCCTTCCGGACAATTGACCTTAATGGTACGGCCTAAAATTTCAATTTCAACTGCCTGCGAGCTCATAGCTGTCTTGGTTCCGTGTCAGTCACTGTGATTTGATTGAGCCATTATCCCCCTACTGACCTCAAGCGACAGAGACCATCAACCGGTACCGGGCCTGTGAACCAAGCAAATCTGACTGAATCAGACTTCTTGAGGGGATTTGGATATATCTGCGGCTAATATAGAAAAAGCCAATTTAACTTGCAAGCGCGCGACTGGGTCAGACTGAAGGGAAGCCATCAGGGAGACAGTTCTTCATCAGTTCGGCGCTTTTTCTGTCATTCTGCTGAAGGGAGGCTGCAAAAATGACGGATGAATCAATCGCCTCCTGCTTTACGTTAGCCTGAAACCAGCCTTAGTGGTAGCATATCTCCAACCCATCTGACACCAACTGATTAAGGTGAAAAGCCCATGAGCGAAGTAAAGTTGCCGGCATATGAAGCGGTTGAAACTGCTTTGAAAATTCAGTCTCTGGCAGTCACGCCTGCTGAACTGCACGGACTGCTGACAGGCATGTTGTGCGGCGGTTTGCCGGCAGACGGAGAACAGTGGATTGGTCCGATTGCGGACTATGCCAATAACGGTGAATCGCTGGGTGGTGAAGCCAGAACACTGACACAAAGTCTGGTGGAAATTACGGCCAAAGCGCTGGCGAGTACCGGGTTTGAAGTCACTTTGCTCCTGCCGGATGATGAAATGGACCTGATGGATCGCGCCGAAGCATTAAGCGAATGGGTGAACTGTTTCCTCTCCGGGCTGGGTTTGATGGGATTGAATCATGAGAAATTACCGGCTGCCGTCCAGGAAGCGCTGGGTGATTTGCAGGATATTGCACAGCTGGGCATCGATGAAGATGACGATATGGAAGAGCAGGCCGCGCTGTTCGAACAGGTGATTGAGCATGTTCGCATGTGTGCACTGACCTGTTACTTTGAACTGGTTGCAAGGCACCAGAGTGAGCAGGCTGACAAGCCGACCCTGCACTGATCATCGTGGTGTTCTGAGGGAAGACAAACGTGAAGCAGTATGATGTTGTGATTGCCGGAGGCGCAATGACGGGCGCCAGCCTGGCGCTGGCGCTGGACAGGCTGAGTGAAGGCGCTTTGCGTATTGCTGTTGTTGAGGCCGTGTTACCGGAGCAGTCCGGTCATCCCGGTTATGACGCCCGCAGTATTGCCCTGTCGCTGGGGTCGGTGCAGCTGATGACAGAGCTTGGTCTCTGGCCTGCACTGATGCGTGAAGCAACTGCGATTTCCCGGATTCATGTGTCTGACCGGGGCCATGCCGGTCTGGCTCGGATCGCGGCAGATGAATATGGTGCTGATGCGCTGGGTTATGTGATCGAACTGGCTCAGGCTGGCGCGGTTTTTCATGAACAGCTCGCGCAAAGTTCGGGGATTGATCTGCTTTGTCCGGTAAAAATCAAGGCGATTGAGCGGGAAACTGATCAGGTCATCCTGCAGCTTTCTTCCGGTGAATCCTGCCGGGCGAATTTGCTGGTTGCTGCAGACGGAGGGCTGTCGGAATGCTGCCTTCAACTGGGAATTTCCCAGACGTCACTGAATTTTGAACAGGTGGCAATCATTGCCAATGTGTCAACTACGAAACCGCATCAGGGCGAAGCTTTTGAACGCTTTACGCCCTTTGGCCCGCTTGCCCTGTTGCCGATGAGTCAGGGACGCAGCTCGCTGGTTTGGTGCGTTCCTCCGGAACAGCAAGAGACGGTGATGGGCTGGGATGACGAAATGTTTTTGCAGCAATTACAGAAAGCTTTTGGCTGGCGTCTGGGACAGATGGTCAAAACGGGTCAGCGCTATGCCTACCCGCTGAGCCTGCGTCAGGCGGAGCGTCGGGTGTCGCACCGGTTTGCGGTCATTGGCAATGCAGCACAAACCCTGCATCCGATCGCCGGACAGGGATTTAATCTGGGGCTGCGTGATGTGATGACGCTGGCTGAAGAAGTTGTGGCCGGCGTTTCGCGGGGCGATGAGGCTGGCAGCATGGCTGTACTCAGTCGTTTCCGTCAGCGCCGAGAGTCAGATCAGGCCGCTACAATTGCGATGACCTCAGGATTGGTGACAGTCTTTGCCAACGAATACTGGCCATTGGTGGCAGGCCGGAATGCCGGTCTGATGGCCATGAATGCACTAAACGTATTGAAAGCACCGCTGGTGAAGCGGGCGATGGGACAGGTGGACAGATAAGCATGATGCAAAGCGTAGATGTAGCAATTATCGGCGGTGGTATGGTTGGCCTGACCCTGGCTGCGGCACTGGCAGATACGGAGCTCCGGATCGCTGTGATTGAAGGCCACCTGCCGGAGCCTGAACTGTCGTCGCTGCCGGATGTCCGGGTATCGGCGCTCAGCCGGGCCAGCGAACGTATCCTGTGCCGTGTCGGCGCCTGGCAGGGGATGGCAGCACGCCGGATCAGCCCCTATCAGCAAATGGATGTCTGGGAGCAGGACAGCTTCGCTCATATCAGTTTTGACGCACAAGCGTTGTCACAGCCGGATCTGGGCCACATCGTTGAAAATCGTGTGATTCAGTTATCTTTACTGGATCAGATCCAAAAACAGCACAATGTCAGCCTGATGGCTCCTGTCCGTTGCCAGCAACTGGCCTTTGGCGAACATGAAGCCTGGCTGACCCTGGATAACGGACAGCATCTGACGGCCAAACTGGTGGTTGGTGCCGATGGCGCCAATTCCTGGGTACGCAATCAACTCGATATTCCGCTGACACACTGGGATTACGGTCATCATGCGCTGGTGGCAAATATTCGTTGTGCGGAGTCGCATCAGCAGACTGCCCGGCAAATTTTCACGCCGGATGGCCCGCTCGCATTTCTGCCGCTGGCAGAGTCGGATTTGTGCTCCATCGTGTGGTCTGTCACACCGGAGAAGGCGGAAGCGCTCCTGGCCATGACGCCGGATGCATTCAATCATGCCCTGACAGCTGCATTTGATTGTCGTCTGGGCTTATGCAGTCTGGAAGGAGAGCGTCAGGTTGTGCCGCTGAAAATGCGTTATGCCCGTGACTTTGTCCGGGATCGTGTTGCTCTGATAGGGGACGCTGCCCATACCATTCATCCCCTGGCGGGTCAGGGCGTGAATCTGGGACTGCTGGATGCGGCCAGTCTGGCGGAGACGCTGATTGAACTGTGGCGTCAGGATAAGGATATCGGTGCTCGTCAGCACCTGCGTTACTTTGAGCGCTGGCGTAAAGCTGAAGCCGCGAAGATGATTGCGACCATGCAGGCATTCCGTGAATTGTTTGACGGCAATCATCCGGCGAAAAAATTACTGCGTGATGTCGGCCTTCTGCTGGCCAATCATGCCCCGGGCGTGAAAGATCAGTTCATGCGCCGGGCGCTGGGTCTCAGTGGTGACCTGCCGGCACTGGCGAAAGCATAAGCAGAGAATCAGTCGTTGAGCTGAGTGATTATTTTGAAATTTGAAACAGAAGCCGTCTCGAAAGAGGCGGCTTTTTTTGTGAGGGGATTTGCTTTCAATCTGATTTTTTTCTCCTAAAGTAATGTTAGGCAGGGCTGGCGAAGCCCGCTTTTCGGGAAACTTCTTTTGTCGAGAACGTGTCGGCTGTCGCGAAACAGGCCGCTTTGGGTAAGGAACTATTTATGAGTCACATTCCTTCTGAACTGAAATATACGAATACCCATGAATGGGTGCGTCCCGAAGGGGATGGCGTTTATACCGTAGGGATCAGCGATCATGCTCAGGAATTACTGGGAGATATGGTTTTTGTTGATCTGCCGGATGTGGACAGTACGACAGAAGCGGGCGATGAATGTGCCGTTGCGGAGTCGGTGAAAGCGGCTTCCGATGTGTATGCCCCTTTATCCGGGGTGGTCATTGCGATCAATGAAGATCTTGAGCTGGCTCCGGAACTGGTGAATAACGATCCTTACGGCGATGGCTGGCTGTTTCAGATCAAAGCGGATGATGAAGGTGAACTGGATGAATTGCTTGATGCGGCGGCATACCAGGAGTTAACACAAGAAGAAGATTAACCCATCGGTTTGTTGATCTTTGCCAGTCAGGCCGGTTGTGACCGGCCTGCTCATTTCGGTTACGCAGCCTCTTTCAGGCGGCGGATTTCCTGATTGACTTCTTTGACGGTGTCAAAATGACGCTGTTGTGCTTTGGTTGGGATTTTTAACAGCCCATTATCGAATTCATACCCCCCGCGACCATCAATATAAATTCTTCCACTGAATAGCCTGCTGACGTGTTTTGCAACCATCTTGGGGATGTACTGTTTAAACATGCGCATAATGATGAGCAACCTTGCCTTAAGTTTTTATGTGTTCTTGGTGTTCGTGATCGGGGGCATTATAGGGAATCAACTGTGAAATAATTGTGATATTCACAGCATAATGTTTATGTAAAATGAGATCTTGATTTAAATAATTTTGTCAAAATCCGACCGATACAGGATAAAGTTCTGAAGTATTGTATGGATAGCCATGTAACAAAATGTTTGGAAACAGACAGATGTCTGTATTTGATTTAGACATTCCTTATGTTTATCAGTGGTTTAAAGCTTGTTTTTGGAGTGCAGTGCAACTTTCCGACACGTTCATAAGGCTGGGGTGTGGTGAAATATGAGGCAGAAAACGGGAGAGCCAGCAGATAAAAAAGTAGGATCTGCTGGAATTTATGACTGCTCCGATCTCTGCGTTTTATGACGGAAAAGTTGCATGTTTACGCAAATGAGAATCAGATGCTGAGGAAACCTAACGGCAAATGTCGCCGTACATCGGCGCACAGAGCTGAACTAAATCCTGCATTGCTAGTTCAATTCCGGCCATACGGTCGCCGCTGCTGATATTGACGCGCTGGAATTCTGCCAGCGCGTGGTCGAAGACGACCGGCAATCTTTGCTTCAGCCCGATGGGGGCGACGGTGCCAATGATCAGTCCGGTGACACTTTCGACGTCTCTGGCGTCTGCGCAGGTCATACGCCGGCACGCAAACAGAGCCCGGACCTTCTTGGGATCGACCTGCCTGGTACCCGGCACACAGGCCAGGACATGAAAACCGCTCATATCCCGCAGCAGAATCGATTTGACCATTACTTCGGGTGCGACTCCGCGGGCTTCAGCGGCTTCCTCGATGGTACGGGCGGGTTTGCTGTGCGTCAGCAGCAGGAAGTCGATGCCTTCCTGCTGAAGATAACGGGTGACAGGCGTATCTAACATCAGGCCTCTTCATCCAGCGAATAGGGCAGTGGTTGTTGCAGCCACTGACCTTCAGGCTCGGCTGCCAGACGGAAAGCAGTTCCCTCATCCAGATCATTCGGCAGCACAACCAGGGCAATCGCCTGACCATCGCTGAACTGATAACCGGCAATCACCGTGCCGCCTTTACGCCAGTTTTCGCCGACGCTGCGCTCCAGTACGTCTCCGGCTTTCGGACAGTGCGCTGCCGGTCCGGACAGCAAATACATGGCGCGTTTATTGATGCCGCGCCATTTGGCCCGGGCAACGGTTTCCTGGCCGGTGTAGCAGCCTTTCTTGAAGCTGATCCCGTCCAGTGCCTGCAGATTCAGGGACTGAGGAATGAATTCAAGCTCAGTTGCTGATTCGATCCGGGCAATGCCCTGACGGATATCATGAAGATCCCACAGTGAATCATCAGACAATAAGGCTGTGCCACTCAATTTGGCTGCAATGTCATTGGCCGTTGCTGCATCGACGGCCAGCAGCCAGCGCTGATCATCAATTTTCACGGCAGTGCCATCAGGCAGCGGGCGCACATCACCTTCGCCGCCAACAAGCTGATCGATCATGGCTTCAGCCTGCTCACCCGCGAATCCCAACAGAATGTCCTGACTGGCTTCGATGGTGGTTTTTGAGAAGATGGCGTACTTTTTCAATTCCGGTAACTGGGTGTCCATCACGCTCTTGCGCTGTAACCAGCCCAGCCCATCCCGATGGCGGAACAGACGGAAGACGGTCCGCATCTTGCCTTTGGCATCACAATGAGCGCCCAGGGTGGACTGGTCCGGCGCCAGTGAGACGACATCACAGGTCACTTGTCCCTGCAGGTATGAAATGCTGTCCGGGCCAACGAGAGTCACCAGTCCCCAGCTGCTGAGATCGATCAGGGCAAGGGAAGGCATTGCGCTTTCAGCGGTAAGCGGGATTTTGTCGAATTGCAAAGTTTCAGACCAGGTACTCATCATCGTATCCATTGTTGAAAGAGGGAACGAATTACCCTCAGAAAGGCATCGAATAAGCGCTATGTTATCGCTCTGGCTGGATTTTGTCAGCCAGCAGTCTGCAATACCTGAGTTTTGATGTCAGGAATTATCTCGACCAGCTCTCATTTTACTGTGCCGTCTGCTTGTGCAGATAGGCGGCGGCCAGCCTGGCTGGTAGTATTGCCGCAATAAATACACCAACAGGAGTTGAGGTTGGAAATGATAGGTGCCAATGATAAAGCACGAATTAGGTGGGCTTGCCGCCGTGGCATGCTGGAGCTGGACGTCATCCTTTTGCCGTTTTTTGAAGAGTGTTTTGATGATCTGAGCCCGCAGGAATGTCAGGATTTCGTTTCTCTGCTGACATGTGACGATCCTGACTTGTTTAATTGGCTGATGGAACACGGGAACAGCAGCAACCCGGTTCATGCAGCGATGGTGGACAAAATTGTTGCCCACAACAAGAGTAAGCTTCGCTAATCTGCATATCTTTCCTTCTGATATCTTGCTTGTCGCTTTAACCGGGGCTTACCTGACGGCGGCAGGCATGCTGTTCTTTCTGGCCGTGATTGAGGTGTTGTCATTGCCGCTGGTTTGGCTGATGTGTTTATGGCTGTGGCCTGAATATGTAAAAGCCGGAAACCGCGCCGCTCAAATCAAAGGTCGCCTCGTTCTTTTTGCGGATCAGCAACTGGAATGGCAAAACCGGCAGTGGCAATTATCTCATGCACTGTTGCTCACCCCCTACCTGCTGGTGATGGAACTGGAAGCTTCCCAACACGTACATCGCCTGACGATATGTCTGGATGCCTGTACAGATCAGGAATTCCGACGTTTGAGTCTCTTCTGTCGGTTGGCTTAACTATTTCCTTTGGCTTGTTACTGCGACAGATTCAAACTTGGAAGGCACTTCAATTTTTAACACATAACCCGCTTGAAAACCTCGCGAAGTCCTCAGGATACCGGCGTTGTCTGACGTTCTTACTGTGTAATTACATGATGAGAAATTTATAATAACAGCCTCGGAATTAGCAATGGCGAACTTCCGCACAGGTGTCTCTTGAGGGAAAGCAATGTAATGAAAATCAGACATAAGTTACTGGGGCTGGCGGGGTTAACTGTTGCTGCGATTTTTTTACTGATCGGGATCAACAGTTACAGTAATCAGCAGTTCGCAAAAATAGAAACTGCAAAAGGGCAAATCGATAAGCTGGAAGTGACATTGCTGAACCTCAGACGCAATGAAAAAGATTTTCTGGCCCGTATGGACGTGAAATATCTCAAGACGTTTAACGGGAATATCGACAAGTTTTCTCGTCAGCTGACATCGTTGAAAAATGACTTGGCTTCACTGTCGATTCAATTGCCGCAGGTCAATTCACTGCCCGGGCAGATGGCAAGCTACCATCACGGGATGCAAGACCTGGTTGCCGGTTATCAGTCTCTGGGACTGAGCCTGTCTGAAGGGCTGTATCATGACCTGTATGAAAAAGGCGATGTTCTGATTACACAGGCATCGGACAGCCCGCTGTCACTGGAAGCTTATCAGGTTGTCCTGACGGCCAAGCTCTTTGCGACTACAGATGACAAAGCTTTGCTTTCCGAATATCACCGCTATCAGGACGCATACGGCGATCAGTTAACGGCCGGACTGGGTCAGCTGTATCGTGATTTTCAACAGGCATTTGATCAGTTTGTCGCTCAGAAAACCCGGGTGGGCCTGAGCCATAAAGAAGGCATGAGAGGTCAGATCCGTGATCAGTCACATCAGGTTGAAGCTGAGTTTGCACTGATGCAGCAGAAACTGGATCAAGAGGCGGTTGCCGTCAATGCCATGATTACCCGGTTTACCTGGCTGGTGGTCATCGCGATCATTGCGACTGTGATCGTTCTTTCCTGGCGAATCAGTGTGTCCATCTTGCGTCCGGTTGAACGCCTCAGCGGTCTGATGAACCGTATTGCGACGCGCCATGACCTGACTTTGCATGCCGATACTTCGGGGAATGATGAGCTGGCGGAAATGGGGACACATTTTAACTATCTTCTGAATAGCCTGCGTCAGCTTGTGAGCGAAGTACAGTCAGCTGTATCTGAGCTGGGTGCCGCTTCTTCTCAGCTGCAAAAGCGAAGCCAGGAGGCTGAACATGCTCTGGCCGCCCAGCTGACAGACAGTGACTCGGTTGCTACAGCCAGTACGGAAATGCGCGCGACGATCGGGGATGTCGCCAGCAGTACTCAGCAGGCGGCTTCGCACACGGCCCGCAGTCATGATGAAGCGTCACGGGGACTGGCGGAAGTTGTGGAGACCCGTTCGCGTATTTATCAGCTGTCGTCAGGTCTGGCGCAAAGTACCGAGGAAGTGTCGAGCCTATCGGGCTTGTCTGACAATATCGGCTCTGTGGTCGATGTGATCAAAAATATCGCTGAGCAGACCAACCTGCTGGCACTGAATGCGGCGATTGAAGCAGCCCGTGCCGGTGAGCAGGGCAGAGGCTTTGCGGTAGTTGCGGATGAAGTTCGCTCTCTGGCGATGCGGACTCAGCAATCGACACAGGAAATCACGTCGATTATCAGCTCCCTGCAACAGCAGACCGAGCAGGTCGTGAGCCATATTGAACATTGTCGTTCGCTGGGTGAACAGAGCGTTGCGCAGGCCGACAGTGCGGAGACCAAAATCAACACTATTATTTCGGATATGCAGCAAATCCTGGAGACCAGCACTCAGATTGCCGCTGCTGTGGAACAGCAAAGCTATGTGTCTGAGGACATTGGTGAGCGTGTGGTTTCAATTCGTGATGTGACCAACAGTAATGTCACCATCGTGCAGGAAAATGTGCAGGCGGCGCAGTCGGTCTCGCAGCAGGCCAGTACGCTGGCCGAAGCCATCAAGGTCTTCAAAGTCTGAGCTGATTAACTGTCAGATCTGAAACGGGAGCCATGGCGGCTCCCGTTTTTTTATCCGCTATTGGGTCTTGCGCGGATCCAGAATGGTTGGCGACAGGGTCTCCAGCATTTCCGGGTAATCGAGTGTGTAGTGCAGGCCCCGGCTTTCTTTGCGTGCCAGGGCACAGTGGACCATCAGCTCAGCAACTTGCACCAGATTCCGCAACTCCAGCAGGTTGTTTGAGACCCGGAAGTTACTGTAGTACTCGTCGATTTCCTGCTTCAGCAGCTGGATACGGCGCATGGCTCGCTCCAGACGCTTGGTCGTCCGCACGATTCCCACATAGTCCCACATAAAGAGACGCAACTCATGCCAGTTGTGCTGAATCACGACTTCTTCGTCGGAGTTGGAGACTTTACTTTCGTCCCACAGCGGCAGTGAAGCAGGCAGGCTGACCTCATTCATATGCTCGCTGATATGGTTTGCGGCCGACCAGGCGTAGACCACACATTCCAGCAATGAGTTAGAAGCCATCCGGTTCGCACCGTGCAGACCGGTGTAGCTCACCTCACCAATGGCATACAAGCCGGTCAGATCTGTCTGGCCCTGTTTGTTCACCATCACACCGCCACAGGTATAGTGGGCTGCAGGTACGACAGGGATCGGATCGGTCGTGATGTCGATGCCGTAGGTCAGCAACTTTTCATAAATGGTCGGGAAGTGTTTGGTAACGAAATCAGCCGGTTTGTGACTGATATCCAGATACATACAGTCTGCACCCAGACGCTTCATCTCATAGTCGATGGCGCGGGCGACGACATCCCGGGGGGCCAGTTCCGCACGCTCGTCAAATTCCGGCATGAAACGGGAGCCGTCCGGGCGACGTAAGTAAGCACCTTCACCACGCAGTGCCTCCGTTAACAGGAAGTTGCGCGCCTCCGGATGGAACAGACAGGTTGGATGGAATTGGTTGAACTCTAGGTTAGCGACCCGGCAACCGGCCCGCCAGGCCATGGCAATCCCGTCGCCGGAAGAAACGTCCGGGTTTGACGTATACTGATAAACCTTGGACGCTCCGCCAGTGGCCAGAACCACGAATTTTGCACGTACGGTTTCGACGGACTCGCGCTGGCGGTTCCAGATATAAGCACCGAGAACACGGTTTGGCTGTTCGGTCTGACCCAGCTTGTGGCTGGTGATTAAGTCCAGTGCGTTGTGGCGTTCAAGCACCTGAATGTTCGGGTGATTGTGGACGTTGTCCTGCAGCGACATCTGCATCGCCATACCGGTGGCATCGGCTGCATGCAGAATTCTTCGGTGACTGTGGCCGCCTTCGCGGGTCAGGTGGTAACGCGGTTGAGCATCCGTACTGTTATCTTCCTGATCAAACGGTACCCCGGCATCAATCAGCCATTGCACGCAGTCGCGGGCATTTTCCGCAATGAAACGGACCACATCTTCATCGCATAAATGGGCACCGGCAATCTGAGTATCTTCAACATGAGAGTCCACACTGTCCGTTTCATCAAAAACAGCAGCGATACCGCCTTGGGCATAGTAGGTTGAACCTTCGCTACGCGGGCCTTTACTCAGGACAAGCACTTGACACATCGGAGCAAGACGCAGTGCCAGAGACAGGCCTGCCGCGCCACTACCGATGACCAGGACATCGCAACTGTGTTCTCGGTTCTCTTTCATATTGATCTCATATCCCTGTGGTAAGCTCGCTATATTATCAAAAAACCGTTTTGGTGGGACTTTTTTGATGGTGTGAGCATTGAGTTTGCATTTCTGTCGATCGCGGCTGTGCGGTTCAATTGTCAATAGATAGGCAGTTGCGCACAAACGGCTGAGTCAGTATGGTGTGCATGGAACTTTGCGCTTTTTTTGGGGTCTTTAGTTCTTTAGGCTTCTATGTCCATAGAATATAAGCGGTTCTGAAGTGAGGATGATCAATGGTGAAGCCATCTTTATTATTGCATTCAGAACAGGATGACCTTGTCACAGACAGAGGAGTACACGCTCGAATGAGCGAGCCGTTAACTGACCAGGTACTGATAGAGCGAGTACAACGAGGGGACAAACAAGCCTTTAATCTGCTGGTCGTGAAATACCAGAATAAGGTTTGTAATCTGATTGCCCGTTATGTCGGTAACTCCGGTGATGTGCCGGATGTAGCGCAGGAAGCTTTTATTAAGGCTTACCGCGCGCTGCCGTCTTTTCGTGGGGAAAGCGCGTTTTATACCTGGCTTTATCGTATTGCTGTCAACACAGCAAAAAATCATTTAGTCGCTCAGGGGCGACGTCCGCCAGCCACCGATGTGGACGCGGAGGAGGCCGAATATTATGAAAATGGCGGTGCTCTGAAAGAAATTTCGAACCCTGAGAACCAAATGTTGTCAGATGAATTGAAGCGGGTGGTATTCAGTACCATAGAAAGCCTCCCGGATGATTTGAAGACCGCAATTACGCTTCGTGAACTTGAGGGATTGAGTTACGAGGAAATTGCAGAAGTCATGGGCTGTCCGGTCGGTACGGTACGTTCTCGTATTTTCCGGGCTCGGGAGGCGGTCGAAAAACGGATCACCCCCCTGATGCAGCGCTAATATTTGGGCCAAACGGTGACAAAGATGGCTGATAAAGAAAAAATTTCGGCTTTGCTTGATGGTGAAGATGTCGATCAGAGTGTGATTAACCAGCTTCTGGTCGATGACGCCGCAAAGCAAAGCTGGCAGGCTTATCATTTGATGAGCGATGTTTTGCATGGTGAAGCGCCGGGACAACCGCGATGGGATATCGCCGGTCAGGTGTCGATGGCACTGGAAGACGAACCTGCGCACAGCCTGTCAGGCAATCATGCTGTAACGACAGGTCATGACAATGTGGTTCAGATGCCACAGACTGAGCAGCCTCGTCCTCAGCAGGCTCGGCGTTCCATGCCAGCCTGGCTGATGCAGTTTGGTCAGGTTGCTGTCGCAGCCAGCGTCTCATTGGCAGTGATTATCGGCGTACAACAATATAACGGTGGTGAAGAAGCATCATTAGCCAGTGGGGCAAATAATGATGTACCTGTTCTTCAGACCATTCCTTTTGCCGGAACTGCTGAACCTGTGAGCCTGACCCGTGATTCTGTTCGCCCTCACTCTGAGTCGCCAAGCGAAGCACAACTGATGGAGCAACGCCGGCGTATCAACGCAATGTTGCAGGATTATGAGTTGCAGCTGCGCCTGAATGCAGAAGACGGCAGTCTGGATAAAACTCTGTTGGAATCACACTGATTCGTGGCGGTGATATGAAAAAATTTCTGGTCGGTGTAATGACACTGGTCAGCCTGGCAATGCCTTGGCAAGCCTCTGCGGAAGAAGACACAACCACTTCTGCAGAGGCTTTGTTGCATCAAATGGATAAGGCCACCAGGCAATTGAGTTATGAGGTGTCTTACATCCTCATCAAGAAAAACAGTATTGAGCCGTTACGCTACCGCCATGCGATAGAAGACGGTCAGACTTATGCACATCTGGTTTATCTCAGTGGTCCGCCGCGGGAAGTGATTCAGCGGGGGGAGGAAGTCAGCTATTTCGAGCCTGGTCTGGATCCGTTTACGATCAACAGTAACCGTATGGTGGCCCCTTTGCCGCCGATCATGCGGAGTAATGTTGCAGAACTGGCGCAATATTACGATTTCATTCCGATGGGACGCTCCCGCGAGGCCGGAACGGCCTGCGATGTGGTGCGCATTGCTCCAAAAGACGGCGCCCGTTACTCCTATCTGTTGTGGATGGATACTCACTCACATCTGGTGCTGAGGGCAGATTTGCTCGATCGCGACGGGGAACCGCTGGAGCAGTATCGGGCGGTCTCGTATGTCGTCAATGATAAAGTGGCGGATGTGCTGGAAAGTCTGAAGTCGGTGAAACTGCCTGAAGTTGTTCAGTTGCCGCCCCAGCCTCAGGTTCAGTTGTCCTGGCAGGTGACCTGGCTGCCACAGGGGTTTGAGAGTATTGCGCATAACCGGCACCGGCTGATGCTGACAGAGCGTCCGGTGGAAAGTCAGATGTATACCGACGGGTTGTTCAGCTTTTCAATTTACGTTTCCGCAGCGGACGGGTTCAGTGTGCGGGAACAACTGGTTCGCCAGGGCCGCCGCACGCTGCACAGCCAGCTGCTGAAAGATAAAGAAGTGACTGTGGTCGGGGATATTCCGCCTGCGACCGCCAGACGGGTTGCTGAGTCAGTAACCTTTGATGGAGCCGGAAAACCATGATGCATTCACTGGCGACGGTCGTCGCCGTTGCACGGAACCAGATTACGGTGAGTTGCCAGCAACAAACCAGTTGTGGTTCCTGTGCCTCGCAGAATAGTTGCGGGACGGGAGTCATCAGCAAGGTGCTGCCCGGGCGGCAGCATCAGCTGACTCTGTCGACAAGAAATATTGATGAACCGATTGAAGTCGGGCAGCTGGTTGAAATCGGTCTGTCTGAGCGCAGTGTACTGCAGTCGGCGCTTTTGGTGTACGTTTTGCCGCTGGTGTGTATGCTGCTCGGGACCTTACTGGGTCAATGGTGGTTTGTTGAGCTGGCCGGTGGCGGTGAAGGCGGTGTGATTGCCTGTGCACTGCTGGGCGGTGCGCTGGGGTTGCTGCTGGCCCGTCGTCGCGCGTCCGGCTTGTCCTCTCAGGGGGAATACCAGCCCAGCCTGATCCGGGTTCTTGGTCAGCCCGTTGCGGACGGCCTGTCAACAAATGCGTTATCGAAAGATAGCAGCAGCCGTTGAAATTCGGTAGAATCTGCCAACTTGATCTTAGGATCCCATTCATTTTTTAATCACGAGTTAGTCACGCCAATTCATGAAGCACATTCGTAACTTTTCGATTATTGCACATATCGACCATGGTAAGTCGACGTTATCTGACCGCCTGATTCAAGTCTGCGGTGGCCTTTCCGATCGTGAAATGGCTGCGCAAGTGCTTGATTCAATGGATCTGGAACGTGAACGTGGTATCACCATCAAGGCCCAGAGCGTGACGCTCAACTATACGGCAAAAGATGGCGAAACCTATCAGCTGAACTTTATCGACACCCCGGGGCACGTGGACTTTTCCTATGAAGTTTCCCGCTCGCTGGCGGCCTGTGAAGGCGCGCTGCTGGTAGTCGATGCCGGTCAGGGGGTTGAAGCCCAGACGCTGGCCAACTGTTATACAGCGATCGAGATGGATCTGGAAGTTGTGCCGATCCTGAACAAAATCGATCTGCCTGCCGCTGACCCAGAGCGTGTCGCGGAAGAAATTGAAGAAATCGTGGGTATCGACGCACTGGAAGCGACCCGCTGTTCAGCCAAAACCGGTTTGGGTGTTGAAGATGTTCTGGAGAACATCGTGCGTTCAATTCCGGCGCCAGAAGGTGATCCGGATGCGCCGCCACAGGCACTGATCATCGACTCCTGGTTTGATAACTATCTGGGTGTTGTTTCTCTGGTCCGTATTAAGAATGGTTCCCTGAAGAAAAACGACAAGATTAAGGTGATGAGTACCGGTCAGAGCTGGAATATTGATCGTATCGGTATCTTTACGCCAAAACAGGTTGATACAGACATCCTGAGAACCGGTGAAGTGGGCTGGGTTGTTTGCGGTATTAAAGACATCCTCGGTGCGCCGGTGGGTGATACCCTGACGCTGGCGAAAAACGGCTGTGACAAACCACTACCGGGCTTTAAGAAGGTGAAACCTCAGGTTTATGCAGGTCTGTTCCCGGTTTCATCTGATGAATATGAAAACTTCCGTGATGCGTTGGGCAAGCTGAGCCTGAACGATGCGTCACTGTTTTACGAGCCGGAAAATTCAGCCGCACTGGGCTTTGGCTTCCGTTGTGGTTTCCTTGGCATGCTGCATATGGAAATCATTCAGGAGCGCCTGGAGCGTGAGTATGATCTGGATCTGATCACGACTGCACCGACTGTGGTGTATGAAGTGAAGAAGAGCAACGGTGAATTATTCTATGTTGACAGCCCGGCGAAACTGCCGCCAATCAATGAGATTGAAGTGATTGGTGAGCCGATTGCCCGCTGTAACATTCTGGTACCAAGTGAATATCTGGGTAACGTGATCACATTGTGTGTGGAAAAACGCGGTACGCAGGTTGACATGGTTTACCACGGAAATCAGGTTGCGCTGACATACGATATCCCGATGTCTGAAGTGGTTCTGGATTTCTTCGACCGTCTGAAGTCGACTTCCCGCGGCTATGCGTCGCTGGATTATGGCTTCCAGCGCTATGAAGAATCGGACATGGTTCGCGTAGATATTCTTCTGAATGGTGATCGTGTTGATGCCTTGGCTATTATTACCCATAAGGATCATGCACAGTCCCGTGGCCGTGATCTGGTTGAGAAGATGAGAGAGTTCATTCCTCGCCAGATGTTCGATATCGCAATTCAGGCGGCTATTGGTAACCACATCATTGCCCGTTCGACGGTCAAACAGTTACGTAAAAACGTGATTGCCAAGTGCTACGGTGGTGATGTGAGCCGTAAGAAAAAGCTGCTGCAGAAGCAGAAAGAAGGTAAGAAGCGGATGAAGCAGATCGGTAACGTCGAACTGCCGCAGGAAGCCTTCCTCGCCATTCTGCATGTAGGCAAAGACAAATAAATTGAGTTCGCCTTCCGCCGCAGTTTTGCGGCGGAATGGCTAGAAATACATGAAAAAATCATCATAGGGACATAGGAACAGCAATGGCTAATCTGTTTTCGTTAATCCTGGTGCTGGCGACCCTGTTTACCGGGATCATCTGGGCACTGGATCGGTTTATCTGGGCACCCAAGCGTCAGCTTAAAATTGATGCTGCCGCTGCAAATGCAGGTGGTCAGGTAGATGCAAAAACACTGGAGTCGGTTGCACCACAGCCGAGCTGGGTTGAATCAAGCAGCTCAATGTTCCCTGTGATTGCCATTATCATGGTTTTTCGCTCATTTATTTATGAGCCGTTCCAGATCCCATCCGGATCGATGATGCCAACCCTGCTGGTGGGTGATTTCATTCTGGTTGAAAAGTTTGCCTATGGCCTGCGTGATCCGGTTTTCCGTCACAAGATGGTAGAAACCGGTGAGCCGGAACGTGGGGATATTGTGGTTTTCAAATATCCGCCGCAACCGAGCGTAGATTACATTAAGCGCGTCGTAGGACTGCCAGGTGATACCGTGCGGTACAGTTACAACAAGCAGATTTGTATCGTGCCTCAGGGCGGCACTGAGTGTAAGCCAGTCCTGATGACCCATATGCAGGACAGTGATTTTGTTCAGGGCAGAACGCGCCTGATTCAGTTCACAGAACAGCTGGGTGAAGTGCAGCATAACATTCTCATCCATCCGCTGGAGCCGAATCAGACGCTGAAATATCAATATCACTCAGCGTCAGACATGGCGGAGTGGGTTGTACCGGAAGGTCAATACTTTGTGATGGGTGACAACCGTGACAACAGCGCTGACAGTCGTTACTGGGGCTTCGTGCCGGAAGCAAACCTGGTGGGCAAGGCGGTCGGGATCTGGATCAGCTTTGAATTTGAACGAAGTGCCGAGAGCGTACTTCCATCTTGGATTCCTACCGGTGTGCGATTCAATCGCATCGGTGGCATAAACTGATCGGGAAAAAATGACATCTCCTGTAGAAAGACTCCAGCGAAAGCTGGGACACGAATTTAATAACAGCGAATTACTGACGCTGGCGCTGACGCACCGCAGCGCGAACGGGACACACAACGAACGTCTGGAATTTCTGGGCGATTCTATTTTGAGTTTTGTGATTGCCGATGATTTGTATCACCGCTTCCCGAAAGTGGATGAAGGTGATATGAGCCGGATGCGTGCCACGCTGGTACGCGGCAAAACCCTGGCTGAACTGGGCCGGGAGTTTGAACTGGGTGATTACCTGTTGCTGGGACCGGGTGAACTGAAAAGTGGCGGCTATCGCCGTGATTCGATTCTGGCCGACTGTGTGGAAGCTATCATTGGCGCTATTTATCTCGACAGTGATATTGAGCATGTCCGCAGCATCGTCCTGAGCTGGTATCAGAGCCGTCTCGAAACCATTAAGCCCGGGATTAACCAGAAAGACCCGAAAACCCGCCTACAGGAATGCCTGCAGGGACGACGTTTGCCGTTGCCTGCGTATACTGTAACTAAGGTGCAGGGTGAAGCACATAATCAGGAATTCACTGTGCAGTGCGAGGTCACGGGGCTGGATAAACCTGTGATTGGAAAAGGCGGTAGCCGGCGCAAGGCTGAGCAGGCTGCAGCAGAACTGGCATTGAAGCAGTTAGAATCATGACAGACAAAACCCATTGTGGCTTTATTGCCATTGTAGGCCGTCCGAACGTCGGCAAATCCACGCTGCTGAACCGTTTGGTCGGGCAGAAGTTATCCATTACCTCACGTAAGCCGCAGACAACACGTCACCGGATTATGGGGGTGGACACCCGCGACGGCTTTCAGGCGGTATACGTCGATACGCCGGGACTGCACATCGAAGAAAAACGAACCATCAACCGTCTGATGAACCGGGCGGCAAGCAGTTCTCTGACTGATGTGGAGCTGGTGTTGTTCCTGGTCGACGGAACCCAGTGGACGCCAGATGACGAGATGGTGCTCAACAAGCTGGCGAAAACAGGTCTGCCTGTTGTTTTGCTGGTGAATAAAATCGACAACGTCAAAATGAAATATGATCTTTTCCCGCACATCCAGGCGCTGTCGGAAAAGATGGATTTTAAAGCAATCGTACCGGTTTCGGCCAAACACGGCGGCGGTATCGACGTGGTCGAGCAGATCGTTCGCGAAAGTCTGCCGGAAGGGGAATACTACTTCCCGGAAGAGTATGTGACAGACCGTTCTCAGCGCTTTATGGCGTCTGAAATTATCCGTGAAAAGCTGATGCGTTTTACCGGTGAGGAACTGCCGTATTCTGTGACCGTGGAAATCGAGCGGTTTGACTATAATCCGGAAACGGACGGCTTTGATATCAATGGCCTGATTCTTGTGGAACGTAAAGGCCAGAAGAAGATGGTCATCGGTAAAGGTGGCGAGAAAATCAAAACCATCGGCCGTGAAGCCCGTCTGGATATGGAAGATCTGTTCGAACGTAAGGTTTACCTGGAACTCTGGGTGAAAGTGAAATCCGGTTGGGCAGATGACGAGCGCGCCTTGCGCAGCCTCGGTTATATCGACGATCTCTAAGGACAGCGATGGAAGGGTTGCAGCGCTGTTTTGTCCTGCATGCTCGTCCCTACAGTGAGACGAGTCTGATCCTGGACGTCTTCAGTGAAGAGTCCGGTCGGATCAGCCTGATGGCAAAAGGCGCACGCCGCAAGCGCTCCAATCTCAAAGGAGCGCTTCAACCTTTTACCCCGTTATTTCTCAAATGGTCTGGTCGTGGCAGCATGCCCGTCATGACCCATGCTGAGCCGATCAGTATCGGACTGCCGATGCGCAGTTACATTCTCTATTCCGCCCTGTATGTGAATGAAATTCTCGCCCGGGTGCTGGAAGCACAGACGCCGTATCCGGCGCTGTTTCTTGATTATCTCAATGTCTTGCGTGAACTGGCTCAGGCCGAGAACCCGGAACCGGCCCTGCGACGGTTTGAACTGGCTTTATTGGATCATCTGGGGTACGGCGTGGATTTCCTGCATTGTGCGGGCAGTGGCCTGCCTGTGGATGATGTGATGACCTATAACTACCGGGAGCAAAGGGGGTTTATTGCCTCTGTCGTCGCCGGGCAGCTTACGTTTACCGGACGGCAGCTGAAAGCCATTGCCGCCCGTCATTTTGAAACACAGGATCAGCTCAGGGCTGCAAAGCGCTTTACACGGATGGCCCTGAAACCGTATCTTGGCAGCAAACCATTAAAAAGCAGGGAATTGTTTATCCCTAGAGGAAGGAGTACCGCTTCATGAAGAATATACTGCTCGGCGTCAATATTGACCACGTCGCTACTTTACGCAATGCCCGTGGCACCCGTTATCCGGATCCTGTCCACGCGGCAGAAGTAGCCGAACGCGCTGGCGCTGATGGTATTACCATTCATTTACGCGAAGACCGCCGCCACATTACCGACCGTGACGTGCGCATTCTGCGTGAAACGATTCAGACCCGGATGAATCTGGAAATGGCGGTGACCGATGAAATGGTTCAGATTGCTCTGGAGACCAAACCTGAGTTTGTTTGCCTGGTGCCAGAAAAACGCGAAGAGCTGACCACAGAAGGAGGCTTGGATGTGGTCGGACAGCTGGACAAAGTGAAAGCGGCGACTGAAAAACTGTCTGCAGCCGGAATTCTGGTGTCGTTATTCATTGATGCTGACCGTGCGCAGATTGATGCTGCGGTAGCCTGTGGCGCGCCTTATATCGAGCTGCACACTGGTCACTATGCCGATGCAACGACGGATACAGAGCAGCAGGCCGAGCTGAAAAAAATTGCTGCGGCAGCCAGCTACGCCAGCGATCAGGGGATCAAGGTGAATGCCGGTCATGGTCTGACGTACCATAACGTGAAGCCAATCGCCGCACTGCCGGAAATCTATGAGCTGAACATTGGCCACGCGATTGTGGGCCGCGCTCTATTCGACGGTCTGCACCAAGCGGTTGCCGACATGAAAGCTGTGATGCTGGAAGCGCGCTGGTAATGGCCATTGTCGGTCTGGGCACGGATATTGCGGAAATTGCCCGCGTTGAGCTTGTGCTTGAGCGTACCGGGGCAGCCTTTGCACGCAGAGTGCTGACCCCTCAGGAGCAGGCCATTTTCAGCCAGCACAAACAGGCTGGCCGTTATCTGGCAAAGCGCTTTGCTGTCAAAGAAGCGGCTGCTAAAGCGCTGGGAACCGGCATCGCCTGTGGTGTGTCTTTTCAGGATTTTACTGTGACGAACAATGAGCGCGGTAAACCGGAACTGACGCTGAGCGGGAAAGCTGCTGAACTGGCGGCGCAGATGGCTGTTCGTCATGTCCACCTGACAATTGCTGATGAAAAGCACTATGCCGTTGCTACCGTGATTCTGGAAACAGACTGACGCGCGCGGTTACCCCGGCGACAAACAAAAAAAGGCCAGACGCGATATGTCTGGCCTTTTGTTTGTCATGTAGATGGCTTATTGCCGGTAGGCCTGTGATGCTTTCACGACATTGTTCATCTCATCAATCAGCTCAAACAGCTCCGGCTCCAGGTCTGTGACTGCCGTGCCGGCTTTCAGCTGGGTTTCCAGTGTGTAGCAGAGATTTTTCAGCCTCGGAACCCCGCTGTAGGCACAACTGCCGTGAAGTTTGTGTATCGACGGCCACAGCTCAATCTCTTTGCCGTCCAGCACTTCGTTTACCAGCATTTCGACCTCGGGCATGAAGTCGAGCAGCATCTGCAGCATGTCTCTGGCCAGATCTTCCTTACCGGCGGCCTGCTTCAGCGCCAGATCCCAATCCCAGCTGACATTCTGATTGAGCGGACCCGGCGCGGGGGCTGCTGAATTGGTTGGTGCCGGTTCCGGGAGGCTGGCAGGCCCGTTGTTCTGAGGCTGAGGAATCCATTTGGCCAGCATCTGCTGCAGGATCTGTTCTTCAATGGGTTTGGTCAGGTAGTCATCCATCCCCGCCTGAAGCAGGCGTTCGCGCTCACCGGCCATGGCGTGGGCCGTGACGGCAATTACCGGCGTATTATGGTTAAGGTCGGTTTCATGGATGGCCTGACAGGCGCTGACCCCGTCCATTTCCGGCATCTGAATGTCCATGAAAATAAGGTCAAAAGCCTTCTGATGGGCATATTCCACCGCTTTACGGCCACCTGTTGCGGTGATGACGGTTTCGACCCGCTCACTGAGCAGGGCTGCGATCAACTTGAGGTTCGCCGGGTTATCATCGACGGCCATGACCGTCAGTGGTAACAGCGCATCAGCCGGGGAAGCCAGCGGTAAAGGTTCCGGTTCTTCCAGCTGATCGGTCTGGCCGATCAGTGCATCGAAGAGTTTACGCTGTGCCAGTGGTTTACCCAGGCAGGCGGTAACACCAGCGGTCAGCAGGCGTTCCGACAGGGCAAGCTCAGTGGTCGGCAGACACACCAGAACCTTATCGGCCAGTTGCTCAGCTTTGAACACCATATCCAGAATGTTCGCCAGCGGCGGCTGTTCGCCCGGCGACAGGCAGAGCAGGGCAAAATCGTGATGCTCGACATCATCTTCCGGCATATCGGCGCGGTAGGTTACTTCCAGCCCAGCCTGAAGCAGGCGCTGTTGCAACACGTTGGCAGCCTGCAGGTTCGATTCGATCAGCAGCAGGTGGCGTCCTTTGAGGTCGCGGGTATCGATCGGCTGTGAAACCGGCAGGTCGGTTTTATTCAGCCGTAAGGTAAACCAGAAGGTTGAGCCCTGATGCAGTCGGCTGGTCAGGCTGATTTCACCGCCCATCTGGGTGACCAGTTTCTGGGTAATCACCAGCCCCAGACCGGTTCCGCCATACCGGCGTGAAATACTGGCATCGGCCTGACTGAATGCCTGGAACAGCTGGGCTTGCTGGCGCTCAGAAATCCCGATCCCGGTATCCCGGACCATGAACTGAAGTTCAAGGTTTTCATCTCGGTCGGCTTTCAGCTCGACGGCAATATCAATGTTACCGCGCTCGGTAAATTTAACGGCATTACCAATCAGGTTCGTCAGTACTTGCTGGATGCGAAGCGGATCCCCAATCAGGCCGGTTGGAATCCGCGGATCGACTCGCAGCGTCAATTCCAGTCCTTTTTCGTGGGCGCTTGGTGCAAGCAGTCTCATCACCTCATCGAGAGAATCGGTAAAGTCGAACGGAATGTTTTCCAGCAGCAGTTTTCCGGCTTCCAGTTTCGAGAAGTCGAGGATGTCATTGATGATGGTCAGCAGGTTGTTGGCCGACTTTTCAATCGTCAGCAGATAATCATGCTGGCTGGCACTGAGCCGGGTTTTCAGCATCTGACGGGTAAAGCCGATGACGCCGTTGAGTGGGGTGCGCAGTTCATGGGACATGTTGGCCAGGAATTCTGATTTCACCCGGGCAGCTTCCTGTGCCCGCTTTTTGGCAATATCCAGCTCGACGTTCTGGATCTCCAGCTGCTCCAGAGTTTCACGCAGATCGGAAGTGGCCTGATCGATGCTCTGTTGCATCTCGATGTGATAATCCGACAGGGAAATCGCCATGGCGTTGATCCCGTTTTTCAGGTTATCCAGTTCGCCCAGCAGTTCTCCTTCAATCCGAACGTCCAGGTGGCCGCGGCGGATACGGTCAACGACACTGATCATGTGGGAAATCGGCCGGGTGACATCCCGCATCAGGCGATAGGCGAACAGGCCGGAGAGGATCAGACCCAGCAACAGGACCATCAGGGCGGTGAAGACTTCCTGATACTGTTGCAGCCGCAGCGGACTCATGTCCATTTCAATCGAAATGTAGCCCAGCGCCTTGGCCTGAAAGCCCGGTGCTGAGAGGTTACTTTGCTGGGCTTCAGTCAGGATCGGTGCCCGCATGATCATCGTGGTGTCATTGACGACAATATCGGGCAGAAAAGGAATCGGCTTGTCATCCGGGAACATCAGGGCTTCAAAATTCCGGTGGAAGTTTGAAGTGACAAAAAGCTCATTATTGCTGTCGAAGACGGCGATACTGCGTACAATGTCGGAATGCTTGCGGTGCGCGTAGCTGATAATGCGCCGGACTGCTTCACGGTTGTGATCAGCCATCCCGTATTCGGTCGAGATTGCCAGCGGTTCAATAATGCTGGTCCCGGTTGCCACCAGCTGATGTTCCAGATCCCGGTAGCGGCTCAGGGTAAAAAATGCGCTCAATAGCAGGCCAATGATCAGGGTTGGTGCTAATGTCAGGGTGAAAACCCGGGCGCGAAGTCCGTATTTGGTCATGGTTACAAGAAATCGATTCTGTGGGAGAATTGCGGCCTATGCTGGCCACGCAAGCATGTTCCAGCCCTTAGCTTAATGAATCTTTCCCGCAGCGACAATTGAAGTCTCTGCGGCATCGCCCTGAAAAGGCGACAAAACACCGTGAGTTACAACATTATGGCACGCTTTTTTAAGCCGACGAAACGTACTGTCAGCGACACCAAGCACAAAGAAGTTACTGTGACCCGCCTGGATCACCTGGGCGCGGGGATTGCCCACCTTGACCGCAAACCGGTGTTTATTCCGGGGTTGCTGCCCGGCGAACGCGCACTGGTTCAGCTCACTGAAAACAAAAAACAATACGCCCGAGCGAAAGTGATCAAACGGCTGACAGACAGCCCGGAACGCATTACACCGCAGTGCCCGGTTTATGACCAGTGCGGTGGCTGTAACTTGCAACACCTCTCTCATTCTGCTCAGGTTGATGCAAAGCGTCAGTCGCTGGGAGAGCTGATGGCAAAATTTGCCCTCGCTGACGGGCAGGAAAAAACCGCGGTTCTGACTCAGGACAGCGCAGTGACGGGTCAGGAATGGCTGTATCGCCGCAGTGCGCGTTTCAGCCTGAGAGTTGAGCCGGGTCAGGGGCTGTGTCTGGGATTTCGCAAGGAACAGAGCAAAGACATTGTCGACATCGCACATTGCCCGGTGCTGGCCGCATCGCTGAATGATCTGCTGCCGCCGCTCCGGGAAATGCTGAACTCCCTGCAGGGACGGCGTAACCTCGGGCATGTGGAGCTGGTGGAAGCGGATAACGGCCCGGTGGTCCTGATCCGGCATCTGAAACCATTTTCTGACCCGGATATGACGAAGATTCAGCAATTTGCTGACAATCAACGTGTTATGCTATTCCTTTCACCCGCTCCTGATGAAGTGATTCAGCTGACCGGCGATGCGCCGTATTACGAAGTGGAAGGACTCCGGCTGGCGTTTTCACCGAAGGATTTTATTCAGGTCAACCGGCCGGTCAATGAACAGATGATCGCACAGGCGATGTCATGGCTGGATGTGCAGCCTGAAGACCGGGTGCTGGATTTATTCTGCGGGTTGGGTAACTTCAGCTTGCCGCTGGCCAAAAGAGCGCGGGAAGTGGTAGGCGTTGAAGGCGTGGATGCCATGGTGCAGCGTGCCAGTGAGAATGCTGCGCTGAACGGTCTGAAAAATACTGCTTTTTATCAGGGCAATCTGGAAGACGGAATTGCGTCGTTCAGCTGGGCGCATGAAGGCTTTGATAAAGTCCTGCTGGATCCGGCCCGTGCAGGAGCGGCAGGCGTGATGACGCAGGTGGCAGCTTTGTCACCCAGCCATATTTTATATGTGTCCTGCAATCCGGCAACGCTGGCGCGGGACAGTCAGGTACTGTTGCAGCAAGGCTATCAGTTGCAACGCCTGGGGATGCTGGATATGTTTCCCCATACCGGACATTTGGAATCGATGGCCCTGTTTACCCGTGCCTGAATTCAGGCACTGACTTGAAAGGTGACAGGTATCCATCCGTAACTACGAAATACAGGACAGAATCATGGTCGCAGTTCGCGGTGCGCATTTAAAGGAAAACGTTCAATTTGAGCTGGTGCCCTGGGCAGAAAGCCTGTTACAGGACAGTACAACCTCGAACCGTCTGATCCAAACCTATCAGCGTTGTGAAGCGCATCTGGATAATCAGGCTGTTGCCAGTCAGATGCTGTGGCGTGGCCGGGAGATGGTCGAAATCCTGGTGATGCTCAGTATGGATGCCGATACCCTGATTGCTGCGTTGCTGTTCCCGCTGGTCGAGGCCGGGCTCTACAAGAGTGATGAGGTCAGAGAGGAATACGGCCA
The DNA here is from genome assembly GCF_023151555.2 of Photobacterium sp. CCB-ST2H9. NCBI lineage: Bacteria > Pseudomonadati > Pseudomonadota > Gammaproteobacteria > Vibrionales > Vibrionaceae > Photobacterium > Photobacterium sp. CCB-ST2H9. The sequence goes on from NZ_CP100425.1 coordinate 575,750, forward strand.
GTCGATCCTGTACATGGTGAAAGGGGTCAAACAGATGGCTGCTATCAGCCAGCTGAATGCCATCAAAGAAGGCGCGGCACAATCGGCGCAGGTGGATAATATCCGCCGGATGCTGCTGTCGATGGTAGACGACTTCCGCTGCGTGGTTATCAAACTGGCTGAGCGGATCTGTCATTTACGCGAAGTGAAAGACGAGCCGGATGCGGTACGCCGTGCTGCTGCGCGCGAATGTGCCAATATCTACGCGCCGCTGGCGAACCGTCTGGGGATTGGTCAGCTCAAGTGGGAAATCGAAGACTACGCCTTCCGGTACAATCACCCGGAGACCTACAAGCAGATTGCCAAGCAATTGGCTGAACGCCGGATTGACCGTGAACAGTACATCGAACGCTTCGTGGCCGATCTGGATGAATCGATGAAAGCCTCGCACATCAAAGCCGAAGTACATGGCCGGCCGAAGCATATTTACAGCATCTGGCGCAAGATGCAGAAGAAGAGCCTGGCGTTTGATGAGCTGTTTGACGTGCGTGCGGTGCGGATTATTGCTGACCAGCTTCAGGATTGTTACGCCGCGCTGGGAGTAGTTCACACCAAGTACCGTCATCTGCCCAAAGAATTCGACGACTATGTCGCGAACCCGAAACCGAACGGTTATCAGTCGATTCATACCGTGGTGATTGGTCCGGAAGGCAAAACGATTGAAATCCAGATCCGCACCAAGCAGATGCACGAAGAGTCGGAACTGGGCGTGGCTGCGCACTGGAAATACAAAGAGTCCGGCACGTCGTCCGGTGCTCATTCCGCCTATGATGAGAAAATCAACTGGCTGCGGAAACTGCTGGCCTGGCAGGAAGAGATGTCCGATTCGGGCGAAATGCTCGAAGAACTGCGCAGTCAGGTGTTCGACGATCGGGTTTATGCCTTTACGCCCAAAGGGGATGTGGTGGACCTGCCGCAGAATGCGACCCCGCTGGATTTTGCTTACCACATTCACTCAGAAGTGGGACACCGCTGTATCGGTGCCAAAGTCGAAGGACGTATCGTACCTTTCACCTATCACCTGCAAATGGGTGATCAGGTGGAAATCATCACCCAGAAAGAACCCAATCCGTCCCGTGACTGGCTGAATCCGAACCTGGGCTTTGTGAATTCCAGCCGTGCCCGTGCCAAAGTGCATGCCTGGTTCCGGAAGCAGGACAGAGACAAGAATATTGCGGCCGGCCGGGAGATCCTGGAGCAGGAACTGCACAAAATCGGCGCGACGATGAAAGACGCCGAAGCTTATGCTCTGAAACGCTTCAACGTGAATTCAACCGACGAACTCTTTGCGGGTGTCGGGAGCGGTGACCTGCGTATCAATCAGGTGATCAACCACATCAATGCGCTGGTGAACAAACCGACCGCGGAAGAAGAAGATCAGCAATTGCTGGAGCGCCTGACGGAAGCGAGTAACAAGGCCAGTCAGAAAAAACCGCAGCGTGATGCAGTGGTCGTGGAAGGGGTCGATAACCTGATGACGCATCTGGCGCGCTGTTGTCAGCCGATCCCCGGTGATGACATTGCAGGCTTTGTGACTCAGGGCCGGGGGATCTCGGTGCACCGCAGTGACTGCGAACAGCTGGAAGAATTGCGTCATGTAGCGCCGCAGCGAATCATCAACACGGTCTGGGGCGGCAGTTTTGCAGGGCGTTACGCGCTGACAGTGCGGGTAACGGCATCTGAACGCAATGGCCTGATCAAAGATCTGACGAACACGCTGCATAACGAGAAGGTCAAGGTTGCCGGTGTGAAGAGCCGGATTGATTTCAGAAAGCAGATGTCAATCATGGATTTTGATGTCGAACTGACTGACCTGGATACGCTGGGCAGGGTCCTCAAGCGGCTGGAACAGGTCAAAGATGTGGTCGAGGCCAGACGGTTACACTGAATCTGGCAGATTCACGAGATTAACCATTCAGCAGAAGCGGGCACCGGCCCGCTTCGTTTTATGAACAGAGCAGGATACGGTCATCATGAGCGAGAAAGCCCCCATCAACACATTGCAGGCTATTATGGCAAAACTGCGGGATCCGGACGGCGGTTGTCCCTGGGACCTCAAGCAGGATTTTGCCTCAATCGTGCCGCATACCCTGGAAGAAGCTTACGAAGTCGCGGATGCGATTGCTGAAGAAAACTGGGCTGAAGTGAAGGAAGAGCTGGGGGATTTGCTGTTTCAGGTGATTTTCTACAGTCAGTTGGGGAAAGAACAGGGACTGTTTGAATTTGATGATATCGTCAGCGGAATCAACAACAAGCTGATCCGGCGTCATCCGCATGTGTTTGCCGACCAGCGTTTTGAAGATGAAGCAGCCATTCACGCCAACTGGGAAGCGGAAAAAGCCAAAGAGCGTGCAGAAAAAGGGCTGGACGACAGCATTCTGGCGAATATCCCCAAAGCCATGCCCGCACTGAATCGTGCCGATAAAATCCAGAAACGCTGTGCGAGATATGGTTTCGACTGGCTAACGCTGGGCCCGGTCGTCGAAAAAGTGCAGGAAGAAATGGATGAGGTGATGGCAGAAGCCCATCAGGCCATCCCTGATCAGGACAGAATTGAGGAAGAGATCGGGGATCTGCTGTTCGCGGTGGTGAACCTCAGCCGTCACCTGAAAGTGAAGCCGGAAATGGCGCTGCACCGGGCCAACCGAAAGTTCGAACGCCGCTTTCGCGCAGTAGAACAAAGTGTCCTGGAACAAGGAAAACGCGTAGATACTTGCTCACTGGATGAGCTTGATGCAGAGTGGGAAAAAGTTAAACAGAAGGAAAAACTGAGCCAATCGGGGGAGTAAGCGCTAACCGGCTTGCATTTAAACCGTCAAGGCATTTGGGCTTGATTTGGGACAAAAACCTGTCGTCTATACTGTGATAGTTTTCACGTTGTGGCAATAAAATGTGTCTGGTATACTAATTTCCCGTCCAGATACTTTTTATCCTCTACACCAAATCTTCCAGGTTTAACATGACAACGAATTACATTTTTGTGACGGGCGGTGTTGTATCCTCCCTAGGTAAAGGTATTGCTGCAGCATCACTAGCGGCCATCTTAGAGGCCCGTGGTCTGAAAGTGACCATGATGAAGCTAGACCCTTACATCAACGTTGATCCGGGTACGATGAGCCCCATTCAACACGGTGAAGTATTCGTTACGGAAGACGGTGCAGAGACCGACCTAGACCTCGGTCACTACGAGCGTTTCATTCGTACCAAGATGACCAAGCGCAACAACTTTACCGCAGGCCGTGTTTATGAAGACGTACTGCGTAAAGAGCGTCGCGGTGACTACCTGGGTGCGACCATCCAGGTGATCCCACATATCACAAACGCGATTAAAGAGCGTGTGATTGCCGGTGCCGAAGGCCACGACATTGCGATTGTCGAAGTGGGCGGTACTGTGGGTGATATCGAATCCCTGCCATTCATGGAAGCGATCCGTCAGCTGGCGGTTGAGCTGGGCCGTGAGCGTGCCATCTTTACTCACCTGACGCTGGTGCCATATCTGGCTGCCGCGGGTGAAGTGAAAACCAAGCCAACTCAGCACTCAGTGAAAGAACTGCTGTCTATCGGTATTCAGCCAGACGTGCTGATCTGCCGTTCTGACCGCATGATTCCTGCGAACGAACGTGCCAAGATTGCACTGTTCTGTAACGTGCCTGAGAAAGCTGTGATTTCGATGAAAGACGTCGACTCCATCTACAAAATCCCTCAGCTGATTAAGTCTCAGGGTCTGGATGAGCTGGTTTGTCAGCGTTTCGGCATTACTGCGCCAGAAGCTGATCTGAGCGAGTGGGAACGCGTGATTTATGAAGAAGCGAATCCAACCAGCGAAGTGACGATCGGTATGGTCGGTAAGTACACCGAGCTGCCAGATGCTTACAAGTCAGTCAACGAAGCGCTGAAACATGCCGGTCTGAAAAACCGTCTGTCTGTGAACATCAAATATGTTGATTCACAGGACGTTGAGTCGAAAGGCGTTGAAATGCTGGAAGGCCTGGACGCAATTCTGGTTCCGGGCGGCTTCGGTGGCCGTGGTGTTGAAGGCAAGATCATGACAGCGCAGTATGCGCGTGAAAACAAAATTCCGTACCTGGGCATCTGTCTGGGCATGCAGGTGGCTCTGATTGAGTTCGCTCGTAACGTGGCTGGCCTGACTGGTGCACACTCCACTGAGTTTGATGCGAAATCCCCTTATCCGGTTGTGGGTCTGATCACTGAGTGGGTTGACAGCGAAGGGAACGTTGAAGAACGTACTGAAGCGTCTGATCTGGGCGGTACTATGCGTCTGGGTTCTCAGCTGTGTCATCTGGAAGAAGGCAGCAAAGCCCGTGAACTGTACGGCAGTGCGACCATTCATGAGCGTCACCGTCACCGTTACGAAGTGAACAACAATCTGCTGCCTCAGCTGAAAGAAGCTGGTCTGAAAGTCTCCGGCCTGTCCGCAGACAAGAAACTGGTCGAAATTATTGAAGTGCCGGATCACCCATGGTTCGTTGCGGCTCAGTTCCACCCTGAGTTCACTTCGACCCCACGTGACGGGCATCCGTTGTTTGAAGGCTTCGTGAAGGCGGCTGGTCAGCACCAGCGCGGCGAGCTGGAAAACAGCTAAGATTACAAATAGCTGTTGCACAGGAGTGCGACAGCTTTTTTTTCGCTTTTTTAAATCAAAATAAAGCAAGAGGAAACACAATGTCTAAGATCGTTAAAGTTCTGGGTCGTGAAATTATCGACTCACGCGGTAACCCAACAGTTGAAGCGGAAGTTCACCTGGAAGGCGGATTCGTAGGTATGGCTGCGGCGCCATCTGGTGCATCTACCGGTTCTCGTGAAGCACTGGAACTGCGTGACGGCGACAAATCTCGTTTCCTTGGCAAAGGTGTACTGAAAGCCGTTGAAGCGGTGAATGGTCCTATTGCTCAGGCACTGGTTGGTAAAGATGCGAAAGCACAAGCCGACATCGACCAAATCATGATCGACCTGGACGGCACTGAAAACAAATCTAAGTTCGGTGCAAACGCAATCCTGGCGGTATCTCTGGCAAACGCAAAAGCAGCCGCTGCTGCGAAAGGCATGCCTCTGTATGAGCATATCGCTGAGCTGAACGGCACTCCGGGCCAGTTCTCTATGCCTCTGCCAATGATGAACATCATCAACGGTGGTGAGCACGCAGACAACAACGTAGACATCCAGGAATTCATGATTCAGCCAGTTGGCGCAAAAACGCTGAAAGAAGCGCTGCGTATCGGTGCTGAAGTATTCCATAACCTGGCGAAAGTTCTGAAGGCGAAAGGCCTGAACACTGCTGTGGGTGACGAAGGTGGTTTCGCACCAAACCTGGAATCTAACGCTGCGGCACTGGCTGCAATCAAAGAAGCAGTCGAAATGGCTGGTTACGTTCTGGGTAAAGACGTGACTCTGGCGATGGACTGTGCGGCTTCTGAGTTCTATGACAAAGAAGCGGGCCACTACAACATGAAAGGCGAAGGTAAAATCTTCACTTCTGAAGAGTTTAACTTCTACCTGCAGGATCTGGCGAACCAGTACCCAATCGTTTCTATCGAAGACGGTCTGGACGAGTCTGACTGGGATGGCTTCAAGCACCAGACAGAACTGCTGGGCGACAAACTGCAACTGGTGGGCGACGACCTGTTCGTAACCAACACCAAGATCCTGAAAGAAGGTATCGAGAAAGGTATCGCGAACTCTATCCTGATCAAATTCAACCAGATCGGTTCTCTGACTGAAACCCTGGCTGCGATCAAGATGGCGAAAGACGCGGGTTACACTGCCGTGATCTCTCACCGTTCTGGTGAAACTGAAGATGCAACCATCGCTGATCTGGCGGTAGGTACTGCAGCGGGTCAAATCAAGACAGGTTCTATGAGCCGTTCTGACCGTGTTGCGAAGTACAACCAGCTGATCCGTATCGAAGAAGCGCTGGGTGAGAAAGCACCTTTCAACGGTCTGAAAGAAGTGAAAGGCCAGGCATAAGCCTGATCTCTTCCTTTCGTCAGCACTGCTGACACAGAATGATAAGCCGCTCATACAGAGCGGCTTTTTTATGTCCGAATGGCGGTGCAGGAACTGGTCACACCGGGCGCTTTATGGGATTATTAGCCATTCCGGGGCTGAAAATCTGGCCTGCCGGTCTGAATCAATCAACCAAGAACGAGGCTTGCATGCGTGTATTCTGTGCTGTGTTGCTGTTAGTCCTGGCCTGGCTGCAGTACGAATTCTGGCTCGGCAAGAATGGCATGTCTGATTACATGGCGCTGACTGAAAATGTCGCGTTACAACAAAAAGCCAATGCGGAGTTGGGACAACGAAACCAGCAGATGTATGCGGAAATTAATGATTTACATCAGGGGCTGGAAGCTGTTGAAGAACGTGCCCGCCATGAGTTGGGCATGATCAAGCCGGGAGAAACCTTTTTCCGCATCGTGGGTGACAATACGCCCTGAGGGCACACTCTGACGTTATTTTTGCAGTAAGACCAACCATGACTCAAACCTTAACTGCAGTCGTTCCTGCCGCGGGTATCGGCAGCCGGATGAAGGCTGACCGCCCCAAGCAGTATCTGACCATTGCAGGCAAAACGATTTTAGAACATACGGTGGACTGCCTGTTGCAGCATCCCGCGATAGGCCGGGTTGTGATTGCGATCAGCGACGGCGATCCCTATTTTAAACAACTGCCGCTGGCACACCGCCCGGAAGTCGTGGTTGTGCCGGGCGGCGCTGAGCGTGCTGATTCGGTTTTTGCCGGTCTGGCGGTGCTGGCAGACGACGACTGGGTGCTGGTCCATGATGCCGCGCGTCCCTGTCTGCATCAGGATGATATTACCCGCTTAATTACACAGGCCAGACAGAGCCGGGATGGTGCCATTCTGGCTGCGCCGGTGCGCGATACGATGAAACGGGGCAATGGGCATCAGGCGATCGCAACGACGGTTGACCGGACGGATCTCTGGCACGCGCTTACGCCGCAGATGTTTCAGGTGGGCAGGTTACGTGATGCCATGGCCAAAGCTCTGGCCGAGGGGGCTGTGATCACCGATGAAGCCTCGGCGTTAGAATATTGTGGTTTTGCACCAACGCTGGTTCCGGGCCGGGCCGATAATCTGAAAGTGACACAGCCGGAAGACCTGGTACTGGCTGAATTTTACCTGCAGCAAAAATGTAAGGAGCAGGCGTAATGCGAATTGGACACGGTTTTGACGTACATAAATTTGGCGGCGAAGGCCCGGTCATCATCGGTGGTGTTGAAGTGCCTTATGAATATGGCCTGATTGCTCACTCTGACGGGGATGTTGCCCTGCATGCCGTGTGCGATGCGCTGCTGGGTGCCATTGGTGCCGGTGATATCGGCCGTCATTTTCCGGATACCGATGCCGAGTGGGCAGGCGCGGACAGTCGGATGCTGCTCCGCGATGTGTATTCCAAAGTGAAGGCCAAAGGCTACTGTCTTGGGAATCTGGATGTCACCATTATTGCCCAGGCACCGAAAATGGCACCTTATATTGATGAGATGTGTCAGCGGATTGCCGACGATCTGGAAACAACAGTCGATAATATTAATGTAAAGGCCACGACCTCTGAGCGTCTGGGCTTTACAGGTCGCAAAGAAGGCATTGCCTGCGAAGCGGTCGTTCTGCTGCGTTCTCTGTAACGCAGTGACTTTCTGTTGAACGGAAAAACTATGACAATTGATATGGACAGCCTGAGCTGGCTGAATGGCAAGCCTGTCTGTGAGGGCCGGAGTAAAGTCCGCCCGGAAGATTTTATTGTAAAAGAGCAGCTGGGTTTTGACTTTGCCGGGAGTGGTGAGCACTTCATGGTGAAGATCCGTAAAACCGGTGAAAACACCAAGTATGTGGTCAATGAACTGGCGAAAGCATGCGGTGTGAAATCCCGGGATGTCAGCTGGGCGGGTCTGAAAGACCGGCATGCGGTGACAGAACAGTGGCTGAGCGTTCATCTGCCGGGTAAACCGGATCCGGATTTGACTCAGTTTGTTGCTGAACATCCGGGTGTGGAAGTGCTTGCGACAGACCGACATGATAAGAAACTGCGTCCGGGCGATCTGGCCGGCAACCATTTTGAGTTGCGCCTGACTGAGCTGACACAACCGCAGGAGCTGGAATCGCGCCTGGTGAAAATTCAGCAACAGGGTGTCCCGAATTATTTTGGCGCTCAACGCTTTGGTCACGACGGCAATAATGTGGTGAAAGCCCGTGCCTGGGGGAACGATGAGTTTCGGGTCCGGGATAAGAGCAAGCGCAGTTTTTACCTCTCTGCGGCCCGTTCCTGGCTGTTCAATCAGGTGCTCTCCCAGCGGATTGCTCAGGGGCAATCGGGGCTGCTGCTGGCCGGTGACTGTGTTCAGGCTGTAAACAGTGAAGGCTGGGACGTGGTCGAGCAGGTAACACCGGAATTACAGGCGCAGGTCGACAACGGAACCTTGTTTATTACTGCGCCAATGATGGGGGACAACGCCTTACCGAGTCTGGGAGAGGTGGCGGCCTTTGAAATGCAGGTCATTGAGCAGGAACCCCTGTTGCTGAAGCTGATCCGTGATAACCGGATGCGGCACGAACGCCGTCCGCTGATGCTGCGTCCGTCAGAAATGGACTGGCAACTGGAAGAAAATTCGCTTGTGGTTCAGTTTTCTTTGCCGGCCGGCTGTTTTGCGACGGCTGTCATGCGGGAGCTGATCGATGAGCCAGAGCAAAAGGATGGCAGATATGCGAATTTTGATCAGTAACGATGACGGTATCTTTGCTGAAGGAATTAATATTCTGGCCGATACCCTGAAAGAGCTGGGTGAGGTTTATGTGGTTGCCCCTGACCGGAACCGCAGCGGGGCTTCGAACTCTCTGACCCTGGAGACACCTTTGCGTGTCCGTGAAGAAGGGATCAGAAGAGTCTCCGTTGAAGGGACTCCGACGGATTGCGTGCATTTCGCGCTGAATGAATGGTTGACCGAAAAACCGGATATCGTGGTGGCAGGTATTAATCATGGCGCAAACCTGGGGGATGATGTCCTGTATTCAGGCACCGTTGCTGCTGCAACGGAAGGTCATTTTCTGGGCGTCCCTGCAATTGCCGTCTCCCTCGTTGGTCGTGAACATTTTGCGACGGCAGCGCAGGTCGTGAAGGAAATGATCGGGCGGCTCAAGATGCAGCCATTGCCCAGCAATAAGATTTTGAATATTAATGTGCCTGATGTTCCGCTGTCCGATTTGGGTGAGTGGCAGATCACCCGCTTAGGTGCACGTCACCGGGCGGAAAAAATGGTGAAAGATGTCGATCCCCGGGGCAAAACGATCTACTGGCTCGGCCCTCCGGGCAGTTGTCAGGATGCCGGACCCGGAACGGATTTTTACGCCATTGAACGTAAGCAGGTATCAATTACACCGCTTCAGGTCGATCTCACCGCGCATGATGTGCTGGACGAGCTGACACAGTGGATGAAACAAGTGGAGAACAACGGATAATGCGCTATGCGGAACAACGCCATAGCCTGATGGAATATTTGCGTCAGCAGGGAATTGCTGACCGGAAAGTGCTGCAAGTCATGGACAGGGTTCCCCGCGAACATTTTGTGGATGAGGCTCTGTCACACAAAGCTTATGAAAATAATGCTCTGCCGATTGGCAGCGGGCAGACCATTTCTCAACCCTATATCGTCGCCAGAATGACGGAATTGCTTGAGCTGAAACCGGATTCCCGGGTGCTGGAAATCGGCACCGGTTCCGGTTATCAGACAGCCATTCTGTCACAGATGGTCGAACGTGTTTACTCGGTTGAGCGGATCAAAACGCTGCAATGGCAGGCCAAGCGCCGCTTCAAGCAGCTGGATTTGCATAACATATCCACCAAGCATGGTGACGGTTGGCTCGGCTGGGCCAGCAAAGGACCTTTTGACGCCATTATTGTCACCGCAGCCGCCGAAACGGTGCCAACCGCACTGCTCGGACAGCTGGCTGAAAGAGGGCGTCTGGTCATTCCGGTAGGCGACGATTATCAGGTTCTGAAGCGTATTCGTTTCATTGACGGCCAGTTTGTCACGGACGATATTATTCCCGTTCGTTTTGTTCCCTTAGTTGCTGGGGAGCTGGCATAACGGATGAATGGCATGAGCAGAAAGAAGCGCAGACTCTCAGTGATGTTGACAGCGGGCTTGCTGCTGTCTGCTTGTGCCACTTATCCGCCGCCCGGCGCCAATTATGAGAATACTGAAGCCGGAAGCTATCGCGGCAGTTTTTACGAAGTGCAGAGAGGAGACACGCTGTACTTTATTGCCTATCTGTCTGGGCGTGATGTCAATGAGCTGATTGCAATTAATCAGCTGGCTCCGCCTTATACGATTTACCCGGGACAGAAACTCTTCCTGTGGAAGCCCAAGTATGTGGCGCCTCAGTTTGGCCATAAGGTTGCGGCGCAGCCGACTCAGCCAATCATCCAAAAACCGTCCGCGCCGCCCAAACCGCCAAAACGTGAGGTTGTACCTTATCAACCCACCGTTGTGGTCGGTCCAGCAGTTGCGGCAACGGCAGTCCCTGCAACCGCAGCGACCTCGGTGCCGGCTCCGGTGATCAAACCGCCTGTCAAATCAGCCCCAGTCAGTAAGCCAGTGGTGAAGCCATCGCCCAAACCGGCGACAGTACCACCAAAACCGGCGACATCTACGACTAAAATCGCACAAAAAAGCGTCAAGAAAGATGTTGATCGTCCTTCCACAAAAGAGTACTCTCAAGATTCAAAAAGTAACAAAGTTGTTACAAGTCAGGCCCAGCCGAAGGACGATTCTGGTAAGACTTCAAAGTCTGGTGCTGACAAGGTTGACAGTTGGGTATGGCCGACGAAAGGAAGAGTGATTGCCCGTTTCTCCGATAAGGAAAACGGCAATAAAGGCATTGATATCGCTGGTCACAGAGGCCAGGACGTCAAAGCTACTGCAGCCGGAAAAGTCGTTTATGCCGGTAATGCATTAAGGGGCTATGGCAACCTTGTCATTATCAAACACAACGACGATTACCTCAGTGCATATGCGCACAATGACCGGGTACTCGTCAGGGAGCAAGATACGGTAACCGCGGGGCAAAAAATTGCCGCGATGGGCAGCTCAGGAACGAACAGTGTCCGGCTGCACTTTGAGATCCGTTACAAAGGCAAGTCAGTGAATCCGCTCAGGTACCTGCCAGACTGACAGACTGCTCGAGCGTGATGAACCGGATTTGTGAGATGCTATCTGGGAGGCGCTATGAGCAGAAGTAATGCAGCTACTGATATCGAAAACTATGATGAGTTTGATGATGACATGGAGATCGATGTCGAAGAGCAGGAAGCCGATATTTCCGCTAAATCAGAGATCGATGATGCAGACGATGAGCTGGACATCTCGTCATACACTGTCACTCAGAAAGCATTAGATGCGACTCAGCTTTACCTTGGTGAGATCGGTTTTTCCCCACTTTTAACCGCCGAGGAAGAAGTTCTTTACGCCCGTCGTGCCCTGCGTGGTGACGAAGTGGCGCGCAAACGCATGATTGAAAGTAACCTTCGATTGGTCGTGAAGATCTCCCGCCGTTACAGCAACCGCGGTCTGGCACTGCTGGATCTGGTTGAAGAAGGGAACCTTGGCCTGATCCGTGCGGTTGAGAAATTTGATCCGGAACGTGGTTTCCGCTTCTCGACCTATGCAACCTGGTGGATCCGTCAGACGATTGAACGGGCTATCATGAACCAGACCCGGACGATTCGCCTGCCGATTCATGTCGTCAAAGAGCTGAATGTCTACCTGCGGACTGCCCGTGAGCTCGCTCAGAAGCTGGATCACGAACCAACCGCTGAAGATATTGCGTTGCAGCTTGATAAGTCGGTCGATGATGTGAACCGGATGCTGCGTCTGAATGAACGCGTCGGTTCGGTCGACAATCCGATAGGCGGTGACTCAGAAAAAGCGTTGCTGGATATTATTCCGGATGAACGTTGCGGCGGACCGGAAACTTCAACTCAGGACGACGATATGAAAACATCCATCGTCACCTGGCTGCAGGAGCTGAATCCGAAACAACGCGAAGTACTGGCCCGCCGTTTTGGCCTGCTCGGTTATGAAGCCTCAACGTTGGAAGATGTTGGCCGGGAAATCGGTCTGACCCGTGAGCGGGTGCGCCAGATTCAGGTTGAGGGGCTGCGCCGTCTGCGTGATATGCTGACCCATCAGGGCTTGAATATCGAGTCGCTGTTTAATCAGGAAATGTGAATACAGCTTTGCTGAGAGCATTTCAGCCGAAAATAAAAAAGGACGCCACGGCGTCCTTTTTTGATCGGGAGAGTTCTGAATTACAGCAGTGCTTTCAGGCGGTATAACTCATCAAGCGCCTGTCGTGGCGTCAGCTCATCCGGATTCAGACGCGCCAGCGCTTCTTCGACTTCACTCGGCTCATGAATCAGTGAAAGTTGCTGATTATCGGAGTGTTGCTGGCTCGGCTGCTCAATGGCCTGCTGATGGCCACTGGCCTCCAGTTGCTGCAGCTTTTGCTTCGCGCGCTTGATCACGGACTTCGGAACCCCGGCCAGGCTGGCGACGGCTAAACCGAAGGATTTACTGGCTGCACCTTCCTGCACCGCGTGCATAAAGGCGATTTCGTCACCGTGCTCAATCGCATCCAGATGGACATTGGCCAGCCCCGGAAGCAGTGAAGGTAATTCTGTCAGTTCGAAATAGTGGGTTGCGAACAGGGTCATGGCAGCGATCTTCTCGGCCAGCCATTCAGCACTGGCCCAGGCCAGTGACAAACCATCGTAAGTACTGGTGCCGCGGCCGATTTCATCCATCAGCACCAGACTGTTTTCCGTCGCATTGTGCAGGATATTTGCGGTCTCAGTCATTTCCACCATGAAAGTCGAACGGCCGGAAGCCAGATCGTCTGAGGCGCCAATCCGGGTAAAGATCCGATCCAGCGGGCCAATGGTGGCTGCATCTGCCGGGACGTAAGAGCCGACATGAGCCATCAGGGCAATCAGTGCTGTCTGTCGCATGTAGGTGGATTTACCGCCCATGTTCGGTCCGGTAATGATCAGCATGCGGCGGTCCTGATGCAGCGAAATCGGGTTGGCAATGAACGGATCATCCAGCACTTGCTCAACGACAGGATGGCGGCCAGCACTGATTTCAACCTCAGGTTTGTCACTCAGGGTCGGACGACAGTAATTCAGGGTATCGGCCCGTTCAGCCAGGTTTGCCAGGACATCCAGTTCTGACAGTGCTGATGCGGTCTGCTGTAATTGCGCCAGATGCGGCAGCAACTGATCAAAGAGGGCTTCCCAGAGCTGTTTTTCCAGTGCCAGTGCTTTGGATTTGGAATTCAGAACTTTGTCTTCATGCTCTTTCAGCTCAGGAATGATATAACGCTCAGCGTTTTTCAGGGTCTGACGACGGACGTAATGACTGGGCACACGGTGGCTCTGACCCCGGCTGATCTGGATATAGAAGCCATGGACCTGATTAAAACCGACTTTCAGGCTGTCGATGTCGTGGCGTTCCCGCTCACGTTCTTCCAGCTCTTCCAGAAACTTGGTTGCGCCGTCAGCCAGATCCCGCCATTCGTCCAGTTCAGCATTGTAGCCGGGGGCCAGGACGCCGCCATCGCGGATCACGACGGGCGGATTTTCAATAATGGCACGTTCTAACAGTGCGCACAGTTCATCCATTGGCTGGCTGTATTCGGCGAGCTGGCGAACATGGGCACTGTCGAGCTCATTCAGCAATTCTGCCAGCTGAGGCAGATGCTGCAGTGCGGTCCGCATCCGGGCCAGATCCCGGGGACGGGCTGAACGAAGTGCCAGTCGGGCCAGAATCCGCTCCAGATCTCCCATATGGCGCAGGACCTCAGCCAGCTCGGCAAACATGCCACTGTCTTTCAGATTGCCAATGGCGTTCAGCCGGTGATTCAGTTGCTGGCGGTTGCGAACCGGCTGATGCAGCCAGCGTTTGAGCAGGCGGCTGCCCATCGGCGTTGCAGTATGATCCAGGACTGAAGCCAGCGTGTTTTCGGTGCCGCCGGCCAGATTCTGGGTCAGTTCCAGATTTCGGCGGGTGGCGGCATCCAGCACCACCGACTCATCCTGGCTGTCACGGGTGATGGCGCGAATATGCGGCAGGGCAGTGCGCTGGGTATCTTTGACGTACTGCAGCAGGCAGCCTGCGGCACAGAGGCCAAATTCAGCCTGTTCGACGCCGAAACCAATCAGATCCCGGGTGCCGAATTGCAGCGTCAGTTGCTGGCGGGCCGTTTCCAGATTGAATTCCCAGACCGGACGACGGCGTGCGCCTTTCATATGGCTGAACAGGCCGGGCAGCGGGAAATCTTCCGGGTACAGCAACTCGACCGGGCTGGTGCGTTGCAGTTCAGCCTGCATTGCTTCTTCTGTTTCGGGTTCGGTCAGCATGAAGCGGCCGGAGGTGATATCCAGTGTGGCATAGCCGAAGCGGCCGTTCTGACAGAAAATTGCGGCAATCAGGTTATCACGCCGCTCGTGCAGCAGCGCTTCGTCACTGACGGTACCCGGCGTGACAATACGCACGACCTGTCTTTCTACCGGGCCTTTGCTGGTGGCCGGGTCGCCGATTTGCTCACAGATTGCCACCGACACACCTAACTGGACCAGTTTGGCCAGATAGGCTTCTACAGCGTGGTAAGGCACACCGGCCATCGGGATTGGCTGGCCGTTGCTGGAGCCCCGCTTGGTCAGTGATATATCGAGCAGCTGAGAGGCTTGTTTGGCATCGTCAAAGAAAAGCTCGTAGAAATCTCCCATCCGGTAAAACAGCAGGACATCAGGGTTTTCTGCCTTGATCCGTAAGAATTGCTGCATCATGGGGGTGTGTTTTTCTAAACCTTGTACTGTCACGCTGTCGCCCGCTTCAAACCGAGAAAAATCAGGCTGCCTAGGATACGTGAAAGGCCCTGATGGGCAAAGGGGGGAGGAAGAATTTCTGTGGCTTGATAGCGGATGGACAACCGAGTAAGGTGGCGGCATTGGCTGCGCACGGAGGAAAGCAGATGACAGGAACATCTTTGGCAATACAGGTTGGACAGGCACTGAAAGACCAGCAATGGCTGGCGGTGACTGCGGAATCTTGTACCGGTGGCGGTGTATCTGCTGCAATCACTGATATTGCCGGGAGCTCGGGCTGGTTTGACCGCGCTTTCGTGACTTACAGCAATGAGGCCAAGCAGGACATGCTGGGGGTACGGGCAGACACGCTGACTGAGTATGGTGCTGTGAGTGAGCCTGTGGTGTCACAAATGGCGCAAGGCGCGCTGACTTACTCTCGAGGCCAGATCAGTGTCGCCATCAGCGGCATTGCAGGTCCGGATGGTGGAACACCGGACAAACCGGTTGGCACGGTCTGTTTTGCCTGGGCGGATGCGACGGGCTGGATGTTGGTGGAGACCTGCCATTTTGACGGTGACCGCTGGAGCGTGCGTGAGCAGGCCGTCGAGCGGGCGCTGCAAGGGATTTTGGATCGCCTGAATGCGATGCAGTGAAGATCACAATCCGGCCCGGTGGATCCCCCGGAGCGGAAAAAAATGCCATCCAGCGCTAGACACTGTATGAATAGACAGTATACTAAGCACAACTTTGATTGAATGAATTAGCATCCGTTGGAGAGTCGAATGGACGACAACAAACAGAAGGCTCTTGCCGCTGCCCTGGGTCAGATCGAAAAGCAGTTCGGTAAAGGCTCCATCATGAAGCTGGGTGACAACCGTACGATGGATATTGAAACCATCTCGACCGGTTCTCTGTCACTGGATATCGCACTGGGCGCGGGCGGCCTGCCAATGGGTCGTATCGTTGAAATCTATGGTCCGGAATCTTCGGGTAAAACAACGCTGACGCTGGAAACAATTGCAGCGGCACAGCGTAAAGGAAAGACTTGTGCCTTCATTGATGCCGAGCACGCACTGGATCCGATCTATGCGAAGAAGCTGGGCGTGAACATCGATGAGCTGCTGGTTTCTCAGCCAGATACCGGTGAGCAGGCGCTGGAAATCTGTGATGCATTGGCCCGTTCCGGTGCGGTCGATCTGATTGTTGTTGACTCCGTGGCTGCACTGACGCCGAAAGCTGAAATTGAAGGCGAAATGGGCGACTCTCACATGGGTTTGCAGGCGCGTATGCTGTCTCAGGCAATGCGTAAGCTGACGGGTAATCTGAAGCAGTCAAACTGTATGTGTATCTTCATCAACCAGATCCGGATGAAGATCGGCGTGATGTTCGGTAACCCGGAAACCACAACTGGTGGTAACGCCCTGAAATTCTATGCTTCTGTTCGTCTGGATATTCGCCGTACCGGCGCCATTAAAGAAGGCGACGAAGTGGTGGGTAACGAAACCCGTATCAAGGTTGTGAAGAATAAAGTGGCTGCGCCGTTCAAGCAAGCGGATACACAAATTCTGTACGGACAGGGCTTCAACCGCAATGGCGAGCTGATTGACCTGGGTGTGAAGCAGAAATTGATCGAAAAAGCCGGTGCCTGGTACAGCTATCAGGGTGATAAGATTGGTCAGGGTAAAGCCAATGCTTGTAAGTACCTGGCGGAGAATCCGGAAATCGCTCAAGTTATTGACAAGCAATTGCGTGAGCAACTGCTGAACCCGGCGAATCTGGCTGATGAGGCGGGTGAACCGACCAGTGCTGAGGCGGAAGATTTTGAAGCGCAGCAGGACGATGCGTTTTAATCTCTGAACCAGAGACATAAGCCTGGTTCAGAAATGTTGGAACAAACAGGCTTTTCTTAGCGGGCGCTGAACGGCGGTGAAAACACCAAAGTCAGTGCCCGCTTTGTTTTTATCAATTAGCCCGTGGGTGAATCAGCCACAGCATGGGAAAGAGGGAGACAGCAGGTGAGGAGACAAGCTCCCAAAATATCAGCAAGAGAAGCGGCGGTTGGCTATCTGTCACGCCGGGATCATGCTGAACGAGAATTGCAGCAAAAGCTGAAACAGCGAGGCTTCACTGCACAGGAAGTCAGCGAGGCGATTGCTTATTGCCAGGATTATAACTGGCTGGATGATGCGCGCTATGCAGCCATGGCGGTTCGGAACGGAATCGCAAAAGGCTGGGGAAAGCTACGGATACAGCAGGAAATGAAGATGAAGGGAGTCCATGAACTGTGTATCCGACACGCATTAGATGAAGCAGACGTTGACTGGTTCGAGCAGGCGAAAAGTGTTGCCCAGCGGAAGTTTGGCGAAACACCGATGGAAACCCCGAAAGAGAAAGCACGCCGTTTGCGCTTTATGCAGTCTCGCGGATTCGACTTTGATCAAATTCGTTATGCGCTGTCGGTCGATGATGAATATTGAGCCTGATTTTTCTCATGTGTTAACAGAACATTTCCCGTCAAACCCGCGTTGTTTTACAATAGTCGGCAAACCTTTTATCTTAGTCTGATTAAACCTGCAGCGGACTGCACTTTGACGCGCAGCCGCAGGCAGGGTGATTAACACAGCATTATTCAGGATTTTCAAATGTACATGAGCACTGATGAGATTCGCCGTGCGTTTCTTACGTTTTTTGAAAGTAAAGGCCACCAGATAGTCGAAAGTTCGTCACTGGTTCCAGCCAATGACCCGACCCTGCTGTTTACGAACGCGGGGATGAACCAGTTTAAAGATACTTTCCTGGGTCTGGAAAAGCGTAATTACACCCGAGCGACCACGGCGCAGCGCTGTGTACGTGCCGGTGGTAAGCACAATGACCTGGAAAATGTCGGTTTTACAGCCCGTCACCACACTTTCTTTGAAATGCTGGGCAACTTCAGCTTTGGTGATTATTTCAAAGAAGATGCGATTCAGTTCGGCTGGGCATTCCTGACTGATGTGCTGAAACTGCCGAAAGAGCGTCTGCTGGTGACTGTGTATCAGACGGATGATGAAGCGTTTGATATCTGGCACAAAGTGATTGGTCTGCCTGAAGATCGCATTATCCGTATCGGTGATAAAGAAGGCGGTAAAGCCTTTGAGTCAGATAACTTCTGGCAGATGGGTGATACTGGTCCTTGTGGTCCGTGTACTGAGATTTTCTACGATCATGGTGATCACATCTGGGGTGGTCCTCCGGGTTCTCCGGAAGAAGACGGCGATCGTTTCATTGAAATCTGGAACATCGTTTTCATGCAATTCAACCGCCATGCGGATGGCAACATGGATCCTTTGCCAAAGCCGTCTGTAGATACCGGTATGGGAATTGAGCGCCTGGCTGCCATCATGCAGAACGTTCACTCCAACTACGAGATTGATATCTTCCAGACCCTGATTAAAGAAGCGGCATCTGTGATTGGTTACGACGATCTGTCGAATCAGTCGCTGCGTGTGGTCGCCGACCATATCCGTTCTTGTGCGTATCTGATTGTTGATGGTGTTATGCCATCAAATGAAGGCCGTGGTTATGTGCTGCGCCGGATCATTCGCCGTGCCGTTCGTCATGGGAACAAACTGGGTGCGAAAGGGGCGTTCTTCTACAAGCTGGTTGGTCCGCTCGCAGAGGTTATGGGTACTGCGGGAGACGCGCTGAAACAACAGCAGGCTGTGGTTGAGAAAGTTCTGAAGATTGAAGAAGAAAATTTCGGCCGTACGCTGGATCGCGGCATGGCAATTCTGAACGAAGCGCTGGAAACACTGGATGGCAAAGTGCTGGACGGTGAGACGGTATTCAAACTGTATGATACCTACGGTTTCCCGGCCGACCTGACCAACGATGTCGCACGTGAGCGCGGTTTCAGCATTGATGAAGAAGGCTTCAATAATGCGATGGAAGCACAGCGTCAGCGTGCTCGCGAAGCCGGTCAGTTCGGTGTGGATTATAACGACAGCGTGAAAGTGGATGCGGAAACTGAATTCTGTGGCTATGAAGGCACACAGGGTGAAGGCAAGGTGATTGCACTGTTCCGTGACGGCGAAGCCGTGGATGCGATTGCTGCCGGTGAAAAAGCGCTGGTGGTTCTGGACCATACACCGTTCTACGCCGAATCCGGCGGTCAGTGTGGTGATGCCGGTATCCTGTCTGGCAACGGGGTGACTTTCAGTGTTGAAGATACCCAGAAGTTTGGTGATGCCATTGGTCATCAGGGAATCCTGCAAGCAGGCAGCCTGTCTGTCGGCGACAGCCTCAACGCAGTGGTTGATGCAGAGCGTCGTGCTGCGATCAGCCTGAACCACTCCGCAACGCACCTGCTGCATGCAGCATTGCGTCAGGAGCTGGGTGAGCATGTGGCTCAGAAAGGTTCATTGGTGAAACCAGACGGCCTGCGTTTCGACTTTTCGCATCTGGAGTCGGTCAAACCGGAACAACTGCGCAAGATCGAACGTATCGTCAACGAGCAGATCCGTCTGAACCATGTGATTGAAACCCACATCATGGATATCGAAGCGGCGAAAGCCAAAGGTGCGATGGCACTGTTTGGTGAGAAGTATGACGATGAAGTCCGTGTTCTGAGTATGGGCGACTTCTCGACTGAGCTGTGCGGCGGTATTCACGCGCGTCAAACCGGTGATATCGGTTTGTTCAAGATTGTTTCTGAAGGTGGTATTGCTGCCGGTATCCGCCGTATTGAAGCGGTGACGGGTGCCGGTGCGATTGCTGCGTTGCATGCCCAGGACAGTCAACTGGCAGAAACGGCCAGCCTGCTGAAGTCTGATTCAGCGTCTGTGACCAGCAAAGTCAGCGCATTGGTGGCGCAGAACAAGCAGCTGGAAAAAGAAATTCAGCAACTGAAAGACAAACTGGCGGCTCAGGAAAGTGCTGACCTGATCAATCAGGTACAGGATATCAATGGGACTAAGGTCTTGATTGCGAAGCTTGACGGTGCAGATAACAAAGCACTCCGTGGTATGGTAGACGAGCTGAAAAACAAGCTGGGAAGCGGTGTCGTCGTACTGGGGAATGTCAGCGATGGTAAAGTTGGCCTGATTGCAGGTGTGACTAAGGATATGACCGCCAAAGTGAAAGCCGGTGAACTCATTAATATGGTCGCCCAGCAGGTTGGCGGTAAAGGCGGCGGTCGTCCGGATATGGCTCAGGCTGGTGGTACCGATGCCGGTGCATTACCTGCCGCGCTGGAAAGTGTGTCGCCTTGGCTGAGTGAACGTCTCTGATTCTGGTCATTCGCACTGAAGTGTCTGATGTCGGCTGTGGTTCAGTCGACATCAATGATGAGGAAAGTGCTACAATTACAGGCAATTGAGTCGTTGAACCTGACAGTGGATGCTCGGGCGGGTGGTCATGTACAGTGATTCGAGAAGGATCTGAGCTGTACGCCTGATGCAGAAAATGTTTGTGGTTGATTGTCAAAGTCTGGATAATCGCCCACTTCTCGCTGTTTCTTGAGCAGTGACCATGAACCCGAAGGACATTGTTGAATGAATAATGGCCTTGTTTAAACTAATTAAAAGTAAGATTACTCAAGGAGCAATCGAATGCTAATTTTGACTCGTCGCGTAGGTGAGACGCTAATGATCGGTGACGAAGTAACAGTGACCGTACTTGGCGTGAAAGGAAATCAGGTTCGCATCGGTGTTAATGCGCCGAAAGAAGTGTCTGTTCACCGTGAAGAAATTTACATGCGGATACAGGCAGAGAAAGATACCGGAACGCAAGGCTCGGGTAACTACTAAACCCTGTTTTATAAAGAGGTCGGCATTGAAGCTGGCCTTTTTTGTTTTTTGGCGGCCAGCTTTGTTTGGTCAGGAAATAGAGTAGGTTGTACCGCTTAGGTTGCTTTTGTTAGCGGTTTGGTGATTAAGTATCCAGCCGGGGGCGGAAAGGCACTTTTTCTCAATAAAGTGTTTGACTTATTTTTGCCTGACAGTAATATGAGCGACCGCAAGACGGTGAGGTGGCCGAGAGGCTGAAGGCGCTCCCCTGCTAAGGGAGTATACGGTTTATCCCGTATCGAGGGTTCGAATCCCTCCTTCACCGCCATTTCTTCCTGAAGAAATAAATCTTGCAATTGCGCGTCCGTAGCTCAGCTGGATAGAGTACCTGGCTACGAACCAGGCGGTCGGAGGTTCGAATCCTCCCGGACGCGCCATAATTTGAAAGCAGTGCTTAAGGGCGCTGCTCAATCACTGTTTCTGCGCGCTCGTAGCTCAGCTGGATAGAGTACCTGGCTACGAACCAGGCGGTCGGAGGTTCGAATCCTCCCGAGCGCGCCATTAATCAGTGTGGTGAGGTGGCCGAGAGGCTGAAGGCGCTCCCCTGCTAAGGGAGTATACGGTTTATCCCGTATCGAGGGTTCGAATCCCTCCTTCACCGCCATTCTTTAGTCTGGTGTGATGATCATCAGGCAAGAAGAAAGAAAAGCCTGCGCGTCCGTAGCTCAGCTGGATAGAGTACCTGGCTACGAACCAGGCGGTCGGAGGTTCGAATCCTCCCGGACGCGCCATAATTTGATCTCAGTGCTAACGCATTGTGAAAACACAAGATTCTGCGCGCTCGTAGCTCAGCTGGATAGAGTACCTGGCTACGAACCAGGCGGTCGGAGGTTCGAATCCTCCCGAGCGCGCCATAATTTGTGTGGTGAGGTGGCCGAGAGGCTGAAGGCGCTCCCCTGCTAAGGGAGTATACGGTTTATCCCGTATCGAGGGTTCGAATCCCTCCTTCACCGCCATTCATCCCAATAGCTAGAGTCCCTTTAGATATTGTGTGAAACCCCTGCGCGTCCGTAGCTCAGCTGGATAGAGTACCTGGCTACGAACCAGGCGGTCGGAGGTTCGAATCCTCCCGGACGCGCCATATTGACCAAGTATCAATGGACTGCTACTTCAAAAACTGATTCTGCGCGCTCGTAGCTCAGCTGGATAGAGTACCTGGCTACGAACCAGGCGGTCGGAGGTTCGAATCCTCCCGAGCGCGCCATCATTCTGTACCGTGATCGCATCACGAAGCCTGCGCGTCCGTAGCTCAGCTGGATAGAGTACCTGGCTACGAACCAGGCGGTCGGAGGTTCGAATCCTCCCGGACGCGCCATAATTTGATCTCAGTGCTAACGCATTGTGAAAACACAAGATTCTGCGCGCTCGTAGCTCAGCTGGATAGAGTACCTGGCTACGAACCAGGCGGTCGGAGGTTCGAATCCTCCCGAGCGCGCCATCATTTCGTACCGTGATCGCATCACGAACACAATCTGCGCGTCCGTAGCTCAGCTGGATAGAGTACCTGGCTACGAACCAGGCGGTCGGAGGTTCGAATCCTCCCGGACGCGCCATCTTTTTAAACCCGGCCTCGTGCCGGGTTTTTTTATACTCTGAACTTTTCAATCCCCCTCAATCCGACTGACCAGCGGCGCTGGTATTTCCGGGCAGAAAGCGGTAGTTTTGGCTGGCGTGAAGGAATTCCAACGGAATCAGAAGGAAAACAACACATGACATGTCAACAGCTTGCTATCTCGGCATTCGGCGATGCCAACTGTCTGAAATTGCAGTCTGCAACGTTATCCGCTCCGCAGGGAGATCAGGTACTTGTGGCGATTGCGTTTGCCGGAGTGAATCCGATTGATGCCAAAACCCGTGCCGGTCTGGGCTGGGCGGCGCAGCAGAACAAAGACAAACTGCCCTGGGTGCCTGGTTATGATATGGCCGGAACGGTTCTGGCTGTTGGCGAGGATGTGACGCAGTGGACAATCGGACAGCGGGTTTGCGGGTTCATCGGTTTTCCGCTGGATGGCGGGGCATACAGTGAGCAGATTCTGGTTGAAGCGAGTAGCCTGAGTGAAGTGCCGGACGGCGTATCACTTGAACAGGCCGCAGCCTTACCGCTTGCCGGACAAACGGCCTGGCAGGCGCTGGAGAAAGCTTCAGTGAAACCGAAAGAGCGCGTGTTAATTCTGGCAGGGGCGGGCGGCGTCGGCCATCTGGCGGTGCAGCTGGCGTATGCGAAAGGTGCTGAAGTGCTGGCGAGCTGTTCGGCAGAAAACCTGGCGTTTGTTGCTGGCTTGGGGGCTGAAGCCGTGAATTATCAAGCCGGTGATCTGAAGACGCAGATCCAGCCTGTTGATGTCCTGATCGATCTGGTCGGCGGCGACGTGGGGATTGCTGCGCTTGCTTGCGTGAAACCCGGCGGACGTGTTGTGACCGTGCCTACCATCACTGCCGAAGCGGTCAACGCCTCTGCAAAAGTTGCCGGGTTGCATGCGCAGGGCATGCTGGTCTCCCCATCGGTGACACAAAACGAACACATGCTGGCGATGCTGGCAAAGGGAGAGCTGCGCATTCATATTGCGGCTCAATTCCCATTGCAACAGGGGGCGGATGCCCATCGTCAGATTGAAACCGGCCGGACGCGGGGCAAGGTTGTCCTGTCGATGAAAGGCTGAAGCATGGGATTGAGCTGGTCCGGAGAAGCCTTGTTGTGGGGGCTGTTTTTCTCTGGACTACTGAGTGCCACTTTATTGCCGGGCGGCTCGGAAGCGGGTCTGCTGGCAGCCCTCACACAGGCGTCATACCCGGCCTGGATCCTGGTTGTCGTGGTCACTGCAGGCAACACTGTGGGCGGGATGGTGAGTTTTTATCTGGGACGTTGCTTTCCTGATAAAACTTCTGAAGAAAATCAGAGTCATAATAAAGCTGTCTGCTGGATAAAAAAGTACGGGTACTGGAGTCTGTTGCTGAGCTGGGTGCCCATTGTCGGTGATCCCCTCTGCCTGGCTGCAGGCTGGCTGCGAATGCGCGCCGGACTCTGTGCTTTGTTTATTCTGGCTGGCAAAGCTGCGCGGTATGCGTTGTTAGCGCTGCTGTTTTGATTGATAACCCCAAATAGAAGGAAGGCGAACGTGCAAAAGCGGATTCTGAGCCTTGTGTTGCTGGTCCTGAGCGGATGCAGTAGTCAGACGTCCCCCGAGCAGTCACAATCTTTGCCCGATGGTGTGCACTTTGTGGAAAGTGTATCGAATACCGGCAATGATGTGGTGATCCCTTATAGTAAGTACGTGCTGGATAACGGTTTGACCGTGATTCTTCATGAGGATGATTCGGATCCGCTGGTTCATGTGGATGTGACCTATCATGTCGGCTCAGCGCGCGAGCAGCTGGGCAAGTCCGGTTTTGCCCATTTCTTTGAACACATGATGTTTCAGGGGTCCAAGCACGTCGGCGATCAGGAGCATTTCCGCCTGATCACTGAAGCCGGAGGTTCGATGAACGGTACGACCAACCGGGACCGGACCAATTATTTTGAAACTGTGCCTTCGAATCAGCTGGAAAAAGTACTGTGGCTGGAATCGGACCGCATGGGATTTCTGTTAAGTGCGGTGTCTCAGCACAAGTTTGAGATCCAGCGTGCCACGGTGAAAAATGAGCGAGGCCAGCGTTATGAAAACACCCCTTACGGGCTGGTGAATGAACGTATCGGCGAAGCGCTTTTCCCGCGGACCCATCCTTATTCCTGGCAGCCTATTGGTTATGTTGCAGATCTGGACCGGGTGGACGTCAATGATCTGAAAGCATTTTTCCTGCGCTGGTACGGACCGAATAATGCGACGCTGACAATTGGCGGCAACCTTGATAAAGCACAGACCCTGGCCTGGGTTGAGAAGTATTTCGGGGACATTCCGCGTGGTCCGAAGGTTGAGAATCCGGCCAAACAGCCCGTCACACTGAATACGGACCGTTTCCTGACGCTGGAAGATAATATTCGTCAACCGATGCTGATGATGGCCTGGCCGACATCTTATAAAGGCGCGAAAGACGATGCCTCGCTGGATATGCTGGCGAAAGTCATAGGTGGCGGTCAGAACAGCATGCTGTATCAGGCATTGGTGAAAACCGGCAAAGTTGTTGATGCCGGGGCTTATCACGATTGTGGCGAACTCGCCTGTACGTTGTATGTGTACGCGATTGGGCAGAGTGGCGAACAGGGCAAGCTGAATCAAATTTATGATGATGTCAGTACGGTACTGGGCAGTCTGGCACCGCGGGGAGTCAACCAGAAAGATCTGGATGAAATGAAGGGTATGGCGGAAGCGTCAGCCATCTTCGGCCTGCAAAGTGTTCACGGTAAGGTAGCGCAGCTGGCGGCCTATCAGACGTTCTACGGCAATCCGAACCGTCTGGGAACTGAGCTGAAAAATCTGCGCGATCTTCAGCCGTCGGATGTTGAAGCGGTATACAAACGCTATGTTGAGAACAAGCCGAAAGTGGTGCTCAGCACTGTGCCGAACGGACGCACGGATATGGCTGCAGCCAAAGCGAACTATCAGCCTGCAGACCGGATTATTCCCAAGCACCAGCATCTGACAGACAGCGAACTGAATTTGCGCGAACCGCAGCATGAAAGTTTTGACCGTTCGGTGATGCCGCAGCCTTCAGCGCCGGTAACGGCGAAGGTTCCTGAGCTGTACCGCCTGAATCTGGCGAACGGGATTGAGGTGCTGGGCACCGATTACAACGAAACACCAACGGTTGAGCTACAGCTGGTACTGCCTGCCGGTCGCCGCTATGAGCCTGCCGGAAAGAACGGACTGGCTGAACTGACCGCCGCCATGATGGCGGAAGACAGCCTGCGCAGCTCCTCTGAAGACCTGGTATCCCGACTGGATAAACTGGGCAGTACGATCAACTTTGACCCAGGCATGTACGGTACCGTCGTGTCCGTGACAACGCTGAAGAAATATCTTCCGGAAACCCTGGCGATCTTACAGGAGCGTCTGTTTGAGCCAGCCTTCAAAGAAGATGATTTTGCCCGTGTGAAACAGCAGGCGTTGGAAGGCCTGGTGTACGATCACCAGCGTCCGAGCTGGCTGGCCAGCCAGGCGACCCGGGAAGTTCTGTATGGTAAGACCGTCTTTGGCCGTCCTGCGGAAGGGACCATGGCGTCAATTCAGGGGATTACCCTCAATGATGTGAAAGCGTTTTATCAGCGTTTTTATACGCCAAACGGAGCGCAGATGGCGGTGGTCGGCGATATCCTGCCGTCTGAGCTCAAATCAGATCTGGCATTTTTGTCTCAGTGGCAAGGTGCCCCGGCGCCATCTTATGTGACACCGGTCGTTCCGTCTCAGACTCAGCCTGCTGTCTGGTTGATTGATAAACCGGGAGCGCCGCAAAGCGCAGTCCGTTTTGTCCGTCGTGGTCTGCCGTTTGATGCGACTGGCGAGCAGTTTGAGATCCAACTGGCGAATTTTAACCTCGCGGGGAACTTCAACAGCCGGATCAATCTGAACCTGCGTGAGGATAAAGGCTACACCTACGGTGCCGGCGGTTATCAGGTCGGTAACAAAGAAGTCGGCTCTTCTCTGTTTTATGCTGAGGTACGCGCAGATGTCACGCTGCCGTCCATTCAGGAAATGATCAAGGAACTGCAGAAGTACAGTCAGGACGGCCTGACGAATGAAGAGCTGGCCTTTATGCGCCTGGCGGTCGGGCAGCAGGAAGCACTGAGCTATGAAACGCCAAGTGATAAAGCAGATTTGCTGCGTCAGATCATGACATATCATCTGGACGATGACTTTGTGTCTCAGCGCAATACGCTGACGGCAACAATCAGCAAAGAGCGTCTGAATGCATTGGCTGAGAAGTGGTTTAATCCGGAAGACTATCAGATTATTGTGGTCGGTGATTCGGCGACATTATTGCCGCAGCTGAAAACGCTGGGACGACCTGTTCACCAGCTGACTCCAGAGCAATAATGACAGCATAATGATCTGATGATTCAGGTTATATTCAGTTGAAAATCCAAGCCGGCACCTGATGTGCCGGCTTTTCTTATGGTTGTTATTATCCCGGCAGGAAACCCTTTTCTAAATCAACAATAATCATGGTAATCAACCAGAATTATGATTACCCTAGCTCCCCTGTGATAGAAAGAATTGAGAAGAGCCTGATGGATTTTTCGCAAAGGTTAGAGAGAGTGTCGGCGAACCCACAAGCGCTGACACAAATCGGGCGCGGCCTGGAACGGGAAGCGTTACGAATTACCCCGCAAGGCAAGTTATCCCCCCAACCCCATCCTGCAGGCCTGGGTTCGGCATTGACCAATCAGTGGATCACGACCGATTTTGCAGAATCTTTGCTGGAGTTTATTACTCCGGTATCAAGAAATGTCGACGAACTTCTGTCTCAATTGTCTGATATCCACAAATTCAGCTACAGCCAAATGGGCGAAGAGATGCTGTGGCCAATGTCCATGCCTTGTTATGTTGGTGATGAATCGGACATTCAGCTGGCTCAATACGGCAGTTCAAATATCGGCCGGATGAAAACACTGTACCGTGAGGGACTGAAACGTCGCTATGGCAGTGTGATGCAAATTATTTCAGGCGTGCATTTCAACTTTTCCTTTCCGGACAGCTTCTGGGAGCAGCTGTTTGGTGAGCAAAGCGACAGCGAACGCCAGGCGGCGGTATCCGATGCGTATTTTGCACTGATTCGTAACTATTACCGTTTTGGCTGGCTGATTCCGTATCTGTTCGGTGCTTCTCCTGCGCTCTGTGGTTCATTCCTGAAACGGGATGCCGAGCATCTCAAGTTCAGCAAGACCGGAGCAGGTACTTACTTTCTGCCGCAGTCGACAGCACTTCGCCTGAGTGATCTGGGATATACCAATCATGCTCAGAGTGCGCTCAGAATTGGGTTTAATAGCCTGGAGCAGTATTTAGAGGGCCTGCAAAAAGCCATTCATACCCCTTCGGAAGAGTTCGCTGAAATCGGCGTCAAAGTCGATGGGGAACTGCGCCAGCTCAATACCAATGTGCTGCAAATCGAAAATGAATTGTATGCTCCGATCCGTCCGAAGCGGGTGACGCAAAGCGGTGAAAAACCTTCAGAGGCACTCAGTCGCGGCGGTGTTGAATATATTGAAGTGCGTTCACTGGATGTGAACCCGTTCAGCCCGATTGGGATCACTGCGGATCAGGTGCGTTTTCTGGATCTCTTCCTTATCTGGACCGTTCTGTCGCCTTCAGATGAAATGAATGACGCTGAACTGGCATGCTGGCGTGATAACTGGAAAAAAGTTGTGCTTGGCGGCCGCGATTCAGAACTGAAGCTTCAGATTGGCTGCAGTGGGGAACGTTTAACCCTGGCTGAGTGGGCGAAGCATGTGTTTGCTGAACTGGAACAAGTCGCTATTGTGATGGACCAGGCTCACGGTGGTGATGCATACCAGCAGACGCTGACGAAACTGGCCGGTTGGATTGATAATCCAAATCTGACCTTATCTGCACAGGTGCTGCGCCAGATTGAAGCGCACGAAGGCATCGGTAATTTCGGTCTGGAGCTGGCTGTAAGACATGCAGAATGGTTGAAGGCGAATGGCTACAGCCGTTATTCTCTGGCTGAGTTTGAGCAGGAAGCCGCGGATTCTGTAGCGAAACAGCAGCAGATTGAACAGTCGGATGTGTTGTCTTTCGAGGCATTCCTGGCTGATTACTTTGCTGATCTGGAAGCGAATGCGTTTCGGGAAGCGTGAGCAGCGGATAAAAAAACGGGCAGCGACCTTGCTGCCCAATCAATAATTACAATTTCGCAGGGATGACGACAGTTTGCACTGCCAGTCATAGTATCAGACCTGCCATTTTCACTTTGGTTCCACTTCAGGGAATGAAAAAATGCTTTTGGCGAAAAAAAAATGGCTGGCGCTGATACTGTTGGCTTTGTTAACAACAGGTTGTGCGACATCACCACCCAAAAATCAGGCCAATTTATGTGATATTTTTCGGGAATACCCCGATTGGTATGAAGATGGATTGGCAATGGAAAAGCGTTGGGGCACCCCGATTCAGGTCGCCATGGCCTTTGTGCGTCAGGAAAGTGCTTTTCGTCATGATGCAAGACCCCCCCGTCCTTATGTCTTCGGCTTTATCCCCTGGTTTCGCAGCAGCAGTGCTTATGGTTATGCTCAGGCACAGGATCCCGCCTGGGAGGACTATCAGCGTGCGACAGGGAGTTGGGGCTCCCGCTCCAGTTTTGATGACTCGCTGATGTTCATTGGCTGGTATACCGCGGAAACACAGCGCCAACTGGGGATTTCCAAGTGGGATGCGTATCATCAGTATCTGGCCTATCATGAAGGACGGGGCGGATACAGCCGGGGAACTTACCGGAGTAAGCCCAATTTGCTGCAGGTATCCCGCAAGGTTGATCAGCAGGCGAAATCTTATGGCTGGCAGCTCAAGCAGTGCCGACAGGAGCTCGAAGAGAATCGCAGCTGGTGGCCGTTCTGATGAAGGTGGCTGGCTGAGCAACAGGAAAGACAGGCAAAGGAGAAGGATATAATGCCATTACTTGATAGTTTTACGGTTGACCACACCAAGATGCATGCACCGGCTGTGCGTGTTGCCAAAACCATGCAGACGCCGAAAGGCGACACCATCACCGTCTTTGATCTGCGCTTCTGCAGACCCAACCATGAGATTCTGTCTGAACGCGGAATTCATACGCTCGAACATCTCTTTGCCGGTTTCATGCGTGCTCATCTGAATTCCGATCAGGTCGAGATTATTGACCTGTCCCCGATGGGGTGCAGGACCGGATTTTACATGAGCCTGATTGGTGCTCCGGATGAGCAGCAGGTCGCTGACAGCTGGCGGGCTGCAATGGAGGATGTGCTGAAAGTTGCTGCACAGTCGCAGATACCTGAGCTGAATGAATATCAGTGTGGTACTTACAGCATGCATTCACTGGAAGAGGCGAAGCAGATTGCACAGGACATTCTGGATCGGGGTATCGATGTGAACAGAAATGAAGAGCTTGCACTGCCTGAGAGTATGCTTCAGGAACTGAAAGTGAAATAGCTTTTCGGTGCCGGTTGGATGCAAAAGAAAAAGCCAGCACTGAAATGCTGGCTTTTTTTCATTCTTAACAGGCTCTTATGATGGCGATCAGCCGGTTTTACGAAGCTGAGTCGGCAGAATTTTGACCTGTTTGATCATGTTGTCGGAGATTTCCACGATTTCCATCTGGTAGCCAGCAACAGACACACTCAGAATGCTGTCCGGAATATCTTCCAGGTGCTCCAGCAGCAGGCCGTTCAGGGTCCGCGGACCGTCAGTCGGCAGATCCCAGTTCAGGCTCTTGTTCAGTTCACGAATATTCGCAGTGCCTTCAATCAACAGGCTGCCGTCACTCTGCGGAGTAATTTCTTCGGCCAGAGTCGGGGAAATTGAAGTGGTAAATTCACCGACGATCTCTTCCAGAATATCTTCCAGCGTGATCAGGCCCTGAATATCACCGTATTCATCCACAATCAGGCCAATTCGTTCTTTACGGCGCTGAAACTTCAGCAGCTGGATATTCAGAGGTGTGCCTTCCGGGATGAAGTACATCTTATCCGCGGCCCGCAGCAGATTTTCTTTACTGAAATCGTTCTTATCCATCATCAAACGATACGCTTCACGTACCCGAAGCATGCCGACCACTTCATCAATACTGTCGCGGTACAGGACAATCCGGCCATGGGCGGAGTGGCTGAGCTGGCGCACAATTGATTTCCAGTCGTCGTTGATATTGATACCGACGATTTCGTTTCGGGGCACCATCAAATCTTCAACTTTGACGTTTTCCAGATCCAGAATCGACAGCAGCATGTCCTGGTGACGACGCGGGATCAGGCTGCCGGCTTCATTGACCACAGTACGCAGCTCTTCGGAGCTGAGCGGGGAGTCGTTCATGTTATCGACACGAAGACCCAGCAGACGCAGGAATCCATTGGTGATCCCATTGACGAACAAGACCAGCGGATACATTAATTTCATCAGCAGCTGGAGCAAGATACTGCTGGAATAGGCAACTTTCTCAGGATACAAAGCGGCCAGTGTTTTCGGAGTCACTTCTGCAAAGACCAGTACCGCCATGGTGAGCACACCGGTGGCAATGGCGACACCGACATCGCCGTACAGTCGCATGCCCAGAATAGTTGCGATGGCAGAAGCCAGAATGTTGACCAGGTTGTTGCCGATCAGGATCAGGCCAATCAGACGGTCCGGGCGATTAAGCAGTTTTTCAACTCGCTTTGCCCCGCGGTGTCCCTGGCTGGCCAGGTGACGGAGTTTATAGCGGTTGAGCGCCATCATGCCGGTTTCAGAGCCGGAAAAATATCCGGAGATCAGGAGCAGTAATACCAGAATGGAGAATAAGACTCCCGTGGATATATCGTCCAAAAAGCTAGTTCCTTGTATCGCGGTGAATTTGTACTCTGTACTGAATCTGAGTATGGGTGTCAAGTGCAGGCTGGCAATTATACCAGCCCATGGTCAACTTTCTTCATGCTTAAGCATGGATCCGGTTATCTGGATTGTCATTAATGACCGATAATGATTTCTTTCACGAAGCGGCTGCCGAAGTACGCCAGTGTCAGCAGGAAAGCACCAATCAGGCTGAACCAGATGACTTTCTTGCCCCGCCACCCCTGACGATAGTGTCCCCACAGCATGACGCTGTAGACACACCAGGCCAGAATGGATAACACAGCCTTGTGCGTTTTGCCCTGTGCAAACATATCCTGCAGGTAAATAAATCCGGTGATAAGCGTGACTGTCAGCAGGACATAGCCGACCAGAATAATCTTAAACAGCTGGCGCTCTACCAGCATCAGCGGCGGCAGATTCGGGTTAAATGCCAGCTTCTTGTGTTTGAGTTTGTAATCGAGCCATGCCAGTTGGATCGCATACAGCGTCGCGATCATCAGGGTTGAATAGGCAAAGAGTGCCAGAGAAATATGGAACAGGACCTGCGGGTGAGATTCCAGGTGTGTAATAAAGGCGCCGGGCAGAATGGCAGCCGCGACCAGATTGATTGCCGCAAAACTGTAAATGACGGGCAGCAGGAACCAGAGCCGCATCCGGAGCATTGCAACTGTGGTGATCACTGAAATAATCAGGCTGATCAGGGAAGCGACGTTGAGAATACTCAGGTTCTGGCCGACGCCGCCCAGAATCAGATCTTTCAGAAAAACGACATGCAGTACAATGGCCGCT
Organism: Photobacterium sp. CCB-ST2H9; assembly: GCF_023151555.2. Classification (NCBI taxonomy): domain Bacteria; kingdom Pseudomonadati; phylum Pseudomonadota; class Gammaproteobacteria; order Vibrionales; family Vibrionaceae; genus Photobacterium; species Photobacterium sp. CCB-ST2H9. The sequence continues at coordinate 607,769 of NZ_CP100425.1, forward strand.
GTAGCGCTGATCAGTACTGGTCGTGATTGAATGCCATTATTATGGCTCAGGCCGGGCACGATAAATGCCAGCGCCAGCAGATATAAACAAGCTGCAGAAAAGGCTATCAATATATCCATAACACCTGAAAAGTTCGTAACATCTGAAAAGATCGTAAATTAGGACTAGTGAGTATACCTTGTGAACGGATAGCACGACAATGATACAGGGGGATCAATCCTGTGGGACAGTGCGCACTTTCTGGTCCGGCTGCCTGTTTACCGGGACATCCGGCGCTGCTTTTGCGCGGCAAAAGGTAAGATTTCTGACACAGGCAGCAGGTATGGCATGAAACCCGTTCACTGATTGCGGTATACTGGCACAAAATGAGTGCGTAACGAGCGAGTCACACATGTTTGACAATTTAACCGAGCGTTTATCGTCAACGCTGAAAAATATCAGCGGCCGTGGCCGTCTGACCGAGGACAACATCAAAGAGACCCTGCGCGAAGTGCGTATGGCATTGCTGGAGGCCGATGTTGCCTTGCCGGTTGTCCGGGATTTCGTCAAGCGCGTCAAAGAGCGTGCTGTCGGAACAGAAGTCTCCAAGAGTCTGACACCAGGCCAGGAATTTATCAAAATCGTTCAGGCGGAATTAGAAGCCGTCATGGGCGAATCGAACGAAGCTTTGGATCTGGCCAGCCAGCCGCCAGCCGTGATTCTGATGGCTGGTTTGCAGGGTGCCGGTAAAACCACCAGTGTGGGTAAGCTGGGTAAACTGCTGAAAGAGCGCCATAAGAAGAAGGTGCTGGTGGTCTCTGCTGACGTGTATCGTCCGGCAGCGATTAAACAGCTGGAAACGCTGGCAGATGATATCGGCATTGATTTCTTCCCGTCTTCACCGGATCAGAAACCGGTTGTAATTACTGAATCGGCCATTGAGCACGGTAAGCGTAAATTCTACGATGTCGTGATTGTCGATACCGCGGGTCGTCTGCACGTCGACAGCGAGATGATGGACGAGATCATCGCTGTTCATCAGACGGCCAATCCGGTCGAAACCCTGTTTGTGGTCGATGCCATGACAGGTCAGGATGCCGCAAATACAGCCAAAGCCTTTAACGACGCTCTGCCGCTGACCGGTGTGATCCTGACGAAAGTTGATGGTGATGCCCGGGGTGGTGCGGCGCTGTCTGTCCGTTATATCACAGGTAAACCGATTAAGTTCCTGGGTGTGGGTGAGAAAACTGACGCACTGGAACCTTTCTATCCGGACCGTGTTGCATCCCGTATTCTGGGCATGGGCGATGTTCTGTCGCTGATCGAAGACCTGGAACGTAATGTCGATAAAGAAAAAGCTGAGAAGCTGGCGAAGAAGTTCAAAGAGAAGAAAGGCTTTGATCTGGAAGACTTCCGTGGTCAGCTGCAGCAAATGAAGAACATGGGCGGCATGATGGGCATGCTGGACAAGCTGCCGGGTATGTCTCAGTTGCCGGGCAATGTCAAAGATCAGGTCGATGACAAAGTCTTTGTACAGATGGAAGCCATCATTAATTCCATGACGGCAAAAGAGCGTGAGCGTCCAGAGCTGATCAAGGGTTCTCGCAAGAAGCGGATTGCAGCAGGTTCCGGTACTCAGGTTCAGGATGTGAACCGTCTGCTGAAACAGTTCACCCAGATGCAGAAGATGATGAAGAAAATGCAGAAGGGCGGCATGAAGAATATGATGCGCCAGATGAAAGGTATGATGCCGGGTGGCGGCATGTTCCCTGGGCGCTAATTGCTTCAATTGCTTGTTTTTTAATCTCGGGTGAGAATTTTACTGGTGAAAAAGTAGCTAAAGCAGTTGCATTCGCGAGTTGAAAGAGTAAAATTCCGAGGCTTTATTTGGCACGGGCCCCGTTTTTATCGCGGGGCCGATTTTATTTACAGTAATGCAAAGAGGACGATATGGTAACCATTCGTTTGGCACGTCACGGCGCGAAAAAGCGTCCATTTTATCACATCGTTGTTGCTGACAGCCGCGCTGCGCGCGACGGTCGTAACATCGAGCGTGTAGGTTTCTTCAACCCACTGGCAACTGGTCAGGAAGAGCGTCTGCGTCTGGACCTGGACCGTGTAAATCACTGGGTTGGTCAAGGCGCAACTGTGTCTGACCGCGCAGCGAAGCTGATCAAAGATGCTGCTAAAGCAGCTGCTTAAGATTAGTGAATGGGTAGCAGAGAAGCAATGAGTTCACACAACCAAGACCACGTCGTTGTCGGTAAAATCGGTGCCACTTATGGTATCAAAGGGTGGCTCAAAGTTTTTTCCTACACAGAACAAGCCGAAAGCATTTTCGCTTATCAGCCATGGCTGATAAAGATGAAAGGTGAATGGCAGACCTTCCATGTGGAAGCATGGAAACGTCATGGTCAGGGATTAGTTGCCAAGTTGCAAGGCCTGGATGTCCGTGAAGACGCCCAGGTAATGACCAACGCGGAAATTAACGTACCTGCCGATCAATTACCGGCGCTGTCAGATGAAGAATTCTACTGGCGCGAATTGATGGGGATGACTGTTGTGACAATCCAAGGTTACGACCTGGGTAAAGTGACGGACATTCTTGAAACCGGTTCTAATGACGTTCTAGTGGTCAAAGCCAATCTGAAAGATGCTTTTGGACAGAAGGAACGTTTAATTCCGTTCCTCGATGAGCAGGTCATCAAGTCGATTGATCGCACTGCTCAACGGATCGAAGTTGACTGGGATCCTGGGTTTTAACCTTTTCAGTAAGAGCGAAAAGAACCATGCGGATAGGAATAATCAGCCTATTCCCTGAAATGTTCCGGGCTATTACTGAGTTTGGGGTAACAGGTCAGGCGGTAAAAAAAGGCCTCGTGTCTGTAGAAACGTGGAATCCCCGCGATTTTACGCACGATAAACACCGTACGGTTGATGATCGACCATACGGCGGCGGACCTGGTATGTTGATGATGGTGCAGCCTTTGCGCGATGCCATTCATGCTGCCAGAGAATCTGCTCAGGGCCGGGCGAAAGTGATTTACCTCTCTCCTCAGGGCCGTAAGCTGGATCAGGCGGGTGTTGAGGAACTGGCGCAGAACGAAGATTTGATCTTAATCTGCGGCCGTTATGAAGGGGTCGATGAGCGCATTATCCAACAAGAGGTAGACGAAGAATGGTCTATCGGAGATTTTGTGCTGACGGGTGGTGAACTGCCAGCCATGACCTTAGTCGATGCAGTCGTGCGGTTTGTGCCGGGCGTACTGGGAGATTTTGCGTCAGCAGAAGAAGATTCTTTTGCGAATGGTTTGCTGGATTGCCCGCATTACACACGTCCTGAAGTGTTAGACGGACAAGCAGTACCCCCGGTACTGTTGTCTGGAAACCATAAGGATATTCGCCGCTGGCGATTGAAACAATCGCTGGGTCGTACCTGGCTGAGAAGACCAGAGCTCCTGGAAAACCTAGCTCTGACTGACGATCAGGAGTGCTTGTTGGCGGAGTTTATCCGCGAATACCGGCAAGCCATGAGTTAATTTAGTATCAGTTTATTCTAGGGTATATACCAATGAGTAATATCATCAAAGCTCTTGAGCAAGAGCAAATGAAAAAAGACCTGCCTGATTTTGCACCAGGTGACACTGTTGTTGTTCAGGTTAAGGTAAAAGAGGGTGAGCGTGAGCGTCTGCAGGCGTTCGAAGGCGTTGTTATCGCTAAGCGTAACCGTGGTCTGCACTCTGCTTTCACTGTTCGTAAGATCTCTAACGGTGAAGGTGTTGAGCGTGCATTCCAGGCTCACTCTCCAATCGTAGACAGCATTACTGTTAAGCGTCGTGGTGCAGTACGTCGTGCCAAGTTGTACTACCTGCGTGAGCGTTCTGGTAAAGCGGCTCGTATCAAAGAGAAGCTGGCCAAAAAATAATAACGCGACACGAAAGACGCGTATTGAGAAGCCCGCCTGAATGGCGGGCTTTTTTTATGCCGTTTTTCAGCCCTAAAGAAAAAGCCTTTTTTCCGCTTCTTCCTCACTGATACTCAGACAATCTCCTGGGCCACAGCCCTGACTTCTGATTTCGATGCCTCTGCCTCGTTCGTCTCCGGTCTATTCTTTAAAAGATACGGGCTCAGGCCGGTAAAGATCAGGTGGGGGCTTTGATGAGTGATTTTATTTTTCATGTAATCGACTTTCTCAGCAGCTTGCTTTTGCTGGCGATTGGCTGCATGGGTTTGGTGATCATTTATTTATATTTTGTTGATGTTCATCAGCATCAGCATGCAATTCGCCGCAATTATCCGGTGATTGGCCGGTTTCGTTACTTTTTCGAACGTCAGGGCAAGTTTTTCCGTCAATACTTTTTTGCGCTGGACCGGGAAGAAATGCCGTTCAATCGTGCGGAGCGAAGCTGGGTGTATCAGGCAGCCAAGAATCAGGATCGCACCTCTGCGTTTGGTTCGACTCAGAGTCTGGACCCGACAGGGACGATTTTATTCATGAACTGTGCGTTTCCGACACTGGACGAGGATGCTCTTGAACCAGAGCACGTTTTAATTGGTGAATACAGCCGATGTCCTTATCACGCGAAAGCGGTATTCAATATTTCCGGGATGAGTTACGGCTCTCTGTCCAAGCGAGCGGTCCAGGCACTTTCCCGGGGGGCTAAACTTGCCGGTTGCTGGATCAATACCGGTGAAGGCGGGTTGAGCCCTTATCACCTTGAAGGTGGCGCAGACATCGTCTTTCAGATCGGCACGGCAAAATATGGTGTCCGTGATGAACAGGGACGACTTTGCGATGAGAAGCTGCTGGCAGTGGCGTCGCACGAGCAGGTGAAAATGTTTGAGATTAAACTTTCTCAGGGCGCCAAACCCGGGAAAGGCGGCATTTTGCCCGGATGTAAGGTGACGGCTGAGATCGCCAGCATTCGCGGGATCCCTGAGGGATTGGACTCCATCAGCCCGAATCGCCATCCGGAAATCAAATCGGCAGCAGATTTACTGGCGATGGTGAACCATATTAGATCGCTGACGGGAAAGCCGACCGGGTTTAAAGCGGTGATCGGAGAGACCGGCTGGCTGGAAGAACTGATGGGTGAAATTCATCAACGCGGGAAAGAAAGTGCACCTGATTTTATTACGATCGATGGGGCCGACGGCGGTACAGGTGCAGCGCCTCAGCCGTTGATGGACTCGGTGGGACTGCCGCTGAAAGAAAGCTTACCCTGGCTGGTAAATCTGCTGGAAAGGCATGGCCTGCGGGAGCGGATTCGGATCATTGCCTCGGGTAAATTGATCGTGCCGTCCAGAGTTGCCTGGGCGATAGCCCTGGGTGCGGATTTTGTCGTTTCTGCCCGCGGTCATATGTTTGCGCTTGGTTGTATTCAGGCGATGCAATGCAATAAAAACACCTGTCCGACCGGTGTCACGACGCATCATCCGAAATTGATGCAGGGGCTGGATGTTGCTGATAAAACGCAGCGGGTCGCGAATTATAACCGGTATATTCACTATGGGATTGGCCTGATTGCGCACTCCTGCGGGGTGAAAAATATCCGGAGTCTGAACCGCGGGCATGTAAGGGTTGTGCAGGAAGACGGGCTGTCTCAAACCCTGGATGAGATGTACGCCCATTACAAGTAAGTGAACCCGGGAAGATTTCTGAAATGGGGTTCTGTTGTGCAAATCAGAACACAACAGCCGCTCTGAGAGCGGCTGTTGTCATGGCGGATTCAGCGGGAGATTAGGCGGTTTCCAGCTTGCCTTTTACTTCATCGTCATCCTGTTCAATGTCACCTTTACCCTTGGATTTCACAATGACATAGACAGTAATTGCCAGGGTGGTGATCAGGCCAATGGCGGTGGAAAGCGTCATTGGCTGACCAAAGCCCAGAGTGCTGTTGTTCAGAATGAAAGTAATCACAACGGTTGTCATAAAGATTGCCGGAACTGTGGTGACCCAGTGCAGCTTGTTATGGCGCAGCAGGTAAGCTGATGCAGTCCAGAGCATCATGACAGCTGTGGTTTGGTTGGCAAAACCGAAGTAGCGCCAGATGATCCCGAAGTCGACCTGAGTCAGGATACCACCGATAACGAACAGAGGCACTGCCATCAGCAGGCGGTTACGCAGGCTCTTTTGTTCCATGTTGAAGTACTCAGCCAGAATCAGGCGGCTGGAGCGGAAAGCCGTATCCCCTGAGGTGATTGGCAGAATAACCACACCCAGGAAGGCAACAACACCGCCCACAACACCCAGAAGACCGAAAGATGCGCTGTACACCACATTGCCCGGACCGCCGTTTGCAACTGCGTCTGACAGGTTTTCAACCGAACCGAAGAATGACAATGCCAGGGCACACCAGATCAGCGCAATCACACCTTCACCGATCATTGCGCCGTAAAAAACAAAGCGGCCGTTCTTTTCATTTTCCATGCAGCGTGCCATCAGCGGCGACTGCGTGGCGTGGAATCCGGAAATTGCACCGCAGGCAATGGTGATGAACAGAGCTGGCCACAGCGGCATGTCTTTCGGGTTCATGTTGGTCAGCATCTGGCTGATTTCATAGTCACCCAGCAGCGTGTAATCACTGGAGAATGCAATGGCTGTAATCAGGCCAACGGACATGAAGATCAGCAGGAAACCGAACAGCGGATAGAAACGACCAATGATTTTATCCACGGGGACAATCGTCGCCACGATGTAGTAGGCAAAGATGATACCGACCATGGTTGACATGGAGACTGTCAGGTCAGTTTGTTCGTTCACCAGGTTGGTAATCATCCCCGCAGGGGCTGATACGAAGACCACACCGACCAGCAGCAGAAGGACAATAGCAAAGATGTTCATAAAGTGCTTGGCGCCATTGCCCAGGTAACGGCCAGACAGGCTGGGGACGGAGGCTCCGCCGTTGCGAACAGACAGCATCCCGGAGAAATAATCGTGAACTGCGCCGGCGAAGATACAGCCCAGAACAATCCACAGCATGGCAGCCGGGCCATACAGGGCACCCATGATCGGACCGAAGATTGGGCCGACACCGGCAATGTTCAGCAGTTGGACCAGGTAAACCTTTTTCTTCGACATCGGAACAAAGTCAACGCCGTCCTGCTTGCTGTAAGCTGGTGTCTGGCGCTTTTCATTAATGCCGAATACTTTTTCAATAAAAGTACCGTAGATAAAGTAACCGCCGATCAACGCAGCGACACAAGTCAAAAACCAGGCCATATCTGTGCCTCACTCTTGTAGGGTAATTAAGTTAGTGAACTATCAAGACTGGCATCTTAGCGGCTCACGAAACAGACGCACGGCCAAAATCCCTGAGTGGTTGTATGGTGATACTGAGTGGTCGATAAACAGATTAAGTGGTGGCTGTTCCCGGCGAGCGGTTGCGTGAAAGCCTGAGTGGCTGGCTGGAAGAGCCAGTGGCATGCTGGTGGGGTTCAATGGATAAAAGCCGGAACAGCAGGACTGTTCCGACTGGTGCGGACTCAGCTCAGGCCAAAGCGGTCTTTGATTTCTTTGAGGTAGCGACGACTGACCGGCACTTGCTGGCCGTGCAGAGTGGTAATTTCTGCCAGTCCGTTTTCCAGCAGCTTAATTTCACGAATGGCCTGCGGGTGAACCAGATACTGCCGGTGACACCGGATCAACGGGGTTTTCTCTTCCAGTATTTTCAGCGTCAGCTGCGTGGTCGCCCGGGTCTCTTTGGTGACGACGTGCACACCGGATAAATCTGAAAACGCCACTTCAATGTCTGCCGGACTGAGCAGCAGGATACGGTGGTGGCCGCTGCAGGGGATCAACTCCAGCATTTCACTCAGCAGGGGCGTATAGTCCGGCTGACGCAGCTCCCGCTTCAGCTTGGTCAGTGTTTTCTCCAGCCGGGCCGGCTCGACGGGTTTCAGCAGATAGTCAAATGCATTGTCTTCAAAGGCTTTGATGGCGTAATCATCATAGGCGGTGACAAAAACCACCTTGGGCATGGTGTCCGGGTCCAGCATGCTGAGCAGCTCAATGCCGGTGATTTGTGGCATCTGGATATCCAGAAAGACCACTTCTGGCTTGAGGCTGTTGATCATCTTCAGCCCTTCAATCGCGTTGCCGCCACTGCCAATGATCTCAACACCGCCGCAATCCAGCAGCAGGTCGATCAGTTCTTCGCGTGCATAGGGTTCATCATCAATGACGAGTGCCTTCATCATGGGTGTCCGTTCTCCTTCGGCAGGCTGATGGTGGCCAGAGTCCACTGGTTCGGCTCCCAGCTCATCTGCAGGCCATACTCCTGGCCGTATTGATTCTTCAGTCGCTTGTCGACAATTTTCATGCCCAGTCCGCTTTCTTCACCGACAGGCTGATATAACCCGGCATTATCCCGGACTTCCAGGATAATGCGATCCTGTGCCTGATAGGCGTTGATGGTGAGCTGTCCGCTCTCCAGCAGGTTCGAGGTACCGTGCTTGATGGCATTTTCCACCAGAGGCTGCAACGTAAAGGTCGGAATCCTGATATTGAGCAGGCTGTCGTCAACCTTCACTTCAATCTGCAACCGATCGGCAAAACGGGCTCGTTCAATTTCCAGATAAGCATGTACGTGTTGCAGCTCTTCTTCCAGCGTGACGGTCTCGATATTTTGCTTCAGATTCCGCCGGAAAAACTGTGACAGGTGCTGGATCAACTGTCTGGCTTTATCCGGATCCCGCCGGATCACGGCATTGATGGTATTGAGGGCATTAAACAGGAAGTGAGGGTTGACCTGAGCCTGCAGCAGCCGTAGCTCGGCCTGAGTCAGCAGTGTTTGCTGGCGGTTGTATCGACCGGTCAGGATCTGGTTGGACAACAGTTTGGCGATGCCTTCGCCCAGCGTCAGATTGATGGTGGAAAACAACTTACGCTTGGGTTCATAAAGTTTAATGGTGCCAATCACCTCATGATTGCCGCCAATCAGCGGGATCACCAGTGCCGAACCGAGCTTACATTTGTCGTAGAGTGAGCAGCAGTATGGGACTTCATAGCCGTCGGCATAAACCAGCTCACAGTTTTCAATGGCCTGTTTTGTCTGGTCAGAAGAGATCGGTGTTCCCGGTAAATGGTGATCATCACCGATACCAATAAAGGCCAGTATTTTTTCACGGTCGGTAATGGAAACAGCACCCACGCCGGTTTCCTCATAAACGATGCGAGCAATTTGCTTGGAGTTTTCCTGATTGAACCCCTGACTGAGAATACCGACCGAGCGCTGGGCAATCTTCAGGGCCCGGCTGGAAAAGGCTGCGGAATATTTTTCGTAGATGGTTTTTTTGTCCCGGATAATGCTCATAAACAGCGCGGCCCCGACCGAGTTGGCGATTACCATGGGCAGCGCAATGGCGCTGACCAGGCTGTAGGCTTTGTCGAAGGGATCGGCCACCATGAGAATGATGACCATCTGAAAAATTTCAGCCACCAGGGTGATGGCAAAGACGGTCAGCGGGCGGAAAATTGCGTCGAAATTACTGCGACGGACAAAATCGCTGTGCATGATCCCGCCGATTAAGCCTTCAACCGTCGTCGAGATTGCACAGGCAACATCTGTAAACCCGCCCATACTGTAACGATGCAGGCCGCCGGTCAGGCCAACTGCGAATCCGACAACCGGCCCGCCAAGCAGTCCGCCCATGACTGCGCCAATTGCCCGGGTGTTGGCAATAGCATCTTCAATATGCAGACCAAAATAGGTGCCTAAAATACAAAACAGGGAAAACAGGACATAGCAGGCAAAGCGCTGGGATAACCTGCCGGACACAGTGGTGACAGGCATAAAGAGTGGTGTTTTACTCAACAGGTAAGCCAGTACCAGATAAACACTCAGCTGCTGCAGTAAAGAGAGGATCAGTTCCATGGTGGTGTCGTTTTTGCGAATGTGGCGGTTATGGTAGCGCTCTTTTGACGAAAGGCAATTCCATATACCATGTGTAAATTAATATTTACGATTGGTATTTTTTCTTTACACAATCTTGCCCCATGAAAAATCAGTTGTTATTGTCTCTAACAGACAGGGGAAATCCTGTTGTAATTAAATTTTTACACCCAAGGTATAGCAGACTCAGGATGGCCCCATGCAGAAAGATGTGTTGAATAATGTCCATATTCAGGATGAACAAGTCCTGATCACGCCACAGCAGTTAAAGGAGAAACTGCCGGTCAGCGACACTGCGCTGAAGTTTATTGAGCAATCACGTAAAACGGTTGCCGACATTATCCATAAGCGTGATCACCGTTTGCTGGTGGTCTGTGGTCCCTGTTCTATTCATGATGTAGAAGCCGCGAAAAATTACGCCAGACGTTTTAAAGAACTGGCTGCGGAGCTTGGCGATCAGCTATACCTTGTGATGCGCGTCTACTTTGAAAAACCCCGGACGACAGTGGGCTGGAAAGGCCTGATTAACGATCCGCACCTGGACGGTTCGTTTGAGATCGAAGAAGGACTGCATATTGCCCGCCAGTTGCTGATTGATCTGGTTGAAATGGGGATCCCGCTGGCAACGGAAGCGCTGGATCCGATCAGCCCGCAGTACATCGGAGATCTCTTCAGCTGGGCGGCGATCGGGGCCCGAACCACCGAATCCCAGACTCACCGTGAAATGGCTAGTGGTCTGTCGATGCCGGTTGGTTTTAAAAACGGTACAGATGGTAGTCTCGGAACAGCTATCAATGCGATGCAGGCGGCAGCGTCGGGCCACCGTTTTATGGGGATCAATCGCGAAGGTCAGGTTGCCCTGCTCAACACACAGGGGAATCCGGACGGACACGTAATCCTTCGCGGCGGTAAACAGACGAACTATGATTCCGTCTCGGTTACTGAGTGTGAAAATGAGATGAAAGCGGCGGGCCTGATTCCGGCCTTGATGGTAGACTGTTCGCATGCCAATTCTCGCAAAGATTACCGTCGTCAGCCGCTGGTGGCGGAAGATGTCATCCATCAGATCCGTGAAGGAAACCGTTCCGTGATTGGCCTGATGCTGGAAAGCCATCTGAACGAAGGCAATCAGAGCGCGGATCTGGATCGCAGCGAAATGGCTTATGGTGTGTCCATTACCGATGCCTGTATTAATTGGGAAGATACAGAAAGTCTGCTGCGTCAGGCCCGTCTGGAACTGATTCCCTTCCTGCAAGATCGTATTCAATAACGGAAAAACAGACGAATGGTAGCAGAACTGAGCACGCTCCGAGATCAAATTGATGAAGTTGATAAGCAGATGGTGGCGTTGCTGGCGCGCCGTCTGGCACTGGTAGAAGAAGTGGGCCATGTGAAAAGTCAGCATGGTCTGCCGATTTACGCACCGGACCGGGAGGCTGCAATGCTGGCGTCCCGACGTCAGGAAGCGACAGAACAGGGCGTACCGCCGGATCTGATTGAGGATATTCTGCGCCGTACCATGCGGGAGTCGTATGCCAGTGAGAATGACTCTGGTTTTAAATGTCTGAAACCGGAGTTGCGACCCATTGTCGTGGTTGGTGGTTACGGCCAGCTGGGCAGCTTATTCTGCCGTTTGTTTACACTTTCAGGGTATCAGGTTCGTAAGCTCGGCAGTCAGGACTGGGATCAGGCGGAAGAATTACTGGCTGACGCCGGTATGGTGGTTGTGACGGTGCCGATTCATCTGACGGAGCAAGTGATCCGCCGGTTGCCGAAGTTACCGGAAGACTGCATTTTGGCGGATCTGACCTCTATCAAGAGTGGCCCTCTGCAAACCATGCTGGAAGTGCATGAAGGGCCAGTCGTTGGTCTGCATCCGATGTTTGGCCCGGATATCAGCAGTCTGGCGAAACAGGTTGTCGTTTACTGTGATGGCCGACTTCCGGAGCATTATCAGTGGTTGCTGGAGCAAATTCAGATTTGGGGCGCCAGTCTCAACCGGATCAGTGCGATCGAACACGATCAGGGAATGACGCTGATTCAGGCGCTGCGTCACTTCACTTCCTTCGTGTATGGCGTCCATCTCGCGGAAGAAGATCCACGACTGGAACAGTTACTGTCACTCAGCTCGCCAATTTACCGGCTTGAGCTGGCCATGGTAGGTCGCTTGTTTGCGCAGGACGGACAATTGTATGCGGATATCATTATGTCGTCTCCGCAGAATCTGGCGATGATTAAGCGGTTCCATCAGCGTTTCGGCGAAGCCATTCAGATTTTGGAGAATCAGGATAAGGCCGCTTTCAGACAGGCTTTCGCTCAGGTTGAAAGTTGGTTTGGCGATTATGCCGGACGCTTCATGAAGGAAAGTCAGTCTCTGCTGCGTCAGGCCAATGACGCGGCTCACCGAGCCTGATACTGAAAATCAGGATCAACAGGATAAAAAAGAGGCCAGCATATCGCTGGCCTTTTTCGTTTTTCTACTCTGCTTAATCTTCCAGATAATCCACTTCTGCTGGTTTGACGTTTTCGCTTGGATAACATCCCAGGACTTTGATGAATCGGGTCAGTCCGGTCAGTTCTTTCAGCGCCTGCTGCATCACATCCGCTTTCAGGTTCGCTTCAACGTCCATATAGAACATTTCTTCCCACGGGTTACCAATGACAGGGCGGGATTCCAGTTTGGCCATATTAATATTGAGGTTACGCAGAACCAGCAGGCACTCCACCAGTGAACCGGGTTTCTGGCCGGTGGACATGATCAGGGTGGTTTTCGCCGGGATCAGCGGCGTCACATCCACGGCCTTGCGCGCGACCACAATAAAGCGGGTGTAGTTTTCATGCTGGTTTGCAATCCCGGTTTTCAGTGGCGTCAGACCATAGAGTTCGCCGCTGGAGGCATTCCCGATTGCCGCAACATTCGGCAGCTTTAACTCGGCGACCTGCTGCATGGCTTCAGCCGTACTGGAGGTGTACTCTTGCTTAATTTCCCCCATGTTGTGGAGAAATTCGCTGCACTGCTGGTGGGGCTGTGGGTGAGAATACAGGGTGTCGATTTGTTCCAGCGTCGAAGGCACGGCCGTCAGCAGACTGTGTTCAATCGGCTGAGTGATTTCACCGACAATAGACAGGCTGGTGTGCTGAAGCAGATCGTAAACTTCATTGATGGAACCCGAACTGGTGTTCTCAATGGGTAATACACCGTAATCGGCCTGGCCGGTTTCGACGACATTGACTACCTCACGGAAACTGGAGCAACTCATCTCCACCAGTTGGGTCTGTTTCCGGCTGAAGTATTGCCGGCTGGCGAGATTAGAGTAGGAGCCTTTGGCACCGAGAAAGGAGACCCGAGCGACAGGCTGCAGGCTGTCTGGGTTCGTCAGTTTTTGCAGATAGGCTTGCTGGAACAGCACAGAATCTTCAATGATGGTGTGAAAAATTTGAGTGACGTAGCTGGCATCAAGCTGATGTTCCTTGCCTTTTTCTATCAGTCGAATAAGCAGCGCCTGCTCTCTTTCCAGATCCCGGACCGGTTTCGTGGTTTTGATTTTACTTTTGGCCACTTCTAGGCTGAGCTGTCGCCGTTCGCCCAGCAGTGCCAGAATTTCATTATCAATCCGGGTGACTTCGCTGCGGATCTCATCCAGTGAGTGATAGCTTTTGGTCATGCTGCGTTCCTGTCTGTGCTGTGATTCTGATGATGCTTACAAAAAAGCCTCCCGGGTGGGAGGCTTGCTGTTCGTCTTTCGCTTATTTCTTGCGTAACGAGAGCCCCCACTTATGGTGAGCGAAAAAAGAAGCGAAAGAAAAACAGGGCGGCGTGAATCATATGTCGGCAGTACTCTGGTTGAAGGTGAATGGTCAACGTGCAGGAATCAACCTAGGGTGAATTATTGTGCTTGTCAAGAATAAATCGGCCCCGCGTTAAGCAGGGCCGTGTTGATTTGGGTTCAGGCTTCGAAATCCTCAGGCTCGAATTCTTCTGTCTGGGATGCGACCGGCTTCAGGCTGTGGGTTGCGCGACGAGATTCTGGTTTATGCGCTTGTTTGCTTAGCTGCCGCTCCAGTTTGTGGTACATGTCTTTAATCGCTGCATACATATTTTCCTGTTCAGAGGACGCTACAATGTTTCCTCCAGGAATGCCGGCTGTTGCTTCCACCTTGAAGTGCCGGTTTGGTTCTTTACTGATGACTGCGTGTTTGCCAATCAGTGGGACCTGAAAGCGCTCTAACTTACTGAATTTCTCTTCAATGCGCTCACGGATAGCAGGGGTGACATCAATGTTTTTGCCTGTGACTTCTACTTGCATAGTCTCTCTCCTGTTTTGCTACCCCTTGGTGGGTTAACTTCAGATTACTCTTCTGAAGAGGTAATAAAGTGATCTGGATCAACTTTGAAAAGTAAATTAATCCACCAATTTATTTATGTGACTTGCTCTGCTTTGTGACAAGAAAATGACGAAAAATCGCTTGTCGAGCCTCTGGTGATTACGGCAGTATGAAGTTATCTCTTGACTGGCGGCCAGTGCTGCTCAGGGGCTTTTTTCGGCCTTGAGACAGTTCCGGGAGAGGCCGAGCATGCGGCCGAGAGATGAAATTCAAGGTTGAGAAGAAGTAGAAAGCGAAAACATTCAGGAAAGCATTCAAAGAAAGAATAAAGAAGAACAAAGAAAGTAAATCATCAGTTGCAACGCACCAGATCAAAAACGGCAGCCCAGTGGCTGCCGTTTGTTGTATCAGGAGGGCTTAAACCGGATTCAAAGCAATGAGACGCTGGGTATGTTGTGCCGGTGTATCCAGCCCAAGTTTTTCATACGCGGTCAGCATCAATGGCAGCGATTTCTTCGCAGCTTCCGTATCCGGATACAGGTTCTGGATTTGCTGGCATCGATTAATTGCAGCAACCCACGCTTCCCGGCGGATATAGAAGTCTGCCGCCGCTAACTCATAATTCGCAAGGCGGTTTTTGAGGTATACCAAACGGGCTTTCGCATCGGCGGCAAACGGACTGCCCGGATAGCGTTCCAGCAAGCGTTTGAAGTCGCGGAATGCCTGGCGGGCTGGCTCCGGATCTCGGTCATGACGGTCAATGTCAAAGACGTCATGCATGAAGGAACGATCCTGCGCCATATGCGTGAGGCCACGCATGTATAGGACCCAGTCGGCTTTCTCATGGGTTGGATTGAGGCGGGTAAAGCGGTCAATGGTTGCTTCGCCCAGGGCCAGGTCATCGTTTTTGTAGTATGCATAAATCAGATCAAGCTGAACCTGCTCCGAATAAGCGCCAAACGGATAGCGTGAATCCAGGGTTTCCAGCCTTTCGATGGCTGTGACCCAGCTGCCACTTTGCAGGGCTTCCTGAGCACTGGCATAGAGCTCTGAAGGCGGGATATCCGGGACTACTTCCTCTGTACTTGAACATCCAGAGACAATAGCAGCGGCAAGAAATGTCGGGATTATCAGGCGTTTCATTGCGGCGTCAGTTTCCTTGGTCATAATTTATTTTTGTGATCCATTACGGTTTGAAGCGTTAACGGATACAATGACAGCTATTCATTGTCATTTTACGCAGCGTTTGAGCTTTAGTCTCAGGTATTTTAAAAAAGTTCTTTATGGCACAGCAAATAGAGTTAAGCAACACAGTAAACGATAGCCAGTTAGGTCAGCGTCTGGATCAGGCTCTGGCTGAGCTGTATCCGGATTATTCACGCTCCCGTATCAAAGACTGGATCCTTAACGGTAATGTCAGCATGAACGGTGAGGTGGTGACCAAACCACGAACAAAAGTCATGGGCGGCGAGTTGCTGACCGTTGTCGCTGAAATTGAAGATGAAGAGCGCTGGATTGCACAGGACATCCCGCTGAACATCGTCTATGAAGATGAGCACCTGCTGGTGATTAACAAACCGCGTGACTTTGTGGTTCACCCGGGAGCGGGAACACCGGATGGTACTGTACTGAATGCATTGCTGCATCATTGCCCGTCGCTGGCAGAAGTACCGCGTGCCGGCATTGTCCATCGTCTCGATAAAGACACGACGGGCCTGATGGTTGTCGCGAAAACCATTCAGTGTCAGACCCGTCTGGTTCGCGCATTGCAGAAACGTAAGATTACCCGTGAATATGAAGCCGTTGCGATGGGTAAAATGACCGGGGGCGGTGTGGTTGAAAAACCAATCGGCCGTCATTCAACCAAGCGTACGTCGATGGCTGTCCATGAGCTGGGTAAACCGGCGATCACACACTATCGTGTGGCAGAGCATTTCCGTGAGCATACCAGCATCGTGCTTCGTCTGGAGACGGGCCGTACGCATCAGATTCGTGTGCATATGGCTTATCTGTCTCACCCGCTGGTAGGAGACACTTTATATGGTGGTCGTCCGCGTCCGCCGCGTAATGCATCTCAGGAAGTGATTCAGGCTTTGCGCGCCTTTGACCGCCAGGCGCTGCATGCCCGTATGCTGCGACTGGAACACCCAATTACAGGTGAACTGATGGAATGGCACGCAGAGACACCGGATGACATGGTGACACTGGTTGAGATTCTGCGTCAGGACAAGATTGATCATCCAGAGGACGATTATTGATATGTGGATTACCCCAGACTGGCCCGCGCCTGCCAATGTAAAGGCGATCAGTACGACACGTTCTGGCGGAATGAGCCAGGGACCGTATGAAGGGCTGAATCTGGGGGATCATGTTGGTGATGAGCGGGCTGCCGTTATACATAATCGGCAATGGCTGCAACAACAGTTGGGCCTGACTCAGGCGCCGGCCTGGCTCTCGCAGACACACAGCACCATTGTTTTGGATATTCAGGTGCCGCTGAAAGATGTGCCGAATGCAGATGCCAGTGTGACACGTCAGTCCGGCATTGCTTGCACGGTGATGACAGCCGATTGCCTGCCTGTCTTACTGTGTGATCGTTCAGGGACGCAAGTGGGCGCGGTTCATGCCGGCTGGCGTGGACTGGCCGATGGCATTCTTGAAGAAACCGTCGCCAGATTTACAGCTGAACCGGAACAAATCCTGGCCTGGCTGGGTCCGGCTATCGGGCCAGCTGCGTTCGAAGTTGGCGGGGAAGTCCGTGAGCAGTTTATTGCCGGACAACCCGAAGCGGCTGCAGCGTTTCAACCACACGGTGAAAAATGGCTGGCGGACTTATACCAGCTGGCAGCGCTCAGGTTGAATCGACTGGGAATCACGCAAGTTTTTGGCGGAACAGAATGTACTTATGCCGATCCGGCCCGCTTTTATTCCTATCGCAGGGATGGCGTGACCGGGCGTCAGGCCAGTTTGATTTGGCTGGATGAGTAAACAAAATTTTCCAATTTTCTAAAAGCGGCTTCAGGCCGCTTTTTTTATCTCCGCACAATTTATGCTTGAAAAGCACACAGCGCGTAACCATATAAAAGGTAATGACAAGGTCATATCAAGAGTGGAGGACTTATGCGTCTTGACCGGTTTACAAGCAAGTTTCAATTAGCGATTTCTGATGCGCAGTCGCTGGCTTTGGGTCGCGACCATCAGTATATCGAGCCTGTCCATCTGATGATGGCACTGATGAATCAGGACAGCAGCACAACGCGGCCGCTGCTGACTCTGCTCAATGTCGACATTACTCAATTACGTTCCAGTCTGTCTGAGCAATTAGATCGTTTGCCTAAAGTCAGTGGGATTGGCGGTGATGTGCAGCTTTCTCATCAAATGGGCGTGCTGTTTAACATGTGCGATAAGCTGGCCCAGAAGCGCAAAGACAAATACATTTCTTCTGAACTTTTTATTCTGGCGGCGGTGGATGACAAAGGTCCGCTGGGTGAGCTGCTGCGCAAGTTTGGTCTGAATGCCCAGAAAGTAGAAGCTGCCATTGAAAAGATCCGCGGTGGTCAGAAGGTTGATGATCCGAATGCGGAAGAAAACCGTCAGGCGCTTGAAAAATTCACCATTGATCTGACTGAGCGCGCAGAGCAGGGCAAGTTGGATCCTGTGATTGGCCGGGATGAAGAAATCCGGCGTACGATTCAGGTCCTGCAACGCCGGACTAAAAATAACCCGGTGCTGATAGGTGAACCGGGTGTCGGTAAGACCGCGATTGTTGAAGGACTGGCTCAGCGCATTGTCAATGGCGAGGTACCGGAAGGGCTGCGTCATAAGCGTGTTTTATCCCTGGATATGGGGGCATTGATTGCCGGTGCTAAATATCGTGGTGAGTTTGAGGAACGTCTGAAAGCCGTACTGAACGAACTGGCGCAGGAAGAAGGCAGCGTTATTCTCTTTATTGATGAACTTCATACTATGGTCGGTGCCGGTAAGGGTGAAGGTGCGATGGATGCCGGCAACATGCTGAAACCTGCATTGGCTCGTGGCGAGCTTCACTGTGTTGGTGCTACGACGCTGGATGAATATCGTCAGTTTATTGAAAAAGATGCGGCACTGGAGCGTCGTTTTCAGAAAGTGCTGGTGGAAGAGCCGAGTGTCGAAGATACCGTGGCGATTTTGCGTGGCCTGAAAGAGCGCTATGCGCTGCACCATCATGTTGAAATTACCGATCCGGCAATCGTGGCAGCGGCGAGTTTGTCGCATCGTTACATCTCAGATCGTCAGCTCCCGGATAAAGCGATCGATCTGATTGATGAAGCGGCATCCAGTATCCGGATGCAAATTGACTCCAAGCCTGAAGCGCTGGACCGCCTCGAACGTCGTATCATTCAGCTGAAAATTGAGCAGCAGGCACTGTCGAAAGAAAGTGACGATGCCAGTCAGAAGCGTCTGGCGGTACTCAGTGAAGAGCTGGACACGAAAGAGAAGGAATACGCGGAACTGGAAGAAGTCTGGAAAGCAGAAAAAGCGGCTTTGTCCGGGACTCAGCATATTAAAGCGGAGCTGGAGCAGGCCCGTACGGATATGGAAATTGCCCGGCGGGCTGGTGACCTGAACCGTATGTCAGAATTGCAGTACGGCAAAATTCCTGAGCTGGAAAGACAGCTGGATTTAGCGGCGCAGGCTGAAATGCAGGAAATGACACTGCTGAAAAACCGCGTTACTGATGCAGAGATTGCCGAAGTGCTTTCACGGCAGACGGGGATCCCGGTCTCGCGGATGCTGGAAGGCGAGCGGGATAAACTGCTGCGCATGGAAGAAGCGCTTCACGCCCGGGTCATTGGTCAGGATGAAGCCGTGAATTCCGTGGCGAACGCAATTCGTCGTAGCCGTGCGGGTTTGTCTGATCCGAATCGTCCGATTGGCTCCTTCTTATTCCTCGGACCGACGGGGGTGGGTAAAACCGAACTGTGTAAGGCGCTGGCCAACTTCATGTTCGACAGTGATGACGCCATGGTGCGGATTGATATGTCTGAGTTCATGGAGAAACACTCCGTTGCGAGACTGGTTGGTGCGCCTCCGGGTTACGTGGGATATGAAGAAGGGGGTTACCTGACGGAAGCTGTGCGTCGTCGTCCTTATTCTGTGATTCTGCTGGATGAAGTGGAAAAGGCGCATCCGGATGTGTTTAACATCCTGCTTCAGGTTCTGGATGACGGCCGTCTGACGGACGGACAAGGCAGAACGGTGGATTTCCGGAACAGTGTCATCATTATGACCTCGAACCTGGGATCGGATCGGATTCAGGAACATTTTGGTGAACTGGATTATGACGGGATTAAAGCAATCGTCATGGAAGTGGTCGGTCATCATTTCCGTCCGGAGTTTATCAACCGTGTCGACGAAACAGTTGTGTTCCATCCATTGGGTGACAAACACATTAAAGACATTGCCCGGATTCAGATTCAGCGTCTGAGCAAACGACTGGAAGAAAAAGGCTTTGAACTGAAAGTTGAGGATTCAGCTTTGGATCTGATTGCCAGTGCCGGTTTTGATCCGGTTTATGGTGCGCGACCCTTGAAGCGTGCGATTCAGCAATATATTGAAAATCCGTTAGCGCAGGATATCCTGTCGGGTAAACTCAAGGTTGATAAGCCGATTGTCCTTGCAGCAACCGCTGACCATATTACTGCCAGCCAATGAACCTGTAGCGTGTGTTGATAGAAAGCCTGCTGTATTCAGCAGGCTTTTTTCATGAATCTTCACTGGATTTGCTACGGAATTCGACGGAAAAAGCTGTGCTTTGTATGATTTTTGCTCGGTTGGTTTTTTTTTATGATTTAGTGCTTGCTAAGGCGATCGAACTCTCTATAATGCCGCATCACCGACACGGAGAACGGCGCTTCAGCCAGGGCCGTATCGGAAAGCTCTTTAACAATTTGACCATGCAATCTGTGTGGGCACTCGACAATGATACAGTCAAAAAGATTTTATCAGTGAACTGAGTGACCAATCGAAAGTTCTTTTTAAGAGCTTCGGCACAGTCAATTTATCAGTAATCACTGAGCCGCTTTTCTTCGGAAAGGCAACAAAATTCTAATTGAAGAGTTTGATCATGGCTCAGATTGAACGCTGGCGGCAGGCCTAACACATGCAAGTCGAGCGGCAGCGACATGACTGAACCTTCGGGGGACGTTATGGGCGGCGAGCGGCGGACGGGTGAGTAATGCCTGGGAACATGCCTTAGTGTGGGGGATAACCATTGGAAACGATGGCTAATACCGCATAATCTCTACGGAGCAAAGCGGGGGACCTTCGGGCCTCGCGCGCTAAGATTGGCCCAGGTGGGATTAGCTAGTAGGTGGGGTAACGGCTCACCTAGGCGACGATCCCTAGCTGGTCTGAGAGGATGATCAGCCACACTGGAACTGAGACACGGTCCAGACTCCTACGGGAGGCAGCAGTGGGGAATATTGCACAATGGGGGAAACCCTGATGCAGCCATGCCGCGTGTGTGAAGAAGGCCTTCGGGTTGTAAAGCACTTTCAGCAGTGAGGAAGGGGTGAGTATTAATAGTGCTCATCCTTGACGTTAGCTGCAGAAGAAGCACCGGCTAACTCCGTGCCAGCAGCCGCGGTAATACGGAGGGTGCGAGCGTTAATCGGAATTACTGGGCGTAAAGCGCATGCAGGCGGCGTGTTAAGCCAGATGTGAAAGCCCGGGGCTCAACCTCGGAATCGCATTTGGAACTGGCATGCTAGAGTCTTGTAGAGGGGGGTAGAATTTCAGGTGTAGCGGTGAAATGCGTAGAGATCTGAAGGAATACCGGTGGCGAAGGCGGCCCCCTGGACAAAGACTGACGCTCAGATGCGAAAGCGTGGGGAGCAAACAGGATTAGATACCCTGGTAGTCCACGCCGTAAACGATGTCTACTTGGAGGTTGGTGTCTTGAACACTGGCTTTCGGAGCTAACGCGTTAAGTAGACCGCCTGGGGAGTACGGTCGCAAGATTAAAACTCAAATGAATTGACGGGGGCCCGCACAAGCGGTGGAGCATGTGGTTTAATTCGATGCAACGCGAAGAACCTTACCTACTCTTGACATCCAGAGAACTTAGCAGAGATGCTTTGGTGCCTTCGGGAACTCTGAGACAGGTGCTGCATGGCTGTCGTCAGCTCGTGTTGTGAAATGTTGGGTTAAGTCCCGCAACGAGCGCAACCCTTATCCTTGTTTGCCAGCACTTCGGGTGGGAACTCCAGGGAGACTGCCGGTGATAAACCGGAGGAAGGTGGGGACGACGTCAAGTCATCATGGCCCTTACGAGTAGGGCTACACACGTGCTACAATGGCGTATACAGAGGGCTGCCAACTAGCGATAGTGAGCGAATCCCACAAAGTACGTCGTAGTCCGGATTGGAGTCTGCAACTCGACTCCATGAAGTCGGAATCGCTAGTAATCGTGGATCAGAATGCCACGGTGAATACGTTCCCGGGCCTTGTACACACCGCCCGTCACACCATGGGAGTGGGCTGCACCAGAAGTAGATAGCTTAACCTTCGGGAGGGCGTTTACCACGGTGTGGTTCATGACTGGGGTGAAGTCGTAACAAGGTAGCCCTAGGGGAACCTGGGGCTGGATCACCTCCTTACCTAAAGACTGCGTTGTTATCGCAGTGTCCACACAGATTGCCTGGTCGAAATGTAGAGAGCCACTGGTGCTGCCCAACAGCATCAGTACGAATTAGAAGTCCCGTTCGTCTAGAGGCCTAGGACACCGCCCTTTCACGGCGGTAACAGGGGTTCGACTCCCCTACGGGACGCCACTTTCTAAGTGCACTTTCAAGTGTCATTAGAAAGTGGTTTTTTCTCTCTGGAGAAAAGATACACAATGCTCTTTAACAATCTGGAAAGCTGACTAGTAAATTCAATCTTTGAGATTGAATCAAACTGTTTCGAAAGAAACAGAGTTCTCAAGCAAAACACATTCAAGTGTCTTGTGTAAGAAGAGTCCGGCGAAACAAATCAAACCTTGGTTGTTTGAACATACGAAACCTCTTGGGGTTGTATGGTTAAGTGACTAAGCGTACACGGTGGATGCCTGGGCAGTCAGAGGCGATGAAGGACGTACTAACTTGCGATAAGCGGTGATGAGGCAGTAAGAGCCACTTGAGTCACCGATTTCCGAATGGGGAAACCCAGCCGCATAAGCGGTTATCATCAGGTGAATACATAGCCTGATGAGGCGAACCGGGGGAACTGAAACATCTAAGTACCCCGAGGAAGAGAAATCAACCGAGATTCCGGCAGTAGCGGCGAGCGAAACCGGATTAGCCCTTAAGCGTTTTTTGTGTCAGGTGAAGGCTCTGGAAAGTGCCGCGATACAGGGTGACAGCCCCGTAACCGACGATACCTTAAACGTGAAAACGAGTAGGACGGGACACGTGTTATCTTGTCTGAAGATGGGGGGACCATCCTCCAAGGCTAAATACTCCTGACTGACCGATAGTGAACCAGTACCGTGAGGGAAAGGCGAAAAGAACCCCTGTGAGGGGAGTGAAAAAGAACCTGAAACCGTGTACGTACAAGCAGTAGGAGCCCTTCGGGGTGACTGCGTACCTTTTGTATAATGGGTCAGCGACTTAATTTCAGTAGCAAGGTTAACCGTATAGGGGAGCCGTAGGGAAACCGAGTCTTAACTGGGCGTGCAGTTGCTGGGATTAGACCCGAAACCAGGTGATCTAGCCATGGGCAGGTTGAAGGTGAGGTAACACTTACTGGAGGACCGAACCGACTAATGTTGAAAAATTAGCGGATGACTTGTGGCTAGGGGTGAAAGGCCAATCAAACCTGGAGATAGCTGGTTCTCCCCGAAAGCTATTTAGGTAGCGCCTCGGACGAATACTACTGGGGGTAGAGCACTGTTAAGGCTAGGGGGTCATCCCGACTTACCAACCCTTTGCAAACTCCGAATACCAGTAAGTACTATCCGGGAGACACACGGCGGGTGCTAACGTCCGTCGTGGAGAGGGAAACAACCCAGACCGCCAGCTAAGGTCCCAAAGTATCACTAAGTGGGAAACGATGTGGGAAGGCTCAGACAGCCAGGATGTTGGCTTAGAAGCAGCCATCATTTAAAGAAAGCGTAATAGCTCACTGGTCGAGTCGGCCTGCGCGGAAGATTTAACGGGGCTAAGTGATACACCGAAGCTGCGGCAATGCGATTTATCGTATTGGGTAGGGGAGCGTTCTGTAAGCGGCTGAAGGTGTGCTGTAAGGCATGCTGGACGTATCAGAAGTGCGAATGCTGACATGAGTAACGACAAGGGGGGTGAAAAACCTCCCCGCCGGAAGACCAAGGGTTCCTGTCCAACGTTAATCGGGGCAGGGTAAGTCGACCCCTAAGGCGAGGCCGAAAGGCGTAGTCGATGGGAAACGGGTTAATATTCCCGTACTTCTTACTATTGCGATGGGGGGACGGAGAAGGCTAGGTGGGCCAGGCGACGGTTGTCCTGGTTCAAGGGTGTAGGCTGATGGTTTAGGCAAATCCGGACCATCTCAAGGCTGAGACCCGATGTCGAGTCACTACGGTGATGAAGTCATTGATGCCATGCTTCCGGGAAAAGCCTCTAAGCTTCAGATAGTAAGGAATCGTACCCCAAACCGACACAGGTGGTCGGGTAGAGAATACCAAGGCGCTTGAGAGAACTCGGGTGAAGGAACTAGGCAAAATGGTACCGTAACTTCGGGAGAAGGTACGCTGCCGGCGGTGAAGAGACTTGCTCTTGGAGCTGCTGGCAGTCGCAGATACCAGGTGGCTGCAACTGTTTATTAAAAACACAGCACTGTGCAAAATCGAAAGATGACGTATACGGTGTGACGCCTGCCCGGTGCCGGAAGGTTAATTGATGGGGTTATCTTCGGAGAAGCTCTTGATCGAAGCCCCGGTAAACGGCGGCCGTAACTATAACGGTCCTAAGGTAGCGAAATTCCTTGTCGGGTAAGTTCCGACCTGCACGAATGGCGTAATGATGGCCACGCTGTCTCCACCCGAGACTCAGTGAAATTGAAATCGCAGTGAAGATGCTGCGTACCCGCGGCTAGACGGAAAGACCCCGTGAACCTTTACTACAGCTTGGCACTGAACATTGACCCTACATGTGTAGGATAGGTGGGAGGCTTCGAAGCAGGTACGCCAGTATCTGTGGAGCCGTCCTTGAAATACCACCCTTGTAGTGTTGATGTTCTAACGTCGCCCCGTTATCCGGGGTGCGGACAGTGCCTGGTGGGTAGTTTGACTGGGGCGGTCTCCTCCCAAAGCGTAACGGAGGAGCACGAAGGTGGGCTAATCACGGTCGGACATCGTGAGGTTAGTGCAATGGCATAAGCCCGCTTAACTGCGAGAATGACGGTTCGAGCAGGTGCGAAAGCAGGTCATAGTGATCCGGTGGTTCTGAATGGAAGGGCCATCGCTCAACGGATAAAAGGTACTCCGGGGATAACAGGCTGATACCGCCCAAGAGTTCATATCGACGGCGGTGTTTGGCACCTCGATGTCGGCTCATCACATCCTGGGGCTGAAGTCGGTCCCAAGGGTATGGCTGTTCGCCATTTAAAGTGGTACGCGAGCTGGGTTTAGAACGTCGTGAGACAGTTCGGTCCCTATCTGCCGTGGGCGCTGGATGATTGAAGGGAGTTGCTCCTAGTACGAGAGGACCGGAGTGAACGAACCGCTGGTGTTCGGGTTGTGTCGCCAGACGCATTGCCCGGTAGCTAAGTTCGGAACAGATAACCGCTGAAAGCATCTAAGCGGGAAGCTGGCCCTGAGATGAGTCATCCCTGAGACTTTGAGTCTCCTGAAGGGCTGTTCGAGACTAGAACGTTGATAGGCAGGGTGTGTAAGCGTTGTGAGGCGCTCAGCTAACCTGTACTAATTGCCCGTGAGGCTTAACCATACAACACCCAAGGGGTTTTAAGTACGGACTCCATGAGCACTTGAATGATGTGCTGAGAACTTAGTCAGATATTTCCGAGATTGTTGAACAAATTTTGCCTGGCGACCATAGCGCTGTGGAACCACCTGATCCCATGCCGAACTCAGACGTGAAACGCAGCAGCGCCGATGGTAGTGTGGGGTCTCCCCATGTGAGAGTAGGACATCGCCAGGCGCCCTATTTTGAAGTCAGATTATTCTGGTTTCAGCCGTGTGGAGCGGTAGTTCAGTTGGTTAGAATACCGGCCTGTCACGCCGGGGGTCGCGGGTTCGAGTCCCGTCCGCTCCGCCACTTCTTAGAGAAACCCAGTCAGTAATGGCTGGGTTTTTTGCTATTCGGAGTTCTGATAATTTCTCACTGACGAAAAGCCTCAGACTAGGCGTCCCCGTCGAAAGACTGGGGCTTTTTTACGTTTGGGATTTGTTATCCGTCCTTCGGCCGGACGCCTCCCGATCGAATGCGATTCCAGCTGTCCGCTACTTCTTAAAGAAAACCAGTTGTTCTTTGCTGGTCTCTCCGTTTGAAATCCCTGCGTGAACCTGACGAGGTGTTTTAGTACCTGGTTACAATTTCGTGTTGTTTGACCTTGTCTTGCGCGTCGGGCTGTGAGAGGTTTAGCGTCACTTTTTCTGAAATGGCCAGACACAACACCATGAGCTTTTTCTATGAGCGGGAAGAAACCGCAGATACAGTGACCATTACTCTTAAGCCACATTCTCTGTATCTGATGTTGGGGATGCTGGCTGTCTGGTTGGGGAATGATTTGATTTTAAAGTCGGCCCCGATGGCGCAAATTGTGATGCCAATTTTTATCGTCTTTATGGTGATCCGATTTTTTGCCTTGATGCGTATTCAGCGAGAAGTGCTGATTGCGATGAAGCAAGGCCGGGTGGAGACCCAGGGGAGCAAGTTTTCCTTCAGAAGTCCTTTTCGGTACGTACTCAGAAAAGCTCAGGAATCAGCCACTTCTTAATGTTCTAAGTGAGTAGCCGTGTGAACATGCGGCTATTCTTTCCTGTCAGGACAGAGCTTCTGTAGCCGATGATGGCTTATTCCCTGCTTGATAACAGGCATAATGACTGTGTTGTTATCGATAAAGAGAAATCTATGCCAGCCTTCCATTGGAAACCTCTGTTATTTGCCTGTCTGATTGTCAGTATTGGTCAACTGGGCCTTGGCCTGGTATTCCCATTGTTGCCCTGGATTGGGCATGATCTGGCATTAACATCAGATCAGATGCAATTACTTGTCGCCATCTATCTGCTGGGGTTTGGACCGTCACAGTTGATTTATGGTCCCTTATCAGATGTGCTTGGCCGCAGACCGGTGTTATTAGCAGGGGTACTGATTGCAGTATTCGGGGTTTCAATCCTGATCTTTCAGGCCGAATCATTTACCGGATTGCTGATTGGCCGTTTTATTCAGGGATACGGGGCTGGCAGTGTCTCGGTACTGGCCAGAGCGATGATACGGGACAGCTATCAAAAACAAAACCTGGCGAAGGCGCTGACCTGGCTAGCGATTGTGGCAGCTTTCACACCGATCATGGCGCCTGTGATTGGTGGCATGGTCAATCATTATCTGGGCTGGTTGTCTGCATTCTTTTTGCTGCTTGGCTATATCACACTGATATGGCTGCTGCTCCTGGTCAGTTTCCGGGAGACATTAAATGCCGTCAAACAGCCGCCGTCCGTCAAGCGACTGCTGGGGAGCTACTTCTCATTATTTCGTGAACGCCATTTCATGACCTTTGCCGGGATTGGCTGGATTAATTTTGCTGTGGTGATCATGGCAATCTCCATGATGCCTTATATCATGCAGGTTCAGATCGGCATGACTTCAGAACAGTATGCAATGTGGGCGATGATTCCAGCCTGTGGTTTTCTGTGTGGCGGCTTGCTGTGTCAGCGTCTGCGTCCTTATGTCGGTACTGCACGCATGCTACAGCTGGCACCACTGATGCAGATTCTGTCAGCGGCGGTTTATATCTTTGCGCCGCTGGATCCGCGCTGGATGTCGCTTGCACATTTTCTGTTGGCAGTGACAAATGGCATCGCTTTTCCCTGTGCTCAGTCGATGTTATTGATTCCCTATCGTGAAAAATCCGGGACTGTATCTGCTTTGTCGGGGGCATGTCAGATGGTGGTGGCTTCACTGGTCAGTCACGTCTTATTACAGTTGGGAATTAGTCAACCCTGGCATCTCGGGACTGTGTTATTGAGCGCTTCTTTTCTGGGCATGGTACTTGCCAATCTGGGCCTTCGTAGTGAGTCGGGCCGACAGGCTTCGGTTGAGCTGAGTCAGTCCTGATTGTATTTTTCGGTATATCACCGCCAAATCACCGAGAATCCTCCATACTTAAGGCACAGATTTGCAGTTGGCTGAGGAGGTTGTATGCGTCAGCTCATCTGTATGATAGTTGTTCTGATGGTTGCTGCCTGTGTCAGTCAGTATGAAGCGCAGTTATCCCGGCATGGTGAATGGCAGGAGTTGGGAGCTTATCACGGCGAATATGGTTATCAGGAGTGGGATAAGAAACGCCTGGATCGTTTAGGGGTGTTGTCGGAATCGGACTATGAGAAATATCGTGCCGGTTATCTGCAGGGCCGTTATGAATATTGCACCGGAAAGAAAACGGTGACCACAGCGATCAATCCCGCGTATCCGGATGAGTGTAAACAAGACTCCAGCCAGTTTGGCCTGACAGAGCGGGGATACTGACAGCGTCGGAAATCCGGATAAAAGAAAGGCTGCCTTGGGCAGCCTTTTTTATGATTTGATCGTTTCGAAAAAGACTGACAGCAATCAGTTATTGCTGTGCAGTTCGCTGTTCAGTTCAACGGCCGTCTTGTTGGTCAGGCACTCGATGGTACCTGTTACAGAGTTACGACGGAACAGCAGATCGGATTTTCCGGCCAGCTCGCGCGCTTTCACGGTTTCGACGACATTGCCGCTTGAATCCAGCATCGTCACCTTAGTGCCGGCAGTCACATACAGACCAGATTCAATTGTACAGCGGTCGCCCAGCGGGAAGCCCAGACCTGCGTTTGCACCCAGCAGGCTGTTTTCACCGATAGAAATGACAACCTTTCCGCCGCCACTCAGGGTACCCATAATCGAAGCACCGCCGCCGATGTCTGAACCGTTACCGACCACAACACCGGCAGAAATACGGCCTTCGACCATGCTGACACCGGTTGTTCCTGCGTTGAAGTTAATGAAACCTTCGTGCATGACTGTGGTGCCTTCGCCGACGTGTGCGCCCAGGCGGACACGGGAAGTATCAGCGATACGAACGCCTGCAGGTACGATGTAATCGACCATTTTCGGGAATTTGTCGACACAGTCGACACTCAGTACTTCACCGTTCAGACGGGCTTCCATCTGACGTTCTGCCAGCTCAGGCAGATCGATGGGTCCCTGATTGGTCCATGCAATATTGTGCAGCAGACCAAAAATGCCATCCAGTACCAGACCGTGCGGCTGAACCAGACGGTGAGAAATCAACTGCAATTTCAGGAAGCCTTCGGCAACAGAAGCCGGTGCTTCGTCAGTGGCCAGGATCACCAGGACCAGCGGCTGGCTTGATTGTGCTGCTTTTTCAGCAAAGCTTGCACTGGCTTGTTCGCCATGGGCTGCAAATGCACCAGCCAGTTCAGCAGCCTGCGCCTGAGTCACTTCAATGGCCTGATTACCTTCTTTGTAATCAGCGACTTGAGCAATGGTATCAACCAGCGTCTGAGCCGGGTTCAGCAGTGGTGTTGGGAAGAAGGCTTCAATAATTTTGCCGTCGCGGTTTTTGGTCGCGGTACCCAGGGCTAAAGAAAATGTGGCCATGGTGAAATGGTCTCCATATCAAAGGGGAAAAGACTGCAAACAGCAGGCAGCCTGTTTGATGATTAAAAATTTCAGATATCCCATCATAAAGAGACTGAACCGGATATTGAAGGGGAAATCTGCCATTCATGGCAAAATGACTGAGAAATGAAGAAAACCTAAGGTTATCCCCATAGAAAGTCAGTCTTTTTGCATAAAAATCTTGTACAAAAAAACCTCCCTCAGGAGGTTTTTCAAGAGCATTGCCGCTGGATGATGATCAGGCCGCTTCACTTTCTGCGTCGTCTTCAACCGCTTCAGGCTTGGCCGGCTTTTTCTTTTCTGCTGGTTTTGCTTTTTTCGCACCCAGTGCGACCAGAACTTTCTCGCGTTCCTGAGCCAGGAACAGCGCCAGTTCTTCCTGTTTGGCTTCGTCTTCAAGCAGTTTACTTTCACTCAGAACCGCGAACAGCTCGTCAGCCATATCCAACATTTTATCGTAGGCATCAGCTTCAGATTTAGAGGTAAAAGTCATCTTCTCTTCTCCGTTGCGCTCTACTACATATTTGACGATAACAGCCATGGTCACCCTCTCCCGATATTGATTAACTGGTTTTTTATACAGTAGGATAAGGCCAGAGTCCAGTTCTGATTCCGGAGAGAAGGAGTTCTTGTGAGCGTGAGAGAAAAATTTGATCAAATTTATGCCCGTGCCGCTGATCGCAAAGGCGGTAAGGCGGCACTGGAAAGTCTGCTGAGTCATCCGCTGACGCCGGCGGAACTCAAAGCGATTCCTGACGACCGCTGGCTGGCCGCGTTTACACAGAAAGTGTTCCAGTCCGGTATGAGCTGGAAAGTGGTCCGTCAGAAATGGGACGGCTTTGAATCGGTGTTCTTCGGATTTGATATTGAGAAGTTGTTGCTGGTGCCGAACGAGATGTGGGAGCGTAAAGCAACGGATCCGGCCATTATTCGTCATCTCGGAAAAGTCATGACGATCCCGGAGAATACCTACATGATCCACCGGGCAGCCAAAGAACACGGTTCTTTTTCGGCCATGGTCGCGGACTGGCCGTCGGAGGATATCATTGGACTGTGGAAATATCTCAAAACCAAAGGCAAGCGTCTGGGCGGGAATACGGGACCTTATACCCTGCGGGTGATGGGAAAAGATACCTTTATTCTCAGTCAGGATGTGGAAGCCTATCTGCGCAATACCGGCATCATAGACGGCGGTAGGGATACCCAGCGCTCGCTGGCCGCTGCGCAGGCAGCATTTAATGCCTGGCAGCAGGAATCGGGGCGGCCGTTATGTCAGATCAGTCAGATCATTGCGTTCAGCAGCGGGGATAACCGGGTCTGAGCCCGGTTGCCAGTGCAGGCAGAATTGAATAAAAGCAGCCAGCAGCGGGCTGTTGTATTTGTCTTTGTGGTAGAGCAGCCAGTATTGCCGCTCTTTGGGCAGCGTGAAAGGCAGCTCGGCAACGCGCTTTTCCTGTAATGCGTGATATACCGCGTGGCGTGAGAGGCAGGTCATTCCCAGTCCTGCCGCAACACTGTTGATGATGGACTCTGTGGTATTCAGCTCGAATGCCAGATGCCAGTGGGTCACTTCCGGCGCAATCTGGTTCAGGAAATAATCACGTGTGCCGGAGCCGGATTCTCTTAACACCCACTCGGTGTTCGCCAGATCGGAAAACGTCAGTGTCTTATATTGCCGCAGCGGATGGGCCGGATGGCAAATCACCACCATCTCATCTTTCAGCCAGGGCTGGCTAATCAGCGCAGGCTGATTGACCTGGCCTTCAACCAGTCCGATGTCCAGTTCAAAATCGCGCAGTTTCTGGCAGATGCTGGCCGTGTTACCAATCAGCAGCGATTGGTCATGATGATGACTCCGGGCCTTGAAATCGCGCAGCAGAAACGGAGTCAGCTGATTACCGACGGTATCGCTGGAGCCGATCGCCAGATGTCCGGTCAGCGGACCGTCTTGCTCAAAAAACTGCTCAATACTATGGGCGCGATGCAGTAATTCATCAGCAAGCGGCAACAGGCGTTTACCCTGATGGTTCAGCGTCAGCCGGTTGTGGTGCCGGTCAAAGAGCGGCTGGCCGAGTTGTTTCTCCAGCTCGGCCAGTGCCATGCTGACGGCAGGTTTGGTCAGGTAAAGACGCTCAGCCGCGGCAGTAATGGTTTTTTCCTGCGCGACGGCAACGAAGACCCGAAGCTGTTTCAGGGCAATATTCATGACGGAGCGTTTCTTGAAGTGGCTTGAATATGTTCAGTTTAATTTAACCTATCTTTCAATTTATTCAATTATTCTAAACCCATTCATCTCAGTACACTGTCTCTATCGATAAAAAGAAAAATAACCGAACTGAAAACAGAGAGAGCAAGCTGATGCGTCAACAGTGGAAGCAAAGAATCGCGTCCGTGCCAACCCCAATGGCTGGTCTGGCGCTGGCAATCGCCAGCCTTGGCTGGTGTTGGGAGAATGCGCTGCCGTTTCATGGCCTGGCTCAACTGGGCAGTGCCGCAGTCGCTGCGTTGATGCTTCTTGGACTGGCGGCCAAATTTGCCCTGCATCCGCAACTGCTCTGGCAGGATCTGAAACATCCGGTTGTCGGGAGTGTTGTGCCGACTTTTTCTATGGCGGTGATGGTTGTCACTCATGCGATCGGGCCATTTGCACCGACTCTCGGGCAGGGGCTCTGGTTGTGTGCAGTAGCCTTGCACCTGATCTTTCTGGTCTGCTTTGTGTACCACCGTTTCTCCGGTTTTTCGCTGCATCACATGGTGCCCAGCTGGTTTGTCCCGCCAGTCGGGATCATCGTGGCGGATGTGACCTTTCCCGGCGGAATCATGGAGCCGCTTGCCCACGGCCTGCTGGTCTTTGGTCTGAGTGCCTACGCTCTGATGCTGCCGGTTATGTTATACCGCCTGATATTCGGTCGTGAAGTGCCGGATGCTGCCAAGCCGACGATTGCCATTCTGGCTGCCCCGGCCAGTCTGTCTCTGGCCGGATACCTGACGATGGCGGTGCAGCCTTCGGTACTGATGGTGGCCCTGCTGGCAAGTATTGGCTTGCTGATGACGCTGGTGATCTATCTGGCCTTCTTTCGATTACTGCGCCTGCCGTTCAGCCCGGCGTATGCGGCGTTTACCTTCCCCATGGTGATTGGGGCTACGGCACTGTACAAAACTGCGCACTGGATGAGCACTCAGCCGCTGCTGTCGGATTATGCGAGTCAGGTTCAGACGCTGGCGCTGGCTGAGCTTTTTATCGCCACTGTGGTGGTGGGGTATGTGATTGTGCGTTATCTGACGTTTTATTGTACCGCCAGCGTACGGCTGAGCCGTCCGGCGATGTAACGGGCTGAACCGAAAGGGCGGCGGCCGTCACAGCTGCCGCTGTTTACACCCTTCAATCCATGGTAGACAATCGGGATCATTCTTGTCTGATAGCGAGCCTGACGCGTGTTTACTGTCTACCATTCCAACCAACTGGACCTGCTGAAATCGCTGCTGGTTGAGCTGGTCCGCCGTGACCCGCTCGCTGATCCTTTTATTCCTGAGCACATCCTGGTTCAGAGCCCGGGGATGTCCCAGTGGCTCAAGCTGGAACTGGCTCAATCGCTGGGTGTGGCGGCGAACATTGCTTTTCCGCTGCCGGCGACCTTTATCTGGGACATGTTCACCAAAGTGCTGCCGGATGTCCCGGCGCGCAGCGCATTCAATAAAGAAGCCATGACCTGGTCGCTGATGAAGGTGCTGCCGGGATTGCTGGAACAACCGGAATTTGCGCCTCTGAAGCGTTATCTGGCCGAAGATGACGATCAGCAGCGCCGCTATCAGCTGTCGGCCAAAATTGCCGATATTTTTGACCAGTATCTGGTGTACCGTCCGGAATGGATTCAGGCATGGGAATCCGGCGTGCTTGATCCGGAACTCACCGCGGAACATCCCTGGCAGCCGATCCTCTGGCAGGCACTGTACGATCATATTCTGTCGCAGGGACAGTCGCCGTATCACCGGGCCAATCTGTACGAACACTTCATTGAATCTCTGAACCATGCGGCTCAGTCCGGAACGGCTTTGCCGGACACGCTGCCCAAGCGACTGTTTGTGTTCGGGATTTCAGCCTTACCACCGCGCTATATGGATGCACTGGCCGCACTGGGTCAGCACATTGATGTCCATCTGATGTTCACGAATCCGTGTCGTCACTACTGGGGGGATGTCCGTGATCGCAAATATCTGGCACGCCTTGCAGCCAGACAGCGTCAGCAGGTGATCTGGCAGGATGAACACAGTGAACCGGTGGGCGATGTCGGGATGCTGAAGGGCTCGCTGGAACAGAATCTGGTGGACGAAAAGCATCAGGAAGCCGCGGTCGGAAACACGTTGCTGGCCTCGCTGGGGAAATTGGGACGCGATAATCTGTATCTGCTGTCTGAACTGGAAGCCTTTGAAGTCGATGCCTTTGTTGATATCCCGGCCGACAGCCTCCTGCATGCAATTCAGTCCGATATTCTGCAGCTTGAAGACCGGGTGAATGATCAGCTGCTGGCCGACAGTCAGCACAAGATGCCGCTGAGTGCCGACGATCGTTCACTGTCTGTGCATGTCTGCCACTCGCCGATGCGGGAGGTGGAAGTACTACATGACAATCTGCTGGCGATGCTGGATGCCAACTCCGAACTCTCGCCGCGTGACATCGTGGTGATGGTGGCGGATATCAATGCCTACAGCCCTTACATTCAGGCGGTCTTTGGCAATGCCCCGGCAGAGCGGTATCTGCCTTTTTCAATCTCTGACCGCAGTGCGGATCAGGAAAATCCGGTGTTGCTGGCGTTCCTGCGTCTGCTGGATCTGCCGAACAGCCGCTGTCATGCTTCTGAGCTGACGGAAATGCTGGAAGTACCCGCGATCATGAACCGGTATGGTCTGGATGCAGAACGGTTTCTTCAGGTGAAAGCCTGGATTGAAGAAGCAGGGATCCGCTGGGGACTGGATGGTGATACGGCCCGGGAGTTTGCTCTCCCGGATCAGAAACAGAATACCTGGCTGTTTGGCTTGCAGCGGATGCTGCTGGGCTACGCCATGCCACAGCAGGCCGGACTCTATCAGGGGATGCTGGCCTATGATGAAGTGCAGGGGATGGAGGCCGAGCTGGCTGGCCAGCTCAGCGTTTTTGTCGAACAACTGATTCATTATCGCAAGGTGCTGAATCAGCCTCATTCAGCCAGCGGTTGGTTTGCGGTGCTGAACCAGTTGCTGGACGATTTCTTTGTCGTGGATACGGAAGGAGAGCTGGTCCTTCGCCTGATCCGCGAGAAATTACAACAGCTGGAACAGCAGCTGAAAGATGCCGGTTACGGCGACCGGCTGACTCCGGCCATCATGCGTGACTACCTCAATGACAAGCTGGGTGGCGAACGGATCAGTCAGCGCTTTCTGGCCGGACAGATCAACTTCTGTACCCTGATGCCGATGCGTTCTATTCCGTTTCAGGTGGTCTGTCTGCTGGGAATGAACGACGGCGTCTACCCGCGTACCATT
The DNA here is from genome assembly GCF_023151555.2 of Photobacterium sp. CCB-ST2H9. Taxonomy (NCBI): domain Bacteria; kingdom Pseudomonadati; phylum Pseudomonadota; class Gammaproteobacteria; order Vibrionales; family Vibrionaceae; genus Photobacterium; species Photobacterium sp. CCB-ST2H9. The sequence continues at coordinate 642,327 of NZ_CP100425.1, forward strand.
GCGCCGGAAGGTTTTGATCTCATGGTCGGCCGCCAGCGCGCCGGTGATCGCTCCCGCCGTGACGACGACAGATACCTGTTCCTTGAGGCTATGCTCTCGGCCCAGCAGCAGCTCTATATCAGTTATGTCGGCCGGTCGATTCAGGACAACAGCGAGCAAATGCCGTCAGTGCTGCTGAGTGAATTGCTGGAATATTGTCAGCAGGGATTCTGTCTGACCGGGGATGAAAGTCTGTCGCCGGACGATTCAGCCGCCCGGCTGCTTCAGCAATTGGTCCGCCACCACCCGCTGACGCCTTTCAGTCCGCAGGCATTTCTGGGAGCAACGCCGAGCTATGCAGCGGAGTGGCTTTCTGCGGCCCGCCGGGAACCGGTGATTCAGGACGAATTCCTGGACCAGCCGCTGGCTCCGGTCGCACTGGAGGCGCTGTCGGAATCGACCGGTACGTCTGCGGTGATGGAGCTGGCGGAGCTACAGCGTTTCTGGCGTCTGCCGACACAGTATTTTTTCAATCGTCGGCTGAAGGTGTACTTCAATGCAGCCGAAGGCGCTATGGCGGATGATGAGCCGTTTGCGCTGGATGGTTTACAGAGTTACCGGCTGCGCGAAAATCTGCTGATGACCCTGCTGGAAGCAAAAGAACAGTCGAAAGATCAGTCCGAGGCCCTGGCGCAGTTTCAGGCCCGGCAGCAGGCTGCGGGCAGTCTGCCGATTGGAGCATTCGGAGAACTGACGCTGGCGCAGGAAACACTGCAGATCCTGCCGCTGGCTGAGCAGATCTCATCTTTGCTGGCCACCCGGACTGAAGACCCGGAAATCGACCTGCCGCTTGAAACTGCTGTCGGCGGCATTCGCTTGCAGGGGTGGTTACGTCACCGCACCGCAGAAGGTCTGGTGCATTTCCGGCCGGGTAAGATCCGGGCTCAGGATATGCTTCAGGCCTGGATGGAACATCTGGCACTGGCCGCTCAGGAAACTCAGGCAGCGACTCATCTGCTGGGCATTGATACCCATCTCCGGCTGAAACCGGTTGATGCAGAGTATGCCCGAGATCAACTGACCGCGTTGATCGACGGTTATCTGGCCGGGCAGTCGGATCCGCTGCCTTATTTCCCGCGCACGGTCTTGTCGGGGCTGGAAGCGCTTCAGGATAAAAGCGGCAACTGGCTGACGGATGAGGACACTCTGTTGAAAGCGCAGACCAAAATGGCTGCGGTTTTTCAGGACAGCTATTTGCTCCGCGGAGAAGGCAGCAATGTCTACATCGCCCGTGTCTGGCCGCAATGGCAGGATGATTTGGCGGCGGATGTCATGGCTTGGGGAGAGCGTGTGCTCAAGCCTGTGTTAATGCACCTGGAAGCGGTTGATTGAAGCTGGTGAGCGAGGTGGCCGCCGGCAAAATCATTATGAGTGTAGGGTGTTCACCGGTCGGCCACAAGGTCCAGAGGTAGACCAAATTTCGTGGCTGCGATACTACAGAAAGCCAGTGGTTGAAAATGTGAAACACCTCCCATAGTGATAGAAACATCAGAATGAAATAGGGTAAAAAGTGTTGAACCCGTGAGTGATCACAAAAGCACATGTAAAAAAGAAAGTTTTCCATTTTTTATGCTGCCTGAAACAGAATTCTGGTGTCACGGAGTTTGGGTGCCGTGTCAGCATGCGGGCAAATAATTTTTTCAGAGACCAGGTTGATGAGATGACAGCGACCACAGCAACGGATAAACCAGCAATCATGCCACAGCCGCTGGAGGCAATGACGTTTCCCCTGCATGGGACCCGGCTGATTGAAGCTTCGGCGGGCACGGGAAAAACCTTCACCATTGCCAGCCTGTATCTGCGTCTGCTGTTAGGACATGGTGAAGCGGGCGCGGCATTTCCGCATCCGCTGACCGTGGATCAGATTCTGGTGGTGACCTTTACTGAAGCGGCAACAGCTGAGCTGAGAGACAGGATCCGCCGACGGATTCACGATGCCCGGATCGCTTTCAGCCGTGGCTCCAGCGAGGATCCGATTCTGGCGGGGCTGTTGTCGGATCTGCCGGATCATGCCCGATCGGCCACCTTGCTCTTGCAGGCCGAGAGACAGATGGATGAAGCTGCGATTTTCACCATCCACGGTTTTTGTCAGCGCATGCTGACCCAGAATGCTTTTGAATCCGGCAGCTTGTTCACCAATGAATTCATTACGGAAGAGAGTCAGCTCAGGGCACAGGTCGCAGCCGATTACTGGCGCCGTTATTTCTATCCGCTGTCCCGTGAACTGGCGAATGAAATTCGTCGGTGCTGGCCCGCCCCGGAAACACTGCTGCAAGCGATCAATCCCTTTTTGTCCGGTGCACCGGTCGTGCTGAAAGCGCCGCCGTTATCCGGCGATCTGGCGCAGTTACACCAGCAGAATCTGGAACGGATAGAAGCCGTCAAGCAGGGCTGGTGTGCGCATGCGGCTGATTTTTTTGCGTTGATCAGCGATTCCGGGGTCAATAAGCGCAGTTATACCAAAACCAGTCTGCCAAAGGCGCTGGATGAAGTCGGCCAATGGGCTGCGCAGCCGACCACAGATTACAGTCTGCCCAAGGCCCTGGAAAAATTTGATCAGGCGGTGCTGGCAGAGAAAACTGCCAAGGGCACCGTGCCGGAGCATCCGGTTTTTGTTGCGATTCAGGATTTGCTGGCGAACCCGCCCAGTGTACGGGAGCCGATTCTGGCGCACGCGATCCGGGCATGCCGGGAACTGCTGGCTGAGGCAAAACAGCGCAAAGGCTGGCTGTCTTTTGATGATTTGCTGACGCAACTGGCAGCCGCGCTGCAAACGGATCGCGACAGCGGGAATGGTGCTCTTGCAGCCCGGATCCGTCATTTGTATCCGGTGGCAATGATTGATGAGTTTCAGGACACGGATCCGCTCCAGTATCAGATTTTCAGTACGGTTTATATGCCGGAAGAGTCTGCCGAGGGAGAATCATCGGCAGCCGTGTCCGGACTCTTTATGATCGGCGATCCCAAGCAGGCGATTTATGCTTTCCGGGGCGCGGATATTTTCACCTATATCCGCGCGCGGCGGCAGGTCAGTGCCCATTATACGCTGGGCACCAACTGGCGCTCGACCGCCAGTATGGTGGCCGCGGCCAACCGGGTGTTTGCACTGCCGGACAGTCCTTTTATCTATGACAGCGATATCCAGTTCCTGCCCGTCCAGTCTAGTCCGAAAGCGGCTGAACGACACTGGGTACTGAACGGTGAACGGCAGCAGGCGCTGTGTTTCTGGCACATGGATGCCGAGGCGCCGGTCACGAAAGGGGATTATCAAACCGTGATGGCGGAAGCTACCGCGGCCCAGATCCAGACGATTCTGACTCAGTCTGAACTGGGTCAGGCTGCGCTGGTGGACGGGGAAGAACAACATCCGGTGGCAGCCGGTGATATTGCGGTGCTGGTGCGGACCGGGACAGAAGCGGCCCTGATCCGTCAGGCGCTGGCCGGACAGGGGATTGCCAGTGTCTATCTGTCGAACCGGGACAGTGTCTTTGCCAGCCAGGAAGCGGCCGATCTGCTGCGTCTGCTGGTAGCCGTCCAGTATCCGGAACAGGAAACAACGCTGCGTGCAGCGCTGGCAACGCCTTTGTTTGCACTCAGTGCCTTTCAGCTGGACCGGCTCAATAACGAGGAAGATGAGTGGGAGCGCTGGATCGCCGAGTTCCGCGATTACCGCAGCCTGTGGCAGCGTCGCGGTGTCCTGCCTATGATTCGTCACATGCTGACCCGACGTCAGATAGCAGAACGGCTGCTGGGAGAAAACGGCGGCGAGCGGCGTCTGACGGATGTGCTCCATCTGGGCGAGCTGTTGCAGCAGGCCAGTCAGATGCTGGACAGTGATCAGGCCCTGATTCGCTGGCTGGCGGAGCATATTGAATCTCCGAACGGGAACAGCGATGAGCAGCAATTGCGGCTGGAATCTGATCGCAATCTGGTGCAAATCGTCACCATCCATAAATCCAAGGGACTGGAGTACGATCTGGTCTTTCTGCCGTTTGTCTGCAGTTATCGCAGTACCGAAACCGCGCTGTATCATGATGCGGATTCCCAGCAGGCTGTACTGGATGTCCGGGGGGAAGATGCCAGTCTGGCGCTGGCGGAACAGGAGCGTCTGGCCGAAGACCTGCGTCTCATATACGTGGCTCTGACCCGCGCCGTATACGGCTGTTATGTCGGCATGGCGCCACTGCGCAACGGGCGCAGTACCAAAGAGCCGACCGGTTTGCATCTGTCGGCAATTGGTTATCTGGTTCAGAACGGCCAGCCCGGCGGGCTGGCAGAGTTGACAGCTGCATTGGAGACGCTGGCACAAAGCGAGGACATTTGCATCGTCACGCCGCCGGCTTTACCGGAAGAACTCTGGCAGCCGGCTCCGGTGGAGCAACCGGTACCAAAAGCGGCCAGCTTCAGCGGTTCTGTCGGCCATCCCTGGTGGATCACCAGTTATTCCTCCCTCGTTAAACAGGGGCACTCCGTCCTGGATGCGACCAGCGAGCTGCCCGGCTTTGATACGGATTCATCTCAGGACAGCCTGCTTGAGTCGGCTGAATCTGAAACGGACATGTCAGCGCCGGAACGTTCAATTTTTACTTTCCCGAAAGGGGCACGGCCCGGCACTTTTCTTCACAGTCTGTTTGAGAATGTCGAGTTCACGGAAGCGGCAGACAGCGAAGCGACCGCGACCATCGTTCGTGAATTGCTGCGTCAGGAGAACTATGACCCCGAATGGCTGCCGGTGTTACAACAACTGCTGGAGCAGGTGCTCAGCTGCGCGCTGGATGGTGAATCGCTGGTGCTCGGCCAGTTATCCCCGCAGCAGCGGCTGGTGGAAATGGAATTCATGCTGCCGATCCACCTGCTGTCATCGGCACTGCTGAATAAAACGCTGGCCCGCCACGATACCTTGTCTGCAACTGCAGGAGAGCTGGGATTTGCGACTGTCAGCGGCATGCTGAAAGGCTTTATCGATCTGGTGTTTGAACACCAGGGGAAATATTACGTGCTGGACTGGAAATCGAACTGGCTGGGGGACAGCCATGACGCCTATCGCGGCGAGGCACTGACCACAGCCATGGCCGAACACAGATATGACTTGCAGTATCAGCTGTATGCACTGGCACTGCACCGTTTTCTGAAAAGCCGCAAAGCGGATTACGACTATCAGCAGCACTTCGGCGGTGTGTATTACCTGTTCTTGCGGGGTGTCCGTCGTGAGGACAACAGCGGCATTTTCCATGCCCGGCCCAGTCTGGCGCTGCTGACCGAACTTGAACACCTGATTGACGGCCAGATGAGCCAGGGAGATATAGCCTGATGATGACCTTGAACTCTCCCGTGGCTGACGGGCAATCGGCGATGATTGCGCAGCTGGATACGCTGGCGCGTGGCGGTTTGCTTAGGTCGCTCGATACCCAGTTTGCCAAATTTGTCTGCGATTCGGTGGCCGGGTTTGATGACCCTCAGGTCCGGGATTTACTGGCGCTGGCAGCTGCCTGGGTCAGCCAGGAGCTGGGCCGGGGGCATGTCTGCCTCCCGCTGTCGTTTCTGCAGAGTCAGCCACTGGGGTTACCGAAAGAGGTGGCGGAATCTTTATTATCGCTGTTGCCGGATGCCTGGCGATTGCCAGCCAGCTGGCCAGCGATCCTGAATGGCTCGGCAGCGATTTCGGATGGTCTGCAGCCCACGCCGCTGGTGCTTTGTGACGATCGATTGTATCTGCATCGCTACTGGCAGGACGAGCAGACGGTTGCCCGTCGCCTGTTGTCTGCGGCTCGTCTTCCTGAAACCGGTCAGACTGTCACGCAATCGGCCGGGATGCTGGATACCTTGTTTGCCCGCAGTTATTTCTATTTGTTTGATGGACTGTCGGCGCTGCGTCAGTCCGGTGACGACAGTGCGGAGCGCCGTCGTTTCGTGGTCTGCGATCTGCTGGATGTGGTGACGCCAGACGCGCTGAAATGGGAAAAAATTGACGCTGTACTGGTTCAGGCTCAGCGCTTTTCGGACCTGACACCGCTGGATACGTTAATCCCTGCATCTGCCTGTCTGAACTGGCAAAAGGTGGCGGCAGCAACGGCCCTGAGCCGGCCATTTGCGGTGATCTCCGGTGGGCCCGGAACCGGAAAAACGACGACGGTTGCGAAACTGCTGGCGGCGTTGGTGATGCAAAACCAACCTGCTGCCGCGTCTGTCGATGCTGCCCGGGTGCCCCATATTGTACTGGTGGCACCGACCGGTAAGGCTGCGGCCCGGCTGACCGAATCGATTGGTAAAGCGGTCCAGTCGCTGCCGGTGGCTCCGGCGTTGCAGGCCGCCATTCCGACGCAGGCCAGTACCTTGCACCGGTTGCTCGGAGCAATTCCGGGGCGGACTGCTTTTCGGCATCATGCAGGGAATCCACTACATGCGGATGTCTTGGTGGTCGATGAAGCGTCGATGGTCGATTTGCCCATGATGGCTCGCTTGCTGGAAGCATTGCCGCCGCATGCCAAACTGATTCTGCTGGGGGATAAAGATCAGCTGGCTTCCGTGGAAGCCGGAGCGGTGCTGGGAGACATCTGTGCTTTCGCCCGTCAGGGCTACAGTGTGCCGCAGGCAAAACAGCTCAGTGAGATGACCGGCTTTGTGCTGCCTGCCGGACAGTCGGACTCACTCAGTCCGATTGCTGATTGTCTCTGCGTGCTGCAAAAAAGTTACCGTTTCCACGCATTGTCGGGGATCGGCCAGCTGGCCAGTGCTATTAACAGTGGTCAGCCGGATCGGCTGGCTGCGGTCTGGCAGCAAGCATACAGTGATATCCGGCAGTACCCGCTCGGAGCCGAGCATTACCAGCAGTTGATTCAGGCGATGTCGAATTTTTACCGGCGTTATCTGGAGGCGATGACCCAAGGTGAACCGCCAGCCGAGGTGCTGCGGCAATTTGCCAGTGTCCGGCTGCTGTGTGCGCTGCGGGAAGGGGACTTTGGTGTTAAGGGGCTCAACAGCCGGATTGAACGCCAGCTGGCGAAAGATAAGCTGATCACGCCGGGGGATGAAACCTGGTATGTCGGTCGTCCGGTGATGATCACCCGTAACGATCATGGTCTCGGTTTGTATAACGGTGATATTGGGATTGCGATGCCGGATCCGGACGGGCGATTGGATGGTCGCGGCCGTCCGGCGCTTCGGGTGTATTTTGATATGCCGGACGGCAGTATCCGCAGCTTTCTGCCCAGCCGTCTGCCGGAGCATGAGCTGGTGTACGCGATGACAATTCATAAATCTCAGGGTTCAGAATTCGCCGATACCCTGATGATTCTGCCGCCGGAGTTCAGTCCGATCCTGACCCGGGAACTGATTTATACCGGGGTCACGCGGGCGAAGGAACGACTGTATCTCTATGCCCGGCCTGAGGTATTACAGCGCAGTATCCAGCGCTGTATTCAGCGGGCCAGTGGTCTGGAAGTGAACCTCAGCTAAGCCATTTGCACCCGCCAGCGAGACGGGCGGGTGACAGTTATAACGCCAGCGTCAGGATTTTCGAACGACGTTGCAGGTTATAGAGGGCCTGCTTTGCCATCGGCAGGTCTGACACATCAATTTCCACGAAGCCCTGCTCCCGGAACCAGTGCAGGCTTCGGGTGGTCAGGACAAAGAGCTGCTTCAACCCTTGCGTGCGAGCCTGATGGCGAATGCGATTGAGCAGCAGCGCACCCCGGTCACCGTCCCGGTAATCCGGATGCACGGCCACACAGGCCATTTCACCCATCTGTTCTTCCATGAAGGAATAAAGGGCGGCGCATCCGATGATCAGGCCGTCGCGTTCAATCACAGTGAATTGTTTGATTTCCTGCTCCAGCTGTTCGCGGGAGCGGCGAACCAGAATACCTTCTTGTTCCAGCGGCCGGATCAGCGCCAGAATACCGCCGATATCGTCGATGTGAGCCCCCCGGACTTTTTCGGCACTGGCCATCACAATCTGTGTGCCGATTCCGTCGAAAGAGAAGAGTTCCTGAATGAGCGCGCCATCGTCTTTATAGCTGATGAGGTGACTGCGGGGCACACCGGCCCGGCAGGCGGTCATGGCACCGCGCAGGAAGCGGGCTGTCCCGGAGTCAGATTTCTTCTGTTCGGTCAGCCGTTGCAGTGCTGCCTCTGCTTCCGCCGGCAGCATTTCGGAGACGATTTCCCCCTGTTCATCCCGAACCCCCTGATGGGAACAGAAGCCAATCAGTTTGTCGGCTTCCAGACGGATGGCGACCTGCGTGGCAACTTCCTCTGACATCAGGTTGAAGCATTCTCCGGTCACAGAGCTGGCAATCGGACCCAGCAAGACAATACTGTTCTGATCCAGCTGGCGTTTGATACCGTCAACATCGATGCGGCGGATCCGGCCGCTGTGGCAGTAGTCAATGCCGTCATCGACCCCCAGAGGCTGCGCGATGACAAAGTTTCCGCTGACCACGTTGATTTGTGAGCCGGCCATCGGTGTATTGTTCAGGCCCATGGAGAAGCGGGCGGTAATATCCAGATGCAACTGTCCGGCCGCCTGTTTGGCGATTTCCAGTGAACGTTCATCAGTGATCCGCACCCCTTTGTGGTACGGCGTTTCATAGCCGTGCAGCGCGAGTAAATGCGAAATCTGGGGACGGGCACCGTAAATCAGGACAATGCGCAGGCCCAGACAATTGAGCAGGGCGATGTCATTGACGATATTGCGGAAGTTTTTATCAGCAATTGCTTCACCGCCCAGCATGATCACCAGCGTTTTACCTCGGTGCGCATTGACATAAGGGGCTGACTGGCGAAAGCCTTTGACCAGTGCGGTACTTCTTAATTTCACTGAGTATTCCGTTACAAAAAATGAATCAGGGGGGACATGCCAGCATGTTGCCTGTTTATCTGCTGCACAGCAAGCAGGAAAAGTGTTCAATAAGTTAGAGTTCAGACTCAAATTTTTGAGTCAAGATCCCGTTCTGACATTCTGTGCTTATTCGACCCATCAGACGGACGCCAGCTAAGCGTATAGTTGAATCACGTAGGGATGATTGGCGATGCTGCTGATGGCATTCAATAAGTACACCAAGTGGCAGGGTGCCACCATGCTGACCATATTGGTCACAGGTCTGGCGCTCAGTGGTTTTCTTGCAGTCGGTGCAGTAAAAGGTGATCTGTTCACCCCGGCGCCGGAACCCAGTATTTTCGGGATTTGGGTTGAGCAGGATGTCGCACCTTACGCAGCGGATCAATTTGAACTGCGCCAGGATGGGGTGTACGTCGCCGGTCGTATGGTCAGTACCCGTTATGACTGGGATGGCAGCCGGTTAAGCTATCGTATGGGGGGCGAAACCTACAAGTACACTTTCGAGGAAGGAAAATTAGTTCGCCAGCAGCCTGCCCATTACGTTTCAACTTTTTCCCGTCAGGGCACGCTTCAAAAAACCAATTCCTGAATGGCTTCCCGGTCTGGCCGGGAACCTGGTTATTCCTCTTCCCGGAGTCTGGCAAACAGCTGGTGCACGGGGATTTTATTCAGTGCTACTTTCCGCATGGTATCGGCTGTCTGAGGGCTGCCGCCCAGACATCGCTGGATCACTGTATTGATTTGCTGCGCTGAGTTGCCGTCGCTGTCCAGATTGCGTATCCACTGGTATTCTACGGCGTTCGGATCAAGTAAGGTTTCCTTACCCACTTTAAATTGTTTGTTCATGCCTGTCCTTCCTGTGACATCAAGTTCCTGTTCGCCTAAAGGTGATCGCATTGTCTGCCGGTGAGCGGTATGCCAGTAAGCACGAAGTATAGTTTCCCTGACAGAATGATGTCTTTTATATGACGGTTTTATTAAATCGATCTTATATGACACTTATATGACAGTAGGTGCTTATTATTCATCTTTCGTGACAATCAAAACAAGACTTTGACATTGGTTATGATAAAAAGTCTTAAGATAACTGTTTTATCAGTGGTGCGAGAGTGGCGCCGCTGTTAATTTTTTAACCTGTCAATTTCATGAAGGCAATTCTGTGTTTCAACAATTTTCCCTGTTTAGAAAAGTGACCCTTGTATCTTGTGTGCTTGGGCTGGCGGCTTGTGCCAGACCTGTCGACCGCGGTCAGCAGTATCTGGATGGTGAGTTTGGCCAAGTACTGAATCCGGTCACTCACGTTGCATCAGATAAACCCAGGGATTACACCCGCTTTGAAGCGCAGTCTGAACAAGTACTGGCCCGCTCCCCTTCAATGATGCTGCGGTATCAGAACCTCTATCAGCAGGTGAAAAACTGGGCGGAAGAAAGCGGTGATCCGGCGTTGCTGACTCAGTATGGTCTGACGACGGATCAAATGGGCGGCGGCGACGGTTACGGCAACGTGATGTTTACCGGTTATTTTTCACCGGTGATTGAATTACGCCATGCAAAAGACGAGACCTTCAGATATCCGGTCTATGCGATGCCGGTTTGCGGTGAAAAATGTCCGACCCGGGCCGATATCTATAACGGCGCTCTGGAGGGACAGGGGCTGGAGCTGGGCTATGCGGCTTCAAAACTGGCGGTGTTCATGATGGAAGTGCAGGGCAGCGGCTTTGTCCATTTTGAGGATAATGACCAGCTGCAGTACTTTGCGTATGGCGGTAAGAACGGCCATCCTTATGTGAGTATTGGTAAAATCCTGATCGAGCGCGGGGAAGTGCCACGGGAGAAAATGTCGCTCAAGGCCATTGCTGAATGGGTGGAGCAGCAGGATGAAGCCACGGTTCGTGAGTTGCTGGAACAGAATCCGTCCTATGTCTTCTTCCGTCCGCGCGAGGATCTGGATGTGCTGGGAACTGCCGGGATCCCGCTGTTGCCGATGGCTTCGGTTGCGGCTGACCGTGAATTCCTGCCGATGGGCAGTGTGTTGCTTGCAGAAGTGCCTCAGCTGGATGCGGAAGGAAACTGGAACGGCAAGCATGTCCTGACATTGCTGATGGCGCTGGATACCGGCGGTGCAGTAAAACGCAACCATCTTGATCTTTACCATGGGATGGGTGAACAGGCCGGGATTGATGCCGGGCACTACAAGCATTTTGGCCGGGTCTGGAAACTGGGACTGACGGCTGAGACGGATGCGGCACTGACCGAAGAGCGACAGAAAGCCAGTGAAAAGACAGTGGCCCGCCCGGTTGATACGCACTTTACCTTCCTTGAAGAAAGTGTGCAGAGCCAGCCGGTGGTCACCGGTTCGGGACTGGACAACTGACAGGAGAGCGCGTATAAAAACGCGCTCATTCTCCACACACTGACAGGCCGTTATGCAACAACTCGAGACTCCAGCATCAGACAACTATAACCAGCGTTTTGGCGGTACCCGCCGTCTGTATGGTCATCAGGAAGTTGAGATCCTGAGAGCGGCCCATGTCTGTGTGATCGGTATTGGCGGAGTCGGCTCCTGGGCAGCTGAAGCCCTGGCCCGCTCCGGGGTCGGTGAGCTGACACTGATCGATATGGATGATGTGTGTGTCACCAACATCAACCGTCAGATCCACGCGATGTCAGGGACTGTCGGCCGCAGCAAAATTGAAGTGATGGCTGAACGGATCGCTCTGATTAATCCGGACTGTAAGGTCAATCTGATTGATGACTTTATTACCCCGGAGAATATTCCGGAGTATATTGGCGCTCATTTTGATTATGTACTGGATGCGATTGACAGCGTGAAGCCGAAAGCGGCACTGCTGGCGTACTGTAAGCGTCATAAAATCAAAGTGATTACCACGGGCGGTGCGGGTGGTCAGATTGACCCGACGCAGATTCAGATTGCGGATCTGGCAAAAACGATTCAGGATCCGCTGGCAGCGAAAATCCGGAATATGCTGCGTCGTTTTTACAACTTCAGTAAAAATCCGGCACGCAAGTTTGGTATCGACTGTGTCTTCTCTACTGAGCAACTGAAATATCCTCAGGCCGACGGTAGTGTCTGTGAAGCGAAAGCCACGGCGGAGGGGCCGAAACGGATGGACTGTGCAACCGGTTTTGGTGCCGCCACCATGGTGACGGCGACCTTTGGATTTGTTGCTGTGTCCCGCATTCTGCAAAAGCTGATCGAAAAACACAGCCAGCTCTGACAGAGCTGAGTTTAGCGACTGACGTACATCCGGATTTCTTCCACAATGGCCTTCAGCCCGTTACTGCGTGACGGGCTTAAATGAGCCAGCAGACCCAGTTGCTCAAAGTAAGCATCAATATCAAACCCCAGGATTTGCTCAGCGCTTTTTCCTTCATAGGCTGCAAGCACCAGGCAGATCAGTCCTTTCACAATTCGGGCATCAGAATCTGCCGCAAAGTGGTACCGGCCGTTTTCACAGCGCTTCACTAACCACACCTGGCTCTCACAGCCACTGACTTTCACTTCGTCTTCTTTGAGCGCATCCGGCAGGGCGGGGAGCTGTTTTCCCAGCTGAATCACCTGACGGTATCTGTCTTCCCAGCCACCGGCGTTGGCCATACTGGCAACAATGTCGTCGGTTAAGATGGCGGTACCAAACGGGTGGGAAGGAAAATGAACGGTTGTCATGAGAACTCTCTTTATTTACAGCAGGTCACAGGCTTTGTGCAGCGCCGCAACAAAACGGGCAACATCGTCTTCGGTATTATAAAGCGCAAAGGAAACACGCAGAGTCCCGGTCAGTCCGAGCGCATCCAGCATCGGATGGGCGCAATGGTTGCCGGCACGCAGCGTAATATTCTGTTGATCCAGCAAGGTTGCGATGTCCTGATGGTGAACACCATCGACGACGAAAGAGAACAGGCTAGCATCAGGCTGCAGGCCAATCACCCTTAGTCCTTCAATATCCCGTATGCCTTCAAGCGCCTGCTGGCGGAGGGCGTGAACGTGCTGCTCGGCACCTTCACGGTCAATACGGTTCAGCCAGTGAATGGTCTCGGCCAGTGCGATCACGCCGGAAATATTCGGGGTACCGGCTTCAAATTTTCCCGGCAGTCCGGTGAACCGGGTGCCATCGAAGGAGACTTTCTCGACCATCTTGCCGCCGCCATGCCATGGCGGCATGGCTTCCAGTAAGGCCTGTTTGCCATACAGAACCCCGATGCCGGACGGACCAAATAGCTTATGACCGGAAAAAACATAAAAGTCAGCATCCAGCGCCTGAACATCTACGGTTTCATGCACGATGCCCTGTGCACCGTCGATCACTACGACGGCACCATGCGCATGGGCGGCTTTGATCATGGTTTCGATCGGGTTACGGGTGCCGGTTACATTGGTGATATGGGCAACGGCAACAATACGGGTTTTTGCCGACAGCAGCTCATGAAACGCAGCCATATCCAGCGTGCAGTCGGGCTTCATCGGAGTTTTCACCACAGTTGCCCCGGTCTGTTCGGCGACGATCTGCCAGGGCACAATATTGGCGTGGTGTTCGAGTTCGCTGACCAGAATCTCATCGCCCGGCTGCAACGTGCTGCGTGCCCACGTCTGGGCAATCAGATTCAACGCTTCTGTTGCACCACGGGTCCAGACAATTTCCTTTCGGTCTCTGGCGTGAAGAAAAGCCTGTACGGTGTCCCGGGCCTGTTCAAAACGCTGTGTCAGGCTGGCGGTCAGCTGGTGGCTGCCACGGTGAACGTTCGCGTTCTGATGACGATAGTAATCATCCAGTGTCTGAATCATCGCCAGAGGCTTCTGCGCGGTGGCAGCGCTGTCCAGGTAAACAATGGGATGATCGGAATCTTGGTTCAGTGCCGGAAACTGAGCACGGATAGCCTGAATGTCGAATTGGACGGTCATGGTGAAACTCGTTGATAGCCTAGTGCAGGGATCATCCTCATTATTGACCACAGAGGCAAGGGGACGAGAAAAGATTGAATAAAAAAAGGCACCGCGTTGGGGCGCAGTGCCATCAAAAAGTTTTGACAGACAGGTCAAAAAAAACAGGAAGTAAATCGGTAGCTCGAAGGCTACCTGCCCGACAGGAACCGGGCAATATGCAAACACAACATGCAATCTCCAGGAAACAGACGCCGGGAATCAATTTGGGATCAACCCAAATTACAGCATTTACCCTTGAGATTGCGGCGCCAATCTTAGGGTTTCTGTGGTACTAGAACAATCGACAATTTATAATGGACTGGATAAAAAAAACTAATGCAACCAGTATGGCAGGACAATATGTCGAGAAGACTTCCCCCTCTGAATTCGCTCAAGGTATTTGAGGCAGCAGCCCGTCACTTGAGTTTCACGCGCGCTGCGGAAGAATTGTTTGTGACACAGGCGGCGGTCAGCCACCAAATTAAGGCGCTGGAGGAATTTCTGGGCCTGAAACTGTTTCGTCGCCGGAACCGTTCTTTATTGCTGACGGAGGAAGGGCAGAGTTATTTTCTCGACTTGAAAGACATCTTCAGTGCGATATCAGATGCGACAGATAAAGTTTTGGAACGCGGTTCAAAAGGTGCGCTGACCATTAGTTTATCTCCCAGTTTTGCGATCCAGTGGCTGGTGCCCCGCTTAAGCGATTTTAACCAGCTGCACCCGGATGTTGATGTCCGGATTAAAGCCGTCGACCTGGATGAAGGCTCGCTGACCGATGATGTGGATGTGGCGATTTATTATGGCCGGGGGAACTGGCCGGGTCTGCGCTGCGACAAACTGTATCAGGAGTTTCTGGTCCCTGTGTGTTCCCCGATGCTGCTCAGTGGGCCGAAAGCACTGAATACACTGGCGGATTTGCAGTTTCACACACTGTTGCATGACAGTTCCCGGAAAGAGTGGAAGAACTATGTTCGTGAGTTTGAGATCCCGGGCACCAATGTAAATCAGGGGCCGATTTTCAGTCACTCGACCATGGTACTGCAGGCAGCTATCCACAGTCAGGGGATCGCGCTGGCGAACAATGTTCTGGCTCAGCCTGAGCTGGAAGCCGGACGTCTGGTGTGTCCGTTTGATGAAGCATTGATGAGCAAAAATGCCTTCTATCTGGTCTGTCAGGAGAAACAGGCAGAAACCGGCCGGATCCAGATTTTCCGTGACTGGGTGCTGGAGAAGGCGCGCAAAGAACAGGAAGAAGGGCCGCTGCCGCAGCCAGAGGTTCCGGTCGAAGAAGCCCTTGCCTGATTCGCCTCTGATAATGCTGCAGGCTGTCATCCGCGGTCTGCAGATGGTCAAAACAGAGCCCGGAAACATCCGGGTCTGTCCTGCCACGCCCTGTTTTTCTCCCAGAAATCGTTCTGAGTTTGGTCTGAACGATTAAAGATTGAAATTCGCCACGGGTCGGTAATACTGACCCTGTCTGACAATCGAAGAAATGAAGGGAAAAATCAGTGTCATACCTGATCAATACACCGGAAAACGGCCAGTTCGATACCACCTTTTTGTTCGCACACGGTGCGGGGGCGGGCATGGATCATGAATTTATGACGGCGATTGCCGAAGGGCTGGCCGAAAAAGGCATTCGTGTGGTGCGTTTTGATTTTCCCTATATGGTGAAGCGTCGTGAAGACGGCAAGAAACGTCCGCCGGACCGGCAGCCGAAGTTGCTGGCAGATTTTCAGCGCCATATCGAACACTTTGCAGAGGAAGGGCCGCTGGTGATTGGCGGCAAATCCATGGGAGGCCGGATGGCCAGCCTGATGGTGACTGAAGTGGCCGATGAAGCTCCGGATGCTGCCAATTGCAGGGAGAAAGTGCTGGGCGTGGCCTGTCTGGGCTTTCCGTTTCATCCGCCGGGCAAACCGGAAAATTTCCGGGGCGAACACCTGAAAACCATTGAAGTGCCAACCCTGATCCTGCAGGGAGAGCGCGATACCTTCGGCACGCGCAGCGAGGTGGAAGGCTGGACCTATGCTGAATCGGTCACCCTTTCATTTCTGCCGGATGGTGATCACAGCCTGAAACCACGCAAGGCATCCGGACACACAGAAGCTGGAAATCGGCTGATGGCTGTCGAATCACTGGCGGATTTTATTCGGCAGTGCGTGTCCCGTATTTAAAAACAAAAGGATAGATTGAATGCAAAGCCGCAGCATGATTCTGTTTGCCGCTGTCAGCGGAGCCATAGGTGTGGGTCTGGGGGCTTTTGCTGCCCATGGCCTGAAGGCACAACTGAGCCCGTATTTACTGGACGTTTTTAAGACGGGTGTGGATTACCAGCTATGGCATAGCCTTGCGCTGTTCGGGTGCGGGATTTGGGCACGCAATTTTTCTGCAAAAGCGCTATCATACGCGGCCCTGTTGTTCGCGGTGGGGATTTGCCTGTTCAGTGGCAGCCTCTATTTGCTGGTGCTGACAGGCGTGAAGTGGTTTGGTCCCGTAACACCACTGGGGGGACTGTGTTTTATTCTTGCCTGGCTGTCACTGGCGGTGGCGGCCTGGCGTTCTAAATGAGGACTCGTGGTGAATCAGGTTCTGTTGTACTGCCGTCAGGGCTTTGAAAATGAATGTGCCGGTGAAGTGCAGGATAAAGCCAATGCACTTGAGCTGTTTGGCTTTCCGCGCGCAAAGAAAAATAGCGGTTATGTGCTGTTTGAGTTTTATCAGCCGGGTGATGCCGATAAGTTTGCGCAGCTACAGCCATTTTCACAGCTGATTTTTGCCCGTCAGATGCTGGTCGTCACGACGCGTCTGGAAGATTTGCCGGCCGACGATCGGATCAGTCCGATTCTGGCGGTTGCCGAAACATTACCACGTTGCGGTGATCTGCGGGTTGAAACACCGGACACCAACGAAGCCAAAGAACTGCTGAAATTCTGCCGCAAGTTCACGGTGCCGCTGCGTCAGGCACTGCGTAGGCAGGGTGCGTTGTATGTGAAAGACAATCCGAAGAAACCGGTACTGCATTTGTGCTTTACCGAACCGGGCTGTTGTTTCCTGGGGTACTCCTACAGTAACAACAACTCGCAGTTCTTTATGGGGATCCCGCGGCTGAAATTCCCGGCAGATGCACCCAGCCGTTCAACGCTGAAGCTGGAAGAAGCCTTTCATGTCTTCATTCCGCGTGAGGAGTGGGATGAACGTCTGGCCTCCGGCATGTGGGGTGTCGATCTGGGCGCCTGTCCTGGAGGCTGGACTTATCAGCTGGTCAAACGATCCATGTTTGTTCATGCGGTGGACAACGGACAGATGGCACAGAGCCTGATGGATACCGGTCAGGTGAAACATCATATGGCCGACGGATTTAAGTTTGAGCCGCCACGCAAGAATGTCACCTGGCTGGTGTGCGATATGGTTGAGAAACCTGCCCGGGTGGCGCACCTGATGGGGCAGTGGCTGATCAAAGGCTGGGCCAAAGAAACGATCTTCAACCTGAAGCTGCCGATGAAAGGTCGTTATGATGAGGTGCTGCAGGATATTGAAAACCTGAAGGTCTTTCTGATTCAGAATGGTTTGAAATTCCGCCTGCAGGCGAAGCATCTGTATCACGACCGCGAAGAAATTACGGTCCATATTCAGGCGCTGGACAACCGCAGTCCGCACTAAAACCTGCGTTACGGATGGCGGGCACTCAGCCCGCCGTCTGATATCGGATATCCTGTAAATTAAAGCCCAGCTGCAAGTCGGTTTTCAGCCGTGCAACGGCTTTGCTTGCTCTGGCACTGTCCTGAGCAGGTTCAATTTTCTTACGCCATTTCTCCGGCAGATCCGCTGCCGTTAGAATGCTTTCCAGATCCGGATACTGTCGTAGCAGTTCACAGGCAGCTTTCGGCCCGATGCCCGGAACGCCCGGGATTTTACTGGAGCTGATCCCGGCCAGTCCCCAGTAATCCGGCAGTTGCTCCGGACGCACGCCAAATTCTTTTTCAATGAACGGGCTGTCGAGCCAGCGTTGCTGGAAGTAATCCCGGATCATTACGGTTGGGCGTAACAGCTGGCAGTAGCCCTTATCGGTGGATACGATCGTCACCTGGCCGCCGTGATCGGCGACTTTCAGCGCCAGCGTCGCAATCAGATCGTCGGCTTCATCGCCGTCGGACAGCAATGAGTCGACGCCAAGTGCCATAAAATCATCCTGAATCTGCGCCATACCCGTCTGAAGCTCAGCCGGCATTGGTTTGCGGCCTTCTTTGTAGCCGGGCAGCAATTCGGCACGCCAGCCTCTGTCGTCTCCATGGTGGTCAAATACCGCCACAATGTGGGTCGGCTGACTGACAGCAATAATTTTACTCAGTGCCTGGCAGCAGACTTTACTGGTGCTTGCGATGTCCGGCTCGCCGGGTTGGGCGGCGTGAACACGGCGGATCAGGTTGAGGGCATCAATGACGACAAGATGTATAGACATAATATTCAATAAAAAACAGGGCCAGCTGGCCCTGTATTCTACGTTGCATGGCAAATTATTTCACCATGTCGGGGTGGGTGAGGATGCGATAACAGGGAATGTACTCGCTGCCGGGCAGTTTCATACGTTGCTGGGCGACGAAACTTTTCAGTAGTTTGTCCATACGTTTCATCAGCGACGGGTCGCCGTTGATTAAAAAGGGTCCTTTGCGCTCGATTTCCCGGATCCCTTCTTCTTTGACATTTCCCGCCACAATCCCGGAAAAGGCTCGGCGCAAATTCGCTGCCAGTTGTTCCGGACGCTGGTTAAGTTGCAGATCCAGACTTCCCATGGCTTCATGTGTCGGCTCAAACGGTAGCTGAAATTCCGGCGGAATTTTCAGTGACCAGTTATAACAGTACGCATCGCCGGTTTCCTGGCGGTGTTCCTTGGTCAGCGGCATTGCTGCTTTCATGATACGG
Source organism: Photobacterium sp. CCB-ST2H9 (assembly GCF_023151555.2). Taxonomy (NCBI): domain Bacteria; kingdom Pseudomonadati; phylum Pseudomonadota; class Gammaproteobacteria; order Vibrionales; family Vibrionaceae; genus Photobacterium; species Photobacterium sp. CCB-ST2H9. The sequence continues at coordinate 661,070 of NZ_CP100425.1, forward strand.
GCCACCTGCGCCGGATCATCAATCACGATTTGATATAGTTTGGCTGCTTCTTCTCCCAGCGTATCGCGGATAAAGTTGTCGAGCGTTCTGAAATAGAGTTCGCTGCTCTTCGGCCCGGTCAGCACCACTGGCAATGGTTGATCCTGATTATCGGGGTGCATCAGGATCCCGATGATATAGAGAAGCTCTTCGGCGGTCCCGGCACCACCAGGGAAGATGACAATCCCGTGGCCAACCCGGACAAAAGCTTCCAGACGTTTTTCGATATCCGGCATAATGACCAGTTCGTTCACAATCGGGTTTGGCGGTTCGGCTGCAATAATTGAAGGTTCCGTCAGGCCGATAAAACGGCTTTTGCCGTAACGTTGCTGGGCATGGCCGATCGCGGCACCTTTCATCGGACCCTCCATGGCACCGGGGCCGCAGCCGGTGCAGATATTCATTTCACGCAGCCCCAGCTGATGGCCGACATCCCGGGTGTACTGGTACTCTTCAGGATTAATGGAGTGGCCGCCCCAGCAAACGATAATACTGGGATCTTCACGTGACCGGACCGTCTGGGCGTTACGCAGGATACTGAAGATAAAATTCGTAATATGCGGCGCACTGGTCAGATTCAGATCATTGCGTTGTTGAACGTGTACGTTGACGTAAATGATATCCCTCAAGACGGCAAACAGGTGTTCCTGAATACCGCGAATGATCTTGCCATCGACGAAAGCATGCTCTGGCGGATCTTTCAGTTCGAGTTTGATGCCGCGCTCTCTTCGGAGGACGTTAATGTCAAAGGATTTGTGTCTTTCCAGCAGGGCACTGGAATCATCGCTGTGGCTCCCTGAGTTCAGGACAGCCAGCGAACAGTTGCGGTACAGGCGATAGAGATCGCTGGCTGCGGTCGCTTTCAGCCTTTCGACTTCCAGTTGCGATAGCAGTGTCATTGCCCCAACCGGACTGATATGTGTAATCATGTTTACCTCCCTGGAGATAAATACAGGCCATCAAAGCGCCTGTACCTCATACCAGTCAGAGCAAACTACGTCGGGCAGCAGCTCTCACCTGGTATTTGTCTTTCCGCGTGCGGACAATGGTCGCTTCACGGAGAGAAATATCGGACATTTTTCCCTGCCCGTATTATTCAACATACACAGGCATCCAGAGTTTGACTAGAGGAAGTCTGAAAAAAAAGCGTTTGTACAGCAGTGGGTTAGATGCGAAATGCTGCGTTATTGAGTTTAAAATCAGCTGTTAAGCAATCCAGATCAGGTGATTCCGGCCAGCATTTTTGGCACTGCTCAGCGCTTTCTGGCTGCGTTCGATCACGCTGCTCGGCGTGTCGTTGTCATCAAACAGGGTGGCCCCCATAGATGCCGTGACCGAAACATTTTTTTCGCGAAAACGGAAGGGTAACTGGAAGATGCTTTCGCGAATGTTCGATAAGCGGCGATGCCTTTCCGTTTCTGTCATTTCCGGCAGGATCAGCATGAATTCATCGTTGCTGACCCGGGCGATAAAGTCGGTGTCCCTTAACTGCTGGCGCAGTGTCCGGGCAATGATTCTGAGGACTTTATCACCGGCCTGGAAACCATAGTTGTCATTCAGTTCGCTGAAGTGGTCCAGATTGACCACGGCCAGGCAGAGCGGATGCTGATAGCGAATCCACCGACGGTATTCATGTTCCAGACGATCCTGGAAGGCGGCCCGGTTGTAGACCCGGGTCAGCGGGTCCTGAAATATCCGTCGCTGCAGATCTTCAATCTGTCGGTGCTGATCCTGTGTCTGCTGATAGAGTTGTTCTGCACGGCTCTGATGATAGTGCAGCTGCTCCAGTAAGGATTGTTCGCGGTTTTCCAGGGCACGCTGGCGCTCAACCAGATGTCTGAAAGACTGATCCAAATCCTGCGCGGCACTGCGCCAGTTTTCCAGATTGCTGTGCTGGGCCAGAGCCTGATGGAAGCGATCGGACAGTTGTCCCAGCTCAGAAGTCAGTTCCGAGCGGTGATTGTACAGTGCTAACCCTTGTTCAACAGCCTGGCGGGTGGTCTGTTCCAGCGCAGCCAGATCGCCGCTGATCACATCCAGAAACTTCTGCGCATGGCGTCTTTCACTGACAAATGCATCCAGTGCCAGGCGGAGTACTTCCAGGCAGAGTTCAACCAGGGAAAGGGTGGTCACGCCTTTGAGCAACTGATGACGGATGGTCAGGAGCTGCTCACCAGATTCCCCTTCCGCATCCAGCTCAGTAATGATTTGCTGCAGCTCATGACAGAGCTTCCGGTGCAGGTCACTGTCTTTGGTGAGCGACTCCCGCTCGACACTGACCGGAACGGTCAGGAGCTTCAGAGCACGGTCGTACAGGCCGAACAGTTGAGTAATTTGCTGGTGGCTGTGGTTCAGTGAAGCGGGTGACTGGGAGAGTAAATCATGAAGGTCGCGTTTGAGCTGAACCGGCAGGGCAGGAATGCGTTTCAGACTCTCGGAACTTTGCTGTATCAGGCCCGCCAGCCGTTCTATGGTTGTATGGGTTGGCGTTTGCCGCAGCAAAAGGCGTTCCACCTGTGCCAGATGCGGCACAATTTTACTGATGTCTTTGTTCTGCTCCAGATCCCGGCGCAATGTTTCCAGACGCTTGTCCAGGTCGACATCCAGTCCTCGGCAGGCGACAGCCATACGGGCAATCAGACGCTTTAAAATGACGATCTCACGACGTGACTTTAACGACGCATCGCGATATGACAATTGAGCCTGATCCAAGCGCAGCTTCAACTTACTCACTTCAGAAGCTGCGTCAACATTCGTTGCCACGTTGACTAATGATTACCTTATCTGAACTTCCTTCGCTCAGTACAACTCACAGAGCGATACCGGATGTTAGCAAAAAATTCCTGCCGGGTTGAACATTATTAACGGCTTGTTTTCCCGGACACAAACGCTCGCGTGTTTTTTATACATTTTCGTGATCTTAGTAGACCTAAATAGCAGTAATACCGAGTGTTTTTTCTTCAGAGGTGTTTGCTCCAGTCATATTCCTGCTGGGAAGATGTCTGAACTTTGACCAGTCCCTTATCCATTCCCTGAATGCAGGCATGACGAATATTGTCTCCGGCAAAGCTGGCGGCAGGTGCGGCATCGATGGCACTCAGATGCACCCACTGGCTGCCCGACTCGGCTTTACTGATTTGACGGGCGGCCTGGGTGGCCATCAGCAGAATATCAATCAGCTCCTGGTCATTGATGGCCGTATAGGCGCGGGGCAGAAACGGATATTCCGCCATGCCGATGCGAACCCGGCTGTCGAGCTGTTTTTCAGCCATGAAATGATCGACCAGTTGCTGAATGGAATCGGCCAGCTGTTTGGGCGCACTTTCCAGTCGCGAATTCGGCTCAATATATAAAAACATGGCATCAGAGAAATGGTACAGGCGTGCGGGTTCGCAAATCTGGGCATTCAGGTAGTCACCGAACTCGCGTTCCAGTGCCAGTCCCTGCTGATAGCCATGCTGCAAATAGACATGTTTGAGTAGCGGTACTTCAAACAGCGCAAAGCGGAGCCGGTCACTCAGGGGCTCATTGATGATTTCGCCCAGATGCCATTGTTCAAAATGGGCGCTGCTTTGCTGCAATGAGTTCGACAGTCTTGCATTGAGCATTCGCAGATTGCGCAGACCGCTGCGCGGGTGCGTGTAGAATTCATCACGTAACAGCTTGAGGCGGCGACGCCACTGATGTGCGGAACGATTGCGATACCAGAGCAGCAGCAGGGAAAGCAATAAGCCGATCAGTAAGACGGTAGTCAGGTTTTTCTGCTGATACAGCGCCTTTTCCTGTTCAAACTGTTGACGCTCGAGTTCTTCGAGTTTCAGCGAGCGCGCCATAATCCGCTGCTGCTGACGAAACACTTCGACATTACTTTTGACCTGATTTTCCTGCATGGAGGCTTGCAGCTGCTCATAGCGGCGCTGGCTGAGCAGAGCATTGTAATAGTCTTTTTGTTTTTCAAAGGCTGCAGACAGGCTGGCTTCCCCCATCATTTGCAGTGCGGGCTGGGGTTTCTGCAGGCGGCTGGCAGCAAGCAGAGCCGACTGGATGGTCGAAATTGCCTGCGGCGTTCTTTCTTCAGCCAGTTCAAGCTGACCCTGGAGTAACTGAGACTGAATCAGGGTGATCTCATCATCGCTTTCTTGAGCCAGTTGCCGGGCATGATGGAGGTATTGTTCGGTTTTGGGGTAGTTATACAGTTTCAGATAGACCCGGGCGATACTCAGGCGCAGACGGGCTGAACGAGGCTGCAGACGCAGCTGATTTTCCTGATCCAGTGCATTGAAATAGTGCACCAGCGCCAAATTGTAGCGGCCTTGCTGTTCATAGATACTGGCGATCAGTGCCAGAGTTCTTGCCAGCGGAATCGTTCGGTTAAAGTGCTCAAAAAATTCTCCCGCCTGAGTGGCGTGTTCCAGCGCTTTGTCGAAGACTTTCCGCTCTTCATAGAGCGTTCCCAGTTCCAGGTTGGCCACGGCCACTTTGCCGTGGTCTTCCTGTTCCTGAGCCAGCCAGTAACCACTGAGCAGACGGTCCAGCGCCAGATCATAATGCTGATGCCTCAGATAATGACGGCCGTGGCTCAGCAGGAAGTTGATTTCTTCTTTGGGCTCATTCAGTTCAGACAGATCACGCTTGGCGCGGGTAAACATTTTTTCGGCTTTGCGTTCATCGCCCAGCGTGGATTCAATATCTGCGCGAAGCATCAGCAGATGGTACTGCAGGACTTTCACCTGCTCACTGCGCTGGAGCTTTTCATCACCGGCAATCGCCTGGTCCGTTTTGTTCAGCAGGTCGCTCGCAGAGGTGGCATCGCCGAGTCCCTGCCAGAGAATGTCGGCATGGATCAGCTGAGTTTCCAGCAGGGTGTAGCTGAATTCATTGCTGATCGCCAGTGCCTCGGCTTCCCGGATGATCTGAATGGCTTCGGGTTGCCGGTTCAGCAGGGACAATGCTCTGGCTTTAATCTGGAGCGCATTAATAGTACTGAGAGGGGTGCGGATAGAATGGTCGGTTTCTTCGCTTACATGTACGCGCGAACTGTCGACAGGGATGCTCATCTGACGCTGGCTCAGGTAGCGGTTGGTAATTTCCAGCGCTTTTTCAGGGCTGGTTTCCAGCAGCAGGTCTGCATCGGCCAGAATCGGGGTGGCATAGATTTTTGCCTGCACGGGCAGGGCAGTCAGAAAGCAGAACAGAATGCTGAAGAGCCAGTCACGACAGTTCATAGAGCACTTATCCATCAGGAAACACGGCCCTCATATTACTGGCTCAGGTCCTCAAGTCCAGCAAACTAGAGTGATTTGCCGGACTTGCAAGACAAGTTGAACTCAGAACTACTGTCGGGCCAGACGATCATTGTCGCTTGGTGTTTTGCCCTGATTGGTTCGGTAAGGGTTGATATCCAGACCTCCACGACGGGTATATCTTGCGTAAACCGTCAGTAACTCAGGCTGGCAGAAGTGCAGCAGGTCCGTGAAGATACGCTCGACACATTGTTCATGGAACTCATTGTGGTTGCGGAAAGACACCAGATAACGCAGCAGCTTTTCCCGGTTGATCTGTTTCCCTTTGTACGAAATCCGTACGCTGCCCCAGTCCGGCTGGCTGGTGATCAGACAGTTGGATTTCAGCAGATGGCTGTGCAGGATTTCTTCGACAACGTCGCCTTCAGCGGCATTTGCCAGCAGGCCCGGGTCAAAGTCGAAACTATCAATTTCAATGTCCTGATCATCAATGCAGGTGCCGCTGAAATCGACAATCGGCTGCGCGGTGAAATCACTCAGCGGCTGGATCGTCACATCGACGTCAGAACCGGCACAGGCAGACAAATCTTTCTGCAGCATATCAGCAACTTCCTGCCAGCTTTCGATACGCGTGTTGTTCAGGCTGTTCAGATACAGCTTGAAAGATTTGGACTCAATCAGGTTCGGGCTGCCGGCGGGCAGACGCACTTCACCGATTGCAACCTGCGGCAGTCCTTTACTGTTCAGCCAGGACAGTTCGTACAGGGTCCAGATGTCATACCCGGTAAAGGGCAATTCATCACCAAGCGCCAAGTCATCGCGGTTCAGTTTGCGTGGCACTGCCTGCAGCAGGGAAGGATCATACTGATCTTTGTATTCACTTTTTTGGCCAAGAGTTAAACCGGCTAGTTCTTTCGCGTCTTTGTATTTGCTCATATTGTCCTGGACACACACACTTGGATTACAATAGGCAAAGTTTACTGAATCTTGCTTGAGGTTGCGAATGAATCATCCGGTTACGGCCGCATTGGCCGATTTTTCTTCCCGTTTTATGAAAGCCTGGTCTTATGATCAGGCCAGCCAGCCATGCAGCAGCGATCTGATTGGCCTGGCATCGCCCTGTGTGGTTCGTGACAGTGGCGATACGGTGTTCTGGCAGCCGGTGGTCCGAGAGCCGGCAGGTGATTTGGCCGCAGTTGAACAGGGGATTGAACTCCGTCTGCACGCCGACATTCAGGCGTTTTACGGCAGCTATTTCAGTGGCGACATGGCGGCCCGTTTTCAGGACCTGGAACTGGATTTGCTGCAGGCATTCAGCGAATCGGACCATCAGCGGTTACAGGAAAATATTCTGGGCCATCTGGTGACCCAGCGTCGTCTGAAACTGAAACCGACCGTTTTTATCGGGGTGATGGCCTCTGAGCATCAGGTCATTGCCGTCTGCAATCTGACGGGGAATGTCATTCTGGAAACTCTGGGTCAGTCGGAGCGTGAGGTTCTGGCGGAAGATGTGGCCAGTTTTCTTCGCCAGCTGGAACCTGTGGTCAGGGTAAGTTAAACCATGTATGTCATCGAATTGCAGTTTGAATGCTTTGATAACACGACGATTTCTGCCGTTGAGCAGGCGATCAATGGTTTGATGGATGCGCTGAGGTACAACGGTCAGGTCCTGGGCCGTGAGTTTCCTGTGGTCATGGATGAAGCGGTCTTTAAAGTACGGGCTGTCTGTCCGGAAAAACAAAGCCTGCACAGTCAGTTCCACAGTCCTCAGGTGAAGGCCTCTATGAACCGGCTCTCTCAGGCCGGTCTGCTGGCCCCGAAAATCAAAGTTCTGGGCCGGGATATCAACTCTGAAGCAACCGCCGAAGAATCGCCCGGCTGGCAGGTGCTGTATACCACTTATGTGCACACCTGTTCGCCCTTGCGCAGCGGAGATTCTTTACTGCCGATACCCTTATACCGGATCCCGGCAACCTTTAACGGGGATCACAAGGCTGTGGTGAAATGGCAGACCGAATGGCAGGCCTGCGATGAAATTCAGATGGCCGGTGGCTGTCAGGCCGAACATGCAGCCTTGCATGAAATTCGCGATGCGGACAGTGATTTATTCCGGCGCGGCTGGGATTTGCGGGGCCGGATTGAACACCTGACCAAGGTACCGACGTATTATTACCAGTACAGAGTCGGGGGTGTCAGTCTGGCAGAAGAAGCAAACCGGCCTTGTCCGAAATGCGGTCAGCCTTGGCGCCTAGAGGAACCGATTCACGGGATTTTCCATTTTAAATGCGACCCTTGCCGTCTGGTCTCAAACCTTTCCTGGGATTACCAGTAACAAATTACCAGTAACAAAGAGACGCCCGCTCCGAAGAAGAGCGGGCGTTTTTTTCAGCCAGGTCAGGTAAGACTGATTTATTTGGCCTGAATCGCTGTTTCCAGCGCGGCGAGGCGTGAGGTCAGGCTGGCCACCTGTGCTTCAAGCTGAGCAATGCGTTCGCTGTCGCTGGCTGTTGCTGCTGGTGTTTCGGTAATCTTCGGTACTTTGGCGTGCTGTTTCCAGCTTTTGATTGCCTGAATGATGACGGGCATTGGCAGCGGTTCGCGCAGGCGTGCCTTCACCAGTGCAACGCTTGGTTCTTTACCTTCGGCCATCAGAGATTGAATGGCGCTTTCTAATGCTTCAGTGATTGCTGAGGACATCATTTCTTCCTGAAATTGAGGGATCGTTGGCTTATTTTCGTAGCAATGTATCCAACTGATCAATCACTTCGCACCAATCGGCATCTTCTGCGATCGATTCGTTCAGAAACCGGCGCTGGGAGGGCTGCCAGAAATCAGCCTGGGTGATAGTTTCGTTCTGCTGCAAATGATGATCCCGGATAAAGCTTTCGATGGACTCTTTGGATGAATTTAAGCCTAACTGGTTGAAGAGGCTGGGTAAATCGTGGCTGAAAGTTTCCATGGTGACATTCCCCTAGTCGTGTTTGCCTTAAGTATAGTGGGGAATAATCGGCATTTCGTCTGAGCCCTTTGTGAGAGATCGCTTACAAATGTGTAGGAGAAATTGAAATCAGTTGACAGATGATGACTTTAGCTTTGTATTAAAGTCGTTTTCTTTCAAGTGTTTACCTTTATTTTTTGTTTTTGATATTTGTGTCATTGAAAAGATTACCATCAGACAGTTGCTTGTTCTGAATCGGATATCGCGTAATCTTAACTCTGTCGGAAGGAACTGACACGGAACAGGAACTGGCGCCACGGAATCGGCGGTCTCAGGATGAGACAGGTTTTCAGGAAGAAAACTGACAGGGAAGATTCGGAGGTTGCAGGACGCAATCAGTGCAAACGGGATGTTTGCCGTCAGGATGACACAAGGATGATGCTTCAGGGCAGAAGCGATGGACACCGCCAGGAAGGCTGTTGAGAGTTAATTCAGGACGGATTAACGGGTCAGGAGACCAGGGAACACTTCAGGACGAAGTTCAATAAGGGAAGCGCTGAAGGATTCAGCATACAAAGGAATGATGCAGGGAGCACCGTTGTAGTAGGATGCTACAGGTAAGACCTAAGGGCGCAGCGCAAGTTGCGCCCATTCTTTTATTGGTGCCCCGCCAGCCGCGTCCAACCGCATGAAAACCAGCCTTTCTATTGTCTGAACCAAACCATAGAGCTCCATCCATATAGCCTCATTGTCTTGCAGTTGAGAATCTGTTTCTCAGGAAAATGGTATTCTCATCTTTGAGTATGAAAGCCGGTGCCTTATGTTTCTTCTGTTTTTGCTCGTCTCTCTGTAAGAGATCTCTCACAAAAACGTGAGAAATCTGAGTTTAAGGGTCAGTCAATCTACGCACACTCTATATAAATTGTCTTTAAATACAATTTTTTAAGTTATTTCTTTTAATTCAATGACGATGGTGCCTTTTTTTCGTCGTTTCGCCATACTGTGTTCGCCTTCGATTTGTCGTAGTCTTAGAAGTGTCGAAGGATTTGACATTTTGGAACAGGATAACGGCCAGGGAGCAGGGTCGGTTAGGGATGATAGTGAGGGCGAGGACAGCTCTTGCGCTAAGGACAGTTCAGGACATGGCAGGATGCCGGTTGCAGTCACCAGGATGGGGCTGCTCAGGATGAGACAGGACACTTTCAGAACGAAAGCAAGGACACCGCCAGGACGGTCGAAGAGAGTTATTTCAGGATGAAGTAACGGATCAGGAGATCAACGGACACGTTCAGGATGAACGCCAAATGGAATATCGCCGACGGATTCCGGCGCATCGATGGATTGAGGCAGGGAGCCACTCAGTAGCGGGAATGCTGCAAGTAAGACCTAAGGGCGCAACGCAAGTTGCGCCCGTTTTATTTGGTCGCCAGTCAGAATGCGCACTTCAACCCGGCATATGATGCGGCGGGACGTAAAACTGTACAGGTCTCATTCCCCGGAAGGTTGCACAACCCTGATAGGCATCGGCACCATCCGCGGAAAACTCGAACAGGTAAAGCGTCTGCCAGGTCCAGTTGCCGGCATCGTCTTTCAGGCGGTGTGCTCCCCGGGCAACACTCAGCAGCTGTAAGCCGAGCTGCTGGCAGCGCTGGTGAATAAACTGCTGCGCCAGTTCACTTTGCCGGCGTTGCTGCCAGAACAGGTAACCCGCGAAGGCCAGCGCCAGTATAATGAGTAAATTCTCCATCCTTGGTTCTATTCCTTTTTTGTAAGTGACGGCTTACTGGCCGCGTGCGGCTTGCTGTAAGCGGGTGATCGCTTCAGTCAGTTCAGGATTAGCCTCGCTGTGCAGGACCTGCAGCATGATTCCCCGCAGAGCCGGCAGCATCACCAGATCGGCAAACAGCTGGTTAAACAACGTTTGGTCCTGCGTCTGTGCCAGACGCAGCAGGTACAGTCCGGCAGTCTCTGTATCAGCCAGTCCTTTCCAGCACCGGCCCGCAATAGCGACCATCATCTCCGGGTGGCACAGTTCAGGCTGGTTCAGCAGCTTCCTGACCGTTTCATGCAGCCTTCCGGATTCGGCACCGGACAGGGCGCGAACCAGCGCCGTCAGCAGAAAAATATCGGCTTCTTCAGACGAGAGCTCCAGCGTCATCCGCTCAATCAGCCGTTCAGTCAGTGCGGGTGGCAAATCACAGTGTTCCAGACAGCCCAGCAGCGCGTACAACGGCGTCATCGGCAGATGATGAATGGCTTTGCGTAACCAGGTTGCGTTGTTTTCCTGTTTCATTCGGGCGCAGACATCAGCCAGCCCCTGTAAACCCACACCCTGCCATTGATCCCAGGCCAGCTTGCCGCTCAGGTAGAGCTGCGCGTGCTCGTAGTACTGGCTGGCCGGCAGGGACAGTTGTTGTCGCAGATGGGCATGGAAAATCGCCATCTTGTCGTCTTTCGGTTTGAAGGTATAAGGGTTTGCCGCCAGTTTTTCCTGCTCTTCTTCTGTCGGCACCGCGTTCAGGGTCGCACCCATCGCTTCGATGACGTATTTAATGAAGTCGCCGACAGCGGCTTGTTTCAAAAGCCCGCGCTCATCAAGCGGCAGTTTTAGAAACCAGATCCACGGCGGGTTATTCTGTTGCCAGAAGGAAATCGACAGGTGGGCGTGCTGTTGCAGCGGCCATGGATACGGCTGGCGGTTATCCTCGACTGCTTTGAAAGTTTCCCGCTCGATCTCGCTGACCCGGCGGCCAAGATCATAAATCTTATACTGGCAGCCAGCGTTATCCAGCAACTGGGTCAGGGTGTGAAATTTATCCATGGACATGCAATCGAGCTCCTCGGTTTTTAACGCATATGGTGGCGCATTATAGGGAGTTGCAGCAGAAGATGGTATCCTTGCGCGCCAGTTGTCCGGCAGAGGTCAAGCCCTGTGCCCGTATTGTTTCAGGAGTACCGTTTTGGACCCTTATGAGAAAACCGCCCGTTTAATGACGGCACTGGAGCAGCAGTTGCGTGCGCATGACCTGTGGCAGGATGAATCCCCCGATGAAGTTGCGCTGACCAGCACGCTGCCATTTGCTGTGGATACCCTGAGTTGTGCTGAATGGCTGCAGTGGGTTTTTCTGCCGCGGATGCATCATCTGGTGGAAGAGCGCCTGCCGTTGCCGACTCAGTTCAGTATTTACCCTTATGCCGAAGAAGCCGCCAAGCTGACTCCGGCACTGGCCGGTGTGCTGCCGGTAATCAATGAATTGGATCACTGGCTGGGAGGTGCGATTCAATGAGTGAGCCCGCCACTGAGTCAGTCACAGAACCGCCAATTGAGCTGGAAATCCTGTATCAGGATGAATATCTGGTGGCTGTGAATAAGCCATCGGGCATGCTGGTACACCGTTCCTGGCTGGACCGTCATGAAACTCGTTTTGTGATGCAGACCCTGCGTGATCAGCTGGGGGGGCAGCATGTATTCCCGCTGCACCGGCTCGACAGGCCGACATCCGGCGTGTTGCTGTTCGCGCTCTCGAGTGAAATGGCGGCGCAGATGATGCCGAAATTTGCCGGGCGTGAAGTGAAGAAAACTTATCATGCGGTGGTGCGGGGCTGGGTGAAAGAAGCGGCGGTGCTGGATTATCCGCTCAAAGAAGAGCTGGATAAGCTGGATGATAAACGAGCCCGTCAGGATAAAGCACCGCAGGAAGCAGTCACAGCTTATCGCCCGATCGCCAGAGTCGAAATGCCGATCCCTGTCGGCCGTTATGCGAGCAGCCGTTACACCCTGGTGGAAATGAAACCGGAGACCGGGCGTAAACACCAGTTGCGCCGTCATATGCACCACCTCAGTCACCATATTATCGGTGACGTGAATCACGGTGACGGACGACATAACCGCATGTTCCGGGAGCAATTCGACTGCCATCGCCTGATGCTGCATGCGTCATCACTGGAATTATTCCACCCGGTGACCGGTCATTCTCTGAAGATATGTGCGACAGTTGATGAAGCCTGGCAACGGGTGATGCAGGCGTTTGACTGGCCGGTGTCCCATCTGGATGCTTAAAGCATTTTTGACAACGGGATCGCGCAATTGCAACTGAGACTTGCATCTGGCCGGAAGCCGCGCCAGAGTAAACGCAGGTCATTGATTTTCAGACAGGGAGTGAGGCGTGACTTTGATGGCAAATATTGGTGTTTTTGTGGGTTCGGTGTTTGGTGGGGCTGAAGAAGTCGCTGAAGAAGTTGTCAGTGAGCTGAAAGCCAATGGTCACCAGGCCGAAATGTTTATTGAACCGAGTCTGGAAGATTTTCTGGCTTATCGTGATCAGGTGGCACTGGTGATTACCTCGACCACAGGGCAGGGCGAACTTCCGGAAAATCTGTTGCCGCTGTTTACCGCGCTGAATGATCAGTTTCCGCTGATGCCTGCTCTGAATTACGGTGTGATCGCCATGGGGGATTCCAGTTATGGTGAAGACCGATACTGTGGCGGTGGCCGTCAGTTTGATGCGCTGCTGCAGGAACTGCAGGCCAAATCTGTGACAGAACGGCTGGATATTGATGCCTGTGTGAATTTTGATGCGACCGAAGCTGCGCTTCCCTGGCTGAAAAACTTCATGAATAAAGTCAAATAATAACACGATGCCGCTGTTTTACGGCGGCATCAGTTGCTTGTTTATTTCAGTTTTTCCAGATCGGCTTCGATCTCGGCAATCTTATGCGTGACCACCTGCTCAAGGTGACGTAAGTCCGCCAGAATCTTTTTCTTGATATCTACATCGTTGTGGCGTTTGTTGGTGATTCGGTCCAGCTCATCGGTCACAAATGTCAGTTTGCGGTTGATTTCCGAAAACTCTTTTGCTTCCCGGTTGCCGCTGTTGACGACGACAGAGCGGGTTTGACGGGGAAATTTGAACTTCATGCTTTTGGCAAAAAGCTCTCCCTTCTCTTTTGCAAAATAGATCTTCAGAATGTCGTTTGCGGCTTCCTGACGCAGGCTGTAGCTCTCAATGCGTTCAGGGTGTTCAATGCCCAGGCTGGTAAGGTTCGGATACATGGCGGCCTCGTGTGATTCAGTCAAGCTTCGCATCCAATACAACAATATGCGGCAGGTGGCGTAATCAGCAGTATTGATTGATGCAGGATGGGATTACTCTAGCAATTAATCCGGGGTAAATCTTGAACCCAGCGCAGAATCTGCGTGAAGGATTCAGGGCTATACCCGCCAGCCTGAGCTGACGGGCGGGGCTCAGGCAGCGTCGTCGATGCGTTCAATTAGTGCCGCTTTCAGTGCCTGTTCCTGTTCGGCGGACAGTTGCTGACCGGCTTCATTTACCAGAATGAAAAAGTCTTCCGCCCGTTCACCGATCGTGGTGATTTTCGCGGCCTGCAGACTGACGTTCTGATCGGCAAAGACAGAACCAATCCGTGCCAGCAGGCCGGGCATATCCAGCGCGACCAGCTCCATCATGGTTTTCTTGCCGGTTTTTGTCGGCAGGAAGTCGACCTGAGTTTTCACGTGAAAATGGCGCAGTTTCCGGGGAGGCCGTTTGTGGCGGCGCGTTGTGCTCATGGTTTCCAGCGCGTGGATCAGGGCTTCTCGCACCATGGCATGACGATTCTCCGTCAGCGGATCACCGTTCGGATCCAGCACCATAAAGGTATCCAGCGTATAGCCGTCTCTGCTGGTCATGATCTGGGCGTCATGAACACTGAGGTTCTTTTTATCCAGTTCAGCAACCACGATGGCAAAAAGCTTTGCCTTATCCGGGCTGTAAACGAAGACCTCTGTACCACCGCGGGTCGGTTTTTTACTGATCAAGATCAGCGGCGCATTCGGGTCGTCGTGCCTGAGCAGGGCTTCGGCATGCCAGGCGATCTGCTGGTGAGTATGGCGCAGGAAATAGTCGGCTTTAAAGCGTTGCCAGAGTACGTCGACTTCACGCTGTGCGAACCCCTGGCTGCGGAGCAGGGCCGAAGCCATCTGCTGATTGTGACGGATCCGTTCCCGGACATCCGGCGGATTTTCCAGACCCCGTCGTAACGCTTTCTGGGTGGAATAGTAGAGTTCTGCCAGCAGGGTCCGTTTCCAGCTGTTCCAGAGTTCCTGGTTGGTCGCGCAGATGTCGGCCACGGTCAGACAGATCAGGTAATCGAGTCGTTCTTCGTCGCGGACGACTTTGGCAAACTCGGTAATCACATCCGGATCATAGATGTCGCGGCGCTGGGCTGTGACAGACATCAGCAGGTGATTTTTCACCAGCCAGGTCACCAGATTGGCTTCAGGTCGCGACAGGCCATGGTTGATACAGAAATTATAGGCATCGTCGGCACCCAGTTCGGAGTGATCGCCGCCGCGCCCTTTGGCAATATCGTGGAAAATCGCAGCCAGAATCAGCAGTTCTTTTTTGATGATCCGCGGATAGACTTCACAGCAGATCGGATGCAGTTCGCGGTTGGCCGGATCGCTGAACTTGTTCATGTGTTTCAGCAGGCGCACGCTGTGTTCATCCACGGTGTAGACGTGGAAGAGGTCGAACTGCATCTGACCGACGATCTGACTCCACTGAGGCAGATAAGCGGCCAGTACCCCATGACGATGCATCAGGCGAAAAGCCTTGTTAAGCGCATTGGGCTGGCGGACCAGCTCCATGAATTTCTCGCGCGCGGCCGGGATATCGACCAGAAAACGGTTGAGCCGGCGGCGGGCAGTTCGCAGCTGACGCAGGGTGGGTGCGGAAATTCCATCAATCTCTGAGTTACGTGCCACATGCAGGAACATATCGAGAATCGTTTCCGGCCGGGCCTGAAACAGGGCGGGTTTGCGTGCTTCAATTAACGGACCGACCAAACGGAAATCTTCATCCAGATCGACTGTGGTTTGTGCATTGCCATTTTTCAGAATGGCCTGGTCAAACAGCTGCAGCAGCATTTTGTTGAGTTCTGCCACCCGGCGCAGCGTACGGTAGAACTCTTTCATCATCATTTCGACTGGCTTGTTGCCGTCACCGGTATAGCCCAGTTTCTGAGCGACTGAAGCCTGATGTTCGAAGGTGAGCCGGTTGTCGTAACGTTTCAGCTCACTGTGCAGGGCAAACCGGATCCGCCAGAGGGATGCCTGGCATTCATAGAGCTCGCGGTATTCGGCGTCGGTCAGAAAGCCGAACCGGCTCATTTCCAGCAGATTGGTGGCACCGAAATGACGGCGAGCAACCCAGCTCAGCGTATGAATATCGCGCAGGCCGCCGGGGCTGGATTTGATGTCCGGTTCGAGATTATAGGTGGTGTCGTGGTAGCGGGCGTGCCGAACCCGCTGCTCTTCTACTTTGGCACGGTAGAACGCTTCACTGGGCCAGAATTTACCTGAGTTGACCTGCTCCTGCAGCTGCAGAAAGCTGTCTTCACTGCCGCAAAGCTGGCGGGCTTCCTGCAGGTTAGTCGCGACGGTCAGATCTTCCAGACCAATATTGATGCACTCTTCAATGGTGCGGACGCTGTGACCGACTTCCAGTTTGAGATCCCATAAAAGCGTCAGGAATTCACTGATTTGCTTCCCGGTATGAGCATCCAGCGGCGTACTGCTCAGCAGGAGAATATCGACATCGGATAACGGATGCAGTTCTCCCCGGCCGTAACCGCCCACCGCAACCAGAGACAGATCATCGCGTTGGTCCAGCTCGAAAACAGGCCAGAGATGGCGGAGTAAACCATCAATGCATGTTGCCCGGGCTTCAACCAGTTCGGTCACCGGCACGTGCTGAGCAAACAGGAGTTGCTGCTGTGCGTTGAATTGTTCCAGTTCCTGCTTCAGCGCAGCACGTAACGGATGAATGTGGTCACCGTTCATCGTGGTATCAGATTGAGTCTGTGTCATTGCAGTCCATGCCCAGTTGTACTTTCCTTTACTCTAGCCTGAAACGGGGGAACAAAAAAGCCAGCAGAATGCTGGCTTAGATGTCTTTATCAGTAGCGGACTACTGCAGATTGTTAGGCGTTTTTCATCACGCGTGGCAGTGATTCTTCTTTCCGCAGAGTCAGGATTTCACAACCGGTCTCGGTGACCAGCAGGGTGTGCTCCCACTGTGCTGATTTCTTGCCGTCCACAGTATAAACTGTCCAGCCATCATCGTCATCGAGGATGCAACCGAATTTACCCGCGTTGATCATCGGCTCAATGGTAAAACACATCCCGGCTTTCAGCACGGTGCGGTCTGCATTTTTATAGTGAACGACTTGCGGTTCTTCGTGGAACTCATCCCCGATGCCGTGACCACAGTAGTCGCGGACAATCGTGAAACGGCTGTTACCGTTTTTCACGAATTTCTGAATCGTTGTGCCAATCTCACCCAGCTTCGTCCCAGGTTTCACTTTCTTGATGGCCTGGTACAGGCTTTCCTGAGCCACACGGCACAGGCGTTTATCTTCCAGTGAGACTTCGCCGACTTCAAACATTTTCGACGTATCGCCGTGGTAACCATCTTTGATCACCGTGATATCGATGTTGATGATATCACCGTCTTTCAGTACATCCTGCTCACTCGGAATGCCGTGGCAAACCACGTGATTGATGGAGGTACAGATGGATTTCGGGAAACCGTGGTAGTTCAACGGAGCCGGGATAGCATCCTGGGTTTCCGTGATGTATTGATGGCAAATCCGGTCCAGCTCTTCAGTGGATACGCCAGGTTTGACATACGGCTCAATCATTTCCAGCACTTCTGCGGCCAGCTGGCCAGCGACGCGCATCTTTTCGATTTCTTCTGCCGTCTTGATCTTAATGCTCATGCGAACTTCTCTACCCTATCAGTCTCTATACTTAATATGGTATCAGCGCATGCACCAGATGGAAACTGGCTTTGCCGATGCGGGGGAGATTAGGCTGGATTTTGACGGCAAAAATATGGTATAAAGCGCGCCGTAATTTGCCAGATTGTGCGTTGATGAAAATTAACCCGGCGGGTCAGATTACAAAAAACGTTATTTTATTAATCACTCACACATATCGACACGTGCTCCGGGGTGCCCAAGGCTTAATGTTAAGTCGGCTGTTATGCAGTCAAGGGTCGGTAGCATGGGATATGTGGACGCCTAACCCCAATTGAGGAATATTCAATGGCAACTGTATCAATGCGCGACATGCTGAAGGCTGGTGTTCACTTTGGTCACCAAACCCGTTACTGGAACCCTAAGATGAAGCCGTTCATCTTCGGTGCTCGTAACCGTGTGCACATCATCAACCTTGAGAAAACTGTACCAATGTTCAACGAAGCGCTGGCTGAGATCAACAAGATCGCTGCTCGCAAGGGTAAAATCCTGTTCGTTGGTACTAAGCGTGCAGCCAGCGAATCTATCAAAGAAGCTGCTATCAGCTGTGACCAGTACTATGTGAACAACCGCTGGTTGGGCGGTATGCTGACTAACTGGAAAACTGTTCGCCAGTCAATCAAGCGTCTGAAAGACCTGGAGACTCAGTCTACTGACGGTACTTTCGACAAGCTGACTAAGAAAGAAGCGCTGATGCGTACTCGTGAAATGGAAAAACTGGAGAAATCTCTGGGCGGTATCAAGAACATGGGCGGTCTGCCAGACGCTATGTTCGTTATCGATGCTGATCACGAGCACATCGCTATCAAAGAAGCGAACAACCTGGGTATCCCAGTATTCTCTATCGTAGATACTAACTCTAACCCAGACGGCGTTGATTACGTTATCCCAGGTAACGATGACGCAATCCGTGCTATCCAGCTGTACACAGGCGCTGTAGCGACAACCGTTACTGAAGCTCGTAACCAGGACATCGTTGCCCAGGCTGAGCAAGACGGTTTCGTAGAAGCTGAGTAATCAGTCGCTCCTTTGAGCATCTTAAGTTACCTTGTGTAAACTAAGTATGGTTAACAGGGGCCGCTCTCAGGCCCCTGATTTTTACACCAAGATTTAAAAACTGAGGATATAACAATGGCAACAGTTACAGCTGCCCTGGTTAAAGAACTGCGTGAGCGTACTGGCGCAGGCATGATGGAATGTAAAAAAGCTCTGGTTGAAGCCAATGCAGACATCGAGCTGGCCATCGAGAACATGCGTAAGAGCGGTGCTGCTAAAGCGGCTAAGAAAGCAGGTAACATCGCTGCTGAAGGTTCTATCATCATCAAGAACAATGACAGCGTAGCTGCTCTGGTCGAAGTAAACTGCCAGACTGACTTCGTTGCTAAAGACGGTAACTTCCTGGCTTTCGCAAACGAAGTTGCTGATGCTGCACTGGCAAGCAAAGCTGACGTTGAAGCTCTGCAAGCACAGTTCGAAGAGAAGCGTGTTGCACTGGTTGCGAAAATCGGTGAGAACATCTCTATCCGTCGCGTTGCTTACATCGAAGGCGAGAAAGTTGCTTCTTACCGTCACGGCGACCGCATCGGTGTTGTTGTTGCAGGTAACGGCGAAGACGAAACCCTGAAGCACATTGCAATGCACGTTGCTGCTTCACGTCCAGAGTACGTGAATCCAGAAGACGTACCAGCTGAAGTTGTTGCGAAAGAGCGTGAAGTTCAGGTTGAAATCGCAATGAACGAAGGCAAGCCTCAAGAAATCGCTGAGAAGATGGTTGAAGGCCGCATGAAGAAGTTCACTGGCGAAGTGTCTCTGACTGGCCAGCCTTTCATCATGGAACCTAAGAAATCTGTTGGTGATGTTCTGAAAGAAAGCGGTGCTTCTGTTTCTAACTTCATCCGCCTGGAAGTTGGTGAAGGTATCGAGAAAGCCGAAGGCCTGAGCTTTGCAGAAGAAGTAGCTCTGGCGCAGAAAGGTTAATCCTTCGCGAATTGCTCATTCGAAGACCGTGGCCAAGGCTACGGTCTTTTTACAACTCCATATCTCTATAGTAAGCCTGGAAGGTACAATAAATGACCACAAATCCTAAACCGACTTATCAACGGATCCTGCTGAAACTGAGCGGTGAAGCGCTGCAGGGCGACGAAGGTTTTGGTATTGATGCACATGTTCTGGACCGCATGGCTCAGGAAATCAAAGAACTGGTAGAGCTGGGCGTACAAGTGGGTCTGGTTATCGGTGGTGGTAATCTGTTCCGTGGTGCAGGTCTGGCTGCTGCGGGTATGAACCGAGTTGTGGGCGATCACATGGGTATGCTGGCAACCGTGATGAATGGCCTGGCCATGCGTGACGCACTGCACCGTGCCTATGTGAACGCGAAAGTAATGTCAGCCATTCCGCTGAATGGTGTGTGTGACAGTTATAATTGGGCGGAAGCCATCAGTCAGCTTCGTCAGGGCCGTGTGGTTATTTTCTCTGCCGGTACAGGGAATCCTTTCTTTACAACAGACTCTGCTGCGTGTCTGCGTGGTATTGAAATTGAAGCCGATGTTGTGCTGAAAGCCACAAAAGTAGACGGTGTTTACAGCGAAGATCCAGTTAAAAACCCAGAAGCTGTTCTATATGATAAGCTAGGTTATCAGGACGTTCTGGAAAAAGAACTGAAAGTCATGGATCTCGCAGCATTCACGCTGGCACGTGATCACGGCATGCCAATTCGTGTGTTTAACATGAATAAGCCGGGAGCACTGCGCAAAGTGGTCATGGGTGAAGCTGAAGGTACCTTGATCGCCAATGGCGACTAAGGACGCAAGATATTGATAGGGTGGGGGACTGCCTCCCTCACTGAGACCGACTATTCAAGGGTACAAACGTGATTAACGAAATTAAAACTGATGCGCAAACGCGCATGGAAAAAAGTGTTGAAGCACTGAAAACTCAACTGGCAAAAGTGCGTACTGGTCGTGCACACCCAAGTTTGCTGGACGGCATTCAGGTTGAATACTACGGCTCCAATACGCCGTTGCGTCAAGTTGCAAACGTCATCGCTGAAGATGCGCGTACCCTGGCGATTACTGTTTTTGACAAAGAACTGACGCCTAAAATTGAAAAAGCCATCATGATGTCTGATTTGGGTCTGAACCCTTCATCTGCTGGCACCGTGATTCGCGTACCACTGCCGCCACTGACGGAAGAACGTCGTAAAGATCTGGTGAAGATCGTTCGTGCGGAAGCAGAACAAGGCCGTGTTGCAGTACGTAATATCCGCCGTGATGCGAATGCAGATGTGAAAGCGCTGCTGAAAGATAAAGAAATCTCTGAAGACGACGATCGTCGTGCTCAGGACGATATCCAGAAGCTGACCGATGCTGCTGTTAAGAAAATCGATGCCATTCTGGAAGCGAAAGAAAAAGAGTTGATGGAAGTATAAGGATTTCCTGACTTCGGTTCGACTTTAGCTTGATAAGCTCTGAAGCGCTGTGCGTGCAGCACGGCGCTTTTTTGTTGAGGGAAATGTATGGCAGAGCCTACAACCAACACTGAATGGTATGCTCAGAAGCTGCCCAAGCACGTAGCCATCATCATGGATGGGAACGGCCGCTGGGCAAAAGCGAAGGGCAAAGCGCGAGTGTTTGGCCATAAAGCCGGTGTGGAAGCCGTACGAAAAACTGTCTCTGTTGCGAGCCGCCTTGGGATTCAGGTAATCACACTGTTTGCATTCAGCAGTGAGAACTGGCGTCGCCCGGAAGACGAAGTGTCTCTGTTGATGGAGCTATTTCTGACTGTCTTAGGTCGGGAAGTAAAGCGCCTGCACAAAAATAACATCCGCCTGAAAATTATCGGCGATATCAGCCGTTTCAGTCAGCGCCTGCAAGATAAAATTGCGGCGGCAGAAACACTGACGGCTAACAATACCGGAATGGTTTTGAACGTGGCTGCCAATTATGGTGGACAATGGGATATCATTCAGGCAACGCAGGCACTTGCGCGTGAAGTTGCTGAACAGGGGTTAGCCCCGGAAGATATTACCGAAGCGATGCTGGCCGAACGTTTGACGACCCACGGGCTTCCTGATGTTGATCTGCTCATTCGCACCAGTGGCGAATGCCGGATCAGTAATTTCATGCTCTGGCAGACCGCCTATGCGGAACTGTATTTCACCCCACAGTTCTGGCCGGATTTTGATGAAGATACATTCTCTGATGCCATTGCCTGGTTTATGAACCGGGAACGTCGTTTTGGCTGTACGGGTGAACAAATAAAAATGCTACTAAATAGCCAGTAGCAGCACCAGAGGCAGTGGAAACTGGAATCCCGCTGCCATTCTGGTAACAAGCACGTAGCTTGTTGAATTGCGACCGAGCAAGATATTGCTGAGAAGCGACAAAGATAAATTATAACGAGAGGAACAAGCTTGCTTAAGCAACGAATTTTGACTGCATTGGTTCTGGCCCCTGTTGTGATTGCCGGGATCTTCCTGCTCCCTTTTTCGGGATTTATGTTTGCACTGGCCGGAATTACCCTGGCTGGATTCTGGGAATGGACCCAGTTTGTAAATACCCGCTCCCGCCTGTTAGCTATGGTGCCGCCTGTACTGGTTCTTCTGGCATCTTTTCTGGCGTTGCCGACGGATGCGATCGCTTTGGGCGAGTTGCACACCGCTCACCACACAATGCTGGGTCTGGGAGGCGCCTGGTGGTTGTTTGCCTGCCTGCTGGTGGTCACTTATCCGGATAAATCCGGCTTCTGGACCCGCTCGACTTTGCTTCGTTACTGTTTTGGTCTGCTGACGCTGATTCCTTTCTTTTGGGGCGTAGTGATGCTTCGTGCCGTCAATTATGCAGAGTCTCCGTTTTATGGCGCCAAGTTGGTGATGCTGGTCTGTCTGCTGGTCTGGGCCGCTGACAGCGGGGCTTATTTTGCCGGTAAACGTTTTGGACGTCATAAAATGGCGCCGAAGGTCAGCCCGAATAAAACACTGGAAGGTCTGGCGGGTGGTGTGGTCCTGGCTGTTGTTGTGGCCTGGGGCGCAGCTGCGGTGTTTGGTATTCCATTCAGCCACAGCGGAGCGCTGCTGGCGACCGTAGTGCTGACCGTCATTGCCTCGGTTTTTGGCGACCTGGTCGAAAGTATGCTCAAACGAGTGTCGGGAATTAAAGACAGCGGACAGATCTTACCGGGACATGGTGGTATCCTTGACCGAATAGATAGTCTGACTGCGGCACTGCCTGTATTTGCATTGCTCTATCTCTGGCTGATTTAATGCCTGATTCGGGGGAAGCGGGTAACCACTTCCCCCGTTTTGATTTTAAGGCCGGAGAGCGGCGTGTGAGCTGGTCGGTGGCATATCGGCTATAAGTCGTCTGTATATATTAAGTAGTGAAGATATGCGTAAATTAACCATCCTTGGCGCAACCGGTTCGATTGGTACCAGTACACTGGGAGTCGCTGCTGCGAACCCGGACCGTTTTGAAGTGGTTGCACTGGCTGCCGGAACGGACAGCCGAAAAATGTTTGAACTCTGCTGCCAGTGGAAACCGAAATATGCAGCCATGGCGTGTGAGCAGGCTGCCAGAGACCTGGCGCAGCAACTGTCAGCGCAGGGGAGCAATACCCGGGTCCTCTCCGGTGAAGCCGGGATGTGTGAAGTGGCGGCACTGGATGAAGTCGATACGGTCATGGCGGCGATTGTTGGTGCTGCCGGTCTGTTGCCGACCATGGCAGCGGTGAAAGCCGGAAAACGAATTCTGCTTGCAAATAAAGAAGCACTGGTGATGTCCGGACAGATGTTCATCGATGCCGTGACGAAATACGGGGCAGAATTATTACCCATTGATAGTGAACATAATGCTATTTTTCAGTGTCTACCTGTACAAGTGCAGCAAAACCCGGGACGATGCGATCTCGCTGAGGCCGGGATCAGCAAGATTTTACTGACAGGTTCCGGCGGCCCCTTCCGTTATACGGATGTGCGTGAGCTGGATGCGGTGACACCAGAAATGGCAATTGCCCACCCGAACTGGTCGATGGGGCCAAAGATTTCTGTGGATTCGGCCACTATGATGAATAAGGGGCTGGAGTACATTGAAGCACACTGGCTGTTTAATGCTTCAAGAGAACAGCTTGAAGTCCTGATTCATCCTCAGTCGGTGATTCATTCGATGGTACAGTACAGAGACGGCTCGGTACTGGCGCAGCTGGGACTGCCGGATATGCAGACCCCGATTGCATTTGCGATGGCTTATCCGGAAAGGGTTGAAGCCGGGGTGAAACCGCTCGACTTTACAAAGATTGGCGAGTTTACGTTTATGGCACCGGACATGTCGCGTTATCCGTGTCTGCAACTGGCGATTGACGCGTGTTACAGTGGACAGGCTGCGACAACGACACTGAACGCCGCCAATGAAGTAGCCGTGGCTGCTTTTCTTGCCGGTTCGATACGGTTTACCGATATCGCGCGTGTCAATCAGCAGGTACTGGAACGGGCTGATTTAAGTGAGCCTCGTAGTCTGGATTGTGTCTTAGCTTTGGATGCAACAGCCCGACAGCTTGCGCAGCAAGTGATTCATAAGGTGACTAAATGATTGGTATTTTGTGGAACTTGGGAGCCTTTCTCGTTGCGTTAGGCATTCTGATTGCCGTACACGAGTACGGACACTTCTGGGTTGCACGTCGTTGCGGGGTGTATGTCGAACGCTTCTCGATCGGATTCGGTAAGCCATTGTGGCGCCGGGTCGATAAGCAGGGCACTGAATATACTCTGGCGATGATCCCGCTGGGGGGCTACGTCAAGATGCTCGACGAGCGGGTTGAAGCCGTTTCTGAAGAGCGTCGTCATCAGGCCTTTAATAATAAAGCGCTCTGGCAACGCAGTGCCATTGTGGCTGCAGGTCCGCTTGCAAACTTTGTGTTTGCCATTTTTGCCTACTGGGTGGTGTATCTGATAGGTGTGCCAGCCGTCAAACCTGTCATTGGTGACGTTGCGCCTCAGTCCATTGCTGCGCAGGCGGGGATTGAAAGCGGGATGGAACTTAAGTCTGTTTCCGGTATCAAAACTTCGGATTGGGAATCGGTCAATATGGCAATGATCAGCCATATTGGTGATGACGAGATGACCCTGACCGTCGTTCCGCCGGATGAAAATTATGAAGAAACGCTTCGCTTGGATTTGCGTGAGTGGTCTTTTGATCCGGAGAAGGAACTCATACTGACAACGCTGGGGATCACGCCTTTTTCACCACCGATTACGCTGGAAATTGGTCAGCTGGTGGATCAGGGCGCGGCACAGCAAGCCGGTTTTCAGGTCGGTGACGTGATTGTCGCGATCAATAACCAGCCCATAACAAACTGGAATCAGGTTGTCGATGCTATCCGCTCGAACCCGGAGACAGTGCTGGATATTCAGCTGCGTCGTAACGGAGAGCTGATTCATGCACCACTGACCCCCCGGACCAAAGAGCTGTCCAGCGGAGAGCTGGTTGGTTATGCTGGTTTTGCCCCGGTCGTTGAAGCATGGCCGGCTGAGCAACGTTTTCAGTTAAAGTATGGGCCACTGGATGCGATCGGTGCGGCAACGGAGAAAACCTGGCAACTGGTGACGCTTACCTTTGATATGGTGGCGAAACTCCTGACCGGTGACGTAGCACTGAAAAACTTAAGCGGTCCGATTTCCATCGCCAAAGGCGCCGGAACAACCGCCGATTATGGCATTGTGTACTTTTTAGGGTTTCTGGCCTTAATCAGTGTCAACCTGGGTATTGTGAACCTGTTGCCTCTGCCGGTACTGGATGGTGGTCATCTGCTCTTTTTTGCCATTGAAGCAGTGACGCGACGTCCGGTCTCAGAGCGAATTCAGGAGATTGGTTACCGGCTTGGCTCAGCGATTTTGGTCGTTTTGATGGCTGTGGCGCTCATAAATGACTTTACACGCCTTTAATAAGTGCGTTTTTAGCAAGGAATAATCAGAACAGTAATGGCGATGAAGAAACTGTTAGTCGCGTCCCTCTTGCTTGGAAGCAGTGTGGTACATGCGGAAGAATTTGTGGTGGACGATATCCGCTTTGAGGGGCTGCAGCGCGTGGCTCTGGGTGCGGCGTTACTGAAGACGCCGGTCAGAGTCGGCGACACGGTAGACGAGCGTGATGTCGCGGATATGATTCAGGCGCTTTTTGCATCCGGTAACTTCGAGGACATTCAGGTCTACCGGGATAACAATGCTCTGGTCGTGAAGGTTGTCGAACGTCCAACCATTGCCAGTATTACTTTCTCGGGCAATAAGGCGATCAAGGATGAACAGCTTCAGGAAAATCTGAATGCTTCGAAAATCCGGGTCGGTGAAGCGCTGGACCGGACAACCCTGAGCAAGATCGAAAAAGGTCTGGAAGATTTCTATTACAGCGTGGGTAAATACAATGCCAGCGTGAAGGCGGTTGTGACGCCTTTGCCGCGGAACCGTGCTGATCTGAAATTTGTGTTTACTGAAGGCGTTTCTGCCAAAATTCAGCAAATCAACTTTATCGGAAACCGTGTTTTTTCGGATGAAGAGCTGCGTGACAAATTTAACCTTCAGGCGGATGTGCCCTGGTGGAACTTCCTGGCAGATGAAAAATATCAGAAACAGGTTCTGGCCGGTGACCTGGAGACACTGCGCTCTCAGTACCTGAACAATGGTTATCTGAAATACAAGCTGCAATCGACCCATGTTTCCATTTCGCCAGATAAGAAAGGCGTCTATATCACACTGAATATTGACGAAGGCCAGCAATATAAAGTGAAAGGTGTGAAGTTCCGCGGAAACCTGGTCGGGGAACCCGGCGAGCTGGCCGGCCTGATCACTTTCAAAGACGGCGATATTTATAACGGCGCCCAGGTGACGGCTCTTGAAGAGTCAATTAAACGTCGTTTGGGTGAGCTGGGCTACGCCTATCCTCAGGTGAAGACGATTCCTGAATTTGATGATGAAAATCAGCAGGTGTCGCTCTTAGTCAATGTAGAACCGGGCAAACGTATTTACGTACGTAATATTGCTTTCTCCGGAAATACCTCAACCAAAGATGAAGTTCTTCGCCGTGAAATGCGTCAGATGGAAGGCAGCTGGCTGAATTCCAAGTCTGTCGAACGCGGGAAAGAGCGTCTGAGCCGGACGGGTTTCTTTGAAACCGTGGATGTTCAGACGGTGCGCGTGCCTGGTACGGATGATCAGGTTGATGTGAATTACAAGGTTAAGGAAGCCAACGCCGGTAATATCAACTTTGGTGTGGGCTATGGTACCGAGTCTGGTGTGTCTTTCCAGGCCGGGATCCAGCAGGATAACTTTCTGGGAACCGGGAATCGTTTCGGCATCAGCGCGATGATGAACGATTACCAGAAAAACGTCAGCATGGAGTACCGGGATCCGTACTTCACGCTGGATGGGATCAGTCTGGGCGGAAAGATCTATTACAACGAGTTTGAAGCCTCTGATGCCAACATCTCGGACTATACCAACCAAAGTTATGGCGCCAGCCTGACCTGGGGTTTCCCGTATGATGAATTGAATTTCTTTGAATTCGGCGTCGGCTACGATCACAACAAGATCTCAAATACTGAAGAGTATTATCAGATCGAAAAATTCAAGCGTATTCACGACTTCGATCAGGCCAATACTTCGATCGAGCTGGATGATTTTGACTGGTCTGTCTCCTGGACACGAAACAACCTTAACCGTGGTTTCTTCCCGACAGCTGGTAACCATCAGCGCGCGACTTTCCGGATGACAGTACCGGGTTCTGATGCCCAGTATTTCAAGGCGCAGTATGATGTTCGTCAATACTATCCTCTGACTGAGAAGCAGGACTTTACCTTGTTGCTTCGCGGCCGACTGGGCTATGGTAATGGTTACGGCACCACAGAAAATGGCAGCGATCAGTTGTTGCCATTCTATGAAAACTTCTACGCGGGTGGTTTCTCAACCCTGCGTGGTTTCCGTTCAAATACCGTGGGTCCGAAAGCGGTGTATGTCGGCGGCTGTGATACCGGGAGTGGAATTGGCGGAAACAACAGCTGTGCGACGGGCTCGGATGATGCCGCCGGTGGTAACGCTGTGGCGCTGGCGAGTATGGAGCTGATTGTTCCGACACCATTTGCATCGGATGAAGTCAGGAATCAGATCCGGACCAGTTTATTCATTGATGCCGGTAACGTGTGGGACACCGAATATGATCTGACCGATGAGGACGGCGCATATCTGTACGATTATTCCGATCCATTCCTGATCCGTGCCTCATATGGTGCTGCTCTGCAGTGGATGTCGCCGATGGGACCTCTGGTCTTCTCTGTCGCGAAACCAATTAAGAAATACGATGGCGATGATGAGGAATTCTTCACCTTCACCATTGGACGCACATTCTAACCCTTTAAGGAGAGAGCCTTTGAAACAGTGGATTAAAGCAGCCAGCCTCAGCCTGGCCGTCTTGTCATCTTCAATGTATGCCCAAGCTGCGGTTGCCGCAGAGAAGGTGGGCTATGTCGCCACGAATCAGGCTATGGCACAACTGGTACAGCGTTACAATGTGAAAGACAAACTGCGAAACGAATTTCAGGGTCGGGTGACTGAGTTGCGCACACTGGAAACCAACATCAAAACCAAGCTGGAAAAACTGAAGCGTGATGGTCAGTTGATGAGTGCCAGTGACAAGTCTAAGTTGCAGTCAGAGCTGCAAACGCTGGACGGACAGTTTAAGCAAAAAGCACGGGCACTGCAGGAAGATCAGGCGCGTCGCGGCGCTGAAGAACAGCAGAAGCTGGCGATGAAGCTGCGTACAGCCATTCAGGATGTGGCCAAACGTGAAGGTTATGACATGGTTGTCGACGGTCAGGCCGTCCTGTTTGCGAACCCGAAAGATGATCTGTCTGCAAAAGTATTGTCAGCGGTGAAGTAACCGTCTGAAAACCGGCGGCCATGTATCGCAACGTCAGCAGGCATGAGGGGCTTGCTGGCGTGTCAGCTGGTAGGGTCTGCCGAAATGAAAAATGACAGTATTATGTGAACATTGTTCAAATTGTAGACGTTCCTGCGCATATCCTTTGCATTGTCTCGCCGACCACAGATAATAATGCGCAGTGCGATAAAAACGATGAAATATTAAGGTAACAAATGGCTGCATTGACGCTTGCTGCATTAGCAGAGAAATTAGGTGCGGAGCTGCGTGGTGACGCAGCTGCCGAAGTCACAGCAATCGCAGGACTGGGTCAGGCCGGTCCCGGCCAGATCACTTTCCTTTCCAGCAGTAAATATCGCCAGCATCTGAACGAATGCCAGGCGACTGCGGTGATTTTAAAAGACGTTGACGCTGAATTTTTCAACGGCAACGCCCTGATTGTCAAAGATCCTTATCTGGCGTATGCCAAAGTCGCGCAAATGCTGGACAGCACACCGGCCAGCGCGACTGAAATTGCGCCATCTGCTTATATCGCACCGGATGCTGTTCTGGGAGAGGGCGTTGCGGTTGGCCACAATGCTGTCATTGAATCCGGCGTGGTGCTCGGTGATAACGTCCAGATTGGTCCCGGAAGCTTCGTTGGCAAAAATGCCCGCATTGGTCAGGGGACGAAGCTGTGGGCGAACGTCAGCATCTACCACAATGTGGTGATGGGTGACCATTGTCTGGTGCAGTCGGGCGCAGTGATTGGCTCGGATGGCTTTGGCTATGCCAACGATAAGGGACGCTGGGAAAAAATTCCTCAGTTGGGCTCTGTCCGTATTGGCGACCGGGTCGAGATCGGTGCATGTACTACGATTGATCGTGGTGCGCTGGAAGATACCATTATTGCGGACGGTGTCATTATTGATAACCAGTGCCAGATTGCCCATAACGTCTCTATTGGTGAGAATACCGCTGTTGCTGGTGCAACTGTGATGGCAGGTAGCCTGAAAGTGGGTAAACACTGCTTTATCGGCGGCGCCAGTGTGTTCAACGGCCATATGGAAATTACTGATGGTGTGACCGTGACGGGCATGGCCATGGTGATGCGACCGATTACTGAACCAGGGGTTTATTCATCGGGAATTCCGCTTCAGACGAACCGGGAATGGCGCAAGACTGCGGCACGGGTTTTGAAAATTGAAGAAATGAATAAGCGCCTGAAATCTGTTGAGAAAAAACTCGAAGAAGACGCTCAGTAACCCAATTTTTCTTTCTGCGCCGCGAGCTGGCCTGCGTTATTGAATTGCGTAGGCCGTTTTATATTTTATCCGGCGCTTGATTAACTTTTTAGACAGGAATGCAGTTTTGACTAGCGAGAACAAAACGCTGAATATCACCGAAATCCAAGAACTTCTACCACACCGTTACCCATTCCTGATGGTTGACAAAGTGGTGAACTACGAAGAAGGCAAGACCCTGACGGCGATTAAAAATGTGTCCGTCAATGAGCCGCAGTTTACCGGCCACTTCCCGAAAATGCCGGTATTTCCGGGCGTACTGATCCTGGAAGCGATGGCGCAGGCAACAGGTCTGCTGGCGTTTAAAACCTTCGGCGCACCTGCTGAAAACGAACTTTATTACTTTGCCAGCATCGACAATGCCAAATTCCGTAAGCCGGTTGGCCCTGGTGATCAGCTGGTGATCGAAGTGGAATTTCTGAAAGAACGCCGTGGCATCGCTATGTTTAATGGTGTGGCGAAAGTAGACGGCGATGTCGTTTGTTCTGCTGAGCTGAAATGCGCAAGACGAGAGTTTTCATGATTCACGAAACAGCACAGATCCATCCATCGGCGGTGATCGAAGATGGTGTGAAAATCGGTGCCAACGTTACCGTAGGCCCATTTACCTACATCGCGAAAGATGTAGAAATCGGTGACGGCAACGAAATCATGTCGCATGTTGTGATTAAAGGCCCGACGACCATCGGCAAGGATAACCGAATTTTTCCTTATGCCATTATTGGTGAAGAGTGTCAGGACAAGAAATACAACGGTGAACCGACCCGTGTAGAAATCGGCGACCGCAATGTGATTCGCGAAAGTGTGCAAATCCACCGTGGGACAGTGCAGGACAAAGGCGTGACCATTGTCGGCAATGATAACCTGCTGTGTGTGAATGCTCACGTTGCGCATGATGTTGTGATTGGTGACCACACCCACATTGGCAACAACTCAATTTTGGGTGGTCACGTGACCGTCGGCGATTATGCTGGCGTGATGGCACTGTCGGCGATTCATCCGTTTTGTACTGTGGGCGCTTACAGTTATGTCGGTGGCTGTTCTGCAGTGGTGCAGGATGTTCCGCCATACGTTCTGGCTCAGGGAAACCACGCGACGCCATTTGGTCTGAATATTGTCGGCTTGCAGCGAAATGGTTTTGAAAAGCCTGAACTGCATGCGCTTCGTCGTGCTTATAAAGAGATTTACCGTTCAGGTAAAACGCAGGCCGAAGTGAAGCCGGTGCTGGAAGAAATGGCGAAAGACTGGCCTTCTGTCGGCCTGTTCCTCGACATGCTGAATAACACCACGCGTGGAATTATTCGCTGATATGACGAAACCACTTCGTATAGGAATAGTCGCCGGAGAGATCTCCGGCGATATTTTAGGGGCCGGTTTTATCGAGGCGGTCAGAGCGCGCTATCCTGATGCTGAGTTTGTCGGCGTCGCGGGGCCGCGTATGCAGGCCTTAGGCTGTGAAGCCTTGTTTGATATGGAAGAACTGGCTGTTATGGGCATCGTCGAAGTGATCGGCCGACTGCCTCGCCTGTTTCATATTAAAGCTGAGCTGGTGAAATACTTCACCGACAATCCGCCGGATGTTTTCGTGGGGATCGATGCCCCGGACTTTAACCTGCGACTTGAAAAAGATCTCAAGCAGCAGGGCATCAAAACCGTCCACTACGTCAGTCCCTCTGTCTGGGCCTGGCGCCAAAAGCGTATCTTTAAGATTGAAGCGGCAACCCATCTGGTCCTGGCCTTCCTGCCGTTTGAAAAAGCGTTTTACGACCAATATAACGTTCCCTGTGAGTTTGTCGGCCATACCATGGCCGATGCGATTCCACTGGAAACGGACAAAGTTGCCGCCCGGCAAAAACTGGGACTGGATCCGGAGAAACGCTGGTTGTCCGTGCTGCCTGGCAGCCGGGGCGGCGAGATGAGCTTATTGGCTGAGCCTTTCATTCAGACCTGTCAGATCCTGAAAGCAAAGTATCCTGAGCTGGAATTTGTTGTGGCTCTGGTGAATCAGAAACGCAGAGAACAGTTTGAGCAGGCCTGGAAAGCCACAGCGCCTGAACTGGATTTTGTGCTGGTGGATGATACGGCCCGGGATGTGATGACAGCTTCGGATGCGGTCCTGCTGGCGTCGGGCACGGTCGCGCTGGAATGTATGCTGGTGAAGCGGCCGATGGTGGTTGGCTATAAAGTGAAGCCTCTGACGGCCTGGCTTGCCAAGCGGATGCTGAAAACCAAGTATGTTTCTTTACCGAATATCCTTGCGGATCGTGAGCTGGTGCCTGAACTGCTGCAGGAAGACTGCGTGCCGGAAAAACTGGCCGCTGCGGTCGAGCAAAGCCTGGCTGCTGAGAATGCCGCACTGATGGCTGAATTTACCCGTCTGCATCAGTTGATCCGTTGTGACGCCGATAAGCAGGCCGCCAATGCGGTGCTGACGCTGATCGGCAAATAAGTTAAACCATGGCCGGTTCTGTAGACCGGCCAGAGTGAACCAATCATGCAATACGAACCTTTTGTTTACCCTGATGCTCCATTGATTGCCGGTGTTGATGAAGTCGGCCGAGGCCCATTGGTCGGTGCCGTGGTCACCGCCGCGGTGATTCTTGATCCGGCCAATCCCATTGAAGGGCTGACGGACTCCAAAAAGCTCAGCGAGAAAAAACGCCTGGCTTTGTTTGATGAAATCAAAGAAAAAGCACTGAGCTGGTCACTGGGCCGCTGCGAGCCGTCAGAGATCGATGAGCTCAATATTCTGCAGGCGACGATGGTTGCCATGCAGCGTGCGGTCGCCGGACTGTCTGTTGAGCCTGGCTTTGTCCTGATTGACGGGAACAAGGTCCCGCAGCTGCCAATGCCAGCTCAGGCGGTGGTGAAAGGTGACTTGCGGGTGGCTGAAATCAGCGCTGCGTCGATTCTGGCCAAAGTGACCCGCGATCAGGAAATGGTCGAACTGGATGCCCGCTACCCGGCTTATGGCTTCGCTCAGCACAAAGGCTATCCGACGAAAGCGCACTTTGCTGCGCTGGAGGCGTTCGGTGCGATTGATGAGCACCGGAAAAGTTTTAAGCCAGTTCGAGAGCGAATTGCACAAAATTTGAAGTAACAGTTTCCCGGTACTTGCGTTGCCGGGAAATCATTTTAGACTCAACCTCTGTTTGTGTCTTAACGGCTGAATTGACGACATCATCATGGCAGAACCACGCTTTATACACCTGCGCATCCACAGTGACTTTTCGATGGTCGATGGCCTGAGTAAGGTCCCGCCACTGGTCAAAAAAGTAGCAGAGCTGGGTATGCCGGCAATGGCCCTGACGGATTTCACGAACCTTTGTGGTCTGGTGAAATTCTACTTTGCGGCACATGGTGCCGGAATCAAACCGATCACTGGTGCTGATTTTAAAGTGCGCAGTGATGAGAATGGCGATGATCTGACGGATCTGACCATTCTGGCGGCCGATAATGACGGCTATAAAAATCTGACTCTGCTGATCTCCAAAGCTTATCAGCGTGGTCATGTTCAGCATATGCCGGTGATTGAACGGGACTGGCTGATTGAGCACAAGCAAGGGCTGATCCTGTTGTCTGGCGGGAAGGGTGGTGATCTCGGTCAGGCGTTGCTCAAAGGCAACAAGGCGGCTGTTGAACGCTGTGTCACCTTCTACAGAACGTATTTCCCGGATTGTTATTATCTGGAGCTGGTCCGAACCGGCCGTCCGGATGAGGAAGCTTACCTGCACTTCGCGGTTGAGCTGGCCGCAGAGGCTGAGCTGCCTGTGGTGGCCACCAACGATGTGCGTTTTATCAGTCCGGAACAGTTTGATGCTCATGAAATCCGGGTGTGTATCCATGACGGCTATACGCTGGTCGATCCCCGCCGCCCGAAAAACTACAGTGCTCAGCAATATCTGCGCAGTGAGGACGAGATGTGCGCGCTCTTTGCCGACATCCCGGAAGCACTCGAAAACTCCGTTGAGATTGCCAAGCGCTGTAATGTGACGGTCCGTCTGGGCGAATACTTCCTGCCGAACTTCCCGACCGGTGATATGACGACGGAAGACTTCCTGGTCCTGAAATCCAAGGAAGGTTTGGAGCGACGTCTTGAATTTCTGTTTCCGGATGAAGAAGTCCGCAAGCAGCGCCGCCCTGAGTACGACGAGCGTCTGGACATCGAACTGGAAGTGATCAACCAGATGGGATTCCCCGGTTACTTCCTGATCGTGATGGAATTTATTCAGTGGTCAAAAGAGAACGGCGTGCCGGTGGGTCCCGGGCGGGGGTCTGGTGCCGGTTCTCTGGTGGCTTATGCACTGGATATCACGGATTTGGACCCGCTGGAATTTGACCTGCTGTTCGAACGATTCCTGAACCCGGAACGGGTTTCCATGCCCGATTTCGATATCGACTTCTGTATGGACAAGCGGGATCAGGTGATTGATCACGTAGCCGAGATGTATGGCCGGGATGCCGTGTCCCAGATCATCACGTTCGGTACCATGGCTGCGAAAGCGGTGATTCGGGACGTGGGCCGGGTCCTGGGGCATCCGTATGGCTTTGTCGACCGGATTTCCAAACTGGTACCGGCTGAGCCGGGCATGACGCTGGCGAAGGCCTTTGATGCCGAGCCGCAGCTTGGCGAAGTCTATGAATCTGACGAAGAAGTCAAAGAACTGATTGATATGTGCCGGGTGCTGGAAGGGGTAACCCGGAACGCCGGTAAGCACGCGGGTGGTGTGGTGATTTCACCCACGACGATCACCGATTTCGCTCCGCTGTACTGTGATTCGGAAGGTCACCATCCGGTGACTCAGTTTGATAAGAATGATGTGGAAACTGCGGGTCTGGTGAAGTTCGACTTCCTGGGTCTGCGGACACTGACCATCATTGACTGGGCGCTGGGGATGATTAACCCGCGTCTCGAAAAGCTGGGCAAACCGCCGGTCAATATCGCCGCGATTCCGATGGACGATGCCAAGTCCTTTGCCATGCTTCAGCGCTCAGAATCTACAGCGGTATTCCAGCTCGAATCCCGCGGGATGAAAGATCTGATCAAGCGGCTGCAGCCGGACTGTTTCGAAGACATGATCGCACTGGTGGCGCTGTTCCGTCCGGGGCCGCTGCAATCAGGCATGGTAGATAACTTCATCGACCGGAAGCACGGTCGTGAAGAGATTTCTTACCCGGATGCGACCTATCAGCACGAATCGCTGAAGGAAATTCTGGAACCGACCTACGGCATCATCCTGTATCAGGAGCAGGTCATGCAGATTGCCCAGGTTCTGGCGGGTTACAGCCTGGGTGGCGCTGACTTGTTGCGCCGGGCGATGGGTAAGAAAAAACCGGAAGAGATGGCCAAACAGCGGGCCACGTTTGAAGAAGGCTCGGTCAACAACGGCGTTGACGGCGAACTGGCAATGAAGATCTTCGACCTGGTGGAGAAATTCGCCGGTTACGGCTTCAACAAATCGCACTCAGCAGCTTATGCGTTGGTTTCGTATCAGACCCTGTGGCTGAAAGCCCACTTTCCGGCAGAGTTCATGGCGGCGGTCATGACCGCGGATATGGATAATACCGACAAAGTGGTCGGGCTGGTGGAAGAATGCCAGCGCATGAACCTCAAAATGTTGCCGCCGGATGTGAATAAGGGGCTGTACCGTTTTACGGTTGATGAAGAGGGTGCGATTGTTTATGGCATCGGCGCCATTAAGGGCGTGGGTGAAGGCCCGATTGAAAATATTATTGCGGCGCGTGAAAAAGACGGACATTTTAAAGATCTGTTTGATTTCTGTGCCAGAATAGACACCAAGAAAGTGAACAAGCGGGTCTTGGAACGGCTGATTAAGGCCGGGGCGATGGACCGTTTGGGACCGAACCGTGCTGCCATGATGGCAACGCTGGATGATGCGCTGAAAGCGGCAGGTCAGCACCATCAGGCCGAAGCTTTTGGTCAGGCCGACATGTTTGGTGTACTGACCGCTGCACCGGAAGAGGTCGAAAAAGCTTATGCCAATATTCCTGAATGGCCGGAGAAAATCTGGCTGGAAGGGGAGCGGGATACGCTGGGACTCTATCTGACCGGCCACCCGATTAACAGTTATGTTCGTGAACTGAAGCATTATGTCACCTGGCGGCTGAAAGATGCTCATCCGACGGGGCGGGATAAAGTGGTGACGGTTGCCGGGCTGGTCATTGCGGCCCGGGTGATGACAACCAAACGTGGCACACGTATTGGCGTGCTGACACTGGATGACCGATCGGGCCGGATGGAGGTGATGCTGTTCTCCGAGGCTTTGGATCGATATCTCGATTTGATTGAAAAAGACCGGATTCTGGTTGTTTCCGGACAGGTCAGCTTTGATGATTTTAATGGCGGCCTTAAAATGTCCGCACGTGAAGTCCTTGATATCTCTGAAGCTCGAGAAAAGCATCTGCGGGGTCTTGCCATCTCGCTGACTGAAAGGCAAATTGATCACACATTTTTTGAGCGTTTCAGCAAAGCGCTGGAACCGCACCGGGCAGGTACTGTCCCGGTGAATATTTATTATCAGCGTTCGAATGCGCGCGCTAAAATTACCCTGGGCACGGAGTGGCGGATTACGCCGAATGATGATCTCATCACTGATCTCAAAGTGCTATTGGGCGAGCAGCAAGTCGAATTTGAGTTTAATTAATGCGTCCGGCACCTGTAATGGCAGGTCGCTTAACATGGACAAAGGATTACAAGTCGTATGAGCCTGAACTTCCTGGATTTTGAACAACCGATTGCCGAACTAGAAGCCAAAATTGAAGCATTGCGCGATGTGTCACACCGTGACAAATCGGCCTCGGTGGATCTGGACAAAGAAATTTCTCAGCTTGAGCAAAAAAGCCTGGAACTGACCAAGAAAATTTTTGGTGATCTGGGTGCATGGCAAGTTGCCCAACTGGCCCGTCACCCGCAGCGTCCTTACACGCTGGATTATGTCGAGCATATTTTTACTGAGTTCGACCCGCTGGCAGGTGACCGTGCTTTTGCGGACGATAAAGCGCTGGTTGGTGGTATTGCTCGTCTGGATGGCCGCCCGGTGATGGTGATTGGTCATCAGAAAGGCCGTGAAACCCGCGAAAAAGTACTGCGTAACTTTGGGATGCCAAAGCCAGAAGGTTACCGTAAAGCCCTGCGCCTGATGCGTATGGCCGAGCGTTTTCGTATGCCAATCATTACCTTCATTGATACTGCGGGTGCGTACCCGGGTGTTGGTGCTGAAGAACGCGGCCAGTCTGAAGCCATCGCGATGAACCTGAAAGTCATGGCGGGCCTGACGGTTCCTGTGATTTGTAATGTGGTCGGTGAAGGCGGTTCCGGTGGTGCGCTGGCCATTGGCGTGGGTGACTGTGTCAACATGCTGCAGTACTCAACTTATTCTGTTATTTCTCCGGAAGGCTGTGCATCCATTCTGTGGCGTGATTCTGACAAAGCCCCTCAGGCAGCTGAAGCGATGGGTATGACAGCAGA
Organism: Photobacterium sp. CCB-ST2H9; assembly: GCF_023151555.2. Taxonomy (NCBI): domain Bacteria; kingdom Pseudomonadati; phylum Pseudomonadota; class Gammaproteobacteria; order Vibrionales; family Vibrionaceae; genus Photobacterium; species Photobacterium sp. CCB-ST2H9. The sequence goes on from NZ_CP100425.1 coordinate 697,798, forward strand.
GCGTCTGAAAGAACTGGGTCTGATCGATAACATTATTGGTGAGCCCCTGGGTGGTGCACACCGCGATGTTACGGCGATGGCTGCCAGCATCAAACAGCAGCTGCTGAAGACGCTGGACGAACTGGAAGCAATGGACGAAGAGAGCCTGCTGGAGCGTCGTTATCAGCGTCTGCTGGGCTACGGTTACTGCTGATTATCGATTCAATTGAATACCAGGAAAACGGGTCGCCAAGTGCGGCCCGTTTTGTTTTCGGGCTTCTCTGCATGTCGCGCGGTTACCATCTCGGGTTACCCTGCGATAAGATAAGAGTGTTGAATTATCCATCCTGTACAGTCCCACGGAATCCCATGCTGTTGAATCAATTTGCCGACACATTACGACGTTTATGTCCTGAACCTGCGCCACTCGTCCTGGCGTTCAGCGGCGGCCTTGACTCCCGGGTGCTGTTGCATCTGTTAAGCCGGTTTGTCCGTGATTTTCCTGAGTATCCGGTGACAGCGGTGCATGTCCATCATGGCCTCAGTCCGAATGCAGACCACTGGATGGCACAGTGTGAGGCATGGACGAAGCAGGATGGTATTCCTTTTCAGGCTGAAAGCGTGAGCGTACAGACCGGGAGCCGGATCAGTCTTGAACAGGCGGCCAGAGATGCCCGCTATCAGGCGCTGGCTCAATACATGTCGCCGGGGACGTATTTACTGACGGCCCAGCATGCTGACGATCAACTGGAAACCATTTTACTGGCGCTGAAGCGTGGCAGCGGGCCAGCCGGACTGGCAGCAATGCCGGTACGTAAGGCGTTTGCCGGGGGAATTCATTTGCGGCCATTGCTGGATACCAGTCGGGCGACGCTGGAAGCGTATGCGCGGGCGAACAATCTGTGCTGGGTCGAGGATGAAAGTAATCAAGACACCCGTTTTGACCGTAATTTCCTGCGTCAGGATATTCTCCCACTGCTGACTTCGCGCTGGCCGGGACTGCGGCAGTCAGCGACCCGCAGTGCGGCGCTGTGCGGAGAGCAGCAGGCGCTGCTGGAAGGACTGCTGGCGGATAAGCTCAGCCAGCACCGTTTACCGGACGGCAGTCTGAATCTGGCGGGATTGCAGGATGAGGTTCAGGGGAGGGCTCTGATCCGTCTGTGGTTGCAGCAGCAAGGGTTGCCGTTGCCGACAAAGGCACAACTGGTGCAGGTCTGGCAAAGTGTCTGTCATGCCCGTGAAGACGCGAATCCTTGTGTATCCCTGAATGGTTATGATCTTCGTCGTTACCAGCAGCAGCTGTGTGCGATTCGGCCGCTGCCGGATATCAGCCAGTGGCGAGCGGACATGGTGCTGAATCAGTCCTGTCTGTTGCCGCCGTCCTTGGGAAGCCTGACACTTTCCGCGGATGGACCGGAAACCGGGCAGCAATCGGGTGAGGCCATGCGGTTACCCAAACCGGATGAACACATTTGGGTGGGGTTTGATCCCAGCGGTCTGAGCGCGCACCCTGTCGACCGGGCTGGTCGCCGCAAACTGAAAAAACTGTTTCAGGAGTATGGCGTTCCGAGCTGGCGGCGGCGACAGACCCCATTGCTGTTCTACGGTGAGCAGCTGGCAGCTGTGGCTGGTTTGTTCGTGGTGAAAGGGTTTGAAGGCGATGCATGCCGGTTGGTCTGGAAGTGTGATCCCCTACACTGACATCGGGGGCAGGAATGTAGATAGTCAGTCAGTGTTTAAATGTCGATAAAACTAGAAAAATGAGGATCCTATGAAAAAAGCACTGACGCTGACACTCATCGCGACGTTCTTTTCCCTGCCGGCAATGGCAGCGGGTGATGCCGAGGCCGGAAAAGCCAAAGCTGCAATTTGTGCCGCTTGTCATGGCGCGAATGGTATCGCGGTGATTCCCGGCTATCCGAATCTGAAAGGCCAGAATGCACAGTATATTGTCAATGCACTGAAAGCGTATAAGAACAAAGATCGTAACGGCGGGAATGCCATGGTGATGCAGCCCCAGGCGGCAATGCTGAGCGACACGGATATGGAGAATGTCGCTGCATATTTCTCCCAGATGAAATAAGCCGTACGGATATCCGCCTGAGGGCGGATATTTTTTTATCTATCGATATATTGTATGAATATTTCTCTGCCTGATTAATATTTATCCAGTTGGTTACGCTGGCATTGATAATGACCTTGATTAAATATATTGTACTAGTCCGCTGATACATTGAGGTTGTGAATCATGGCAGGAACACGAGAACATTTTGGCTCACGGATGGGCTTTATTCTGGCTGCGGCAGGTGCTGCGGTTGGACTAGGGAATATCTGGGGGTTTCCGACCCAGGCTGCCAGCAATGGTGGTGGCGCTTTCCTGCTGGTCTATTTGCTGATGATCCTGGTGGTTGCCTTCCCGATGCTGATTGTGGAAATGGCCATTGGTCGCCACGGGCAGGCAAACCCGGTCGACAGTATGCGCCATCTGAGTGATAACCCGGTAGCGAAACGCACCGGTGCATTGGTCGGCTGGATTGGCCTGATGGTGCCTTGTCTGGTACTGGCGTTCTACAGCATCGTGGCCGGCTGGTTGGTGACGTTCATGATGGCTGCAGTGACGGATATTTTTGGTCTGACGGATCTGACGGCCTGGTTAAAAGGCTTTTCGGTTTCTCGTAACCTGTTCGGTGCGGCAATCTTTTATCTGCTGACCATTCTGATCGTACAGAGCGGGGTCAAAGAGGGGATCGAGAAGTGGTCGACTCGACTGATGCCGGCGCTGTTTGTGCTCTTCTTGCTGCTGTTTGCTTATATCATGACCCAAGACGGCGCGATGGAAGGGCTGAAGCATTATCTGATCCCGGATTTCAGTAAAGTACTGGAACCCAAGTTGTTGCTTGCCGCGATGGGACAGGGCTTTTTCTCCCTGACCATTGGGGGCTGCTCAATGCTGATTTACGGCTCTTACCTGAGCAAGAAAGAGAGCCTGCCGAAAATGGCGCTGAGTGTGACGCTGGTTGATACTGCGGTGGCATTTATCGCCGGTCTGGTGGTACTGCCTGCCATGTTTGTAGCCATGCAAAAAGGTGTGGCCATCTATGCAGATGACGGCTCACTGCTGAGCTCAGATACCCTGGTCTTTACTGTGTTGCCAATGCTGTTTGACAGCCTGGGCTTTGCCGGTCAGCTGATTGCGCTGGTGTTCTTTGTGCTGATGACCATTGCGGCCCTGACCTCATCGATTTCTATGCTGGAATGTCCGGTTGCGTTGGTGAGTGAGCGCTTCGACACCGGCCGTAAATCGACCAGTTGGGTGCTGGGTGGTGTAATCGCGATCTTCAGTGCAGTAATTATTTTTAACTTCGGTGAGCTGTTTGGCCTGGTCGCAACGGTCGCCACACAGTACTTTCAGCCGTTTGCGGCACTGTTGTTCACATTGTTTGGCGGTTGGGTATGGTCACGGCACAGTAAGCTGAAAGAACTGAGTGCTGGTAATCCGGAACTGGAGCAGTCACTGTTCTGGAAAATCTGGCCGCTGTATGTGAAGTTTGTCTGCCCGGTGCTGGTGGCAACGGTGCTGGTCTCTTCCTTCAGTTAAGCGATACATCGCCATGAATCATCAAAAAAACGGAAAGCGGGTGCTTTCCGTTTTTTATGCTCGCTAAGCCTTAGCGGAATTGCTTGGCTTCCGGCAGATAATCGAAACCGGCCGCTGCCAGTCTGGCGACCAGTACAGCCTGGTCAATTTCATAGAATCGCGTTAATGCTTCTAAATCCCCGAATTCATCACGAATCTTCATATTCACGATGCTCATCAGCATCACTGGATCCATGGTTTCAAATTTTTTTAAATCCATCAGTTGTCCTCGTGGTCACTGATCAGCAGGTTGGCCGCAGCAAAGGCTGCTTGCTCTCGAACCTGGACCGGCAATTCCGGATTGGCGGCGATGTCATTTAAAGCACGAACGGCACAGGCGATTGCAGCGGGAATATAACCCTGATCTCCGCTGCCGATTTGGCTGTAACTTTGACGAACAAGCTCGCAACAGTCGGCGACTTTCATGGTGTCTCCTGATTGACGACAAAAGAAAAAGAGTTTTGAGCTTACCGCGAACGATAGGGGAGATCGAGAGGCTATTTCGAGCGTTTGTGCTGATACAGGGCTTTGTCTGCACGTTCCAGCAGGCTGGTCGGAGAGTCACCCTGGTGATACTGGCTGGCACCAATGGAGGTACCGATCTCCAGACTGCGAAGTGTATGGTCGCGTGTCATCCGGATCATCACCCGCTGAATGACTTTATGGGCAGACTGCTCCGAAGCGGGTTGCAGCAGCAGAACAAACTCATCTCCCCCCATCCGGTAACAGCGATCGGAAGTACGAACGGAATGTTTCAGAATAGAAGCAAAACGGCGAATCACATTATCACCATCGAGATGACCGTATTTGTCGTTCACTTGCTTGAAGTTATCCAGATCAAATAACAGCAAAACCAGACCCACCTGACGGCGTTCACTCATGGCAATGGCATGGAGGATGTCCTGATCCAGACAACTGCGGTTTCGCAGGCCGGACAAATGATCCCGCATCGCCATTTCTTTGACCCGGCGATATTCCATTGCGCTGAACAGCGGACCGGCCAGCAGTCTGTGATAGGTGTGAAGCAAATTGACTTCATCCTGATCCAGCGCATAAGGCGTATCATACTGGAGCTCTCCCAGCGGCTGATCCGCATAGCGAAGGATAAAGCACTGGCGGTTGTCGGTTGAGGGACCATGGCGAACGAGGGTGGTCGTGGTGTCCTGACGCCAGAGCATCCGGCTGACGTCAATTTGCTTTTCCACTTCCATGGCAAAGACTTCCAGCAAGACTGACAATTCTGGTTTCCCCTGCAATTTTTGCAGGATCAGCAAGCGCTGATCAGCCCCCAGTGGTTTGGCTCGGGTTGGTGAAGAATCAGCCAGCGATTTTTGCCAGATAATCGGATCCATGGTTAATGTTGTTGATTAGTAAGGGTTTTAATATAGGAGATTTTAGAACCAGATCAATAGAAAATGGAACAAAATGAAAATCTCTCATTGTTTTTATTCTAAAAACGAACGTAGCTCACCTTCCCGTTCCTGCGCATCCACATAGCCCAAATGAATCAGCGCGTGAATATAATTCGGCTCAAAAAGGATGTAACTGGTCAGTGCGGAATCGTCTTTTGGACTGATCCCTAACAGCCTCATCAGGCTTCTCGCCGCCAGTGGCATATGATGATAGAACGCCTGAGCCAGCGGTTCAAAAGACTGGCTGGGGAACAGGTGCAGGGTTTCGACTGCCTTGGTGGCCATGTTTTTGCGTTCCTCCTCAGGCAGTTTGTGGAGCAGAAGATTGGTATTTTCCAAATGCTCCAGTTCGGCGGCCATGGTATCGCTGAAGATGGTGTCCATCAGGTGGCCGGTCAGCATGCCTAAACCGGGAGCCTGAGTGGGATCTCTGGGTTTGAGCCGCTGGTTGATCAAATCAATGATCAGGATTTTATCTGCCCCCATTTTCATCGACGGGCGCAGCGGTGTCAGCTGATGGATCGAGCCGTCACCATAATAAGCCTGACCAATCCGGCTGGCCGGAAAGACAAAAGGGATCGCCGATGATGCCAGCAGGTGCTCAGTCGTGATCAGTGACCGGCGTCCTTTCGATGTCGAATGCGTCCAGGGCTCGATACTTTGCTGGCCCTGAAAAAAGCTGATTGTTTTTCCGCTTTTGTAACTGGACGTCGTCACGGAAATACCGTGAAGGTTACCCGCCAGGATCTGTTGCTCCAGGCGGGCATAATTGTTTGCCTGATTCAGCAGCTGACGCAAAGGCCGGTTATCCAGCAGCCCAAACGGCGGTCTGGGATGATAAGGCGCCTGCAGTCGGGCAAGCAGCTGGTGGAATAAGTGTTGTGTTATCCCGACAGTGCTGGAGCGGAATACACGACGGCTGTGGAGTCTTGCCCATATCCATTCGAGCTTTTTGACACCCAGGCGAAAACAGGACGCATAGCAGGCGATTGCTGTCGCATTGATCGCTCCTGCTGATGTGCCGCAATAAATGTCAAATGGGCTGTGGTGGTTCCTCGGATACCATTCGGAAATCGCTTTCAGCACACCTACCTGATAGGCAGCCCGGGCACCGCCGCCGGAAAGCAGGAGACTGATTTTTGGCTTTTCCTTGCCCATACTGGCACTTCCACTCCAATGGTAAAAACAGAAATCGCAGACTTTGGTGGCGTCTAGTCTGATGATAAGACTCAGTTTATGCCTATCTTAGACTGAAATTCTGTGGCACAGATACGAAAAAGCCTCCCGAAGGAGGCTTGAAAGAATTGTTTCGGCAATTATGCCAGCTTTTGCTTAATGAAATCCGCAATGCTGTCTGCTGCAACAGGTTCTTTGTTACCGGTAAGGCGGTCTTTGTATTCCACCTCACCGTTTTTCAGGCTGCGGTCACCAATCACCACGGTGTGCGGGACACCGATCAGTTCCATATCCGCGAACATGACACCCGGACGTTCTTTACGATCGTCGAACAGGACTTCAATACCGGCAGCCGTCAGATCGGCGTACAGCTTCTCTGCTGCCTGCTGAACTTCTTCAGACTTATGCATGTTCATTGGTACAATCGCAACCTGGAACGGTGCAATAGCGTCTGGCCAGATGATGCCGTTTTCATCGTTGTTCTGCTCGATAGCTGCTGCGACAACACGCGTACAGCCGATACCGTAGCATCCCATTTCCATCACGGCTTGTTTGCCGTTGGCATCCAGAACTGTTGCACCCATTGAGGCAGAATAGTTGGTGCCCAGCTGGAAGATGTGGCCGACTTCAATACCACGCTTGAGCATGATGGTACCTTGACCACATGGGCTTGGGTCGCCTTCAATCACATTACGCAGATCTTCGACACGGCCCAGTTCGACGTCACGGCCCCAGTTGATCCCAAAGTAGTGCTTGTCATCTACGTTCGCACCGGCACCGAAATCGCTCATCACTGCAACGCTGCGATCAACGATGAACGGAATGCTCAGGCCGACAGGGCCCAGAGAGCCAGGACCTGCGTTTACAACCGCACGGATTTCTTCTTCGCTCGCGAATTCCAGTGGCTTGGCCACACAGTCCAGGTTCTCAGCTTTGACTTCGTTCAGCTCGTGGTCGCCGCGGACGATCAGGGCGATCAGCTCAGCATCAGCTTCCTCAGAAGCTTTCACAAATAATGTCTTCACTGTTTTTTCGATTGGCAGGCCAAATTGTTCGACCAGCTCAGCGATGGTTTTCGCGTTTGGCGTATCAACCAGCTTCATCTCTTCCGTTGGCTCAGCACGCTCAGTGGTTGGTGCCAGCGCTTCGGCTTTCTCGATGTTCGCTGCGTATTCTGACTCGGTCGAGAAGGCAATCAGGTCTTCACCGCTTTCCGCCAGAACGTGGAATTCGTGCGAGCCGCTGCCACCGATTGAACCGGTGTCTGCCAGTACTGCGCGGAAGTCCAGACCCATACGGCTGAAGACATTGCTGTACGCCTGGTACATGTCCTGGTAGGTTTCCTGCAGACTCTCTTTATCCAGATGGAAAGAGTAAGCATCTTTCATGATGAACTCACGGGAGCGCATGACACCAAAGCGCGGACGAACTTCATCACGGAATTTGGTCTGAATCTGATACAGGTTCAGCGGCAGCTGTTTGTAAGATTTGACCTCATTGCGCACCATATCAGTGATGACTTCTTCATGGGTCGGGCCCAGTACAAACGGTCGGTTGTGACGGTCAGCGATTCGCAGCAGCTCAGGACCAAATTTGTCCCAGCGGCCTGTTTCCTGCCACAGTTCAGATGGCTGAACGACAGGCATCAGCGTTTCGACTGCACCGGCTTTGTTCATTTCTTCACGAACAATATTTTCGACCTTACGCAGAACGCGCAGACCAGTAGGCAGCCAGGTGTACAAACCTGAGGCCAGCTTACGGATCATACCTGCACGCAGCATCAGCTGGTGGCTGATCACTTCTGCGTCGTTTGGAGTCTCCTTCAAAGTAGAAAGAAGATATTTACTGGTACGCATTGATGGTATCCGTTGGTAATTATGAGGATTGATTTGGAAGCAGTATATTAGCAGCGTATCGGCCTTTCGCCAAAGGGAACCCGACGCTTATTGGCTTTCCGGTGACGTCAGTCACCGGAAAATAGGGTAAGTATGGTGTGATTATTCGGGCGATGCCAAATCTTCGACCCGGACTTGATTTCCTTCAAACCGGAACTGAACGTTGTAGTTGAACAGCAGGACGCCATACAGTCTGTCGTCTTGTTTGCCTTTTTTGTATGCCGGCCGGGGATCCTGTGCCAGCACTTCTTCAATCACGGCCCGGTGATATGCCGCATCGTTGCCGCTGAGCTTTGACAAGGCTGTTGCTGAGAACTCAACGGGCAGCAAAGCGGGCGTTTCCGCAGCAAAACCGCCGAGAGCATCAGGCAGGCTGTCTGAATATGGAATATAAGGTTTGATATCAATCACGGGCGTACCATCGACTAAATCGACGCCGGCCAGATCCAGTAAAACCTGCCCGTTTTCCTGACGGACTCCCAACAGCTGAATGGCGGACATCCCAATCCCGTTCGGACGAAAAGTCGCCCGGCTCGCAAATACGCCAATGCGTTCGTTTCCGCCCAGCCGGGGAGGTCTCACCGTCGGCCGCCATCCTGCCGATAGGTTCTGATCAAACAAAAACAATAACCACAGGTGACTGAACTGCTCTATACCCCGGACCGATTCAGGACTGTTTGCATCACCACACAGGGCCAGTGTCGCTCTGGCGCTGGGAACTAGTCCGGGCTGGCGCGGAACGGCAAATTTTTCTTTGTAGGGAGAATGAATGATGCCAACGGGCTGTAGCTGGAATGTCTCTGTCATGGTGTTTTCAGGCTGAGTAAAAGATCCCGCAGACCATAACATAAGAGCCTGCCGCAAAGCCCGAAGAAAAAATGCTTGTTGAGAACGAATATCAAATGTTATGTTATAATGTAACATTTGATTGAGGGGGCTTTATGAAACCAGACATTCATCCTGAATACCGGAAAGTGGTATTTCACGACACCAGCGTGGATCAGTATTTTGTGATTGGATCCACCCTGAAAACAGACAAGACGATCCGGTGGAAAGATGGGAAAGAGTACCCGTACTTTTTACTGGACATCTCTTCTGAATCACATCCGTTTTACACCGGGAAGCAGCGCATTATTCAATCGGAAGGCCGGATGGCGAACTTTCAGCGTCGCTTTGCGGCATTCAGCAAATAAGGAAAACTCATGCAGGTATTAAGTTCATTAAAGAGTGCCAAGCAACGTCATCGGGATTGTCAGGTGGTGAAACGCCGAGGCCGGATCTATGTGATTTGTAAATCGAATCCGCGCCTGAAAGCGGTGCAGGGAAAGGTGAAAAAGAAAAAGTAATTGATACAAAGTAAGCGATAAAAAGAAAGCCCCTTGAAGGGGCTTTCTGATGTTGAAAGGGAATATAGTGTCAGGTGGATTACCAGCCTTTCACCACACCGCCTTTGAAGATTTTCATGGCTGCATCGTTCACCGCATCTGACTGGTATGCTTTCACGAACGTTTTCACGTTTTCTGCATTCACGTTGTTTTCACGCGCCACAATCAGGTTTACATATGGTGACTCTTTATCTTCCACGAAGATGCCGTCATGCTCCGGCGTCAGATCAATTGTGCTGGCATAGGTGTTATTGATAATCGCCAGTTTGACGTCGTCCAGAGAACGCGGCAGCTGAGGCGCTTCCAGTTCCACAATTTCCAGATTCTTCGGATTCTCAACAATATCCAGTACGGTTGCGGTCAGGCCAGCACCTTCTTTCAGTTTGATCAGACCCTGTTGTTGCAGCAACAGCAGGGAACGGCCAAGGTTTGTCGGATCGTTTGGCACGGCAATCTGGTCACCGTCCTGCAGCTCATCAATTGATGCGATTTTGCTTGAATAGGCTGCGATTGGGTAAACAAAGGTGTTACCGGCAACGGCGAACTTGTAACCGCGGTCTTTGACCTGCTGATCCAGATAAGGTTTATGCTGGAATGCATTCACATCAATGGAACCTTCTTCCAGTGCTGCGTTTGGCGATACGTAGTCAGTGAAAGTGATCAGCTCAACATCCAGACCATATTTGTCTTTGGCTTCTTTAGCGGCAACTTCAGCAACCTGTGCTTCAGAACCGGCCATCACACCGACTTTGATTTTGCTGTTGTCTACTGCGGCTTCTTTTTCTCCGCAGCCCGTCAGAGCCAGAGCTGAAGCAAGTCCCGCCACTGCGAAGAAGTGTTTAATATTCAGTGCCATTGTACATCTCCTATGTTCAGGGTATCCCTGTACTTTGTTGTCGTTGTATTTCACTAACTTATCGGTATCGCCTGAATATGATGTCCGGCGAATGTGAGTTTTCTGTCTTGTTCTCGTTAACTTATCTGTGGTCGACGCGGCGGACCAGATGGTCACCTGCAGACTGAATCAGCTGGACCAGAATCACCAGCATGACCACGGTAATCATCATGACGGTGCCGTCAAAGCGCTGATAACCGTAACGGATACCGACATCGCCCAGACCGCCGCCGCCGACGGTACCGGCCATGGCCGAATAACTCACCAGCGTGACCAGCGTAATGGTGACTGCGTTGATAATGCCCGGCAGGGCTTCCGGCAGCAGCACCTTGCGGATAATCTGGGTCGGGGTGGCGCCCATGGCTTGCGCAGCTTCAACCAGCCCGCTCGGTACCTCCAGCAGCGCGCCTTCAACCAGGCGGGCAATGAAAGGAATTGCGCCGACGGTCAACGGGACGATTGCCGCAGCGGTGCCGATTGAGCTGCCCACCACAAAGCGGGTAAAGGGGATAATAGCAACCAGCAGGATAATAAACGGGATCGAGCGGCCAATATTGACGACCGTGCCCAAGGCTTTGTTCAGGCCTGGATTTGCCATCAGACCTTTGGGTTTGGTCAGATGCAGGGCAACACCCAGCGGAATACCAATCGCGAAGCCAATCACACCGGAGGCAAACACCATCATCAGGGTTTCACCCAGAGCTTCCGTTAAAAGACCGACCAGACGTTCGTTGGTTTGCCACCAGGCGGCGATAGAATCAAGCAACATAACCCAGCACCTCTACATTAACTTTATGTTCGCGAAGGAAAGCGATGGCTTGTTGTGTCGCTTCCTCTGTTCCGAAAAATTCTGCCAGCATCAAGCCAAACTTCACGCCGCCGGCGTAGTCCATGTCGGCACTCAGAATGTTGGCATCAATACCAAACTGGCGTGACACCTGGCTGAGCAGGGGGGCATCCACGGAGGCGCCGGTAAATTCAAGGCGAATCAGCGGATAGTTGCTTTCCGTGCGGGTGCTCTCCAGTCGTGCCTGATAGTCTTCCGGAATGGAAAGATCCAGGGTTGCGCGAATGAACTCACGTGCCAGTTCTGTTTTCGGATGAGCGAAAATATCGCCGACCGGGCCTTTTTCAACCAATTCGCCCTGACCAATAATGGCCACTTCAGAGCAGATGCTTTTCACCACATCCATTTCATGGGTGATCAGCAAAATGGTCAGGTTCAGCTTGCTGTTGATTTCACGCAGCAGCTCAAGAATAGACTGCGTGGTGGCCGGATCCAGTGCGCTGGTGGCTTCATCACACAGCAGGACTTTCGGGTCTGAAGCCAGCGCGCGCGCAATTGCCACACGCTGTTTCTGACCGCCGCTCAGATTCGACGGATAAGCATGGTGTTTGTCGGCCAGGCCAACCAGTTGCAGCAGTTCGGAGACTTTTCGTTGGATTTCGGTTTTATCTGTGCCGGACAGCTCCAGTGGCAGAGCCACGTTGTCAAAAACAGTCCGCGAAGACAATAGATTGAAATGCTGGAAAATCATGCCGATTTTACGGCGGGCCAGCGTCAGTTCCTGGCTGGAGAGTTGTGTCAGGTCGACTCCGTCGACAATCACATGGCCGGAAGTTGGCTTTTCCAGCAAATTGACGCAACGGATCAGAGTACTTTTACCGGCACCGGACGCACCGATCACGCCGAAAATGGTTCCTTCCCCGATGCTGAGATTGATATCGCGCAGGGCGTGGATGTCTTTATCCCCGACCTTGAAGACTTTATTGACCCTGTTGATTTCTATCATTCTGTGTCCTGCTACTACTTTTGACGTGCCAGAAAATGTGTATCCAGCATAGCGTTGCGGTCATTACTTCGCCTGTTTTAGTGATTTTGTATGCTGAATTGGCGCATGACCTTGTTATTTGTTTGTGTTCGCGGATTTTTTCCGTGCCTTCTGTTGCCTGATGCTAGGGTGTCTAGATGGCTAAGTCAATAGATATTTTTACGTCTAGACGTCCAAATGAGGTTTTTCAGAGGTTGAGCTGAAATCTGTTCGCGAAACCGGTTTGTGTCCTGATGCGGATTAAGAGATGAATCCGGCTGGCAGCCATGCCATAATTTAGTCAATTTTGGTTTCGAGATTTAGGTGGTCGCTTGGCTAAGCCTGCTGTGTTTATCGATCGTGATGGCGTGATTAATGTTGATCATGGTTATGTTCATACCGTGGATGACTTTGAATATATTGAAGGTGTGTTTGACGCCTGTAAGCAGCTCAAAGAGATGGGATATCTTCTGGTACTGGTGACCAATCAGGCTGGTATTGCCAAAGGGATGTACACGGAAGATGAATTTCTGAGTCTGACAGAGTGGATGGACTGGAACTTTGTCGACAATGGTGTGGAGTTTGACGGAATTTATTATTGCCCGCATCATCCGAGTGAGGGGCAGGGTGATTACCTGCAGGACTGTAATTGCCGCAAACCGAAACCGGGAATGTTTGTCTCTGCCCGCGATTTTCTGAAGATTGATATGGCGCGTTCAGTCATGATCGGTGATAAAACCGATGACATGAAAGCGGCTGAAGCGGCAGAGGTCGGCACCAAGATTCTGGTCCGTACCGGTAAGCCGGTGACTGAAGCCGGAGAAGCGCTGGCCACTGTGGTGTTGGATAGTGTTGCTGATGTGCCGAAATGGCTGGCGTCTGTGAAATAAACAAGTTCGTGATGCATTTTTCTGAGCAGGCCAACGGCCTGCTTTTTTATGTCTCGGAATCGGCGGCAATCGAACCAGTGAAATAGCTTCAGAGTATTTGAACAGAACCATTCAGTCTGAGCTTTCATGTTTTGTATTGTCGGTTCTACTGAACCGACGTTATTCATCTGTCTCAACCTGAATGATCCGGGGAGGTGCTGATTTTGATTGTTGATTCATAACATTAATGAGATTAAGTTGAACATTCCGTTTGGTGAAAGAGGCGATTGGATTGCTCTCGTCTGACGGATAGCAAATTTGGACTGGTGCTATACTGCGATTGAAAGGAATTGTGGCAATGACAGGGAGTCATGGAAGCGGATGTTGTCGTATTTTTTGCGCCGCTTGGCGTTAGTGGTCCCTACTTTTATCGGGATAACCGTACTGATCTTTACGCTGACCCGGTTTGTGCCGGGCGGACCCGTCGAGCGGATGCTGGCGAATATTCAGGCCCAGCAGGGGATGTCATCGTCACCGTCCATGGCCGGGGAGAGTAATGCGCTTTCTGAAGAGCAACTGGCAGAACTGAATGCTTTCTACGGGCTGGATAAACCGGTTTTTGAAGCCTACAGTGAGTGGCTGACGAAACTGGTGCAACTGGACTTCGGTTTATCAACCCGTTACTACGAACCGGTCTGGGACATGATTATGGAACGCCTGCCGATTTCTTTGTTTTACGGCGGAGTAACGTTCTTCCTCAGTTACTTTATCTCCATCCCGCTGGGTTACTACAAAGCGCTGAAACACGGTAGTCATTTTGACTCGGCATCTTCGATTCTTATCTTTATCGGTTACGCGCTTCCGGGGTATGTGATTGGTGTCCTGTTGATCACGTTTTTCAGTTATCAGCTGGAATGGTTCCCCATGGGCGGTTTTGTCAGTGACGAATTTGAGGACTACGAAAGCGTCTGGCTGCAAATCAAAGATATTTTCTGGCATGCGTGTTTACCTTTAATTTGTTACCTCATTGGTGATTTTGCCACCCTCACGATGACTATGAAAAATAATATGATGGAGACGTTATCGGCTGACTATATCCGGACAGCCATCGCAAAAGGACTGCCATTTTCTCAGGCGGTCCGTCGGCATGCGTTGCGAAACAGTCTGATCCCCATTGCCAGTCATTTCGGGAACTCGCTGCTCTTTTTCATGACCGGATCGTTTCTGATCGAAGTTATTTTTAATATCGATGGCGTTGGCTTATTAGGATATGAATCAATTATGGAACGGGACTATCCGGTTGTGATGGGGATCGTTGCGATCAATGCCGTTTTATTAATGCTGGGCAATATTATTTCGGATATTTGTGTTGCGCTGGTGGATCCTCGTGTGAGATTCGGAGCCTGATATGTTGTCGCTGAGCCCATTAACCCAGAAAAAAATCAAACGATTTAAAGAGATCCGGCGCGGCTACTGGTCTTTGGTGATTCTTTCTACTTTGCTGGTGCTGTCATTATTTGCTGAGTTTCTGATTAACAGCAAGGCCTTGGTCGTGAAGTATCAGGGGGCCTATTTTTTCCCTGTCATGAGTGATGTGCTGCCCGGAACAACCTTTGGTGAAGACTATCAGAGCGAAGCCCAGTACCGGGACTTAAAGCAACGATTTACAGAAGCAGGACAAGGCGACTACGTCATCATGCCGCTGGTGCCCTGGAATCCGCTGGAGCAGGATTTCAGTGGCGATTTTCCTCCGACGGCACCGGATGCAGAATCTCGGCATTATCTGGGAACTGATACCATCGGGCGGGATATTCTGGCCCGGCTTGTATACGGCTTTCGCATTACCATGGGGTTTGCCTTGCTGACGATGGCGATTTCCTACGCTATCGGAACCATGGTCGGCTGTGCGATGGGGTTTTGGGGCGGCAAGTTTGATTTGCTGGTGCAACGCTTTATCGAAGTCTGGTCGATGGTACCTTTCCTTTACGTCATCATGATTCTGGTGTCGATTACCCAGCCGTCTTTTACCTTATTCGTTGCCATCAATGTGCTGTTTGGCTGGATGGGAATGACTTGGTATATGCGCACAATGACATACAAGGAAGTTGCCAGAGATTACGTGATGGCAGCCAGGGCGATAGGCGCATCGAACTGGCGCATCCTTTATGCGCATATTTTGCCGAATGTGATGGTGATGATTGTGACACTGGCGCCTTTTACCATTGCGGCCAATATTACGGCTCTGACGGCGCTGGATTATCTTGGTCTGGGCCTGATGCCGCCGACACCGAGCTGGGGAGATTTATTGCAGCAGGGAAAATCGAACCTGGATGCACCCTGGATAGTGACGACGGTCGTCACGGCCATTGTGGCTGTTCTGGTGATGGTGACGTTCATCGGTGAAAGTGTCAGGGCTGCTTTCGATCCCAAGAAATTTACCCGTTATAGTTAACAGAGTAGCCACACAACAAGGACGTATGATGAAAAAGACGCTGAGCATATCCGCATTTCTCGCCATGGCTCTGGGCAGCCCGTTGCTGACCGCTGCTGAGTTACCTGCGGGGCTGAAATGGCAATCGAATCTGCATGAACCGCTGTTTGCTTCTCCGCAAGCAAAGTTTGGCGGGACATTTCATACCTACATCGAGAGTTTCCCGCAAACGTTCCGTACGGTCGGTCCGGATTCCAACGGACGATTCAGGTCATGGCTGTTAGACAGTCGCCCGGCTGCGGTCACCCGTCACCCCAATACCTATGCGTGGATCCCGGATATTGCCTCCGAATGGGCGTATGGCGATGATGATAAGACCGTGTATTTCCGGATCAATCCCAATGCGAAATGGTCCGATGGGAAACCGATTACTGCCGACGACTTTACCTTTGTGCTGACCTTCATGCGTTCCAAAGATATTGTTGCCCCCTGGTACAATACCTTTTACAACCAGCAGATAGAGGACGTGATTAAATACGATGACCTGACATTTGCCGTGGTGTCGGCTGAAAAGCGTAATGCTGAAGAACTGATACTTTATGCCAATCTGAGACCGATCCCGGCACATTTCTATCAGCCTAAAACCGATAAAAATAACGACGGCATTCAGGACAACTTTGTCCGCTATTACAACTTCAAGCCGGAGCCGTCTGCCGGACCTTATTACGTTGATGAGATCAAAAAAGGAAAATCTATTTCCTTCAAACATGTCGGGAAAGACTGGTGGGGGTATACCAATCCTTATTACCAGCATCGCTATAATGTGGAAAAAATCCGTATCAAAGTTATTCGCGACAAAGACATTGCCCGTCAGCATTTTGAAAAAGGGGATCTGGATTCTTTCTGGCTGGACACGCCGGAGCTCTGGCGAGAGAAAGCGCAAACACCGAACTTTGAAAATGGCTATATTCACAAGTTCTGGGGATACAACCAGACCCCGATGGGAGCCGGAGGGCTATGGATCAACACGGCCAAGCCGCTGCTGGATAACCTAGACGTCCGTCAGGGGATTGCGCTGGCCAGTGACTTTGACGGCCTGATTGACAAAGTGCTGCGCGGTGATGTAATCCGAAAACCGAATCCTATGGGGATCGGGCATGGTGATTACACCAATACCGACATCAAGGCGCCGCCGTTTAATCCCGAGCTTGCAATCCAGCATTTTGAAAAAGCGGGATTCAGCCAGATTGGCCCGGATGGGATTCGGGTGAATCAGCAGGGACAGCGGCTGTCTTTTGCGATCACTTACAGTTATGGCTACCTCACTCCTCAGATTGCTTACCTGAAAGAACAGGCAAAACTGGCCGGTCTGGAGTTTACCCTGAATTTGGTCGATGGCTCATCTGCGTTCAAGTATGTCCTTGAGAAGAAGCATGAATTGTCATTCCATAATATGGGAACCAGCGAAATTCCCCAGTATTGGGAGTACTTTTATTCGGCCAATGCCAATAAACCGCAAAACAACAACTTCACCAACTACAGCACGCCGGAGCTTGACCGGCTGATCTTGGCGTACCGCTCTGAGTTTGATCTGGAGAAGAAGAAAGCTGAAGCCAGGCAGATTCAGTCGATTATTGCTGATGCCAGCGTGATTGTTCCGGGTTACATGCGTCCTTATGCCCGGGAGGCTTACTGGCGCTGGTTGCAGATCCCCAAACCTGCCATGACCAAATTAACCGAATTTCTTTTTCCGTCCGGCACCTTCCAGGATTTTGGTACCTTCTGGATTGATGAATCGCGTAAAAAGGAAACCAAAGCGGCCATGAAATCAGGCCGGCATTTTGAGCCGGTGACCATAGTTGAAGAGGAATACAAGCTCTGAGCGGAGTGGCGTGTTGTATGGCGAATGAAGAACTGATTCTGCAAGTCCGGGATCTGGAGACAGAATTCAGTACCGATGACGGTATTGTGAAAGTGCTGCACGGTGTCTCGTTTGATGTCAAAAAGGGCCGTACCCTGGGTTTGGTCGGGGAATCGGGCTCAGGAAAGAGTGTGACGGCGATGTCAATTATGGGGCTGCTTCCGCAGCCCTATGGGCGGGTGACCCGGGGAAAGGTACTTTACCGGAATACAGACTTACTCCGGCTGTCGGCCAGAGAAATGTACGCGATGCGGGGGGATCGCATTTCGATGATTTTTCAGGATCCGATGACCGCGCTCAATCCGGTCCATACCATCGGAAAGCAGCTGAACGAAGTGCTGGAACTGCACCGGCCGGAGCTGAAGAAAAAGGAACGCAGCCTTTACTCGCTGGAAATGCTGAAAAAGGTACGTATCCCGATGGCCGAAAAGCGACTTTATGAGTATCCGCATCATTTGTCTGGAGGGATGCGGCAAAGGGTGATGATTGCAATGGCGCTGGCCTGTCAGCCGGATATTCTGATCTGTGATGAGCCAACCACTGCGCTGGATGTCACCATTCAGGCTGAAATCCTGAGACTGATGAAAGCACTTCAGGAAGAAACGGGCATGGCCATGATCTTCATTACCCATGATTTAGGTGTCGTCGCTGAGATTTGCGACGATGTTGCCGTTATGTATGGGGGCAAAGTGCTGGAAACCGCCGGCGTTTTTGAGTTGTTTGATCATCCGCAGCATCCATATACCAAGCGTTTGTTGGGATTGATGCCTGATTTAAACAGACCCGGCAAGCAGATGATCCCGTTTGAACCAATAGACCCGACATTGTTTCCGGAGTTCAGGAAGTCATGACAGACCGTCATTGTTGCCAACATCAGGTGCAGTTCAATGGATGAAATTCTTCGTATCGATAACCTCAAACAGCATTTTATCTCTGGGAAGGGGATTTTTAAGAAGGGCTATACCATCAAAGCGGTTGATGGTGTGTCTTTCTCATTAGCCAGAGGGGAAACGCTCGGGCTGGTGGGGGAGTCTGGCTGCGGCAAGAGCACTTTAGGCCGAAGCATTCTCAAACTGTTTGAGCCAACAGACGGCCGTATCATCTTTGAAGGGCAAGATATTACGGATTTCTCACCGCGTCAGATGCGGCCATTACGAAAAGACATGCAAATCGTTTTTCAGGACCCGCTGGAATCCCTGAATCAGCGACACACCATCGGCATGATTCTTGAGGAGCCTTTCATCATCCATCAGATTGGTCGTGCGGCTGAGCGTAAAAAGTGGGTCCTGGAGTTACTACAGAAAGTGGACTTACCGGCTTCGGCTGTCAATCGCTATCCGCATGAGTTCTCCGGCGGCCAGCGTCAGCGGATTGGGATTGCCCGGGCCATCGCATTAAAACCCAAACTACTTATCTGTGATGAATCTGTTTCTGCGTTGGATGTTTCAGTGCAGGCACAAATCCTGAATTTGCTGCTGTCCTTGCAACAGGAAATGGATCTTTCCGTGATTTTCATCTCGCATGACTTATCCGTGGTGAAACATGTATCCGATCGGGTCGCGGTGATGTATTACGGAAAGATTGTCGAGATTGGCTCGGCAGAACAGATCTATTCATCACCTCAGGCGGAATATACCAAGACATTATTATCTGCGATTCCGATTACGCATCCCCGGCAGCGACAGGACATCATCCAATCAACCCCGAAAACAGCCTTGAAATCGGTCTCAAAATAATCAAATCGAACTTGTTTATCTCTTTTTGTTTAAATGTTGGTCTCTTGAAAATAAAATTCAAAAAAACTATTGCGCTCTCTGAGGAGGTCTCTATAATGCGCCTCCGTTGTCACGATAAACCAAACGGTTCAACGGGATAGCAAAGTTCTTTAACAATTTGACCATGCAATCTGTGTGGGCACTCGACAATGATACAGTCAAAAGATTTTATCAGTGAACTGAGTGACCAATTGGTAGCACTTTTTCGAAAGGGTTACCGGCACAGTCAATTTATCAGTAATCACTGAGCCGCTTTTCTTCGGAAAGGCAACAAAATTCTAATTGAAGAGTTTGATCATGGCTCAGATTGAACGCTGGCGGCAGGCCTAACACATGCAAGTCGAGCGGCAGCGACATGACCGAACCTTCGGGGGACGTTATGGGCGGCGAGCGGCGGACGGGTGAGTAATGCCTGGGAACATGCCTTAGTGTGGGGGATAACCATTGGAAACGATGGCTAATACCGCATAATCTCTACGGAGCAAAGCGGGGGACCTTCGGGCCTCGCGCGCTAAGATTGGCCCAGGTGGGATTAGCTAGTAGGTGGGGTAACGGCTCACCTAGGCGACGATCCCTAGCTGGTCTGAGAGGATGATCAGCCACACTGGAACTGAGACACGGTCCAGACTCCTACGGGAGGCAGCAGTGGGGAATATTGCACAATGGGGGAAACCCTGATGCAGCCATGCCGCGTGTGTGAAGAAGGCCTTCGGGTTGTAAAGCACTTTCAGCAGTGAGGAAGGGGTGAGTATTAATAGTGCTCATCCTTGACGTTAGCTGCAGAAGAAGCACCGGCTAACTCCGTGCCAGCAGCCGCGGTAATACGGAGGGTGCGAGCGTTAATCGGAATTACTGGGCGTAAAGCGCATGCAGGCGGCGTGTTAAGCCAGATGTGAAAGCCCGGGGCTCAACCTCGGAATCGCATTTGGAACTGGCATGCTAGAGTCTTGTAGAGGGGGGTAGAATTTCAGGTGTAGCGGTGAAATGCGTAGAGATCTGAAGGAATACCGGTGGCGAAGGCGGCCCCCTGGACAAAGACTGACGCTCAGATGCGAAAGCGTGGGGAGCAAACAGGATTAGATACCCTGGTAGTCCACGCCGTAAACGATGTCTACTTGGAGGTTGGTGTCTTGAACACTGGCTTTCGGAGCTAACGCGTTAAGTAGACCGCCTGGGGAGTACGGTCGCAAGATTAAAACTCAAATGAATTGACGGGGGCCCGCACAAGCGGTGGAGCATGTGGTTTAATTCGATGCAACGCGAAGAACCTTACCTACTCTTGACATCCAGAGAACTTAGCAGAGATGCTTTGGTGCCTTCGGGAACTCTGAGACAGGTGCTGCATGGCTGTCGTCAGCTCGTGTTGTGAAATGTTGGGTTAAGTCCCGCAACGAGCGCAACCCTTATCCTTGTTTGCCAGCACTTCGGGTGGGAACTCCAGGGAGACTGCCGGTGATAAACCGGAGGAAGGTGGGGACGACGTCAAGTCATCATGGCCCTTACGAGTAGGGCTACACACGTGCTACAATGGCGTATACAGAGGGCTGCCAACTAGCGATAGTGAGCGAATCCCACAAAGTACGTCGTAGTCCGGATTGGAGTCTGCAACTCGACTCCATGAAGTCGGAATCGCTAGTAATCGTGGATCAGAATGCCACGGTGAATACGTTCCCGGGCCTTGTACACACCGCCCGTCACACCATGGGAGTGGGCTGCACCAGAAGTAGATAGCTTAACCTTCGGGAGGGCGTTTACCACGGTGTGGTTCATGACTGGGGTGAAGTCGTAACAAGGTAGCCCTAGGGGAACCTGGGGCTGGATCACCTCCTTACCTAAAGACTGCGTTGTTATCGCAGTGTCCACACAGATTGCCTGGTTAAAATGTAAAGAGCGCAAGAGAAGGGTCTGTAGCTCAGGTGGTTAGAGCGCACCCCTGATAAGGGTGAGGTCGGTGGTTCAAGTCCACTCAGACCCACCACTGTTTTCCCAAACACAGTGGTTGAACACTCTTGCAAAACTCGATGGGGCTATAGCTCAGCTGGGAGAGCGCCTGCCTTGCACGCAGGAGGTCAGCAGTTCGATCCTGCTTAGCTCCACCACTCTTTAAGGGTTTTCCCCGAGAATCTTTAGAAAGTGGTTATCTGTCGATAATTCACAATGCTCTTTAACAATCTGGAAAGCTGACTAGTAAATTCAATCTTTGAGATTGAATCAAACTGTTTCGAAAGAAACAGAGTTCTCAAGCAAAACACATTCAAGTGTCTTGTATTTTTTGTCTTCACTTTTGAAAAGTGAAAGCAAAGTGAGTCCGGCGAAACAAATCAAACCTTGGTTGTTTGAACATACGAAACCTCTTGGGGTTGTATGGTTAAGTGACTAAGCGTACACGGTGGATGCCTGGGCAGTCAGAGGCGATGAAGGACGTACTAACTTGCGATAAGCGGTGATGAGGCAGTAAGAGCCACTTGAGTCACCGATTTCCGAATGGGGAAACCCAGCCGCATAAGCGGTTATCATCAGGTGAATACATAGCCTGATGAGGCGAACCGGGGGAACTGAAACATCTAAGTACCCCGAGGAAGAGAAATCAACCGAGATTCCGGCAGTAGCGGCGAGCGAAACCGGATTAGCCCTTAAGCGTTTTTTGTGTCAGGTGAAGGCTCTGGAAAGTGCCGCGATACAGGGTGACAGCCCCGTAACCGACGATACCTTAAACGTGAAAACGAGTAGGACGGGACACGTGTTATCTTGTCTGAAGATGGGGGGACCATCCTCCAAGGCTAAATACTCCTGACTGACCGATAGTGAACCAGTACCGTGAGGGAAAGGCGAAAAGAACCCCTGTGAGGGGAGTGAAAAAGAACCTGAAACCGTGTACGTACAAGCAGTAGGAGCCCTTCGGGGTGACTGCGTACCTTTTGTATAATGGGTCAGCGACTTAATTTCAGTAGCAAGGTTAACCGTATAGGGGAGCCGTAGGGAAACCGAGTCTTAACTGGGCGTGCAGTTGCTGGGATTAGACCCGAAACCAGGTGATCTAGCCATGGGCAGGTTGAAGGTGAGGTAACACTTACTGGAGGACCGAACCGACTAATGTTGAAAAATTAGCGGATGACTTGTGGCTAGGGGTGAAAGGCCAATCAAACCTGGAGATAGCTGGTTCTCCCCGAAAGCTATTTAGGTAGCGCCTCGGACGAATACTACTGGGGGTAGAGCACTGTTAAGGCTAGGGGGTCATCCCGACTTACCAACCCTTTGCAAACTCCGAATACCAGTAAGTACTATCCGGGAGACACACGGCGGGTGCTAACGTCCGTCGTGGAGAGGGAAACAACCCAGACCGCCAGCTAAGGTCCCAAAGTATCACTAAGTGGGAAACGATGTGGGAAGGCTCAGACAGCCAGGATGTTGGCTTAGAAGCAGCCATCATTTAAAGAAAGCGTAATAGCTCACTGGTCGAGTCGGCCTGCGCGGAAGATTTAACGGGGCTAAGTGATACACCGAAGCTGCGGCAATGCGATTTATCGTATTGGGTAGGGGAGCGTTCTGTAAGCGGCTGAAGGTGTGCTGTAAGGCATGCTGGACGTATCAGAAGTGCGAATGCTGACATGAGTAACGACAAGGGGGGTGAAAAACCTCCCCGCCGGAAGACCAAGGGTTCCTGTCCAACGTTAATCGGGGCAGGGTAAGTCGACCCCTAAGGCGAGGCCGAAAGGCGTAGTCGATGGGAAACGGGTTAATATTCCCGTACTTCTTACTATTGCGATGGGGGGACGGAGAAGGCTAGGTGGGCCAGGCGACGGTTGTCCTGGTTCAAGGGTGTAGGCTGATGGTTTAGGCAAATCCGGACCATCTCAAGGCTGAGACCCGATGTCGAGTCACTACGGTGATGAAGTCATTGATGCCATGCTTCCGGGAAAAGCCTCTAAGCTTCAGATAGTAAGGAATCGTACCCCAAACCGACACAGGTGGTCGGGTAGAGAATACCAAGGCGCTTGAGAGAACTCGGGTGAAGGAACTAGGCAAAATGGTACCGTAACTTCGGGAGAAGGTACGCTGCCGGCGGTGAAGAGACTTGCTCTTGGAGCTGCTGGCAGTCGCAGATACCAGGTGGCTGCAACTGTTTATTAAAAACACAGCACTGTGCAAAATCGAAAGATGACGTATACGGTGTGACGCCTGCCCGGTGCCGGAAGGTTAATTGATGGGGTTATCTTCGGAGAAGCTCTTGATCGAAGCCCCGGTAAACGGCGGCCGTAACTATAACGGTCCTAAGGTAGCGAAATTCCTTGTCGGGTAAGTTCCGACCTGCACGAATGGCGTAATGATGGCCACGCTGTCTCCACCCGAGACTCAGTGAAATTGAAATCGCAGTGAAGATGCTGCGTACCCGCGGCTAGACGGAAAGACCCCGTGAACCTTTACTACAGCTTGGCACTGAACATTGACCCTACATGTGTAGGATAGGTGGGAGGCTTCGAAGCAGGTACGCCAGTATCTGTGGAGCCGTCCTTGAAATACCACCCTTGTAGTGTTGATGTTCTAACGTCGCCCCGTTATCCGGGGTGCGGACAGTGCCTGGTGGGTAGTTTGACTGGGGCGGTCTCCTCCCAAAGCGTAACGGAGGAGCACGAAGGTGGGCTAATCACGGTCGGACATCGTGAGGTTAGTGCAATGGCATAAGCCCGCTTAACTGCGAGAATGACGGTTCGAGCAGGTGCGAAAGCAGGTCATAGTGATCCGGTGGTTCTGAATGGAAGGGCCATCGCTCAACGGATAAAAGGTACTCCGGGGATAACAGGCTGATACCGCCCAAGAGTTCATATCGACGGCGGTGTTTGGCACCTCGATGTCGGCTCATCACATCCTGGGGCTGAAGTCGGTCCCAAGGGTATGGCTGTTCGCCATTTAAAGTGGTACGCGAGCTGGGTTTAGAACGTCGTGAGACAGTTCGGTCCCTATCTGCCGTGGGCGCTGGATGATTGAAGGGAGTTGCTCCTAGTACGAGAGGACCGGAGTGAACGAACCGCTGGTGTTCGGGTTGTGTCGCCAGACGCATTGCCCGGTAGCTAAGTTCGGAACAGATAACCGCTGAAAGCATCTAAGCGGGAAGCTGGCCCTGAGATGAGTCATCCCTGAGACTTTGAGTCTCCTGAAGGGCTGTTCGAGACTAGAACGTTGATAGGCAGGGTGTGTAAGCGTTGTGAGGCGCTCAGCTAACCTGTACTAATTGCCCGTGAGGCTTAACCATACAACACCCAAGGGGTTTTACGTACGGACTCCATGAGCACTTGAATGATGTGCTGAGAACTTTAGTCAGATTTTTCCGAGATTGTTGAACAAATTTTGCCTGGCGACCATAGCGCTGTGGAACCACCTGATCCCATGCCGAACTCAGACGTGAAACGCAGCAGCGCCGATGGTAGTGTGGGGTCTCCCCATGTGAGAGTAGGACATCGCCAGGCGCCCTATTTTGAAGTCAGATTATTCTGGTTTCAGCCGTGTGGAGCGGTAGTTCAGTTGGTTAGAATACCGGCCTGTCACGCCGGGGGTCGCGGGTTCGAGTCCCGTCCGCTCCGCCACTTATTCAGAGTTTCAGCTCTTAAAAACTGAAACAACAGGGGTGTAGCTCCAATTGGCAGAGCAGCGGATTCCAAATCCGCGTGTTGGGAGTTCGAATCTCTCCACCCCTGCCACCTTCGAAAGCCTCAGCATAACTGCTGAGGCTTTTTTGTATTTGCTGTTTGGCTGGCTAGCAAAGCAACACGCCACAGATCCGCGCTTCGTAAATTGTGCTGCTGCTGATGACTGAGTTCTGAAAGGTAGGCGCTCATCGTGAATTCAAATTTTCAGCCTTCTTTGCTCCAAGATCTTCGGAGGAAGCAGAGCCTCAGGGAGTTAATCCGTACATCTCATGGTGATAAGATGCGCAGATGATTGTGCAGGAGAAAACGCAGCGCTGGCTTTATGAGCCATTCTTGTGAAAAGAATCTTTTTCAGGTGAAACAGAGGCTGCGACGGAATCCTGTAAGCTGGATCTAGGAATAAAGAAAGGAAGAGTGAATGCTCAGACGCTTGATATTGTTGATGGGAATTGCAGCTATTTTGTCCGGAGGCGGAGCCTACTTTTCATTTCATGTGCCGCCGCAGCCGGAGTTAACTGTTGGTTCTGACATTGACCGTGCAGAGGTTCGCTGTTACGAAGCTGAGCCTGAAGCGTTCATCGATCGACAGGGTCAGTTGCAAGTGACTGTCTGGAATATTTATAAAGAGCAGCGGGAGAACTGGCGAACGGCATTAGATGCTTTCAGTGAGGGAAGTGATATTGTGCTCTTACAGGAGTCGAGTCTGACAGCTGATTTTCAGCAATACCTCAGAGAGGCTCAGTGGCAGGTCGTCATGGCGAACGCCTTCTCATTCTTGGATACACAAGCTGGCGTAATGAATTTATCACGGAACCCGGCAAAAACGACGTGTGCTTATTTGGCGATGGAGCCCTGGCTGCGTTTGCCAAAATCGGCTTTACTGGCAACCTTTCCTCTTTCTGACGGGACAACTTTGACGGTCGTGAACCTGCATGGAATTAACTTTGCCTGGGGAATTGAGGAATATGAGGCGCAATTTGAAGCCTTAGCGGATGAACTGGAAAAAGCGAAGGGGCCAGTGCTGTTGGCTGGAGATTTCAATACCTGGCGACAGGAAAGAATGGATGTGCTCGCCCGGTTTGTTGAACTGCTGGGATTGCACGAAGTAACGTTAGAGCAGGATCTGAGGGTCAGAGTGTTAGGATGGCCGTTGGATCACTTATTTTATCGCGGTATGCGGCTGGAAAAAGCAGAGGCGCCTGTCACGGACGCCTCAGATCATCATCCAATTATTGCCCGCTTCAGGTTGTCAGAATAAGCAGTGGCCAGACAACCAGCACTAACAGCCAGGGCAGTGCAGCGATGACAATAGCCTTGGCGCGATCAATCCCGCACCACAAGCTGACCACAATATAGGTCAGGGCAATATACCAGGGAGCCAGCAGCGGAATACTGGATGCTAATGCAGCCCAGGGGTTATCCATGGGCAATTTCAGGAATGCATTCAGGCTGTTCAGGTCGGCCGTGTTCGGTAAAGCCTGGGTCGGGTTGAACAGGATGTTCAGATAGCTCGCGAGATCGCCAATCAGTCCGGGAAGCATGATAAAACAGCTTGCCGCCAGCCATTTCCCAAAGCTCTGAGGGGCGCCGCTGTTTTTGGTCGCTAGGTTCAGCCATAATGCCAGCAGGAGCAGGTTGGCAGTGCGGCCGAAAATGTCACTGAAAATCTCACCGGCCAGTAAGACTTCTTTCGTTAACCATTGCAACTGACTCTCGTCAGCCAGCACTGAAAGCTGGCTGCGAAGGGTTTCCTGCAACCATGCCATATCAACCTGGTTAAAATAGCTGCCCCAGAGGCCGAAAGGCGCCATGATGAGCAGTAAGTAGGGCATCAGCGCCCATTTGGGGCGCTGATGAACGGCTGTGAAACAATCTACCGGTGAACGGAAGACATCTAGCATGGCAATGAATGGGTTTGCTGAGGGGGTCATACACTTACCTTGGTCACGTCAACAAACAGTTTGAGTTTCTGACCCGGCTGCAGATACTTTTTGTCACCGAGCTGGTTCCATTTGATCACATCGGCCAGTTTCACTTTGAACTTATCTGCAATGACGCTGAGGTTATCGCCTGAACGGACTTCGTAATATACAGTCCGGATGACGCCACCATTTTTACTGGTTTTCCAGATATTCAGCTTCTGACCAATTTGTAGCGTAGACTTTTTGCTCAGCCCATTCCACTTCATGATCTCTTTAATACTGACTTTTTGTTTTTTCGCGATGGTCCACAGATTATCACCGGATTCAACTTTGTAAATTGTGCGATAGCCGCCCCCATGACTGACCTGAGAGCGAACTTCGCTGGTCAGGCTCGGGAATGCATTTTCGCCGTTCATCGCCACTGGGATCAGGATATATTTACCGGCACGAATACTTGAACCATCGATTTTGTTTGCCCGTTGAATCAGATCAACTGAAGTATGGTGGGTTTTCGCCAGCACACTCAGGCTGTCTCCTGATTTGATCTGATAACGGATCACTTTCATGCCCTGACGGCCGCTTTTTTCAAAAGCCTGATTGAATGTATCGACTTTATCCGCTGGTAGCAGCAGGTGGGTCTGATCATCAGGTGACGTTGCCCACTGGTTATAGGCCGGGTTCAGCGCTTTCAGCTCAGACAGAGAAATCTCTGCGTATTTCGCTGCCATTGCCAGATCCATCTGGGTCTTGGGATCGACAGTTTCAACGGCAGGTTCATTGGCAATGAAAGGAACGTCGACACCATATTTTTCCTGGTTCTTAATGATGTCAGCTACTGCCAGTAATTTCGGCACATAGCCACTGGTTTCCTGAGGTAAATCCAGTGCCCAGAAGTCAGTCGGCTTTCCGGCTTTTTTATTTTCACGAATCGCCCGGAAAACACGCCCCTCACCAGAGTTATAAGCAGCTAGTGCATGAAGCCAGTTTCCGTCGAAACGGCGATTGAGGTATGCCAGCAAATCTAATGCGGCCTCGGTAGACTGCACGACATCACGACGGCCGTCATACCACCAGTTTTGCTTCAGGCCAAACTGTCGGCCCGTTCCCGGGATAATTTGCCACAGTCCGGCCGCGCGGCCATGGGAGTATGCGAACTGGTCGAAAGAGCTTTCTACAATTGGCAGCAGGGCCAGCTCAAGGGGCATATCACGCTTTTCGACAGCTTCAGTGATGTAATAAAGGAAAGGCTCAGCACGTGAAGAAACAATGGAGAAATGACCTGGATGTTTCAGGTACCAGTTTCGATAATAATTCACCTGCTTATTATCTGGCACATCAATACGCAACTGCATTGCAACACGCTGCCAGACGTCATCCTGTTCCTGCGGGGTGACCACGGGCACAGGTTCTTCTGCTGCGACTTGGGGTTGTGTCGATGTGACAAGCGGAGAGGCACCATCGGTGTCATTCTGTGTGATAGTCGAATGACTGTCATCTTGCGCAGTGGCTGCACTTTCTTGATTGGTTGCCACAGATTCTTGTTGTGAATTTTCTGTGATCTGACAACCCGCCAACAGCAGCGCACTTGCTAAAAAAAATCGGGATTTCATGTAACCTGCCTTTAGCCAAAATCGCAGGTGATGATACTTGGCGGAAGGTACAGGTTACAAGTGACAGCCCTTCAAAAATTGTCCTTCCATCGGCGCAGAGCGGCGAAGGTCTCGAGGTCGCTGTCATTAACCGCCTTATCTGCAACTGCTTTTTTGATACTCGGCTGGTCACAGCGCAGGAACGGATTCACTCGTTTTTCCAGCCCCATGCTGGATGGAATGGTACTGATTCCGCGCGCACGGCGCAGACTGACGTCTTCCCGGTAACGCTGCAGGTGAGGATTGTCCTGCTCGGCAACTAAGGCAAAGGCCAGATTGCTGCTGGTGTATTCGTGTGCACAAAAAACTTCAGTTTCATCGGGCAGGGCTGCTAATTTTTGTAACGAATTGTACATTTGAGCAGGCGTTCCCTCAAAAAGGCGACCACACCCGGCGGAAAATAAAGTATCGCCGCAGAAAAGCTTTTCATCACCCACATATGCAATATGGCCGGCTGTATGGCCCGGGACACTTAACACCATAAAGCGCTCTCCGAATATGTCGATCTGGTCGCCATCTTCAACAGATTGCGTTAAGCCGGGGATCGCTTCGCTGCCAGGGCCTACAATATTGCAAGAAGGGAAAGCGCGTTTGAGCTCGCTGATTCCGCCGACATGATCATGATGATGGTGGGTGATCAGAATGGCCTCCAGAGTCAGTGACTCTTCGTGAAGTCGGGCCAGGACTGGCGTGGCATCCCCGGGGTCAACGACAACACAGCGGTTATCCGGCCCTTGGATCAGCCAGATGTAATTGTCGTGAAATGCAGGTATGCTCTTCATCGTTAACATAAAATTGTCTCCAGTCCTTGATGTGGTGAATCATCATTTATGAAGCCAGCCCGCACGATAAAATACATCGGCACACCCTATTCCTGGTCTCAGCTGGTACAGGGAGAATGGGCGGCACAACTGCTGCAGGCCCAGCTGGACGAGTGGTGGCCGAGACTGTTTGGCTACCATTTGCTGAAACTGGGCGGCCTGAGCTGCGAACTCGTCAGTGGCCATTGTAACATCCGGCATCAGGTTTGTATTGATCGCGATAATCCGCTTCGGAATCTGGAGGCGGATCCGATGGCATTGCCGTTTCTGGAAAAATCTTTTGATGCCTGTGTCTTAGCGCATCAGCTGGATTTTTGCCGGGATCCGCACAACCTGCTGCGGGAAGTCGACCGGGTGCTGGTCGATGACGGTTACCTGTTGATCAGCGGTTATAATCCGCTCAGTTTGCATGGTTTACGGGGTCTGTTTCCCTGGAACCGGAAGCGGGCGCCATGGTCTGGCCGGATGTTCATGCCGATGCGGGTGAAAGACTGGCTGGGCGTACTGAACTATGAAGTGGTCTTTCATGAAAATCTGGCGATACTGCCGCCGACCCGGTCTCCGGCATTTTCCGCCTGGGCGGAAAGCATGCTTTCCGGCACCTTATCCGGCATCGGCGGAATGTACTTGATTGTGGCCAGAAAACGTACTTTCCCGCTCAAGCCTATTAAACCGAGCTGGAAACTGAGACGGCAGCTGACACCAATCAGTGTGAACTGCCGTACCCGGGCCAGTGAAAAGCAGTCAGGTTAAACTGAAACGAATTATCCGGCTTCCTGATATCCATGGTCATCTTTGACCGGAGATTCTGCAGCCTGTCGTGCCAGCTCGTCACAACGTTCATTCTCAGGGTGACCAGCATGGCCTTTTACCCAATGCCAGCGGACCTGGTGGCGCTGCGTTTCTTTATCCAGCTGCTGCCAGAGATCCGCATTTTTGACCGGCTTTTTGTCGGCAGTTTTCCAGCCGCGTTTTTTCCAGTTATGAATCCACTGGGTGATGCCCTGACGGACGTACTGACTGTCCGTTGTCAAATCAACGCTGCATGACTCTTTCAGACTCGCCAGTCCGACAATGGCTGCCAGCAGCTCCATCCGGTTGTTGGTTGTCATGAAAAAGCCGTCGCTCAGCTCTTTGACATGGCCTTTATACCGCAAAATTGTACCGTAACCACCCGGGCCCGGGTTGCCGAGGCAAGAACCGTCGGTGAAAATTTCTACCTGCTTGGTCATCTTTGGTAGTATTCGTCTTAAGATAAAAAACTTAGTCTGACATAACCAATACTATGAATGCCACCAATGAACGCATAATTGTATTCGATACCGAAACAACCGGTATGAATATGACCGGCCCTCACTACGAAGGGCATCGCATTGTGGAAATCGGTGCGGTGGAAATTATCAATCGTAAATTCACCGGCCGGACCTTCCATGTGTATATCAAACCCGATCGGCCGATTGATGCCGAAGCGGTTGCGGTCCACGGGATTACGGATGAATTCCTGCGTGATAAGCCAACTTACGCGGAAATTCATCACGAGTTCATGGACTTTATCCGCGGGGCGGAGCTGGTTGCTCATAACGCGCCCTTCGATATCGGGTTTATGGACTATGAATTCCGCAAGCTTGACCCGTCGATAGGGAAGACCACGGATTACTGTTCCGTGACCGATACCCTGGAAATGGCGAAAAAGATTTTCCCGGGGAAACGGAACAACCTGGACGTGCTCTGTTCGCGTTACGGGATTGATAACTCGCACCGGACGCTCCACGGGGCCTTGCTCGATGCCGAAATTCTGGCCGATGTTTATCTGATGATGACCGGCGGCCAGACGTCGCTGGCACTGCATGCAACCGGAGAAGATAGTGACAGTGGTGCAGAAAATGGCATACGACGTCTGACCAGCGGACGGAAAACATTAAAGGTTATCCGGGCTTCTGCCGATGAACTAGAAGCGCACGAAGCGCGTTTAGATATCATTGAGAAAAAAGGCGACGTCACACTCTGGCGTCAATAGGAGAACTATGCGAAGGCTAGCGTTACTGTCTACATTGATTCCGGCGCTGCTTGGCACGCAAAGTGTTCAGGCTGCGTCTTGGCTGGATAACCGCTTCAGGGTTGATCCAACCGTCAAACAGGTGGCCTTCGTGGTGGAACGGGAAACCAAGAACCAGAATGTGGTTCTGGTGAGGCCTGATGGGGTGAAATATTACCCATGGCGGCATCCGGACAATGTGGCCTGGCACGAAGAGTCAGGTATGGACATTATTACCATTGAAAATCCGATGCCCGGTCCCTGGCAGGCTGTCGGCAGGGTTAGTCAGCACAATCAGGTTAAAGTTCTTTCTAACCTGAAACTGGATGTGGCCGCTTTGCCTGAGCGGCTTTATCAGAACGAAAGCTACAAATTTACAGCGCGGCTGACCCAGGGTGGTGAGCTGCTGAAGGAACGTGATTTTCTTGACCGGGTCAAAATGTCGGTCAATTTCTATGAATATGTAGATCAGCCGGAAACACTGGCTGAGGATTCGCTGCCGACGCCTCTGTCGCTGGGGGAGTTTGCGGATGATGGACTGGGGCTGGATGAAGCACCGGGTGACGGGGTCTTTACCGTAGCGCTCCCGGTTGATATTCAGCCCGGCCGATATCGGGTGAAAATCACTTCTGGCAATGGCATTTTCCTGCGCACTTACGAGCAGGAGGTTCTGGTGTATCCGCCGCCGTTGTTATCTGCGTTTATTCAGGCCAGAACCGCGGAAGAATCTCATCAGCTGGTGGTGACCTCTGATGAAGGTATGATCGTACCGGGCTCGCTGTCGGCGCATGTTGAGCAGGAAGCCCCGGATGGCAGTGTGACGGTCAGTCAGGAGCAGGCAGAGCCGGAAGCGACAAGCCTGGAAATAACAGTGCCAAATCTGCAAAAGCCCGGGAGCTATGCCTGGTCGGGCTGGTTGTATGCCACCGATACATTCCAGCAGCGTCCGCTGGTCTTTCCGTTACAGAAGAGCCATTTTGCGATTACATCCGTCCTGCAGCTGGATAAAAATCTCGAAGAGTTTAAGGCTCGTCAGGAAGAGAAAGCGCGGCTAGAGGCAGAAAAGCGCCGGCTGGAAGAACAGAGAGCGGCCAGAAGCCAGGTGTGGAAGCTGATTCTGGGCGGAAATGGTGTGATTGTACTGATTGCTGCGGTCTGGCTTCTGCTCAGAAGAAGAAGGAACAAGCCTGCTGTGTCTGAATCTGATTCAACGAAGCTGGAAATTCCGCCGGACATGAAAGTGTAAGCGGGAACATTAAGGCTTTTGGGTCACAGTAAATAAAAAGGGAAGCATTACGCTTCCTTTTTTGTTGATATCGTTGTTTTCATTGTGGTGTCAGCAAATTACGCTGCGTCCTCAATGTCTTTTTGCATGTCGGATACACCGGCGATTAGACGCTGGGGGTCAAAGTCATCAACGTTGATAGTACGCAGGCGGCCTGCCTCAGCGCGGCGCAGCAGTGCGGCTTCATCTTCATTAATGGCTTTCAGTTCCAGCCCGGTTTCAGCAACCAGGTCCAGTTGCATGAACGGCAGTTTCTTGCCTGCTGCCTGACAGACACGGTCATACAGGGGTTCTGCAGCCAGAATGTCTTTCAGTGCAGCTTCCATCATACCCACCGGATTGCTCTCAATCGCTTCCAGGAACTGACCACGACCCAGACGGTCACGGGTTTCACATGGCGTTTGCAGCATCATGGCCAGCTTGTGATCCAGTTTGTCGCTTGGCTGAACGCGGGACAGGCCAAGTGGCAGGATCATGACACGTAACAGACCTGCAACGATACGGCTCGGGAAGTTACGCAGGAACTGGTCGATTGCCTGCTCAGACTGATACAGCGCGTCCTGTAAACCCCAGTGAACCAGCGGCAGATCTTCCTGCTTGCAGCCATCATCGGCATAGCGCTTCAGGGTAGCTGACGCCAGGTACAGTTGGCTCAGGATGTCACCCAGACGAGCGGACAGGCGCTCTCTGCGTTTCAGTGAGCCGCCCAGCACAGCCATCGACATGTCAGACAGCAGGGCCATGTTGGCACTGTAGCGGTTCAGTTGCTGGTAGTAGCGTTTGGTTGCATCTTTGCGTGGTGCAGATGAGCCGCGACCGTCGGTCAGCCCCAGCCAGAAAGAACGGACCAGGTTACTGATGACAAAGCCCACGTGGCCAAACAACGCACCGTCGAAGTCGGTCAGTGCCTGACGCTGATCTTCGTTGTATGCAGCGTTCATTTCAGCCAGGACGTACGGATGGCAGCGGATCGCACCCTGACCATAGATGATCATAGAACGAGTCAGGATGTTGGCACCCTCTACCGTGATAGCAATCGGCGCGCCCTGATAACCACGAGCCAGGAAGTTGTTCGGACCCAGACAGATCCCTTTACCGCCAATGATATCCATAGCATCGATGATGCCGCGCTGGCTGCGATGGGTACAGTGATACTTCACAATCGCGGAGATCACAGATGGTTTCTCACCCAGGTCAATCCCGGAGACGGTCAGCGCACTGGCTGCATCCAGAACATAGGCGTTACCCGCAATGCGAGCCAGTGGCTCTTCAATCCCTTCCATCTTGCCGATTGGCAGTTTGAACTGACGGCGGATACGAGCGTAAGCACCTGTTGCCAGGGCGGTGGTTTTCAGGCCGCCTGTGGTGTTTGACGGCAACGTAATGCCGCGGCCAACCGACAGACACTCAACCAACATACGCCAGCCCTGACCGGCCATGTCCTGACCACCAATGATGAAGCTCAGTGGCACGAAAATTTTGTCACCTTGTGTCGGACCATTCTGGAACGGTACGTTCAGCGGGAAGTGGCGACGGCCAATTTTCACGCCTTCCAGATCGGTCGGGATCAGTGCACAGGTGATGCCCAGCTCTTCTTCGTCACCCAGCAGATGCTCAGGGTCGTACAGTTTAAAGGCCAGACCCAGCACGGTGGCGACAGGAGCAAGCGTGATATAACGCTTGTTCCAGGTCAGTTCCATTCCCAGAACTTCTTCGCCCTGCCACTGGCCTTTTTTCACAATACCAAAGTCAGGAATTGAGCCTGCGTCAGAGCCGGCTTCCGGACTGGTCAGTGCAAAACAAGGTATTTCCTTACCGGCAGCCAGACGTGGCAGGTAATGGTTTTTCTGATCTTCAGTACCATAGTGTTGCAGCAGTTCGCCCGGACCTAAAGAGTTCGGTACACCTACGGTTGAAGACAGCACCATTGAGACACTGGACAGTTTTTGCAGGACCAGTGACTGGGCATACGCTGAAAACTCCAGACCACCATATTCTTTCTTGATAATCATGGCGAAGAATTTGTTGTCTTTCAGGTATTGCCAGATCTCAGGTGGCAGGTCAGCCAGATCATGGGTGATTTCGAAGTCGTCGACCATGCGGCAGACTTCGTTGACCGGACCGTCCAGAAACGCTTTTTCTTCAGCACTCAGGCGAGGAGCCGGAATGTCATGTAGTTTGTTCCAGTCTGGTGCACCACGGAACAGATCGGCTTCCCACCAGACTGTACCGGCATCAATCGCTTCTTTTTCAGTGCGCGACATTTCAGGCATCACACCTTTGAAGGCCTTGAGTGCTGGTTTACTCAGCAGTTTCTGACGAAGCGCCTGCAGGTTCAGCGGTAAGGCAATGATCAGGAAAGCCAGCCAGCTGTATTCGCCTGTGATATCCAGCAGTGTGCCGGCTGCCAGAGCGGCCGCAAAAACCAGGGTAAAGGTTCGCAGACCGGCCCGGTGATAAGCGAGCAGTCCGGTTATCCCCAGTAACCCCAGCAAGTACACGAGTGTAGCCATTCTATCTTCTCCTTAATCAGGAATATTCTCTTAGGGTATTTAATGTTTTATTGAATGAATAGGTAAGAGGTCATACCACTTGGTTTAAGTGTAAGATGAAGTTTGCCGAAATGTAAAAACTTTTTTTGTGATTTGAGGAGTAAGTTCGCATTGCGGTTTGATGAATAAGGCGACAAAAGGGATGAAAAAAAGGCGGGAAAACGGTTTCCTTACTGGCTTAGCAACTGATATTGGGCGTAAATCACTGGTTTTGCCGTACAGCGAGTCGACACTTCCTAGGGTTTGTAGGTAAACTGCCAGCCAGGGCATATCCTTGCATCATCAATCATTCACAGAGAAAAGCCTATGTACCAAGATCTCATTCGTTCCGAGCTGACTGAAGCGGCTGATGTACTGAATCGATTTATCAGCGATGAAAAGAATCTGGCAGATATTGAAGCGGCAGCCAAGCTGCTGGCCGAATCATTCAAGCAGGGTGGTAAAGTACTGTCATGCGGGAATGGGGGTTCACACTGTGATGCCATGCATTTTGCTGAAGAGCTGACTGGCCGTTATCGCGATAACCGTCCGGGCTATCCTGGGATTGCGATTTCAGATCCGAGTCATCTGTCTTGTGTCAGTAATGATTTTGGTTATGAATATGTCTTTTCACGTTATCTGGAAGCGGTCGGCGCAAAAGGCGACGTGTTGTTCGGTCTGTCGACCTCGGGGAATTCCGGCAATATTCTCAAAGCGATTGAAGCGGCTAAAGCGAAAGGCATGAAAGTGATTGCGCTGACGGGGAAAGACGGCGGCAAAATGGCCGGACTGGCCGATGTGGAAATTCGTGTGCCGCATTTCGGCTATGCTGATCGTATTCAGGAAGTACACATCAAGATCATTCACATTCTGATTATGCTGGTTGAAAAGGAAATGGCGGGTGCTGAGTAAATCAGCATTGTACTGAGGAAGACGGTAACATGTGTGAATTGCTTGGCATGAGTGCCAACGTGCCAACGGACATTTGCTTCAGCTTTACTGGCCTGATGCAGCGGGGTGGCCGGACCGGTCCGCATGCAGACGGCTGGGGGATCACTTTCTATGAAGGAAAGGGATTTCGTACTTTCAAAGATCCGAAGCCCAGCTGTCATTCGAAGATTGCAGAGCTGGTTCAACAGTATCCGATTAAAAGCTGCGCGGTGATCAGCCATATCCGCCAAGCCAATCGGGGCGGGGTGTGTCTGGAAAATACACATCCGTTTACCCGTGAGTTGTGGGGGCGTTACTGGACTTTTGCCCATAATGGCCAGTTGTCTGGGTATGAATCGCTGGAAACCGGTCGTTATCAGCCTGTGGGGGATACCGACAGTGAAATCGCTTTTTGCTGGTTGTTGAACCAGATTGATTCACACTTTCCTCAGCCGCCGGAAGACTGGAGTCAGATATTTCAGTTGATTGCTGAGCGTTGTGACGACCTGCGAAAGCTCGGTGTATACAACATGCTGTTGAGCGACGGAGAGTTCGTCCTCACTTACTGTTCCAACAACCTTCACTGGATCACCCGAAGGGCGCCTTTCGGGAAAGCATCGCTGATTGATGAAGATGTGACGATAGATTTTCAGCAGGAAACCACACCTAATGATGTGGTGACGGTCATTGCGACCCAGCCGCTGACCAATGATGAGCGTTGGCACAAAATGGCAACCGGAGAATTTGCCGTTTTCCATTATGGGGAGCTGATCTTCAATCGGAAACTGGCAGTGCCGGAAGCGCCACCGCCATCCCCCGGCCAGAGGTAATCTGTTTAGAAAACCAAAAAAATGCGGCTGTGAAAGCCGCATTTTTGTATCTCTTGTAACTACATCTTATGGGGCAATTATTCGTCAGCAGCGTAACCATGCTGTGCCAGACGAGCGCCATCCAGATAAGCTGCGTCATCCTGCATGACCGCCCGGCCTTCCAGGAACCACTGACAGACCAGCGGATAAATGCGGTGTTCCTGCTGCTGTACTCGGGCCATCACTTCGTCGGCAGTATCGCCCTCGAAGATTGGGACTTTGGCTTGCAGGATGACAGGCCCGCCGTCCAGTTCTTCAGTAACGAAATGGACACTGGTACCGTGCTCGGTATCACCGGCATCCAGCGCTCGCTGGTGGGTATGCAGGCCGGTATATTTCGGCAGCAGAGACGGGTGGATGTTCAGCATCCGGCCTTCATAGTGACGGACGAATTCGCTGCTCAGGATCCGCATATAACCGGCCAAAACGACCAGATCCGGCTGATATCCGTCGATGATTTCAGCCAGTGCCCGATCGAAAGTGTCACGATCAGCATAATCTTTCGCGGCCAGATGGGCTGTTGCAATGCCGGCATTACGGGCTCGTTCCAGACCATAAGCATCAGCTTTGTTCGAAACCACGGCAGCTATGCGGCCGTGTGTGATGACATCACTTTCACAGGCATCAATGATAGCCTGCAAGTTCGAGCCGCTGCCGGAAATCAGGACAACAATGTTTTTCATTGTTTAGTTGATCTCCACCTGGGCTTCCCCCTCGGCAGCCTGTGCAATGGTACCCAGCAGCCAGGCGTTTTCGCCCTCAGCGTTGAGCAGTTCGACCGCTTGTGCTGCCTGAGCCTGAGGCAGAGCAATGACCAGACCAACGCCGCAGTTGAATGTGCGGTACATTTCATGGGTTTCTACGTTACCAGCCTGCTGCAGCCAGTTGAACACTGCAGGCCATTCCCAGCTTTTACCGTCGATGACCGCTTTGGTGCCTTTTGGCAGGACGCGTGGAATGTTTTCCCAGAAACCGCCGCCGGTAATGTGCGAAATTGCGTGCAGTTCGCAGCTTTCCATCAGTTTCAGAACTGATTTGACATAAATACGGGTGGGCTCCAGCAGGTGTTCTGCCAGAGATTTGCCTTCGAGGTCTTTGCTCAAATCGGCCTGAGAGACTTCGATGATTTTACGGATCAGTGAATAACCGTTGGAGTGAGGGCCGCTGGAAGCAACAGCAATCAGGGCATCACCTGCCTGAACTTTGGTGCCGTCGATAATTTCAGACTTTTCAACCACGCCCACACAGAATCCTGCGACATCGTAATCTTCGCCGTGGTACATGCCCGGCATTTCAGCAGTCTCGCCGCCAATCAGAGCACAACCGGCCTGTACGCAACCTTCACCAATCCCGCTGACAACACTGGCTGCGGTATCGACATCCAGTTTGCCGGTGGCGTAGTAGTCGAGGAAAAACAGCGGTTCACCACCCTGTACAATCAGGTCATTGACACACATCGCTACCAGATCGATTCCAATGGTGTCATGTTTCTTCAGATCCATCGCCAGACGCAGCTTTGTACCGACACCGTCAGTCCCGGAGACCAGCACTGGCTCTTTGTATTTGGTCGGCAGTGAGCACAAGGCACCAAAACCACCCAGACCGCCCATCACTTCAGGACGTGTCGTGCGTTTGACCACCCCTTTGATTCGATCAACCAGGGCATTCCCTGCATCAATATCGACACCTGCATCTTTGTAACTTAGAGAAGAATGATTACCGCTCACAACAGATCCTCACCGGTTAAATCGTAAAATCCGCAGTATGATAACAGTAGTCAGGACGGAAAGGAAAACGTTTGCGTCAAATATTCCTGGTGACGGAAACCTGACCAGGCAAGTCGCTATTTCCTACCTGTATGAGGATGGTCTAGTGTATAATGGATCGATTTTTTTGAAACTTTGTTGTGTAGGAGTCCAAGATGAAAGTCGTTGAGGTAAAACACCCGCTGGTGAAGCATAAAATTGGTCTGATGCGTGAAGGTGACATCAGCACCAAGCGTTTCCGCGAGCTGGCGACGGAAGTGGGTAGCCTGCTGACTTATGAAGCGACGTCTGACTTCGAAACAGAAACCATCACGATTGAAGGCTGGAACGGCCCGGTTCAGGTAGAACAGATCAAAGGGAAGAAAGTGACTGTTGTACCGATTCTGCGTGCAGGTCTGGGCATGATGGATGGTGTGCTGGAGCACATGCCAAGCGCCCGTATCAGTACGGTCGGTATCTATCGTGATGAAGAAACACTGGAGCCTGTCCCTTATTTCCATAAGCTAGCTTCCAACATTGATGAGCGTATGGCGCTGGTGGTTGACCCGATGCTGGCAACCGGTGGTTCTATGATTGCGACGATCGATCTGCTGAAAGAGCACGGTTGCAGCTCCATTAAGGTGCTGGTTCTGGTCGCTGCTCCTGAAGGTATCGCTGCACTGGAGAAAGCACATCCGGATGTTGAGCTGTACACCGCAGCGATTGACGAGAAGCTGAATGACAAGGGCTACATCGTTCCGGGTCTGGGTGATGCAGGTGACAAGATCTTCGGCACCAAATAATTCATCTGATGAATAAAAAAACCGGCATTGCGCCGGTTTTTTTGTTTCCGAAGCAAGAAAGTTTATGCGTCAGATGATTCTATTTGGGCGTTGTCGACAACCTTACTTTCACCCAGATCTTTTGGCAGGACCAGGTTCAGGACAATCGCAACGATACCGCACAGGCTGACGCCCTGCAGACTGAACTCGCCAATCCCGAAGGCCATGCCGCCAATCCCGAACACCAGCGTGACAGCAACAATGACCAGGTTACGGGATTTATGCAGGTCAACCTGATTTTTGATCAGGGTATTCAGGCCGACTGTCGCAATTGAGCCGAACAGCAGGATCATGATCCCGCCCATGACTGGGACAGGGATGGTTTGCAGTGTGGCACCCAGTTTACCGACAAAGGCCAGTATAATTGCGGTAACTGCACTCCAGGTCATGATGGCCGGATTGAAGGCTTTCGTCAGCATGACCGCACCAGTTACTTCAGAATATGTCGTATTCGGTGGCGCACCGACCAGAGAGGCCGCAATGGTTGCTACGCCGTCGCCGGCCATGGTGCGATGCAGGCCCGGTTTTTTCAGGTAGTCTTTACCGGTGACATTGGAAATCGCCAGCATGTCGCCGACGTGCTCAACAGCTGGTGCAATCGCAACCGGAATCATGAACAGCACGGCATTGATGTTGAATTCAGGCATGGTGAAGTTCGGCATGGCGAACCAGCTGGCTTCCTGTACCGCCGTGAAATCGACGACGCCAAAGAACAAACTGGTTCCGTAACCAGCCAGGATGCCCGCGATGATAGGGACCAGTCTGAAAATCCCATTTGCGAACACGCTGACCAGAATGGTGACCAGCAGAGAGATGCAGGCAATCCACAGCGCGGCATCACCGTTGACGATCTGGATTGAACCGTCACCGCTTTTTCCCAGGGCCATATTCACTGCGGCTGGCGCCAGGCCAAGACCAATCACCATGATGACCGGACCAACCACGACTGGAGGCAACAACTTATGGATGATGCCAACACCGCGAACTTTGATGATTGTGGCCATCAGCAGGTAAACTACACCGGCCATCATCAGACCACCGAGCGTTGCGGGAATACCCCAGGCTTGCACACCGTAAAGAATGGGAGCGATAAAAGCAAAAGAGGAGGCAAGGAAGATAGGAACGCTGCGTTTCGTGATGACTTGAAAAAGAAGAGTACCAATACCGGCACCAAAGAGGGCAACATTGGGGTCCAGACCGGTTAACAGCGGGACCAGAACCAGAGCGCCAAATGCTACAAACAGCATTTGTACCCCTTGTAATATCTGCATCATTGTCACAATTCTCCCTTGGTATAAAAAAATCGCGCAATGCTAGCACAAGAGCAAACGTTTCCCCAGTGTTCCGGCACATTAATTTATGATCTTGTCATTGATGGCGCAGGGCGTGTGAATTCACCCGAACAAGCTGCGATTTTCTGCTGTGTTTCAGGAGACAAAATTCGCTTTGGTTTGAAGCGGCTGCTGGCAGACATGCCGTTTTTTGTTCAGAACGCCAACGTCTGCCCGTTTTTGGTATTTTTTTATGGCAAATAACGTTATTTGTCTGAGCCTGAGGTATAGTTAGGCCTGTCAGCGAGTCTGGCCATGGAATGGCAGGCTGCGATGGATAAAAACGAATTACGGGATGTCTGACATCCTTGGCTAACACTGAAATTCTACGAGTGATTTATGTGGCGTTTTGCTTTTTTCTTTGGAGCGCTGATGGCGTTGCCGCTTCAGGCTGCAACGGTTGAAACTTTATATCAGGCGCAGGTTTCCCTGCCGGATACAGACAGCCAGACGGCTCAGACTGCAAGAGCAACAGCTTTACAGCAGGTGCTGGTGAAGGTCTCAGGTCAGAGCAATATTTCCGACAATGAAGTGATTCAGAAAGCACTGGAAAATAACAGCGCTTACGTCAGTCAATTGGGCCGCGGCAGCGTGAATGGCCAGCCGATGCTGGATGTCAGCTTCGACCGCGAGAAAATCCGTACGCTGCTGACTCAGGCGAATGCGACCTTCTGGTCAGAACAGCGTCCGACCATTCTGGTCTGGCTGATTGAGGACAAGAGCCGTGATCGCACAATTGTGTTCGATCAGTCCGGGAATGCACTGCAAAGTCCCCTGAATCAGGCGGCTGCACTGCGGGGCTTGCCACTATTGCTGCCGATTGGAGATTTTGAAGATGTGACGGCAATCAGTGTACCGGATCTCTGGGGCGGATTTGCACAGCCAATTGCGAAGGCGAGTTCCCGTTACCAGCCTGATGCTGTGATGGTTGTTCGCGTGAAGGGCAGTGGTGAGAAAACACAGCTCAACTGGCAGCTGTTCCCGGATTCTCCGGCAGCGATGCTGGACGGGAAAGCAGAGCCGGTTGAGGGGCGTATCAGCGGCCCGGCGGCAATCCAGGAGATGATGAATACGGTGGCCGATAATCTGGCTGCGCGGTATGCCATTCAGCTGGGTGGGGCAACTGAGGGTGGATTTGCGATTGAAGTGGCAAATATCCGTCATGTCGAAGATTTCTTCCAGCTGGAATCGTTGCTGAAAGCGATGAGCTCAGTGGCTGAAGTGAACGCGACCCATCTGCAGGGCGACCGGGTTCGTTTTTCAATCCGGTTGCTGAGTAACGAGCAGGCGTTTGCCCGTGAGCTGAGTATGGAACCTCGTCTTCAGTCGCAGCCGGTGACTTCTTTGGTGCGTGAGATGCCAGCAGAGGGTTCATCACCCGGTGCAGCACCCGAAGGTATCATTGTTCCGACATCCCGTGAGGGTTCGGCCTCTGAGCCGCTGCCTCAGCTCGATGTGTCTGCCACCCGCAGTTCAGTGGCATCCGGAATCAGCCAGTATTACTGGAATCCCAATGCCTGAACGCAGACAGCAGTTAAATGATTGAAAAAAGAACCCCGGCAAGACAGCCGGGGTTCTTTTTTACTTAACGACAATTATTTATCGCCGTGAGCTTCGCGCTCTTCACGTTCGACCTGAGACAGTTTCTTCAGCTTGTTGCCGAGTTCCCGTCCGCGTGCCCGGGCAAACAGAATGTTGCCGAAGAAAGCAGCAATGGTCAGTCCCAGTTCGACCAGAGCCAGCCAGCGCTCACCGCCATCGACCCACAACAGAGTCAGGGCATGAAGGAAGTAAAACATCAGGATGAAGTTGGCCCAGGCGTGCGTGTAAGGTTTCCCCTCCAGAATTCCTTTCATCGGCAACAGCAAGGGCAGTATCCACATCCCGGCAACAACATAGTTGTTCAGGTGCGGGTGCGGGGAAATCACGCTTTGCCAGAGTGCAACCCATAGCAGCAGTGACAGGTTCGCGGTCAGCGCAAAGTAGCGCAGATTCTGGGTCGAGGGGCTCATTGGTTTCATGATCAAATCCTTTCGCTGCGATTTCACGCAGGACGTCACTTATTGCAACTTAAGGGCTGTCTGTGCCAGCCTTTTTCCTAATGCCTGTGCCAGAGCTGCTTCATCTTCAGTCAGACCGCCCTGCTGATTCAGGTGAGATGCCCCGTAAGGGGTACCTCCGGATTGTGTCGTATGCAGGAGCGGCTCAGAGTAGGGCAGACCCAGCACCAGCATGCCATGATGCAGCAGCGGCAGTAACATTGACTGTAACGTTGTTTCCTGCCCGCCATGCATGGAAGATGACGCTGTAAACACACAGGCTGGTTTGCCAATCAGGCTGCCGGACAGCCATTGTGCACTGGTGCTGTCGATAAAGTGCTTCAGTGGTGCAGCCATGTTGCCAAAGCGCACCGGACTCCCTAAAGCCAGCCCCTGACAGGTATCGAGATCGGCCTGAGTGACAAAAGGGTCACCGTCAGAGACAGCTTCCTGCTCACCGCTTGCCCGGATATCCGGCACGGTGCGCAGGATGGCTTCACAGCCAGCGACTTGTCCGATCCCCCGGGCGATCTGGCGTGCCAGCTGCCGGGTGCTGCCGTGCCTGCTGTAGTACAGCACCAGAACAGGCAGCATTACAGAATATCCAGCACTTGTTCCGGCGGACGACCCAGCGCGGCTTTGTCACCATTGACGACAATCGGGCGTTCAATCAGTTTCGGGTTGGCTGCCATAGCGTCCAGCAGAGCCTGCTCCGACACGGACGCATCGCCAAGGTTCAGGGACTGATAAATATCTTCTTTTGTCCGCATCATCTGACGGGCAGAGTCAAAGCCAAGTTTACGTTGCAGCTCTGCGAGTTGGGTTGCAGACGGGGTTTCTTCCAGATACTTGATGATTTTCGGTTCAATCCCTTTGCTTTCCAGCAGGTTCAGCGTTTCACGGCTCTTGGAACAGCGTGGATTGTGATAAATCGTGATAGACATAGTTTCTCCTGAGAGCATCAGAATGGTCATGCCCGCCGGATTCGGCGGGCTAAATGACTGATATTGTAGTGGACTGTCCGGCAAC
Source organism: Photobacterium sp. CCB-ST2H9 (assembly GCF_023151555.2). Lineage (NCBI taxonomy): Bacteria > Pseudomonadati > Pseudomonadota > Gammaproteobacteria > Vibrionales > Vibrionaceae > Photobacterium > Photobacterium sp. CCB-ST2H9. The sequence continues at coordinate 741,657 of NZ_CP100425.1, forward strand.
AGGAAAAGAGAATCCCCTGAGTCTGTTAGCCGGATCTGCTTTGTGAGGGTCTGACGGGGCTACAAATCGGCAAATCGGGCCCGCGCCAGGCGTAACTGGTCGATACGGGCATCGTATCGGGCCTGATCCAGTGAGCCGACTTCCACGATCTGGCTGGCCTGAATGTAGTTCTGGATTGCTTTTTCCCAGTCGCCGCGGAGGGCCATCACTTCGGCCCGTGCAGCCAGCTCACCATCCCGGCGGCCAGTTCCGGCATAGGCTTCGGCCAGCATGTTCCAGCCGTTGATATCATCAGGGTTGTCGTAGGTAAATCGGCTGAGTAATGTCAGACAATCTTTTGCCCGCCCGGCTTTCAGAAGTGTATGCGCCAGATTCAGCCTCAGCACTGCATTGGCGGGGTTGGATTTCAGTGCATGTTGCAGTCGGTTGATGGCATTGTCGTAGCGTTTCAGGAACAGATCCAGGTCGGTTGCTGAATCGATGAAGAAACGGTTGCCGGGTTCTGCTTTGAGCAAAGGCATCAGCAATGCTTCTGCTTCTTTGTATTTGCCGCTGTCCATCAGTACCAGCGCTTTTCCGTAGTCGACGGCCATTTTTTCGGCCCCATGGGCTTTTTTGTCTTTGCGTTCAAACCAGTCCAGCGCATTCCGGCTGTCGAGGTTAGCATAGCGTGCAATCACTCTGGCCTGTGCCAGCAGATAGTTTTCGGAAATCTGAACGCGGTGCGGCGGATATTGCGCAGCACGGTTGCGGGTATCTGCGATACGGGATTCCGGCAGCGGGTGAGTCAGCAGCATGGCAGGCGGGGTGCTGGCATAGCGGTACTGATCGGCCAGACGACCAAAAAAGGTTGGCATAGCCTGAACGTCGAAACCCGATTTTGCCAGAGTCGCGATACCAATCCGGTCAGCTTCCATTTCATTGCTGCGGGTATAGTTGATCTGCCCCTGCACCGAAGCCGCTGTGGTGGCCTGGATGGCTGCAATACCGGCCTCCGGTGAGGCAATGGCTAACATCAGGGAGCCAATCAGTGCGGCCATCGTCGCCGGTGATTTCTTCGCCTGATCTTCCATGCTCCGTGCCAGATGGCGCTGGGTGATGTGGGCGATTTCGTGTGCCATGACCGAAGCCAGTTCACTCTCACTCTGGGCATGAAGGAAAAGACCGGAGTGCAGGGCGACGTGGCCGCCAAAGAAAGCAAAGGCGTTCACTTCGCGGTTCTGGATCAGGAAAAACTCAAAGGGGGTGCGTACATCCTGTGCATTGGCAACCAGCTTATGCCCCAGATCCTGCACGTATTCAGAGAGCAGCGGGTCATTGATAATCGGCTTGCTGGCCCGCAGCATGCGCATGTAGGCATCGCCGTATTCCAGTTCTTTTTCGATGGTCAGTGTTGAGGCCGCAGTGGTTCCGATCTCAGGAAGATCTTCCGGAGACGCTTCTGCCTGAGTTATTGTCGGGGCTGAACTCAGCAGTGCACAGAGCAGCAGGCAAACTGGCTTTTTGGTCAATCGAAGCATAGAAATGATGGTCGCCTTCATTACAGGTTGTTGTTATTTCGATTATGAAGCCGATAGCAGTCAAATAATCGATGTATTAACTGATATGACAACAAAATATCCAGGCTGTTTCTTTCTTGTCGCCATCATGTTATTTACAATAACCTGTTGGATAATAACCGCCAGTGCACAAGAATGGAAATACCCAAGCTGGATTTAACTGATGCCCGCTGTCCGCTGGCGTTACTGATTGCGAAACGGGCTTGCCATGGACTGGATGTCGGATACTCCCTGGACATTCATGTTTGTGACACGGGCGCCCGGCAGGATATACCCCGCTATCTGCGGCATCAGGGCTTTGACGTCCGGGTGCAGTCAGATGACCCACAATTACTTGTGATTACCGTTACTAAAAGGTTGTGACGCTTTTATGCTGGAAATGATAAGTCGCTGGTATCAGCGCAGGTTTTCTGACCCTCACGCGGTCAGTCTGGTGGCGATTCTCTTGGTGGGCTTCATCACCATTTATTTTTTCGGCAACCTGATCGCGCCTTTGCTGGTCGCTATCGTACTGGCTTATTTACTTGAGTGGCCGGTCATGTATCTGACCCGGCTCCGGGTTCCCCGTACCTTAGCGGTTACGCTGGTCCTGTTGCTGTTTACCAGTCTGATGGTAATGGCGGTCTTTGGCCTGATCCCGATGATCTGGCATCAGATCAGCAATCTGCTTTCAGATGTTCCCAGCATGTTTAATGATCTGCAGCGTTATGTCTCCAGCCTGCCAGAACGATATCCTGAACTGGTTCAGCCGGAGCAGATCACCACAGTGATGAACAGTATGCGAACCAAAGTGCTGGGGATGGGGGAAACCGCTCTGAAAGGTTCGGTGGCCTCGTTGCTGAGCCTGGCGACGCTGGCAGTCTATTTGATTTTGGTGCCGCTGCTGGTCTTCTTCCTGCTGAAAGATAAAGATGAAATGCTCAGTACACTGGGCCGGCTGTTACCGAGAAACCGTCGTCTCGCCAGTAAAGTCGGCGAGGAGATGAACGAGCAAATCTCAAACTATATTCGCGGTAAAGTCACGGAAATCATTATCGTCGGTGTTGCCAGCTATATTACCTTTGCTCTGCTTGACCTGCGTTACTCTCTGCTGCTGGCGGTATTGGTGGGGCTTTCCGTTCTGATCCCTTATATCGGTGCTGCGGCCGTGACGGTGCCTGTTGCCATGGTTGGTTTGTTTCAGTGGGGGCTGACACCGGATTTCTGGTGGCTGCTGGTGGCGTACGGCATTATTCAGGCACTGGACGGGAATGTCCTGGTTCCGGTGCTGTTTTCAGAAGCGGTGAACCTCCATCCGGTCGCGATTATTGTATCGGTACTGGTTTTTGGTGGCTTATGGGGTTTCTGGGGTGTCTTTTTCGCGATCCCATTGGCTACACTGGTAAAAGCGGTCTGGCATGCTCTGCCAGCCACTGACCATGCTGAAGATACGCCATAACTGACGATTAAATCACGGGAGGGGAGCATGCCGATACCGTTCAGAGTATTGATGTTCACCTCCCTGGCCATGCTTGCTTTTGCGGCCAACTCTCTTCTCAACAGAATTGCTCTGTCTGAAACTGACATCGATCCCGCGAGTTTTACCCTGATCCGGTTAGCATCGGGTGCGGTTTTGCTGTGGTTGCTTCATGCGCTGAACACACCGGCACATACACTCAGCGCCAGACCGGCAGGCAGCTGGATCTCTGCTTTTTCTCTGTTTATCTACGCAGCCGGTTTCTCTTTTGCCTATCTGAGCCTGACGGCGGCAACCGGTGCATTGCTGTTATTTGCCGCAGTTCAGATCACCATGATGGCCGTCGCGTTATGGCGCGGAGAAAGAATGACAATCTGGCAATTGGCGGGCTTTGTGCTGGCACTGGCTGGTCTGGTCGTCCTTTTGCTCCCCGGCGTATCTGCGCCTTCCTGGCAGGGGGCAATCCTCATGCTGACGGCCGGAGGCGCATGGGGAATCTATACCCTCAGAGGAAAAGGGGCGAAAGACCCCCTGCAAATTACGGCTGGAAATTTTCTGCGGGCGGTGCCGATGGCTGTAGTTTGTTGTCTGATTGCTGGGGGGACGCATCTTGATCGGCTTGGCGTGATATATGCCATCCTGTCTGGTGGAATTGCATCCGGTGTCGGATATGCCGTCTGGTACAGTGTTCTGCCTCTGCTGACAGCAATGAGTGCGGCAACCGTTCAGCTCAGTGTGCCTGTGCTGGCTGCAATGGGCGGGGTTATTTTTCTGTCGGAGTCAGTGAGCACCCGGCTGTTGATTGCCTCAGCAGCAATATTAGGCGGTATTGCGGTGGTGTTGTGGTTTAAGCCTGTCCCGCAACCCGAACAAAGCCGGGGCAGGCAATGAAAAAGACCGCATCATGCGGCCTTGTTCCAGACAGACCTTGTGACTGACAGAAATCAAATGGCATTGTTTTCTTTCAGGTAGTTCAGCACGACTTCGTGGTGATCTTTGGTCTTAAACTTATTGAAGACATGTTCAATCACACCGTCTTCGTTGATCAGGAAGCTGATGCGATGGAGGCCATCGTAGATTTTCCCCATGAATTTCTTCTCGCCCCAGACACCGAATTGCTCAGCAACAGCATGGTCTTCGTCTGACAGCAGGGTAAAGTTCAGCTTGTCGCGCTCGATAAATTTCGGCAGACGCTTCACCGGATCAATGCTGATTCCCAGAACCACCACATTATGCGCATCAAGCTCGGTTTTGCTGTCGCGTAATCCGCAAGCCTGGACGGTGCAGCCCGGTGTCATGGCTTTGGGATAGAAATAAGCGAGAACCTTTTTCCCTTTGAAATCGTTCAGGCTGACAGGTGCACCATTCTGATCCAGAAGCGTGAATTCAGGTGCGGGAGTTCCTGCAGTCAGGGTTTGCATGTGTTGTTCCTTATTTTTCTTTCGGATTATGGCCGGTAAATGTCACTGTGCCCGTGACTTGTACGGTCTGGCACAAATCTTCAAATTCTTCCTGTAAAGACATCAGGTTGCAACCTTCCGGCAGGTTGGTACTCAGTTGCAGGGTCAGCTGGTCTTCCCCGCTGTTGTCATCTTCTTCCTGAGAATGGGCACTGAGCGCCGAGATGTCTATCTGGCGTGTGGCACAGAAATGGGTGAACTTCTCAATGAGTCCCGGGGCATCGTTTCCCTCGACATGGAATTCAGCCGTATAAGGGTAAAAACGGTGTTCGTGCCGGGTTGTCCGCTTCATCATGGTCAGCAAATCGAGTTGCTGGGCCCGCATTGGGAGCGTTGCCTCGACCCGCGAAATAGACGCGGCCGTACCCGACAAAAGCAGGATAAAAGTGAATTCGCTGCCGAAAATCGCCAGCCTGCTGTCTTCAATATTGCAACCGCTCAGGGAGATATGCCGGGTGATTTCATCGGTAATGCCCGGCCGGTCAGTGCCAATCGCGGTAATAACGAGGTAGTGTTCCATACAGTTTCACATTGATGACATTCATGCTTGCATGGTAGCACAGCAAACTTATCTCCTGCCATGAAGTTACAGGGACAAATGATGATATGGTGAGGAAAGATATATTTTGTTGCGTAATGCGCTGCAACTGGCGTAACTCACTGGTTTAATCGACTTTTGACAGGGGATCACAGGCTGGGCAATGAAGGATACATTCTGGCCATCTATGACAGCTATTTTACATTCTGCTCGCTTGTGTTTACTGTCACTGAAAAGTACCATGAGAAATCAATAAAAAAGGGAGATCGACATGTTTACTGGTAGCATGGTAGCGCTAGTTACGCCCTTGGATGAAGTCGGTGAAGTAGATTACGCCAGCCTGAAATCCTTGGTTGAATATCATATTGCAGCAGGCACAGATGCTCTGGTTGCTGTAGGAACCACAGGCGAGTCCGCCACGCTGACTGTGGAAGAGCACGTGAAAGTGGTGCTGAAGACAGTCGATTTTGCTCAGGGCCGTATCCCTGTCATTGCCGGTACAGGCGCCAATGCCACCCATGAAGCCATCACTTTCAGTAAACTTTTCTCCGGTACGGGTGTTGCCGCTTGCCTGACAGTGACTCCTTACTATAACAAACCGACGCAGGAAGGCTTGTATCAGCACTTCAAGGCGATTTCTGAAGCCACAGACCTGCCGCAAATTCTGTACAACGTACCGGGTCGTACTTCTGTCGATATGCTGCCGGAAACTGTGGCACGCCTGTCTAAGCTGGATAACATCATCGGAATTAAAGATGCGACCGGCGATTTGTCCCGTGTAGCAAAAACTCGGGAACTTTGCGGCGAAGATTTCCTCCAATTCAGCGGTGATGATGCAACAGGTCTGGAATTTGTCGCGCTTGGCGGACATGGCGTCATTTCAGTGACTGCAAATATTGCAGCTGAGGATATGGCAACGATGTTCCGGCTGGCACTGAATGGCGAGATTGAAGCTGCGAAAGCCATTGACGCAAAATTAATGCCATTGCACAAGAACCTGTTTGTTGAGTCCAATCCCATTCCGGTGAAATGGGCAGCACACAAAATGGGGCTGATCCAGCACGGTACATTACGTCTGCCGTTGACGCCGCTGAGCAAAGAGGCTGAACCTGTTGTGTTGCAAGCGTTGAAAGATGCGAAACTGCTGCCTTCACTGGCCACCGCATAGGAACGTAAGAGCTCTACATGAATGTGAATTACAGGCTGGCAGTTACGGCTGTCATGGTCGCTACACTGGCTGGCTGTTCGGGTGGTGCTGAGCGCCGCCGTCAGGCAAATCAGGACTTTAATTATCTGGAAACTGTACCGCTCAGCAGCTGGAACAGCCCGAGCAGCGGTGCGGCGACGGTGTCTGGCGAGTATGCCATTCCGGCTGCCGACTATTCTGGTGCCATTGGTAAAGCGGTTGATATTCGTCCACCGCAACAGGTACTCGCGCTCATTCCGGGCGCCCGAACTGTCCATAATTCCGATGGTACGGTGAGCCTGCAACTGGTTAAAGCTGAAGAATTGAATGAACTCTGGACCCTGACCAAACGTCTTGGGAAAGAGCGGAATATTCCATTTGATGTTGATACCGCGCAGACCCTGGAAACCAGTTGGGTTCAGTGGAACAACGAGGATGAAGACACTGAAATCAGCAGCCGATACCGGATTACCCGTTCCAGCGAGAATGGCCAGAACCTGTATACCATTAAACTGCTGGACTGGCGTGAAGCGGGTGTCGACAAGACGGTGAGTCTCGGGAATCAGGAACGTTACAGTATCCTGATGACGAATCTGGTCATGGCGAAATACGACGCATATGAGCGTGAGAAAGCCCGCGTGCGGGCACAGGAACTGGTCAAGCAGATCTCAATCAGTATGGGCCGTGATCGCAGCGGTTTACCCGTGATTATTGCGCGTGCGCCTTACAATGTTTTCTGGGAACGCTTGCCAAGCCTCCTGCAGGCGCTGGGTTTCACCGTTGATGGCAGAAACCGTTCTCAGGGTACAGTTGATGTTTCTTTCCGTTCACCGGGTGATGATTTCTGGACCGAACTCGGTATTCAGCCGCTTCAGCTGTCGAATCGTGATTATGATTTGCAGCTGGGTGATCTGGGGAACCGGACCTCAATTACCGTCACAGATGAAGATGGTAAGCCGATCACTGAGGAAGCGCTGGAAAGTTTAGCGCCGGTACTGGCAGCTGTGATTGATAAAGAGAATCAGCGCTGACAGAGCAGGGAACAGTACAGTTACAGAACTGAGTTCAAAAATAAAAACGCTTCGGTATGTCACAGACTCCGAAGCGTTTTTTTATGGGATCCAACTGGGGACGAAGCACGGGAATCAGAGGCGTCATGTCACCATACGATTCCCGACTTGTGTGATTATTTCACTTCTTCGCCTTTTGCCTGCAGGTCGGCATGGTAAGACGAGCGGACAAACGGACCACAGGCCGCATGGGTAAAGCCCAGCTCCAGTGCAATTTCTTTGAGCTCATCAAACTCTGATGGCGGCACATAACGTTCAACAGGCAAGTGGTGGCGGCTTGGTGCCAGGTACTGACCTAAGGTCAGCATCGTTACGCCGTGTGCACGCAGATCCTTGAGGACTTCAATGATCTCTTCTTTGGTTTCACCCAGACCCATCATCAGGCCGGATTTTGTCGGAACGTTCGGATGCATTTCACCGAATTTCTTCAGCAGATCCAGCGACCACTGGTAGTTCGCACCCGGACGGGCCTTGCGGTATAAGCGTGGCGCAGTTTCCAGGTTATGGTTGAAGACATCCGGCGGATTATCACGCAGGATTTCCAGCGCACGATCCATCCGGCCACGGAAATCAGGGACAAGGGTTTCGATCTTGATTTCAGGGCTCTTCACGCGAATTTCACGGATACAGTCAGCAAAGTGCTGTGCACCGCCGTCACGCAGATCATCGCGGTCAACGGATGTGACAACCACGTAGCGCAGCTTCATATCAGCGATGGTCTGAGCCAAATGAACCGGCTCTTCAGCACTTGGCGGCAGCGGACGGCCATGGGCAACGTCACAGAACGGGCATCGACGGGTACAGATGGCACCCAGAATCATGAAGGTGGCCGTACCGTGACTAAAGCACTCTGCCAGGTTCGGACAGGATGCCTCTTCACAGACCGAGTGCAGGTTGTTCTTACGCATCGCGTCCTTGATGTCCCGGATACGTTGGGTATCCGCCGGCAGTTTGATTTTCATCCACTCCGGTTTACGCAGCATTTCACGGGGTTTTTCTTCCGCTTCCATGTTACGTACTGGGATCAGGGCCATTTTGTCGGCGTCACGATATTTGACACCTGGTTCTATTACGATCGGTTTGCTCATGATTAATTGCTTTCCGTTATCCACTCTATGCTCTGGTAATCGAGCAAATTCACTAACTCATCGACAAGTATAGGTTGCACATCAGCCAGTTCTGTAGGGCCATTGAACATAGCCAGCTGAGTCATTTCCATACCCGCATAGCCACAGGGATTGATGCGCATGAAAGGCGATAAATCCATGTTGACGTTGAGGGCCAGGCCATGAAAAGAACAGCCGCGACGGATACGTAGACCGAGTGAGCAGATTTTTTTGCCGTCGACATAGACACCAGGGGCGTCCGGACGGGCATTAGAGGTTACCCCGAAACGGGATAGCGTGTTGATTACTGTGTTTTCAATGTGCGTGACCAGCTCACGGACGCCCAGTTTGAGGCGGCGCAGATCGAGCAGAAGATACATCATTTGCTGCCCCGGGCCATGATAGGTCACTTGTCCACCGCGATCACTCTGAAAAATAGGGATATCACCAGGATTCAGCACGTGCTCGGCTTTGCCGGCTTGCCCCTGAGTAAAAACGGGAAGGTGCTCAACCAGCCAGATCTCATCGACGGTGTCGTCATCGCGATCGGCGGTAAAATCATGCATGGCCTCATAAGTGACAGAATAGTCTTTCAGGCCCAGGTTGCGGACAATGAGATTTCTTTGCACATTCACACCCATGTTGTCTGTCGGGATCTGCTGCGAGTCAGAAGATACCAATAATGGTGCATTATAAAACTTGGCGGCTGAAATTTCAGCCGCCAATTGCTCGGTAGGACCAGGTCTCAGAGGACGACACGGACAATCTCAATCTCGCCCAGTTCCTTATAAAGCGTTTCAACCTGCTCAATGTGAGTCGCTGTGATTGTAATTGAAACGGCACTGTAAGTGCCTTTGCCGCTTGGTTTCACCAACGGCGTGTAGTCACCTGGCGCATGGCGTTGAATCACTTCTACCACCAGGTCCGGCAGTTCAGGCTTATTAAAGCCCATTACCTTGTAGGTAAACTGACAAGGGAACTCGAGTAAATCTTTAAGTTTTGGCTGTTCTTGCTGTTGCATGCTGAACTCCCGGAAATGTATGCGGTGTATCACAATTAAGGGCAGCATATTAATGGCTCGCCGTCCAGAACACAAGTCATGCAAAGGGAACGGAACAGTACAAACGATGCCATCAGCGGGTTAAAAAGAAAAAGGACAGCGAGGCTGTCCTTTTTCATGCGAAAGCGATTAGCTCAGCCAGCCCTTAAACAACAAGACGATATAATCAATCAGACGGCTGAAAATGCCTCCCTGATTGACATCGTTCAGTGCCAGCAGCGGGTATTCAGCAACATCGTCATCGCCCAGGCGGTAGTACAGTTTACCGACAACATCGCCTTTGTGGATTGGCGCTTTCAACTCTTTTTCCAGCACAAAGTTGGCTTTCAGATCTTTGACCGAACCACGCGGCAGCGTGACGAAAGTATCCTGACTGACACCCAGTGAGACTTCATCCGTGTCACCCATCCAGACTTTTTCAGTCACGAAGGTCTCGTTGGCTTTATGCGGAGAAACGGTTTCGAAAAAGCGGAAACCATAGTTCAGCAGCTTTTTACTTTCAGCTTTACGGGCGTTGGCATTTTTGGTGCCCATCACAACAGCGATCAGACGCATCTGACCTTCGGTTGCAGTACTGACCAGGCTGTATCCGGCGTTATCCGTATGGCCGGTTTTCAGACCATCCACATTCAGGCTCTTGTCCCACAGCAGGCTGTTTCGGTTGAACTGCTCAATGCCGTTATAGCGGAAAGATTTTTCCTTATAGATTGCGAACTCGTCCGGCACGTCACGGATCAGGCCCTGTGCCAGCAGCGCCATGTCATAAGGGGTGGTGAACAGATTGGCATTATCCAGACCGTGTACGTTGGCAAAATGGGTGGAATCCATCCCCAGTGTTTTTGCCCATCCGTTCATCAAATCGACAAAAGAGTCTTCAGAACCAGCCACATGTTCGGCCATGGCAACACAAGCATCATTGCCTGACTGAATGATGATACCGCGGTTGAGGTCAGACACTTTGACTTCACTACCAACCTCGATAAACATTTTGGATGAGCCAGGGAAGTTTTTCGCCCAGGCATTTTTACTGACCACAACAGTATCATCCATAGAGATGTTACCGCGTTTGATTTCCTGACCGATGACATAACTGGTCATCATCTTGGTCAGGCTCGCAGGCGGCAGCTTCTGGTATTCATTTTGTCCGGCCAGAATTTTGCCTGAATGGTAATCCATCAGGACATAACCTTTAGCGGCTATCTGCGGGGCTTCTGGAACAACGGCTGGTGCCGCTGTCGCGGAAAGGCTTGTCATCAAAACGGCAGAGGCTGTGACAGAGCGAAAAAATGCAGCAGATTTATTCATGATAGTTGTTACTTGGATTGCGGATAACAAAATTGGAACCACTATATCAGATTGAGTCCTGATAAACAGTTCTCAACCCGACGATATAAGGGCCCACACAAGAATCTTATGAAATTTTTACATACTTTTGTCAGACTTCAGGTTGGCAAATTAGTTCAACTCGCGCAACTCGGATACCACAAAAGCTTCCGGGAACTGTGATGCTCTGGCTTGATCACGTAAATGTTCAGCCTCCTGTGAGTCCAGATAGGGCCCCAGGCGCAGCCGGTATACCGCTGCGGATTTTGCTTTTTTCAGTTCCACCTGAGTATTGAATTCAGTTTTGAGCTTCTGAGCTGCAGCCTGTGCTTTGCTCAGATCGCTGAATGCCGCGAGTTGAACGAAAAACCATCTCGGGTTGGCACTTTGCCACTCTGCCTTGTCTGGCTTGGGCATCTGAATCAGTTCAATGCTGACCGGTGCAGTGCCATGACCAATCACGTCCAGTTTGGTCGCGGCAGCCATACTGAGGTCGATAATTCGTCCTTCGTGGAATGGACCACGGTCGTTTACCCGGACGATGGCGGTTTTGCCGTTATTTCTGTTGGTGACTCTGACATAGCTCGGCAACGGCAGGGTTTTATGCGCTGCCGTCATGGAATACATATCGTAAATTTCGCCGTTCGAGGTTTGATGGCCGTGAAATTTTTTGCCGTACCAGGAGGCCAGTCCCTCTTGCGTGAAAGGCTGATCAGACGGCAAAATCGTGTAATGCTGACCATTGAGATTGTAATTCACATTACCGGCCAGACTTTTAGCTTCATATCTTGGCTGGGCATCTTCAATATGATCCAGTGTCGGAGAGCTGTCCGGTGCACGGTCTTCTTTGATTTGATACCGATCTGAAGTCGATGTGGTGCTACACCCGGCCAGCAGCAGGGTGAAGCACAGAGAGAAAATGAACGATTGAGAAGCAATGCGCATCAGTTCGCCTTAGACAGCATTTTTCTGTGAGTGTGGATAGACATCAGGATACCAAAGCCCGCCATCAGGGTGACCATTGAGGTGCCGCCGTAACTGACCAGGGGCAGGGGAACACCAACAACGGGCAGCAAGCCACTGACCATCCCGATATTGACGAAAACATAAACGAAGAAACTCAGGACAATACTGCCTGCCATCATGCGGCCAAAGGCCGTTTGTGCCCGGCTCGCCAGCAGAAGTCCGCGGCCGATGATGAAAATATAGAGAGCCAGCAGGCCGACCACGCCAGCCAGTCCCCATTCTTCAGCGATCACGGCAAAGATAAAGTCGGTATGACGCTCCGGCAGAAATTCTAGCTGTGACTGAGTGCCGTGCAGCCAGCCCTTGCCGGTAATACCACCGGAACCAATGGCAATTTTCGACTGGATGATGTGGTAGCCGGCACCTAGCGGATCTGATTCAGGATTGAACAGCGTCAGGACCCGGGTTCGCTGATAATCATGCATCAGGAAAAACCAGAGCAGCGGGATGAAGGCAGCCACGAGCAACCCGGCAAAAATGATAATGCGCCAGCTGATCCCGGACAGAAACAGGACGAAGACCCCGGAGGCCGCGATCAGGATTGAGGTTCCCAGATCGGGCTGCTTGGCAATCAGAATCGTGGGCACGAAAATCATGAGTGTGGCGATTACGATATTCTTCAGGCTGGGGGGCAGCGGATGATTCCCGATAAACCGGGCCACCATCAGCGGTACCGCCAGTTTAATCAGCTCTGAGGGCTGGAAACGCACCACACCGAGATCCAGCCAGCGTTGCGCGCCTTTGGAAATTTCCCCGAACAGCAGGACGCCAAGCAGTAAGAGCAGGCCGACACCGAACAGGTAAGGTGCCCAGGCTTCGTAGTGTCGGGGCGCGATTTGAGCCAGGATAAACATAATGGCCAGTGACAACAGCATCCGGACCGCCTGACGCTCCATCATAGCCAGATTCTGGCCGCTGGCGCTGTACATGACCACCAGAGCAAAACCCATCACGGTCAGGATCCCCAGTAACAGCGGCACATCGATATGCAGCCGGTCACTCAGGGTTGTTTTACTGCCTGCGGCAGCCATGATACTCATCGGGTTACCTCGGCAAGTGTTGATTTGTTGGTGTCATGTTCATCACTGTGATCCAGTAACATGTGATCGAAGATCTGCCGTGCGACCGGGCCACCGTTACTGGAACCGCCACCGGCGTTTTCCAGCACCATTGCAACCACAACCTGTGGATCATCAAAAGGTGCGAAAGCGGTAAACAGCGCGTGATCCCGCAGATGTTCTTCCAGCTCTTCGGCGTTATATTCTTCATCTTCAGCCAGACCAAAGACCTGTGCGGAGCCTGACTTACCGCCAGCTTTATATTGCGCGCCATAGAAAGCACGCCGTGCCGTTCCCCGGTTGCCGAAAAGCACCCGGTACATGCCGTCTTTTGCTACTCTCCAGTACTTTGGCTCTACGCCGGTCACCGGCGGGAAGATCTCATATTTGGCCGGTGTTTCGCCTTCAGGCCCGATGATATCTTTCAGCAGATGGGGGGCCCGGACTACGCCATTGTTTACCAGAACCGTGGTGGCTTTCGCGATCTGCAACGGGGTTGCCGTCCAGTAGCCCTGACCGATACCGACAGGAATGGTGTCGCCCTGATACCAGGGCTGACGGAAACGCGCCTGTTTCCACTCTCGGGTGGGCATGTTGGCTTTACTTTCCTCGAAAATATCAATACCGGTATATTCCCCGTAACCAAATTTGCTCATCCAGGAAGACAGACGGTCAATCCCCATGTCGTAGGCAATCTGGTAGAAAAAGGTATCAACAGATTCTTCAATGGCTTTGTGAATGGTCACCTTTCCGTGTCCCCAACGCAACCAGTCGCGGAATGGCCGGCTCTTGGAGTTCGGAATTTTCCAGAACCCGGGATCATTACGTGTGGTACTGGTAGTAATCACCCCTTCAGACAAGGCTGCGACGGCAATTGCAGGTTTTACGGTTGAAGCTGGCGGATAAATACCAAGGGTGACACGGTTCACCAGCGGTCTGTCCCTGTCATCCAGCAAGTCCCGGTACGCTTTGCCGGAAATACCATGGACAAAGAGGTTAGGGTCATAACTCGGGCTGGAAACCATCGCCAGAACGGAGGAATCTTTCGGATCCAGGACGACGACAGAACCGCGTTTGGGCTTGATAAATTCTTCGCCGGTTTCCGGATCGACTTTTTTCTCGGTCAGCAATTGCTTCACATAAAGCTGCAGCTCGATATCCAGATTCAGGCGGATATCTTTACCGGGGACGGGCGGGACATATTTCAAAGTCCGGATGATACGGCCCCGGCTGTTCACTTCCACTTCCTGATAACCGGATGTGCCGTGCAGCATCTCTTCATAGTATTTTTCAATACCGAGTTTGCCGATATCCCGGGTTGCCTTGTAGTTGTTCAGGTGGCCCTGGCGATCCAGCATCTCCAAATCACGGTCATTGATTTTAGCAACGTAGCCGAGGACGTGGGTGAGGGCGTCACCATAAGGGTAATAACGCTTCAGATAGGCTTTCACCTCAACACCGGGGAAACGGTGCTGATTCACAGAAAACAGCGCGACTTCTTTTTCAGTCAGCTGATTGCGCAGCGGAACAGAGTTGAAACGGCGCGTACGGCGGCGTTCTTTTTCAAAACGTTCGATTTCTTCATCCGTGATGCCCAGCAAGGCTCTGAGCCGTTCCAGGGTATCATCCAGCATCGGAACCTTTTCTGTCACGACTTCCAGAGAGTAAACCGGCCGGTTTTCAGCTAACAGAACACCGTTACGGTCGTAGATCATCCCGCGGTTCGGGGCGACCGGCACAACCTTGATGCGGTTATCGTTGGAGCGAGTCTTGTAGTCCTCAAACTCGCTGACCTGAATGTGATAAAGGTTACCGACCAGGACACCAATCAGGACCAGAATACCGGCGAAGGAAAAAATAGCTCGCCGGAAAAACAGCGATGATTCTGCCTGATGGTCACGGATCTGAAGTCGCTTCTTGCGCATGCCGTTTTATTCCCTGTGGTATGGATGATTAGCCGTGATACTCCATGCCCGGTACAAGCTTTCCGCCATGACGATACGCACCAGAGGATGTGGCAGGGTTAACGGAGAGAGTGACCAGCTTTGCTCGGCCGCAGCTTTACAGGCTGGCGCCAGACCTTCAGGCCCGCCAATCAGGATAGAGACATCGCGCCCGTCCAGTTTCCAGTTTTCCAGCTGTCCGGCCAGTTGCTCGGTATCCCAGCGTTTACCGGGAATATCCAGCGTGACGATGCGGTTCCCTTTGGCTACTGCGGCCAGCATGGCTTCGCCTTCTTTTTGAAGAATACGGGCAATATCAGCATTTTTGCCCCGTTTTCCGGCTGAAATCTCAATCAGTTCCAGCGGCATGTCTTTTGGAAATCGGCGGCGATATTCTTCAAAACCGGTTTCTACCCACTTCGGCATTTTGGTGCCGACGGCGATCAGTTGTAACTTCATCCGTCAATCAGCCCCAGAGCTTTTCCAATTGATAAAGCTGTCGGGCATCTTCCTGCATGATATGCAGCATCACGCTTCCCATATCAACGACAATCCATTCGCCGTCTTCTTCACCACTGATGCCAAACGGGGGAAAATCGATCAGCTTGGAGGCTTTGTTGACATTGTCAGCAATTGAAGCGACGTGTCGGTTCGAGGTACCGGTGCAAACGACCATGAGATCTGTAATGCTGGATTTGCCGCGGACATCCAGAGTGACGATGTCCTGCGCTTTCATGTCATCAATTTTATCAATGATAAAGTCGTGTAGTTCTTGTACCTGCAAAAGGGGCTCCCTCATTTCAGTTTGCATTCCGGGTGAACAGGCTCTGTTTGTTAGAGTCGGATGAGCCGATCGGGTTCACATTTTAACGCCGGAGTATAGCATGCTCAATCGGTGCTGCTGCTTGCGTGACCAGCAGAGGTCGGTTTTTTTGAGCAGCAGCCAGATTTAACAATATTTTGCCTTCGTCAAAGCAAAGGCAAGTTCTTGTTCATCCCGCACATCAGTGCACAAAGAGTACTTAAATCGGGCCAGACATGGCTGTTGAAGTCTGTTTTCACCTGGCGTTCCAGCTGGGTGAGCTGGTGCAGTGCCTGTAATAACATCGGTAACGTCAGGCGGTGGAGGGCGCCGACATAAAGCTCGCGCCGGTTTTGCCAGACCCGGAAGTTTTCAAAGATCCGGTTCAGCGGAACCCCTTGCCGCCCCATTTCCTGCATCCGGTACAGCTGAGTCAGTTCCCGCTGCAGCGTCCGCAGAATGATGATGGCTTCGACACCTTCAGCTTCGAGCTGGCGGAGGATCCGCTGGCTGCGTTTGGCCTGCCCGGCCAGCAGAGCGTCCAGTAACTGAAACGGCGTGTAGTGGTTGTGCCGGCTCAGGGCATCCTGAATACGAGGAACCGTCAGTGTGTTGTCCGGATAGATCAGGGTCAGTTTGTACAGGCTTTGCGTCAGTGCTAACAGGTTCCCCTCATGCCATTGGGCGAGCAGCTGGATCGACTCGGCGTCTGCGTTCAGTCCAAGCTGCTGGCATCGCTGCTGAATAAACCGGGGTAACTGTCGGGCATCCGGCGTATTACAGGGGACGTAAATTCCCTGCGCAGTCAGCGCTTTGAACCAGGCAGTGGATTCCTGTTTTTTGTTCAGACGGGGACCAAATACCAGTAACAGAATATCCGGGTGCAGTGCATCAATCACCGTTTGCAGTGATTTGGCCTGATTGGCATTGAGGCCATTTTCCGGCAGGGTCAGCTCAATGATCTGACGTGAAGAGAACAGGCTCAGTGCCTGGCAGTTATCCAGAACTTCATGCCAGTCGAGCTGATTATCAATGGTGTAGCTGTGCCGTTCCAGAAAGCCTTCCGCTTTGGCTTGTTGTCTGAGGCGGTCTGAGGTCTCCTGCAATAAGAGCGGCTCGTTGCCAGACAGCAGGTAAGCGGCTGATAACCCTTGTTTCAGCCGCTCACTCAGTTGTTCCGGGTAGATCCTCATTGTGCAACAGTGCCTTTGGTCTCAAAAAGCTGCTCTGCGGCCTGTTTGTCGGCATCTGTTTCCGTTTCAATCGTGGACACGCCCTGTTCGTTTTCAGTCTCGGTGTCCAGCTGATTGAGATCGGCGGTCAGACGGGCAAGTTGGCGCATGATCTGGCGGGCGGCTTGCTGGCGCATTTCATCCAGCAGCATGTCGCGTTCTACGGACTTTGCCAGTGCGGTCAGCGGGTTGTCCAGAAAGCTGCGGTTCACCCTGGTGGTAAAACGCTTTGCGCCTTTTTCCGGTATAACCACCTGATAGTTGACGGTATAGGTCAGCTCGTATTCGGCAGCCCGGCTGTTCTGATAGAGCGACAGGGTACGTTCGCCCTGGGATTCGCTGAGCAGATGCAGGTTTGGAACCTGCGCCGATGGCGGCACTGCTTCAATACCGTGTAATTTGAATTGGGATTTCACCATACGGGTCAACGGCCCGTATTGATCAAAACTGGTCAGAGACAGGCGGGCAATGTCGTCGGGCAGCATGTAGTTCCCACGCAGGTGGAATCCGCAGGCTGTTGTCGTCAGCGCGAGAACCATGACAATGACCAGACGAAAGCGGGACAGTAGAGATGAAGCTGTGCTCACCGTGTCTACTCCTTGTTCAGCAAATACAGAGGTAAAAAGAGAAAACGCCTTCCCGGGGGAAGGCGTTGTTCGTTAGCCTGAATTAGTTGGCAACGATGTTCAGTAACTTGCCCGGCACGTAAATCACCTTACGAATTGTTTTATCGTCGGTGAATTTCGAGACGTTCTCGTCAGACAAGGCCATAGCCTCAACCTGATCTTTGTCAGCATCGGCAGCAACCGTCAGTTTGGCACGCAGCTTGCCGTTGACCTGAACAATGATCAGTTTCTCATCTTCGACCATGGCTTTCTCGTCAGCGACGGGCCACTGAGCCTGATCAACATCAGTTTCACCCAGCGCTTTCCACAGCTCAAAGCTGATGTGCGGGGTGATTGGGTACAGCATACGAACCACTGCTTTCAGTGCTTCGTCCAGCAGGGCGCGGTCTTGCGCAGACGCTTGCGGCGCCTTACCCAGCTTGTTCATCAGCTCCATAATCGCAGCAATTGCCGTATTGAAGGTCTGACGACGGCCAATGTCATCGCTCACTTTGGCAATGGTCTTATGAACGTCACGACGCAGGGCTTTCTGATCAGCATTCAGTGCCTGGGCATCCAGAACTTCGATCGCACCTTTGGCCGTATGTTCATAAACCAGTTTCCAGACACGTTTCAGGAAGCGGTTTGCACCTTCAACGCCGGATTCCTGCCATTCCAGTGTCATATCTGCCGGAGAAGCAAACATCATGAACAGACGCACGGTGTCTGCACCGTACTTATTAACCATTTCCTGCGGGTCGATACCATTGTTTTTCGACTTGGACATCTTGGTCATGCCGGAATGCACCAGCTCGTTACCATCCACATCGGTCGCTTTGGTGATACGGCCTTTCTCGTCGCGATCCAGCGTCACTTCGGTTGGGGATACCCAAACTTTGGCGCCTTTGTCATTGGTATAGTAGAAGGCATCAGCCAGTACCATGCCCTGACACAGCAGTTGCTTGAACGGCTCGTCGCTGGTCACCATACCGCTGTCGCGCAGCAATTTGTGGAAGAAACGGGAATACAGCAGGTGCATACAGGCGTGTTCAATACCACCGATGTACTGGTCGACCGGCAGCCAGTAGTTGGCGGCATCGGAGTCCAGCATTTCATCCGCTTGTGGCGAACAGTAACGCGCGTAGTACCAGGACGACTCCATAAAGGTGTCGAAGGTATCGGTTTCACGCAGTGCAGGTGCACCGTTGAAGGTGGTTTCTGCCCAGCTCTTGTCTGCTTTGATCGGGCTGGTCACGCCGTCCATCACGACATCTTCCGGCAGGATCACCGGCAGCTGATCGGCTGGGACCGGATGCACTTGACCGTCTTCGGTCGTCACCATCGGGATTGGTGCACCCCAGTAGCGCTGACGGGATACGCCCCAGTCACGCAGACGGAAGTTCACGGTTTTCTTGCCTTTGCCTTCCGCTTCCAGTTTGGCGGCGATGGCATCGAATGCTGCCTGGAAGTCCAGACCATCGAACTCACCCGAGTCGAACAGGACACCTTTCTCGGTGTATGCAGCTTCACTGATATCCAGCTCACTGCCGTCAGCAGGTTTGATCACAGGAACAATGTCCAGGCCATACTTGGTCGCGAACTCGAAGTCACGCTGATCGTGGGCAGGAACAGCCATCACGGCACCTGTGCCGTAATCCATCAGAACAAAGTTAGCCACGTAAACCGGGACACGGAGGCCGTTCAGCGGATGAATGGCATACAGGCCGGTCGCCATGCCTTTTTTCTCCATGGTTGCCAGTTCAGCTTCAGCAACCTTGGTGTTTTTGCATTCGTCGATGAATGCGGCCAGCTCAGGTTTGTTTTGTGCCGCCAGCTCTGCCAGCGGGTGACCCGCAGCGATACCGACGTAAGTGACGCCCATCAGGGTATCCGGACGGGTGGTGTACACTTCCAGTGGTGCGTTCTGGCCTTCAACCTCAAAAGACAGCTCAACCCCTTCGGAGCGGCCGATCCAGTTGCGCTGCATGGTTTTCACCATCTCAGGCCAGCCTTCCAGGTTTTCCAGATCGTCCAGCAGCTCCTGCGCGTAGGCGGTGATCTTGATGAACCACTGAGGGATCTCTTTTTGCTCTACAGGCGTATCACAACGCCAGCAGCAGCCGTCTTCAACCTGTTCGTTTGCCAGAACGGTCTGGTCGTTCGGACACCAGTTGACCGAGGACGTTTTCTTATAAACCAGGCCTTTGTTGTACAGTTTGGTGAAGAATTCCTGTTCCCAGCGGTAGTATTCCGGCGTACAGGTGGCAAATTCACGGTTCCAGTCGTAACCGAAGCCCAGCAGTTTCAGCTGGTTCTTCATGTAGTCGATGTTTTCGTATGTCCATGGCGCCGGAGCCGTGTTGTTTTTCACTGCGGCGTTTTCAGCAGGCAGGCCGAAAGCATCCCAGCCGATTGGCTGCATGACATTTTTGCCCTGCAGGCGCTGATAACGGGAGATGACATCACCGATGGTGTAGTTACGAACGTGACCCATGTGAAGTCGTCCGCTTGGATAAGGGAACATAGAGAGACAGTAGAACTTCTCTTTATTCGGGTCTTCACTTACAACAAAGGTCTTATTGTTGTCCCAATGTTCTTGAACTTGCTGTTCAATGTCCTGAGGACGGTATTGTTCTTGCATCGATGACATCCGGGATTTTTGTGAGTTGAATACAAACACAGTCAAAATAATCGACATAGAATAACTAAAGGTAAAGGGAGCAACAATAGCTGAGGCCGAATCGGTGTGCTTATTCTTGTGATATTTCAGACAAGGCAGACCCGAGTTGGCGGATTAGCTTGGGAGAACTGAGATGGTGAAACAAAAAGCTGCGTATGAATCGATGCTGGAAGACATTACGGAAACACTGAAACACAGTCCGGAAGAGTTAAAACACTGGATCGATACCAGCGAGAAATACCGGGAAGCTGCCAGTGACATGACGAAAGATGAACTGGCGTTGATCCGGGAGTATTTCAAACGGGATCTGAAGGAATTCGGCCAGAATGTGCAGGAAAGTCCGGAGCCGTTTTCAGAAAGCCCGTTCTATAAGCTGGTATCCGAAACGATCTGGAGCGGTCTGGCAGAAGTGACTGACAAGACTCAGCTGGAATGGGTTGAAGTGATGGATGATCTCAAGCACCGGGGCGTGTATAAGGCCGGTGAAGTGGTCGGGCTGGGGAATCTGGTCTGTGAGAAGTGCGGTCACCATGAGCAGTATACCCATGTCCGTATTATTGAGCCCTGCGTGCAATGCGGAGGCACCCAGTTCACCCGTCAGCCACTGGCACCTTAGTCTTTGGCACTGCAGGTGCAGGTGGCTCTCTCCCGGCCATCCATGACTGATCTTCAAACACCGAACATCTGGCATTGGGTGAAAAACAAAAGAGGGCCAGAGCCCTCTTTGTGATTTCGCGGTGTGGATGGGGATCAGTGTACCCCTTCCTGCGGATTGGTATCTCTGAAATCTCCCCGACGCCGTTTCACGAGCAGCCAGGACAAGGTGACGGACCATAACAGATAGAGATAGAGCGGCCAGCTGCCCAGCGAGGTAAAAGGCGTCATTCCTTTGGTCGGAGTAACGGTGGCACGCAGGACGCCGGTTTCAAACTGCGGCAGCTCTGCAATAATCTTGCCCTGATAGTCGACCACGGCTGTGACACCGGTATTGGTGGCTCTCAGCAAAGGCTTTCCGGTTTCCAGTGCGCGCATCTGGGCGATTTCCATGTGCTGGTGCGGGCCGATAGAACGACCAAACCAGGCATCATTGGATAATGTCAGCAGCATGTCTGTACCTGAACTGACGTTCTGGCGCACCTGCTCGCTGAACGCAATCTCATAGCAGAGCGCTGGCGCCAGTGCATAACCGTTAGCCTCCAGATTCTGCTGGATAAAGCTACCCCGGCTGAACGAGGACATCGGCAGGTTAAAAAACGGTGCCAACGGGCGCAGCAAGTCCCCGAAGGGCACAAACTCGCCAAACGGTAGCAAATGATGTTTGCTGTACCGGCTCGCCGTATCGTAGTGGTATGCGCCGTTGCGATTGACGCCCAGCGTCAGGATATTGTTGTAATACTCACCTTCACCGGTTCTGTCCAGCACTCCGGTGATCACCGCACTCTGATTCATCCGGGCCGCTTCATCGAGACGACTCAGGAAAGTGCCGACCTGCTGCTCCAGCGCCGGTATAGCGGCTTCCGGCCAGACAATAATATCGGCATCCCAGTTTTCACGGGTCAGATCTAGATATTTCATCAGCGTGGGCCAGCGTTGATCCGGCTGCCATTTCAGGGCCTGCGGAATGTTGCCCTGCACCAGAGCGACTTTCACCGGCTTATATGGGTCAGGCTGAACCCAGTCAATTCCTTTGGCCTGATAAGCCAGCAACAGGAGCAGCGCGGGTATCATCAGTGGTTTCCAGTTGCGGTAGTAACCGGCCGCAACCAGAGCACCGCAGCCGAGAACCAGCGCAAGTGTCAGGCCTTCAACACCCAGTATTGGCGCAAAACTGGCAAATGGTCCGTGAATCTGGCCGTAACCCAGCCATAACCATGGAAAGCCTGTGAACAGCCAGCCACGTAACCAGTCAAGTACTAACCAGAGCACCGGGCCGATGAGCATCAGCTGGTGGAAAGGGCGGCCCTGGCCGAACCGGGCAAGGAGTGCACCAAACAATGCAGGGTAGATCGCCAGATAGCCGATCAGCAGGACCATCAGGAAGAGTCCGGCGGCAATGGGCATCCCGCCAAAGTCGGCAATGCTGACGTGAACCCACCAGACACCACTGCCAAACAGGCCCAAACCCCATGCCAAACCCGTCTGGAAAGCGGTTTTCGGACGTTGGTTTTGCAGCAGGGTAAAGAAAATAATGAGGGAGAGCGGAGCAAGGAACCAGAACTTATAAGGGGCGAAAGACAGGGTCGCCAGCGCACCGGCCGGGACGGCCAAAAGCAGCCGTCCCCAAAGGTTTAGATTGTCGATTCGTCTCATCAGGGCGTCATCGTTGGTTGATGTGCCTCCTGCGGCACCGTCACTTGTAACTGAATGATCCGGCGGCTGTCCGCGGCGGTAACTTTGAACGAATAACCTTCCAGTTCAACCACTTCACCCCGGCTTGGCAGGTGACCAAAACTGGTCATGACCAGACCACCGATGGTATCGATGTCGTTGACGCTGAAGTTGGTCTGGAACAGTTTGTTGAAGTCATCAATCGTCGTCAGTGCCTTCACATTCCAGGTGTGCTTACTCAGTTGACGGATTTCCTGCTCTTCTTCGTCATCGAATTCGTCTTCGATTTCACCGACGATTTGTTCCAGAATATCCTCAATGGTGATCAAACCGGAAACACCACCAAATTCATCGACCACAATGGCCATGTGGTAGCGTTCTTCCCGAAATTCTTTCAGCAGGCGATCAACCCGCTTGCTTTCCGGCACAACAACAGCCGGGCGCAGGATAACGTCGAGGTCAAACGGCTCACTGTCCGGACGCAGATACTGCAACAGGTCTTTGGCCAGCAGAATACCTTCAACGTGGTCTTTGTCATCGCTGATAACCGGATAGCGTGAGTGCTGGGCATCAACAATGATATCAATCAGGTCTTCAACCTTCTGAGAACGTTCAATGGTGACCATTTGCGAGCGGGGGATCATGATGTCGCGAACTCGCATTTCGGAGATCTGCATCACGCCTTCCAGCATGTCGCGGGTATCGTGATCGATCAGGGCATTCTCTTCGGAATCACGGATCACGCTGACCAGCTCTTCCTTATTTTGAGGCTCTCCCTGAAAGAGCTGTCCAATACGTTCAAAGAAGGTCTTTCGACTCGGACCGTCAGAATTTTGGGGGTTATCGTCGTTCATTGCTTTCTATTCAAATAGGTGGCCTGAGCCACGGAAAGCCGGTTCCTGAAAAGCAACCGACTGTATTTCTGGCGATGACGGCCAGGGCTGATGTTAGTATTGGTCAGCCTCGTAAGGATTGGCAAACCCTAAACCTTGCATAATTTCGGTTTCCAGAGCTTCCATTTCTTCGGCTTCGTCATCTTCAATATGGTCATAACCTAGCAGATGAAGCGAGCCGTGTACAACCATATGTGCCCAGTGCGCGAGCAGGGGTTTATTCTGCTCCTCAGCTTCTTTTTCAACGACCTGGCGACAGATAATCAGATCGCCCAGCAGTTCCAGCTCAACACCCGGCGGGGCTTCGAATGGAAATGACAGCACATTGGTCGGCTTGTCTTTCCCCCGGTAGTCCCGGTTCAGGGTCTGACTTTCAGCTTCATCGACCAGCCGGACCGTGACTTCAGCATCCGCCTGAAATGGCGTTACGGCGGCTTCCAGCCAGCGCTGGAAGTCGGCTACCGCTGGCATGCCACTTTCATCAGCAGTGGCAAGCTGTAAATCCAGATAAACTGACATCTGTGTGATTATTCCGTTTCAGAGCTGACCTGACGCGCTTCCTGTTGTTCACGGCGACGCTGTTCAGCCAGTTTACGTTGTTTCTGATCTTCGGTTTCCCAGACTTCGTACGCTTGAACAATTCGGGCGACAACCGGGTGGCGAACCACGTCGGTGGCCTGGAAGAAGTTAAAGCTGATCTCATCAACATCGGCCAGAACTTCAATGGCATGACGAAGACCGGAGCGGGCACCGCGCGGCAGGTCAATCTGAGTGACGTCGCCGGTGATGACTGCACGGGAGTTAAAACCAATCCGGGTCAGGAACATTTTCATCTGTTCGACCGTGGTATTCTGGCTTTCATCCAGGATGATAAAGGCATCGTTCAGTGTGCGGCCGCGCATATAGGCCAGCGGGGCAACTTCAATGACATTGCGTTCGATCAGCTTTTCGACGCGCTCGAAACCCAGCATTTCAAACAGGGCATCGTAGAGCGGGCGCAGATAAGGGTCGACTTTCTGGCTCAGATCCCCCGGCAGGAACCCCAGTTTTTCGCCGGCTTCAACCGCAGGGCGGGTCAGCAAGATCCGACGGATTTCCTGACGTTCCAGTGCATCAACGGCAGCTGCAACAGCCAGATAGGTTTTCCCAGTACCAGCCGGTCCCACACCAAAGGTAATATCATGGCCGACCATGTTGGCAATGTACTGGGCCTGATTTGGGGTACGCGGTTTAATCACCCCTTTTTTGGTCTTGATGTGAATTTCTTTGCCGTAAGGGATGCTTGAACTGACATCCTGTTCCAGAACGCCGGATTCTTTAATGGCCAGATGAATTTGTTCCGGTTCAATATCCGGGATCACATTGCGCACCGGGGCGGTGTCAACATACAGATCTTTCAGGATATTCGCTGTCGCTTCGGCCGTATGTGGCTGACCGACGATACTGAAACTGTGGCTGCGGTGATTGATTTCAACGCCGAGGCGGCGTTCCAGTTGCTTGATGTTGTCGTCGAATGGACCGCAAAGGCTGGCCAGGCGGTGGTTATCGGCGGGTTCGAGATTCAGTTCAACAGTAATAATTTTGCTCAAGATTTGCCTCTCAATAGGCCGCCCACTGTGACGGGCGGCCGGTATAACTGGGCATGGGCAGATATTTCTGTCCTCTTATTAAGGAGTATAAACGCCTACACCCAATTCATCTTCTTTACGGGTTTTCTCCATGACCTCACTCGGAGACATGGCAATACGCAGGTTCATGTCAGCCTCAGTGCGGACCAGTTCACCACGCAGGGAATTGTTGAATACGTCCGTGATTTTGACATCGACAAACTGACCGATCAAATCCACAGAGCCTTCAAAGTTCACGACCCGGTTGTTTTCGGTACGGCCGCGCAGTTCCATAATGTTTTTCTTTGATGGACCTTCAACCAGAATGCGCTGCTCTGTATCCAGCATCTGACGTGAGTAACGCATGGCCTGGGTATTGATCTGCTGCTGCAGTTCATACAGGCGCTGTTTCTTCACATCTTCAGGCAGATCACACGGGTAATCTGCAGCCGGGGTTCCCGGACGAGGGGAATAAATGAAGCTGAAGCTCATGTCGAAATCAATTTCGCGGATCAGCTTCATTGTATCCTGGAAATCCTGATCGGATTCGCCCGGGAACGCCACGATAAAGTCTGAACTGATGGTGATTTCAGGACGGGCCTGACGCAGCTTACGGATTTTTGATTTGTACTCAATGGCCGTATGCGGGCGCTTCATCATCGCCAGAATCCGGTCTGAGCCGCTCTGTACCGGCAGGTGCAGGAAGCTGACCACTTCCGGCGTGTCTTTGTAGACCTCAATGATGTCGTCCGTAAACTCAATCGGGTGGCTGGTGGTGTAACGAATCCGGTCAATGCCGTCGATAGCGGCAACCAGGCGCAACAATTCAGCAAAAGAAGCGATTTCACCATCATGAGTTGCACCACGGAAGGCGTTCACGTTCTGGCCCAGCAGGTTGACTTCACGAACGCCCTGCTCAGCCAGTTGTGCGATTTCGAACAATACATCGTCCAGCGGACGGCTGACTTCTTCACCACGAGTGTAAGGAACAACACAGAAAGTACAGTATTTTGAGCAGCCTTCCATGATGGAAACGAATGCTGTCGGACCTTCTGCCCGTGGTTCTGGCAGGCTGTCGAATTTCTCAATCTCAGGGAAAGAGATATCCATGACCGGCGCTTCAGATGACTGCGACTGAGAAATCATTTCCGGCAGACGGTGCAGTGTCTGAGGGCCAAAAATGACGTCTACGTAAGGAGCACGTTCACGAATGGAATCCCCTTCCTGAGTCGCTACACAGCCACCGACACCAATCACCAGATCCGGTTTTTTGTCTTTCAGTGTTTTCCAGCGGCCAAGCTGATGGAAAACTTTTTCCTGAGCTTTTTCACGGATCGAGCAGGTGTTCAGCAGCAGTACATCTGCTTCTTCTGGTTCTTCTGTTAATTCATAACCGCCATTAGCGTTGAGAAGATCGGCCATTTTGGATGAATCGTATTCGTTCATCTGACAGCCCCAGGTTTTGATAAGCAGTTTCTTCGCCATGTCTAACTCTTCACTCGTAGTGTTAATTCGGTGCATTTTCTGCTGCTGATGCAGCGTCGGCCGGGAGTTGAAGGGCCTAAAATCCCTCTACTGTGGGCCAGCTTAAATTGCAAGCCGCGTATTGTACTGCTTTCGACACGGCCTGACCAGATCATCAATGCTGATTATAAAACCGGCAGGCGTTGTGTTTAGAAACGTAGACAGTCCGGCAGAGATCAAGCTTCAGGGACAAAGCGGATTGAATTGACTGCGGACTTCAGCTTGAAGGTGGTCAACTTGCGGAAAGCCGTTAGAATGTCGGCATTGCAATGAATTGAGATACCAGCATGGAACAGTTTGATGTAGTGATCGCCGGCGGCGGTATGGTTGGTGCAGCAGCGGCACTGGGAATGGCCCGTCAGGGGCGGAAAGTGGCGGTGATTGAGGGGGAGCGCCCCGCACCTTTCAATGAAAGCCAGGCGATGGATCTGCGGGTCTCTGCAATCTCGGCCCAGTCGGTGAAACTCCTGAAGCGACTGAATGCCTGGGACAGTATTTGCGCGATGCGGCTTTGCCCGTTCAGACGGCTGGAAACCTGGGAACATCCGGAGTGCCGGACCCGGTTCAATGCCGCAGATCTGGGACTGCCAGAGCTGGGTTTTATGGTCGAAAATCGTCTGATTCAGCTGGGGCTGTGGCAGGCTTTTGAAAGTCTGCCGAATCTGACACTGATTTGCCCGGCACGGCTTGCCCATTTTGACCGTCATGAAGCGGGTTATCAAGTGACGCTGGATAACGGTCAGGTACTGCAATCCCGTTGGCTGGTTGGTGCGGATGGTGCAAACTCCCGTGTGCGCCAGCAGGCCAACATTGGGATCACCGCCTGGGATTACCGCCAGCATTGTATGCTGATCAATGTGGAAACTGAGTTGCCGCAGCAGGATATCACCTGGCAGCAGTTCACGCCGCAAGGACCTCGTTCTTTCCTGCCATTGCCCGGCCATCAGGGATCGCTGGTCTGGTATGACAGCCCGGCCCGGATCAAACAGTTATCGGCGATGACATCGGTACAACTGGAAACAGAAATTTTCAGGACGTTTCCGGCTGAACTGGGGCCAATTAAAGTGCTGAACCGAGGCAGTTTTCCGCTGACCCGGCGGCATGCGCAGTCCTATTATTCGGATGGTATTGTCTTGCTCGGTGATGCCGCACATACCATTAATCCATTGGCAGGGCAGGGTGTGAACCTGGGGTTCAAAGATGTGGAGGTTTTGCTGGATGAAATGGCAAACGGCGGCCAGTACTGGTTTGAAACCCAGGTGCTTAAGCGTTACGAACAACGACGCCGTCCGGATAACCTGCTGATGCAAACGGGGATGGATGTGTTCTATAAAGCTTTCAGTAATGATCTGAAACCTGTTGTGATGCTGCGGAATCTGGGACTCAGGCTGGCCGAACACACGGGGCCACTGAAGCACCAAGTGCTGAAATATGCTTTAGGGTTGTAATTCAAGATTCAGGATAATGACAAATGCGAAAGCCACCTGTGTGTGGCTTTTTCTTGTTCTGTATTCTGGCAAAGGGGGGCAACAGAGACAAAAAAACCAGCTTTCGCTGGTTGATTGCATGGATATGACAGGGTAGCCTATCCGGATTTTAATAACTTTCTGTATGAGAGAAAGTTGGTGCGGAGGGAGAGACTTGAACTCTCACGTCCTTGCGGACACTAGCACCTGAAGCTAGCGCGTCTACCAATTCCGCCACCACCGCACGTGGTATTTACCTGTCTGAGCAGGAAAGATATCGAGATGGTAAAGCTCGGTACCTTGAATAATGGCAGGGCTACCTGGATTCGAACCAGGGGATGACGGGATCAAAACCCGTTGCCTTACCGCTTGGCGATAGCCCTAGAGTGCAACTTATTTACAAAGAAGTCAATTGGTGCGGAGGGAGAGACTTGAACTCTCACGCCCTTGCGGGCACTAGCACCTGAAGCTAGCGCGTCTACCAATTCCGCCACCACCGCGTGTATTGACTCTTTTTTCCATTTACACCTGGTAGGGGAGTAAATGGTGGCTACGACGGGATTCGAACCTGTGACCCCATCATTATGAGTGATGTGCTCTAACCAACTGAGCTACGTAGCCAATTTACAAACGTAAAAAACGTTTTGTAAATGGCAGGGCTACCTGGATTCGAACCAGGGGATGACGGGATCAAAACCCGTTGCCTTACCGCTTGGCGATAGCCCTGCTGATGATCTGAATCAGATCGAAAGTTGGTGCGGAGGGAGAGACTTGAACTCTCACGTCCTTGCGGACACTAGCACCTGAAGCTAGCGCGTCTACCAATTCCGCCACCACCGCACGTGGTATTTACCTGCTTGAGCAGGAAAGATATCGAGATGGTAAAGCTCGGTACCTTGAATAATGGCAGGGCTACCTGGATTCGAACCAGGGGATGACGGGATCAAAACCCGTTGCCTTACCGCTTGGCGATAGCCCTAAATGGTGCGGAAGGAGAGACTTGAACTCTCACACCTTGCGGCGCCAGAACCTAAATCTGGTGCGTCTACCAATTCCGCCACTTCCGCAAATTGTTGGATGTCTGAGACATCAGAAAAGTCATTGGTGCGGAGGGAGAGACTTGAACTCTCACGTCCTTGCGGACACTAGCACCTGAAGCTAGCGCGTCTACCAATTCCGCCACCACCGCATTGTGTGACTTTTCAATCAGATACATATTCTGTATCTGCTTCCGGTATTCACCGGAGAAGACACCGAGCTGGTAATACTCGTTATCTTTAAACAGATGGCAGGGCTACCTGGATTCGAACCAGGGGATGACGGGATCAAAACCCGTTGCCTTACCGCTTGGCGATAGCCCTATATGGTGCGGAAAGAGAGACTTGAACTCTCACACCTTGCGGCGCCAGAACCTAAATCTGGTGCGTCTACCAATTCCGCCATTTCCGCATATTGTTTGCCTTTACAAGGCCGGATGTCATTGGTGCGGAGGGAGAGACTTGAACTCTCACGTCCTTGCGGACACTAGCACCTGAAGCTAGCGCGTCTACCAATTCCGCCACCACCGCGTGGAATGACATCTTGTTTCTCACTCGAGGTGAGAATGGTGGCTACGACGGGATTCGAACCTGTGACCCCATCATTATGAGTGATGTGCTCTAACCAACTGAGCTACGTAGCCACTTTGTGTTCAACGCCGGCGTTGCCTACGTTTTGAAAATGGCAGGGCTACCTGGATTCGAACCAGGGGATGACGGGATCAAAACCCGTTGCCTTACCGCTTGGCGATAGCCCTGCAGAATGTCACAAAGTATTGTGCTATTCAAGAAAGAAATAATTTTACCGTTATTTCTTTCGTGTTCACCTCAGAGATTGGTGCGGAGGGAGAGACTTGAACTCTCACGTCCTTGCGGACACTAGCACCTGAAGCTAGCGCGTCTACCAATTCCGCCACCACCGCAATACGCTGGGTGAACGATTTGCCTTTCGGGCAAATTATGGTGGCTACGACGGGATTCGAACCTGTGACCCCATCATTATGAGTGATGTGCTCTAACCAACTGAGCTACGTAGCCATCAATTTTGTACCAACGCCGGTCAAAAGACCCACGTTTTGAATATGGCAGGGCTACCTGGATTCGAACCAGGGGATGACGGGATCAAAACCCGTTGCCTTACCGCTTGGCGATAGCCCTACATGGTGCGGAAAGAGAGACTTGAACTCTCACACCTTGCGGCGCCAGAACCTAAATCTGGTGCGTCTACCAATTCCGCCATTTCCGCATATTGTTTGCCTTTACAAGGCCGGATGTCATTGGTGCGGAGGGAGAGACTTGAACTCTCACGTCCTTGCGGACACTAGCACCTGAAGCTAGCGCGTCTACCAATTCCGCCACCACCGCATGGAATGACATCTGTTTCTCACTCGAGGTGAGAATGGTGGCTACGACGGGATTCGAACCTGTGACCCCATCATTATGAGTGATGTGCTCTAACCAACTGAGCTACGTAGCCATCATGCCGATTCAGCCAGTTTTCACTGTTGCCTTTTCATCAGGCGCTGTCTCGGGAACGGGGCGCATTATGCTTATCCCTGTCTGGAGCGTCAATAGTTTTTTTAAGAATCCCCAGAAAATCTGCTTGTTCGGTGGTTATTTGGACGAAATGACCGAATGCCATGCTAGGTCAGTGATTTGGCGGGTAAAAAATCAGCAACCTTGTTCATTCCGCAAAAAAAGGGCCGGCAAATGCCGGCCCTGAAGTGTAGGTTTTTCGCTTTGCATCAGACGTTGAAACGGAAGTGAACCACATCGCCGTCTTTTACGATGTAATCTTTACCTTCCAGACGCCATTTACCAGCTTCTTTCGCACCACTTTCGCCATTGAACTCGATAAAGTGCTCGTAACCGACAACTTCAGCGCGGATAAAGCCCTTTTCAAAGTCGGTGTGGATCTTACCGGCAGCCTGAGGTGCAGTTGCGCCGACAGGAATGGTCCAGGCGCGGACTTCTTTCACACCAGCGGTGAAGTAAGTCTGCAGATTCAGCAGCTCATAACCGGAACGGATCACACGGTTCAGGCCCGGTTCTTCAATGCCCAGATCTGCCAGGAACTCTTCACGATCTGCATCGTCCAGCTCAGCAATTTCAGATTCGATTGCCGCACAAACCGGAACCACGACGGCGTTTTCTTTGCTGGCGTGTTCAATCACCATTTCCAGATGCGGGTTGTTTTCGAAGCCATCTTCGCTGACGTTTGCGATGTACATGGTTGGCTTCAGCGTCAGGAAGTTCAGGTAATCAATCGCTGCTTTTTCTTCTTTCGTCAGCTCAACGGAACGTGCCATACCACCTTCAGTCAGTGTCGGCAGCATTTTTTCCAGTACAGTGATTTCAAATTTCGCATCTTTGTCACCGCCTTTGGCACGTTTGGCCTGGCGCTGAATGGCACGCTCACAGGTATCCAGATCGGCCAGTGCCAGCTCAAGATTGATGATTTCAATATCGTCCAGCGGGTTGATCTTGCCGGCAACGTGCACGATGTTGTCGTTTTCGAAGCAGCGAACAACATGGCCAATCGCATCGGTTTCACGGATGTTCGCCAGGAATTTATTGCCCAGACCTTCACCTTTAGAAGCACCGGCAACAAGACCTGCGATATCAACGAATTCCATGGTCGTCGGCAGGATGCGCTCAGGATTGACGATTGCCGCCAGTTTATCCAGACGCAGATCAGGCACAGGAACCACGCCGGTATTTGGCTCGATCGTACAGAACGGGAAGTTAGCTGCCTCGATGCCTGCTTTCGTTAATGCATTGAAAAGTGTGGATTTACCTACGTTCGGCAGGCCCACGATACCACATTTAAAACCCATGGCTTGAAACCCTTTAGTGATGCTTCCGGCATCCCGCTTTCGGGCGGGATGGTGAAAAAGTCAGATTAAACTTACTCGGCTTTGAACGAATGAAGCCGGTTTTGTGCCTTGGTCAGACCGTCTTTCAGCCAGATATCAAGGCAGCGAACGGATTCGTCAACGGCAGCGTCAATCATGGATTGTTCGCCGACAGGGGCTTTGCCCAGTACGAAGCCGGTTACTTTGTTTTTGTCCCCGGGATGGCCGATGCCGACCCGCAGACGGTAGAAATTCTTGTTGTTGCCCAGTTTGCTGATGATATCGCGCAACCCATTATGGCCACCATGGCCGCCGCCCTGTTTGAACTTTGCCACCCCTGGCGGCAGATCCAGCTCATCATGTGCGACCAGAATTTCTTCCGGAGTGATCTGGAAGAAATTAGCCAGCGAGGAAACGGACTTGCCCGACAAGTTCATAAAAGTTGTTGGGATCAGCAAACGCAGATCTTCACCGTTCAGTTGGATCCGGCCTGTCAGACCAAAATATTTTGGATCGTTTTTCAGGCTGATGTTGTGGATTCTGGCCAGCTCTTCAACCACCCAGGCCCCTGCATTATGGCGTGTTTTGGCATATTCCGGACCCGGATTTGCCAGGCCAACCAGTAAACGGATTTTTTGACTCACGCTGGTCTCTCTATGTCGTCGGGATCAAAACGCGCGCTATGTTACCACCGCTGAGGAGATAAATAAAAACAAACACGCCCCGCACTGGGCGAGGCGTGTTGGCTGTCGTTCAGTTATTCTGAGCGATTAGTGCTCGAACATCGCAGAGATAGACTCTTCGTTGCTGATACGACGGATGGCTTCAGCCAGCATACCAGACAGGCTCAGAACAGAGACTTTGCCGGTATCCAACATGGCTTGAGACAGTGTAATCGAGTCCGTCACAATGACTTCGTCAATCACAGAATTTTTGATGTTTTCCGGTGCATTGCCAGAGAAAACCGGGTGAGTTGCGTAGGCAAAGACACGACGTGCGCCGCGCTCTTTCAGGGCTTCGGCAGCTTTACACAGGGTACCGCCAGTGTCGATCATGTCATCCACGATGATACAGTCACGGCCTTCAACATCACCAATCAGATGCATCACCTGAGAAACGTTCGCACGTGGACGGCGCTTGTCGATGATGGCGATATCGGTATCGTCCAGCAGTTTTGCCGTTGCACGGGCACGGACAACGCCGCCGATATCCGGAGAAACGACAACTGGATCTTCCAGTTTCTTCGCCAGCATATCTTCCAGCAGTACCGGAGAACCGAAGATGTTGTCTACCGGTACGTCGAAGAAGCCCTGGATCTGTTCGGCGTGCAGGTCAACGGTCAGGACGCGGTCAACACCTACGTTCGACAGGAAGTCAGCAACAACTTTAGCCGTGATAGGAACACGAGCAGAACGGACGCGGCGGTCTTGGCGGGCATAGCCAAAGTAAGGGATAACGGCAGTGATACGGCCAGCGGAAGCGCGACGCAGCGCGTCAATCATAACCACCAGTTCCATCAGGTTATCGTTGGTAGGGGCGCAAGTCGATTGAATGATAAAGACGTCGCTACCGCGGACGTTCTCATTAATCTGAACACAGACTTCACCATCGGAGAAACGGTTCACTGTCGCGTCTCCTAGTGAAATGTAAAGACGGTCAGCGATGCGTTGGGCTAGCTCTGGTGTAGCGTTACCAGCAAACAGCTTCATATCAGGCACGGGGTAAACCTCAGTTGCGTCCAAGTTGTATTGACTGACTTTCTGCAGCATGTTCACTCAGGGCCGTCATCAAAGGTGACTGATTCACCCCTTTCGCGACAAAACCACGGAGCCAGTCGGGTAGTTTTTTCAGGGTTGCAGTAGCCGCTTGCTGAGAGCTAAATTCAGCAAAAACACAAGCGCCAGTGCCGGTCAATCTCGACGGCGCGTATTCTAACAGCCACGAAAGCGCCATATCAACCTCAGGGTAAATTCTTCTCACGATTTTTTCGCAATCGTTTTCGTATTTGCTGTCCAACAGCACATTTAACTGGCGTTTCGGCGTATTTCGCGTTAAATCGGGAGCTGTGAATACATCTACCGTTGCAATGCTGACCTCAGGTTTGGCCACCAGGTACCATTTTTCCTCGGGTTCTGCCGGTTGTAACTGCTCACCAATGCCTTCTGCAAAGGCGCTGAAACCACGGACGAAAACCGGTACATCCGCCCCCAGAGCCAGCCCGATTTCGGCCAGTTCATCCGTGCTGAGCCCGGTTTGCCAGAGAAAGTTTAATGCAACCAGTGCGGTTGCGGCATTTGATGAGCCGCCACCCAGGCCTCCGCCCATGGGGAGAACTTTCCGGATGCCAATATCTGCTCCCGCGGTAATCCCGGCTTTGCGGCGCAGCGAATCTGCCGCCCGGTAAATCAGATTATCTTCAAGTGCCACGCCTTCAACGGCTGGCGTTAAAGTGATCACATCGTCCGGGCGGGCGGTGATCGTTAAGGTGTCGCCGTAATCCAGAAACTGAAATAAGGTTTGCAGTTCGTGGTACCCGTCAGGGCGTTGGCCGGTAATGTACAGAAACAAATTAAGTTTAGCGGGCGCAGGCCAGCTTGTCGTTTGTGTGTTCATCATTGAAGTCTGTGTCTGTTATTTTTGAGTCTGCCAGCGGCTGATCACCAGTTTGATGCGTTTATCACCCTGCGAAAGTACCAGTTTGCTGGGTAAGGCCGGGGAGACGCTTTCATCGTAAGCGTTGTAGTCAAGCTGCCACAGCTGGCCTCCGACTTCTTTTGCCAGATAGGCCACCCGGTTTTCAGCATTGAGCTGATACGTATCGGCACCTGTAGGTAATCCCAGCAGCCAGTCCCGCATCTGATTAATCGGCAGGGAGATATGGGTCAGAGACAGCACCAGCTGCGCAGGATCGCTTCCCTGATAGCGTTTGCCGTCATTATCAATGAGAACAGCCCGGCCCGGCTGGCTGTCGAGCTTCAGCAAGGTCGAACCAAGAAAATTGGTCAGCAGCAGATGATCGGAGCCCGTATTGGTTTTCCAGCTCAGGTTTGCGGTAAAGCGCTGCTCCGGGCTGATATAGCCCAGCTTTCCGTTCGCCTGAAAGGCAGAGATGGCGGATAATGCTTTCTGGTGTGTTTCCCAGTCGGTGGTGATCTGACTGATTTTTGGGGTTGTTGTACAACCGGCCAGTAAAATGATCAGGCTGCCCGTGAACAATGCTCGGGCCGGACGGAGCGACCGGATAAAGCGCTGTCCGGCCATCAGACCATCAGTCAGCGCAGAAAGGGGCGAAAACGCCTTTTGCATAAAATTCCCCTGAATGTCAGCAAGAGCTGAATTGCGTGTTTATCTTCTTCATTAAGAAATACATTAAAGCGCTATCATAGCATGACTTTATTTTCAGAATCTGTACGCCTCAGGTTCATGACATTTGTAAAAATTGTCTGTAAAGTCAGTTTTTGAATCGTTGCCGGGACGCAAGAAAACGTGTTCCGGCATACAGAATCGAGTCATATCCTTTTATTACGCAGGGGCATCAAGTAAAATGCGCCGCTGGATCTTTATCATCGAGAAGTAGGTAACACCACCTCCATGACCTTGCTTGCATTAGGAATCAATCACAAAACAGCGTCTGTTGACCTGCGTGAGCGTGTTGCCTTTTCGCCGGAGAAACTGACCGAAGCGCTGGAGACACTGGCACAGCACCCGGAAGTAAGCAGTGGTGTGATCGTTTCTACCTGCAACAGGACGGAAATTTACTGCGATGTTTCACACACCGGCCCGGGTGTCATGATCGACTGGCTGAGCCGTTTTCATGATTTGCCTGCCGAAGAACTGATGCCGAGTTTGTATTTCCATGAGGAGCAGGCGGCGGTCAGGCACTTAATGCGTGTGGCATGTGGTCTGGATTCTCTGGTGTTGGGAGAGCCGCAGATTCTGGGGCAGGTGAAGCAGTCTTATTCGGATTCGCGAAAGCATGAAGTCATGCACGGCATGCTGGAGAAACTGTTTCAGAAAGCATTCTCGGTGGCAAAGCGAGTCAGAACAGAAACCGATATCGGCGGCAATGCTGTGTCGGTGGCATTTGCTGCCTGTACGCTGGCAAAACAAATTTTTGAATCGATGAGTAAAGCGAGCGTGCTGCTCATCGGTGCCGGTGAGACTACTGAACTGGTCGCTCGCCATATGGTAGAACACGGCTGCCGAAAGATTATTATCGCCAACCGCACCCTGGAACGGGCGCAGACGCTGGCCGATGAATTTGGTGCAGAGGTGATCAGCCTGCCGGAGATCCCGGAGCATATTCATCGGGCGGATATCGTGATCAGCGCCACCGCCAGCCCGCTGCCTATCGTCGGCAAGGGAATGGTTGAAAAGGCGCTGAAAATGCGTCGCCATCAGCCAATGTTGCTGGTGGATATTGCCGTGCCGAGGGATGTTGAACCTGAGGTGGGTGAGCTGGAAGATGCTTATCTGTATTCGGTGGATGATTTGCAGAGTATTGTGGAACGGAACCGCGAGCAGCGAAAAGTGGCGGCGATTCAGGCTGAGGCGATTGTCAGTGAGGAAAGTGCAGCGTTTATGCACTGGCTGCGTTCACTGGAAGCGGTCGACAGTATCCGCCAATATCGTTGTTATGCTGATGAAGTGAAGCATGACCTGCTGAGCCGAAGCCTGCAGGCGCTGGCGAACGGCAGTTCTCCGGAAAAAGTCCTGACAGAGCTCAGCAACCGGCTGACGAATAAACTGATCCACGCGCCGACCAAGGCAATGCAGCAGGCTGCGCAAGACGGTGAACCGGAAAAACTGGCTGTGATCCGTGAAACCCTGGGGCTGGATGGCCTCAAAGAGTAACCGGGCCGCAAGGTGCTGGTAACGCGAACTGAATTATTTTCTGACACGCCATGCCGAGCGGGCATCGCGGGTCGTTATTAGGATCTGACGTTGTAAACATGATGAAACCGTCCATTTTAGCGAAATTAGAATCCCTGGTTGAACGCCATGAGGAAGTGCAGCATTTGCTGGGTGATGCTGCAATCATTGCTGACCAGGATAAATTCCGTGCTTTGTCCCGGGAATATTCGCAGCTTGAGGAAGTGAGTACATGCTTCCGTGCCTACCAGCAGGCACAGTCAGATTTGGCCACAGCCGAAGAAATGGCGGGAGAGGATGACCCGGAATTGCGCGAAATGGCGCAGGATGAAATCAAGCAGGCTAAAAGCGATATCGAACGTCTGGAAGATGAGCTGCAGGTTCTGTTGCTGCCGAAAGATCCGAATGATGAGCGCAACTGCTTTATTGAAATCCGTGCCGGTGCCGGCGGTGATGAAGCCGGTATCTTTGCCGGTGACCTGTTCCGCATGTACAGCAAATTTGCTGAAAGCCGCCGCTGGCGGGTTGAGGTGATGAGTTCCAACCCGGCTGAACATGGCGGTTATAAAGAGATGATCGCCAAAGTCAGCGGAGAAGGGGCATACGGCGTCCTGAAATTTGAGTCTGGCGGCCACCGTGTTCAGCGGGTGCCAGCGACTGAATCTCAGGGGCGGGTCCATACCTCTGCCTGTACCGTGGCGATTCTGCCTGAAATTCCTGAAGCGGAAATTCCGGAGATCAATGCCGGGGATCTGAAAATCGATACTTTCCGCGCATCCGGTGCCGGTGGTCAGCACGTTAACACCACAGACTCTGCTATTCGGATTACTCACTTACCAACAGGCATTGTGGTTGAGTGTCAGGACGAGCGTTCCCAGCACAAAAACAAAGCCAAGGCGATGTCTGTTCTGGCCGCCCGTATTATCAAAGCCGAGGAAGAAAAGCGTCATGCTGAAGAAGCCAGCACGCGCCGAAATCTGCTGGGCTCGGGTGACCGTTCCGACCGTATCCGGACCTACAACTACCCGCAGGGCCGGGTCTCGGATCACCGGATTAACCTGACGCTTTACCGTCTGAATGAAGTGATGGAAGGCGAGCTGAACAGTCTGATTGATCCTGTCCTGCAGGAACACCAGGCTGATTTGCTGGCAGCCATGGCTGATCAAAACTGATGAACCCTTCGATTGACTCTGCCCTGAAGCAGGCTGTGGCTCAATTGTCCGCTTCAGGCTCAGACAGTCCGCAAATTGATGCGGCGGTTTTGCTGTGTCATGTGCTTGGCAAGCCCCGCAGTTATCTGCTGACCTGGCCAGAAAAAGCGCTGTCGGATGCAGAGTCGGATGCATTTTCAGCGCTGCTGGCCCGTCGTCAGACCGGAGAGCCGGTCGCTTACATTGTCGGCGAACGTGAGTTCTGGTCGCTGCCATTCAAAGTTGCATCTCATACGCTTATCCCACGCCCGGATACAGAGCGGCTGGTCGAAGTTGCGCTGGAAAAAATTCCTGCAGGCTCCGCCGTGCTTGATCTGGGCACCGGCACAGGCGCGATTGCGCTGTCTCTGGCCTCTGAACGGCCCGATTGCCGCTTCACCGGGATTGATGTCCGGCCGGATGCGGCTGTGCTGGCAGAAGAAAACCGCCAGCGTCTGCAAATCAGTAATGCCCGGATTCTTTGCGGAAGCTGGTTCAGCCCGTTATCTGAGGATGAGCGTTTTGCGGTCATTGTCAGCAATCCGCCTTATATTGACGAAGCGGATCTGCACCTGAGTCAGGGAGACGTCCGTTTTGAACCCCGGACGGCGCTGGTGGCAGAAGAGGCGGGTCTGGCGGATATTCGTCATATCTGCGAACAAAGCAGAAGGTTTTTGACGCCGGGGGGCTGGTTATTGCTGGAGCATGGCTATCAGCAAGGCGAAGCCGTCCGGAATATTTTTGAACAACTCGGTTATCAGGAAGTGATGACCGTTCAGGATTATGCGGGCCTGGACAGAGTAAGCTTAGGCTGCTGGTCTGTCTGATCATTACGATCGGGTCGGTATTATTCGAAGGAAACGATAAAGAGAAAAACCAGATGTACATAGCACTGAAACATTTTCATTTAACGATTATCGCGCTGAGCGCTCTGCTGTTTGTCGTCCGTTTTGGCCTGATGATGGCAGATTCACCGTTGCTGCAGAAAAAAGTCCTGAAAGTGACTCCACATGTGGTGGATACCTTTCTGCTGCTGAGCGGTATTGCGCTGATCCTGTACACTGGCTTTATTCCGTTCACTGCGGGTGCGAGTTGGCTGACTGAAAAACTGACCTGCGTGCTGGCCTATATAGCACTGGGTTTCTTTGCCCTGAAATATGGCAAAAATAAGGTCTTCAAGACTTTCGCATTCCTGGGAGCCCTGGGCTGGTTAGCAATGGCCGGGAAGCTGGCTGTGACAAAACTGCCATTGCTGGGGTAAGACAGATGCAGTTCAACGATGAAAGCCGAGATTACGAAGCGGTGACCCTGGTCGAAGGTGCAATTGATCTGATGATGGATCTGGAACCCGGATTTCCTGCGCAATGGGTACGGTTGCAGCTCGCCAAGTTGGTGAAAGAAGCTGAAGCGGCCCTGATGTCTGAAACGAATCCGCATTTGCGTCTGGAAGGCTTGATCCGCCTGTTTTACCGAGAATGGGGATTCAGCGGCGATCGCAACCAGTACTATGCGGCCGAAAACGCATATCTGGATAAGGTACTGGAGCGACGCAAAGGGATCCCGGTGAGCCTGGGTGCCGTCTTCATGTACATTGCCCAGCATCTTGAATTGCCGGTTTCCGGCGTCGCTTTTCCAACCCAATATATCCTGCGCGTTGACTGGCCGGATGCCGACACCCAGTTTATCAATCCTTTTGATGGTGAGTTTGTCAGTCAGAAAACGCTGGGGGCCTGGCTGAAAGGCCATAAAGGTCCGCTGGCACCGTGGCGGGACAGTTATCTCACGGCTACGAGCCATACCGATGTGCTGGCCCGCTGGCTGACTGTGCTGAAAAGTGCCCTCTTAAGAGAAGAACAGTATGCCGACGCACTGCGTTGCAGCGATCTGGCTTTACTGTTACGTCCGGGGGATCCGCATGAAATCCGCGACCGGGGCTATATTTATCAGCAACTGGAATGCAGTCATGCGGCCGCAATGGACTATACCTATTTCATTGAACAGTGCCCGGAAGACCCGGCTGCCGAGCTGCTGAAGCTGCAGGTGAAAGTCCTGAGTGCACAGACGCAGGTGCTGCACTGAGCGTTCTGAACGAATTGACAGAAAAGAAGAGTAGAAGCATGCAACAGAAAGTGGTTCGTATTGGTGACATTGAGGTCGCTAACGATAAAGCCTTTGTGCTGTTTGGTGGTATGAACGTTCTGGAATCGCGTGATCTGGCGATGCAGATCTGTGAGCACTACGTCAAAGTCACTGAAAAGCTGGGCATTCCTTATGTGTTCAAGGCTTCCTTCGACAAGGCAAACCGTTCTTCGGTTCATTCTTACCGTGGTCCGGGAATGGAAGAAGGCCTGAAAATTTTTCAGGAACTGAAAGATACCTTCGGGGTGAAAATCATCACGGATATTCACGAGCAGTATCAGTGCCAGCCGGTGTCTGAAGTGGTAGATGTGATTCAGCTGCCTGCTTTCCTGGCGCGTCAGACCGATCTGGTTGAAGCGATGGCGAAAACCGGTGCCGTGATCAATGTGAAGAAACCACAGTTCATGAGCCCGGGTCAGGTGGGCAATATCGTCGAGAAGTTCGCTGAATGCAATAACGACCAGATCATTCTGTGTGAGCGCGGTGCGCTGCATGGCTACGATAACCTGGTTGTTGACATGCTGGGCTTTGATGTCATGAAACAGGCATCGAAGGGCAGCCCGATCATTTTCGACGTGACGCATGCACTGCAGTGCCGTGATCCGCTGGGCGCAGCATCTGGTGGTCGTCGTGAGCAAACCGTGACACTGGCGCGTGCCGGAATGGCAGCTGGGATTGCCGGTCTGTTTATGGAAGCGCACCCGAACCCGAATGAAGCGCGTTGTGATGGTCCGTCAGCCTTCCCGCTGGATAAGCTGGAACCATTCCTGAACCAGATCAAACAGCTGGATGACCTGGTGAAGAGCTTCGAGCCGATCGATATCCAGTAATTCGCAGTTAGCAGCAAAAATCAATAAAAAAGGGTGTCAGCAGACACCCTTTTTTATTGTTAAATTTTTATTGTTTATTCAGGAATTCCGGCCCGGTCTGTTAACCGGGCCGGAAGGATCACAGCTTAAAGCGGCTGATTTCCTGTTGCAGTTCGTGTGACAGTTCAGACAGCTGAGCCGCCTGTTGTGCAGCTTCACCGGCTTCCAGAGCCAGTTCGTTTGACACGTCGCGAATGCCTTCCGTATTGCGGGTGATTTCAGAGGTGACCGAAGACTGCTCTTCCGCCGCCGACGCAATCTGGGTCGCCATATCGCTGATGTTGGTGATCGCTGAAATAATCTGAATCAGGCTGGCAGATGCCGAATTGGCATCATCCACACTGGTTTCTGCCAGACGACGGCTGTCGCCCATAATACCGACGGCACGGCCAGTGGTCTGCTGCAGCGTTTCGATCATCTGCTGAATTTCCTGCGTCGAAGCATGCGTGCGCTGACTCAGGACACGGACCTCATCGGCAACCACGGCAAAACCACGACCCTGCTCACCGGCACGGGCCGCTTCAATCGCAGCATTCAGCGCCAGCAGGTTGGTTTGCTCAGCAATGTTCTGAATGGTCGACAGAATGGTGGTAATGCTTTGCGCATGATGATTCAGTTCACTGATGACATCCGTCGCGGTTTCCACTTCACCGGCAAGGCTGGTGGTTGAAGACTGGCTTTGTTCAACCTGCTCGGCACCATGTTCAGCCGCTTTGACCGTTTCGGTCGATGTGCGGGCGGTGTTGTCGGCGTTACCGGCAATTTCCTGGGTTGCAGCAGCCATCTCATTGATAGCCGTGGCGACCATGTTGATCTCATCCTGCTGATGACGAATCCGGGTGCTGCGCTCTTCAGCCTGAGAAGCTGTCTGATGCGCCTGAGAACTCAGCGACTGGGAAACATCCCGCAGGCGGGTGACCATGCCGTGCATGTTGCCCACAAAGCGGTTGAAGTTATGTGCCAGTTGGCCCACTTCATCATCGCTGCGTGGTTCCAGGCGTTGCGTCAGATCGCCTTCACCGGTCGCAATTTCAGCCAGTGCATCAGAGACTCGGCCCAGATCGCGGAACAGGAACCCGACCAGCCAGGCAACGGCTGCCAGGACAATCAGTGTAATGATGATTGAGGTGATGATCAGGCGAGTCAGAAGCTGGCTTTGGCTGGCTTCTTCCGTGGTCTTGTCCATTTCCAGGCCCAGGATCCACGGGGTGCCGGGAACTTCGGCAAAATAAAGCAGCTTGTCTGCGCCATTGATGGATTCGCTGATAATAGTGCCGCGGTTGACCGCCTGCTGGATGTCACTCATGCTCAGGTCCTGGCTGTAACCGTTGACCGGTTTCAGCAGCAGCCCCTGATCATGGTGAGCCAGGAAGGTATTGTCCTGTGTGTTAATCAGCATGGCGTAAGCATTTTTGCCCGCATCCAGACTGATCACATCAGAGATGAGCTGATCAATCAGCACGTCAGAGCCGATCACCGCAATCAGCTGACCGTTCTGCTTCACCGGCTCAGCCAGGGTGACCAGCAAGGCATTGGTCACCGCATCACGGTAGGCCGTGGTGATGATTGGTTTGTTTGCGGACTGGGCATCAATGTACCAGGGACGCTGGCGCGGGTCATAGCCTGCACGGTTACGCTCCGGATAAGAACGGAACATTTCTCCGGCCGGCGTACCAAAATAAATTTCGTCAAAACCACCGGCGTTGCGCGCCTGTTGCAGGAAAGGCACTGGATCAGAGGTTTGTACATAAGGTTTGACGGCACTGGTGACGCTGCGGCGAATGCTGATCCAGTCACTGATCCCTTTGGTCGCAGTTTTGCTCAGGCTGTCAGCGCGGCTGAAAATACTGTTTTGAGTTTGTTGATAAAGTTGATTCGCAGCCAGCCATGTCAGCGCGGTTGCCATAACCACGACGGCAGATAAGCTGGCACCTATGAGTTTTTGCTTTAGGGTCAGTTTCATTGTGAGTCTCGATGGATGGAACGGAAGCTGATGTTGATTTTTTCTCATTTGTTGCACAAAAAATGTGACAAGTGAGGAAAAATAATCCTGAGAATTCTATATAGCTATACGACTGTTGTATATGGAAATTTAAGGGTTATTGGCGACCGATTATTGACGTTCTAAGGATAAAAATTTGTCGGTCAGCGATAAGTGTTACATATTCAACTGGTTAGTTTTTACGGACATCTATGCAGCAAGTTTAATTTATTGAAAGTTTTTCAATTAAATGCATATTTAGATGTTTAGACGTCTAGAAGTTGACACGTGTGGATGTAAGTCTTAGGCTATGCGGCCAATTCAAAATAATATGCTGTAGTGATCATGTCGCACGATTCAACACAACATCCTTCGGAAACCATAGCGCCCTCTGCTTTGGCGTTATTACCGCTTGCTGTCTTTCTGGCTCTGTTCATCGGGGTGGGGAGCTATCTGACCTGGCAGGGCGTCGACTTTGCTTTTTATCAGTTACCGGCACCTGTCGCTGCCTTACCTGCAGTGCTGGTGGGCATTCTGCTGAGTAAAGACCGGCTGAATCAGAGCATCGAACAGTTCATGCGGGGTGTCGGCCACAGCGACATTATTGCAATGTGCATGATCTACCTGCTTGCCGGTGCCTTTGCGGCCGTCGCGAAAGCAACCGGGGGTGTGGATGCCACGGTTAATCTTGGTTTGTCGTTGTTACCATCCAGCCTGATTCTGCCGGGTATTTTCGTGATCGCAGCATTTATTGCGACCGCTATGGGGACATCCATGGGCACGATCGCTGCCGTCGCGCCGGTTGCTCTGGGAATTGCAGAAACTGCGGGCCTGGATAAAGCACTGACTGCCGGGGTTGTTCTGAGCGGCGCCATGTTTGGCGATAACCTGTCGATCATTTCAGATACCACCATTGCGGCAACCCGTTCTCAGGGATGTGCGATGCGCGATAAATTCCGTGAGAACATTGCGATTGCGTTACCGGCCGCGATTGCCGCGATCCTGCTGTTTCTGTTTGAATCGACCCCGACGCAAGCGCCTGCAGTGACCAGCATTGAATGGCTGAAAGTATTGCCGTATATCACGATTCTGGTTCTGGCCGTGGCCGGTCTGAATGTATTTGTTGTTCTCAGTCTCGGGCTCATTCTGGCAGGTGGTGTCGGTTTGCTGTCTGTGCCTGACTATGGTCTGGCGAACTGGGGACAGGATATCTATGCCGGATTCGGCAACATGCAGGAAATTTTCCTGCTCTCTATGCTGATTGGCGGCATGGGTGAGCTGATGCGCCGCCAGGGCGGACTGGCTTTCCTGACCCGGCTGATCAACCGGCTGATTGGCGGCTTTGGCCGTAAGGAAGGGGAGCAGTCACAGAAGGCCAGTGAGCTGGGGATTGCCGGTCTGGTGAGCCTGACGAATCTGTGTACGGCCAATAATACCGTGGCCATTATCGTCGCCGGTGGTGTGGCCCGTGAACTTGCTGAACAAAATGGTGTGACACCGCGTCGTTCGGCCAGCCTGCTGGATATTTTCTCCTGTGTAATTCAGGGAATCCTGCCTTATGGCGCGCAGGGTCTTTTGCTGGGTTCAGTTTTCGGCTTATCCCCGCTGACTGTGGTCAGTCATTCTTATTACTGTTTCTTCCTGGCGGGCAGTGCGGTGATCGCTATGCTGATTAAGCATCAGCAGCGGATAGCCGTCACGGCATAAGCCTGAACGACCCGGAATAAAAAAACACCCCGTTTGGGGTGTTTTTGTTGGTACTTCTGAATCTGCTTTTCTGAAACCAGTCTTGCTGAATCCGGGATTACAGCTTAAAGCGGCTGATTTCCTGTTGCAGTTCATGAGACAGATCTGACAATTGCGCAGCCTGCTGTGCCGCTTCGCTGGCTTCCTGAGCCAGGTCGTTGGACACATCGCGAATGCCTTCGGTGTTGCGGGTGAT
Organism: Photobacterium sp. CCB-ST2H9; assembly: GCF_023151555.2. Classification (NCBI taxonomy): domain Bacteria; kingdom Pseudomonadati; phylum Pseudomonadota; class Gammaproteobacteria; order Vibrionales; family Vibrionaceae; genus Photobacterium; species Photobacterium sp. CCB-ST2H9. The sequence continues at coordinate 786,464 of NZ_CP100425.1, forward strand.
TTCAGAGGTCACAGAAGATTGCTCTTCCGCGGCAGAAGCAATCTGAGTGGCCATATCACTGATATTGGTAATCGCAGAAATAATCTGAGTCAGGCTGGCAGACGCTGAATTGGCGTCATCCACACTGGTTTCTGCCAGACGACGGCTGTCGCTCATAATGCCGACGGCACGACCTGTGGTCTGCTGCAGCGTTTCAATCATCTGCTGGATTTCCTGAGTTGAAGCATGCGTGCGCTGACTCAGGACACGAACTTCATCGGCAACCACGGCAAAGCCGCGACCTTGTTCACCGGCACGGGCTGCCTCAATTGCAGCATTCAGCGCCAGCAGGTTGGTTTGCTCGGCAATATTCTGAATGGTCGACAGAATGGTGTTGATGCTTTGCGCGTGATGGTTCAGTTCACTGATGACATCGGTCGCGGTTTCTACTTCACCGGCCAGACTGGTGGTGGAGTGCTGGCTTTGTTCAACCTGTTTTGCGCCGTGTTCGGCCGCCAGCACAGTTTCAGTCGATGTACGCGCGGTGTTGTCAGCATTGCCGGAAATTTCCTGCGTTGCCGCAGCCATTTCATTGATAGCCGTGGCCACCATGTTGATTTCATCCTGCTGGTGACGAATCCGGGTGCTGCGTTCTTCGGCCTGTGACGCAGTCTGATGCGCCTGAGAACTCAGCGACTGGGACACATCGCGCAAACGCATCACCATGCCATGCATGTTGCCGACAAAGCGGTTGAAGTTATCAGCCAGCTGGCCGACTTCGTCATCACTGCGAGGTTCCAGACGTTGCGTCAGATCGCCTTCACCGGTCGCAATTTCTGCCAGTGCCTCAGATACCCGGCCCAGATCGCGGAACAGGTAGCCAACCAGCCAGGCAACCGCAGCCAGTACAGCCAGAGTAATGACAATTGAGGTCAGAATCAGCCGGGTCAGCAGTTCGCTCTGGCTCGCTTCTTCTGTGTCTTTGTCCATCTCCAGACCCAGAATCCAGGGTGTGCCCGGTACTTCTGTGAAATACAGCAGCTTATCTTCACCATCGATGACCTCGTTCACCAGCTTGCGGGAACTGACCGCTTTCTGGATATCGCTCATGCTCAGCTCCTGGCTGTATCCGCTGATGGGTTTGAGCAGCAGAGATTTTTCAGGGTGTGCGAGGAAGGTGCTGTCCTGAGTGTTAATCAGCATGGCGTAAGCTTTTTTCCCGGCATCGAGACTGATCACATCAGAAATGAGCTGATCGATCAGCACGTCCGAACCGACGACGGCAGTCAGCTGACCATTACGCATGACAGGCTCAGCCAGCGTTACCAGCAGCGCATTGGTGATGGCATCATGGTATGCCGAGGTAATCACAGGCTGACTGGTCGATTGGGCAGCAATGTACCAGGGGCGCTGTCGCGGGTCATAGCCTGCACGATTCCGTTCCGGATTTGAGCGGACCATTTTACCCGTTGGGGTTCCGAAATAGGTCAGAGCAAACCCGCCGGCATCGCGGGCTTGCTGAAGGTAAGGAACTGGTTCGTTAGCTTCCACATAGGATTTGATCGCACCGGTAATCTTGAGACGTATATTAATCCAGTCACTGATCCCTTTAGTGGCTGTCTTGCTCAGGCTGTCAGCACGGTTGAATATGCTGTGTTGAGTTTGTTGATTGAGTTGGCTTGCGGCCAGCCAGGTCAGCGCGGTTGCCATAACCACGACAGCAGATAAGCTGGCACCGATGAGTTTTTGCTTTAGGCTCAGTTTCATTATGGGTCTCGGTGGATGGAACGGAAACGAAGAACGGTGTTAGCTCATCATGTTGCACAACAAAAAGTGTGACAAAAATGGGGGGTAGCAACACTTGAATTCCATATATTAATACGACGGCTGCCTGAATAAACTTAAATATTAGGCGTGACTAATATTTTGTTTGCATTGGCATAAAAGTTTGTTGAAAAGGGATAAGTATTCCAAATTCAAAGGATTATCTTATGGAAGGCGGAAGGACTGAAAATTTTATCGGTGAGATATTTTTCAGGCATAGTCCTGAATGTCTGATGCCCAGCGGGATCTCATCCGGAGTTTCTTGAGAGGACAAATTTGTCCATTGGCGGATCCTGTCAGTCAATTCAATGACTTGCTGTGGGAAGCGTTTCGGATGACTGTTTCTGCCGGGTTATCACTCCGGAAATTGAGATGTTGAATCAGTCTCATCAGGCTGTTCTGGAATCAGGCTGAATCAAATTTCTTGTTTTGAGAAATGCTCCCCATTTCTGGGATGTTTTTGCTGCTATCTCCTTCAAATATCAAAAATGATATCGATTGCATAGTGATCGGTTTAACACTCTGATGAAATCACCTGCCACGTCGCAATTGAATCTTTTACACTGAACACCGTTTTGGGCACTGCCACCACCACGGAGGGCGGCACGCCATGAGAGTAGACTGTGTAAGGTGATGAAATGACCACAAAACTGTTAACCCGTACTGCCTTGTCTGCGGGACTGTTATTGGCACTGGCAGGATGCGCTAGCCAGGATCAGGCTGCCGGCTGGCAGCAAGACCAGACCTATAAGTTCACAATTCTTCATACGAACGATCATCACGGCCGTTTCTGGACAAACCGTAATGGTGAGTATGGCATGGCTGCCCGTAAGACTTTGCTGGATGAACTGCGTGCTGATGTCGCTGAAGAAGGTGGTACCGCTCTGTTACTGTCTGGCGGTGATATTAATACCGGGGTGCCAGAATCCGATCTTCAGGATGCAGAGCCAGATTTCAAAGGCATGAACATGCTTGGCTACGATGCGATGGCTGTGGGCAACCACGAGTTTGATAACCCGATGGATGTGCTGCGCAAGCAGGAAGGCTGGGCGAACTTCCCAATGCTGTCTGCCAACATTTATGACAAGGCTACAGGCAAACGCCTGTTCCAGCCTTACCAGATTTTTGAACAGCAAGGGATCAAAATTGCCGTCATCGGTCTGACCACGGAAGATACGGCCAAAATCGGAAATCCGGAATATATCGGAAACATTGAGTTTCGCGATCCGAAAGCCGAAGCCAAAGCACTGATTGCCGAACTGAAAGAAACTGAGCATCCGGATGTGATTATCGCTGCGACGCACATGGGCCATTATGTCAATGGTAACCGCGGTGTGAATGCCCCGGGTGATGTTGCTCTGGCGCGCTATCTGGAGCCGGGTGATCTGGATCTGATCGTCGGTGGTCACTCGCAAGAGCCGGTTTGTATGGAAGCGCCGAACGTCGCCAATGACGGATTCAAGCCAGGCGATGACTGTAAGCCGGATCAGCAGAATGGTACCTGGATCGTTCAGGCGCACGAGTGGGGCAAATATGTGGGTCGCGCTGATTTTGAATTCAAGAACGGTGAGCTGAATCTGGTCAGTTATGATCTGGTTCCTGTGAACCTGAAGAAGAAAATCCAGCTGGCTGATGGTTCCTCACAAAGAGTGTTTGTTGAGAAGGAAATCCCTCAAAACTCAGAGGTGAAAGCCTTCCTGACTCCTTATCAGGAGCGTGGTCAGGCTCAGCTGAACGTGAAAATTTCTGAGTCAAACGGCAAACTGGAAGGCGACCGGAATGTGGTGCGTTTCAAACAGACGAACTTGGGACGTTTGATTGCAGCGGCGCATATGCAGCGCGCCAAAGCAGATTTTGCGGTCATGAACTCCGGCGGTGTGCGTGACTCAATTCCGGGTGGTGCGATTACCTATAAAGATGTTCTGAAAGTGCAGCCGTTCGGTAACATGGTGACTTACACGGATATGACAGGTGCAGAAGTGCTTGATTATCTGAATGAAGTGGCCACGAAACCAGTTGACTCAGGCGCTTATGCCCAGTTCTATGGCATCCGGATGGATGTGAAGAACGGCAAAGTCAGCAATGTGAAGATTGGCGGCAAAGCTTTGGTACCGAGCAAGACTTACCGTTTCACAGTGCCGAGCTTTAACGCCGCAGGCGGTGACGGTTATCCTAAATTGACGGGCCACTCAGGTTATGTAAACACAGGTTTTGTTGATGCAGAAGTGCTGAAAGATTACCTGGAAGCCAACAGCCCGGTGAACGTGAATAGCTTTGCACCAAAGGGTGAGATTGTTTACCGTTAATCCGAACTGACGACGGCTCAATGCAAGCTCACCTATGCACTTAGGTGAGCTTTTTTATTGCTGTCTGTATCTCAGTTGCCTTGGCGAAATGAGACCTGTTCGATATAGTGAGGAGCGAAAGATCTCGGAGGACAGGATGACACCCGCAATCAATCTAGCCAAAAAGCATAAAATTGCCCACACAGTTCATCAATACCAGCATGATCCCAACAATAGCAATTTCGGCATGGAAGCGGCTGAAGTGCTGGGGCAGAATCCGGCACGTGTATTCAAAACCTTGTTGTTTGCCTGTAATGGCGATCCTAAACAACTGGCTGTGGCCGTTGTTCCGGTTGCCGGAATGCTGGATCTGAAAGCGGCGGCAAAAGCGGCCGGGGCCAAGAAAGCGGATATGGCTGATCCTGCGATTGCGGAGAAAACGACAGGCTATATCGTGGGCGGAATTAGTCCTTTGGGACAAAAAAAACGACTGCCGACTTTTCTTGATGAATCGGCAAATTCATTCGAAACCATTTGTGTCAGCGCCGGGCGCCGAGGGCTGGAAATTGAACTGTCCCCGGCTGATTTACTGCAACTGACTGGCGGGAAGCTGGCAGCACTGGCCAGATAAACTTTAATTTTGAGACAGGCCTAAATGGCCCTGAGGAGAAGGGATGACTTTGACGATCTGGCTTTCACTACTGATGATTTGCATGCTGGGTGCGATGTCACCGGGGCCAAGTCTGGCGGTTGTTGCAAAGCACAGTCTGTCGGGCGGTAAGCTGCACGGGATAGCGACTTCCTGGGCGCACGCCTTTGGGGTGGGGGTGTATGCTCTGCTGACCTTACTCGGGCTTGCGGTGGTGCTGAAGCAGTCTCCGCTGCTGTTTCAGGTGATTACGTATTCTGGTGCGGCCTACTTAGCTTATTTAGGCATTAACGCGTTGCGCTCCAAAGGGGGCGTGGCTGCGAAACTGTCAGCCGGAGCGTCGGCCAGTCTGGGGGAAGCGGCGAGGGATGGCATCATGATTTCCATTCTGAATCCGAAGCTGGCCCTGTTTTTTCTGGCTCTTTTCAGTCAGTTCGTTGCAGTTGGCAGCCAAATGAGTGATCGCGCGATTATCGTGGCGACGCCACTGCTGGTGGACGGCCTCTGGTACACCCTGATTGCGCTGATCTTATCCCGACCTGCTGTGTTGGAAAAACTGCGCAGCCGGGCACAGCTCATTGACCGTTTGTCTGGCGTGGTTTTACTGATGCTGGCTCTGCGTGTGGTCTGGCTGGCTTAACTGGCCAGCCTAACTCATCCGTTTCTGATGCCGTTCCCGGTTTTCCAGTTTACGCTCCGGACTTTTCTTCAGCATGACGTACAGCGCTCCGTTGCCGCCGTGCTGACGCAGTGCGGAGTGATAACCCATCACGTCACTGATCTGAATTAACCAGGAAGCAACGAAACTTTTCATCAGTGCCGGTGGGGCAGAGCGCTCCCCTTTGCCATGCACAATCAGCACGGTCCGGATATCCATCCGCTGGCATTGCTTCAGGAAACTCAGGACTTCGTCTCTGGCTTCTTTCAGGGATTTCCGGTGCAAGTCGAGGCGGGCCTGAATGTCATATTTACCCAGACGTAATTTGCGAATCACACCATCCTGTACACCATCGCGCTTGAAATCCAGCATGTCGTCGGGTTTGACCATCCGGGCATAATCCAGTGACAGGTATTCAGGGTCACTGTCGGACAGGCTTTGGGCCGCAACCTGACGGGCGAGCTGAGACTCGGTAATCTGGTGTTTTTTCTCTGTAAGTACGGTGTCTTGTTCCAATGGGGCGACATCAGCCATCATTTCACGGAACAGATCCAGTTCATTTTGATCTGACATGGTGAGCTGTTTTTACTGCGGACTTTATGAGAATTATACGTGGCTGGCGGGGAAAAAAAAGAATCCTGGGGCCTGTCAGTGTCCGCAGGATTCAAGAAAGATTGGAGATAACGGAAAATATTACTGTTGTGAATCAGCTTTCATGACTTTGTAAACGAAATAGCCGCCATAAAAGATCATCAGCCCCAACGCACCGAAAATCACAATCATTGACGACAAACCGACCGGGTTACCGAAGAGTAAATCAAGCCAAAATTCCATGTGATGTCCTCTGCTGTATGGAAACTTGTTGCAATCTTAGTTTAAGGGGGTTGCAAGGCAGATGATCTGGATCAAGCTCGGACAAGGTTCCGTCAGTCAGGTGTATTTTTTGTGGTTTGGGCAATAAACCCTGCTCAAAGTGATGATTTACTCATCAAGCAGTAAAAAGAAAGGAAAATTTACTTCCTCCCCCCTTGCGTTTGGCAAATTTGCCAGTATTATAGGCCACCTCGAAAGGCAATGTGATTTGTCTGGCCTTTCAGCAAATTGTCGGTGAATAGCGCAGTTTGGTCGCGCATCTCCGGCTCTTGGGAATAGCGGACCAGAGAAACCCTCTGGAGCAGTCTCAAGGCGAAAAATAAACAATCGGTGAATAGCGCAGTTTGGTAGCGCATCTGGTTTGGGACCAGAGGGTCGGGGGTTCGAATCCCTCTTCACCGACCACTATTTTAAAAGTTTGCTTTTGAAAAGCAGGCTACAAAAATTGAGAGTTTGAGTAACTCTGACTGCAAGAGTTATACTTTCAACAGAACAAAATTATCGGTGAATAGCGCAGTTTGGTAGCGCATCTGGTTTGGGACCAGAGGGTCGGGGGTTCGAATCCCTCTTCACCGACCACCTTCGAAAGCCCGCTCATTGAGCGGGCTTTTTTGTCTCTGATGTTTTTGGTTGATTGTTTGCCTGACGCAGAGGCGCGGGTTCACATTGTGCCGGCCGGCCGTGATTGAGTTGCCGGACCGTGAAGCCTTGTTGCATCAGTAACGCAGGCAGGCCATCGTTCCCCATCATATGATAAGCACCGACAACGACCAGAAAGGTCCCCTTCTGGTATTGCGGCGCATGGGCAAGTTGCCTGGCCCAGTCCTGATTTCTGCGCGTCAGCAGGTGTTGTTCGGTGTCATCAGAGAGGGCGATCTGAGCGCTCAGTTCCGTCAGCACGGTACCATTCCCCTGTTGCCAGGCTTCGAGCAGGCAACGCAGTTCATCTTCCAGTAAAAGCCATTCATTCAGCGTTGTTTGCAGCAGGTTCAGGCCATGATCCGGGAGACTCCTCAGCAGCCGGAACTGTGCTTCAATGCCCTCCAGTTCGTAAACGGGAAGGTGCTCTTTTTGGGCCCGGGCAAATACCACCTGATCGATGCCTTTCTCCGGAGAAAGGCCATAGGCCAGAGACTGGGCCAATTGCAGTTGCATGGCTGTCATCCAGGGCGGATTTTCAAGGAGCGAGTAGGAGGATAATCGGTATTGGTCGGCCAGTGCTTTGAGGGTACGGATATCCTTCGGGGGCAGCAAATGACGTGTTGCGGTGCTTGCGTCAAAGGGCGGCATCTCAAACTTTTTCTGGATATCGGCTTCCAGAATCAGGCCGTTCGCTTCAGGCCAGTACCGGGTAAAGACATCTGGTAACGGATAAAGTGCATCATTGCCGACATGAATGGATCCCATCAGCACAAACTGACGCTGGTGATCTTTGGCAAGCCAGACCTGAGGCTCAGCTGAGGCACTGGTACTGAAGAAGGTCAGAACGATACTTGCTTTGGTAAGCAGAGATTTAAACATGATCATTCCAGTGGTTGGCGGTTGTAAACAGCCTATGGAATACATGGGGGACAGGCAAGTTTCACGCATCAGAAAAGCGGCCGGACAGACAGTCCAGCCGCTGAAGAACTACCGGTTCGGATGAAGCCAGAACCACCAGATGATGAAGCCAATGGCCAGGGCTGCCAGTAATGCCATCATTCCAGGCCTCCTTTGTTGTCCGTGAGTGTGGTTGTCTGATATTGCGCGCTGCCCGGACGGAACAGTCTCAGGCGGTTGGCATTACTGACGACCGTGATGGACGACAGTGCCATCGCAGCCCCGGCAATCACCGGGCTGAGCAGACTGCCGGTAAACGGAAACAGAATACCGGCGGCCAGCGGAATTCCCAGGGTGTTGTAGACAAAAGCCCCGAACAGGTTTTGCTTCATGTTGCGCAGTGTGGCGGAAGACAGTTCCAGCGCATCTGCGACGCCGTGCAGCGAGTGGCGCACCAGCGTCAGCTGGGCGCTTTCAATAGCGACATCACTGCCGCTGCCCATGGCGATTCCGATTTCCGCCTGAGCCAGCGCTGGCGCATCATTAATTCCGTCACCCACCATGGCGACGTGTTTGCCCGATTGCTGCAGCTGACGCACTTCTTCCGATTTGCCATCCGGCAGTACACCGGCAATCACTTTCGTGATGCCAGCCTGACGGGCGATGGCCTTGGCCGTCCGTTCGGTATCCCCCGTCAGCATGATGACCTCAATGCCTTTTGCCTGAAGCCTTGCCACCGCTTCGCCTGAGTCTGCACGCAGGGGATCACTGATGCCGAAAACCGCGGCCGGTTGTCCGTCAATCGCAATGAAGATTGCGGTTGCACCGTCATCGGACAGCGTGAGCGCATCGGCTTCCTGGCAGGCTGTATCAATCCCTTCTTTTACCATCAGGGCACGGTTACCCAGCAGGATGTTGTGCGTTTCGACCTGACCGCTGACGCCATAGCCCGGCTGCGCATGAAACTGACTGAGAGTTTTCAGCGGCAGCGATTGTGCTTTCGCCGCGGCGACAATGGCCTTCGCTAGCGGGTGCTCGGCACCTTGTTCCAGACTGGCTGCCAGTGTCAGTACCTGCTCTTCAGTGTATTCCCCGTAGTAGTGGCTGTGTGTCAGGACAGGTTTACCTTCTGTCAGGGTTCCGGTTTTATCCAGCACGACGGTATCAATCCCGGCAGCCAGCTGCATGGCATCAGCATGGCGGATCAGGATGCCGTGTTCTGCAGCCCGGCCAAGTCCGACGGTGACCGACATCGGGGTTGCCAGCCCGAGGGCACAGGGACAGGCAATGATCAGAACGGTGGTCGCCGTAACCAGCATATAAATCGAGACGGGATCCGGACCGACGTAATACCAGATGGTTGCGGTGACAATCGCAATGATCATGACCGTGGGGACAAAGATAGCTGAGATGGTATCGGCCATCCGGGCCAGTTCCGGCTTACTGCTTTGTGCCTGACGTACCAGACCGATGATTCGTGCCAGCAGAGTCTGATTGCCGACCTGCCGGGCAATAAACAACAGGCTGCCGCTTTGATTGATCGTACCGGCATGCAGTTCATCGCCCGGCTTTTTGTGGGCTGGTACCGGTTCACCGGTCAGCATCGACTCATCCAGATAGCTTTCACCGGTTTCAATCACACCATCAACCGGCACTTTCGCGCCCGGACGCAGCCTGAGTTTCATGCCGGGTTTGATCTCGGCCAGCGGCACTTCGCGTTCGCCCTGATCATCGACCAGAATGGCGGTTTGCGGTTGCAGGTCGATCAGTTTTTCCAGCGCCTTTGAGGTGCGTCCTCTGGCTTTGGTTTCCAGTGCATGTCCCAGCGTGATCAGACCCAGAATCATGGCCGAAGCTTCAAAGTAGACGTGGCGGGCCTGCGCCGGGAACCATTCCGGGGTCAGGACCACAAACATGGAGTAAAACCAGGCCGCCCCTGTACCCAGTGCCACCAGTGTATCCATGCTGGCTCTGTGGTGAAGGAAGGCTTTCCAGGCATCCCGGTAGTAATGTCCGCCGCAGTACACCAGCAAGGCCAGTGTCAGCAGGCCGATGATGCCCCAGCTCCACTGGCTGGTGACCGAATCGATCATCATACTGCCGCCAAATACACCCCAGGCCATCAGCGGTACCCCGAGTGCCAGTGCCAGTCCGGCATTGATCAGGTGCTGACGGTAAACCGCTGAGTTCTGTGCCTGCTGTCGTTCGCGCCGGGTGCGTTCATCTTCACTCAATTCAGCACCATAGCCGGCATTTGAAACAGCCCGGATCACGGATTCAGGATCGATCTCTCCCTGAACCAGCGCGGTGCGTTCGGCCAGATTGACACTGACCGCGGAGACCGCATCAACTTGCCGGATAGCTTTTTCGACGGAAGACACACAGCTGGCACAGGTCATGCCGGAAATCAGAAAGTAGTGACTGTCTGCGTCGGCTTCGTTCGGGCTGTCGCTTACTGTTGCCGTGGTGGCTGGTGCTTCTGGTGCCGTTTCAGCGTTCTGAAGGTGAGCGGCTGCATCGGAACGGGCTTGCTGTCCCGATGTCTCCTGATCATCTGGATGCTCTGATAGAGGGACCTGATATCCGGCAGACTGGATCAGTGCAGTTAATGCATCCTGGTCTAAGGCGCCCAGAACCACAGCACGGGTTTTACTGACCTCAAACTGGGCAATCCGGGGATCTGCGGCGAACACTGACTTCAGCTTGGCAACACATTTTCCGCAGGACAGGCCTGCCAAAGGTAAGTCGTGCTGATAGCCGGCCTCGTATCCCAGTGTCTCAATGGTCTCAATAATCTTTGCCAGATCCAGCTGACCTGAAAGACGGGCGTTTTGCGTGTCAACCGCTACTGTTTCCACGCCATCCAGTACCTGTAATGCCTGGGTGATTTTTCCGGCACAATTCATACAGCGGACTTTGCCAAGCGGCAGCGTCACATCCATACGGGCCGGTATGCTTGTTGAAATCGTCATGGGCTTCCTCAACGCCATTGATGTGGTATATGCTAATCATAAAGCTTCCAGTTGATGGAAGGTCAAGTTAGTTTTTCAGGAGGATCAGATGAACATCAGCGAAGTGGCCAAACAGACGGGATTAACCAATAAAACCATACGCTTTTATGAGAGTAAGGGGATGATCAGTGAACCTTTGCGTGGTGAGAACGGCTACCGCCGCTATAGCCAGAAACAGGTAAACGAACTGCTGATGATTAAGCGCTCGCGGCTGGTGGGGTTCAGTCTGGAGGAAAGCCGGGAGTTGTTGTCGCTGTCACGCGATCCGGAACGGAAAAGTGCCGATGTAAAAGCAAAAGCCGAGCATAAACTGGCTGAAATTGATCATCAGATCCAGGAGCTTCTGGCGATGAAGCAGAGTCTGCAGAGTCTGATCAGTCAGTGTCCGGGGAACAACCAACCGTGCTGTCCGATCATCGATGCGCTGACCGAAGGTGAGTCCGAAGCTTAAGTTCAGAAAGACTGAGCTCTGTCGGCCTAGTTTCAGCCAGCAATAGGTTGTATTCACCGCAGGCCGGTTGGTTTGCCTGCGGTGGACTTGTATCAGTACAGCAGTGAGTAAAGCTGACGACGGTACTGGCTGGCCAGTGCATTCCCCTGACCCAGAGCCGCCAGAATATCCATCATGGTTTTCTTGGCGTTCCCGTCGGCAAAGTTCAGATCTTTGCGCAGTAGGCCCATCAGGATCTCCAGAGCTTCCTGCTGGCGGTTTGCCTGGCTGTACTGGATTGCCAGTTCGTACGCCAGCTGACCATTGTCCGGTTCCGCGGCCAGTTTTTCTTCCAGCTGACGAATTTCAGGTGAATCACTGGCCTGACGGTGCAGCTCCAGTTTGGCAACCAAACGTTTGTAATCGCTGTCCTGATCCTGCATCGGGATCTGGCCCAGCAGGGTTTCAGCGTCATCAAACTGAGATGTTTCCAGCAGACATTCCGCAGCAGCCAGTAACACCAGGCTGTTGCCCGGCAGGCTGGCCATCAGTTCACGTAACAATGGCAGCGCTTCGTTATAGGCTTGCTGGCTGACCAGCTGAATGGCCTGATCCAGCTTCATTTCATCTTCGCTCGGAAGGTGCTTGCTCAGCATCTGGCGCAGGCTCTCTTCCGTTTGCGGGCCGGCGGCGCCGTCGACCGGCTGACCATTGCTGAACAGGGCAACGGTTGGCAGACTGCGGACACCAAACTGTGCCGCGACCATTTGCTGCGTTTCACAGTTCAGCGTCGCCAGCACAAACTGTCCCGGAAGCTGGGCTGCCAGGCGTTCCAGGACGGCATTGACTTCTGCCGTTTCAGGCATCGACGGTGCCCAGAAACTGATCACCACCAGCTGTTGCATGGACTGCTCAATCACCTGATGCAGATTGGATTCGTTCAGTTCAATCGCTAATTTGTCGTTCATACCGGGCTTTCCGTGATCGTTGAATAAGTGATGATGAAGATGTTGGGCTGATTGGCAGGAAAATCAAGGGAAAAGGGTGAATAAAGCGGTGTTCGACGGGTTCAGAGGAAAAAAACGGAGAGCCAGGCTCTCCGTTAGAGTTGAAAGCTCAGAAGCAGAGCAATTGCGACACAGAGACAGAGCGCGTTTATCTGGCGTAATGTCATGCCGATTCCTCCGAAAATGTAGCACTGTTTGTTTAGGGGGATCGCTGGATTACCTTTCACAACAGGTAAGGACCAACTTACCCTGAAGCCTAGATGGCTCAGATGACACATTCATGACATCTGATGAAAAAACAGGCATTCCGGTGTGAGATTTTTCACGTTCGGATCAGGATCAAACTTCCACCACTCTGCATGGTTATTAATCGCTTTTGATTAAGATGCCATCCAGCCAGCGCACCGGCAGAATCCGGCGTAAAAAGCCGAAAATATAGGTCGGCTGGGTAACATAGTAGCGTGCAGCAGGCGTGTGACTGTCGATGATCTTCTGCAGCGGTTTCAGGACGGCTTCCGGCGTCAGGGTGAACTTGTTGGACGGGGACGGCTTGCCAAGCCGGTCCAGCGTATTCTGATAATTCTGGCTGTGGCGGGAATCGGCCATGTCGATGTGGGCTTCAAACTGGCGTTTTGCGTTGGCCCGGAACTGACTTTCAATCGGACCGGGCTCAATCAGGCTGACCTGAACCGGCGTATTGGCCAGCTCAAGCCGCAGGGTGTCGGTATAGCCTTCTAATGCAAATTTACTGGCATTGTAGGCCCCGCGGTATTTCATGGCGACCAGCCCCAGAACAGAGCTGTTCTGGACAATCTTTCCGCCCCCTTGTCTGAGCATCACGGGAATGACGGCCCGGGTCAGAGAATGCCAGCCGAACAGGTTGGTTTCGAACTGTTCGCGCAGCGCATCTGTGGGCAAATCCTCAAGAGCACCCGGCTGGCCGTAAGCGCCGTTATTGAACAGCACATCCAGTCGCCCGTCGGTGATTACCAGTGCGTCCGACAGACCCTGTTCGATGGAAGCTGTGTCAGCAAGGTCGAGCTGAACGCAATGCAATCCTTCGGCGCGCAGACGTTCTACATCCGCCAGTTGCCGGCAACTGGCAACCACCAGATAGCCAGCCTGATGGAGCGATTTGGCGCAGTGGTATCCGATACCGCTGCTGCAGCCTGTGATGAGAATGGCTGTGGTCATGTGAGTCCTTTTCATTGGGGAATGAGGTCATTGGAAATTGGGCGTTGTAAAACCTGGTTACAAAAAAGGTGTGATGGCATTTGTCATGTACTGGGCGATCCAGGGCTGCGCGGCGGCTTTGGGATGGAGGCCATCGTCCATCATCCAGTGGTCACGCAGGATGACCTGCTCCAGGAAAAAGGGCAGCAGCGGCAGGCTGTAGTCTTTGCTGAGTCTGACGTAGATTGCTTCAAACTGGCTGGTATAGCGCTTGCCGTAGTTGGGCGGGATACGGATTTGCATCAGCAATGGCTCGCCGCCGCTATCTTTAATCAGAGCAATCATAGCTCTGAGGTTCTTCTCGATCGCCGCAGGCGGAAAACCGCGAAGCCCGTCGTTGGCACCGAGCTCGATGATGACGTAATCTGGTGCATGCTGTTTCAGCAGTTTGGGTAAACGGGCCAGACCATTACCTGTGGTATCACCGGAAATGCTGGCATTGACCACCTCAATTTTCAGGCCGTTGTCATTCAGCATCGGTTCCATCAGCCGTGGCCAGCTTTGATCAGCTCGCATCTGATAGCCGGCGCTCAGGCTGTCACCGAGTACCATCAATGTGGCGGCAACGCTGCTGATTGGTGTCAAAATAAGTATTAACAGTGCAAGGATCCGCATCATGTCTACATCCGTGATAAAAGCGCAATCAGTATCCAAACAGGTGACGACGGCCACCACAACACTCACCATTCTGCAGGATGTTTCGCTTGAGGTCGAGCGGGGCGAAAGTATTGCTTTGGTTGGGGTTTCCGGCGCGGGCAAATCCACGCTGATGACGTTGCTGGCCGGGCTGGATGTTCCCAGCAGCGGCGACATTGAACTGCTCGGGCAGACTTTGTCAGCGATGGATGATGAATCCAGGGCCGCCTTGCGCAGTCAGGCGGTGGGCTTTGTGTTTCAGAGTTTCCTGCTGATTCCGTCGCTGACGGCGCTGGAGAACGTGACCCTGCCTGCCATCATCAAGGGGGAGACCGGCGATACGGCACGCGCCGCAGCCCTGCTGCATCAGGTCGGTCTGCAGGGCCGGGAAGCGCATTTGCCTTCACAGCTCTCCGGCGGTGAACAGCAGCGTGTCGCACTCGCCCGGGCTTTTATGACCGCGCCTCAGGTGTTGTTTGCGGATGAACCGACGGGCAATCTGGATCAGCACACGGCAGCCACGGTGATCGATTTACTCTTCGCCCTCAACCGGGATCACGGCACCACACTGGTGCTGGTCACCCATGATCCTCAGTTGGCGGAACGCTGTGATCGCGTGGTACGTATTCATGGCGGGCGTGTGGAGGCGGCATGACAGAGATGAGTGAAAGTCAGATCCCGAGCCGACAATCCGATCCGTCTCTGTTGCTCCGGTGGAGCTGGCGCGAATTATGGCAGGGTCAGCTCTGGCCGGTGGCTGTGGCGCTGACGCTGATCATTGCCTGTGTGTTCGCACTGGCATCTTTGGTGGTGCGGGTCGAAAAAATCATGATCAATCAGGGCCGCAGCATGATTGCGGCGGATCTGGTGCTGCGCTCTGCCAACCCGATTGCGGAACCCGTATTGCAGGAAGCCCGGCAGTTAGGCCTGACAGTGACGCAGCAGACCCGTTTTGGCACCATGGCTTTCAGCGATCATGCCATGCAGCTGGTGAGCGTGAAGTCTGTCGCCAGTGATTTTCCGCTGCGGGGAGAATTGGTGCTGCAGGGACTTGAGCAGACCCGGCAGCGGGTCGAACCGGGCGAGTTGTGGCTGTCGGAGCGTTTGTTTTCACTTCTGGATGTGAAAATCGGTGATCAGGTGGCGATAGGGAATGCCGAACTGACTGTCGCAGGGGCAGTGGTTTCAGAGCCGGAGCTGTCGTTTAACCCCTTCAGCCAGATGCCTGCGGTGCTGATGCATGAGTCGGATCTGGCTGCCACGGAAGCTATTCAGCCTGGCAGCCGGGTACGTTACCGGGCGTATTTCAATGGTGATGACTCTTTGCTGAAGCAGTTGCAGGCCGATGTGGTGCTGAGTCCGGATCAGCGGTGGATAAGTGAAACCACACAGGGGCGTACCGGTGAGATGATCGAGCGGGTACAGCAGTATCTGTCGCTGACCCTGATTCTGGTGATTCTGATGGCGACGGCCACACTTGTGCTGACCTGCATGCATTACACGGCCAGCCGCACAGAAACGGTCGCGATGATGAAAAGTCTGGGCGCCCGTAAAGGCTTTCTGGGGCGCTGGCTGGCCCGGCAGCTCGGATTACTGTTTGCCATTGCGGCGGTGGCCGGACTGAGTCTGGGCTGGATACTGGAATGGTTGTTACGCTTGCCGTTGAGTGATGTCTTGCCTAAACCTTTACCGGAAATGGGAGTGATGCCCTGGCTGGTCAGTTTGCTGGTGGCGGTTCTGGTCGCGATTCCTGGGATGGGGATTGCGCTGTGGCGCCTGCTGGATGCACCGGCACTGGCGGTCATGCAGCGGGGACTGAAGACAACGGCCTCAAAAAACCGGTACCTGCTGATACTGATCCCGCTGATTGCCCTGTTGCTCTGGGTCGGGGATAACCCAATGATGTGGCTGACGCTGGCGGGCTTGGTCGGATTGCTGGGCGTTTTAGCCGGGCTGGGCTTGCTGTTGGTTGCCGGGCTCCGCCGGCGTCGCTGGGGAGCCGCAATGACCCTGGCGTTAAGCCGTATCGGTCGCAGTCCGCTGGTGACCGGAGCACAGCTGGCGGCACTGACCAGTTCGCTGATGCTGCTGGCCGTGATCTGGCTTCTGCGAACCGACTTACTGGCAGACTGGCAGCAGACCCTGCCGGCAGATGCACCCAACGTTTTTGCCCTCAATATCAGTCCGACCGAGCAACAGGCGTATCTGGATGTGCTGGACGGTTATGGGCTGATGCGCTCAGACAGTTACCCCATTGTGCGCGGCCGTCTGGTGACGATTAATGGCGTTAATCCGAGAGCGGAAACCACAACGCCGGATGCGCAGCAGGATGATCGTCAGGAAGGGGATGAGTCTTTGCGCCGGGAACTGAATTTTACCTGGCGGGAAACGATGCCGGTGCACAATACACTGATGGAAGGAAAATGGAGTCTTGCGCCGGGCGGCGTGTCGGTTGAAACCGGGGTTGCCGAACGGCTGGGCATTCAGCTGGGCGATCAGCTGGGGTTCAGTGTGAACAGTCAGTCTTTCACTGCGACAGTAACCAGTTTGCGGGAGGTGGAATGGCGGAATATGCGGCCCAACTTTTTCTTCATTTTCACCCCGGATGTGATGGCTGATTTGCCAGCTACCTGGCTGGTCAGCTTCAGGGTGGCAGCGGATCAGAGTGAGATTGTCAATCAGCTGGGCCGGGATTATCCGACCGTCACCTTGCTGGATCTGAGAACTATGGCAACCCGGATCCAGGCGATTTTACAGCAGGTCTCTCTGTCCTTGTCTGTGCTGGCTTTGCTGGGGGTGTGCAGCGGGCTGCTGCTGGTGCTGACCTTGCTGCGTCTCAGTCTGTCGCAGCGGCAGCAGGAAATTAAGCTTTACCGGACGCTGGGGGCCAGCAGGCAACGGATCCGGGCAACGATCTGGAGCGAATATGGTCTGATGGCCGTACTGGCTGGGGTGATTGCAGTCTTTGGGGCGGAAGCCCTGGTTGCAGCCCTGATCAAATGGGGCTTTGAGTTGCCCGTGACCTGGCACCCGGGCTTGTGGCTGGTTTTGCCGCTGCTGTCCGTTCTGCTGATACTGCTGATCATCAGCAGCATGATGAAGCAGTTGCTGCGTCCCTTAGGCCGTTAGATTCGTCCGACAGACAGTACGGTGATTGCTCAGTGTAGGCTGCCGGAGATTCTGAGACCGGGTTACTCCACGCGGGTCACCCGGCTTTCCGGTTCGGCCAGCGCACTTTTCAGTGCCCGCTCCAGATCCGGGTAGCAAAAGTGGAAACCATGCGCTTCCAGTTTGGCGGGCAGTGCCCGCTGACTGTCGAGCAGCATTTGCGCGGATTCACCCATGCCGATGCGGAGCAGCCATTCCGGTGTACTCATGAGATGAGGCCGGTGCAGCACTCTGGCCAGTGTCTGGCTGAATTCTTTATTGGTGACCGGATTCGGCGCGGTGAGATTAAATGGCCCCTGAGCGGTTTCATGGCGCATCAGAAACATAATGCCTTTGACCATGTCCTGCAGATGGATCCAGGGGAAATACTGCTCTCCGCTGCCGATAGGGCCTCCCAGACCCATCTTGTAAACCGGGACCAGTTTCGCCAGGGCGCCGCCGCCTTTGCCCAGCACAATCCCGGTACGCAGCAGACAGACCCGGGTTTGTTCAGTCTGAGCACTCAGTGCTGCTTCTTCCCAGGTCCGGCAGACGGTATGGGCGAAATCATCCCGCTGAACTTCGAGGGACTCATCGAACGCCTTGTGTTGCTGGTTACCGTAATAACCCACGGCAGAGCCGCTGATAAAAGTATGCGGTGGCGTGCTGCCAGCCAGAATTTTACCCGCCAGCTGGCGGGTGAGTTGCCAGCGGCTGTGGCAGATTTCTTCTTTTTGTTTCTCCGTCCAGCGTTTATCGGCAATTGGTTCGCCTGCCAGATTGATGACGACATCAAATTCGTCCAGCGTGTCCAGTTCATCCAGACTGGTGATGACCTTGATGTGGTGGCCTAAGCGCTGATATGCACGATTGGGATGACGGCTGAGAACGGTAACCTGATCATGGTTCAGATGTGGAAGCAGTGCCCTGCCGATAAATCCGGTGCCGCCGGTGACCAGTATCTTCATCGCCTTTCCCCTGTTATAGGTGTTGATTTATCCTTGTTTTGTATAAATTATAATCAACCCCGGGCGTAATCTCCGCTTTTCATCTGCGGCTGGATTGAAGTGGATCGCGCTTTTGCAATTTAGGGCAGCCGGTTTAACGGTCCACATGACCCAGATCGCGTGCCGGATCTAAAACATCCCGGATCCGCTGCTTCAATTGTTTGGCATCCGGAAATCCGCCATCGGTTTTCCGCTCCCAGATCCGAATGTTGTTACAAAAGATCTCAAACCGTCCTCCGGTATCCGGGTGCAGACTCACGGCTTCCAGATCTTCACTGAAGGTATGCAGCAGTTCCTGACACATCCAGCTTGCCCGGAGCATCCAGTTGCACTGGCGGCAGTAATAGATATCAATCACGGCTTTTTTTTCAGGATTGGTGATAGGGTCTGACATAAAGTGTCCTCACAGGCCGAAAAGAAGTTTTGCCCCAATCAGGAAGGTCAGGGCTTCGAAACAGCGTTTAATCAGCTGGTTGCTCTGGCGTCCTGCAAGGTGCGCGCCCAGATAACCACCCAGTAACGAACCGGCGATCAGAACCGGTAGCCACGGCCAGTAAATTTCTGCGCCAGCTGCATACATCGCGACAGCACCGGTTCCGTTCCAGAACAGGCCGACGCTGATTAGAGTGAGTGCGACTGCCTGTCTGTAGTCATAGCCGAACCAGCGGATCAGAAAGAGGGTCACAAACAGACCGCTGCCGGCAGTCAGAGAGCCGTTGACGATGCCGATAGAAGCCAGTCCCAGGCTCCCCAGAATCAGCCCTTTGTTATCACGGCGGCGCGGATTCTCCGCCTGCCCCAGACTGGGCTGATAAAGAGAATACAGCCCCAGACCGAGGATCAGCAACCCCAGTGCGGCTTCGGCCATTCGGCCCGGAACGAACAGGATGGCATTGGCGCCTATGATCACGCCCAGGGTTCCGGCAATAATCACATAGAGGGTCATGGACCAGTTCAGTTTACCGGCTCGAATGTATTTGATTGCGGCGCCCAGTCCCAGTGCGACACTGGCAATCTTGTGTGTGGCTAAAGCCACGGAAAAGGGCAGCCCGAGAAAGATGAGTAATGGAAACTGAATCAGCCCGGCGCCACCGCCGGACAGCGATGCCAGGGTATTGGCCAGCAAAGAGCCGATGAAAAGTCCGAGAGTATTCAACCCGTCCATGGATGATGCCGGAATCCTTATTGATCAAGAACGTACAGCATACGGATTTTGCCGTCTGAGGCAAAGGGGCAGGGAATCGCCGGATAAAAAAATACCCCGGCAGGCCGGGGTATCTGGATGTCGTGTCAGGACAGCGGTTTAAGCACCTTGCTCTTCAGCCTGTTTCGCCTGAATCGCTGTCAGCGCGATGGTGTAGACGATATCGTCAACCAGAGCGCCACGGGACAGGTCGTTTACTGGCTTACGCATGCCTTGCAGCATTGGACCGATCGAAACCAGATCCGCAGAACGCTGTACCGCTTTGTACGTGGTGTTACCGGTGTTCAGGTCAGGGAACACGAATACCGTTGCTTTACCTGCAACCGGAGAGTTCGGTGCCTTGGATTTTGCAACGTTCTCCATGATTGCTGCGTCGTACTGCAGCGGACCGTCGATGACCAGATCAGGACGTTTTTCCTGAGCGAGGCGGGTTGCTTCGCGGACTTTATCGACGTCTGCACCCTGACCGGAGTTACCGGTAGAGTAAGAGATCATCGCCACGCGTGGTTCGATGCCGAAAGCTTTGGCAGAATCAGCAGACTGAATCGCGATTTCAGCCAGTTGCTCGGCGTTCGGATCCGGGTTGATCGCACAGTCACCGTAAACCAGAACCTGATCCGGCAGCAGCATGAAGAACACGGAAGAAACCAGCGACGCGTTTGGCGCAGTTTTGATCAGCTGCAGCGGCGGACGGATGGTGTTGGCTGTGGTGTGAACTGCACCGGAAACCAGACCGTGTACTTCGTCACGCTCCAGCATCATGGTACCCAGAACGACAGTGTCTTCCAGCTGCTCGCGGGCGACCACTTCGGTCATGCCTTTGTTCTTACGCAGCTCAACCAGACGCTCAACATACTGCTCGCGTACGGTTTCAGGATCGATGATTTCCACACCGGCACCCAGAACCACGCCTTGCTGTTCTGCAACACGCTTGATTTCAGCCGGGTTACCCAGCAGAACACAGTCAGCAATACCGCGCTCCGCACAAATCGCTGCTGCTTTCACAGTACGCGGCTCATCACCTTCAGGCAGCACGATGCGCTTGGCGGCTTTACGGGCCAGTTCAGTCAGCTGGTAACGGAAAGCCGGCGGGCTCAGGCGACGCTCACGGGCAGAGCCTTCAGACAGGGATTCGATCCACTGACCGTCGATATGGCTGGCCATGTACTCGTTGACCATTTCCACACGCTCTTTATCGTCTGCCGGTACTTCCAGGCTGAAACTTTGCAGGTTCAGGGAAGTCTGCCAGGTATTCCCCTGGGCCGTCATCACCGGCAGGCCGGTTTCAAATGCGCGCTTACACAGGGTCTTCACGGCTTCTGGCAGCTCGTAACCACCGGTCAGCAGCAGGGCACCGATTTCCACACCGTTCATGGCAGCCAGACAGGCGGCAACCACAACATCCGGACGGTCAGCAGAAGTCACCAGCAGTGAGCCGGGACGGAAGTGCTGAACCATGTTCGGAATGGAACGGGCACAGAAGGTAATGCTCTTGATGCGGCGGCTCTCGATTTCACCTGCGTTGATGATTTCAGCATTCAGGTGATGCGCGATGTCAGTTGCACGGGTCGCGATCAGTTCAGCGTTGAATGGCGCACAACCCAGCACACGGATCGGGCTGGAGTTGAAAACCTGCATCACTTCAACGTGAGTCGGCATAACAGCGTCAGAACCGTCGAAGATTTCAGACAGGTCAGGACGTGTACGGCCTTCCGCATCAACCGGTGCGTTCAGCTTGTTCACGATGACGCCGGCGATGTGTTTGTTTTTGATGCCGCCGAAGTTCGAGCAGGCAATTTCAATGCGCTCTTTCAGCTGAGCCGGGTTGTCTGTACCCGGTGCAACCACGAACACGATTTCCGCGTCCAGGGTTTTGGCGATTTCGAAGTTAATCTGATTCGCAAACGGGTGCTTGCGGGTCGGGACCAGACCTTCGATCAGGGCAACTTCGGCACCTGCAGTCGCTTCTTTAAAGCGTGCAACGATGTCTTCCAGCAGCACATCGCTCTGGTCGCTGCGGATCAGCTCATCGGCCTGTGCCATAGAAACTGGCTCGGCGATTTGCATGTCGCTGTTCGCACGGATAATGGTGGTGGTCAGGTCAGGCTGATCGCCGCCGTGACGTGGCTGGGCGATAGGTTTGAAAAAGGAAACACGGACGCCTTTGCGCTCCATAGCGCGTAGCACACCCAGGCTGACGCTGGTCAGGCCGACTCCGGCACCAACCGGAATTAGCATAATGGTACGTGACACAGTCAATTCCTCAAACTGATGGCAAACGGTAGAAAATGTTGGCAGATGGATTATAGGCAACCCTCTGCCTTATCATCTTTCTGGATAGAAAATGGCCGACTGAGTCGGCCATTTGATGTCTTAGATTTCAGCCAGACGCGCTGTATCTTCAGCAATCACCAGCTCTTCATTGGTTGAAATCACCATAGCTGGGACGCGGCTGTTTTCGGTGGTAATGACACCTTCGCCGCCGAAACGTGCTTTCAGGTTCTTCTCGCTGTCAACTTCGATACCGAAGATCTTCAGGCGGTTCAGCACCATTTCACGGATTGGTGCTGAGTTCTCACCGATACCACCGGTGAACGTGATGGCATCCAGCTGGCCATCCAGAGTCGCCGTGTAGCTGGCAACGTACTTCGCCAGACGGTGGCAGAAGACGTCCATTGCACGGGTCGCTTCTTCTTTCTGGCCGTAGTTGTCTTCAACGAAACGGCAGTCAGAAGTCACTTCAGTCAGACCAGCCAGGCCAGACTCTTTAGTCAGCATGGTGTTGATCTGATCGACGGTGTAGCCCAGCGTATCGTGCAGGTGGAAGATGATTGCAGGGTCGATGTCACCACAACGGGTACCCATCACCAGACCTTCCAGCGGCGTCAGACCCATAGAGGTATCAACAGACTTACCATTTTTGATTGCACAGACAGATGCGCCGTTACCCAGGTGGCAGTTGATGATGTTCAGTTCGCTCTCTGGCTTGCCCATGCGGCTTGCTGTTTCACGGGTGATGAACAGGTGAGACGTACCGTGCATGCCGTAACGACGGATGCCGTGCTCTTTGTACAGTTTGTACGGCAGTGCGTACAGGTAAGCTTCTTCCGGCATGGTCTGGTGGAATGCTGTATCGAATACTGCGACGTTTTTCAGGCTTGGGAACGCTTTCTGAGCTGCTTTGATACCAATGATGTGTGCAGGGTTGTGCAGTGGCGCCAGCGTTGCACAAGACTCAATACCTTTCAGTACAGCGTCGTCAATCAGGGCAGACTGAGTAAACTGCTCACCACCATGAACCACACGGTGACCGATTGCTTTCAGGTTTTCAGCCAGTTCAGGTTTAGAAGCCAGAATAGTTTCTACCATGAAAGCCAGTGCTTCTTCGTGAGCGGCACCATTGCCCAGTTGAGCTTCATGTTTGGCGCCATCAAGTTTCCACTTGATACGAGCTTCCGGGAGGTGCAAACATTCTGCAAGACCTGTCAGATGCTCATCACCTGATACTGCGTCAACGACTGCAAATTTCAGTGAAGAACTACCGCAGTTAAGTACTAGAACCAGCTTAGACATGTGAGTGACTACCTATATAATCTGTCTGAAAGTTGATATTCAATTGAATAAGCGTTACCCATAGAATAGTCGCCGGGTTTTCTGAGGCGGCTAGACCAGGTAAGTGTCGCTTCTGTCCGTAGAAGTGATGTGAACCTGAGGAGTCAGTTATCCTTAATGTTGCGATAACGGGGTTATCGGCCAACAATTACCAAAGGCGTGCATAGGATAGCCCTTGTTGCGCGATATAACAAAAAAATTTTTAAAAATTAATTCGAGTTAGATTGATTGTTGTCTATTTTTAAAATTTCTAAAATTTGTTGAGGCTGGTGCGATATGAATCAGACAAAAATCTGGAAGCAGGTCCAATATGGCCAGCATTACATGTCGGTATGGCCCATGCGCAAAGAGCTGGCCCTGTTATTTCCCGAACAGCGCTATATCAGAGCGACCCGGTTTGCGGTGCGGGTGATGCCTGCAGTCGCGGTGATGAGTGTCCTCAGTCAGATGGCGTTTCACAATACTTCAGGTTTGCCGCTGGCGATGGCCGTTGCCTTATTTGCGCTGAGTATGCCGTTACAGGGACTGTTGTGGCTGGGGAAACGCAGCCGGACGGATCTGCCGCCGTCTCTGGCGAGCTGGTACAGGGAAATTCACGGAAAAATTCTGAGTGAAGGGTATGCGATGCAGCCGCTGAAGGAGCGTCCGCGATATCTGGAACTGGCGATGGTGCTGAACCGGGCTTTCAAGCAACTGGATAAGACGTCGCTGGAGCGTTGGTTCTGAGTTTCACGGATGATTGCGTAAGATGATTGCGTAAAAGAAAACGGACCGGTTTGTACCCGGTCCGTTTTTGTATTCATCTGGCTGAACGGCAGGAATTATTAGTCCAGATACCGGCGGATTTGCGCCTCGATACCCGGGCCGTCGATCTCAAGCTCTGCATGTAACTCAGCCTGAGTGCCCTGATGGATAAATTTGTCCGGTAAACCAATTTGCAACACAGGTTTGAGGCGTTTCTCTTTCATCAGGAATTCAATCACCCCTGAACCTGCGCCCCCGGCAATCGCATTTTCTTCCACGGTCACCAACACATCATGGCTGTCTGCCAGTTCACGGATCAGAGCTTCGTCCAGTGGTTTCACGAAACGCATGTCTGCAACCGTCGCATTCAGGTTCTCTGCGGCTTCCAGTGCAGAGCTCAGGGTCGTGCCGAAGTTCAGAATGGCAACGGTTTCGCCCTGACGACGAATCACGCCTTTACCCAGTTCGAGTGCGGTCATGGTCGTATCCGGCGTTACGCCAGACGCGCTGCCACGCGGATAGCGAACGGCACTCGGTCCCTGATGCAAGTGGCCGGTATAGAGCATCTGACGGCACTCGTTTTCATCGCTCGGTGCCATGATCACCATGTTCGGAATACAGCGCAGATAGCTGAGATCGAAGGCACCCTGATGGGTCTGACCATCGGCACCGACCAGACCACCACGGTCAATGGCGAACATGACCGGCAGATCCATAATTGCCACGTCATGGATCAGCTGATCATAACCGCGCTGCAGGAACGTTGAGTAGATTGCAACGACCGGGTGATACCCGCCAATGGCCATCCCGGTTGCCAGCGTCACTGCGTGCTGCTCGGCAATCGCCACGTCAAAATACTGATTCGGGTATTCTTTGGAAAAACGGACCATGCCCGAGCCTTCACGCATGGCTGGCGTGATGGCCATGAGTTTATCGTCCTGAGCCGCCATATCGCACAGCCAGTCGCCGAAGATGTTCGAGAACGTCGGCTTGCTGCTTTTTGCTTTTGGCAGCGGATTTTCGCTCAGATCGAATTTCGGCACAGCATGGTAGTTGATCGGGTCGGCTTCTGCAGGCGCGTAGCCTTTGCCTTTTTTAGTCATGATGTGCAGGAACTGCGGGCCTTTCAGGTTCCGCATATTTTTCAGGGTGCGGACCAGTTCCTGTACATCGTGACCGTCAATCGGGCCAATGTAGTTGAATCCCAGTTCCTCAAACATAGTGCCCGGAACGACCATGCCTTTCAGGTGTTCTTCAGCGCGGCGGACGAGTTCTTTAATCGGCGGTGCGCCGGACAGGACTTTTTTACTGCCTTCGCGGATACTGGTGTAAAAGTTGCCGGACAGCAGGCGGGCCAGGTGGTTATTCAGAGCGCCGACGTTTTCAGAAATCGACATTTCGTTGTCATTCAGAATCACCAGCATGTCGCTGTGGACATCACCGGCATGGTTCATGGCTTCAAATGCCATACCAGCGGTGATCGCGCCATCGCCAATCACGCTGACGACTTTACGGCCCTGTCCTTCACGCTCGGCTGCGATCGCCATCCCCAGTCCGGCACTGATGGAGGTGGAAGAGTGTCCGACGGACAGAACGTCGTATTCACTTTCTCCACGCCATGGGAACGGGTGCAGGCCGTCTTTCTGGCGGATGGTATTCATCTGCTCCCGGCGGCCGGTCAGAATTTTATGGGGATAAGCCTGGTGTCCAACGTCCCAGATCAGATGATCAAACGGGGTGTTGTATACATAATGCAGGGCAACCGTCAGCTCGACGGCACCGAGTCCAGAGGCAAAGTGTCCACTGGACTGGCTCACCGATCTGAGCAGGTATGTCCGCAGCTCTTCACAGAGAGCAGGCAGACTTTCCACCGGCAGTAAACGGAGTTCGTCCGGTGTGTTGGCTAAAGCCAAATGCGGGTACTTTGAAATATCCAGTGTCATAACATGTCGGCGCTTATACTGTTTTTAGTTGTTGCGCTCGATAACGTATCGGGCAAAAACTTCGAGTGAATCTGTATTGTAGGGGATTGCTTCCAGAGCTTGTAGGGCTTCCTGATACAGCTGCTGTGCTTTTTTCTGTGCACCTTCCAGTCCGAGCAGGGCAGGATAAGTGCTTTTCTCCAGTGCTAAATCCGAGCCCTGGGGTTTCCCCAGTGTCTGAGTGTCGCTGATCACGTCCAGAATGTCGTCCTGTACCTGAAAAGCCAGGCCAATTGCATTGGCATACTGATCGAGCTGCGGCAGAACGGCGACGCCTTTGTCTCCGGCAGCCAGTGCACCCAGACGGATGGCACAACGGATCAGGGCACCGGTTTTATGGCGGTGGATGCTTTCCAGTTGAGTGAGACCGACCTGCTTTTTCTCCGCCGCTAGATCCAGTGCCTGTCCGGCACACATTCCGGAAGCCCCTGCAGCGAGAGCAAGCTCGCGAACCATGGCGATACGCTGGCTGTTACCTGCATCACTGAGTTGTCCGCAGGCCAGAATTTCAAATGCCAGCGTTTGCAGAGCATCTCCGGCCAGGATTGCTGTCGCTTCGTCAAAAGCAATGTGACAGGTTGGTTGACCACGGCGCAGGTTATCGTCGTCCATGGCGGGTAAATCGTCATGGATCAGAGAGTAAGCATGGACACATTCGACGGCGGCTGCCGGTGCATCCAGGTCACTGATTTCGGCACCCAGCATCTGACCGGTCACATAGGTCAGGAAAGGACGGGCTCGTTTTCCGCCCAGCAACGTACCATGGCGCATGGCCTGAACCAGCGGCTGTTCAGCAAACGGCTGCCGGGTCAGCCAGTGTTCCAGTTGTTCATTATTACGGGCCGCAAAGAAGGCCAACTGTTGGGAAAGGCTGTTAGTCATCGCTCGGGTCAAAGTCCGTCAGTGGCGCATTGTCATCAGCTTGTAGCAGAATTTCGACACGCTGTTCAGCCTGGGTCAGTTTCTGCTGGCTGTTGCGTGCCAGGGCAATTCCGCGCTCGAATTTTTTCAGCGCGTCTTCCAAAGGGATTTCACCGGATTCCAGCTCGTTGACAATGACATCGAGTTCATTCATGGCTTCTTCAAAGGCCATATTTTCTGGTTTTTTGGTTGCCATATCCGGTCCATTGATTGGGTTGAGAGCGCGGTCAGGTGTACGCTCGGAAAATGAGGGGAAAATAGCGCACAGGCTAGGCCGGGTCAAATTATGGCACAGGGAAGTGTGCGCATTACAGTGTTATTTTTATGGTTTTCCGTTTGCCGGCTGAAATTGCCAGGGCAGATTTTCAGGGGGCGCTGACACGGGCTTGAGAAGGAATGTGTTTTTTTTCCCAGCAGAGCACAAAACCGGGGTTGAATCCGTGCTAAACCAAAATCCAAAGATGCCGATACAGGGTGAGTAAGTTAGAATGGCGCCAGTGCGAGTTGGCCGGAAAGAAAAAAAATTACATAGGAGTGAGCCGTGGATTTGGCAACCCTCATAGGTTTAGTCGGTGCCTTTGCTTTCGTCATCATGGCGATGCTGCTGGGCGGTAGCCTGGATATCTTTTTTAACATGCCTTCGGTTCTGATTGTATTTTGCGGGACGTTATTTGTTGTCCTGATGAAGTACAGTCTGTCGCAGTTTTTTGGTGCAGCCAAAATTGCGGCCAAGGCGTTTATGTTCAAAACGGACGACCCGGAAGATTTGATTGCTAAGATCGTAGAGATGGCTGATGCCGCCCGTAAAGGGGGGTTTCTGGCTCTTGAAGAGATGGAAGTTAATAACAGCTTCCTGCGTAAAGGCATTGATTTGCTGGTGGATGGTCATGATGCAGATGTGGTGCGTTCGACATTGCAGAAAGATATTTCGCTTACCAATGAACGTCATGAGCGTGGTATCGGTATTTTCACTGCAATGGGTGATGTTGCCCCGGCAATGGGGATGATCGGGACACTGATCGGTCTGGTCGCCATGCTGACCAATATGGATGATCCGAAGTCGATCGGTCCTGCGATGGCGGTTGCACTGCTGACCACCCTGTATGGTTCTGTGCTGGCTAACATGGTGGCGATTCCGATTGCGGATAAGCTGTCCTTGCGTAAAAACGAGGAACGTCTGAACCGTCGGTTGATTCTTGATGGCGTGCTGGCAATTCAGGACGGTCAGAACCCGCGTGTGATTGACGGCTTCCTGAAAAACTACCTCCACGAAAAACAGCGTCGTATCGACGTTGATGAATAAGGAGGTGTCTGATGGACGAGCTCGAGTGCAACTGTAAAAAAGGGGCGCCAGCCTGGATGGCAACCTTTGCCGATCTGGCGACCCTGCTGATGTGTTTCTTTGTGCTTTTGCTGTCTTTTTCAGAAATGGACGTTCTGAAGTTCAAGCAGATTGCCGGATCCCTGAAATTTGCTTTCGGGGTCCAGAATATGGTGGAAGTGAAGGATATTCCGAAAGGGACCAGTGTCATTGCTCAGGAATTTCGTCCGGGCAGGCCGGAACCGACCCCGATTGAAGTCATCATGCAGCAGACGATTGACATGACGCAGCGGACGCTGGACTTCCATGAGGGGGAATCGCAGAAGGCTGGCGGGACCAAACGCGAAGCCGGTAAGCTGACCGGTGGTCGCTCTGAGCATACCGCCACACAGATGAACCAGAACACCCAGTCGGAAATGACGCAGGCACAGCAGCAGCTGGCCGATATTCTGGAAACCGCGCTGGAGCGTGAAATTCAGGAAAATCTGATTGAGGTGGAAAACCTCGGGCAGCAGGTGGTGATTCGTATCCGTGAGAAAGGTGCTTTCCCGGAAGGCTCTGCGTTTCTGCAGCCGAAATTCCGTCCGCTGGTGCGCCAGGTGGCGGACCTGGTGAAAGATGTGCCGGGTGTGATTACGGTCTCCGGTCACACGGATAATCAGCGTCTGGATTCGGAGCTTTACCGATCCAACTGGGATCTGTCTGCGCAGCGGGCTGTATCGGTCGCGCAGGAGATGGAAAAAGTGACCGGTTTTGATCACAACCGGATGCGGGTGCTGGGTCTGGCAGACACTGTGCCGCTGGAAAGCAATGATACTGCGGAAGGACGCAAACTGAACCGCAGGGTTGAGATTGCGATCATGCAGGGTAAACCGCATTTCTCCAATGAACTGACCAGTGACCCGGCAGGTGAATCTGCCGTCCCTTCAAATTAAGCCTACACTCTGAGTAAGGAATCGGAGGCTGTCCGGCTCAGTGCCGGACAGCCCATGGCTGAGCGCAGCGGTTGTCTGAGCACTCTGTCTGGCCTGAAATGTCTGCCCTCACTATGATTCTGATAATCCTTTGTATTTCAGCGACCGCTTGCTTGCTGTATAATCCGCGCCTTTAGTTAGGCCCTGTGAAGCGAAGCATGTTATGAAATTTATTGTAAAGCCCCATCCTGAGATTTTTGTAAAGAGTGAATCAGTGCGGAAGCGCTTTACCAAAATCCTGGAGTGCAATATCCGCATTATTCTTCAGCGCCTGTCCGATCAAGTGGCGGTCTATAACCGTCGCAGTTATATCGAAGTTACCGTGAAGGACGACAGCCTTCGCGAGCAGGTTCTGACCGTGCTGACGCAGACGCCGGGCATTCATCATGTCCTGGAAGTGAAGCAGACCAGCTTCACGGACATGCACGATATCTATGAACAGACACTGGCTCATGTGGCTGATCAGCTGGACGGTAAAACGTTTTGCGTTCGAGCCAAACGGACCGGGAAGCATGATTTCACCTCGATTGAACTGGAACGTTATGTCGGCGGTGGTCTGAATCAGGCCATTGAAAGCGCCAAGGTGCAGCTGAAAAATCCTCAGGTGACGGTACAGATCGAAGTGGAAGGCGAAAAGCTGAACCAGATCCTGGCCCGCCACAAAGGCTTGGGGGGCTTCCCGCTGGGGACTCAGGAAGACGTGCTGAGCCTGATTTCCGGTGGCTTTGACTCGGGTGTGTCCAGCTACCTGCATATCAAGCGCGGCAGTAAGGTGCATTACTGCTTCTTCAACCTGGGTGGCCCGGCACACGAAATCGGCGTGAAGCAGGTATCTCATTACCTGTGGAAGAAATTCGGTTCTTCGGCCAAGGTGAAATTCATTGCGATTGATTTTGAACCGGTCGTGGCTGAAATTCTGGAAAACGTGGATGACGGCCAGATGGGCGTCGTGCTCAAGCGGATGTTCATGCGTGCCGCTGCTCAGGTTGCGGAACGTTTCGGGATTCAGGCGCTGGTGACCGGTGAGGCCCTGGGGCAGGTGTCCAGTCAGACGCTGACGAACCTGCGTCATATCGATAATGTGACCGATACGCTGATCCTGCGTCCGCTGATCAACTGGGACAAAGAAGACATCATCAATGTGGCGCGTGATATCGGCACTGAAGATTTCGCCAAGACCATGCCGGAATTCTGTGGTGTTATTTCCAAGAGCCCGACGGTGAAAGCCGTGAAGGAGAAACTGGAAGCTGAAGAAGCCAAGTTTGACTTTGCAGTGCTGGATCGCGTGGTGAGCGAAGCCCGGGTGATGGACATCCGTGACATCGAGAAAGAGAGCCAGGCTCAGGCGCCGGAAATTGAGCTGGTGGATCAGATTGATGGCAACAGTACGGTGCTGGATATTCGCAGCCCGGACGAAGAGGATGAAAATCCGCTGGAGATTGAAGGTGTGGAAGTGAAACACCTGCCATTCTACAAACTGGCAACTCAGTTCGGTGATCTGCCGCAGGACAAAACGTACCTGCTGTACTGTGCCCGCGGTGTGATGAGCCGTTTACAGGCGCTGTACCTGAAAGAAAATGGTTTCGAGAACGTGAAAGTCTACCGCCCGTAACGGGTCAGGACAGACATATCACTGAAGAAAGCGAGATCTCCGGATCTCGCTTTTTTTGTGTGAACGGTCTTGTCAGTGTGTCCGGGATCAGGCTTTGCCCCCGATGACGTCGAAGCACATGCTTGGCCACATCACCATAGGTTCGGCAACTTCGGCCGTTTTGGATTTGCCCATCAGCAATGTGATGATTTCCAGTGCGAATTCCTGTGATGTACCGGGAGCCTGGCTGGTCAGCAGATTGTTGTTCACATCAAACATGACTCGGCGTCCGGCTCGGCGGCGGTCTTCCGGAATACGTTCGACAAAAGCCGGATGTGCGGTCATCAGCGCTTCCGGATACAGCCCATGATGTTCTAGGACAATCACCGGGGCCGCACAGATGGCTGCGACCAGTTTACCGTCGTATTTATGCTGCTTCACAAATTCTACCACCAGCGTGCTGTCGCGCAGATATTCTGCGCCGGGCAGACCGCCGGGCAGCACGACACAGTCAAAGGGCTCATCAGCAATATCGACCAGCGGACAGTCTGCCGTCAGGGTAATCCCCCGCGAGCCTTTCACCGCCAGCGAACCGTCTTCAGCGGCGCTGGCAATGGTGAGTTGCATTCCGGCACGAATCAGAATATCGGCCGTGTTGATGACTTCCATTTCTTCGCTGCCGGGGGCGATACAAAGCGCGACTTTCAGGGCTTGGTCAGCGGGTTGATAGGCGTTAGTCATAGTGTTGCTCCAAGTCTTTAATGTGTTGCCACAGTCGGGTGTTGGCTGGTGTGGCAATCTGAAAATGGTTCGCTTGCCGGATCAGAAAGCCGGTAATGGCATCAATTTCTGTCGGTCGCTGGTGAGCGACATCCTGCTGCATAGAAGAATAGTTAGCTGCGGTTGCTTCAATGACCTTCATCACCCGTTGCCTGAGTGTCACAGTATCAATCGGATAACCCGCAGCAGTCATCACAGCAGAAACTTCATGGCAGACAGCGGTCAGTTCATCGGCATACCGTGTTTCGGATAATTCACCGTTCCGGCACTGGTGAATCGCTGTCAGCGGGTTGATTGCACAGTTGATGGCGAGCTTCTGCCATTGAGGTTCGTGAATATCAGTCTGCCAGTGACAGGGCGGAAGTGCAGTGTGCAGGAGTTCTGCAAGACCTGAGCAGGCCTGGCCAGCCGGGTTGACGCCGCCGAGATAAGTCGGGCCGTTACCGGTATGGCGGACAGAATGCGGGTCCGGACGGAAGGCAGCCTGAGCGGTGGTGGCGTATAACACCGGATTGTCCGGCAGCAGTGACAGCACTTCGTCTTCTGTTCCCATCCCGTTATGCATGATGATGACTGGTGTGTCTGCACTGAGCCAGGGTAAAAGGGTGGTGACTGCGTCTGCGACCTGAAAGGCTTTGACTGTGATGAAAACAACATCACTGTCTGCCAGTTGTGCAGGCTGATTGCTGTCAAAAAAGAAAGTATCTTCCCGGGAGGAATGGACATCCTGCCAGTTCAGTGTGTACGTATTGCCGGGCTGACGCCGCCAAAGATGTAATTGATGGCCTTGTTTTGCCAGTGCGCCAGCCCAGAGGCTGCCAATTGCACCTGCTCCAACCAGAGAAATCTTCACCTTAAGTCCTGTCCGGAAAGGAATCATTGTTCGTTATTGTAACGGTTGATAAATCAAAGGGGAAAGAGAAAGTCCGGATGAGCAGGAGCTGATCCGGACGATTACGGGGACGGCCAATCAGAATTTATAAGTGACCGAGAAATAATGAGACGGGCCGGTGGATTCAAATGTGTCTGAATCTTTAATCAGATAGACATCATAGAAGAGCTTCAGGCCGTAACCGACAGAGAAACGGTCTGAGTGCCAGTAAAGGCCGTTGAACCAGTTCCCGCCATGCGTTGCCTGCGGATTACCCTGAAATTCAGTGTCGGCACCAAACTGGTAATCAATGTAGCCTTGATAAGAGATAAATGAACCATTTTCAAAGGTGTAAAAGGGCTTGAACCAGTTGGTGGAAACCTGATAACCATTCCAGGCTTTCGCATTTACGTCATACAGGCCATACAGGTTCAGGCCGACTTTGCCGAACCAGGGCACCATGATGTCGGAACCGATGCCCCAGAAGGAGTTGTTGACATCCTGGGCACCACCGCCCCAGTTGAACAGGGTCGCGAAATAAAGTTCCTGCACTGGGCCGAAAGACAGGTCCGTGTTTGTGAGGGCATCCAGTGAAACCCGGGGAGCAAATTTCATGAACATTTTCGGCCGGTCTTTTTTATCACTGGCACCGCTTTCGGTCAGGTCAAAGAAATCGACATAGCCGTAGAGATCAAAAATGCCGGAGCGGCCGCCAAATTCCATTTCCAGGTAATCGTGACCGGATGGGTCATCAGGTGCGCGGGGGTATTCTTCCAGAGCGTACATCAGGTTGAACTGGAACCATTTGTAGTCGTTTTTATGGATATCGCCATCGGTGTAATCTGCGGCGAGGCTGATTCCGGGGACAACAAGTGCAGCTCCAAGAGCCAAAGCTAACGGTGTCTGTTTCATGTTGGCGTTCTCACTTATCGTTTATCGATGCCATTGCTTGTTGCTTGTCGACAGAGGCTTGTTTCTAAACAGAAAGACAATGTCTAACTTAAAAGATTAGTGTATTGCGGGTGGGATGCCTTACCGGCAGGACCGGAAAATATCTGTCAGACGCCCATGTGACGCAGGCTGTGGAAATTTCTGAAGAAAATGAAGTACAAAGCAGGGCCGAGAAGCAGAGAAAAGTTGTCTCAGGAATGGGAAAGAAAAAACAAAGGCGCCTGAAGGCGCCTTTGCTGAAAAGAAATCGTGTCCTGTGACGCGACCTTAGAACTTGTAAGTCACGCTCACGTAGTGGCTGACACCAGATGTTTTGCCTGCCCAGCCACCGTCTTTCAGACCGTATACGTCTTGGTAAGCTTTCAGACCGTAACCCACTGCATAACGGTCAGAGTGCCAGTAGATACCGTTGAACATTGCACCGCCGTTGGCAGTGTTCAGGTTTTTGTTGTCATCGTTCATAGCGAACTGATAATCAATGTAACCCTGGTAAGACATAAAGCTGCCGTTGTCGAAGGTGTAGAAAGGTTTGAACCAGTTGGTCGAGATCTGGTAACCGTTCCAGTCTTTTGCGTTCATGTCGTATGTTTTGTACAGGTTCAGGCCAATTTTGCCCAACCAAGGTACAATCACGTCTGAACCCAGACCAACTTTGTAGTTGTTTACACCAAAAGTGCCTTTAGTCGCATTGGTAGTTACGCCATCCCAAGTCAGTTCTGAAGCAATGTACAGTTCTTGAACCGGACCGAAAGAAAGGTCAGCACCAGTCACTGCGTCCAGAGAAACACGCGGTGCGAATTTCATGAACATTTTAGCGTCAGCATTTGCTTTGTCGCTGTCTGGGCTACCAGTCAGATTGAAGATATCCACGTAACCGTACAGGTCGAAGATACCAGAGCGGCCGCCGAATTCCATTTCCAGGTAATCGTGGCTTGATTCGCCTGGCAGTTCGTCAAACGCGTACATCAGGTTGAATTGAGACCATTTGTAGTCGTTTTTATGGATATTACCGTCGGTGTAATCAGCAGCTTGGGTCGCAGCAGACAGGGAAGCAGCCAGTACACTCAGTGCAACAAGGGATTTACGCATCGTCAACTCTCGCTAATTGTATTAAGACACCGGACTTTTTTAACCAGTCCGTTTGCAATGGCGGGAAGTGTATTGTTTGATGTCACGAATGTGAATGTAACGTTTCACTTCTAATTTTTTGATCGTGAGCTGGATCTTGTGTAATGGATTACAAAAAAATACAAAGGTGATTTTGATCGCTATTTGGCCGTGATTTGATGCAAATATTTCGAACCTAATGAGTGTTTGGTCATTAAGTGTTCATCTCTGGGTGGGGGGAAAGTTATCTGAAATCAAATAAAGTCAAAAAGTGCTGGCATGGCGTCAACAAAATCAGAAAAAACGGGATGGAAGTGAGGGTGTATCTGGCCTGAATTGTTGGAACATTCAGGCCAGAAATAGTTCACAGGACTGAGAAATTAATCCTGATGCGGGGTGTGTTTTTCTACGGCTTTGATCAGGATCAGTACAGGCAGGCCAATCAAAGCGGTACTCAGGAAGAAGATGTTATAGCCGAAGTGATCCACATACAGACCAGAGAAACCGGCCAGGAATTTCGGGAACAGCAACATGATGGAGCTGAACAGCGCATACTGAGTGGCGGAGAACGCCACATTGGTCAGACCCGACATAAAGGCAATGAAGGCTGCTGTCGCAATGCCGGCGCTCAGGTTGTCGATGGAAATGACCAGCGTCAGCATCGGCAGGCTGTTTCCGATGTAGGTGAATGCCATGAAGAGCAGGTTTGTGAATGCTGACAACACGGCGCCCAGTGCCAGAATCCGTAATGTGCTGTAACGGGTAATTAACAGACCACCAAGGCCCGCACCGGCCAGTGTCATGATCACACCATAGATTTTGGAAACTGTGGCAACTTCGCTTTTTGCGAATCCCATATCGACATAGAAGGCATTCGCCATAATTCCCATGACAACGTCTGAAATCCGGTAACAGCCGATCAATGCCAGTAACAGCATGCCGGCTTTGCCATAGCGGCTGAAGAAATCCAGGAAAGGCATGACCGCTGAGGTGTAAATCCAGGCCATGGCTCTGGCCAGCGGGTAGGGGACATTGGCATCCTGCAGACGCAGGCGGATATCCGTTTCAAGGTTGTCGATGGCTTTGCCATCCAGCTGAGGTTCATGGATACACAAAGCGGTAATTAAGCCGACTGACATTAAACCCGCCATGATGAAATAAGCAGTTTTCCAGCCGATAGGATCATAACTGGTGTCTGAACCGAACAGCGCAGCAATAGCCAGTACACCCGCACCGGCCATAATCATTGCCAGACGATAGCCTGTCATATACGCGGCAGCCAGGGCGGCCTGTAAGCGCTCGGTGGCCAGTTCAATCCGGTAAGCATCGATCACGATGTCCTGTGATGCAGACGCAATGGCGACAATGATCGCGAAAACGGCTAACTGAGAGAGGTCTGCCTGGGGATTACTGATCGCCATACCGCACAGCGAAGCGATGATCAGCATTTGTGAGAACACCATCCAGCCACGTCGACGTCCTAAAAGTTTTGAAAAAAGCGGGACGGGAAAGCGGTCAATGAGTGGGGACCAGGCCCATTTCAAACCGTAGGCCAGTGCCACCCAACTGAAGTAGCCAATATCGGTCCGGCTGACTTCCGCTTCCCGTAACCAGAATGACAGGGTTCCGAATACCAGCAAAATCGGCAGACCGGATGAGAACCCCAGCGCCAGCATGATCAGGACTTTTTTTTCTAGATATACACGCCAGCCGGTGCCCGGGCGGTCGTCAACAGCTTGCTCCATCGGAATGGACCCTCTTCAGCATAAAATAAAACGCGTGACGTTCTGCGGGAAGTTGCCGCGGTGCGGGCAGCAGCTTCAAACAGGTCAGAGATATAAAGGTATCAGTATGGCGGGTGGAGAAAAACCATCAGAACGTCAAAACTGAGGCGTCGCTGGAGAGAAATGTGTGTTTAAGGACGAATTCCCTGCATTTTTTCAGGTGCTTCGCCAATGCCCAGCAGATACTTGGCCCCCGCAGTGACCCGAAACTGGATAAAGCAGTTTCCCAGAAGCTGATGCTCTTCCAGCGATTCCATGAGGTGGAGCAGGTACCAGTAGACGGATTCATAAGCTGTGCCCGGCGTGCCACTGGGAACACAGAGCTGCCACCACTCATGAAGCTGTTCCGTACAGGTTTGCCGCAAGGAGTCGTAACTGGTTTCCCCGTTGATGGTTCCCAGCATCGACAGCGCCAACGCTGGGGCATGGTCAGCAATGTGACGGGCAATTCGCTCTGTCGGCACATCCGGCTGTGAGGAAACAAGTCTAAGCATGGGGATCACCTGACCGCAGACTCACGGCCAGGGACGTCAGTCTACTTGTTGATAACGTTGATTGCTTTAATAACTATAGGCTGCTGAGGTACATCTTTCATACCTATTGAGCGGACTGTTGTTGTAGGAACTGCGGCCATTTTTTCAATAACTGAGAACCCTTTCACAACTTTTCCGAACACAGCATAGCCCGGACGGTTTGGCTGACCGTCCAAAAAGGTGTTGTTCTGGTAGTTGATATAGAACTGACGGGTTGCCGAATCGGCAACCTGCGTCCGGGCCATCGCGATGGTCGCTCGCTGGTTGCTCAGGCCGTTGTCAGATTCGCTCTTGATTGGCTCGTAGCTCGGACGGCGGTTCAGTTCGGCATCGAAGCCTCCGCCTTGTGCCATGAACCCCGGGATCACCCGGTGAAAAATGGTGCCGACATAGCTGCCGTCTTCAACATACCGCAGAAAGTTTTTGGTTGTCACAGGGGCTTTTTCTTCATTCAGCTCAACCACAAATTCCCCCAGACTGGTTTCTACGGCAACTTGTGTAGCGGCTGCGGCAGAAAAAGACAGGGTCAGCAGGGCTGCAGTTAAAATTCGGCGCATTACAGGTTTTCCTCCATGTAGCTGTTCAGTTCAGAATCGGTCTGAATATCACGCAGGACAGCATCCATCAGGCCGTTCATGGCCAGCTCCATCGATTCCTTCGAGGCGGCCATGGCACCTTCCCGGGATGACTTGCCTGCATAACGTTTGATGAATTTGCCGTTGGGTGTGTTCAGGACCAGCTGGAGCTGCAGTTTACTGCTCAGCGTGTGGCTGAGCGTGCTTTGCTTCACGTTGACCATGGCTTCCAGAATATCCAGACGCAGCGTGCTCTGGCTGTCGTGATCGATTTGGATGCCCTGAGATTCCAGCTGTCGGGACAGCGCTGTTTGCAGGGTCTGACGCAGGTTTTCCCGGGCATGCAGCGGGTGAACATTTTTGTCGCCGTTATCGATCAAGGCAACAAATTGCGCAGTGCGAAGGTCACGGCTTTCCAGGTTCAGATGCAGGCCCTGTACATTTGGCTGAGCGGCCAGTGCGGGGGTGGGCTGCAGGTTAAGTTGCGTATCCGTCGGCGTTGTACAGGCCGTCAAAGTCAGCAGGGCGGCAGCAAAAACAAGCGGTTTCATCCAGGTGTTCCTTATTCAGCAGGCTGTGAGTCAGCCAGGATGTTCAGAGCGGGTTTATTTTTCAGCTTGATAAACCACAAATTTATTGTTTTGAGCAATTTGATGTACTTTAGCAAACAGGCGCTTGAGTTTCCCGTCATAGCCCAGATGGCGGTTGCCTATCACAATCAGCCGGCCATGACGGCGCAGGCAGCGTTTTGCATCGCAGAACATCTGCCAGGCGATATGGTCTGTAATGGTGTTTTGCTGATGGAACGGCGGATTACACAGCACCAGATCAGCCTCATCATTTACCATACTTTCCAAACAGTTATCTACTTTAGCGGTCAACTGTTTGTTGTTCGTCAGGTTCAGGTCAGCATTTTCACGGCAGGATGCTGCGGCCATGTAGCTTTCATCGACACAGGTAACGCTGGCTTCCGGATTGAGCCGCGCGGCATGCAGCCCGATCACCCCGTTTCCGCAGCCCAAATCAATGATATGTTTCAGGGCCGGATCCTGAGGGATGTGCTGCAGAAGCAGCCGGGCACCGATATCCAGACTTTCTCCGGAAAAGACATTGGCATGATTGGTCAGTGTCAGGTTGTACTCCGGGACTTCCCAGCGCTGAACCGCTGGCAATTGTGCCGCAAGTGATTTGTCTGGCTGACAGAAAATCAACCGGGCTTTTTTCACAGCCAGTGACGTCGTGGTCGGTCCCAGGTGTTTTTCGAACAGTTTCAGTGTCGAAGTATGGATTTCCTTGGCTTTGGCTGCCGCAATCACTGTGCAGTCGTCAGGTAACGCGGCGCACAGTTGCGTCAGTTGCCAGATCAGCAGACGGTTGTTCTTTGGCAGTTTGATTAAGACCAGCTGTGAATTCTCGGGCAGAGCAGCGAGGCAATCCGTAAAGGTCACCGCAGGCAGATTGTTGTCTGCCAGATTCGCTTCACTGGCTTTACGCGCAATATAGGAGTCGCCTGATGAAACGACCTGTCCCTGTTCAGCGAACCAGCAGGCCAGCGTACCAAAGCTGTCGTTCAGGATCACAATGGGACGCTCTGAATTCAGGGACAGTTGCTTGGCTTCTTTCATCGCTTCAACCTGATTAATCAGGTATTCATCGGCCGCATCCCAGGCTTGCAGGGTTTCTCGGTTTCGGACGGGATAACGTTGCAGTTGCAGGCTGCGGCCGTGCAGGGTGAGCTCAGGTTTCATTCAGGCTATCTTTAGGGTATGTTGTCGGGTTGAATATTTTCGCAGATGCTGGCGAAGCTGCAAAGACTAACCTGAACACTGTGGCCGATTGTTGTGTCGTTTCCGCAAGTCGCTGCTGTATTTTTCACCAGGATGGTTTTTCAGGCAGCGGACAGCGCCGTATCAGGAGGACGTATGATCCAGGAACGTATCGAACAAAAATTACAGCAATCTTTATCTCCGGCTCACCTGGAAGTGGTGAATGAAAGCTATATGCACAATGTGCCGGCAGGGGCTGAAAGTCACTTTAAAGTCGTCGTTGTCTGTCATGAATTTGAAGGTCAGCGACTGATCGGTCGCCATAGAATGATAAATACGATTCTGGCTGATGAGCTGGCGAATCATATCCACGCGCTGGCGATTCACACTTATACACCGGATGAGTGGCAGACGCAGCAGGCTGCACCCGATTCACCCGCTTGTTTGGGTGGCAGTAAGTTCGGGTAAGTTAAGCTATACCGGCGTTCAGGACTGACAGATAAAAAACCGCAGCTTTGCGGTTTTTTACAGTCTGAAGTTTGAAGTCGGTAAGTGAGTGATTACTGAATGATGGCGTAAGATGCGTATCGTTCATTTTTTATCCTTGCCGGGTGTGTAAACCTCTTTGACTTCTGCTGGGGCGTCTATACTGACACCCGGATATCTCAAAGGTGGTTACCTGTGTGAGAGAGTGAAAACATATGTTGCAGAATCGATGCGAAATTGCATGGAATTTTGCTGCTTTATAGACATCGAATGCGTGAGTTTAACCGACGGTCCTGTGGTGTTGAAAAATTGATACCGGATTGTAAATAGCAGAAAAACACTCTGATCGTGGCAAGTGCCGGAGGATTCACCGCAAGTGTGCGTTGGGTCAAATTTATCTATCACAGTGATTATTAGCACATCAGCTATCGCTGAATTTCAGTTCGATTAGCGAGGTTTGCCATAGTAAAAACCAGTTGATTAATGCTAAAATCCGGCCCTCGAAAATACTCGTCATCCAGTTGTGTGATGAAAGAGTAAATAGGATGTTGCGGTGCTGGTGGTTTCTGATACCGGCTTCGGACCAAGGAAAGTCGTGTCTAAATTGCGCAATAACAAGTTCTTTTTCCCGTTAATGTAGTGCAAGTGCGTATGATTACAATAAAGAAGGGTCTGGATATCCCAATTGCTGGGACTCCTGCCCAGGCGATAAATGATGGCAAAGCCATCACTCGAGTCGCCTTGCTTGGCGAAGAATACGTCGGCATGCGTCCAACGATGCATGTCCGCGTTGGGGATGTAGTAAAAAAAGGTCAGGTGCTCTTCGAAGATAAGAAGAACCCAGGCGTGAAGTATACTGCTCCGGCCAGCGGCAAGGTTGTGGAAGTCAATCGTGGTGCTAAACGTGTTCTCCAGTCTGTCGTCATCGATGTCGAAGGCGAAGAAACGATCACCTTTAACCGTTACGACAAAGCGCAGCTGTCACAGCTGGACCGCGCTGCTATTGTAGAGCAGTTAGTGGAGTCTGGTATGTGGACGGCAATGCGTACGCGTCCGTTCAGCAAGGTTCCTGCAATCGATGCTGAAACGCAGGCGATCTTTGTCAATGCAATGGATTCCAACCCATTGGCGGCCAATCCGGAAGTGATCATCAACGAACAAGGCGAAGCCTTTGTTGCTGGTCTGACTCTTCTGTCTCGTCTGACAGGTGGCAAAGTTTATGTGTGTAAGTCTGGCGCCAGCCTGCCGCGCAGCAACGAAGCCAATGTCGAAGAGCATGTATTCAACGGTCCGCACCCTGCGGGTCTGGTGGGTACACATATCCACAAACTGTTCGGCGCCGACATGAACAATGTTGCCTGGCACCTGAACTACCAGGATGTGATTGCCTTTGGTCAATTGTTCCTGACTGGTGAGCTGTACGCTGAGCGTGTGGTTTCTCTTGCGGGTCCTGCTGTGAATGAACCTCGTCTGGTCCGTACTGTGATCGGTGCTTCTGTTGATCAGCTGACTGACGGTGAACTGCTGACCGGTGAACTGCGTGTTCTGTCTGGTTCTGTGCTGAATGGTATTCATGCCACAGGTTCGCACGCATATCTGGGTCGCTACCACCTGCAGGTGACTGCGCTGCGCGAAGGCCGTGAGAAAGAGTTCATGGGCTGGATCGCACCTGGTAAGAACAAATTCTCTGTAACACGTGCTTTCTTTAGCCAATTTTTCCCAGGCCAACTGTACAACATGACAACCACTACCAATGGTAGTGAGCGTTCTATGGTGCCAATCGGTAGCTATGAGCGTGTCATGCCGCTGGACATCGAACCAACACTGCTGTTGCGTGATCTGTGCGCCGGTGATAGCGATAGTGCCCAACTGCTGGGTGCGCTGGAACTGGATGAAGAAGATCTGGCGCTGTGTACCTTCGTGTGCCCAGGTAAGTATGAGTACGGTCCAATGCTGCGTGCATGCCTGGACAAGATTGAGAAGGAAGGGTAATTCATGAGCCTCAAGAATTTCCTCGAGCAGATCGAACACCACTTTGAGCCAGGTGGTAAGCATGAGAAGTGGTTTGCACTGTACGAAGCAGTTGCAACCGTGCTTTATACCCCAGGTATGGTGACCCGTACCGGCTCTCACGTACGTGACAGTATCGACCTGAAACGTATCATGATTATGGTCTGGTTGGCCGTATTCCCGGCAATGTTCTGGGGTATGTACAACGTGGGCCATCAGGCTGTTGCTGGTCTGAACCACCTGTATGCCGGTGCAGAACTGGTGAAAGTGATTCAGGGCGACTGGCATTACTGGCTGACCGAAGCGCTGGGCGGCACCTTAGGTGCTGATGCAGGCTGGGGCAGCAAAATGTTGCTGGGTGCAACTTACTTCCTGCCAATCTACGCGACTGTATTTATCGTCGGTGGTTTCTGGGAAGTGCTGTTCTGTATGATCCGTAAGCACGAAGTGAACGAAGGTTTCTTTGTCACCTCGATTCTGTTTGCGCTGATCGTGCCGCCAACACTGCCTTTATGGCAGGCAGCCCTGGGTATTACCTTTGGTGTTGTTGTGGCGAAAGAAGTCTTCGGTGGTACTGGCCGTAACTTCCTGAACCCTGCACTGGCTGGTCGTGCTTTCCTGTTCTTCGCATATCCTGCTCAGATCTCTGGTGATCTGGTGTGGACTGCTGCCGATGGTTTCTCTGGTGCAACAGCACTGAGCCAGTGGGCGAGCGGTGGTCAGGCTGCAGTCGTGAATACTGTGACTGGCGAAGCGATTAGCTGGATGGATGCTTTCATTGGCCGTATTCCTGGTTCAATTGGTGAAGTTTCAACGCTGTTCATTCTGATCGGTGGTGCCTTCATTGTTTACCTGGGTATTGCGTCCTGGCGCATCATCGCCGGTACGCTGATCGGTATGGTTGCGGCTGCAACGCTGTTCAACATCATTGGTTCTGAAACAAATGCAATGTTCAGCATGCCATGGCACTGGCACCTGGTTCTGGGTGGTTTTGCGTTCGGTATGATGTTCATGGCAACTGACCCGGTTTCTGCTGCTTTCACCAATAAAGGTAAGTGGTGGTATGGTGCATTGATCGGCGTGATGGCTGTTCTGATTCGTGTGGTGAACCCTGCGTATCCGGAAGGCATGATGCTGGCGATTCTGTTCGCTAACCTGTTTGCACCGCTGTTTGACCATGCAGTGATTCAAGGCAACATCAAACGGAGACTGGCTCGTCATGTCAAGTAAGAACGATAGCATCAAGAAAACGCTGACCGTTGTTGTTGCCCTGAGTCTGGTGTGCTCGATTGTGGTTTCAACAGCAGCAGTTATGCTGCGTCCGATGCAGCAAGATAACGCTAAGCTGGACGTACAACGGAATATCCTGTCTGTTGCAGGTTTACTGCAAGATGGTGTGAATGTTGGTAAGACTTACAATCAGTACATTGAACCAAAACTGGTTGATCTGAAAACCGGCAACTTCGTCGATAGCGTAGACGGCATGGACGCGGCAAAATATGACCAGCGTGATGCAGCAAAAAATCCA
This sequence comes from Photobacterium sp. CCB-ST2H9, assembly GCF_023151555.2. Classification (NCBI taxonomy): domain Bacteria; kingdom Pseudomonadati; phylum Pseudomonadota; class Gammaproteobacteria; order Vibrionales; family Vibrionaceae; genus Photobacterium; species Photobacterium sp. CCB-ST2H9. Next base: position 829,482 of record NZ_CP100425.1, read on the forward strand.
GCTCTGTCTGTGAAGCTTGATCCAGCGAGTGACCCAGCGAAGCTGATTCGTCTGGCAAACGTTGCCAAGATTTATCTGGTTAAAGATGACAACAATCAGATCCAGAAGCTGATCCTGCCTGTGAATGGTAAGGGCCTGTGGTCGATGATGTACGCATTCGTTGCGGTTGAAACCGACGGAAACACAGTGTCTGGCATCACTTACTACGAGCAGGGGGAAACTCCTGGACTGGGTGGTGAAGTCGAAAACCCTAAATGGCGTGCTCAGTGGGAAGGCAAAAAACTGTTTGATGACAGTTTTAAACCTGCAATCCATGTCGTGAAAGGTGGCGCACCTGAAGGTGATGCTCACGGTATCGACGGCCTGTCAGGTGCAACTCTGACAAGTAACGGCGTGCAGAATACCTTCAAGTTCTGGTTGGGCGAAAACGGCTTTGGTCCGTTCCTGACGAAAGTGCGTAACGGAGGCCTGAACAATGGCTGATACTAAAGAAATGAAAAAAGTCCTGTTTGGGCCGATCCTGAGTAACAACCCGATCGCCCTTCAGGTACTGGGCGTGTGTTCAGCTTTGGCTGTAACCACGAAACTGGAAACAGCGTTTGTAATGGCGCTTGCGGTAACTTTTGTTACAGCATTTTCCAACTTCTTTGTTTCTCTGGTACGTAACCAAATCCCGAGCAGTGTCCGTATTATCGCGCAGATGGCGATTATTGCGTCTCTGGTTATCGTGGTTGACCAGATCCTGAAAGCATACGTTTACGACATCTCTAAACAGCTGTCTGTATTCGTTGGTCTGATCATCACGAACTGTATCGTGATGGGCCGTGCAGAAGCATATGCCATGAAGTCTGCACCACTGCCGTCTCTGCTGGATGGTGTGGGTAACGGTCTGGGTTACGGTTTCGTTCTGCTGACGGTTGGTTTCTTCCGTGAGCTGCTGGGCTCAGGCAAACTTTTCGGTATGCAGGTGCTGCCGCTGATCTCTGAAGGTGGCTGGTATCAGCCAAACGGTATCATGCTGCTGGCTCCGTCTGCCTTCTTCCTGATTGGCTTCCTGATCTGGACACTGCGTACTTTCCGTCCGGAACAAGTTGAAGCGAAGGAGTAAGGGAAACATGGAACATTATATTAGCTTACTGGTTCGCTCGATTTTCATCGAGAACATGGCGCTGTCTTTCTTCCTGGGGATGTGTACATTCCTGGCGGTTTCTAAGAAAGTCAAAACCTCTTTTGGTTTGGGGGTCGCGGTTACCGTTGTACTGACCATCTCTGTGCCGGTGAACAACCTGGTTTATAACCTGCTGTTGAAAGACGGTGCAATTGCTGAAGGCGTGGACCTGACGTTCCTGAACTTCATCACCTTCATCGGTGTGATTGCGGCACTGGTACAGATTCTGGAAATGATTCTGGACCGTTTCTTCCCGCCGCTGTACAACGCGTTAGGTATCTTCCTGCCGTTGATCACCGTGAACTGTGCAATCTTCGGTGGCGTATCCTTCATGGTACAGCGTGACTACAACTTTGCTGAATCTGTGGTATACGGTTTTGGCTCTGGTGTGGGCTGGATGCTGGCAATCGTTGCTCTGGCGGGTATCCGTGAGAAGCTGAAATATGCTGACGTACCAGCGGGCCTGCGTGGTCTGGGTATCACCTTTATCACGGTCGGTCTTATGGCGTTGGGCTTCATGTCCTTCTCCGGTGTACAGCTGTAATCAGGATATTAAGGAATAATTCATGAATGTTATTATTCTTGGCGTAGTTATGTTTACCTTGATTATCCTGGCTCTGGTTTTAGTGATCCTGTTCGCTAAATCCAAGCTGGTACCATCAGGTGACATTACTATTCTAATCAACAACGACCCGGAAAAAGCGATTACGACCCCTGCGGGTGGTAAGCTTCTGGGTGCGCTGGCGAGCAACGGTATTTTCGTATCTTCTGCTTGCGGTGGTGGTGGCTCATGTGGTCAGTGCCGTGTGAAAATCAAATCAGGCGGCGGTGACATCCTGCCAACTGAGCTGGATCACATTACTAAAGGTGAAGCCCGTGAAGGTGAGCGTCTGTCCTGTCAGGTCAACGTGAAAGCCGACATGGACATCGAGCTGCCAGAAGAAATCTTTGGTGTGAAGAAGTGGGAATGTACTGTTATCTCTAACGATAACAAGGCAACCTTCATCAAAGAACTGAAGCTGGGTATCCCGGATGGCGAATCTGTACCTTTCCGTGCAGGTGGTTACATCCAGATCGAAGCGCCTGCTCACCATGTGAAGTATGCTGATTACGACATTCCTGAAGAGTATCGTGAGGACTGGGATAAATTTAACCTGTTCCGTTACGAGTCTAAAGTGAATGATCACACAATCCGTGCATACTCAATGGCGAACTATCCGGAAGAGGAAGGCATTATCATGCTGAACGTGCGTATTGCTACGCCGCCACCTCGTAACCCGGATGTACCACCAGGTATCATGTCTTCTTACATCTGGTCACTGAAAGCCGGTGATAAAGTAACGATTTCAGGTCCGTTTGGTGAGTTCTTCGCGAAAGACACAGATGCAGAAATGGTCTTCATCGGTGGTGGTGCGGGTATGGCGCCTATGCGTTCTCACATCTTCGACCAGCTGAAGCGTCTGCACTCTAAGCGTAAGATGACCTTCTGGTATGGTGCTCGTTCTAAGCGTGAAATGTTCTACGTAGAAGATTTCGACATGCTGCAAGACGAGAACGATAACTTTAAGTGGTACTGTGCCCTGTCTGATCCGATGCCTGAGGATAACTGGGACGGTTACACTGGCTTCATCCACAACGTGCTGTATGAAAACTACCTGAAAGATCATGAAGCACCGGAAGACTGCGAATACTACATGTGTGGTCCACCGATGATGAATGCCGCTGTTATCAGCATGCTGAAAGACCTGGGTGTTGAAGATGAAAACATCCTGCTGGATGACTTCGGCGGCTAAGACAGCCTGAAGCATCATTCAAGAATGGCTGATCCTCTGGGTCAGCCATTTTTCGTCAACCAATCCCTGATTTATCCTTTGAGAGCCCAAAGCACTCACACCGTGATACCGGTGTCTGAGTGGATATGTTCTGAATTTTGGAGATCCCTTGCATGAAAAGACTCTTCACCCGAGCGATGATGCTGCTGGTGATGGCACTGGTTATCAGTGGCTGTAGCGAACAACGTCAGCTGATTCACCTGAACGGCTCAACGATGGGGACATACTATTCAATTAAGTTGATTAAGCAGGAAGGCTTACCAAGCGAAGCTGAACTTCAGAAAGAGATCGATCGGCGCCTGGAACTGGTCAATGACCAGATGTCGACCTATCGTAAGCTCTCCGAGCTCAGTCAATTTAACCAGCACACCAGCAGCGAGCCGTTTGAAGTTTCAGCGGATACGGCTAAAGTCGTCAAAGAAGCGATTCGTTTGTCTGAGCTGACAGATGGCGCACTGGATGTGACTGTTGGTCCACTGGTGAACCTGTGGAGTTTTGGTCCGGAAGCACGGCCTGAGGTGATCCCGACGGATGCTGATTTGGAAGAACGGCGTAAGGAAGTCGGCATTGAGCATCTGAAAGTTGCCGGAAATACTTTAATAAAAGATCTGCCTGGGCTGTATGTTGATTTATCATCGATTGCCAAGGGATACGGTGTTGATGTGGTGGCAGATTATATTGCCTCCATGGGTGCTCAGGATTATCTGGTTGAAATTGGCGGCGAAATCCGCCTGAAAGGCAATAATCTGGAAGGTGTGCCATGGCGCATTGCTATCGAGAAGCCGACTCAGGACGGCAGCCGTGCTATCCAGGAAGTGATTGAGCCAGTCGAAATGGCTGTAGCAACATCCGGAGATTATCGTAACTATTTTGAAGAAAATGGTGTACGCTACTCGCATCTGATTAACCCGAAGACCGGGAAGCCAATCACAAACCGTGTTGTGTCTGTGACCGTTTTGCATCCGTCATGTATGACAGCGGATGCGCTGGCAACCGCGTTTTCTGTGATGGGTGAAGAAAAGGCAATTGCACTGGCAAACAAAGAAAACCTGCCGGTACTGCTGATTGTGAGCACAGACGAAGGCTTTAAAGAGTACAGTTCTGAGGCTTTTGCCCCTTACATGCAGAAAAAGTAATCTGAGAGCATAGTATGTTGGTATATGTAGCAACTTTTGGTGTGTTTCTGTTGGTCATCGTAGCGATGGCTGTGGGTTATATCTTCCAGCGCAAAACCGTTGCCGGTAGCTGCGGTGGGTTAGGGGCCGTTGGCATCGAGAAAGAATGTGACTGCCCGGAACCCTGTGATAAGCGTCTGAAGCGTGAAGCCCGCGCTGCCAAACAAGCAGAATGGAAAAAGAATCAGATTATCTGAGAAATTCACTTTTCCCGGAAAGTATTTCAAAGCCCGTGATTTTCACGGGCTTTTTGCTGCTCGCTATCTGACGGTTCGGCGCTTATAATACTGTATATAAAAACAGTTTATTCGATATAAAGCACGTCTGTTATGTCAGAGAATGATTCCGGGCAACCTGCACAGAAGAAAATCATCCATGTTGATATGGACTGCTTTTTTGCAGCGGTTGAAATGCGTGACAATCCGGCACTTCAGCAGGTGCCGATTGCGATCGGAGGTCGCTCTGAGCAGCGGGGTGTGATCAGTACCTGTAACTACCTTGCCAGGAAATTTGGTGTGCGTTCTGCAATGCCAACGGCTCAGGCCATGAAGCTCTGTCCGGATTTAGTCCTGATCCCGGGCAGAATGTCTGTTTACAAAGAAGCATCCCAGCAGATCCGCGAAATTTTCCAGCGTTATACATCCCTCATTGAGCCATTATCTCTGGATGAAGCTTACCTTGATGTCACCCTTTGCCCCTTACATCGGGGGTCTGCAACCCTGATTGCGCAGGATATTCGTCAGGCGATCCGCGAGGAATTGCACCTCACGGCATCTGCGGGTATTGCGCCGGTCAAGTTTATTGCCAAGATTGCTTCGGATATGAATAAACCTGACGGGCAGTTTGTGGTGACTCCGGCAGATATCCCGGCATTTGTCGCGGAACTGCCTCTGGAGAAAATACCCGGGGTTGGCAAAGTGACTATTCAAAAGTTGCATGAACATGGCCTGTATCTGGGCAAAGATGTGCAGGCATACGACAGGACAAAACTGTTACAGCAGTTTGGTAAATTTGGTCAGTCACTCTGGTCGCGGGCACACGGCATTGATGAACGAGAAGTGGTCGTTTCACGAGAGCGGAAGTCAGTGGGCGTTGAACGAACATTCTCGCAAAATATCCGTGAATATGATGAGTGCTGGCAAGTCATTGAGCGGCTGTATCCGGAGCTGGAATCAAGGCTGAAAAGAGTCCGTCCTGATCTTCGGATCGCCCGGCAGAGCATTAAGATTAAGTTTGCTGATTTCCAGCAAACGACAGTCGAACATAGCCAGCCAGTTCTGGAGAAACGTCAGTTTGCGGTCTTGCTGAGTGAAGCGCTGACCAGACAAAAAGGCCGTGAAATCCGGTTGATCGGGATGAGTGTGGGACTGGAACTGGGAACCAAGGCCCAGCAGCTTTCCTTTAACTGGTAACTCATGAAAGAAAAAGGGAGCCTGTGGCTCCCCTTGACATTCAGAGGTTCATTGTGACCGGAATTATTGTTTGACCGGAATCTGTTTCAGGATGGCAACCATTTGCTCCCAGAACAGGCCGACGGTCTCAATATTTACTTTCTCGTCTGGTGAATGCGGGAACTTAATGGTCGGGCCGAAAGAAATCATATCCATCTCCGGATAAGGTTCTTTGAACAGTCCGCACTCCAGGCCTGCATGGATCACCATGATATTCGGAATATTTCCGTAGATATCTTTATAAGTTTCGCGGAACAGGTGCATCACTTCTGAACTTGGATCCGGTTTCCAGCCAGGGTAAGCACCGGAAAATTCACACTGCGCGCCTGCCAGTTGAGTCAGTGCCAGCAGCGTGTGCTCAACATAGCTGCGGCCGGAATCGATCAGGGAACGGATCAGGCACAGCAGGGTAATGCGATCTGAATCTGTGGTGATAACGCCCAGATTCAGTGAAGTTTCTACCACACCCTGAATATCGTCACTCATGCGAACCACGCCGTTTGGGCAGGCATTGATCAGTGACATCAGGCGTTGCTGACTGCTGATCGCCAGAACGTCAGACGGCATTTCTGCCTGGTCAACCGACAGCTGGATGTTGGTTTCCACCTTACCCAGCTCTTCATTCAGGATTTGCTGGAATGTTGCGAAACGGGCATGTAAAGCATCTGCTTGTTCTGCTGGCAGGGTGGCAATCGCAAATGCTTCCCGCGGAATGGCGTTACGCAGTGTGCCGCCGGTCAGGCTGCTGACTCGCAGACCGAGTTCATCTGCTTGACCGAACAGGAAGCGAGCCAGCAGTTTGTTCGCATTGGCACGGCCGGTGTGGATATCACAGCCGGAGTGACCGCCTTTCAGACCCTTGATGACCAGTTTCACGGCAGTGTGACCGGCAGGAACGGCTTCACGGTCAATGGACAGCGACAGCTCGGCGTCGACACCGCCGGCACAACCCATATAAATTTCGCCTTCCTGCTCTGAGTCGGTATTCAGCAGAATGTCGCCTTCCAGCCAGCCTTCTTCCAGACCAAAGGCACCGGTCATTCCTGCTTCTTCATCAATCGTCAGCAGCACTTCCAGCGGACCGTGCTCGATATCTTTCGAAGCCAGTACGGCCAGACAGGTTGCCATGCCGATCCCATTATCCGCCCCCAGGGTGGTCCCTTTCGCGGTGACCCACTCGCCATCAATGTAAGGCTGAATCGGATCGACGGTGAAATCATGATCAGTGTCTTCGTTTTTCTGCGGCACCATATCAATGTGCGCCTGAAGAACAACACCCTTACGGTCTTCCATACCCGGTGTCGCTGGTTTTTTGATGAAGACATTACCCGTGGCATCACGGCGAACTTCCAGACCTTCGCTTTCAGCAAAACGAATGATGTGCTGGGCCAGCGCTTCTTCATGCTTGGATGGATGAGGGATGGCGCAGATTTGATCAAAGAATTGCCACACGATTTGTGGCGAAAGTTGGCTGATTTCAGACACGGAACTCTCCCTAATAAACTGTCATTCATACTGCCTGTTCTGGGCTATCCTTCGGTTTATTTCCAGATCAGGCAGCTGAATATATTACAACAGCTGAAGGGTGCTTGCCATTTTTCCTAAATTTTGAACTGAGAGATTTGCTCATTCAGATGGCGGCCACTGGAGAGTAACTGCTCACTCGCTGCGGCGATTTGTTCTCCCTGTGCAACATGGTGATGACTGTGCTCACTCAGTTCTGCCAGACTCATGTTGATGGCTTCTGCGGCATCTGTCTGCTGCTGGCTGGCGTCAGCGATATGCTGATTTAAATCCCGGATGGTGTTGATTTGCTGACTGATGGCTGCCAGCGCCTGAGCGACTTCCCCTGAATGTTCAACGGTACTGACTGATTGATCCCGGGTTTGAACCAGGGCACGGCTGACATCGGCAGAGCGGTTTTGCAGGCGGGTAATAATGGTTTCGATTTCATTGGTACTGCTTTGGGTCCGGGTCGCCAGGGTGCGGACTTCATCCGCGACGACCGCAAAGCCACGACCCTGCTCACCGGCCCGAGCTGCTTCAATCGCGGCGTTCAGGGCCAGCAGGTTGGTTTGCTCGGCAATATTGCGGATGACATCAAGGACGGCGCCAATGGTTTCAGAATCTTCTGCCAGCGCCTTGGCGCTTTCATTGGTTTCGTCGAGCAGCGCAAGTAGTGCACGCATTTCCTCACTGGAGCGCGAGACAACGTCCAGTCCCTGATCGCTGTGAGTCTGTGCTTCCGTTGCGGCTTCTGCGGCGTTCGTCGCTGAGCGGGCGACTTCCTGATTGCTTGAATGCAACTCAGTCATTGCTGACGCGACTGAATCAACACGCTGATGCGCCTGACCTGCACTTTCTGCTGTGGTATTGGCGACGACATTGAGCTGACTGGCTGCCGCGCTGATGTGTTCACTGACGGGGGAGACGGCTCTCAGCATTTCGCTGATCTTGTCTGCAAACTGGTTGTAAGCCGTGGCAATTTTACTTAATTCATCATTGCCCTGAACGGGCAGGCGGCGGGTCAGATCGCCTTCTCCCCGAGAGATGTCCTGCATGGCTTTCAGCGTTGATTCACAGGGGGCGGTGATGGTCCGGCCGATGGCTCTGGCCAGAATGAGCATGAGGATCAAGGAGCCGCCAATAATCAGACCAAGGCGTTTCAGCTCGGCATAGAATTGAGCTGCCACGTCATCGACATAGATTCCCGAACCGATGATCCACCCCCAGGGGCTGAAGCCTTTCACGAAAGAAATTTTGTCGACAGGTTGGGCATGTCCGGGTTTTTCCCATTGATAGTCGACAAAGCCTTCCCCCTGACGCTGAACAATTTCAGCCATGTTGACGAAAAGCTTGTTCCCGATGGGATCCTGAAACTGAGACAGATCTTTACCATCGAGTTCTGGCTTGAAGGGGTGCATGATCATGCGGGGATGGCTGTCGTTAATCCAGAAGTAGTCATTTTTCTCATATCTCAGGCTGGCAATTGCTTGCCTTGCAAGCTGCTGAGCTGTTTCGCGGTTCAGATTTCCGGTTTTTTCCTGCTGATAGTAGAAGTTCAGCAGGCTGTGGGCACTTTCAACCAGATTCCGCGTCTTATCTCGCTTTTGATCCAAGAGTGAATCCTGGTAACCAGATACAAATGTCATCAGCGGGAAGAGTGTGAGGAGCGTGATGATAAAGCCAAGCAGGTAGAGTCGGCTGCTGATCGATAAAGAACGTAGGTGGTGAAGTATTGTCATAGCGCTGCCTTCCTTGTTTGCACTCATGGCAAATGAGCATGAGTCATGTTGTATTCTTATTTGGCGACTATATATGCAACTTTAGTCTCATTTCTTAATTTTTATGCGTTTGCTAACACTTGTGTTGTAAGAAAAATACTTTCACAAGGGTGAGTTTTGTGGTGTTGATCCAGGAAAAGTGTGATCTAGTTAAAATTAATATTGTAATTAAATTACCTTTTGGTTATCCTGTGACCAAGTTGCAAGAACGATAGTCAGCACAGGGAAAAGGTATGTGCGCGGACTCCAGGGAACCGAGATCAATCAGCTCTGCTTTGTTTGCAACCTCAAAGCAGCATAAGTAATTGAGGAAGTCGTTGTCATGAAAGTATATGAATCCACAGCTAAATTTTGGAACAAGAAAGGCATTTTCGGTGGTTCTTTCAACTATCCAAGTGCGTTTGGTTACTAAGTAAATTCAAGCCAGCTTTGTTTCTGTCTGGCTATCTGCCTGATTGACTCGCAGCGCTGAGGCGGTGCGAGGTTGATATTCACCCCCTAACTTTCAAGACTGTATACAGCGGTTTGGTAGCAATTTTGATTGTTGCTCTCGCCAGTGAGATTAGTTTTGGCGCCACCCAGGATCGGGTGGCGTTTTTTTATTTCTGTTTTTTTATTCATGAAGTTTCATTCATTCTTTCTCATTGAGAGATTGGATAAAAAAGCATGTATACGATTACATCCTGATAAGCCAGCCAAAGCAGGCACTCTTTTTTCTGATTTAAGCGTTTGCCTTGAAAGCAAAAAATAAATTCGGTTAAAAGACATACATCCTTGCATCTGTTTAAGGTGATGATTTTTAATTGTTTTTAATCTTCAGTAATTTTTGCCGAAGAAAATTTACGCATTATTTGCCGTCAGGCGTGTATTCTTGATGAGTCTGGTAATTTATTAGTGATAAGCCTATAATCGCCCCCCAAAAATGGCTGTGACGCAAACGTTTCCCTTTTTGAGGTATAAAATTTCAGCGTTCAGTCTGAACAGATACTTTTCTCCAAGGACCAGAGAACAATGCTTGAGAAACTGTTTAAGTTAGAAGAAAACGGTACGAATGTTCGTACTGAAGTGCTGGCAGGGGTAACGACCTTTTTGACCATGGCCTACATCATCTTTGTCAACCCATCAATGCTGGCCGCGACGGGGATGGATAAAGGCGCGGTTTTTGTTGCAACCTGTCTGGCTGCGATGATCGGCTGTTTCATGATGGGGCTTGTCGCCAACTACCCGGTTGCTCAGGCACCTGGCATGGGTCTGAATGCCTTCTTTACCTATTCAGTTGTCCTTGGTATGGGCCACACCTGGCAGGTTGCCCTGGCTGCTGTGTTTTTCTCCGGTTTATGTTTCATCTTGCTCAGCTTGCTGAAAGTTCGGGAGTGGCTGATCCATGCGATACCACTGTCTCTGAGAACAGGCATCACTGCTGGTATCGGTTTATTCCTGGCCTTTATTGCGCTGCAAAGCGCTGGCATTGTGGTTGATAACCCGGCGACCCTGGTGCACGTTGGTGATTTGACCAGCTTCCCGGCGGCAATGGCTGCGCTGGGATTCATGCTGACCATCGGTCTGGTTCACCGGGGAATGAAAGCGGCTGTGCTGGTGGCGATCCTGATCGTGACCGGTTTGGGCATTGCGTTTGGTGATGTTCAGTACAACGGCATTGTGTCTGCGCCACCGAGTATTGCGCCAACATTTATGCAACTGGATATCAGTGGTGCCATGGATGTCGGGCTGATCTCAATCGTGTTTGCTTTCCTGTTTGTTGACCTGTTTGATACGGCTGGGACTCTGGTCGGAGCCACCACGAAAGCAGGAATGGTTGATAAAGATGGCAAAATGCCGCGTCTGGGCCGTGCTTTGCTGGCCGACAGTACGGCGACATCTGTGGGTGCTCTGCTGGGCACATCCAATACGACCTCTTATGTTGAGAGTGTGGCCGGTGTCGCTGCGGGTGGCCGGACAGGTCTGACGGCGGTTACAGTGGGTATCATGTTCCTGCTGGCACTGTTTTTTGCCCCTTTGGCTGGGATGGTTCCGGCTTATGCGACCGCTGGCGCGTTGTTTTATGTGGCCATTTTAATGGTCTCCGGCCTGGCGGGAATCGACTGGCGTGACTTAACAGAAGCTGCACCTGTAGTTGTGGTCTGCCTGCTCATGCCGTTAACATACTCCATTGCGGAAGGTATTGCGCTGGGCTTTATTACTTATGCAGCGGTGAAACTGCTGAGTGGTAAAGGCCGTGATGTGAATGTCAGTGTTTGGGTCATTGCCGCACTGTTCACAGCTAAAATCGTCTTTTTATAATTTGTTTTATTGACCAGCGGTATTGATTCGCTGATTTAGAGGTTCATCGGATATGACTAAAAAGTTCGTCATCACCTGGGATAACATGCAAAGCTACACGCGCCAACTGGCGGAAAAACTGCTGCCGGCGGATCAGTGGCAGGGGATTATCGCAGTGAGCCGTGGTGGCCTGGTGCCGGCTGCAATTCTTGCTCGCGAACTGGGTATTCGTTATGTCGATACTGTTTGTATTTCCAGCTACGACCATGACCACCAGCGTGACATGAAAGTATTGAAGAAAGCCGACGGTGATGGTGAAGGATTCATTATTGTGGACGATCTGGTTGATACAGGCGGCACCGCGGAAATGATTCGTGCTATGTATCCGAAAGCAAAATTTGTGACGGTCTGCGCCAAGCCAGCCGGTAAACATCTGGTTGATGATTATGTGGTTGATATTGAGCAGGATACCTGGATTGAACAACCATGGGATATGGCTGTCACTTTTGTTGAGCCGATTTCCAAGCGCTCATGATCCAGCCCGGTAGAAAATATATTTGAAAAGGAGCCTTCAGGCTCCTTTTTTGTGTGCCGTGTTTGGGGTAATTATCCCGAAAACATATACAATGAAGCCAGATTGAAAGTAAAACGGGTTTTGAACCTTCCACACGCAGGAGTCAATAGTGTCTGAGCCTTCCAAGGTGAACCTGTCTGAAAAACTGTTCGCACCGCGTCAAACGACCAAAGAAACCTCCAGTCTGGTCAGGCTGGCCCATGCCTCATCTACAGAAGTTCACAATGCGCTTGACGGCGATACCGTTGCTGGCTGGTATCGGGTCTTACGTCGTCCGCTCTGGATTTGGCAGGGAGTCGATCCCATTGAAATGGAAGGGATCTTTGCCAGAATTGCCACCGCGAAAGCAAAGCGGACCAATGATGAACTGCTGGATACCGTGATTGGATATAAGCCCGGGAACTGGGTTTATGAATGGTCACAACTGGGGAGTCAGTACCAGCGTCTCAGCCGTGAACATCTGGACAAAGGCAATAAGGAAAAAGCGGCCGAGATGATGCTGAAAGCCAGTACTCATTACAGCATCGCAGCTTATCCGCATCTGAAAGGGGATGAGCTGGCTGCCCAGGCTGAGCTGCAGGCGACCGTCACTTATAAAGATGCCATGGAACTGATGCCGCATCAGGTCAAAACGATTGATGTGTCTTATCAGGGAAAAACATTCCAGGCCTTTATCCACTTGCCGCGTACCGATCAGCTGTTACCGACCGTGATTGTCAGCGGCGGTCTGGATACACTCCAGACGGAACTCTGGCCGCTGTATCAGCAATATCTGGGACCAGCGGGTTATGCCATGATCACACTGGACATGCCGTCGGTTGGCCACAGTGCAGCATGGACACTCACCGAAGACACCAGTCAGCTGCATCAGGCATTGCTGCAACAGGTCAGGGACGTCCCCTGGGTTGATCACCACCGGGTCGCAATGCTTGGTATCCGGTTTGGCGGGAATGCTGCAATCCGGCTGGGGTTCGTTGAGCCGACCCGGCTGAAAACCTGTATCAGTCTTGGCGGAATTATTCATAGTTTTCTGTCCCAGCCCAAGCTGCTGAACAGTATGCCGCGCATGTATCTGGATATGTTTGCTTCGCGCATGGGTAAAAACGGCGTGTCTAAAGCAAGTCTGGTTTCCCATATGACGGCCTGGTCGCTGAAGCAGCAGGGGCTGCTCGGGCGCAGGAAAGTTGATATTCCGATGCTGGGTGTCAACCTGAAAGACGATCCGGTCAGCACCGACATGGATAATCAGCTGATTGCAATGTCCAGCCGGGGCGGGAAAGCGGTCAGCCTGCCGGCCGCGCCGCTTCACGACGGTTATCACAGAGCCATGACCCAGGTTGTCGAGTGGCTGAAGGATAAGCTGTGACGGCTCGATGATCTGGTCTGAGGATGTAAATAAAATGTTGCCATTTCTCTGTCGCTGTGTGTTAAATGATAGCGATAGGGGAAACAAGTAGGGTCAACAGACCCTTAGCGCTTTTTGTTGAATACCAGACTAAGGATGGACCTATGCCAACACAAGTCACTTTTCCTTCCCATGGCCGTCTGATGACCAAGCTGACCGCACTTGGTCCTTACCTGCGTCAGCAACAGTCATCTGAAGGACACTTTTTCTTCGATTGCTTAGCCAGCTGCATTAATGCCAAAAAAGCACCGGAAGAGCGTGAGTTCTGGGGATGGTGGCTGGAACTGACCCAAAGTGAGGGCGGGTTCCAGTACCATTACTACTTCGGCCGCTATGATATTCATGGTGATTGGCTGGAAGATAAGGTGCCGGCAAAACATCTGGAGCCGGTACAACAGACACTGGAAGATTTTTACCACAAGCTCAGTACGTTACTGGAACAGGAATACGACCTCCCGATTCATCCGGCCCCGGATCTGTCAGCACCGACTTTATCCGTTTCGGCCTGATTTCCGCATGAAATCCTGAAAAAATAGAAAATGCGTCGACTCAGACGCATTTTTCTTGTGCTTTACGGTCGGGGTTGATAAAACAAATGCCATTCTTCCGCATCCTTTAGTTTTCTTCATGGCAGACAATCACAAATTACAAGCAAGTGAGCACCAGGCTCATCATGCAGCTGAGACTGCATCACAGACCATCGTTGTGAAGTTGGGAACCAGCGTTCTGACGGGGGGCACACTGAGACTCGACCGTGCACATATGGTTGAACTGGTCCGGCAGTGCGCCCATCTTCGCCGACAGGGTCATCAGGTGGTGATTGTGACCTCCGGTGCCATTGCCGCAGGTCGCGAGCATTTAGGTTACCCGGAACTGCCGAAAACCATGGCCAGCAAACAATTGCTGGCTGCCGTGGGTCAGAGTCGTCTGATCCAGGAGTGGGAAAAGCTGTTCAGTATTTACGGACTGCATGTGGGCCAGATGTTGCTGACCCGTGCCGACCTGAACGACAGAGAACGTTATCTGAATGCCCGCGATATGCTGCTGGCACTGCTTGAGAACGATATTATTCCGGTGGTAAATGAGAATGATGCTGTCGCCACCACGGAAATTAAAGTCGGCGATAATGACAATCTATCTGCGCTGGTCGGGATCCTGGCCGGAGCAGACAAGCTATTGTTGCTGACAGACCAGCCCGGACTTTTCACTGCGGATCCGCGCAGCAATCCGGATGCGGAACTGATCCGGGAAGTACATACTATTGATGAAACCCTGCGGAAGCTGGCGGGTGGCAGCGTCGGTGGTCTCGGAACCGGCGGGATGGCGACGAAGTTGCAGGCCGCGGATGTTGCACGTCGTGCCGGAATTGAAGTCATTATTGCTGCGGGCAGCCGTCCGGAAGTGATTGCCGGTATTGTCAATGGTGAGCAGGTCGGAACCCGGTTCCTGCCGCTGGAATCACCACTGGAAAGCCGGAAGCGCTGGATCCTCGCGGGACCGCCACCAGCCGGGGATATCATTGTTGATGCCGGTGCCGCGATGGCGGTGACTCAGCGTGGCAGCAGTTTGCTGGCGAAAGGGATCACTGAGGTCAAAGGCCAGTTTGAGCGGGGTGAAGTGGCGCGGATATACAGTGCCGACGGAATTTTGCTGGCCCGCGGGATCAGTCGCTATTCCAGCCAGGATATTGCGAAAATTGCCGGAAAACACAGTCAGGATATTCATAAAGTGCTGGGCTATGAGTACGGTCCGGTTGCTGTCCACCGGGACGATCTGGTACTCATCTAATACAACAGCACAATCATACGGACCGAGAGGGAAACAGGGTGGAATTGCAAGCAATGGGACAAGCAGCAAAACAGGCTGCTTTTACACTGGCGACAACAGCGACCGCACAGAAAAACCAGGCACTGGCTTTTATTGCGGATGAACTGGAAGCCCGTCAGGCTGAAATCCTGGCTGCCAATGAAAAAGATCTGGCTGCTGCGCGGGAAAGCGGGATGTCAGAAGCGTTACTGGATCGTCTGATGCTGAATGCACCGCGTCTGGGGGCAATTGCCGGTGATGTCCGGAACGTGATTGGATTGCCGGATCCTGTGGGTGCTGAGCTGGACTCCCGGGTGCTGGAAAATGGCATGCGCCTGAGTCGTCGCCGGGTTCCGCTGGGTGTTGTTGGTGTGATTTATGAAGCGCGCCCGAATGTGACCATTGATATTGCAGCGCTTTGTCTGAAAACCGGGAACGCCAGCATTCTGCGCGGCGGTCGTGAAACCTTCCATTCTAATATGGCGCTGGTGAGCGTCATTCAACAGGCACTGGAAAAGGCCGGTTTACCGGCAGCGGCGGTGCAGTACATTGCCAAGCCTGACCGTGAACTGGTGTCTGAGTTGCTCACGATGGATCAATATGTCGATATGATCATTCCGCGTGGTGGTGCCGGTCTGCACAAGATGTGTAAGGAAAAGAGCACGATTCCTGTCATTATCGGCGGCTTTGGAATCAGTCATACTTTTGTGGATCAGTCTGCGGATCTGATCCGTGCACTGGATGTGGTTGAAAATGCAAAAGTTCAGCGTCCGTCAGCCTGTAATGCGCTGGATACGCTGCTGGTGCATGAAGCGGTAGCCCCGGAGTTTTTGCCGAAACTGGCCGCGCGGATGAATCAGAACAAGGTCACACTGGTTGCAGAAGCGCAGGCAATGACTTTGCTGAAAGACCACGCTGATCAGGTGCGTGCAGCTCAGGAAGGCGACTTTGATACTGAATGGCTCAGTTATACGCTGGGGGTGAAAATTGTTCCGGATGTCGACGCGGCGATTCAGCATATGCACGCGCACAATGCCAGCCATTCAGATGCGATTCTGACCAATGACCTGATGTCTGCGGAGCGGTTTATTAATGCAGCGGGTTCAGCGGCGGTCTACGTCAATGCATCCACCCGTTTTACGGATGGGGCGCAGTTTGGTCTGGGCGCTGAAGTTGCGGTGTCGACTCAGAAATTACATGCCCGCGGTCCGATGGGACTGGAAGAACTGACCAGTTACAAATGGGTTGGTCAGGCTGATTACCTCTGCCGGAGCTGATGATTCAGCCACTAAACAGTCATAGCCGGTTTTTGAAACCGGCTATTTTTTTTCTTCATTTTCAGCGGGGTGACCTTTGTGGGTCAGGTTTTCTACTTCCTGCTGTTTTTTCAGTAACTCGCTGGTTTTGTCGTGATGGCCAAATTTCATATTGGCCGTGTATTTAATGGCCGCAATGTTACTGACCACAACACTCACGATGATGATGGTGATGACCCAGGGGTTGAGCAGCCAGTCCATATCAGACCTCACAGATGTTGTTGATGTACTTACTATAAAGCGTATCAAGGTTTGCCAGAATATGCGATTTTCCTGCAACAGGTTGATCGGCAATGACAGTGGCAAGCTGGCTTGGCGTCAGCTGAGTTCTGAGCTGACTGCTGAGTGGAAAATAGCTGATGTGCCAGGGTTCAATGGCGACCCCGCCTAAGTCAGCGGCATAAGGGCGGTAAAACCCGAAACGGTTCATATGCGCTGTCAGCCAGTTGTTGAATCCGGCCTGATGTCCGCCGTCAAGATATTCCCAGGGTTCCAGTTGCAGCGATTCTCCCTGAGGCAGGCAGTTGGCTGCGTAGACATCCAGATCGGTGCCCCAGTGGTGGCGGCTGGCACCGGGCAGGGCAGACCAGCGTAAAATGGCGTGGATCTTTTCCAGTTCAGACAGACAGGCCGGATTAAGCGGCTGACTGTTGTTGTCCAGAATGGGTCGCAGGCCGTTGAACTTGCTGTTCCAGATCAGCAGCTGACGGTCAAAGGAGCGAAATGCACTGGCCAGTTTCAGATCAAATCCAGCCTGAGCGGCCGCCTCTTGCAAGGCGGCCAGTGCATCCTGAATACCAGCGTGAATCTGGCGTCCCTGATACTCACAGAGATGGCTTTCATCCAGCCCGGTGAGTTGCGCCAGCGTTAAATGGGGCAGGCTGAGAGTCATACCAGCGTGTTTTCCAGTACTTTCTGGTACATGTCGGTCAATTTTTCCAGATCGGCAATCTTCACGCATTCGTTGACCTTGTGAATGGTCGCGTTCACAGGACCCAGTTCAACCACCTGCGCACCGGTGCGGGCAATGAAACGGCCATCAGAGGTGCCGCCGGTGGTCAGCAGCTCCGGACGCTGATGGTTCACTTCTTCAATCGCACGGACGACAGCTTCCAGCAGGGTGCCCTTGTCCGTCAGGAACGGCTGGCCGTTGAAGGTCCAGGCCAGATCATATTCCAGACCATGAGCATCCAGTACGGAGTGTATTTTGCGCTGGATGTCTTCGTTGGTCAGCTCCGTGCTGAAACGCAGGTTAAACTGAACCTTGAGTTCTCCGGGGATTACATTGGATGCGCCGGTGCCTGCTGCCATATTGGCAATCTGGAAACTTGTTGGCGGAAAATAATCGTTGCCGTGATCCCAGACTGTGGTTGCCAGTTCTGCCAGCGCAGGCATAGCTCTGTGAACCGGGTTGTCAGCCAGGTGCGGGTAGGCAACATGCCCTTGAACACCTTTCACGACGAGATCACCGGTGATTGAACCGCGGCGGCCATTTTTCACCACATCACCCACTTCATGGGTACTGGACGGTTCACCGACAATACACATGTCGATTTTTTCGTTGCGGGCTTCAAGGGTATCAACAACACGGGTGGTTCCGTTGATAAACGGCCCTTCTTCGTCGGAAGTGATCAGCAACGCAATGGAGCCCTGATGGTCAGGGTGCTCGGCCAGAAAACGTTCAATCGATACGATCATACAGGCCAGTGAGCCTTTCATATCCGCAGCACCGCGGCCGTGCAGATAACCGTCGATAATGGTGGGTTCAAAAGGCGGTGTATGCCACTGTTCAGCCGGACCGGCAGGAACGACGTCAGTATGACCGGCAAAGACAAACAGCGGGGCTTCTGTACCCCGGCGAGCCCAGAGGTTGGTGGTGTCTTCAAACACCATGGTCTCTATCTGAAAGCCCAGTTTTTCCAGTCGGGCGATCATGACATCCTGACACCCTTCGTCTTCCGGGGTGACTGAGGCTCGGCTGATAAGGTCTTTGGTCAGGGCGATCACTGGGCTGTCTGACATCCGTGTTTCCTTCTGTGTTCTTTGGGTTGGGAAAAGTAAATATGGGCAGTTACGCGAAAATGGCCTGATATTGCTCAGGCTTAAAGCCGAGGTGGCAGGTTTGGTTGTGGACCAGCAGCGGGCGTTTGATCATCGCCGGATATTCCAGCATCAGTGCCAGGGCATTCTCCCGGTCCAGGTTGTTTTTCTGCTCATCGGTCAACTGACGGAAAGTGGTGCCGCGCTTGTTCAGCATGGCTTCCCAGCCCAGTTCGGCTTCAAAAGACTCAAGAAGAGTGCGATCCAGACCGTCAACACGGTAGTCATGGAAGTGGTATTCAACGCCCTGGGCATCGAGCCACTTCTTCATTTTTTTGATGGTATCGCAGTTTTTGATCCCGTAGGCAATGGTGCTCATAATCTAACCTGTTTTGTGCATGGCAGTTGTTTTGAAACAAGCCCCTTTTATAACGGGAATGAGAAAGCGACGCAATGGGAAAGCCTGTGTATCCGCCACCGAAGCAGACCTGAGTGCCGGGGCTATTTCTCCTGCGTTTGCAGATAAATGACTGTGGCAGCTGTGCGTGACCCCACCTCCAGTTTTTTGAGCAGGCTTTTGATATGGACCTTCACTGTGGCTTCTGAAATGAAAAGTAGCATGGCGATGTCTTTATTTCGTTTGCCCTGGGCAACCAGATGAAGAATTTCTCTCTCCCTGCCGGTGAGTTCCTGCAGCGGATCGTCGGCCTGAGTGTTGTTTTCCAGATATTGCCTGACCTGCTCGCTGAATACCTGCTGTCCGGTCAGCGCCTGCTGAAGCAGCGCCAGCAATTGTTCCGGTTCGGTATCCTTCAGTAAATATCCGTCTGCACCGGCCTCCAGCAAGGTCCGGATGTCGTTTGGGTTGTCGGAAACCGTCAGGATGACCACGATTGCCTGACAGCCCTGTTCGCGCAGAGCGCGTAAGGTGTCGAGGCCGGACAGCCCTTTCATGTTGAGATCCAGTAATATCAGATCCGGTTCTTGTTCCAGGGCAATATCCAGTGCCTGATAACCATTGCTGGCTTCCCCGGCAAGCTCGAAATCTGGCTCCAGTTCCAGTAACTGACTGAGGCCGCGTCGCATCAGAGGATGATCATCAACAATGACGATCCGGTGGGCCGGTGGGTTGTGCATCATGGTTATCCTGTACTTTGTAAGGCGAATTTCAGTTGAACGCGGCAGCCCTGACCGGCGTCGCTGAGGATGGTCAGTTTTCCGCCGAGACTTTCTGCCCGCTCGTTCATGATCGACATCCCATAGTGGGATGTTTTGCTCTGATCCGGATCGAATCCCTGACCATCATCACTGATCTCGACCAGTACCTGATCGCCCTGCGGGATACAGTCGACCGTGATGGTTGTCGCTTTTGCATGCTTGATGGCATTGAGCACAGCCTCCCGTGTCAGCTGAATCAGGTGAATGTGCTGTGGCGCCGTCAGTTGCAGGGAGGGCAGCTGATTATGCAGCAGAATCGTCGCTGTGGTCTGATTCCGGAGCGGTGCCAACATGTCATTTAAGGCGTCGCTGAGCTTGCCGGGTTTAATCGACAGACGAAATGTATTCAGCAGCTCACGAAGCTGACGGTAAGCCTGAGACAGCCCCTGTTCGAGATCATCAATAATGTTGTTTGCGGCGTCCGGGGATGTGGCCAGCTGACGCTTGAGCAGTGTCAGCTGAATTTTCAGATAGGACAGGGCCTGTGCCAGTGAATCATGCAGTTCACGGGCAATGGTGGCCCTTTCCTCCATCAGGAGTAACTGGTCGCTCTGTGTCTGCGTCTGGTGGGCGTACAGCGCCCGGCTGAGCAAATGGCCGACACTGATGATCAGCGCCGGATCCGGACAGGGCAGGGTGTGTTGCCACCAGAGGGTTCCCAGATGCTGGTCTTCCTGTTTGAGCGCATGCTGATGCCAGCTCTGGCTGTCGTCGGGCTTGCCTGCCTGAAATTCAGTGCGAATCCCGTGGCCCTCTTCGACCACCAGCCGGATGACGGCAAAGCCTTCGAGCTGGATCAGTCTGTCCAGAATCTGACTGAAATGTCTGGCCTGAATCCGGTTTACGGACAGCAACTGCGCGCAGTCGTACAGGGTTTTCAGGGCATTATTGGCTTCTTTCAGGCGATGGGTTTTCTCTTCGACTGTGGTTTCCAGTGCCCGGTAGCTCTGTCCCAGCTCTTGTGCCATATGATTGAAAGCCCGGGCCAGGGTTCCCAGCTCATTTTGGCTGTTTTCATCAACCCGGACCGAGAAATGACGGGCCTGAACCTGTTGGCTGGCGGCAAGCAAGCTCTGCAGTGGCGGCACAATACGGCGTCGGCTGTAGTGAATGGCAAATAATGCCAGCATCAGGATTATCCCCAGCCCCAGACCGGAAATTGCGGCCATGATGTGCAGTTTTTGCTGAGAAAAAGCCTGCAATTCATAGACAAAGTGATCAATGCGATCAACAAACTCGGGCACCTGATGAACAAAGTAATCCGGGGTAGCACCGGTCAGCTGTGGACTGATCCGGCGCCAGTCATCCAGCAGGTTCTGATAGCTTTGCAGCAGATTATCCGGTGTCGTCAGGCTTCTCAGCGAGGTCATGGCTGGTGCATTCAGGGTCTGACTGAAATGGGCAATGTCAGTTTCACGGGCTTGGCCGTCCTGGGCCAGCTGAAAAGCAAGCCGGTAACTCTGCATCCGCAGTGACCCGGCCAGATTCACCATTTCTGCATCATATCGACTGGCATTGACAGCCAGCATGGTGGCGCCTGTTGTCAGAAGCGACAGCAGCACAATCGCGAGCATCACGCGGGCAATAACCCCGGTGACGCTGCCGGCACCGGCACTTTTCAAGGCGGCTTTCGTTGTTGTCTTTCGGTACACCACGGTTCCTTTCTGCTGAATCCCCGACGCCCTGTTTTCGCCGATGTCAGTCATTTTGTGAAGGCTGACAATGTACTTTCTTGATCTCAAACAAGCTTACCCCCGAATTACCCCCTTAGAGGTATATTCTGCTACCAATAACCCTTTTTAAACTAAGTCTATACTTTGACCATCATGTTTTGCATACCCCGGTCAGGCAAAACGGAATAACTGCTGTGATGAATCTATGGCTGATTTAGCTCGACGTTTCTGGCTGAGGCGGGGGAACGCGCCGCAAGCCCCCCGGCTTCCCTGGATGACAGAAGACAAGGTGTTCACAGAACAGTGCACACGCTGCCAGGCGTGCCAGAAAGCCTGTGAGGCCAGCATTATTGTCCAGGGTGACGGCGGTTTTCCTCAGGTTGATTTTCAGCGCGGAGAATGCACGTTTTGCTATCAGTGTGCTGAGGTGTGCCCGGAGCCGTTGTTTCGCCCGCAGGCAGAAGCGCCCTGGCAGGTAAGTGCTGAAATCTCTGAGACCTGTCTGGCATTCAACGGGGTGGAGTGCCGGTCTTGCGGAGAGCAGTGTGAGCCGGTGGCGATTCGTTTTGTATTACAGCAGGGCAAAGTGGCTCAGCCTGTGGTCAGTGCTGCGGATTGTACCGGCTGCGGGGCCTGCGTTTCCGTGTGCCCGGCTCAGGCCATCCAGATTCACTCAGACAGCCTTCATGCAGAAAACCATCATTCAGACAACTATCAATCAGAAAACTATTACCCAGACAACTATCACCCAGACAGCCAGGTGGAATAACAGATGATGAAGCAATTCAGACAAGACGCGGATCCGCGTTTTCAGAAATCACCGTCGGCACCTTCCGGAGAGGTCCATATTTCCAGCTTGGTTGTGCACGTGAAACCAGAAGGCCTGGCCCGGGTGAAAACCCGGATCAATGCCATACCGCAGGCTGAAGTTTACGGGGAAAGCCCGGCAGGCAAGCTGGTGGTAGTACTGGAAACCGCAAATCACAGAGAAGTAACCGACATTATTGATGTCATTCAAGCATTTGAGCATGTGCTGACGACCTTTCTGGTGTTTCACCAGGTTGAGCAGCAGGGACCTGACTTTGAGGATACACCATGAAAATGACCAGAAGGGCGTTTGTGAAAGCAAACGCGGCAGCTTCGGCCGCAGCAGTGGCCGGCATTACCTTACCGGCCTCGGCAACCAACCTGATTGTCAGTTCGGATGAAACCAAGATCCACTGGGACAAAGCCCCCTGCCGTTTTTGCGGGACGGGCTGCTCGGTGCTGGTGGGGACGCAGCAGGGCAAGGTGATTGCGACGCAGGCCGATCCTGAAGCTGAAGTCAACCGCGGCCTGAACTGTATCAAAGGCTATTTCCTGTCAAAAATCATGTATGGCGCCGACCGTTTAACGACACCTTTGCTGCGCATGAAAGATGGCCAATACCACAAAGATGGTGATTTCCAGCCAGTCAGCTGGGATCAGGCCTTCGATATTATGGCTGAAAAATGGAAAACAGCCCTGAAAGCCAAAGGGCCAACCAGTGTCGGGATGTTCGGTTCAGGACAGTGGACGGTGATGGAAGGCTATGCGGCCTCCAAGATGATGAAGGCAGGCTTCCGTTCCAACAACATCGATCCCAATGCTCGCCACTGTATGGCTTCGGCGGTGGTGGGCTTCATGCGGGCGTTCAACATGGACGAACCGATGGGGTGTTATGACGACTTTGAACATGCGGATGCCTTTGTCCTCTGGGGCTCGAACATGGCGGAGATGCACCCGATATTGTGGACCCGGATTACCGACAGGCGTCTGAGCTATCCCCATGTGAAGGTGAACGTGCTGTCGACTTACTATCACCGCTCTTTTGAGCTGGCGGATAACGGTATGATCTTCCATCCGCAGTCCGATCTGGCGATTGCAAACTTTATCGCGAACTACATTATCGAAAACGACGCGGTGAACTGGGATTTCGTCAACAAGCATACTCACTTTAAACGCGCCGACACGGATATCGGTTACGGGCTGCGCGACGAAGATCCGCGGCAGAAGGCGGCTGCGAATCCAAACTCAGGTGCCATGCATGACATGACGTTTGAGGAATATAAGGCCTCTGTCGCGGAATACACGCTGGAGAAAACGATTGAATTGTCCGGTGTGGAGAAAGACAAGCTTCTGGAGCTGGCGAAATATTACGCCGATCCGAATGTGAAAGTGATGTCACTGTGGACCATGGGGATGAACCAGCATACCCGCGGGGTATGGATGAATAATCTGGTTTACAACATCCACCTGCTGACCGGAAAAATCTCACAGCCGGGGAACAGCCCGTTTTCACTGACCGGCCAGCCTTCAGCCTGCGGAACCGCACGGGAAGTTGGTACCTTTGCGCACCGTTTACCGGCGGATCTGGTAGTGATGAATCCGAAACACCGTGCCATCGCAGAGAAAATCTGGAAGCTGCCGGAAGGAACCATCCCGCCGAAGCCCGGATTCCATGCCGTGCTTCAGGATCGCATGCTGCATGACGGCGTTCTGAACGCGTATTGGGTGATGTGTAACAACAATATGCAGGCGGGCCCGAACATCAATCAGGAGCGGTTGCCCGGCTATCGCAATCCGGAGAACTTTATTGTCTGCTCCGACCCGTACCCGACAGCAACTGCGCAGTCGGCTGACCTGGTTCTGCCAACGGCGATGTGGGTTGAGAAAGAAGGTGCCTATGGGAATGCAGAACGCCGGACACAGGCCTGGTACCAGCAGGTTGCTGCGCCCGGAGACGCCAAATCGGATCTGTGGCAGATCATGGAGTTCAGCAAACGTTTCAAAATCGAAGAGGTCTGGGACGAAGCACTGCTGGCAAAAATGCCGGAATACAAAGGCAAAACCATGTACGACGTGTTATTCCGCAACGGCCAGGTAGATCAGTTCCCGCTGGAACAGGCTCAGGCACTGAATGATGACGCCAAAGCACAGGGTTATTATGTGCAGAAGGGTCTGTTTGAGGAATATGCCAGCTTTGGCCGCGGTCATGGTCATGATCTGGCACCATACGATGATTATCACAACGCCCGTGGTTTGCGCTGGCCGGTGGTGGACGGGAAAGAAACCCGCTGGCGGTATGCCGAGGGCTCTGACCCTTATGTACCTGAAGGGAAAGGTTTCTATTTCTACGGACAGCCGGACGGTAAAGCGAACATCATTTTTGCCCCATATGAACAGCCGCCGGAAGTACCGGATGAAGAATACGACATGTGGCTCTGTACCGGCCGGGTGCTGGAGCACTGGCATACCGGCACCATGACCCGTCGTGTTCCAGAGCTTTATAAAGCAGTTCCGGATGCGGTGTGTTACATGCATCCTGATGATGCGCGGAAGCGCAACATTCGCCGGGGAGACGAAGTCCTGCTGACGTCTCGCCGCGGTGAAGTTCGCTGTCGGGTGGATACCCGGGGCCGGAACAGACCGCCGGCAGGACTGGTCTTTGTGCCTTTCTTCGATGCCAGGGTTCTGATTAATAAGCTGGTGCTGGATGCAACGGATCCGTTGTCGAAACAGACCGACTACAAAAAATGCCCGATCAAGATTACCAAGGCGTAAATGGAGCTGCTCATGAAGATTGCGAACAAATTGACTGGCGGGCTGATGGTCCTGTTGCTTGCCTTGGGTGCTGCCCATGCCGCTACTGACACAAATGATGAGCTGGTGGGCGGCAATGGCGGCCTGCATTCGCTGCGGGGGCAGACAGAGATTAAAGATACTTTCCCCGGGGAAAGCTGGAAAAACTATCCGAAGGATGGCAAGCCTATTGACAGCGACTACGTGTATCAGCCGCCTTTGATTCCGCATACGATACGGAATTACGAAGTCTCGCTGAATGCGAATAAATGCTTGTCCTGCCACAGCTGGAAATATGCCAATGAAATGGGGGCGACCAAAATCAGTGTGACTCATTATCGTTCGCCGCGTCAGGGGCAGGTGCTGTCTGATGTATCTCCCAGCCGGTATTTCTGTCTGCAATGCCATGTGCCGCAGGCGGATGCAACGCCCCTGGTCGACAACACCTTCAAGCGTGTTGACGCCCTGGAAGATAAATAACCACGGAGCCAGTTATGAATATCATTAAACGTTTCTGGTGCCGTTTAAAATCGCCGAGCAAGGCTGCGGTAGGGGTGGTGCTTTTTCTGGGCTTTATGGGCGGTCTGCTGTTTTGGGGGGCCTTTAACACCGGGATGGAGGCCACGAACACTGAAGCTTTTTGTTCCGGTTGCCATGCGCCGATTGTGAAAGAAATCCGCTCCACTATTCATTACTCCAACCGTTCCGGGGTGCGGGCGATTTGTTCTGACTGCCATGTGCCTCATGAATGGACGGATAAAATTGTCCGTAAAGTACAGGCTTCCAAAGAACTGTTTGCTTTTGCAATGGGGACAATCAACACCGAAGAGAAGTTTCAGGAAAGGCGGGGACATCTTGCGCATCGCGAGTGGAGCCGGATGAAGAAAAACGACTCAAAAGAATGCCGTAACTGCCACCAGTTTGACTATATGGATTATTCAGAGCAGGGTGAACGTGCGGTAAAACAACACTCTCAGGCGCTGGCAACAGGGGATAAAACCTGCGTGGATTGCCACAAAGGGATTGCGCACCGGTTACCGGATATGAAAGATGTTGAAGGCTGGCAATAAGGAGAAAGGAACATGAGTACGCTGGAATCTGTCATCTGGCATGTATTGGGTTATGCCGCGATGCCTGTGATTATTCTGACCGGCTTCCTTGCCGTGGCTGTGGTGTCATTGTGGCTGCTGTCATTCGGGAAAGACAAATCGACTCACCATTCCTAGGAACTTTCCTGATCCGGCTGCCACCAGCTGAGTGCCAGCTGGATCCCCCAAACGGTATATAGTGGCAGCCATTCAGTCAGGAAATGAGTTTGTTGGGTTGGGCCAGTGAGCCAGATTTCACCCAGGTGAAGCAAAGCGATACTGGTCAATCCCAGCAGGCAGATCATTCGAAACACTCGCCGCTCCATAGATTTATCCTTTCAAAATTTATGGATAAGTATAGATGCAAATGCTAATTATTATCAAGTGTGTGGCGTTGATCTGAATCAGCTGAAATATTGCCAGGCCAAAAAGCCGCACCATGACACAGCTAAAAGCAACCAGGGCAGCGCACTGTGTTTCACGATGATCTGCGGTTCGATGTCGTCACGGACTGCATTGGTGTGACTGGCGGCGGCAACTTTTTCTTTCTGTTGTTTCTTCCGGAACTTGTCCCTCTCCCTGGCCTTGGCTTTTTGCTGTTTCTTATAGAGTTCAATCCCTTTCTGGATGCCCTGGGCGATGAGCTTGGTCTGCTCTTTGGTTTGGCCTGGCTTTTGCGTAGCTCTGGCGATTTGCAGTGCTTCCGACTGAGTCTCTGGGGACGGGCGGTTAGCTGATTTGCTCATAGCGTTCTCATTGACGATGAAAATAACGTGAAGTAAGCAGTTTATCCCGGAATACTTCAAAGCGTAAATTGAGATGATTTGTAGGAATTTTCCTACATTTTGGCTGTCGAACATTCACGGTTGAATGTTTCCATGTGACTGACCAAGACTATCAAGTTGATGAAATATCATCAATTCTCAGGAAAATCGTCTGTCTGTTTGCAGATGGAAAAAACGTCACAGACGAATTGTTTGTTAAGTATACGTAAAATCGTGATCGTGATTGCAGGTTAGGCAAATTATTCGTGCGTGATGACGCAGAACGAACGTCTATGTCTTTGCCTATTGATCCATATCATTTATTGTCGAAAAAAATAAATACGTTGTTCAAAACTCTGAGCGAAGGACAGATGTATTCGATTGATGCTTATGACAGTCATGGCCAGCTGAAACCATCAGGCTTGTTATGGCTGAGCATGCTGTTCAGTGCAAGAGGCTGGGGCGCGTTTGTAATGGCCGGAGCAAGTCAGGCGCAGGGCGCCAATCTGCTTCAGCTGTTTTTTCCCCATACGCAGAATCTTTATCTGCTGATGGGAATCGGTTTGCCGGCTGTGGTTTTAATGTGGCTGTGTGGACTTCGACATAAAAAAAACAAAATAGTGAATGGGCTATGGCGATATGGCAGACCAATTCTGCTGATGACATATGCCCTTGATGTTGTATTGCAAGTGTACCACCTGACGTTAATGAGAGGCGCCTTTAGCTGGCCGGCAGCCGTGACGCTGCTGATATCGCTCTGGCTGATGGCCTATCTGGTACGGAGTTCCCGAGTCAGACATACATTTGCCAATTAGCCTATGGAGAAAGTGTCAGATGAATGATTTTGGGAGAGGGGTGGTGCTGTTTAGTGCCTTACTGAGCCCGCTGGCGATGGCAGACTGGTTGCTGAATGTGAACCTTGAACTGTCCAGTGCCGGTTACCACCAATCAGTAGCGACATCCTTACAGCTGCTGCCAGGTGAAGAAACGGTCATTTTCGGCTCCACTGAAGGAGAGCGCCGTAAGTTTTTCGGCAGTGCTGAATTGCTGGAAGTTTCGGCTGAAGAAGTGAAAATCGCCTTTAAGATACAAGAACAGCTGGATGATGGTGCCTGGCGGGTACTGGCTGCACCGGTAATTTCGACAGGACTTGATACACCGGCTTCATTTGAAACGTGTGAAGACGACGCACTGAACTCAGTGAAACTGCAAGTGGCTGTGATGTCTGCGTAACTCTGTCTCTGTTTGATAAAAGTGTATTTTGATGATTTAAAAGCGCCTTATAAGGCGCTTTTTTGTTTTCTCTTTGATGAAGATTTGAGTGATGAGGCGCAGCCTTCACGAGAGTTAACAATTTTGGATTCGATCTCGTCTTGGCTGTTGATGATCAATATGTTTAACTCAGAAGCGACTATTATCATTTTCTAATCATTGATGTTGCAAAGGCAGAGCGCAGTTTCAATGAGTCGGAAAACAGAACGAGACAATCATGGGAGAATGAAGGTGACGCCACAAAGTGCCATATTACCAGAAGCAGGTCCGTTTTCTTTAGTCTGTGTGTTGAACCTGGTCGGAAACAAGGAAAAGGTTATCCGTCAGTGCCAGGGGCTCCCGGAAATCGCGAAAAAGCTCAACCACCAGCATGTGAGTGCTGATATTCATTTGAGTATGGGGTTTGGGAAAGCGTTCTGGCAGCAATTCGAGTTGGGTTGTCCGGACGATTTTGAAGAATTTATCCCACTGGGAAGTGGTGACGTCACGGCACCGGCGACCGGAGGGGATATTCTGCTGCATATTCATTCGAATCGACATGATTTGAATTTCCATTTGCTGAGCAGCTTTTTACAGCCTATTTCGTCGGAAGTGGAACTGCTGGATGAGACCCATGGTTTTCGTTATCTCGACGCCCGGGATTTGACCGGATTTATTGACGGCACGGAAAATCCGAAAATGCAGGAGGCACGCCGTCAGGTTGCAATTATCCCGGATGGGGAGTTTGCGGGGGGAAGCTTCGTGATGGTCCAGCGTTTTGTCCATCAGCTGCCGGCCTGGCATGCCGTGAACATCGCCCAGCAGGAAAAAATTATCGGGCGGACCAAAGCGGACTCAGTCGAGCTGGATGATGTCCCTGAGAATTCCCATGTGGGCCGTGTTGATCTGAAAGAAAATGGCAAAGGCCTGAAGATTGTCCGTCACAGTCTCCCTTATGGTGCGGTGAGTGGTGAGCATGGTTTGCTGTTCATTGCTTACTGTGCGGAGCAGCGAAATTTCCGTGAAATGCTCAGTAGCATGTATGGTGAGAAAGATAGTCAGACGGATAAGTTACTGGATTTCACCCAGGCCGTGACCGGGGGATACTTCTTTGTGCCGTCTGAAGCAATGCTGAAGCAACTCTGATACTGTTTCGAATGTGATTGACAGAGACAAAAAAGCCGCCTGTTGAGGCGGCTTTTTATGTTTCAGTCTCTCAGGAGAGTCTTACTTCTTGATGCGCAGAACTGGGGTTTCGCCAACAGTCACGGCACCGGACAGTTTGCTCAGCTCTTTGATTTCATCCATGTTAGAAATCACAACCGGGGTCAGCGTAGATTTTGCTTTTTCTTCCAGTACAGCCAGATCAAACTCAATGATAGTGTCACCCACTTTCACGGTTTGGCCTTCTTCTGCGACACGGGTAAAGCCTTCGCCTTTCAGTTCAACAGTATCAATACCGAAGTGTACGAACAGCTCTACACCGTCATCAGACTCGATAGAGAACGCGTGGTTGGTTTCAAAGATCTTACCGATAGTACCGTTAACCGGGGCAACCATTTTGTTACCGGCAGGTTTGATAGCGATGCCATCACCAACGATTTTCTCAGCAAAGACAACATCAGGCACGTCTTCGATATTGACGATTTCGCCTGAAAGTGGGGCGATGATTTCAATCGCGCCTGCTTCATTGGTGTCGTCAGAAACCAGTTTCTTCAATTTGTCAAACAGACCCATAGCGTTGCTCCTAAGCGTTGTTATTCTATCTGCTGCTATCTTAGCAGATGGTTTTTTCTGCGATAAATGTCTCTACGTGTGCTTCGATTTCAGCAGCTGTCGGAAGAGCAAGGGCTTGCTCAGCCATCAGTTTTACATCAGCAAAGTTACTGTTACGAATCACTTTCTTGATACGTGGAATAGAAATCGCACTCATGCTGAACTCATCCAGACCCATACCAAGCAACAGCAGGGTTGCACGTTCATCACCGGCTAACTCACCACACATGCCAGTCCATTTGCCTTCCTTGTGGGAGGCATCAATTACTTGCTTGATGACGGTCAGTACCGCTGGTGACATCGGGTTATACAGATGAGAAATCAGTTCGTTACCACGGTCAACAGCCAGAGTATACTGGGTTAAGTCGTTTGTACCAATGCTAAAGAAGTCAACTTCTTTGGCCAGGTGGTGCGCAATTGCAGCGGCTGCCGGTGTTTCAACCATGACGCCGACTTCAATGCTGTCGTCAAATGCCAGACCTTCTTCACGAAGTTCTGCTTTGTAGGTTTCCAGCTCGTTTTTCAGTTCACGGATTTCTTCAACCGAGATAATCATCGGGAACATGATACGCAATTTACCATGCGCAGATGCTCGCAGAATCGCACGAAGCTGAGCGCGCAGGATGTCACGGCGATCCAGGCTGATACGTACGGCACGCCAGCCCAGGAATGGGTTCATTTCTTTTGGCAGATCCATGTATGGCAGATCTTTATCGCCACCAATGTCCATGGTACGAATAATGACCGCCTGGCCCTGCATGGCTTCCGCCACGTCTTTGTATGCCTGATACTGCTCGTCTTCTGTCGGCAGTGCATCACGGTCCATGAACAGGAACTCGGTGCGGTACAGGCCAACACCTTCACCGCCGTTGCGGTTCACGCCATCACAGTCTTTCACGGTACCAATGTTACCGCAGACTTCGACCTGATGGCCGTCCAGCGTAATAGCAGGCAGGTCTTTCAGTTTGGCCAGTTCATCTTTTTCGGCCTGGAATTCATCGCGAATGGTTTTGAACTTCGCCATTTCACCATCAGTCGGGTTGATGACGATCTGGTTGTTGATCGCATCCAGAACCAGCATGTCGCCGTTCTGTACCTGTTTGGTGATGTCGTTCGTACCCACAATCGCAGGCAGCTCCAGTGAACGTGCCATGATTGAGGTGTGTGAGGTACGGCCACCGATGTCGGTGATAAAACCTAACACATAATTCAGGTTGATCTGTGCTGTTTCAGACGGAGTCAGATCGTTGGCCACCAGAATAACTTCTTCATTGATGGCACTCAGGTTGACGATATTGATACCCAGCGCATTTTTGACGAAACGGTTACCGATATCACGGATATCCGTTGCACGCTCTTTCAGGTATTCATCATCCAGCGATTCCAGCGTCATTGCCTGCTCTTCAATCACTGAATAAATAGCGTAGGCTGCTCTCGCTTTGTTTTCTTTAATGAAGGCTATGATTTCCTCTTCAAGCTCTTCATCTTCGAGCAACATGATGTGGCCTTCAAAGATAGCTTCCTTTTCTTCACCGAAGGTCGCTCTTGCTTTTTCTTTGATAACTTCGAGTTGTTCAGAAGATTTCTGACGCGCATTGAAGAAGCACTCGATTTCTTTTTCGATCTGATCGCCAGAAACCGGTGACTTATCAAGAGTAATCTCTTCTTCCTGCAGTAGCAGCGCTTTACCAAAAGCGATACCAGGAGATGCCAGGATACCTGAAATCATAGCCTTACCTTAAAATTAACAAACAACTAGTAGGGAATTTTTGTACTGCGGCTGATTAGTGCAGTTGATCCATCAGGGCAACCAGGTGGTCAACAGCTTCTTGTGCTTGCGCACCTTCAGCAGAAATAGTTACCACAGTGCCTTTGACCAGGCCCAGTGTTTGCAGTTTGAACAGGCTTTTTGCACTTGCGCTTTTACCGTTAGAAGTAACAGTGATGTCTGCGTCAAAACCTTTTGCTTCTTTCACGAACTGCGCAGCAGGACGAGTGTGTAGGCCGTTTTCTGCAGTAATCTCAACTTGCTTCTGATACATTTTTCACCCCGATTCTTGATATCGTCTAATGTAATAATCACGCAACTGAAGGTAAGCTTAATCCCAATAGCGAAAGCTTGCTAATTTAGGTGTTTAATTTCACATTCATTTACATTGATTTAGTGTTGTTCTGGGTCCCATTCTAAGTGGTTTATCACCCAGCAAACATCGACCAGGTCAATTTTTGCCCCTTTATTTCGATGCTGAAAATAAAAGCGTGGTCGGATTTATATTAAAGGTAAGGTCAAAAAGCAATAAAAAAGCCCCCGTTGGGGGGCTTGACATTAACAATTGCTTATCAAAAATGGCAATTTTGTGATCACTGTTGGGTTTCTTTTTCGGTAAAGATGCCAGCAAACAGTGCAGTCGATAAGTAGCGCTCACCTGAGCTTGGTAGCACAACAACAATGTTCTTTCCTGCGAACTCCGGACGTTCCGCCATGCGGTTGGCAGCAACGACTGCCGCACCGGATGAGATACCAGCCAGGATGCCTTCTTCTTCCATCAGACGGCGAGCCATTTCGATGGCATCTTCAGAGCTGACACGCTCAACTTCGTCGATCAGTGTCAGATCCAGGTTGCCAGGAATGAAACCAGCACCGATACCCTGAATTTTATGCGGGGCCGGTTTGATTTCTTCACCGTTCAGCGCCTGGGTAATGACTGGAGATTCAACCGGCTCAACGGCAACTGTCGTAATGGCTTTTCCTTTCTGCTGCTTAATATAGCGGCTGACGCCAGTCAGCGTACCACCGGTACCGACACCGGAAACGAAAACATCGATTTCACCATCCGTTGCATCCCACAGCTCAGGACCAGTCGTTTTTTCGTGGATTTCAGGGTTTGCCGGGTTGTCAAACTGCTGCAGCAGCAGGTACTTATCCGGATTAGATGCAACGATTTCTTCTGCCTTTTCAATGGCACCTTTCATGCCTTTTGGCGCTTCGGTCAGAACAAGGTTGGCACCCAGTGCTTTGAGTAGTTTACGACGCTCCAGGCTCATACTCTCTGGCATGGTCAGAGTCAGCTTGTACCCACGGGCTGCGGCAACAAATGCCAGAGCAATCCCTGTGTTACCACTGGTTGGTTCTACCAGTTCCACACCTTGTTTCAGGACGCCACGTTTTTCTGCATCCCAGATCATGTTGGCGCCGATACGGCATTTCACACTGAAACTAGGGTTACGGGATTCAACTTTGGCCAGAACATTGCCTTTGCTGACACGGTTCAGGCGAACCAGCGGGGTATTACCAATTGTCAGAGAATTATCTTCGTAAATCTTACTCATGCTTGTCGTTCCTTGGTGACACGTTATCAACAGATGATAGTCCAAGCATAATCGCTGACTGCATATTGAAAAGTAATTTATTGTTATATCTTAGAGTTATAAGAAAAGGTGTGAACCGGGCCACCGATTTTGTCGTCAGGCCGCCAGAGAACGGAATCCGGGCGTTGTCAGAAGAATAAAGAAAGAGGCGGTCAATCCGCCTCTGTTGTTACCGGCATTGCCGGGGATGAAGGATTCTGACGGGGTCAGAGACTCATCATGGGTTTTCGGTAGTGATCCACCCACATGGCGGTCGCACCGCAGACGGCAACCGGCATGACGAACAGGTTCAGAATCGGGGTCATGGTACACAGCATCACCAGGCTGCCAAAACTCAGGGACTTGCCCCGATACTGTTTCAGCGCGTCCCGCATGGTAATAAAAGGAACCTTGTGATTATCGAACGGGTAATCGACATATTGGATGGTCATCATCCAGGCACTGAACAGAAACCACAGTACGGGCCCAAGAGTCTGACCGATTGCAGGGATCCACAGCAAAATGAGCAGCCCGATTGCTTTGGGCAGGTAATATTTGAGTTTGACCCACTCGCGATGCAGGATGCGGGGTAAGTCTTTCAGAATATCTTTCAGCCCGCTGTCCGGTGGTGCTTCACCGGTTAATTTGGCTTCCAGATGCTCAGCCAGAAGCCCATTGAATGGCGCGGCAATCCAGTTTGCGATGGTACTGAAAAAATAAGAGAGCACCACCAGCAGCGCAATTGCCAGCAACGGCCACAGCAGATAAGACAACCAGTCCAGCCAGCCAGGCAAGCCTTCCAGCCAGCTGGTAATCCAGTCATTCAGTCGTGTCAGGACAAAACCAAAAGCAGCGCCAAAAAGCAGTATGTTGACCAGTAAGGGAATGATGACAAAACGGCGGGTTCCCGGCTGCATCGCCAGAGAAACGCCACGGAAAAAATATCCCGCACCGCCGATCGGGGTGGTATTTAAAGCAGTATTTGGCATTGCCAGTCTCCTCAAAAACGATCCTGTTGTCGTGTGTACAGGCGACAGGATATTGATGCAGGCATAGTAACGGTTTCTGTTGGGTGTGATCAATCTGCCGTCATAGACCCGGCAAGCCGCAGATGCCAGTTCATTGATGGAATTTTGTGCTCGGATGCACTATATGACATCAATCACAACTTTGAACTTCTCTTTGGGATTTGAGTTTTGATACATTAGGACAATACCTTCACGAGACAGGCTGTCAGGACAACAAAACAGATCCTGGTTACAGCAAAAATGTCTCAGGTGTGGCACGCTTAGTGGGGTCTGTCCCTGAAGCCAAGCGTTTCAGATTGGTCAGATACACAGTTTCAGGCCGACTTTGTCAGGTAAAACAAGTTATTCAGAGTACTCATAATGCAGGAATTGCGTCTGGTTCTAATTATTGTCGGAGTGCTGGCTATCTCTGCACTTCTGTTGCACGGATTGTGGTCGAGCCGGAAGGACAAGCCCGCCAAGTTTGGTGAAAAACCAATTGGTCGTCTGGACGAAGGCAAGACGAAAGACAACGAAGGGTTCGATCAGGACGGTATCGGTTCCGTCAGGGTCATCGCGAATGGCGGGGAACCGGAAGCGCCTGCCAAGCGCCCGGCACGTAAAGAGCCAGAATTGCACTTTGGTGATGAACTGGCAATTGATCCTTTATTTGACGCGCCGGCGACACCGGCTGCACCCGTGGCGGAAGAACGTCGCGGCGAGATATCTCAGGACTCGCAACCTGAGGTGACCGCTTCGGTACAGACATCGGCTTCTGTGGAAGAAGCTGTACTGGAAACGGTCATCCCTGAGGTTGAGGTCCAGGCAGAAGCGGAAGTGATTCAGCAAGCGCCCCAGTCGGAGCCGCAGTTTGTGTCTGCAGACTCTCGGGTATCGGAGCAGGCGATTTTGCCGCAGACTGAAGAGGTACAAGTTGAGGCAGCACAACAAGTTTCAGAGGTGCCACTCGCTGAGCCAGAAGCGCCTGTTGAAGAAGTGAAACTTGAGCCGGACTTTCTGGTGCTGAATGTACATGCGCGTGGTGGCGAAATGTTAACCGGTGTGAAGCTGTTCCAGTGTCTGGAAAGGCATCACCTGATTTATGGTGAAAACTCTGTTTATCACCGCCATGCTGATTTAGCCGGAACGGGTCCAGTTCTTTTCACGGTGGCTAATATGGTGAGTCCGGGATACTTCCCTCAGGACCAGCTGGATGAGTTTGCCACGCCTGGGGTTGCGTTCTACCTGATGCTGCCTTGTCATGGCCGTGCAGATGACAATTTTAATCTGATGCTGCAGACCGTTCAGCGGATTGCGGATGACATGGGCGCAGATATTCTGGACCATGAGCGTAATCTGATTACGCCGCAGCGCTTGAAAGCCTACCGGGAAAAAGCCAAACAGTACCTGTGATGGTGCCGTTTCGCAGTGAATATGTTTTAGGGCCCCTGATTGGGGCCCTAAATGTTGAGAGTGAAGAATCAGAAAAATCGGGTCTTGTGTCTGCCAACTGCTGTCAAAGTCTTCAGGGCGGTATTTCAGGAACAATACCCGATGGTTTTTGCGACAAGAATTGATGTAGGAAAAAAGAATGACAGACATCCAAGCAAGGCTGGCATCTCTGCGTGAACAGCTCACCTATCACGGCTATCTCTATTATGTAGAAGATAATCCGGAGGTTCCGGATGCTGAGTATGATCGCCTGATGCAGGAATTACTGAAGCTGGAAGCGGCGCACCCGGAACTGATCACGCCTGACTCACCGAGTCAGCGTGTCGGAGGCGAGCCGCTGGCGGCATTTACTCAGGTGAGTCATGAAATACCGATGCTGTCTCTGGACAATGCATTTTCCGATGACGATCTCACGAACTTCAACCGTCGTCTGACCGAGCGGCTGGCTGCTGCAGCTGAAGTCTCTTACTGTTGTGAGCCTAAACTGGATGGTCTGGCTGTCAGTCTGATGTATGAAAATGGTGTCCTCGTACAGGCAGCCACACGGGGCGACGGCACTACCGGTGAAAACATTACCGCAAATGTGAAAACCATTCGTGCCATTCCGCTGAAACTGAGGGGAGAGGGCTGGCCGGTTCGTCTGGAAGTACGGGGTGAGGTGTTCATGCCCAAGCAGGGGTTTGATGACCTGAATGCCCGTGCTCTGAAAAAAGGCGAGAAGACATTTGCGAACCCGCGCAATGCTGCGGCAGGTAGTTTACGCCAGCTGGACCCGCGTATTACCGCAACGCGTCCTTTGAGTTTTTACGCTTATTCGGTTGGTGTTGTGGAAGGGGCGGAACTGGCAGGCAGCCAGTATGAGCGGCTCTGTCAGCTGAAAGGCTGGGGGCTGCCAATGTGTCCGGAAACACGCCTGTTACATAGTCTGGAGGAGGTCATTGCTTTCTATCTGGGGATTGGCGAAAAGCGTCAGCAACTGAGTTATGAAATCGACGGTGTCGTGATTAAGGTTGATGACATCGCCCAGCAGCAGCAACTGGGATTCGTCGCCAGAGCACCGCGATGGGCAATTGCGTATAAGTTCCCGGCTCAGGAAGAGATGACAGTACTGAATCATGTTGAGTTCCAGGTTGGCCGGACGGGGGCGATCACGCCAGTGGCAAAGCTGGAGCCGGTTTCTGTGGGCGGCGTGACAGTCAGCAACGCGACCCTGCACAACGCTGACGAAATTGCCCGTCTGGGTGTCATGATTGGTGATACGGTGATTATCCGTCGGGCCGGTGATGTCATCCCCCAGGTTGTTTCTGTTGTGATGTCC
This sequence comes from Photobacterium sp. CCB-ST2H9, assembly GCF_023151555.2. Lineage (NCBI taxonomy): Bacteria > Pseudomonadati > Pseudomonadota > Gammaproteobacteria > Vibrionales > Vibrionaceae > Photobacterium > Photobacterium sp. CCB-ST2H9. The sequence goes on from NZ_CP100425.1 coordinate 866,308, forward strand.
CGGCGGCCGGAAGGGGCTCAGCCCATTGAATTTCCGTCTGAGTGTCCGGTGTGCCAGTCTGCTGTGGAGCGTGTGGAAGGCGAAGCCGTTGCCCGGTGTTCGGGCGGACTGATCTGTCAGGCACAGCGGAAAGAAGCCCTGAAACACTTTGTGTCGCGCAAAGCATTGGATGTGGATGGTTGCGGGACAAAAGTGATCGAACAGCTGGTCGATAAAGAGATGGTTGCTACCCCGGCCGACCTGTTCAAGCTTTCAGCCGGAAAGCTGACAGGACTGGAGCGTATGGGACCGAAATCAGCACAAAAGCTGGTCGATGCTTTTCAGGCGGCGCGAACCACAACACTGCCACGATTTCTGTATTCGCTGGGCATTCGTGAGGTGGGCGAAGCTACCGCCGCGAACCTGGCCAATCATTTCCTGACCCTGGAAGCGGTGATGGCAGCGACCGAAGAACAGTTGATTGAAGTACCGGATGTCGGCTCTGTCGTGGCAGCACATGTTTATAATTTCTTCCGTGAAGCACATAACCGGGATGTGATTACAGATTTGCTGGCTCAGGAGATCCACTGGCCGGAAATTGAAAAACCTTCAGAGGACGTGGCGTTGCCTCTGGCTGGAAAAGTGGTGGTGCTGACCGGCACTCTGTCTCAGCTCAGTCGTTCAGATGCCAAAGCGGCGCTTCAGGCGATGGGAGCCAAAGTGACCGGCAGCGTTTCTAAAAAAACGGATTTGCTGGTTGCCGGTGAAGCGGCTGGTTCAAAACTGGCAAAAGCGCAGGAGCTGGGCATTGAGATTTGGGATGAATCTGAACTGCTGGCACAGCTGAAAAACTGAACCTTTATTCTTGCCGAAAAACGCCCAAAAGCCCGTCAAACTGCTGACGGGCTTTTTTGTGTCTGTCGAAAAGAACACTTTTTTTTCTTCGTGTTTAGCTGATTGGGGCGGCATCATTTTTAATTTCATTTGTGAATATAAAGATGAACTGATATGACATAAAAAACATAAGTAGCAGTATCTTACATTGGAATGTAATCAATGTTGTAACATGCAGAAAAGTACAATCAAGATCTCACTAATAATAACAATGTTTTTTTAACTATCTGTATTTAATGGTTTTATTCTCTTTATTGAAAGCGATTTAATGGAATCATGACTAGGATCACTGATACTGGATAAATTTGCACTGAATCATATTTTTTTAATAGAAAATTAACTTTCTGATTGATGTTTTGCGCTGCGAAAGTAGTCTTATCCCTGAACTGATTCAGTTCTCAACCAAACAAAAAATATGATTGCCAAACTCACAACAAGTTTGACTGACATATTGGGGAGAAAGACCTGACGTCAACGGCGGCCAACCTTTTTGACGCAGGTATTCAGCTAGTTTTTAGGAGTTTTCCATGGGTAATGTGTTTAAGCGTTCCGTATTAGGTCTTGCGGTTGCTGCCGCGGCGGTTGCAACTGCAACTTCTGCTCAGGCTGCACCAGCAACTGATACTGTTGATCTGTATGGTCAGGTGGCGGTGTCTGTCTGGCAATATGGTGAAGATAAATTTAAAGATGACAGCGGCAAAGCAGGTGATGCTCCGCTGAAAGTTGAAAACGAATCCCGTTTTGGTCTGCGCGGCTCAAAAGAGCTGGCTCGTGGGCCAAACCTGATCTGGCAGCTGGAAGGCGGTAACGTTGGTGATGACGGTACCGGTTCAGGTCTGGGTGTCCGTGATACTTACGTTGGTGCAAGTTTCAGTGATGGCAGCCGTGTCCGTCTGGGACGTATGCTGACCCCATTATACGAAGTGATTGACTGGCCGTATTCAGGTCAGCGCGCGGGTGCAATCTTCGATTGGGGCGGTGACGTTGTTGGTGGTGCTCGTTATGACCGCCAATCGAACATGGTTCGTTTTGACTCAGGGAACTACAGCGGCTTCACATTCAATGTTGCAGCTGGCCGGGGAACCGAAAAAGATAAAGATTCAAACTTCTACGGTGTCGGCGCTCATTACTCTACCGGCCTGTTTACACTGCATGCGGCCTATGAGATGGGGACTGACCGAACTGTCAGCGCATCTTCAACTTTCTACCGTGCATGGTTAGCTCAGCAGGGCGGCAATCCACCAACATTTGAAAAAGTGGAAGGCGAGACGAAGTCAGATACCGACGCATACCTGTTGGGCTTTGAGTTGAATCTCGGTGACTTTGGCCTCTATGGTGCGTATAAGCATGAAGCGGCTGACTATGAAGATGGCTCATTTAAGGTTGATGGTGCAGAAACTACCTTTACGGACATGGATATTGATCAGGGCAGTTACTCTGTTGGTGTGGTTTACAATGGTGTAGAGAACTGGCAGTTCAAGGCGAATTACGCTGCGAACCTGGAAGCAGATGTGAAAGGCAAATCTTTCTCAGGCAGTGAAGACTATATCGTTTCAACAAACGTGACGTACTTCCTGGATGACTCTGCGATTACTTACTTACGCCCATACATGATCTCGAAAGATGATTCAGACGCTGAGTTTGGTTGGGGATGGGGTGTAGAGTACTACTTCTAATCGCTTAGCGACTGCTGCCTTTTTCATTTGACCGGCTGATCAGGCCGGTCCTTTTCCTTTGCCGGTATGGCAAATGTGAGTCAGGAAACCTTCAATTTTCAAGGAATCAGATTGATAAAAAAGTACCCTCATGGGTACTTTTTTGTTTTTGGCGTCAAATATAGGTAAAGAGCCCTATTAGTTCATATTTTGAATGGCCCAGCTCAGAAAAGCTTTTCGGGTTTCAGGGCTGGCCTGATGAAACCAGTATTGCAGCATCTCTTCCGCTTCCGGATTGTCGGCAACAAGATTTGTTTGGTTGTCTGTATTTGCCGGTTTTGGGATGTGCCTGATTGAAGCGATGCTCTCTGTCCGGTTGTACTCTTTGGTCAGTTGGACAAAATCTGGTGAAAGGGTAAACCCAACGGCTAATTTGTCTGATTTTACTTTCAAAGGATGCCCCTGATTCAAAATGCTGAAATCGGGGGATTTGTCATATGCCTGGCCCTGCGCCAGTGTGTCTATTTTCGGGACTTCAAGCGTAAGTGTTGTGTCTTTGGCATCGAACAGCGCAATGAGAGGCACTGAATCGTATTTGGTCTTCAGACTGCCAGATTCCATGACAATTTTGCCGATACGGAAAACCACCTGATTCTGACCGTTAGGTAAGGCCAGTACTGGCTGATGATTAAAACCGAGTGAAGAGTAGCCGGCATCCTGTTCATTCACTACCAGTAGATGAACGCCTTTGGGCAGTTCAAGACTGACCTGTGCGATGGCCGGTGTGGTGCATGCCAGCAGTGCTGACGACAGGAGTAAATTCTTTATTTTCATTGAGGCAATCCTTTAGCGCCTGCGGGAATCTGCTTATTCATTTGTAAAAATACAGTTTACTGGAGCAATCTGCATGGTAAAGCAGTAAAAGGATCAACTTGAAGGAATCTGAACCAGGTCACTCTCGCTCGCCTGACTTGCAGGCGACTTGCAACGCAGATATCAATCGCAGGTTGAGGATTGCAGCGTCAGTGGTAGAATGCCGCTATTGCAGACTGCGTAAAGTCATGCATCAGCTTACGCCTTTCGTTTGAATCATTTGTTTGAAGGTCTTTTCATGACGGTTAAAACTCGTTTTGCTCCGAGCCCAACAGGCTTCCTGCACGTTGGTGGTGCCCGTACTGCGTTGTATTCCTGGTTGTATGCCAAACACACCGGCGGTGAATTTGTGCTGCGGATTGAAGATACGGATCTGGAGCGTTCAACCCAGGAAGCCATCGATGCCATTATGGAAGGCATGGAGTGGCTGGGTCTGAACTGGGATGAAGGTCCTTACTATCAGACAAAACGATTTGACCGTTATAACCAACTGATCGATCAGCTGCTGGCGGAAGATAAAGCCTACAAATGCTATTGCCCGAAAGATCTGCTGGATGAGATCCGTGAAGAGCAGATGGCTGCAGGTCTGAAACCACGTTATGACGCGAACCATCCTCGGATTATTGAAGCCAATGCAGCTGCGACTGAAGCATCTCCTTTCGTGATTCGTTTCCGGAACCCGAAAGAGGGCAGCGTGGTGTTTGACGACCACATTCGCGGCCGTATCGAAATCAGCAACAGCGAACTGGATGACCTGATCATTCGCCGTACCGATGGCAGCCCGACGTATAACTTCTGTGTTGTTGTGGATGACTGGGACATGGAAATTACCCATGTCGTTCGTGGTGAAGATCATATCAACAATACGCCTCGTCAGATCAACATCTACAAGGCCCTGGGTGCGCCAGTGCCTGAATTTGCCCACTGTGCCATGATTCTTGGCGACGATGGTGCCAAGTTGTCAAAACGTCACGGTGCCGTGAGCGTGATGCAGTATCGTGATGATGGTTACCTGCCGGAAGCGCTGCTGAACTATCTGGTTCGCCTGGGCTGGTCTCATGGCGATCAGGAAATCTTCACGCAGGAAGAAATGATCAATCTGTTCAGCCTGGACGATATCAGCAAGTCGGCTTCTGCGTTCAATACCGATAAACTGCGCTGGCTGAATAACCACTATATTAAGACCTCGGCACCTGAGTATGTGGCGAAGCACCTGCAGTGGCATCTGGACCATCAGGGCATCGACACAACAGGGGGCCCGGCTGTCACTGAAGTGATCAAGTTACTGGCTGAGCGCAGTGATACGCTGGTTGAGCTGGCAGCACAGTCTCGCTACTTCTTTGAAGATTTCTCTGCATTCGATGAAGCGGCTGCGAAGAAACACCTGCGTCCGGTTGCCAAAGAAGCATTGGAGCTGGCTAAACAGAAAGCCGAAGCACTGGCAGACTGGAATACAGAATCTCTGCATCAGCTCATTCAGCAAACTTGTGAAGAGCTGGATCTGGGCATGGGTAAAGTCGGAATGCCGCTGCGTGTTGCCGTAACGGGTCAGGGCCAGTCACCATCGGTCGATGCTGTGATGAACCTGGTTGGTCAGGCACGTGTGATCGCACGTATTCAGATGGCTCTGGACTTTATTGCGCAGCGTGAAGCTAATGCCTGAGTGATATCATTCTGAAGTAACAGGAAGCGGAGGTGATGACCTCCGCTTTTTTTTTTGTGATTTGAGTGGCGTCTTATTTGTTCTGACGCTCATAGGTGTCTACACACACCCAAAAGTTTTGCGCACCGGCACAATATTGCATGGCATCTTTCGGGATCTGAGTTGGTGTTCCGGACAATGTATAGGCCAGCGCATTAAAGCTGATCGCCAGCAGCGCTGCTGTTGCAAACATTGCGAACTTTTTCATAGCTCTCTCCTTTTGTGATGACGAAAAGTGATAGCCGAAAAGCGCACCTTATGCGGTATTGCGCTGGAATCCGTGAATCACTCTGTCTTTATCACTAATAGACTAGAACAAGATCATATTTTTCAATTATTAAAAAGAGTCGGAATCTTGTTGTGGATACAGGCTGCGCTTCTGGCTAAAAATATTGGGATGAAATGGAAAAACAGTATTGTGTCTGACCGGTGAGAGCCAGATAAAGCGGGTCGGTCTGAATAAATCCGGGATTGTCAGGATGACGAGGAAGTGGCGCTCCCTGCAGGAGTCGAACCTGCGGCCTTCCCCTTAGGAGGGGGACGCTCTATCCTACTGAGCTAAGGGAGCCTTCCTGAAAAAGCAGGAAGGCCATTATACTCAAAAGCTGAGACTTTTTAACCCTTTAGTATCTGCGTTGCGGCTGCTTGGTCAGTAAATCACCAGGTTGAATGCTGGCAGCAAGTTCGTTTTGCTGCACGCTGAGTTCGGCTGAGTTTTCATAGACGCGATCCACAACCAGGGTGATTTTCGTTTCCACCATCCGGTTTCGTGAAATCCCGTACTGGTCAATAAAGCCGGCGGTGTGCCATAGTCTCAGGAGATCTCCCTGCTTCACACCGTGAGCTCTGCCTACGTTGACCTGTACCTGATTGCCGTGTGCATTGACCACTTCCGGCAGGCTTGCGCGGCAGGCCAGGGAAGACTCCAAGTCCAGCATGATGTTGCGGCTGATCCGTTGTAAGGCTGCGCCATAAGCTGAAACCCAGAAGCGTGCGCTTTGCGTATCGACCTGGCTGACCCGAGAAAACGGCCATTCTGCAACTTCACGGTACTTACGCTGAACCAGCACCTCACCGGTCTTGCCGTCAAGTACCTGAACTTCCGCTGAGAACTGACGGTTAATCTTATCGCTGGACAGCAGGCTCTGATCCAAAGTGGAAGTCAGATCGGTAATCTGGCCACTCACGATGTACTGGGCGTCATAATCTTCGGCCAGCATCATCATGGCCCCGGGATTATCCGGCTGAACCGGGACAGCACTGGTTCCGGTTACGACAAAACTCTGCGATTGTTTGCCGATTTGCCGTTTCAGTAACTGAGTAAAATCTTTGCCGACCTGATAAATCCCTCCCAACGCCGCCTGTTGGGGGATAGCCAGAGAAAAGTCACTGATCAGCATCCCTTTCTTGTACTGGACGTTGTGGCAACTTTTTGCCGACGGGTAAATATCGACCCGTGCGGTGACGTAATAATTGCCGTCTTTGACAAAACTTTTGCTGATCTGAACATGACGGACTTCTGTTCCATTGAACTGGTATTCCTGCCGGTCTTCCTGCAAATAGGGTTTCAGATTGGAAAAGCTGGAAAAATCAGCTCCTGCGTAATGCATGGCGCGGTATACGGCGTCTTCGATGGCATTGGTCCGGGCCGAAGACTTACTTTCCAGCAGAATCGCCTGACCGGTGACTTCAAACCAGGCGGCCTGCAATGGCATAGCGGTAAGTATTCCCAGACCCAGAAGGGCTTTCCTGAGCGTGTTTTTCATAGATTTTCCAATTTCCGGCGTTTTCGGTACGATAATTGCTTTGTTTTGTCTGTCGTTCAGGTTGAAACCACATTAGGGTTCAAGCCAATTAGCCTAACAGCTTTTTACATTGCCAACATCCTGAGTCGCAAGCTGATGTATGCAAAGAGTGTTCCTAAAAAGTCAAAATGGGAGCGCGGCAATGAAAAGTCATAAAGTTTTCGAGATAGCGGACGATAAAAGGCCATTGTCTCGTTTCTTCCGGAGCAGGGTAGAATGAAAAAATGGACCATCTTGCTGTTGTCGCTGCTGACAGCATCATGTACGTATTCACCAGTTTATAACGGTAAAGAGAGCTATACAGGCAGCAACTTCTTGCTGAAGGAAACGCCTCGCCATACCATAGACTTCTTTATTGAAGGAATGACGAAGCAGCTGGTTGAATCAAACCAGTATCTGACGGCAAAAACGCCGCTGGCTGTGACATCGTTTGTTGATATCCAGCAAATGAATGAAACCAACTGGCTCGGCAATGCGGTTTCTGAAGGCTTCATGTACCATATGCAGCAAATGGGTTTTACGGTTGTTGACTACAAGGCGACTGGTGCTATCCGTGTCACGCCGGAAGGGGACTTCTCGCTGAGCCGGAACTGGAAAGAATTGGCTTCTGAGCAGCCTGTAGACTACGTTTTGACCGGAACTATGCTGCGTCAGGGGGGCGGCGTGCTGATTAATGCCCGTGTGATTGGTATGCGTTCACGGGTAGTGATTGCCAGTGCGCAGGGATTCCTGCCGGAAGATCGTATTGGCCGTGACCTGGATACGCTGAATAAAATGCGCTTGGAAAATGGTGTCCTGATCCGTTCCGAAGCGACGAAATTTGAGAATAACTCGATCATATTAAAACCTTAGGAGCTACTATGCGGTTTTGGTGGATGGCTGTTTTGCTGATTACCCTGTCTGGTTGCCAGCCGTTAACGGAATTTCGCAATGTGAATCTGATCACTGCGGTGGGCTATGCTTCGATTAGCGAGCAGCGGGGTCAAACCATCGAAGAAAAGCGGATCCGTGCGATGCGCGCATCTAAACTGGATGCTTACCGTGAGCTGACTGAACAGGTTTATGGCATGCGGATCAGTGCCAGAGCTGGACTGACGGACCAGCAACTGGGCTCTGAAGAAACGGATGGCGCGGTTGATGGCGTGATCCGTGGCGCTGAAGTGATTCGCAGCTACCCGGTGGGTGATAGCTATGTCACTGAAATGCAATTAGATCTCAACAACATGGAACGGATGAAACGTCAGGGTGAGGTCTATCATGTGCCTGCGAATCAGTCTGTGATGTTCTGATTTGCACAAGAACCAGAAAAAAGCGGCAAGGTGATGCAAAACCTTGCCGCTTTTTTATTTGTTGTTCGGAGCGCCCAAATCAGCTTTTAGCTTCTTCCTGCGTTTTGTCTTGAGCGTCATCAATGCGGAAAACCGGTAGTTGCCAGCTATAGCGCATGGCTGCAAGGCGGAGCAGGAATCCCGTGACCAACGTCACTCCGATTGCAATATTTTCCGGGACTGCAAAATGCAGCTGGGCCATGTAGAGGCCAGCGGCAATGAAGGCGACGGAAGCGTAAAGCTCTTTATGCAGGACCAGCGGCGTCCGTCGGCATATCAGATCGCGCAGCAAACCACCAAACACACCCGTGACGACGGCTGCCATCAGACAGATGATCACAGGTTGTCCCATGTTCATGGCGACCCGGCATCCCAGGATGCTGAAAACAATCAGGCCCAGTGCATCCAGTACAACGAAGACTTTGTGAAAACGCACCACTAAAGGCGCAATCCAGGTGGTCAGTAATCCGGCCAAACAGGTAATCAGCAGGTACTGAGGATTCGCAATCCAGTTCAGCGGGTAATGACCCAGTAAAATATCCCTGACCGTACCGCCGCCAATCGCAGTTGCGCTGGCAACCAGCATCACACCAAACCAGTCCATGTGGCGTTTGCCGGCCGCTAATGCGCCTGTCATCGCTTCTGCAGTAATGCCGACAATATATAAAACGGTTAATAGCATGAAAAATCAGACTCTTAATGAAAAGTGGGGAGAACAGATCGCAATGGTAAATGTGATTTGTGTCAATATCCAATGAAATTTTTCAGTGCTTTCATTAGCTGTCGTAATCCTGACACTGAGGTGGGAAATTTGTATTGAAGAAACCATGGCCTGCCGACTGTCGCCACAATGACGGGTGCGGCAGAGCTTCATACAGGACCGTTATCGTATTGATTGCTTGGGGATAAAAAGCGGAGAGAATGATGGCGCGCAGAAGTCAATAAATTGGCGTTTTCGCCAAGCCTGATGTTTTCCTCAGGCTTTCAGGTTGGTTCCGATCGAACGCAGGTTCTGAGCAATACCTTCTTTATTGTAAGTCTGGTGATGACCCAGACTTTGCTGGAAAAGATTGTTCAGTTTATGAAAGCTGAGCTGAGCGCGTTGCAGGGCTGCGCCATTGAGTTCATTGTGGTGCATGCATTCGCTGAGCAGGTGCTGAATGGTATCGACCTGACTGACAAAGTCAGGATTTTCTTTCAGTTGACTGCTCTGGCTATGTCGGGCAATTTGCTGATCCTGAAGCTGAATTTTATCGACCAGCTCTTTTTTGTCACGGGCAAAACGGGTGATGTCGCCAGACTGACGCTTCACAATGGCCTCTCTTTCCTGTTCAAGCAGGCGTAAGAGGGCCTCAAGTGTGGCATGTTGCTGGGCAAGTAGTTGTTCAATGTTCGGCGACATAGGTCAAACTCCGGAAAAACCGCGGCGAGCGACTGATCATATCAGAGCCCGCGCAGTTCGTCCTCAAAACGCATCATATTACTCGCCAGACGGTCAGCATCGACTTTGTAGGAACCATTGCTGATGGCGTTTTTGATCGCTTCAACTTTGTTGCGGTCGAAGCTCGGTTCAGCAGCCAGCTGCTGATGGATCTGACCAACGGCACGGGCCTGTGAACTGAGTGAAACAGCATCCCTTGGGGTGTGGCTGGTTTCTTCTCGGACTTCAGTCCTGCTCTGATTGGTATTGGTACTGCTGGTGTTACGCAGATTGGCCAGAAGCTGACCGCTGCGCAGGGAATCAATACTTGCCATAATCCTGTAGCCTTAAACAGATATTCATCGGTAATGCCCTGCTATCGGCAAGGCTCTGTATAACTTTAGCATTTTTTTAATATCTGACGGTGACTTCGCCAACAGCTGTAATCGTTGCACTGACGATGCGACGGGACTTATTGTTCTGTACCCGGATTTCCTCACCCAGAGAGCCGTCTGATAATGCCATCCCTTTGGTGACAATGTTCAGGCCGCTCTGTCCCGCTTTGATGAGCACAGAGTCATTCCGGCAAACCAGGCAGATGTCATTGCCTTCCACCGCTTCACCCATATTGATGTTTCGTTTGACTGTTGAGCCGATAATCTGTTCCGGGTATTCAAAAACGACACTGCGCTGAAACCGGGTTTCAACCTGATCGACCTTCAGATCGGATGCCCGGATGACAGCACCGCGGGCCAGCGGCCGGGCGGCAACGACACGCGGGAGCATCAGGCTGACCTGCACCGGTACATAGACCTGCCAGCCTGCGGTCGGACAGCTGACGAGAACGGTGACATTTCCGGTGAGTGACTGTTTACCGGGGACAGAGCTGTTCAGCGGTTCCTGGCAGTCTCCGATACGCAGACGATTGTCCAGTTCCGCGGCGGTAATTTTCAGTTCGCCCCGCTCTGGTCTGAGCACCAGGCTCCGGATGTGATCTGTTGCTGCCTGACGCACATTACTTAGCATATTATCGCTAGCAGCAATTGCATTCGCGCTTAAGAAACCGCAGAGTATGCCGATAAAGATTAAACAGAGTGTGAAATGTGTTCTTTCGGTCACGATTTTCGCTCTTTTTAGGTCGCTTTCAGGGGCTACAATTGCACCATGATAGGGGATTTTGAGTCGGATTACTCGTTTATCCTTCAAAATTGTCTATTTTAACAACAATTCATTTCGACAACTTTGGAGTCAGGTATATGTCGGGGATTTTGGATTCTGTGAATCAGCGCACTCAGCTTGTGGGACAAAACCGTCTGGAGCTGCTGACCTTCAAGCTGAACCGCCGTCAGCGCTACGGTATCAACGTCTTCAAGGTGAAAGAGGTACTGCAGTGTCCGAAGCTCACAGCGATGCCGAATCTCCATCCGCTGGTCAAAGGAATCGCTCACATTCGTGGTCTGACCATTTCTGTAATTGATATGAGTCTGGCAACTGGTGGTCGCCCAATTGAAAACACAGAGAATTGTTTTGTGATCATCTCCGAGTTTAATCGCTCTGTGCAGGGTTTTTTAGTGTCCGCTGTTGAGCGAATCATTAATATGAACTGGGAGGAAATTCTTCCGCCGCCGAAAGGGGCAGGTAGTACCAACTATCTGACTGCGGTGACAGAAATTGATGGCGAGCTGGTTGAAATCTTGGATGTGGAGAAAATTCTGGACGAAATTTCGCCAAGGACAACCGAAGTCTCTGAATCTCTGCGCGAAGAAATGATCAATGAGAATCCGGTGACCCGCCGTGTTCTGGTTGCGGATGACTCCAGTGTTGCGCGTAAACAGGTACAACGTGCCATCGAATCAATCGGTTGCGAATGTATTCTGGTGAAAGATGGCCGTGAGGCACTCGAAAAGTTACGCGCAATGGCAAATGAAGACAGCATTTATAATCAGATTGATTTGGTCATTTCGGATATCGAAATGCCTGAAATGGACGGTTATACGCTGACAGCGGCCATCAGAAATGATGCCAAACTAAAAGATTTACATGTTATCCTGCACACCTCGTTGAGCGGGGTATTTAATCAGGCGATGGTCAACAGAGTTGGCGCGAATGCATTTATTCCTAAGTTCAATCCCGATGAACTGGGTGCAGCGGTCAAAGCGGCCATGCCTGGATAAACTGACGTTAGAGTAGTAGATGACAGCCATAACAATTAAAGACCAGGAATATAGAGATTTTTGCCGTTTTTTAGAAGGACAGTGCGGTATCGTTCTTGGCGACAGCAAACAGTATCTGGTTCGGAGTCGCCTGAGTCCTTTGGTTAGCCGTTTTGGCTTGGCGTCGCTCTCGGAATTACTGCAGAATGTCATTACCGGCCGGAACCGTGAATTGCGGGTTGCGGCTGTGGATGCCATGACGACCAACGAGACCCTGTGGTTCAGAGACAGCTATCCATTCACGGTTCTGGCAGAGAAAATTTTGCCTGAACTGGCGAGTAATAAGCGTCCAATCCGGATCTGGTCGGCTGCAAGTTCCTCTGGTCAGGAACCGTATTCTATTGCGATGACGGTGCTGGAGACGCAGCAGCGTCGTCCGGGGATGTTGTCGCTGGGAACTCAAGTCACAGCGACCGATATTTCTCAAACCATGCTGGATATGTGCCGGACCGGCGTTTATGACAGCCTGGCGCTGAGTCGCGGGTTGTCGCCTGAACGCCGTCAGGCTTTTTTTGAACCGATTGGCAATGGCCGGATGCGGATCAGCAGTAAAGTAAAGCAGATGGTGAACTTCCGTCCGCAGAACCTGAAAGACAGCTATGCGCTGTTGGGCAAGTTCGATGTGATTTTCTGCCGGAACGTTCTGATTTACTTTGCGCCGGACATGAAAGCCAAAGTGCTGAATCAAATGGCAGCCAGCCTGAATCCGGGCGGTTATCTGTTGCTTGGTGCTTCTGAATCTCTGACGGGTTTGACTGACCGTTTCGAAATGGTTCGCTGTAACCCCGGCATTATCTACAAACTCAAGTAAACATGAAGGGCCCGTTTCGGGCCCTTTTGCTATGCCTGCGTTGCTGAGCAGGTGTGGCTGAATCCATTCCGATTAATGTTGGCACGCCCTTTGCAATTATTTCTGCAAGTTATTCAGGAGGCAGATGATGGCCATTTCTTTTGATAAAGCACTCGGTGTACACCAATACACAGTAGGCGTCCGCGGCAAACGGGCGGAAACCCTTGCCAGCAATATCGCTAACGCCAATACACCGGGCTATAAGGCAAAAGATCTGGACTTCCAGCGCGCATTGAATGCGGCAACGTCGGAGGCAAAGATTGGCCTCAGCCGGACCAATGAGCGGCATATTGCTGCCTCTGCAACGCTGATGGGTGAACAGAAATACCGCATCCCGGACCAGCCGGATACCGGTGACGGCAACACAGTGGACGCCCAGCTGGAACAAAACCTGTATATGCAAAACGCACTGGAATATCAGGCATCGCTGGATTTTCTGGGCTCGAAATTCAAAAACCTGAGCAAGGCATTAAAAGGGGAATAATCAATGAGTTTGTTTAACGTTTTTAATGTCACCGGGTCGGCAATGAGTGCAGAATCCGTGCGTCTGAATACCACGGCCAGTAACCTGGCAAACGCCAATACCGTCAGCAGTTCAGCGGCGGAAACCTACAAAGCCCGGCACCCGGTCTTTGAAGCGGCGTTGCAAAGTGCCAGTTATCAGCGTGACGAAAGTGTTCCTGTACGGGTGAAAGCGATTGTTGAGAGTCAGAAACCTCTGACTGCGGAATATAACCCGTCGCATCCTTTGGCCAATGCCGAAGGTTATATCTACAAACCAAATGTGAATGTGATGGAAGAGATGGCAAACATGATCTCGGCTTCACGTTCCTACCAGAGCAATGTTCAGGTCGCAGATGCCAGTAAGCAGATGCTGATGCGAACACTGCAGATGGGCCAATAAGGGTAAGGAGTGACTGACATGACCGGTATTAAAGGCACAGGTCAAAGCCCTTTGTCTTATGTTGACCAGCTCAAAAGCATGCAGGAGAAAAAACTGCAGTCTGAGCAGAAAGTCACGGGACAACAAGAGCTGAAGCAGGAAGATTTTCTGTCGCTGCTGACCAAACAGCTGTCGCAGCAGGATCCGTTTAAGCCTGTTGGTAACGACCAGATGATTGCGCAGATGGCGTCGTTCGCTACGGTTGACGGCATCAGCAAAATGAACGAACAGTTTGGCGGCCTGAACGCAGCCATGACGTCAAACCAGGCGCTGCAGGCTTCTTCTCTTGTCGGCCGTGACGTTCTGGTACCGAACCCGACAGCTTCGAAAGGTTCTGAGGGCGGGATTTCAGGCATGGTGAAACTGCCGCAGTCGCTGAACAGCCTGATTGTCCGGGTTGAGAACGCTGCCGGTGAGCTGGTGCGCTCTTTTGATTTAGGCGCAAAACCGGCGGGTGACCACCGCGTTGCCTGGGACGGTAAAGACGACAACGGCAATATGTTGCCTGCCGGCCAGTACCAGTTGAAAGTCGGCGGCTTTGCTGACGGCAAGAGCACCGAATTTGATGTATCGACCTATGCCAATGTGAACAGTGTGCTGCTGGGCAATGGTGATGGCAACGTGATGCTGAATCTGGCGGGTTTTGAATCCCCGATCAAGCTGACAGACGTGCTGGAAGTCGGTAAAGCATAACAAAAGAACACAGCGCCTGCCGGCAGAGGGTGCGGCAGGTGAAATAAGAAATACGCTGTACACAGAATTCAGGAGAGTTACCCATGGGTTTTAATGTCGCACTCAGTGGTCTGGGCGCTGCTCAGAAAGATCTAAACACCACAAGTAACAACATTGCCAACGCCAATACTTACGGCTTTAAGGAGTCGCGTGCTGAGTTTGGCGATGTCTACTCCCGCTCAATTTTTTCAAATCCGAAGACCACCACGGGTGGCGGTGTACAGACCTCTGTCGTGGCGCAGCAGTTCCATGAAGGTTCCAGTATTTATACCAACAACCCGATGGATCTGCGGATTTCCGGAACCGGCTTCTTTGCCGTAGCCGATCAGCGTCTGGAGCCGAACAACAACAGCTTAACCCGTAACGGTGCATTCCACCTGAACAAAGACAACTACATTGTGAACTCAGAAGATCAGTTCCTGCTGGGTTACGGTGTGGATCAGGAAACCGATCAGGTGGTTTCTTATGAACCCCAGGCACTGAAAGTGCCGGATCAGTTTGGTCAGCCGAAAGCGACCACCCAGGTTGATATCGGTGTGAACCTGCCGGCCAACGGCGATCCGAAAGACATTAATCAGTTTGACTTTTCAGACCCGGATACATACAACAAGTCAACGTCGGTGACGATGTACGATTCACTGGGTCAGCCGTACAAAATGACCAGTTACTATGTGAAGGACAACACGCAGCCAAACCGCTGGGCGACTTTCTACACGGTCACAGACGCCGATGGTGAAAAAGCCCTGAATATCGAGGGTGGTGCAGCGACCAATGTTGGCGGTCATGCCGGGGCCTATGTGGATTTTAACTTCGACGGTACTGTTTCACAGATCAACGGCGGGGATCCAATGATCTCTGAGAGCTTCGCAGCTGCCGGGATCAGCATGAACGGTGCAGACGGAAGCCAGACCCTGAACTTCAACTTTGATGCTCCGACGCAGTATGCCGCACCGTTTGAAGTGCGCAGATTCAGCGAAAATGGTGCAACCACCGGTTATCTGGCGAAAGTTGACGTGGATGCGAAAGGATCGATTGTCGCGACTTACAGTAACGGCGAAAACATCACGCTGGGTCGTGTGGGTATGGTCCGTGTGCCGAACGAACAGGGCCTGCTGAAAATAGGCGGTACGCAGTGGGACGTGAGCCAGGATTCAGGCGCCGCTGTCTGGGGTGAAGCGACCTTCGGTGCATTCGGCTCCGTGAAGAGCGGTACGCTGGAACAGTCGAACATTGATATGACTCAGGAGCTGGTGGATCTGATCACCGCTCAGCGTAACTTCCAGGCTAACTCCCGTGCGCTTGAAGTGGATAACAGTCTGCAACAGACCATCCTGCAGATTCGTTAATTCGGATCTGCTCCGGATTGCCGCCTGATTTTTCCGGGCGGCAATCTTTGTCCTTTCACTTTCCTGCCTCTAGTCATTTCTTTGGCGCTTTGACCGCCACAATTCTGAACCCTGGGAAGTTGCTCCCACTAATTTCCTGATCTTTCATCGCTTTTAACGCCATTTCAAATGGTTTCCTAAAACTGGTACGCATATTGCTTCTAAAGTTGCAGTACTGATTGGGAGACTCAAAATGGATCGTGCATTGTATTTGGCAATGAGTGGCGCAAAGCAGGATATGTATGGCCTGCAGCTGCATGCCAACAACCTGGCCAACGTTCGGACCACAGGCTTTCGCGCTGATTTAGAACAGGCGCGCAGCATGCAGGCGTTTGGTGAAGGGATGCCGAGCCGTGTGTTTGCCATGACTGAAAGAGCAGGGCAGGATTTTGCCCAGGGTGCCGTCATGACGACAGGTCGTGACCTTGATGTTGCCGTTGAGGGACAGGGCTGGCTGGCGGTACTGGATGCCAGTGGTCAGGAAGCCTATACCCGCGCCGGTCACCTGAAAATTGACCAGACAGGCCTGCTGCAAAACAGCAACGGCAGCCTGATGGTGGGTGAAAACGGCGGCCCGATCTTTATCCCGCTGCCAGTCAGTAAAATTCAGGTCGGTAAGGATGGTACAGTATCCATCCGCCCGCAGGGCGCACCCGCCGATGCGATGGAAGTGGTTGATCGCATCAAGATGGTGAAGCCCGACAACAGTGAATTATTTAAAGACGTTGATGGCCTGTTCAAATCGAAAGTACCGGCTCAGATTTTTGATGCCGATGCAGGGGTCACGCTGCTCAGCGGCGCGCTGGAAGGCAGTAATGTGAATGCCGTCGGCGAAATGACCAGCATGATCGATCTTCAGCGTCACTTTGAAATGCAAGTGAAGTTAATGAAAACCGCAGAGGAAATGGACCAGGCGTCTTCTTCTCTGCTGCGTTTGGGCTAATGAGGAAGGAATAACACATGCATCCAGCACTATGGGTCAGTAAAACCGGTCTTGACGCGCAGCAAACCAATATCGCGACGATTTCGAATAACCTGGCGAACGCCTCGACAATAGGCTTTAAGAAGAGCCGTGCGGTTTTTGAAGATCTGTTTTATCAGAATATTAACCAGCCTGGCGGTCAGTCCAGTCAGGATACAACGTTACCGTCGGGTCTGATGCTGGGTGCCGGTGCCAAAGTGGTTGCCACACAGAAGGTGCACACTCAGGGCAACACTCAGACCACCAACAACGCCATGGATATGATGATTGAAGGGGATGGTTTCTTCCAGATCCTGCTGCCGGACGGCAACATCGGTTATACCCGAAACGGTCAGTTTACGGTGAATCAGGAAGGCCAGATGGTGACATCAGGCGGCGGTTATCTGCTGCAGCCTGAAATTGTGGTCCCGGAAGATGCTGTGGCAATCACAGTGGGAACCGATGGTGAAGTCTCCGCCCGGATCCGAAACCAGCAGGCCAATGTGGTGCTGGGTCAGCTGACCACGGTAGATTTCATTAACCCGGGTGGTCTTGAGCCGATCGGTCAGAACCTGTTCCTGCCGACGGGCGCCAGTGGTGATCCGCAGGAAGGGGTTCCGGGTCTGGATGGTTTTGGTCAGATTCGTCAGTCTATGCTGGAAACCTCCAATGTGAATGTGACCGAAGAGCTGGTGAATATGATTGAAGCTCAGCGTGTGTACGAAATGAACTCGAAAGTAATTTCTACCGTCGACCAGATGCTGAGCTACGTGAACCAGCAGCTTTAATCAAGGGGCAAGGGCTATGAAAAGGAACTGGCTGTTCACCGCGCTGATTCTGACGCTGACCGGCTGTGTGCAGTTGCCGGACCGGCAGAATGAGCTGGCACAGGCAACGACCAATGTCGATGCCGTGGAAGGAAAACAGGAGTCACCGGAGGGGGATCTGATTGATCTGGTCCGTCGTCGTGATGATCCGCAGGCTGGCGATCCGGCCTGGTCTGGCGTCCGTCCGCAGGAAAAGCCGGCCCATTATGCGACAGCAACCGGTTCCCTGTTCAGTCAGGCCCTGGCCCAGGATATGTATGATGATACCCGTCCGCGCGGCATCGGTGATATCGTCACTGTACTGCTGGCGGAGAAAAACAAAGCCAATAAAAGCGCCAGTACAGATGTCGGGAAATCGACCGACCTGAGTATGGATCCGCTGGATCTGGGTGGGAAACCGCTGACCATTGGCGACCGCGATATCTCCTACAGTGTGAGTAACGAGAACAAGTTCAAGGGCAATACCTCTGCTGATCAAAGTAACAGTATTCAGGGTTACATTTCGGTCGAAGTTGTAGACGTGCTGGCGAACGGTAATCTGCTGGTGCGCGGCGAAAAATGGCTGACACTGAATACCGGCGATGAATATATCCGTGTCAGCGGCACGATTCGTCCGGATGACATCTCGCAGGAAAACACCATTGAATCGACCCGGATTGCTAATGCCCGGATCCAGTATTCAGGTACTGGTGACCGGCAGGATGTGCAGGAGCAAGGCTGGCTGGCCCGCTTCTTCAACGTGAGCCTGTAAATTGCCTTTTGAACGATGAACCGTAACCCGACGATGAGAACAATGACCGTGACCAGAACGATGCTATGGGCAGGACTCGCCCTGTTAATGGCTTTCCCTTTGCAGGCAGCCCGGATTAAGGATGTCTCTGAAGTCGCCGGGGTACGGAGTAACCAGTTGTCAGGCTATGGTCTGGTGGTGGGTCTGCCGGGTACCGGCGAAACGACGCCGTTTACGGACCAGAGCTTTAATGCCATGCTTCAGAACTTCGGTATTCAGTTGCCGCCAGGTACCAAGCCGAAGACCAAAAACGTGGCTGCTGTCGCTGTGAGCGCGACGCTGCCGGCGTTTACCAAGCAGGGCCAGCATATTGATATCACCGTGTCTTCTATCGGCTCGGCGAAAAGCCTGCGGGGCGGTACGCTGCTGCAAACCTTCCTGCGCGGTCTGGACGGGAAAATTTATGCTGTTGCCCAGGGCAGCCTGGTGGTGGGCGGTTTCAGTGCTGAAGGTCTGGATGGCTCTAAACTGGTGGGGAATAATCCGACCGTCGGTCGGATTGCCAATGGCGCGATTGTTGAACAGGAAGTGCCGAACCCGTTCAGCCGCGGTGATCATCTGACATTTAACCTGTTTGAGTCTGATTTCACCACAGCCCAGCGGATGGCGGATGCCATCAACCAGTTCCTGGGGCCGGATATGGCAGCACCGGTGGATGCGACTTCGGTGCGTGTGCGTGCGCCGCGTGATGTCAGTCAGCGTGTGGCTTTCCTCTCGACGATTGAGAATCTCGAATTTAATCCGGCTGAAGGCGCTGCGAAAATTATTGTGAATTCACGGACCGGAACCATTGTTGTCGGCCAGCATGTCAAACTGAAGCCGGTGGCGATTACACACGGCGGGATGACCGTATCGATTCAGGAGAATCCGACGGTCAGTCAGCCCAATCCGTTTTCCGGCGGAGAGACAGTTGTGGTACCCGATTCACAAATTCAGGTCACAGAAGAAGATTCCCGTATGTTTAAGTTCAATCCGGGGATTACGCTGGATGAGCTGGTCCGTGCGGTGAATCAGGTCGGGGCAGCGCCTTCAGACTTGATGGCAATTCTCCAGGCCCTGAAACAGGCCGGTGCCATCGAAGGGCAACTGATCATTATTTAATTTCCGTAGGTGCAGCCTGCCGGGCTGCACTCAACACAGACTCAAGACGAAACAGATAACTGACGATGAAATCGACGGATCCTGGCTTTATCAATGACCTTGCGAATCTTGACCGCCTGCGGGCCGGAATCAAAGGCAAAGGTGACAAGGAAAATCTGAGAGCGGCTGCACAGCAGTTCGAAGCCCTGTTTACCCAGATGCTGTTTAAGTCGATGCGTCAGGCGAATGAAGTGTTTGAGTCGGATCTGATGAGCAGCTCCAACACCAAATTTTTCGAAGAGATGCGCGATCAGCAAATGTCCAGTGAGCTCAGTACCCGGGGTTCGCTCGGACTGGCGGATCTGATTGTTGAACAGCTGGCTGCTCTGGATAAGCCACCGGCGACGCCGGAAGAGCAGGCAAAAGCTGAGGAAGAAAAATCCGCCAATTTTGAGGCCATGCAAAAGTCCCGTCAGGTTTCTGCAAATGATGTACTGGCGAAAGTGTTTGCGCAGCAGGAAACGGAGCAGCCTTCGAAAGACAAAGCTTCCCTTGCCGCTTCAGCAACAGCTGAGAACAGTGCGCTGCGTCCGCCTCTGCGCCAGCCACAGGATAAACCGTTCGCTTCTCCGCAGGATTTTGTCACCCGCATGCGTCCGTTTGCTGAAAAAGCAGCAGGTCTGCTGGGCACGGACCCGGCTGTCCTGATTGCACAGGCGGCACTGGAAACCGGCTGGGGTAAGAAAGTGGTTCGCAATGCGGCAGGTGACAGTAATAACCTGTTCAATATTAAAGCGGATCAGCGCTGGGCAGGGAACAAAGTTGCCACCCAGACTCTGGAGTATCACGACGGGATTCCGGTCCAGGAGCGGGCCGCTTTCCGTTCCTATAACAGTTATGAAGATAGCTTCAACGATTACGTCCGCTTCCTCAATGACAACCCGCGTTATGCCAATGCACTGGCTTCGCCGGAAGATCCGCGCAGCTTTATCCGTAATCTGCATAAGGCTGGTTACGCGACCGATCCAAAGTATGCCGATAAAATCATTAATGTGATGGATACGGTTCGGAAACTCATGAAATAACAGGATTGCCGCTGCATACCGACAGCGGCAATTTTTATCCTGCTTCCTTTATCCAGCTTCAGAGAACCCATTTGTTATTTGCGGTTTTTTCAGCTGTTCAACCGGTACTTCCTCATACTTGTTGGTTGTGATTCTTCGCATGATGCATTCCGGTCCCGGCAGGTTGGTGATACTGAAATCAGGCACTTCATACGGATTGGCAAAAAGCAGTGTCTGTGAACATTCCCTCATGATGGGGTTGCCTGCATCATCCAACGTTTCGAACCTACCCGTATCGATGTAGCGATGACCATCCGGCCCATGCATGATTTTGGTTTCCGGATCCTGATAGAGCAGGAAGGTATCAACAAAGATTGGATTGCCCTCCGGATCATACGCATTGGGCATATTTTCGGCCTGGGCCAGGCCGGACAGAAATATCAGTGTCGCCATAATGATCCGTTTGTTTTTCTGCATGTGTCATCCCCATGAGTGCGCGCATTGATTCATATTGGTTCAGGCTGTGCCATTCGTCAAACGCGTTGTTTTCCGGATGTTTTTCCGGCAAGAGTTTGCCTTAAGTTCGGCCGGAGGAAACAAAAACTCTTGTAAAACAAAGTGCTAAATGTTGGAGCGATTTTTGCATAATAACCGTCAGTAAAGTAACTCCCTGAGGTTTTCTGGAGGCGCAATGGCGTTCGACTTGCTCAGTTTGGGCTCTCAAGGTGTGTTAACAGCGCAACGGCAGCTGAATACCACCAGCCATAACATCAATAACGTCAACACGGAAGGTTATAGCCGCCAGTCTGTGGTGCAGGAGACGAACGATCCGTTCTGGTCTGCCGGCAATCACTACGGAACGGGTGTGCATGCGGCAGAAGTTCGCCGCGGTTATGATCAGTTTGCCACCAACGAGCTGAACCTCACCACCACGAACCACAGCTATGCGACTGAGCGTGATGGCCAGCTGGAGCGGCTGGACAAGCTGCTGTCCAACAGTGCCAGTCAGGTGCCGCAGGACATGAACCAGTGGTATGACGCTGTGAAAGCCATGGCGGACAGCCCGAGCGATCTCGGTGCCCGGAAAGTGGTGCTGGAAAAGGCGAAGATGGTTGCGACTGGCCTGAACGATACACACCGGGTGCTGGCTGAGCAGAAAGATGTCACCAACGACGTGCTGGCCAAGACACTGAACCGGGTGAATGACATCGGTCGCGAGCTGGTGGAAATTCATGAGGCACTGCTGAAGACTCCGAATAGTGGTGCGAACAACGACCTGATGGACAGACATCAGAGCCTGATCAATGAACTGTCGACCTATACCAAGGTGACGGTCACCCGCAAGAATACGGAAACCTTTAACGTCCTGATCGGCACCGGTCACACGCTGGTCTCCGGGACTCATGCCAGTGAACTGAAGATGATCGACGGTGATCCGGATCCGCAGCAGACCCGTCTGGCGGTCGTGGCAGGTAAGTCGCTGAAAGCCATCAGCTCCGATGATATCGGCGGCAAACTGGCGTCACTATTCGAGTACCGTGACAAGACTTTACCGAAGGTGATGGACGAGCTCGGCAAAATGGCGATCGGCTTTACCGATTCCGTCAATCAGCTGCAGTCACAGGGGCTTGATCTGAACGGTCGGGTTGGTGAAACCATGTTTACCGACGTGAACGCGCCGGAAGTGGCGGCTTCGCGTGCCTTGATCCCGCGAGGCTCCAATGCTCAGGTCAGTGTTTACATTGAGGATCTGAGCAAGCTGAAGGGCGGTGAGTATGAGCTGGGCTTCAATGGCAGTCAGCATACCCTGAAGCTGCCGGATGGCTCGACGCAGACGGTGATCCCCAGCGGTACTCCGCCAAGTTTCAGTGTGGATGGCGTGCGGATAGAAATTGCCGCTCCGATTGCCAGTGGTGACAAGATTCTGCTGCGCCCGACCCGGGATGCGGGCAGAGATGTTCAGGCAGTCATGACGGATCCGGCAAAAATTGCCGCCCAGAGTTACAACAGCTCTTCGACCCAAACTCAGGGCAAAGCGGCTTTTTCAATCACTTCTGCAGGTCCGTTGCGTGAATTCCAGGTAGCGGTATCTCCGGATGCCTCACAGTTTGCCGTGCTTGATATGCAGGGCAATGTGCTGCAGCCGCCGCTGCCGTATCCACCTAATGGCCCGGTGGCTGTGGGGGGTACCAGCTTTACCCTGAGTCACGGCGCGGTCGGTGGCGATGTCTTTGCGGTGAACCTCAATGCGGCAACCGGTGACAACGGCAACCTGATCAAAATGCAGGATCTTCAGAATATGAAGGTCATGAATCAGGGCCGTTCCAGTGTGATTGATGTCTACGAAGGGCTGAATACCGAGATGGGTGTCCAGCGCGCTTCGGCGGCACGACTGAAAGAAGTCGGACGGCAGGAAAAAGAAGCGGCGCAAAGCCGTGTCGCTGAAATTTCCGGCGTGAACCTGGATGAAGAGGCCGCGAACATGATGAAGTTCCAGCAGGCTTATATGGCGTCGTCGCGCATTATGACGGTGGCCAATGAAACCTTTAATACATTGCTGAATGCCGCGCGATAAGGAGTTAAAACAGTATGATTAGCCGAATTGCCAGCTTTCATAACTATCAGTCCGTGGCGAACGATATGACCCGCCAGCAGGTGAAAGTGGCGCACAATCAGGAACAACTGGCGTCCGGGAAGCAGTTGCTGACCGCAGGTGATGATCCGGTTGCCTCGATTTATGTGCAGAATTTTTCTCAGCAGAATACTGAAATTGATCAGTCACTGCGTTCCATTAACCTGGCACGCAATCGCCTGAGCAGCGAAGAAGTGGCGATCTCTGATGCAGAAACGCTGCTGGACGATGCCAAGCGTAAGGCGATGTCTATGGTGAACGGTTCCTTGTCAGATGACGACCGGATCGCACATATGCAGGATCTGCGCGGTCTGTTCGACTCGTTCATGCATCTGGTCAATACCCAGGATGAATCCGGCAATTTCGTGTTTGCCGGTAACCAGTATGACAAGCAGCCTTTCTTTCGGGACGGCAGCGGCACGGTCAGCTACGTCGGCGACAGCTATCAGCGGATGTCCAAGGTGTCTTCCAATGTTGAAGTACCGGTAAACGATCCGGGCGATAAGCTGTTTATGGAAATTGATAACCCGTACGGTGATTATCAGCCGGATTATGCACTGCAGTCCGGATCGCTGTTACTGCTGTCTCATGCCCGGAATGACAACCACAGCGACAATGCCAGCTATACCATTGACTTTACTGATACAGGCACCGGCGCGGTGTACGATCTGTATCAGGATGGTCTGCTGGTCGACAGTCAGCCGTTTGATCCGAAACGCGGGATTGAATGGGGTACGCTGTCGGTTCAGCTGGAAGGCGAAGTGACGGATGGGGATCAGATCACCCTGAAGCCGCAGGAAAAGTTCAACCTGTTTGACTCTTTCAAACGCGGGATTGAAGTGTCTGCATTCGCGCCGTCAGATGCGTCGGCAACCGCTGAGCTGCATCAGGTCGCGGAAGAGTTTTCCCAGGCGTTCAAGCACATCAACCGGGCGCGTTCAGAAGTGGGTACCCGCTTGCAGACACTGGATCGTCAGGAAGACATGCATCAGGACTTTAAACTGGTGATCAATAAAGCCCGCGGCACCATGGAAGATCTGGATTACGGCAAAGCCGTGATCGAGCTGAATGAAAACATGCTGGCACTGCAGGCGTCGCAACAGGCCTTTGCCAAGGCAAAAGATCTGACCCTGTTCAACTATATCTGATCCGGAAAGGATCCGGCTCTGCCTCTGGTTGCCATCAAGCCGGGGGCAGGGTGCTGAAAAAGTTTTTGCCGGGCGGCAACCCTTGTTTGCCACGGCTTCAGTAAGAAAGGCATAGCTTTGCCGCTTAGGTCAGAAATCGAAAGAAAGTACGACTAATGTGCTGAAAATAAAGGATTTAAAATCTGGCACATTAATTGCTAAATGATATTGTGATTTTATGATTAACATTTTTACTAACGCTGGTCCCGCTTCACTCTCTGATGGGTTGACGTTGCGGGTAGCTGTTTCGCTAACAGCGAAAAGTCAAAGGAGAGCAAAATGGGTGTAACAGTAAACACCAACGTGTCTGCCATGACTGCGCAGCGCTACCTCAACAAAGCATCTGAGGGCCTGAGTCAATCAATGGAGCGTCTATCAACGGGTAGTCGTATTAACAGCGCGAAAGATGATGCTGCAGGTCTGCAGATCTCGAACCGTCTGATTGCTCAGACCCGTGGTCTGAACGTCGCGATGCGAAATGCCAACGACGGTATCTCGATTGCACAGACCGCAGAAGGCGCGATGCAGGAATCAACCAGTATCCTGCAACGTATGCGTGACCTGTCCCTGCAATCAGCGAACGGCGCGAACTCTGACAGCGACCGTGTGGCGATTCAGGAAGAGATCACTGCATTGCAGGATGAGCTGAACCGTATCGCAGAGACCACGTCGTTCGGTGGCCGTAAACTGCTCAACGGCACCTTTGGCGAAGCAGCCTTCCAGGTGGGTGCGGATGCCGGTGAGGCCATTGTTGTGGGTCTGGACAGTGTGCGTGCCGATGAGCCGCAAATGGGTGGCAGCCTGCTGGTTTCGTCCAACGCAATTAAGCCGGATGCAACGCTGTCTGCTGATACCAGTATCGAGCTGAGCGTAACGGCGAAAGACGGTACGGTTACGCCAGTGACCATTGGTCTGATTGGCGGTGACGATGTGGAAGAGATCGCAACCCGTATCAATGGTCAGAACAGCCTGATCAATGCATCCGTGACTGAGAAAGGCGAACTGCAGCTGGTTTCCAGCGACGGTACAGTCGGTGTGACCAACGGTGCGATCAGCATGCTGAATACCGATGGTTCAATTACTGCTGGTGACATTGCAGGTACTGCGACCGATGTAACCGTGTCTCAGATCAACGTCTCGACTGCAGGTGGCGCACAGCGTGCAGTGCCGCTGATCGACTCCGCACTGCAGTACATTGACAGTATGCGTGCAGATTTGGGTGCGAAGCAGAACCGTCTGTCTCACACCATCAACAACCTGGCCAATACATCTGAAAACGTGTCTGCGTCGAACAGCCGTATCCGTGATACCGACTTCGCGAAAGAAACAACAGATATGACCAAGAACCAGATTCTGCAGCAAGCCAGTACCTCAATTCTGGCTCAGGCGAAGCAGATCCCGCAGTCTGCACTGAACCTGCTTCAGTAATAAGCAGAAGTTCAACTGCAATTTAAAACGGCAAAGTGGCAACGCTTTGCCGTTTTTTGTTGTCAGATTGATCGCAATTTTTTGTCATTAAAATCATCAAAAATTCAGTAAAGTTTTTCTCCCTGCCGCCGATAACCTTTATAGAACAAGAAAGTGCACTCTATCCCGAACATCAGACGAAATGATCTTGTGTTCAGAATCACACTTTTTTGCCCAGTAAAAAAATTTCAAAAAAAACCTTAAAGCTTTCTTCACCCATGCCGTTAAAGGTGATGTACGAAGAATAACTCGGACTTGCCGGCTGAGCTGGTCAAGCCACCAAGAAACATAAGTAAGGAGAATTACTATGGCAGTTACAGTCAATACTAACGTTTCTGCAATGACCGCTCAGCGTTACCTGAATAAAGCTAGCGACAATACAGCAGCTTCAATGGAGCGTCTGTCTACCGGTTCACGCATCAACAGTGCTAAAGATGACGCAGCAGGTCTGCAAATCTCTAACCGTCTGATGACTCAGAGCCGTGGCCTGGATGTTGCTGTTCGCAACGCCAACGACGGTATCTCAATGTCACAGACCGCTGAAGGTGCGATGCAGGAAACAACCAGCATCCTGCAACGTATGCGTGACCTGTCTCTGCAATCAGCAAACGGCTCGAACTCTGATGGCGACCGTAAAGCGATTCAGGAAGAAGTTACTGCACTGAACGACGAACTGAACCGTATCGCTGAAACCACTTCTTTCGGTGGCCAGAAGCTGCTGAACGGTACTTTCGGTACCCGTGCGTTCCAGGTGGGTGCTGACTCAGGTGAAGCCGTACAGATTACTCTGAAAAACATGCGTTCTGACGGTGCTGATATGGGTGGTAGCTTACTGGTTTCTACCAACGGTGTTGCAGACAAGAACTCTACACTGGATGCAGACACAACAATTGAACTGAGCGTGACTGATGCAGACGGCAACGCGACTGCAGTAAGCGTTGACCTGATCGGCGGCGATGACATCGAAGAAATCGCAACCCGTATCAACGGTCAGAACGATCAAATCAACGCTTCTGTAACTGAGAAGGGTGAGTTACAGCTGTTCTCTTCTGAAGGTACTGTAGGTGTTACTACCGGCACTATCGCAATGACTGATACTTCAGGCAACGCGGTTGATGCATCAATTGCAGGTACTGCAGGAAATGTGACTGTTTCTCAGCTGGACGTGAGCACCATTGGTGGCGCACAGCAGGCAGTTTCAATCCTGGACGGTGCAATGCAGTTTGTTGACTCTCACCGTGCAGAGCTGGGTGCGAAACAAAACCGTATGGATCACACCATCAGCAACCTGAACAACATCAACGAAAACGTGACTTCTTCTAACAGCCGTATCCGTGATACTGACTTTGCGCAAGAAACCACGAACCTGACGAAGAACCAAATCCTGCAGCAAGCGTCGACTTCTATCCTGGCGCAAGCGAAGCAGGCGCCTCAGGCGGCACTGAGCCTGCTGGGCTAATCCGTTCTATGAAGCGGCAGGGGCAAGCCCTTGCCGCTTTTTTCGATCAGAAGGTATCAGACCATGGACGTTAAATCTGTATTAAACCCTTCATTTCTCTCCCGCTTTTCTTCATCAGGTCAAAAATCCACTGTTGGCACGGATGTTGCAAAATCCTCTACTGGTCATTCGCAAGATAATTCTTTGACGGTCAAGACCCAGAGCCCAGGCGCAACAAATGCATCTTCACCGAGTGATGTCAGACGTGTAGAGCAAACTGCAAAACTGGAAGAGCATCGTCAGCTACAGCGCCAGCAATTGGAAAAGCTGGTGGAAAGTATTGAAGATTTTATTGGCTCAATGAACAAAGGCCTGGCATTCCGCATTGATGAAGAATCCGGACGCCAGGTTGTCACCGTGTATGAAAAAGAAAGCGGTGAAGTGGTTCGCCAGATCCCTGATGAAGACATGCTGGTTTTATCCCGTCAGATTGCCTCGTATACGACCGGCCTTCTGACGACAAAAGTCTAACGATTACAGGTTGAGGTTGTAGATGAATATTGGCCCAATGGGTACGGCTTCCGGCTTGGATATCAATGCCATGGTCGACAAGATCGTCGCTGCTGAACGGGCGCCAAAAGAAGAGCGCATCAATCAGCGTCGTGATCAGGCAAATGTCGAGCTGAGTGCTTATGGCCGTTTAAAAGGCGCTCTGGATGGAATGAAAAGCCTGATGGCGGAGTTTCGTCAGGATCAATCTTTATCTGCACGAACAGCATCATCCGATAATCAGGACATGGTGTCGGTTCGCGCCAGCCATGAAGCCCAGCCGGGTCGTTATACGGTTGAAGTGAAACAGCTGGCAACCGCACACAAGATTGCCTCGGCGGCGGTGGATGACAAAGTGGCACTAGGTGCCGGAAAATTGACACTATCGGTGGGCGGTCAGTCTTTTGACGTTTCCATCGACAGTAATGAAAGTAAGCTGCTGGATGTCGTCCGGCAAATTAACCGCCATCCCGATAATCAAGGGGTGCTGGCGTCAGTAATTAAAGACAGCAACGGTGCGCGTCTGGTGCTGACCTCGGACAAAACCGGCGAGCACAATCCGTTGAAAGTCACGGTTGATGCGGCGCCAGGCAGTCCGTTACAACAGTTTGCGTTTGACGGTAATCAGCCTGCCAGTCCGATGCTTGAAATGCAGGCTGCGGCGGATGCAAAAGTATTGATTGATGGTCTGGCTGAAGTCAGCAGCGAGACCAACACGCTGAACGATGCGATTCCCGGCCTGGATATGGATCTGAAACAGCTGTCGGCTGAAAGTGACAAGCCACAGGCCGTGATTGAAGTGGGTTATGACCGGGATAAAGCCGGTGCCCAGATTGAACGTTTCGTGAATGCTTATAATCAGTTTTACGATACGGCGATGGAGCTTGGGAAATTTGACCCGGGCACACAGGATAAAGGACCCCTGGTCGGCGACAGTATGCTGCGTTCATCGGTTCAGCAGCTGCGAAATGCTTTCAGCACACCGCTGGAAGATGGCCCGGCCAGCATCCAGACACTCAGCGAGCTGGGTATCACGACGTCGATGACCGGTCATCTGGAAATCGACTACGATAAGCTGGATAACCAGCTGAACCGGAATTTTGCGGATGTGGGCGAGTTTTTTGGCAGCCGGAAAGGGTTTTCCCGCCGTATCGAGGATCTGTTGCATGCTTATACCGGTGCAACCGGCAGTATCTCGAACCGCGAGAAGAGCATTAACGAACAGGTCATGAAGCTCGGTACCGAAGAGCGTGATCTGGACCGCCGGATGGAAAGCGTCTATCAGCGCACCCACGACCAGTTTTCCGCAATGGATCATGCCATGGGGCAGATGCAGAGCCAGCTGGGTTCAATGATGAGTATGATGCCGCAAATGTAACGGCAGAGAACGGGAGGGAAGGCAATGTCAGTCAAGATGATGCAAACCCTGGCCGACATTGATCAGCAATTGAATCAGTTGATCAATGATGGCTCAGACATTGATGTGGAGAAGCTGCATCAACTGCTGGCGGATCGCCAGACAGTGCTCAACGATCTGAAGGCGATTCCGGAGTTATTGGACAAAGAGAGTTGGCAGGAAGCCATCGACAGAACTTCAGATTTGCTGACAAAGTTACGCGAAAGACGTGAATTGTCGGCAAATCAATTGAAACGATTACAGCACGGACAACGTTCGGTGCAGACATATAATCAATTTCGCTAAGGTAACATCATGGTCATGAGAGGAAATCTACAGGCTTATAAGCGAGTCTCCGTAGACAGTCAGTTAACATCAGCTTCACCACACCGTGTGATTCAAATGCTGATGTCTGGTGCCGTTGAGCGCTTGATTCAGGGCAAAGCGGCCATGGAACAGGGTTCAATCTCCATCAAAGGTGAGCGTCTGGGCAAGGCGTTGGATATCGTTATCAGTTTGCGTGGCTGCCTGTCGTTTGAAGACGGTGGCGAAGTCGCAAAGAATCTGGATTCTCTGTATCTGTACATGATTGAAAAAATCACGATGGCGAACCAGACCAACGACAGCTCACATGTTGATGAAGTGATCGATATGCTGAGAGAAATTAAATCTGCGTGGGATCAAATTCCCCCTGAGTATCACAATATTACACAGATGGAGTATTAATACGTTTAATACTTATCTGTAAACGTTCTCATTTCAAAGCGCAATTTAGAGAACCATAGCCAATAAATTGCGTAACACAGTACATTCCGTGGCACTGGGCTCACAGCTTTTCACAGTGCCCGGTTGCCAAGTCCTGTTCTTTTATTACAATGGACAGCAATTAATAGTTGGTTGCTGTTCCGTTCGAATACGCCATAAGAATAGATAAAGACAGGCAAATATCACTTCTATGCAAGGTTTAGCGAAAACCCTCGTCATTGATGACGACCCGCAGCACCGCCACGATCTCAGCGTGATCCTCAATTTTGTCGGTGAGCAGCATGAAGCGATATCCACCGATGAAGCAGACAGCGCGCTGTGGGACCAACCCTGGGGCGCCTGTTTGATCGGTCATATCCATTCTGTGAAGAAACAGAATCAGGTGCTGGAACAACTGCGTCAGCGGTATCAAATCCCTGTACTGACCATGCCCGAGCTTGAAAAAGCGGTTGCAGGTCTGCCCAATTTCGTTGGGATACTGGCTCACCCGCTGCATTACACTCAGCTGATGGACGCGCTGCGACATTGCCAGGAATTTCTGGGTAAAAACAGCTTCCAGGTGCCGCAACTGGCGCGAAAAAACACATTGTTCCGCAGCATGGTCGGCCGCAGTGAAAGTATCAGCCAGGTCCGTTATCTGATTGAGCAGGTGGCCGGTACTGATGCCAATGTTTTGATCCTCGGTGAATCCGGCACCGGCAAAGAAGTGGTTGCCCGGAATATTCACTATCACTCCTCCCGCGGAAAGGGGCCGTTTGTCCCGGTGAACTGTGGCGCGATCCCGCCAGATCTGCTGGAAAGCGAGTTATTTGGTCATGAAAAAGGGGCGTTTACCGGTGCAATTTCTGCCCGGAAAGGACGCTTTGAGTTAGCTGAAGGCGGCACGCTGTTTCTGGATGAAATCGGCGATATGCCGATGCCGATGCAAGTTAAGCTGCTGCGGGTGATCCAGGAGAGATGCTTTGAGCGTGTTGGCGGAAATCAGTCGATTAAAGCCAATGTGCGGATCATCGCAGCCACGCACCGCAACCTGGATCAGATGATCGCAGAGAATCAGTTCCGTGAAGATCTGTATTACCGGTTGAATGTGTTCCCGATTGAAACCCCGTCCTTGCGTGAACGTCTGGAAGATATTCCGTTGCTGTTGCAGGAATTGCTGACCCGTATGGAAGCTGAAGGGGCGAAGCCTGTTCACTTCACGCCGCGCGCCATTACTTCCCTGATGGAACACGACTGGCCGGGCAATGTGCGGGAACTGGCGAATCTGGTTGAGCGGCTGATGATTCTCTATCCGGGAGAAATGGTCGACGTGAATCACTTGCCAGTGAAATATCGCTACTGCGAGTTACCGGATTTCCGGCCGGAAGAGCGGGCCATGTCCATTGAAGACGAAGAACGTGCTTTACTGGCAGATGTCTTCTCCAGCGGTTATCAGGATAACGAAGAGAACTTTGGATTCAGCGATCTGCCGCCTGAAGGACTGAACCTGAAAGAAATGCTGGCTGAGCTTGAAGTGGATATGATCCGTCAGGCACTGGAGGCGCAGACAGGTGTGGTTGCCAGAGCCGCAGACATGCTGGGCATGCGACGGACAACACTGGTCGAAAAAATGCGCAAGTACAACATTTCGACCAAAGAAGTGAATAACGCTTAATTGCCGGCAGGGCTGATTTTGTGAATTTTTTGCCCTGTCAGAAGAGCGGTGTCAAATTTATGACATCGCTCTTTTTTTATCCTTGATGTTTAACGCATTGATTTTTAATGGTTATTTTTGGCATAAAACATGCTTAACCCCTATGAGTTAGGGAATCGAGTCGAAAGGTGTCAAGGTGGAAGAAGGACAGTCAGTCTCTCCGTTGGGAAACCTCAGCCAGCAGGTCAGCCGTTATAAGCAGGTCCTCGAAGTCATGCCGACAGGCGTGATCTTGCTCGATGGGATGGGAAAAGTATGTGAAGCCAACCCCGAAGCTGTCCGCCTGTTAGGAGAGCCGCTGGCTGGAGAGCGCTGGGTGGCTGTAATCCAGCGTGCATTCGCACCTCAGGACGATGACGGCCACGAAATCTCTCTGCGCAGTGGCCGTAAAGTGAAGCTGGCAATTTCAGCATCGGACAGTGGTCAGCTGATTGTGATTACGGATATGACGGAAACCCGTCTGCTCCAGTCCCGGTTCAGCGAAATGCAGCGTCTGTCGTCGCTGGGCCGTATGGTCGCGTCACTGGCGCATCAGGTCAGGACTCCCTTGTCCAGCGCGATGCTGTATGCCGCCAATTTATCTTCGCCCCAACTGACACCACAGACACGGGACAGGTTCCAGACCAAGCTGATGGACAGGCTGCGTGACCTGGAAAAGCAGGTGAACGACATGCTGTTGTTTGCCAAAGGCGGCGATAACAAAGTCGTTGCGCCTTTCACACTGGAATGTCTGTTTAATGAGCTGGACGCCATGATTGAAGCTCAGGTGGTGGCGAGTCAGGTTGATTTCTCGATCGAGTGTGATGATGAAAGCCCCTGTATTTTGGGGAACGTCAATGCGCTCGCCAGTGCGATTGGCAATCTGATCACCAATGCGATTCAGATGGCGGGCAAGCAGTGTACCGTCAGCCTGTCGGTCCTTTGTGAGGATGACATCATCCACCTGAGTGTGAAGGATAACGGGCCGGGTATTGAGCCCGAGATGCAGCAGAAAGTCCTGGAACCTTTTTTCACCACACGGCAGCAGGGCACCGGCCTTGGATTGGCGGTGGTACAGATGGTCGCGAAGGCGCACAACGGCGGCCTGTCCCTGTATTCCGTACCGGGAGACGGCGCTACATTCACTCTGAGTCTGCCGATGGCTGCATACACAGAGCCTGGTAACTATGAACTGACAGTAACAGGAGAAGGGCGATGACAAGCCGTGTACTGATCGTTGAGGATGACGAAGGACTGCGCGAGGCCCTGGTCGACACGCTGGCTCTTGCCGGCTATCAATGGCTGGAAGCGGAAAGTGCGGAGCAGGCACTGTTACAGCTGAAGTCTGAAAAGGTCGATATTGTTGTGTCCGATGTTCAGATGGCCGGGATGGATGGACTGGGTTTGTTGCGCAATATCAAACAGCACTGGCCCAAATTGCCGGTGCTGCTGATGACAGCGTATGCCAACATCGAAGATGCCGTGGCAGCCATGAAAGATGGCGCGATTGATTACATGGCAAAACCTTTTGCGCCGGAAGTGCTGCTGAACATGGTCAGCCGCTATGCACCGGTGAAAGCGGAAAGCAGTCATGCTGTGGTGGCGGATGAAAAAAGTCTGAAGTTACTGGCACTGGCTGAGCGGGTGGCCCAGACGGATGCCAGTGTCATGGTGCTGGGACCAAGCGGTTCCGGAAAAGAAGTAATGTCCCGCTACATTCATCAGCACTCTACGCGATGTGAAGGGCCGTTTATCGCCATTAACTGTGCGGCGATTCCTGACAATATGCTGGAAGCCACATTGTTTGGTTATGAGAAAGGTGCTTTTACCGGTGCCGTTCAGGCATGTCCGGGTAAGTTCGAGCAGGCGCAGGGCGGTACGATTCTGCTGGATGAAATCAGTGAAATGGACCTGAACCTGCAGGCGAAGTTACTCCGCGTCCTTCAGGAACGTGAAGTGGAAAGGCTGGGCAGCCGCAAAAGTATCAAGCTGGATGTGCGTGTCCTGGCGACCAGTAACCGCGATCTGAAGCAGTATGTGGCGGAAGGAAATTTCCGGGAAGACCTTTACTACCGATTGAATGTATTTCCTCTCGTCTGGCCGGCACTGGCGGAACGGCCGGGAGATATTTTGCCGCTGGCCAGTCATCTGGCTGAGCGACATTGTCAGAAACAGGGATTACCGGCGCCCGTTTTCTCGAAAGCCGCACAAACCCGACTATTGCAGTACGGCTGGCCGGGTAATGTCCGCGAGCTGGACAATGTAGTGCAACGGGCACTGATTCTGGCAGGAGACGCAGAAATCGGCGGTGAACACATCCTGCTGGAAGGACTGGACTGGATGGATGCACAAGGATTACAGCAGGCGGTCACAACCGCAGCGCCTGTCGCTCCGGTTGCCAGTGAATCCCTGTTTATCCCTGTACCAGCCGGTGTCAGTTCGGAAGGTTTGGGCAGTGAACTGCGTGAACAGGAGTTCGCGATTATCCTCGATGCGATTCAGGCCTGTGAAGGAAAACGGAAAGAAGTCGCTGAGCGTTTAGGCATCAGTCCGCGTACGCTGAGGTACAAACTGGCCAAGATGAGGGACGCCGGAATCGAGATCCCAGTTTGACTATAAAAGATGAAATAACAGATTAATTTCATATTTTTGGCGTTAAGCTTGCACAACTTTATCTTTTAAAGACGCGATGGCAAATCAATCGTCAAAAAAAGTAGCACGGAGATAACAGATGAAAGTCAACGGATTACTGTCAGAAATGCAGGCATTGAAAATGGAGGCCACGAATACCTCCCGTCCGGCGACCGGCGCGCAGGTAAGTGCCGATTTTGGTGCTGCCCTGCAAGACGCCATCCAGAATGTGAACGGTCTGCAAAAGACGTCCAGTGAACTGAGCAGCCGTTTTGATCAGGGCGACCGCAGCATTTCGCTGTCGGATGTGATGATCGCCCGGAACAAATCCAGTGTCGCTTTTGAAGCAACGGTTCAGGTTCGGAATAAGCTGGTTGAGGCTTATAAAGAACTGATGAACATGCCGGTTTAATTCAGGAATTAAGTGAGTGTCGGAACAAACATCCAACGAACTCGCCGTAGCGGGTAATGCACCAGCCCCGATCGTTTCCGATAGCGATCTGGAGCTGCAAAATCCGGATCTTGAAGAAAAGAGTGCCACGCGTGTAGACAGCATGCTGGGCAATCTTGATTTGCTGCGTCAGGTGATCCTGGTACTGTCAGTGGCGATTTGTGTTGCCTTGATTGTCCTGGTCGTGGCGTGGCTGAAAGAGCCGGAAATGCGGCCATTAGGAAATTTTTCCACGGAAGAGTTGATTCCGATTCTGGACCATTTTGACCAGAAGAAGATCGAATATCAGCTTGATGGCAATACTATTCGCGTCCCGGCCGATCAGTACGGGGCGATGAAGTTAGAGCTGACTCGTGCCGGGCTGAACAATCCGACTGCGGAAGGAGACGATATCCTGCTGCAGGATATGGGCTTTGGTGTTTCACAACGTCTGGAGCAGGAGCGTCTGAAGCTCAGCCGTGAGCGTCAGCTTGCCCGTGCGATTGAACAAATCAGCCAGGTGCGTAAAGCACAGGTTCTGCTGGCAATGCCGAAGCAAAGTGTTTTTGTTCGTCATAATCAGGAAGCAACGGCCAGTGTCTTCTTAACGCTGAGTACCGGCGGCACGCTGGGGCAGCAGGAAGTCGACTCGATTGTTGATATGGTGTCGACCGCAGTTCCCGGTCTGAAACCGAGCCGTGTCACGGTCACCGATCAACACGGTCGTCTGCTGAGTTCAGGCACGGAAGACCCGGCAGCTACCGCGCGCCGGAAAGAATACGAGCTGGAGCGGAAGCAGGAACAGGCGCTGCGTGAAAAGATTGATGCGATTCTGATCCCTGTCCTTGGTCTGGGTAACTACACCTCACAGGTGGATGTCTCGATGGATTTCAGCGCGCAGGAAGAAACTCAGAAGCGTTTTGATCCGAATACGCCATCGACCCGAAGTGAATACACGCTGGAAGATTACAACAATGGCCGGGCTGTAGCCGGGATTCCGGGGGCACTGAGTAATCAGCCGCCGCAAGATTCCTCTATCCCGCAGGATGTGATCGATCTGCAAACCGGCAAGGGCGGCGACGGTTCTGTCCACCGTGAAGCGACTCGAAACTTCGAGCTGGATACCACGATTCGTCACAAGCGCTCTCAAACCGGAACAATCAGTCGTCAGACGGTTTCTGTTGCCGTGAACTATAAGCAGCAGGTGAATCCGGAAACCGGTGAATTGACCCGGGTGCCGGTGACGGAAGCGGAACTGGTGAAAATTCGCCGCCTGCTGATGGGTGGTGTTGGTTTCCTTGAAGGTCGCGGCGATATGCTGGAAGTGATTTCCGTACCTTTTGCTACACCAGAGCAAGAGCGTGTGGTCGACATGCCGATCTGGGAACATCCGAATTTCAATACCTGGGTACGCTGGCTGGCAGCTGCGCTGGTGATTGTTGCTGTCCTGCTGATTCTGGTACGTCCTGCGATGCGCAAACTGTTGTATCCGAATCAGGCTGCCGATGGTACGCCACTGGATGAAAACGGTATGCCAATTCTTGGAGACGGTGATGAGCTGATTGGTAGTGATCTGGATGGTGTTGAGGGGATTGACCTGACAAACAGTAATCTGGAACTGCCGAATCTGCACAAAGATGATGACCTGCTGAAAGCGGTGCGTGCACTGGTAGCGAATGAGCCGGATCTGGCGGCGATGGTAGTGAAGAACTGGGTATACGAAGATGGCAAATGAAGTCGCGACTACTGAAGAAAAGCCCTTTGACATTGAAAGTCTGAGCGGCACGGAAAAAGCGGCGATCTTACTGCTCAGTCTGAATGAGCAGGATGCTGCTTCGATTATCCGCCACCTCGAGCCGAAACAGGTTCAGCGGGTGGGTGGTGCCATGGCCAGCATGAAGGAACTGAGCACTGAAAAAGCCTCGGCTGTTCACCGTCAGTTTCTGACCGATATTCAGAAATACACCAGCATTGGTATGGGCAGTGCGGACTTCGTCCGCAATACCCTGATTGCAGCATTGGGTGAAGACAAGGCGAATAACCTGGTTGATCAGATCCTGATGGGCAGCGGCTCCCGTGGTCTGGATTCACTGAAATGGATGGATCCGCGTCAGGTGGCCAGTATCATTCTCAACGAGCACCCGCAGATCCAGACCATTGTTCTGTCTTATCTGGATCCGGAGCAGTCGGCAGAGATCCTGTCGCAGTTCCCGGAGCGGGTCCGCCTGGATCTGATGATGCGGATTGCCAACCTGGAAGAAGTTCAGCCGGCGGCACTGCACGAACTGAACGACATCATGGAGAAACAGTTTGCAGGTCAGGCTGGTGCTCAGGCCGCGAAGATTGGCGGCATGAAGGCTGCAGCCGATATTATGAACTACCTCGACAACAACATCGAGGGTCTGCTGATGGAGCAAATCCGCGAGAACGACGAGGAGATGGCGGTTCAGATCGAAGATCTGATGTTCGTCTTCGAGAACCTCGCCGAGGTCGACGACCGGGGTATCCAGAGCCTGCTGCGCGAAGTGCCGCAGGAACTGTTGCAGAAAGCCCTCAAAGGTGCCGACGATATGCTGCGTGAGAAAATCATGCGTAATATGTCCAAGCGTGCTGCTGAGTTGCTGATGGACGATCTGGAAGCCATGGGACCAATCCGTGTTTCTGACGTGGAAGCAGCGCAGAAAGAAATTCTGTCCATTGCCCGTCGTTTGGCTGAAGCCGGTGAGCTGATGCTGAATGGTGGCGGTGGTCAGGATGAGTATCTCTAATTCAGTTGGGGAAACAGAATGACGATGGAACGCCGTCGCGGCTTTGTGCGTTTGAGTGGTCATCAGGCTGAAGAACTGGAACGCTGGGCATATCCGGATTATACCGAAGCCGATCATGCGCCAGCGGACAATGCCCTGAATTACGATCCCAGCTGGCGGCCTGCGGTGATTGATACCGACGAACCTGAACCCCAGCCTCTGACAGCTGCTGAACTGGAAGACATCCGTCAGTCTGCGTATGAAGAGGGGCTGGATGAAGGCCGGGCTGCCGGACATGCAGAAGGTTTTGAAACCGGCCGTCAGGAAGGTGTTGCCGCGGGACATCAGGAAGGTCTGGAAGCTGGCCGGGAAGAAGGGCTGGCTGCCGGTCAGGCGGTGATCGATACACACGTTGCCAGCCTGACAGACATTGTAAATCAGCTGGCTGAGCCTTTACGGCAGGTCGACAATGAAGTCGAGAGCCAGTTAGTCAATATGGTTCTGGCTTTAACCCGGGAACTGATCCGGGTCGAGGCCCTGACCAACCCGCAGGTAATTCTCTCAACGGTCCGGGAGGCGGTGGCAGCATTACCGCTGGCTTCGCAGCAACTGACGCTTCAGTTACATCCGGAAGATCTGGCCCTGGTCGAGTCGGCATACGGCCAGCAGGAGCTGGAAAATCGTCATTGGCAGTTACTGGCTGAGCCGGGGCTGTCACGCGGGGATGTTCAGGTCGCAGCCGGAGATTCCAGTGTTGATTACCGGATGGAGGATCGAATCCGTCACCTGTTGTCGCAGTTTCTCGGTATGAATAACCGCCCGGCCGATGAAGCGCCGCAGGAGTCCGGGGAATGACCCTGACACAACGTCTGGCGGGTTACCAAACACAATCACTGGCCTGCAGGCCTGTCGCCTCCGGGCGGCTGGTCCGAGTGGTCGGTCTGACCCTGGAAGCCATTGGCTGCCGTGCTCCGGTCGGCAGTGTCTGCCAGGTCGAAGCCATTCAGGGCAACATTGAAGCTGAAGTCGTCGGCTTTAGTGGTGAGACCCTTTTTCTGATGCCGAGTGAACAGCTGACGGGCGTGATGCCTGGGGCCAAGGTGACGCCGCTGATGCATGATGGCGGCTTGCCGGTCGGTCCTGAACTGCTGGGCCGGGTGATTGACGGAATGGGCAATCCGCTGGACGGCAAAGGCCGGCTCTATACCGCCTCACGCGCTTCTCTGAATGCTGAGCCGATTAACCCCCTCGCACGTAAACCGATTCATGACCCCCTCGATGTCGGCCTTAAGGCCATTAATGGCCTGCTAACGGTTGGTAAAGGTCAGCGGATTGGTCTGTTTGCCGGTTCCGGCGTCGGTAAGTCCGTGACGCTGGGCATGATGACCCGGGGCACGACAGCACAGGTGGTTGTCGTGGGACTGATCGGTGAGCGTGGGCGCGAAGTGAAAGAATTTATCGATGAGATCCTGGGCGAAGAAGGCCGTCAGCGAGCTGTCGTTGTTGCAGCACCGGCCGATGCCTCCCCACTGATGCGCTTGAAAGGCTGCCAGACCGCACTGACGGTTGCGGAATATTTCCGCGATCAGGGGCTGGACGTGCTGCTGTTAATGGATTCTCTGACCCGCTTTGCACAGGCACAGCGGGAAATTGCATTGTCGATTGGCGAACCGCCAGCGACCAAAGGTTACCCGCCTTCTGTTTTTGCCAAGTTACCGGCATTGGTGGAGCGTGCGGGAAATGGCGGTGAAGATCAGGGTTCTATCACGGCCTTCTTCACCGTTCTGACGGAAGGAGACGACCTTCAGGATCCGATAGCGGATGCCTCAAGGGCCATTCTCGATGGCCACATTGTCTTGTCGCGTGAGATGGCGGACGCCGGTCACTATCCGGCGATCGATGTGGAACGTTCTGTCAGCCGGGTGATGCCCGCCATTGTCAGTGAAGAGCAGATGCTGATGTCGAAAGCTGTCCGTCAGATTTTGTCTATCTGCCGTAAGAATCAGGAACTGGTTGCGATCGGGGCTTATAAACCCGGCACCGATCCGGCCATTGACCAGGCGTTCACGCTGAAACCCAGGTTGGATGCATATCTGCAGCAAGGAATGAAAGAATCGGTTCCTTACGAGATGTGCGTCAATATGCTGCGTTCCACGCTGGGGGCCTGAAGATGATAATCGCGGGTCAGAAAGCAGCGGGAGGCTGTCATGTCTGAACGGGCGCTGGTACTTATTCTTGAACAGGCGAAAGAAAAAGAACACAACGCTTTTCTGGCGCTGGAACAGGCGAAACGCGACCTGGACAGTTTTTATCTGCAGCGGGAACAGATTGAAAAATATCGTTTTGACTATTGCCGGCAGCTGACGGAGCGGGGGCAGAACGGTCTGACCGCCAGCCAGTTCAGTCATCTGCATAAGTTTCTGGGGCAGCTGGATGAAACGCTGGCCCAGCAAGCCGCGGCGGGCAGAGAATTTGAACGCCAGGTTGAGCAGTGTGCAGAGATCTGGCAGGAAACCCGGAAAGATAAAAAGTCCGTGGAATGGCTGCTGGAGAAAAAAGAAGCGGAACGTGAACTGCGCCTGGCACGTCAGGAGCAGAAACTGATGGATGAGTTTGCGACCTTGCAGTCTGCCCGACGAGCCCGCTGAGCGGTTTTTATAAGATGGTTCGTTTTTTGCATGTCTCCCTTTAGCGCGACGACTTGGAACGTCAAATAATTGTCAAAGTAAGGTGGGTATGAAACCGTCCAGTAGCATTTCTGTCGATTTTGGTTCGTCCGGAACCGCTCTCCGCCCGGGGAAGACGGCTCGGCCTGACAGCCGTGAAGAGCAGAGCCCGCCGGGTTTTTCATCCAGTCTTGAGTCAGCGGTTCGCCCTGACAGAAAGGCTGAGAGTGGGCGTCAAAAAATTGAATCTTCTTCTGCCAAAACTTCGAATACCCGTAAACAGCCTGTCAGTGAATCTCAGGTTGAGGGCGGCAAGCGGCAGGAAAAAGCAGGTGGGACCACCGGCAAAGAAAAAATGAAGTCCTCAGACGAGTCGAAAGGCTCGGATGAGCACGACGAAACCGCCTCTGAAGGCAATGAGAATCAAATTCGAGCGGATGCGGAAGCGCTCCTCGACAGGCTGAATGCATCCAGTCAGCAATTGCAAACGGCAAAGGATGGCAAAGATTTGCCACCGGAGGCGGAATCCCTTGAAGGGGAAGAGACTGCGGCGGCATTACTGGCTGACGGAGCTGCCTTACAGTCAGCGCAAACCGGTGCGAAGGCCACTGAAGCCAGCGAGGCCGAAATGGGTCCTGAAGCTGATGTGTTGACGGCTGGCCGTCAGGGGAAACTGGCACAGATGCTGGCAGCACAGGAAAAGACGCAGACCGATCCGAAAACGAAAACATCTGACAGTGCCGTTTTTGCCGGTGTTCAGACATCAGCTCCGCTGGAGACTGCCAGTGCCGACAGTAAAGCGCAACCAGAGTGGCTGAATGAAGCCATTGCCCGGCTGACGGCTTCGAAAGGCGGTGAAGCGGGGATGTCTGACGGCGGCAGTGCCGGAAATCCCCAGAGCAACGGGAATCCCGGGTTGGCAGCGGGCATGAATGCCGCACTGGCTGATGCCGGACTCCAGCTGGACGCTGCTCAGACAGATTCGCAATCTGCAGCAACTGGCGCAGTCTCCGGACAGCATCAATCGTTACAGACCATGGCTGCCGGCCTGCAGCGCGCAGATACGGCACAGGCTCAGCAACCGCCATTGCCTCTGCAGCGTGACATGGCCGGGGAGCAACTGGCTGAACGTGTTCAGATGCTGATGAGCAAGAATCTCAAGCAGGTGGATATCCGCCTGGACCCGCCTGAACTGGGCCGTTTGCAGATTAAACTGCACATTAACAATGATCAGGCGTCGGTTCAGTTCAATGTCGGGAATGCGCAGACCCGGGAACTGGTCGAGCATGCGATGCCGAGGCTGCGCGAATTGCTGCAGCAGCAGGGGCTTCAACTGGCACAGAGCAGTGTTCATCAGGACAGCGGTCAGCAACTGGCAGGCCAGCATACCGGCGGTCAGCAGCAGGGTGAGGCCGGTTCTTCACGCGGCGGGCAAAGTGGTCAGCTTCAGTCCGATGAAGACGTCGGCAATGCGGTTGCCATGACGGTCAGTGAACAACGCGACGGGATTGATTACTATGCCTGAGCCTGAAAAGGTTCAGGTCAGAGCATCACAGAAACAATTTACCTTTAGGTCACGGAATTATGGCTGAAGAAGCGACAACAACTACAAACAGCAAAAAGCGCCTTATTTTATTATTACTGGCTTTGATTCCCGTGCTTCTGGGCGGTGGGGCTGCATGGTATTTTCTGTCGGGCGATTCGTCGTCAGCCGATACGGCCAGTGCTGATATCGCCAAGGCCGCCGGAAAACCCGAGCCTGCTTATTACGTGATTTT
Source organism: Photobacterium sp. CCB-ST2H9 (assembly GCF_023151555.2). Classification (NCBI taxonomy): domain Bacteria; kingdom Pseudomonadati; phylum Pseudomonadota; class Gammaproteobacteria; order Vibrionales; family Vibrionaceae; genus Photobacterium; species Photobacterium sp. CCB-ST2H9. Next base: position 908,167 of record NZ_CP100425.1, read on the forward strand.
GCCGCACCCCTTCATTTTTAATGTCATGGGGGATACCCAGCAGCGTCTGGTCCAGGTCAAGGTTCAACTGATGGTGCGGGGAGACGACAATGATACCCTGGCCCGCCAGCACATTCCGTTGGTTGAGAGCACGCTGCTTCAATCTTTCGGAGCCGCCAGTGTTGAGCAGCTGCGTTCGCCAAGCGGTCGTCTTGAACTGCGTCAGCAGGCGCTGCAATCTGTACAGTCAGCACTGGTGAAAGTGTCTGGCAATCCTGTCGTCGAGCAGGTTCTGTTTACCGGCTTCGTAATGCAATAGGTTTCTTGTGACTGATTTACTTACCCAAGACGAAATTGATGCGCTGCTGCACGGCGTCGATGATGTAGACGATGATCAACCCAAACAACAGGATGGTCCTGGGGTTATCTCATTCGACTTTTCATCTCAGGACCGCATTGTCCGCGGCCGGATGCCAACGCTTGAGCTGATCAACGAGCGCTTTGCCCGTCATATGCGGATCAGCCTGTTCAACATGTTGCGCAAGACCGCAGAAGTTTCAATTAATGGCGTACAGATGCTGAAGTTCGGTGAATACCAGAACACGCTGTACGTACCGACCAGCCTGAACATGGTGCGTTTTCGTCCGCTGAAAGGCACCGCATTGATTACCATGGAAGCCCGGCTGGTGTTTATTCTGGTGGAAAACTTCTTCGGTGGTGATGGCCGGTTCCATGCCAAGATTGAAGGCCGTGAGTTCACGCCGACCGAGCGCCGTATCGTTCAGATGCTGCTCAAGCTGGTTTTTGAAGACTATCGTGAGGCCTGGTCACCGGTCATGGGAGTGGAGTTTGAATATCTCGACTCCGAAGTGAACCCGACGATGGCAAACATTGTCAGCCCGACCGAAGTGATTGTGGTCAGTTCCTTCCACATTGAAATTGATGGCGGCGGCGGTGATTTCCACGTCGTAATGCCGTATTCCATGGTGGAGCCTATCCGCGAACTGCTCGATGCCGGTGTCCAGAGTGACAAGATGGATACCGACGTTCGCTGGAGCAAAGCACTGCGCGATGAGGTGATGGACGTCGAGATCAATCTGCGTGCAAAACTGCTGGATATTGACCTGACTCTGCGTGATCTGATGGAGCTGCGCAGCGGCGATGTGATCCCGGTGGAAATGCCTGAATCGGCCACGCTCTTTGTGGAGGATCTGCCGACTTACCGCGGTAAAATGGGCAAATCCGGCGATCATGTCGCAATGAAGATAACAGAAAAACTAAAGCGGCCCGATACGGTGAAGACAGACTTGGCATTCCTGGATGGGGATGAACTGAGCCCGACATTCTCCGTCACAGACCCGATTGACGATTAATACAGGTGATTTATGTCAGAAAAAGATCAACATGTTGCTGACGACTGGGCCTCTGCCCTCGCGGAACAGACCAGCGACGGCACGATTGAAACAGCACCGCTGGAAGAACTGAAAGACGAGAGTACGCCGATTTCAGATGATGAGCGTCGTCGTCTGGATACCATCATGGACATTCCGGTCACCATTTCGATGGAAGTGGGCCGGACGAAGATCAGTATCCGTAACCTGCTGCAGCTTAACCAGGGTTCGGTGGTTGAGCTGGACCGTGTGGCTGGTGAATCACTGGATGTACTGGTGAACGGCACGCTGATCGCGCATGGTGAAGTGGTCGTGGTCAACGACAAGTTCGGTATTCGTCTGACCGATGTGATCAGCCAGACTGAACGTATTAAGAAGCTGCGGTAATCGGGCATGACGGGAAAGAAAATCATGCTGGCCGCAGTGCTGGCTTTCTCCGGGCTGCCTGCTTTTGCCGCGGCACCAGAAATTGATATGGGCGCGACATTTGGGTCGCTGCTGCTGGTTCTGGTGCTGATTGTTTTTCTGGCCTGGCTGCTGCGCCGGATGAAACTGCCCGGGGTGACCGGGGGCGATAATGGCCTGCAGGTGATTCGTCAGGTGGTTGTCGGCCAGCGTGAGCGGATTGTGCTGGTTCAGGTCGGTGATGAACAACTATTGATTGGCGTCACGCCTCAGAACATTTCTATGCTGACCAAACTGGATCAGCCGCTGCCTGTCGAAACACGCACTGGCAACGGTGAGTTCGCTCAGCAACTCAGTAAGCTGTTGAAAAAACAATGATGCACCGACTGAAATTACTGCCATGGATCGCGGGACTGCTGTGTCTGCTGATGTCCGGGCTGGCCCTGGCACAAAGTGAAGAGAGCGGCCTCGGTAATGTCGCCGGCAACAGTGTGACTGTCAGTGAAATGAAAAGTGACAAAGGTGCCGCGACTCTGATGACCACCAAGGGTGGCGGCGGGATCCCGGCATTTTCTGTTTCGGTGAACCCCGACGGCACTGAAGACTACTCGGTGACGTTGCAGATTCTGGCGCTGATGACAGCGCTGGGTTTCCTGCCGGCCATTGTCATTCTGATGACCTCATTCACCCGGATTGTGGTGGTGATGTCGATTCTCCGTCAGGCGCTGGGCTTACAGCAGACGCCATCGAACCAGGTGATCATCGGGATTGCCCTGTTCATGACTTTCTTCGTGATGTCGCCGGTGCTGGATGAAATCAACACCAAGGCCGTTCAGCCCTATATCAATGAAGAAATGTCTGCCCGGGAGGCGCTGAACGTCGCACAGGTACCGCTGCGCCAGTTTATGCTCAAGCAAACGCGGGTGAAGGATCTGGAAACCTTCGTCAACATGTCTGGTTCGACGGCAACCGATCCGCAGGAAGTGCCGATGACCGTGCTGATCCCGGCTTTCATTACATCTGAGCTGAAAACCGCTTTCCAGATTGGTTTTATGCTCTTCCTGCCGTTTCTGATTATTGACCTGGTGGTGGCCTCAGTGCTGATGGCAATGGGGATGATGATGCTGTCGCCGATGATTGTCTCCCTGCCGTTTAAGCTTATGCTGTTTGTGCTGGTGGATGGCTGGAATCTGATCCTGTCGACGCTGGCCGGCAGTTTTGGCACCTGAAGACTGAAGCAGGAGACGCACAATGACGCCGGAATCCTTTGTTGAAATCTTTCAGGAAGCCCTCTATATGGTCTTGCTGATGGTTGCGCTGATCGTCGTACCTGGCTTGCTGATTGGTCTGATCGTTGCCATTTTTCAGGCGGCGACGTCGATTAACGAACAGACGCTGAGTTTCTTACCGCGTCTGGTCGTGACGCTGGTCGCGCTGATGCTCTTTGGTCATATGATGACCCGGATGCTGATGGATTATTTCTATCGCATCATTGAGCAGATCCCGCAGATTCTTTACTGAGCCGGCCATGCATTATCCTGCAGAGATTATTCTTGAATGGCTGGCCAACTACTTCTGGCCGCTGACCCGGATCGGCGCCATGATGATGAGCATGACGTTCTTCGGTGCCCGTTTTGTCTCGATGCGGATTCGGCTTTACCTGTCTCTGGCTGTCACCTTTGCGGTGATGCCTGTCCTGCCGGCTGTGCCGGATACCATTCCGTTACTGTCATTTCAGGGATTCCTGACCACGGCTCAACAGGTGGTGATTGGCGTGGCGATGGGGCTGGTGACTCAGTTTGTGACCCAGACTTTTGTGTTGCTGGGCCAGATACTGGGGATGCAGTCGAGTCTGGGTTTTGCCTCCATGGTGGACCCGGCAAACGGCCAAAATACGCCGGTGCTGGGCCAGTTTTATATGATGCTGGCCATCATGCTCTTTCTGGCAACAGATGGTCATCTGGCGATGCTGAATCTGGTGGTGCTCAGTTTTACCACGCTGCCGGTGGGAACCTCCATGCTGCAAGCGGTTGATTACCAGCTGCTGGCGGGCTGGTTTGGTCTGATGTTTAAAGCCGGACTGACCATGTCGCTGGCCGGGATTATTGCGCTGCTGACTGTCAATCTGTCATTCGGCGTCATGACCCGGGCCGCGCCGCAGCTGAACATTTTCTCGCTGGGATTCTCGTTCGCCCTGTTACTGGGCTTATTTATCAGCTGGTATCTGCTGGTCGGGATTCTGGCGCAGTATGAAGATCACTGGCAGCTGGGCACAGAGCAAATCTGCAGCCTGATCCGGCTGGATTGCTGAGATAAAAGGGAGAGGCACTGGTGGCTGATTCAGACGGTCAGGAACGTACAGAACAGGCAACCCCCCGAAGGTTGCAGCAGGCGCGGGAAAAGGGTCAGGTACCGCGCTCAAGAGAACTGGCGTCCGTCGCAGTCCTGGTTTCAGGCGCTGTGGGTCTGATGTGGTTTGGCGAAATGCTGGCGACTGCGATGAGCGAAGTCATGCGTAAGCTGTTTACCCTCAGTCGTGAAGAAGTGTTCGATTTCACCAAGCTGCTTTCGCTGACCGGAGATGTCATTCTGCACATGCTCTGGCCGTTGCTGCTGGTGCTGTTGTTTCTTTTTGTCGCAGCTCTGATTGGTGCTTCAGCCCTGGGCGGAATCACTTTTTCCGCTGAAGCCGCGCGCCCCAAGTTTTCCCGGATGAACCCGCTCAGCGGCTTGAAACGCATGATGGGCAAGCAAAGTGCGGTCGAACTGGTGAAGTCAATACTGAAGGTCAGCCTTGTCGCCGGTGTCGCTTACTTCCTGATGTACAGCAGCCTGGAAGGTTTCTTTCAGCTTAGTATCGAAACTTATCCGGGGAATATCTTCCACGCTCTGACGATTTTGCTGAGATTTGTCCTGCTGATCTGTTGTTCGCTGCTGGTGGTGGTGGCGATCGATGTACCGTTTCAGATCTGGCAGCATAACGAACAGCTGAAGATGACCAAGCAGGAAGTCAAAGACGAGTACAAAGATGTGGAAGGTAAGCCGGAAGTCAAAGGGCGCATCCGGATGCTGCAGCGCGAAATGGCACAGCGGCGGATGATGGCTGAAGTTCCGAAAGCGGATGTCGTGATTACCAACCCGGAACACTTTTCCGTGGCGTTACGCTACGATCCGAAGCTTGACCGGGCACCTGTGGTGGTTGCGAAGGGCACGGATCATATGGCAATGAAAATTCGTGAAATTGCCAACGAATACCAGATTGATATCGTGCCTGCGCCACCGCTGGCACGTTCGTTATATCACAGCACAGAGCTGGAGCAGCAAATCCCGGATGGGTTGTTTGCGGCCGTGGCGCAGGTGCTGGCTTATGTCTTCCAGCTGAAACAGTACCGTCGTGGTCATGGAAAGCGTCCGAAACTTTCCCCTGTGGCGATGGATATTCCGTCTGAGTTACGGCACTAAAAAGTTTTGGCTGCAGGTCAAAAAATTGACTTCCCGAAGCGGTATAAAATTTGCTTTATGCGAAGCTTAGCCTGTTCAGTTACACAAAGGTTGTAACTGGCAATTACTTGATTCCAACCCAGTAAGAATGCATGAAGCTGTCGATACCTTTTTCTGATAAATTGCCTTTACACCGATTGCAGTCGTTGCCTGCGATGGGTGCTCCAATCATGGTACTGGCGACGCTGGCAATGGTGGTATTGCCAATGCCGCCGCTGTTGCTGGATATGGCGTTCTCTTTCAATATCGCGCTGGCCCTGGTGGTGTTGCTGGTGACGGTGTACACCCGCCGCCCGCTCGACTTTGCTGCTTTCCCGACCGTCCTGCTGATTGCAACACTGTTGCGTCTGGCGCTGAATGTGGCGTCAACCCGGGTGGTGCTGCTCAATGGTCATGAAGGTTCAGACGCTGCAGGTCAGGTCATCGATGCTTTTGGTTCCGTGGTGATTGGCGGTAACTATGCGGTCGGTCTGGTGGTCTTCCTGATCCTGATGATCATCAACTTTATGGTCGTGACCAAAGGTGCCGGCCGGATTTCTGAAGTCAGTGCCCGATTTACCCTGGATGCATTGCCGGGTAAACAGATGGCGATTGACGCCGACCTCAATGCCGGGCTGATTGATCAGGAACAGGCCCGGACCCGTCGCAGTGAAGTTACCAAAGAGGCTGACTTTTATGGTTCGATGGACGGTGCCTCGAAATTTGTCAAAGGGGATGCCATTGCCGGTATCCTCATTCTGTTTATCAACATCATTGGGGGTCTGGTCATTGGGATGGGCCAGCACGGTCTGGCGTTCGCCGATGCCATTCAGATCTACAGCCTGCTGACCATTGGTGATGGTCTGGTGGCCCAGATCCCGTCACTGCTGCTGTCAATCGGCGCCGCCATGATGGTGACCCGTCAAAATACTGACGAAGATATGGGGCAGCAGATGCTGTTCCAGATGTTCAATAACCCGCAGGCACTGATTATCACGGGCGGCATTCTGTTCGTCATGGGGGTTGTCCCCGGCATGCCGCATATTCCGTTTCTGCTGCTGGCTCTGATTATCGGACTGATTGCATTCTGGCGGATCAAGAAAGAACAGCAGCAAAAAGCACTGGCTGAAGCCGAACCGCCTGCCGAGCTGGACAGCAAACCACCACAGAAAGAATTGTCATGGGATGATGTACAGCCCATGGATACCATCAGCCTGGAAGTGGGTTACCGTCTGATCCCGATGGTTGATAAAGAGCAGGGTGGTGAGTTGCTGGAGCGGGTGAAAGGGGTCCGGAAGAAGCTGTCGCAGGACTTTGGTTTCCTGATCCCGCCGGTTCATATCCGCGATAACCTGGAGCTGCCGCCCAATACTTACCGGATCAGCCTGATGGGCGTGAATAACGGTGAATCGAACATTCACCCGGATATGGAACTGGCAATTAACCCCGGTCAGGTTTTCGGCAGCCTGGAAGGGGAGCGCACTACAGACCCGGCATTTGGCCTGGAAGCGATCTGGATTCTGGAATCGCAGCGTGAGCATGCGCAGGCACTGGGTTATACCGTGGTGGATGCGGCCACTGTGCTGGCAACGCACCTGAGTCAGATCCTCGTCAATAATGCCTCGCAGCTGCTCGGACATGAAGAAGTGCAGAACCTGCTGGAAGTCCTGGGTCAGTCGACACCGAAGCTGGTGGATGGATTTGTACCGGATCAGCTGCCGCTGGGTGCGGTCGTGAAAGTCCTCCAGAACCTGCTGCATGAAGGGGTGCCGATTCGTGATATCCGCACGATTGTTCAAACCTTGTCCGAGTATTCCGGCAAGAGTCAAGATCCTGACATTCTGACCGCCGCGGCACGTATTGGCCTGAAACGTCTAATTGTTCAGGAAATCAATGGTATAGAGGTCGAGCTTCCTGTGATCACCTTGGTTCCAGAGTTGGAACAAATATTGCATAAGACTATGCAATCCAGCGGAGGAGAATCCTCCGGAATTGAGCCTGGTCTGGCTGAACGTCTGCAACGTTCTCTGACAGAAGCCACACACCAGCAGGAATTGAAAGGTGAGCCTGCAGTACTGCTGACCTCAGGGGTACTGCGAGGCACGCTGGCGAAATTTGTGAAAAACACCATCCCGACACTTCGGGTGCTCTCGTACCAGGAAATTCCGGATGAGAAGCAGATCCGAATTGTGAATGCTGTGGGTAATTAGGTGTCACTGGCTGACTGAGTCAGCTGCAACGCGCAGGGTAATCCGTCACCGGATGGGAAGACAAAATTGAAAATTAAACGATTTTTTGCCAAGGACATGCGAACTGCACTGAGCGAAGTGAAGGAACAGCTCGGGGCGAATGCAGTGATCATGTCAAATAAGAAAGTGACCGGTGGTGTGGAGATTGTCGCAGCCGTCGATAATGATACGGCGGAAGCGCCGGTACCATCACCGTCACAGCCTGCACGTGATGCACTGGCAGAGCGCTTTGGTGAGGCCAGACGTAAGCTCGCTGATGATAAAGTTCAGCTGCAGAATGCTGCTGGCGGCCGCTTTGCCAAGGTGCTGCAGAATTACTCTCAGGAACAGGATACGGAAGTCGACTCGCTGTCCGCGTTGTTGCAACGCCAGTCGAAACACCTGGCTCAGGCCGATGAACGTCAGGGATATGACTTTTCGAAACGTGCCAAGGCCGAGACGAACGGTTACGGAAGCGATCGTCGCAAGTCGCAGCATCCTTATGGTGCCGGGGGGCGTCAACCGCAGCGCAGTAACGGTTACGACAATTATCGTCAGAACAATGACGCTGAATCTGCCAGCCATGCGGGCGGACGATATGCGTCGCAGCCAGAGAGCACAGCCAACGGCTATGCCCAGAACCGTCTGGACCCAACCCGTTATGAAGCGCGCTCATCCCGCCGGGATGACGAGCTGGACGCGATGCGCTCAGAGATGGCTTCGATTCGCCGCCTGCTGGAGCACCAGCTGTCCGGTCTGATGTGGCAGGAAGTTGAGCGCCGTGAGCCGATGCGGGCGATGATGATTAAGCGCCTGGAAAAAATGGGGCTGTCTGCAGAACTTGCGGATCAGCTGGCCTGCTATATCCCTGAGGATGTGGCGCCGCATAAGGCATGGAGCTCCCTGCTTCAATTATTGTCCGATCAAATTATTACGACAGATGACTGCATCCTCGAAACCGGTGGTGTGGTCGCTCTGCTGGGTCCGACCGGGGTGGGGAAAACCACCACCATCGCGAAACTGGCCGCCCGGGCTGCCATGGACTTCGGACCGGATGAAATCGCCCTGGTTACAACGGATACTTACCGGATTGGTGCCCATGAGCAACTGGCCACTTACGGACGAATTCTCGGCTGTCCGGTAAGAGTTGCTAAAGATGCCGAGGAACTGGCCGATATACTTCACCAGTTACGGCATCGCCGTCTTGTCCTGCTGGATACAGCCGGGATGGGACAAAGGGATCTGCGCCTGCAGGAGCAGCTGGATACCCTGATGCACAATAGTGGCTCTCATATCCGTAGTTTTCTGGTATTGCCGGCGACCTCCCAGCGCCGCGTATTGCACGAAACCATTGAGCACTTCCGTCGTATCCCGTTATCGGGCTGCGTGCTGACCAAACTGGATGAAACACTCAGTTTGGGAGAAGTGATCAGCGTAACACTGGACAGTGCTTTGCCAATTGCTTATCTGGCTGACGGACAGCGTGTACCTGAGGACATTAAAGTCGCGACAGGCCGCTTCCTGGTGAACCGTGCCAATGAATTGCTGGAAAACGATATGGGCCAGCAACCCCACTTCTGGAACAGCGATAGTGCAGAGAGCCAGGGGGCGGACATTTATGATTGAGAAAATGATGCACGATCAAGCAAGCGGTTTGCGCCGTATGACAAAATTGGCCACAACCAAAGTGATCACCGTCAGCGGTGGTAAGGGCGGGGTCGGCAAAACGAACATCACGCTGAATATGGCGCTCGCAATGGGCCGTCAGGGGAAGCGGGTGATGGTTCTGGATGCCGATCTCGGGCTGGCCAATGTGGATGTGATGCTGGGTCTGCGTGCGGGTCGAAACCTGTCTCACGTGCTGTCCGGTGTATGCGATTTACAGGACATCATCATTGAAGGCCCGTACGGCGTCAAAATCGTACCGGCCTCTTCCGGAACGCAGAATATGGCGGAACTGACCAGTGCGCAGCATATCGGGCTGATCCGTGCGTTTGCGACACTGGAAGATGAAATTGACGTTCTGCTGGTGGATACTGCTGCCGGGATCTCAGATATGGTACTGAGTTTTGCTGGCGCAGCGCAGGATGTACTAGTTGTAGTCTGTGATGAACCGACTTCCATTACAGATGCTTATGCGCTGATTAAAATTCTGAACCGTGAATATCATGTCCAGCGGTTCAAAATTGTCGCCAACATGGTGCGCAGTTATCGCGAAGGTCGTGAGCTGTTTGCCAAGCTGACCCGGGTGACGGAACGTTTCCTTCAGGCAAACCTGGAGCTGGTTGCCTGCATTCCGCTCGACGACCGGGTTCGTCAGTCTATCAAGCGTCAAAAAGTTGTCGTGGAAGCCTTTCCGCGCAGTCCGGCTGCTCTGGCACTGACCACGCTTGCCAATAAAGCGCTGACCTGGCCTGTGCCAAACAATCCGGGCGGACATCTGGAATTTTTTGTCGAAAAGTTATTAGTTAAACCAACACCTGAAGAGGTACCTCTGGGTGAGTAAAGCACTGACATACGGCCGATATCAGGAAACACCCCATGCATTTGTTGAGCGGTATTCGTCACTGGTGAAGCGTATCGCGCATCACCTGATGGCAAGATTACCGCCCAACGTGCAGCTGGAAGACCTGATCCAGGCTGGCATGATTGGTTTGCTGGAAGCACAACAGAATTATGACCCCAGCAAAGGGGCCAGTTTTGAAACCTTTGCCGGTATACGCATTCGAGGAGCCATGCTGGATGATATCCGGCGTGGTGACTGGGTTCCCCGTTCGGTCTACAAGAACAGCCGACGGATATCAGAAGCCATTGCACAGTTAGAGCACAGCTTCGGCCGTGACCCTAATGATCAGGAAATTGCTGAATATCTCGAAATGACACTGGAACAGTACCATCAGGCATTAAATGATGTTAATTGTGGTCGCCTAGTGGGTATGGACGACCTCGGTGTCTCTGAAGATACGGTAGCAACCGAAGATTCAATGGCAGAAAACCTGCCTTTTCAGGATGTCGCGGATGGCAGTTTTCGCCAGGCACTTGCCGGCGCTATCCGGACATTACCTGAAAGGGAAGCACTGGTGTTGTCGTTGTATTACGACGAGGAACTTAACCTCAAAGAAATTGGTGCCGTTTTAGGTGTCAGTGAATCCCGTATTTGCCAGATTCACAGTCAGGCAATGCAACGTTTGCGGGCCAAGCTCTCCGCTTGGACTGCTTCATAAACACACGATTTAGAAGAAAACACTGTGACCTCAGTGGAGGCAACTTTGAACAAAAATATGAAAATCCTCATTGTTGACGACTTTTCAACAATGCGCCGTATTGTCAAAAACCTGCTGCGTGATCTGGGCTTTAACAACACCCAGGAAGCGGATGACGGATTGACAGCGTTACCAATGTTGAAGAAGGGCGACTTCGATTTCGTGGTCACCGACTGGAACATGCCAGGAATGCAGGGCATTGATCTTCTCAAGCAAATTCGTGCGGATGCAAACCTGAAACACTTACCAGTGCTGATGATTACTGCAGAAGCAAAGCGTGAGCAGATCATCGAAGCGGCACAGGCCGGTGTGAATGGCTACATCGTGAAGCCGTTTACCGCTGCCACGTTGAAAGAAAAACTGGATAAGATTTTCGAACGTATGCAGTGATGCCGTCAGTCTGACGCGAACAAGGGTAGACACATATGATTTCACTTGAACAGGCGAGAGAGCTGGTAAACCTGCTGGAGACGAACCAGCGGGCGGAAGCCAATGAGCTGTTCCGGAGCATGGTGACGGATTGCAGAGATCCCATGTATATGGAAGTGGGTAAGCTGACCCGTCAATTACATGATTCACTGCGAAACTTTCGCCTGGACCCCCGGATTGCCGATTTGGCAACCACGGACATTCCTGATGCACGTGGTCGTCTGACTTATGTGATCGATAAAACAGAAGAAGCTGCTAACAAAACAATGGATGCAGTTGAAGGCACTCTGCCAATTGCTGATTTATTGCAGGAGCGCCTGTTGCAAGTGAAACCCCAATGGCAGCGATTAATGCAGGGCGACATCACGCTGAGTGAATTTAAATCGCTTTGTCATGCAATTGATGCGCTTCTGATTCAGGTGGAAGGGGACAGCCAGCAGCTGCACCAGCACCTGACTGAGATTTTGATGGCGCAGGACTTCCAGGATTTGACTGGCCAGGTGATACGCCGGGTTATTGAACTTGTTCATGAAGTGGAGCATCAACTGGTCGAAATTCTGAGAGCAGCCGGGATTGACCAAAATGAAGGCATCGCTGACACCAATCAAAAACAACAGCCACTCTCTCCGGAAGGGCCGATTATCAACACTGCCGGACGTACCGACGTGATGTCTACTCAAGATGATGTTGATGATCTGCTATCAAGCCTTGGATTTTAGGGGAAGCTTATGAGCTTTGATTTAGATGAAGATATCCTGCAGGACTTTTTAATCGAAGCAGGGGAAATTCTGGAGTTACTTTCTGAGCAGCTGGTTGACCTGGAACGTCGTCCGGAAGATTCCGACCTGCTGAACGCGATTTTTCGCGGTTTCCACACGGTAAAAGGTGGTGCCGGATTTTTGGCGGTGACACCTTTGGTTGATGCCTGTCACGGCGCCGAGAATATTTTTGACCTGTTGCGTACGGGTAAGCGAACGGTCACGTCTGAGCTGATGGATGTCATCCTTCAGGCGTTAGATACCATTAATGTGATGTTTTCTCAGCTGCAGGATCGTGAACCGATCGATTCTGCAGAGCAAAGCCTGCTGGATGCGCTGCATTACTACAGTCAGCCACCAGGCCCGGAAGAACTGGCAGCTGAGACGGTTTCAGAGCCTGTTGCCGCCGCAGCCCCAGTCCAGGAAGTAGCACCGAAGGCCGATCCGAATCAATCTGCGATTGCCGGAAATTCTGTCGACGAAATTACCCAGGACGAGTTTGAACGTTTACTGGATGAGCTGCATGGCTCCGGGGCTGGCCCGAGCGCGGCAGCGACAGAAGTGAAAGCACCGACACAACCGGTGTCGACGGATATCGACAACGGTGATATTACAGACGACGAGTTCGAGCGTTTGTTAGACGAGCTCCACGGTGTCGGAAAAGGGCCGGGCGACGAAGTCGCCGCCGCAGCGCCGCAGGCGGTTGTGCCTGAAACGAAAGTCAGTGCGTCAGGCGACAGCGATCTGATGACGGACGATGAATTTGAACGTTTACTGGATGAACTGCATGGCTCCGGTAAAGGGCCTTCTGACGAAGAGCTGGCCATTGCGACCAAACCTGCATCTGCTCTGGCCCCGAAAGCAGAGCCGAAGCCGGTTACACCTCCAGTGGCAGAAAAACCGCAGCCTTTGGCTGAGCGGAAAACTACTGCGCTGAAAGAAAAAAGCAAACCACAGGCTGAGGCAACGGTTCGCGTCGATACGTCGACTCTGGATACCATCATGAATATGGTGGGTGAACTGGTGCTGGTCCGTAACCGTCTCATCAGTCTGGGGCAGAACAGCAACGACGAAGAAATGTCGAAAGCGGTTGCCAATCTGGATGTGGTGACGGCTGATCTGCAGGGTGCGGTGATGAAAACCCGCATGCAGCCAATTAAGAAAGTGTTCGGTCGCTTTCCGCGCGTGGTTCGCGATCTGGCCCGCAGCCTGAAAAAAGAAATCGTGCTTGAAATGCGCGGTGAAGAAACAGATTTGGATAAAAACCTGGTGGAAGCACTGGCAGATCCGCTGATTCACCTGGTGCGTAACTCAGTTGACCACGGGATTGAAATGCCCGATGTCCGCGAGAAAGCCGGTAAGTCACGAATCGGTACTGTCCTGCTGTCGGCAGCACAGGAAGGGGATCATATTCTGCTGACCATCGAAGATGATGGTGGCGGTATGGACCCGGATCGTCTGCGTCAGATCGCTGTTGAACGCGGTGTGATGGACGTTGATGCGGCAGCCCGGTTGTCTGACAGCGAATGTTACAACCTGATCTTTGCGCCAGGGTTCTCGACCAAGAAAGAGATTTCAGATATCTCCGGCCGGGGCGTGGGTATGGACGTAGTGAAAACTGGTATCAGCCAGTTGAATGGCTCCATCCATATTGATTCGAACCTGGGTAAAGGCACGCGCATTGATATTAAAGTGCCGTTGACGCTGGCGATTTTGCCAACCCTGATGGTCGGTGTTGCTGACCAGCCGTTTGCGCTGCCGCTGGCAAGTGTGAATGAAATTTTCCATCTGGATCTCGGCAAGACCAACGTGGTGGACGGGCAATTGACCATTATCGTACGCGATAAGGCCATTCCGCTCTTCTATCTGCAGGACTGGCTGATTGGCCATCGTGTAGAGAAGCGCGACCGTCAGCTGGGTCATGTGGTGATTGTACAGATTGGTCATCAGCGCATGGGCTTCGTGGTCGATACTCTGATTGGTCAGGAAGAGGTGGTGATCAAGCCGCTGGATGAGCTATTGCAAGGTACGCCGGGTATGGCAGGCGCAACCATCACCAGTGATGGTCATATTGCCCTGATTCTTGATGTGCCAAACCTTCTGAAACATTACGCAGGCCGCAGATAATAACAATCAACAGGGGCGCACAGCCCCTGATCATTCGTGCCTGATTGCATACGGAATGAAATAAAATGGCTGTAAAAGTTTTGGTGGTGGACGACTCCAGTTTTTTCCGCCGCCGGGTGAGTGAAATTATCAATGCGGATCCGCGTCTGGAAGTGATTGGCGATGCTGTCAACGGTAAGGAAGCCGTTGAAAAAGCGCGGACTTTAAAGCCGGATGTCATCACGATGGATATCGAAATGCCTGTGATGGACGGTATCACCGCAGTGCGCGAAATCATGAAAACCAACCCGACGCCGATTTTGATGTTCTCTTCTCTGACTCACGAAGGGGCAAAGGCGACACTGGATGCGCTGGATGCCGGGGCACTGGATTTTCTGCCGAAAAAATTTGAAGACATTGCCCGTAATAAAGATGAGGCGGTGTCACTGCTGCAAAAGCGTGTGGGTGAACTGGCCCGTAAGCGTTTGTTCATGAGAGTACCGGCTCGTCCGGCAGTCAGTACGGCCACAGCGGCGACAAGTCGTCCGCTGACCACCGCGCGTACGACGCTCAGTACTGCGTCTGCGACAACGCAGACCCGTTCAGCACCAGCTCGTCCTGCCGCTCGTTTCAAGGCGACAGGCAAGTCTTATCAGCTGATGGCTATCGGAACATCAACGGGTGGTCCGGTTGCGCTGCAAAAAATTCTGACTCAGTTACCAGCTAATTTTCCTTACCCGATTGTACTGGTCCAGCACATGCCAGCGACCTTTACCGCGGCCTTTGCTGCCCGCTTGAACAATTTGTGTAAGATCAGCGTGAAAGAAGCTGAAGATGGTGATGTGCTGCGTGCAGGAACTGCATATCTGGCTCCCGGCGGGAAGCAGATGATGCTGGAAGGCCGTCCGGGCAATGGCCGCCTGCGAATTATTGATGGCGGCGATCGCATGAACTACAAGCCATGTGTGGATGTGACTTTTGGTTCAGCAGCCAAGGTTTATCACGACAAAGTACTGTCGATGATCCTGACCGGGATGGGTGCAGATGGCCGGGACGGCTCTCGCATGCTGAAATCTGCGGGTGCAACGGTATGGGCGCAGGATGAAGAAAGCTGCGTGGTATACGGGATGCCGCAGGCAGTGGCGAAAGCAGGAATCTCTTCCGAGGATTTACCGTTAGATCGAATTGCTGAGCGTATTCTGATTGAGGTCGGCTTAGCTTAAGGAGCGGGTGTGGTAGTCTGGAGTATTGCCAATCAGAAAGGCGGTGTGGGTAAAACCACGACAACTGTCAGTCTGGCGGGCTTGTTAAGTGAGCGGAACAAACGGGTGCTACTGGTGGATACCGATCCGCACTCGTCTCTGACCACTTACTTTAATTTTGATGCTGATCGTCTTGATGCCAGCCTGTTTGACCTATTCCAGCTGTCGACCATCAACCGTGATACAGTCAAACCTATGGTACTGGAGACCCGGTATAAGCACATTCATCTGCTGCCGGCCCATATGTCACTGGCAACACTGGATCGGGTGATGGGGACCCGAAGCGGGATGGGACTGATCCTGAAAAAGGCGCTGCAATGCCTGAATGAAGAGTATGACTATGTGCTGATTGACTGTCCGCCCATTCTTGGGGTGATGATGGTCAATGCGCTGGCGGCCAGCGATCGCATCCTTATCCCGGTACAAACGGAGTTCCTGGCCATGAAAGGTCTGGAACGTATGATGCGAACACTGCAGATCATGCAAAAGTCCCGTCCGAGTGATTTCAAAGTCACCATTGTGCCGACCATGTATGACAAGCGGACCCGGGCGTCGCTTGAGACCCTGCAGGAACTGAAAGTGCGCTACGCCAATCAGGTCTGGGCCTCGGCGGTGCCGATTGATACCAAGTTCCGTGATGCCAGTATCAAGCACATGCCACCGTCTTTGTATGCACGCGGTTCACGTGGCGTCTATGCCTATAAAACACTTTTGAATTACCTGGAGCGGCTTCGTCAAGATGAACGATAACTTCAAGCTGTCCAGTGAACAGGCACTCGATGATTATTTTTTCGGGCTGCTGGATGATTCCCAGCAGCCTGATGACGTATTGACAGACCCGGATTCTGCGGAGCTGGCAGCCCCGGCGCATCAGGAGAGTGAAGATGCCACGCCTGATGATGCACCTCAAATGGTTTCTGAGCTGGCAACAGAGCCGGTTCACGAAGAGCCGCAGGAAGAGCTTCAAGCAGAGCTTCAGGAAGAGGAGCCGGTTGAAGTACTGGCGGATATGGCTGCACAAACCGCAGTTCATCAGCCCTTTGATTTCAACTTGCTGGATGAATCTGCCGATTCAGAGGGTTCGCTGACCGCTGTCGGGGCTGAACCGCCGTCTTTGCGGGCGATGGCGACACCTATTCCATCACCCGTACCGGCGTCATCTCTATCCGGTATTGCGGATGAGGAACCGGAGCTCCGTGTTCCTGAGGTCAGGTTCACACCGCCTCGCAGTAAGGCTGACTTAGACCAGTTACAGCGTTTGCTGGATCAGATGTCAGCCATGCAGGCACAGGTGATCTCCGAGAGTGAAGCCTGGGTGGCAGATCAGCATCAGCTGGCGGCACTGGAACTGCAGGACGATGCAGAGCCGGTTGAAACCGGACTGAATGCACCCGGTTGGTTTGAAGACAGTGAAATGCTGCAGGAATCGGCTCAGGAAGCGTTCCAAACGTCAATTACGGAAACGGTTGAAGATATTTTTCCGGAGCCCTTACCGGAACCAGCTTCGCTCATATTTCAGGAGCCGGAGCCTGCGATTGCGCCTTATGCAGAGCCGGAAGATGATTTTTGGCTGATGCAGACCCTGCCGAAAGTGGCAGAGGCCCCATCCGTGACCGAACCGGAAGTTTCGCGCCCGGTTATGGAAACCAGCTCTCAGCCTGAAGAGGAAATAGTTGTCACTTCTGCTGAGACGGACATCCTTAATGATGTGGCCGTCGAAGAACTATCTGTTCCGGAAGAAACTCAGGTGACTGCGCCGGATTTTGAGCCGGTCCCGGAAACGACGGCAGAGCCTGAACCTGAATTGACCTCAGAACCACCGCCGCCGTCCTGGGAATTGCCGGCATCCAGTGGTCAGTCTGAGTTTCAGGCATTGTTTTTCTCCGTGAATGGCGTGACGTTCGCGGTGTCACTGACAGAACTGGGCGGAATTCATCAATTAGGTGAATTGAGTCACCTGATTGGTCGCCCGAGCTGGTATATGGGGTTGCAGTCTGAGCAGCACCGTAAGTTGGATGTGGTCGACACAGCACGCTGGGTCATGCCTGAATCCATACACAACGATGACCACCGGGAAAACTACCGGTATGTGGTGATGTTGGGTGAAAGTAAATGGGGGCTGGCCTGTGATCAACTTCACGGAACAGAAACCCTGACAAAACATAGTGTTCGCTGGCGTGAAAAGGCAGGCAAACGGCCCTGGCTGGCGGGTATGGTGAAAGAGAAAATGTGTGCTTTAATTCATGTCAACGAACTCATTTCTATGCTGAAAGCGGGTTTAGACGTGAACAGTATTGTGTGACAAAGGCCGGAGAGGAAACAGCATGTCGCAGGTAAATGTTGCCGAAATTCAAAAAGAAGACAGTCACGACCAGGTATTACAGTGGGTCACTTTCCAGCTGGAAGAAGAAACCTACGGTATTAATGTAATGCAGGTCCGTGAAGTTCTGCGTTACACCGAAATTGCACCAGTTCCGGGCGCTCCGGATTATGTGCTGGGTATTATCAACCTGCGCGGCAATGTCGTGACAGTAATTGATACCCGTGCCCGTTTCGGCCTGACACCAGGAGATATTTCGGATAATACCCGGATCGTGATCATTGAAGCTGAAAAACAGGTCATTGGTATTCTGGTCGACAGTGTTGCGGAAGTGGTTTACCTGCGCAGCTCTGAAATTGACAGCACACCAAGCGTGGGAACTGATGAAAGCGCCAAGTTTATTCAGGGCGTCAGCAACCGAGATGACCAATTACTGATTCTGGTTGATTTGAATAAGCTCCTGTCTGATGAAGAATGGGATGAGATGGCGTACCTGTGATGCCAGAACTGTTGCTTAAATGGCTGCCGCTGGCTGTTTCTTTGCTGGCGGTTGTAATTGCTGTTGTGCTGGTCAAGCGTGAACGAAAAGCACGTCAGGAACTTGAATCAAAGTTTTCTGCGGCTGAATTGTTACTGAAAACAGCCAGACAGCAGCAAGAAAGCTTAACCAAACAGTTCCATGAACTGCGTGCCGGCGCAATCGCCATGAGCAATAAAATGGCTGATCTGGCACGTCAGCAGGATGAATTGTCTGAACGTCAGGGAGAAATGGCCATGCAGGATCCTGAGGGCCGTTTGTACAGTCGCGCCAGTAAAATGGTTGAGCTGGGGGCTGACGTGAATGAGCTCATGGAAGAATGTGATCTGCCAAAGGCTGAAGCTGAGTTGTTACTTCGCTTACAGCAACGCATGAGTAAGCGCCGTCGTTAAACAGGCATCCCGGATGCCTGTCACTTCCGAGCTTCATGCTGTTTCATTCACAGGTTGATACCCTTCCCATCCGGGAGGGGTTTTTCCGTTCAGGACCCAGGAAAACGCAATCAGTTCTGCAATTACCACAAAGAGGGCCGGTGGAATATCATCGCCCACCTCCAGTCGGTTCAGATACTCGGCCAGTACCGGATCCTGATGAATTAAGCCGCCTTGAGCTTTCACCTGCTCAATAATTTCTTTTGCCCAGTCATCATAGCCTTTGGCAGCAACGTAAGGCGTTTCATAGCCGTCGTAACTTAACGCGATGGCGCTGTTTTGTTTTTTATTCATACGCTTATCCTGATGCCGCATTGCGGGGCCATGATCGGGTCGTTGTCCTCAGCAACCGGAGTGAGTCGGAAAGAGACCGCTTCGCATTTGATTTCCAGAGCTTTGAGGCGACGGGTCAGCTGAGGTGATAAAGATTCCGCGTGTTGCAAAACTGCAGGTTGGGCACTGTCAAAGCTCAGGCTGAGTTTCTCATCCTGCCAGATAGCCGTTGCCTGCAGGCTGTCCTGTTCGCCAACGGGCAAGCCCAGCGTGACGACCCAACTGCGGCCCGGGCGCTTTTTGGTAGTTTTTGACTGCGTGTCTCTGGATTGCACACTGAGCCGGATCTCACGCCCGTTTGCCTGAGGCAGATGGAGAATAAAGGGGGTGTTTTCATCGCGTCCGACCGGATTACCGGCAATTCTCTGCTCGGCAGCCAGGCGGATCAGTGCTTTGAGCTCACTCTGGACGTTGTCCGGCAAGCTGGCCAGCAGTTTCGCCAGCGGGCTGTCCGGCTGAGATAACTGGGTCACCAGCGCCTTCAGGCTGTCTTTGCCGGCTCCCTGCTGCAGCCACCGGACAATCTCTGCCGGAGACTGAGGCAGCACTAACTGCGTCAGCCATTGTGCAACCGGGGACCCCTGTGTGCTGAGGTTCGGGGGGAGATGGCCGAATAATCGTTGCAACACTTGAAGTTGTGTTAACAAGTGTGAAAGTTGGCTGATCTGATTCCCGGATTGGAATAAAGTCGCACCGGTCTGCTGGGGCGAGGCCGTCTGGGTTACGGTCCCGGTTGCCTGAGATTCTGCTGCCCGCGACGTATTGTTGATGGCTGTCTGATAAGCCGAAGTTTGAGATATAGAGGTCACATTTACTTACCTTGCTACCGGATTGATAACAGCCTGAAACTAACAAAGATATTCGTCGCTGTGATATTATCCGGGGATGATTTAACACACTCAGGATGACGCATCACTATGTTGTCAGTGAACGGATTGAGCTGTACCCGCGATGAACGTGTGCTGTTCGATGATCTTCATTTTTCTGTCACTCCCGGCGAACTGGTTCAGATTGAAGGTCGCAACGGTGCAGGGAAAACCACGTTGTTACGCATTATCGCCGGACTGGGACAGCCGGATGCCGGTGACGTTTACTGGCACGATAACAAGATAGTCCATGTCCGTGAAGAGTATCATAGCCAGATGTTGTTTTTGGGACATCAAACTGGGGTGAAGCGCGAATTAACGGCTTACGAAAACCTGGCTTTTTTCCAGGCAATGCATGAGCTCCGTCACAACGAGGCACTGACGGGGCAGGCTAAAGTGCAGGGTGAGGATGCGATCTGGCAAGCGCTGGCGCATGTCGGTCTGGCGGGCCGTGAAGATGTGCCTGCGGGTCAGCTGTCTGCAGGTCAGCAACGACGAGTGGCGCTGGCAAGGCTCTGGCTGAGTAATCATCCATTGTGGATTCTGGATGAGCCCCTGACCGCGATTGATAAACATGGAGTAAAAGTGCTGGAACAGCTGTTTGTGTCCCATACTGAACGTGGGGGTACTGTACTGCTGACCACGCATCAGGATATGTTTTCCTCGCAGGATCGTCTGCGCAAAATTACCTTGGGGCAGGCGCTGTAGAATGTTGTCTTCGATGTATCAGGTCATCCGGCGAGAATTGCTGATCGCTTTTCGTCGTCAGGCAGATGTGTTTAACCCGCTGTGGTTTTTTATTATTGTCATCACGCTGTTTCCGCTGGGGATCGGGCCTGAGCCGAACCTGTTAGCACGAATTGCGCCCGGCATTATTTGGGTGGCTGCTTTGCTGGCTGCACTGCTGTCGCTGGAGCGCTTATTCCGTGATGATTTTGTTGATGGATCCCTGGAGCAAATGATGCTCATGCCAACGCCTTTACCTGTCCTGGCGCTGGCAAAAGTGATTGCTCACTGGGTGCTGACCGGCTTGCCATTGTTATTAATCAGTCCCTTGTTGGCAATTTTATTGTCGCTGGACTGGTCTACTTGGCTGGCTGTGGTCCTGACGCTGCTGATCGGCACGCCGACCCTGAGTTTTCTGGGGGCGATAGGGGTTGCACTCACGGTTGGATTACGCAAAGGTGGGGTATTATTGAGCTTGCTCATCCTGCCGTTATTCATTCCCGTGCTAATCTTTGCGACCTCAGCAATAGAAGCCGCGTCTTTGGGAATGGGCTATCAGGGGCAGCTGGCCCTGATGGGCGCGATGCTGGCAGGTGCGGCGACACTGGCGCCATTTGCCATCGCAGCTTCGCTGCGGGTTAGTGTGAACTGACCAGAAAAGCTTGGAAGCAATAATTATTATCATCATAGAGTATTGAAAGATGTGGAAGTGGTTACATCCCTACGCTAAAGCTGAAAAATGCTACCAACTGTGCGGCACTCTGCTGCCCTGGTTTGCAGTCTTGTCTTTACTCAGCCTGACGATCGGTTCGATCTGGGGGCTGGCTTTTGCACCTGCTGATTACCAGCAGGGCGACAGTTTCCGGATTATTTACCTGCACGTCCCGGCAGCTATCTGGTCGATGGGCGCTTATCTCTGGATGGCTGTTGCTGCCTTTATCGGGCTGGTCTGGCAGGTTCGTCTGTCTGATATGGCTGCTGCAGCGATGGCACCGATTGGCGCTGTTTTCACATTTATTGCACTGGTGACCGGCGCCATCTGGGGTAAACCGATGTGGGGCGCCTGGTGGGTCTGGGATGCCAGGCTGACCTCTGAACTGATTCTGCTGTTTTTGTTCCTGGGCGTCATTGCGCTTTATAACGCCTTTGATGATCAGAAAACGGCGGCGAAAGCGGCGGGGATTCTGGCCATCGTCGGGGTGATTAATCTGCCGATTATTCATTTCTCAGTGGAGTGGTGGAATACCCTGCATCAGGGCGCGACCATTACAAAGTTTGCCAAGCCCTCCATTGACAGTCGTATGCTATGGCCTCTGCTGCTGAATATTGTCGGTTTTGCCTGTTTCTTTGGCGCAGTGACACTGATTCGCCTGCGAAATGAAATTTTGCTCAGGGAAAGCCACCGTCCCTGGGTACGCCAGTTGATGCAGTGAGGTGAGTATGCATTTTGAATCCATCCGTGAATTTTTTGCTATGGGCGGGTATGCCGGATATGTCTGGACAGCTTATGGTATTTCTGCTTTATCTCTGCTGATTCTGCTCTGGCGCAGTGTCAGCCAAAGTCGTCATCTGGCAGCTGAAATCAAAAATAAAATAGCCCGTGAGCACCGCATTAAAGCTGCTGAGAAGCTGGAGAATACGCTATGAACCCAAGACGTAAAAAACGCCTGACTGTTGTCATTGCCCTGCTCGCTGGACTGGGTGTGACGGTTGGCCTGGTTCTGTATGCCATGAACCAGAATATGGATTTGTTTTACACGCCAACTGAACTGGTGCAGGGTAAGTCGGATGGGACAAAGCCTGAAGTGGGTCAGCGTCTGCGCATTGGTGGCATGGTGGTCAAAGGTTCGGTTTCGCGTGACCCGAGCTCACTGCAGGTCAGCTTTCGGGTAGCTGATGTCGGTCCTGAAGTGACTGTCCGTTATGACGGTATTCTGCCTGATCTGTTCCGTGAAGGGCAGGGCATTGTTGCTCAGGGTGTTCTGGTGGATGCAACGACGGTAGAGGCCCATGAAGTGCTGGCGAAGCATGATGAGGAATACATGCCGCCGGAAGTTGCGGAAGCCATGCAGAAAAACCACAAGCCGCTGGAATACACCGACCAACAAAAACAAGGTAGTGTGCAATGATTGCAGAGTTAGGGCAGTTCAGCCTGATCCTGGCGCTGGGGTTATCGCTCCTGGTCAGCTTTTATCCTTTATACGGTGCTCATCAGGGAAATCCGGTACTGATGCGTCTGGCAAGGCCTCTGACTTACGGCGTCTTTGTGATGTTGCTGTTGTCATTTGTTTTACTGGCCTGGGCCTTTTACAGCAACGACTTTACGCTGACATATGTGGCCAGCAACTCCAACAGTAATCTGCCCTGGTACTATCGGATTACGGCAGTATGGGGAGCGCATGAAGGCTCTCTTCTGCTGTGGGTGCTGATTCAGGCGACCTGGGCGGCCGCAGTTGCAACATTCAGCCGCGGGATGCCGCAGGAATCTGTGGCCCGGGTGCTTGCCGTCATGGGGATGATTTCCGTCGGTTTCCTGCTGTTTATTATTCTGACCTCCAATCCTTTCCTCCGTACCCTGCCTTATTTCCCGGTAGATGGCCGTGATCTGAACCCGCTGCTTCAGGACCCGGGGCTGATTATTCACCCGCCGATGCTGTATATGGGTTACGTGGGTTTCTCGGTCGCTTTTGCATTTGCAATTGCTTCACTGATGACCGGACGACTGGATACGGCCTGGGCTCGCTGGTCGCGTCCCTGGACAATTGCCGCCTGGTCGTTTCTGACTTTGGGAATCGCGCTGGGTTCCTGGTGGGCTTATTATGAGCTCGGCTGGGGCGGCTGGTGGTTCTGGGATCCGGTTGAAAACGCATCTTTCATGCCATGGCTGGCCGGGACAGCGTTGATGCACTCACTGGCAGTCACGGAGAAACGGGGAACCTTTAAAGCCTGGACGGTCCTGCTGGCGATTTCGGCTTTTTCACTGAGTCTGCTCGGTACTTTTCTGGTTCGCTCCGGTGTTCTGGTTTCCGTACATGCGTTTGCTTCTGACCCGGCACGCGGGATGTTTATTCTGGGCTTCCTGGTTGTCGTGATTGGCGGATCCCTGTTGCTGTACGCGTTGCGTGGTGCGAAGATCCGTTCCCACGGCAGCTTCAGCTTGTTCTCACGCGAGAATTTCCTGCTGGCAAACAACCTGTTGCTGGTCACGGGGTTACTGGTGGTCCTGATTGGGACATTGCTGCCGTTGGTGCACAAGCAAATCGGGTTGGGTTCTGTCTCGATTGGTGTACCGTTCTTCAACACACTGTTTACCTGGCTGATGATTCCTTTTGCGTTTTTCCTCGGAATCGGGCCGCTGGTCCGCTGGAAGCGAGAGAATTTTGCCAATATCCGTCGTCCGCTGATCATTTCTGCGCTGATCACACTGCCGTTGTCCCTGCTGGTGCTCTGGCTGCGTCCGGACCCGATCCAGCCGCTCGCTGTTCTGGGGCTGGTGATGGCATTCTGGATCATCATTTTGCAGGGCTATGAGTTGTATGAGCGCGCCACACACCGGCATCCACTGATGGTCGGTCTGGGTAAGCTGGGCCGCAGTCACTGGGCGATGGTGCTGGGTCATATCGGACTGGCGATCACCCTGATCGGGATTACACTGGTGTCGAATTATGATCTGGAGCGTGATGTGCGCCTGTCGCCGGGTCAGTCTGTGAATGTGGAAGGGTTTGATTTCCGTCTGGCCGGTCTGCGCAATGTGGAAGGGCCGAACTACGATGGTTTCATCGGCGACTTTGTGGTGACAGCCAACGGTAAATTTATCACTGAACTGCATGCCGAGAAGCGATTCTACTCAGTGGCGGGCTCAATGATGACGGAGGCTGCAATCGACAGTGGTGTGACCCGCGATCTTTATGTGGCATTGGGCGAGGAGCTGAATGATGGCGCCTGGGCGGTCCGGATATATTACAAGCCATTTGTGAACTGGTTGTGGGCCGGTGCCATTTTGATGGCGCTGGGTGGCGCAATGGCAATCAGCGATAAGCGCTACCGATTCCGTCAGCGTTTCAAAAAAACAGAGCAAGCTGAGGAACATGTTGCTGTATCTCAGGCGGAGGTGAATGGATGAACAAGAAACTGCTCTTTATCCCGTTTGTGATTTTTATCGCGCTGGTGGCTGTGTTTATGGAGCAGCTGACCCGCAATGCGGACGGCGATGATCCGACCCGCCTGGAATCCGTCCTGGTCGGGAAGCCTGTTCCGGCTTTTCGTCTGGAAGATTTAGCGAACGCAGACACGTTGTACCAGCAGGACATTTTCCATGGGGAGCCGCTGCTGCTGAATGTGTGGGCAACCTGGTGTCCGACCTGCTATGCAGAGCATCAGTATCTCAATCAGCTGGCCAGTCAGGGCGTTAAAATTATTGGCCTGAATTATAAGGATGAGCGACAAAAAGCCATCCGCTGGCTGGATGACTTGGGCAATCCTTATATGCACAGCCTGTTCGACGGCAATGGGATGCTGGGAATGGACCTGGGGGTTTACGGCGCCCCGGAGACATTCCTGATTGATGCCAAAGGGATCATCCGCTATCGCCATGTGGGGGATGTGAATCCGCAAAACTGGGAAAGTACTCTGAAGCCTATCTACGAGCGACTGCAGGAGGAAGCGAAAGGATGAAACACTGGATTGCAGCGGTTGTACTGAGCATTGCTGGCTGGCTTTCAGTCTGCCTGCCTGCACAGGCCGCTATTGATGTGTATGAGTTCAAGTCGCATGAGCAGGAAGTGGCCTTTCAGGATCTGACAGCAACGCTTCGTTGTCCGAAGTGTCAGAACAACAATATTGCAGATTCGAACGCCGAGCTGGCGAAAGATATGCGTCAGAAAGTGTTCGAATTGCTGGAACAGGGGAAATCAAAGCAGGAAATCATTGATTATATGATTGCACGCTACGGTAACTTCGTGACTTATAACCCACCTGTCATGCCTTCCACGTTGATTCTCTGGCTGGGACCGCTGTGTTTTCTGCTGATCGGGGCCAGTGTGCTGGTCTACCGTTCCCGACGCGGCGTCGCAGGTACGAAAACCATGGATGCAGCAGAGTCGGCACGTCTGAATGCACTGCTTGAGGAAATGGAGCAACAGGCAGACAACAGCAGTCAGGCTGGTGATAACAAGGTGAAAAAATGACGTTATTTTGGATTTCCACCCTGATTCTGGTGCTGATTGCACTGGCGTTTTTGATTGTGCCTGCTTTCGTTGGCAGCAACCAGGATCAGGTCGCCAGCCGGGATGAGCTGAACAAAGCCTTCTTTCGTGACCGGTTGGGTGAGCTCAAAGAAGAGAGCAGCGAAGGCTTGATTGCCAATCCGGATGAAATGGAAGTTGAGCTGCAGCAGTCCCTGCTGGATGATGTGCCGGCAGGGCAGGTTCAGCAGTATTCATTGTTTAAGCCCTGGTTATTGTTGCCGGGTGTCCTGGTCATTATTGGTGTGTCTTACGGCTTGTACCATATTGTAGGTAATCAGCAGAAAGTTGCAGTCTGGCAGGAAACGGTTTCCAGACTGCCTCAATTGACTCAAAAGCTGATGGTTCAGAATGCTGAGCCGCTGACGGATGAGGAAATGAATGATCTGACGCTTGGTCTGCGGACCCGCTTACATGAGCGCCCGAATGATGCGACCGGCTGGCTGCTGCTTGGCCGGATCGGTATTGCGAACCGGGATATTGAAACGGCACAGGGCGCGATGAAACGTGCCTTGGATCTTGAACCCAGTGATCCAACGCTACAGCTTGAATATGCCCGGACGCTGATGATGGGGGGCGAACCGGGCCAGCTTCAGTTTGCGCGGACGATGCTGAAACATCTGCTGGAACGACATCCGGGAAATTTTGAAGCAATGGCGTTACTGGCATTTGATGCGTTCAGTCAGGGCAATTACCCGGTAGCAATCCAGTTCTGGGAGCAGATGAAAAGCTTGCCGGGGATTGGCGAAGATCGCCTCAGAATGATTGATGGCGGGATTGCTCAGGCCAAAAAAGAAATCGAGCGTGCTGCAAACCCGAGTCCTGGGGTAACCGTGACGGTGAATCTGGCCCCCTCCGTTACCCTGCCGGCGCAAGGAATGGTGATTGTGTCTGTTCACACTGCAGACGGTGCACCGATGCCGTTGGCGGCAAGACGGTTGCCGTTGTCCCGCTTCCCGTTAACGCTGACACTGACAGACAGCGACAGCATGGTGCCTGACCGGTTGATGTCCAAGCAGTCGAACCTCATCGTGCGGGCGCGAATTGACCATGATGGGAACGTCGCGACGAAAGACGGTGACTGGTTTGGTGAAAGTGGTGTTGTCCCGCTGGGAGGGGAAACAACCATTACAATTGATACACAGTTTTAGCAATATCCTGAAACATACTGGCAGTTCTAAAACAGACTGGATATCATTATCCAGTCTGTTTTCGTTGAAATAAGTGGTTAACACATTGAGTCGAAATCTTTTTTTATCCATTCTTCTGAGCATGTCCCTGATGGGCTGTGCCAGTTCTCCGCCTGATCCAGCCCCTGAAAAACTGGCTGGGGATGAATATGGCTTTGATGCTGAAGAGATGGCTGCGGCCGGGCTGACGGCGGAAGAGCTCCAGTCGCTTGAAACGCCGGAAAGTGCGGTTTATGACCCTTTTGAAGGTTTCAACCGTGCGATGTGGACGGTGAATTATGATTATCTGGATCCTTACTTTCTCCGCCCGGTTTCTTTGGCGTATGTAGACTATGTGCCTTCTCCGGTACGTACAGGGCTGAGAAACTTCCTGTCGAACCTTGAAGAACCAGCCAATATGCTCAACAGCTTTTTGATGCAGAACCCGGAGAAAGCGGTTGACCATTTTACCCGGTTCTGGATTAACTCTATTTTTGGCCTGGGTGGTCTGATCGATATCGCCTCAGCAGCAGATATTTCGCCGCCGGGGGGGCAATCATTTCCGGATACGCTTGGATATTATGGTGTCGGGAATGGCCCGTACTTCATGATCCCGGCATACGGGCCGGTCACGTTGCGTGAAGGTGCGGGAGACTGGGTTGATAAATTGTATTTCCCGCTGAATTTACTGACGTTCTGGCAAAGTGCGGGTAAATGGGCACTGGAAGGGATGGAAAACCGGGCAAAACTGGTGTCACAGGAACCGATGCTGAACAATTCTCCTGACCCTTATGTATTTACGCGGGATGCCTATATTCAGTATAAGAATTTCAGGGCCGGCGGGCAGGCTGCGGCACCAGAAGAGTCAGGAAATGAAGAGTACCTTGACGATTATCTGGATGAAATCGACAGCGAATAGGTCATTATCCTGCTTTCCTCATAGAATCCAGAGCTACTGATGGCTCTGGATTTTTTTTAAAGTGAAGGGCTGAAGTGATTTAATGTTAATTTATTGTAAATAAAAACATGAGTTGCGATTTGTCGGGTTTGTTTGTATTTTGCTCACATTTCTGACTTAAAACTGTTAAGAACTGCTTACAATTTTCCATTTTTTCTTTCATTTTAGTAACCTACGTCGCAATCATCGATTGTTTGCTTGATTTATCACTTTCCTGTCTCATCTTGCTTCAGCTTGCATTCCTTCTGGCAGAAGATCACAAAGATTAACATTTGCATCATTTTTTTTACTTTCTTTCTTTGAGACATAAAGAAACTCGACTATTCCTTATACTGCATAGCTTGCTGGCTATGCTTTTTATTTATTTTTTAACTCAAGGAACAAGTCATGTCTTTCAATAAGTTGACTCCTGTCGCAGCTGGCATCGCCGCTGTGACATTGTCGTGGGGAGCAATGGCGGCTCCGGGCACGCCTCAGATTGCCTGGATGGAAACTGATTACGCGATCATTGAAGTGGATCAGGCCGCAAGTGCCTATACAAGCCTGGTGACTGTTAAACCTGCTGCTGAAGTCCCGGTTGCCTGGCAGCGTTACTCCGGTGATCCGGCGGATCATTGGAAAGTGAAATTAAACGGTAATGTTGTTTTTGAAACAGCAATTGCTCCGGCATCAAGTGGCGCGGGCTCCACAACCCTTTCTGTGGCTCAGGGTGGCCAGTATGCCATGACGGTTGAACTGTGCAGTGGCACAGGGGCAGCAGAGGCGTGTACCAGCAGCGCGGCGACGAATATCGTTGTCGCAGATACGGATGGCAGCCATCTGGATCCTCTGCCGATGAATGTCGATCCGAATAACGGAAATTACACGACCCCCCCAAACACTGTTGTGGGTGCTTACTTTGTTGAGTGGGGTGTCTACGGCCGTAAATTCCCGGTGGATAAAGTACCGGCACAAAACCTGACTCACATTCTGTATGGCTTTATCCCAATCTGTGGCCCGAATGACTCTCTGGGTGAAATTGAGAACGGCAACAGTCTGGCTGCACTGAAGCGCGCCTGTCAGGGGACGCCTGATTATGAAGTCGTGATTCATGATCCATGGGCGGCTGTCCAGATGCCACAGGCTGGTCACAGCTACAGTACGCCTTATAAAGGGACATACGGTCAGCTGATGGCGCTGAAACAACGTTATCCTGATCTGAAAGTGATCCCTTCTGTGGGGGGCTGGACACTGTCTGACCCGTTCTATTCATTCACCGATAAGGCGAAGCGCGACATTTTTGTTGCCAGTGTGAAGAAGTTCCTGAAAACATGGAAATTCTTTGATGGTGTGGATATCGACTGGGAATTCCCGGGCGGAAAAGGTGCGAATCCAAACCTGGGTGATCCGGTGAAAGACGGTCCTGCGTATGTCGCCCTGATGCGTGAACTGCGTGCAATGCTGGATGATCTGGAAGCAGAAACGGGTCGTCAGTATGAACTGACATCAGCCATTGGTGTGGGCTACGACAAGATTGATGTCGTGAACTACGCAGATGCGATCCAGTACATGGATTACATTTTCGCCATGACCTATGACTTCTTCGGCGGCTGGAATAATGTACCGGGTCATCAGACTGCATTGTTCTGCGGCACGCATATGTCTGCCGATGAGTGCAATGGTACGGGTGTGGATGAAAACGGTGAGCCACGCAAAGGTCCGGCTTATACTGCATCACATGGGATTGAGCGTTTACTGGGACAAGGTGTGCCCGCCAACAAACTGGTTCTGGGTGCAGCCATGTATGCACGTGGCTGGACTGGTGTGACTGAGGCGAGCATGACGGATCCATCAAACCCAATGACCGGAAAAGGCACGGGTGCGGTCCCGGGTTCCTGGGAAGCGGGCGTCATTGACTATAAAGATGTTGTGAAGAATTACATCAACAACGCCGCGGTTGTGAAAGGGTATGATACTCAGGCTGAAGGCCCTTGGGCTTATGATCCAAGCAACGGAAATCTGATTACATATGACAACCCGCGTTCTGTTATGGCGAAAGGTCAGTATGTTCGTAATCTGGGGCTTGCAGGTCTGTTTGCATGGGAAATCGATGCGGATAACGGCGATATTCTGAATGCAATGCAGGAATCTCTGGCCGGCGGTGGTGGTAACTATGCGCCAGTCGCTAATGCCGGTGCTGACCAACAGGTGAATGGTGCTGCAACTGTAACACTGGATGGTTCAGCCTCAAGTGATCGCGATGGCCAGATTGTCAGCTATCAGTGGGTTCAGACTAGTGGTCCGGCTCTGACACTGACTGGTGCGGGGACTGTCAAAGCCACAGTTGCTGTGCCGGCTGTAACAGCAGACACGCAGTATGTGTTTACCCTGACTGTGACAGATGACAAAGGTGATACAGCGACTGACACCGTGACTGTCAGTGCGAAAGCACCTGGTTCAAATACTGCGCCTGTCGTGGCTGTCTCTGGCCCGACTTCAGCGAATGCCGGGGTTCTGGTGACACTGGATGCGTCTCAGTCGACTGATGCTGATGGCGATACACTGACTTTTGATTGGACAGTGCCAGCAGGCGTGAATGCAACGGTGAATGGTGCGACAGTCAGTTTCACGGCAGGGAGTTATACCGCAGATACACCACTGAACTTTACGGTTGCAGTATCTGACGGCACAGACACTGTGACTCAGTCGGTGACTGTGACTGTCCTGAAAGACGGCGGTTCTACCGGTTGTACCGATGCCTGGAGCAGCGCTGGCGTGTATAACGCTGGGGATATCGTGACGCATGCCGGGAAGTCCTGGAAAGCGAAATGGTGGACCACAGGTGAAGAACCAGGAACCACTGGTGAGTGGGGTGTCTGGGAAGATCTGGGTGCAGCAAACTGCCAGTAAGTGTGGGTTTCCGTAACGAAAACTGAAAATTTGTAAGATGTAAAATGATAAAGCCGCTCAAGGGAGCGGCTTTTTTTAATCTTTCTGCAGTCGTCTTTCTGTTTTTAGAAAGATCTGCTGTACTGTACACCGTACAGCAGGGCATCAGCACGGGTAGTTGCTGAAACTTGAGAAAGCGAGGTGTTTTCAGTCGCCTGGACGTTTTTACCCATCAGATAAGTCAGACCGAAGTCCAGCGTTGACTTGCGGTCCAGGTTGTAGCTGAAGCCGCCTGAGAACCACTGACGGTCTGAATCAGGGACAGAAATTGAGGTTTTCTTGTCTTGTGCACTGGTGTCGTACATGTAACCTGCACGCAGGGTCCAGTCTGAATTCAGGGTGTAGGTACCGCCAACCGCGTAGTGCCAGCCATCTTTCCACTGGTATTCATTCAGGACGACGCCTTTGTTGGTTTTCAGTACATCAAAGGTGCTCCACTCAATCCACTGAACACTATAGTGAACTGCAAACTGGCTGTTCAGCTGGTGGAAACCAGAGAACTCAGCCATATCCGGCAGTGGCATCAGCAGTTTCTGGCCACTCAGTTTACCGCCAGCTTGCTGGGCATAGATATCGCCTTCAGCTTCCAGCTCCGGGCTGTAGTGATAGGACAGACCGAAACGGTTGGCATCGTTCAGCTCATAAACAGTACCCAGGTTGAAACCAACCGCCGTACCGTCGACATCTACGTCAACCAGCGGGCCTTTGGTACCCTTGGTTTTCTCAAGAACTGCCTCGATAGTCTGGTTTGAACGCTGCAGTTCGCCCTGACCGTAGATGATGTCCAGACCACCACCAATGCTCCACTGAGGGTTCAGGCGGTATGCCGCATTTAGGGTCAGGTTCAGGCTCTTCACATCGGTCAGACCGCCGAATTCGTTTGCTGCATAGCTGCTGCTGAACTCAGTTTTGGTGCCGAAGTTGGAGTAGATGCCCACACCCAGTGCCAGTTTGTCATTCACCGGATGAACATAATACAGGTTCGGGACATAGGAGGTGCCACCGATTTGCTCATCATCGAGACGAGCACTGGTCACTGAGCTCGTGAGTGGATTTGTCAGTGCGTAGTTTGCGTTTTTTACCTTAATGTCGGTATCAATAACATTCAGGCCGAGAGAGATTGCTGGCGCATTGAACAGGGTCATTGCCGCAGCGTTACGGGACATCACCGATGCATTATCGGCAATGACGGCATCACCGGCAAAAGCACGGCCAAGTCCGGTTGCAGATTGTGAGTTCAGTTGAAAGCCAGCAGCAAATGACTGCTGAGAAGCCAAAGCGATGGCGGTTGCCATCATGGTTTTTGTAAACAGACGCTTCTTGTACATTTATTTTTATCCTGATCTTTTTATCGGCTGAGACATGGTTGTCTCAGCAAGCAGCCGATTCTAGGAGCAGGTAAAAAAACATCAAATCAGACCAGTATTTAAGTCATTGTTTTATCAATGTTGAATCTGACTGTTTGATGAAAAGATAGGCATTTTTTGCGGCGGCTGCAGAAAACAGCCGCCACAGATTCAGAGATGGTGGGATCAGATATTGGTCCAGTGCAGGGCACCTTTGAGTTTCTCTGCAATGGGCATCACGTTTTCACCTTTATTCCCAACCACAATTAAACTGGCTTCCTGCGAAGGAATCACGACACCCCGCATGTTTTTGTCTTCAAAGTTTTCCATGGCCCGGCTGGGTTTCGGTACGACAAAAACGGTGACTTTACCACTTTGACCTTCCATCACCATGTGCAGTGCATCACCACCATCAAAGCCACAGTGATTCAGGTAATAGACATGAGAAGGCAATGTGCTGAATTTCGGACCGAAAGGTTTCAGTTTGGCATTGACCTGTTTCAGAGAAACGCCTTCATCAATCTGATCGACAAAGGGGGCTTCATTGTAAATATGCTTCAGGGCAATCTGTCCGATATCAGGCGATGAGGCCGGCATGATACGGTCACTGAACTGGCCAATGAACAGACCACACAGGAAAGCAACTGAAGCGGCAATCGCCAGATGCCGGCGAACTTTTTTCTCGGCCTGATAACCTTGACCAGACTGACGAAACAGAATGCGATCAGCCAGATCTTCCGGCACATCAACTTTCATCGCTGCGGCGAGCTTTGAATCGAGCTGCTGTAACTCGTCATGGAGCTTGCGGTTGGCAATCGACGAATTTTTCGCCGCGCACATTTCCGGGCTGTTGTCACTGGGGTCAGCCAGAATTCTGCGACGAAATTCAAGATCGTCCATTATGTTGTCCCCTCCGCTCTGTTTGTTTCTCTAAAGAATCTTTCAATTGATTTCTTGCTCTGAACAGCCGGGTCATCACGGTATTTCTGTTCAGGCCAAGGATACTAGCAATTTCATCGCCGTTGAATCCAGCCATCACCTGTAAAACCAAAGGCTCGCGATATTCCGGCGACAGTTGTTGAATTAGATGCTGCAGCTGGCTCATCTCGGAGTCGCCATAACTGCTCGTGTCGGTGTCCTGAGCCGGTATCGCATGATCGTCAATGTCGACTAGATCAAGCTGTTTACGTTCGAACCGCCGGGCATTTTCCCGTCGGAGAATCGTAATCAGCCATGCCTTGGCCGCACTGTCGTCATTCAGACTATCCAGTGATCGCCATGCGCGCAGACAAGTTTCCTGGACCAGATCTTCGGCAATATGAGGGTCGTGGCATAACCAGTAGGCATACCTGTAAAGGTCTTTGTGCCAGGCCCTGACCAGGGCTTCGTAACGTTTTTGTTTATTCATGTCTACAGAGACCGAGGCATCTGCATTTTTCTTACGAAAAAATTGCTTCATCATGATGTTGCCTATCCGTAACCCTTAAGCCATGCGGACTCTTTGTCGCTGAAAGTGGGGAGGATTCAAGTCACTCTTTGTTGTGTTATTGATTTTCCTCAATATCTGACAGCCTGCTTCAGTTATAGTGATTCCGTTATCGGATGGTTTATCGGTAACGTCCTTTACGGACTGAGTATACCCTTCAACTACTTGCGAACGGGGTTAGCTGGTGTATCAATTGGGAATACTGGCATTTACTCTTCGCACTTTTATTGAGTCTTGCACAAACGGCTGACATTGTGAGTTTAATAACCATACCATAGCGGTGTGGTTTTTTTTTATGTCTCCCTGAATCTCCTTTATTTTTGATTGTTTTTGACGCCTCTCAACTTTTCAAACATTAATTTGAATTAAATAACAATACCGTTACAATCGGTGTGGTCTGACCTCTGGTTTGTCTTACATAATGATAAGGAGTCGCGATGACACGTCGCCAGAATCTCACTACCCAACAGGGTGAGCGCATTGCTGTCGTTACAGGATTGCGTACCCCTTTTGCCCGCCAGGCGACTGCCTTTAATGGTGTACCCGCGCTGGATATGGGCAAAATGGTGGTCAATGAAATGCTGCAAAAAATTGACTTTGACCCGGCATTGATTGAGCAGGTGGTCTTTGGCCAGGTCGTTCAAATGCCGGAAGCACCGAATATTGCCCGTGAAATTGTGCTGGGTACCGGGATGAACATTCACACAGATGCCTACAGTGTGACCCGTGCCTGTGCAACCAGCTTCCAGGCGGCCGCCAACGTGGCTGAAAGTATTCTGTCGGGCACCATTGATATCGGCATTGCGGGTGGTGCAGATTCTTCTTCGGTCCTGCCAATCGGCGTGTCTAAAAAGCTGGCCGCGACTTTGCTGGCGCTGAGCAAAGCAAAGACCATGGGTAAAAAAATGGGACTGCTGAGTAAGCTCAGTCTCAAAGATTTGATGCCGGTGCCGCCTGCAGTTGCCGAATATTCGACGGGTCTGAGCATGGGCCAGACGGCAGAGCAAATGGCGAAAACCCACGGTATCAGCCGTGAGGCGCAGGATGCGCTGGCGCACCGTTCACATACACTGGCCGCTCAGGCATGGCGTGATGGCCTGATTCAGGATGAAGTCATTACAGCTTTCCCTGAACCCTATCGTCAGTGGATTAATCAGGACAACAACATCCGGGAAGACTCGACGGTGGAAGGCTATGCCAAACTCCGTCCGGCTTTCGACCGTAAGTTCGGTTCCGTAACCGCAGCGAACAGTACGCCGCTGACTGACGGCGCAGCAGCCATTCTGCTGATGCGTGAAGGCCGGGCGAAAGAGCTGGGTCTGAAACCGTTGGGTTATATCCGCTCTTATGCGTTTTCGGCAATTGGCGTAGAGCAGGACATGCTGATGGGGCCGTCCTATGCAACGCCACTGGCTCTGGACCGCGCAGGACTGACGCTCTCAGATCTGACGCTGATCGACATGCATGAAGCGTTTGCGGCACAAACCCTGGCCAATGTGAAGATGTTTGCCTCGAAGAAGTTTGCCCAGGAGAAACTGGGTCGCAGCGAAGCGATTGGTGAAATCGACATGGACAGATTCAATGTCCTGGGCGGTTCAATTGCCTATGGTCACCCGTTTGCGGCCACTGGTGCCCGGATGATCACCCAAACTCTGCGTGAGCTGCAGCGTCGTGGCGGCGGTCTGGCTTTGAACACCGCCTGTGCGGCTGGTGGTCTGGGTGCAGCAATGATCCTGGAGGCTGAATAATGACGGATGTAACCATGACTGAACAAGAACAGAACGCACCGGAAGTCCCTGTATCTGCCTTTCGTCTGAGCTATGGCGACAACGGGATTGCCTGGCTGACGATAGATGTCCCGGGTGAAAAAATGAATACCCTGCAGGCGGCGTTTGCCGAGCAGGTCGGTGCTGTGTTGGATGAGCTGGAAAGCAAAAAATCAGAGATTAAAGGTCTGGTTGTGCACTCTGGCAAGCCGGATAACTTTGTGGCTGGTGCTGATATTCGTATGCTGGCGGCCTGTACGACGGCAAAAGAAGCTGAGCAGCTGGCAACGCAGGGGCAGCAAATGTTCCAGCGTATTGAAGACTTACCCTTTCATGTTGTCGCGGCGATTCACGGCCCTTGTCTGGGTGGTGGTCTGGAGCTGGCGCTGGCGTGTCACAGCCGGGTATGTACCGATGCCGGTGCGACGAAGCTGGGTCTGCCGGAAGTTCAGCTGGGTCTGCTGCCGGGTTCCGGCGGTACTCAGCTTCTGCCGCGTCTGATTGGCGTTGCGAATTCGCTGGATCTGATCCTGACCGGTAAGCAGCTTCGTGCGAAAAAAGCGAACAAGCTGGGCGTGGTGGATGAGTGCGTTCCGGAAAGCATTTTGCTGAAAGTGGCTGAAACACTGGCCCTGAAAGGAAAACCGACCCGCAAGCACAGTTTCCAGGACTGGGCGATGGGTGGCAACCCGGTCGGACGGTCTCTGGTGTTTGATCAGGCTCGTAAGAAAACCCGAGAGAAAACCCGCGGTAATTATCCGGCCGTGGATGCAATTCTGGATGTCATTAAATATGGCCTTCAGCACGGCATGGCGAAGGGGCTGAAAGAAGAAGCACGCCGCTTTGGTGACCTGGTGATGAGCCCGGAGTCGGCAGCACTGCGCAGTATTTTCTTTGCGACAACGGCGATGAAGAAAGAAACCGGTGTGCGTGAAGATGTTCAGCCTGTGAACGCGAAACGCGTCGCTGTGCTGGGCGGCGGCCTGATGGGCGGCGGTATCAGCCATGTGTCAGCGACCAAAGCCGGTTTGCCGGTCAAAGTGAAGGATATCTCGAATGACGGGATCCTGAATGCTCTGGCCTATAACTACAAGCTGCTGGAGAAGAAACGCAAGCGTAAGATGATCAGTAAAGCCGAGCTGCAAAAGCAGATGCTGCTGATCAACGGTGGTGTCGATTATCAGGGCTTTGACAAGGTTGATGTGGTGATTGAGGCCGTGTTTGAAGATCTCAGCCTGAAACACCAGATGGTGAAAGAGGTGGAGGCGAATGCCAAGCCGGACACCATCTTTGCCACCAACACGTCATCGCTGCCGATCCACCAGATTGCGTCTGTGGCTGAGCGTCCGGAACGGGTCGTTGGTCTGCATTACTTCAGCCCGGTGGAGAAAATGCCACTGGTGGAAGTAATTCCGCATGAGGGAACATCACCGGAAACGGTCGCGACGGTTGTGAAACTGGCGAAGAAACAAGGCAAAACACCGATTGTGGTGGCAGACAAAGCCGGTTTCTACGTGAACCGAATTCTGGCCCCTTACATGAATGAAGCAGCACTGGCACTGCTGAGTGGCGAACCGGTTGAGCACATTGACAGTGCGCTGCTCGACTTTGGCTTCCCGGTCGGCCCGATTACGCTGCTGGATGAAGTCGGTGTTGATGTCGGCGCCAAGATCAGCCCGATTCTGGAAAAAGAGCTGGGAGATCGGTTCAAGAGCCCGGATGTGTTTGACATTCTGCTGAAAGACGGCCGGAAGGGCCGGAAGTCAGGCAAAGGTTTCTATCTGTATAACGGGAAGAAGAAAGGCGTCGACAAGAGCATTTATAAGCTGCTGAATCTGAATCCGGCACGAAAAGCCAGCGGTCATGATATTGCAATTCGCTGTACGCTGATGATGCTGAATGAAGCGGCCCGCTGTCTGGACGAAGGCGTGGTCCACAGTGCCCGTGACGGTGATATCGGTGCGATCTTTGGGATTGGTTTCCCGCCGTTCCAGGGAGGACCGTTCCGTTACATGGACCAGCTGGGTGCGAAGCGTGTTGTTGAGTTGCTGAATGAGCATGTAGACAAGTACGGTGATCGTTTCCGTCCTTGCGAGCGATTGCTGGAAATGGCAAAGAACGACCAGCGTTTTTACGATTAAATCGTCAGAAATCCATAAATCAAAGGCCTGCAGTTGCAGGCCTTTGTCGTTAGAGGGAGATGGAACATGACGGAAATGTCAGGGAAAACAGAATCTAAACAGTTTTGTGGTGTTTGAAGCCCTGCTGCATGGTGGCATTCAGACGAAAACGGCGATACAGAATTCGGGGTCTGATCAGATGAAGCAGCAGAATTACGGAACCAGCCACCATTAAAGGGTTGAATCCAATCCAGAGCAGGAAACTCAGGCTGCATAAGGCAATCCCGGTCAGCAGGTACAGCATCCCGTCAAACTGGCGGGGATGAATCGCTTGCATACAGGTACGGCAGAAAAGCCGGCTGTGAATACTCTGATTTTTGGCCGTAATTTTTTCACGGCAGATCGAACAGGCGTGTGACATATCAGTTCCTGAACATTGTCCTGAGAAAAAGTGCTTATTCGACCTCATGGCTTCTTGTGTCTATCTGACACAGACTGCCAGCCAGAGGGGGATATATTTTGATTTCTTAATTTAGTTAATCGACTGAAACCAAAGAAAAATTAGCGGAATTCATAAAAATGTAACCGCGGTTCCAATTTTCAGGTCAATGGTGTGCGATGTTGGCATATCCTCTGAGCAAATCACTCAGAGGATATTGAAATGTCAGGGGAAGGACAAACGGTCAGAATTAGCAGGCCGTTTGCTGAAATGCGGAAACGGAAGTGATGGATTCACCGGCTTCCAGCGGGGTCAGGTTGCTGTGTGCTTCACCCTGGGAGTAGGCAATAAGCCGGTTCGCTGTCCGGGGCTTAATGGCTTCGACCATAAATCGCACCAGCTCAGCTCGGGTTAAGGTCGCCATTTCAGCAGCGATTTTCTGGCGCTGGTCGAAATGCTCGTCTTTGTGACCGATACTGACCCAGTATCGCTGTGCCCGGGCGCGCAGATTGGTGTCCGGTTCCGACAGCTGTGCAATCAGCCCTTGTTTACTGGCCTGCCAGTGGCTTTCGTTCAGTTCGAGCAGGACCAGGGCAAAGGCATTGGTAAATTCGTCGATGGCTTCCAGCAATTGCAGCGGTCCGGCAACCGGAGACTGAATATACAGCAACAGGCCGGGATATCGGTTAAGTGGCAGGTTCGCTGTGCCCACCATATAACCCAGTTGCTGTTCGGTGCGCAGTTCGTGGAAGAAGGTCGTCGACATCAGGTGATTGGCCAGCGTATAGACGGCAATTTCCCGGGGAGACTGTTCGCGGGACTGATGATAAATCAGGATCGCTGAATCGGCATGGCCGCAGTCGACTTCAAACCGCAGCGTGCCGCATTCCCCCAGATGTACCAGCGGGCGTTGTGCTTCACCATACAGCTGATCGGTGACCCGGAAGGCATCTTTCAGAACTTCCGCCATCGCCAAAGCATCATCTTTTCGCCAGTCGCCGTAAACAAAGGCATCAATATGCAGCTCGGCAAACATGGCGTCCACAAATGTTGGCAGCTCAGAAATTTCGACGGTTTCCATTTCCTGAATCAGGGCCGGATAGGGCGGATTATTGGGCTGCAGCAGCCCGGTCAGCTGATTAAACAACTGAGAGATCGGTTTATCTTCCGCGGCATTACGCCAGTTTCGCAGCATCTGCGCTTTAATACTGTTGAAACGATCGGGATGGAAAGTCCGGCCGGAGAATTTCTCCAGCAGCAATTTCAGCAGCAGCGGTTGTTTTTCACTGAAACCAGACAACTGCAACGTGACCCCGCCCTGATGGGCATAGAGGTTATAAGCCATTCCGGCAACTTCTGCCGGATAAGCAGCTTCATTGCAGGATTCCATCAGCATCTCGACACAGAGCCGGGTTTTCACGATGTTCCGGACTGAGCTGACGGCATGCGGGCTGTCAATGGCGACATAGACCTGGCCTTTGGGCACCCGGAATTCATGTTCCTGCT
The DNA here is from genome assembly GCF_023151555.2 of Photobacterium sp. CCB-ST2H9. Lineage (NCBI taxonomy): Bacteria > Pseudomonadati > Pseudomonadota > Gammaproteobacteria > Vibrionales > Vibrionaceae > Photobacterium > Photobacterium sp. CCB-ST2H9. Next base: position 947,643 of record NZ_CP100425.1, read on the forward strand.
TGTACCACAGGCGAAATCCGGGCAGATCCTGAATCAGCTGCGGAATCTCATCCTGCTGGCGGGTCAGCGGGTGGGGATCCAGCCGCTCACACAGATACGGATTAGGCTCCGGCAGGGTCAGGGCCGGATTCTTACCCGGTTCAGCCCATGCTTTTAACTGGGCATCCGTGAAGGGTCGGACCGAGTATGGGGTGTGATACCAGTTAGCGACGCGGTCATGCTCCTGTCCTTTGGCGACCAGTGTCAGGCGCATGTTATCCGGCCGCAGCATCGACAGGACTTCTTTCAGCAGTGACTCGTCGTAGTGACTCATCATGTAATCGCCGTAGACAATATCTTCCGGCGCATAGTGCATCAGATTCATCACCAGATAGCTGACCGTATCCAGCGGACGGCTTTTTTCCTGATAACGGAAGGCCTGCTCCAGCACGGCCCGTTTCTCGCGATAGCGCCACTCGGCCAGTCCTTGCGCTGCGATCAGGTTGATGTACTGAAAAATGGTGGTCACGATGTGATCCGTCTGCTCCAGCCCTTTCGGGGTCAGATTCAGGCCAATCGTGAATTCCCGGAAATTACTGCCGCTGACACCGCCACCGGCAGCCAGGGTATTGATCAGTCCCTCGCTTTTCAGCAGGGACATCAGACTGCCCGTGCCTTCATTTCCCAGTAAATGGGCCAGATAAGACAATGGCTTGCTGCGATAGTGGACTTCCATCGCCGGGAGCGAGAACGACAGCGTCAGTTTTCTGACTTCTTTTATCGGTTCAATAGCAATAAAACGGGCATTCTCCCTGTCTGTTACCAGAGGGACAGCAATGGCCGGTTTTTCTTTACCGTCATTCGGAATTGCGCCAAAAAACTGTTCGGCAAAAGTCTGAAGTTCATCCAGTGACTGGGGTCCCAACAGGACCAGTCCCATCAGATTGGCAGAGTAGTGCTGTTGGTAGAAGGCGATTAACTCGTCGCGGACCGGTAAATCCGGGCGGTCTTCGAGGGTGCTGAGATCCCCCACGGAAAATTTGGCAAACGGGTGCTCCGGATTAATGGTTTCCTTATGCACCTGATACAGACGACGGACATCGTCTTTCAGCTTCAGTTTGTATTCGGAGTCGACGGCCTGCCGTTCTTTATCGACCGAATCGGCATTAAACAGCGGCGCGGTAAAAAATTGTCCGAAGCGTTCCAGTCCGGCTGCAAATGCGGGCGGGACGATTTCGAAAAAGTAGGTGGTGTTCTCGGTGCCTGTCCAGGCATTGTTGCTGCCGCCGTACTGGTTGACAAACGACTGAAATTCACCCGGATGGGGGTATTTTTCGGTGCCGAGAAACAGCATGTGTTCCAGAAAGTGTGCCATACCCTGACGATCCAGCGGATCGTCGAAATGACCAATGCCGACTGACAGTGCCGCTGCCGACCTCGGTGCTGCCTGATCATGGACCAGCAGCACCCTGAGTTGGTTATCCAGGGTCAGATAGCGGTACTCTTTGGGATCGTTCGGACTCTTGAACACAGGAAGCGCCTATTTTTACAGGGAATTAGGCTAATTATGACGCCCAATAATGGCACTGGCAAATTCTGTCTGGCGAGTCGAATTGTTACAGGGAAATGATCCTGTGATCGCGATAGCGATTCAGCCGTCACGCTTTCGTATCGCTTAAGATTAAATGGCTACCCTGTCTGTGCCAGCCTTTGCTAGCATAGCCACAGAAACGCGCAATCGGATTGGAGACTATGCGAATTTTTATCATGCGTCACGGCGAAGCACAGCATTTTGCCCCAAGTGATGCGGAGCGGCCCCTGACCGCACAAGGGAAGTCCTACTCGCGTCAGATGGCGAAGCAACTGGCCAGTCATCTCGACGGTCAGCTGGATCTGGTCTGGGTCAGCCCTTACCTGCGTGCGCAACAGACCTGGCAGGCGATGTCAGAAGAGTTGCCGGTGCCCAAAACGCTGATGACGATTGATGATATTACCCCGTACGGTGATGCCGCGCAGGTAGCCGATTATCTGAAAGCGGTCGTTGAACTGGAAAAACCGGAAACTGTGCTGGTGGTTTCGCACCTGCCGCTGGTGGGCTATCTCAGTGCAGAACTGGTGCCGGGACTGCAACCGCTGATGTTCCGGACGTCCTCGATTGCTGCGGTCGACTTTCATTCTGAAGGTGAACCGTCCGCCTTGTTATGGCAGGAGAACCCTGTTGAGGCCGTTCAGTCGAATCATCGCTAACTTGGGTGCAGGGCGCACTTTTCAATGACCAGACTGTCCTGCCCGGATGGTTCAGGTACAATCCATCTTCAAAGAATGACTGATAATGAACTGGTTATGAAAAAGATACTTTTCGTTCTGTTAGGCAGCCTGGGACTGACTGCCTGTGCAGCCAATATGGTGAAGCCGAATATTGTGGCCAACGGGGCTATTAAATGGGCCAATGGTGTTCGCGAGGAAATGAATATTTCCAAGACGGGCAGTACCTTAACTTTCCTTTCCCCGCCAAGCATTATGGCACCGGGTGGCATTACAATCTTTTCCCGCATCGACAGTGCCCGCAACGGAAACTGCGAACATTACTACAACGAAAGTGCGATGAAAGTGCGCATGCAGATTTGTGACACCGGAGAAGTGACCCTGATTCAGGACGGTCAGGTGATTAACGTCGGTGCCCTGGTGCAGGAAGTGTATTGAAAGTGTTAGCTTAGAGCGCACTTCAGTTCAGAGTCGTCAGGCGTGAACGCCTGACACTCATCGGGCACAAGGAACGGTCAGCGTTCCGGGATCTCAATCAGCACCAGCAGCGCACCGGCACCGCCAAATTCCAGCGGCGCCTGATGGAAAGCCATCACATCCGGGTGCTGAGCCAGCCAGAGCGGTGCTTTCTGTTTCAGAATATGTTTTCCGATGCCATGCATGACGCAGGCGCAGGACACCCCGTCTTTGATACAAGCGGCGATCATTGCTGCTAGCTCGCGTTTTGCTTCCATTTGCGTCATCCCGTGCATATCCAGAAAAATATCCGGCACATAGACACCGCGGCGTAACTTTTTCACTTCATACTTGGACACATCGGAACGGGCATACTGCATCGGACCGTGCTCGCTGAGGTGCGGTTCGAACTCGTCCGAGAAGTAAAACTCGTGGTTTTGGCTGTCTTTGACGTTCACATTGCGCTTATCGGCTTTCGGGCGCTGTCGGCGCGGGGTGATTATGGTATCATTCGACAGCTTTTTAGTGCCCTTAACTGCTTCCTGAAAGAGCGCGAAGTCGTCCTCTTCCAGAGCTGGGTCTTTTTTACTCATCATCAAATTTCCAACTACTTTATCGCGGTATTGTAGCGCCATTTGGAGGCTATTTTGGATAAGATTTTTGTCGACGAAGCCGTCAACGAACTTCACACATTGCAGGATATGCTACGTTGGACCGTCAGCCGATTCAACGATGCGGGCCTGTTTTATGGCCATGGCACAGACAATGCCTGGGATGAAGCGGTGCAGCTGGTTCTGCCGACGCTGCATCTGCCGATTGATATTCCTGCTGACGCGCGCTTCTCGCGCCTGACCAGCAGCGAACGCCGTGCCATTGTTGAGCGCGTGGTCCGTCGTGTGACTGAGCGGACACCGGTTGCCTATCTCACCAACAGCGCCTGGTTCTGCGGACTGGAGTTCTTTGTGGATGAGCGTGTGCTGGTGCCGCGTTCCCCGATTGGTGAACTGATTGAAAATGGTTTTGAACCATTTCTGACCCGTGAGCCAACCCGCATCATGGATCTGTGTACCGGCAGCGGCTGTATCGGCATTGCCTGTGCGTATGCGTTCCCGGAAGCGGAAGTGGATCTGGTCGACATCTCGACCGATGCACTGGCTGTGGCAGAGCAGAACATTCACGACCATGGCCTGGAACAGCAGGTGATCCCGCTGCACTCCGATCTGCTGCGTGATGTGCCGAAAGATCAGTACGACATCATTGTCTCCAACCCGCCTTATGTGGATCAGGAAGACATGGACAGCCTGCCTGAAGAGTTCCGTCATGAGCCGGAGTTGGGTCTGGCCGCAGGTTTTGATGGTCTGGATCTGGTTCGCCGTATTCTGGCTAACGCGCCGGATTATCTGGCAGAAGACGGGATTCTGATCTGCGAAGTGGGTAACTCCATGATTCATATGGAAGAGCAATACCCGCACATCCCGTTCACCTGGATTGAATTTGAAAATGGCGGTCACGGCGTCTTCATGATGACCCGTGAACAGCTGCTCGACTGCGCTGCTGACTTCGCTGAATTCAAAGACTGATACCTTCCCCCTTTCAGTTTTTCAAACAGCCAGACTGAGGTCTGGCTGTTTTTTTATCTGCCTTTTGTTTTCCCGTCGCTTCCCCGCGCAAAGTCTCAAAACAGACTGCCTCATTTCTCATGTTAAAAATTCATGACCTATAAATGCTGCACAAATATCTGGCATCCGTGACTGAAATGTCAGGGGCGGTAGCGTGTCTGCGCCTGAAAATTTCGGCATAACATAAATGGGAGGGGAAAACTGATGCAACAGAATCCATCGAAACAAACACTTGGGATCGGACTACTTCTGACCGCGATTTTTATGACGGTGTCAGGTTCAGCGTTGTCCTCAGTCGAAGGGAATGTCACAAAACTCATCATCAATGATGGGAAACAAGACCAGTTGGTTCTGACTGGGGATGAGCAGGTAAAATTACCTGAAGCAGCAGCAAAAAAAGGAAAAACTGCGCAGAAAGATCAACCTCATGTTGAATCAAGTTACGCTGATAAGAATAAAAGTAAGGTGGAGAAGAATGACAGTCCCTCTGTGCCGTGAGTAACGGAACATAAACGGACTGAAAAATATGGATGCAGCATGAAAAGGAGAATTCGGTGTTTCTGTCATTATTAGTCGTGACTTTTGTGATTGCTGTTTGTGTTTGTTTTATTGTCTCGAAACTGTTCAGTCAGCCAATTGATGTCATTTTAGAAAGGCTGGTGGCGAGTGATATTGCATTTGCCTGGACCAAATATCTGAAATTCGCCATTTATGTGGTGGGTATTTCTGGTGGTGTGAGAATTTACAGCCTGGAAGAATTTTTACGCGCACCGAGTGAAAACTTCACGCCACCTGTGTTAACGACGGAACGCTGGGTGCTGGAAATTTACCGGACGATTATAGAGTCGCTGCAATCTATCGCCTGGATGTTACTGGTGTTCTTTATTTTTGCACTGATTGCCTATGTCATCGTCAGGGTATTTGAGCTGCGCGCACGCAAGAACGATCCATAAACTCCAGTCAGCTCGCTGGTCTATGCTTACGAGACCTGCTTACGCGGCTTATTTTTGATGTCCGCTTTCGTCAGGCATTTCAGAATCAGTGAGATGGGCTGTATATGCGCCATGACAGTGATGAAAAACTCTCTGAGGAGCACCGCCCGGAAGCGATCAGAGAAAAGCTCAGCAGACCCGCGAAGGAAAACGTTGCTTCGGACGTTGTGCTCGGCGGTATTGACGGGTGTGTGACAACTTTTGCTGTGGTGTCCGGTGTCGTCGGCGCCGGATTTTCTCCTGTGGTTGCGCTGGTCCTGGGATTTGCCAATCTGATCGCCGATGGTTTCAGTATGGCGGTCAGTAATTATGAGTCGATTAAGACGCATGGCGAATTTATTCAGAGTATCCGGGATACTGAGCAGGAACACATTCAGAAGATACCTGAGGGAGAGCGGGAAGAGATTCGTCAGATCTTCCAAAATAAAGGTTTCACGGGTGAAACGCTCGAAAAGATAGTAGACACCATCAGCGCCGATCAGCAGTTATGGATTGATACCATGCTGATTGAAGAACATGGGGTACAAAAAACGAACCGGAATCCGGTGAAAGCAGCCATTGCCACCTTTACTTCCTTTGTCCTTGTTGGCTCTGTTCCGCTGATTCCATTCATGATTCCGGGACTGGAACCGAATCTGCAGTTTGCATTCAGTGCGTGTCTCGCTGCACTGATGTTCTTTTCAATTGGCGCTTTAAAGAGCCGACTGTTCGATAAACCTGTTTTCCGCTCAGGAATCAGCACACTTTTCACTGGCGGAACGGCTGCAGTGCTGGCTTTTATGGTTGGCTTTGTACTCAGGGAAATCTTTGGTATTTCGGTGTTATAGGCTGAATGGCTTTATCCGCAGAAAGCTGAAAAGTGAAAGACACATTTTAAAAATAAAATATTGAGGCAGCCATCTGATTCTTTTAACGTACCCGTCCGGTATTGATAAATCATCATTTTTAAACCTGTCAATAATACATTTATCAAAAGGAAAGGATAAAGATGGCAAATAAAATTCTGGTTGGTCCTTTATTAGGGCTGGAGTCTGAATCGCTCTACACTTTTTGTGTATTAACTGACAGGTCTGTAAGTTCAGTCAAGGTGATGACAGACGCGGGTGAAATCGTTGCAAATGCTGTCGGTGATACTCCTCGGGGGAAATTTTGGCGAGCAGAAGGGAGCTTCGCTGCCAAACCGCTTTACCAAAAAATCACTTATCAGGTGAAGCTGGATAATGAGATTGCGGCGGATGGACAGGCGCGTGATGCCTGGACTTTTTATGTACCGGGACAGAATGAAAAACCATTGCTGGCCTATGCTTCATGTAACGGCTTTTCGACATTCGACCTCCGAAATAAGACCGATGATCCTTACCGGTTGTGGCGGGAGATGGCTCAATCTCATGCCAGAATTCCCTATTCATTATTGCTGATGGGCGGAGATCAGCTTTACGCGGATTCAGTCTGGAACGATGTGACAACACTGAAAAAGTGGGGAGAACTGTCACGAAAAAGAAAAGTCGCACAAGCGGCGTCTAATGAAATGCTTAGGCAGCTGGAGCGATTTTATGAGCGTATTTACAGGGAGCGCTGGGCGGATCCTGATATGTCACTGATGCTGGCGTCAGTCCCTTCGGTCATGATGTGGGATGATCATGATATCTTTGACGGGTGGGGAAGTTATCCGAAGGATTTGCATGAATGTGATGTTTACCAGGCAATATTTGGTGTTGCACGGCGATACTTTGAATTATTTCAAATGCGTACGAAAGCGAACCACAGTTTATTAAACCCGTCTGCTGAACATTATGGATTCGCTTTTACATTCAGGGGATATCACATTTTAGCGTTGGATAACCGCGCCGAACGGACGCTGACGCAGGTGATGAGCGAACAACAATGGTCAGATATCAATACTTACCTGTCGAAGACTGTGCAGGGTGGAGATCTGCTCGTCTTATCGGCTGTACCGGTCATCTATCGTGATTTTTCATTCACGGAATCGGTGTTTGACACGACGCCCTGGTCAGAAGAACTCACGGATGATCTCAAAGATCACTGGCGTGCCAAAGAACACCAGGGAGAACGTGCCAGGTTAATCATGCGACTGCTGGATAACACCAAAGCGCGGCAGCAACATGGTAAATACCGGACCCTATTGCTCTCTGGCGATGTACATCTGGGATGCCTTGGCGTGATTAACGACAACAGAGCCGGTGCGAATGTGAAGATCCATCAAGTCGTCTCATCCGGCATTGTTCATCCTGCCCCGAGTCGTATTGCGTGGATTGGCATCATGGCAGTCACCAATGACGATGACGAATTTCTCAATGAAGAACATACGATTCGTATTTCTATGCTCAAACCGTTCAGCTCGGATAAATACATTCGGTCCAGAAATTATGTCAGCCTGAAAGAAGGGACGGATGAAAAATTATGGGTCAACTGGCTCTGTGAGCAAAAAGATCATCCAGCTTATCCGCTGGAATCGTAAAAACGACAGGATATGAATCACACTGTTTTTCGCACTCAGGCAGCATAACCCGAGGAGGCAATTGCGATGAATCCGAATCAGACCAACGTCCGGACAGGCTATGCGCCGGTTAATGATCTCCAGATGTATTTTGAGATTCATGGTTCACCTCATACGGCACAACCGCCAATGGTTTTGCTGCACGGTGGCGGAGATACGATTCAGACATCTTTTGGCGATATTCTGCCCCTGATCGCGCGCGAACGGCAGGTGATAGCGTTTGAGCAACAGGGATATGGCCGTACGGCAGACATTGCTGAGCGGCCATTCACTTTTGAGCAGTCTGCCGATGATACAGCTGCGCTTTTGGATTACCTGCACATCGACAAAGCTGATCTTTTTGGTTTCAGTAATGGCGGTACCATTGCCATGCAGGTGGCGATCCGGCATCCGCAGCGGGTGAGCCGGCTTATTCTAGCGTCGGCGCTGTTTCAGCGCGACGGCGCTTACCCATGGCTCTGGGAAGCGATGAAGCATGCCCGGCTCGAAAACATGCCACAGGAATTACAGGATGCCTATCTTCAGGTGGCGCCACATCCGGAGAATCTGCGCATGTTTCACGATAAGGCTGCCGGGCGGATGGTTGAATTTAAAGACATTTCTAAGGACACGATTCGCAGCGTGACGGTTCCTGCGCTGATTCTTGTTGGCGATGCAGATGTTATACGTCCTGAACATGCGGTTGAAATATCCCGTTTGCTTCGGTACGCACAACTTGCTGTGCTGCCGGGGACGGACCACATGAAAGTCATGACCCGGATTGACTGGCTGGTGCCGATGGTGGATGAATTTCTTGAGAAAACGATAACAATGTGACATCTGTGATTCGGGTGACAGTGGTATTTCGGCTTAGCCCTCGAGGAATGCCCGCACAAAGGAGACGTGAAATGAACAGCTTGATCCTGACAACGTTTGATTGGGTGCCAGAAACGCCGCGCGGATATGTTCGTGATCTTCGGGTGCGCTGGGCGCTGGAAGAGGCCGGATTGCCCTATTGTGTTCGGGGGACATCCTTCCGTGAACGCAGTACTGAGCATTTTGGGAATCAGCCTTTCGGGCAGGTTCCCTGGTTGACTGACGGAGATATCTCGGTCTTCGAAACCGGGGCAATTCTGCTTTATCTTGGCGAGCGCAGTCAGGCACTGATGCCTGCCGATGCGCGCAGTCGCATTGAAGTGATGTCCTGGCTGTTTGCGGCGCTGAACTCTGTCGAGATGGCAGTTTTACCCTGGTCCATTTTTATGTTTACGGGGGATACCGAAACGACACCGGGACGGAAAAGTCTCGACAATTTTCTCGTGTCCCGGCTCAGTCATCTGGAAGAGGCTCTGGCAAAGCGGGAATGGCTCACCGCAAATTTTTCTGTCGCAGATATTGCCATGGCGGACGTATTGAGACTGGTCGATCGGTTCGGCGGGCTGACGGATTATCCTGCTTGTAAGGCCTACGTTTTCCGAGCAACCTCTCGTCCTGCTTTTTTGACAGCTTACGCGGATCAAATGGCATTTTTCGCTGCGGCTGACTGAATAGATGTCGTTCCCGTCTGGCAGTTTCAGGGGATCACTTTTTTCTGGGTACCCAGGTACGGTTTCTCCTTTTCCTTTCTTCTTTTTCCTTACTCCCGAAAACTTCATCAGAACGATGCTTTTCCTCATCCCCTGAGTTTTAACCCATCCCAGAATGATTCAAAAAGCCAATAAATATAACGTTCAGATTAAATCGGTTGTTCACTCTTGGTATGGAGATCGAATAAAAAAAATGTTGAGGGCTATCAGTCACTTGAAAAAAGAAAATTCAGTTATGCTCGTGCTGACTCAGAAATTTAGTGCATGCGCCGTTTTGTTTGGGGAGGAGGGGAGTGCTGTCAGATGGATGACGAGCTTGCCTTTTCTGTGATCGGATTGAGCGCATCAGCGACAAAAAGAAATAAGCCGGAACAAAGCATGAATCATTTTTTTCACTCGAATATTGAATCCCAAAGCGGGAAGCAAGGACTCATTTATATCGATCCGGAGCAAGGGGCTCCACGTATTTATTCAGTTCTTCCGAAAGGGAATGAACTGGGATTGAGTCTGAATTGGGCGACGGCCCTGATGAAAGCCAAAGGCATGACGACACTGACCGATTATTTCAGTGCTGAGCCCGGGTACGAACACAGCCGTATTGCCTGCGATCTCAATGGCTGTTTATATCTGCTGGATGAGAAGCATCAGAAGGCTGAATTCATTCATCACTATGGCATCGATTATACCCAGGCGGTGATGTTGTCTGACGGGCGAACACTGGCTGTGATGTATGAATCCAAAGCGACATACAGCTTTCGTGTTGAACTGTGGCAATTTGTGGACGCTCAATTGTGTCGTTCTGCTCCGATTGAACTGGATTGGGGGGCTGACGACGATGATGAGGATGAAGCAGAGGAAGTCTATCCGGAACCCGCTTATGATATTCGCTTTGATGACCAGCTTTTCGCAGGGCCGGATAACAGTCTGATTCTTTATGCCTGCCGTGATTCCTGGTTTTCCGATCAAATAAATCGCCCGCTGCAATACCTGATGCGCATTGACCTGGATGTGTCGTGCCGGAAAGCCAGTATTCGTACCCAGCAGCTCGAAATATCGCCGAAGAAATGGCAAGCCGAGCACACCACGATTGCAATTGATAAAAAACGAGGCCTGCTGGCGATGCCCAGCACGATAATTCAGGCGGATGATCTTCAGAATGCTGGGCAGCAGAACTATCTGCACGCTGTGAACCTCATTGATTTAAACCGGATACCACGGGCTGGTGAACCGCGATTACCTGTTCAGGAACTCACGATCCGGGTACCGGTGCGTGTCTTTACACAGGCAGAGCTGGGTGAGCGAATTCAGCCTGATAATCATCGTCAGGTGTCTCAATTTATCAACCGGATGTCCGGCTTACAGATGAGTGAGTCGGAAGATGCGCTCTGGATTTGCTGGCAGGATGGTGCCGTCCGTAAAGTGGCACTGGACGGCCAATGGCGTTCGCCCATTCTGGCCGTCGCGGATCAAGACAATCCGGAGCGGATCCGACAATCGGGCGGTGGAGACTATTTGCTTCGTCCGCCTGTGTCTGCATCGCACCCTCAGATACTGATAGGGAGCTGGCATTCTCTGCATACGCTGAACCTGACGACAGAACAGCTGGTCGCTTTATCTCTGGAAAGTCCGGGGGCTGCGCTGGAAACATGGTCTGCCGTACAGGAAGAAAAATGTTATTGGGGTGAAGACTGGTCCCGGCCTGAAAATCAAAATGATGACCAAAAATATCAACTGGCGATGCTGGGGAAACAAAAGGTATGGGTTTCAGATTTTCAATCTGAGCAAGCGCTGGGGACGGCGCTGCACCGATTGTCTCTGAAATGTACTGAAATAGAAACATTGTGCACCGGCAATTATCTGATGTTTGCGTTTACGGATGGTCACACGGTCTGGGACGAAGAAAAGTTCTTCAGCACCGTGATTCAGCTCCCCAATGTTTCCAGCGCAGAATGGATGGCAGATATCCTGAACAGCTTTATTGGTTACGATGGGTCGGATTACTGTTTTGGTGAAAATGATAAGCCTGCGCTCGCGGGCTGTGCGCTGCATCTGGGGTTATCCGACAGTCGCTGGCTGCCGCTCATCAGTCGCTATCTGAATGCGATTGACCCCGATCATGAAGCGTTTTTCGCTGGGGAAGGGGTGGACATACTTGCATCACGCCATGGCAACAGTCCTGAATGGGAAAGCTTTTATCAGTCTTTACCAGACACAATGGCTTACCATGAAGACGATGATGATTATTTCGATCATGATGACATTGATGGAGCAGATGCGGATGAAGACAGTGAGGTCTGTCATCGTTCCGATGAAGCGATTCTCGCCAGCATTCCTGCTGAGTTGCTGGCGCAACTCGCCGAGAAAAAACAAGCGGCTAAAGCAGCCTATCAGCAGTTGTTAGACAGAATTGATCAGGCCGAAACGCAAGCGCAAATTGGAGTATTGCTGGACGAGTGGTTGCACGAAAGCCATAACGCAGAGATAGATCCGGAGATTGCCAGCTTTATTTACTGGTATCGGTTTGAGGAATGGTTTAAGACGAAAGAACACAAAGCACTGGAAGCTGAGATTGAAAGCTATTTTTCAGACCCGATGGACAGTTTTGTGATGTCGTTGAGTGATGATGACGATATCGATTTCGATCTGGATACTTATCTCGATGCCCTTTTTGAAAAAGCGGAGGCGCTGCAATGCTGGGAATTGCTGGCACGTTATTTAAGACAGCAAATTCAATGGATCAAAGAAATCAATCATGGGGACGCCTTGTATGCAGAAGAACTGCCTTATGGCAACTATGCTGCGGAAGCCTTGTTGCGTCATGACGTAACAAGGTATGGCGCGCTGTATGTGGAGTTTCTCTCCACATTCCAATACTCTGTTCCGGAAGAAACCGTGGGGGAATTTCTGCGCGAGATCATCCCTGAACTGGGGATCACAACAGAGACTTACCCAATCATCCTGGCTCGCCTGACCTTCGCAGCAGACCAGCATGGCCGGGAAGATTTTGCCGACTGGTGTGAGACGCTGTCGATCCGCGACTGGTTATATGAGCACAATCTGGTTGAGTCGTTTGTGGCCGCTGTTCGGGCACATGTCGAGCGGTATCATCATGACGAAGATGATGTGAAAGAAAGTGTGGATGAGATTCGGGAAATGCTGCAACTCGAATCATAACGGAATAGTAAAGGCCGTATTTGAAGCATTGAGTTCCGATGGTGGTTACTGAAATATGAATAAAAATTAATTCAATTAGCAGGGCTTTGTCTTTCAGATTTGAACGATAAAGCCCTTTTTTGTTTGCGAAGCAATTTCTTTATGAAGATAACGCTTTGTGATATTTCATATGTTACTATATGAGAAATTAATTTTTACTCTGTATTTTGAAATCATGAATGCTGGAATTAACTATCTTTTTGTTGTGATATTCTCTTTAACTCTGGTTGGTTGTGAAACTTTCCGTAGTATAAAGTCAACACCTTATAACCCTCCTAAAACAGGTGCTATAGCCGAGGTTAAATTTCAGCAGTCCACCCCCTTCATCTATGGGACGACTGAAACAGGAATTGAGCCTGATACTTCTCTGATGAGTGCAGCGATTCAATATGGCTTTGCTGATTTTAAAGTTTTTCAATACGATGACTCGCAGAAATGCACCGATTATCAAGAGTTGGTTTCGGATAGAAGACTGAGTGGCAAGACATTCATGATCAAAGCGGATGAGCTGGCTACTTTTCAATTAAGACCATTTGGTAAATTTAATAATCCTGATTTTTATTTGTACTGCCCAAATATTTTCACATTTACCCCAGAGGCAGGGAGAAGCTATGTTGTAGAGTACGATCTGATAAAGTCTGGCGGCCGAGCGTTCTCTTGCAGAGTACATGTCTTCGATGAGGAAAATCCAATGACGCCGGTGCAAGTCATCTCTAGGAGCAAGCCGATTCAGTGGACAAAAAATAGTCCTCAATGCGATAAAGATGACTTAGAGAATATGAAATTAAAACTATTATCAGCTGAGCGTTTTACATATGGCAATCAGATGTGAATATTTAGTGATTTGATAGAAAAAACTGAACTTCGTTTGATCATGAGATAATTCAATTGCTGAATCGATGGCCATTTTTTCAATGGCCATCAGGTCAACTCTTAATTTCCCTGAATGTTCCTCATCAATTCCGCACTGAGCTCACGCAGTACACCGGGAGCCGGGCGGGTATGGGAAAACGCCCGGATGCCGTATATTCCCATCACGAGAAAACGAGCCAGCTGTTCGGCACTGCGTGATGTGGTGATTTCTCCCTCGCGAAGTGCCTGTTCAAACTGGGCGGTGAACAGGTTTTCCCATGATCGGAGCATGGTGCTGATGATGCACTCGATCTCTTCATCCTGTTGTGCTAGCTCACTGAGGGCTTTCTGCAGCAGGCAATCTTTGATGTTTTCCTGCTCGCATTCCGTCACCATTTGATCCAGGTAAGCCGTAATGCCAGCCATGACCGTCGGTTGATGGTCAAACAAGGCTTGAAAGGCCTGACCCCGCTCAGACTGGTATTGCTCCAGTGCCGCCATCAGCAATCCGCGTTTATTCGTAAACGCACAATAGATAGAGCCCGGATGAAGCCCGGTTGCCTGCTTCAGATCCTGCATGCTGGTTTTGCTGTAACCCTTTGCAATAAAAGCATCCATTGCTGAATGTAACACCGCTTCGCGGTCAAATTCGGCACTTCGCATCAATTCACTCTGTATCCTTAAAACCTGCAGGGATTTTAGCTGAACTTGAACACGCATTCAAAAAATACTTGAACGATTATTCAAGTTAGACTAATTTGAATGGGCATTCAAATTACAAACAAGGTGTACAGCGCATGGAAAATTTGTTTCAGCCGGTAGAACTGAATGGTTCTATCACACTCAAAAACCGCATTCTGATGGCGCCCCTGACCCGTTGCATGGCAGATGATGCACTGGTGCCGACTCAGGCGATGGTCGATTATTACGCGCGCCGTGCAGATACCGGATTGATTATTTCTGAAGCAACGATTATTCGTCCGGATGGGCAGGGCTATCCGAATACGCCTGGATTGTATACCCTGGAACAAATCGCGGGCTGGCGGAAAGTCACCGATAAGGTTCATGACAACGGCGGTAAAATCTTTGCCCAGTTATGGCATACCGGCCGGGTTGCGCATCCGCATTTCTTCGGCGGTGAGGACGTGCTGGCCCCTTCGGCATTGGGCGTTGAAGGCTCAGTACCCCGTATGCGTGAACTGAATTACGTTGTACCGAAAGCTGTGACCAGAGAAGAGATTGAAGAACTGGTTGCTGATTATGCTCAGGCTGCAATTAATGCACTGGAAGCGGGCTTTGACGGGGTTGAGATCCACGGTGCAAACGGCTACCTGATTGACCAGTTCCTGCATTTCAGCAGTAATGTCCGTGAGGACGAATTTGGCGGTCATGCTGAGAATATGGCTCGTTTTCCGCTGGCTGTCGTCGATGCCGTGGTGGAAGCGATTGGTGAAGATCGGACCGCGCTGCGTCTGTCGCCTGGTGCTTATTTTAATATGACGCCGGATGCCCGCGACCGTGACGTGTTTGATTATCTGCTGGCCGAGCTGGAAAAACGTCACTTAGCTTATCTGCACGTAGGGATTTTTGACGATAACATGGCGTTTGATTATCTGGGCGGTACGGTTTCTCAGTATATGCGGGCGCATTACAGCCAGACGCTGGTTGGTGTGGGCGGTTTTACACCGGAAACCGGAAGTCAGGCGGTTTCAGAAGGTAAGTTTGACTTACTGGCGATTGGCCGTCCGCTCATTGCAAATCCGGATTATGTTGCCAAAGTCAAAGCTGGTGAAGCCTTGGTGGAGTATTCGGACACCATGCTGGCTGAGCTGGTTTAATTGCATCATTGACTGAGATAAACGGAAGGCTGCGGCCTTCCGTTTTTATTTGCAGAGCAGAATGACAAGCTGCCGCGATGCTGACTTGCTTTGCCGGGATAATTGGTTCCCTGGCCTGTTTGGGTTGCCAGCAAGTGACATTGGCTCTGAAAAAGCGATACATTGTGTCAATTGATTCGGGCTGTCTTGCCGGGGTGATGCGAATGACACCCGCCACCAAGGCAGAAAAAGAAACCGGGTGGCTTCAGTGCTCTGGCTGCACAGAGAAGGCACTCAAGTCATTGTTCAGGGAAAGATAACCGTGATTGAAATCAAACGCTCTCAGGATCTGGCGCGATTACGGCGCCTGGCTTTATCCGCGCAAGGCTTGCTTCATACCCAACCCTTTGGGCGAGGCATTCAGGGGGCACGCAAAGCGGTCGAGCATTTAGGTTATGTGCAGATAGACACCATTTCTGTGGTGGAACGGGCGCACCACCATGTTTTTCACGCCAGAGTGCCGAATTTTAAGCCGGACATGACGCATCAGCTGCTGCTGGACGGTGACATTTTTGAATACTGGACACATGCGGCGGCGTTTATCCCAATCCATGATTTTCGATTTTCCTTACCTTATAAACACGCAATTAAATCCGGCCAGACGCACTGGTATAAAGAACGTGATCACAAGCTCATGCACGAACTGCTGGCACGTATTCGTACTGAAGGGCCGGTACGTTCCCGGGATGTGGAAAGCAATACACCCAAGCGAGCGGGATGGTGGGACTGGAAACCGGCCAAAAAGGCGTTGGAACAGTTATACATGGAAGGTGACCTGATGGTCACTAACCGCGAAGGCTTCCAGAAAACGTACGATTTAACCGAGCGGGTGTTGCCGGCACACGTCAATACACAAATGCCCGGAGCGGAGGCGTTCGCAGTGTACCTGCTGGAGCAGCAACTCCGTTGTCATGGTTTGGTTTCACTCAAAGGGCTGACCTATCAGCGGCGAATTCCCGGTCTTCGTCAAGCCATGAAGATGCTGGTGAGTGAAAGGTTAGCATCCGGTGAATTAGAGCAAGTAAAAATCAGCAGCGGTGACATGTTTGTTCTGGAAACCGGCGCACTGGAGCGTCCGATTCCCCGCCTGAACAACCGGATGCTGATCCTGTCGCCATTCGATAACAGTGTTATCCAGCGGGACCGGCTCAAAGCGCTGTTTCAATTCGACTATCAGATTGAATGCTATGTGCCCGCCGCCAGGCGTCAGTATGGTTATTTCTGCTTGCCGTTACTGTATCGCGGTGTATTCATTGGACGGATGGATTGTAAAGCGCATCGAAAAATCAGCCATCTGGAGATCAAATCACTGCATATTGAAAATCATCCCTTTGATGAAGAGCAGGTGATTGAGGCGTTTGCAGAGGCGATCCGGCATTTCTGTCAATTTCAGGCTTGCAGTACGGTGTCTCTGACCGAAGCTCAGCCCCGGCATCTTGAAGGGCGTTTACAACGTGTTCTGAAACTGCTGGACGAACATCAGGATATCGTGACAGGAACATGAGGAAGGAGAGCTGCCAGCAAGTTCATCTGGCAGCTTCAATGATGCAGTCTGGGTCAGCCGCAGCACTTTTTGTATTTTTTGCCGCTGCCGCACGAGCATGGGTCGTTGCGGTTTGGTGTTTTCTCAAACGTCACGGTGGCAGGTTTGTTCAGCAGGGTATCCAGCTCAACCGTATTTTCTTCCCGGGTCGCATCCACGACAATATTGGCCACAATTGCGTGTTCCGCAATGATTGCCTCAATTTCAGCTTTTCGCGCTTCAGTATTCACCACGACCGACACAGGGGCTTCTTCCGTACCTGCTTTGACGTTACGGTTGACGTTATAGCCCGACTGAGCATGGTTTTGCATCACGTCGATGCGGCCTTTGTAATAAAATTTGGACATGGGGACTCATCACTTGCTGGTATGACGTAACAGAGCGGCGATTATACGCAGAAATGGTTATTGATAAAGCAGGGATGAAACAAACACACCGAGAAAATAACCTCAGCGAATTGTTGCAGGGCAGCCTGAATGCCGCCCTTGTGTGTTGCTTTGTTTTCGTTATTTTTTGAAATGCGTTACAACCCATATCCGCCGTTGACTTCCAGGACGGCATTTCGCATTGCAAGCGACTGATCAGAAAGCAAAAATGAAATGGCTCCAATTTGGTCTTCTGCGGACATCACTCTGCCCAAAGCCGTGGTATGCATTGAGCCGAATAACTCACTTTGCTGATCTGCCGTCATGCCCGCCTTTGATTGAATTTCTGTGGCAGTGACGCCCGGCCGGACGGAGTTAATCCGAATCCCGTCTGCAGCGAGTTCGAGATTGGCAACCAGGGCAATGGCTTCAAAAGCGGCTTTGCTTGCCGAATAGATCGCGGCGCTGGCAAATGCGTTGGTGACGGCAATGCTGGAAACAAAGACGACACTGGACGGATTGTTCAGGACCGGGTGAAGCTGTTGCAGCGTCATCCAGGGGCCTTTGGTATTGATGTTCATGGTCAGATCAAATGCTTCTTCCGTGGTGGACAGAACTGAGTCCGGATAAAAGACCCCGGCGTTCAGGACCAGTCCATCCAGGCGGATATTGTCTGCCTGCAGTGTGGCTGCCAGTTGCTTGAGCTGGGCCGGATTGGCGCTGTCTGCAACATAGCCGTCACAACCCAGCGACTGTGTCACCTGATTGATTCTGTCCTGATTGCGGCCGGTAATGATCACGTGATGACCCGTTTTCACCAGATGCTCTGCCAGAGCTTTGCCAATCCCTGATGTACCACCGGTGATTAAAATCGTTTTGCCATTCATGGTGTTTTTCCTTTTCGTAACACATGCTTGAGAGATGCGAGGAGAATATCAGCTTGATTGGTTAACAATAAGGCACCAATATGGACACTTAATGGTGCTGAAAAAGAAACAAAGGAGCAGGGATGGACTTATCTTATCTCAACCTGCCGTTGCTGCATGTGTTTCACCGGGTGGCGGAACGCGGCAGTTTTCAGGCGGCAGCGAATGAGCTGAATTTACCCCGGTCATCGGTCAGCAAGAAGATCAGGCAACTGGAGGCGTTTGTGGGTCAGCCTCTGCTGCATCGTTCAACGCGTCAGCTTCATCTCACGGACGTGGGCCGAAATTTGCTACAGGGGACGGGGGATCTTCGCGCTGTGCTTTCGAACCTGCATGGCATTGTGGATGAAACCCGGGACTCACCGAAAGGGCGGGTCAAAATCAGCGCCAGTATCCTGATGGGCCAGTGTTTTCTGGTGCCTGTCCTGAAAAAACTGCGCCAGACTTATCCGGACATTGTGATTGAACTGAGTCTGGATGATCAGACCGTCGATTTGCTGGAGCAGAATATCGATATTGCCATTCGGATTGGGCAACTGCCGGATTCTTCATTAATCGCCCGGAAGATCGGAGAAAAACGCTGGGGTTGGTTTGCCTCAGAAAGCTATTTGGCTGAACGGGGGTATCCGGCGTCTCCGCAGGAACTGACGCAGCATGATTGCCTGGTGTTCGGCAATGCTTCCAGTACGTTTAATTTCTGGCCTTTCCAGGATAAGGACGGGCAGACGGAAACGCTTGAAGTGATTCCGGCCATTCAGACAGATAACAGCCGGGTGCTGGTGGATATGGCCTGTGATGGCCTCGGCATTGTGATGGTGGACCCCGGATTCATCCAGAAGGAATGTCAGTCGGGGCAGCTTGTTCCGGTACTCACGGACTGGCGACATCCGGAAAGGAGCCCGATTCATCTGGTCTGTATCGGGGAGCGGACCAAGGCTTCGCAGGCGGTGTGGCAGTTTTTGCTGGAGCATTGGCAGCGCACCGGGGATATCGGGTAGACGCATCGGATCGCTGTGTCAAAAGGCGCAGGATTATCCGTGTCATCAAATCAATCCACCCGATACGTTATTGTATTGCATTATCCGGAATAAAAAGGACGGGAAGCCTTGGACAGTCAGACAATCAAGCTGATATTGACATCAACGGTGGTGTCCGCACTCGTGGGCGGATTGGTGACATTGCTGTCTCAGCAAAGGTTATTAGCCAGGAAAGCTCAGCTCGACTACGAATTTGAAGCAAAGAAGCGGTTGTATGAAGCCGTTGGCCCATTGCGGTTTCAGTTGTTACTGGCGGTCAGGGATGTGGTTCGCCGGTTTCACGCGCATCATGGCACCAACTGGAATATGGATCCGAATGAATATTACGTGAAAAGCTGTATCTACCGGATCCTGGCGCCTTTAGCGGTCGGGCAACTGATTGAAAGGCAGATGAGTCTGGTTGATTTTGCGGTAGACAAAGAAGCAATCAGTCTGCTTTCTTTCGTGACGGCAGCGGAAAGGATGCTCACTGGCAGTGATATTGTCCTCAATCACCCTGATCTGGATTGGTCTTCTCAAACCCAGCACCTGTTCAGAGATAATCTCCGGTCAGCGGCGGATAAGCTGATTGTCCCGGAGCCCGGCAAACCGGAGCGGGTGATGTCCTTTGCGGAATTTGATCAACAATATGACCTGCTGAAAACAGAGTCTCTGCGAGGTTTGGTCCGGATATTTGCGCATTGTCAGCATTCATTGACCGAAAATCCAATCTTCTGGGTGCGGATGATTGGCTATACCCGGGTCTGTTCCATGCATCTTCAATCCAGATCAGCCGCGAATCTGGGATTTAATGCGCGAGAAATTCCGGTTGATGAAATGATTATGGCAACCCGAGATCCTCATTTTATGTCTCAATTAAATCTGTTCCGGCATTGTCTGAAGGGGATGTTGAATGACGGCATTTAAAGGGTTGCATGTGCCCTGCGACTTAATTTTCACACGTCGTACTGAACAATGAATCGCAAACTGCAATGGCAGCAATGGGCGGCGGCATTAAAACAAAATACCTATGCGCTGTATTTAGCTTCACGGGATCAGCGCGTGCCTTGGCTGGCAAAAGTGCTGATCGCCGTGGTGGTTGCTTACGCACTGAGCCCAATTGATCTGATCCCGGACTTTATTCCCGTTCTGGGTTATCTGGACGACCTCCTGTTGTTACCGATTGGGATCTGGCTGGCGATTCGGCTGATCCCCAAAGATGTCTGGCGAGAATGCCAGCAGCAGGCCGAAGAAACGTTCGCTGCATTGCCGAAAAGCCGACGGGCCGCAGTGGTTGTGATGGTGATCTGGGGACTCCTGTTTGCGGGGCTGGCTGTTTTATGCTGGCCGTTCATTGAGGAAAATCTGAGCCGATCATAATCCCGGCATCAGTCAGCTTAAAGCGGTGACGAACCGGCAAAAGAATTCGCGGAAGAAGAAGGAAAAAGGACGAAGGATATTATGGAAGTCATACTCTACAGTGCGGAAGGCTCAAACAGCGCTGCACGGGTTGAATGGGTACTCAACTACAAAGCCGTGCCTTATACACGCGTTGAAGTGACAGGAGAGGCACTGAAAACAAGTTATTTGCAGGTGAATCCGTTCGGTTATGTGCCCTGTCTGTCCATTGAAGGGCATCTGGTGTCTGAATCGATGGCTATTATCGAATGTCTTGAAGAGCTCTTTCCGCAGCCCGGTGTGTTGGGATGTTCTGTTTTCGGCAGAGCCGCGGTGCGTGAAGTGTGCGAGTATGTGAATTCAAGTATCCATTCACCGCAAAACCGAACCGTCCTGAACACATTTCGTCCTGAACTCTCCGGGCAAGCGAAACGCGAACTCCGGGGCCAGTGGATCTCGGCCTGTCTTCACACGTTGATGAAGAAGCTGTGCCAAACTTCTTCCTTTGCCGTTGGCGGGCAATTTTCGATTGCTGATATTTTTGTTGCTTCTATTTATAAAAAGGCGCTGCAGCATGGTGCTGCCGCGATCCCTTTTTATGACCGGCATTTAGACTGGTTACGACAGGATGAACAGATTGCAACAGCAGAACCCGTTGCGATGTGATGCGCTGACGTCGCAAGATTTCTTAATTTCACGGAAGCACCGGTTTGAAAGAGTGCTTTTTATGTGACTGGCCGCAATAAAAAGGAAAGTGACTTGTTTGTTACTTTCCTTTTTTTATGGCTGATTTCTTCATGGGGTTCTCTCAGAGAAATGAGACTGGGTGCGGCCGATTCATCTATTAATGAGTTGTCTATCATAAGTTATTGTTTTTATTGTCACTTGCTGTCACTAGGCTGACACCTTTGTGAAATAAAAGTGTCATAAACCCGGTGTAAATTTTCCGACGCAAATTTGTCATTATTCTGAAAATAATTTGTAACGTGAAACAATATAAATAAAAAATGGAGCGTCTGAAATGTCAGTCTGTAATTTATTAGACTTTTCTGAATCTGGTGGCTGCGGATGTAAAATCCCGCCTCAGATGCTGACTAATATTCTAAAAACAACACAAAAGAAAAATACCGTTAAAAATGAAGATATATTATTAGGGTTTGAAACTTCTGATGACTGTGCCATTTATAACTTCGGTGGTAAAAAGCTATTATTTTCAACTGACTTTTTTAGTTCAACCGTCAGTTCTCCTTATTTGTTCGGAAAAATTGCAGCGGCAAATGCACTGAGTGATATTTATGCGACGGGAGGCCGTCCTTTAATTGTGAACTCTATTCTGGCATTTCCGCCGGATGATATCCCGATGCCGTACATTGAAAAAATGATCGAGGGTGCACAGGAAGTGATGGCGGAATGCGGGGCAACTGTGGTTGGTGGCCATACCATTAAAAATGCGCAGCCGTTATATGGGTTTGCCGTGATTGGTGAGGCCGAGGATGCGCACATCCGGCAGAATAATACCCCCCGAAATCATGACCTGGTGATTATCACCAAACCATTGGGGATTGGCATTATTTCAAATGCCCTGAAGGCGGGACGCCTGCTTGAAGAAGAGCTGCCTGAGTCAACGCTTGAAATTATGAGCCGGGTGAACCGGATTGGTTACTCGCTGGCTCAGTATCACGGGGTCAGTGCGATGACCGATATTACCGGTTTTGGCCTCGCGGGACATTTGAGCGAGCTGGTGGAAAATACCGGGTTTAACGTCAACATCGACGGGGATGCCGTGCCTGTTATTGAGGGGGTGGAAGCACTGAGCCTGGCGGTGACTAAGAACCCGAGCGGTACTTATAACAATATCAGCCGTTATGCCCGGTTCATGAAATATGAAGCCGATATCAGCGATGAGCTTCGTCTGATTCTGCACGATCCACAGACGAACGGCGGATTATTATTTACCGTCGACGAGGAAAGCTATCGGGAACATATTCTGCCGTTGTTTGAAGCGGAACAGTCTGAACATTATGTGATTGGGACAATCAGCGAAGGACAAGGGCAGATCATCGTCAAATGAGTCAGGAAATTATCGTTGGCCTGTTAGGGATCATCA
This sequence comes from Photobacterium sp. CCB-ST2H9, assembly GCF_023151555.2. Lineage (NCBI taxonomy): Bacteria > Pseudomonadati > Pseudomonadota > Gammaproteobacteria > Vibrionales > Vibrionaceae > Photobacterium > Photobacterium sp. CCB-ST2H9. Next base: position 970,334 of record NZ_CP100425.1, read on the forward strand.
CAGGCAGTCTGTCGGGTTTACTGGGTATCGGTGGCGGCATTTTGCTGGCACCCTTACTGATTATTTGCATGCCTTGGCTGAACGGAATGGCACTGCCGATGGTCACCATTACCGGATTGACGGTTGCACAGAGCTTCTTTGGCTCCGTCAGTGCACTGTTTCATCACTCCAAATATCAGCAACGGGATAGAAATCTGATTTTCCGTTTCGGCGTACCCATGGGCGTCGCCAGCCTGGCGGTTTCTTTATTCACGTTTCATTTATCCGACGAGGTAATTTTAATCACGTTCTCTGTGCTGGCGATCAGTTCAGTTGTGATTACCACCTTAGGCCCGGATTTCTGGAGAAAGTGGCTGGGTGAAATCAGACTGGATTCCGTGGTCCTGCCGGTTATTGGCCTGTTGCTCGGGTTTACTTGCGGGATTGTCGGCCAGGGCGGCGGCTTTATTTATCTGCCGGTGATGATTGCCATATTTGGCTGCCTTCCCAAGCTGGCAATTGCAACAGCGCCTGTGATCGGGATTATTTCTTCTTTCTCGTTATTTTTCGGACGTGCGGCTTCGGACACCCTGGACTGGACGCTCTGCGGCTATCTGGTGGCTGGTATATTCGTCGGCGCAAAAGTCGGCAGCTACCTGTATTTCCGTCTGAATGAAAAGGTACTTGCGCGCTGCGTGAATATTTTCGTGCTGCTGAGTTCTATCAAAATTATGTCGATGGCTATCGGCTGATCAGAATCGATTGGTGGAAAAATGATTAATGCGGATGTAAGCGGGTCTGACTGGATCAAGCCCGAGGTTTTTGATTACCTGAAAAAGCAGTTTTCAGAAAAACGTTTTGGTAATCCGAACTCGAATCATTTTATCGGAAACAGATTGTTTCAGGATATTGAGATGGCGAGGGGAACGTTGTGTGGTTTGTTGTCCTGTGACAGCAACCAGCTGATCTTTAATGGCGGTGCAACCGAAGGGATCAGAAATGTGTTTTACAGTTTCTTTGAGCACCATAATTATCAGGATGCAGTGATTCTGCATTCGCCCTATGAGCATTCTGCGACGCTGGAAAATATTCGTTACTGTCGCTCGAAAGGTGCAGAGTGTATTGCCCTTGTGCATGAACAAAATGGGCTGCTGGATATGGCCGGGTTGCAGGCTGCACTGAAAGACTGCCAGGGGAAAGCTGTTCTGGTAGCGGTGATGGCTGCGCATAATGAAACGGGGGTGATCCAGGACTATCAGCAGATTGCTGAATTGTGCCACGCATATGATGCGGAATATCTGTGTGATACGACGCAACTGATTGGCAAGCAGTCGTTTGATTTTGAGCGAAGCGAGGTGGATTACGCTGTCGCTTCCGGTCATAAGTTTGGTGCTTTACCCGGCACTGGATTTCTGCTGGTGAAAAATTCCTGGCATTTCAGCCCGCTTTTGCTGGGCGGCGGACAGGAATCCAGCCTGCGGGCGGGCACCCAGAATTATCTGGGCATTGCTTCTATGGCCATTGCTTTGCCGCTCGCGCATCAACGGATGGCGAACCAGGCGGAAGTCACCGCTGCACAGCGACACTTTGAACAGGCGCTGAAGCACCACTTTCCCGGAACGGTCATTATCGGAGAAGCGGCACCGCGTGTTCCGGGGCTGACTTTCTGCGCCATTGGCGGCGTCAGCCGGGAAGCTTTGCAGGCGGTTCTGGAAGATGCCCGCATCATGGTGTCGTCCGGCTCGGCTTGCTCAGACCGGAAATCAGCCTTGTCGAAAGTGGCAGCCGGGCTGGGGTACAGCGATGATGTGGCAAAAAATACCCTGCGTTTCAGTTTGGCGTACTCCGGGACGGAAGCAATCTACGTCAGTCTGGCAGAAACGCTCCGGCGTGTTGAGCCTAAAGCGCTGGTCGCCTGATGTTCACGGATGATGTTTAAGTAAAGAGCCAGCTGAAGATGCTGGCTCTTTTTGTTTTCATTGTCTCAGTACGACAACGGTCATTCTCAAATCAGTGCTGATAGTCGTCCGGCGGGCTCAGAGCCACCAAGAGAAGAGGCTCGCCGTCAGAAAGGGTGAAACTTATCTCATATCGATTTATGATGCTCCGCCATGCGCTGCTTGCAGGCGCTGAATCGATCATGCTGAATCATGGAGGAGGTTGCCAAAGATGTGGATCAGAAACGAAAAGCTTGAGGGTCAATGGGTTATTTTAGAGCCTTTGGAAGAAGTACATATCGGGCCTTTGAAAAAAGCGGTTTCAGATGGTGAATCCTGGAAGCTGTGGTTTGCCAGTGTCCCGACAGCGGACGCTATGGCTGATTATGTGAACCGCGCCATGCTTGAGGCCCGGGCCGGTGATGTTGCATACGCGGTGCGGCTGAAGTCTTCCGGTGAGATTGTCGGAACCACGCGCTATTACAACGTCGATGAAACGAATCGCAGAGCGATGATCGGATACACCTGGTATTCGGATTCGGTGAAGAGAACCCCGGTGAATACCGAGTGTAAGTATTTGCTCCTGAGCCATTTGTTTGAAGATGCCAATGCCATTGCGGTCGAGTTCAGAACTCATTTCTTCAATCAGGTTTCCCGGGCCGCGATCGAACGTCTTGGTGCGAAACAGGACGGGATTTTGCGCAACCATCAGATCATGAAAGATGGCTCAATCAGGGATACCGTGGTGTATTCGATCATTGCCGGTGAGTGGCCGGCGGTGAAAGCTAACTTGCTCAGTAAGCTCAAAGATTAAGGGAAGGTCGCGCTTCATGCGTTGGTTTCATGGTTGATCAAAAAAGCCGGCGCATGATGCGGCCGGCGTTTGCGGTGATGATTCAGGCAATTATTTAATTAAGCCCGGTTTTCTGCCTGTTTATCGGTCAGCGACTTCATCACACCATCTTTGTCATTCAGATAAGATTCCAGACCTTCACGGCGCAGGTCGCATGACGGGCAGTTACCACAGCCGTCACCAATGATGCCGTTGTAGCAGGTCAGGGTATGGTTGCGGATGTAATCCAGCTTCCCGTGCTGATCGGCCAGTGCCCAGGTCTCGGCTTTGTTCAGCCACATCAGCGGCGTCTCAATGTTCAGCGGACGATCCATCCCCAGCACCAGCGACTGGTTCAGCGATTTAACGAATGCATCGCGGCAGTCCGGGTAGCCGGAGAAGTCGGTTTCACACACACCGGTGATCACCGCTTCTGCGCCGATCTGGTATGCATAAATACCGGCTAAGGTCAGGAACAAAATGTTGCGGCCCGGCACAAACGAATTCGGCAGACCGTTGTCCTGCAACGCATGCGAGACCGGGATGTTGTCCCGGGTCAGTGAGCTGATCGCCAGCTCATTCAGCAGGCCGACATCCATGACTTTGTGAGCGGTCACCCCCAGGTCTTTGCTGATGGCCTCGGCGATTTCGATTTCCAGTTTATGGCGCTGACCATAGTCAAAGGTGATGCAGTGAACTTCATCATATCTGGCCATGGCCTGAATCAGACAGGTGGTTGAGTCCTGTCCGCCACTGAAAACGACAACTGCTTTGCGCATCATGCTGCTCCGGATTTGGTATTGACTGATTGGAGGCACATCCTACCCTGAGAGTCAGGATATGCCAAGCTGCAGTCGCTGCCATTCCTACCAGCTCAGGATGCCGGTCTGCTCGAAAGCCGACAGCTGATCAAAGTATGGCTGAATGTCGCCGATGTTTGCCTCGACCCAGTCTGGATTGAAGTACGTGTCCAGATAGCGCTCACCGCTGTCACACAGCAAAGTCACGATCGAACCGGTTTCGCCCCGCGCTTTCATTTCACTTGCCAGCTGAAGAACGCCGTATAAGTTGGTGCCGGTTGACGCGCCCGCTTTGCGGCCCAGCAGTTTTTCCAGCCAGAGAATCGTGGCAATGCTGGCTGCATCCGGAATGGTGCGCATTTCGTCTACGACATCCGGGATGAAGCTCGGCTCGACCCGCGGGCGGCCAATCCCTTCAATCCGGCCGCCGCGCTGACCTTTCAGGGCCGGGTTGCGGGTGAGGTAGTAGTCGTGAAACACAGAGAATTCCGGGTCGACTACACAAAGCTGTGTCTCATGCCGCTGGTAACGGATATAACGGCCAATGGTGGCAGAAGTACCGCCGGTGCCGGCGCTCATCACGACCCATGCCGGGACCGGATGCTCTTCCAGCTTCATTTGCTCAAAGATGCTGTTGGCGATGTTGTTATTCCCCCGCCAGTCGGTGGCACGCTCTGCGTAAGTGAACTGATCCATGTAATGACCGTTCAGGCTCTCAGCCAGACGGCGGGACTCGTCATACATCTGGCAGGGATCATCGACAAAATGTGCCTGACCACCATAGAACTCGATCTGCTCAATTTTTTTACGCGCCGTATGACGCGGCACTACCGCAATAAAAGGCAGGCCGAGTAACCGGGCAAAGTAAGCTTCTGACACTGCGGTACTGCCGGAGGATGACTCGATGATGGTGGTGTTTTCACCAATCCAGCCATTACACAGACTGTACAGAAACAGTGAACGTGCCAGTCTGTGTTTCAGACTGCCTGTCGGGTGGGTGCTTTCATCCTTCAGATAGATGTCGATACCGTCAAGCACCGGGATATCCAGTTTGATAAGGTGAGTATCTGCCGAACGTTGAAAATCGGCTTCAATTTTTCTGATGGCCTGGTTTACCCAGCGAGGATCATGACGCATGACATACCCTTGGAATTTGATATCTGACTGATTGATGAAAAGTTTACTGAATCCAATGGAAAAATCTTTGCTATTATTGTTGTCATTAACCTTAATTGTAGAAAGTTTTTCTACCAGATGAGTTTTTCGGGGGAATATATGGCTGAGATTGATGCAACTGACAGACGACTGCTGGACATGCTGCAGACGGATGCCAGTCTGTCTTTGAACGAACTGGCTGACGCGGTGAATCTGACCACGACGCCTTGCTGGAAAAGACTGAAACGGCTGGAAGAAGCCGGGATTCTGAAACGACGGGTGGCGTTGCTGGATCCGTTGAAACTGGGGCTGTCTTTTATTGCTTTTGTACAAATCAAAACCAGTGATCATTCTCAGGCATGGTATAACCGCTTTGTGGTCACCGTGAGCGAGTTTCCTGAAGTCATGGAGTTTTACCGGATGGCCGGAGAATATGATTACATGATGAAAGTACAGGTGGCAGATATGTCGGCGTTTGATGCCTTTTATAAAAAACTGGTGAACAGTATTCAGGGTTTAACCAATGTGACTTCAACTTTTGCCATGGAACCGCTGAAGTACACCACCGCACTGCCTTTATAAATATCTGAGACTGAACAGAAAAGTACTGTATGAAAACAGATCTTTTCTTATGACGATAAAAATGCGCAGCATCACCTGCTGTTTTCCAGATTCACCTTATTTTTGAGTTGAAAAACAGGCAGCCTTTTTGCCAATATGTTGCTTAATTGTCACCCTGAAGTGACAGAGTTTCTCCCTCTCAACAGCCCCTGGAACATCATAATTTTCTGTTTTAGCGCTCACCCGGTGTGAGCGTGCCGTATTTTGCTGGAGGAAAAATGCAGGTTTTTTGGCAACTCAGGTGGTATTTCCGGCAGGAATGGCGGCGTTATGGCGGTGCGATCGCCATCTTTGTCGTGATTGCGATTTTTGAACTGATCCCGCCCCGAGCGGTGGGCTGGATCGTTGATGGTGTGGTGGATGGCCAGATCTCTCTGGACACCATGCTGCTGTGGCTTATGAGTCTGGCCGCCATGTGGACGGCGGTGTATCTGCTGCGCATTGTCTGGCGGCTTTGGTTGTTTGGCAGTGCCGCGAAGCTGGGAACCGTGCTGCGGGATAAGTTGTATCATCATTTTACCCGGCAGGCGCCGCAGTTTTTTGAGCGCCATAAAACCGGTGACCTGATGGCCCGTTCGACCAACGATGTGAATGCGCTGGTAATGACTGCCGGGGAAGGCGTCTTAACCGCGGCGGATTCACTCATTACCGGCTTTGCCGTGTTGCTGATCATGACCACGCAACTGAGCTGGCAGCTGACCATTCTGGCCTTGCTGCCCATGCCGGTCATGGCGCTGCTGGTGTCCCGTTTTGGCAGTCAGTTACACGACAGATTCGGCGAATCACAGGCGGCGTTTTCTGCCCTGACAGACACGACGCAGGAGTCGCTGAACGGCGTCCGTATGATCCGGGCCTTTGGTCTGGAGCAGCGCCAGCAGGCAGCGTTCGAGAAAGTGGTCGATGCTGCGGGTGACAAAAACTACCAGGTGGTGAAAGTGGATGCCAAGTTTGATCCGGTGATCCAGCTGACCATTGGCATGTCGTTTTTCCTCAGTGTCGGCGGCGGCGCATATTTGATTCACATTGGTGAACTGACGCTGGGGGACCTGACGGCTTTCACTCTGTATCAGGGATTGATGATCTGGCCGATGCTGGCCATTGCCTGGCTGTTCAATATTCTCGAACGCGGTTCTGCTGCCTGGAAACGTCTGCAGGAAATTCTGAATCAAAAGCCGGATATTGTCAGCGGTTATACGCCGTTGCCGGGGCTGCGACAGCCGCTGGAAATTGAGGTGGAGGCATTCAGCTGGCCGCAACAGCGTGAGCCCGCACTGAAAGATATCAACATTCATCTGGCCTCCGGACAGATGCTGGGGCTGGCCGGTCCGGTCGGAAGCGGGAAGTCGACACTGCTGGCGCTGTTGCTGCGTCAGCAGGAGCTGATCCAGGGTCAGATCGCTTATGGCGGGGTGACGATTCGTGAGGCGGTGCTGGATGCGTGGCGAAGCCGTTTTGCGGTGGTGAGCCAGAGCCCGTTTCTGTTTTCTCGCTCCATTGCAGAGAACATTGCGCTCGGAAAACCGGAAGCCAGCCTGTCGGAGATCCGCCGTGCAGCGGCGCTGGCGTGTATCGATGACGATATCATGCTGTTCCCGGAGGGGTATGACACCCTGGTTGGCGAGAAAGGGATCACCTTGTCCGGCGGTCAGAAACAGCGGATTGCCATTGCACGGGCTTTACTGCTGAATGCTGAGATTCTGGTCCTGGATGATGCACTGTCTGCGGTGGACGGCAAAACAGAGCACCGCATCCTGCATAATCTGCGTTCACAGCCACAGCGTCAGACCGTGATTGTGATTGCTCACCGGCTGACTGCCCTGGAGCAGGCGGATCAAATTGTTGTTCTTCAGCATGGTGAAATCAGTGAACGGGGAACGCACGCCAGCTTGCTGGCTCATGAAGACTGGTATGCCGAGATGTATCGTTACCAGAAACTGGAACAAGCGATTGAGGAGGGCCAATGAAGGAACAGGCCGTAAATAATGCAGTTCTGAAGCGGTTGCTGGGCTATGCGCTGGCAGATAAGCGTACCCTGGTGGCTGCGATTGGCCTGCTGCTGATTGCTTCTCTGGCTGATGTATCCGGCCCATGGCTGATCCAGCACTTTATCGATAACAACATCACGCGGGATGAATTTCCGGCTACGGAAGTTGCGGTGCTGGTCGCGGCTTATCTGGCCCTGATGATTCTGGCGGGCGTGTTCAAGTACGCGCAAGCGCTTCGCTTTAATCGTCTGGCGATTGATGTGGTCCAAAAAGTGCGGAAGCAGTTATTTGCCAGCGTGATGAACCAACCGTTGTCGGCGTTTGACTATACCCCAAGCGGCAAGCTGATCTCCCGGCTGACCAATGACACCGAATCAATCAAAGAATTTTATGTCTCTGTCATCGCGACGTTTCTGAAGAACATCATTCTGATTCTGGTGATGCTGGTTGTCATGACCATCATCAGCTGGCGTCTGACGCTGGTGGTTCTGGCATTGCTGCCCGTTGTGGTGGGCGTCATGGTGGTGTATCAGCGTAAAAGTGCCGGGGCTTACCGGCGGATGCGCGATCTGCTGTCGGATATCAACTCTTCAATGAGTGAATCGATTCAGGGCATGAGTCTGGTACAGCTGATGCGTCAGGAAGAAGGCTTCAAATCGCATTTTGCCAGTCTGACAGACCAGCACCTGAAGGCTCAAATCGGAGTCACCAGGCTGAACAGTTTGCTGTTGCGGCCCCTGATTGACCTGCTGTCAGGAATCGCTTTGCTCACGCTGGTTGCTTTATTCGGCTTCAGCGGGACAACCGTGATTGGGGTGGGGGTTCTTTATGCTTTCCTGAGCTATCTGGGGCGGGTGACGGAACCTTTGATTGAGATGACTCAGCAGCTGTCTTTATTGCAGCAGGCGCTGGTTGCCAGTGAGCGCATCTTTGCCCTGATCGACGCCCGTCAGCAGAGCTATGGTGAGGATCGCAGGCCGATTGAAAGTGGTCAGATGGCTTGCCGGAATCTCAGCTTCAGCTACGACGGCAAACAGAAAGTGCTCAGCCATATCAACATTGCGTTGCCGCATCAGGGGTTTCTGGCGCTGGTCGGTCATACCGGCAGCGGAAAAAGTACGCTGGCTTCACTATTGATGGGCTTTTACCCAACATCAGAAGGTGTGGTTGAACTGGATGGCAGACCGCTGGAGAGTTTGAGTCAGCCGGTGCTGCGGCAGGGGATTGCCATGGTGCAGCAGGATCCGCATGTGCTGAGTGATTCGGTGCGTGAAAACGTCAGTCTGGGGCGGGATGTGGCTGATGCAGAGATCTGGCTGGCGCTGGAAACCGTTGGACTGGCCGGTCAGGTGCGTCAGTATACTCAGGGGCTGGATACATTGCTTGGCAGCGGTGAAGTGAATTTGTCGGCCGGACAGCGGCAGTTGCTGGCGCTGGCACGGGTGCTGGTGGAGAAGCCCAAACTGCTGATTCTGGATGAAGCCACCGCCAATATCGATTCGGGGACCGAACAGAAAATTCAGCATGCGCTGTCGGTGCTGCGGAAAAATATGAGTATTGTGGTGATTGCGCACCGGCTTTCCACCATCATGGATGCGGACGAAATTGTCGTGCTGCACCATGGCGAAATCATTGAGCGAGGGACGCATTTCAGTCTGCTTTCTGAGCGGAAACAGTACTGGCAAATGTATCAGCTGCAGCAGGCTGGTGATCATCTTCACCAATTGGAAGATACATCGACTGAGACAGTAAAATATTGACGGCAAGCTGACAAAAAAGTACCAGCCTTTCCCTATAAATGGCTCCCGGAATCATGATGACATATCAAAGATTTCGGGAGCTTTATTGTAAGTGGGCACTTATTTAGTGTGAGTGGCGCTGACGCATCAAACCTTCCTGAACAGCTGTTGCGACCAGTTCGCCCTGACGATTGTAAATCTCGCCCCGAACCAGACCCCGCGAGCCGCTGGCTGACGGACTGTCGATGGCATAGAGCAGCCAGTCGTCCATCCGGAACGGGCGGTGGAACCACATGGAGTGGTCAATGGTGGCAACCTGCATCTTTGGTGTCAGCAGTGTGACGCCGTGCGGTTGAAGGGCCGTCACCAGAAATCCCCAGTCGGAGGCATAAGCCAGTACATACTGGTGAATACGCGGATCATTCGGCATTTCACCATTTGCCTTTATCCAAAGGTACTGTCTGGCCGCCTGTGACTGAGGATGAAGTGGATTGATGACATGAACAGGGCGCACTTCAATCGGGCGATCACAGCCAAAGGTTTCGACAAATTTGCCCGGCAGCTGGTCAGCGATGGCTTTGACGTGTTCCTGTTCTGATTTGAGCGACTCAGGCGGCGGTATATCGGCAGGCATCTGGAACTGATGGTTAAAACCTTCTTCCAGCCCCTGATATGATGCCGTCAGGTAAAAGATCGGTCGGCCGTTCTGAATGGCCTGCACCCGGCGGGTACTGAAGCTTTTTCCGTCCCGGAGGTTTTCAACATCGTAAATGATGGGTTTTTGAGGATCACCCGGCAGCAGGAAGTAACTGTGGAACGAATGAACAAAGCGTTGTTCCGAAACCGTTTCTTTCGCTGCGGATAAAGACTGACCGATCACTTGGCCACCGTAAACCTGAGGCAGACCAAGATGCTGGCTCTGGCCACGGAACAAACCTTGTTCAAGTTGTTCCAAGTGTAGCAGATTGAGAAGTTCGTTCAGTTCTTTGCTCATTGACGCTCCAATTACAATGTTATCATTAATCAAATTTTTACAATCAGTTGATCAGAAACACAAGACGAAAGGTTCAGAAGCGTTAGAATCATCGACTTGCAGGAGGAATAAGAGGGGCAACTATGAAAAAGATGTTTGCGCTGTTAACGTTATTGATTACAGCAATGGTTATTTCGGCATGTACCAATTTGATCACCAAAGATGCAGGCGTCAGCAAAATTGAAGGCTCACTGGCTTACCGAGAGCGAATTGCGCTGCCAGATGATGCCCTGATCACTGTCACACTCTCTGATGTTTCTCTGATGGATGCCCCCGCAGAAGTGATCAGCAGTCAGTCTTATCTTGCCGGCGGAAAGCAGGTGCCGTTTTCATTCACCCTTCAGTATATGGAAGGTGAGGTCAAACCGGCTCACACTTATGCGGTCAGCGCACGGATTGAACTGAATGGCAAATTGCTGTTTATCACAGATACGGCTAACCACGTGATTACAGACCCGGCTAAAACCACCAAGCTGGATCTGATGCTGGTCAAAGTCAGTCAGTAAAACAGAACAAGTATTCAAGAGCCCGGCGAACATGCCGGGTTTTTTGTTTTGCTCAGGCGGAAAAAGTAACCGAACCTTGGTCAGTGCTCCGGAAAGCCATCCCAGCGGTAGCGTCTGAGTGATACCCGTCCCGTTGATGACACTTCAATGCCGTCAGCAATCAGACATTGACGCTGACGCAGGAAATCTTCTCCCTGCTGCGATATTTTTCCCTGACTGTTAATCACCCGGAACCAGGGCAGGGTTGAGCCTTCCGGTAATTGACCTAATAACCTGCCGACATGGCGCGCATAACCAGGGAAGCCTGCATAGCGGGCGATATCGCCATAGGTCGACACTTTACCCAAAGGGATTTGGGCGATCTGGCTGTAGATTTGGTTTTCAAAGTCGTCCATAGTTATTTCAGGGTCTTTTTCAGGATTAACGAATAACAGATACAACCTGCGAACGTTGCATGGCACCGTTGTAGCCCGTTTGCGCAAGGAGGTGCAAATGCTGAATGCCATTATACTCTCAATCATGAGCGTGGCACTGACTGTGATCGGGGTCAGTACCTTAGGGCTCTCTCAACATTACCTGACGGTGTTAGCCGTTGCTATTCCGGCGTTATGGCTGTTGCCGCAAGGCGGCTTGTCGTCGTTGCTGCTATTGTTCGGCATCGGATTGTATGGTGCTGCATTGCCGTATCAGCCGCTTGCATTGTCTGTCAGTCTTCTGGTGATGCTTCCTGTGTTTTCGGTCAGCTTTTCCTCAAAAGCGAACTGGCAGGTGGGCGCTTTATTATTTGCCATCGTGATTGCCATGGACGCCGGGATGCTGGCCTTACAAAGTGAAGGAAAACTGGGCGGTCAGATGTCTTTCACCTTACTGCAGATCATCGCGGTGGGGATGATCTGGTGTGCCGGGCGATTCTGGCGTCCGGTGAAAGGAAATTATGGCTGGCCTGTGCTGCTGGCTGTGCCTTTATGGCTGAGTGATCTGGCACCTGCTGCCTTGATTGTTCTCTGTGTGATCGGACTGATTCTGGCATTGCAGACACTGTACCTGAAACACCCACAGGGCTGGGTTGACAGGCTGAGCTGGGTGCTCCCGGCGCTTGCCTTTGCGACGGTGGCCATTGATCCTGAATTCGACGTCCCCAATCCGGTACTGGTGTCCTGGTTGATGGTACTCGGCAGCGCCATTTTGGGAGAATACCTACTGGCTGAAGTCGAAGACGCCTGAGCCGAATCGGACTGCGTTGGGTAATAATCCAGCAGTCAGTGACAGAGTCTTTGTCTTTACCTTGCAATGACTTCGGGGTTCATGGATAATCCATCCCGTTCTCACGACAAGCCAAGCCTTGCGCTGAGATAACAAATCTATGGAGGCCCCCATTGGTCCTCCCGCAACACTAACTCGTGAACCCGGTCAGGCCCGGAAGGGAGCAGCCGCAGCGAGCGACGTGTGTGCCGGGATGTGGCTGGTGGGGGTCTCCACCCATCTGACGTTTTTGTAGTTTGCACCATAAGCCTGCATAATTCCCCTAAAAGCGTACATAATTGGCACCATAAGCGTGCATAAGCTATTTTTGTTGTAGTTTAACAACAAAACGGGCTAGGCATTATGTATCGTCGTCAGCTCAAACACTCCCGTGTAAAGAACATTTTCAAGTTCGTCAGTGCCAAGATGAACCAAGTGATGACCGTTGAGTCGTATCTTGAGTTCGATACCTGCTTTCATCTCGAGTACTCTCCTCAAGTCACTTCCTTTATTGCTCAGCCTGAAGGCTTTTTCTATCGTTTTGACCTGATTGTAAACGCCGCTCTTGGTGTAGTATTGCCAGCCCTACTGAAGTTGTTGGTGGTATCAAGCCAAAGCTCCCGAAAAGTAGCAAGTCATATTAAACGTTCGAAGACCGAGAAGAAATCAGAGTTGCTTTAACAGTCAAATGTCATTGATAGCGATAGCATCTATGCTAACTCGCAGCCCTTCAACTATTTAAATTCTTCTAGCGAAACAGAAACGGTTCGTCCTGCAATTAACGTGAAGTCTTTTGGAATTGTATCTATTTTGATCCGAACTGGAATGCGCTGAGCAAGGCGTATCCAACTGAATGTCGGATTCACATTTGCCAGTAATGTTCCTGAAGCTGTTGTTCTTTCACTGTCGTTGATTCCCGCAGATAACCCTTCAACATGCCCATATATTGGTTTGGTTTCGCCCATCACGAAGATGGTGGCGAGTGCGCCATTCTGTATACGACTTAGTTTTGTCTCTTCAAAATATCCGGAGACATAAAAACTATTTTGATCAACAAGTGCCATGACTGGTACGCCAGCAGAGGCGAATGTACCTGGTCTGAGAGAGAAGTTCGTTATCACACCATTAACCGGCGAGTAGATGTCGGCTCTGCTCAGGTTAATTTCAGCCAGTTCTAGGTCTGCTAAAGATTTATCCACGCTGGCCTGAGCCAAAATTAGTGCATCGCGTTTATCGTCACGTTGCTGCGCCGAGACGGCGTTATTTAATCGCTGATAGCGTTTGTATTCCCGATCAGCTGCGTGAAGTGTGGCGTTGGCTTGTTTCACCATTGCTTTGGCTTGCGTAACTTCATTGTTCAGGCGCTTTTTATCCAAACTAAACAGTAGTGTGCCTTTGTGAACGACCTGATTATCGTGAACGTAGACGGCTTCTACATTTCCTGAAATATCGGTGGCAAGCGGAACGATATCGGCACGAATCTTTCCATCTCGAGTTTGCGGCGCATAGTGATAGTAACTGTATAAATTCCAAACGACGACGCCTGCTAGCAGCACTGAACCTGTCGTCATTAGAACTTTAAAGCTCGATATAACTTTGTTTTTTATCATGATAGTGAATGACCTGTTGGTGTTGTGATGATCGCAAACACGTGAAAGACCAAGCCGGTAAGAGAAATTAATAGGGCTGAGTCAAAAATGGGTCTTTGCGCGATGAGTCGATAGAAACCTGTCCTTAAAAATAAATAGGAGAGTAAGATTCTGAGGCAATAAGCGAGCACTATACATAACAGCAATGGTGAAACGTAAATCCCCAAAATATCGAGTTCGTTAAGCATAAGATGGTTTCCAGTGTGGTGCTGTTGGATAGAGGGCGATTCGCAATCCGGTTAATAGATGTAAAACGTCAGTTTGGTTTTCATGGTTCGCACGCTGAATGTTGAGATCGATTTGTCTGAGCAATTCGTCCGTCAATTGAGATTGACTGTCACGGTGCTGGCTGAGCGTTTGTAGCATCGGTTGCAACGTCGAGGACATTGAGTGTTCGCTGCTCATCAACTGTCTCAATTTGGCGGTTATGATGCTGGCTCTGAGCTGAGTCAGAAGGATGAGACTGTCTTTGCCGAGTGTTGCGCCTAGTCTTGATACCTGTAAAGCCATTCTGTCCAAGGAACGAACCACGTACTTTTCGACAGCGATGTCATCAAACTTGTGAGTCAGTGCCTGTTGATCTTTTTGCTCCCGCTTCAAAAGATGTTGTAGCACATGTTGCGCTCCCCAACGGCGGCATAAAGCGACGGCAACGAAAGCCACAAATATACCTGTCAACGTTGCTACAGAGCTTTCCAAAAAGAAGCCAATGTCGAACGGTGCGTAATGATTTTGGAAGTTGACGTTACTCAGACTCAATGCCAGAACCAACATTGCTAACGGGTTTCCTGACGCCCAAATTCCCATTGGCAACATAAAAGCAGCCATGATCACCAGAAAGCTGGTTTGGCTATTTACAAGTGGCAACAACAGGTATCCCAAAATAAACGCGGTAAAGGTGGAGATAAATGCAAAACGTCCAAAGTGAGTGATGGCGATACCGGGTTCATCGCTGGCGCCAAAAAAGCTAATCGCTACCACACCCAGCAAGACTAAGTTTGGGCCTTGAGTCCATCCTGTCAGATACCAGACGGCACTGAGCAACGAGTACGTCAGTAATATCCCGACGAACATGCGTGACATCAAGCCCGTGTCTGGCGGGAGCGGAAATGCTTTGGCTTTCATCGCCGCGTAGCGCATGAAACCGTGAATGGGTTTGCCTTCCATAAGACGTTGAAACGCAGTCACATATTCCCAGTCCTGAATGTGCTGGTTGAGTAATAACTGAATTCGATTGAGCACCAGTTTTTCCCATGGGGAAGATTGATGATAAACCTCGCCAGGTATCTTAATCGGTTGAACTTCCAATGCTCCGTTATTGGTTTTCAGGCTTTCCAAACTTGGTAACAGGCGTTCACGTGTTTCAGAAGATAAGTTGTGTATGGCCTGACCCAGTGCAGAAATCGTCGGAATCATTTTCATGATTTGACTTTGCAGTGCGATGACGGCTTGGCGTGTCTGTCGATCAACGGCGTGGTCACGCTTGATGGTTGAAACCAACTGAGACAGTGATGAAACGTCATTGAGAACTGCCAGCCTGTCTGAGTCTGTCGAATGATCGGCAATGCCTGCGAGGCAATCATTCCGCCATGTTTTAAGGTCACGAACCCAGTTATCCACTCGAGATTGAAGCAGTGGTTGAGTGGTTCCCGGAAAAAACAGTGTATCAACGAAGGTCACCGATAATATACCAATGCAAATTTCGACAACTCTCGTCACAACCATCGTAAACATATGTTCTGGCTGACCGATGTACGCAACCAGCACTAACAAAATGGTGACGCCAGCCAATTGCAGGCTGTAAGCTCTTGGTGTTCGGTCGGCAAAAGACAAAGCAAGGATCGTAGAGGCAACCAGACCTGTGACGATCATCAAAATGAAAGGTTCACTTGCTAACCAGGCTGAGAGCAGCAGTGAGAAGAGACCAGCAAATAATGTTCCTGCAAACCGGTATGTGGCTCGGGCTCGGACAGCGCCGGACAAAGGGTTACTTAACACACAGCACGTCACCATCGCCCAGTAAGGGTTCGTCAATCCAATCTCTACCGCGACGAAATAGGCGAGTATGGCCGATGCATAAATTTTGGCAGCGAATAGCCATTGTTGACGCGTGATGTTCATTTCTTTGACTTAGATTGCAGCACAAACTCGTTGGCCCGCTTTTCAAACAACCGCAATACTTGAGTTGCTTGTTCAATCGCTGCCAAATCAACGTCATTCATCAGTTCAAGGCGCAACGCGTCGGCAGCTCGCTCTATGCTTACCGCGATCTCGGTTCCCTTGGGCAAGATATGCAGAGTTTTGATTCGTCGATCGGCAGTGTCTTCACGGCGCTCTAGCAATTGTTCATTGCTAGCCTGATCCAATAGGCGAACTAAAGCGCCAGGATTGATGCCAATTTCTTCAGCTAATAATTTCTGATTTAAACCTTGTGGATTTCGATACACAAGAACAACAGCGCTTGCCAGAGACATCGAAATGCCGTAGTTCGCGATGACTTCAGATACCGCTCGTTTCCAGGCGCGTCTTACTGGTTGAAGACTATTCGTGAGTTCGTGAAGAAGTGCGATTTTTTCTTGCATAGTCATGCCTCATATCAAGCTTTCTGTATGCCGTTCGTGGTGGCGTGGAGCGGATGATAGGAAATTGTTATTGCTTTAGCAATCATTTTAAAAGCAATCTAGTTTCGTGTGGACAGGCAGGGTTGAGGATAAAAAAATAGCCCCAGTATTTTGGGGCTACATTTTTATGGCGTGAAAAGTTCCCGCTTTTCTATCAGAAAGTCCATGAGAACTCTGATTTTTTTCGGCATCTGTTCGCGTGAAGGAACATAGAGGTAAAAGCCAGGGAAAGGTTTGCACCATGGGGTAAGAACTCGCGTCAATCTTCCATCTTTTATGGGCTCTTGTACCCATAGATCAATGTGCTTAACTAATCCTACCCCCTGAATTGCGGCTTGGAGCATACTGTTGTCATCATTGAACACCGCATTGCCTTTAGGTTCAAAGACAACGGTATGACTGTCAGAGCCTGGCGCCGTCAACGACCAATGATCGAGTGTGCTACTGGAAGTAAATCGATAGGCGAGGCAGTTGTGCATCTCCAGATCTTTGGGGCTTTGCGGAATCCCATTTTTTTTCAGGTACTGAGGGGAGCCCACGATTGCCGTCGTCAAAGGGGGAGTGATGGGAACGGCGACCATATGTTCATCCAAACTTACCCCCAAGCGGATACCAGCGTCCAACCCATCTGCCACGATATTTGTGAATCCGTCGTCCATCATTAACTCCAACCGTATCTTTGGATAACGTGACAAAAACTCACCAATATGTGGCTCGATAAGAAGTCTGGCGGCAGTCCTGGATGAACTGATACGTATCAGTCCAGACGGTTCAATGTGGGAATCATTTAACTCGTTAACGACTTGCTCAATGCTTGTCAGAGAAGGATGCATAATATCCAGTAGACGTTGCCCCTCGTCTGTCAGTGACATATTACGAGTGGTGCGATTCAACAACCGCACTTGGAGTTGCTGTTCCAGCGCTTTGAGATGCTGCGACAATGCAGCACGCGTTACCCCCATTTCTGAGGCGGCTTTCGTAAAGCTTCGGTGGCGAGCAATGTGAGCAAACCACGTCAGTGAAGAGATAAGAGAAGGTTCAATAGGCATTTGTTTAGTTTAACTTAACACTCATGTGTGTGAAACGATATTTATCATATACAGTTCGTTCACTAAGATTGCTTCAAGTTTACGTCATCCTAAGACGAACGGTGAATCGCTACAGGAGCAATGAGATATGTCTAAAGTCACTTTCAAAAACCTAAATGGTCAAGGCGTCGAGATTTCTGCTGAGATCAACTTCCCACGCAATTTTGACGAAAGCAAACAGTATCCAGCCATCGTTGTTTCCCACCCTGGTGGTGGCGTGAAGGAGCAAACGGCGGGTCTGTATGCCCGAAAACTTGCAGAACACGGCCTCATTACCATTGCGTTTGACCGCTCGTATCAAGGTGAAAGCACTGGTGAACCGCGCCAATTGGAAAACCCTTACGTAAGCACTGAAGATGTCAGCGCTGTGGTGGATTACCTAACCGTACTGCCTTATGTCGACAGCGATAAGATTGGTGCAATGGGTATCTGTGCCGGCGCGGGTTACAGCGCAAATGCGGCAATAAATGATCGTCGTATTAAAGCTTTGGGCATGGTGAGTGCCGTGAATATTGGTCAAATGTTCCGCAATGGCTGGGACAATACTGTGGCAGATGCTGACGCAGTGGGTTATCTGGAGTTCGGTTCGAATGCACGTACGACAGATGCAAGTAGCGGTGAGTATGCGATCATTCCACTGGCTCCGATGCGTGAAGAAGATGCTCCCAATGCGGAGCTACGCGAAGCATGGGAATACTACCATACACCCCGTTGTGAACATCCAAACGCACCGGGTTTCGCACTGACACGTAACCTGAATCAGATCATCACCTATGACGCGTATCACAAGGCGGAAGCTTTCCTGACTCAACCAATTATTGCGATTGCAGGTAGCGAAGCTGGCAGCAAATGGATGAGTGATGACCTTATTGCTCGTGCAGCCAGCAAGAATAAAACGCTCTATGTTGTTGACGGTGCCAATCATATGTCTCTTTACGACGTACTACCGTATGTCGATGAAGCGGTAGCGCAGTTGGCTCCGTTCTTTGAAGAGACGCTGAAGTAATCGGTAACAGAGATCGGGCAGTGGCTCAATTATCGGAGCCACTGTCCACTCTTGGTCATGTAGCGGCACGCAAATTGGACTGATAAGCCGTTGATACCCAAGCTAAATGCATTTTGAGGAATATTAAATGTCAACGTTCATTGTTTTTACTCGGGAAAGCACGCAAGACCAAGAGGCGTTGGATACCTATATGGACTTGGTCGGCCCAACCCTTGAAGGGCATACAGTTAACGTGCTCTCGTCTTACGGAGCATTGGAAACATTAGAGGGTGAAGAACCTGAGGGTGTGGTCATTGTGGAATTTCCAACGAAAGCCGCAGCACGTGCTTGGTATGACAGCCCGGCCTACCAACAGGTTGTGCAATACCGCTTTAAAGGGGCTAAGTACCGAGCGCTTATGGTTGATGGAAACTAAGTTTTTCTATGAAAGCAGGGGATACATCTAAACGATTGTGATGAGGAAAAGTGATATGAGTAATGTTCTTGTACTTGGTGCCAGCGGGCAAATTGCGCAGTGGGTTGTGAAATCATTGAATGAGCAAACAACCGTAAATCAAACGTTACTGCTGCGTACCCCCAAAAAACTCGCCGATATTGCTTCAGAGAAGGCGAAAGTTGTTGTGGGAGATGTGTTAGACCGAGCACTGCTTAAATCCGCGATGGACGGGCAGGATATTGTTTATGCCAACTTAGCCGGTGATGATCTCGATGCCCAGACAGCCGCTGTGATCGACGCAATGCAGGAAACTGGCGTGAAGCGTCTGATCTTCGTGTTGTCTCTGGGGATCTACGATGAAATCCCAGGCAAATTTGGCGAATGGAACGATGCCATTATTGGTGAGCCGCTAAAGTACTATCGGCGAGCGGCTGATGCAATCGAAGCGTCGGGTTTGGATTACACCATTCTGCGTCCGGCTTGGCTGACTGATGAAGACGAAGTGGACTATGAAATCACAGCGAAGAATGAAGCATTCAAAGGTACGGTCGTGTCACGAAAAAGTGTCGGTGATCTGATTACGCAAGTCATTCTAAACCCAGCGACTTATGTGGGTGCAAACCTCGGTGTCAATAAACCGAATACCGACGGCGATAAGCCCTATTTCATGTAAGAGTAAGCACGCTCTGCGTTGACGAAATACCTTTCTGGTCAGCGCGTTCATTCTCACTGTTATTTATATGTGCACGTCTTTTGGGGCGTGTACTGGAGCGCTAATGTCTTCCGTTTTTGTTGACGAAGATATTCCTGAATGACGGTACGTTTTTACCCTTATTTTACTGAGGAGAAATTATGACTCGTATTTGGTTTGTCACGGGCACGACCCGAGGTATGGGAACAGCCATCGTTAAAGCCGCTTTGGATCAGGGTGATAAAGTCGTGGCGACTGGCCGCAATATAGCGCGTCTTCGGAAGCTCTTCGCTAACGTACCCACAGATCGCATCGAATTTTTAGAGTTGGATGTCACGAGTGAGCCACAGGCTCAGTCTGCAGTCAACGAAGCCGTAAAGCGTTTTGGTCGTATCGATGTGTTGGTCAACAATGCTGGTTATTGCTTATTGGGACGTTTTGAGGAAGCAACGGCACAGCAAATTGAAGCCCAGTTTGCGACCAATCTATTTGGCATGGCCAACGTATTACGTGCGGTGCTGCCAGTGATGAGGCGCCAGGCCAGTGGGCGGATTTTTAATACGTCTTCGATTGCTGGCGTCAAAGCGGTTGCCAATGCGACTTTCTATTCCGCTTCAAAATATGCCGTTGAAGGGATGACTCTGGCTTTAGCTGATGAGGTCGCACCGTTGGGCATTCAAGTGACGGCGATTGAGCCGGGCTTTTTCCGCACCGAGTTCCTCAATGATCAGTCGGCGAAGTACGGTCAAAACCACATTGACGATTACGAGCCTTATGGCAATGCACGCGACCTGCTTGCTGCAGCCGACGGCCAGCAGCAAGGTGACCCAGCCAAGTTGGCCCAAGTGATCGTTCAAGTCGCTAATTTAGAAAAGCAGCCACGGCAACTGTTGATAGGCAATGACGCAATTGATTTCGTGATGCCTTCGTTAGAGGCACGAATTGCAGAAACTCACGAGTTCGCAAGCCTTACGCAATCGACCGATTTCTAGCACACGTTAGTGGCGGCTGAGTGAAACTCAATCCCGTGATTATGAATGGGTTACACCAATAGATAGTGTTTTTAGAGGTTTTAGACAGAAATGAAAGATGCATTATTTCAACCCTTTAAGTTCGACAATGGCGTGACATTGCGCAACAGAGTCGTGATGGCGCCAATGACGACTTGGTCATCCAATCCGGACGAAACCATCTCCGATGAAGAACTCATGTACTACCGCGCTCGTGCCCAGGGCGTGGGTTTGATGCTAACCGGATGCAGTCATGTTCAACCCAGCGGGATTGGATTCACCGATGAATTTGCCGCGTATGACGATCGCTTTATTCCCAGCCTGAGCAAACTTGCGGATGCCGCCAAAAGTGGCGGTGCGGTCGTGGTGTTACAGCTGTTCCATGCGGGTAACAAAGCGGTTCCGGATCTTATTCCGAATGGCGAACTGGTCAGTGCCAGCGCGGTTGCTGCCCCGAAAGGGCCATTTAACGACGGTAAATTGGCAAGTCGTGAGTTAACAGAAGCAGAAATTCTGGAATTGATTCGTGATTTTGGCCAAGCCACGCGTCGAGCGATTGAAGCGGGTTTTGATGGGGTAGAGCTGCATGGTGCGCATGGATTTCTGATTCAGAACTTCTTGTCGCCACTCTTTAATCAACGCAATGACCAATGGGGCGGCTCTCTTGAAAACCGTATGCGTTTTCCTCTGGAAGTGGTGCGCGAAGTCCGTCGTGTGATCTCTGAACACGCTCGCCGCCCTTTCCTGTTAGGATATCGCATTTCACCAGAAGAACCAGGTGAAGGCGCATTGCGCATTGATGACGCGTTGGCCCTTGCGGAAACATTGGTCGAAGAAGGCAATATCGATTTTTTGCACACTTCGCTGTACAGCATCATTTCAGGTCAGTCTCAGGATGACGCCAGTGGTAAAACGACAGCTCAACGCTTTATCGAACGTGTAGCTGATCGGGTTCCATTGATGGCTGCAGGCGAGGTTCGCACTCCTGATGAGGCTCGCAGTGTGCTTGACATCGGGATGCCGCTCGTTGCGGTCGGGCGCAGTTTGGTGATGAACCCAACTTGGGTCGAAATGGCGCAAGATGGCCGTGATCAGGATATTCGCACGGCGTTAGATCTGGCTCACAACGCCGAAGAGCTGCAAGTACCAGCGAAGTTATGGGAAGTCATCAAATCGACGCCAGGGTGGTTTCCCGTTCAGTCCTAATGTCGAGTATTTATCATTGCCTTTTGTCCAATGGCCCTATTGATTAGGGCCTTTTTCGTTTGGTAAGTCCTTCGGTGACCGCCTATGATTTAACGTATTCAAACCAAGCGCTGTATGATGAAATTCGAAGTAAGGGTTCAGTGACTGAGGCCTTTTAAAAGTCCGTAGGAATTCCGCGATGCAAAAACGAGAAGACTATGAAATTGCGCCTTTGGAGCTGTTTTTTGATCTCATCTTTGTTTTTGCTCTAATACAACTATCGCATCATCTTGCTGAGCATCTAAGCTGGCGAGGCTTTGCAGAAACAGTGACCCTGCTCATTGCTGTACTTTCTGTTTGGTCTTATACCAGTTGGGCGGCCACAATGATTCCGGTGTCCAGAGCAACGTGTACCATGATGCTGTTATTGGTCACTATGCTTGGACTGATCATGAACGCTGCGATCGGTTTTGCCTTTAGTGATGCCCCCTGGAGTTTTGTTCTACCCATGTTATGCATTCAGATTGGCCGCACAATCTGGACGATTACCAATGCCCCAACCAAAGATTATAAACAGCACTTTAAGGCACTATTGATATGGCTTCTATTTGCCTCGCCGTTGTGGGTTATGGGGGCACAGGCTGATTCAGATACACGGCTTTTCTGGTGGGGCGCCGCGGTCTTCATTGACTTACTGGGTTCTTACCTCGCTCACCCAACGCCAGGACATCGTTTAAACTTTGAACAACTTCCTTTCGATGCGGAACATATGCTTGAGCGGTATAACCTTTTCATCATTATTGCGCTTGGTGAAACAATCTTGATGACGGGAGCATCCATAGCGAAAGCTCCTACAGACTTGATG
This sequence comes from Photobacterium sp. CCB-ST2H9, assembly GCF_023151555.2. Taxonomy (NCBI): domain Bacteria; kingdom Pseudomonadati; phylum Pseudomonadota; class Gammaproteobacteria; order Vibrionales; family Vibrionaceae; genus Photobacterium; species Photobacterium sp. CCB-ST2H9. Next base: position 992,714 of record NZ_CP100425.1, read on the forward strand.
ACAATATTTACGGGCTCTTGTGCTTTATTGATTACCATTTCACTTTGGGCATTGGCATTTGGCTCGATTCAAAAGCATGCAGAAGCGCACGCGATCCTTACGATAAATCCCGTTCGAATTAGTCACTATGCTATGAATGTCATGACGATAATGGTAGCCAGCCTAATTGTGTTGGCGGTCGGGAACGAAAAAGTTGTCCATCATCCTGTCGGTCATGCAGCCTTATCCACTGGTTTAATGATTTCGCTTGGGCCTGGAGCCTTTCTGCTCATGCAAGGTCTATTTCTTAAAAGTATGCTAAACATCAAGTCGAATTTGCATTGGTTCGGAGGGATTCTGACGGGGTTATCGGGTTTATTGATTCTTATTCTTCCACCTTATTTTGTCATTTTTATCATAGGGTTTGTGCTTACCTGTTTTGCGATTTTGGACTGGCATAACCGGCATCAATCGATGGAGTGAACCCTGTGCCAACACTAAATTTTTGTTGAATTGCACAGAGGAGATAGTTTGAGCTTGAAATAATAACTCATACTTATCAATGCTTTATGATTTCTCTGTGCTGGGAGTTACTTAAGAAAGATTTCATGCTTCGTTATTTCAGGCATAAAAGGCAAATCAGGCAAATAGCTCGTCATTTTAGGCAAACATACCAACTGTCACCTACCTATACTAGTCCTATGTCAGGAGCTGACTTCAATCCCTGGTACATCAATTCCTCCTGATAATGACGAACGCTAGTTAGGAGCAATCCAAATGAACAAAGTCTACTTCCCAAACACAAACGGTCTGGATATTACGCTAGCCGGACTGATTAACTTCCCTGCAAACTTTGACGAAAAAAAACGCTACCCAGCGATTGTTGTTTCGCACCCTGGTGGCGGTGTCAAAGAACAAACAGCAGGTACGTATGCTAAAAAGCTGTCAGAACAAGGCTTTATAGCCATTGCGTATGATGCTTCTTATCAAGGTGAAAGTACGGGGAATCCTCGTCAACTGGAAAACCCTCATGTACGTACAGAAGACGTAAGTGCGGTTATTGATTACCTAACGACTCTGGATTACGTCGATAACGATCGCATTGGTGCGATGGGAATCTGTGCCGGTGCTGGTTATTCCGCCAACGCAGCGATTAATGATCGTCGTATTAAGGCTGTTGGTACCGTGAGCATGGTTAACATTGGCCAAATGTTCCGAAACGGTTGGGACAATAATGTCAAAGACAGCGACGCCATTCCTTATCTTGAAGCTGGTTCTGGTGCGAGAACCGCAGATGCGAGTGGTACCGAGCCTGCGACAATGCCAATGGCTCCAATGAAAGAAGAAGATGCACCCAATGAAGAACTACGTCAGGCCTGGGAGTATTACCATACCGACCGTGCGGCCTATTGTACTGCGCCTGGTTTCGCGACCGCTCGTAGTCTGACCCAAATCATTGCCTATGATGCGTTCTTTAAATCAGAAGCTTTTTTAACTCAGCCTCTGCTGACGGTTGTTGGTAGCAATGCAGGCAGTAAATGGATGAGTGATGACCTGATGGCTCGTGCCGCGAGCAATGATAAACAAATGTATATTGTTGACGGAGCGAACCACATGGATCTTTACGACGGAGAGTCTCCGATTGCTGAAGCAATCAGTGTGCTGGCACCATTCTTTCAGCGCACGCTGTAACCACAAGCCAATCAATTATGAAGGCTCAATGTCATGAGCCTTCATGTCAGGAGTTGAATGATGAACATCAAAAAAGTGACCTTCCGGAATGCTGATATGGCCTGGGATATGGCTGCGTTAGTACTGCTTCCGGACGGTTTCGATGAATCAAAACGTTATCCGACCATGATCAGTGTCCACCCATTTGGGAGCTGTAAAGAGCAAACATCCAGTGATGTATATGGCAAAGCTCTGGCGGAGTTGGGTTATGTCGTCATCGCCTTTGACGCCAGTTTCCAAGGAGAATCAGGTGGTTTGCCTCGTTACGTGGAAGACCCAACTCAGCGAGTTGAGGACATCAGCCGCGTGATCGATTACGCGGTGACATTACCTTATGTCGATGAAACCCGAATCGGTGGATTGGGGATCTGTGGCGGTGGTGGTTATATTCTAAACTCGGCACTGACAGAAAAACGTTTAAAAGCCGTGGTTGGTATTACGCCAGTTAACGTTGGACGTTTGTTCCGTGAAGGGTTTAGTTTGTATAACCCAATCGGCGCTCTTGAAGCCATGGCGGCGCAACGCACTGTAGAAGCCCGTGGCGCTGAGTTGCAAGTGAATGAACTTTTACCGCCAAGCCTTGAATTTGCCAAAGAAAATGGTTTGACTGAACGCGATGTTTTTGAAGCAACTGATTACTATAAAACACCGCGAGGCCAGGCTGAAGGTGGCGCAACACGTATGTTGTTCTCTCATGCACAAAAAACGTTAAGTTGGGATGCATTCGCTTTTGCGGAAACCTTGTTGACGCAACCAATGATGGCAGTGGTTGGGCAGAAAGTTGGGGCGTTCGGAGCATTTCGTGATGGGCAGGAGATCTATGGCAGAGCCGTAGCGTCGAAAGATCGCAAACTGGTCGATCTGGAGAACTGGTCACATTACGAACTGTATGACCACCCTGAAGCGGTGGGACAGGCGATGGATAAAGTGGCGCCGTTCCTGGCTGAATATCTCAAATAAATGACCCAAATGCGTTCTTCGAATGTTCGAGGAACGCATGATTTTCATTGGTCGCAATCAAACGATTGTTCTTTTTAATACTCATGGGATGGCAGCTATGGTTCGCTGGATAATGGTTCTCCTGTTTGCTCTGGCCATCTTGTTGTTTGTTGTGGCCTTTGTGGTTACGCGTATTGAGAATTCGCAATATGCTGAAAACAAGTCGTATAAGGATAAGTGGTCTGGGGCGGAACTACGAGAAACAACGACGGCGATCGTCGTATTTTCGCGCTCTGGGAATACCGGGGTACTGGCAGATCATATTGCGAATAAAACCGGTGGCGATGTCTATGAGATTCTGGCTGAAAAATACCAGCTTGGGATTCCTGGTTTAATCAGCGCATTAAATGACGCGAGGAGCGATGTTGCCGAAATTACACCGGCTCAGATCGATCTTACCCAATATGACATCGTGTATTTGGGCTCGCCTATCTGGTTGTACAGCCCGGCAACTCCCTTATGGCAATTCGTTAAAAATAATGATTTTACTAGCAAACATGTAGTTCTTTTCAATACGTTTAACAGTAAATTCGAGCAACATTTTATCGATGAATTTGAAGCGCTAGTGCGCTCAAAAGGGGCGATCAGTTTCACTCATCAATACGTAAAACGTGGACGAATGGGGGGACAGATTTCATCGCAGGAACTAACCCAACGGTTCGATGAAAAATACGATAATGAAAGTGTAAGCGAAATAGTGGGTGATAGTGATGAACAACAGTAAGGCAAGTCAGATTCTGGTGGAGCAAGTGCAAACGTATAGCAGTAATGAAGGTAGCTATACGACGGAAATACCGGGATTAGAAGTTCATATCCGAAATACCCCCACTGCGCCATTGCATTGTATTTATAGCCTCGGATTCTCGCTAATCCTGCAAGGCAGTAAGAAATTGGCGATTGATGACATGCAAGTGCCCGTGGAAGCTGGTCAATCGATGCTGACGACATTTGATACTCCAATTATCTCACATGTCACTGAGGCGACGCGGCAGCAGCCTTTCCTGGCGATCGTGTTAAAACTGGATTACGACCTGATCATGCAGACGTGTGCGGAGCTGAAACTCGAAAAGCCAGACTGTAACTTTGATTACCAACCTATTTCCATACAGAAAATGGACGATGGGATATACCGAACAATGAGCCGTCTTTTGGAGTTAGAGCAAGAACCGGAGTATCTTCACAGCTTAATTCCGTTGATTAAAAAGGAACTCATTATTAGGCTGTTGCATGGGCCAAATGGTGTGCAATTGCGTCATATTGCCTCAGTGGGTTCTCCCAGCAATCACATACTTAAAATTGTGACCTGGATGAAGAAAAACTTCACCCAGACAGTGGGGATGAATGAGTTGGCAGGTCAGGCACATATGAGCGCCTCTAGCTTTAGATTGCATTTCAAAGCATTAACCGGAAGCAGCCCGCTGCAATACATGAAAAACCTGAGGCTGCAGGAAGCGCGAGAACAGATGCTGTTAAATGGTCTGGATGCGAATCAGGCAAGCAAACTGGTTGGTTATGAAAGTGCATCCCAATTTAGCCGCGAATACAGCCGTTTGTTTGGTCTTCCACCCCAAAAAGACATACAGCGTCTGCGTCAAAATTAGAAGTTTGAAAAACGCCGAAAAGAACGAACATTAATATTTGTCTGTAGTTTCGACTCTTTCAATACGTGTTGAGAATATCCACAGAGATGAGAATTCTGACAGTCTGAAAGAAAAAATCTTACGCACGCTGGAACAGATGTTAAGCGAAGGGAAGGTTATGTCACCTTATGCTTCATATCTATGTCAGCTGATGGTGAAAGCAACAGCGTTTGTAGTTTGTACGATAAGCCGATAGATCTTCCTCCGTTCCCGACATCATTTGCAGTATAAGCTGACATAGTCACTTCATTACGTAAATCAATGACATTTCAGTCCTGAAGCGCACTTCTGCGTGTTGTTTGTCTCAGCTTAGATTTGCCCCATTCCGTGCTAGAAACATCTAACTATCATTTCCCATTATTATGTTTTGACTTACGTTTATTATGCAATGAAGTGTCTACCTGATGGTGTTTCACCAGAGATCTCTTTTCTCCTTTAGAAAATCAATAAGTATACGAGTTTTGGTTGGCATATTTTCACGTGATGGGACGTATAGGAAAAAACCAGTGAACGGCGAGCACCATTCATTTAGCACTCTGACTAATTTACCGCGCTCTATATGCTCTCGAACAGCAAAGTTTATATGCTGTATTAGCCCTATACCGTTTACCGCAGCTCTAATCATTCCTTCATCATCATTGGTAATAAGTTTGCCGTTAGGTTGAACCTCAAAATCTCCGCCATTCGGATCCGTAAATTCCCAGGAGTACAAAGAGTGGCTTGTTGAATTTCTAAAGCCTAAGCAGTTGTGATTAACGAGTTCAGATGGTTTGGTCGGGATGCCATATGTCTCAAAATACTGAGGTGAGCCTACTACCGCCATTTCCAACATCGGAGTAATAGGGATCGCTACGACATGCTCTGCCAGAGACTCCCCCAATCTTATGCCTGCATCGCACCCATCAGCGATTATATTGGCTAATCCGTCATCCATAATTAGCTCGATTTTTAACTTCGGATAACGGGTTAAAAATTCGGCTAGATGAGGCTCTAAAATGTACTTTGCTACGACTCTGGAAGTGTTGATCCTTAACAGTCCTGTAGGCTCGTCATTGATTTGACCTATGTTTCGCAGCGCATCCTCTATTGACCCAAGTGCTGGTTGCAGACTTTCATACAATAAACGCCCTTCTTCTGTAAGGGACATATCTCTGGTAGTTCTGTAGATCAACGTGACGCCTAATTTCTGTTCCAGAGTTTTTAGGTTTTGAGACAGGGCAGCCCTAGTAACCCTGAACTCTCTAGCCACTTTAGTAAAGCTTTGTAGCTGTGCAATGCGAACAAACCACAAAAGTGCTGGTAATAGTGATGGTTCCATATATTTCGCTCAATTGTTAAGTATTGCTTAATTCTGTGGTCATTATTATGCGCTTGTTGTATCCAAATAACAGAACTATATTTAACTCAGTTTCCGGTGACCTAAGCTTGACGAAAAGCTCCTAGAGTTGAAAAAGCCGTCTTATGAGATTCGTTTACGGAAATGAACCCAAAAGAGGTGATTTACAAAATAGTGGCAATAAATTTTGCCTGTGAATTTCCTTGTAAAACAGCTTTTTAATGAGGAATTTATTGTGAAAAGTGTAATGGTAAAAAACAAATACTGGGATATTGCTGCTGACATTTACTATCCGCCAGGCTTCCGTGAGGATATTAAGTATGCTGCAATCATCAGTGCTCATCCGATTGGTAGCTGTAAAGAGCAAACTTCGGGTGAAGTATACGGTGCGGCTTTGGCAGAAGCGGGATTTGTGGTCATCGCATTCGACGCAAGTTACCAAGGCGCAAGTGGCGGAGAGCCTCGCTATATCGAAGATCCAACACAACGAGTCGAAGACTTCAGAGTTGTTACTGATTACTTAGTGACACTGCCATATGTTGATGAAAACAGAATCGGTGTGTTGGGCATTTGTGGCGGCGGTGGTTACGCTATCAATGCTTCAATGACAGAGCGTCGTATTAAAGCAGTCGGTACCGTTACTGGTGCAAACTATGGCCGATTAATGAGAGAAGGTTTTAGCGGCTTTGACCCTATCAGTGCAATGGAAGCCATGTCAGCTCAACGTACCGCAGAGGTACGCGGTGAACAACTTCGAGTTGATGACTTATTGCCTCCATCTCCAGAAGAAGCAAAAAATCTAGGTCTCGTAGAAACGGATTTAATGGGCGCAACTGAATATTACCGTTCAGATCGTGGTCGCAAACCAAACGGCGTGAACCGTTCTCTGTTTTCTCATCAAGCTGCAGCGGTGGGCTGGGATGCATTCCACTTGGCTGAAGTCCTATTGACTCAACCTCTTATGGTTGTGGTCGGCGACAAAGTGGGTGCTTTTGGTGCATACCGTGACGGCTGTGAAATCATCGGTCGAGCGGCGTCAAAGAATAAAGAGTTAGTGGAACTACAAGGCTGGTCTCACTATGACCTTTATGACAAACCTGAGCCAGTACGTATGGCGCTAGAAAAGCTGATCCCGTTCTACAAAGAAAACCTATAGTTGAAAAGCAGCACTGTGTTATGAACACGCAGTGCTGCGAACAATAGTTTAGTCATCCATCCCTTTCTAAAAGGGGCTTCATTACCACCGCAGCGATTACTGGTGATTCGTTTCCAACTCAGAATCGATTTACAAATATCTTGTGTGCTGACTGTGGTTAACGTTGCATTAAAACACTGATGTTCAACAGTGACCATTGTCTTAATCCTCTCACTGGACAGCATGCCGTAGTTGATACAACTCACTCATAGATATCGCAGGTGTATGAAATGAAAAAAGTACTGATTTTGGGCGCTAACGGACAAATTGCAACTTGGGTTGTAAAAATGCTCGCGCAGCGATAAGACATTGAACAAACCCTCTTTGTTCGCGACCCAAGTAAGTTGAGCTTTACGCTTCCTGCAAATGCTCAATTAATTGTTGGAGATGCTTTAAACCCTAAAGGCTTGTATGAGGCGATAAAAGGCCATGACATTGTTTACGCTAACCTAAAACGTGGTCTCGCGAAAATATTGGCGTTAACAAGCCGAACACTGACGGTGATGTACCGGTATTAGATTGATTTTAATTGGTATTGTGTAATTAACGGTTTCTTTCTGGAGAAGATATGAAGCTAATAATATTTGGGGCTACTGGCATGGTGGGGCGAGCAACTCTCAGAGAATGCCTGAACGCACATGATGTGACAGAAGTTCTGGCAATTGGTCGAAGTAAATTAGAGGTTGAGCACCCTAAATTAGACAGTCTGATCCTCGACGATATGTTCAATTATGAAGGATTGACGAACAGACTTTCTCAATTTGATGCATGTTTATTCTGCTTAGGTACTTCAATTGGTAGCAGTACTGAAGAGAAGTATTTAAACCTGAATCAGACCTTGCCTTTGACAGTGGCTAAAGCGATGTCTGAGGCGAACCCTGATATGAGTTTTGTTTATATCTCCGGTAAGGGGACGGATTCAAGTGAAACGGGAAAAGTGGCTTGGGCACGCATAAAAGGAAAAACGGAAAACGACTTGCTGAAAATGCCCTTTAAAGCCGTTTACTTGCTTAGACCAGCGTTGATCATTCCGATGAACGGAGAAGAGTCTCAGGAAACCACATATCGACTACTGTATCGTTACACCGGCTGGTTAATGCGTTTAGTGCGAGGCGCTTTCCCATCGATGATCACCGACAGTGAAAAAGTAGGAACCGCTATTTTGAACTTACTGAGACGAGGGGAAAGTTCAGTGGTGGTTGAGAACCAAGATATAAATATCATCGCCAAATAGGTAGTAAACAATGAATTCAAAAGTTAAGGGATATGCCGCGCACTCACCTGAGTCAGATCTGGTACCGTACTCGTTTGAGCGTCGAGAGATTCGGGCTGATGATGTTGAAATTGACATTTTATACTGCGGTATCTGCCATACGGACATTCATCATGTGCGCAGTGATTGGGGAAAGGAAGAATACCCAATGGTACCCGGCCATGAAATTATCGGTCGGGCGAAACGAGTAGGTAAGAACGTCACAAAATTCAAAGTCGGGCAGGCTGTTGGTGTAGGTTGCTTGGTGGACTCTTGCCAAGCATGTTCATCGTGTTCACATCACCAAGAACAGTACTGTGATAACCTAGTCACCACTTATGGAGGGCGTGACCGTTTTGATGGCTCAATAACCTACGGCGGCTATTCTGAAAGAATTGTTGTCTCAGAAAACTTTGTACTGGATATCCCTGAAAACCTCAATTTAGCTGGCACTGCCCCTTTGCTTTGCGCGGGCATCACGGTTTATTCACCGTTACGACGTTGGAAGATTAGAGAGGGAAAAAAGTAGCAATCGTTGGACTGGGTGGATTGGGTCATATAGCGATCAAGCTGGCAAAAGCAATGGGTGCAGAAGTAACGTTGTTTAGCCGTTCAAAAGGTAAAGAAGAAGATGCTTATCGCCTTGGTGCAGATAACGTTGTTATCTCCATTGATGACGCTCAGATGCAAACTGTGAAAAGTACATTTGACCTGATTATTGACACCGTTCCTTACAATCACGATGTCAATCCATATATCAACACGCTAGCGCCAGACGGCGCATTGGTTCTGGTTGGTTATTTTGGTCCGTTAGAGCCAGCGGTTCAATCCGGTCCATTAATTGCCCGTGGAAAGAGTTTGACTGGTTCTCTTATTGGTGGCCTAGAAGAAACTCAACAAATGCTCGATTTTTGTGGGGAGCATAATATCGTTGCAGATATTGAGATGATTAACATCCAAGATATAAATGAAGCGTTTTCAAGACTATTAAAAGCAGACGTAAAATATAGGTTTGTAATTGATATGGATTCTTTGAATAGCTAGTCCCTTAATTGCTTAGGATTATTAGGCCTAGACTTGGTTCGACATAGAAAAGCCGTTGTTCATTGTTAACCTGAGAAGGGCGCAAGTAATCGGGCAGTAGGTTTGTTGAATCAATGGCTAACTCAATAGATAAATTCTGCGCTTAATCATAAATTTTATAGAAATGTTTAAGGTTTTAAGATACTTATTCTAATCTATCGTGCTTGTGTTTTGTTGCTGCGGCGATTGAAGCGCCTCAGGAAGAGGAAGGGGAGCAGGTTAAAGCAGCTGTATCACACGTGTTCAGTCACTGGCAGTCACTGATTGCGAATCACCTGATCGCTCACGGCCATTCAGCTTCATCGGCACAAACAAGTGCGTTGAGTATTATCGCGAGCATTGAAGGGGCCGTGGTGCTGTGCCGAGCACATCAAAGTATTTATCCGTTGGATGCTATTTTAGAATGCCTGCCTAAAATGGTGGAGTGTCGTTCGGCATCGTAATTGTGTATTGAAAAAATCGCATTGGGCAGCTGTGCTTTCCGGCTTCATTGGTTGTCTTGATAAGCACAAGATGAGATGTCCCCTGAAATTCAAACGTGCAAATGTTTAGAGCTGCATCTCCTTCTCATGCCTATTATGCGCAAAGTTAGTTTTGTTATTTTTCGAGCCAATTTGATTACCTTGCAGCGCTGTCGCTGGACCAATCAATAAAATCAACGAAACCATGGGGAAAATGGCTTGAACTGCCGTTCAAGCCATATGAGCTCAGAAATCACGCCTTGGATTCGGAGGGGATATCATTGATTTTCAGCAAGGTATCACCTTTGTTTACGATGTCTCCGGTGAGGGCGTTGAGGTGGGAAACCGTCCCTGATTTTTGCGCAAAAATGGTCGTTTCCATTTTCATCGCTTCGATAATGATCAGGGGCTGGCCAAACTTAACGTGTTGCTCATTTTCGACGAGAACCGCGACAATGACGCCTGATATATCTGACTTCGCGGTGTCGGTTTGGCTGGATTGAGAGCCAAACTGATTCGACGCAGGTGTGACTGTGAAAAAAGCCCCTTCAATTTGAATCAGGTAGCGTCCCGCTTCGATCATGGCTTGCCATACGATGGCGCCGACAGTGCCTGACAACAGGTGATCGTTGCGTGAATGCTCGTGGGAACAACGGACACTGAACTCTTCTTCCTCCACAGTAATCACAGACTTATTTGCACTGGCGGAGATCACACAGGGTTGATACGGCGTGTTTTCGACGTCAAAGTGCAGTTTGCCGACGTGTGCTTCACCCAGCTGACGTGGTAATGCAGCCCCGGCGCGGGCGACCCATGGCGTCTGGGTGATATGTTTCAGCGAGTTGCTGAGCTGGAGGCAGGAAGCAACCGCAACCGCAGAGCGGATCAGCATTCCATCGGCCTGACTGTCTAAAAATGCTGAGGTGAAACACCGGTCCGTTAAATCGGTACTGATGTCATTTTTCACAAAGTCCGGATGGGAAAGAATAAAACGCAAAAAGTCAGTATTCGATTTGACACCCAGAATGCTCGTGTGTGCGAGGGCAGCTAACAGCTTGCGTCTTGCTGCGTTTCGATTGGCGCCATAACTGATGATTTTGCCAAACATGGGGTCATAGTAGCTGGAAATCGTGCCCGTTTGAGAAAATGCATGGTCTACCCGCACCTGACCCGGCCATTGCACATTGAAAACCCTGCCTGGATCGGGCTTGAAATCCTGATAAGGATCTTCAGCATAGATCCTCGCCTGAATCGCGTGTCCATGGACACAGACATCTTCTTGTTTCAGCGCTAACGGCTGATTCGCGGCGATACTGATTTGCAGTTCGACCAAATCAATCCCCGTGATCTCTTCAGTGACCGTGTGTTCGACCTGAAGACGGGTGTTCATTTCCATGAAGTAGAATTGATCCTGATCGACGATAAACTCGACCGTCCCCACATTACTATAGCCGGCGTTCTTAACGGCATTGACTGCGGCATTGAGGTATTGATTGCGAACATGCTCACTCAAGTGGGTCACGGGTGCTTCTTCGATGATTTTCTGGTGGCGTCGCTGAATTGAGCATTCCCGGTCGAAGATATGAATGGCATTTCCAAAATGGTCACAGGCGACTTGGACTTCAATGTGCCGGGGTGACTCGACATATTTTTCAAGCAGTAAACGGTTATCACCAAACGCAGTCATCGCGACTCGAAGTGCTTCGTCAATGGCTTGATCAAGCGCGCCTGATTCATGCACGATGGTCATGCCTTTACCGCCGCCCCCCATCACCGGTTTGATGATCAGCGGATAACCGATACTCCGGGCGTCAGTGATCAATTGCGCTTTGTCAGACGTCCCCTGAAGAGAACCGGGCAACACAGGCAAACCCGCCCGAGCCATGATATCTTTCGCGATCGATTTATTGCCCATGAGGCCGATCATTTCGGAGGTCGGTCCGATCAGCGTGATGTTTTGATCTTCTATTGCCCGGGCAAATTCTGCATTTTCGGATAAAAAGCCATAGCCGGGGTGCACCGCATCGCATTCTGTGTCAATGGCGGCTTGGACGATTTTCTGTATATTCAGGTAGGTGTCCAGCGCCGCGCTGCCTTCCAGATGGACGCATTGCACGGCATGTTCCAGGTATTCACTTCCTTTGTCTTCATCGGAATACAGGCCGACATAAGCAATGCCCAGCTCCTGACAGGTTCGGGCAATTCTTTGTGCTATTTCACCCCTGTTTGCGATCAGAATTTTATTAAACATGGTTACATCCTAAATATACCAAAGTGAGTGTCTTCAACATCCTGTTGCTTACTCAGAGACAAACAGATTGCCAGCCATTCCCGGGTTTGTGCTGGTGAAATGACGGCATCAGCGTTCATTCTCGCACCGACATAGAGGGCCGAGCCTTGACGTTCGTACGTATCGATAATGGGTTGCATGAATCGCTGTTGTGCTGATTCATCCATCTCTTCACCCATGCGCTGGCGCTTTTCTTGTTCCATCATGAGCATCACTTTTGCAGCTTGAACCCCGCCGACAACCGAGGTCTTCGCGTTTGGCCACATGGCCATAAAATCAGGCTCCATGGTGCGCCCGCACATCGCTAAATTACCGGCACCATAACTGCCGCCGATCACCAGGCTGATTGTTGGCACCCGCAGGCAAGAAATAGCGTTGACCATTTTAGCACCGTGCTTGGCAATGCCGCCGGCCTCATATTCTTTGCCGACCATAAACCCATTGATATTGTGGATAAAAATAATGGGTAAATTGCGTTTGGCGCAGATGGCCATAAAGTTCGTGGCTTTGATGGCACTTTCAGAGAACAGCACACCGTCATTGATAATGATGCCGGCAGCATAGCCACCAATATGACCGGTGCCACAAATGATGCTTTTACCAAAATTGGCTTTGTATTCGATGAGCTCGCTGCCATCCAGTAGCCTTGCCAGAATTTCCCGGGCTAAAATCGGCTTTTTGGGATCCCGGCTGATGAGATAAGGGATTTCCTCGAGCGAATACGCGCTGTCACGGGGTTCAATGTCCGGGCCGCAATCCGGCTCATTGTGGTGGCATCTGCTGACGAGATCTCTGACCAGGTGGAGTGCGTGCGTTTCGTCTTCTGCAAAGTGATCCGCGACTCCGCTGACTTCAGTATGCAGATGCGCGCCGCCGAGGGATTGAGCATCGACTTCGACACCGGTTGCAGCTTTCACGAGCTGTGGACCACCGAGAAAGATCGTCCCGTTTTCTTTCGTGATAATGGTTTCATCGCACATGGCTGGGATGTAAGCCCCACCTGCGGTACAGGAACCCAGCACGGCAGAGATTTGAGCGATGCCCAGGCTAGACATCTCAGCAATGTTTTTGAAGATTTTGCCAAAGTGGTGTTCACCCGGGAACAAATCGTCCTGAAGCGGCAGGAAAACACCTCCCGAGTCAACCAGATAGATGCAGGGCAATTTATGCTTTCGGGCGATATGCTGCATTCTCAGGTGTTTTTTCAAGGTCACCGGATAGTAAGTACCGCCTTTCACCGCAGAGTCGTTGGCAAAAATTGCGCATTTACGACCGTTGATGACTCCGACGCCAGTGACAATCGCAGCGCTGGGAAGCGGTTGATCGTAAACCATGTATCCGGCGATTTGCCCCACTTCAAAAAACGTCGTACCGGCATCAATTAACTGGGCGATACGCTCACGGGGAGAGAGCTTTCCCCGGGATTTTTGCTTGGCGCGGCTGGGAATATCATAAGCGAGCGCTTCACTTTGGGCTTCGTAAAAACCCGCTAAAATGGCGTTGTAATTGTCAAAGTTGACGTTTGCTTCTTCAGACTTGAGGTCCAGTGTGGAAATTAGTTTAGACATGCTGTTTGCTCTTTTCTTGTGAACCCCAGGGTGAAAATGACAACCCCCATAATCGCGACCCAATACGTCCAGCTGTGGCTGTGACCTGCGCCAACCGCCAAGGCTGCGGCAACCCCTGCCATGGATTGCTGCAAGAAACCACACAGGGCAATACTGTGTGCGCCGCTGTGAGCAGAATTGCTTGCCGCCAGAGACATACTGTTCGGAAAAATCACAGCCTGGCCAAAGATAATCAGCAGATACAAAGCGATGTAGCTACCGACAAGGATCTGGCCTGGTATTGATTCACTGAACAGCCAGATCGTCAGCATGAGCAGGGCGCCTGTCAGAAGGATGTATGCCCCTCGATTCATCAGCTGTTGGCTGCCGACTTTGGTGACATAGCGTTTGACATACAGAGATCCCAGGAAGTAAGTCACGCCAATCGCGAGGCCAAAGAAGCCAAACAGTTGACCAGAGAGTTGCAGGTCATGATCGAAAATAAATGGGCTGACTTCCTGTAATGTCACAATCGTGGCAAAACCCAGTCCCCCCTGGGTACAAGGGATGAGGAAGCCCCGGTCCTTCACAATCTGCATGTAACTCGCACTGGATTTTGGCTTCTGCTGGTCACTTTGGGCTGGGCCTTGAAGTTGCAGCTGAGTGATGGCGAGCAAAGAAAAAGCAGCGATGGATGACAAGATTAAAAATCCGATGCGCCAGTCGCTGTATTGGGTGAGCAATGAGCCGATAAACTGGCCGATGCCCAATGCAGCGATAAATGCCATCGATAATAAAGACAGCTTTTGCGTGAGCGCATCGCCATGCCAGTAGTCTCTCACGATAATCCGGGCAATGATCGCAGCGCCGCCAGCCCCAGCCCCTTGTATCACCCTGGCAATCAGTAAGCTTTCGAGAGACTGGGTAAAATAAAGAACGAGACTGGCCGTAATGAATACGATCAGCGCCATTGAGAGAGAACGTTTCCGGCCGTATTTTTCTGCAGCATGCCCCCAGTAAATCACGGGCAGCGCTGCACCAATCACAAAGAGTGAAATGGACAACTCAGCGGAGTGACGGCTGATCGCCAGTTCACCAGCGACTTGGGGTAAGGCCGGTAAATACAGGGTGGTGGCCATCTGTGCCATTAAAACTAACGTACAAGAGAGCAGTATGACGATTCGGTTACTTTGACTAAGCATGTTATGCCCCATATTTTTGCTTGAGCTGATTCAGTACCAGTGAAAACGCACGGATCTCTTCATCCTGCATGTTCGAGCGCAGCATAATTCTCAAGCCAGCTTTTCCGCGTGCAATCACCGGGAAAAAGATCGCAGATGTATAGAAGCCTGAGTCGAGTAAGCCACGGGCAATGTCGATGGTGGCTTGTTCGTCACCCAGCGAGACAAATCGAATCGGCAGGCCATCGCCACGTGCTTGTGTCTCGACCAGTTCATCAAACAAATCGACTTTGGCGGCTAATGTGTTTTGTAACTGATTGATCGTGCCGTCTAAGTGAAGTTCTGTGGAGGCAATAATGGCGCCAAGACCCGCCGTGTTGATGCGCTGGGACCAGGTGATTGGACCGCCATATCTCGCCAGTAAGTTTCTCACTTTATTGTCTGGGTTCTTGCGGAAGAAAACGGCGCCGCCAGAGGCTCCGAATCCTTTATTCAGAGAGGCAATGAGTATCGTCTTCTCGTTCAGTTCACCCGTCTCACTCAATACCATGCCTACGCCATTGTGGCCTTTTGTAGACAGGCCGTGGGCTTCATCAATCAGCAGAAACAGACCGTATTTGTCCTGTAATTCGAGCAGTGCTTTGATTGGGGCAGCTCCGCCAGTGCTGTAGATCGAATCTGCGACAAATGCGACTTGACGGTGCTGTTTACAGATATCTTCCAGTGCCTCGATATCGTTGTGATTAATTGTGATGATTTCCGTTTCATCTGCACAAATCGGCTTCATGTAGTTCAGGCAGAAGTGAGCATGCTTATCAAAAACCATGACTGGCGGGACGTTGTTGGTGAGTGCGCCTGATGCGAGTAATGGAAGTGTTGCCGCCGCGGCCGCTGCACAGGAGGGCAAAGTGAACACATCTGAGTTTGTTAGCTCACCTAACCGGGATTCTGCTTGATTCAATATCTCGTATTGCACTCTGATTCTTGATGTTGAAGAGTTGAGTGCGCCCGTGGACTGAATCCCCTGGATGGCACCTTCGAGGATTTTCGGGTGGCTATCCAGTCCAAGATAGGAGTAAGACGACATGTTGATGAAACGCTGTTGGCCGGGAACAGTTTTGTGAGCGCCGTTACCTAAATTTTCACTGATGATATTAGCGAGCCCATTATTGTTGGTGACATCCCAAAATCCATTACTGATGTCGATTGACTTTTTTATATTTGTATATTTATTCATAACCATTCCTTGTTGCTTTATTGTCAGGTTGTTCAGGCTTTTAAAATCAAAAAAACTCAATTGACGTAATTGTCAATTGAGTGGTAGTGAGTTTTATATTTTTGTGAATTTGTGTTAGCCTGACAAGCAATCTTTTCTTACCGGTGGTTAAGGTGATCTTAATTGAAACGCCACAATCTTCCCTTACAAGGATTACTTTATTTTTATAAATCAGCCTCTTTAGGAAGCTTTAAATCTGCAGCGCAAGATTTATTTGTATCTCCCGCGGCGGTCAGTCAACAAATCAGGCAACTCGAAACCAGTCTTGATACTTGCTTGTTTTACCGGAACCATCGAGGAATAGAGCTGACGCCTTGCGGAGAGAACCTGTACAAAGAAGTTAAGTTAGGGTTCAGTCACCTGCAAGCTGGTGTTGATGATCTGATTGATGATGAACATCCAAACAAGCTTGCGATATCTACCCCAAGCTCTTTCGCTCACCATTGGCTTATCCCGAGATTACAAGGATTTAGAGAGCAGTTTCCCGACATCAGTATACTTATCGAACCCACAAATCGTCTCGCGCTGCCCAGTGATTTAAGTATCGATTTGTGTGTGAGATTCGGCCAGGGTCAGTATCAGGGGATGCACAGTGAATGGTTAATGAAAGACTTAATCTATCCTGTCTGCCATCCTTACTATCAAGAAAAGCACGGTATTTATAGTATCGATGATTTGCATAAAGGGGCATTAATTGAAGATATATGGACGGATATGAGCTGGGAATTTTGGTTAAAATACAATGAAAAGAAACCGGTTAAACCCTCACTTTTATTTGATGGTTCTCTATTTGTTGTAGAAAGTGCTTTGGCCATGCAAGGGATTGGATTAATCAAGCATAGTTTAGCTCACAGATATATTCAGAATGGCACACTGGTTCGAATTGGAGAGCAAGCCATTGAACCCGATTCTTCTTATTTTATTTGTTTGCCGGAAAAGAACCTAAAGCGACCTAAGGTCAAGCTGTTCATTCAGTGGCTGAAAGAACAGGCAAAAGTCTATTCGTCCTGATTGCGATATATTGCTTTATTATCAGCACAATCTGACAGAGTCATTTCATTCTGCCGGTTCATCACTGCCGAGCAGGGCGTTTAAGCCGTTTGCGGCTCTGATTTCTCAGGAATCAAGATAAACAGAGCGGAAGAAACAACAAGCATCACGCCACAAATTGTCCAGCTGACTGAAATGCCGTAATACTCTGAGAGAAAACCGAAAAACAGGGATGCGATCACACCACCACTGGTGACCATACATGAACGGATGGACAGCATGGTTGAACGGACATGCTCTTCTGTGTTTTCGTGCAGCATGACACTTTCTGAATTATTGCCTGCAGTGAACAGGAAGAAAAATAGCAGGTAACACAAGGCAAAGCTGAACAGGTGTGTGGTATTGGCCAGGGCAATCAACGCAAGGCCAGCTGACGCTCGGGTCGTGAACATCAGGAACTTGTGTGAGCCTTTTAAATATCTGAGTAATCGGATCGACAGCAGTGATGCGCCGGCAGACATCAGAAAGTAAAGGGCGGAGAGAATACCAAATACCGTGACACCATAAGCCGTCCCCTGAATGAGCTCTGCCAGGTAAGGCTGCCAAAAGTTCTCTATGCAACTCAACACCATGCCAAACACCAGTGTTGTCTGCATCAGCCGATTGAGTACATGATGGCGAATAGATGTTTTGATGGCTTGCAAACTAGCCTGCAGAAAATCCGCGTTATTCTTTTTGGTTTGTGTTGTTTTCGCTTGTGATGTTTCAACTTGAGATGTTTTGAGGTGAATCTCAGAAGGAATCAATACCAGAGTCATCAAAATCAGGACCAGGTTGGAGAGAGCAACAATGACGATGTTCAGGTCATAAATACGGGTTGAATTGAAGAATGAACTGGCACTGCTATCGGGAAGCCATCCACCAATGAGTGAGCCTGTTGCCAGGCCGATCGTGACGAACACATTGATTATCGCTAACGCTGAATGAAAAGATTGATTGCCCTGTGTGTGTCGGAAGCTATCGTAGAACCACGCATCGAGCGTGCCAGAATAGACCGCGTTGGATGCTCCCAGCAGCGCAGCAGCAAACAGAATGAGGGGCAGGCTATCAGCGATAAAAAGTACAATACCCCCCAGGATATTCATGAGCAAAGAGAACAGGTAAGTCTTTCTGCGCCCATAAGTATCTGCGATGCCCCCCAGAGGTATCTCGAGAATCGCGGTACTGCCAATCCAGACAGCCATGACGAAACCAATATCAAATAAGCTCAGTCCTCTGACTGAAAGAGCAGCGCTATCACTGGAATCATAATTCCAGCAATCGTCCAGTGTAAGCTCTGCTGAATCCCGAAACGGATGGTCAGTTCTTTTTGGCTCATGATGACAGTTTCCTTCCCGTTGAATATCAGAAAAGAATCTCATGTTGACTCATTGTTTCAATTCTTTATTTTAATGGGTCGTATTATGATGCTTTTGGTATCAGGCTGCGATGCAGAGAGAGCAAGATGGATGATCGATTGTCACAAGAAGTGTGTTCCATTCTCAAAAAGGAGCTGAAGAGATGTAATATCTCTTACCGAACTCTGGCGCATGAGCTGGAAATCTCTGAAGTGAGTGTGAAGCGATTACTGAATAATGTGCAGCCACTTTCGATGCAAAGATTGATCAGCATCGGCCGTTTGATTCACTTCCCCCTGTCAAAGCTGCTAGAAGAAGCTGAAAAGAATATCAATGCGGTCCCTATTTTTACCCGGGAGCAGGATCTGGCTTTCTTTGAATGCCCTGCGTTATTTACGTTCTGGTCCGAATTGACGGAGCACCGAACGGTCAATGAGATTGCAGAACGGTATGCACTCAATGATGCTTCAATTCATCTTTATCTGAGAAAATTAGAAATCCTCAGGTTAATTGAGTTACGGCCGGGTCATGTTTGCAAGCTGTTAGTTCCTTCACATACTTCATTTGAGAAAGGTTCCAGGTTCCCAATCTTCTTTACCCAGACGGTGCTGAACCGACTTCAAGCGCGGGTGATCGACTTACCAGCAGAGGATAACCAGGCATTTCTGATTACTTTAAAAGCAGAACTCACCCATGAGGAGTTTCTGGAAATCACGCATAAATTAGATGACTGGATGTTCAACAAGCTGCGAGAAAGTCAGGAGACAAGGGCGCGAGAAGGGCTGAACGTCGCACCCTACACATTTGGTTTTATGGCAGCAAAAGGGGCTTTTCACGATAAGCTTCCGGTAATACCAAATCTTACAGAGGATTTAAGAAATTCAGTCTTCAGCCCAACTCAAAAGTAGTCCTGAACTTCAGAATGGAATAAATGCTTGAGCAAAGGGTGTCCGGCAGTGACCTTATCGAAGAAGTGAGGAGCTTTTGAAAAGGTGATGTGGCATTTCCAGATGCGTTACTTTCATGTCAACTCGAGTCAAAATCTTCTGCAACACTCTCATTTATCGCCATAATTAGATGGAGCAATCATAGAAAACTGCATCAAAATTTTCGGACCGACTGGGTTAGGGAGACCAAATGAAGCATAAGGCATTGGCGATTTGTTTGACTGCGATTTTGACGATTCAGCTGTCAGGGTGCGGTGTCCTGCTGCATCCGGAAAGAAAAGGCCAAAAGGGCGGCAATCTTGATCCGGCCATTGCAGTATTGGATGCGGCTGGCTTGTTACTCTTCATTGTTCCCGGGCTGATCGCGTTCGGGGTTGATTTGTATTACGGCACGATTTACCTGCCGGGCACAGCAAAAGCTTTAAATCAAGAAGAGCTGAATAGGCTCAAGTCAACAGACGGGCAGATTCGGCCAGATATGTTAGCCAGGCTTATATCTGATGAAACCGGCCAGTCTGTCTCTGCAGAAGCGATGGTTTCCTATGAGGTCAGCTCAGTTGATGAGTTAAAGCGATTGTTAATTGAAACAAGTCAAAACTCATCCTCATAGATTGTATGGCAGCGGATCGCTTTTTGAAGGCTGGCTGTTGATGAAATCAATCAACCAGCCGTGAATGCGGTTAATTGAGGAAAGGGTTGTTGTGTGGCGAGGGTTTGAACAGCCACATTTGATACTTCAGGAAGCCGGTGGGTCATGTGTTTATATTTCTCACCGGTTGTTGCGACAGTGAAATCTTCTCAGGAAAGAATTTTTCAGCGCCGCTGATGGTAAGTTCAATCCAGTGAAGATGATTCAGCCGGTGCATTGGATTGGTTCAGGTTGTTTGAATATTCACCTTTGACGTGCTCAATAAATAGGTCGACAGATTTTGATGTTCTGCTTGTGTTCCACACCATATGAATATCCCAGCTTGTATCTTCCGGAAAGGGAATAAGCTCGATTGCGTCATAGATACCTAAAATTGATTTCTTCGGTAAAATGGCAACGCCTGTATTCGAGAGTATTAATGTAATAATAGTTTGTATGTCTGCCGAGATATTAGTGATGTTGTATACTCTGTTTTTCAACAAAGCCATGGTGTGAATATGCATCATCGATTTGCTGTGATTGCCCATCATCAGTAAATTAAACTTTTCTAAATAACCGTCAACGTTTTCATTTGTATATTGATCTTTTGAAACAGCCAGGACAAATTCATCACTTGAAACTTTAATACTGCTGAGTGTGTCGGATATAGGTTTTCTCATAAAACCTATATCTAAAGAGCCAGACAGCAATTGTTCTTCCTGTTCATGAGAACAGATATCTGAGAGTGAGATTGAGATGTTTTGATGCTTATTCTGAAATTTCCGGATGTAGTGTGGCAGAAAGTCATAACTCGACTTTCCAAACCCTATGGATAAAGATGTGAAATTGCTTCTGGAAATATTGTTCAGGTGATCGTCTACTTTTTGAATATGTCTGTTGAGGGCAATAATCTCGTCGATGACCTGTTTTCCTGTGCTTGATAATGTGACCCCCTGGTTATCTCTGATGAAGATTTCTATTTCATAGGCTTCCTCAACATTTTTGATCTGTTTAGAAAGTGCGGGTTGCGAGATACAAAGGATCTGGGCTGCAACTCTGAAGTTTTTTACTCTTGCAAGGGTTTCAATTGAATGCAGGTATTTAGGATTAATCTTCATAACTTTAAGTTATCGCCATTCAAAAAATTCACTATGCACTATAGCATAAAAGTAGATAATTCTGATATCAACTACTGAGGACCGGAGTTTATATGCAGTACTGTGTATTAGTAAAAGAAGATGTGCTCGTATTTGAAGCCGTCAATTCAGATGAATCTTTCAGTGTTATTTTTGGGTTGTTTAAACAGGGCTTTGTCTTGGCGCCTGTATTAGTGGAGGCGAATAATGCAGAAAATGCGCGTGTCTGTTTTCACCATCGTTTTCAATGGGAAGATTTGAAAAATGCCTTCGATACAAAAAAAGTATTACTCTGCTGAATGATGTCATGTCATGATCTCTTTTGATAGTTCTGATTTTAACAGATATTTCAATATGAGGTTTGGCTTGAAAATTTCATTATACAAATTCATGTTCATCTGTGTGTTGCAACTGTTATCAACCGGGATTGCTGTTGCTTCCACGGTGAATATCACCGGCGTTTATTCAAGTTTTGACCTTCATCAAGAATCGGGTGATGTGATTGGGATCGAAGTGATTATTTCTGAGTCATATTCTGGGAGGTATTTTGTGAGCTTTCAGGCCAGTGAAGGGGCGCCAAGAATACCTGTCGTTTCTGAATTGACTGTTCATGAAAACGAAATTAATTTCCAGGTCAAAGAAGAAAATGGGTATCAGGGTTTGTTTCAGGGAACTGTTTTTCAGAATGAATTAAAGGGAAGCTTCGTTGAAGGACAACTTTCACCCAGTGGTGATCAGATGATTGTTCTACCGAGAACGCATAGTTACTGGCAGTAGCGATTGGCAGTCGTGATTGGTCATCGTGTTTTTAAATGACCGTTCAGGCTGAATCTTTTCTCATGTCAGATAAAAACACATCAATATGATTGAAGTAACAATGATATTGATTTGTCTCTTAAAGTGAGAGGTTTATCTTGCTTGTTTTTGTGATATTAATCACGTGCGACCTTTGCGCTTGTGCTTAACTTAAAACGTTTTTCATAGCGAAAAGAGGCGAATCGAAGGTGACGATGCATGCGATTAGACCGACATTAGCACTGATGAGGTATGCGTTTCTTTTGCTGTTTGTCTTTCCTCTGGTCTCAGAGAGCAGCGAAGCTGATGCGTTGCCATCCTGGAACGATGGTCCAAGCAAACAGGCCATCATTCAGTTTGTTCAGGAGGTCACGCGTGAAAATTCTCCTCATTTTGTCCCCCCGGGAGAACGGATTGCGACTTTCGATAATGACGGGACATTGTGGGTTGAGCAACCCATGTATACCCAGCTGTTCTTTGTCATCGACAGAATTCAGGCTTTAGCACCGTCACATCCTGAATGGAAAACGCAGGAACCCTTCAAATCGGTGCTGCAGGGGGATGTCAAACAAGCCCTTGCCGGCGGGAATCATTCAATTCTCGAACTCATGATGGCAACCCATGCCGGAATGTCGGTGCTAGCTTTCTCAACACTCGTTGAGGAATGGATAGCCATCGCAAAACACCCGTCTACGGGGCGTCTTTTTACCGAGATGGTTTATCAGCCTATGCTGGAACTGATTGCCTACCTTCAGGAAAATCACTTTAAAACCTATATCGTTTCAGGTGGCGGTATTGAGTTCATGCGTCCCTGGACTGAAAAGGTGTATGGCATTCCTCCGGAGTGGGTGATTGGCAGCAGCTTTAAAACCGAATACAAACTGATTGATGGTGTTCCTCAGCTGCTGCGGATGCCGTCCGTTAATTTTATTGATGATAAAGAAGGAAAACCGGTTGGGATTCATCAGTTTATCGGGCGGCGCCCAATCGCTGCCTTCGGAAACTCAGACGGCGATTTTCAAATGCTTCAGTGGGTCACGGCTGGTGACGGGAAACGCTTAGGATTGCTTGTACACCATACGGATAAAGCGCGTGAATGGGCATACGATCGACATTCATCTGTCGGAAAACTGGATAAGGCACTGGATGCTGCGAAGGAAAATGGCTGGGTTGTTGTGGATATGAAAACGGACTGGCGAACCATCTACCCGTCTCCACATTAAGTTCTGTGTACAACTTTGTATCTGCCTTGAATAACCCGTTGAGCGTACCTAATCTAACCGATAGCCATTGCTGTTAGACGAAGCCGCGGCCGAGTGTTTTGCAGCGGTCAAACTGAGTGAAACCAGGGGGATGCCGGATGAAAATTACTTTTCTTGGCGGGACCGAAACGGTGACCGGCTCCAAGTTTCTGCTGGAAACCGAAAATACCAGCGTGCTGGTCGATTGTGGTTTGTTTCAGGGATATAAGTGGTTGCGGGAGCGCAACTGGCAGACATTGCCCATGGACATCGACAAGCTCGACGCCGTTCTGTTAACCCACGCCCACCTTGACCATTCCGGCTATCTCCCGGTGCTGTACAAGCATGGCTATCGCGGACCGGTATTTACCCATCACGCCACGAAGGATCTGTGCCAGATACTGCTCGCCGACAGCGGTCATATTCACGAGGAAGACGCCAAGTATTACAGCAAACACAAGCTGGGAAAACACGAACATCCGGAACCGCTTTATGACCGGGAAACCGCTGAGGACTGTATGGTGCTGTTCCAGCCGGTCGATTTTGACGAACCGGTCGAAGTCGGAGACATCCGGTTTCATCTGCAACCGGCGGGGCATATTCTCGGTGCCGCCAGTGTGATCGTGGAAGCTGAAGGAAAACGGATTGGTTTTTCAGGCGATGTGGGTCGTTTTGACGATGTCCTGATGAATCCGCCCCGGCCTTTACCGGCGCTTGATCTCCTGCTGATGGAATCGACTTACGGTAATCGTCTCCACGATACTCAGGATCCGTTTGAACAACTCGCAGAAGTCGTGAATCAGGTCGCGATGCAAGGTGGTGTTTTACTGATTCCTGCTTTTGCGGTGGGACGTGCACAGGCGTTGCAACATATGCTGGCAACTTTGATGGAAAAAGAAGAGATCCCCCGAATCCCCATTTATCTCGACAGCCCGATGGCGATTAAAGTGTCGGATATCTTCTTCCGGTACAGTGATCAGCACCGGTTAAATCAGGAACAATGTCACCGCATGTGCAAAGACATCACCTATATCCGCACTGTGGATGAATCCAAGGCGATAGAGAAGCAGGCCTTTCCCCATATCATTATTGCAGGCAGCGGGATGGCAACGGGCGGACGTATTCTGCATCACTTCAAACGCCTGCTTGGCAGTCCGAAAACCACGGTGCTGTTTACCGGCTATCAGGTCGGGGGAACCCGGGGCGATAAAATGCTCAACGGCGTCGAAACCGTGAAAATTCATGGCGAATGGATACCGGTGCGCGCCTCGGTGAAAATGCTTTCCAGTTTGTCTGGCCATGCGGATTACCTGGAACTGACCCGGTGGTTACAACAGTCGGCACTGGAAGAAAAAACGCGTATTCAGCTGATTCATGGCGATCCCGAAGCCCTGGAAGGGCTGCGGGTCCACTTGCAGGAGCAGACAAAATTTACGGTGAACGTGGCGGGCTACTGGAGTATTTTGCGCCTGTAGTCTCTGGTTGACTCAACCGATGAGGAAACGGCTATGCAAGTCGAAACCCTGAAAGATGTGCTGCACTGGACGAAAGAATTTCACCATCACCTCAGCCATTGTTTGTCCCGTGGCGTGAACAAGCATACGGATGAACGTGCCCGGATGGTCCTGAATTATCTTGCCGATCATGAGAAACGCCTGAGCCAGGTCGTGAGTGAATTTGAAACATCCGGCGATGCGCATGCTCTGAATACCTGGTGTTATGAGTATTTACAGAAAACCCCGATTGTCCGGCATCAGCACTGCGACGTGCCTTTTGCCAGACTTGATGCCGCACAGATCATGGATGTGATTGTTGATCAGCACCAGCAGGTGATCGAACTATATCGCTATCTGGCTTCCCGGGCTGATATTCCTGCTGCCCGGGAATTGCTGGAGACGCTCGAATCGCTGGAAGAACATGAGATTATGCGGATGGTTCATTCCACCCACCGGTTTGATGACTTATAGCGACCCCGCACCTGATGCCGCGAGTTGGTTGCAGGGAGGTAGTTACAGGGGGAGTTTCAGGGCGTTGGTCACCGAAAGTCGGGCGCAGCAAGTCTGGGCACAAAGTCTGGCGTCAGAATTCAGACGGATCAGCTGATGAACCCGGTGTTCCCCCTTCGGTTTGACTGAGTGAGGAACACACGGAGATTGGCTGTGAAATCCGGACAGATTACTGGTCGGCAGCCTTCAAAATCGCGTAAGCGGCTTTGATTCTGTCGGCATTGGGATAATTTTTGTTGGCTAGAATCACGATACCGGTCTTTTTCGCGGGGAGATAAGCCACGTATGCGCCGAATCCGCCAGTTGAGCCCGTTTTATTCACCCAGATGTGCTCTGGCAGGGGCTTGGGTTCAGGGATGATATCAATGGGCATCGGGTTGAGAATCGTCTCGTTCGAATTGCCTGTAAGCAGTGCATTCAGCGTCACCGGATACGCATACATTTCCCAGGCCAGCCCCTGTGTCAGGGTCGCGGACTGAAAATACCCCGTCTTCGTATTGGCCAGCGCTCGCTTCATTAACGGGCTGACCGGAGTTGTCCCGATATTTGCCTCGATATACCGTACCATATCTGCACTGGTCGATTTGATCCCGTAGGCTTCGGCATCCAGCACGCCGGGGGTGACCCTCACAGCGTCACCAGCCTTGTTATAGCCGAAAGCATAGTCGCGCATTTTCGCTTCCGGCACGTTCACAAAGGTGCTGGACATCCCGAGTTCCGGCAGGATGCGATTTTCC
The DNA here is from genome assembly GCF_023151555.2 of Photobacterium sp. CCB-ST2H9. NCBI lineage: Bacteria > Pseudomonadati > Pseudomonadota > Gammaproteobacteria > Vibrionales > Vibrionaceae > Photobacterium > Photobacterium sp. CCB-ST2H9. The sequence continues at coordinate 1,018,561 of NZ_CP100425.1, forward strand.
ATCAGCGCCGGATATTCATTTCCCATACTCCGGGCGGCGAGATAGCCAAAGAGACCAATGCTCGGATTTGAATATTGCCTGCGGGTACCTGCCGGAAATGCGGGTTGCCATTGGCGGTAATAATCCAGCATCGTCGCGTGGTTCGTGACGTTTTCAGGGAACTGAAGCGGCAATCCGCCTGCGGTGTATGTGGCTAACCGGATGAGCGGCGTGTTTCCAATCGTGCTGCCTGTCAGTTCTGGCAGATACTTTGATACCGGATCGTTGAACGATAGTTTTCCTTGCTGTTGTGCATAGCTGGCCAGTGTTGCAGCAAAGGTTTTACTAACCGAACCCAGTTCAAAAATGGTGTTTTCAGACACGGGCTGATGTTGCTGAATATCTGCCAGTCCATAGTTGTAGTAATGTGCTTTGCCATTGACGGTGATGCCAAACGCCATGCCCGGAATCTTGTATACTTTCATCAGCTGCTCAGCCTGCTGATCCACAGCCTGTCTGAGAGGGGCATCATTCTCTGTGGTTTGGCTGTGAACCGGAGAAGCGGTTGATGCCAGGGGCACTGCGGCTGATGCCAGGCAGAGTGCGGAAATAAACAGTGTTCTTGTATTGCAGGCGATGCTTTTCATTGTGACTTCTTTATCAATGTAACGTGAATATGAGTGATATGAACCCATGGAGACAGGGCGGATATTAAAGTGAGTCATTTTGATGCACAATGTGCGAAATCTAATAAGAGCAATAAGAAAATCTAGGGTCATGGCCTGAGGGCATTGGATCATAGAGCCATAAGGTTATCGGCATGAATATTACCCATTTGCCGCTGAACGCAATTCGTGCGTTCCTCGTATCGGCGAAACATCTGAACTTTACCAAGGCTGCGGTTGAGTTGTGTGTCACTCAGGCTGCCGTCAGTCAGCAGGTGAAGGCGCTGGAAGCCCAACTGGGCGTGTCCTTGTTTATTCGTCAGTCCCGGGGGTTAAATTTAACGGAAGAAGGCATGATGCTGCTGCCGGTCGTGAATGGAGCCTTCGATCATTTGTCTGATGCGCTGGAGATGCTGGCGCAGGGGATCCACCGCGAAGTGGTATCCGTTGGTGTGGTCGGCACGTTCGCGGTGAACTGGCTGTTGCCTCGTCTGGCCGATTTTCAGGCGCTTTATCCCTTGATTGATCTGCGCATCTCAACGAACAACAACACGGCAGATCCGGTAGCCGAAGGTCTGGATTATCTGATTCGCTTTGGAAAAGGCAGCTGGCATGCAACGGAAGCGACGAAGCTGTTCCCCGCGCCGTTTACCGTGCTGTGTCAGCCATTGATAGGGCAGGCCATGTCCTCACCGAGAGATGTGCTGAACTACACCTTATTGCGCTCCTACCATCCCGATGAGTGGCAGCTATGGCTGGACGAAGCAAAAGTCGCGGTGCCGAAAGCAAAACTGAGTGCTATCGTCTTTGATTCATCTATCAGCATGATAGAAGCGGCGATTCAGGGCTACGGTGTGGCGCTGGCGCCGCCTGCAATGTTCGAAAGGCAGCTCGCGGAAGAAAAGCTGGTGCAGCCCTTTGAGATCTATTTGCACAAAGGCGCTTACTGGCTGACCAAACTGCACGGTCAGCAGGAAACTCAGGCGCAGCTTCAATTTAAAGCATGGTTGCTCGAGCAAACCGGTGAAGGGCGAGGCACCCTGGGATGAGGTGCTCATATTTTGATGAGACAGGCTTCAGTTCATGGCACTGATTGTGCCATCAGCGGATTGACGTTGGCTCATCATTCCCATCAGCATAATATCCACGCATCACTTCAATCACATTTCTCATGGCCTGCCGCAGCGCTTCTGGCTGGACGACCTGCACTTCCGGGCCGAATCTGAGCATTTCAATCAGCGCCTGTTCTGTATTGCCCGACGGTAAGGTCACGGTGGTCCAGCCGAAATCCTCGGTTTGTGTAATATGCGTATGCTGCCGGACATATGGGGGACTCAGGCCGGGTAACATTCTGAGTCCTTTTGCTGTCAGTTTGATTTCAGCAGTATTGGGATAGAGTTCTGCTTCCATCTGACGGGTACTTGCCTGCCAGTAATCGGACAGGTCAAAAGGCGTCTGCAACTCGAAATTTTGATTCAGTCTGTTCAGATTCTGGATGCGGGCAACCCGGTAGGTTCTGGCTTGATGACGATCCTGAGGCTGAGCCACCAGATACCAGTTCCCTGCCTTTAAAACCATCCCCAGTGGATTGACGATCCGATGGCTGCTGCCTCGCCAGCTTTGATAATCGAACTCAATCTGTCTTTTTTGCCATGCTGCGGTGAACAATTCCGGCAAATGGCTGACGGTTTCACTTTCGGTAAACCAGCCCGGGGAATCGAGCAAAAAGCAGGACTGGAAACGTTCCGCGTGACTGCGCAGTTCCGCCGGAATGGCCGCCATCAGTTTCAGTCTGGCTTCCGACATGGCAGGGGCGACTCCAAGCGCTTTCGCCGGACCGGATAAGCCAAGCATCAGCAGTGTTTCGACTTCCTGCTTCGAGAAGCCGTTGAGCTGGGTTTTATACCCGTCCAGCAACCGGTAACCACCATTGACACCTTGTTCGCTGTATACCGGAATGCCCAGCGCACTCAGACTGTCGATGTCCCGGTAGATACTCCGGACGGACACCTGACAGGCCCGGGCTAATTCAGGGGCACGGACCAGATCGCGGGATTGTAATGTCATCAAAATGGTGAGGAGTCGGCTGGCACGCATGTGTTTTGCTCAGATGATAAAAAAATACAGGTGAAGCATAAAATAAATCCCAAACCTGACAAAAACTGACAGGTTTCTTCACTATATTGGTCTGTAAAGGTCATCACAAGAGGAAAAAACCATGTCAGATTCACCTGCGCAACATGAACTTGTTCTGTTTCATTCGCCGCATTCACGTTCAGCCAGTGCCCTGATTTTGCTGAAAGAGTTAGGCGTTCCTTTTCACCTGCATCTGTTAAATATGAAAGCCGGGGAGAACCGGGAAGCAGAATATCTGGCTGTGAACCCGCTCGGGAAGGTACCGGCAGTGCTGCATCGGGGGGCGTTGATCACGGAGCAGGTTGCCATTTATTTATACCTGGCGGATACCTATGCCGCTGGTGAGTTTGCCCCTGCGCTGGATGATCCGTTGCGTGGCCCTTATTTACGCTGGATGCTGTTTTACGCCGCTTGTTACGAACCGGCCGTTTGTGACAGAGCCATGGGCCTGGTGCCTGAAAACCGGATTGTCAGCCCTTACAGTGATTATGAAACGGTGACTCAGACGCTGATCGATCAATTAAGCCAGGGCCCGTATCTGCTGGGAGAGCGCTTTACGGCTGCTGACCTGTTATGGGCAAACTCGCTCGATTACTGTATCGCTTTTGGCTTAGTGGAAGCGCACCCGGTGCTGACGGCCTATGTGCAGCGCGTGGTTCACCGTCCGAGTTTTGCTGAAGTGAAAGCGTTTGATGCAGAACTGGCCGCCGCTCATGAAGCACAGATTGCCCGGCAGGACGTTGAGTCATAGAAGATAGGCTTTACGAAGTCCTTTGCGGATATTGCCAGAGAATGACGGAAACGGTTTGCGGAATCTGATATTGAAGGGCGTGTCCCTCATCCTGACGCTAAAATCATGACTGTGGGTTCGACATTCACTGAGATGACCTTCAGGTTGCTTTTCCGAAGAGCGGCTGCGTCCGAACGCTCTTGCCGGCAACCTGAGGGTTAAGGAGACATCATGAATTTTAAATCGTGGAGTGTTTTCTGTCTGGCGTTGGGGCTGAGCGCCGGGGTTATGGCTGAAGAAGCAGAGCAGTCTATTTATAACGGCTCTCTGGAAAACCGGGTGAAAACGCTGAGTGCGATTCAGCCTGGTCTGGGCGTTGTGATGCATGAAATCGGGCGGCGGATGGTGAGTGCGCATCAGGCCGCCAACGGCGAGAACTGGGGATTAGCCCAGTATGAGCTGAAAGAGCTGCTGGAAGCTCAGGAAGTGGCTGAACTGACGCGCCCGAACCGGGCAGAAATGCTCAAAGCGTTTGAAAAAACGTATCTTGACCCGCTCGGCGAATCGATTGAGAAGAAAGACCTGAAGCAGTTCAATCAGCGTTTTTCTGATGCGGTGACGGGTTGCAATGCTTGTCATACGGCGCTGGGTCACAGTTTTATCAAGTTCCAGCTGCCAATGGGGCAGGGCCGTTCGATGTTGGATGTCAATGTGAAGACAGAGCCCAGTTATGAGGAAGGGGATTAGGACAAAAAACGCTGCGATCATTGTTTTCGAACTGAGCCTGCCGACATTACATCAGGCAGGCTCAGGGAGAGGATTTACGGAGTCACATCAGTTTGCGCTTGCGCGTACTTATCAACGATTCCCTGTAACCTGTCTTTAATTTGCTGATTCGATTCCTGCGCAATCTGCTGCTGAATCTGATCGAGCGTTTTGTTGTCGAGTGAACGGTAACTCAGAGAGTTGGCTGCAACTTCGCGGGTTGCGGAATTGGCGTCATCTCTGAGCGTTTGCATCAGATACTGAGTGGCGTCTGCGCCCGGTACAAACCGGAGCGCATGGGTCGCCCGCTGACGAATGTCGGCATTTGACTGCTCGGTATAGCTTTTCAGATCGGAGAATGTCAGATACTGCCCCATATTGCCCAGCACGGTTAAGTGGTGCAGGGTTTGTGAAGGTTCTGCCGATGCTTTCAGTTGCTGCAGTTGCTCCGAGACATAGCCGTTCGCGGTTGTCGTATCTTCCACACCCATGCGCTGAACCATGGCACTCTTCGCCAGATCGACATTGGCAGACAGATTGTCTGTCATCGCCCGGCTGTCCATCAGATTTGAGAAGCGCTCAAAGGTTTGGGTATTTCCCTGCGGTGACAGTGCCAGCGAAGCCATGATCGAGGTTGCCGCCTGCGTTTCACTCATCCGGGCGTTTAGTGTGGTCAGCATGGCGTCCTGCGCCGGACGGCTCGCGACTGTACTCAAAGCGCTCAGGTACAGGCTGAAACCCGGTTCACTGGTGCCAAACTTGGTCAGATCGTTCGTGAGCAAATCCAGATTGCCGGGGTAGGCGCGGGCAAAGTTTTGCAGCATGGCGCTCAGTTGGTTTTCTGCTTTCATTCGTTCCAGACCATCCAGTGCGAGCATGGCGTCGTAGAGGTCTTTGATTTCCTGATAGGCCGCTTCAGCGGTCGTGTTTACCCCCTGGGTCGCCTGATCCCGGGCGTCTTTTGCTTCGGCTTGTTGCTGCTGAGAGCCTGAAGCCTTGTTCGTCCCATTTCCTGTCGACAGGAAAACATCGCTGGCAGAAAGCTGAACCTGACGTCCGGCTTGAGTGTGCTTGATCAGCGCCAGCTCGACTGGACTGATATTGTCCGCCCAGGATGTCAGTTTCATGTCCAGCAGGTTTCGGCTGGTGGCCAGCGGCTGGCCGTTCATGTGGTGCTGCACGCTCTCGTCCACCGACAGCTGCGTGAGCATGCGGTTGGTTTGATCCCACAGGGCTTTGTGACTGAAAGTGTATTCTGCACTCAGCTTATTCTCTAAGCCGCGAGCCTGATCATACAGGGCTTTTTTCAGTTCACGGCGTTTAAATAATTGATAGATATTGTTCGCTGAAGTCGTACTGTCATCCAGTTTCAGGGTGTAGTTGGCGGAGAATTCGCCATTGTAATCCTGTTCTGTGCGTTGCCATTGATCCTGATCGTTTACTGTCTCAGGAACGATGTTTTGCATCAGGAAGGCGATGGTTTCCATCGTTTTCAGCGACGTATGCGGCTGTGACAGGTACACTTCCTGGATTTCCCCTTCAGGGGTGGTGACAAACTCAATGCCTTCCTGAACCTGCTGACGGATTGCATCCACAATTTCCGGGCTGGTCTCCTGGTTGACCACAGCAGTCACGGTCGGATCCGGCATTCGGATCAGATGATAAATCTGATCTTGACGCATTTGACGGTACTGGAACAAATTCCCGGAGAGGTCAAACCGGATGCTTTGTTCAACACTGGTGCCCGGCGCTGAGAAGGCGATATCGCCACCATACCGGACATCAAAAACCTGTTTGTTGTATTCGTAAGAGGCGCTATCAGCTGGTGATGAAGCAGGCTTGCTGCTTTGCTGAAAAGCAGGTGTTTCATTTGTTTCGTTGGACTTTGAGGTCTGTGTCTGGTTTGAAGCGGCCGCGGACTGAGGCTTCGATGCCTCGGCACCGGAAGAACCTGAAAATAGATACAGCGAGGCGCCTGCAACCACACAGCAGACCAGAGCCAGCATGATCAGTAACTTGTTTTTCATAGAATTTTGACTCTTGACACAGAAATGCTCCCCGTACCAGAGGTACGGGGAGAAGGATATCACCCAGAGATTATTTCACTGGAAGGAAGGCCTTACCTTCCGCCAGAGTATGCTCGAAGGTGTAGCCTGGCCACTCATAGATCGTCAGTTTGTACTTGTCGTTCACAGAGCCGTAGATGTTACCACCTGCCAGGTTTGCAGTGTTGGTGATGCCGTAGCCAAATCCGAAACCGTTCTGCTCAGCTTCCCAGCGACCATAGGCTTCAAAAGCCAGATCGTCTTTGACGACAGACATTTCGCCACCTAAAGAGATCTTGTTCAGCAAAATTCGTGCTGAGGCTTCCGCAAAACCTTTCACATCTGCACTCGGCACAGCTTTTGCCGTCAGAGCCAGGTTTTCATAGCCGGCTTCCAGACCTACATTCAGCTTGGTTCTGACGCCAACGCCAACATCCAGAATTACAGGACCCAGCGGGATACCGGCATACAGACCCAGGTCTGGGATCGGCAGGATTGGCATATCTTTTTTCAGGGCGCTGCCTTCTTCAGAAGACATGGTGTATTCCTGAGAAATGATATCCGTACCCATGATATTGACGTGGCCGTCAACACCGAACTGCGCATCCGTTGTGGCGGTTGCACCCGCTTTGACGGAGGCTACCTGGATATCGTTGTCCAGCAGGTGACCGTCAATTCCGGCGACGCCTTCAACACGCAGACAGCTCTGACGGCCCTGAACATACAGGAAGCCCTTGATGGTTGAGGATGCCAGATCCTTTGAAGAATCATCGACATCTTTGGTGTAGGAACCGCCAAACTTCGCATCAACAAGCGGGTCGCCAGAGGCAATACAGTCACCATAAAGCGAAGCTTGCGCAAAAGACGAGATTCCTAAAAGTGGTAATGCAGCAAGTGCTAATCGTTTCGTCTTAGTCATTTAAGATTTCCTTATATAATGGTTTGAAAAGGTAATCTTGAGTTCCCCTGAAAATATCCCTGATGGTTGAATACCAGTGAAATATACAAAGTGTCCGCTAATTTCCAACCATCTACACGATTACGCTTCATTTGGAAAACGAAGTGACAGGCAGAAATATTTCTGAACTCTTTTGTCAATGTGTCGGGAACGAGTAATGAGGAAGCAATAGACTTGTTCATCATTCGCCGATACGAAACAATCATTTTTTATTCTTGTTTCCTGACAATTTCAAAGCTATCAAAACAGTTGTTTAAAGTCTATTCAAATTTGTATTTTTTTAATCGAATCTTATTGATGTTATTTATTGATAAATATTGTTGTAAATAAATTTACAATCGAATTACATATGTCGGCTTGTTTTCATTATAAATCTATTTTTCGTATATTAGTGGAATATGTTTTCCTGGGAGTTCATTGATTTCAATTTCATGTCTTCCGCATAATTATTCCTGTGTTCTGAAATGTATGAATACAATAGTTTGCGTTATGATTTGTTTTTAACTCATTGTTTTTTTAGTGATTTTATTTGGTTTTGATGTGGGTTTTATTTAGGGATTTCTGTTTTAGCTCCTGCTGGTTGATGTTATGGAATACTCTGGGTTAGTCAGGTTTTGAACGATGTTCCAATAAATCTGTAATCTAGATAATAACCCGCCAGATGTTGGTTTTTTTACAACAGGAACACGATTTTGGTTAAGAATTATCCATGCCGGATAATTTCAATCTTCCTACTTTAGTATTTATGAATATTTTGGAACCAGATAAAAGTCATGATTTTTTTATGGTTTTTTAAGTCCCCAAATAATTATGGAAACTGGTTTTATGATTTGTATGTCATGAGACTGCTGATGTCAGACGGACTCACTGTATTTAGAATACCGAAAAACAGGTGTTTTATTCTAAGGCGAAATAAGTTGATCAGGACGTGTCCAGAAATTCTCATTTGATAGCACCTTGTCAAAATGCCCGTCTGAAAACAGACAGGCAATACGGGGCAGATATAAAGTGAGCGATGTGGCTTATTTGTTCTGAATATTCGAAGCACGTAAATCTGCTGTATGAGTGACCTGAATCCACAGCGTCACCAGCATCATGCACAAGGCAGTGAAAAGCAGTATCAAACCCAGATTGCGGACAAGTCCGCACAATGCCAGCGATAAACCAATCAGCAGATAATAAAGAAGTCCGAATAATGCACCTGCGCTTCCGGTGCAATGCTGGTAGCTGACCAGTGCCTGGCTGAGAATATTTGGAATCGCGACTCCGAAGCCCATCACAACCAGCAGCATTGGGGCTAAAAAAGCAATGCTGTCTTGCAGTGCCAAGACTCCCAGGCTTCCCATGCAGGCAAGCATTGCTGAAATCATCAGTAACCGGGCGTAGTTGAATCCGGTTTGAATGGCTTTCTGATTCAACAGACTCCCCAGCATCGTACCCAGTGCAAGTACCCCCCCACTGTATCCGAATTGCTGGCTATTCAACCCAAGCCGTTCAAACAGAAAGGGACCTTGCAGGTAATAGGAAAACAGCAGTACGTTGAATCCGGCGACCAACAAGGCGCTGCGCACAAGGTGCGGATCCCGCAACATGGAAACAGCCAGTGTCATCAGTGCTGGCCGGGCAGCCCGTTGTGTCTGTGTTTCAGGAATGAAAACGAGGCTCAGTCCCCACAACAGGGCGGCCATGGCACTGAGTGTGGCAAATACAGCCAGATAGCCGCCCCAGCTGACCATGATGCCTCCGAGCAGCATACCAATCACCGGGCTGATGGAAAGTGCAATGCCGACCCGGGCGAATGCTTTGCTTAAGGCATGACCCCGGAAACAATCGCGGAACATGGTCTGGACGACGACAGAGCCGACCGCTGCCCCAAATGCGCTGATGGCCCGAAGCACCAGCAAGGTCTGGAAGTTTTCTATCCAGAGCGCGCTCAGGGCGCTGACACCATAAATCATCAGCCCTGCTAAAAGGACAGGGCGACGTCCCCAGATATCACACAAGATTCCCCAGGTGACAACACCGGCTGCAAATGCTGCGAAATATACGGCGAGTGTCTGTCCGGCCAGTGCTTCAGAAACAGAAAAGTGAGCTGCAATATCCGGCAGGGCGGGGCTGTAGATCGTTTCTGCAATTTGCGGAAACATGATGAAGCAAATGAGCAATGCGACAGAAGGCGCTGCTTTCATGGGATTCTCCTGAGTGAATGAAAGTGGCGCTAGTCTAAGGTCCAGAGAAATGTTCCAATAACGAAGCTCAGACAGAAAACATCAAAATAGAGACATCTTATGTTGATCGATGCCAATGCAAGGTTTGACCCGGACGCCCTGCCTTCCCCGGTATTGGGGATTGCGTCACGCTTGGGCCAGCATGACTCCGGCCTGCACAAGCACGGTATGTTTCAGTTATTGCATGCCATGCAGGGCTGTATGTCGATTCAGCTGGACGGGATGAAGTGCGTCCTGCCGCCCAACCGGGCTGCCTGGATCCCGGCACACACGCTGCACTGTGCGACAATGCGCAATGTCGTCGAGTACAGATCGCTGTATTTCGACGCACAATGGGTGCAAGGCCTGCCCCGGGAACTGGCGGTGATTGAAGTCACACCGCTCTTACGGGAAATGATTGAGCGTATGTCATTCTGGGAATGGGATAAGCCCCTCGACAGCATGAAAAACACGCTGGCGCTATTTTTTGAAGAGCTGGCAGAGGCGAAAACGCAGTCCTTATTTTTGCCGTTGCCTCAGGACAAGCGGCTGAGTCGATGGCTTGAGCAACTGGAACGAAAAGAAGACATTGTGCCGTCGCTGAAGATCCTGAGTCAGCAAATTGGCGCCAGCGGGAAAACAATCAGCCGGATCCTGCAAAAGGAGACGGGTATGAGTTATCAGGCATGGCGCCAGCAATGGCGGCTGCTGAAAGCTATCGAATGGCTCTCGGAAGGGAAAGCCGTCAATGATGTTGCCTATGGGCTGGCGTTTTCCAGCGACAGCGCATTCATCAGTTTTTTTAAACAGCAAGTCGGGGAGACACCGCTGCGTTTTCAAAAGATTAATGACTGCAGATTTCTGTCTTCAGCGCAGAAAATAGAATAGCTTTATCCATTCAATTGCATGAGAATACCCCGCTTCAGCAACTGGGTGGGTATTATGGGACTCGACACAACATATGTGCCTGTGAAAGAAGAAGACATCGAAGCATACATTCTTGATGTGATCAGGCAGCCTAAACTTCAGGCACAAAAAATTTCTCAGTTATCACAGATTGAAGCGGATCAGAGCTTTCTGGCGGAAACCTTATACCCGGCACTGCTGGGCAGTCAGCCTTCAGATCCTTTCGACAGCCACTTTGGCCGGGTGGCCGGATCCATTCTTGCCCATTTGCATCCTTTTTATTATGAGCGCGGCCTGTCTCTGGCCGTGCTGAGCGGAAGTGAACCGCTGCATACACTGGGTTTGGCCGGGCTGTTTCAGGATTTCAGAACATGTTTTCCAGACGTGATCTCCGGCAATGACAGCGGCGATCTGAACTATCGCTCCGGCATGTTTGTTCCTGCCCGGCACGTTGATACCCTGCTGAACCTGATGCGTCAGCCGGAAGTGCTGCAATGCTTTGACGGTGAGGAACCCAAAGGGCTGATTGCGGCGCTGCAGTATGCCGGCAGGCACGGAACCGGGGTGCTGGAAACGTTTGATATGGTCGAACCGGGCTGCGGCGAATTTTATACTACGCCTTATCAGCTGCGGGCCGGCTATCTGGGAAACCTTGATGATGAACGCAATGCGCTGCAGGGCGCAGTCGGAACCCTGCATCTCGGATTCCCCATGCCAGGCGGCCACTGGGATATGGATGAGGTCGGGCGTCTGACTTTAACATGGGCGCAGCAGGAAAATTTGTTGCCAGCCATCGGGGAAATGGACAGCCGACAGCGTGCGGTGAAAGGTTCGGTCCGTCTGACCCTGATCAATCAGCAGCATATTCCAGTTATTCTGATTCATTCCGAAGAGGAGATTTATGTCCCTGATGTTGACGCTTACCTCGCGGCACTGAAAACATCGGTGTCGGATTTCTTGGTGCAGCACGGGATGGATACCCGTTATTTTGTCTCGCTGACCAAAGCGCAGGAGGTTCCCGAGGCGTTCAGGATCCAGTCAACCTGTCAGGTCGCGCACTCATTCAAACCAAGATTCTGCATGATGAATCAGAAAGCCGCATTTAAAGTGGATGATCTGCTCGTGCATCTTGAATTGACGGCGTTTGGCAAGTGTACGATCCGGGTGAATGATGTCGTGGTCGAGACGCTGAAAATTAAAGCGCGACGTAAAAGACATGTGCTGTTTTTTGGCAATGGCGACTGGTATGGCCTGACGCTTGAAGAAGAAAGCGCGTTCACGGGCACGCTGAATATCGGTATTTTCAAAAACATTTATCAGGTGGCGTCTTACAGGTTGATCCGGGGCAGCGAGCGCTTTTCGAGAAAAACGAATTTTGCGATGTCAGCAATGGAGTACTTGTTTTTGTTTACGCTGGTGCTGTCTGTCATGATGCCGCGTCCGGCGGTAATGATCCCATGCATGATTGTGTTTTCACTGATGCGGCGGCTGAATAAGCGTCATCATATTTTTCTGGAACCGCTGGAAATTGGGGAGCGCGACTGAGCTTCTCAGCGCATGCGGGAAGTTGTTGTGATCACTTCCCGCATGGTACATAAACCTGTGTTTCATGACGCCGCGTTTCATGAAGCCGTGTTTCATTGGGGGATGAGCGTCAGCCGGTATTGAATATCTCCCGGTAATAAAGGTGTTTTCCGATGGAAGGCATAATCATCAAAACCGGCACGGTAGAAGGGTGACAACGGATTGGCCGATTGCCCGCCGGGGATCGTTAAGATGCCGTCGTCTTCCCGTCCGGGCTGAACCACAAAGCGTTCAGAAGCGCCAAATGCCCGGGTCTGCACCGCCGGTTCATATCGCCCGCCAAACCCCTGAATTTCAGGCATATTCAGCAGCCAGCCCAGTTGCGGCATCGTTTTCGCAAACGGGTGCTGAATTGCGAGTGTGTTGACCCTTCCCCAGTTGAGTTCAGCCAGCTTCTGGTCCGGACTGTATCGTTTGAAGAGTGCCTCTTTTGCATCGGTATAAACATTGATGAGCAGGGTCGCCCAGTCTTTTTCTCCGGCTGGCAGCCAGGATGCTGGTTCTTCCTTCAGCAGTTGCCAGATAGCTGGCTCAAGGTTGTCTTTAATAGGTTTCAGGCTCAGTCCCTCGGCAGAGAGCAGATGCTGGAGCGGGGCAAAAACGGTATCAAGCAAACGGTCCCTGAAGGCACGGGTGAGGGTATAGCCGACGGACTCAGCACAGGCGCATCTCTGCCATTGTTTTAAATACCGGATATCGTCCTGAAAGTGCTGCGGATGTAATGCCAGCTGAGATAACAACAGGGCCTGCCAGCGAGCCATAAATTGTGCTTCATTATCAAGCTGCATCTGGAAAAAATCTGATTCATTAAATTGCTGTCTGGCCATCAGCTTGTCACGGATCTGAACCGCACGGCTGGCAATGGCATACCCGCCATCGCCAAACCGGGCATCGTCACCGGCGCTGACCACCCGGCTGTTGGCACTCCACAGCCGCTGATGTGCCGGGTTTTCGACAACCGGCACCTGTTCTGCGCGCTCCTCCCATAAGGTTGCCGGATAGGCTGATGCTGTCACCGGGTTTTGTTGCGGAGCGGCTCTGGCCGGAATGGCCCCGGTTAAACGCCATGCCGCATTGCCCTGACTGTCTGTGATCAGCATGTTCTGTACCGGAATCCCCGTGGACCGGGTTGTGGCTAACCCGTCTGCGACACTGGATGCCGTTTCGAGCGCCATGAGATCAAGATTGACCGCGTAGGGCTGATGCGCCACCCATGACAGGGCATAACGTGCAGAGCCAATGCGGGTAACCGGGCCATCGGCCGAGAGTTCGACCGGGTATTCCACCGCGTTTCCCGGGGTTTTCAGCGTCTCCGTGACCTGAACGGTTTCTGTGTTGTCATCGAGCAGAACCCAGTCCGCGGTATCGATATAGCCATTGGTAAAGCCCCAGGCGATCTTGCCATTGGCGCCAACCACAATGGTCGGGGTTCCCGGCAGGCTGACACCGGTGACCTGGATATTTTGCCCGTGATCCGGATAGTTCAGCTGGGCGCGGTACCAAATGACAGGCACATTTAACCCCAGGTGCATGTCATTGGAAATCATGGCATGCCCTGACGAGGTCAGTTGTCCGGTCACCGCCCAGTTATTACTGCCGTATACCTTTGGTTCACCGATGGGCTGGTGGGCCGCGAGCGAGACGGCCGGGACGTCCAGAGGCGGAATCTCAATCTGTGTCAGTGGCAGATGGGAATTATCTAAAGCGGCCTGTAGCGGATCGGTTTGCGTGACAAAGGCTGTCATCTGCGGTCCGAAGGCCTGTCTCAGACGCTCCAGAACTTGTTCGCGCTCAACGGTACCGTTCTGCAGATCCAGATACATGGAATAGATCACCAGAAAACTGTCTTCAGGTTGCCAGGGGGCCGGTGATGTGCCGCTCAGCAGATATTCAAAACTCCTAACTTGTTGGGCATCCAGCGCTGCATTGACGCCCCGGGCATATTGTCCGAGCAGCGTGCGTTGCTTATCGGTGAGCTGCGCCAAAGCGAGTCGGGCTCGTTTTCGGAACTGATGAAAGCGGTGTTTTTTATCGATCGCCAGCGCATCCTCACCAAAAAGTTCAGCCAGTTCACCGGCGGCATTTCGCCGCAGTAAATCCATCTGGAAAAAGCGATCCTGGCCATGGGCGTACCCCAGTGCAAATGCAGCATCCGTCCGGCTGGATGCACGAATCACGGCGGTTCCAAAACTGTCCCGGTCGAGATGAGCGGGCTGTTCCGGCCCCTGGATGACAACGTTGCCATCCAGTTGAGGTAGGTTGGCCCATAAGAGTCCGTAGCCGGCACCGACGGAGAGAGCCAGTATGCCGGCGATCATGATCAGAGCTTTTGTGATCTTTGAGGTCATGCGCAGTCCTTTGCTGATGTGATTTACGTCATACCGCAGGTTTCACCCAGGCCTTTGTTTATCCCGTGTGTTTCAGAAGCAATGGCTTAAAGGAAGGATAGTGATATTTGGTCTGACTTGCAGATTTGATGCGGTAAAGCGGTTGCCGGATCGCGAAGCAGGGGTTGGGAAGAGAAAAAGACAGCCGCAGCTTGGTGGAATCTCAAAACTGCCGGACTGTCTGTGTTCAACAGTCTTTACTTGAATGTGTTGAGTCCAAGCAGAGTTTAAATCTGGCCGGGATGCTGGTGTAAGCGGGCACCGGCCAGGTCTCAGTTGAGGGTGGTGGTCTGGATATCTGTCGCTTCAAGCGTGAATTGAGGCAGGGTTTTGCGTAACGCATCGGCCATGGCCTCTGAGGCGAGTATGCCCCGGCAATGGGCCCAATACCGGCCATCCACCTGATAAAACTGTTCACTTTTCACCGCTTGCAGAGTTGGCCAGACCGGTTGCTGCTGCCATTGCAGCAGGGCGTTGTCCGGTACGATGGTGCCTGAAAGCAGAATATCCGGGTTGATGGTGCTGATTTCTTCCAGCGTCACCAGACGAAGTGCCCGGTCATCGAGACCAATCTGTTCCGGCACTCTGAGGCCGATGGCTTTCAGGACACCACCGGGATAGGCTGAGCCGGAATAGGCATAAACCCCGTTTTCCAGAGCCACGGCAAACAGGGCTTGCTGGCCGTGAACCGGACTGAGCTGCTTTTCAATGTGACGCATGTAGATGTCGTGTTCTTGCAAACGGGCAGTCATCAGGGCTTCCTGGTCGACCAGCTTGCCGATTTTTTCAGCCACTTCCAGGTTTTCTGCGTAGGTCTCGCCGCGCGATGCCAGCAGTGCCGTTGGAGCAATAGCACTCAGTGCCGGGTAAATCGCCTGATGGCGGTTGACGTCCGCAATGATTAAATCGGGCTTCAGGGCTGCAATCTGGCTCAGATCCGGGCTGGAGCGGTCACCGACAGAGACCCAACCGCTGATGCGCGAAATAACGGCCGGATGCAGGTTCAGCGGGTCATTGTCATCTGCGATCCCCACAGGACTGATCCCGATGGCTGCAAGTGCATCCGCAAAAGCATACTCCAGCGTCACAATACGTTGCGGCGGTGTGTCCAGAGTCATACTTTTTCCAAGGCTGTCTGTCATGGTTGCAGTGAAGGCGGCAGTGCTGGAGAAAAGAAACAGAGAAAAGGCGATCCAGCGCAGATATCCCAACAGAGGCATGGTACTCCCTTGATTAACAGAGAAAAATATTATGGATTGTGGAGCTGTTGCTGCTTCATTCTAATGGCTTTCGAACGCAGTACAAGGGAAGTCTCCGGATAAAGAGAGGACTTCGGCCAGTTCTGGATCGGGATCGGTTTCCGGTTGCGGTTCCCTAATGCTTTTCCGCAGCTGAGGCCCTATCCTTGCTTTAAAGGCAGATTCAGCTGCGGAGATTTTTATCGAAGGCAAAGGCGACAAAAAAATACACAATCCTTGCGCAAGTGCATTGAATTTACGCCATTTCTGATTAGGATTTCAGCAACCATTCGTCATGGAGTGACATATTGATGAAACTTGTCGGGAACTGGGGCATAGCTGTCATGATTGCCCTGCTGCTTACCGGATGTAACCGCGCCTCAACCTCACAGGCGCTGGGGACGCTGGAGCGCGACCGGATTACGCTGACTGCCACCGCAACTGAAATTATCCGGGTGATGCCTGTGGAAGAAGGGCAGCCCGTGAAAGCCGGCGAAGTGCTGGTGAGGCTCGATACAACACGTCAGGCTGCGGTGCTGGCGCAGGCAAAAGCACAGCAGGTAAAGGCCGAAGCTTATCTTCTGAGGCTGACCAACGGGGAGCGGGTCGAAGATATTGCGGCCGCCAAAGCGGGACTGGATCAGGCGGAAGCCCGTCTGGTGGATGCTGAAAAAACCTATGAGCGCCGGGAACGTCTGGTCAGACAAAAACTGATCAGCGTGGCAGAACGGGATAATGCCCGGGCGGAACGGGATGCGGCACGTGCCGAAGTGACAGCAGCTCGTGAGAATCTGACCAAGCTGACCCGGGGCGAACGAACCGAAGATATCCAGCAGGCGCAGGCTGAACTGGAAGCGGCGCAGGCGAATGTGGCGTTGCAGCAACGTATTTTGGATGACTTAACAGTGGTTGCAACCCGGGACGGGATTGTCGACAGTCTGCCCTATAACCTGGGGGAGCGTGTGCCGGTGAATGCAGTGGTTGCCGTGCTTCAGGCCAACAGCCGTCCTTATGCCAGAGTCTATGTGCCGGAGCCTTATCGTGTGGCAATGCAACCCGGCAAACAGGCAGCCGTCTATGTTGACGGTGTCTCACAACCTTATGAAGGCAAATTGCGCTGGATTGCGACAGAGCCGGCATTTACCCCGTATTACGCACTGAATGAAGATGACAGGGCCCGGCTGGTCTATCTGGCGGAGTTTGATTTGCCGGATGAAGCCCGATCCCTGCCTTCCGGGGTGCCTGTTCAGGTGGAGATGTCCGTTGAGTGAACTTGCAATCAATGCCGTCGGACTGACGCGGCGGTTCGGTGATTTCACCGCGGTGAATCAGCTGAATCTTCATGTGCCGAAAGGCAGTATCTACGGTTTTCTGGGACCCAACGGATGCGGAAAGTCGACTACGCTGCGGATGCTGACCGGACTGCTCAGTCCGAGTGAAGGGGAAATTAATGTGCTGGGTCTGCGGATTCCGGAACAGGCTGAAGCGCTTCGGATGAAAATCGGCTATATGACGCAGAAGTTTTCGTTGTACGAAGACTTGTCCGTCTCAGAAAACCTGCAATTTATCGGGCAGATATACGGCCTCTCTTCCCGTGAACTCAAACCCAGGGTGGCAGAACTTGCGGACACTTATCAGCTGAGCCGGCTGATGAAGCAACGGGTCGGCAGTATGAGCGGCGGTCAGAAACAGCGTCTGGCTCTGGCGGCTGCGGTAATGCATCAACCGGATTTACTATTTCTGGATGAGCCGACATCGGCTGTCGATCCTCAGTCGAGGCGTGATTTCTGGGAGCAGTTGTTTGATTTGTCTGATCAGGGCACCACGATTCTGGTCACCACCCACTATATGGATGAAGCTGAACGTTGCCACGGACTGGCGATTATGGAGTCAGGTGAGATCAAAGCGGATGGCCCGCCCAGCGAGCTGATGGAACAGATGGGCGTGAGTGTGGTGGAAATTGAGGCGCCGGGTTTGCGGCAGATGAAAGAGCGTCTGCTCTTGCTGCCCGAAGTGGTGTCGGCTGCTCAGCTGGGGATCCGGCTTCGTGTGCTGGTTCGGGCGGCTGAAACCGATCCGGTGGCCTGGCTGAAGCATCAGATGCCGTCGCTGCAGCAGGCAGAACTGACGGTTGTCCGGCCCAGTCTGGAAGATGTGTTTGTTACCAGCACAGGGAAGCCACGCCAATGAATCTTGTGTCCAGCCTGATCCGGATGAAGGCGATTCTGGTCAAGGAGTTCCGTCAGCTTTCACGCGACCGGATCACCTTCGGGATGGTGGTAATGATCCCGCTGATTCAGCTGTTGCTGTTTGGGTTTGCAATCAATACCGATGTGCGCAACATTCCGGTCGCCGTGGTCGATCAAAGTCAGTCTCAGTACGGGCGGATCATCACTGAGGCGGTCAAGGCCACGCAGGTGGTGACCGTGGTGGATGTTTACGCTACGCCTCATGATGGCGAGCAGGCCATTACTGCCGGTAAAGTCCGCGGCGTTCTGGTACTGCCCCGGGATCTGGACCAGCGGCTGGCACAGCACCGGGAAGCGGGTCAGTGGCTGGTGGACGGGTCCGATACCATGGTCAGCTCGGCACTGCTGCAGCTTCAGAATATGCCGGTGCAGAATCTGGTGGGAGACTATAAAGCGCAGCAGTCCAGCGTCATGACACCGACCTTTGAAGTCGCATTGTATTTCAACCCGGAACGCCGGACGGCGGTGAACATTGTGCCCGGCTTACTGGGGGTGATTCTGACAATGACGATGATTCTCTTTACCTCGGCTGCCATTGTCCGAGAACGGGAGCGGGGGAACCTGGAGCTGCTGATCACAACCCCGGTGCACTCGCTGGAACTGATGCTGGCGAAAATTGCCCCTTATATTGTCATTGGCCTGATTCAGGTGGTGATTATTCTTGGACTGGGTCATTTTATTTTTGATGTACCAATCAACGGCCCACTGAGCCAGATCTTGTTCGGCACCTTATTGTTTATCTCTGCCAGCCTGACGTTAGGACTGGTGATATCCACCATTGCGCAGACACAGCTTCAGGCCATGCAGATGACGGTCTTTATTCTGCTGCCTTCCATCCTGTTGTCCGGCTTTATGTTTCCTTATGAGGGGATGCCGGTTGTCGCGCAGTGGATTGCGGAGGTGCTGCCTGCAACACACTTTATGCGGATGATCCGCGGCATTGTGCTGAGAGGCGCGGATTTGGCTGTGCTTTGGAAAGATGCCTTGTGGTTAGCCGGTTTTACCTTGCTGGGGCTGCTGGTCGCGTCCTGGCGCTTTAAGAAAACGCTGGACTGACTGAACCCGGTTTCTGAGATCGCAAACTGAGGCAACATACTGATATGATGCCGTTCAGTGGCCGCAGGGCCGTGGGTTGCGATGTGCAGGAGTGGATGTGGGGAAAGGTGTTTTTTTATCTGTGTTGTCATCTTGCCTGTTCGGTGGGATGTATTTCTATGCAACGTTACTTCACCCGCTGGATGGAGAAGCGATTTTCAGCTGGCGGTTATTGCTGACACTTCCTTTTCTGACGCTCTTTTTGCTCAGCAGTCATGCCTGGGGGCAGGTGACAGAGATTGCCTTGCAGATCCGTCAGCGTCCGCTGCTCTGGTTGGGAGTTCCCCTGTCGGCCGGTTTGCTGGGGTTACAGTTCTGGCTCTTCTTATGGGCGCCAGTCAATGGTCGGGCCCTGCCTGTATCTCTGGGCTATTTTATGATGCCGCTGGTAATGGTGGTGTTGGGCAGACTGGTTTACAAAGACAGACTGAGCGGATTGCAGAAAGTCGCTGTGCTTTTTGCCGGGGTAGGGGTTGCCAATAAGCTCTGGCTGTCGGGCGGTTTGTACTGGGAAACCCTTGTGGTCGCGATGGGTTATCCGGCCTATTTTATGTTGCGGCGGAAAATGGGCACGGACAGCCTGGGTGGTCTGTGGTTTGATATGGCGATGATGTTCCCCCCGGTCATCTGGTGGCTGTTTATTCAGACCGAAAGCCTGAGTGTGTTGATGCAGCATTCACAGCTGATTGCACTGGTTCTCGGACTGGGTGTGCTCAGTGCGCTGGCGGTGGGCAGTTATATTGTAGCCAGTCGCCTGCTGAGTTTCAGCCTGTTCGGACTGCTGAGTTATGTTGAACCGGTATTACTGGTGATCGTATCACTGTTGCTGGGGGAACGTATCGAGGGCGGAGAGTGGCTCACTTACCTTGCCATCTGGGTTGCCGTGGCGTTTCTGATACTGGATTGTGTGCGCCAGATCCTGACTCAACGGCAAGTCCGGCTGGCCGCCGGAATGAGTGACTGATCCGGTCATGCCCGCGGATTTCAGCGGGCATGGTTCAGTGAGGGTTTAATGGTCCAGGTACAGGTAGTTTTGCCAGCTCTTCATCCGAATCAGTACTTTACGCATCACTGCCAGATGGTGCGCATGATCGGAGTAGACCGCAATTTCCATATTCGCCCCTAAAGGCAGCTTGTAAGCACTGATGTCATCAATCATTTTGAGTCTGACCAGCGGCCGCCCCTGACGCATCAGGATCTCGGTTCCGTATAGCACGCCTTGTGCCTGTGCCTGACCTTCTCCGATGGCTGGCAGTACTTCCACGATTTCTGCTTTGAACGTTTTTCCCGGAATGGCGCGGAAAATCACATCGGCTTCATAACCGGGTTTGAGGCGTAACAGGGAGTTCTGACGAAAGGCACCGATAATGAATTCATCATCGGTATTGATAAAGGTCATGACCGGACGCAGCGGGAGCGGAACAGCCATCATGCCCGGCCGGAGCAGAACCTGAGTGACAAATCCGCGGGTCGGCGCCCGGACAATGGTGGAGTCCAGATCAAACCGGGCTTTGACCAGCAGGGCTTCAATCTGGGCAATGCTGGTGTTCTGCCCGTTGATATTGGACTCGAACGCCAGTTTGGCTCGCCGTTCTTCCGCATGCGCAGCGTCGAGCGATGCTTCGGCGCTCCGGTAGAACTGTTCGCGGTTGTCCACATCTGCTTTGGTGAATGCACCGCGTTTGTAGCCGGTCGCATAGCGCTGGTATTGCTGGTAGGTTCGATCGCGTTCGGCCTGAGCTTTGACTCTCGTTGACATCGCAGCTTTGTAGGCGGCTTCCAGTCCCAGCACATTTTGTCTGGTTTCTTCCAGCTGTGCTTCCAGTCTGTCAACCTCAGCCTGAAAAGGCGTCGGGTCTATTTTAAAAAGCACATCGCCCTGTTTCAGGGGGGTGTTTGGCCTGACCGGCACTTCGGTGACTTTGCCACGGACATTCGGCATGATGGGCGTCGAAACATAGTATTCTCCCCCCAGACTGGTGTGCGGATGGTTGTAGTTCATCAGCAGTACCAGTGCACCTACCAGGACAATGCCTCCCAGAACGGCAGTCGGAACCGTCCATTTATTCAGAGGGATCCGGAAGATCTTAAAAATAAAAATACAGATTGCAGCGTATGAGAGAACCAGCAGGGTTTCCATTATTGATGGCCCTCGTCATTGTCATTGCTTTTCTGCTGACTGGCGGGATTGACCGGCGGGCAGGGAGCGTGTCTGAGTGCGGTCAGTTCGGTTTGCAGCAGCTGAATTTGTGCTTCCATTTTGGAAATCTGGGATTGCAGCAGAACCTGCTCATTCTGAATTTGCTGAAAGCCCCACCCCCGTTCTTTTCTCCACAAGGTGGCCCAGATCCATAAAAATGGCCACAGCGCGTGCAAAGTGAATAAACTGACCCATCCGGCATAATGGATAGCGTCCTGATGGGGATGCTCCCTTTCCTTGGCAATCTCATAGGGAATGTCGTGAATTGCGATGATGCCATAAAACATCACCAGGGCGACGAAGATAAGCAGCCCTAATGCAAAATAATCTAAAAACATAGAGTTACCCTAAAATCCGGACCATGATCTCAAGAGTATAGCGAAAAAATAAGCTTAGCCGATGTAAGGTTTTTGACTTTAAGGCGTCGTTCAGATCAAGCAGGCCGGCGAAATGCCGGCCTGTCGGAGAGAAAGTCTTGTGTGGTGTGTCACCGGAGGACTAAGACGCATCCTCTGCAGCTTGTCTTGCTTGTGCAATCCAGCTGTTAAACAGTTTCTGGTGCGATTTGATCCAGCCATTGGCGTGGTTCTCAATGTCCTGCTGGGAGTTCTGGCCCTGACTCATCCGCATATTCTGGGCACTGACGTCATTGATATCCAGCTGCATGACTTCAAACAGTTTGGCGGCCGCTGGATTGTCTTCGGCAAATTTTTTGTTTGCCACAATCCGCATGCTGTTCATCTGAAATCCATAGTTTTTGCCGTTCGGTAAAGTAGTGTCCACTTTTTTACGCTCGCCCGGCAGTGCGGAGAAAGGAACTTCCAGCCAAACCACGTCTCTTCCCGGAACCAGCACGCCGCTGACCCAGTAAGGCGTCCATGTGTAGTACAGAATCGGAGAACCGTTCCGGTAGCGGGAAATTGTGTCGGCGATAATGGCGGCGTAGTTACCCTGATTATGGGTGACTGTGTTGCGCAGCCCGTATACATCCAGCTGATGCTCAATCACACTTTCACAGCCCCAGCCCGGGTTGCAGCCGGTGAGATCGGCTTTGCCGTCACCGTTGGCGTCAAAGAGTTTGGCCAGTTTCGGATCTTTCAGCTGGCTGATATTGGTGATGCCGTATTTTTCAGCGGTTTTCTTATCAATCAGATAGCCCTGGGCTGCACCGGTAATGTATTCCCCTTTCCGGTAAAACTTATTGTCTCCGCCGGATTTGATAAATTTGTCTTTATGCAGGGGAGACCAGTTCACCGCGAGGAAAGTAGCATCCCCATTGGCAATCGAGGTATAGCCGACGTTGTAATCGACCTCTTTGGTCGGCAGAACCTTGTATCCCAGCGCTTCCAGAGCTTTATTGACAATCAGGGTCTGAAAGGTTTCTTCCGCCACCGTACTCTGTACGGGCTGAACGGAAATTCCCTGACCGGGTTCTTCGGCCGCGGTGGCGGTCCATGTTGCGACACCGGCAAGCAGTGCCGCTGAGAGTGAAAGTGACTTCCAGCGTGTTGTCATGGTGTTCTCCTTAAGATTGTGAATGGGTCGTCAGTTGCGGGGTCTCATCTTTTTTGAACCGGCGATAAATGAAGCCAATCGGGCCGTGTTCATACCAGTGACGGTATGCTTTGCCGCGATCAGATGCCCCCATGGCCTGGGTCAGACGGTCCAGCAGAATAGCCAGAATGACAATGCCCAGACCCCCAATGGCGGCCAGTCCCATATCCAGACGACCAATGCCGCGCAGGACCATTTGTCCCAGACCGCCTACGGCGATCATTGAGGCAATGACGACCATAGACAGGGCCAGCATCAGTGTCTGATTCACGCCAGCCATGATGGTTGGCATGGCCAGCGGCAGCTGAACCTTGTAAAGCATTTGTTTTGGATTCGCGCCAAAGGAATGTGCGGCTTCAATCAGTTCTTCCGGTACCTGCCTGATCCCCAGAATCGTCAGCCGGATGATGGGGGGGAGGGCAAAGATGATGGTGACGACCACACCGGGGACGTTCCCGATACCGAAGAGCATGACAATCGGCACCAGATACACAAAGGCCGGGGTTGTCTGCATTGCATCGAGAACCGGCCGGATGATTTTGGCGGCTTTTTCACTGCGTGCCAGCCAGATCCCGGTGGGCAACCCGATCAGCAGGCAGAAAAAGACCGACGTCAGAACCAGTGCCAGCGTGACCATCGCCTGATCCCAGGCACCGATGGCGCCAATCAGTAAGAGCGAGAGCACGGATGCGATCCCCATCCGGGCGCCCGCAATCTGCCAGGCCAGAATCATGATCAGGAAAATCATCAGCAGTGCCGGCGTCGACTGAAGTAAGGCCTGAAAAGCCGTGAGAATGTAATCAATCGGGACACTGATGGCCTGAAACGCGGGCCGGAAATTAGCGACCAGCCAGTTGATTCCGTCTTCCACCCAGCGATCAAAGGGGATCAGCGCATCCTGAAACGGGTGCATCCAGTCGATACTGGGATCGGCCGGGGCTGATGCCGCTTCGTTCAGCCAGTCAGACCCTGAATTGGGCGTTGAACCGGCGGCATTCCCCCAAGGGTCGGTATTGGCAGCATCTGTCGTTGCAGACCAGGGATCCTGCACAGGTGGTTGTTCCGGCACCGTTTCTGTTCCCGGAGCGGATGATACGGTTTGTGTTTCCTGGCTCATGTCAGGCCTCCCGGTCTAGTGTCTGTAGCAGGCGAGCTTTGGTGATAATGCCATGGTAGCGCTGCTGCTCATCAACGACGGGCACACCGTAAGGCAGGCTGGCAACATGACCAATCAGTTCACCTACCGGGGTATTGGGTAAGAACGTCACCGTGTCATTCAGCAACGCTTGTGTCAGCGGGTGGTTGGCTTTCGTGGCACTTTGTAAGGATTCGGTGGAGACAATCCCGACGTACTGATTGCGGCGATCGACCACGATGCCAAATTCGCGATCCTGGTCGTTGAGTAGCTGCAGGGCGGCGCGCGGGCCGTCGGTTTCGCCTTTTTTGATGACCGTGACCTGCTGTTTGCGGGCAATATCTTTCGCTGTGAAAACATTGGTGACATCCACGCCTTTGAAGAAGGAACGGACATAGTCATTGGCCGGGTGGTGGAGGATCTCATCCGGGGTCCCGATCTGGACCACTTCACCATTCTGCATAATGGCGATGCGATCCCCGATGCGCATGGCTTCATCCAGATCGTGGGAGATGAAAACGACGGTTCGTTTGTCATCACTTTGCAGCCGAATCAGCTCGTCCTGCATTTCGGTCCGGATCAGCGGATCCAGCGCGGAAAATGCTTCGTCCATCAGCAGAATGTCCGGGTCATTCGCCAGCGCTCTGGCCAGACCCACCCGCTGCTTCATCCCGCCGGACAGCTCGTCCGGATAGGAGGCTGCGTAGGCATCCAGGCCGACACGCGCCAGCGCTTTCAGTGCCGTCTCGTAGCGGGTATCTTTATCGACACCGGCCAGTTCCAGTCCGAAGGCGGTGTTGTCGATCACGGTCATATGCGGCATCAGTGCAAATGACTGAAACACCATACTGATGTTGTTTCTTCTGACGGTCCGCAATTCCTCTTCAGAAATCTTGGCAATGTCTTTTCCGTCAAGCAGC
Organism: Photobacterium sp. CCB-ST2H9; assembly: GCF_023151555.2. NCBI lineage: Bacteria > Pseudomonadati > Pseudomonadota > Gammaproteobacteria > Vibrionales > Vibrionaceae > Photobacterium > Photobacterium sp. CCB-ST2H9. The sequence continues at coordinate 1,043,314 of NZ_CP100425.1, forward strand.
ACCTGGCCATGTGTGGGTTCTATCAGTCGGTTGAGCAGCCTGACCAGTGTTGATTTTCCTGAACCTGAAAGGCCCATGATGACGAAAATTTCACCTTCCCGGATGGTCAGGCTGGCATCTTTGACCCCGACGGTGAGGCCGGTTTCTTCAAAGATGGCATCCTTATTCAACCCTTTTTCCAGCAGTGGGAACGCCCTTTCCGGAGCGCTGCCAAACACCTTGTAAAGGTTTTTTACTTCAAGTTTGACAGTCATAAATTGTACTAGTCCTTCAAAATGAATCTTCCTCTGCAAAGAAATTATTACAGATGAAACATTTGTACTCTAAACAATTATGGCATGTCTTTCAAAGTGATAAGGGGTTTATTTGAATATTTATCAGGTTTTAGGGTGCGGTTGTGAATCATAAACTGCCTATTTGTCTTATAAATAGACAATTTCTGGGGGTGTCTGACAAAAACAGGAATCAGGTGAAGGTTAGATGACTACTGATTGAGGGCGCGGTGAACGGGCAGTGTGACCAGAAAACAGTTCCCGGATGCCGTCTGGTTACCCTCAAGGACGATATCTCCGCCATGGAGCAGAGCAATATCGCTGATAATCGACATGCCGAGTCCGGCGCCATCGCCCCGTTCTGTATTGGCGCGGAAAAACTTTTCAAAGATCCGTTCCCGAATCATGTCCGGGATGGGCTGGCCGGAATCGCAGACACGGATCGCCACCCAGTCCTCTGACTGCAGGGTGACGGAGATATTGATGTCGGCATTCTTTCCGGCATAACGGATGGCATTATCAATTAGGTTGCTGAATAAACTGGTCAGCAGGACACCATTGGCGTCCATCATGAGGGTATCCGGGCCATCCAGCGACAGATTCTGGTCCTGTTTTAATGCCAGGGGCACCAGAGAGCCGATCACATCGCGCAGGCAGGCCATCAGATCGGTCTCGTTGAATGGAAAAGCATTCCCGCCTTCGACCCGGGCGAGCATCAGCAGCTGCTGAATTAGGCGGTCGGTCCGTTCAATGCCTTTGAGAATATGGGTCAAGTCGTTTTGCAGATCTGTCGGGTTATCACTGGCCAGTGCATTCTCAGCATTCAGACGCAGCACTGCTAATGGCGTTTTCAGCTCATGGGCTGCGGTGTGTGTGAAACGTTTTTCTCTGACCCAGGCTTTATCCAGTTCTGACAGCAGATAATTGAGCTGATCAATCAGAGGCTTGAGCTCGATGGTGGGCTGAGAAACCTGAATTGCATGCAGTTTGTTGATGGTGCGCCGAGACAGGGCCTGCTGAAGTTCCCCGACAGGCTGCATGATGTAGTTGACCAGCAGAATAATAGCAAGCGCCAGACAGGGGATTAGTAAGAGCTGTGGGATCCCGGTTGAGAAGGCGATATCGTCGATCAGTTCATCCCGGATTGCCTGTTTTTCTGCCACGATCAGAAAGGCTGCTTCCTGGTCCGGTGCTGTCGAAGGCAGGCGAATCTGGAAGCTGCGCCAGAGCTGACTGTCAAATGAGATCGGGTGGTAGCCAATTTTATCCGGGACAGAGAGCGGGGTCGGCGGGGCCGCAGGTGAGCGGAGCAGCACACCTTCGCTGGCACTGAACAGCTGAAACATCAGTTTCTGTTCATAGGGGTGTCCGTAAGGGGTCGGGTCATCATCATCGAGTCCGGCATGATTGCTGATGCCCTGATACCATTGCTCATAAAACAATTCGAGCTGTTCGGGCGGCATCATCAGTAACTGGGGGGCGCTTAGGGCAAGCAGTTTTGCGGATTGCCCCAGCCGGGCATCAAAAATTTCGTCAATCTCATGTTTGGATTCAGCGAAGATCAGGCTCCAGGAGATGGCAATCAGCACAGTGGCGGCCGTCACCGTCATCGTGATCAGCCGCTTTTTTATCGACAGCATGGGACGGATTTCAGCGATTATCAATGATATACCCTACGCCACGGATATTTTTGATCAGCGTGCTGCCCAGTTTTTTCCGCAAATTATGAATATGGACTTCAATGGCATTGTCACTGGCGGTGTCATCCCAGCCGTGCAGGGCTTGCTGAAGTCTGTCCTTACTCAGTACCCGTCCTGCCTGTGCCACTAATGTACTGAGAATTTTGAACTCATTTCGGGTCAGTTTGACGGGTTTTCCCTGAAAACTCACACTATTGTTGTCCAGAGACAGGGTTAAATCCCCGAGCTGGATTTCAGTCTCCGTACTCCCGGACAGACGCCGGATCATGACCCGCAGCCGGGCCAGTAATTCTTCCAGCGCGAAAGGCTTGACCAGATAATCATCGGCGCCACCGTCGAGTCCTTTGACCCGGTCGTCGATGCCATCCCGGGCGGTCAGGATCATCACCGGAACCTGATGGCCGGCACGGCGGATATGACGCAATACCTGCAGGCCATCAATATCCGGCAGCGTCAGATCGAGAATCACAGCCAGAAAATCTTCAGTTTTCAGTGCGTGTTCAACCCCCTGGCCGCGCTGCAGCCAGTCAACGGTATAGCCACGACGGCTGAGCGAGGCCACCATAGACTCGCCCAGCATCACGTCATCTTCGATCAGTAAGATCCGCATTGACTATTGCAGCTCCTTCAGTTTTTCCTGGATTTCACGCTGGCGACCCGCGTCGGCCAGTTTACGGCCCGGACGTGGTTTGGCATGGCTGGCACGAGTGAGGTAAACAATGGCATCATCTCGCCGTCCGTCCTGCGCCAGAAAATCCCCGTAAAAGTAATTTGGATCAATCCCATCCGGATTAATTGCCAGAGCTTTTTGCAGCATGGCTTCGGCTTTGTCGTCATCACCAAATGCAATTGGCCATCCGGGCACCTGGTAGTATAACGTGCCCAGGCTGGTATAGGCAGATCCGTCCAGGACTTTCGGGTCGGTCCTGATCACGTCTTCAAGCAAAGCCTTCGCTTCTTTGACCAGCGGCAGCGCGCCCAGGCCACCTTTGGCACCGGCCAGGCTGCTTTTGTTTATGGCCAGCCAGACTTTCAGGTCAGCGCGGTCTGGTGATTGCTGCAAGGCTTTTTTTGTCTCGGTGATGACGTTTCTCAGGCATTGCACTTTGTTGTCTTTATTAAAGGTGTCGTACTGGCATTTTGCCCACTGTTGCTGAATATCACTGAGCTCATCGGCATACGCAAGGCTACTGAGCGAAGCGCCGGTCACACAAGCCATGACCAGCAGGGGTTTGATGAGATTAAAAGATGGCTTTTTCATATGACCTCCAGAAGTTAATGCACTTCAGCTTTGGTAAGAAATTGGCGAATCGTGGCACTTTGTTTACGTATTGAACCTGCAACCGCTGCAGGCAGAATCTGGTTGACTCTGACCCAGAGTTTTTCCGGCCAGCCCAGCCAGCGGACAGTCGTTTCCTGTTGCAGGCTGAGCAAGAGCTGTTCTGCGACCCACTTTGGATGGTCTACCTGATTGCCCAGATGCTGGTTCAGCTCGTTCACGTGGGTTGAGTTCAGCGCGGTATCGGTCGCGCGGGGGGCCAGATAAAGCACGCGGATCCCTGTGCCATCCAGTTCGCGGTCGAGCGCTTCGCTGAATCGGTGAAGACCAGCTTTTCCGGCACAGTAGGTGGTATAGCCCGGGTAGCCGATGGCAGAGAAGGTTGAGCCGACGTTCAGAATCAGACCCGGATGTGCCAGCCACTGAATGGCCTGCTGACTCAGAAGAATCGGCACTGTCAGATTCAGCTGAATTTCTTCGCTGATACTGCCGGCATCTCGTTGAGAGAGGCTGGAAAACTGGTTACTTCCCGCGTTATTGATCAGACCATGAATGGCTAAACCTTCGGATTTCCATTGCTGGCAGCTGTCGTGGACTGCATTAACGCCGGCCGTCGTATTCAGATCGGCAACCAGTGTTTTGTGTGCCGTTTCCCGGGGCAGAGACAGTTGCAAGGCTTTGAGCTTGCTCAGATTGCGGCCAACCAGAATCAGGTTGGCTCCGGCATGGGCCAGCACACTGGCAATCTCTGAACCAATTCCCCCGCAGGCGCCGGTTAAGACCAGATATTTATCGTTGATATCCATCACATATTCCTTTTTAAATCAGCGCAATCAATCAGTGTGTTTGTGGGGATGACGGTTCCGGCAGCGGCAGGGAAGCCAGCATCTGGCCGTAGAGGTCATAGACCATGTTGGCGCTCTCAATAATGGCCCGCTGATCGGCCGGATCCGTGATTTGGTTCATCAGCTGCTCGAACGTTTTGATGTGCTCCTGATCCAGTTCACTGTGTGACTTCAGGTAGGTTATGGCCTGATCCGGCAGATCCAGAACCTGCTGTACCTGTTGTGCAATCTGGCCGCCGATGCTGACGCTGGTGCCTTCCAGTACCCAGACCATGCCGAAAAATCCGATCGGGTTCCGGCGGTCAATCTGGTGATAGAGATAAGCGACCATCAGTTCGATGGGGGCACAGACCCGGCCCTGGTCCCGATTGTCGCGCACGGCTTCCGCATCTCCGCCGCAGGCTTTGATGTCATTGAGGATCCAGACCTGATGGCCCATTTCCTCTTCAATGTAATGCCCGATAGCCTGACGCAGCCATTCGTAACTTTCGTCTAGTTTGCCGCCGCAGGCCATGAGCAGCGGGATGGTGTGCTTGACGTGGTGATAAGCCTGAGTCAGGAAAGCAGTGTAGCCGGTAAGATCGATAGCACCCTGCTGACAGGCAGCAAAAATCGGGGCATCAGCCATCCGGTTCCGGGCAGCTTCTGTTTCGGCGATCAGTGTATGAAAAAAACCAGAACCCATTGTTGTGTCCTCTTGAAGATGAATCGGGGTCAGTGTCAGACGTTCGGCGGTGTGCGCAGCCATCAGCACTCGGGTTGATGTCGCCTGATGGTTGGTGTCGTCAGAGTGATCCAGGAGTGCAGCCAGTGCAGGCACAATCAATTGCTGAATGGCGTCACGTTTAGGACGCCCGTTTGCAGTCATCAGTCCCGGAATCGCTGAAAGCGGCTTATCCAGCACAATCAGATTGCCGATTCGGGCATAATCCGGGAGTCGCTGATTCAGTGCGCTGATGGCATCTGACAGGTGAGCCGGTGACGGGGTAAACAGCACGCCGGTCAGCTGGGTCTGAGCATCACCGATCACCACCATGCCCATGAGTGCCGGGAAAGCCTGCGCTTCAGACTCAACCCATTCCGGAGAAACATTGCGGCCAAAAGCCGTAATCAGCAGATTCTTTTGCCGACCGGTAATATGCAGGAAGCCGTCGTTGTCCAGGTGCCCCAGATCTCCGGTATCAATCTCCTGTCCGGGGGTATGCTGACCGAGGTATCCCAGCATGGTACTGCCGCTGACGCGGACAACGCCGGATTCAGAAATGCTGACCTGACAATGGGGAAGCGGTCTGCCGCTGCTGCCCGGTTTGTCGTCACCGGGCAGATTGAGACTGACCACGGAGCCGCATTCTGAGAGTCCGTAACCTTCATAGGCCGGGATGCCCAATGCTCTGGCCTGAGTCAGCAGAGCGGGAGAGACCCTGGCGCCGCCAACCGCCACAAATTTCAGCGGACTGACCAGTTCAGGCTGCTGGATTGCGACCTGGCAAAGTGCCATCAACAGTGCCGGAGTCAGAACCAGACTTTCAGGACAGTGGCAGGCCAGGGCATGTGCGAATCGTGCCGGGTCAAACTGACTGGAACCGGACAGCCCGACTTGTTCGCCGGGTAAAATAACCGTGGTTGCGCCCATCAGAATCGGGATGTAAAGGCCGGTAATATTTTCCAGCAGGGTTACCAGAGGCAACAGAACCAGGTGTTTTTGAGGCCGGACGTATGATGACAGGCGCTCGGCCAGCACCTGGCTGGTCGTATGCAGGTGTTCCTGGCTCAGACAGACCCCTTTGGGCTGACCGGTTGAACCTGAGGTAAAGGTAATTTTTCCGGTCAGTGGTGGTACGGGGCGACCTTGTGTGGCCGTAGCATTCAAAGAAGCACACCTATATACAGGCAGATCTGCAATCGTTGTCTGGAAGGAATCCTCATACGCCGGCCAGTTACCCCAAAGCGTATCCACACTGGCTTCCGACAGCATATGCTGAACCTGTTGCTCTGAGAAAAAAGCAGGTACCGGAATCAGCACTTTGTCTGCCGCCATCGCCGCCAAATCCGCAATGGCCCACTGGATGCCATTGTCGGCTCTCAGCGCAATGTGCTGAGCTCCGAGCTGGTTCAACTGAGTGGCAGCCAGCATCACTTCTTCAGCCAGCTGGCCGCAACTGACGGTAAATGACTGGCCTGTTTCTGAATCGAATCCGTGCAGGGCATCTTTCCCGGGCATCTGTTCTGCGAACCGGAACAGGTGTTTGATGATCTGGCTTCTCATGCCTGACCTCCGAAAGCTTGCAGGACAGGGAAGCGACGCTGGTTCAGCACCTCTAATCCTGAAGCCAGGCTCCCGCCGGAAATTCTGGGCTGCTGCTGATAATAAGTTCCCCAGATAGCATCGGCATTGGGAATGCGTTCAGCGGTGGCTTCGGCCAGTACTGTCGGATTCAGCCCCAGTCGCCGCATCATGGCCTGAAGTGGGCCGGTCGCAGTGAAAATACACCAGTTGTAGCCACAGCGGACCAGATGCTCGGCAATCAGGGTGAAATGCAGGTAAGACATCCCTTTCGAAAATGCCGCCAGCTGCCCGAATTCAATCAGTTCAGAACGGACAATCGCCTGACCGAACCGCTCGGACATCAACTGTTCTGCTGGTTGATCCAGGTATTGTTCAAGATAAAGGTTGCCGGTATGGGCGGCCTGATAACCGCAGACAGACAACAGTTGCTCATTGTTATCCACCAATGCCAGGAAAGCCGGCATGAAGGAATGAATTCGGGCCTGAAATGCGGAGGCATAGCGAGAAGCAACATAACGTTCTGTTTTTTCACGGAAAGGATGATCTTTATCAATATGCACCAAGGTTAAATTGTTAGAATTATTGTTATTGTCCATCGCATATTCCCTCAGAAGGTGTGTATTAACACCTTAGAAAGGGAAACTTAAGAAAGTCTTAAGGCATAAAAATTTCAGTCGGAATGTCATAAGTGCAAAGTTGTTGTGCGTCTAATTTAAATGTTTTTGTGATGTTTTATTGATCTGGTATTTGTGAGGCAGGTCTGCTTACTCAGCTGGTAGGGCCAGTTTATTGAGGGCTATGTCAATTTTTGACATGGATTTAACGTTTAACATAAATGTCACATCGAGATTTTTTATTGTCATATTCTGTTGCGATGATGGCGGCCAGGGAAAGGAGTACAAGACCGCAATGAACATGAAAATTCGCCCTAATCATCTTGAGCCCATGGGATTCGAAGAGTTTTCCAGGTTGATCGATTTGATACCTGCTACTCGCAGCCCAATGAAAGTGGAACCTTTGCTTGGGATTGTGGCTTCCAGGACTGAAGTTGGCCGTGAAGGAAAAATCATCAATCTGTCCTCCGACTCACAAGTCCGTCCAAACCGGTTGCGTCTGGTGAATGGCTATTGAACCCTGCGGGTGAACTGCACTCAGCAACCCGCATCTATCCGTGAGATAACCTCCCTGTTTGCATCGGCCTGAATCTAGGCTGTTTCTGCGACTTCAGATTTTCAGTGACTGTTTCCGGTCATCGCTTCGATGCCTCTTTTTTCATGCAATACATCAGATTGCAATCCACTGTGATGGTTCTGACGAATCTTTCCTTCGCATTATTTTCGATACATCAGGTTGCGTAGAGTCAGCTAAGCTTCTTCTGAGATGGGTCATGACCTTATGAGGAGCGAAACATGGGCATTATTTCCTGGATTATTCTGGGTCTCATCGCTGGGGCTCTCGCCAAATGGCTGATGCCGGGTAAAGATGGTGGCGGTTTAATCGTGACAATGGCTCTGGGGATTGTCGGGGCTTTTGTGGGCGGCTGGGTTGGCAGTTTAATTGGATTCGGTCCGGTCACCGGTGTGAATATCGGCAGTATCTTCACCGCAACCGTTGGGGCATTTATCGTCTTATTTGTTTATAACAAGTTCATCCGTTCTTAATGTGCCCGGTTGTGATTTCTGTCTGAACAGATAGCCGCTCGTACAGAGCGGCCTGGGCAGATGAGGTGTCCTGCTATTGATGTTGTTTCATTTTCGTCAGCAGGTCATTTTTCACAATTTCAAGGGCAGACAGTGCCACTTCGGGGTCAATCTCATTGGTTTCCAGTAAATAAATCAGATCTACAGCCAACTGAACATCTTTCGGTGCATCAGCAAGGGCTGGGTGCCCGGATGCTGGTGTGTTCGCTGGTTTCTCATGTTTTTTCGTCATCAGATATCCTGAAAATCGTTCGTTGTGCCGGGTTGAGTCGGCTGGTGATGTGGCTGATGCACAGCCAGCGCAGCCAGGAAGAGCTGCGCATGGATGTTGACCAGTTGCTGGTGGTCATCACGATAGCCGCCGCCGACCACTGCGGCCAGCGGGATACCGGCATCGTGGCAATGGCTGATCACCAGATGATCCCGCCGGAATATGCCTTCTGTGGTGACCTGAAAGTAACCCAGCGCGTCATCCTGATGGATATCCACACCCGCATCGTATATCACCAGATCAGGCTGATACTGGGCCAGAGCCAGCGTCAGAACGGCACTGAATGCAGATAAATAGTCTTCTGTATTTGTTTCGCGGGGCAGCGCCAGATCGATGTCGGAATCGGGTTTTCGGGCCGGAAAGTTTTTATCGCAATGCACTGAAAATGTAATGATATTGCTGTCATCTGCCAGTAACGTTGCCGTTCCGTCGCCCTGATGGACATCACAGTCAATAATCATCACTTTATCGATACCGGGTAGTGTCAGCGCATGCTTTGCTGCAAAGGCCAAGTCATTGACCAGACAAAAACCGCTGCCAAAGTCGTGGTGAGCATGATGATACCCCCCGCTCAGGTGCAGGCTGATCCCGTGCTGATGTGCCAGCTCGACTGTCAGCCGGGTACCAGCGGTCGACGTCAGTGTCCGTTCAATCAGCTGCGGGCTCCAAGGGAACCCGATACGACGCATTTTAGCCGCTGGCAGTGTGTTGTTTACAAGGTTGTCGATATAGTTGGCCTGATGCAGGGTTTTCAGTTCTGCAGCCGTCACCGGTTCCGGCTGAAAAAAACAGACGTCGGCCCATTGCTCAATGTGCATCTCCTGAGTGAGATGCATGAATAACCTGTGGTACTTGGTGATGGGATACCGGTGTTTCGGCGGCAGAACCAGTTCTGAGTACACGGGATGATAGACCAGTGGCAGCATGGTTTATCCCTGACGTTCCCGGCGGACGATCGCCTGTTCTATACCGGCCATCGCCTGCTGACAACGGTTCAGCCGTCCTTCCAGAGCGATGAGTTGTTGTTGCAGCGGTTGCCGCTGGCTGACTTCTGTTGCCTGTTCGAGCTCAAAGGTTTTGTCTTTGACCATGGCAGACAGTCGTCTTTCCCAGTCCTGATGCTGAGCCAGATCGTCATACAACTGATGCAGACTCTTCCGTTGTTTCACCACGTATTTCGGTTCTGCCTCACGAATTTGTTTGGTGGCCATCTCTCGCTGAATTGCCTGGATCTGAGTCAGAATTTTTTCGCAGACGTAGCTGGCTCTGGCGATTTGCAGGTTCCCCGCGGCCTGTTCTTTCATCAAAGCGACAATTTCCTGCTGGATTTCGCGAATACAGGGCAGCAACAGGCGCGCCCGGCAGTGAAACAGCTGATTATCGAAAAGGGGCTTGTCGCTTTCTCCACGCTGATGATCCAGTGCGGAGGCCTGCGGGATCAGCTGTTCAACCAGGCCAGAAAGACGGCTGAGATCGGTCGCCACGATATTCTCCTTATCGTTTGGTGTTACAGCCAGGCCTGCCATGCCAGCCGGGCGGCCAGAATGACAACAACGGTGACAAAAACCGGGCGGATAAACCGGCTGCCGAAACGGATCGCAGAGTGCGCGCCAATATAGGCACCCAGCATCAGGCAGACGCCCATCGTTAAACCTAACGCAACATTGATATGGCCAAGTATGGCAAATGTGACGAGTGAGGTCAGGTTGCTGGTGAAGTTCATGGCTTTTGCCAGCCCGGACGCCAGCAGGATGTCCAGGCGATACAGCGCCATATTGGAAACAGTCCAGAAAGCACCGGTACCGGGTCCGGCAAGGCCATCATAAAATCCCAGACCGGTTCCCTGTATCCATTGCTTTCGTTTAAAGCGCGGGCATGGCGTGGGCAGTTTACGGCTGTCACCTTTGGGATGGGGATGCCAGATGGTGTACACCGCTGCGGCCAGGATGATTAGCGGCAAGACTTTTTCCAGCCAGGCTGTGCTGATGATATCGACGACCAGCGTCCCCGCAATGGCGCCGATCAGCGTTGCCAGAAAAGACGTTTTCCAGAAAGCCGGAGAAAACAGCTGCTTCCGGTAATAGGTCAGCGCAGCGGTGGAAGACGCGAAGGTTGCTGCCAGCTTATTGGTTCCTAAAGCAATGTGCGGCGGCAGCCCTAATGACAGCAATGCCGGAACAGTCAGCATTCCGCCACCGCCAGCAACAGCGTCTATAAAACCAGCGGTCAGAGCAACCAGACCGAGGATGAGCATCATGCCCGGATCAATCATTTCAATCATGCATTATCGTTTTCGTTCGATGGCGTGTTCAATTACGCGTTTAAATGGGGGCAATGAATCGAGCAGTGCTTTACCGTATCGCCGTGTAATCACCCGACGGTCGAGCAGGACAACTCTACCAAAGTCCTGCTCTTTACGCAGCAATCTCCCGACGGATTGAATCAGCTTTTTACTGGCTTCCGGAACAGCAATTTGTAAAAAGGGATTACCGCCACGGCTTTCAATGTATTCGGCATGGGCTTCCTCGACAGGTGAGGTTGGTACCGCGAACGGAATCTTGGTAATGATTAAATTTCTCAGCAAGTGGCCCGGTAAGTCGAGGCCTTCGGAAAAACTGCCGGTGCCGAATAACACGCTGACTTTGCCCTGTTCACAGTGGCTCTTGTGCTTTTCCAGCAGGGAAGTCCGGGATTCTTCTCCCTGAACCAGCAATGCCCAGCCATTTTTTTCACACTGGGGCCGGATGGCCTCTGCGACTTTGTTCATTTGCCAGTATGAGGCAAACAGCACCAGGCTGGCGGTTTCGCCTTCCAGATATTCCGGAAGGGTTTCAATCAGTAAATCCGTGAACTGATCCGCCTGAGGTTCATACTTCATTTGCGGAATGACTAAGCGTCCGTTGTTCTGATAATCGAACGGCGAAGCCAGAGCCAGAAAGCGTGCGCCCTCATTTTCCTGAATTCCGGCCTGACGGCAGAAGTAACTGAACTGATTGAGCGCACGCAGGGTTGCTGACACCAGAATTGCCCCCGCGGCACGGCTCCAGAGCAGCTGATCTAACCGGTAGCCAATCTCCAGGGGCGAAACCTGCACAATATAATCACCTTCCTGTTCCGGGCTTTTTTCAAGCCAGCGGGCTAAAGGGGCGCCTTTATCTTTGTCCGGCTGGGCCATCAGGGTCCAGACTTTTTCCAGATTTTCCAGACGTTGCAGGTAAAAGCCTGATTCGGAGAGTGCCGGTTCAGCAGATCGTGCCGTTACTTCGTCATCTTTGAGGCGTTCGGTGATCATCTCGTGAATTTTCGCCAGTGACTGCCGCGCTTTCTTGCTGGCATCCCGGCATCCCTGAGCTTCTTCTGCCAGCCATGCAGGCAGCTCTCCATGGGGAAAACGGTAACTGCCATCTTTGCTGAAAACAGCTGGGTCGACCTGGCTGGACAGTTGTCTCAGTGTGGGAACAAGATGCTGGATAGACTCTTGCAGCGTGGTCTGGAAGCGTCCGGACTTTTGCAGGTCGGCGAGTTCCGCCAGTTTACTGACCGACTGATTGAGTTTTTCAAGCCAGTTGCTGGCACCCTTCAGGCTGGCGGCGGCAGCAGAAAAGTCTCTGGCGACCTGCGGTAGATGGTGTGCCTCATCGATGGCATAAATCGTCTGCTCGGGTTCTGGCAGAATGATGCCGCCACCCAGCTCCAGATCAGCCATCAATAACGCATGGTTGGCGATCACAACATCGGCTTTATCCAGGTGCTCCCGCGCCTTTGCAAAAGGACAGTGGCGGTGTTTGGCCATGCCTGAATGGCAACTGTGTTTATCGGACACAATTTGCTGCCAGACACGGTCAGGAATGACCGTCGGCCAGCTGTCCCGGTCACCATCCCATTTATTTTGCTGCCAGGCTGTCAGCATTCGCTTCAGCAGGCTGAGGTCCGATTTTTTGGGTTTTTCCTGCCATAGCGCCAGCTGACCGTCATCTTGTCCTGAGCAACTGGCTTCCAGCTTGTGGCTGCAGCAGTAACGTTGACGTCCCTTTGCCAGGATAAAACTAAATTCTTTGGGAAAAATTTGCGCAAAGAGCGGCAGATCCTTATGAATCAATTGCTCCTGAAGCGCGACTGTTGCTGTGGCGATGAGTACCTTCTTATTGTTAAAGAGTGCGTAAGGAATACATCCAAGCAAATAAGACAGAGATTTCCCGATGCCGGTTCCGGCTTCAGCAACCAGCATTCTGTTTTTGGCGTGATACTCACCTGCCAGTGTTTTGGCAATTTCAGCGACCAGATAATTCTGTGCACGACGGGGAATAAAGTGATCCAATTGTGCACTCAGGTTGGCATAGCACTGTTTAATATCAGTTTTGATCTGGTTGTGTAACATGACTGAAACTTAATGTTGGCAGGGGCGGGCATTATAACATGAAGCTCTGCTGTAGGGATGTCTGGTTGTTTGTAGGGGATTTTTGATATGAAATGAGATTTCCCTCACGAAATAAGATTGAACCCCAGTTTAACCACGGGTGACTTATAGGTGAATTGATTGATTTGACTATAATTTGCAGCTTTTAATGGTTTTATATTCTGATTTATCTTGTTAATTCTGGCTTTTGTGGGATTAAAATGCTGTTTTTTATTGCTATTAAGAAACATGCAAATAGCGGGAGATACTTGATTCTTTGTTAAGTTTTTGCCCTAAAACCATGTTAAGTTGTTGAAAATAAATGGAGTATAAGAAATTTGTTGTTACAGTGTGAGAATTTGACATCGCGATTCATTCTCTGTCAGGATGAGTTCCGCAAGTTACGCCATCTTGGCATGGTCAGTTTTGCTCTGATTTACTGAGCTTTGTGTGACCTGCCGGGAAGGGAAATAAGAAAAGCAATAGGGATTCTGGAAATAGGAATTCCATCCATAAGAAAAGGCAGTGGATATCATGAAAAAAACGCTTATTGCACTATCTGTACTAGTAGCTGCAGGCTCAGCAAATGCTTCTATCAACCTGCTTGACAAAGACGGCGTTATTGTCGACTTGTCAGGTTCTGCGGAAGTTCAGCTGTTCCAAGACATCGTACCAAAAAATGGTGATGAAGACCCTACCATTCGTCTGGATGATGGTGACATCTCGCTGAATACCACTATTCCAGTCAACAACAACCTGAATGTGGTTGCAGGTTTTAACCTGGATCTGCATAACTCAGATAATAATGGTAAGCCTGGAGATTTCTTCAATGATGAGCTGTACGTTGGTTTCCAAGGTAAAGACTTTGGTACGCTGACGTTTGGTCGTCAATACCTGATCTCTGATGATGCAGGTATCAGTAAAGACTACGAGCTGGGTACTCAAGCTCTGGGCTTTGATGCTACTCGTGGCAGCGAAGTTGTGAAGTATGTTTACGACAACGGTATGTTCTACGCTGGCGCTTCTCACGACATCAATGCAGACGACAACGGCGGCATCACTGACGCACGTCTGGGTGCACGTTTTGCCGGTCTGGACGTTCGTGGTTACTACTACACGTCAGAAGACGTTAATGCTCCTGGTGAAGACATTACCGGTTATAACTTAGAAGCTGAGTACGTTATTCAGGCTATCTCTCTTGCTGCTTCATACGGCCATGGAGAAGTTGAGAACTCTGCAGGTGTAACGACTCTGGATGTCGATTTTATTTCACTGGCGGGTTCTTACACTATGGGTAAGAATACTTTCGCTCTGGGTTACAACCTGAGCGATATTGATGGTGGCGAAGCGACTGACAACGTTTATGCAAACGTAACTCACCAGCTGCACAGCAACGTAAAACTGTATGCTGAGCTGGGTTGGGCTGACGGTGACAACACTGAATACGACCTGGGTTATGTAGCTGGTATGGAAGTTCTGTTCTAAGAACGGTTCTTACCGCACAGATATTGCAAAAGCCGCCATTTAGGCGGCTTTTTTGTATTGTGATTAATCAGATGAGTTAGAGTCACGTCTGGGTTAATTTCCGGCAAGAGACTCATTTGGTTTTGTAAGTCATACAACGAAAAGAAGATTGGCGATGAAAAAATTAGCGTTTCTGGCAGCTCTGCTGGTTGCCAATGTACAGGCGGCAACGCTCTCTGTGGGAGACGGGATTGAACTTTTGGTGGTTGATGGTAAAGAAGTGAACCAGTCCCTCTGGTCCAGGACGACTGAAGTCGATTTACCTGCCGGAAAGCATCAGGTCGTGCTTCGTTATGACCGGGAACTGAAAAACGGCAGCCGGAACAGCATTTATACAACCCGCCCGTATCTGTTTGAGATGGTGATGCCAGAACAGGATGTACGTATTGAGTTGCCTGCGTTGGTAGCTTACAGCCAGGCACAGGCTTATTTCCAAAAAGGTCCGGAATGGACCATGACGCAGGCAGACGGCAGCCAAAAAATACTACCTTTCGTTGAGATGAAAGGCGATGGTATTGCAGCGTTCAGTGATATGGAAAAGCTGGTGGGAGAGTATAACCGCCAGCATGGGATAACGTTCGAGCAAGGCTATGCGGTTGATCTGGAACAGGCCGTTGTTGAGGTGAATCAAGACGGAAAAGTTGAAATATCCGGTGATGCTTTAGCACAGCTTAAGCTGTGGTATAGCAAAGCAAAACCAGAAGAAAAAGCCGCCTTTAAAGCCTGGATGGCAAAACAGCCTTAAAAGCGATTGTAGGGTACCACGCCATCACCAGACTGGCACTCAGCGCTGGTGATGGTACTTATTATGAGACTGGCACTGCTGACAGCGTGGCTGTGCAGGGTCATTATCGAGAATGATTTTTTCTATTGGCTCTTCGCAATCAGCACAGACTCCGTAGAGGTCCAGACGAATCGCACAGAGAGCGGCATCGATTGCTTCCAGACGATTAGCTTTATGACGCAGCGAAGGATTGATGCTTTGCGCTGCTAAAGTCAAAAGCTCATTTGCTGTTTTTTCTGCTGTTGTCACAAGACTGGCAGCGTCTAATTCAGCATAAAGTTTTGCTGAAAGGGCCTCATATTCCTGCTCCAGCCGGATTGTTTGTTGCTTCAGATACTCACTATTCATAGTGGCACTCCATTGTAGACTGGATCACAGTCTATGCTGAATTTCTGTTCTGATACTGATATAAGTCAAACCAGATGCAAAATAACCCTTCTTTTTGTCGGTTTTTGTAATCTATCGAATGCTTTATAGTGCTGAACGGTTTTTAGGTGGCTGAATTGCTGCTTTTTATTACATTTCAGTGTCTTAAGACGAGAAGAAAGGAAGATAGAATGGAACATAACTTTAAAGAACCCTATAATCTGAAATACTTTATTGGTTTTCTGGTGGCGATGCTGTTGCCGACATTACCAGCAAGCCTGACCTGGTTGGGTATACTGAGCCATTGATCTGTCTGTAACACAGGCGGCTCAGGCAAATGTAAAAGAGAGGGAATGTGAGACAACTGTTCTGGCGAACGCTATTGCTGGTTTCAGGCTGGTGTTTCGTGATTTTAGGTGTGTTGGGCATTTTCCTTCCTCTTTTACCCACCACCGTTTTTCTGCTTCTCGCCAGTGCCTGCTTTATGCGGGGCTCTCCAAAGCTGCACAAATGGCTGCACAGCCACCCCCATTTCGGACCTGTTTTAGAAAACTGGTATCAGCATCGGGCTATCAGCGCAAAGGTCAAGCGACGGGCGAATCTGATGATAGTTCTCAGTTTTACGCTTTCCATCTTTATTGTTCCTGTGAATTGGGTCAAAGTCCTGCTGATTGTTATTGCAGTGATTTTACTGATTTGGTTTAACCGTCTTCCGGTTCGGGAGCTGGATGGTCTGTCATCTCGGTGACTGTTGATGTATCAAAGGATTCATCCTCTGCTTTCTCAATCAGAGCAGTACGATAGTTGCCCATTCCAGTAAAAATCACTACTATTTGCGCTTAATTCGCTCGTCGTACCAATTTGCATGGGTATGCGCGACCAAATATTCTTAATAACCTGCTGTGTGCAGTACAGCAGATGGAAGAGACTATGAGCCAAGTAAAAACTGTTCAAGACGACTTCAGCCTGATTAAAAACAGTATTAAGACGATTCCGGATTACCCAAAACCAGGCATTCTGTTTCGGGATGTGACCAGTTTAATGGAAGATCCTGATGCTTATCAGGCAACCCTACAGATCTTTCATCAGCAGTTCTGCGATAAAGGGATTACCAAAGTTGTTGGCACAGAGGCTCGTGGTTTTCTGTTTGGTGCGCCATTAGCTTTGGCGCTGGGTGTAGGCTTTGTTCCTGTACGTAAACCGGGTAAATTGCCGCGTAACGTCATCAGTGAAAGCTATGAACTGGAATATGGCCAGGATACGCTGGAAATTCATACTGATGCCATTGTGGAAGGGGATAAGGTGCTGCTCGTCGATGATCTGCTGGCAACCGGCGGTACGATTGAAGCAACCACCAAGCTGGTTCGCCGTCTGGGCGGTATCGTAGAAGACGCAGCGTTTGTGATTAATCTGCCTGACATCGGCGGCCAGCAGCGACTGCGTGGCCTGGGTCTGAATGTCTTCAGCATTTGTGATTTCGACGGCCACTAATCAGCCTGAATCAATGCCATCAAGCAGGGGGATGTTATCTTTGTGGTCAAAACGATAGCAGTAATGACTTGAAAGGATAAACTCCTCCTGTGTTCTCTCGCGCCGTGAATCTCCCTGTGCTAGCATAACCGACTGGATTCAGTCAGGCTTTCTGATGCCGCTGAATGATCGTGTTCTGTAGGATTTATCACCATGAGTTATCAGGTTCTGGCACGCAAATGGCGGCCGCATCGATTTGAAGATGTGGTGGGCCAATCCCATGTCCTGACAGCGCTCACCAATGCGCTGACACATAACCGACTTCATCATGCCTATCTGTTCAGCGGAACCCGGGGCGTCGGTAAAACGACGATTGCCCGGCTGTTTGCCAAAGGGCTGAACTGCGATCAGGGGATTACGGCTTCTCCTTGCGGGCAGTGCCATACCTGTCTGGAAATTGACCAGGGACGCTTTGTCGATCTACTGGAAATTGATGCTGCTTCCAGAACCAAAGTTGAAGATACTCGTGAACTGCTGGATAACGTTCAGTATCAGCCTGCGCGCGGACGGTTTAAGGTTTATCTGATTGACGAAGTGCACATGTTGTCTCGTCACAGTTTCAATGCCTTACTGAAAACGCTTGAAGAGCCGCCAGAGCATGTGAAATTTATTCTGGCGACCACAGATCCGCAGAAATTGCCGGTCACGATCCTGTCGCGCTGTCTGCAGTTTCATTTAAAGCATCTGGATAATGTCCAAATTCAGCAGCAACTTGATCATGTCCTGACGGAAGAAGGGATCAGCTTCGAGACCAAAGCACTCAGCTTGCTGGCCCGGGCTGCTGAAGGCAGTATGCGTGATGCCCTCAGCCTGACCGATCAGGCTATTGCACTGGGTAATGGTCAGGTTCAGGCTGATACCGTAGCGGGGATGTTGGGCACACTCAACACGGAGCAGGCGCTCTATCTACTGGAGGCTATGGCGCAAGGGCAGGCGGAACCGGCGATGGCATGTCTCGCGGAACTGGCTGCGGTTGGTGTGGCGTGGGATAGTCTGCTCAGTGAAATGGCAGCCCAGTTACACCGAGTCGCTATGTATCAGGTCTTGCCTGCTTCGCTGGATACTTCTTTACCGGATGCGGACCGAATTGTTCAATTGAGTCAGGTGATGCCGCCTCAGGATGTCCAGCTGCATTATCAGATTGCACTTCAGGGCCGGCAGGACTTACCACTGGCTCCGGATGGTCGAACCGGGCTGGAAATGGTGATGCTGCGCATGCTTGCATTTCGGCCGGTTGCGGCCGGGACGCTGATGCCGCAGTCGATCCCGGTGCCTGCCGCTGCACCTGAGCCCAGAGCTTCGGCTCCGCAAGTGAATCAGCCGGATGTCAGAGCTGCCGCACCAGCGCTGCAACGACCTCAGCAAACGGTACAGTCACAGGCAGCTACTCCTCAGGTGGCACCGGTTGCTGAGCCGGTGCAAGAGTCATCATCTGTACCGGTCTCAACGCAAGCACAAATGCCAGCACCAGCACCGCAGCCAGAACCGGCGCCGACGCAGCCGCCGTCATCACCGGCTTCCGGTTTGCTGGCTGCCAGAAATAAGCTGCGCAGTAAAACAAAGCGTGGACAGGAGTCTTCCGAGCCAAAAAAGGCTGAACCGGCGTCAGTCAGAAAACCTGCTGTCAGTGTGCTTGACCGGATTTCGAGTCAGCATGCAGGCCGTCGACCTCAGCAGGCTGGACAACCCATGGCGCCGGGGAACGCATCGCAACCTTCAGAGCCGAAACCGGCTGAAGAATATCAGTGGCAGCCGCTTAGTCAGCCTGAAGTTGATCATGAGCCTGAAGTGGTGGTTGCACCCACAGCACTGAAGCAAGCGCTGGAGCACGAAAAAACGCCTGAAATGGCAAAACAGCTTGTCAGTGAAGCGGCAAATCAGGATAGTTGGTCCGACATGGTGACGAAGCTGAATGTTGACCGTCTTGTTCAGCAATTAGCATTGAATTCTGCAATGTCGCTGGAAGAGCAGCAGCTTACTCTGCAATTGCGCCCGTCTCAGCAACATTTGGATACGCCGAAAGCCAGAGCGCAATTGAGCGCGGCACTGGCTGAGATGCTGGGACAAGAGATAGAATTACAGATAGAACTCAGTGATAAAGGACGATCGCCGTTGGAGTGGCGGGAGTTCATTTATCAGCAAAAACTGGATCAGGCTAAAGTCAGTCTGCAGCAGGATCCGAACGTTTCCTTCATCTGTCAGCGATTCAGTGCTGTACTGGATGAAGAAAGCGTAAGACCCGTCTAATAAATTAACCAGACCCATAGAGAGAGAAGATATGTTTGGTAAAGGTGGTATGGCGAACATGATGAAGCAGGCGCAGCAGATGCAAGAGCGCATGCAGAAGATGCAAGAAGAAATCGCCAACATGGAAGTGATTGGTGAAGCTGGTGCCGGCCTGGTGAAGGTGACACTGACTGGCAGCCATAGCGTGCGTCGTGTTGAGCTGGATGACAGCCTGATGGAAGACGACAAAGATATGCTGGAAGATCTGATTGCAGCTGCATTCAATGATGCTGCACGCCGCATCGAAGAAGCCCAGAAAGAAAAAATGGCCAGCGTGACAGGTGGTATGAACCTGCCAGCCGGCTTTAAGATGCCATTCTAATCAATGCGCACCAGTCCGTTACTTGAGCAGTTGATGGACGCGCTGCGCTGCTTGCCCGGCGTCGGGCCGAAGTCTGCACAGCGTATGGCTTTCAGCCTGCTGCAACGAAACCGTCAGGGAGGCTTGCAGCTGGCTGATATGCTGGGTAAAGCCATGACTGAGATTGGCCATTGCCGCGATTGCCGCACTTTTACAGAAGAAGATGTGTGCGCAATTTGTGAGAATCCGCGCCGCCAGGAAAGTGGGCAGATCTGTGTGGTGGAAAGCCCGGCAGATATCATGGCCGTTGAAGCAACCGGTCAGTTTTCTGGCCGTTATTTTGTGCTGATGGGGCATCTGTCTCCACTGGACGGAATCGGTCCGAGTGATATCGGGCTAGATATGCTGGAATACCGATTGCAGAACGAGCAGATTGCCGAACTGATTCTGGCAACCAACCCGACGGTTGAAGGAGAGGCTACCGCGCACTATATCGCTGAGTTGTGTCAGGCCTATCAGGTGCCTGCCAGCCGAATCGCACATGGTGTCCCGGTCGGTGGTGAGCTGGAGCTGGTTGATGGGACAACTCTGTCACATTCAATTGCTGGCCGGCAGAAGCTGTATTAAATCTTTTGAGTCAGTCATACATTGAAAAGCCGACGTATATCGTCGGCTTTTTTCGTTAAGGAGCCGCATTCAGGACTTGTGAGCGGGTATTTAATCCGGTGAGCAGAACTGAATACTCGGTCAAAATATCAACCCGGTTACTCTGTTCAGCATTTGCCTGAAAATATTGATAAACAGACATGATTTGTTCATTGCTGAAAGCGTTCTCATCCCCGGTCTTCAACTTGTTGAATTGTTTCGGACGAACCTGCAGATAACCGCCGCTGACTTCCCAATAGCCGGACTCTGTGATTGTCAGATGCAATTGAATACGACTTTGATTGGTCATGCTCATGCGGGTGACTCGTGAATAGCTGTGATTCGGCAAAAACAGAACCTGGCTTTTTTCGGTAATTTTTTTCAAGCGTCCCAGACCGGGCGCTTCCGTTGAAGCCACGTTGGTGACGGTGTAGGACTCCCAGTCATGGGATGCCAGAAAACGGTTTATCCGGTGATCGCTTTTGAAATAGTAATAGAGGCTGCCGAGGAACATCAGTGTGATAAAAGCCAGCAACAGCAGCGGAACATATGCTCGCTTCAAATTTGAACGGGTTACTGAACGCGACATGGCTGCTCCCTTTCCTTGTCCAGTGTCACAATGGTGAGTGTCATGTTGTTCCGGTAGTCCGCGGTTCCATATATCAGGTTTATCCAAAGCTGATTATGTCTTCCGCCAGTGACAATGACCCGGGCTGGCGTGGATGTTTTGCCGTGCGTTTGGATATGGGCTGCAATACATTGTCTGATCAGCGGATACCAGGCGTCTGTCATGACCGTTTCACTGGGGATGAGCACCGGTATCCCCTGATAACTGAACGCCGGATAGAAAGCACTTGAGGTTGGCGGCGGACTAAAATAAGCCCAGAGTGGCAGCACGACACAGAGTAGCAGGGCAGTCACCAGAGTGAGTTGGTAACGATGCTGCTTGTGTCCGGATATTTTGTGTTCGGGCATAGTCGCGGCGGTTGAAATCACAGGATTAACCTGAACGGCGTCAGTGTCTGCTATCTGCTTGTCTGTTGGCGCAGTTGTGGCAGCGAGAATGATGTGCGAGTTGAGAATCGCCTCCGGTTCCGGATCATTTTGCTGTATTTCACCGGATTCGGCCGGGCGGTCGTCAATGCGATCGACACTGGCAATCATCTGGTAGCCGCGTTTCGGAATCGTTTTGATAAAGGCAGGAGAGCGGGTTGAATCCTGCAGATATCGCCGCAGGGTTGAAATGGCCTGGGTCAGGCTGGAATCATCCACTTCGAATCCCTGATCCCGCCAGATATAGTCATGCATTTCCTGCCGGGAAATAATGGTGCCTGGCTCAGTCAGCATCCGGTGTAAGGCCCGGCTTTCATTGATGCCTAAATGGATGGTGTCTTCAGACTGAGTATTGTCAACCAGACTGTTGTGGTTCGGTGAAAATATAAATCGTTGGCCAATCAGAAATTTACAATGCGCTTGTTCCATTCCCAACCTATTCATTCAGTGTGATTTGTTTTTCCGGAACTCTGTGATCAGTATGAGCCGTTCAGGGACGATCGGACAGAAAATTAGCCGACAGGTCTTGAAAATGAGTGGCGAGCCCATATCTAGTTTTCAGTAATGACGTAAACATGGATTACGGAGTTCAAATGAGCGAGCAAACCCTGGAAAAGAATAAAGAGACACGTGGCTTTCAATCTGAAGTGAAGCAATTACTTCATTTAATGATTCATTCACTGTACTCAAATAAAGAGATTTTTTTACGGGAGCTGATTTCCAATGCTTCCGATGCGGCGGATAAATTGCGTTTCCGTGCGCTTTCTGCCCCTGAGCTGTATGAAAATGATGGCGAGCTGGCTGTTCGTCTGTCATTTGATGAAAAAAACGGGACAGTCACGATCAGCGACAATGGTATCGGGATGACCCGTGATGAGGTGATTGAACACCTGGGTACCATTGCCAAATCAGGGACGAAAGACTTTTTCGCCAAGTTGAGTGAAGAGCAGAGTAAAGACTCGCAACTGATTGGTCAGTTTGGTGTGGGTTTCTATTCTTCCTTTATTGTTGCTGATGCTGTGACGGTCAATACCCGTGCAGCAGGTGCGTCAGCTGAGCAGGCCGTTTGCTGGCATTCGACCGGTGAAGGCGATTACACCGTTGAGGATATCGAGAAATCGACCCGCGGAACCGAAATTATTCTGCATCTGCGTGAAGATGAAAAAGAATTCCTGAGTGAATACCGTTTGCGCAATATCATCAGCAAGTATTCGGATCACATTGGCATTCCGGTGCTGATGGAAACGGCTGAACGCGATGAGGAAGGCAACGAAACGGGTAAGCAATGGGAGCAGGTCAACAAGGCTCAGGCGCTGTGGACCCGCAGTAAATCTGAAATTTCTGATGAAGAATATCAGGAATTCTATAAGCACGTCTCTCATGATTATGCTGAACCACTGAGCTGGAGCCACAACCGTGTGGAAGGTCAGCAGGATTACACCAGCTTGCTGTATATTCCGTCAAAAGCCCCTTTTGACTTATATAACCGTGACAGCAAGCACGGCCTGAAACTGTATGTACAGCGCGTCTTTATCATGGATGACGCGGAACAGTTCATGCCGATGTATCTGCGCTTTATGCGCGGCCTGATTGATTCAAATGACCTGCCGCTGAACGTTTCCCGCGAGATCCTGCAGGATAACAAAGTGACTCAGGCACTGCGTAAAGCCTGCACTAAGCGTGCACTGTCGATGCTGGAAAAACTGGCGAAGAAAGAAGACGAATATCAGCGTTTCTGGAAAGAGTTCGGCCAGGTACTAAAAGAAGGTGCGGCAGAAGACTTCGCGAATCGTGAAAAAATTGCCGGTCTGCTGCGTTTCAGTACGACTCACAACGATACCGCTGAACAAACGGTGTCTCTGGCCGATTACGTCAGCCGGATGAAAGAAGGTCAGGACAAGATTTACTACATCACGGCAGACAGCTTCAATGCCGCGAAGAACAGCCCTCATCTGGAGCAGTTCCGCACGAAGGGTCTGGAAGTGGTGCTGATGCATGACCGGATCGACGAGTGGCTGATGGGTTACCTGCCTGAGTTCGACGGGAAACAGTTCCAGTCCATCACCAAAGCCGGTCTGGATCTGTCCAGCTTTGATGGTGAGGAAGAAAAAGAAGCACAGAAGCAAACGGAAGAAGCCTTTGCGTCCGTTGTTGAGCGCACCAAAGCTTATCTGGGTGAGCGTGTGCAGGACGTTCGTACCACTTTCAAGCTGCAGGATACGCCTGCTGTAGTGGTCACAGACGAAAATGAGATGGGAACACAGATGGCGAAACTGCTGGCGGCTGCCGGCCATGAGGCGCCTGAAGTGAAATACATCTTTGAGCTGAATCCAAATCATCCGGTGGTGAACCGGATGGCAGATGAAGCCGATGAAGAAGCTTTCGGCCGCTGGGTTGAAATGCTGCTTGGTCAGGCGATGCTGGCGGAGCGTGGGTCGATGGAAGACCCGTCGCAGTTCCTGTCGGCAGTGAATAAGCTGCTGGCTCAGTAATGAAAACCAAACGGGCGCAGTTTAGCGCCCGTTTTGCTTCAAAGAGTATGCTGATAAAGAATGTAAACTCAGGGCTGTTTCGGCAGCGGACTTGCGAGTATGGTCTAATCAGTGTATTTTTCTGACTTTCCAAAACTCCGGCTAATTTCTAGAAAAGGGGATCAAGATGCGCATCATTCTTCTGGGCGCTCCAGGTGCAGGTAAAGGCACACAGGCACAATTCATTATGGAGAAGTTTGGTATTCCTCAAATTTCGACTGGTGATATGCTGCGTGCGGCAATCAAAGCGGGTACTGAGCTGGGTAAGCAAGCGAAAGCCGTGATTGACGCAGGTCAGCTGGTGTCTGACGATATTATTCTGGGTCTGGTCAAAGAGCGTATTGCTGAAGACGACTGTGCACAAGGCTTCCTGCTGGACGGTTTCCCACGCACGATTCCTCAGGCTGATGGCCTGAAAGAAATCGGTGTAGACGTGGATTATGTGATTGAATTCGATGTTCCGGACAGCGTGATTGTTGAGCGTATGGCTGGTCGTCGTGTTCACCTGGCATCAGGCCGTACTTACCACGCGGTTTACAATCCGCCAAAAGTGGAAGGTCAAGATGACGTGACTGGCGAAGAGCTTGTGATTCGTGAAGATGACAAAGAAGAAACAGTTCGCGCGCGCCTGGGTGTTTACCACAATCAAACTGCACCACTAATCAGCTACTACAGCAAAGAAGCGGAAGCAGGCCACACGACTTACATCAAGATTGACGGCACTCAGCCAGTTGCGGATGTAAGCGCAGAGCTGTCAGCAGCACTGTCGAAGTAATGTGATATCACGCCCTGCAGTATTGTGACCGCAGGCAGACAGCACAGTGAAAAGCGGGGGGTGAATCACCCCTCGCTTTTTTTTGTCCGATAATGCAAATCAATCGCGGAATGGTACACTGTTCAGGCGAAAGAAGATGAGTATGACCTGTAGGTGAAGATGGAAAATCAAGGTATTGGTGTACTTTTAGTGAATCTGGGTACGCCGGATGAAGCAACACCTGCTGCCGTGAAACGGTTTCTGGCAGAGTTTCTGAGTGATCCTCGTGTCGTTGATCTGTCCCCCTGGATCTGGCGTCCGGTTCTGTTTGGTGCGATCCTGCCCATTCGTTCTCCGAAAGTAGCAAAACTGTACCAGTCCGTATGGATGGAAGAAGGTTCACCGCTGATGGTGTATTCCCAGCGTCAGCGGGATGCGCTGGAAGCGAGACTGGGTATTCCTGTGGCTCTGGGAATGACCTATGGTAATCCCGGGATTCAGTCTGCGCTGGCAAAACTCAGTGATCAGGGCTGCCGTAAAATTGTGGTTCTGCCTTTGTATCCGCAGTATTCACGCACGACTACTGCCGCTGTGTTCGACAAAATTGCAGCCAGTCTGAAGCAGACCGCTTATCTGCCGGAACTGAGGTTCATCAATCATTATCAGGATCATCCGGCATATATTCAGGCTTTAGCAGAATCTGTTTCTGATTTCTGGGCCAAGCAGGGAGAGCCCGATTATTTGCTTTGTTCCTATCACGGCATCCCCAAACGATACGCGGATCTGGGTGACCCTTACCCGGTTCACTGCAATGAAACTACAGCATTGCTTGCCGAATCTCTGGAAATGCCTCGTGAGAAAATGAGCATGAGTTATCAGTCGATTTTTGGCCGGGAAGAATGGCTCAAGCCTTATACAGAGCCGACAATCATTGAGCTGGCCCAAAAAGGGGTACAACGGCTGGATGTGGTTTGTCCGGCATTTTCGGTGGATTGCCTGGAAACCATTGAAGAAATTGCAGAAGGATGCAAAGAAGCTTTCCTGAAAGCAGGCGGTAAGGAATTCAATCTTATCCCGTGTCTGAACGACAGCTCGGCGCACATCGGAATGATGGAAGCTTTGGTCCAGCAGCAAATTCAAAACTGGTAACCTTTTTTTAACTTTTACAAATACTATGATTCGGCTCGCACTAATTGTGCGAGCCATTTCTTCATTGGACTATATTTTGTGATATCATCCGCAAGTTTTTTCTATCCGGCAGCGCGATATCATGAAATTTCCTGGTCAACGTAAATCAAAACACTATTTTCCTGTTCATGCCCGAGATCCCCTTCTGACTCAGGCCAGCTCGCGACCTCTTGCCCGTACGCATGTCGTCGGTATTGATCAGACCCTGGTGGATATTGAAGCCTGTGTGGATGATGAATTCCTGAGTCGTTACTCGCTCAGCAAAGGCCATTCTCTGGTGATTGCTGAAGATGCAGCCGAAGCACTGTACCGTGAACTGAAAGAGAATGATCTGATTCGTCATGAGTTTGCCGGCGGTACCATTGGTAATACGCTCCATAATTACTCTGTGCTGGCTGATGACAAGTCGGTTCTTCTTGGGGTGATGAGCCAGGATATTCAGATTGGCAGTTATGCCTACCGGTATCTGGTAAATACCTCCAGCCGTATGGATTTGAACCATCTTCAGCCTGTGGATGGCCCGATCGGACGTTGTTTTGCGTTGATCACTCCCGATGGCGAGCGCACATTTGCCATTAACGAAGGACGAATGAACCAGCTGGAGCCAGACAACATTTCTGAATCCATTTTTGAGCGTGCTTCAGCGCTGGTTCTGACGGCGTATCTGGTTCGCTGTAAAGAAGGCGATCCGATGCCGGAAGCGACAATGCGTGCTATCGAATATGCGAAAAAATACGATGTGCCTGTTGTCCTCACGCTGGGAACCAAGTTTGTAATTGCGGATGATCCTCAGTGGTGGCGTGATTTTCTGAAGGAGCATGTCACCGTTGTCGCGATGAACGAAGACGAAGCGGAAGCCCTGACCGGGTATTCTGATCCGCTGCAGGCCGCCGACAAAGCGCTGGATTGGGTTGATTTTGTTTTATGTACGGCTGGACCGGTCGGTTTGTATACGGCGGGTTATACAGAAGAGAGCACCAAGCGTAAAACCAGCCTGCCGTTGCTGCCGGGTGAAATTCCTGAGTTCAATCGCTATGAATTCAGTCGTCCAATGATGAAAGCGGGCTGTGAGACGCCGATCCGGGTGTATTCGCACATTGCGCCTTATATGGGTGGACCTGAGCGCATCAAGAACACCAATGGTGCAGGGGACGGTGCTTTGTCTGCGCTGCTGCACGATATGGCTGCCAATCGTTATCACAAAGAAAATGTGCCGAAATCCAGTAAGCACAGTTACGATTTCCTGACTTATTCGTCATTTTCCCAGATTTGCCTGTACTCGAACCGGGTCAGTTATGAAGTACTGGCGCAGCACTCACCTCGTCTGTCGCGTGGTTTGCCTGAGCGGGAAGACAGTCTGGAAGAGGCATACTGGGAACGTTAATCCGGTCTGAAAATCTGCTTGTAAAAAACCGTCATTTTGACGGTTTTTTGCTATCTGGTGATGAAAGAAATGACAAATTCGTACGTTGAATCTCACTGAAAAATGCAAGCAAACGATTTCGTCATGATAGGTTTTGTTAATTACTTTCAGAAAATCTCCGGATAAGCGCCAGCAGCACGTCATGATGAAAAAGAGCGGAACAGGGTGATTTTTGACTGGACCTCACAGTGTCCGCATCAGAGGAAAATGGGTTTCAGGGCAGATTTTTTTGGGCGGGTGAAAAAATCGGCCTGGCTTGTTTTTATCATTTTAAGTGCATTTTTCTTGTTTTTCAGGTGATTTCGGATCAGCTCTGTTCATCGTGCAGAGGATGGGTTCTGACTGTAAACGTGCAGTGAGATATTTTATCAGGCCTTGATGTTTCAGTTTTTACGTCAATTGATAGAATTAGCGGGATGTAACTTTGTGACAAATGCAGCTATAGTGTGCTTCACCCTGGGTAACCCCCCATTTTGATAGGCTTTGGCTATTAAATTGAGAGGCCAGGACATCGGCATACTGTCGTTCTGAATGTTATGCTTTGCCGGACTTTCAACCCGTCAAACCTGTACACCTGTTAGGGAAAGAAAAAGAACATGGTCATACCTGAAAACAGCGATATCGTTATTTTTGGCGCCTCAGGCGATCTGACATATCGTAAGCTTATCCCAGCGCTGTATCATCTGTATGTCAATCAGATGTTACCTTCTGATTTCTCTATCCTTGGCGTCAGCCGTACCGCTCACAGCGATGAAGAATACAGAGAAAAAGTTCGGGCCTCTCTGCTGAAAACCGAGAAGACCGATCCTGAGAAGCTGGCCGAGTTTTGTCAGCATGTTGGTTATCAGGCCATCAACACGCTTGATTGTGATGACTATGGTAAGTTGCAACAACGACTGCAAGAAAAAGCCGCTCAATCAGATGCACCCCGTAATAGCCTCTTCTATCTCGCCACGCCACCAAGTCTGTACGATGTGATTCCAGCCAGTCTCGCGGCCCATGGCCTGAACGATGAAAGTACCGGCTGGAAACGCCTGATCATTGAAAAGCCTTTTGGATATGATCTGGAAACGGCTCAGGAACTGGATAAGAAGCTGCATAAGCACTTCAAGGAAAGTCAGATTTTCCGGATTGACCACTACCTTGGGAAAGAAACGGTACAGAACCTGCTGGTTTTCCGCTTTGCGAACGGTATGTTCGAGCCGTTGTGGAACCGTAATTTCATTGATTATGTGGAAATTACAGCCGCAGAATTTCTCGGAGTAGAAGAACGTGGCGGTTATTACGATAACGCCGGTGCTGTACGTGACATGCTTCAGAACCACCTGCTTCAGGTGCTGGCGATGGTTGCGATGGAACCCCCTTCAGCAATCAACGGTAACGCGATGCGTGATGAAGTGGCCAAAGTGCTGAACAGCCTGCAGCCGTTGTCTGATGAAGACCTGCGTCAGAATCTGGTGCTGGGGCAGTACACAGCCTCTGAGCTGCGTGGTAAAGAGTTGCCGGGTTACCGCGAAGAAACGGGTGTGTCTGAAGAATCCCGTACCGAAACTTACGTGGGCCTGAAAGCTTTCATCAACAACTGGCGCTGGAATGGTGTGCCATTCTACATCCGTACCGGCAAACGCCTGCCGACCCGTGTCACTGAAGTTGTCATTCACTTTAAGAAAACACCTCACCCGGTATTCGGCAAAGACGCTCCGGATAATAAGCTGGTGCTTCGCATTCAGCCGGATGAAGGCATTCTGATGAACTTCGCCCTGAAACGTCCGGGCGCAGGATTCAAAACCCAGGAAGTTGCGATGGACTTCCGTTACGACGAACTGGTGGACAGCAACGTTCTGACTGCCTATGAGCGTCTGTTGCTGGATGCAATGGGTGGCGATTCGACCCTGTTCGCCCGTAGCGATGCGGTTGAAGCCTGCTGGCGTTATGTACAGCCTATCCTGTCGTTTAATCAGGACCCGCATGCGCTGTTTGGCTATGCTTGCGGAACCTGGGGACCGAAGGAAGCGGATGAGCTGCTGGCCCGTGACAATCGTGCCTGGCGTTTTCCGTGTTCAAACCTGACCAACACTGAATATTGCGAGCTTTAATCATGACTGAGCTGAAAATTCATGACAATGCGGAAGCGGTTGTTCAAAGTCTGGCTGATGAGATGAAGGCCATCAGCCAGCAGAATACGCCGGTTCATATTTCGCTTTCGGGTGGCAGCACTCCGAAGCAATTGTTTTCGGCATTGGCACAAGCCCCGTATGCCGAAGGTGTGAACTGGAAAAATCTGCATTTCTGGTGGGGTGACGAGCGTTGCGTTGCACCGGATGATGCAGAAAGCAACTATGGTTGTGCACAGGCACTGCTGTTTGATCACGTCGCAATTCCTGCAGAAAATATTCACCGCATTCGGGGTGAGGATGAACCTCAGGCTGAAGCCAAGCGCTTTGCTGAAGAAATGGCAGCAGTTATCCCGTCTGAAAACGGTGTGCCGGTATTTGATTGGATTCTGCTGGGCGTTGGTGATGACGGTCATACGGCTTCTCTGTTCCCGGGGCAGACAAATTACGATGAGCCTGCACTGAGCTTAGTGGCACCTCATCCGCAAAGCGGTCAGCTGCGTGTGAGTAAGTCTGCGCGTGTGCTGGAAGCTGCAAAACGTATTTCTTATCTGGTTATCGGTGCAGGAAAAACTGAGATTGTGGAAGAAATCCACACGCAACCTGCCGAGACCCTGCCTTACCCGGCCGCAAAAATTCAGGCCCGTAACGGTAAAACAGAATGGTATTTGGATGCAGTAGCAGCCAGTAAGTTAGCGATTGGAGAATAAAAGAATGAAAGGTGATATTGGTGTAATCGGCCTTGCCGTGATGGGCCAGAACCTGATCCTGAACATGGATGACCATGGTTTTAAGGTCGTTGCGCATAACCGTACAGCTGCCAAAGTCGACGAATTTCTGAACGGCCCTGCAAAAGGCACCAACATTGAAGGTGCTTACAGCCTGCAGGAGCTGGTGGACAAACTGGAAGCGCCGCGCAAAATCATGCTGATGGTGCGTGCCGGTGATGTGGTTGACAGCTTTATTGAGCAACTGATCCCGTTGCTGGACAAAGGCGACATCATTATTGATGGCGGTAATTCAAACTACCCGGATTCGATCCGTCGTGTTGATTACCTGAAAGAAAAAGGCCTGCGTTTCATCGGTGCCGGTGTTTCCGGTGGCGAAGAAGGTGCGCGTTTCGGACCTTCTATCATGCCGGGTGGCGATGCTGAAGCATGGCCGTTCGTGAAGCCAATTTTCCAGGCGATTGCAGCTAAAACTGAACAGGGTGAGCCTTGCTGTGACTGGGTTGGTGAATCCGGTGCCGGTCACTTTGTGAAAATGGTACACAACGGAATTGAATACGGTGACATGCAGCTGATCAGCGAAGCATATCACTTCATGAAGACCGGTCTGGGCATGACACATGATGAAATGGAACAGGCTTTCCGTGACTGGAATGAAACGGAACTGAACAGCTACCTGATTGAAATTACAGCCGATATTCTGGCCTACCGTGATGAAGATGGTGAGCCACTGGTTGAGAAAATCATGGACTCAGCCGGTCAGAAAGGTACGGGTAAATGGACAGGCATTAATGCACTGGACATGGGCATCCCGCTGACGCTGATCACTGAGTCTGTGTTCGCGCGCTGCCTGTCTTCCCTGAAAGACCAGCGTGAAGAAGCCGAGAAGCTGTTCAACAAGACTGTTGGTACGGTGGAAGGTGACAAGGCCGAGTGGCTGGAAGCAGTTCGTCAGGCACTGCTGGCATCGAAGATTATCTCTTACGCACAAGGCTTCATGCTGATGCGTCAGGCTTCTGATGAGAACAACTGGAACCTGAACTACGGTAATGTTGCCCTGATGTGGCGTGGTGGCTGTATCATTCGTTCTGCATTCCTGGGCAATATCCGTGATGCTTTCGAAAATGCACCGTCTCTGGCATTCCTGGGCTCAGATCCGTACTTCAAAGCGATTCTGGACAACAGCATGAAGTCATGGCGTAAAGTTGCAGCGAAATCTCTGGAAATTGGCCTGCCAATGCCATGTCTGACATCAGCACTGACTTTCCTGGATGGTTATACAACTGCACGTTTGCCGGCAAACATGCTGCAGGCACAGCGTGACTACTTCGGTGCGCATACATATGAGCGTATCGACCAGCCTCGTGGCCAGTATTTCCACACCAACTGGACCGGTACAGGTGGTGACACTGCATCCACAACTTACGACGTGTAAGTTCAACGATCAGTGACGACAGAAGGAGCCAGCGATGGCTCCTTTTTTGTCACTCTTATTTGGGGCTTCTGAGAACTTTCTGGGATTTCAGAAAGGGGAAAGGGGCCTCCCTGGCCCCTTTGAGATAGCCTTCGCAAGCGGAGATAAGGCAAGCAAAGGCGGACGCGCTCTTGGATGGAGTAACGCTCGGTCTTAAGCCTTCTGATAGGCTTCGTTGTGTACGGCTGCAACTGCCCGGCCGGATGGGTCTGCGCTGTTTTTAAAGCTCTCATCCCACTCAATCGCTTTGGCTGAAGAACAGGCAATTGAAGGGCCTCCTGGTACACATTTGGCTGCGTCTTCCAGCGGGAACAATTCCTCAAAGATCTCACGGTACACATACGCTTCTTTGGTGGTCGGCGTGTTGTACGGGAAACGGAAGCGGGCAGTTTCCAGTTGCTGATCCGTTACTTTCGCTGCAGCAACTTCTTTCAGGGTGTCGATCCAGCTGTAGCCAACACCGTCGGAGAACTGCTCTTTCTGACGCCATGCCACGGACTCTGGTAACAGGTCACCAAAACACTCGCGGATGATGTGTTTTTCCATCTTGCCGTTGCCGCACATTTTGTCCTGCGGGTTGATGCTCATGGCGACTTCCAGGAATTCTTTATCCAGGAAGGGAACACGTGCTTCGATACCCCAGGCTGCCATAGATTTATTTGCACGGGCACAGTCGAACATGTTCAGAGCCAGCAGCTTACGAACGGTTTCTTCATGAAATTCCTGAGCGTCAGGCGCTTTGTGGAAATACAGATAGCCACCGAAGACTTCGTCAGCTCCTTCACCGGACAGAACCATCTTAATCCCCATGGCACGGATTTTACGGGACATCAGGTACATTGGTGTGGATGCACGGATCGTTGTGACGTCGTAGGTTTCGATGTGGTAAATCACATCCCGGATCGCGTCCAGACCTTCCTGAATGGTGTAAGTCAGCTCGTGGTGGACAGTACCGATATGATCGGCCACTTTTCTCGCGGCTTTCAGATCCGGTGCGCCTTCCAGGCCAATTGCGAATGAGTGCAGGGTCGGCCACCAGGCATCAGACTGTTCGTTGTCTTCAATACGGCGTGATGCAAACTGCTTGGTGATTGCAGAAATCACGGAAGAATCCAGACCGCCTGACAGCAATACACCGTAAGGGACATCGGTCATCAGCTGGCGTTTCACGGCACTTTCCAGTGCAGATTTCAGTCTCGCTTTGTCAGTAGCTGCGTCGGCGACCGTGCCATATTCCATCCAGTCACGTTTGTAGTAACGGACAGGCTCGCTTTTTTTGCTCCACAGGAAATGACCCGGAGGAAATTCACTGATGGTTTTACACACCGGAACCAGCGCTTTCATCTCAGAGGCAACGTAGTAGTTCCCATGTTCATCATGACCATGATACAGCGGAATGATACCGATATGGTCCCGGCCAATCAGGTAAGCATCTTCTTCTGCATCGTACAGAATGAAACCAAAAATACCGTTCAGGTAGTCCAGCAGCTCAGGGCCTTTCTCTTTGTAAAGAGCCAGGATGATTTCGCAGTCAGATTCGGTTTGAAATGGGTAGTCTGCAGCCAGCTCAGCCTGTAAATCTTTATGGTTGTAGATTTCACCGTTGACGGCCAGAATATGAGTACGGTCAGTGTTATACAGAGGCTGTTCACCGCTGTTCAGGTCGACAATAGCCAGACGCTCATGTGCAAGGATGGCTTTATCTGATGAATAAATACCAGACCAGTCTGGTCCGCGGTGACGCATTTTTTTCGACATTGACAGCGCGGTTTCGCGCAGGACCGTTGGGTCACTTTTAATATCTAGAATCCCGAATACTGAGCACATACTGACTACTCCAACACATAGTTAAATAGGGGGAAACAAAGCCTGAATGAAGCAAGGGTATTGTTATTGTCCCTCAGCTTTTGTTCCGTTCTGATTGTTAAAATTGCGTATTCAACAAACAAAAGCAACCCAAAACCATCAATCAATGTAAAAAAGACATCTTTGGTGAATAATATTTAATAAAATTAGGTTTAGGTGAATTTTTTTTAAAATCGGCTGGTTTTTTGGGCGGGAATCCGAACGGCCACCTTGGTGGCCGCTCGGAAAATTCAGAGGAATTAAAAGGATTTGATATCTGCGGTGATTGATTCACAGACATGCCGGGCGAAACCGTTACCGGCTTCCCGGTAGATGTTGAAGGCCGCGTCAACACCCTGTTCGAGGAGTGCTGCTTCTTCATCTTCATACCGGGCAATCGCTGCGATTTTTCCCTTGTAGCCAAGCTGGCGGATTTGCTCAAGAGCAACAGTATTTGCCTGACTGTGAGGCATTGCCAACAGGATCAGGCGGGTTTGGTGACGCGAAATCACCCGTGCCCAGAAATCCGGATCGGTTGCATCCCCAAGGATGACGTGACGGCCTTCCTGAACATGGCTTTCTACGGCCTCTTCGCGGTTTTCGATACCGACGACCTGGGGACCGAAGCGGCGAACCATTTCTTCATAAGCCCCGGTGCCGATTCTACCCATCCCAAGGATAAGGACTTGTTTCTTTCCTAAGTCGATGAGCCGGTCATTCGGATTCAGTTTTTCCGGCTCAAATTCCTTCAGCCATCGGGTGCTTTCCAGATAGATTCGGTGGCTCAGGCTGTTCAGCGGGGCAGACAACAAGAAGGACAGTGACACGGCAATTGCAATGGCGACCAAAAAGTCGCCCGGCAGCCAGCCAAGCTGATAGGCAAGCCCGGCCACAATCAGACCAAACTCACTGTAGTTGAACAGCGTCAGTGTGCCGAGTAATGAAGTCCGGACCCTGAAATGGAACTTATGGAATACCAGATAGTAAAGTAATCCCTTCAGCGGCAGCAGCAACAAGAGCAGCAGTGCTAACAGGAACCCTTCCCAGGTGGGCGATTCTGCAAGTCCGATGTTCAGGAAAAAGAAAACCAGTAACAGTTCTTTCAGATTAAAGAGTGACTTCGACAGTTCGGACGATTTGGGATGAGCTGCCAGCAGCATTCCCAGTACCAGAGCCCCCAAATCTGCCTTCATGCCGACCAGACTGAAGAGCCCGGCTCCGGCAACCAGAGCCAGAAAAATGCCATAGAGAACCAGCATTTCTCCATGTCCGGCTTTATCCAGAATCTTGAACAGAGAGGGACGGAGTAAGGGTAAGGCAAACAGTGCCAGTGCAGTGATTTCGGGTAATTTGCCAGTTGAGGCGGTCAGGAAAATGACCGCGAAAATATCCTGCATAACCAGCACGCCAATGGCAAGGGTACCATAGGTCGCATTCAGTTCACCTTTCTCTTGTAAGGCTTTGATTGCAAAGACAGTGCTGGAAAAAGAAAGCGCGAAGCCGAGTAAAGCAAGTTGCGCGATTTCCAGGTCTTCAAGGATACCCAGCCCTAAGGTTTTGAGGGCGAAGAGGGTAAAGGTAAAGATAGCTGTCGTGAGAATGTTGTGTATCGTCGCTCCGGCCCAGACTTCTTTTTGCAGCAGGGTTTTAATGTCCAGCTTCAGACCGATGCAAAACAAAAGGATGGTGACCCCGAGATCAGCAATGGCACTAATCACGGGAGTGGTTGAATAGCCGAAAGAGTTCAGTACAAATCCTGCGACCAGGAATCCGACTAACGGAGGGAGTTTGCTTCTAAGCGCTAAATAACCTGCCAGAAAAGCAGCAATGATATAAATCAGATCCATAAGAAAGCTTCGTATCCAGAGCAATAAGAAATGATATCATTTCAATTGGTTGCATTTGTTGGGCCGAATATAACACAGGGTATGCCTTAAAAAAGACATACCCTGTCAACATAATAGTTTTCTAATTGTAACTGTTTTTAATCTTCAAGCAGGCGTTGCAACAGAACTCCGTTGAGCATCGCACGTTTGATCATCGAAAATGCTCCGATTGTGGGTTGCGTATAGAGCTGGGACTCCACAATTGGCAGTGACTGGTGGAAGGTAGACAGTGATTGTGTTTCGATACAACGTCTGATTGCCGGGAAAACAATATCTTTTGCGAGTGTAATGTTGCCTGCAACAACAATCTTTTGCGGATTGAACAGGTTGATTGTCATCGCCAGCGCTTTGCCTAGCTGGTTCCCCACTTTCACCAGCGCTTGTGTTGCAAGCTCATCACCTTGATTCGCCGCTTCACATATCGCCGGCATGGTCACGTCTTCCAGTTTCTGCAGGCTGCTTGGATAGCCCTGATCAAGCAATGCCTGAACGTGGCGGATAATTGCTGGATCGGCTGCAACAGTTTCAAGGCAACCGAAATTGCCACATTGGCACTTATCGCCGAGTGGATCGATTTGGATATGACCAATTTCACCTACATTTCGGTTATAACCCAGGAAAACCTGACCATTGACGATGATTCCGGCCCCTGTACCACGATGGACACTGACAAGAATCGAATCTCTGCAGTCCTGACTTGCGCCAAAGTAGTGTTCGGCTAAAGCCAGTCCTCGGATGTCATTCCCGACGAAACAAGACACCCCATATTTATCCGTAATGATATCGGCAAGTGCCAGAGGAGACTCAATCGTAATATTTGGCATGTACTCTACAATCCCTTTTTCAGGGTCGATGAGTCCGGGGAGAGTGATGCCGAATGCAATGAGTTCTTTCAGGATGGATTGATTCGCACTGATAAACTGGCGGATATGCTCCGAGAGTCCGTCGAGCAGTTCCTGCTGATTTGAGTAAGGAAAATGATGAGCCGTTCCTGCCAGGCTCTTACCGCTCAAATCGTAAAGCGTCATTTCGATATAATCGCGACCCAGCCGGATAGCAATCGAGTGGAAAGGCGCTGACTCTGTTGTGAGAGAGATTGCGCGACGGCCACCTGTCGAAGCTTGTTGTGCGACCTCTTTGATGAGGCCGCGTTCAAGCAATTGGCGGGTAATCTTGGTCACACTGGCTGGCGCTAATTGACTGACGTCTGCCACTTGAATTCGAGAAATAGGGCCTTGCAAGTCAATGAGCCGGTAAACAGCTGCACTATTCAGCTGTTTCACCAGGTCGACATTACCGATTTGTCCGCCAGTCATAGTTAAGTTTGCTCGTATTTTCCGTTAACCACTGTCGCCCTGACACGGAAATCACGATCAAAAACAGCCAGGTTAGCCACCATGCCTTTTTTGACAGCCCCCAGTTTCTTATCCACACCAATGGCGCGGGCAGGGTACAGGGTAGCCATACGAATCGCTTCGTCCAGGGCGATACCTACATGTTCAACACTGTTCTGAACGGCTTCAATCATCGTCAGTGCAGAACCGCCAAGTGTGCCGTTTTCATCAACACACTTACCATCACGGTAATATACTTTCTTACCAACAAAAATAAAGTGATCTATGTCTGCTCCTGCTGGTGCTGTCGCATCCGTCACAAGAATCAGTTTTTCCCTTTTAATTCTGTGAGCTATACGAATATTGGCATAGTCAACGTGAAAGCCGTCAGCAATGATGCCAGTGTATACTTCTGGCGTATCGTAAATGGCTCCGACCATTCCCGGTTCGCGTCCGGCAATTGGAGTCATCGCATTGAACAGATGTGTACTGAAAGTGATACCTGCAGCAAAGCCTCTGCGAGCTTCAGCGTATGTTGCGTTCGTATGGCCAGCAGAAACTACAATGCCGGCCTGGGCCAGTTTCTCGATATGTTTGGCGGGAGTCTGCTCCGGAGCAAGGGTCACTTTGGTGATGATATCAGCGTTTTCACACAAAAAATCAATCATTTCATCGTCTGAACGACGGATGTGATCCACACTGTGGATCCCTTTTTTCATCACATTCAGGTAGGGCCCTTCA
Source organism: Photobacterium sp. CCB-ST2H9 (assembly GCF_023151555.2). Taxonomy (NCBI): domain Bacteria; kingdom Pseudomonadati; phylum Pseudomonadota; class Gammaproteobacteria; order Vibrionales; family Vibrionaceae; genus Photobacterium; species Photobacterium sp. CCB-ST2H9. The sequence goes on from NZ_CP100425.1 coordinate 1,080,571, forward strand.
AGGTGAAGACCTAATGAATGGTTTTGGTAATTTTCTTCATACTCACGGGCAGCGAAAACGGCAGCTTTCATGTCGTTATCTGACGAGGTGATCAGGGTCGGAAGAAAGCTGGTGCAACCTGACTTGAGGTTGGCTTTGTGCATGGTGTGAATTGTGTCAGCTGTGATTTCATCGTTGAACATCACGCCACCACAACCATTCAACTGAAGGTCAATAAAGCCTGGAGACAGGTTCGCCCCATCCAGATTCTGGATAGGAAGATCAGCAGGTAGCTCTGCCTCAGGGCATACAGCGCGAATGTTCACTCCGTCAATAATAACAGCGTGGTTATCCAGCACATCGCTACCGGTAAAAATGCGGCAGTTGGTCAGCGCGTACATGAACATATCCTATTGATTAAAGGTGTTTGATGTTTTCTGCTTCCAGTTCCTCAAAATAACGAACTGTTTTCACTTTCAGCTCCTGCGTTGCAGGTTCATCACAGACGATCAGAGATTTCGGATGCAGCTGCAGGGCAGAAACCGTCCAGAGGTGGTTTACACAGCCCTCAACAGCGGCTTCAAGTGCCAGAGCCTTGTTATGGCCTGTTACCAGAATCATGACTTCTTCCGCATCCAGCAGAGTACCGACGCCGATAGTCAGTGCATACTTGGGTACTTGTTTCATATCACCATCGAAGAAACGAGAATTAGCAATACGTGTGTCTTCGGTCAGGGTTTTAATCCGGGTACGTGATGCCAGGGAAGACGCTGGTTCATTGAATGCGATATGGCCATCGTTGCCAACACCGCCCATGAACAGATGGATTTTTCCGTAAGATTTAATCTTCTCTTCGTAACGCTTGCACTCTGCTGAGTGGTCATCGGTATTTCCGTTCAGCAGGTTTATGTTTTCTTCTTGAATATCAATATGATTGAAGAAGTTGTTATACATGAAACTGCGGTAGGATTCCGGATGGTCAGAAGGCAGGCCAACGTACTCATCCATGTTAAATGTGACCACATGCTTAAAACTTACTTCACCAGCATTATAAAGCTCAATCAGACGCTTGTAGGTTGCCAGAGGCGTACCGCCGGTAGGCAGGCCAAGTACGAAAGGACGATCAGTAGTTGGCTTAAATTTATTAATACGATCAACGATATAACGTGCTGACCACAAACCAACTTCGCGTGCGTTGTTCAGTGGGATAAGTCTCACGGTAACACCTCATTGCTATAAAAGAATACTCGAGAATTTTAGCTTTATATCTGATTTCTTTCGAATGATAAAATAAGTTTTATGACCGGGCTAGCAAAATCGCGTAAACAGCGCAGGTGCTGGTGATTGGGATCACAAATGATAACGTTTTAATTTGCGGGGCGAAATTAAAGGCATAAACTGCAACTAACTTAATCGGGTAACTAAAATAAGTTATCTAAACCGCATCTAAGAAAACCATAGGGGGAACTAAGGGTGAATATTCTTGGATACTTTCAAAAAGTAGGTAAGGCGTTGATGGTGCCAGTCGCCACGCTGCCTGCCGCCGCAATACTCATGGGTATAGGTTACTGGATTGATCCGAACGGCTGGGGTGCCAACAGCGCACTGGCAGCTTTCCTGATCAAAGCAGGCGGCGCGATTATCGAAAACATGTCTGTCCTGTTTGCTGTCGGTGTCGCGTACGGTATGTCAAAAGATAAAGATGGTGCAGCAGCACTTTCTGGCTTCGTTGGCTATCTTGTTGTCACCACTCTTTGTTCTCCAGCGGCCGTTGCTCAGATTCAGGGTATCGACCTAAGTGCTGTTCCTGCGGCATTCGGTAAGATTGAAAACCAGTTCGTCGGTATTCTGGTCGGTATCGTTTCGGCTGAGCTGTATAACCGTTATTCGACGGTTGAACTGCACAAAGCATTGGCTTTCTTTAGCGGTAAGCGTCTGGTTCCTATCCTGACTTCTGTTGCAGGTATTTTCCTGGCATTCGTTCTGATGTACGTCTGGCCACACGTCTATGGCGGTCTGGTTCACTTTGGTGAAGGAATTCAAGGGCTGGGTGATGTTGGTGCGGGTCTGTATGCATTCTTCAACCGTCTGCTGATCCCTGTTGGTCTGCACCACGCACTGAACTCAGTATTCTGGTTCGATGTTGCAGGTATTAATGACCTGCCTAACTTCCTGGGTGGCGCGAAGTCTATTGCTGACGGTGTGGCGGTTCCTGGTCAAACCGGTATTTACATGGGTGGTTTCTTCCCAATTATGATGTTCGGTCTGCCTGGTGCTGCACTGGCGATGTACCATACAGCGAAGCCGGAAAACAAAGAGAAAGTTGCTTCTATCATGATTGCAGCTGCTTTTGCTTCATTCTTTACTGGTGTGACTGAGCCGCTGGAATTTGCCTTCATGTTCCTGGCCCCTGCGCTGTACGTTGTGCACGCAGTTCTGACGGGTATCTCCGTTTATATCGCAGCAAGCATGCAGTGGATTTCCGGTTTTGGTTTCTCTGCAGGTATGGTCGATATGGTTCTGCAATCTAAAAACCCGCTGGCGACACAGTGGTATATGCTGATTGTCCAGGGTCTGGTCTTCTTTGCGATTTACTATGCAGTCTTCCGTTTTGCAATCGTGAAGTTCAATCTGAAGACTCCTGGTCGTGAAGATGCAGATGCCGACGAAGCTATTGGCGCAGGTTCTCAGGAAACCGGTGAACTGGCGAAACAGTACCTGAAAGCACTGGGTGGTCATGGCAACCTGGAAAACATTGATGCTTGTATTACTCGTCTGCGTCTGACACTGAAAGACAGCAGTCTGGCTGACGAGAAAACACTGAAAGCACTGGGTGCCATGGGTGTTGTGAAACTGGGTTCAAACAACCTGCAGGTAATTCTTGGCCCACTGGCCGAAATCGTTGCGGGTGAGATGAAGAAGATCCCGGCATCAGAAGACCTGTCTGCGGTAAAACTGCCGTAACTGACAGCTCATCTGAGCTAAAAATCGAGTGAAAAGTGAGGCCGGCCCAAATGGGCCGGTTTTTTTTCGCTCTGATCATGAATCAATGCATACTAATTGTTGAGTCATGGCCTGTATTTGTGGATCATTACAGGTTTGAAGATCCTGTTAGCACACGAGGTGTTATTGATGAGTGAATCTGAAGCTCGTCCAAGCAATTTTATCCGCCAAATTATCGATGCGGATTTAGCCAGTGGTAAGCACACCAGCGTCCACACACGTTTTCCGCCTGAACCGAATGGCTATTTGCATATTGGTCACGCAAAGTCTATCTGTCTGAACTTTGGTATTGCTCAGGATTACCAGGGACAATGTAATCTGCGTTTTGATGACACGAACCCGGAAAAAGAAGACATTGAATACGTAGAGTCAATCAAGAAGGACGTAAACTGGCTGGGCTTTGAGTGGAGCGGTGAGATTTGTTACTCATCTAACTACTTTGATCAGCTTTATGCATATGCTCTTGAGCTGATTCAGAAAGGGTTGGCTTACGTCGATGAGCTGACGCCAGAGCAGATGCGTGAATATCGCGGTACTCTGACTGAGCCGGGTAAGGAAAGCCCATACCGCGATCGCCCGGTTGAAGAAAACCTGGCTCTGTTTGAGAAAATGAAAAACGGCGAAGTTGAAGAAGGAAAAATGTCGCTTCGTGCCAAGATTGATATGGCTTCACCGTTTATGGTGATGCGTGATCCTGTGCTGTACCGTGTTCGTTTTGCAACGCACCATCAGACCGGTGACAAATGGTGCATCTATCCGATGTACGATTTCACGCACTGTATCTCTGATGCGCTGGAAAACATTACACATTCACTGTGTACGCTGGAATTTCAGGATAACCGTCGTCTGTATGACTGGGTGCTGGATAACATCACAATCGATAGTCGTCCACGTCAGTACGAATTCAGCCGTCTGAATCTTGAATATACAGTGATGTCCAAGCGTAAGCTGAACCAGCTGGTGACAGAGAATCTGGTTTCGGGTTGGGATGACCCGCGTATGCCAACAATCTCTGGCTTACGTCGCCGTGGTTTCACGTCAGCTTCGATTCGTGAGTTCTGTAAGCGCATTGGTGTGACCAAGCAGGAAAACACCATTGAAATGAGCTCTCTGGAATCCTGTATTCGTGATGATCTGAACGAGAATGCACCGCGTGCGATGGCTGTTCTGGATCCAGTGAAACTGGTGATTGAAAACTTCGGTGACACTGAAACCCTGAAAATTGGTAATCACCCGAATAAACCAGAAATGGGCGAGCGCGATGTACCATTCAGTCGTGAATTGTATATCGAACGTGAAGACTTCCGCGAAGAAGCCAACAAGAAGTATAAGCGCCTGGTGCTGGGTAAAGAGGTGCGTCTGCGTGGCGCTTATGTGATTAAAGCTGAGCGTGTTGAAAAAGACGCTGAAGGTAATATCACCACAATCTTCTGTAGCTACGACCCTGAGACTCTGGGTAAGAATCCGGAAGATGGCCGTAAAGTGAAAGGCGTCATCCACTGGGTCTCGGCTGAGCAGGCAGTACCGGCTGAGATTCGTCTGTATGATCGTCTGTTCAATGTGCCAAATCCTGGTGCTGCAGATGATTTCGCATCGACAATTAATCCAGAGTCACTGCTTGTGATGAAGGGCTTTGTTGAGCCAAGTCTGGCAGAGGCCAAACCTGAGTATGCTTTCCAGTTTGAGCGTATGGGCTATTTCTGTGCGGATAACAAAGATTCGTCTTCGGCGCATCTGGTGTTTAACCGTACAGTGGGTCTGCGTGATTCCTGGGCGAAGATTGCTGAATGATGATCTCTAGGCTGGCTTCTATGTCAGCCTGAATCTGAGCGAAACAAAAAACCAGCCGAAGGGCTGGTTTTTTTATGAGGTTGAAAGATGGTTATTTTTTCTCGTCGTGCAGACTTTCATCTTTGTTGCAATCACCTGCAGTACAATGGCCGTACAGATATAAACTGTGGTTTGTCAGGCGGATGTTGTAGCTTTCAGCAATCTGCTTTTGTCGTTCTTCAATCAGATCATCTGAAAATTCAATGACTTTTCCGCAATCAAGACACACAAGGTGATCGTGGTGATGCTGGGTAGAAAGTTCAAAAACTGACTTTCCGCCTTCAAAATGGTGTCGAGTGACAATGCCTGCATCGTCAAACTGGTTCAGAACACGGTAAACAGTGGCCAGGCCAATCTCTTCACCAATATCGATCAACTTTTTGTACAAATCTTCAGCACTGATGTGTTGACACTCAGGATCCTGAAGTACTTCCAAAATTTTCAGGCGCGGAAGTGTGACTTTTAGACCTGCTTGTTTAAGTGCTTGGTTGTTATCTGACATTCGAGTTTCCTTTGGCTAGCCGTAACAATGAAAATGGAGGTTACGGTAGTCTTTCGCATATCTGTTCATTATAAGTGACGACAGCACAACAATAAACCTTAATGCTGAATGGGTCTAGGAAAGTTGTGACTTTAATTCGCCTGATATAAATGTTAAAAAAACGTACTATACTCATCGTACCAGATCATAGGGAAGTGAAGGCGTGTACAAGTTTTATAAGCCTGGCATTGTAAAATTTGCCTTGAATATCTGGCCGCCATTTTGGGGGGCCGGCATTCGGATTCGACGGATCAGTGAGGATTTTCGCCATGTAGAAATCTGCCTGAAGTTAAGATGGTGGAATAAGAATGCAAACCGGACGCAATATGGCGGCAGTATTTTTTCGCTGACGGATCCAGTCTATGCGCTGATGCTGATGGGAATTCTCGGGAAAGAATACTTTGTCTGGGATAAACAGGCAGAAGTGAATTTTCTGAAGCCGGGTCAGACCGATTTAACGGCTGTTTTTACGATTTCAGACCAGTATGTTGATGAAATCAGACGTTCGACAGCATCGGGTGATAAGTTTTTTCCTGAATTTATTGTGCATGTCATGGATGCAAAAGGAGAGGTTGTTGCTCAGGTGAAACGCGTGCTTTATGTGAGAAAAAAACCGCAGTACCGGGAAACTGATTCTGATGAGCAGCAAAATCAAAGCGAAGCTTTGGTAAATGAATGAAAAAAAACGCGCGAAAGCGCGTTTTTTTAAAGTTGTAGAGGGATGTCGCTTAGTCAGCTAGTTCAGCCAGACACATTTCTTCGTAGATTTGTTTCACCCACTTTTCAACACGCTCATCCGTCAGTTCTGGTTGACGATCTTCATCAATGCACAGACCGACAAAGTGGCTGTCGTCTACCAGCGCTTTTGAGGCTTCAAATTCGTAGCCTTCAGTCGGGAAATGACCCACGATCACGGCACCACGTCCTTCAACGATATCACGGACTGTACCCATGGCATCACAGAAGTACTCGGCGTAATCTTCCTGATCACCACAGCCAAAAATTGCGACCAGTTTGTTCTCGAAATCGATGCCTTCCAGTTCAGGGAAGAAGTCATCCCAGTCACATTGAGCTTCACCGTAGTACCAGGTCGGGATGCCCAGCAGCAGCAGGTCGAAGTTTTCAATATCTTCTTTGCTGCTCTTAGCAATGTCTTTGACTTCAACCAGATTTTTACCCAGTTGCTTTTGGATCATTTTAGCGACGGCTTCTGTGTTACCTGTGTCGCTACCAAAGAAGAGTCCTACACTCGCCATAGTAGAGATTACCCGTGTTTAAGTTGTTGGCCGCCAGCTATGGCTAACGGCATCAGAAAATGAACAGGCTGTCGGTCACTCTGGTGCTGATACGCGCCTGAAAGTATTCGTTGCAGCGATCGTGGTGTCGGCTGTTGTGAAAACCTTAAGATTGCCCTTTGGGTTTGCTTGAGCTGAAAAAAGCCGAAACCTCAGGTTTTAACCGATGCCAACGCCTTCCATTGTGAATTGAATCACGCCTTTAGATATGAATCCGAAGCACCCTAAGAACAAGACCAGCCAGACGATTTTACGACCAAACGGAGGCACATTGCCTTGCTTAAGGACATCTTTGATTGCCATACCAATGAAAAAGAAGATAGTAGCGAACAAGAAATCCAGTCCAACTGATTCCAGCAGGTCCATGTGCTCGTATAACATCTGTTTCTCCTTCGCAAGTTTCATCCTTGCATCCGGCGCGCACTATAGCATAGTGTGCCGGATGTGTTAATTCTTAAGGCCTTGTAAAAAGTTCAGAATGATACGGTTCACGGTTTCTGGTTTTTCTGCATGCAGCCAGTGGCCTGTATTCGTAACCATGTGAGCTTTGGCATTCGGGAACTGACCCATAATGGCTTCTCTGTGTTCAGGCTGAATGTATTCGGAGTTCTGTCCTTTGATAAACAGCGTCGGACCCGTGAATGGTGAAATCGTTTCCCAGCCCATGATTGTACTGTAATTGGCAATCAGAGCCTCAACATGGAAGCGCCAGCGGAAGCCCTCATCAGCTTTATAAAGTGATTTCAGCAAAAACTGCCGGACACCAGCTTCTTCAACATGCAATGCAAGGTAGTGTTCAGCATCTTTGCGGCTGGTCACGGTCTGATTGTTCACGGCTTGCAAACCGGCGAAGACGTTTTCATGACGGTGTACATGATAAGCGACAGGTGCCATATCCAGTACAATCAGACTTTTGATGCGTTCCGCAGCCAGCGCTGCCATTGTCATTGCGACTTTTCCGCCCATGGAATGGCCGATGACAGTGAAATTTTCAATATCCAGTTGATTCAGTACGTCAAGAACATCCTGTGCCATCTCCTGGTAAGTAAAGTGCTCACTATGAGGGGAGCGCCCATGATTACGAAGGTCAACACTGATGACCTGGCAGGTATCTTTCAGTGAACGGGCCAGAATGCCAAGATTATCTGCGCTGCCAAAAAGGCCATGGATGAGCACGACAGTCTGGCCTTGCCCCTGAATTTGATAATGAAGATTCACAGACTATTTCTCTTGTAGTTAACGCTTTGGCGTAGAGTATACCTTCGCTTCACGTTATAATCTCCCGGTGATTTTTTAACGGAACGATAATGAACACTACGATGAAAACTATTGAGGTTGACGAAGAGCTATATCGTTATATTGCCAGCCAGACCCGGCACATCGGTGAAAGTGCGTCAGATATTCTGCGTCGGTTACTGAAGGTGGATGAAGCACAGCATCATCATCAACCGGTCATGCCAGTCCGTCCAAAGGCAGCACAAGCGATTGTTGTCAGCAAAGATGCAGGCAATCTGCCGCAGTCTGAAGACAGAGTGAAAGCGATGCGCTCTTTGCTGATTTCAGACGAATTTGCCGGCCAGGAAAAAGCGATTGGTCGTTTCATGCTGGTGCTTTCGACACTCTATCGTCTCGATTCTCAGGCTTTCACCGACGCCACAGAAATCAAAGGCCGTACTCGCGTTTATTTCGCTGACAGTGAAGAAAAACTATTGAACAGCGGTAAAACGACCAAACCGAAAGCCATACCTGACACACCATTCTGGGTAATCACCAATACGAATACTGATCGTAAACGTCAGATGATTGAGCAGCTGATGCAAAAAATGCAGTTTACTCAGGACATCATCGACAAAGTTTGCGGTGAAATTTAACCGCTGCTGATACAGCAAAAAACTCGTACAAGGGATATGTTCATGGCGATTCATCCTCGTGCCGGGCAGCGCGCCCGGCAAGAAGACATGCATAACATTCCGGCCCTGGTGGCCAATTATTTTTTGATTGAACCGGATGCATCTGAACCGTCTCAGCGGGTTGCATTTGGAACTTCAGGCCATCGCGGCAGTGCTGACAAAGGTACATTTAACCAGTTTCACATTTGGGCGATTGCTCAGGCTGTGGCTGATGTACGCCGGGAGCAGGGGATCACGGGTCCGCTGTTTTTGGGGAAAGATACGCATGCTTTATCTGAGCCCGCATTTCTTTCTGCTTTGGAAGTACTGGTTGCCAATGATGTCAAAGTCATTGTCCAGATGAAACAAGGCTATACGCCAACTCCAGGGATATCGCATGCCATTCTGACTTATAACCGCGAACATGCGGATAAAGCGGATGGGATTGTGATCACACCTTCGCACAACCCACCACAGGATGGCGGGATTAAGTACAATCCTCCTCATGGCGGTCCTGCCGAAGGTGCGCTTACGACTGCGATTGAAAATCGCGCAAATCAGCTGATTGCTGATGGCCTGGTTGGCGTGAAACGCATTCCTGTTTCTGAAGCCCTGTCGAGTGAATTCGTCTCTGAGCAGGATCTGGTAGCACCTTATGTGGCTGATCTCATCCATGTCATTGATATGGCTGCCATTCAACAGGCGAACCTGAAACTTGCTGTGGACCCGCTCGGAGGTTCCGGAATTGAGTATTGGCGTGCCATTGGTAGCCACTACAATCTGGACCTGACGCTGGTGGATGAATCGATTGATCCGGCGTTCCGGTTTATGAGCCTGGATAAAGACGGTGTCGTTCGCATGGACTGCTCGTCTCCTTATGCGATGGCGGGTCTGCTTGCCCATAAGGACGATTATGATCTGGCATTCGGAAACGATCCTGATTTTGACCGCCACGGCATCGTGACACCGGCAGGACTGATGAATCCGAACCATTTCCTGGCTGTGTGTATCGATTATCTTTATCGCCACCGTCCGGAATGGAAAGCAACGGTTGCTGTTGGTAAAACACTGGTTTCCAGTGCCATCATTGATCGGGTCGTCGCTGATTTAGGCCGTGAATTGTGTGAGGTCCCTGTAGGCTTCAAATGGTTTGTTGATGGCTTGTACAGCGGTGAGCTGGGCTTTGGTGGTGAAGAAAGTGCAGGAGCTTCTTTCCTGCGCAAGGATGGAACACCTTGGTCAACGGATAAAGACGGCATTCTGCTTTGTTTGCTGGCGGTTGAGATCACCGCGGTGACAGGCATGAATCCGCAGCAATATTACCAGGCCTTAACCGAGAAACATGGTGAATGTTGCTACAGCCGCTTGCAGGCAGTTGCAAACGGCGAACAGAAAGCTGTGTTGAGTAAACTGTCGCCGGAAATGGTGAAAGCAGAAATGCTGGCAGGTGATGAGATTATTTCTCGCCTGACGCATGCGCCTGGAAATGGTGCTGCGATTGGCGGACTGAAAATTACCACCAAGAACGGTTGGTTTACGGCGCGTCCGTCGGGAACAGAAGAAATCTATAAGATTTATTGCGAAAGTTTCAAAGGTGAGGCGCATTTGCGCCAGATTGAAGCGGAAGCGCAGGAAATTGTCAGTATAGTTTTTGCTGACGCTGGTCTGTAGTGTTCCAGTGAAGTGTGTCCATGAAACCCGCAGATGACTGCGGGTTTTTTTATGGTTTTCTGACAGGATTTAAAGCTGCGCTGCGGTGTTTATCCCGGTTATGTAGTGGCCAGTGGTCGGGCACAATGAACCAGACGCGATGGCACGCATCGATACCCTGAGTGGGAACGGTGATCGTACTTACATCCATTTCAAGCGTTGTTGGAACATAGGCCGGCGGCGTCAGCCATTCGCGTTTGGACAGTGTTCTCAAGGAGAGCGTGTCTGCCTGTGATTGGAAACACCATAAGCCTTTATTAACGCAGGGGTTAATGGATAATCCGGAACCTGACTCTTCATACCGAAAGTGGTCAAAGAGCCTTCCCTGCACAATCAGACGCTGGCAAACCGGCTGTCCCAGCGTTTCTGCATATTGGGTCTGATAGGCTTGATGACTTGTCATAGCCAGTTGATGATCAACCATTCGGTTGATTTTTCGGTCCAGGTTGTCTGCTGAGTTTGGCCCTAACCAGCGATTTTGGTGAGCCAGATAAAATTTGATGGCCACTTCCCAGTGTTCCAGTTGATTCATGGACTTGTTGAAAACCAGAAAATCAATTGCGCCAAGTGTACGCTTGTCTTCATGAAGCTGCAGTTCTTCAGCGACCAGTTCGAAATCAGGATGGTGGATGATCAACTGTTGCCAAAGCCACTGATAATAAAAGCCAAGCCGCTGGTTCCCCTCATAGCTCACATGTGTCGGAATGACTGCCCGTTTTCTGAAATGAGAGAGCCAGGCATCATCAACCTGATGGCTGATGTCCTGGGTCAGGACAGGAATGGTCAGGACACTCTGAAAATCTCTGTCGTGAACATTACGTTCTTTTCTTTCACCTTTTATGAAATTTGTCATCAATATTTGTCTGAATTCGATTATTTACCAGTTTTTAACAAGAATAAAACAAAATAAAAGTAGTAAAATTTCAAAAACGCGCTACAGTGTAGAGGTATGACCAGTTAGCAAATCAGGAGGCAATGATGTTTACACCTTTATCAACTCAACAAATTATCCTGCGCCGGACTTTTGTTGTGATCGCGGGCGTGCTGAGCTTTCCGATTTTGATGCTGATGCCGACCTCTATCAAGTCACGTGTTTACAGTTATCTGCATAAGGTCTGGCTGAAAACCAGCACAAAACCTGTCTGGCTGAAGCAGTCAGAGCATGGTGTTCAGGAACTTTACTAAGCATACCAGCATACTGGTGTTGCTGTTGAAATGCTGCCATCGGCAGCATTTTTTATGACAAATGGGCAATAAGACCCAGTCCCGAGCTCGTTCTGACTGGTTCTCTCCTTGCTGAGTTGGTTAAAATAAATGTATCAGCTCTGAAGGAAGCACGCATGAACAACCTTAAACTCGAATCAATTCTGAATACTTTACTAAGCCCGCATTTGATCAGGGATTACTGTCCCAATGGTTTACAGGTTGAAGGGAAAAGTGAAGTTCAAACCATTGTCAGTGGTGTGACAGCTTGTCAGGCTTTAATTGATCGCGCTATCGAGATGAAAGCGGATGCATTGTTGGTTCACCACGGATACTTCTGGAAAAATGAACCGGCAGAAATTCGTGGCATGAAATACCGTCGCATCAAAGCGTTGATTGAAAATGGGATTAACCTGTATGCCTACCACTTGCCTCTGGATGTCCATCAGGAGTTAGGGAATAACGCCCAGCTGGCTGAGCTGCTTGGGATCAAGCATTTAGGTGGCATGGAGCCGGGTAATCCCCATCCTGTAGCTGTTTATGGGGAGTTTCCGACACCGCTTACCGGTGAACAGCTGGCGACCCGGATTGAGAAAGCATTACACAGGAAACCGCTTCATATCGGAGAAGGTGGGGCCGCCGAGATTAAGACGGTTGGCTGGTGCACCGGTGGGGGCCAGGACTTCATTGATCAGGCGGTTTCATTAGGGCTGGATGCTTATATTACCGGCGAAGTTTCTGAACGGACTGTCCATACAGCCCGGGAGCAGGGTATTCATTTCTACAGTGCCGGCCACCACGCCACTGAACGTTATGGCGTTGAAGCTTTGGGCGAGTGGTTAGCTGACGAACATCACCTGGATGTCACATTTATTGATATCGATAATCCGGTGTAAGTTCGCAGGCTGAGGTTGAAGAAATAAAAAAGGTTGAGCAGAAGCTCAACCTTTTCTTTTCACAGCGTATATTTACTGTATTACTCACGCTCATGCAGCGGTTGGAAATCTCGCTGCTGATGACCTGTGTACAGCTGACGCGGACGACCGATACGGTTGTTCGGATCACTGTGCATTTCGTTCCAGTGTGCAATCCAGCCAATGGTACGGGACATTGCAAAGATCACTGTGAACATAGAGATAGGAATCCCAATGGCTTTCAGAATGATGCCAGAGTAGAAGTCTACGTTCGGATACAGTTTCTTATCAATGAAGTACTCATCAGACAGTGCAATACGCTCAAGCTCCATCGCGACATCCAGCAGTGGATCATCGATCTTCAGCTCTTGCAGTACTTCATGACATGCTTCACGCATGACGGTTGCACGCGGGTCATAGTTCTTGTAGACACGGTGACCGAAGCCCATCAGACGGAATGGGTCGTCTTTATCCTTCGCACGTTCGATATACTCTGGGATATTTTCAACACTGCCGATCTCTTCCAGCATCCGCAGACATGCTTCATTTGCACCACCATGCGCCGGGCCCCACAGAGAAGCGATACCAGCAGCAATACATGCAAACGGGTTTGCACCCGAAGAACCTGCCAGACGAACGGTTGACGTTGAGGCATTTTGCTCGTGGTCAGCATGCAGAGTGAAGATCTTGTCCATCGCTTTCGCTACAACCGGGCTGACTTCATATTCTTCACATGGTGTTGCGAACATCATGTGTAAGAAGTTTTCCGCGTAGTCCAGATCGTTGCGAGGGTAGATGAACGGCTGACCAATTGAGTACTTGTAACACATGGACGCCAGAGTTGGCATTTTAGACAGCAGGCGGAATGCAGTAATTTCGCGGTGCTCGTCGTTATTAATGTCCAGTGAATCGTGGTAGAAAGCTGCAAGTGCACCAACAACACCACACATCACGGCCATTGGGTGAGCATCACGGCGGAAGCCATGGAAGAAGCTTGCAATTTGCTCATGAACCATCGTGTGGCGGGTCACGGTTTTACGGAATTGCTCGTATTCGGCGCGGGTAGGAACTTCGCCGTACAGCAAGATGTAACAGACTTCTAAATAATCAGCGTTATTAGCCAATTGGTCGATCGGATAGCCACGGTGAAGCAGCACACCTTTCGCACCGTCAATGTACGTAATTTGAGATTCACATGATGCAGTAGCTAAGAAACCAGGGTCGAAGGTAAAGTAGCCAGATGCACCGAGTTTACGCACATCCAGTACTTCCGGACCTAGTGAGCCCCCGAGAATCGGCAGTTCGACCGGTGCTTTCCCTTCAATATGAAGAGTAGCTTTCTTGTCTGCCATAACAATCTCCTTTGTTATTTTATAATCCTCATCCGAAATCGGATGTGCCGTCTTTGTACAGCTCGGATATGTTGTTGTCAATTCCTCTTCATGGGAGTGTGCGCTTGTTAATAACTTTAAGTAAAAGCGGGCGTATATCTCAAACCGTGTTAGAGGTCATGTAACAGGGTTTGTAATTGATTGTTGCGAGGCGTATACTCGGCGGCAGGTCTCTGGTTCTGCCATCGCCAGAAACAATGATAAAGTTATTAGTAATATTAGCGACTTAAGCTGAAACGACTTTTGCTTTGCTGTACATAGACTTGTGCTAATTAAGTGTAGCGCAGTTGTTGTGCCTTTGTTGCGCTGTTTTGGCGTACGCATGCCGGAGGTTTTATAAAAATAAAACGCTTCTATGGAGCTGAGTGGGCAAAGACCGTGAAAGTTAATAAGACAAGACCTGTCAACCTCGACCTACAGACGATTCGCTTTCCGCTGACAGCGATCTCGTCTATCCTGCACCGTGTATCGGGCGTGATCACTTTTATTTCCCTTGCCATCCTGCTATGGCTGCTAAACCTCTCTTTATCTTCTCCTCAGGGATTTGCGGAAGCCGCTGAAATTGTCGACAGCTTCTTCGTCAAATTCGTCCTTTGGGGTGTGCTGACAGCACTGTTCTACCACATTGTGCTGGGCGTACGTCACCTCATCATGGACATGGGATATTTTGAAGAGCTTGAATCGGGAACCACGAGTGCGAAAATCAGTTTTGCAATTGTGGCGGTTCTGGCCGTATTTGCAGGAGGCCTGGTATGGTAAGCAACGTTTCCACTGTCGGACGTAATGGTGTTCACGACTTTATCCTTGTTCGTGCAACTGCGATTATCCTCACTCTTTACACCATTTATATGGTGTGCTTTTTCGCTTTTGGCCCTGAGCTGAACTATGAAACCTGGACGGCGTTCTTTTCACAACTGAGCACCAAAGTCTTCACGATGCTGGCTCTGGTATCTGTGTTGATTCACGGTTGGATCGGTATGTGGCAAGTGCTGACAGACTACATTAAACCTGCGCTGCTGCGTGCTGGTCTGCTGCTCGCGATTGTCGCTGTGCTATTTGGTTATCTGTTTTCTGGTTTCTTTATTTTGTGGGGTGTGTAAGTGAGCATTGCAGTTCGAGAGTTTGATGCCGTAGTCATCGGTGCTGGTGGTGCAGGCATGCGTGCAGCACTACAAATTTCTGAGCAGGGCCTGAAATGTGCGCTGCTTTCTAAAGTATTCCCAACCCGTTCTCATACCGTATCTGCGCAGGGTGGTATCACCGTTGCGCTGGGTAACTCCCATCCGGATAACTGGGAATGGCATATGTATGATACCGTGAAAGGTTCTGATTACATCGGTGACCAGAACGCGATCGAGTACATGTGTAAGAATGGTCCTCAATCTGTGATTGAGCTGGAGAAAATGGGATTACCTTTCTCCCGTTTTGACAATGGCCGTATTTATCAGCGTCCATTCGGTGGTCAGTCGAAAGAGTTCGGCGGCGAGCAGGCTGCACGCACAGCTGCAGCGGCTGACCGTACCGGCCACGCATTGCTGCATACGCTGTATCAGCAAAACATTAAGCATAAAACAACCATTTTCTCTGAGTGGTATGCCCTGGATCTGGTGAAAAACCAAGATGGCGCAATCCTGGGTTGTACAGCTCTGTGCATGGAAACCGGCGAGATTTGTTATTTCAAATCGAAAGCGACAATTCTGGCAACTGGTGGTGCAGGCCGTATCTACCAGTCAACGACGAACGCGCATATTAACACCGGTGATGGCGTGGGTATGGCACTGCGTGCAGGTGTTCCTGTTCAGGACATTGAAATGTGGCAGTTCCACCCAACCGGTATTGCAGGCGCTGGTGTTCTGGTGACTGAAGGTTGTCGTGGTGAAGGTGGTTATCTTCTGAATAAAGACGGTGAGCGCTTCATGGAGCGTTATGCACCAAATGCGAAAGATCTGGCGGGTCGTGACGTGGTGGCACGTTCGATGATGGTTGAGATCCGTGAAGGTCGCGGTTGTGATGGTCCATGGGGCCCGCACATTAAACTGAAACTGGATCATCTGGGTAAAGATGTTCTGGAATCACGTCTGCCGGGTATCCTGGAACTGTCCCGTACCTTTGCACACGTTGACCCTGTGAAAGAGCCGATTCCGGTCATTCCAACCTGTCACTACATGATGGGCGGTGTACCGACTCAGGTTTCCGGTCAGGCAATCAAGCAAGATGCAAACGGCCAGGATGTTGAAGTTCAGGGTCTGTTCGCCTGTGGTGAAATTGCATCGGTATCTGTACACGGTGCTAACCGTCTGGGTGGTAACTCCTTGCTTGATCTGGTGGTCTTCGGCCGTGCAACTGGTTTGCACCTGGGTGAAACACTGGCGGCACAAGCGGAAGCACGTCCGGCAACTGAATCTGACATCGAAGCTTCTCTGTCACGTCTGAATCGTTGGAACAACACTCAGAAAGGTGAAGATCCAGTTCAGATCCGTAAAGACCTGCAATCTTGCATGCAAAACAACTTCTCGGTCTTCCGTGAAGGTGCAGCAATGGCTGAAGGCCTGAACCAGCTGAAAGAAATCCGTGAGCGTCTGAAAGAAGCGCGTCTGGATGATACGTCTTCTGAGTTCAATACACAGCGTATCGAGTGTCTGGAGCTGGATAACCTGATGGAAACCGCTTACGCGACGGCTGTTGCAGCGAATTACCGTACTGAAAGTCGTGGTGCTCATGCACGTTTCGACTTCCCTGAGCGTGATGACGCGAACTGGCTGTGTCACTCAATTTACAACCCTGAGACTGAGCAAATGTCTAAGCGTGACGTAAATATGACCCCGGTTCATCGTGAAGCATTCCCGCCGAAAGCGCGGACATACTAAGGGAGGTAAACAACATGAAACTGAATTTCTCTATTTACCGTTATAACCCTGACGTAGATAACGCGCCACACATGAAAGGGTACACGCTGGAAGTGCCAGAAGGTTCCGACATGATGGTACTGGATGCGCTGATTCTGCTGAAAGAGCAGGATCCGACACTGGCATTCCGTCGTTCTTGCCGTGAAGGTGTTTGTGGTTCTGACGGTATCAATATGAACGGTAAGAACGGACTGGCTTGTATCACGCCGTTGTCAGCACTGACAGACAAGAAAACAATTGTCATTCGTCCGCTGCCGGGTCTGCCTGTCATTCGTGACTTGATCATTGATATGGACCAGTTCTATACCAACTATGCCAAGGTGAAGCCGTTCCTGATTAATGAAAGCGAGCATCCGCCAGCACGGGAAAACCTGCAATCGCCGGAAGAACGTGCGCATCTGGATGGTCTGTATGAGTGCATCATGTGTGCTTGCTGCTCGACATCGTGCCCGTCTTTCTGGTGGAACCCGGATAAATTCATCGGTCCGGCTGGTCTTCTGGCAGCTTACCGCTGGCTGATTGACAGCCGTGATACGGCGACTGAAGAGCGTTTGTCTGATCTGGATGACGCATTCAGTGTATTCCGTTGTCACAGCATCATGAACTGTGTCAGCGTTTGTCCGAAAGGACTTAATCCGACGAAAGCGATTGGTAACATCCGTTCGATGCTGCTGAAGCGCGCGGTGTAATTCAAAAGAATTATCGATATGCCAGCTGAGTTTCAGCTGGCTTTTCAGCCCGGTGAACGACCGGTGCAAGTGGCGATAACAAGTGGTTAAGGGAAAACAATGCAGAACGGCGTTATGAAGGCTTGGCTCGAGTCTTCACATCTGGCTGGCGCCAACGCAACTTATGTAGAAGACCTCTACGAGTTGTATCTAAGCGACCCAGAATTAGTTGACGAAGAATGGCGTCACGTTTTTAGTGAATTGCCTGTTGTGAATGGTGTTGCCGTCGAGCAGCCGCATTCACGTGTTCGTGATTACTTCCGGCGTTTAGCGAAAGAAACGACCTTTTTAAGTGCTAGCGTCAGCGATCCTGATGTTGATGCCAAACAGGTGAAGGTATTGCAGTTGATTAACGCATACCGTTTCCGTGGCCATCAGCATGCAAACCTGGACCCGCTGGGATTATGGCAACAGGAACGAGTTCCGGACCTGGCTCCTGCTTTCCATAACCTCACAGCGGAAGATTTTGATCAAAGCTTCAATGTCGGTTCGTTTGCCTTAGGCAAAGAGACAATGAAGCTTTCTGAGATCTATGAGGCGCTGAAAAAAACCTATTGTGGTTCGATTGGTGCTGAGTATATGCACATTACCGACACGGAAGAAAAACGCTGGATTCAGCAGCGTCTGGAATCTGTGATTGGTCAAGGCACTTTCACTCAGGAAGAGAAATTAACGTTCCTGGACGAACTGACTGCCGCTGAAGGTCTTGAGCGTTATCTGGGTGCGAAATTCCCGGGTGCCAAACGTTTCTCGCTGGAAGGTGGTGACGCGCTGATCCCGATGATGAAAGAACTGATCCGCAGTGCTGGTAACAGTGGTGTGCGTGAAGTTGTCATCGGAATGGCCCACCGTGGTCGTCTGAACATGCTGGTGAACGTTCTGGGTAAAAAGCCACAGGATCTGTTTGATGAGTTCGCGGGCAAACACGGTGAGTCCTGGGGGACCGGTGATGTGAAATATCACCAGGGTTTCTCTGCAGACTTTGCAACACCAGGCGGTGATGTACACCTGGCTCTGGCCTTTAACCCTTCTCACCTGGAAATCGTCAACCCTGTGGTTGTTGGTTCTGTGCGTGCCCGTCAGGACCGCCTGGGAGACAGAGACGGTTCTATGGTTCTGCCAATCACCATTCATGGTGACTCTGCGATCGCGGGACAGGGTGTGGTTGCTGAGACGTTCAACATGTCTCAATCACGCGGCTACCGTGTTGGCGGTACGGTCCGCATTGTGGTGAATAACCAGATTGGTTTCACAACCTCAAATCCTCATGACACCCGCTCAACTCAGTACTGTACTGATATCGCGAAGATGGTTCAGTCACCAATCTTCCACGTCAATGCAGACGATCCGGAAGCTGTTGCATTTGTGACCCGTCTGGCGCTGGATTTCCGGAATGAATTCAAGCGTGATGTTGTAATTGATCTGGTCTGTTACCGCCGTCATGGCCACAACGAAGCGGATGAGCCGAACGCGACCCAGCCGCTGATGTACCAGAAGATCAAAAAACACCCGACACCACGTAAGATCTATGCTGATGCACTGGTTGATGAAACGTGTATCAAAGCAGAAACTGCAACTGCACTGGTGAATGAATACCGTGATGCACTGGATCGCGGTGAATGTGTGGTGAAAGAATGGCGTCCGATGACGCTGCACTCTGTCGACTGGTCTCCATATCTGGGTCATGACTGGACGAAAGAGTGGGCAAATAAAGTCGGCAGCCAGCGTCTGCATGAACTGGGTCAGCGTATTTGCCAGTACCCTGAAAGCCATAAACTGCATAGTCGTGTACAGAAACTGTACAACGATCGCCAGTCAATGGTTGCCGGCGAGAAAGACGTCGACTGGGGTATGGCTGAGACTCTGGCCTACGCAACACTGGTTGATGAAGGCCACCGCATCCGTATTACGGGTCAGGATTCTGGCCGAGGTACCTTCTTCCACCGTCATGCGGTTCTGCATAACCAAACGGATGCCAGTACTTACATGCCGCTGGCGAACATCCATGACAAACAAGGTCCGTTCCAGGTTTTCGACTCCGTCCTGTCGGAAGAAGCTGTACTGGCCTTTGAATATGGTTACGCAACGGCTGAGCCTGGCGGTCTGACAATCTGGGAAGCACAGTTTGGTGATTTCGCCAATGGTGCGCAGGTTGTGATTGACCAGTTCATCAGTTCCGGTGAGCAGAAGTGGGGCCGTATGTGCGGTCTGACCATGTTGCTGCCTCATGGTTATGAGGGACAGGGTCCAGAGCACTCCTCTGCACGTCTGGAACGTTATCTGCAGCTTTGTGCTGAGCAGAACATGCAGGTCGTGATTCCTTCCACACCAGCGCAGGTTTATCACATGATCCGCCGTCAGGTACTTCGCCCGATGCGTCGTCCGCTGATTGTGATGTCTCCGAAGTCGCTGCTGCGTCATCCGCTGTGTACATCCACCATGGATGACTTGTCTGAAGGTAATTTCCAGCCGGCGATTGGCGAGATTGATGCGTTGGATCCGAAACAAGTAAAACGTGTTGTCCTGTGCTCAGGCAAGGTGTATTACGATCTGCTGGAACAACGTCGTAAGCGCGAGCAGACGGATGTTGCCATTATCCGAATTGAGCAACTGTACCCATTCCCGAAAGAGGATGTGGAAGCTGCTCTGGCTGATTATCAGCATGTGACTGACTTCGCATGGTGTCAGGAAGAGCCGCAAAACCAGGGTGCCTGGTACAGCAGCCAGCATAACTTCCGTGCCGCTCTGCCTGCAGGCGCGCAATTAGAGTATGCCGGCCGCCCAGCGTCAGCTTCACCTGCCGTTGGTTATATGTCAGTACACTTGAAACAACAGAAAGCGTTGATTGACGACGCTCTGAACACAGAACAATAAGCCCAGAGCTGGAACAAAAAGGACAAACTGAGATGACAATCGAAATTCTGGTTCCTGATTTACCTGAATCAGTAGCAGACGCAACCGTAGCAACCTGGCACAAGAAGCCTGGTGATGCAGTCAGCCGTGACGAAGTTCTGGTCGATATCGAAACTGACAAAGTCGTACTGGAAGTGCCAGCGCCTGAAGATGGCATCCTGGAAGCGATTTTTGAAGAAGAAGGTACTACGGTACTGACCAAGCAGCTGCTGGGTAAAATCAAAGCCGGTGCTGTTGCCGGTGAACCGACGAAAGATGTACCGGCCAGTGCTGAAGCTTCTCCGACTAAACGTACAACCGCGTCGCTGACAGAAGAAACCAATGATGCCCTGAGCCCAGCGGTTCGCCGCCTGATCAGTGAGCATGGTATTGATGCTTCTGCAGTGAAAGGTACTGGCGTGGGTGGCCGAATTACCCGTGAAGATGTTGAAGCTTTTGTGAAAGGCGGAAAATCTGCATCTGCTGCTGCACCAGCTGCTGAAGCGAAGGTTGAGGCACCACTGGCTCATCGCAGCGAAAAACGTGTTCCGATGACTCGTCTGCGTAAGCGTATCGCCGAGCGTCTGCTGGAAGCGAAAAACAGCACAGCGATGCTGACAACGTTCAACGAAGTCAACATGAAACCAATCATGGATCTGCGTAAGCAGTACAAAGACATCTTCGAAGAGCGCCACGGTATTCGTCTGGGCTTCATGTCTTTCTACGTGAAAGCTGTCGTTGAAGCGCTGAAGCGTTTCCCTGAAGTGAATGCGTCGATTGATGGTGATGATGTTGTTTACCACAACTTCTTCGATGTCAGCATTGCAGTATCGACGCCACGTGGTCTGGTTACTCCGGTTCTGCGTGACTGTGACAAGCTGAGCCTGGCTGAAATCGAGAAGGGCATCCGTGAACTGGCGATCAAAGGCCGTGACGGTAAGCTGACTGTTGATGAGCTGACCGGCGGTAACTTCACCATCACAAACGGTGGTGTATTCGGTTCTCTGATGTCTACACCAATCATCAACCCGCCACAGGCTGCAATTCTGGGTATGCATAAGATCCAGGATCGTCCAATGGCGGTAAATGGTCAGGTTGAAATCCTGCCGATGATGTATCTGGCCCTGTCTTACGACCACCGTCTGATTGATGGTAAAGAGTCTGTAGGCTATCTGGTGACCATTAAAGAGCTTCTTGAAGACCCAACACGTCTGCTTCTGGACGTGTAATTACTGTGCTTGACTCCGCCATCCGCATGGGTGGCGGAGTCAAGCCAGAATGACTGAAGAAGAAATGCCCAAGAGCATTTCAATGGATATAACACGTCCCACAGGGATTAGAGAACGGATAGAACATAATGAATCTGCACGAATATCAGGCAAAACAACTGTTTGCTGAGTATGGCCTGCCAGTTCCTGAAGGCTATGCATGTGATACCCCACAAGAAGCTGCTGAAGCAGCAGGTAAAATCAACGGCAACAAATGGGTTGTCAAATGTCAGGTTCACGCTGGCGGCCGTGGTAAAGCGGGCGGCGTAGAACTGCACGACACCAAAGACGGTGTTAAAGAATTTGCTCAAAAGTGGCTGGGTAAAAACCTGGTAACTTATCAGACAGATGCGAATGGTCAGCCTGTCACTAAGATTCTGGTTGAAGAAGCGTCGAACATTGCCAATGAACTGTACCTGGGTGCAGTAGTCGACCGTGCAACCCGCCGTATCGTTTTCATGGCATCCACTGAAGGTGGTGTTGAAATCGAGAAAGTTGCCGAAGAAACACCGGAACTGATTCATAAAGCTGCCATCGATCCGCTGGTCGGACCGCAGGCTTACCAAGGCCGTGAACTGGCATTCAAACTGGGCCTGAAAGGCGACCAGATTAAGCAGTTTGTCAAAATCTTCATGGGTCTGGGCGAAATGTTCGTTCAGTACGATCTGGCCCTGCTGGAAATCAACCCGCTGGTCATCACTGGCGAAGGTAACCTGTTGTGTCTGGACGGTAAAATCAACATCGATTCCAACGCACTGTACCGTCAGCCAAAACTGCGTGAAATGCATGATCCTTCTCAGGAAGATGCCCGTGAAGCCCACGCTGCACAATGGGAACTGAATTACGTCGCTCTCGACGGTAATGTTGGTTGTATGGTGAATGGCGCAGGTCTGGCCATGGGTACCATGGACATCGTGAACCTGCACGGCGGTAAACCAGCAAACTTCCTGGATGTTGGTGGCGGTGCAACCAAAGAACGTGTCGCAGAAGCATTCAAGATCATCTTGTCTGACGACAACGTCAAAGCTGTTCTGGTGAACATCTTCGGCGGTATCGTACGTTGCGACATGATCGCAGAAGGTATCATCGGCGCTGTGAAAGAAGTCGGTGTGACCGTGCCGGTCGTTGTTCGTCTTGAAGGTACTAACGCTGACCTGGGTCGCGAAGTACTGGCTAAGTCTGGTCTGGATATCATTGCTGCTGAGTCGCTTACGGATGCAGCTCAGAAAGTTGTTGCTGCTGCGGAGGGCAAATAAGAATGTCTGTATTAATTAACAAAGACACCAAAGTAATCTGTCAGGGTTTCACCGGCGGTCAGGGTACTTTCCACTCTGAGCAGGCAATTGCATACGGAACGCAGATGGTTGGCGGTGTATCTCCGGGTAAAGGCGGTACAACTCACCTGGGTCTGCCAGTATTTAATACAGTTCGTGAAGCCGTTGAAGCTACAGGTGCAACGGCATCTGTGATTTATGTACCGGCACCTTTCTGTAAAGATGCAATTCTGGAAGCGATCGATGCAGGTATTCAGCTGATCGTGACGATCACTGAAGGTATCCCTACAACTGATATGATCGACGTGAAAGTGAAGCTGGAAGAAACTGGCGTTCGCATGATCGGTCCAAACTGTCCGGGTGTGATCACGCCTGATGAATGTAAGATCGGTATCATGCCGGGTCACATTCACAAGAAAGGTAAAGTAGGCATCGTTTCCCGTTCAGGTACGCTGACTTATGAAGCTGTGAAACAAACCACTGACGAAGGCTTCGGCCAGTCAACTTGTGTTGGTATCGGTGGTGATCCAATCCCAGGTTCTAACTTCATTGATATCCTGAAACTGTTCCAGGAGGATCCTGAGACAGAAGCGATCGTGATGATTGGTGAAATCGGCGGTACTGCTGAAGAAGAAGCAGCTGCATTCATCAAAGAGAACGTGACCAAACCAGTTGTTTCTTACATTGCGGGTGTTACTGCACCTCCGGGTAAACGTATGGGTCATGCGGGCGCTATCATCTCTGGCGGTAAGGGTACAGCAGACGAGAAATTTGCTGCACTGGAATCCGCGGGTGTGAAGACTGTGAAGAGTCTGGCCGAGATTGGTAAAGCACTGCGTGAAGTCACTGGCTGGTAATCAGCGAGTCCTTACGGAAGATGAAACCCGCCAAATGGCGGGTTTCTTTTTGTCTGCGGCTCAGGAAGTCGCTTGCTTTAAAACAAAAGACTCAGCCATTGGCTGAGTCTTTTTGAAAAAGAGGTGACAGTGTTTCTTAGTATTTGAAGCGCGTGGTCAGCATGATCTGATCGCCGTAGACATCGTTGATACGGCCTTCTGCACCAACAGAGAACAGTTCGGTCGCATGGAAACGTCCATAGATGGAACCAAATGTCTCTTCAATTTTGTGGACGTTGATGTGACCAACTTTCGCACCGACTTCAAGCTGCGGACCTAACCATTGACGTACGCCCAGGTTTACTTCCATACCTGTTTTACCAACGGTCTCGTCAAAGCGGTCACGGTTCTTGATGTTGCGCGCTTTCAATTCACCGGTCAGATCTGCCCAGTTGTTTATAGGAGCATGGAAGCCGACGCCTAAGGCGATATCCCAGTCGTTTTCGAACTCAGAATCTACGTGGCCAGTTAAATGAGCATTCGGATGGATAGACTTGCTGAAGCCTGCACCATAGGTCAGCGGGCTCATACCAATGCGCACTTCAGTATAGTCATAGCTGAAGTTGCTCATTGTATTTGCTGGATTTGCTTGTGCTGCAGAAATGCATGACAACATCAGTGCAGCAGCGGTTAACGTTTTACGCATGAATCTTGATCCAAAGGACAAAAATGAATTGGATTATTTTAATCAACTCGTCCCTGCAATAACAGGTTGGCAAGGGCATAACTGCTGTATTCCAGGGACAATAGAGCAAAAATGTAGCAAAAATCACATATTTGTGATCGTTGACAAACTTTTCAAAAACGGAATCACCTGCACAGATACAGGATTTTTTTATTGTACAAGTTCGTTGCCCGACTGTTCTCCATTTGCAAAACGACTGAGATTCGTGAGCGTCGTATCGGCAATATTCGCCAGTGCTTCTTCGGTCAGGAAGGCCTGGTGTCCGGTGAACAGAACGTTGTGGCATGAGGATAGGCGACGGAAAACATCATCCTGAATCACGTCATTGGATTTATCTTCGAAGAACAGATCTTTTTCGTTTTCGTAAACATCCACACCCAGAGCGCCGATTTTCTGGCTCTTCAGAGCTTCAATCGCATCTTTGGAGTTGATCAGTTCGCCGCGGCTGGTGTTGATGATCATGACACCATCTTTCATTTTGCCGAACGAAGCAGCATTCAGCATATGATAGTTTTCTTTGCTCATCGGGCAATGAAGGGTAATGACATCTGCTTTGCTGTAAATGTCTTCAAGCGTGGTATAGGTTGCGCCCAGTTTTAAAGCTTCCGGATTCTCGAATGGATCGTAGGCCAGAAGGTTCATCCCCAGTCCTTTCAGGATATGCATGGTGGCGATACCAATCCGGCCGGTACCGATGACACCAACGGTTTTACCGTAGAAATTGAAACCGGTCAGGCCATCCAGCGAGAAATTTGCATCCCGGGTGCGCTGGTAAGCACGGTGAATTTTCCGGTTCAGACTCAGCATCAGGCCGATAGTGTGTTCTGCAATGGCCTGAGGCGAATAGGCCGGTACACGCACAACCTGAACACCATACATTCGGGCTGCATCTAAATCGACTTTATCAAATCCGGCGCAGCGCATGGCAATGATACGCACACCCAGCAGAGACAGCGCTTCAATCACAGGTTTACTCAAATCGTCGTTCACAAAAGCACAGACGGCATCGTAGCCGTGGGCCAGTTTAACCGTTTGAAGATTCAGCTGAATGTCAAAGAAGTCGAGGTCCAGGTTAAATTGCTGGTTACTTTTATTGAATGAAATCTGGTCGTACTTTTTTGCACTGAACACGGCGACTTTCATCATGGTCTCCCGGAGAAGTAAAATTGTGATCCAACCGCAACTTTCCCACAGTCAATGGCGTAAGACAAGCAGAATAGTCGTGTCGTTAGGGCGATAAAAGTCCTTGATCCATAGAGCAAAGATAGGGTTTGTAATACACTCTTTGCATTCAACCCGAAATAATCATTGGAAACAGATATGTTAGGAAAAGTTGGTGCGGTTGCCGGTGCGGTGGCTGTCGCATTGTGCTGGCCATTAGCCGTCGGTCAGATTGGTGAACGTATTTATCAGGACACAGTCGGAGAGTACGACAGTCCTTATGTTGAAGTGACAACGGAAAGCTACGATCGCGGTTATCTGAGTTCGCATGCCATTTCTAAAATTGCGCTCAAATCCAGTTGGAAAGATCTGTTTGAAGAGCAGGGCTGGCCAACTGAATGGCACATTGCCCATGACATCCGGCATGGTTTGTTTGGTCTGTCGTCTGACAGTACGCTGGTCGTTGATGACGCCGTGGCGCCTCAGGTGACAGCTTGGTGGGGAAGTGATGCTGTACCACTGACACTCAAGACAACCACATTACTGACCCGAAAAACGGACCTCAGTTTAACGCTGAATCCTTTCGTCTATCAGGATGAGGAAGGCAATACCTTCAAGTCTGAGCCCTGGACTTTCACCGGAGAAGTCTCTGCTGACGGTAACGGTCATTTCAGCTATGCCCTGAAAGATGCACAATTGAAAACAATCACCGATGAAAGCATGCATGTGTCTGGCCTGCAGGGCGGCGGTCAAGGCCGATGGGATGGTGGTTTCTGGATTGGTGATCAGCACCTTCAGCTGGATAAGCTGCGGTTTACGAATCACCTGACCGAACAGTCTGTTGACCTGGACACCATCAAAGTGTCTTCGGTTAATACATTGATGCAAGGTGAGCAAGCGGCCGAAGAGAAGGCAACCACCAATACGACACTGAATAACAGAAACCAGCTGAGTGTGTCTTCTCTGCTCAGTCTGGACGGTAAGCAGTACCAGAATTTCAATGTGGATTTGCTGCTGGCGGATCTGAATTATGACGCAGTGACTCGCCTGAGTGTCATGGGTGAAGATCTGGACGGGGAGCTCACGCAGGAGCAAGCTCAGGATGTCATACTGGCGCTGGATTTACTGATTGCCAAAGGGTTGATGGTGAATCTGAAGGACATCAGCATTGAGGCACCGGAAGGGCCGGTTGCCGGGCATGTCCGGCTAACCGTACAGCCCGGTTTAGCGAGAGCTTCTCAAAATCTGTCGCAAATTTCTTCAAAACTGGATGGTGAATTCTATTTGGAATTTCCGTCTGTGTTGTTGAATACCGTTGAAGGCATGGAAGCGCAAACTGAACGACTGGTGCAGAGTGGTGTGCTCACCCTGAAAGAAGACAGAGCTTATCTGTCGCTCAAACTGGAAGGTGACAAGGTGATTCTGGGGAATGGTGACCAGTTGCCATTGACCATGTTCATGAGCCTGCTTCTTTCTTAAGACCGATTCATCGGCAACAGCAATGCATAAAATAGAATGTTTCGATTTAGACATTTTGCTGAGATCGACGACACTTAAGTTATCGGCGCAGGGATAAGAAGTAAGTGAACGTCCTGCCTGCGAGTCTAAGAAAATCATTCAGGGGGATGCATGGAGTCTATCAAAGTCAGAGATTACATGAATACACGGCCAGTCACTTTCGAAGCTGGTATGTCACTGTCTAAAGCTTTGGACAAAATGCTGACATCCAAGCAGATTGGCGGGCCTGTAATTGATGAATATCGAAGAGTCGTGGGCTTTGTGTCAGAACAGGATTTTATTCAGAAACTGTTGAAGGTCGGTTATCACTGTCAGGATACTCATACCGTTGGTGATGTCATGCGAACGGAGGTACTGACGGTCACTCCGGACACCAGCATCATCGAGCTGGCGGACACTATGTCCGGTCAGAAACCGAAGCTTTACCCGGTCGTTGAGGGCGGGCGTCTGGTTGGCATTATTACCCGCCGGGATGTGCTGTCAGCGATTAGTGATCAAATCAGTGACTGTTTCAAGCATCCGGTTTAAGAACTGACAGTTTACACATCAACAAGGCGCCTCCGGGCGCTTTTTTATATGGTTCACGATGGTCTGTTGTGGTTTAACAGATTGATTTTGATTGGTTTTTGTTGGGTTTGTTTGTCGTGGAAGTCCATAAAAGGCTATGTTTGTGGACATTATGTGGACGCCATATTCTCTATTTTGCTTAATGGATTGAGGTGTACCGCATCAAGAAGGTGATCGGGGGCTAAGTGTGCGTATGTCATTGTTTGCGATATATTCGCATGACCGAGAATGTCACGTAGAGTTAGGATGTTACCGCCTCCCATAACAAAGTGGCTTGCAAAGGTATGCCTTAGCACATGTGCTTTTTGTCCTTTAGGTAAGCCGAAATCAAGCTTATCCAATATGTCATACAGTTCTGCCTGTGGATCGTATGAAAAAACATCACTTCCTGTTTTAGGATATATGCGTTCATACAGTTCTTTACTGATTGGAACTGTTCTTGGTTTTCCTGTTTTAGTATTAGTAAACCGGATACGGTACGGGGATAGATTTGTTGCTTTTAACGTGACAGTTTCTCGCCATCTTGATCCTGTTGCTAAACATATCTCGACAACTTTTCTCAGTTCATCATTGTGGTTCACTGCACTAAGCAACTGATTAATTTGGCTATCAGTTAAGAATGTCATTTCACACGGAACTATTTTTGGAAGTTTAAAGCCTTTGATAGGGTGTTTGCCTGTGTAGTCTCCAGTAGAAATAAGAACAGTGAACACATTACTCACGGTACTTATCAAGCGTCGGACGGTTGAAGCTTTATTTCCTTTTTCAAATCGGAAGTGCACCCAGTCGGAAAGTAACTTAAAGTCGATTTTGTCCGCTGTAGGGTCACCTAATTCAGAACATATTAACTGAAGCTTTTCTAAGTAGTTATCAGAAGTTCTTTTAAATTGACCTGATTTTTTCCACCATATATCAATCAGTTCAGATAACTTTCTGTTATCGACTGGAAGGCCAAGCCACTCTTTGTTATGGGCCTTTGCAAGAATATGTTTTTCGTAAGCTAATGCTTCGGATTTCTTATCAAATTTCCGTCTGAAGCGTTTGCCATCCCTCCCGGCTGGTCTGATATCGACCAGCCATTTATCCCCATCTTTTTTGATGCTCATAGAGACCTCATCACCATTGCAGCACGGCCGATGACTTTAAGGCGTTTAAGATCATCACCTGCCATTTCAAAGCTTTCGTAGTTCGGGTTGTCTGATACTACGGTGTAGCTTTGCTTTAAAATGTTCCACTTTAGTCGTTTCACATAAACCATTTCATCAATTCGGATGACATAGACCCCGTCTTTGACAGGTTCAGTTAGTTCTCTGGTGTCAACAAGAATTCGATCACCATCGTCCATTGTCGGCAACATGCTTTCACCCGAGCAAAAGACGATTGCGGAATATTCAGGGAGAAGGCCAAGGCTACGAACAAGGGCTGTAGATACAGTAAACACGCTAGTTTGATACTCTGTATTGCTAAGACAGCCAGCACCAGCGGCTGCTTGTACGTTAAATTCTGGAATGTCTATGGTGTCTGCTTCATGAACAGGTAAAGCTTCAAAAATTGCTGAAGCGTTGGGTTCTTTTGAATCAAAAAGTGAAGGCTTCTTGTACTCAAGCTCTCTGTACTTGTCACCTGTTTTCCTTAGGCTGTTTATTGTTTCCGGTAAGTGGTTTTTTTCATACTCTGAACCATGCAAGTCAATTAAAGTTTTTTGCGCATTCTCATGAAAGTTAGAGATATGGTACTCCACCGCGCTACCTTTACCCTGAGCTTTTCTTTTTAACCAGTTGTTTCTATTTGCCTTTACGCTTACTCCTTGTCGGCTGCTTGGCATGCCTTCTATCTCAACTAGTTCTGTTGACAAAAACCACTCACGCATAATTCACAATCCTTTTTTGTTGACTTCTGTTTTCCTTAAGATCTATTATGAATGGCAACTAAGGAAAACAAAGTGACTTTATTGGCAATAAAGGTCAATGATAGGTGAAAAAATGAAATCAGAAAACAACATCCGTCAACATTCTGCGCCATTTGTTACCCCTCAGATGTATGCAGAGATAACCGGGCAGACCCTTGATGCTGTTCGCGGCCAGATAAAACGGGGCATGTTGCCTTTATTGAAGCGTGAAAGACACGAACGAGGCTTGAACTTCATCAACATGAGAGCGCTTGAGTTATTGGCTTTAGAGCAGGCTGAACAATATCAAGATTGGAAGTCAGCAATTTAAGGAGGGTAGTCATGGATCCGATTCACGCCCCTTGCCCCGACATGGCTGGGATGGTCAATCCTGACCCGAAGAAACGCCAGCGTGCCCGGTTCCTGCTGGGAAAATTGCGGGAAAAGCACGGGATACGAAAGCGCACCTACACACCCCGCCCGCTGAATTACAAATGTACGCCGTCCGGCTGTTATGAGGTTCAAGAGTAATGCAACACGGTACTGTTTTTACTCGTCATTTCTTAAAGCGACTTCCGCAAATCGTCCGTCAGGATATCCGCACCAAAATAGCCAGCCGCCAGCAGCGCGGCGGGGCTACCCGTGACAATCTCGACCGCTTCGCCGATGAGGCGGTCAAGTTCGGTCTGAAAGTCGCGCCCTTCATTGAAGACAAGTTTTCCTTTGTGGACTTCCGCAACCGGGTCAAGTCCGAGCGCCTGACCCACCACATCCTGATGAAAGATGAGGCGGTGCGTAAGCTGGCCCGTCTGGTCGCTGATGAGAATATGCAGGCAATGCAGGACATTGACCCGCAGGTTTTTGACAGCTTTCTGTCTGCCATGAAGCACATCTATTCAGTCTTGGCTGAGAACCTTCGCGCCATTTCCGTCAACCCGCCAGTCATGCCGGGCGACAAGATGGAAGAAGAACGGGCCGAGCAAGAACTCACGGCTTCAGTGCTGAAAATGCAGTCTGAAGAATGGATTGAGCGCCGCCTGATGCACCTGCGTTCCCAGTACATCGAGTACGCACAGATTGCCCTTGAGCGCGTTGGCGACAAGGGGCACCAGTCGAAATACATTTCCTATCCGTCGTTCCAGAACTGGAAGAACAAGCAGCGTGAAGCGGAGCGGTTCATCCAGAACACCGTCGTTTACAACGAGGCCACCGGGGAGCACTTCGACCTTGAAGAAGTGATCAAACGCACCACGGCCAACCCGGAAAACCGCCGGATTGAAATGATGGTGCGCTCCCGCGGCTTTGAAGAGCTGGCGCTGGATTTAGGTTATACGGCGTTGTTCCTGACATGGACGCTGCCAAGCAGATATCACCGCAACTCGAAGAAGTGGAACGGCGCGAGCGTCAAAGAAGGCCACGGTAACCTGATGCAGCAGTGGGCGCAGGCCCGTGCCCTGATTGCCAAAGAAGATATTCACTACTTCGGCTTTCGCGTGGCAGAGCCGCACAAGGACGGCACCAGTCACGGCCATTACTTCCTGTTCTGCCATCCGAAAGACAAAGACACCCTGATTAACATCATTTCCGGCGTCGCAACCGCTGAAGACCGGGACGAGCTGGGACAGGATATTTCCCCGCGCTTTGACGTCAAGGAAGCTGACCCGGTCAAGGGCGGCGCGACGGCGTACATCGCGAAGTACGTTTCCAAAAACATCAACGGTCAGCACATGCCGGAAACCGAAGCCGAAGAAAGCGCGTTTCGGGTTCGGGCGTGGGCGTCCGTGCACCGTATCCGCCAGTTCCAGCAGTTCGGCGGCGAACCTGTGTCCCTGTGGCGTCATCTGCGCCGGGCTACTGAAGAACAAACCCGCATTGATCCCAAACTCGAAGCCCTGCGACAGGCGGCGGATTCCTCCAAGTGGTCGCTGTTTTGCCAGCTCGCCACCGATGCCCGGCTGGCCTATGAAGAAAAACAAAACCAGTACGGCGAAACCGTGAAGAAAGCCATCGGCTTTCACTGGTTCTCTGAAGGGGTGAGCACCTTTATTGCGACCTGCAGCGAGACTTACCGATTAGTGAAAAAGTCTGAGTTGGGGGCGCTTTTAGAGTCGCGGAGCGGCTCCCCTTGGAGCACTGAAAATAACTGTAACTCCCAGCTCGGAGAGCACCTTCAACGGGTGACCGGATGGAGCCTTGCCGGGGTGCAGTGCCTGATAAATCCCCTGTTGGCCGGGGCCAAAGTGCCAATTGATAAAGACTGCCAGCTCAAGCTGGCAAACAACCGAATCGTGATGACCAGAGGAGAACTGTGATGATTCAAACCATGACCGCCGAGCAGCTACGCCACGCAGAAAAAGCCATTGAGACCGCTGAAGCCCTGTCAGTGGAGGTGAAAGCGGAGATAGAAAAGCTCAAGGCACTGGATATGAAAGTGCTGGTGAAAAAGGTCTCTGCCGTGATGTTCAGCGGCGGCTCCCTGAGCTTGGAGGCGATCGGCCTGCCGGGTGATTTCTTCGAAAAGCTGGAAATGCTCGACGGGATCAGCGCGAAAGCTCGTGCTGGCTATCGGGCCGAAGTGCAAGCCCGCTTGGCACAAATGGCCGGGGGCGAAGATGAGTAAGAACCCGACCCGCGGCTATATCCGCTGCACCGTGCCGGACTGTGGCGAGGTCTGCACGGTTCACATGACCGGGGAGCACCGCCTGATGGAATCCGGCGAGCCGCCGAAGAACCCCCGCAACATCGGCAAGCTCTATTATCGCTGCCCCCGGTGCGGGAACAGTACAAACAGCAGTGCCATGCATGAATACATTGAAAAGCACAAAGTGGAAACGGTTCAGGAACTGGGGGAAACACCCATTGAAACAGTCAGGGAAACCGTTCCGGCTTCGGTTCAAACTGTTCACGAAACGCTCCCCGTGAGCGTTTCCCAAACCAGTGATGACGGGTTTCCAGCGTTAATGGAGCCTGAGAAAAACACCCCGAAAATCCACTGGAAAACCCTGTATCCGTGGTTCATCGGGTTATTTGTACTGGTAATGATTTTGATTGGTCTGAGTAAAGGAAAGAAAGATGACAGCGACAGCGGAAAACTTGCAACAAACTGAGATGTTCGATCTCCCGGAAGAGCAGCCCACAGTGGATGATTGGTCGGACTGGGGCGCGGCGATTCAGCAGCTTGAATCACAGGAAACCCCGGAGCCGGATGACGTGGCGCAGGACGCCGCCAACGATGACGACGCGGCAGAAGCGGCGGTTGATTTGCTGGACTTGGGTTTTGTCCTGTCTGAGCAGGCGATCAGCTTTGCCATCGGCATGGACTTTGAATACGACGAGAAGGCCAAGGGCAAGGTGCTCAAAGCCGCCGGGCCTTTGATGCAGAAACACGGGGCAACGTGGCTGAACTGGCTCGGCCAGTACAAAGAAGAAATCCTCTTCTTGGTGGCCGTGGTCGGTCTGGGCGGCGTCACGGCCCGTCAGGTGAAAGGGCTTCGGGCGGAGAAGCGCGCCCAACTGGCCGCAGCGCAGGAACAGCAGGAGGTGGACGATGGCGAAAAAGCCGATCCTGAACTTGCCGCGGCCTAAGAACTCGAACACCCATCTTGACCCGTTGCACCGGGTCATTATCGGCGGCACGGGTAGCGGAAAAACCTCACTGGTCAAGCACGGGAAATTCATCACCGCCAAGGCGCAGGCGGTGTTCTTTGACCCCTATGAGAATTACGCCGGAAAACCCTTTCAGGGCCAGCAGGTGCGGGGCTACCACTCGAAAGCGGATTTCCTCAAGGCACTGGTCAAAGCCCGTCAGTGCCACCGCGCATTTAAGATTGCCTACATCCCGGCGGACTTAGTGTTTGAGGAGCTGGAATTCTTCTCGGCGGCGGTGTGGTCGGTGCTGGATGGCCGCAAAGCCTCCCTTGAAATCTGCATTGAAGAACTGGCGTCCTGCTCGCCCACGGCGGGCACCCTGAAGGGGAAAACCGGGGAGCTGTTGCGCGGTGCCCGTCAGTATGGCGGCATCGTCACCACGGTATTCCAGCGAGGGCAGGAGGTGCCGAAAACCATCACCACCCAGTCCCCGACATGGTACCTGTGCGCGGTCAATTCGATGAATGATGCGAAGTATTTGTCGGATGCGAAATCCGTGCCTGTGGCAGATATTGCGGCCTTGCGCTCGGCCAAAATGAACAAGCTGGAAATCAACAAACCGATCGCTGATTTCATCCACGTTGAGGACGGGGTGGGCAACTACCGCAAAGGGGCATTGAACTGCCAGACAGGCCGGAAAGTTTCCCTGACCTACCGAAAAAATAGCCCAAAAGCTGAGTGACCTCACTCACATCTAAACCTATAGGTTAAACGCCCAACCTATAGGTTTCTTCTCATTTTCAACCCTGCCGAAAGTCGTTTTCATAGCCCTGCCAATACGGCGCTATCTTCCAACCACACAAAGGAACGCTATGAAAAAAGAGCACAAAGTGTTGCTGATGACAGTACTGGTCACGCTGGTGATTATCGCAGTGATCAACAACGTCTCCAGTCTGAAAAAAATCAAAGAAACAATCTACGGTAACGGGTGGTTTTAATCATGAGTGTTGTTGCAGTAACGCCAGAAGCGCAGGCGCAAGCTATTGCCAATTACAAATACCAAGGGGTCAAGAAACTGAAGCTGTCGAGCTTCAGCGGCGTGACCTATAACGGTCGCTCAACGCTGACGGTGCCGACAGGACAGACGTTTGATGCGTTCATGTTTAACACCAACCTGCCCCTTGAACGGCTGGAAATCACGTTTCGCCTGAACAGTAACGCCTTTATCAGCGGTATTCCGGCGACCTTCTTCCAGACGCTGGAGCAGTACAAGCAGATGGACGTTCCCGCAGCCCTTGCACCGCAGGGTGAGCAGGTCTTCATCGTGTCTTTTGCCGACCTGTCCCTGAAGCTGAAAGACGGCCAGCAACTGACCTCACTGGTCACCATGCTGGGCGAGTCCCTTCAGATTCAAGTGGATATCGGCGCGAAGCAGGACGGCGACCCGGAAATGCCGACCCTCGAAGTGATCGCTGAGGTGAACACCCCGCAGGCGGTACGCATGTACCTGCCGCGTATCGAGCGCTTGCAGATTGATATGCCAGCGCAGGGCACCAACACCTTTAACACCCTGCCGAACGACATGAAGCGCAGCATTCGCCGCATGCACTTCATGACCGACGCCATCGAAGAGCTGGAAATCAAGCGCGATGACAACGTGGCCTATGAGACCACCGCATGGCGTGAGTGCTACATGGCGAACCGTAATGATCTGATGTGGCAGCAGGGCATGTTCCATCTGGACTTTCTGATGCGCGGTTTCATCCGCAATGAAATGTTCCCGACGGCACGGGCCAAAGAGCTGCTGTTCACCTTCAAGACCAGCAAGCCTGCGGGCAGCGTGACCGTGATTACGGAATATCTGGACGTTGAGCGCACGGCGGCACAGGTCGCGGGCTAAGGGGGCTGAATGCTGGATTGGCTGAATAATGCTGTCGATAAGGGCAGTGAAATGCTGGGCGGTGCATGGGACGACACGACGGACTTTGCGGGCAATTGGTGGAATGAATACCTTGCCAGCAAACCGACCCCGAACAGCACCCAAGACCCGGTTGCAAACGAGACGGGCAATACGGCCAAAATTACCCAGCCCCAACCCCAGTCAATGTCTTATGGCTGGATCATCGGCGGGGCGGTTGTCCTGCTGTTGGTCATCGTTCTGATTATGCGGAGGTAGACATGCCATTAGTCCCTTTATTAATCGGCGGTGGGGTGTTGTGGGGCAGCGGTGCCCTTGTGGGGGGCTCCCTCGGGTATACCGCCGCCGACGGAACCAAGTACTTGAGTGCAGGTGTTGTGGCCGTGGGGGTCATCGTGCTGGTACTGGCGTTTATTTATTTTCGTAAGAAGGGGGTGTTGTGAGTGATGCATCTTCAGGAGGCGGTTTAGCCAGTCTGGCCGGGACGGCCGCCGGGGCCAGTATGGGCTTTCCCGGCATGGATATGTCCGGGGCGTTTGGTGCGCTGGAGTCGGTAAGTGACAGCGGGCCGATGACTACGACCAACGGCCCGGTTGAAATGAACTTTGAGGCGGGGGGCGTGACCTTCGGGGCCAAGTCCACGAACTACACCCTAATTGTGGTCGCGATTGCCGCCATGGTGCTGCTGTTTTTCTACATGAAGGGGCGCTGATATGGGTCTCCTCAGTTCAAAAAAGAGTACCAACCAGAACATTAACCAGAGCACCAACACCTCCAACAGCATGGGCGTGAGCGGTGACAACAGCGGGATGATGCTCAGCGGTATCAGTGGCACCTTGACCATGACGGATCACGGTGCCATGGAAGCGGCGGGGGAAATGGCCAGTGATGCCATGACCCTTGGCTCGAATGCGTTGGCGGCGAACAGCTCCGCGTTGAATGATGCCTTCACTTTCGGGCTGGAAACCTTCAACGGGGCGCTGAATTCCCTCGGCGGCATGGCATCCAACCAGAGCAATCTGGCGACACAGTCCATGCAGCTGGCGAACAGTATCAACGCCAGCGCGAACACCGGGGGCGCCAGTGATATCGGGCAACTGAACACCCGCGTCATGATGGCCTTTGCGGCGGTCATTGGCTTGGTGCTGCTGGTTGTTTTGCTCAAGAGGTAACGGATGTATCAGACACAGAAAATCATCGAAGTACAGCTACAGGCCGGAGAGAAAATTATCTCGGCTGTCAGTCAGTACCTGCTCATTCGTGACTGCTCCCACACCGTCACCTTGCTGGCGAAAACCCAGAACCGGGAAGTGGGCACCGAGCTGAAGAAAAATGATGTGGTGCCGCTGGGTGGCTTCGAGACCATCGAGCTGTACAACCATCATCAGGCAGCGGTCACCCTCAAGTATCAGCTGACTGATATCCCGGTGAACACCCAGTCTGACGCGGTGGCAATCAGCGGCGCGGTGGAAGTGCACAGCATTCGCGAACCCGTGACGGTCGATGCCATTCAGCAGACGGTGCCCGTGTCGTTTTCAGCCCCGGTGTCCGTTGGGAACTGGCCCGCGGTGCAGCCTGTGAGCGGAAAGGTCATCGTAGGCAATTTGCCGGATGTGCAGGCGGTGCAAGGGGAGGTGGCAATCACCAATCTTCCCGACGTGCAAACCGTCAGCGGTCAGGTGGATATTGGGAATCTGCCAAAGGTGCAGCAGGTCAGTGGGCTGGTTGCGGTAGCGAGCAGTGACAGGCTGGTCAGTGCCGCAACCACGTTAGACCCGGCGGCCAGTACCCAACTGATTGACGCAGACAGCAAGCGTCAGTCGGTGCTGGTTCAGACCGACCGGGGCTTGTATATCGGCGGGGAAGGCGTGGACAACCAGAGCGGGATTTATATCGCCGCGGGGGAGTCCATGACGCTGGAGACCGGGGCGGCGGTGTTCGCCTATGCGGTGGAAGGGGCCACTGTCCGGACACTGGCGGAGGTGCACCATGGCTAGGTTACACGGTGGCAGCGGCGGGAGCTGGAAAAGCGGCGATATCAAGATTCATAACGGCACGCTTGAATCTATCCCGCTGGGCTGGGTGCTCTGTGACGGTGAAAACGGGACACCGGATATGTGCGACCGGGCGGTCGTCGGGGCGGGCCGGGCTTACAGCCCGAACCAGACTTTTGGGGCGGACAGCCGGGCGACAGGAAATCACACCCTGTCATCCACCCAGTTGCCCAGCTCGTCCATGACCTATCAGCGCACCAGTAACTTTCAAATCTCCGGCATCACCAATGCGGGGGTTGCCAATCGGTCGATCCCGAATAACGGCTGGAGTGTGTACGCGGAGACCGGGCGTTCATCGCCCCGGACACTGGGTTTACGGCTGCACAATGCCAGTACCCAAGTGAGCACACCGGGCGGCGGGCAGTCTCACAACCACGGCAACGTCGACGTGCGTCAGCAGTCGGTGGCCGTCATCTGGATTATGAAGTTATGAGAATTACAGCAATTACACAGGATCAGCTCATCGTCATTGATGGCGTGCCCGCGTTCCTCGGTCAGATGGGCGGCTTTGCCATGCGCCAGGGCGAGTGGGCGATTGATTACAACACCCTGACCGGGCTGGGTCATATCGAATACACCGATAACCGCCCGAACCAGACCATTAACAGCGCCGTGTTTGATGCGGCCTATGCGTGGCTGATTGACGAGCACACACGCTATGTCGCGGCCATAGCCGAACAGGAAGCAGCAGAGGAAGCAGCACGCAATGAGCAACAGCAAGATCCTATTGATACTGAGTTTGATTCTACTGGGGATGGGAACCATGACGTTTTATAAGCCGCGCGGCATTCGTAACAACAATCCGGGCAACATCGAGGACAACGGCACCGCATGGCAGGGCCGGGTCGGCAGCGATGGTCGCTTTGTGATTTTCGATTCACCACAGAACGGCATCCGGGCACTGGCCCGGACGCTGAAGACCTACCGCAACCGTCACGGCCTGACGACGGTGCGGGGCATTATCAACCGCTGGGCGCCGCCTGTGGAGAATGACACCACGGCCTATGTGAACCACGTCGCCGGGGCGCTGGGTGTGTCTCCGGATATGTCGCTGTCAGAGGCGGAAACCATGGCCTTAGTGCCCCTGATTATCCGCCATGAAAACGGCATGCAGCCCTACAGCGACCGGGTGCTGAAGGCTGGCATTCAGGCCGCGTAATGCTGGGTGCATTGATGAGCCTCATCACGGGTGGCGTGGCAGCTTGGCAGCAGCACAGCCAGAACAAGGCGGAGGCCCTGAAGCGTAAAGACGAGCTTGAGCAGGCCAAGCACGCCGCCCGGCTCAAGCGGCTGGAGTACGGCGACGAGCAGGCGGCCAATCTGGATGAGCTGAGTCTCAAGAGCCGGGGCTGGAAAGATGAATTCATCCTGCTGGTTGTGTTCACGCCCTTGGTGCTGTGCTTCGTGCCGGATTATGCGGTGTACGTGGATGCAGGCTTTCAGGCGCTGCGAAGTATCCCTGAGCCTTACTGGTACGTCGTCGGGGCCATCGTCGTGGATGTACTGGGGATGCGCTCTATGGTGCGCTACCTGCTGGAATTCTTCTCAAACAAATTCAGAGGGAAACCGACTTGATAGAAATACTGCAACAACTAACGGCAATGGGCTTACCGCCCACCATGATCGCGCTGCTCATCGTCCTGTACAAGCAGGACAAGCGCTTAACAATATTGGAAACGAACGTACAACTGGGGAAAAAGAATGGCTAAGACAGGACTAAAAAGTAACGGCACACTGAAGAAAGGCTACCGCTTCGCGAAAGGGGGCAGGGTGGTGAAAGCGAAGAATGCGACGGTTAAGCGGAAAAAAGCACGTAAGTAAAGACACAGCCCGTTAGTAATTGCGGGCATCATTTTTAGATAAATGCTAACTAAAATCTAATAATTTGATATCAACTAAGCCCACTCTCATAATGTATGTTTTAATATAATTAAAAATCGGTGAAGTGTGGAGGCAAGGATGAGCTTTCTTCAGCAGAGTGATAGACGAACAGTCTCGTTTTGGGATGTTACAGTTAAAGGTTACTCACGGAAAAGAAAAGTTAATGTGGCTGAACCTTTGGATTTGAAAACGTTGTTCCTGCAACTTCAGAAACTTAGGATATCAAATTTTCGCACTGGTCCACTTGAATATGAAGTGAAAAGTAAAAGAATTTCTGTATGGCTTGATGCAATAAGTTTTGATAAGGACATGGTTACATTGCTATTTTTGATAATGGACGATAAAGCTGCTAAACAGACTTATCGAAACTTGAAAACAAAAAGAGTACGCCAAGCTATAAGGTATGAGGATGAAAAGAGTGAGTTTTCTGCTCATGTTATAATATCCTTAAATTCAGACCCAAATGTTCCTCATATGTACCCTTGTATAGTTGAAGATACTCCTAATGCCTCCATGAATCTATTGATTTCAGCGCTGAATCGATTTCTAAAAGATACTGCATTGAAATATGAGAAACATTTTTTGCAAACTCATCCTGATGGTTCCTTTGATTCAAAAGGTCAGCCAGTTATGATGAAGACATATTCAAAGTTGAGTGCTACGGGTCATCCGGGGGAAGATTTTAAAAAATCTTTAAGAGAAGGGAAAATTTCAGGATTGTTTGCAATAACTAAATTTGAAGTTGACAAATCTATTGATTCAACAAACATAGTAAAACCGATAAGAAAAGAATTAGCGTTTTCAGTGTCTAAAGGAGTGGCTGATGTTGACAATTACACATATCTCGAAAGAGTTAGAAATTATTCTTTTAATGAAAAGTGTGATGTGTTGAAAGTTCAGTTTAAAGATCAAGATGAAAATTCATATACTTTAAATGTTGATCCTGCTTCAGGTGGGTTATTAGATGAGAGAAAGTTTATAAAAAGATGTGTGTTAACAGGTTTTAGTTCTGAGTTAAATACATCAATTAATGGTCAGTTTAATTTTGAATTAATTAGAAAAGCAAAAGAACTATTGATTGGTGAAATAGATGTGGCTGTTGGCGACATAGATGACCTAGATTTAGGTCCAGATGCATTATCAGTAGGGGTAGTGTAATGAGGCTTAAATATATTGCCTATCAATTGCTTAGGCCTTTTTCTTATCTTGAAATTAGTCACAAAGCAAAAGTGGTATATGATTGGTATATTCCAATAACTCTATCGTTGATTTCTTTGGTTTATGGATACTACTTTATTGGGTTGAATGATATTTATCGAAATAATTCTAGCTTAATATTGGAACTAATATCTTTTGTGGGAAACTTGCCGGGATTTTATATTGCAGCGTTAGCGGCAGTTGCAACATTTAATAGAGCTGATATGGATCTAAGCTTGC
The DNA here is from genome assembly GCF_023151555.2 of Photobacterium sp. CCB-ST2H9. NCBI lineage: Bacteria > Pseudomonadati > Pseudomonadota > Gammaproteobacteria > Vibrionales > Vibrionaceae > Photobacterium > Photobacterium sp. CCB-ST2H9. Next base: position 1,120,987 of record NZ_CP100425.1, read on the forward strand.
CAGAACCAGCTCCTGAAATAAAGACATTGATGAGAGGTGGAGAAGAAACAATAAAATTAACAAGAAGAAGATACCTATGTCTACTTTTTGCATTTTTAACAAGTGAGAGTATATCGCTTATTGTGCTATCTAAAATAGCTCTTTCATCAAATTTCAATTTCAACAATGATGTTGTTTACTGGATCGGGATAGGATTTTTCTTTTTGTTTTTTTGGCAGTTATTGACAGCAACACTTTATGGGCTGTTTTATATGGGAGATAAAATGCATGAACCTAGACCCTAAAAATATCCCTACCAGAGCTTAATTGATTACACCTCGGCTCTGATTCGGTCGAGTAAGAGTAACCCAATGTAGTTTGTTGAAGGTTTACAAGACTCTTAAGACTAAGTAACAAGGCTAACTGTGGGCGATTTGTGGACACATCTGGAATTAAATCCTTTTAAATCAACCTTTTAAGCTTAAATAAAAAGCGCCTCCGGGCGCCTTTTGTGTCTTCGGCCGGAAATAGCCGTGCACATAACTTCAGAGAAAAAACAGACTTGACCTTGGAGTCGCCTCCAAGGTTTATAGTGAAGTTAACACAAACCAGCATTGAGTCTTTGAAGGAGAAAAGCATGTGTCATCAATGTAATAACAAAAAAATGCATGTTCACAGCGTCAAGCCTGCAGGTAACAAAACCAGTGTCCGCATTGAGCAAGGAATGGCCTCTGCATCAGCAGTCTCAAGCAGCACCTCAGTGTCTGCCGGGACGGACGACTGTTGCGGCGGAGCCTGTGGCTCAGGTGATGCTGAGGACAGTGACCCCGCCAGAGGTCCCAGTCAGCATCAGCCTGTTCGAGTGACTGAACCGAAAGTTTCGTCACTGTCTAGAATCAACCATCTCAAACCCGCCCGTTTAGCACCAGACTCAGCTATTTTGAGTCCGGACCTTCGCTTCGAACGTATTACGGATGACGCTGCCGAGACATCAGCCTTTGATGACATCCCATCAGGCTCAGATCTGCAATTGAGCTGGCAAATTCAGGGCATGGACTGTCCGAGCTGTGCCGGGAAACTTGAAAAAGCCGTTCGTTCGGTCGAAGGTGTCAGACATGTCTCTGTTGCTTTCGCCACGGAAAAACTGCTTGTGTCAGGGGCATCTGCCAGCCTGATGGCGGATGTTGAAGCGGTAGCAAAAGCTACCGGATTTCCTTTGTTGCGGCCGCAGGAGAAAGAGGCTGAATCGGGAAGTATTCTGAAAACATACGGTATGTTGATTCTGACGACGGTACTGGTTGTTCTTTCCTATCTGATTTCGACACAGTCTGAGTTGTTTGGCCTGGCGGCATTTACGGCCACTACCCTGGTGGGATTAGCGCCGATTTTGCGTAAAGCCTTTCAACTGGCAAAAAATGGTTCTCCTTTCTCAATTGAAACTCTGATGAGTGTGGCAGCTGTCGGTGCGCTGTATCTCGGGGAAACGGCTGAAGCGGCAATGGTGTTGCTCTTGTTCCTGCTGGGTGAGCAGTTGGAAGGTTATGCGGCCTCCCGCGCTCGCAGCGGTGTGAAGGCACTGATGGCATTGGTGCCGGAAACTGCAAAACGGGTCAATGCTGACGGCACGATTCAGGACGTCGCGGCAGATCAGCTGCAGCCGGGTGACGTGATAGAAGTTGCACCTGGAGCAAGATTACCTGCGGATGCGGTCTTGATGGATCAGGCGGCCAGTTTTGATGAGAGTGCGATGACCGGAGAATCCGTACCGGTGGAGCGTTTTTCAGGAGAAACCGTGCTGGCGGGTTCCTTGTCGGTGGAGCATCTGGTTCGCCTGAAAGTTGTCTCTGAACCGGGCGAGAACGCCATCGACCGTATATTGCATCTGATTGAAAATGCAGAAGCCAGTAAAGCACCGATCGAACGTTTTATTGACCGTTTCAGCCGCTGGTATACGCCGGCGATGATTGTGCTGGCAACCCTGATTGTGCTGATCCCGACACTGTTCCTGGGACAGTCCTGGGATGAATGGCTGTATAAGGGTCTGACTTTACTGTTGATTGCCTGCCCTTGTGCTTTAGTGATCTCCACACCGGCTGCAATCACGTCGGGGCTTGCCGCAGCGGCACGACGTGGTGCTTTGATCAAAGGCGGGGCAGCTCTGGAGCAGTTAGGGCAGGCTCAGGTGGTGGCATTTGATAAAACCGGTACCCTGACTCAGGGCAGACCTCATGTCACTGATATCCTTGCCTGGAAGGGAGAAACCTCTGATGTGCTGGCGCAGGCGGCAGCCGTGGAAACGGGGTCTTTGCACCCGCTCGCGAATGCCGTGATCGAGAAAGCACAACAAAACAGTGTGCCTGTGATTGCCGCAGAAAATCGCAAGGCACTGCCGGGTCGAGGTATTCAGGGGATTGTGAACGGCCACACCATTCAGCTGCTGGCACCGGATCGTCTGGATGATGACATCATGTTATCCCAGTCACATCTCGACGATATCGCGCGACTGGGTGATGAAGGGAAAACGCTGGTGGTTGTACTGCGCGATCAGGTGCCTGTCGGACTGATTGCCTGGCGGGATAATCTGCGTGAGGATGCCATGGATGCCGTGAAGCAGCTGGCCGCGATGGGCGTGAAGTCCTTGATGCTGACCGGGGACAACATGCTTGCCGCCCGGGCGATTGCCGCTGAAGTGGGGGTGGATTTCAGAGCCGGGCTCATGCCGGAAGATAAAGTCAGAGAAGTGGCTGAGTGGAGTCACCATCAGCGGGTGGCAATGGTGGGCGACGGCATTAATGATGCCCCAGCCATGAAGATGGCACATGTCGGCGTCGCCATGGGCAGCGGTACGGATGTTGCTTTGGAAACCGCAGATGCAGCGCTGACGCATAACCGCCTGAGTGAACTGCCCGAGATGATCAGTCTGTCCCGTAAAACACTGGCCAATATTCGCCAGAATATTACGCTGGCCCTGGGGCTGAAGCTGATCTTCCTCGTGACGACCTTGTTCGGCTGGACCGGCCTTTGGCTGGCTGTACTGGCAGACAGCGGGGCAACCGCGTTAGTGACGGTGAATGCGCTGCGGCTGTTAAGGTTTAAGCCGGCCCCGAAAGAATGAGTATTCACGAGTGCTCCCAGGCGTGATGGCTGAATTCAGCCTGCTCAATGGAACCAACCAGCTGTCCGGAGTTCGGCTCTCCGGACAGCTGTCGTTTGTATCAATCCGACAGTTTCAGCATGTGATTGTCCGGTGCTAAGGGGAAATAATAAAACCTCAAACCTGAGAGGGTTACACTGCGATTGTTGCGCGTTGTTTTTTGTCTAAACAGATGAAGAGCAGAATAACCAGGCCGCATAAACCACTCATGATCTGAAAAACAGCCGGTCCTCCCCAGTGATCCAGCATGATTCCGCCGATGTAAGGCGCGCAAACATAGCCCAGAGCGTTCAGGGCGGCTGCCCCATAGTAGGTGCCTTTCAGGTGTGCAGGTGCGATGTTATCGATCTGAATCGTCATGAGCGGGAAGATGATGGTCTGGCCAAAGCTCATGGTGACAGCGACGGCAATCCATCCCCAGTACATTGTCACCGAATTGTACGCACAGAGTATTTGAGCGAATGCGAAGAAAACAATCCCAATGATCATTTTCAGATGGATCGAGAGTGACGCAAGCTTTTTCATGAAAATAAACTGGAATGCAATGGTAACGAATGAATTCGCTGCGACCATCATAGAAACTAAAGACATCAGGTTGTCTGCATTTTCAATGGTCAGGTACTGAATTAAAGTCGAGTCTTGCTGACCATAAATAAAGAGTATGATGATGTTTGAAATGATTATGAGCAATAATAATTTATCATGCCAGAGCGATTTGAATATTTCTCGTAACGGTGGCTGACGGGAGTGATGAATTTTCTCCGATTTTATATTTTCTTCTTGAGGGGCATTCATCCAACATAAACACATCGCGATGAGAAAAATCAGATATGAAAACGCGGTGATGAAAAAGTTCGAAGGTTCTCCCGCGATACTCAGCCACACTCCGGTTAACGGTCCGATTGCACTGCCGATATTGATGGCAAAATAGCGAATATGGAAAGCAAACTCTCTTTTATTTTTATCATGGATAACATCGCTGAATAATGCGGAAATGGTGGGTTCCCACATTGCACGGCCAATGGATGAAAGTCCAATCGCAATCAGATATCCCCATACAGAGTCGAAAACAGCTAACATGCAAAACGCAATGATGTTCAGGATTCCGCTGAGTAATAAAATTAATTTTCTTCCGATGAAATCAGAAATAACACCAACAATCAGCCCAAGGCAGACAGAAATAATGCCTGCGATTGATAAAAACGTACCGACTTCACTCGCGGAAAGGTGGTGTTTCTGAATCAGGATGATCGATATATACGGCCATACCATATAAAAGCTGCCCCGTGTCACGAAGACACCAAAAAGCAGCACCCAAATGAATTTGGGAAGCTTATTTATTTCATTCCACATCGGATTTACCCGTTTCAATGTACTTGTGTTTGTTGATTCAGCACCGGCTGGCGTCACATCGTTTCCATCATGAAAATATTTTTCACAAAGTTGAAGAAACAACCTGAATTTTGCGGGCAAAAACAGTGACTGCCTGAAGCAGTAATAAACTACACTTGTGATACTAAACGCATAACTTAATCAAGTGTTTCTCGAATGTAAATTACAATGAGTGACATTATTTGATGCTGGATGAACTTTACTCAAAATGAGTTCTTTGTTTTCAGTGGCCTAATCGGAAAAAAACAGCCTGAAAACAGCGGAAAAAACACCAAAGGGGCCGGGAAAACATTCGGCATTCAGCAGTATGGCTCAGCATGTTGCGGGTGAGTGTAACGGTTGCTGATGCACAGATAGTTGATGAAACTTACCCCACTTTTACATTCACAATGTGATCTATGATCTCTTTTTCGATTTCGGTTACATTTTGCTGTCATATTGTTGTGATCACCATCAATAATGTTGGTGCGGCAATGGGCTATGGTTAGCGGGTATTCGAGAGTTCAAGTTGTTGAATAAGATCCAGGCCACCACAGAGTGAGCCACACAATAAAGGATAGAATTATGTCTGAGAACGCTGTTTTCCATCTGGGTGTTACGAAATCTGACCTTCAGGGTGCTGAGATTGCCATCATTCCAGGCGATCCGGCTCGTGTTGAAAAAATCGCGAACCTGATGGATGAGCCAGAATTTCTGAACAGTGCTCGTGAGTACACCCTGTACCGTGCGAAGCTGGATGGCCAGTCTGTTGTTGTGTGTTCTACCGGTATCGGTGGCCCGTCTACGTCGATTGCTGTTGAAGAGCTGGCGCAACTGGGTGTGCGTACCTTCCTGCGTGTCGGGACAACAGGTGCAATTCAGCCAAACATTAATGTTGGCGACATGATTGTGACCACAGGTTCAGTTCGTCTGGATGGTGCCAGCCTGCATTTTGCGCCAATGGAATTCCCGGCGGTTGCTGACTTTGAAGTTGCAACGGCAATGAAAGAAGCCTGTGATGCAGAAGATACTGCTGTCCACACGGGCGTGACTGCTTCTAGTGACACCTTCTACCCAGGTCAGGAGCGTTACGACACATTCTCTGGCCGTGTTGTTCGCCGCTTCCAGGGCTCTATGAAAGAATGGCAGGACATGGGTGTACTGAACTTTGAAATGGAATCAGCAACCTTGCTGACCATGTGTGCAAGTTCAGGTCTGCGTGCAGGCTGTGTGGCGGGTGTGATTATCAACCGTACACAGAAAGAAACGCCTGATCACGCGACACTGAAAGAGACAGAAGCCCGCGCGATTCGCGTTGTGGTTGATGCTGCCCGTCGTATGCTGAAAAAATAATTGTTCTGAATTGATTTAGAGCTGAAACAAAAAACCGATGCCTGGGCATCGGTTTTTTTGATCTGGACTGAAAGTGATTACAGCATTCGGTTGGCCTGACCACCTGCAGCTTTGAACCAGGTGTGCAGATGTTGTTCCAGATCGCCCAGCTGTTCAGGGCCGATAATGGCCAGTCCCAGATCTTCAGCACGGACCAGATCGTGATGACGCAGCGGACGGAAGCTGACCAGCATTGCCCTGGCTTGCAGGCCACCGAGCAAATCACGCAGCGATTCCAGTTTATACAGGGTATCATCACCGTCGTCGCGCATGCCCTTGGTTTTACATTCAATGATGTGCAGTTTGTTGTTCACCACGGTTGCGACATCCAGTTCGTTCCGGACTTCACGGTCGCCAATCTGACGGTAAACCTGAACACCAAGTGAGTGATCCTGAATGGTCGGCAGTTTGCTCTGAATGGCTCTTACCGTACTGTGGACCAGGTTCTCCAGCCATTCGCCGTTGGCAAACCGTCGGGCTTCTTCGTGTTTGAACGTCAGGACACCCTTGTCGTAGCTCGCCAGTCCAGTTTCCTGCAGGTCATTGATCAGCTGGGCAAGTTCTTTGTAACCTTGCTGTTTTTCGCTCAGTTCGACGTCCAGTTTCTGTTCTTTCCGGCAGGTGGTCGCCAGATAGTTCAGGGTTGCCAGACCCGGTCCGAGTTCCAGTGCCGAACTGGCCCAGCGCTGTCCTAAATCCCACAGTTGCTGGTTCAGTGCTTCCGGGACCATGGTTTCCGGAAGTTCTGCCCGTGCACCGAAAATGGTCAGATAGTCGGTTAACTGAATCCGGTCTTCGACCTGTTGTTGTTCCCGGTCTGACGGGAACAGCCAGCACATTTCATCGCTGAAAGGCTCAATCACATAAATGGGCCACTGATAACTGCGGAAAACCTCATAGGCAGACAGCAACCGGTGGCGCAGACCGCAGCTGGCATTGAACCAGACTTCGCAGCCGCTTTCTTTCAGGCGGGCAGCCAGTTCATTCAATCGGCTGCGAATCGTTGTGATATTGATAGAGTCGGGAATCGTAAAAAATTCGGTCTGGATATCGCGGGGTGTCAGAATGGAGCTCAGTCGCTCAAAAGTTTCCCGCTGTGATTCGGTACCAATAAAGATCATTTTCCCGGCAGGAACACCGTGGTCTAAAAGCGGGGTGATCAAGCGGACCGGGTCCTGATCAATAATGCCAACATGAGTAATCATAATTATCCTTTTGTGCTTCGGCTGATACCGGCAAAAATGAGGGAACAGAAAACGGCCGGTACCTGCTTCGGAGTAAGCTTTTATTTTATATGGGTGCATGGAAAACTTTTTTCAAGCACTTAAAAAAAGTATCGGTTATCTCAGGAGTTTTTGTTGGCATCCTGTCAATTTGTTGCATTTTTTCTGTAAGGTACTGTTGCAGGTCACTGGCAAGACAGTGACAATACGGCGTTGACAGACAAAGCCTTTTGCATGGCGCACGAAAATATTCTATGGCACAGAAACTCACCATTCTTGATATAGCGAAGCTGGCCGGCGTGGGTAAATCCACTGTTTCCCGGGTGCTGACGCAAGATCCCCGGGTCAAACCTGCGACCCGTAAAAAAGTCGAAGAAGTCATTCGTGATTCAGGCTATGTGCCGTCGAAATCAGCGCAGTCGATGCGTGGAGGCTCCAGCAAAGTGATTGGCGTGGTAGTGTCGCGACTCGATTCACCGTCTGAAAATAAAGCGGTCCGAGGCATTCTGGCCGTGATCTATGCGGCCGGTTATGATGCAGTGATCATGGAAAGCCAGTTCAGCGCTGAGAAAACCCGCGAGCATCTTGCCGTGCTGGAAAAGCGCAATGTGGATGGGGTGATCGTCTTTGGCTTTTCGGGTTTTGACGACACGATCCTGAATGGGTTTGCACAGCGTGCTGTGGTGATTGCCGTCGATACCGATTCGGTTTCATCCGTCAGTTACGACAATCAGGGGATGATCCGTCTGGCGATGCAGCAGCTGGCTGAGCAGGGGCTGAAACAAATCAGTTATATCGGTGTGGATCCCGCCGACCGGACCACAGGACAGTTTCGTCTGGATGCTTATCTGGCCGCCTGCCGGGAGCGTCAGATTGAGCCCTGTTATCAGACAGGCGAACTCAGTTACGACAGTGCCTACAAGCTGACGGATAAAGTCCTGAATGCGCAGACGCAGGCCATTGTCTGTGCCAGTGACACACTGGCGATGGGCGTCGCCAAGCGACTTCAGGAAATTCAGCGGACAGAGGTGATTGTCTCTGGCGTGGGGGCAACGGATCTGCTGAGTTTTATGTTTTCCAACACGTTCAGCATTGACCCGGGTTACTTCGATGCGGGTCAGCGCGCAGCCCAATTGTTATTGCAGCATTTGCAGCAGGGGGCTGCTATTACCCATCTGATCCAGCAAGCCAGCGCACCTTCCAGTTCCTGACGATCAGAAATTCAGGCCAAAGCTAACTCAAGCCAGAGCTAACTCAAGCACACTTTTATCAAGGTCCCTGCGTTCGCATCAGTGGACGCATTCTCGACAAGTCTGCGAACACTGTCGTGAACGTGATCCGGGTTTTATGTCTATCCTCAAACAGGACACAGTTCGTGAGTTGTCACACAGTTTGGGAACATTCCCATTTTCAATTCTTTTTGTCAGGTTCATCATTAGTGGTGTGTTTTGGGAACATTCCCAATTTAATAAAGACGATAACAACATCCCCCTGTGTACCTACGACTTAAACGGATATCGGCATGAGTAAAATCGACCAACAGCAGATAGAACAGCTCGTCGCTCGCATCGGCGGCGAGGCGAACATTGTCAGTGTCAGCCACTGCCTGACCCGGCTGCGCTTTGTGTTACAGGACCCGAAACAGGCCGATACGGCCGGGCTGGAAGCTTTGCCTATGGTGAAAGGCTGTTTTACCAATGCCGGTCAGTTTCAGGTTGTGATCGGAACCGAGGTTGATCAGGTTTACAAGCAAATGAATGCCATGATGGGCGGCAAAGCAGCCAGCAAAGATGAAGCGAAAGTGGCTGCCCGTCAGAACATGAGTTTGTTGGAGCGCGGTATTTCCCATCTTGCCGAAATCTTTGTACCGTTGCTGCCAGCCATTATCACCGGTGGTCTGATTCTGGGCTTCCGCAATGTCATTGGCGACATTGCCATGTTCGACGGCAAGACACTGACGCAAATCAGTCCGTTCTGGGCGCAGGTGCATGCATTCCTGTGGCTGATCGGCGAGGCAATTTTCTTCTTCCTGCCGGTCGGCGTGTGCTGGTCAACCGTAAAAAAACTGGGTGGGACGCCGATTCTGGGGATCGTGCTGGGGGTTACACTGGTGTCTCCTCAGCTGATGAATGCGTATCTGATCGGGAAACAAGTGCCGGAAGTGTGGGACTTCGGCTGGTTCGTGATTGAGAAAGTCGGGTATCAGGCGCAGGTCATTCCGGCGATGCTGGCGGGGATTGCACTGGCCTTTATCGAAACACGGCTGAAGCGCATCATTCCGGATTATCTCTATTTAGTGGTTGTGCCGTTTATCTCTCTGATTACCGCGGTGGTGCTGGCTCACGCCCTGATTGGCCCGTTTGGCCGGATGCTGGGTGATGGGGTGGCTTATATTGCTAAAGCCGCTATGACCGGCGACTTTGCAATTTTGGGTGCTGTACTGTTTGGTTTCCTCTACGCGCCTTTGGTGATCACGGGTATTCACCACACCACCAATGCTGTGGATTTGCAACTGATGCAGGACATGGGCGGCACGCCAATCTGGCCATTGATTGCCCTGTCGAATATCGCACAGGCGTCGGCTGTGGTCGGTATTATCATCATCAGTAAGAAAGAGAACGAGCGTGAGATTTCCGTCCCGGCGGCTATTTCAGCCTACCTGGGGGTCACGGAACCTGCGATGTACGGCATCAACCTGAAATACAAGTTCCCGATGCTGTGCGCAATGATCGGCTCAGCACTGGCCGCAGCGATCTGCGGTGCATCCGGCGTGATGGCGAACGGCATTGGTGTCGGCGGTCTGCCGGGTATCCTTTCAATTCAGCCGCAGTACTGGCTGGTTTATCTGCTGGCGATGGTGGTGGCCATTGTTGTGCCGCTGGTTCTGACGCTGGTGATGTACAAACGCGCTGCGGCAAAAGGTCAACTGAACAATCAACAACCACAAACAGCATAACGTCATTGAACGGCAGCAAAGCTGCCGTTTCTTTTCAAGGCTAGGTCACATGACAAAAACAACTCAACCCTGGTGGCGGACAGCCACGGTTTATCAGATTTATCCGAAAAGCTTTGCTGACAGTGGAGACAAAGGCACCGGCGATCTCAATGGGATCACGCAGCGGTTGCCTTATTTGCAGGCACTGGGAGTTGATGCCATCTGGCTCACACCAGTTTATGCATCGCCGATGATTGATAACGGGTACGATATTTCCGACTACTACAGCATCAACCCGGATTTCGGCACCATGGCCGATTTTGACCGCCTGCTGGATGAGGCCCGTCAGCGGGGTATCCGTATCATCATGGATATTGTTGTCAATCACACCTCCACAGAGCATGCCTGGTTTCAGCAGGCGCTGGCAGATAAACACAGTCCGTACCGGGATTACTACATCTGGCAGGATGCAGTAGACGGCCGGGAACCGAATAACTGGCAGTCGAAATTCGGCGGGAACGCCTGGGAATGGCATGAACCCACACAGCAGTATTACCTGCATCTGTTTGCCAGAGAACAGGCGGATCTGAACTGGGAAAATCCGAAAGTTCGGGAGGAAGTGAAGCAGGTTATCAGCTTCTGGGCTGAAAAAGGGGTCGATGGTTTCCGGCTGGACGTGATCAACCTGATTTCCAAGCAGCAGGATTTCCCCAGCGATGACCACGGAGACGGACGCCGATTTTATACCGATGGCCCCCGTGTTCATGAGTATCTGCAGGAAATCAGCACGGATGTGTTTCAGAAATACGGGTCAGTCACCGTGGGTGAAATGTCATCGACAACACTGGAACATTGCCAGCAGTACTCGGCGAAAGACGGTAAAGAGCTGTCGATGGTTTTTAACTTCCATCACCTGAAAGTGGATTATCCGGACGGTGAAAAGTGGAAACTGGCCCCGATGGATTTTCTTGCGCTCAAGCAGTTGTTCAGCCACTGGCAACACGGATTGCACGATCAGGGCTGGGGCGCACTGTTCTGGTGTAACCATGATCAGCCGCGAGTGGTCAGCCGCTTTGGGCAGGATGGGGTGTACCGCGAACAGTCCGCCAAGATGCTGGCGACCTCGCTGCACATGATGCAGGGCACACCTTATGTGTATCAGGGCGAAGAGCTGGGGATGACCAACCCGGGCTTTAGCCGGATTGAGCAGTATCGCGATGTGGAAAGCATCAATATGTTCCGTATTCTGACCACAGAACAGGGACTGAGTGAAGCGGAAGCCCTGGCGATCCTGGCTCAGCGTTCCCGGGATAACTCCCGGACACCGATGCAATGGGATAACACGAGGCATGCCGGGTTTACTCAGGGAACGCCCTGGATTGATGTAGCAGAAAATTACCCCCGCATTAATGCCGGGCAGGCGCAGGCTGATCCGCAGTCCGTTTTCCATTACTACCGAAAATTGATTGCGCTGAGAAAACAGGTGGCGGTGATTGTTGAAGGCGATTACACCGATTTGCTGCCTGAGGATCAAGCGCTGCATGTATACCGTCGCCGGACCGGGGAACAAACCCTGATCTGCCTGAATAATTACTCGGCAGAGCTGGTGGATTTCGACCTGAGTACTGTCATTGTTGCGGATGGCGCGCTGGATTTCAGCCGGGGGAAAACGCTGCTGTGCAATTATGAGGATGCAGAAGCCTCAACGGTCAGCCTGGCCGGCAAACTGTGTCCTTACGAAAGTCGTGTCTGGCTGTTTGAAACGGCTTGATGCGAGAGGAAAATAGTCTGAATCAAAGAAGAAAGGCCTCCCGGTTGGGAGGCCTTTTTTTGAACAGAAGGTTCAGGCTTGCGGTAACTGGGAAAGCAGCAGCCACAGCGCCAGCAAGATAAAAATACAGCCCATGAACTTGTTCTGGTTCGCCCGGAACTTTGCGTTTCTGAGCAGCGGCTGTCCCAGTGTGCCCGCCAGGACCACCAGCAGTAGATTGAATGCCAGTCCCATGACGTTCAGCACCAGTCCGAGCGCCAGCATTTGCTCTCCTGAACTGGCTTCAATCTGGCCGGAGACAAACTGAGGCAGAAACAGGACGAAAAAAATCAGTGCTTTCGGGTTCAGCAGGTTACTAAAGACTGCACGACGATATAAGGCGCGTGCCAAGCCTTTCTGTGCTTCCACAGTCGGCGATTCTGCCGGCTGGCTGCGCAGGCAATCCCAGCCCATTTTCAGCAGGTAAGCTCCGCCCAGATAGCGCAGTGCTTCCAGTGCGATGGGGCTCATGGCAATCAGTGCCGATACCCCCATGGCGGCCAGAAACGTCAGAATCAGGCCTGATGTGGCATTGCCAAGACTGGCAAATAATCCGACCCTTTTGCCATAGCTCAGGCTTGAACTGGCAATCAGCAGCATGTCTGGCCCGGGCACCAGCAACAGAGCTACCACCGCAGTCAGGTACAGTGGCAGTGTCGTGAAATCAATCATGGTATTCAGTCAATTGAACAGGAACGAGGAATGGGCTGGATTCTATACCATTACAGGCATAACTGAAGATAAATTATGCCTGAAGTGGTTTGATTGGCTGAATATGTATCAGTTTAAGGTTGATATCGCTACTGCAGATTTACTTGCCAGTCATGTCGGCCTGCTGGGTTCTGGCGGCCAGTTTATTGGCCATTGAATGCAGTTCCGGCAGCATCCGCTGGATCAGAAACAGCTGTTGCAAAATCAGGCGGACAGACTGATCGTCGCCTTCTCGCCACGTTGCCAGTGCCTGTTCCAGACTGCTGTCCGTTTCCGGTGGCGGGGCGCAATGTTTGTCTGCCAGTTGCTGTGCCAGCGCTTCCAGCTGGAGATGGATCTGGCTGTGTGCCTGGGCGATCAGCTTGTGAGTTTTGTGTTCATCGAGCTGAGTCCGGTGTGCGCCCAGCGTCGAAATGTAATTCAGCATGGCATGGTTGAGCGTGAGAAAGCGAAAGCATTCTTCGATGGCCAGCCGGTAGCGGCCCGGTTCGGCCAGCATATTGCTGATGGCCGTGCTGAGCTGAGCATCCGTGTTGTGGGCCTCTCGGCGGGCGACCCGGTAGCTCAGGCTGTCTTTCTTCCCAATGCGGTACTGGCCGATGATCTGCGCCAGATAATCCCGGTTGGTGGTGACAGCCGCAGCCATGATTTTGTGCAGCCGGCGGGATTGCCAGTCAGGCAGAATAAAAGTGACCGCCAGTACTGCGAGCACACAGCCGACCAGTGTATCGCCCAGACGGGGCAGCATGACCGCAAACCCGGCGCCTAACTGGTTAAAGCAGAACAGAACCAGCAGGGTGATAAAGCCGGTTGCCAGCGTATATTGCTGATTGCGCAGAATAAAGAAGGCGACCCCGGCAAGAATCATAAGCACCAGTTGTCCTTCCTGACCCGGAAACAGATACAGCAGAGGCAGACCAATGAGCAGACCACCCAGTGTTCCGATGATCCGCTGAGTCAGCTTCTGGCGGGTCGCGCTATAGTTGGGCTGACAAACAAAGAGCGTGGTCAGCAGGATCCAGAAGCCGTGCTTGAGGTCCAACAGCTGGATCACGCCGTATCCGACAGTTAACGCAATGGCGATGCGGATTGCATGGCGGAACAACTGACTGTCGGTATGCAGCTGACTTTTCACCCGCTGCCATAACCCGGCCAGTGTATGGGCTTCAGAGTCTGCCAGCTCAGTGTCTTCCTGTGGCTCGCTGACATCCGGGTTGTTGAGGTTCGTGAGCTGACGTTCGACGGTTGCCAGATTACTGAACAGATAATCCAGCTGAACCAGAAACGATCGCCAGTCCGGATTTTTCTGCGCTTTCAGGTAATCCAGCGATTCCTTCAGTTCATCCAGCGCCAGGCTGTTGTCGAGGCTGTGGCGATAGTGGTGTCCCATCGCCAGGCAGTGGCTGATCTGCCGGCACGCCGCAGCTTGCTGGTGCATCAGATCCTGAAAACGGAACAGGATATCGCTGCGGCGAAACGCTGCGGCTAAATCCTGATAGCGCTGGTGGGAAGAACTGATTCGCTCGTGAATATCCTGAGCGTGAAAGTACAGACTCAGAAAACGATGCCCGCGCTGATTCGGCTGGACGCGTTTGGCCCGGTTCAGCAGCGTCATCTTGACCTGATTCAGTGCGGAAACAACTCTCGCGTTACTGCCGGCAGCCTGAATACGCAACTGCTGGGGATCCAGATTCTCAACCGGCCGGAACCAGCGGCTTTTGTCATCCAGATAATCGGCCAGAGCTTCAAAAACGCTGGCCAGGCTGTGCTGGACAGCCTGATTCGGCCAGAGCATCTGCCAGATCAGGGAAAGCAGCCCGTAGCCACTTGCACCGGCCAGCAATAAGACTGGCTGGAACCATAAATCCTGACTGTTTTCGGCGCCGAGCATGGTGTAAATCGCCAGCAGCAGCGAAGCAAAAGCAATACTGGCATAGCGCGTGCCCATCGCGCCCAGCATCATGAAGGTGAAGCTGGATGTGAACAAACCGATGGCAAAAAGAACGGGCGAGTCAAACAGCAGCTCGACCGACAGGGACGCCACCAGAAAGCACAGCAGCGTCATGGTCAGGGCTTTCAGTCGTCCGGTCAGGTTGTCATCTGTTTCTGCCAGCGCCGATGCAATGATGCCGAGGACTAATGGGGTGACGGCTGTCGTCGCATTTAGATACCAGCAGGGGATAACAGCACAAATCAGGGCGATGGCAACACGGGCACTGAGCTGGAAGCGTTCTTTGGCCCAGTAGCGACGAATGGGCATGAGCAGGGAGCGTTTTATCATTGCATATCCGGTAAGTGCCGAGACAGAACACAGTTTTGAAGCGGCAGACATTTTTGTCTCAAATTTTACGTAAATAAGGTGCTTACCGCTATGGTCTGTGTACAGATCTTGATAATCTTCTCGCTCGGTAAAACAAGGTGTCAGGATACAACATGCGATTAACAGCCAATTGGCTTGCACAATGGTTGGTGCAGGGAGATTTTTGCAGCATTGAACTGGGGGAAGAGCAGGTGCTGCTTGAGAGCCTGGAAGGAAGCGAAGTCCTGTCGTTCGATGACTGGGACGGCTCCGTGACGCTGCACCGCGGAGTGATGTGGGGGGCCTTGGAACTGACCTCAGCCGATCAATCCGCCAGCTGGACCATCCATGGCCTGCCCTGGCAAGCCTGCAAAGACTTCGCTGAACACCTTGTCAGCACTTACCGTCACTGGGCCCGGGGCCGGGTAGAAACGTTAGATCAGCATCTGCCGAAGATGCTGTCTGACATTGATGCTTTTATGACGGAGCCCGGCTATAAGCGCCGCTCTGCTCACCTGAATTTACAGGATTCTTTGCATACGGCTCTGAGAGAAGCCGGACTGACCGATGAACTGGCGGCGTCCTTCCGTCCGATGGCCTTCGAGCGCATTTCTCCCTGGCTGGAAGATGATCCGGCGTGGGTTGAGGAAGCCAACCAAACCTGGATGCAAACGGAAACTGAGAAATGGTCTTCCTGGTTTGACCGCATTGAATCGTCGCCGCTGAATATGTCTCAGCGTCAGGCTGTATTGCTGAATCAGGACCATAACCTGATCCTTGCCGGTGCCGGTTCGGGAAAAACCAGTGTTCTGGTCGCCCGGGCCGGGTACCTGCTTGCCAGCCAGCAGGCGGAGCCGGGTGAAATCCTGTTGCTGGCTTTTGGCCGAAAAGCAGCCGAAGAAATGAGTGAACGACTGACCGAAAAAGTCGGGCGTGGGATCCGGGTGGCGACCTTCCACAGTCTGGGATGCCAGATCATTCAGGCCGTCGAAGGGGAATTACCTGCGGTGTCTCCTCTGGTCCTCGACGAACAGGCGCGTAACGAGTGGCTGTCGGCCTTACTGAAAGATCAGTGGCAGAATGAGGCTGCCGCCAAACGCTGGCAGAAACATCTGACCCAATGGCGTTTGCCGGGTTTCCGGGGGGATAACTCGATGGAGGCGCAGGCCCGGAGCGAAGAGTTACTGAACTGGGTCTGGCGCCACCTTGAACTGATCGGACAGCACGGCGGGAATAAATCCGTGTTGTCGGCGCTGGTGGACAGTGCACTGGGTCATGACGACAAAGCGCAGATGAAAAGTGAACTGGCGCTGTTGTGGCCCTGTTATAAAGCGTACAGCCAGCACCTGAAAGCCAATCGTCAGATTGATTTTAATTCAATGATCCAGACCGCCACTGAATATGTGAAACAGGGTAAGTTTGTACCGGAATGGCGTTTCGTGATGGTGGACGAATATCAGGATATTTCGCCGCACCGGCTGGCGCTGATTGATGCCATTTGCCAGCCTGTAAGGGAAGGCGCACTCGCACCCACGCTGTATGCAGTCGGGGATGACTGGCAGGCGATTTACCGCTTTGCCGGAGCGGATGTCAATCTGACCACGGGATTTGAACAGCGATTTGGTGCCAGTCATGTGATGGAACTGGATACGACTTACCGCTTTAACAATATGATCGGTGAAGTTGCGAATCTGTTTATTCAGCAAAATCCGCAGCAGCTGAAAAAGTCACTCAAGAGTTTCAAAAAACAGAAACGCAAAGCGGTGACGCTGCTGGCGCAGGATTTGCTGGAACAGGAACTGGTTCAGCTGGCTTCAAAAGTGAAGAAAGAAGTCACGGTACTGCTACTGGGGCGGAATCATGACCACCGGCCGGAAAAACTGGCGGACTGGCAATCGCAGTGGCCGCAGTTAAATCTTCAGTTTATGACCTGCCATGCCAGTAAAGGTCGTGAAGCTGATTTTGTGTTCGTGCTCAATGCCAACCGGGGTGTTTTCCCGGCACCGGACAGAGACCGGGGTCTGCTGACCTGCCTGCAATCCGGCGGTAATGAAGGGATTGCCGATGCGGAAGAACGCCGGTTGTTTTATGTGGCAATGACCCGGGCCAAGGAGCATGTGTGGATTTGTGCCAACCCGGAAACCATTTCTCCTTTCATTCATGAAATGATTGAGGATCGTTATCCGGTCAACAATAAGATCAAAAAACCGGGCCGTTAGTCTGCCCACAGGTCAGCACCTGAACTAATCCAGCACCACGACCAGTTTGCCGCTGTGCTGCTGGTTGTACAGCTGCGTCAGCCCGTCTTTCAACTGATCAAAGGGAAACAGCTTATCCAGCATCGGGTCCAGTTTCCCTTCCGCGACCAGATTACTCAGGCTGTTTCCGATATCGGCCAGATGACGGATATCCTCCGGCGCACCATGGGCATAAGTCCCGTGGAGCGCCACTTCGTGCATGCTGATGGCTTTCGTCGTTGCGAGCAAGGGCACCTGGTTAAACTGGTCAGCGACCATCACAATCTGCCCGTTGTATCGGATCAGCGAACTCATCAGACTGCCCGAGCGGGCGGAGACGCAGTCAATTACGGCGTGCAGCAGTCTGTCTTCAGTCAGTTCAATAAGGCGTAATGCGACATTTTCTTTGTCTGCATCAATCACGGCATCCACGCCGTAACTTTGTAATCTGGCATGATGCTGCTTGGCCGCAATGGCATAAACGGTGGCATCGGCCAGCTTGGCCAGTTGTGCCGCAAAGCCCCCGACGCCACCGCCTGCACCGGTGATCGTTATCCGTTGTCCCGGGGCCAGACGAAGCTTGTCATGAACGGCCAGCCAGGCGCTGTAGCCTGCAGAAGGCAGCGCTGCAGCCTGCTCAAAGCTGACGGAGGCCGGTAAACGGCTCAGTGCGTCGGTTTTGCAGCAGACATATTCCGCGAATCCGCCGCACTGGCGCGGGTCGAGGAAGGTAAAGACCCGGTCCCCGGGCTTGTATTGTCTGACCCGGGATCCGACAGACTCAATGGTTCCCGCGATATCCATCCCCATGACCTGTGGATAATCCCAGGTGGCATACCCCCAATGGGCAAGTTTGTAATCGATGGGATTGAGGCCTGCTGCGGCAACCTGAATCCTGACTTCTGCCGGACCGGGTTTGGGGCGGGTTGTTCGGGTCAGTTGCAGACAATCCAGTCCGTTGGGTTCTGTCAGGGTCCAGGCTTTCATAGGCCACCATGAGGTAACAGTTTGTTTTTGGTATTGATTGAAAGCATATACCGAAAAATGGGGCTTTGCCTGCCGGGGAGCCTCGCGCTGAATCGGGAGGATGGGTTCATGTCCGGACAGGAGAAGCTGGAAACTCAGAAACCGGATTGGTGTTGTTGCGGCATGCCCCGGATCCCCGCTTTCGCGGGGATGGCGTTGATTGGTTGAGGAAAACGACTATCTGACGATGTTCAATTAGCTGCCGGTTTCAAAATCGGTATTAAACGTGAAGGGGGCTGAGACCGGACGTATCATGAGCTGAGATTAAGAAAGGCGCTCAGCCAGATAGGCTTCGTAATCCGGGATCTCAATCAGCACTTCCTGATCCATCATGCTGGATTCGATCATGAAGTTGGCGCTGGCACGGTTGGTGGCAACCGGGATATTCCAGACCGCGGCAATTCGAAGCAGGGCCTTGACGTCCGGGTCGTGCGGAACCGCATTGAGCGGGTCCCAGAAGAAGATCATCATGTCGATTTTGCCTTCGCAGATCAGGGCACCCAACTGCTGGTCGCCCCCCATCGGGCCGCTGAGCAGGCAGTTCACAGGCAGTCCGGTTTGCTTGGCTAACAGGTGCCCCGTTGTCCCTGTTGCATAAAGGGTATGCTGAACCAGCTTTGTTTTGTGCTCCTCAACCCAACGCTGCAAATGACTTTTACAGTTATCGTGTGCGACAAGGGCAATGTGTTTGCGGGCCTGCATCTGGCGGGTAGTTGCTTGCATGGGTTACTCCGTTAACTCGGTAAAAACGTCGTTTAAAGAGATACTAAGCGCGCTGTCATTAACTTGTCCAGAGAATATCCGCGACAGGGAGGGCAGCGTCGCAGAAGCCGTCAAAATGAAGGCGATTCCCTTGCCATACCTGAATCATAGCCCGCTAATCATGATGATGAGAGATCAGCTGATCAAAACGTTCATGACCATGAAGGGTTTCAAAATCAGCCTCGTCACGCGCCAGTTCTACCAGAAATGCGCTGCCCTGAATGGCTCGCTCAAGATCCGAGACGGCCTGATCTTCGGCACCCAGACAGGCGTAGGCACAGGCTCTCTGATACAGTGCATTTGCATTCGTACCGTCGACTTCCAGAACCCGGTTACAGATACTCAGCGCCCAGTGGAATTCACGGATTTCCATGGCGGCGTCGGCTTTGTGAGTTAAAGCTTCCAGATCGCCCGGCCGCAGCTTGAGAATTTCATCATAGACTTCCATTTTTTGCTCGGCCGTTTGAGAGCTCTGTGCCCGCAGCCAGAGGTTGTGAACCTCGTTGATGATTTCAATCTCTTTATTGTTCTGCGCGATAATGCGGGTTTTTCTTTTCAGATCTCGTTCCAGCATCTGGAATTTCTTCTCATACTGTTCGGTGATTTCCTGCAGCTGCTGATCGGCCATTTTTTTGGTATTGACCTTGATTTCTTTCAGCGATTGCCAGCCGACCAGGGCAATCAGCGAAGCTGCACCTGCGATCAGATAGAAAAAGTAAGTGACGGTCACGTTCGCGTAGTTGAGCGATTTGTCGGCAACGGCCAGTTCCCGATCGGTGAATGAAACCGTCAGGCGACGTTCCAGATCTTGCTGATCCTGGCGCAGGGATTTCAGCTCATCCATGATGTACCTTTCCATCAATGGCTTATCCAGAGTCGGTTGTTCCGAATAGGGAACCTCTTCTTCTTGCGCCATGGCCGGAAGGGCAAAGAGGAGACAGAAGGCAGTGGTGTACAGCAGTTTCAGCATGATGTTTTCCTTGTCACTGAGTCGCAGAGTGAAAGTTGTTACAAGCATAACTGATTGAGAACGCTATCTCTAATCTGTGGCTTCAAACCAAGATATTCTCTGCGTTTCGAAGATTTTTCATGCACTCACATCGTCCGGAGGGGGTTCCGTTCGTTAAAGAGGGGCTGACTGCGGGCCGGGAATGGTATACTCACGTCATACGCGGTTAATTACAGGCAGAGTGTCGTGAGTCAGGATCAGGAAATTGAAGTCGAAGCCCTTGGGATAGAGGTCTCCGCCCAACCCATTGAGCTGTATAAAGTGTTGAAAATCGCCAATGCTGTGGGTGGTGGCGGTGAAGCCAAAATGGCCATTGCTGAAGGCTACGTGGCCGTGAATGGTGAGCTGGAACAGCGCAAGCGCCGGAAAGTCTATAACGGTGACGTGATTGAATTTAACGAGGAGTTTTACGTTGTGCTGTGTGATCAGCCGGTGACAGAAACGGTCAGTGAGCCGGTTGTGAAGCCGAAAGCAGAGAAGGCTCAGCAACCCGCGAAAAAACGTCCAGCCAGACAGGCAAAAAATAAAGCGGCAAACAAGGGCGGGAATGCAAAGTCCAAAACCCGTCAGCCTGCAAAGATTGGAAAAGATGCCGATCAGCAAACCGGGCGAAAACGCCTGATGTTCTGATTGAGAGCGGCAATATTTTCTGGCTCAGGCCAAATCGGTTGTGCTGAATCAATTGCAGCCGGTTTGGAAATTCCTGAGCCAGTTGTTACAAGCCAATCGAATAAAATCAGCTGTCTCAGACTTTATTACAATTTACTTTTATTTATCCATGTTTGATTTGATTTAATGATGGATTAGTAAATATAGATGTCGTAAATTTTAGGGTGTTTTCCTCCCCAATATTCACCGGATGTACAACCAGCAATCCAGAAACTGACTTTTTTCTGTGCCATATGTGCAGCTAACAGGGCACTGTAAAAACGGTCGCTGGATTTTGAATCATCAAGTTCAGCAATATAGGAACCTGACTTCTCGCAGTTTTCTGTATTGACTATTGGTTGTGAAAAGGTGACCCGGACGAAATTGCTGCCGGGTTTCACATAGAGTTGGGTAATGTATCCCTGAGCCGACATTGCATTTGCTAATGCCATTCCCGGAGTGAATAGCAATAAAAATAAAAAGATCATTTTTTTCATGACAGATTCCTTTGTGAAATAACCAATGTATTTATCAGTAAAATGAAGGCAGGTGGGCAGAATACCGCTGTGTTGTGACAGATTTAAGGTAATCTGGAGCGGGATTCTACATTATGATTACGGAATGAAAAGAAAACTTTTCAATGAGAAATAAATTGAACTCAAGACAGGTTATTTATCTTTGAACGTGACTGTTCAATGTCATCAATATCATTTCAGATGTCCCGAAAAAACAGGCTGGTTGTAAATAAGGCGTGGATACATCGCAACCTGTTTTTTATGGACGTCATTATCTTGATGCATACCTTGATGAAGCCATCCGTTTATTTCATCCACTTCACAATAAAATCCGCGATCGTTTGGGGCTGGTTTAAATCCAGAACCGGCAAGGGATGAACTTCATCTGGCTCACAGGTAGCCAGTGCAATGATGTGATGATCCTGCGGGTAGAGCAGAGGTTTGCCGTAATCCGGACGATGAATTTCGATTTTGGCGATGGGCTGATCACGAAAACCTTCGACCAGAATGATGTCCAGCTGGCTGTGATCCAGCTGCTGTAAACATGCCTCAAGCTGAGGCTCTCTTTGTGCAGGCTCCGGATATTCAAAGAAAAGAATATTCCGGTGGGGTGTCGCCAGCAGTAATTGATCGCTTCCGGCATGACGGAGCCGGTAGCTGTCTTTTCCGGGGGTGTCCGGTTCTACATCATGATGACTGTGCTTGAGCAGGCCGACCCGCAACCCATGCGCTTTCAGGCAGGGGATGATCTGTTCAATGAGGGTTGTTTTGCCTGAGCCGCTGAACCCGGCAAAGCCGATGACAGGTACCATAGTCACTCTTTGGTCTGTTTTTGTATGAGAGACACTAAAATAACATGATAGTGATGGCCGACACAGTCGTGCGTGAGCGGAAATCACGATGGACTGTGACAGATCAAACCGGAGGCACACATGGCGGATTTATTGGTGTGGCAAGGCGATATCACGACGCTGGCTGTGGATGCAATTGTGAATGCTGCCAACAACAGCCTGCTGGGTGGCGGCGGTGTTGATGGTGCAATTCACCGCGCGGCTGGCCCGCAACTTCTCGAAGAGTGCAGGCGTTTACATGGGTGTAAAACCGGAGACGCAAAAATCACACCGGGGTATCAGTTACCTGCCAAGTGGGTCATTCATACGGTGGGTCCGGTCTGGCACGGAGGCGGGCAGCAGGAAGCGGAAATTCTGGCAAATTGCTACAGAAACTGTCTGGCACTCGCCGATGAAGTCGGCGCCGTCACGATTGCTTTTCCGTGTATCAGTACCGGCGTTTATGGGTTCCCGAAGGCGCAGGCTGCTGAAATTGCCGTGGCAACCGTCCGGCAGGTGCTGGAAATTCAGGCCACGCCTGACAAAGTTTATTTTGTTTGCTTCGGGCAAGAGGATACGGCGATCTATCAAAGCCTGTTACGGTTGGGATGAATGTATCATTCCTGCGTCAAGCAAATGAATTGACAGGTAAAGCGGTGAGTGGCGTCTAAAGTTAAACAAGAATAGTGACACATGAAGATAGCCAGCATGGATTCGTTCACAGGGTTCGAACGGCAGGAGCCATGTTGCTGAAACGAAGCAGCGTCCGGGCAGGTAAGCCTGCACCTTTGGTGCGGGTGACGGAAGGAGCCAGAGTGCCGGCAGGCGGACAATAAAATAAGCATCAGGGAGAGTGCAATGTGGGCAACACTCGATTTTGAAGCGTCAGGATTATCTGATCAGTCTTACCCGATAGAAGTCGGATACGTTCTGCCTGACGGCAGTGGCCAAAGTATTTTGATTAACCCGCTGACTGCAGGCGATGTCTGGCAATACTGGGACAGCTATGCAGAGCAGCGAATCCATCAGATCCCCCGTTCTGAGCTTGAGCAGCATGGGATGCAGGTGCTTGAGGTCTGCCAGCATTTAAACAGTGTGCTCGGACAGCTGGATTATGTGTTTTGTGACAGTCAGTGGGATTTATTCTGGCTGGGCCGTTTGTATCATGCCGCACATATGCGGCCGTCATTTATTCTGACGGAAGTCGGTCTCTGGCTGCAGCAGGAAAATGGCATAGAACGCGCCTGTTTTCAGCGTGCGCTGGAAGAGTTGGGGCCGGCCAGGCACCGGGCGATGCACGATGCCCGTCAGATTTATCAGGCCATCAGCAGTCTGGTGAAAATTCCCGGCTGACGTATGCCGCTGGAGCCAGCTTGCAACTCAGCGTACAATTTGAACAGGCTTTTGAATTTCAGTCTGTTGGGAGTACGTTGTGCCGACACCGACCATACGTATCGCTGTTTTGAATGCAGCGATGTCTGACCCCGAACCTGGCCGGATGAGACAAACACTCGCCGAGCCGGGTGATGTCCGGATTTCCCGTCTGGCCGCCATGATTCAGCGCATACAGCCGGATGTATTACTGCTGTGCGAATTCGATCACCCCGGAGAGGGCGGAGATGACGGCAGTCTGGAAGACTTCTGTCGTTATTATCTGGCGGAGCCTCAGCACGGTCAGGTCCCCGTGGATTATCCCTATCGCTATTGTCCGCCATCGAATACGGGCTTGCTGTGCCAGGTTGATCTTGATGGTGACGGAGCACTGACGCTGCCTCAGGACGGACAGGGATTTGGTTTTCATCATGGTCATTTCGGCTTTGTCGTGTTGTCGCGTTATCCCCTGATTGAAGCAGAGCTTCGAAGCTGGCAGACGTTTTTATGGCAGCACATGCCAGAAAACCTGATGCCGGATGAGTATTACAGCGCAGCGGCAATGAATGCGCTCCGATTGTCTTCAAAAAACCATCTGTTGCTGCCGGTTCAGATCGGACAGCAGCGCTTTCAGTTGCTTTGTGCGCATCCGACGCCGCCGGTGTTTGACGGTCCGGAACGGCGGAATGCCCGCCGTAACCATGATGAACTGCGTCTGTTGACGGATATCATCGGGAATGAAAGTTATCTGGCAGATGATCAGGGACGGCGAGGCGGACTGTCTGCCGATGAGCCGTTTGTGCTGCTGGGGGATCTCAATGCCGATCTGCATGACGGTGAGGGAATGGCGCTGGCACTGCATCACCTGCTGTATCACCCCCGGATTCACCGCGCCGTGAGTGAAGGTAAATTGACGCCCAAAAGCCTGGGCGGCCGGTTTTTCCGCCCGTGGAAACTGCGACGTGGCCGAAGCTCGGAATGGACCCATCTGGGCGGCTTGCGACTGGATTATGTGCTGCCGTCCACAGACTTTTCGGTCATGAACAGCGGTGTGTTCTGGCCGGATAAGAAAGATCCGCTTCTGAAGCTGGTGGCAGGGGAAGACGGCAGGGAACGCGCTGAAATCAGCTCGGATCACCGGCTGGTGTGGGTGGATGTGCAATTGCCTGTGAATACAGGCTGATCAAATAAAAGCTGATGATGAATCTGGACTTATTTACCCCGGCACCTTCACAAGGGGAATGGATTGAAATTGATGGCGGCCGTTTGTACTGGGCGCCGGCATTCTTCGAACTGACTGAATCTGACCGGTATTTTGCGGCACTGCGTCAGTCACTGCACTGGAAGCAGGAGGCGATTGCACTCTATGGCAGGCAGGTGTTGCAGCCTCGTTTGCAGTCCTGGTGCGGCGAAGCGCAATACAGTTATTCCGGGTTGACGATGCAGCCAGAACCGTGGACGCCGGAACTGCTGGCAATCAAAATGGCTTGCGAAACTGCGTGTCAAAGCCAGTTCAATTCGGTACTCGCCAACCTGTATCGCAACGGGCAGGACAGTATGGGCTGGCATCAGGATAATGAGCCCGAGCTGGGTCCACAGCCGGTCATCGCCTCAGTGACATTTGGAGAAAGCCGGCGATTTTTACTGAAACATAAACGTACGGCTGAGAAAATTGAATTCCAGCTTGGCCATGGTTCTCTTCTGGTCATGGCTGGCCAGACCCAGTCCAATTGGGCGCACAGTGTGCCAAAAACACAGCAGCATTCAGGTGAACGGATTAACCTGACTTATCGGTGGATTTATCACGTCTAAACGTGCTTTCGTCCGGGCCTGAAATGACATTTGGCTGACTTCAGCTCGCCATAGCTTTGCTATGTTTATGTCATTCATACATAAAGGGATTGTTATGAAAACGGTGCGCAGCTCTATCATCTATCTTCTGATTGCCTTGCTGTCATTGCCGGGGTGGTCGGCAGTACAAATCTATCCTCAGCAGAATCATGCGGTTGTTCAGCAACAGGTGCTGCCTGCTTATGCTGAGGATGCAGCCCTGATTCGGCATACCTTCGAAACCCGGCTTTATATGCTGCCCGCTTTTAAGATGGGCCATTATGGTTTGCGAATGTACCGCCAGACTTTAGACCCAAAATATAAATCGGCGGTGTGGGCAGACATGGCACGGGTGGCGGACCGTCTGAATGAAGTCAGTGAAGACATCTACACACCAGCGCAAGTAAAGGCTTACTCCGATGCGCGTGAAGCCAGATACAGTCAGAAAGAAGGGGCGCGCAGTGAGCTCAGGTACCTGGCGACCCGCAAGTATCCCGAATATTATTTTTTGGGTGTCGATTTACTGGGTTCAATGGCACGGGCGAATGAATACGGTCTGAAACATAAATCTGATCACAAGCTGCGGGAGATTCTCCGCCGTTACGACTTTGCACGGTATGCGACTGATCCGGAGATGATTCGGGCCTGGGCAGCTCAACTGGCGAATCAGGTTTACTGGCTCCGTCAGCTGGGAGAGCAGGATGTGGTGGAGCCTTTTATTACGGCTTTCCGTGCGACCTATCCTGACAGCAAAGACAAGCAACTGAGTGAGCAGCAGTACATGAACAAAATTTATGGGATGACGCATATCCTGTTTGCGGCTTCGTCCTATTATCAGTATCAGCTCAGGGAAAGTGACTTTCAGTGGATTTACGATCACTTTCGTCACAACATCGATCATATCCTTCTGCACACCAAAGAAGATGTGATTGCCGAGGTCGGTATCAGTTTTCTTTTGGCGGGTCTGGAAAAAGATCCGGTTGTTGAAAAAGCGCGAAAAGCCATTCAGAAAGCCATCGACCGAAAAGCGGGTATGGTGCCATCGGTGAAAGGGGAAACCGAGCTTGTGGATAGCGAGCACCGTAACACCCTGGCGATTATGCTGCTGGACTGGCGTGGCGCGCATCCAGCCCCTGTTTACCAGCGGCAGCCCGGAATGTTTACCAATTTACCTTATGGTTTGATGCCCGGAAATCAGGAATAACGGCAGTGCGTGTGCTGATGTAGTGTGTTATTGTGCATATTCTGTAATGAGGCACGAGAACTGAGATAAGAATGACAGACCCGTTGGTATGGGCAATTCAGCTGCAGGCAATCGCCCAGGCGGGTAAAGCTTACACAAAAGATCCGTATGATCTGGAACGGTTTGGCCAGATAGAAGCGATTTCCCAGCAAATGCTGGCTGAACTCAGTCATGAGCCATTGGCAAAAATTCAGAATCTTTTTATTCCGGAAACGGGATATCCGACGCCGAAAGTCGATTTGAGGGCGGGTGTGATTCGTGAAGACCGGATACTGCTCGTGCGAGAGCGGGAAGATGATTGCTGGACCTTACCGGGTGGCTGGGCTGATGTCTGTGAGACACCGTCGGAAGGGATCGTTCGTGAAGTGATGGAAGAATCCGGTCTTCTGGTGGGCAATCCCAGACTGGTTGCAATCAAAGACAGAGCCGTACACCCTTATCAGCCGGCGTATCCTTATCATATTTATAAGTTGTTTTTTCTCTGTGATTATATTTCAGGTGATCCGAGTGAGAATCTTGAAATCTCGGAAGTCGCTTTTTTTGATCGCCATTCCATTCCGCCTCTTTCTCTCAGTCGGGTGCTGGCAGAAGATATTGCCATGATGTTTTGTCATGATGATGATATCCGTTTGCCGGTCCGGACAGATTAATTACACTCCGATACAAGTTTTTATTTCACACTGATAACAAAGGCAAGACGATGAAATTTATCTGGCTGGCTATTTTTGCTGCTGTACTGATCTGGTCGGGTATTGAACCCAAAGATACATTCACCTGGTTTCTGGAAGTCCTTCCGGCCATGATTGGACTGGTTCTGATTGTTTGGACATACAAGACATTCCGGCTGACACCGCTATTGTATGGGCTGATTTTACTTCACTGTATTGTCCTGATGGTCGGTGGTCATTACACGTACGCGGAAGTGCCATGGTTTGACAATCTTTTTGGGGCCGAACGGAATAATTACGACAAAGTCGGACATTTTTTTCAGGGCTTTGTGCCTGCCATTCTGGCGCGTGAGATTCTGATCCGAAAACAAATCATCAACGGGGCATTCTGGGTGAGCTTTGTTTCGGTCTCGATTTGTTTAGCCTTCAGTGCATTTTATGAACTGATTGAATGGTGGGTGGCTCTGGCAACCGGGGAAAATGCAGAAGCATTTCTGGGGACCCAGGGTTATGTCTGGGATACCCAGTCTGATATGGGATTTGCTTTACTGGGCGCACTTAGTGCCATTCTACTTCTTTCTCGCTGGCATAACGGCCAGCTCGCGACAGTCTCTGTGAAAAGGATTTAAATATGGTGACCTGTTATTTACGTTACGTGATTGACCCGTATAAAGTGAAAGAATTTGAAGAATATGCCCGGATGTGGATCCCGCTGGTGAATCAGTTTGGCGGTCAGCATCACGGCTATTTCCTGCCCTCAGAAGGTGCAAGTGATATCGCACTGGCGTTGTTTTCTTTTCCGAGTCTGGCGGCATACGAAGCGTATCGCAATCAAGCCAAAGATGATCCTGAGTGTATCCGCGCGGTTCAATTTGCGGAAGAAACCCGGTGTTTTCTGAGTTATGAACGAAGCTTTTTCAGTCCGGTTTTCGGGGAGAGTCAATGAGTATTCGTATCGCAGATTTGTCTGATGCGAAGGCCATCAGCGAACTGATTCAACCCGCATTACGACAGCATGTTTTGCCAACCGTCGCCCCTCAAGTCCATGAGATGTTGCTGAACACGATGTCGGCGCAAAGTATTACGAATTATCTGAATCAGGGGTATCGTTATCATGTCGCTGAACAGGTGTCGGGTGAGATCATTGGTGTGGTTGGCATGAAGGAAAACAGCCATCTGTATCATTTGTTTGTGCGTGATGATCATCATGGTAAAGGGCTTTCACGCCAGCTCTGGGAAACAGCGAAAAATGCATGCCTGCAGCATGGAAATCCGGGGCAGTTTACAGTGAATTCCGCATTGAATGCTGAACGTGTCTATCAGGCATTCGGTTTTCAACGTGTCGACGGCATCCGTGATCGGGACGGCATGCTGGATGTGCCAATGGTGCTGAATCTCAGTGTTGGATGAAATCGGATACTTCTTATCATCATTGAAGATGTCATCTTAGCCTGGCTGCAGTCTTCCGGCAGACCAGGCTTTAGAAGCATAATTTTGTCCTAATCCACAGATATCTCAAGAAAACTCTAAAGATTAATGAAATTAAGGGCATATCATCTTATTATGCTCGCGATTTCGCATTTGCTTTCGAACTGTAGCGTACTTCGGGAGCGTGAGTATGCACTTTGGCTTGGTGTTCTCTCTAAAAAGAGGACTCAGTTTTTGTGCGGATATGACGCATTCGTGCAAGGTTGTTTTAATGATTTTCTCCGATTGACATTGATTAAGGGCTATATGATGAAAAAAATGATGAAATTGTCACTACTGCTGGCATGCACCGTGTATTCACAGGCAAGTCTGGCTGAAATTTGCTCTCAAAATTATAATGAATTGCCTGGTCTGGTCGGCCTTGATTCTGCATCAGGAAATATTTATGCAACAACAAGATCGAATACGAATGAATGCTCATGCTCTGAAGTTCGTTTTACAAAAGAAAATACAGATACAGATACCGCACTCAGCATTTTGCTGGCAGCCAAAATGGCGAATAAAAAAGTCAGAGTCGATTTAAAAGATAAGAATGACTGCAATACAGCGTATCGGGTTTATGTACATTGATTTAAATTTGAATCAGTGAATATAACATGTAATAAAAATTATGTGTTCTGATTTTTCAGAGCACATATCTATATAATAATGACGATTAAACGTTACTTTAGATAGTCAGTGTGTCTGTTTGTATTATGGTCTGAAACTTTTAAAAGGATGAATAAAAGTATCATGCAGTGATGAAAATCCACACTATGATTTGGAAGTTTTATGCATATTTTTACACTGAAAAAATCTTATGTGAATAGGATAAAATTTGTTTTTTTGCTCAGCTTTTTATTGCTTATTTTAGTGAATCTTTGGCCGTTTCTGCCCGATGAAAAAATTGGTGATCCTGAAGAAACTTTTCAGATGTCTTTATGCGCGAGTATTTTTCTTGTTCTTTTCATGGCCTATGCAGGGTATGAATTCCGGAAGTTATACCAATATGATATTGAGTGTGATGATAATGGCTTATGGCATAAATATAAAGGAAAAGACAATGGTTTTGTGTCTTGGCTGGATATATCAGAAGTAAAAGAAAAATTTATCACGCAACGCTTGGATATACATGATTTTAGTGGGAAGAACATCATTCGTGTTTCCTATGATTTGACTGAATATGATTTATTGAGAAGCCATATTGTCGAAAGCATGCCAGCAGAAGGTGGTGACTACGACAGAGATGTATTCAAAAAAATTTTTGGCTATCATCTTTTCATGATATTTGGCACAGTCTTCGTTTCAGCCCTTATGATCATGTGGGCTGAGACATCAGATTCTATATTTCTTGGTTATACAGGGCTCGCCTTTATTTTGGTGGTTTTTTCTTATGAGTATTTAAAGACACCGACAGGTATCTGCTTGGGCAATCACGCTATCGAAATTCGTTATCCTTTGTCAAAAAAAGAAATGAAATTTCATGAAATTCAGGGGGTTCATCTAGTGGATCAATTTGAGAGAGGTCACCGTATTCCTGAAGTATGGGTTGTCTCAAAGCGTAGAGATAAACCTTTCAAGCTGAGATCATTTGGGGTTGATGCCAATGTGCTGTATAGAGCAATTCTGAAAAGGATACCGTCCTAAGTTCCTTCACTGTTTCTGTTGGCTCAAAAAAACAGAAAAGGTTGATGGCGCAGCGCATGTGAGAAACGATCGGGAACTAGAAACATCAGGCTTTATCGTTTGTTCAGTCTCGCTGGCTCAGGTGTCTGGCCTGTCGGTTGGGAATGGATACTGAGAACACATTCTTGACGTCTGAGTGAAGTTGATAACAGTTTTTATTGTGATCTTCCTGAAATCACAGATGTATTTGTTTCGTATCATGCCGAATTGAAATACGGCATCCGGCATGTGCAGAAAACAGCCCGTGGTGATCTTCGTCAAGTGCAGTTTTATGTATGGATAACGAATGTCGAACAACTTATCGCAGAAAAGTTTCATCAATCACGGTCATACTATACTTCGCCTTTTCAATCGCACAGGAAGATGGGAAATGTCATCAGCAACCGGAAATGTTCGCACATTGCTTCGAATGGAAGGATTGTGCCTTTTTGTCATCTCATTACTTGTTTATGCGCACTTTAACATGTCGTGGTCGACATTTGCCTGGTTCATCTTTGCACCAGATCTTGCCTTGTTCGCTTACCTTTTTCATTCGAAGCTGGGCGCAATTGCTTACAATCTGACTCATTCGCTGGTCGGTGCATTGACCATGATTGCCGTTGGTTATTTGAATGCATCGGATCTGTTGATTCAGGCTGGATTAATCTGGTGCGCGCATATTGGTTTTGATCGTGCGCTGGGTTATGGCCTGAAATATGCGTCGGGCTTTCATTACACACATTTGGGACAAATCGGAAAGCGTCCGATCACAGCGCAGGAGAACCAGCTCTGATGCTGAGATTCAGGTTGATGCTGTCTGGTGAATTGGCCAGTTGAAAACTGTAAATAAATTGGGAGGTTTTCGTGAATATAGAACTTCAATTAGCGACAGAACATCACCTGGATGGGTTCTTTGCTTATTTAGATAGACACCTTCGGGAAAATGGAATCGGTTCGACACCATTCTTTCAGCCGTTATCTGCCGAAGCGTCGAAATTGACGCCAGAGCTGGAGCAGCGTTTCAGGTTGGCAGTGCCTCGTGAGATTGATGAGCTTGGCTGGCGGAAGCTGTTTATCGCAACAGAGGGTGATGCAGTGATCGGTCATATTGATATCAGGCCGTATCCTGACCGCCATACTGAGCATCGGGTGTTGCTGGGGATGGGGGTTGACGCTGCTGTCAGAGGACAAGGTTTAGGAACCCAGCTCATTGCTTTTCTCATCGACTGGGTCCGAACCCATACGGCCATTGAATATATCGATCTTTGGTTTCTTTCTGAAAATCATGCAGCGAAAGCGCTTTACCGAAAGTGTGGCTTTATCAAGTGTGGCGAAATTGAAGATAAGTTCCGAATCGATGGAAAATCACATGCTTACACCATGATGTCCCTGACGGTGAACCGAAATTTTAATGCCGCGTGATCCGTCAGATGACAACTCGCATTAAACCTGGTGATGCGATTCATTGTGTTGCGTGACTGATGGGCTGAAGTCTGTTGATCACCCAATGATTTCAAGAGGGATGTGTAAAAGTGAGTCACCAAAGATCCCTGTGATGGTTCACACTCATAGTCCGGTTTTCTCAAAAATAGGATGTCATTATGAGTGGGTTGGCTGAACAAGCGCTGCAGTTCTTTGATGCGTGTGAAACAGGGAAAGGTTGGGAAGTTTGTAAAACCTATTGTCATTCCGATGCGACTTTTTCAGCGCAGGCTGCGGCGCTTGCTGATATCAGGACAATTCAGGGGTATACCGAATGGACGAAAGGTCTGTTTGGCCCGATACCCGATGGCCACTATGAGCTGCGTTTCTTTGCCGAGGACTCAGAGCGTGCCTGTGTGGCGGCTTATGCGGTCTATCACGGTACAAATACCGGACCGGGTGGCCCGGTTGATCCGACAGGTAAAACGGTGGCGGCGGACTACGTATACGTCATGCAGTTTGAGGGAAACCTCATCCGGCATATGACAAAAATCTGGAATGATGGCTTTAGCCTCCAGCAGCTGGGCTGGGTCTAAAGTTTTTATTCCGGGGCATGCACAATGTGCATGCAGCATACTTCCGTTAAAAAATGGCACGCTTGAACCGCCAAGTGTGCCTTTCTTTATGGATGTGAATTTCCATCATTCATTGATGAATATTGTTGTTCCTATTTCAGGATAGTTTTAAAGAAGGAAAAGAGATGCACCCGAACCGGCACGCGATTGCTTTTGGAAGTCTTGTATTTTTAATGGTTGTGATTGTTGGCAGTATTTTACTGACGCTGTGGGCCTGGCCTCAGTACAAAGTGTATAAGCAGGAAATGGATGGGATTGCGGCGCTGAAAGAAGCGGAATGGAGCAAAAAGATTCTGATTGAAGAAGCAAAAGCGAGAGAACAGGCTTCACTCATGCAGGCAAAAGCCAGAATTACTCTGGCGAAAGCTGAAGGCCAGGCCGATATAGAGCGGGCAAAAGCTGCAGCTGAAGCGAACCGAATTATTGGCGAATCGCTGAAAAATAATGAAGAGTATCTTCGTTATGTGTGGATCAAAGGGCTTCAGGACGGTAAAGGGGAGCGAATTTATATTCCGACAGAAGCCGGTTTACCAATTCTGGAAGCAGGCAAAGCACAAAACTGACAGTCAGCACTTCACCTGAGTTGCTGAGACTGTTCAGATGAACAATACGCCGAATGCTGCATCATATTGAAGCAGAGTTATATTGATGCAGCGTTTAATTGAATCATCAGCATGGAGGAATCAGTGCGTCAGTCAATCTCAGCTTTATTCGTCATCTTTGCCGTGCTGTTCATCCCGGTCGCAGCAAGTGCACCGTCGCTCAACAATCGGGCAGAGAAGGCTT
Source organism: Photobacterium sp. CCB-ST2H9 (assembly GCF_023151555.2). Lineage (NCBI taxonomy): Bacteria > Pseudomonadati > Pseudomonadota > Gammaproteobacteria > Vibrionales > Vibrionaceae > Photobacterium > Photobacterium sp. CCB-ST2H9. The sequence continues at coordinate 1,153,975 of NZ_CP100425.1, forward strand.
CAGGTGTCGTGCAACAGTCCATCATGATTGATGGATTGCAACGCAGTTATTATGTTCACTTTCCATCGGTTTCCCGGACACCGGCCAGATTGCCTCTGGTGCTGGTGCTCCATGGCGGCGGAAGAGGGAATGGTCTCACGCCTGCCCGCTATATGGGATTTACGGCATTGGCAGACCGCGAACATTTCATTGTGGCATACCCCAATGGTGTAGATGCTTTTTGGCGTGACGGCAGAGACCTGACATTTCGTGGTGATATTGAAGGACGAGTTGATGATGTTGCGTATATTTCTGCGCTCATCGATCGTTTTGTTCATCAATATCATGTTGATCCGAAGCGGGTGTATGTCACCGGCATTTCCAACGGCGGTATGATGACCTTGCGCTTGGGATGTGAACTCAGTGCTAAATTGGCCGCCATTGCCCCGATTGCGGCCAATACTCCCAGGCGCATATACAATACCTGTCAGCCAGCAGCTTCGCTTCCTGTCCTTGTGATGAATGGTACGGCAGATCCTCTGGTACCTTATGATGGCGGGGATGTCCGTTTTTTTCGTCAAAGGCGGGGGAAAGTGGTTTCAACGCAAGAGACAGTGTTGTTTTGGCGACAGCAGAATCAGTGCCGTGGTATGCCAGAAACCCGACAATTACCGGATCGGGACACAGGTGACAGTTCGCGAGTGACCCGGACAATTTATGGAAGCTCATGTCCGGTGGAAATGTATACGGTCATTGGTGGCGGTCATACTCTGCCGGGCAGTGACTTGCCCGATCTTCCCCGGATTTTGGGACAGAAAAACAGAGATATTGACGGAGCAGCAGTCATCTGGACATTTTTTAAAAATCATTCGAGATAATTGATGATGAAGTTCATTGCCATGTTTGGATGGATATTCTTGATTGGTTCGCTTGCCCTGTTTGCCAGTGACTGGTTTCCGGTGAGTGTATCCTCCGAACCATTTACGTCATTCTCCGGGACCGACGACTATGCGCGTGTGGTTTCAGGTCATGACAGCGAATGGGAACTCCTGGCGGAGATGAAACTACCAGCTTTATTCACTGGCCTGCTGATGATTGTTTATGCTTGGTACCGCGGCCGTTCAAAGTAAATTGAAAACTATTTAAATGGTTCTTTGGAAAATAAATGTTGATAGCTTTTTCAATGAAATGGTTTGGTAAGCATGATGATGAAAATAGAACAAGCGAAAAAGAAAGATCATCAGAAATTGATAGAGATTTGGGAATCTTCCGTCAGAGCGACTCACGACTTTCTGAAGGAATCTGATCTGCAGGCCCTGAAGCCGCTCATTCTGAATCAGTATTTCGATGCGGTAGACCTGAAGTGTGTCAGAAACCCGGATGGGGAAATCATGGGATTTTGTGGTGTACATGGTGACAATATTGAAATGCTTTTTGTTTCACCGGATGTCCGGGGCAAAGGTGTGGGTTCTGCATTGGTGCATCATGCCATTCATGTTCAGAGTGTAAAGAAAGTGGATGTTAATGAGCAAAATGAACAAGCGTTAGGGTTTTATCAGCATTTGGGGTTTACGGTGACCAGCCGTTCGCCGCTGGACGGGCAAGGTAACCCTTATCCTATATTGCATCTGGTGCTCTGCTGATCGTCTTTCCTCCTGATTCATTCAATCTCCCCGACATACGCTGCGAACGCTGACGGATACATATCGACTCATCAATCCATTGGTTGCCGGGTCGTTTTTTATCGCGATATCAATACTGTATGTTTTCTCTGTATATCCAGATGTGTTTGTATGATCGAACATCAAGTTTTCATGATCCGTTTTGTTGGAGGGGATTTCTTGCTCTACACCTAATGGGTGGAAACTGAAACATCCATCAGCAGTAAATGTAATTGTGACGGGAGGCGACATGGAGCAGTTTACTTTCGAACGACTGGAAAAAATGGTCGGCGAAAAAATATCAGTGGCATTGGATGACAAGACAACCCGAAATATTGAGATTACCGGTGTGCAACGGACAAACATGCAAAATAAGGCGTGGGATTCTTTTGCGTTGTATCTCAATTGTGGCGATTTAGAGGGTGGTATAGCACAGGGTACTTATTTATTCAGCCACCAGAAATTAGGTGAAGCAGCACTGTTTGTTTCCCCGAATTCTGAAAAAGAGCTGGAAGTGATTTTCTCCCGGAAGGCAGTCCAGTCTTAATCAGCAGAGGTGAGTATGGAACCTTATATCGGTAATATTCAGATGTTTGGGGCATTTTTTGCACCCAGGAACTATGCGTTGTGTAATGGCCAAATCCTGGATATCAACCAGAACCAGGCACTCTATGTGCTCTTGGGAAATACATTTGGCGGCACCCCGCAGTTGAATTTCCAATTACCGGATTTACAGGGGCGAATGCCGGTCAATCCCGGAACCCTCAAACCTTCAAACACGAATCTGAGTCAGGGACAACTTGGCGGCTTGGAGTCCGTTGCCTTGCTGCAATCAGAAATGCCTGCTCATAATCATGTCGTGAATGCTTCATCACAAGTGGGCGACTCGCCAAGACCAAATAATAAAAAGCTGACGCAGCCGACGGTCTTTGCAGCATCAGCCCAGAATACATCTGTTTATTCGTTACCTGCCAATCTGGTGAAGATGAATGGGCTGGCAATCGGTGCAACCGGTGCCGGTACTGCGCATAACAATATGCAGCCAAGTACCGCCGTGAATTTTTGCATTGCTTTGACCGGTATTTTCCCGAATAGAGATTGAAATGGAGATTATTTATGTCTACACGTTTTCTGTCGGAAATTACGCTTTTTGCGGGTAACTATTCACCTGAGCAGTGGGCATATTGCTACGGTGATGTGGTGCCTATTGTGAACAATGAAGCGCTGTATTCGTTGCTTGGAACCACCAATGGCGGGGATGGTCGCACAACATTTGCTTTGCCTGATCTTCGGGGGCGCGTGCCGGTTGGGATGGGGCAGGGCAAAGGGCTGACACTCAGAAATCAGGGGAGTCGGTTCGGAGAAGAATCTGTGGTTCTTGACATTAAAAATCTGCCGGAACATACGCATTCACTCATCGCTTCTTCTGACAGCGCCGTCTCACCTGAACCCTCTTCCTCTTTTGTCCTGGGGAAAGCAAATCAGTATTTTGCCAATCCGGCGGCAGAAGACATGGTTGCTATGAAAACGGACGCGATTGCATCCACGGGCAGCGGCCTGGCGCACAATAATATGGCACCCGTGCTGGCGCTGAATTTTATTATCTGCACAGCGGGTGTTTACCCGCAAAGAAGCTGAGGGGATGGCAAGATGAGTGAAGCATTTTACGGCGAAATCATGATGATGCCTTACAACTATGCGCCTCGTTACTGGGCCGTCTGTTACGGGCAGAAAATGAGCACTGTACAGAACCAGGCTTTGTTCTCCGTGATTCAGAATATTTTTGGTCCATGGGACCCGAACTATTTTTATCTGCCGGATCTCAGGGGCAGGGTACCTATGGGGGCAGGCCGGGGACCGGGGTTAACCCCATATCAGATTGGTAATGTCATCGGGAGTGATCAGGTTTCATTGACCGATCAACAGATCCCGCCTCACACCCATCAGTTGTCGGGTACCTTTAAACCAGGTTCTACAGATGTTGCACAGGGAGCCGTACCGGGTCTGTTGACGGATAGCATCACGGTTGAAAACCGATACAGTACAGGCGATGTTGATACCAAACTGAATCTTGGCAGTCTGGATATGGCGGGTCAGAGCCTTCCGCATGAAAATATGCAGCCGTATCTGGCCATTAACTTTTGCATCTGTATTGACGGGGTTTATCCGGTCCGTTCATGACGATGTTCAGGCTGTGACTGTCATTAAGGTATTTGGAATGCGCACAATCAGCATTTACTGGCTGATTGTGCTGTTTGCGATCTTTGTAGCGGGTCAGGCTGAGGCCCGCAAGATCTGGCCGGCATCGCTGACGGTGCAGTATCAGGGACAACCGGTCAGGTTGTCTTTTGAAAAGCTTCAGCAGGATGAGCCGGTGTATTCGCATCCTGCGATGGGGAACGCAGGTCTCCGGCTGAGCCATCGGGTCTTGTTTCGTCATGATAAATCACTGAATTTCAATCAGCTTGATGCCCTGAAAGACCGGCGAGTGGCCCGGGTGTTTGAGCTGGAGTCCGCCTATTGGTCCGTGGTGTTGACACAGGGGGCGGCAGACTCTCTGAGTCTGGTTGAGTCGTTACGGCATGCAGACGGGGTGACGTTGGCTGAACCTGATTTCCTGCAAGTTCGGCTGCATCGAAACCGGGAACCTGTATTTTCACCCAGCGTTCAGGCGAAAGCTGTCAGAACTCAGCTGTCTCTGACTCATTGGCCTGCGCAGGCGGGGGCGGGGATGCGGGTAGCTGTGATTGATGCGGCTTTCAGTCTATCGGATCCAACGCTGCAGCCAATGTTAGTGCTGTTTCATTACGATGTGGATCATCGTCGTGAACTTCCGCTGAACGCAAAAGCGTTAGCGGCGTTTCAGTTCGATACGCTACATGGCGATGGTGATTTAGCGATGATCTGGTCGCGGCATCCGGATTTTACCGGGCTGGCGCCGGATGCCAGTGCCATTTTATTACGCCGGGATAAAAACTGGACCTCAGATATTCTGATTGCGTTGCAACTGGCCTTTCTGAAGGATGCAGATTTGATTCAGGCAGCCTGGACATTGCCATTCACGCAGCAAGCGCTAACGGATGCGTTGCTCATGCTGAAAGCACAGGGGCGACATGGCAAAGGGCTGGTCGTGGTTGCTGCAGCCGGAAATCAGTCACAGAATCTGGATGCGAGTTTTGCGCTGGCGGCACAACCGCAGGTGCTGGCTGTGAATGCGGTAAGTGCGGGTACACAATGGCCCGCAACGGGCCGCAATCTTGCCACTGCCGTTGAAGTTCCCTATCAGGTTTATTCAAGTGCAACCCAGACATACAGTCTGGCGTATTCAAACACCTCTGCAGCCACGGCGGCAACCACGGGTGTACTGGCTGCCGTGCTGAGTGTTCAGCCCGCGCTGACGGCTGCTCAGTTACATTATTTGGTGTGCCAGTTCAGTCAGCCGGTTCTGGATGCACAAAGCCTGATGCAGCATGTGCAAAGGACGCAGAATCAAAATGTAAGGCTTTGATACAAGGAAGAAAACAGATGCAATTACAGGATTTAAAACTGCCGGGTGGTTTACATGTCCGGCCTTCGAACAGTTCGGCGGCAGACCGTATATTTCTGGAGCAATTACATAACGAGCGACGGGATGATTTGCGTTTGATTGACGGTGAACGTGATTTTATTGAGTCGCTGATCGACATGCAGTTCAAAGCCATGAATCAGGGCTATGGCGATCAGTTTCCTGAAGCTCTTTATTTTGTGATTGAGTATCACAAAGAAGCGGTTGGCAGAGCGGTGCTGGATTTTTCTCAGGGCAAGGTGCATCTCATTGATATTGCTTTTAAACGGGAAGCCAGAGGGCATGGTCTGGGCGAAGCCGTGATCCGGTCATTTATGTATTCAGCGAATCAGTTAAAGGCGCCCATGATGCTCTCGGTTCAGCAGATCAATCAGGGCGCAAGGCAGCTTTACCTGAAACTGGGATTTACCATTGAGCAGGCAGAGCCGCCTTATGAGCGGATGATTTGGTATCCGCCCAGCATGCGACCGGTCTTCGCTGGCGTATAAGCCAGCGGATTAAACCGGGTAACCAAATCGGGCAAACAGTTCCGCATTTGGCTGAAAAAAGGCTTCTGCGACAGCCCGCTCATTGTCCGTCAGCCTGGCGATTTGCGTCGCATTACGATTTTCCAGCGCAGACTTCTGACCCTTCACCCATCGTGGCGGGATGAAGTCGATGTCTTCAAACGCCGGAATAAATTTGCGGATTGTCTGCGCAGTCGCTTCCGGTGAATCGCAGACGTCTTCATAACGAATCAACAGGTGAGGAGATTGGCACTGCTGCAAATTTGCTTCCTGCTGCCGGAAGCACCACAAAACATGTTGTGCTGCCAGGGATTCAACCTCTGGTAAATCCCGTCTGGCCCGGACGACTGATTCAAACATGGCGTATGGATTACGGATCAGAAAGAGGAATTTCGCATCATCAAACTCCTCAGCTAACATCGCCATCCGGGCAATGTTACAGGGCGATTTTTCCACAAAGATACTGGCAGTCCCGGATTGCGGCGTTGCCACGCCGGACCAGAGGTTGCGAATTGCCGGCCAGTCGTAAGCTTTGGAGCACTGAAGTTTATTCAGTGTATTGAATTGGCTCCAGACAAAATGACTGTTATCTCGGTTGGGATTCGGTCCGGCAAACCCGGCAATATAATGACCTTCACCAGGCAGGGTAATGGCATTTTGACAGTCGCTGAGCGCAGCAGACATGAGGGATGATCCGGAATTGTTCGGGCTCAAGATAAACAAGTGGCTGCTGGCGTTTTGAATACGTTTGACGGGCCTGGCATCGAAAATCAGGTGAATCCTGTCTTCATCAGAGGGATTGACCACACGGTGTAATCCAAGATTATTGATGTCGTACATCACCCCGGTTTTAAAATGGAATGGTTGCTGATCCAAATAAAACATGACGGCATCATTGGTCACTATTGGCACATGAACGCGGTGGTACCGGGCAAATATCGGTGCGCTGTCACTGTGTTCCGCAATTTCAGCACCTGCCGGTAATTTGGCAAACATCAGTTTCGCAATATCCAGTTTGGAATAACCATAGTATTGCGCGAAACGGGCAAATATCGGGGCCAGCAAAGGCTGCATGACCGATAATAATTCCGTATTAGTTTCAGTAAATTCATCGGTTTTAAAATACAGCACCAGACTTTCCGTCTGTTTGTGCACTGCATAGGTGTTTTGGCGATAAGTATTTGCCTTCCAGGCGGAATCCGGTAATTGTTTCAAATGCCGGGTGATTTCGGTGATATCGACATCACCAATTCGGATGCAGGCTTTATCGAGACGCATAATTTACCCGTGAAAGTCAGAATGAAATATCTGAGTCTGTATATATTGTAAGCACCATATCTTTATTTCCGGATAAAAATCAATCGCTATGACTGACCAAGAAGTGAAACTCAATTACGTCATGACCAGTTGTGCTCGTTTTCCAATGTTGCTGCATTCTATGAAAAGCAGTTTATTGGTGAGTGCTCATCATCTGGATTGTCTGTTTGTCATCAGCAGTGATGGGGAAACCCTCCGGGTTGAACATGTCCGGGTTCCTCAGTTACTCGGGATTGCATTGCGTGACGATCAGCAGCGGTTATCTCTGGCTGCAGCCCATCAGCTCTGGGAATACCGGCAAGTAATGTCATCTTCGGAACTGGTGATATCTCCGGGTCATTCGACGGCGCGGGATACCATTTTTTATCCCTGTGGTTCCATCATGACGGGTGACCTGAATACACATGATCTAGCCTGGGGAAATGAAGCGCTGTTCATGGTGAACACCAGATTTAATTGTATTGCCAAAGCAGTTTACGGGAAAAGTTTTGAATATGTCTGGCGGCCGCCGTTTATTTCAGAGCTGGTTGCTGAAGACCGCTGCCATCTGAACGGGCTGGCCATGAAAGACGGTTCGCCAGCTTATGTCAGTTATTTTGCAGCTTCGGATGTTCAGTACGGCTGGCGGGAAGGCAGTAGTTTCGATGGTCAGATTATGCGGATTGAGGATAATCAGACCGTGCTCAGTGGCCTGTGTTTGCCCCATTCGCCGAGACTTCATCAGGGATATCTGTATTTTTGTGAATCCGGTACCGGGCGGCTGTGGCGTTGTTTAGAGTCAAGTTTGCCTGCCACGAAAGCGGATCTGGAGCTGGTGGCCGAGTTTGATGGATTTACTCGCGGACTCCGGCTATTTGGTGAAATGGCTTTTGTCGGGTTATCCAGAGTCCGGAAGGCAAAAGACGGTTCTTCCCGGCACACGGATATGCCGCTTCTGGAGAAAAAAAACGAATTACTGTCCGGCGTGAGCGTGATTGATATCCGCAATGGTCATGAAATTGCACGTTTGGTGTTTTCAGGCGATTTAAACCAGATTTATGACGTTGAATTGCTGTTTGGCAGTAATAATCCACTATTCATTGACGTATATTCCGACCAAAGAACGGAATATTTTATGCTTTAAACGTCATTTTTGTGGTGAAATGAAATCATAAAATATTCTGATATGTCATATTTTTGATATGCGCTTCTTGCACATTCATCATCCTCTGTTTCAATAGCTACTAGTTGCACTAATTTCCATATTTTTTTGGTTTGAGTTCTCAACCGGGTTTTTCATTGAGTACTCAGTTGAGTCGCTGTTGTTCGCGCCCATGAATGGAAGATGTGATGCGGACATCACGCTCGTTTTTCGCATCACACTATTGCAGGCAGATTATGAACAACGGACTGATGATGTCGCAATTGGCTCATGCTACGCGACAGTTCTTCGCAGGCTCGGATGAGGTGAGCGCTGAAATACTCTCTCTTCATCCCGTGAAACAAGATAATAAACGCTGGATATCGACGCTGGCTTTAGGTTTGGCTGGCAGTCAGCTCCTTATCGCGAGCGCCTACGCAGAGGCGACACAGCCTGTGCCTTTTGAATCAACTCAAGCGGAACCAACCGCCATTTCTCAGCCGGCCTCTTCCGGGCTTGAATTTGATCTGAACACTTTTTTATCCCAAACCCAAAATCTGAATCCAGGGCTTCAGGCATCGAAACGTGTCGTCGGTGAGCTGTCACCATTTTCGGACGGAGCTTCCGGCTCACAGCCCGGAGAAGCCATGCTTGCGGCCGGGGAATGCTATCTCTATGTCTGTACCAATAATCCCGGCCAGCTCTGTAATACGGATGCGGATTGTAATACGTCACCACCATCCAACAATGCCCCCTCGAATATCAGTCTGACGTCTTCCAACATCAATCAGTCTGCGACGGCTTCCGGCGCGGATGTGGGCACCTTGTCGACGACTGATGCTGACAGCGGGGACTCACACAGCTATTCACTGGTTTCGAAAGGGAGCAGTGCTTTCGGCAGCTGTACTTCAGATGCAGATAACAGTCAGTTTCAAATTAACGGTGCGATACTGGAAACCGGGAGCGCATTGTCTCCTGGTAGCTACAGCATTTGTGTTCAGACGTATGATGGCACGACCACTTACCAGAAACCGTTCACAATTTCCGTTGCCGATGATGTTGCACCTTCAGCACCTTCGACGCCGGATTTATCTTCATCCTCAGATACCGGTACTTCTGACAGTGATAATCTGACCAAGAATGTCACTTTGACCTTTACCGGCACCGCTGAAGATGGCAGTACAGTGGAACTTTTCAGTGATCAGTCAGGCAGTACGCCATTGGGATCCTCGTCGGTGACGGGAGGAAACTGGAGCATCACGACCAGTACGTTATCCTCAGGCGTGACCCATGTGATCACAGCCAAAGCCACAGACAGCAGTAATAACCAGAGTGTGGCGTCATCCGGACTCAGTGTCACGATTGATACGACGTCGCCTACCGGACACAGCGTTGCGCTGGATAAGAGTCAATACAACAGCAGCAATGCCGGCAGTGCCGCTTTTACCTTCTCCGGTGGTGAGGTAGGCACACAATACAGCTATTCCGTTACTTCCAGTGGCGGTGGAACAGCAGTGACCGGGTCAGGAACACTCAGTAGTGGCTCGCAGACGGTCTCAGGCATCGACGTGTCGGGCTTATCCGATGGCACACTCGTTTTGTCCGTCACATTGACCGATGCTGCCGGGAATGCGGCGACGGCTTTGGCCAGTACCGCAACCCTGGATACAACAAAACCTGGTATTACCATTACGAGTGATAAGTTGGCTCTGAAGCTGGGTGAGGCTGCTACGCTCACCTTCACCCTGAGTGAAAGCAGCAGTGACTTCTCGGCCGGGGATGTGATTGTGTCCGGCGGTACGCTGTCGAGCTTTACCGGCAGCGGCACCAGCTACAGCGCCACTTTCACGCCGGATACGAACAGTACCGCAGGGGCGACGGTGGATGTGGCCGCCAGTGTGTTTACGGATGCAGCGGGGAACGGCAACACCGCCGCGTCCCAGCTCGCCATCAGCGTCGATACGCTGCAGCCGATGATCACCATCACCAGCGATAAGTCGGCCCTGAAACAGGGTGAAACCGCGGCACTGACCTTTACCCTGAGCGAAAGCAGCAGCGATTTCGCGGCCGGGGATGTCATTGTCTCCGGCGGCACGCTGTCGAACTTTACCGGCAGCGGCACCAGCTACAGCGCGACCTTTACGCCGGATGCGGACAGTACCGCAGGCGCGACGGTGGATGTGGCCGCCAGTGTGTTTACGGATGCCGCGGGGAACGGCAACACCGCCGCGTCCCAGCTCGCCATCAGCGTCGATACGCTGCAGCCGATGGTCACCATCACCAGCGACAAGGCAACCCTGAAGCAGGGTGAAACCGCGGCACTGACCTTCACCCTGAGCGAAAGCAGCAGCGATTTCGCGGCCGGGGATGTCATTGTCTCCGGCGGTACGCTGTCGAACTTTACCGGCAGCGGGACCAGCTACAGCGCGACCTTCACGCCGGATACGGACAGTACCGCAGGGGCGACCGTGGACGTGGCCGCCAGTGTGTTTACGGATGCCGCGGGGAACGGCAACACCGCCGCGTCCCAGCTCGCCATCAGCGTCGATACGCTGCAGCCGATGGTCACCATCACCAGCGACAAGGCAACCCTGAAGCAGGGTGAAACCGCGGCACTGACCTTCACCCTGAGCGAAAGCAGCAGCGATTTCGCGGCCGGGGATGTCATTGTGTCCGGCGGTACGCTGTCGAACTTTACCGGCAGCGGCACCAGCTACAGCGCCACTTTCACGCCGGATACGGACAGTACCGCAGGGGCAACCGTGGACGTGGCCGCCAGTGTGTTTACGGATGCCGCGGGGAACGGCAACACCGCCGCGTCTCAGCTCGCCATCAGCGTCGATACGCTGCAGCCGATGATCACCATCACCAGCGATAAGTCGGCCCTGAAGCAGGGTGAAACCGCGGCACTGACCTTCACCCTGAGCGAAAGCAGCAGTGACTTCTCGGCCGGGGATGTGATTGTGTCCGGCGGTACGCTGTCGAGCTTTACCGGCAGCGGCACCAGCTACAGCGCGACCTTCACGCCGGATGCGGACAGTACCGCAGGCGCGACGGTGGACGTTTCAGCCAGTGTGTTTACGGATGCAGCGGGGAACGGCAACACCGCCGCGTCCCAGCTCGCCATCAGCGTCGATACGCTGCAGCCGATGGTCACCATCACCTCCGATAAGTCTGCCCTGAAACAGGGTGAAACCGCGGCACTGACCTTCACCCTGAGCGAAAGCAGCAGCGATTTCGCGGCCGGGGATGTCATTGTCTCCGGCGGTACACTGTCGAACTTTACCGGCAGCGGTACCAGCTACAGCGCGACCTTTACGCCGGATGCGGACAGTACCGCAGGGGCGACGGTGGATGTGGCCGCCAGTGTGTTTACGGATGCCGCGGGGAACGGCAACACCGCCGCGTCTCAGCTCGCCATCAGCGTCGATACGCTGCAGCCGATGATCACCATCACCAGCGACAAGGCAACCCTGAAGCAGGGTGAAACCGCGGCACTGACCTTCACCCTGAGCGAAAGCAGCAGTGATTTCTCGGCCGGGGATGTCATTGTCTCCGGCGGTACGCTGTCGAACTTTACCGGCAGCGGCACCAGTTACAGCGCCACTTTCACGCCGGATACGGACAGTACCGCAGGCGCGACGGTGGACGTTTCAGCCAGTGTGTTTACGGATGCAGCGGGGAACGGCAACACCGCCGCGTCCCAGCTCGCCATCAGCGTCGATACGCTGCAGCCGATGGTCACCATCACCAGCGATAAGGCGACCCTGAAGCAGGGTGAAACCGCGGCACTGACCTTCACCCTGAGCGAAAGCAGCAGTGACTTCTCGGCCGGGGATGTGATTGTGTCCGGCGGTACGCTGTCGAGCTTTACCGGCAGCGGCACCAGCTACAGCGCGACCTTCACGCCGGATGCGGACAGTACCGCAGGCGCGACGGTGGACGTTTCAGCCAGTGTGTTTACGGATGCAGCGGGGAACGGCAACACCGCCGCGTCCCAGCTCGCCATCAGCGTCGATACGCTGCAGCCGATGGTCACCATCACCAGCGATAAGGCGACCCTGAAGCAGGGTGAAACCGCGGCACTGACCTTCACCCTGAGCGAAAGCAGCAGTGACTTCTCGGCCGGGGATGTGATTGTCTCCGGCGGTACGCTGTCGAACTTTACCGGCAGCGGCACCAGCTACAGCGCCACTTTCACGCCGGATACGGACAGTACCGCAGGCGCGACCGTGAATGTGGCCGCCAGTGTGTTTACGGATGCAGCGGGGAACGGCAACACCGCCGCGTCTCAGCTCGCCATCAGCGTCGATACGCTGCAGCCGATGATCACCATCACCAGCGATAAGTCGGCCCTGAAACAGGGTGAAACCGCAGCACTGACCTTCACCCTGAGCGAAAGCAGCAGTGATTTCGCGGCCGGGGATGTCATTGTGTCCGGCGGTACGCTGTCGAACTTTACCGGCAGCGGCACCAGCTACAGCGCCACTTTCACGCCGGATACGGACAGTACCGCAGGGGCGACCGTGAATGTGGCGGCCAGTGTGTTTACGGATGCCGCGGGGAACGGCAACACCGCCGCGTCTCAGCTTTCTATCAGCGTCGATACGCTGCAGCCGATGATCACCATCACCAGCGACAAGTCGGCCCTGAAACAGGGTGAAACCGCGGCACTGACCTTCACCCTGAGCGAAAGCAGCAGTGATTTCGCGGCCGGGGATGTCATTGTGTCCGGCGGTACGCTGTCGAACTTTACCGGCAGCGGTACCAGCTACAGCGCGACCTTTACGCCGGATGCGGACAGTACCGCAGGGGCGACGGTGGATGTGGCCGCCAGTGTGTTTACGGATGCCGCGGGGAACGGCAACACCGCCGCGTCTCAGCTCGCCATCAGCGTCGATACGCTGCAGCCGATGATCACCATCACCAGCGACAAGGCAACCCTGAAGCAGGGTGAAACCGCGGCACTGACCTTCACCCTGAGCGAAAGCAGCAGTGATTTCTCGGCCGGGGATGTCATTGTCTCCGGCGGTACGCTGTCGAACTTTACCGGCAGCGGCACCAGTTACAGCGCCACTTTCACGCCGGATACGGACAGTACCGCAGGCGCGACGGTGGACGTTTCAGCCAGTGTGTTTACGGATGCAGCGGGGAACGGCAACACCGCCGCGTCCCAGCTCGCCATCAGCGTCGATACGCTGCAGCCGATGGTCACCATCACCTCCGATAAGTCTGCCCTGAAACAGGGTGAAACCGCGGCACTGACCTTCACCCTGAGCGAAAGCAGCAGCGATTTCGCGGCCGGGGATGTCATTGTCTCCGGCGGTACACTCAGTAACTTTACCGGCTCTGGTGCCTCATATACCGCGACACTGACACCGGGCACAGACGGAAATATCACCCTGGATATCGCCAGCGGACGGTTCACCGATCCGAATGGCAACGCAAATCTGGCCGCGACACAGTTGGTGCTGACCTATGACGGCACTGCACCGTATATCAGCACGTTGAGCCCTGCAGATGATGCGACGGATGTCAGTTATAACAGTCATCTGGTGATTACATTCAGTGAAACGATCCAGGCCGGTGCGGGCAGTCTGAGTCTTGTCGATGCAACGACGTCTGCCACGCTGGCTACTTACGCGATGACGGACAGTGAAGTGAATCTTTCGGGTGACCAGCTGACGGTTTCGCCATCGCAGTCTTTTGTGCCGACACACACGTATTATGTCACCATGACGAATGATGCATTATCGGATGTCGCCGGAAATGCATTTGCCGGATTCAGCAGTGAAACCTTCTTCAACTTTACAATTGCGAATGCGCAGCCAGTTGCGACGGACGACACTGCATCTGTGGCGGAAGATAACCTGATTGCGATTGATGTGCTGTCGAATGACAGCGATACCGACAGCCTGCTCAATCCGGCCAGTGTGACTGTGGTGACCGCGCCTCAGCACGGCAGCACCAGCATCAACACCGGCACCGGGACGATCACTTATACACCGGATGAAAACTTTACGGGTACGGAAACCTTTACCTATCAGGTTGAAGATATTTACGGGGCGGTATCGTCGGCTGCGACGGTGACGGTCACTGTCACACCGGTTGCCGATGCGCCTGTGGCGACGGCGGATGTCGGCAGTACGGATGAAGATACGCTGGTCGAGCTTGATGTACTGGCGAATGACAGTGATGTGGATGTCGGGGATACTCTGCAGGCGTCTACGCTGACGATCGTTACGCAGCCTGCGCATGGTTCTGCCAGTGTTGATAACGGGAAGATTCAGTACCAGCCCGAAGCGAATTATGCGGGTACCGATACACTGACTTATACCGTGGAGGACAGCACCGGGCTGGTTTCTAACGCCGCTTTGGTGACCATTAACGTCGCAGGTGTCAATGATGCGCCTCAGACCGTGGCCGATACGCTGGCAGTCGATGAAGATGAAAGCGGTGTTGTGGATGTGCTGGCGAACGACAGTGATATTGACGGTTCACTGGCGCAAGACACTGTCCAGGTGATTACTCAGCCGCAAAAAGGGCAGGTCAGTGTCGCCACCGATGGCAAGGTGACCTATACACCAAATGCCAATTACTTCGGCAATGATAGCTTCACTTATGTGGTCCAGGATGACCTGGGTGCGACGTCATTGCCAGCGACGGTGACGGTCACTGTGGCCAGTGTGAATGATGCGCCGATTGTGGCAGATGACACGGCCACGTTGCTGGAAGACACGCCGCATACGGTAAATGTCCTCGGGAATGATCAGGATATCGACGGCACGATTCAGGCAAATTCCTTAGTGATTGTCACTCAACCAGCGCAGGGCAGTGTGAGTGTGGGCAGCAACGGGGCCGTCGTGTATACCCCGGCGCTGAATTTCAGCGGTGAAGATCAGTTTACTTATCAGGTAAGCGATGATCAGGGCGCGGTATCGAATATAGCCACTGTGACCATGACGGTTCAGGCGGTGAATGATGCGCCGGTCGCCAATGATGACCAGTCGACGACGCAGGAAGACACGGCTGTTGATATTTCGGTGATTGCCAACGACAGCGATCTGGATGGTTCACTGGATCTGAATTCGATTCAGATTCTGACGCCGCCTCAGTTTGGCCAGTTGCTGGATCTGGGCAACGGCAGCCTGCGTTACACCCCGGATGCCAATCAGTCCGGAGATGACAGCTTTACGTATACGATTGATGATAACGAAGGCAGTGCATCGAATACGGCCACGGTGTCTGTGACGGTGGAAACGGTCAATGATGCGCCAACCATCAGTGGGACACCTTCGCTGAGTGTGGATCAGGACCAGAGCTATGAATTTCAGCCGACAGCATCGGATATCGAAAATGACGGGTTAACTTTCAGCATTACCAATATGCCGGCCTGGGCCAGTTTTGATCCTCAGACCGGACGGTTGTCTGGCGTGCCGGATAATGATGCTGTGGGTCAGTACACCAATGTGATCATCAGTGTGAGTGACGGTGATAAAACCACAGCGTTACCGGCATTTACGATTACGGTGAATAACGTCAATGATGCGCCTGAAATCAGCGGCCAGCCGCAGGACCAGGTCTCAGAAGACAGCGCGTACAGTTTTATTCCGCAAGCAACGGATATCGATCAGGATGCGCTGACCTTCAGCATTCAGAATAAACCGGAATGGGCCAGTTTTGATCCCCTGACCGGGCAGCTGTCCGGTACGCCGGATAACAGTCATGTCGGAACCACCAGCGGGATTGTCATCAGTGTCAGTGACGGACCGGAAACGGCGTCTCTGCCAGCCTTCAATATCACGGTGGTGAACGTCAATGATCCGCCGGAAGGGGAAAACCTGACTGTTTCGCTGGCAGAAGATCAGACGCTGTCGATTGTGCCTTCAATGACCGATGTGGACAGCAGCTCGCTGAGCCTGCTGGTCACTGCATCGCCGCAGCACGGCAGCCTGACGGCACAGAGCGGCCTGACGGCACAAAGTGGCGGCTGGCTGTATACGCCGCAGGCTGACTATAACGGGTCCGATACTTTCAGTTATCAGGTAACGGATGGTGAGCTGGTCTCTGCGACTTACACGGTGGCGATTTCGGTGACGCCTGTGAATGACGTGCCTGTCATTCTCTCGGACAGCTATCAGTTCAAAGCCAATGCGCAGGGCCGGTATGTGCTGGATGTGCTGAGCAATGACAGCGATATTGATCAGGATCCGTTGTCTCTGCTCTGGGCGACAACCGAGAAGGGCACGACCTCCATTGAGAACGGGCAGGTAATTCTGACTACGACTCAGCAGGGGACCTTGTCTCTGAAATATGGTGCCAGTGACGGAGAAGCCGATCAGCAGGTCGGTCTGGTTACCGTGGTGATTGAATCGGCCGACAGTCAGCCGCCGGTGATTCAGGCACCAGCGGATGTTGAGGTGAATGCGACAGGCCTGTTTACCCGGGTCAACCTGGGCGTTGCGAATGCCACGGACAGTCAGGGCAAAGCACTGGCGGTGTCTGTGGTCGACCGGAAACCGTTCTTTAAACCGGGCAAACACACCGTGTACTGGCGTGCCGTGGATGCCAGTGGTCGTGAGTCGCAGGCCAGCCAGCAGGTTGTTGTGCATCCTCAGGTTTCGATTGCCAAAGATGGGAAGGCCACAGAAGGCACGACGCAAAAGGTCCGAGTCTATCTCAACGGTCCTGCACCTGCGTACCCAGTGACTGTGCCTTACACCGTATCTGGTACCAGCGACAGCAGTGATCATACGCTGACCGATGGTGAAGTCGTGATTCAGAGCGGCACCGAAGGGATCATTGAATTCGACGTTCTGAGTGACGCGTTACCGGAAGGGACAGAAACGCTGGAAATCAGCCTGTCTTCGTCGGTGAACCTTGGCAGTAAATCGCACTATTTCCTCAGCATTCTGGAGGAAAATGTTGCGCCCTCAGTATCGACTGAGGTTGCGCAGGACACCGAATCCCGGCATGTCATTGATGCTTCCGGAGGATCAGTGACCGTGACGGCCAGCGTGACGGATCCGAACGCGGCTGACAGTCACAGCTATCTGTGGGAAGCCAGCGACAGCGCCATGGCGAACCTGAGTACTGAAGATCATCAGTTCATTTTTTCACCGGGCGCCTTAACGCAGGGTATGTACACCCTGACACTGACCGTGACGGATAACGGTTCCCCGAATCTGTCGGTGAAACAGGATATTTATCTGGAAGTTGTTGCGCAGCTTGCCCAACTGGGCAGCGGAGACAGCGACGGGGACTTGCTGCCGGATGATCAGGAAGGTTACTCCGACGGAGACTCGGACGGTATCCCGGATTATCTGGACGTTATTACGGACTGTAATGTTGTTCAGGAACAGGCGGTCGTCTCTGATCGTTATCTGGTCGAAGGGGATCCGGGGGTCTGTCTGCGCAAAGGGATGACCGTCGCCGGAAATAAACTGGGCGGTGCGCAGCTGCAGACGGATGAAATTCCGTCAGACAGTGGCGCTCAGAATATCGGCGGTGTCTTTGACTTTGTTGCCCATGGATTGCCGGTGGCAGGACAAAGTTACCAGGTGGTTTTGCCGCAGCGTCTGCCAATTCCGGCCAATGCGGTTTACCGGAAATACACGGAATCGCAGGGTTGGGTGAATTACATTATCGATGCTCAGAACTTTGTCTCTTCCGCGCCGGGTGAAGCCGGTTACTGCCCTCCTCCGGGGGATGTTGAGTGGCAGGCTGGTCTGCACGAAGGGGATTGGTGTGTGCAGCTGACCATTCAGGATGGCGGTCCGAATGATGATGACGGTCAGGTGAATGGCAGTGTGATGGATCCGGGTGGTGTTGGTGTTCCGGTGAGTGCAAACCAGCTGCCGCAAGCGCAGGACGATAGTCTGTTGCTGAACCGGAATGGTGAAATCACCATTGATGTGCTGGCTAATGACACGGATGCCGATCATGATCCGCTGACGTTGATGGCGTCCTCGGTCGATTTCGGGACTGCCACGCTGGTGTCGAATCAGGTGCACTATTCCGCCCCGAACGGTTTCTATGGGGTGGCGACCATCAGTTACAGCATTTCGGACGGCATGGGCGGCACGGCCAATGCCGAGGCGAAAGTCACGGTGCTGAACAGTGATTACCCGGTTGCCGTCAACGATGCGGTTCAGACCGACGATCAAACGGCGGTGGTAATTGCGGTCCTTGGGAACGACAGCGATGCGGATGGTGACAGCCTGTCTGTGATTGCGGCAGTAGCTGACCGGGGAACAGTCTCTGTGAATGGTGATCAGACCTTAACCTTCACACCGGAGCCGGGTTATGCCGGTGACAGCATCATTACCTACCGGATTCAGGATGCAACCGGACTGGAAGCCAGCGCTCAGGCGCGGGTGACAACAACGCTCAAGGAGGGCATGGTGGTGAAAAACCGGGGTGCCGGTACATTCTCGGCAATGATGTTACTGCTGCTGGGCGGCTTTGGCCTGATGCGTCGATGGGGCGGTCGTGTGCTCGCACTGGTTCTGAGCTTACTGACCTTCAACAGCCAGGCCGCCTGGTATGTCGATGCGGAAATCGGGGGCAGTCAGGCCAGTGAGCGCAATACTCAGCCAGCCGACACCACGGTGTCTCAGGATGACAGCGATATGGCCTGGTCCTTGGGGATCGGCTATGAAACCCGCAGTCAGTGGCTGTTCACTGCACGCTATCTGGATCAGGGAGAAGGGGAAGCGACACTGACGCCCGATGGTATGACAGCCAGTGATTATCATCAGCAAGTGTCTAAGGCGACTCCGGCACTGACGTCCGGGGTCGCACTGGATGTCCGGTATCCTGTCCTGGCGGATAATGACTTCCGGCTGTTGCTCGGTGGTGGTGTGTACCGTTGGGAAGTGGATTACAGCAGTACCTATCAGGGGGAGACGATCAAGTCGTCAGATTGGGGGGTTGATCCCTATCTGACGGTCGGGATCGATTATCGTCTGCATCCGGCCTGGCTGGCGGGCGTGAAGTTCAACCGTTACTTTATTGACATCAACGATATCAGTCAGACTTCTCTGACCCTGACTTACCAGTTCGGGCAGTAGTCTTCGCGGAGAAACGAAAAATGCTGGCTTCGGCCAGCATTTTTGATCGGGAGAGCGAGTCAGACGGGCATTACGCCAGTGGCGTGAAATATTTACCTTTCATCTGAGTGATCGTAAAGGTTTTCACCCGGACATTGGGAGACCAGTGATTCATCGGCCAGCCTGCTTTTTGTTTCAGGGCTTTGATGAAAGCTGAAGGCTTTGGCAGTTTTTCCCAGACCTGCGGCAGAAACACGGCCTGAGAATAATGCTCTGTCAGGATGACACCCACCTTGTGCTGCTCCAGATAGGCCAACAGTTCTTCTTCAGAAGCTACTGAAAGGAGCTTGGGTTCAGAGAGTACGGAGACTTCAATGGTCAGGGAATCCAGCTGCTCTTCGGTGAGCGGCATGAATCGTCTGTCCTGATAGGCACTGTCTCTGGCTTTGTTATGGACTTCTATTACCAGCGGCTCATTGGCCGTGACGGTGCCCAGACAGCCCTGGAGCTGACCATCGACTTCAAGCGTGACAAAACAGGCACCGTTAGCCCGCAGCTTGCGGTGGTAGAGATCCAGTTGCGGCGGCATCGGCAGATCATCGGAAAAATGGCTGCGGATCGCCTCCCGGGCAATATCCAGCAACTGCGTCATTTCTCCCTTATTCAGGGCCGGTTTCTCTGGGGGAAGACACGAGGTAACTGACATATCCAACGACTCTCTCCTTATCTCCGGCCTCCATGTCGCCGGAGTTTTTGTATTCAATTTGTGTTAAGTAATAGCCTCTTTGCTTCGCCAGTAATAACAAGGTGTTGATCCCGGTTGAGCCGCAAGCCTGTTGCGGGGAAAGGCTGGGATCGAACTTTTCAATCACTTTCAGAGTCCGGTGATCGATATCCTGTGCATCTGCATAGGGGTGGTAATGGCTCAGATCACTGCTGATGACCAGCAATGTGTTGTCCTGCCATAGGGGATCAATGATCTCCGCCAGACGTGCCGGGGAAATATCTCCGGTGAGTATCGGCAGCAGGGTAAACGCCGGCAGGCAATGCTGCAGGAAGGGTAACTGCACTTCCAGACAATGCTCCAGCTCATGTATATGATCTGAGATAGCAATATCATCGAATCGTGACAATTTTTCAACAGACGGCGTGTCAATCTGGACTTCACCTAACGGTGTGGCGAAATACTGATCACCGGGCAGGGCGCAGCCATCAAAGGCATAGTAATGACTGGGGCCAACCAGAATTACTTTTTGATACACATTTCCGTTTCTTTTCAGCCACCGGTAGGCCCTGGCAGCGACTTTACCAGAGAACATATACCCCGCATGCGGCACGATCAGTGCTCTGGGGAATGATGTCACTTCGTCCGGGGCAACCAGCCAATGATTCAGCTGCTTGCTCAGTTCCAGCGGCGAAGCCTGATAAAATCGACCGGCGACAGCAGGGACTCGAATGGTCATCGTCTGGTCCTCTATCTCCGAACTGGTTCTGAAGGATGTGATTGGTTCACGCCACAGGCTCTGCCTGATACATCAGGCGGGATCTGGCGGAGACCAACTATATTTAAGTATAGAAAGGATTAATTTCGCGGAGCATCTCCATGGCGCAATCTCACCGGATGCAAACAGACCCGCTTTCCGGAAGCCCTCCGGCGAGCTGGCCAACCACACACTGGCATCAGTTAGATGACGGTCGTGTGGTTTGCGATGTCTGTCCAAGGCATTGCCGGCTCCGTGACGGCAAGCGGGGTGCCTGTTTTGTGCGGATGGCTGAACATGGTCAGATTGTGCTGACGAGCTACGGCCGCTCCAGCGGGTTCTGCATCGACCCGATTGAGAAAAAACCGCTGAACCATTTTTACCCGGGCAGCTCAGTTTTATCGTTCGGAACCGCCGGATGTAATCTGGGCTGTAAATTCTGCCAGAACTGGAGCATCAGCAAGTCGCGGGAAATCGATACCTTAGGGTCAACCGCAATGCCAGAGCAAATCGCACGGGCAGCGCAGCAGTACGGCTGCGATTCCATTGCGTTTACCTATAACGACCCGGTCATTTTCATGGAATACGCCATGGACTGTGCAGACGCCTGCCATGCCCACGGGATCCACAGTGTGGCGGTGAGTGCCGGTTATATCTGCGATGTGCCGCGGCAAGATTTTTATCAGAAAATGGATGCGGCCAATATCGACCTGAAAGCCTTCACGGAGCGGTTTTATCACAAAATATGCAGCGGGCATCTGGCACCTGTACTGGATACGTTGCTCTACCTGCGTCATGAAACCCGGGTGTGGTTCGAAATCACCACCTTGCTGATCCCGGATGAAAATGACAGTCCGGCTGAAATCGAGGCGATGTCACGGTGGATCATGGAGAATCTCGGCCCGGAAGTTCCGTTGCATTTCAGTGCATTTCATCCTGATTTTAAAATGATGGACAAACCGCCGACCCCACCGTCAACCGTCAAACGGGCAAGACAGATTGCTCTGGATGCCGGACTGAAATACGTCTACGTAGGTAATATTTTTGATGAGGCAGGGGACAGTACCTACTGTCCCGGCTGCGGTGCGAAGGTGGTTGCGCGAAACTGGTATGCGCTGGGCGATTATGAACTGACCGACAAAGGTTGCTGTCAGCACTGCGGCTATCAGCTTGCCGGACGGTTTACGACGCCCGGTGAAAGCTTCGGGCGCAGGCGGATTCCCATCCGGATCAGTGCCTGATGGTGATAAAAGCAACAAGCTCGTCAATTGGGTTTTACTCCGGTGCGGCTTTGCATTATCTTACCGCTTTCCGTAAAGCCGAACAGAGAATGTCCCGCATGACTATTGAAGCATTGCATCAGTTTCAGAATCTGGTGATCACTCAGCCGAACTGCCCTTACTGTGTGAGAGCGAAAGCGATCCTTGACGGACGTGGAACAGACTACACGACACTGGTGCTGGGTCAGGATCTGGAAAAGACCGAGATGGTTGCTTTTATTGAGCAGGTGGCAAACACCACCGTGCGGACCGTGCCGCAAATAATCCTGGATGGCAGATATATCGGGGGGCATGATGATCTGGTCGCGTTTCTGGAGCGACAGGTTGATCACGACGCGCTCAGTGATTTCGAATTGTGATGAAAAAGGCTCCCGTCGGGGGCCTTTTTCTTTATTGATGTTTTTTTCAGTAAGGAGACGGATGAGATGAGCTTTCATGTAAGAGTTATCTGGCAAGGCAACAGTCAGCCCGGAGAAGCATTCAGCCGGGATCATCAGATTCACTTTGGCAGCGGCCAGCAGGTTCAGGGATCATCTGCACCGGAATATCAGGGCAGTGCCGATAAAATTAATCCGGAAGAAAGCCTGATGTCGTCGCTGTCTTCCTGTCATATGCTGACGTTTCTGGCGATCGCGCATCTCAAGCGTCTGCCGGTTGCCAGTTATCAGGACAGCGTGACCGCAGAACTGGGGCAAAACGAGGCTGGTAAAACCAAAGTGGCTGTGATTGATCTGAACCCGCAGATCACCTTCGCGGAAGGGATTGACGTCTCCCCTGAAGTCCTGGACAAAATGCATCAGAAAGCGCACGCGAATTGTTTTATTGCGAACAGCTTGAATGTGACTGTTCGATTGCATGGAAAGGAGTTCGAGCATTGATCAAAGCAGAGACAAGCATATCGCTCACCGGCCTGTATACAGGAACAGTGACACAGAATTACGGTATCACCACAGCGATGGCCAAGCAGCCGGTGACCGGCCGGATGTATTTGTCGGAGACCGGACTGGAAGGTGATGAATGCGCCGAGCCGAAATTTCACGGTGGTACGGAAAGGGCGCTGCATCAGTATCCGCTCGAGCATTATGCTTTCTGGCAGCAGAAGTATCCTGAGCGCGAATGGGTGTCGTCGGGGATGGGCGAAAATATCAGTACGCTGGGGATGACGGAAGACAATGTCCGCATCGGCGACCGGTATCGCTGGGGTGAAGCCATCATCGAAATCAGTCAGCCGCGTTCGCCTTGTTTTAAACTGAACTGTCGCTGGGATTTACAGGGCTTTTCAGAAACCATGCAGACCACTGGCCGTTGTGGCTGGCTGTATCGTGTGATTCAGCCCGGTTTTATCCGTGCGGCAGCACCTTTGGTCCTGATTCAGGCCGGGGATGAGCGCTTTACCGTCAAACGGGTGCTGGACTGGTATTTCAACGATCCGATGAATCCGGATAAGTTACGTCTGCTGCAGACGTGTGAAGCCCTGTCGAAGAGCTGGCAGAGCACTATCGCCAAGCGACTGGAAACAGGTGAGCTCGAAAACTGGCATTTCCGCCTGAACGGGAAAGCCTGAAAAACAAAACGGGCCGAATGACGGCCCGTTGATTCTGTGATGTTTGTGAAGCTGACTCAGGTCAGCGCATAGCCAATCAGACCGGCGATCGCCAGGCAGGCACCACCGAACACGCCAAATTCAATGCGCTTTTCAACGACGCATTCAACGTCTTCTTTTCTGACAGTCAGCATACTGAAAATGCAACCACCGGCCAGCGCTACGGCTAATACGCCCAGGCTGAACAGGATAGCCGAAACAAAATCCATCAATTCCATATCAATCCTCTTTTGGACTTACCCAATCAATTTGCTTGTTGCGTGCTTATTGGTGAATGGGTCTGTCCGGGGGAATGGACAGACCTGCACGTCTCGAATGCGGGGCGAATCATACACCGATTGGCGGGCGCTGTAATCCCGGAGGTGTAATCAAAAATGACGGGCGAATGGGGTCAGGCAAAGGCCAGCCTTGCCGCAAAAGCGATCAGGACCACACCCAGAGACCGTTCAATCAGATGCATTTGCCGTTGGAACCAGAACCGGGCTTTTTCAGCGGAAAACACCACGCTGACCCCCATGAACCAGATCGCATTGACGGAACACATCCAGGCGCCATAGAACATCTGTACGGCGATGGGGGTATCGATGCTGACCACATTGGTCATGACCGCCAGGAAAAACAGGGTGGCTTTCGGGTTGGTGGCATTGGTGAGAAAACCAATGCTGAAAGCCCGTTTCAGCGACTGTGTCTCCGCCGGGGTATCCGGATTGTTCGCTGCATCTGTTGCCGGTCCGTTGTCTTTGGCCGGTTTGCTGCGGCAGAGCTGAACACCCAGATAAACCAGATAAATTGCCCCGAGCACTTTGGCTGCGATAAGCAGCCACTCGGAGGTGTGCATGAGTGCGCTCACGCCCAGCAGGGTATACAGGACATGAATGCCCAGCCCGCAGCCGATGCCCAGTGCGGTCATCACACCATGGCTGCGGCCAAATTTCAGGCTCTGTCTGACCGTCACCACAAAATCAGGTCCCGGTGCCACGACGGCCATAAAATGGATCAGGGCCAGAGAAAGAAATTCCGGCCAGTATTCATTGATCATCATTCACATCCTTATTGAATCAGGCCGCCACTGGAATGTGGTAGCGCACCTGGAGGTTCCCTTGCTGGAACTGGGTGGAAATCCGGATATCAGCAGGCAATTCACTGGTATTGCTGATATGTGTGCCCAGGCAGGGCAAAGTGGTCAGTTCGCCGAATCCGACCCGGCGTGTTCCTGTCTGATCCGTACTGATCTGAACCGGAAGTCCGGCAGCGATCAATCGGCCCAGGTGCTGCGCAATGGTCTGTTCATCCAGCTCCACGACATGTGCCTGTGGCGCGAACTCAACATGACAGGTCTCGGGCCAGTGATTCGCTCGGACCGGTTGCCAGCCATTTTGCAGACCAATGTTACCGATCAGATGTCCCAGGCTGTGCAGGCAACTGTGTAATTGCCGGGCTTCCTTATCCAGAGCCATGGTTGTCATGCCGGTAGGCAGGGCATGATCAAGGATATGCTGAATCTCGTTGCCCACTTTGCGGGTGTGCAGAACCTGTGCCCGTTCACCACAATGCGTGATGATCCGGCCGGTATCTCCGGGCTGCCCTTCATCTTGCGGATGAAAGACGGTTTTGTCCAACACGGCGATCCATTGCCCATCTTCCTGAAAACAGGCAAGAAGCTCGGCCTCACAGTAGAGCTGATTGGTGCTGAGATATAACGCTTGTGTTGCCATCGAAGATGCCATGAACGCTTTCCGTGAATTGCTGGAATTGTTGTGATAGGCAGCATTGTAATCATCCGGACTGTGCATGATAATCCATCATCAATTCAAATAACTTTTGCGTATAACGCACGAATCAGAGGCAGCATGAGCAGCAACAAACACATTGGTCTGATGCAGGATATGGCAATTTTTGTCTCTGTGGTGAAAACCGGCAGCTTTTCAGAATCGGCAAGATTGCTGGGCGTCTCACCTTCTGCCGTCAGCCGGACCATCAAACAGCTGGAGCAGCAGCTTGGCGTTTGCCTGTTACAGCGTACGACCCGGAAACTGCGGCTGAGTGAAACGGGCAGAACGGTGTATGAACGCTGTCTTCAACTGGACGAGGCAGCCAGAGAAGTGGTGTCGCTCTGTGAAAGTCAGGACAGCTCTGCCCGGGGTGTCGTGAAGGTTGCAGCTCCGAAAGCAGTGGCGCATTCTCTGATTCATCCCTACGTTGCTGAATTTCTGCGGCTGTATCCGGATATTGATGTGCACCTGGTGCTGGACGATCAGGCGCTGGATCTGATTGAACAGGAAATTGATATTTTGTTCCGGATCACCCGTCAGCCGCCGCAGGGGCTGATCGGACGCAGTATGATGCCGATTGTGCACGTGCTCTGCGCATCTCCGGAGTATCTGGAGCGCAGGGGGATGCCCGTTCATCCGAAAGAATTAACCGGCCACAGCTGTATTTCTTTGGGAGAGAATGAAACGGATTCGAAATGGCGGTTCCGAAAAGGAGACAGCAAAATCACGGTGCCGGTCACCGGACGGTACAGGGCTAATCATTCGCGGGTGCGGCTGGAAGCGGCAGAGCAGGGGATCGGGATTGCCAGCTTGCCGGTCTTTGTTGCTGAAGGAGCTATTGCGGAAGGCAAGATTATTCAGGTCTTACCCGAGTGGGAATTTGAAACAGCCTACACTGGTGATTTATGGATGTTATATCCGGCGACGCGCCATATTCCGGCCAAAGTGAGTTTGTTTGCGGACTACATTGTGGGCAAGTTAGGGAAGTCGTGAATTTCGTCTGATCTGAAGGCTGGGCGCTACGGCGAACTGGTAAACAGCCATCCTGTAGGATGGCTGTTTGTGGATCAGAAGCGGGTATCCACGAATCGGCCGACGGTGTCCGTGTCGTCGGTAATACAGAGATAGCGCCATTTATCGAACGTCAGGCACGGATGAGAGGTTGAAAACACCAGTATGTCTCCCACCCGCAGATCGGTCCCGGCCGGGACGTTCACAAAGGTATGCTGATCCATGATGGCGGTCGCTTCCAGACCACTGACCGTGATTGGCTGACCGTCCCGGAATCCGCGTTCAACGATTGGCAGCCCGGCATCGAACGCAACGTCCCGTTTCCCCATCCCGATCACCGCTTTACAGGGCTCCGGCACGGAGAGAACGTAGGCCCAGAGTTCCAGGGCTGATTCCAGATCCCCGCCCAGTTCGCAGGCGTATCCCTGATTGGCTTTCGCACGAGCGATGACCTGATGCTGGGCATCCTGGTAAATCCCGGTGTCATGGATCAGATAACAGCCGGGCCGGATGACGGCATTCAGATGGGGATGACCCGCAAACTCTTCAGCCACAATGTCATACCAGGCAGAGCCTGCGCCGGTTACGATGGGGTGGTCAACCGTGATCAGCTTTTTCTCGGTCAGCTGTTCTGCCAGCAACACGGCATCGCGCAGGAATAAACGGATGTGATCTTCTGCATCAGCGCCGTGAATGACACCCTCATACACTTCAATGCCATGCAGAGATAAGCCTTCCGCCGCCTGAATAAACCCGGCCAGAGTTTCTGCTTCTTCGTGGTTTCTGCAGCCGCAGCGGCCTCCCGGTACGCCATATTCGATCAGGACGTTCAGGGTCAGCCCTTCAGCTGAGAAGTATCGGCTGAGCTGAGCGGCATTGTCACAGGAGTCGACGCAGCAATAGAACCGGACGTCATGCTGACGGATCAGCCGGGCGATCAGGGCCATATTGGCTTTTCCGACCAGCTGGTTGGCCATCAGAATGTTTTGGGCCCCGGCAACGGCTGCGGTTTCAGCCTGTGCGGGGGTTGCAACGGTGATCCCCCAGGCACCGGCCTGCAGTTGCTCGGTAAAGAGCGACGGCGTCATGGTGGTTTTGCCGTGGGGTGACAGTTTGACCTGATGGTGGTTGGCGAACTGTTGCATCCAGTTCAGGTTATTGTGAATCGCCGATTCGCGAAGGACCGCTGCCGGCAGGCAGATTTCTTCGTCAATCAGGCTGTACCGACCCTCACTTTTCTCATGGACCCAGACACCCTTGGTCCCAATCGGAAAGTTTTTGTGATCGAATTCTTGGTATTTACTAACATGCTTTTTGTTTGCTTGAGGCATTGGTTATTCTCCTAACATAGCCATTATCCCTTTATACATAAGGCTTGTGGCGAGATGATAGTATTCTTGATGTTAGAAACTATCAAACATCTTGTGGTGAATTGTGCGATTTCTCACTGTTTGATTCCCACCGTCTCACTAAGATTCAACCCAGAGAGGAAAGGTCACCGTGACCATTGAAGTGGACATCGTTTCCCGAATTACTGAGTGCTTCCCACAGTTAAGAGAAGCAGAAAAAAAAGTGGCCCGCCTGGTGGTGGACGATCTGAGCAGTGCGGCGACGGCCAGCATCACGGAACTGGCAGAAGAAGCCGGGGTAAGTGAAGCCACCATCACCCGCTTTGCGAAGGCGGTCGGCTGTAAAAATGTGCGTGACCTGAAAATGAAGCTGGCGCAGTCACTGGCGGTCGGACAGCGGTTCATTCATGAAAGCCCGGATGAAACGGGCATTCAGGGGGTGTATGAGTCGATTAAGAACGTCATCAACCTCAACCGGAAAATCGTGAATGAAGCGGATGTCGCCCGGGCGGTAGAAATGCTGCTCAACGCGCGGCAGGTTCTGTCGGTCGGCATGGGCGGTGGCTCAACCATCATGTCGCAGGAATTGCAGTTCAGGCTGTTTCGGATTGGATTTGCCGTCAGTGCCTATAACGACGGCTTGCTGGCCCGGATGGTGGCCTCGACCGCAGACAGTAAAGACGTGATGGTAGCGCTGTCAGTGACGGGCTACACCGCAGAAGTGGTCGAACCGGCATCCATTGCCAAACAGTACGGGCTTAAGGTGATTGCGATTACCGCGCCGGACTCGCCGCTGGCAAAAGTCAGTGATGTGGTGCTGCCGCTGGTGACCGATGAAACAGATTTTATTTATAAACCCTCAGCCTCACGCTACGCCATGATGGCGCTGATTGATGTGCTGTCGACAGAACTGGCCCTGCGCCAGAAACGCCGTTCCCGTGATCGCCTGCGTCGGCTGAAACTGGCGCTGGACAGCCACCGCGGTGGTGAAGATCGACAGCCGCTGGGGGATTAGCCCGCCAATTCTGAAAGAAGGTGGCGGATGCGAGAAACGAACGAAAAGGAAAACGTATGCAGTTTGAGACCGTATTCCGCCAGGTCAGCATCATTGATGGCACCGGCGCGGATGCCTACCGCGCCGATGTTGCCATTCAGAATGGCCGCATCGTTCAGATTGGTGACCTTGCCGGTTGTGCCGCGCATCAGGTGATTGACGGCCGTCATCAGGTACTGGCGCCGGGCTTCATTGATGTGCACACCCACGACGACACCCATGTGATCCGTTTTCCTGAGTGTCTGCCAAAAATCAGCCAGGGCGTTACCACGGTGATTGTCGGTAACTGCGGTATCAGCGCGTCTCCGGCAGTGCTGGCTGCTGATCCGCCCGATCCCATGAACCTGCTGGGCAAGCGGGAAGATTTCCGGTACCCGGCTTTTGCAGACTACGCCGAAGCAGTACGTCAGGCGCAGCCCGCAGTCAATGTGGCGGCGCTGGTGGGTCATACCACCTTGCGCAATCAGGTGATGGATGATCTCTGTCGCGCCGCGACGCCGCAGGAAATTGTTGCCATGAAGGCCCTGCTGAAACAGGCCATGCAGCAAGGTGCGCTTGGCCTGAGCTCCGGGCTGGCTTATGCCTCCGCCAAACAGGCACCGGCTGAGGAAGTGATGGCGCTGGCGGAAGCACTGGCGGCTTTCAACGGTATCTATACCACCCATATGCGCACTGAATTCGAACAGATTCTGGATGCAATGGACGAAGCATTCCAAACTGGCAAGCACGCCAGAGTCCCGGTGGTGATTTCACATCTCAAATGTGCAGGCGCAGGCAACTGGGGCCGGACGGTGGAAGTGCTGGACCGGATGGAATCTGCCGCGCAGTGTCAGGATGTGGCCTGCGACTGTTACCCGTATTCTGCCAGTTCCTCGACGCTGGATCTTAATCAGGTCACAGAAGATATCAATATCTTCATTACCTGGTCAGAAGCGTTCCCGGAACTGGCAGGCAAGATGCTGAAAGAGATTGCGGCGGAGATGGACCTGCCGCTGATGGACGCCGCCAGAGCGCTGCAACCGGCCGGGGCGGTGTATCACTGCATGGATGAAGCCGATGTCGAGCGGGTACTGAAATACCGTCTCACCATGGTGGGCTCTGATGGCCTGCCGAATGACCCGCATCCGCACCCGCGTCTGTGGGGGGCATTTCCCCGGGTGCTGGGCTACTACACCCGCGAACGCAAGTTGTTCTCACTGGAGCAGGCCGTTCACAAGATGACCGGGATGTCGGCCCGACGTTTCGGGCTGAAAGACCGGGGGATCATCGCCGAAGGCGCTTTTGCGGATTTGGTGCTTTTTGACCCGGCCACGATTGAGGACGCTGCCAGTTTCGAGCACCCGATTACTGCCGCAAAGGGTATTGCGCTGGTCATGGTGAATGGCCGGATCAGCTATCAGCAGGGCAGTGTCAGCCCGGAACGTCATGGCCGCTTTCTGGCCCGGCATCAATGATGAAGCACACACAGAATTATTCAAAGTCACAAGGCTAATCAGCCCTCAATTGGAGAAAACAATCATGACGATTATTCGTTACGGCGTGGAAGGCGGGACAGGCACCGGCGGGCAGCATCTGCCATTTGCACGTGCGACGCAGGCTGGTGGATTCCTGTATGTTTCAGGCCAGACACCGATGACAGACGGCGAGGTGGTTGAAGGCGGTATCGTCGATCAGTCACGCCTGGCGATTCAGAACTGTCTCAACATCATGGAAGAAGCCGGATACGGCCTGGCCGATGTGGTCCATGTGAAAGTGGTGCTGACCGATGCCCGTTATTTCCAGTCGTTCAACAAGGTCTTTCAGGAGTTTTTTGGTGAACATCCGCCAGCCCGGATCTGCATGGTGTGTGATCTGGTGGTGGACGTCAAAGTGGAAGTGGATGTGACCTGTTACCGAGAGGATCGCCGTTAATCCGGCCCACAACTCGGACTTGGATTCGGTCAGTCATACGCTGAACGGACCAGCTGTCTCTTGAGCCTGCAGGATCTGTTGCAAGAATTTTTCTGTGCTGAAATCTCAGGCAGAAGCAAAGAAAAAGGGCTGGCAAAGTACCAGCCCGTAAAAAGCAAATGACTGAAATTCAAAGTCAATTTCAGTCATACACGGGATAACCGAATGTGTTTATCCCCAAGCAAATAAAAGCAATGGCGGATTATAAGAGGTAAGGAATGAACAGTACACTCTTTCTCACCGGATTCGGTGCATATGTGGTGTTTATGATCTGGCTGGGCTGGTTTGTGTCCCGCTCTCAGAAATCAGGGGAAGATTTTCTGCTGGGCGGACGTGGCCTGCCATTGTTCCTCGTACTGGGGACGACCGTGGCAACCATGGTGGGTACCGGCTCCAGTATGGGCGCAGTCGGTTTCGGATACCTGAACGGCTGGGCCGGTGCGTTATACGGAATCGGGGGTGCCCTGGGGATCTTACTGCTGGCCTGGTGGTTTGCCCCGGTCCGTAAGCTGAACTTCATGACCATGAGTGAAGAACTGGCCTACTATGTTGGCGCCAACAAGGTGGTGAAAAACGTTGTGGGTGTGCTGATCTTCGTGGCCTGTATCGGCTGGCTGGGCGCCCATATTCTCGGCGGCGGCCTGTATTTGGCGTGGATCGCGGATATCGATCTGAATACTGCCAAGATCGTCATTGCTGCGGCCTTCACCATTTATGTCGTCATCGGCGGTTATACCGCGGTGGTCTGGACCGATACGATTCAGGCGATTGTTCTGTTCTTCGGCTTTATTCTGATGGCGGTACTTTCCGTTCAGCAGATCGGCGGGCTGGAAAACCTCTATCAAGCCATGGATCCGGCAGCGGTGAGCCTGCTCGGCATTGAAAAGCTGGGCGCACTGCCTGCGCTGTCGCTGGCGATGGTGGTCGGTGTCGGAATTCTGGCTACGCCGTCTTTCCGCCAGCGTATTTACTCGGGTAAGGATGTGTCCACGATTCGCCGCTCTTTCGTCATGTCCGGTGTACTTTACCTGTTTTTCTCAATTATTCCGGCAGTCATCGGGATGTCTGCCCACGCCATTAACCCGGAACTGAACAACGCGAACTATGCGTTTCCTTATGTCGCCGCAACCGTGCTGCCGGTCGCCGTGGGGATGATTGTGCTGATTGCGGGTCTGTCTGCCACCATGTCGAGCGCCAGTTCCGATGCAATTGCCGGGGTGTCGATCATGCTGCGTGACATTTTTATCCTTTTTACGGGCAAAGTGCCCTCAAAAGACAAAATGGTGTTTTACTCCCGTCTGTCGCTGGTGATTGTCATTGGCATGGCCCTGCTGTTCGCGCTGACTTCGAATGACATTATCAGCTATATCACCAAGATGATTTCCACCGTGATGTCAGGCATGTTCGTCTGCGGCATGCTGGGGCGGTTCTGGTCCCGGTATAACTGGCAGGGAGCACTGGCAACGCTGGCCGGGGCTTCAGCGGCATCTTTCTCGGTGATTCTGAATGCGGACTGGAATGCCTACTGGGGAAATCCCTGCATCCCGTCGGTGCTGACTGCGCTGGTGGCCGGTGCAACTGTCAGCCTGCTGACGCCTGCCAATCAGGTGAGCCCGGCACAGGCCAAAGCCATCCTGGATGCCGAGCGTGAAGCGATGGAAAACACTGTTCAGAAGGACATCAGTACAGAGGCTGCCTGCGCGAAATAAATCGCTAAAACTTGTGAAAATGCAGGTCTTTGTGATGAACCAAGGCCTGCATCATGAATTAGGCTTGTAGAAACAGTCCAAGAAAGAAAGGGACCGCTGTGAAAATTGCATTTTTTGGTGAATGTATGGTCGAGCTGAGCGGCCAGCCGTTACGTCGCACCTTTGGTGGTGATACCTTAAATACGGCACTCTATCTGGCCCGGCTCGGACGTTCTCGCCGGTTGGATGTCAGTTACGCAACGGCACTGGGAAAAGACAATATCAGCCAGGATATGCTGTCTGCCTGGCAGGAAGAATATATTGATACGCGTCTGGTGCGTCGGCTGGACGAGAAATTACCCGGACTCTATCTGGTGGAAACTGAGCCCAGCGGCGAGCGCCATTTTCACTATTGGCGCAATGACAGTGCCGCGAAGTTTTATTTCGCGACCGGAGTTACCCCGCTTGAACGGGCCATTGATAACAATGAGTTTGATGTGTTGTATATCAGCGGCATCAGTCTGGCGATTCTGGCGGAAGATGCCAAAGCCATTCTGATTACACTGTTGGAAAAACACAAAGCGACCGGCGGTAAAGTTGTGTTCGATAACAACTTCCGGCCGCAACTGTGGACAGCCAAACAGGCTCAATACTGGTATAAGCAGGTGCTGCCTTTTGTGGATATCGCCTTGATCACCGAAGATGATGACCAGAAAGTGTGGGGCGAGGGCGATGTGACGGAACGTTGCCGCGATTTTGGCTGCGCTGAAGTTGTGATTAAGCGCGGCAGCCAGCCGTGTCTGGTGGCGACGGATTTACAGTCTGACCATCCGGGGATCAGTGAAGTGGCTGCCAACCCGGTTCAGACGGTGATTGATACCTGCGCGGCAGGCGATTCATTTGCAGCGGGTTATCTGGCAGGCCGGCTGAGCGGAGAAACAGCCACGGCATCGGCAGAACTGGGTCACCAGCTGGCTGCGATTGTGATTCAACACCCGGGCGCGATTATTCCGCCCGAGGCTATGACAGAGATGATGTAAAGGAGTTAGAAGTTCATGTCTCAATCCCTGATTGAAAAGTTAAAACAATTGAAAGTTATCCCGGTGATTCAAATCAACCGGGTGGAACAGGCAGTTCCGCTGGCGAAAACCCTGGTAGAGAACGGCCTGCCCGTGGCAGAAGTAACCTTCCGGACTGACGCGGCAGCAGAAGCCATCCGCCTGATGCGGGAAGCTTATCCAACGCTGTGTATCGGCGCGGGTACTGTGCTGAATGCGGCGCAGGTGGATCGCGCGCAGGCAGCCGGTGCCGAGTTTATTGTGGCGCCGGGTCTGAACCCGAATACAGTGCGTTACTGTCAGGAGAAGGGGATTGTGGTGGTTCCGGGCGTGAACAACCCAAGCCAGATTGAACAGGCGCTGGAACTGGGTCTGAACTTTCTGAAATTCTTCCCGGCGGAAGCCTCCGGCGGTCTGAATATGGTGAAATCACTGCTGGCACCTTATGTGGATGTCAGCCTGATGCCAACCGGCGGCATCAGTAAAGCCAATATTCGTGACTATCTGGCCGTGGATCGCGTGCTGTGCTGTGGCGGCACCTGGATGGTCGCCCCGCAGCTGATTGATAACGGTGACTGGGAAGAAATCGGTCGTCTGGTGCGTGAAGCAGTCGCGCTGGTTCGCGACTGACCCTTTCAGAGCCCTTTGGGTGTAATGGTCGCTTCGGTGTTGAAGCGGCTTTTTTCATCCGGAAAACTGCACATTTTGATTTGTCCTTTCGGATCAAACATCAGCGATAACTTATCGGGTTTCGCCTGGCTGAATGCTGCGATGCAGCGTTTGCCTGTCACTGTGGTTTGTGACTCCTGACCGGCACTAATCACCACATCCACGCCCTGTACGCTTTTTAACAGCTCCGGGGAAAAGCGTGTCGGATACTGACTCAGCAGCACGATATTTCGGATCCCTTTCACCTGAAGCCGGTCAACACTGTTTCTGAGCAGCGTCAGATCCCGCTCGTGCAGTTCTTCACTGCCCGGGTAAGGGTTAATCAGCGCCAGAAAAGCAACCTGATTATTGCCATACCAGCGAATGAAAGCGTCTGCCCGGCCTTTATAGCTGTTGTAGCTGTAAACTTCGTCCCCGTTCTGGCGAAGGCCGAAATCGATATTACTTGCCAGCACCGGATAACTGGCCTGAGGCAGC
The DNA here is from genome assembly GCF_023151555.2 of Photobacterium sp. CCB-ST2H9. Taxonomy (NCBI): domain Bacteria; kingdom Pseudomonadati; phylum Pseudomonadota; class Gammaproteobacteria; order Vibrionales; family Vibrionaceae; genus Photobacterium; species Photobacterium sp. CCB-ST2H9. The sequence continues at coordinate 1,188,566 of NZ_CP100425.1, forward strand.
AGGCTGGCAGAATCACTGTAGGACTTTGTTTCCGGGGTGATTGCCGTAATGTAAGAAAACGGCTGTTGTTCCACCTTGGGATTATGCGCCGAATAAAAGGTCATCCCTTCTTGTGCGGGCATCGCAATGACATCCAGATCAGCCTTGCCGGGAGAAGGGGGGAGTTGTGTCAGAAACCGGATGTGAAGATGTGTCTCAGCTGGCTCGGCAGGCGAACAGGCAGCGAGTAAACAAGACATCACGACTGGGACATAAAGACTGAAACGGCGCATAAAAAATTGAAATGTGATCTGGGTCGCCATTCTGTTCTTTTTGCCCGGAAATGACAAGCCTCAGACAAAATTGCAGGCCTGCCAGAAGGGGAAAAACCCAATTTCTTTTCAAAAATCACGACCGCGTTCAACGAATGAAACGCGCTAACTCCCTCACACACCGATAAAAAGTCACCCTTTTAGCTTTGTCTGATGGGTAAAAAATGAGAAGAATGACCTGTTTTGGGTGTAAAATAATCACTCAGTTCAAATTGATGAATTTTGCTGTTGACTCGATCTCACCTTTGCGTAGAATGCATCCCGTACCGCAACGGAGGGTAACGACGAAGCGGTCATGATAAAAGCCAAAACAACAACCCAAGCGGTTGATTGTCGAAGGCGCGTTGGCAGAGTGGCTATGCAGCGGATTGCAAATCCGTGGACCTCGGTTCGACTCCGGGACGCGCCTCCATTTGCGACACTAGCTCAGTTGGTAGAGCGCAACCTTGCCAAGGTTGAGGTCACGAGTTCGAACCTCGTGTGTCGCTCCAAATTTTGTCTGTATCGATTCAGATGTCGGTACAAAGATGGTGTCTGACCCATCGCAATCCAGAATTGCGTGCCCTGGTGGTGGAATTGGTAGACACAAGGGATTTAAAATCCCTCGACGTTCGCGTTGTGCCGGTTCAAGTCCGGCCCGGGGCACCATCAAAATCAACGGCTTACAGGCTAGCGTTTGTAAGCCGTTTTTCTTTGTCTGCATTTTTTAGTCTGCTCATTTACCTTTCTATTTTTCAGGGAATTTTTCTCGTTTCTGCATCTTCCTTCTGCCTGTTGCAGGGGTTTGATGAACAGTTTGTCAGTCAATGCCTTTTGTTTTTCCTCGAAGTTCTCCTCGAAGGGCAGCATGCAAACTTCAGAGTTGTTAATTGTATGTTAATTCGTGATTGTGTTCACCGAATCCAATACTTCAGTAAGCCGGACGCGAAAGAAAGTGGTCTACTGACCGTGTGAAACAGGAATAAGACATAACAATAACGAATAAAACAACAGGTTAGGAGAACACGATGCAACCTTCAACGACACATCATCAGATGGCCCCCGCTCTTACTGCGTTACTGGATGCGGACTACCGTTTTAACTATCAGGAATTTCTGGCTCATGTTGAATTAGCCGACAAACCGCTGTCTCTGGCCACCATTCGATTTATGCTGGAAAAAGTCGAATTCAACAGTGACGAGGTAAAACAGTTGGTGCAGTTTGATCAGGAGACGTACTCAAGGCGCCGCTTGTTTGGCAATGATCATTGTGAAGTGTTGATCCTAAGCTGGCTGAATGGTCAGCGGAGTAAAATTCATGACCACCTTGGCAGCGCTTGCGGGGTTAAAGTGCTGCAGGGGCAGGCGACAGAAACTCTGTTTCAGCCAGCTGTGAATGGTCACATTTACGCGACCCAGTCGACGCACTATCCAACCGGTGAGGTGACGGTGAGTCACGACAGTGATATTCACCAGATATCCAACCTGCAAGGCGGGGATGAACCTTTGGTGACACTGCACATCTATTCCCCGCCGTTGAAACAGTTCTATCTCTACCAACTCGAAAGCGGGACCGCAGAGCTGCTGGATCTTCAGCATGACTCCTGGTTCTATGAAATCTGAAGAAGCTTGGTGGCGAATCATCGGATCTACGACACGTTGTATTGCTTGCAGATCCGATGTTGTCTTGGTCAAGGAAACGTATACTTAGGGTTTTAAATTACGCCTGCATCAGGTGATCCAGTTCTTCCACCTTCTTTTCAAGCTGGTCAATGGAGTCATCCTGATTCCGTTCATTCATTTGCAGCTTCAGTCGTTCAATATGCTGTTTCAGCGTTTCAACAACATCGGCTTGTATCCGATCTTTGGCATCATGACCGAATGATTTTGCTTCCTCTATCAGTTGATCTAATTCATTGTCCAGTTGGTCCGCTGTTGGTTCAGCAGTATTATCGACCCAGTTTGAGAAGGAACGGTCAATACTTGAAGCGAACGACTGCAGGCTCTTGCCAAGCTGATTTTGCATCTCTTTAGCAATCCCCGTGAATTTTGTACTGCCCTGAATCACTTGCCCGTCTTGAATAAATGTTCCCGGCTTGTCATTCGAAATGAGTTTAATCATCTGTGTCTCTTTGGCCTTGGCATTGTCTGTGATGACAAACAGAGCAGAATCAGTTGCCAGCGATTGGAAGGCTTCATCGACAGTCACATGCACTTCAAAATGACCCTGTTCGGTGTAGATGATTTCATTGACCTTGCCAATGACTTGGTCGTCATGCATTAATGGCGCATTGTTTTTCAATCCATTCACAGCATCGTAGCGAATCGAAAAATTCACACCAGATTCGATACAACCGGCCAGAAACAATACAACTAAGCTAAAACAAAATTTACCTAAAAGTCTCATCAGACGACTACTCCAACACATTTTTCTACAGCGTTTAACAGGGCGCAGTATGTCGGTTTCGGGCTAAATTGCAATGCTGAATGTATTGCCAACAGGTGGAGCAATATTCTATTGAAACTTATTTGGTTCACTGAAATGTTAGGAAATGCTTGTAAATGAATAGATTAAGAAAAATGCTGTAGAGGGGATTTCAAGTACGCTGATTTGGTTGTTTTATCAACAAATCCAATGGTTCACGGTTCGACTGGCTTAATCGAAATTTACGGCTTACGCATGAATGCTTGATAGCCGTTTCTCTTGATGTACGCCGTGTTGAATATCAGGATAAACCGCTGTCTCTGGCGACCATTCGCTTTATGCTGGAAAAAGTCGAATTCAACAGTGAGGAGAATAAGTATTGTAAGGTGACTGTCTTTTTTAAAAGTTTAAATTCCCTGAGAGGAATATCTTCATGTTATTTAAATCCATACTCTCATCATGTCGCCCCAATATTTACTGCGCTTCTTGAAAGCGGTTACCTTGTGTGGATTATTTCAAATCATTATTCTGCGCACCAAGTGTCACAGTGAAATGCTGGAAAATCGGCAGTACATCTAAAGTGAAATTTGTTATTAAATCGTGGGGTTGGCATGGCTAAGCTAAAAAAGAAGAGAGACGATATCGTCACCTGTAACTTGAATATCTGGCACAAGCCTGTGGGTTGGGTATTTTTCCTGGCGTCTGTTGTATTGATCGTGCTGTTTCCTTATTTTCCGGTTCAGTACCTGACGGCTTTACTGAGCCTTTGGTCCGTATTACGAAAAAAAGAAATGGTCTGGCAAAAAAGGGAGCGTCAGTGGTCTTACCGAGTTCGACGTTTTTTTCTGTGGCGCCAGACCAGCCATCAGATGACAGACCGCGATGCATTGATTTTGTATTACGAAAAGCCGGTTGAGGAAGAAAGAGATGGCACGATCATGACGAGTTATGGCAGGTTTGAACTCGAGTTCGAACCGGAATCCAGTCGGTTTGATCCGGATGGTCAATCTGAATATCAAGCTGGAGTTCAATATCGATTAAAAAAATTCGATCAAGATGCCAAAGCGCCTGAGTTAACGGAGATGATGAAACAAATTATCGGGATCTACCGTGCCAGTAATCTGGATGTCCAAATCGTTTTTGGATTGACAGATCTGGACGATGAAAGATATATGGCAATCAAAACAGCGCTTGGCTTAGATCCGACTCGCATCCCATTGGATGAAGCATTCAAGCGTACTGATGAAACGCTGGACGATAGCGACATGAATGCCGCTCATTATGAAGTGAAGCGATACAGGCTGAAGCCTAGTCAAATAAAACATGAAACGAAATCGGCAGAACACCGCCAATGATGTTGTCGTATGACAGGCGAGATGAAAATGACAAAACAAACAAAGCAAACAGAACACACAAACGATAGTGTCATCTGCAACTTAAAGGTCTGGCATAAGCCATTTGGCTGGTTTTGGACGATTGGGTTCGCCATCTTTCTGCCTGTTACATCGCCTAGCCCCTTACAGGCTGCATTTGGGTTGCTGGGGCTGTGGTCTGTGTTGCGAAAAAGGGAAATTCTCTGGCGTGTCAACGAGGCGCAATGGGTCTACCGAACCCGAAACTTTTGGAAGTGGCGTGAAGTTCAATATGACATGACTGCGGATGATACGCTGACACTTACCTGGAATAGAAGGGAATCGTCTTCGTCGCTCTTCACTCTGAGATTTGAACCGAAGTCGGCTCAGTTTATTCAACGTCATCGAATCTTAGATAGTTATGATTTAGAAGTGTTACCGACACACACAGGTGAAGTTGAATTAACGGCAACAATGAAAAAAATCGGTCGTATTTATGGTTCCTGTCATATCGGCCTGAATGCAGACGTTGTGTTCAATGGGCTGAACGATCAAAAAAGTAAAGCCATTCATGATGAACTTGGCATCGACTTTTCGCCTGTTCAATCCGATGAGAAGCAATACGATCCCGGATGATGCCTGTGAATCAGTCATTCAGAATAAAGTGTCTGTCCTGATTTTTACTCCCTGAAATTGAAGAGTAATCTCTGTTGGTCTGTTGATTTTTCAGTTCAACCGGATATCCATTCAGCCGCCTCGGTGGCGGTTGAATGGCGGTGTAAACATTGCTCAGTGAAGCAATACCATTACATCGTCAAAATAATCTTGCCCTTTAATGCCGCACGATGATTTTCAATCGTCTCCAAAGCCACCTGAAACTGTTCCAGAGGGAAGTACTGGTCTACATCCAGCGCGATCTTGTTGGACAGAAAATGCTCGAGCATCATGTCAAACTGTTCTCTTCGGACGGCTTTGCCTGCCTGATCTTCCCAGTACCGTAAGAAGAAATTACTGAACTGAATCTGCTGCCGTTGCTGATATTCGAAAAAGCGCTTTTCATACACGGCCAGCGACAAGGTACCGTAGGTGATATATCGTCCCTGAGCGCCAAGCGTCTGAATCAATTCGGTGCAGGCAGGACCGCCGATTGCGTCCAGTGCCACATTGGGTTGCGGGAGGCCATATTGCTTGAGCTGCGATGCCAGATTTTCATGGGCGTTTAAGACAGGTACAGTCTGATACGGATAGGATTCAGGCCGTGAGGTGATGGCAATGAGGGTAAATCCTACGGTTGAAGACAACTGCGCGAAGATTTTGCCAATTGCAGAGCTGCCTGCATTGATGATGACGACATCCTCCGGCGTGAGGCGGGCCACTTCCGTGGTCAGAATCCAGGCCGTGAAGGCATTGATATAGAGCTGGGCCGCATAGCCGTTGTCGATATCCGGCGGCAGGTGAAATAAGTTATCCGGATGCACATCTGCATATTTCTGCCAGGTTCCCTGCGCCGCAACGAGCACCTTTTGTCCTGAAACAAAACGGGGACAATCAGACGCGATCACATGACCCACCGCTTCAAACCCCGGCACTCTCGGCGGCTGATGATTCCGGCGGTACTGACCAACACCATGAATCGATAACAGATCACTGGGGTTGATATTCGCAGCTTCGATCCGGACTCTGACAAGACTCTGGTCCCGCGATGTGCAAGGCATTTGTTCCAGCACCAGCACATCCTTGGGTTCACCAAAACTGACCTGATTGATGCGTGTGTTGTGATTGTGGTGCGTCATTGAGGTTGCTTCTTCGTCGTCCGCTGAAAATAGTACGAGCTCACTGCCGGGATTCGTTTTGCTGAACCCAAACGGGGGCAAACAATTAATGATGGTTCAGTGTTGCGATGATGACTTCCCGGTCCCGGGGCTCAAATTGATCGAAAATCTCGTCACCACTGATCTGCTGTGCCTGATGAGCGAATTGTGCAGCTTTGCTGGTGTCTCCGAGCTTCAGATAGGCTTTGGCTGTGGTCAGAAAGAGGAGGGGTTGTTTCTGGTCACGGCACCAGCTTAAAGCCTGGCCGGAGACGGTAATGGCGAGCTCATAGTCTTGATGTTCAAGTAAGACAGAGCCATAGCCGCTTTTGATCCAGAAATTCAAATCATCATCGGGCAGGTGTTCATCGGCGTATGCGGAAGCTTGCTGCCACATGTGTAAGGCTTCAGAAAGAGTCCCGTCTAATTCTAGAAAAAGTGCTTTATTTGCGAGCTCAAATGCATGGTCAGCATGCGGATTATTTTCTGTCATTATCATTCACTTTGTTATTTCAGCCTGCGTTCGCAATGGGGGATATCCAGTGTGAAATCGAAGCAGATATTCAGGATAAGAAGCGTTATTTTGCTGCAGAAGTCCGGTTCAGCGATATTATAATCTCAAATAAATGATTGATCCTTTCAAATTCACTGTGGTGATGTATTCAAGTGAGCTGGATATCAGTCGTGCAACAGCGGCGGATAGCTGATGCATTAAATGTTAAAAAAATGAAACAAAAAATTCAGAATAAAATTTGATTTTGAATGCACCACTTCGTTTATTTTCAAAGCGGAACAGCAGAATATCAGTAGTCAAAAGACCTGATTTTTAATGTGTGTATCCGGTTGTTTTTCATCATAAAAGCTTCATAAATCTCATGTCCTCCCGTTCCCGGGATATCGCAAGAAATCGCTTATAAAGCCGTCACCCTTTGAACTTGGTTCCATTTTTGTGCTTCTAGTTGCAGTGCATTTTTGACACATTCCATTAACATCATCTATAGGTCATACCTCTTACCACTGACAATGAATGTATGGCTCACAATGAAAAAAACACTTTTACTGACACTTTTGCCATTTTCTGTACTTGCACAAAGTGCTGAAGTTGAGAACACAAACCAACCGCTGACGGCTGCGCAAATTCAAGAGGTACAAAGCAGTAACACTTACACTTATGTGCGTTGCTGGTATCGCCCGGCACAGACACATGATGATCCGGCAACCACCTGGGAGTGGGCCCGGGATACCAACGGAGATTATTACAAACTGAATGGTTACTGGTGGTCCGGCTGGTCGTTTAAAAATATGTTCTACACCAGTACGTCGCAGTCTGAAATTCAGCAGCGTTGTGCCGAAACACTAGGCGTAACCCACGATACGGCGGACATGCTGTTTTATGCGGCGGACAACAGCTGGTCGTATAACCATACTGTCTGGACCAACGATCAGGGGCCGGTGAACGGCATCAATAAGGTCGTGGCATTCGGCGACAGTCTGTCGGATACCGGCAATCTGTTCAACGCTTCGCAATGGGTTTTCCCGAACCGGAATTCCTGGTTCCTGGGCCATTTCTCCAATGGTTTTGTGTGGACTGAGTATCTGTCGGACAGCCTGAATCTGCCGCTGTATAACTGGGCAGTCGGCGGTGCGGCGGGTTCGAACCAGTATGTTGCACTCACGGGTGTGGCAGAGCAGGTCACGTCTTATCTGGAATACATGCAGCTGGCGAAGAACTACAATCCGGCGAATACGCTGTTCACGCTGGAATTTGGCCTGAACGATTTCATGAACTATGACCGGACGGTTGCGGATGCAAAAGCGGATTACAGTGAAGCGATGCAACGTCTGACCGCTTCCGGCGCCAATAACATTTTGCTGATGACTCTGCCGGATGCGACCCGTGCGCCGCAGTTTAAGTATGCCACTCAGGCTGAAATTGATAAGGTCCGGGCAAAGCTTCTGGCCTTTAACGAATTCATCAAAACAGAGGCCAAAAGTTATCAGGACAAAGGCGTGAACGTGGTGTTGTTTGACGCTTATGCCCTGTTCGAAAAGATCACGACGGAGCCACTGGCATACGGCTTTGCAAATGCCAAAGATGCCTGTCTGGACATCAACCGAAACTCAGCCGCGGATTACCTGTACAGCCACGATTTTACGGCTGATTGTGCATCGCACGGCTCAGATAAGTATGTGTTCTGGGGTGTGACCCATCCGACGACGGCGACGCACAAGTTCATTGCAAATGCGATGTATCTGCCTGCAGTGTCTTCGTTCAATATCCAGCCATAATCGGCTGATCATTCAGGCGGGACGACTCAGTGCATGTCGTTCCGCCTGATTTTTCCGAATTTCCAAGACGCGCGGCCTGCCTTTGTTCAGGGGCTTGTTCGTCATGACTCACTTTCTTTGACCAGCCGATCAACCCAAAGATTTTGCTCACTGTCTGCCTTTTTAGTTTTGGTCCGTTGTGGGATTGTGCAGCGTGGGTACCGGCACTGACAGTTCATTCGGATGACTTGCCGGAAACTCGCGAAAGTTCATCAGGTTATATTTTTTTGTGACTTTTCTATCACTAACCGTTCTAATGAATCACGGCCGTAAACTTTGATTCGTCACGCGCCGCCCCGATATTGAACAGATGAGTCTATCGAAGTGAGGTAAAACAGGATGGCAAACCAATACGTACCCCCGAAAGTCTGGACCATGGACTGCGAAAATGGCGGCGAGTGGGCAAGCATTAACCGGCCGGATGCCGGGGCCCGGTATGAGAAAGAACTTCCGGTCGGCGACCATCCCCTTCAGTTATATTCGCTGGGAACGCCGAATGGTCAGAAGATCACCATCATGCTGGAAGAACTGCTGGCTTTGGGTGAGTCCGGCGCCGAGTATGATGCGCATCTGATCAATATCGGCGACGGCGATCAGTTTTCTTCCGGCTTTGTGGGTGTGAATCCGAATTCCAAGATCCCGGCACTGGTGGATCGCTCGGGAGAGACATCCATCAATGTTTTCGAATCCGGTTCAATTCTGGTGTATCTGGCAGAAAAATTCGGCCATTTTCTGCCGACAGAGATTGCGGAACGAACTCAGGTCCTGAATTGGCTTTTCTGGCTGCAGGGTGCTGCGCCTTTCCTGGGCGGTGGTTTCGGTCATTTTTATGCCTATGCTCCGGAAAAGTATGAGTACCCGATTAACCGTTACACCATGGAAGTGAAACGTCAGCTGGATGTACTGGATAAACAACTGGCAAACCACACCTATGTTGCCGGTGAGACTTACAGTATCGCTGATATTGCCATCTGGCCCTGGTACGGCAATGTTGCACTGGGACTGGCTTATGATGCGGCGGAGTTTCTGGATGTACAGCGCTATCAGCATGTTCAGCGCTGGGCTAAAGCGATTCTGGAACGTCCGGCAGTTCAGCGTGGCCGTATTGTCAATAAGACTTCAGGGGAAGCCTGGGAAGCAGTCCCCGAACGCCACAGTGCCGCAGATATTGATGCAGCACTGAAGCAACGGCCGTAATCCTGCGGATAAATTCTCAATGTGGCAGCTTTGTCTGCCACATTTCTTTCTGGGCAACTGAACACAAATTTACCCCTCCTCTTAATGACTTCAGCAGATCGTCGTCCTCAGTCATCATTTTAGGCAAGTATCGCATCTGAACAGGCAAACGCTCCCCTGGGTTTTTGACCATACTCATCCCATCGCTTGAACAGGACCGGCCTGAAAGACAAGCAATACGTACGGATGAATACAAGGGTAAGAGGTGAGTGTCATGGAAAAGGTGAAATTCAAAAATCTGAATGGTCAGGGTGTCACCATGGCTGCTGTGATCAACTTTCCGGAAGGATTTGATGAGCACAAGAAATATCCGGTTGTGGTTGTCTCTCATCCGGGAGGCGGTGTGAAGGAGCAGGCCTCCGGGCTCTATGCGAAAAAGCTGGCTGAGCAAGGGCTGGTGACCATCGCTTTCGATGCCTCTTATCAGGGGGAGAGTACCGGCGAACCCCGTCAGCTGGAAAACCCTTACATTCGGACGGAAGACGTCAGTGCTGTGATTGATTATCTGACCACTCTGCCTTATGTGGATCCGGAGCGGATTGGTGCGATGGGAATTTGTGCTGGTGCGGGTTATACCGCAAATGCTGCAATGAATGATCGCCGGATCAAAGCGGTGGGTTCTGTGAGCGCTGTAAACATTGGCTCGATGTTCCGAAATGGCTGGGACAACAATGTGAAAGATGAGGATGCGATTCCTTTCATTCAGCATGGTTCTCAGGCGCGGACCAGTGATGCAGGCAAACCCGATTCAGAGATTCTGCCGCTGGCACCGATGCGTAAAGAAGATGCGCCGAACAAAGAGCTGGAAGAAGCCTGGGAATACTATCACACCCCACGCTGTCAGTATCCGACGGCACCGGGTTATATGACGGCCCGAAGCATCAGCCAGATCATCACTTACGATGCATATAACAAAGCCGAAGCATTCCTGACTCAACCGCTGCAGGTGATTGCGGGCAGTGAAGCGGGCAGCAAGTGGATGAGTGATGATATGTATGCGCGTGCAGCCAGTCAGGACAAAGCGTTTCACGTTGTGAACGGTGCGAATCATATGTCTTTGTATGACGTGCCTCAGTATGTGGATGAAGCGGTCTCAGTGCTGGCGCCTTTCTTCCAGTCCAAACTGTAATTTCCCCTGTATTGAATCAATCAGGCTCGGTGTTTCGTACCGAGCCTGTACGGAGCGATGAACATGATCAATATTAAACATGTGACTTATCAGAATCTGGGCTGGGAATCTGCCGCAGACTTGTATTTACCCCCGGCATTCGATGCATCCGTCAAGTATCCGGCCATTGTGAGTACGCACCCGATTGGGAGCTGTAAAGAACAAACTTCCGGCAATATTTATGCTGCCGCTCTGGCGGAAGCGGGTTATGTCGTGTTGGCCTTTGATGCCAGTTTTCAGGGCGCCAGTGGCGGAACACCGCGCTTGATTGAAGATCCTGCAATTCGGGTTTCCGATATTCGTTTTGCCATTGATTATCTGGTCACACTGCCTTATGTCGACGAGAACCGTATTGGTGCGATTGGCGTGTGCGGGGGCGGGGCGTATACCATTCATGCCGCGATGACCGATCATCGGATTCGGGCACTGACTTCGATCACCGGGGTGAATTTCGGCCGACTGATTCGTGAGGTATTCAGTGAGTTTAATCCGGTCGGCGCGATGGAGGCCATGGGCAAGCAGCGGACTGCCGAAGCTCAGGGTGCAGCGCGTCATGTGATTGATTATTTGCCGCCTTCAGTTGAAGCGGGCAAGCAAATGGGTCTGAATGATATTGATGTGCTTGAAGCCACGGAATACTACAAAACCGCACGCGGTCAGCAGCCGAACGGCGCGACCAGCGGCCTGTTCTCGTTCAACAGTGCCGCGATGGGCTGGGATGCATTCCTTCATGCAGAAGTGCTGCTGACACAGCCCCTGCTGGTGGTGATTGGCGATAAACCCGGCGGCTTCGGTGCCTATCGTGATGGCTGGGAAATTTACGGTCGTGCGGCTTCGCAGAAGAAAGAGATTTTTGTCGCGGAAGGCTGGTCTCACTACGATTTATATGACAAGCCTGAACCGGTTGCTCTTGCACTGGAAAAGGTCGTGCCTTTCTTCCGGGACAACTTGTAAGTTTCTGAAGAGGTTCAGCTCGGGTGGCCTGATGCGGATTGAAGCGTCAGGCTTCTGCTCAATGAGAGATGTGAACGCTGATGATGAAATGGTTTGTGTTGATATTCTGTGTCCTGTTGCTGGCTGCTTTTCTGGTGCCATTTGTAGTCACCCGGATTGAAAACCAACAAGTTCAGCAAAACCGGATCCGGTTGAAAGAACCGCAGGCTGATGCGACCAACCCTGATAAGGTTGCGGTTGTTGTCTTTTCCCGATCCGGTAATACGGCCGTACTGGCCCGTCATATTGCCGAGAAGACAGGAGGCGCGTTACTTTTCATTCAAGCGGAAGCCTATGCGCCCGGCTTACCGGGGTGGGTCAATGCGATGAAAGACGCTCGAAGCCAAACCGCCGTCATTACGCCGGAATCGATCGATTTGTCTGAGTTTGAAACCGTGTTTTTAGGCGCGCCGATCTGGTTGTACAGTCCGGCGCCGCCAGTCTGGCAGTTGGCCGCAAATACTGAATTTTCCGGCCAGCATATTGTCTTGTTCAATACGTATAACAGTCATTTTGAGCAAAGTTATATTGATGCGTTTGAGACATTGGTGAAGGCAAATGGCGCGCAATCTTTTGAGCATGTTGCAGTGTTACGGGGCCGGATGGGAAGCCAACTGACCACAGAGGAAATGCTGCAGCAGTTTGAGCAGCATAGACTGGTGAAAAGACAGATGAAAAGACCTGATGAAAAAGCAGATGAACTGAATGATGAATGAGAATCACGCGGACTATTTATCGCTGTCTACCAAGCTTGCCGTGCTGGCAGAGCTGGTCGGTAGCCTTGCCCGGGCAGAAGGGGATCACGTCACGACGGTGCCCGGATTGTCGCTGCATCGCTGGAATCAACCGTCTGAACCTTTGCACTGTATCTATACCCTCAGTGTCGCGCTGACCATTCAGGGCGGAAAGCAGGTTTTAATCGGGGATGTGGTACACGAACTGGGTCCGGGCAAGAGCATGATCACAACGCTGGATTTGCCTGTGGTTTCTCATGTGGTTGAAGCCCGGCGTCACCAGCCCTATCTGGGCATTTTGCTTCAGCTGGATATTGCTCAGATTCTGGCTGTGAATACTGAGCTGGATTTATCACGCCCCCATAAAGGGGATATGTTTCAGTCGGTGTCGATTGAACAGGCTGACGCTCAGCTTTGCGATGCTTTTATTCGTTTGCTTCAGTTACCCATGCAACCCGAGATGCAACCGCATCTTGCGCCACTGATTCAGAAAGAGATCGTGATTCGGCTGCTCACCGGGCCACATGGATTGCACCTGCGGCATCTGGTTAGTGAAGGCTCACCCAGTGAGCATATCTCCAGAGCGGTGACCTGGCTGAAACAAAATTTTGTCCATTCATTCAGCATGGATGAGCTGGCGAACCGGGCGCATATGAGTGCTTCCACATTCCGGCAGCATTTCAGGGCAATGACCGGCACCAGTCCGCTGCAATACCAAAAGCAGCTCCGGTTGCAGGAGGCCCGGGAACTGATGCTGAATCAACAGATGGATGCCAGCCGCGCCAGCGCAATGGTCGGTTATGAAAGCGCTTCCCAGTTCAGCAGGGAATACAGTCGCTTGTTTGGCGCTCCTCCTCAGAAGGATATCCGCAGGCTGAGACATAACAGCTAGTCTGTTGTTCGGCATGGCGCATTCGTCGGATCAGGCAAGATCAACGTCAAAACCGGCAAATCTTAACTGAGACAATTCGGTACGCTCTTCAGATGTCTTGTTACGTTTTCAAAGCATGATGTCAGGTCAAGAGAGGTCCCAAGTGTCTGAGCAAACAAAGTCCTTATTTTCTGCGTTTGATTTTCAAAAGCATTTCATCCTGAGAAACCGTGTCGCCTTAGCCCCGATGACCACCTGGTCGTCGAATGTCGATGGCACGATTTCCGAACAGGAACTGGCATATTATCGCCGTCGCGTGAATGGCGTCGGTCTGGCCATCACGGGTTGTTCTCATGTCATGGCCAATGGAATTGGATTTACCGATGAGTTTGCGGCCTGGGATGATTATTTTCTGCCAAGCCTGACCCGGTTGGCAGCTGCGACCAAAAGTGGTGGCGCACCTGCCGTGCTTCAGCTGTTTCATGCCGGCAACAAAGCGGTGCCTGAACTGACACCCAAGGGTGAAATCGTCAGTGCGAGTGAACTGGCTGCTGCACCCGGTCCATTCAATACCGGGCAGCAAGCCAGCCGCGCCTTAACCGATGAAGAGATTCATGACGTGATTCAGGCTTTTGGCGAGGCGACTCGTCGGGCCATCGAGGCCGGGTTCGATGGCATTGAGCTGCATGGTGCGCACGGTTTCCTGATTCAGAACTTCTTTTCACCTCATTACAATCAACGGACCGACGCATGGGGCGGTTCACTGGAAAATCGCATGCGTTTCCCGCTTGCGGTGGTGAACGAAGTTCAGCGCGTGGTAAAGCAGTACGCGCAACGCCCGTTTCTGGTCGGCTACCGGATTTCTCTGGAAGAAGCGGAATCGGGCGGGCTGCGGATAGGCGATAGCTTCGCTTTGATCAACCGATTGATAGAGCAGGGGATCAGTTATCTTCATGTGTCGCTCAAGGATTTGCTGACCGATAAACCCATCGATGATCAGGATGGTCTCCCGACCGCATCGCTGGTGGCTGCGCATGTAAAACAGCGAGTCCCTGTCATTGCCGCAGGTCAGATCAATCGCCCGGAGCAGGCCGAGCAGGCGTTGCAACTCGGCGTGGACATGGTCGCGATTGGCCGCAGTCTGGTGATCAATCCTGAGTGGGTCGAGATGGCGCAAGGCAGAGTGCCGGCTTTTATGCGGGAAACGCTGCCGCGGGATGCGAAACCTGATCTCACAATTCCGGATAAACTCTGGCAGGTAATTGAACAGACGACGGGATGGTTTCCACTGGAAAAATAAGATTGTTGTGTAGCCCCGTTCAGGGGCTACGACTATATCCGGTCTTCCATCGTTGGTTTGTGGCCTCGCAGGCGGCTGATATCTGTCATGGGCGGTATGCCAAACAGCCGGCTGTATTCGCGGTTGAAGTGGGACGGGCTTTCATAGCCGACCCGATAGCTGGCGGCGGAAGCGTCAAGACCGTCCTGCAGCATGATCCGGCGTGCTTCATTGAGCCGGAGCTGTTTCTGAAACTGCAGCGGCGTCATGGACGTCACGGCTTTGAAGGCATTGAACAGGGAAGACTGGCTCATGTGGACCATATCGGCCAGTTCCTGAACCCGGATCGGTTCCCGGTATCGCTGCTGAATCATCTCAACCACTTTGCTGATGCGGTTGGCCTGCGTGTCCCGAAGCAGGAACTGGCGAAGCTGCACACCCGCCGGGCTTTTGAGCAGCCTGTACATGAGTTCCCGTCTGAGCAGCGGCAGCATGACGGCAATATCTTCCGGATGGTCGAGTAACGTCAGGAAGCGTTTGAAGACCGACAGCATCTCTTCATCAGAAGACACGGTTCTGATGCAGTAAGGACATTTGGTGATGGCTTCGGGCGGCTCTTTCATGGCGATCAGCAAATCGGTCAGTTCTTTGAGATCCAGCGCAATGCTGATGCCGATGTAAGGCTGTTCTTCTGAAGCCCGAAGAATTTCGCCGACCACAGGCATCATGACGGGCACCAGTAAAAAATCTCCGCCTTTCAGTAACAGTTCGCGTGCGCCGGCCGTAATGCGCTTTTCACCCTGCACCAGTAAACACAGCATCGGGCTGTAAATGGTCGGTGAACAGGAGGAATTTTCCGTGCTGTGCATCAGCTTTAATTCTGGCAGCACCGTTTCGGTCAGTCCCGGCCCATCAATATGCCGATTCACCAGATTAATTAATTCTTGTTGGGTCGCCGTCATTCCGTCACTCGTCTTTTTCTGTCCACATGCGACTATAGAGTATAAGGCAAGCCTGGGGCCACCGTTTTGTGGAATGACAGCGTTCGGAGGAATAGGCAAGGATTGTGTAGGAACAGGCAAGACTGGCTTTTTGTCAGGGGGTTTATGCAGTATTTAGTGTCTTTGCTCGGTCTGTCGAAAGTGTGTTGATTCTATGGGTGAAAATCCTGCTTTGTAGAAATAGGCAATCATTCCCGAGGTTTCGACAATATCAATAAGCTGAATGAGACATAGAATGTCAAGGTGACATCTGAACCCTGAGAGGTGGTTCGGTCACGACATTGCATTTTTCGAATTCAGCCTATCAACGTCAGAGAGGATTGCCTGATGATGACTTTCAACCGATTTGGAAACCGCCTTCGGGGCGGCATTTCTGTGATTCTGCTGTCCGCCTCCGGGGCAGCAATTGGCAATGAATCTCCGGCATCGCCTCCGCTTCCGCAAATCAGTGTGGCCCCCGTGATCAGCGAGCGAATCACGGAGTGGGACGAATATACAGGCCGTTTGCAGGCGCCTGTGAATGTCGTCCTTATGCCCCGTGTGTCGGGTTATGTGACCGAAGTGGCTTACCGGGAAGGCGACATGGTTCATCAGGGCGATGTGCTGTTCAGAATTGATGATCGCCTGTTCCGTGCGGAAGTCGAGCGGCTGGAAGCTCAGCAGGTCAGTCTGCAGAGTCAGCTGAAGCTGGCTGAAAGCGAGTTCGTCCGGGCGAAGCGGCTGAATGCAACCAAAGCCATTTCCGCCGATGTCTTTGATAATCGTCAGGCAGGGTTACAGCAGGCCAGAGCAGAGCTGGATGCGCTTAAAGCATCGCTCAAACATGCCCGTCTGCAGCTCTCATTTACCGAAGTGGTGTCCCCAATCGATGGTCGTGTGTCCCATGCACAGGTGACGCAGGGAAATTATGTCACCAGTGGTCAGAGTGAACTGACGACCATTGTGTCGACCGAGCAGATGTACGCCTATTTTGACGTCGATGAACAAACCTACCTGAATTATGTCCGGAATCACCTGTTGCGTGTGTCTGACACCACTGAATCCAGCCCGGTGATGATGGCTTTGTCTGGTGATGCCGGATTTTCATATCAGGGTCATATCGATTTTGTGAATAACACCGTGAATCAGCAGACCGGTTCAATCCGGATGCGTGCGACGTTTGAGAATGAAGCACAGGTGCTGATGCCCGGTCTGTTTGCACGTTTACGTCTGGTGGCCAGCAAACCCTATGACGCCATTCTGATTGATGAAAAAGCGGTGGGCACGGATCTCAACCGGAAGTATGTCCTCAAACTGGATGACGCCAATGTGGTGACTTATCAGCCCGTGACCCTGGGTGAGAAAGTTGCCGGATTGCGGGTGGTGCAGTCCGGTTTAACTGCAGCCGACAGAATCGTGGTCAGCGGTCTGCAGAAGATCCGGCCAAGTATGCAGGTGTCACCGAAAATCGTTGACATGGCGACCACAGAACAACTGGCGGATATCCAACGTCTTCAGCAATGGGGCACCGAAGAAAGCTATGCAGAAAACAGCAATGGTGAGGGAAGCCATGTGCTGACCGCCCGCCAACCGACCGACGCACAGTAATCAGGACGCTTCTATGTTTTCACAATATTTTATTCGCAGACCTGTCTTTGCCTCGGTGCTGTCACTGCTGTTTGTCATTATCGGCAGTATTGCGGTCTGGCAGTTGCCGGTCACTGAATACCCGGAAGTCGTGCCGCCGACCGTGGTCGTGAGCGCAAAATATCCCGGCGCGAATCCCGACGTGATTGCCCAGACCGTGGCCTCGCCGCTGGAGCAGGAAATCAATGGCGTGGAGAACATGTTGTATATGTCTTCGCAGTCCACCGCAGACGGCATGATGACGCTGACCCTGACCTTTGCCATCGGCACCGATGTGGATCTGGCGGTGTCTCAGGTGCAAAGCCGGGTCGACCGGGCGTTGCCGCGCTTACCGCAGCAAGTGCAGCGATTGGGTGTGGTGACGGAAAAGTCATCGCCCAACCTGACCATGGTGGTGCATCTGTTCTCGCCGGATGACCGTTACGACATGCTGTATTTATCCAATTTTGCCAATCTCAAAGTGAAAGATGAGCTGGCGAAAGTCAGCGGTGTCGGCTCTGTCCGGTCGTTTGGTGCGGGCAACTTCAGTATGCGGGTCTGGCTGGATCCGAATCAGGTGGCTGCGTTGCATCTGACCCCGGCGGATATCGCGGAAGCGATCCGTCAGCAGAACCAGCAGGCCGTGGCGGGCAGCCTGGGCACGCAACCGGCAACCCACTCGGATTATCAGTTACTGATTAATGTGAAAGGGCGGTTGTCGACCGTTGAAGAGTTTGAAAACATCATCATCCGCGTGGGTGAGCACGGTGAAATCAGCCGCCTGAAAGATGTGGCCCGGATTGAGCTGGGCGCGGATTCCTACGCGCTGCGCTCTACGCTGGACAATCAGGATGCCGCTGCTATCGGTATTTTCCAGGCCGCCGGTTCGAATGCGATTCAGATCTCCAATGATGTTCGCGAGACGATGGCGCGTCTGGCGGAAGACTTCCCGGAAGGCGTGTCTTACGAAATCGCCTATGACCCGACGGTGTTCGTGCGGGGCTCGATTGAAGCCGTGATTCAGACGCTGCTGGAAGCGGTGCTGCTGGTCGTTGCTGTGGTGGTGTTGTTTCTGCAAACCTGGCGGGCGTCGATTATTCCGCTGGTGGCGGTGCCTGTGTCGCTGATCGGTACATTCGCCTTTATGCTGCTGATGGGATTCTCCCTCAATGCACTGTCACTTTTTGGTCTGGTGCTGGCAATCGGCATCGTGGTGGACGATGCCATCGTGGTGGTGGAAAACGTCGAGCGGAATATCAGCGAGGGCTTGTCTCCGGTTGATGCGACGGTAAAAGCCATGCGTGAAGTGACCGGGCCGATTGTTGCGACCACGCTGGTGCTGGCTGCGGTGTTTATTCCGACGGCATTTATGACCGGACTGACCGGCCAGTTTTACAAGCAGTTTGCGCTGACGATTACCATTTCAACCTTCATTTCCGCGATCAACTCGCTGACGCTGAGCCCTGCATTATCAGCGCTGTTGCTGAAAGGGCATGATGCACCGAAAGACTGGCTGACCCGCGGCATGGACCGTCTGTTTGGCCGCTGGCTGTTCAACCCGTTTAACCGGTTCTTCAGCGCCTTGTCAGATGGCTACGGCGTGGTAGTGCGTAAAGTGATTCGTGCCGGTGCAATCGCCGCTGTGGCTTATGTGGCCTTACTCGGTTTGACGGGCTATCAGTTTGCCACCACACCGACCGGTTATATTCCGGCGCAGGACAAGCAGTATCTGATTGCTTTCGCACAGTTGCCGAATGCAGCCTCGCTGGATCGCACCGATGCGGTGCTGAAAAAGATGTCTGATTTGGCGCAGGCGCAGGCAGGGGTTACGAATACACTGGGCTTTCCCGGACTGAGCATCAACGGATTCACCAATGCCTCCAACAGCGGCATTGTATTTGTGATGCTGGATGATTTTGACCAGCGTCAGGATCCGGCTGCCAGTGCGTATGCGATCGCTGCCCGGCTGAATCAGCAATATGCCGGGATTGAAGAAGCCTTTGTCGCGGTCTTCCCACCACCGCCGGTGATGGGCCTGGGCACAATTGGCGGATTCCGGCTGCAGATTGAAGACCGGAACGGGCTGGGTTTTGAGGCGTTGCATCAGGCAACCATGACGGTGATGCAAAAGGCGGCAGCGACGCCAGAACTGGCCGGGGTTTTCTCAGGGTATCAGGTCAACGTGCCGCAGCTGGATATTGAAGTCGACAGAACCAAAGCGATGCAGCAGGGCGTGAATCTGGATATGCTTTTCCAGACGCTTCAGGGCTATCTGAGTTCAACGTATGTCAATGATTTGAATCTGTTTGGCCGGACGTATCAGGTCAATATGCAGGCCGATCAGGCGTATCGTCAGGATGCGACGCAGGTCGGGCAGATCAAAGTCCGGAATGCGCAGGGCGACATGGTGCCGATTGATTCTTTCATCCATGTGAAAGATACCGCCGGGCCGGATCGCGTGATGCATTACAACGGCTTTATGACGGCAGAGATCAATGGCGGTCCGGCACCGGGTTACAGCTCCGGGGAAGCTCAGGCAGCCATCGAGAAAATTTTGGCTGAAACCCTGCCCAGAGGCATGAGCTATGAATGGACGGAACTGACCTATCAGCAAATGATCACCGGAGACAGCAACCTCTATGTGTATCCACTGGTGATCCTGCTGGTGTTCATGGTGCTGGCCGCTCAGTATGAAAGTGTCCGCTTGCCGATGGCGATTATTCTGATTATTCCGCTGACCCTGCTTTCTGCGCTCAGCGGGGTGGTGCTCTACGGCGGTGATAACAACATCCTGACGCAAATTGGCTTTATCGTGCTGGTCGGGCTGGCCACCAAGAATGCCATCCTGATCGTCGAATTTGCGAAAGAGTTGCAGGATCAGGGGTACTCGGTCAAAGAAGCGATTCTGGAAGCCAGCCGGTTGCGGTTACGACCGATTCTGATGACTTCCATTGCCTTTATCATGGGTGTGGCGCCTCTGGTGTATTCGACCGGCGCAGGCGCCGAGATGCGTCAGGCCATGGGAGTTGCGGTTTTCTCAGGCATGATTGGTGTCACCGTGTTCGGACTCTTGCTGACCCCGCTGTTTTATTACCTGCTGGCGAAGCGGGGGCAGAAACAGTCCGGTGAAGCAAAAACGTCAGCCACATCAGAGCTCCAAGAGGCCATAGGATGAATGACTGGCAGGAACCACTCCTCGGCATCCTGGTGTACTGTGTGGTCAGTCTGACGACGGTGCTTCAGTGTGCGCTGTCTCCCGAGCGGCAGTTTCAGCTTGCTGAGGCTGCTCCGGGGGTGCAACAGCAGGATGATGGTGCCTGGACACAGATCTTCGATGCCGAGGCATTAGCGCAGCTGTCGGTTTCGGAAAGGTCGGAGAAAACGGCTCAGCCGTTATGGCAGCCCCCAGGGCTACCGGTTGGCACCGGGGGGATTGATTCCGAAAGTGCGGGTGTAAAAGCGGCGCACTGTCTGAGATCTTCCAATGAAGCAACCGGTGCAGTCAATCTCGTGTTCTGACGCACCGCATATCAGGTCGTAATCCGCTGAATCACTGTGGCGGGGAGTGACCTGATTTTTTGCTCGTGTTGTGCAGAAGGATTGATTGGGGATTGAATGTACACCTGAATGCACTTGATCCGGAAAAGAAGACAAAAGGCATGACGAGGTATCTGTGTCATCCCGGCTTGAGAGTGGTAACCTTTGATTGAAGGTTCAGGTCAGACAGATGAAAAAGGCGGACACGATGAAAATTGGGGAATTGGCGAAACGCACAGGTGTCGCCCCATCCCGCATTCGTTTTTACGAGAGTATTGGTTTGCTGAAGGTGGTGCAGCGCAAGGCAAATGGTTACCGGACGTATCCGCCGGAAGCCGTCCAGGTACTCCATCTGATATTGACGGCTCAGAAAGCAGGATTCAGTCTGGATGAGCTGCGCATGTTATTGCCATCAGATTTAACACGGTGGGACCACGACTCGCTGGTCTATACTCTCCGTGAAAAAATTCGGGACATTGAAGTCTTGCAGCAACAATTGACAGAAAGCAAAGCGCATTTAGTTCAGGTGTTGGCGGAGATAGAAGCCAAACCCGATGATATGGATTGTGTGACGAATGCCGGGCGGGTATTGTCGCAACTTGGTCTGAGTGAACCGATAACGAAAGAGGATAAAGGCTAACCCGCTGTCAAACATGTTGTTTTTCAGCATGAATGTCAGAGAACCCTCCGCTTTTTCAGTTTGTTGATTCCATCTTTGATGAATTTTCTCTGGTTGTCAGCAGCACAGCGACCTGCTTTGCGGTTGCCTGAGCCGATTGCGGATTCTGACCGGTGATCAGCCGGCCATCCATTTCAACTCGGGCTGTAAATGGCAGCCAGTTTTTCCGGAAGCGTGCACCGCGCTGCTTCATTTCAGATTCTGCGTTGTAGGGCATTTTTTTCGCAACGCCCGCGAGAATCTCTTCCCGCCAGGAAAAGCCTGAGATGCGCCGTGCTTCGACCAGCAGCGTACCGTCTGACAGCTTTGTATTGAGCAGCCCGCAGTACCCATGACAGACGGAGGCAACAACACCGCCGTGGTCGTAAATGTCACGCGTGATCTTCTGCAATCCGTCGTGATCTGGAAAGTCCCACATGGCGCCATGGCCGCCCGTAAAGTAGATGGCATCAAAAAGCGCCGGATCGATGTCTTCGGGTGTGGCGGTGTTTTCAAGCAGTGCCATCCGATGATGATCGGCCAGCCAGGCTTTGGCTGTCGCGTCCAGATTCGGCCACTTGAGGGAACGAGGGTCCAGTGGTGCGTGCCCGCCCATGGGGCTCACAATGGCCTGTTCGAATCCATATTCTGCAAAAACCTGCCATGCGTGGGTGAGTTCTGACAGCCAGAGGCCGGTTGGCGTTGATGGGTCTGCATAGTGTGTGGTGTTGGTGACCACGTGAAGAATTCGCCGGGCCATCTCTGATGCTCCTGTTCTGGCGGGTTAACATTGATGAAAGGCATCATCACTTGCTGAGTATCGGGATATTTGCAGCTTAAGGTTAAAGCTCACTTGAAGGTCAAGTCTTTCATCCGGTTGTGTGCTGCGCCGAAAAGGGTTCAGCATAACCATTGACATTCAAGTGAACTTTAACCTTAGGATTCCTTCATTGCAGACATCGACAGTTGAAGGAGTACGAAGGTATGCAAACGATATTAGGGGCAAACGGCCAGATCGGCCGAGAACTGGCCGTGAGTCTGAAGCAGGATTTCACCCCGGATATCCGGCTGGTCAGCCGGAACCCGCAACCGGTGAATCAGACCGATCAGTTGCTGAGTGCCGACTTGCTTGATCCGAAAGCTGCACAACGGGCGGTTGAAGGTTCAGACATTGTGTATCTGACTGCCGGGTTGCCGATGGATACACAGCGCTGGATCACGCAATGGCCGGTTCTGATGCGGAACGTTATTGAGGCGTGTGCGCAGCAGGGAGCGAAACTGGTATTTTTTGATAATACCTATATGTACCCGCAGAGCAGTGCAACGCAAACAGAAGCGACCGAATTTCAGCCGGATGGTCAAAAAGGTCAGGTACGGGCATTAATAGCCACGGAACTGAATGACGCCATTGCGCAAGGCCGGGTGGAAGCCATGATTTGCAGGGCGCCTGAATTTTACGGTCCGGGTAAGACGCAGAGCATTACCAATTCGACAATCCTCAGTCCGCTGAAGCAGGGGCAAAAGGCTCGGGTGTTCCTGCGCGACGATACGCTGCGCAGCCTGATTTACACGCCAGATGCCAGTCGTGCAATGGCGCTGCTCGGCAATACGCCGGATGCTTTCCAGCAGACCTGGCACTTACCCTGTGACGACAACCGTCTGACTTACCGTCAGTTCATTGCGCTTGCTGCGGACATCATGGGTGTGGAAGGACGTTACAACGTGGTGAAACACTGGCAGCTCAGGCTGGCGGGATTGTTCAACCGTACCGTGCGGGATGCGGCCGAGCTTTTGCCCCGCTATGGCGAGGACAACATCTTTATTTCAGACAAATTCAAGGCTCGTTTTCCTGAGTTTCAGGTCACGACTTTCCGCGAAGGACTGACGACTATTCTGCAGGAAGGTACGCTTCAGAAAGACACGCAGCAGAAAGGCACGGGCCATGCGTGAACCGTGCGCGACTGGTGATTGCCTCCATAAAGGGGATACGG
This sequence comes from Photobacterium sp. CCB-ST2H9, assembly GCF_023151555.2. Classification (NCBI taxonomy): domain Bacteria; kingdom Pseudomonadati; phylum Pseudomonadota; class Gammaproteobacteria; order Vibrionales; family Vibrionaceae; genus Photobacterium; species Photobacterium sp. CCB-ST2H9. The sequence continues at coordinate 1,211,844 of NZ_CP100425.1, forward strand.
AGGAAAAATGCACGAAGCATCGTCTTGTGCTGAATCCGGAATGGGTGGAAGTTGCACAGGACAATGCATCCGAGCTGATTGGGTTCACTCGTGTATGGCCTGCTTATCCGGCTGATGCGCCTTGCCCGTTTGCCCGAACCGTGCCATCACGAAAGCGACAAATAACCGCACCCGCATCGGCAGATGATCCCGGTCTCGGTACAGCATAAATAAAGTCCGGGGTTTGCTGCGCCAGTCGGGCAGTACACGGCTGAGTTCGCCCTGTTCAATCATGGGCAGGGCGTAATAATCGGGAATGTAGCCAATCCCCAGACCCGCCTGAATGGCGTGGGTCAGCATCCGAATTTCATCAACTTCCATACGAATGGCTTTGGCAGGCTGGTGGTCAAACGTCTGCCCGTTTTTCAGGTGCGCCAGCTGCCAGATGTTCATCGGATGGCAGAGAATGGAAGGATGTTCGCCGAGCATGTCAGGGTGCGTGATGGTCTGTACCGGATAATTCGGGTGCGCACAGACAATAAAATGGATATCTTTCAGAGGCCGGGCAATCCAGTTTTCGACCACTGGGGTGCCAACCCGGAACACAACGTCCATGGCCTGCGCTTCAATGTCGATCAGGGTATTTGAAAACTGCAGATCAAGCTGGATCTCCGGATACTGCTGTAAAAATTCTAAAAAGATGTCGCGCAGAAACTGTGACCCGGCATTAATGGGAGCACTGATGCGAATTTTCCCTTTGGGTTCATGCTTATCCCGGTGCAGATCTTCCCCGATATCACTCAGCTCATCAAATAAGGTGCTTGAGCGTTCAAAATACTGCTGGCCGGTGTGGGTCAGTGAGACACGGTGGGCATCCCGGTTCAACAGCCGCAACTGAAGATCGGTCTCCAGCTGACGGATACGCCGGCTGAGGGTAGACAAGGGCATGCCGAGGTTTTCTGCGGCCAGTTTGAAACTGCCCAGTCTGGCAACTGAACAAAAACAGCGCAGATCGTCGAGAGAGTAGTTAGATTTCATTTTTGAGATTTACTGTCTTAATTTTGCCTGTTTATCCATATACTGAAACTAATAGACTATCGATTATCTTCTGACAAGTCATCTGGAGAAACGATGAACTCATCTTCAACAATGAAAGCGGTTGTCCTGCTCATTATCTGCAGCTTTTTTTGGGGCAGCTGCTTTCCGATTGGTAAACACGCTCTGAATGAAGTGCATGCGCTGACCCTGGTTTTCTGGCGATTCACCATCGCGGCGGCCTGTCTGGCGCTTTATATTCTGGTCATGGGTTCTGAACGGTTTAAATTAACCGCAAAACAATGGGTCTGGGTGATTGCCGTGAGTGCAGTCGGGGTGGGGGGCCTAAATCTCGGCCTGTTTACCGGTCTTGAACATACGGCGGCAACCAACGGTTCGCTGATTATGGCGCTGAGCCCGCTGATGACGGCACTCATTGCCTGTGTGGCGATGCGCACGTTGCCAACTCTTCTGCAATGTCTCAGCCTTGTGGTGAGTTTGTCCGGCGTCCTGGTGGTGATCACCAATGGTCATCTGGATGCGCTGTTCAATATGCAATTCAATCAGGGCGATAAGATGATTTTCTGCGGCATGTTTGCGTGGAGTTTTTACACCTACTGCAGTCAGGGAATCAGCCGCTGGATGCCTGTCATCCCCTACACATTCGTCGGGATGATCAGTGGTGCCACTGTGATTGGGCTGATGTGTCTGGCGACCCCGGAAGTCCGTCCGTTTGCAGAGTTTTTCAGCAGTACTTCTGTAGGTATGACGGAAGTCGTTTATATTGGTGTCTTCGGTACAGTGGCCGGATATTTGTTGTGGCTGAATGGTGTCCGGGTCCTGGGTTCCCCAACGGCAGCGCTGTTCTTCAACTTTGTGCCTGTCTTTGCGGTCTTTACAGCTTTTCTGATGGGGCAGCCGGTGACACCACTGCAACTGATCGGGATTGCCGTCGTGATTCTTGGCCTGCTGCTGCCAAGGCTGCTGACGTTCCGGAAAGCCGCTCGCGTGGCCTGAGTCCGATCGTTTCTGTCTTCATTTCTTTCAACAAGTGCTCCCGCGATTGCGGGAGCACTGGATCAGGTGGGGGGAAAATTCAAAGCTCCGCCAGCAACTCATACGATCGCAGCTTTTTCTCCTGATCAAAGATCAGGGCATTCGCCATAATCTCATCAGCTTGTGTGCGCTCGACCAGATCCATCAGACGACTGCGAACGGTTTCGGGATCACCGTGGATCGACTCCCGCAACTGGTTTTCAATCTGCAGTTTCTCATGGGGCAGCCACAGGGATTCCATGCTCCAGACCGGCGGCGGGATCTTGCCCTGAACGCCGCGGATCATATTGAGGAATTTTTGCTTCTCGGTGGTCCCCAGATACTGTGCTTCCTCATCGGTGTCTGCCACAATCACGTTCACTCCAATCATCACATAAGGTTGCGACAGCTGTTCGGAGGGCTGGAAATGATCGCGATAGATTTGGATCGCGCTCATCATTGCATCCGGCGCAAAGTGTGAGGCGAAAGCAAATGGCAGCCCTTTGATGCCGGCCAGACGGGCGCTGTAAGTGCTGGAGCCCAGCAGCCAGATCGGTACTTCGGCATTGGAGCCGGGACAAGCTTTTACCGGTTGGTTGGGCGAGACCGGACCCATGAAAAATTGCAGTTCTTCTAACAGTTCATCAAAGTTCGGATCCATGTGTTCCGGGTCACGTCTCAGAGCATGCATGGTGGGATAGTCAGTACCCGGCGCACGGCCCAGCCCCAGATCAATCCGGCCCGGATACAGGGCTTCCAGCGTACCGAATTGTTCGGCAATCACCAGTGGCGCATGGTTGGGCAACATGATCCCACCGGAACCCAGCCGAATTGACGAAGTTTTGGCACCAATATGGCTGATCAACACCGATGTTGCAGCACTGGCGATGTCTGGCATGTTGTGATGTTCAGCCAGCCAGAACCGTTTGTAGCCCCACTTTTCGGCATGCTGCGCTAAAGAGACGGAACGCGCATAAGTTGTTGAGAAATCGGCGCCTTCAACAACAGGCGCTAAATCCAGGATTGAGCGTGGCGGTAGTGTCATGGACCCTTCTTTCAGATTAATGATGCATGAATGTCAGACTATGCCCGTTTATTTGAACCGGGTAAACGGACAGAAAAATGCTTGGTTTGAAATAGGGGATGCACTTACAGGCGGAATGTTTTCCGTGCAACAAGAAATCTGTTATTGATATTTAACCTATTGTTTTTAAAAGGTTGATTGCGAGAAGGAATGTTTCTATAGTGCTGGCCAATTCAATCAGGTTATTCCATTCAGCGATGTAGCCGATAATTTTGAATCCAATGGAAATTCATGGCTTATCCATGTGTTTCATTTCAATCACCACTGTTGATTGGATGTGGTAAATCGCGTGAATGACTGAAATGAATGCTCATATTGAACCAGTGGAGACAGGCAAATGACAAAGTATGATCAGGAAGGTTCATGAAGAGAACAGTCAAGTTATCTCATTCAAGAGTTTCGTATACAGTCTATTTGCCTGAGGAAAAGAAAGAAGATGTGCTGACCCCGCTGGTTTTCTTGCATGGCACAAACAGCGACGGTGAGTCCAGCTTTGGCCAGATTCATCCCCGGTTCAGTCTGAACCGGAAAGTCATTATTCCGGATTATGCTGGCTGTGGTGACTCCACACTTCCTTGTGGCGGCATCACGGTAGAAACATTAGTCGATCAGGTCGTTGCGATTTTAGATGATTACGGCGTCAGTCAGGTTGATCTCGTTGGGCACTCTCTGGGTGCGGTGGTTGCAGCGGCACTCGCTGGCCGACACCCGGCATATGTGAACCGACTGATTCTCAGCTCACCATGGTGTGATTCAGATGATCCCCGGCATCAGCTGATTTTTGGTACGTGGAAGGCGTTAGAGGAATCCAACACCAGGCTGTCGATGTCTTTTGCGCTGAGCCATGTCCTGAGTCCGGCATTTCTTTCCCAACTGGGGAAAGAGATGATTGAGAAGATATGTCATCGTGAAAGTGCAATGAATACCAATCTCAGAATTGAACTGGGAATGAATATTGATATTCGTCATTATCTGGAAAATATTCATGCAAGAACGCTGGTGATGGGGATGTCTCACGATACGCTGATTCCTGCAAAGATGGTTCAGGATGTTGTGAGCCGAATTAAAGATTGTGAACACGGTGAAGTAGAGAGTGGTCATGCGGTTCAGCTTGAAAATCCATCAGCTTGGTCGCATGAAATTTCAAGTTTTTTAAATCGAAACATAGCCGACTGATTCAACATGAAAGGGTAACTTCTGCATATACTGGATATGCAGAAGTTTGGTTTTAAAATGGGTTATTCAGGCCAAAATAAGCATCAGTGTAATTAAGACTCATGATTTGATTCATGATTCGAACGCTCAAACGCCATCTCTTCTTTGATTCGATCTTCAAATTGCAGGAAGAGTTTGAGGTAGTTATTGTCGAACCGCTCACCGCCGCCCGATTCGCCCAGCCATGCTTCATACAGGCTGGCAGACAGCTCTTCCGTTACCCGTTTATAAGCCAGCTTCTGTTGTTGTGCCAGCCGGGGCGGATAACCCAGTTCCCTCAGGGCTGCACCGCCGATTTCCAGTGCGGAATGATACGTTTCGGCTTCAATCACATCGGCACCGGCCTGACGGAGACGATACATGTGTCCCCGGTCATAGGCCCGGGCCAGCACTTTGACTCTGGGGTAACTGTGTTTGATGTATTTCACCAGATTGATGCTGCTTTCCGGATTGTCCATCGCAATGACTACCATGGCGGCCTGCTCGATCCCAGCGGTGTGAAGCAGGTCGTGACGGGTGGCATCGCCGAAATAGGCTTTGGTATTGATTCTTCGCATGGTGTCGATAATGGATGACTGGTGATCCAGCACCACAGTTTTGACCCCATTGGCAATCAGCAGGCGGTTGATAATTTGGCCGAAACGGCCAATCCCTGCGATGATGACGGTGCCTTGTTCATCGATGTTGTCCGCTTCCCGTTCATTCGAGGACTGTTCAAAGCGGGGCAGAATCACTTTGTCGAACAGAATAAACAGTCCCGGTGTCAGCATCATTGACAGGGCGACTACCAGCGACAGAATCTGAGCCAGTCCGGGGGGCAGTACATGGTTCTGCACGGTAAAACTGATCAGCACAAAACCGAATTCACCGGCCTGCGCCAGACTCAGGGTAAACAGCCAGCGGTTGCTGTTCCGGATGCGGAAGATGAAAGCCAGCATATACAGCACAAAGGCTTTTAAAGCGATAACCCCCAGCGTCAGTCCAATGACTGTGAAGAATTTACTGAACAGGATGTCAAAGTTGATCCCGGCGCCGACTGTAATGAAAAACAAACCCAGCAGCAGACCTTTGAACGGGTCAATATTGGATTCGAGCTCATGCCGGAATTCACTGTTGGCCAGGACCACGCCCGCCAGAAAGGTGCCCAGTGCCGGAGAGAGTCCCACAAGACTCATCAAAATTGCGACACCTAAAACCAGCATCAGAGCTGTGGCCGTGAAAATCTCACGTAAGCCTGAACTTGCCACAAACCGGAACAAGGGTCTGCTGAGATAATGACCGCCGATCACCACAAAGGCGATAGAAGCGGTAATCACCAGACCATAAGCCCAGCCGGGCAAGCCCGCGACAAGACTCAGTTCTTCATGATGCTCTGCGGCGGCAGCGGTTGCAGCCTGCGCCTGTTCAATTAGTTCCGGCAATGCCAGTAAGGGCAGCAGCGCCAGTAGCGGGATGACGGCAATATCCTGGAACAGCAGGACAGAAAAGGCATTTTTACCGCCTTCCGTTTTACCGAGTCCTTTTTCATTGAAGGTTTGCAGGACGATAGCGGTGGATGACATCGCAAGGATTAGCCCGATCGCCAGCGCCAGTGTCCAGGGCAAGTGAATCAGGATACCAAAGCTGGTAAAGGCGAGGGCAGTCAGACCGATTTGCAATCCGCCGAGTCCGACTAATCGGTGGCGCATGGCCCAGAGCGATCTGGGCTCCAGCTCCAGACCGACCAGAAACAGCATGATCACGACCCCGAACTCGGCAAAATGCTGAATGGTTGTGGTTTCTTCGCCGACAAGACCAACCACGGGGCCAATCACGATACCGGCGATCAGGTAGCCGAGCACAGAACCTAACCCAAAACGCTGTGCAAGCGGCACAGCAATGACGGCAGCAATCAGATAAATAAAGGCATAGATAAGGTATTCCGTCATGTTTTTTCCTTGAACAGCAGCGGTGTCAGCAATTCAGTGTACGAGTCGAAAGCTATGCTTGCCCGATGATTCAGCGGCGTCACAGACAAGCACGTCTTTTGAGTGTAGAGCAGATAATTTAAGCCTTTTTTTCTCAAGGGGCTACGGGTTCCGGGGGCTTTTTCGCAACTGATTTCATCTGCCCGGTGTTGAGCGCAGAAAATCAATTTCAGGCAAAACTGGCGGCTTGGTTTGGGAAGTCGGGTTCGGGGAGTTGGGCTCGGAGTGTAGCGTTCGGGGTTTGAGCTTCGGTGAGGATTACCTGCAAGCGGGGAGGAGGCGCAAAATCATTTCTCTGGAAATAATTTTCTGGGCAATGGCTGCTGTTCACCGAAGAAACAGAAATGAATTCAGGGATATTCATTGCTTCATCAATGCGGTCTATGAACCCATTTATAACAGTGATTTGACGCGATAATCCGGGTCTCTAAAATGATAAATAAATCGATAATATCTGATCTTGTTTTCAATCAATATTTCATCAGTTTTTGATGAAAGGAGTAACTGAGATGAAACTATCAGTGGTTCATACCGAACATTCTGAAGAGATAAAAAATACCCCCCATTCAACAGAACATGGCTGGAAACGCTGGTTCTGGATGGCTTACCTGTGGGCGGGCAGTGTGCTGGCTCTGGCCTTAATTGCCAGTTTGATCCGGATATTCATGATGGCTGCCGGCATGAAAATGCATTGATGACTCTGTGCTGAATTCAGCCCTGATTTGCAACCCGCCGGAATCAGGATATCGATAGTGTTTTCGATGGAAAGGATATTATCCATATCTTGATTTCTTCCATTCCGCCTGTTCACTCTTTTCAGCATCACAGAAAAGGGAAAAGGAGGGGGCCGTGACTGCGCCTCATTTATTTCAGACACTGGATCAAATCGTGCCGGTGGCACAGTTTGAAGATACATGGCAGCGCCAATTTTATTATCTGCGCTTGTCCGTGACGGATGTGTGTAATTTTCGGTGCACTTATTGTTTGCCGGAGGGTTACCGGCCCGGTCACGTCAAGAATAAAAGCTTTCTGACACTGGATGAAATCCGCCGGGTGACCCGGGCGTTTGCCATGGCCGGGACAGATAAAGTTCGTCTGACCGGCGGCGAACCGTCGTTGCGCCGCGATTTTATCGACATTATCGCCGCGGTCCGTGAAAACGAATCTGTCCGGCAACTGGCGATGACGACCAATGGTTACCGGATGGCCCGGGATGTTGCGGCCTGGCGAAAAGCGGGTCTGACATCCGTCAACGTCAGCCTCGACAGTCTCGATGCCCGTCAGTTTTATGCGATCACCGGACAGGACAAATTTCATCAGGTCATGGCCGGAATTGATGCAGCCTTTGATGCCGGGTTTGAAAAGGTCAAAGTGAATACTGTGCTGATGCGGGATATCAATCACCATCAGCTAAAGACATTTTTAGAGTGGATTCGTCTCCGCCCGATTCAGTTACGCTTTATTGAGCTGATGGAAACCGGGGATGGCGGCGATCTGTTTCGCAGGCACCATATTTCCGGGGACGTCATTCGCCGCCAGCTCACCGAGATGGGATGGCAGTTGCAGCCGCGTGGCCGCAGCGATGGCCCGGCACAGGTTTTCTCACATCCGGATTATGCCGGAGAGATCGGCCTGATCATGCCTTATGACACTAATTTTTGCGCCAACTGCAACCGTCTTCGGGTTTCGGCCGTTGGTCAGCTGCACTTGTGTCTGTTTGGCGATCACGGCGTCCCGCTTCGCGATTTACTGGCGTCTGATGATCAGTTGCCTGAGTTACAGGCACGTATCGCCGATAGTCTCGGACAGAAAAAACAAACGCACTTTTTACATCAGGGGAATACAGGGATCACGCAGAACTTATCGTTTATCGGTGGCTGACAGGAGGCAACCATGGGCAAAACTGATTCTTCATTCATGCCGGTCAGTGTGGCTGTACTGACGGTGTCCGATCACCGGGATGCCCGCAATGACACGTCCGGCGATTATTTCCGGTTGGTCAGTCGTGAAGCCGGACATCAGGTGGTTGAATCGCACATCGTCCCGGATAACAAATATGCGATTCGTGAAATCGTGTCGCGTTGGATTGCAGGCAATTCGGTGCAAGTGGTGCTGGTGAATGGCGGCACAGGATTCAACGCAAAAAATTCGACGCCGGAAGCGCTGCAACCATTGTTTGACCGGGACATTGCGGGGTTCGGGGAAGCGTTTCGTCGCCTGTCCTGGGACGACATCGGTACCAGTACGTTACAGTCCCGCGCGCTGGCTGGCCTGGCGAACGGGACACTGATTTTTGCCGTGCCGGGCTCAACCGGTGCCTGTCGTCTGGCATGGGAACAGCTGATTGCCCCGCAATTGGATGCCCGGACGCGTCCCTGCCAGTTTGTCCCGCATCTGAAGCCGGTGGAATGATGAAACCGCGGATACTTCAGGCTATTGTGTGATTTGGAGAGATGATGATTCACGTTTTATTTTTTGCGCAGGTCCGGGAACTGACCGGATGTGATGCGCTGCAGTTGGATGCTCACTACGACAGCGTCGAACAACTGAGGGCTGCGCTGGCTGAACGGGGCGATCGCTGGGCGCTGGCGCTGGAGAAAGGCAAGCTGCTGGCGGCAGTAAACCAGACGATGGTACCGTTCGATCACCCGCTGAAATCCGGGGATGAAGTGGCTTTATTTCCGCCGGTGACCGGAGGCTGAGATGTTAAACCGAATTCGGGTCTGTCCAGAAGCTTTTGATATCCGGACAGAACATGACTGGCTGGCCGCTGATGATCAGGATGGTGCCGTTGTCACTTTCCTTGGCAAAGTCCGACATCTGAATCTGGGCGATTCAGTCAGTTCGCTGACGCTGGAACATTACCCCGGCATGACGGAAAAAGCATTGCAGCAGATTGCCGGGCAAGCCCGGCAGCGTTGGGCACTGAACCGTATCACTATCGCCCATCGCATTGGAAAGCTCGGCGCAGGCGAAAACATCGTCCTGGTTGGTGTAAGCAGTGCGCATCGCGGGAACGCCTTTGCCGCTGCAGAATTCATCATGGATTATCTGAAAACCCGGGCTCCTTTCTGGAAACGGGAATCGACGCCGGCTGGCGATCGCTGGGTTGATGCCCGCGACAGTGATCATCAGGCAGCCGCACGCTGGACAACGGCCAGCGAATCGCACTGAAAAAGAAACTGACTCAGTTACCTTCCGCTCTCTCACTTTTTGGAAAATACGCACATCATTTTCCCGGCGCCTTGTCTGAACTGACAGGCGCCGATTTTTTTCGTTCTCCTTTTTTCATTCGCCCTTATTTTATTCACCCTTTTTTATTTACCTATGCCGGACTCACCCATCTGGCCCAGCCGTGTATGCTTGATTTCTGCGTTAGAGTGTATGTCCGGCCGGGCGCACAGCCTTGACGTCAGACAGCACCGTACCTATACCCAATAAACATCTTCATCGTGAGGTTCGTCTTCTGGCGAGCCGGTTTCTTATTCACCCGTCGTTTTTTGAAGTATTCGCTGGCGGGTTAAGGAGAAGACATGGTCAAACAACGGAAAGTCCCGGGTGTGAAAAACTATAAAGCACCGGCTGGCGGATGGGGGGCACTGAAAGCCACGGCGATAGCTGTGAGACAGCAGATGGATACCGTGAAAGCGCCCATCACGCTGCTGCGCACGAATCAGCCGGATGGCTTTGACTGTCCGGGATGCGCATGGCCGGACAAGGAACACAAATCCACCTTTCAGTTTTGTGAAAACGGCGCCAAAGCCGTGACCTGGGAAGCCACCAACAAACGGGTCACCCCTGAGTATTTCGCCAGTCATACGGTGTCGACCTTACTGACCTACAGCGATTTTGAACTGGAAGATCTGGGACGGCTGACCCATCCGCTTGCTTATGATCCCTCGACGGATACGTATCAGCCGGTGGCATGGGAAACCGCTTTTGAACGCATCGGTGAGATTTTGCGCCAACTGTCGCCACAGCAAGTTGAGTTTTACACCTCTGGCCGGGCCTCGAATGAGGCAGCATATCTCTATCAGCTGTTTGCCCGGGAATACGGGACCAATAATTTCCCGGACTGTTCCAATATGTGCCATGAACCGACGAGTGTCGGTCTGCCGCGCTCTATCGGTATCGGGAAGGGCACGGTGTCACTGGCTGATTTCGATGATTGTGAGCTGATTATTGCCATCGGACATAATCCCGGGACCAATCACCCGAGAATGATGGGAACCCTGCATGAGGCTTCGCGCCGGGGGGTACCGATCATTGTTTTCAACCCGCTCAGAGAACGGGCGCTGGAGCGTTTTGCCGACCCCCAGAATATGGTGGAAATGGCAACGTACCGTTCAACGCGGATTGCATCGTCTTACTTTCAGGTGCGGGCCGGAGGCGATGCGGCTGCGCTGAAAGGTATCATGAAAGCCTTGCTGGAGATGGAAGCCGATTCTGGGGATGTGCTGGATAAAGACTTTATTCAGCAGCACACCAATGGGTTTGATGCGCTGGCTGAGGATCTGAAGACGACAGCATGGACAGAAATAGAAACGATCAGCGGACTTGCCCGTGACGATTTAGAAATGGTTGCAGCGACTTACGCCAAATCCAATGCGACCATTGTCAGTTACGGCATGGGAGTGACACAACATAATACGGGGACTGCCAATGTCCGGCTGATTTGTGATCTGCTGATGCTTCGGGGCAATTTTGGCAAACCGGGCGCTGGGATTTGCCCGCTGCGCGGACACTCCAATGTGCAGGGGAACCGGACGGTGGGGATTACGGAAAAGCCTTCTGCTGAATTCTTACAACGCCTTGAACACACCTTTGGATTTAAGCCGCCAACGGCACAGGGTCATGACGCAGTACAGGCCATGCAGGCTATCGTGGCGCAATCTTCGAAAGCTTTGATTTGTCTGGGAGGAAACCTGATCGTTGCCTTACCGGATCCGGCGCAATGTTTTCCCGCCATGGGCAACATGGAACTCTGTGTGTATATCGGGACCAAACTGAACCGGACCCACTTGCTGGTGGGGAAAGAAACTTTTCTGTTTCCCTGTCTGGGCCGGACTGAGCTGGATGAACAGGAAAGCGGCCCGCAGTCTGTCACGGTGGAAGATTCGATGTCGATGGTTCATGCATCTGCGGGCAAGCTGAAGCCAGCCTCGGAACAGCTTCGCTCTGAAATCGCGATTGTTGCGGGGATGGCTCAGGCAACGCTGCCGGACAGCAAAGTCCCGTGGCAGTCGCTGACTGCGGACTATAACCAGATCCGTGATCTCATTGAACAAACCGTGCCGGGGTTTGAGAACTTCAATGAACGAATCCGTCAACCGGGCGGTTTCAGGCTGCCATTGCCGCCGACCGAGCGCATCTGGAACACAGCGTCAGGCAAAGCAGAATTTTATGTCTTTGCGGGATTGCTGGAAGACAAACAGGTCAAAACAAGCGATGTCCTGCGGCTCATCACCATCCGAAGCCATGATCAGTACAACACTACAATTTACTCACTGGATGACCGGTACCGTGGGGTATTCGGCCGCCGCGATGTACTTTTCATGCACCCGGACGATCTGGCCAGTCGCGGGCTGTCACATGGCGATACCGTTGATCTTGAAACCATCACACAGGGTGAACCGATGGTTTATCAGGGGCTGACTGCCATCGAATATCAAATTGCTGTCGGATCGGTTGCTGCGTATTACCCGGAAGCCAACAGACTGGTGCCATTGGACTATATCGACGAAGAGTGCGGCACGCCGTCGTACAAGTCTGTGCCGGTCAGAGTGCGGAAAGCTGAGTCCTCATCATCGAGCACGTGCCAGCGGAGCGGAGGCAAAGCTGGCACGTGAATCCTTGTCATGGTCAGTATGCGATGGTCAGTAATACCGGCGGAACATGACATTGAACTGAGTTTCGTGCAGTTCCGCCATATCGGCATACTGGGCACCCAGATCGATAGCGGTGTCTTCAAGACCCAGATAAGTCAGGGTCGCCGAGGCCTTATGCTTAAAATTGCTGTCTGCGTACTGGTTCCAGACGGTATTGGCTGAAAGCGAGATTTTCACATCTTGCCTGAAATAGCTGAACAGACCGGTGTCTATGGCAAAGGCACCCCAGACTTTGTCTGAACTGGCCGAAAGCTCCGTATCAACCGTGGCATAGACCTGAACGGCGTTATTGACCGTATGGCTCAGGCCGAGACCGCCGGACACAAACAATCGCTTGTTATCCCGTTCGGCAAAGTCGGTTCCTCTGTCCCACTGTACGGAGAATTTGCCGGACCATCCGCCGAACAAGGGGTCATAAGGGATATAGCTGTTGATGGCGTATAAGGTGAAATTATCCAGACGGAGCGCATCCCGGCTGGCGCTGACGGAGATTTTCATCAGTTCCAGCGAGGATTCACTGAAAGCATTCCGGTTGTCATCTTTGAGCGTGTGTGATGCCGGTAACCAGATGGCCGTCAGTTCCGGATCATTCTGTTGATCCCAGCGGGTTCCGATTTGCCACTGAGCATCTTTTTGACGCTTGAGTGGGTTTTTAAAGTCACTCAGGTCAACGGCCAGGGATTCGAACTGGTCATCATAGCGGGCCAGCGCTCGGGCATTGTCGGTATAAGATGCCTCAGAAATTTCTTCGGTTTCCAGCAGATACTGATTCAGCGCGCTGGAGAATTCCCAGGTCAGAAATTGCTGCTCGACCGGGCTGTCTTCGTCGATGGCGTTTTTTTCCAGCGCACCGGCGCTTAATTGTTTCACGAGCGATTGCTTTACCGCATCGGTCTGAGAGGCACCATAGGCGCGCAGCCGCCAGTTCAGGGAAGGGGTAATGCTGGCTTGTTCGATCATCTGGCTCTGGTTCGCGAGCTGAATTAAATCCAGCGGGCTCAGCCAGTCCCGGCGATGTGCCATCAAATCAGGATTGCTGATAGCAATCAGATTCAGCGTGATCGACGCACAATTCTGGTCGTGGAAGTAGTAATCAATTTTGGTGTCTTTCAGTTCCCACAAGTGCAGCTTAATGAGTTGTTTGTCTTTTTCAGACAGATTGAGCTGGTACTCGTAGACATTCCTGCCTTCAATGCCTTTATAGTGCTCCAGACTTTCCCGGTAAGGGGAGACCATGAAATAACCTTCTTTTCCGACGACAAGGGAATCGAACATGATCTTGGGCAGATTAAATCCGGCAACTTCCGTAAAGAAAGAGACGGCATGGCCCGGGTCCTGCGTGTTCTCGCTAAGCTTGATAAAAGCGTGCCCCATAAAGCTGCTCGGACTCAGCAGGTTTTCTGAAGCGTAGACCAGGCTGATTGAATTTGCGGAAACGGCATCAAGATAGGTTTGTAATTCACCACATGGAGAAAAATCCGGCTGTGGGATATACGAGTAACTGTCGGCCAGCAACTGCGCCCGTGCCGGAAAACGGCAAATATAATCTTGTGCGTGTTCCGGCTGTGTCAGCTGAGCGATATTTGCATCGATCTCGGCCTCAATATCCGTCGGGTTGGATGAGAAATAAAACCCGGGATCCTGAATATTCAGTTGCTCGTCACTGACATGCAGGAGCGTGGCAAAAGTTGAGGAGGTGTTCTGAACCTCATGTGACTTTGACACATGTGACGGTGTTTTTGCCATCACAGGCAAACTCAGAGGAATACAAAAAAAAGAAGCCCAAAGGCTTCTTATCATTGAAGACTGAAACAACTGCATTGAACAGATTATTGGCAGTTGATTTGCAGCGTATCCTGGTAACGCCACATTTTTTCAGAAGCGAAGTCTGTGGTTGAACCGAATGCACCGCCAGACAGAATGTTTACGAAGAATGTTGGCTCAACTTCTTTGTTCAGTGCCACTTGCTGCTTACAACCTTCAGAAGTCACGAGCAGTGTTTTGTCTTTGTTTTCTTTCTTCACAGTGATGATGCCTGGTGCAGTTTGCTCAATGCCATCAACTTCAACAGTGAATTTCTTATCAGAAGAAGAAACAACGTTAATGCGCTGGTTTTCATCAGTCAGAATGGTAGAACAACCTACAGCAGAAATCGCTGCACCAGCAACAATCAGAGTTTTAATTACGTTCATGATACATCCAAATAGTATATAGCTAAGATAAGCGCGGTGATTATACTATCAAATTTATAATTGACAATATCCTGACAAATCCGATCTCATCCACGTTAAATGAATGTACCTGATTTTTTAATTGTATTAACTTTGTTTATCTGAAAAATACAATGTTCGAATGTAAAGTTCATTCTATATTGATTCAAAATTTTGCATGTATCTCATGGCTGAATACATCAAGCTGATCCGACAGGTTCATTATCGTTTCAGCGTATTTTCCCTAGTCAATGTTATCATCGCTTTAGGGATTCCTTATTCTCAGAGAGAATCGTGAAGCATCGTGCAAGGAACATATACAGCGGCAATGCATCGCTGCATGAGGCCTGACCAGGAGAAGGGACTGGATATGTCTGTTTTGATACCGGAGCAGACAATCCAGAGGTGGCCTGACGGCCAGAATGGTCTCAGTAACCTTCACAAGTTGCTGAGAAAAATCAGGGTTTTCATCATAAGCAGTTTCAGGAAGAGGCCTGGTGGCTTGGAAATCAAGTGTCTGAAATCCCGGTTCAGCCACGTATAAACTGGATTTCATCTATAGTTAATTTGGCACTGTATCTGGCGAGAAGATCAGGTCAGGACGGCTTGGGTTGAGTACGGTTTCATGTTCAATGGCGGCAGGTCGCACTCTATAGTGATAATGTATTGTTGGTTGGCGAAAAAAATGGCATTTTCGTCAGTGACTGTTTCAGGGAATAAAAAAGAAAATGAAAAAATTAGCGTTATTGATCATTCTAGGGTTTTCAGCAACCAGCGCTCATGCTGAAGTGAAAGAAACGATTACTGACATGACAAGAGGGATTGTCAAGTTCACGAAAGAAATCTCAAGTGGTTTGACTGAAGGTTTCAAAGAAGGCAGAAGTTCCACGGAAAGTGCGGATGGTTCGGTTGTCGCGACCAATGAGAAAGAAACCCTTGAATATATTGAAATCGATCTTGTGAGTGTAATGACGGAAAAAGATTCGAATTTGACTGTTGTGGAACTGAGCTTCAAAAATAAACACAACAAACCCGTCAAAATCACTGGACTCAGCGCAGAAGGTGCGCTGCTGACGATTGATAAAGATGGTTTCTCTCACGCGCTGGCAAGCTGGCAGCAGATTGAGTTCACGGTGCCAAACGAAGCTGCGAAAAAATATTCGTTCACCTTCTCCGGCGATCCTTCACAAGTCAAGCAAGTGAGAGTCTGGCATAAAACCTACGACGTGGGTTCAAAGCGGAAAGATATCGGCGCGTAACCTCAAAAGCTCCTCTCAGTTGTCAGCAAGCGGCGCACATTGGTGCGCGCTTGCCTGATTAGTATATGAACAGACAAACTTTGAGCGTCATCCTTGGTCAGCATCAGGGTAGCATTGAGTTTCAGTGCGAGCGTACTCTTGTCTGGGTTGATACATCAGTACTGGGAACAGAAAGAAGTCTTGAGATAGTGAATCAAGACTTGAATGACGTTTGGGAATCAATGTCGCTTGTTTTGTCTTTCGCAGAGGAAAAGATGCGTGAGCTGGATGCTAAGCTTTGGGCGAAACTGGATGATCTATCAATGAGCTCAGAAGCATTAGAAGTTTGGGGTGTTTGGTATTATCCGCACACCCGCGTAGCGCATTATGATGTCAATTACAGTCTCACGGCAGTTGATTTCGATTTACCTGAGGAGCGTGTGATTGTTCTTCGTAAAACAGACGGCACACTCAATTTCGCTGAAAATACGATATCACTAACTTAAAAGCGCAATGCCTTTACAACTTATGCTTTCTTCCCGCTATACAACCTCGGCGCACTCCGGTGCGGTAAATGGATGAGATTCAGGTTGTTGTGCCGCGCCCAGCGGACGGTCATTGCCGTAGGGGCGGAGAGGCTGACGAGTGTGCCGATTTTGGCACGGACGGCCTTCTGGATAAGCTCCAGGCTGCACCGGCTGGTGATCACGGCGAAGCCGGATTTCGGGTTGATGCGGGCAGCAGCCATCGCACCAATCAGTTTGTCCAGCGCGTTATGACGGCCGATGTCTTCCCGGCAGAGCTGAATGTTGCCTGTGGCATCGACATATAACGCGGCGTGCAGCGCGCCACTGCTGCGGGCGACTTCCTGCACTTCACTGATCCGCGACCGCAGATTGTGCAGCAGGCTGGCTTTGGGGGGCGGCACCGGTGTGAGCGGTGTTAAAGGCGGCAGTGCCTGTTCAATCGCTTCCACACCACATATCCCGCAACCACTGGTACCTGCCAGCTGACGACGGTGATTTTTCAGCGACCAGAAAGCCCGGTTGGAAATCTCAACTTCCGCATGATGCGAATCGCACCCGGCAGTCAGGGTAATGTCGTAAATTTCTCCGACTGAGCTGACAATGTCGTTGCTCAGGCTGAATCCTTTGACGAAATCTTCAATGTTTCCTGGGGTGACCATCATTACGGCCTGACTGATGCCGTTATAGCTGATCGACAACGCCGTTTCGCTGGCTAAGACGGCATGGTCTGTAATGGTTGCCTGATCATCATCGAGCAGCTCAATATAAGTAAATGTGTCAGGTGAAGGCGGGGCCGCATTCACATCTGAAATGTCATACGCTTTTTTTTCAGGGTCATTCATGATGCTGCCTGTTACCGGAAAATCATGGGCTGGAATCGGATACAGACAGGCTACGCAACTGCCTGTCTGTTGTCCAATGGCTTGTTTTGATGGCCTGATAAGGCGGGTCTATGGCGTTTTACTAGCTTGAAAAATCCCTTTCGCTTCAGCAAAACATTTGTCGGCTAGTGCGGACCGGGGCTCGCTGCGGCGCATGACCAGTCCGAGCGGCGAATGAATGACGGCATCGGTGATGGGCACGATGTTCAGGTGTTCATTCATCGCCTCAATCCCGCTTCTCAGGGGCATGATGGCACAGCAAATTCCCGCGTTCACCGCCTGAATCAGCTGAAAGGTCGAATCACTTTCCAGAATGGTGTGCGGGTCGATGTCGTGACTGCGGAAGCTGAGATCAATGGACTGGCGGTAGTGCATCCCTTTGGTCAGCAGCCCCAGCGGTTGCCGGCCAACGGCTTCCCAGCTGAGATCAGCATCGTCGAACTGAAAGTGACGGACGTCATGCAGCAGGCCCATGCTGGTAGCGGTAAGCCGGATGACATCGAAAAACTGGGTATCGACCTGATCGAGATAGCAAAAGCCCAGATCGAGCTGGTTGCGGTTGAGATGATCGATGATCTGTTCTGAGGTTAATGAACTGAGCTGGAAATGCAGCTCGGGATAACGTTTGGACAAGGGCTTCAGCAGTTGCATGGGATTGAGGCTTGCCAGCGGAACCATCCCAAGACGCAGACTGCCGACCAGCTGGCCGCGGCAACTGGCCGCTTCGGCCTGTAAGCCGTCATGCGCGGCTAACAGGGTTCGAGCCCAGGCCAGGATGCGTTCGCCTTCTTCGGTAAACCCTTCGAATCGCTGTCCGCGGGTGATCAGAACCAGATCCAGCTCGTCCTCCAGATTGCGGATCCGCATCGAGAGGGTGGGCTGAGTAATGTGGCAGAGGGCCGCCGCCTGACCGAAATGCCGGGTTTGATCCAGCGCGATCAGGTACTTCAGTTGTTTGATATCCATGTTTTACCCTGAGGGTCTGTTTTTATTTGGGAAAATGCATTGACCCCGGCATCTCTGAAGATGCAGCAGCATTGGCTGGAGCTTCAGAACGTTCGGGGATATGTACTAATCATGGTGCAAATTGAGTAATTGTTGCGGAGTATTGACGTTCTGAAGCCGTGGATCGTTCTCATCACAATCGATGGCAATCACATCATGCTGTTTCAGAATCGTCATCAGGCTGCGTTCACCTGACTGCCAGGCCGCTTTCAGCTCAGGCAGTAAAGCCTTTGGGATCAAGCTGAACATGGGCTGCCACTGCCGGCCCTGACGGACCATCGCCGGACGAGGCGTTTGTGCAGATGCTGCGGCCAGCATCTGATCAATCAGGGTTTGGTTCAGCAGGGGCGCATCGCAGGGAAACAACAGCAGCCAGTCATATCTGGCTTCCGTCAGCCCCTTCAGGATGCCGGCCAGCGGGCCGGGAAATCCGGCGACGTCGTCAGAAAGTGTCCGGTCGCAGTAAGCCGCGTAGGTTTGCGCGTTCCGGTTGCAGGAAATCAGCAGGTCATCTGTCAGCGGCCTGACAACGTCATGCAGACTGGCAATCAGCGGTCGGCCACGAAACGGAACCAGCCCTTTGTCTTGTCCTCCCATACGCGAGCCTTGCCCGCCAGCGAGCAGGAGTACAGAAAAGGAAACTGGATTCTGGTTCATTTTGTTTACAGCCATTTCAACTATCCTGCTCAAAAATATAACGTTTATGCTTCATAGTCCAATAAACGCAATTGATGAATTGATAGATAAGATTTATCACAGCAGTGGTCGTGTGCTGATTGATCTGGATCGTCTGTCGCTGCATATGCGGGCTGTAGGTCCATCTGCAGCGGCTCAGTTCAGCACATACTCCACGGGCTCTAAGGGCGCTGGCAAATCAGGGTGCCCCAGCGCATCCAGCAGGTCACGTTCAATGGTGCGGACAAGGGCATCGGTCGGCAGGTCATTTTCATCCCGGCCAAAGGGGTCTTCCAGCTCGTCACCGATGGCATCCAGTCCGAAGAAGGTATAACTGACGATTGTCGTGAATACCGGCGCCAACCAGCCCAGAGGCTCGGCCATCGCGAAGGGCAGCAGGAGACAGAAGATATAAATAGTCCGGTGCAGCAACAGGGTATAGGGAAACGGCAGGGGTGTGCCCTTGATCCGCTCGCAGGTTGCCTGTGCTTCCGACAGTCCGTGCAGGCATTTCTCCAGCGTGATGTAACGCCAGTCACTGATGGCATTGCATGCTGCCAGTTCAGAACATTGACGGCTGATGTTTCTCAAAATGCCGTCACTGATGTTCTGGCCGTAGGTCCCGGGGATGTTTGACACCCAAGGGCCTGCGGCATGCAGTTCATTTTCACCGCGCAGGCGGGCATTCAGGGCATGGGCAAATCCGCACAGTTCTCTGAGCATGGCTTCGCGTCTGGCCGGATCGGGGATGGCAATGCTGGCTCTGGCAAAAGAACGCATTTCAATCATCACTTTGCCCCAGGCCTGACGGCCTTCCCACCAGCGGCCATAACAGGCGTTATTCCGGAAACTCATAAAGATGGACAGGGAAATCCCGAGCAACGTAAAGGGCGTTGCATTCACGCGGGAAAATAGCGCCGGATAAAGCACCTCGATGAAGACAATCATTGATGCCAGCGCCGTGACCATCAGGCTGCGGAGCGCAATGCGTTTGGCAATGGATCCTTTTAATGAAAAAAGGATATCCGATAATTTCGGTTTGGGATGGACGATCATGGGATACCTGAACTCTTTTGGGAAAGCCTGTTTTGAATCAGTTTCTGTTTGCACAGAAATTATGTTTTATATTATTTATGGTTGATGGTTCGGCAGCGTTTTGTGATGAGTTATATTTCAGCTGGCTGTTGATTAAAGCGTATTCAGCCCGTTTTTAATGGTCAAATAGATTGTTTTGATTGGATGATAAATACGATTGATGAAGATGATTTATCGCAGGGGATATTCATTTGTTGCGGGGAATAAAAAATCAGGTGGATTTATTTTCTGCTTGCGTGATGTTTGCTTTTATATATCTTAATGGGCTGAGATGAAAGCACTTTCTGATATTTTACCGCCCTGATAGATACAATTTATTACCTCTTCAATAATATCAATTAGACGCCACGCTTAAACCGCCATAATCTTTGATTCAGATCATTTTAAATGCAGACCTTATTCCTGGTCCCGCATGAAATTCATCTGCAAAAAATGAAACGGATGTCAGTTTGAATCAGAGAACGCTGAATTTCTGATCATGCGCCGTGACTTTCATGAACGCATTCGCAACCGCTGACACCTAATCTGAGGCTTACTTTTATGAACCACAAAGAAAATATCAGAGATTACAACGGCCCGGCTGCAGGCTGGGGAGCGTTGAAAAGTGTCACCAAAAGCTGGCTGGGCAGTGAGAATGCGTTTCGAAATCTCAGGGCAATGCTGAAAACAAACCAGAATGGCGGCTTTGACTGTCCGGGATGCGCCTGGGGAGAATCGCCGGAAGACGGGTTAGTGAAGTTCTGTGAAAACGGCGCCAAAGCGGTGAACTGGGAAGCAAGCGGGCGTCTGGTTGATCCGAATTTCTTTGCGCAATACAGCGTCTCTGAGCTGCTGAAACAAAGTGACTACTGGCTGGAATATCAGGGGCGGCTGTCTCACCCGATGCGTTACAACGCGGAAAGCGATCATTATGAGCCCATCAGTTGGCAAGATGCTTTCGCACTGATTGCGAGACACCTGAACAACCTTGAATCGCCGGATCAGGCGGAGTTCTACACCTCAGGCCGTGCCAGCAACGAAGCCGCTTATCTGTATCAGCTGTTTGTCCGTGCCTTCGGCACCAATAACTTTCCGGATTGCTCGAACATGTGCCATGAGGCCAGCGGGATTGGGATGTCCGAGACCATTGGGGTCGGCAAAGGCACGGTGGTGTTTAAAGATCTGGAGCTGGCTGATGCCATCTTCGTGATCGGCCAGAACCCGGGCACTAATCACCCGCGGATGCTGGAGCCATTGCGGGAAGCGGTGAAACGCGGCGCGCAGGTGGTCTGTTTTAACCCGCTGAAAGAGCGTGGTCTGGAACGTTTTCAGCACCCGCAGCACCCGTTTGAAATGCTGAGCAATGGCTCGGAACCCACCAACACCGCTTATTTCCGCCCGGCACTCGGCGGCGACATGGCTGCGATGCGCGGCATGGCGAAGTTTTTACTGAATTGGGAGCGTGAGGCGCAGGAAAAAGGTGAACCGGCCGTGTTCGACCATGACTTCATTGAACGTCACACCACAGGACTGGATCAGTATCTGGCCGAAGTCGATGCCACCAGCTGGGATCACATTGTTGAGCAATCGGGTCTGACGCTAGCGGAAATTGAAATGGCAGCGCGCATGTACCGCCGTGCCGAAAGGGTCGTGATGTGCTGGGCGATGGGTCTGACGCAACACCGCCACTCGGTGCCGACCATTCAGGAGGTCGTCAATCTGCAACTGCTGCGCGGTAATGTCGGGAAACCGGGGGCAGGACTGTCACCGGTGCGCGGGCACAGTAATGTGCAGGGTGACCGTACGATGGGGATTGATGAACAGCCGCCGGAATCCCTGCTGAATGCACTGGAAGACCGGTTCAGATTCCGGGCACCCCGGATGCACGGTCATAACGCGGTTCTGGCCATTCAGGCGATGGAAGAAAAGCGTGCCAAAGTCTTTGTCGGTCTGGGCGGTAACTTTGCACAGGCAACTCCGGATACGCCGCGCACCCATGCAGCGCTGCGCAACTGTGACCTGACCGTGCAAATCTCAACCAAGCTCAACCGGGGTCATCTGGTGACCGGGCGGGAAGCGCTGATCCTGCCGTGTCTGGGCCGGACTGAAGTGGATCTGCAGGCAGAAGGCCCGCAGGGGGTTACCGTGGAAGACACGTTCAGTATGGTTCATATCTCCTATGGTCAGCTGAAACCCCGTTCACCTCAGCTGCGTTCTGAGCCGGCCATTATTGCAGGGATGGCGAAAGCGACGTTGGGCGATCATCCGGTGAACTGGGACTGGGTCGTGGCGGATTACAGCCGGATTCGGGACCTGATTGCCGATACGATTCCGGGTTTTGAGAACTTCAACGAAAAGCTGAAACATCCGGGCGGTTTTCATCTGGGGAATGCGGCCGCACAGCGGCAATGGCATACCCCGAGCGGAAAGGCGCAGTTCACACCTTGTGAACTGCCCGGACAGCTGGTGAATGAAACGGTGCTGGCGCGTGGCGAAAAGCCGGATCTGATCCTGCAAACCATGCGCTCGCATGACCAGTACAACACTACCCTCTATGGTCTGGATGACCGTTACCGTGGCGTCTTCGGCATCCGGGAGGTGGTGTTTGCCAATGAAGCGGATATCCGTCGCCTCGGGTTCGAACCGGGCGAAAAAGTGGATCTGGTCTCTTTGTGGGAAGACGGAAAAGAGCGTCGGGTCTCCGGATTTATGCTGGTCGCCTACGACATTCCGTCCGGTCAGGCAGCCTCTTATTACCCGGAAACCAACCCGCTGGTGCCGCTGGAAAGCTACGGTGACCGGACCTACACCCCGACATCGAAATTTGTGGCGATCCGACTGGAAAAAGCACAGGCAGACAACCGGATTCCGTCGTCTGCGGTATGAATCAATTGTGATTCGCTGAACGTTTCAAACGGCAGCCGGCAGCGGCTGACCTGATCAGATAAGTTGTTATCGAAAAGGATAGTTGTATGTTTCATCTGGAAGCATTAGATCTCGCGCGGATTCAGTTCGCGTTTACGGTCTCTTTTCATATTATCTTTCCTGCCATCACCATCGGCTTAGCCAGCTACCTGGCTGTGCTGGAATGGCGCTGGCTGAAAACCGGAAATCAGGTTTACAAAAATCTGTATTACTTCTGGTCGAAAATCTTTGCCGTCAATTTTGGCATGGGCGTGGTATCCGGGCTCGTGATGTCTTACGAGTTTGGCACCAACTGGGCGCGTTTTTCCGATTTCGCGGGCAGCGTGACCGGACCGTTATTAACCTATGAGGTACTGACGGCTTTCTTCCTTGAGGCTGGTTTCCTGGGCGTGATGCTGTTTGGCTGGGAACGTGTCAGCCGCAGGATGCACTTTTTCGCAACCGTGATGGTGGCGATCGGGACGCTGATCTCGACCTTCTGGATTCTGTCTTCGAACAGCTGGATGCAGACGCCGCAGGGTATTGAAATTGTGGACGGCCGCATTGTGCCGCTCGACTGGTTCAAAATCGTGTTTAACCCGTCTTTCCCGTACCGTCTGGTGCACATGGCGCTGGCTGCTTTCCTGTCGACTGCCTTTTTCGTGGCGGCATCCGCAGCATGGCACTTACTGCGCGGACGCAATACCGCTGAAATCCGGAAAATGCTGTCGATGGCGATGTGGATGATTCTGCTGGTTGCGCCGATTCAGGCTTTTGTCGGCGATGCCCATGGGCTGAATACGCTGGAACACCAGCCCGCTAAAATCGCTGCCATTGAAGGTCACTGGGACAACAAACCGGGTGAGGCCACCCCGCTGATTCTGTTTGGGATTCCGGATATGGATGCGGAGAAGACCCGCTACAGCCTGGAAATTCCTTATTTAGGCAGCCTGATTCTGACCCACAGTCTGGACAAGCAGATTCCGGCACTGAAAAGCTTTCCGAAAGAAGACCGTCCGAATTCAACCCTTGTGTTCTGGAGCTTTCGCATCATGGCGGGTCTGGGCATGCTGATGCTGCTTTCCAGCCTGGTGGCCCTGGTGCTGCGTCGCAAAGGAACACTGTATCAGAATAAAACCTTCCTGCGTTTCATGCTGATGATGGGCCCGTCGGGGCTGATTGCGCTGCTGGCTGGGTGGTTCACAACCGAAGTCGGCCGTCAGCCCTGGGTCGTTTACGGCATGATGCGGACGCATGACGCGGTCTCGAATCATGACGTGGTCCAGATGACCATCTCGCTGGCTGTGTTTGTGGTGGTGTACTTTTCAGTGTTCACCGTCGGGATTGGCTACATGATGCGGCTCGTCAACAAAGGCCCGAAAGGCTTATACGGACTTCAGCCACAAGAAGGGCTGCCATCGCTGAAACCTCAGTCGGTCACGGAATAAGGAAGTGGAATCATGAATATACAAGGTATCGATCTGTCGATTATCTGGAGCGTTCTCATTGCCTTCGGCATCATGATGTACGTGATTCTGGATGGTTTCGATTTAGGACTGGGCATCCTGTTTCCGTTTATTTCCGATTCGGAAGAGCGGGATGTCATGATGAATACCGTCGCACCGGTTTGGGACGGGAATGAAACCTGGATTGTTTTTGGTGCGGCGGCAATGTTCGGGGCATTTCCGCTCGCGTATTCACTCATTTTTGAGGCGCTCTATCTGCCGCTGATTTTTGTGCTGGCCGGGCTGATCCTCCGCGGCGTTGCCTTTGAATTTCGCTTTAAAGCGGAACCAGAGAAGCGTCATATCTGGGATAAAGCTTTTATTGCCGGGTCTGTGCTGGCGACCTTTTTCCAGGGCGTGGCACTGGGCACGTATGTCTCAGGGATTCCGGTGGTGGACCGCCAGTTCGCGGGTGGCGCATTTGACTGGTTCGCACCGTTCCCGCTCTTCTGTGGTGTGGGGCTGGTCCTGACCTACGCGTTGCTGGGCAGCACCTGGCTGCTGATTAAAACGGAAGGGATGCTGGAAGCGCGGATGCGTCATTACAGTCGTCCGCTGGCTTATCTGCTGGCATGGGTGATCGTACTCACTTGCGGATGGACGGCATTCATTCATAAAGATATCGCACACCGCTGGTTCCATGGTTCACACTGGCTGCTGACCGGCGCCATCGCCGTGCTGGCCGTGATCGCCTTGTATGCACTGCAAAAGAGCCTGCGAGAACGTCACTCTCATAAGCCGTTTATCTCGACACTGGGATTGGTCTTTCTGGGGTATGCGGGTCTGGTGCTGAGTGTTTGGCCTAATATTGTGCCGCCGTCGATTGATTTCTGGGAAGCGGCATCGCCAACGACCAGTCAGTTGTTTGCATTAATAGGCACCTTACTGATTTTACCGGTGATCCTGATGTACACCTTGTGGGGATATCATGTCTTTCGGGGTAAGGTGAAACCGGGGGATGCATATCACTGATTCCAGCTCATCACAGTCGGAATAACGAGAAACGGGCACCGCAGATTGCGTGCCCGTTTTGCATTCGGAAAGCTATCAATCTATGCAATTTATGGGTAAATGCCCGCAGATAATTAATCAGATAAATATTGCTGTTTGTATTTCGACACTTTGGCAAAAAATGGCAGGGTGCATCCGATGAAAAGAATGACCACTGCAAACTCAATCATTTCATATTCAACCAACATAAACGCAGAAAATAAAAATAATAAAACAAGAAATATAATAATAGAGATATGCACGTATGGATGTTTTTTTGAGAATTTAGCATATTTCACGATCATCATATCCCTCTTTAATATTCATTAAACTGATGATTGGATAGAGCCAAGAGACGCAAATATAAATATGATGCTTTGATAAAGCATTTCTTTTATTTTCTGTTGACTGAAGTATACGACAGAATTCACAGTTTTACTGAGTTTAGATGAGTTTACAAAAAGAGAAATGTTAAATATTCGTTGAATAACAGTTATTTAGGTTGATTTCCGAACTGGTGTGATCGTGAGAGACCACCCAGTTTGTGCTGGGACAATTCTGTCTGTGAGCACTGTTCACATGTTAAAAGGCACTTCTCAGAGAAGTGCCTTGTTGTGGTTGCGAATGAGACCGTTTATTTCAGAACATCGACTTCAGATCTTTTATTTCAGATCAAAGCGGTCGGCATTCATGACTTTGGTCCAGGCATGCACGAAGTCATGCACGAACTTCTCTTTGGCATCGGCACCCCCATACACCTCAGAAATGGCACGGAGTTGCGAATTGGCACCAAAGGCCAGATCGACGCGGGTGGCGGTCCATTTCACCTGACCGGTCTGACGGTCACGGCCTTCAAACTCGTCGGCTTCTGCGGTGGTTGGTGACCACTCGATATTCATATCAAGCAGATTCACGAAGAAGTCGTTGGTCAGTACGCCGGGTTTGCTGGTGAAGACCCCCTGTTTTGAACCGCCGTAATTGGCGTCCAGCGCACGCATCCCCCCGATGAGGACGGTCATTTCCGGTGCTGTCAGAGTCAATAACTGCGCCCGGTCAAGTAGCATTTCTTCTGCAGGGACGGTGAATTTGGTCTTCAGGTAATTCCGGAAACCATCGGCAACAGGCTCCAGCACATCGAACGAATCAGCATCGGTCTGATCGTCTGTTGCATCCGTCCGTCCCGGTGAGAACGGAACCGTGACGCTGAACCCTGCGGCTTTCGCTGATTTTTCGATGGCAGCCACGCCGCCGAGGACAATCAGGTCAGCCAGAGAGACCGCTTTATTTCCCGCCTGAGCCGAATTGAAGTCTTTCTGAATCCCTTCATAGGTGCTCAGGACTTTCTTCAGCTGAGTGGGCTGATTCACTTCCCAGCCATTTTGCGGTGCCAGACGAATCCGGGCACCGTTGGCGCCGCCCCGGCAGTCAGAGCCGCGGAAGGTGGATGCGGAAGACCAGGCGGTATACACCAGCTCCTGCACGCTCAGGCCGGAGTCCAGAATCGTCTGTTTCAGGCCGGCAATGTCGCTGTCTGAGATTAGTTCATGATCCACCGCAGGCACTGGATCCTGCCAGATCAGATCTTCTGCCGGGACTTCAGAACCAAGATAACGGGCTTTCGGCCCCATATCACGGTGCGTCAGTTTGAACCAGGCCCGGGCAAAAGCATCAGCAAACTCATCCGGATTGGCACGGAAATGTTCGGATATTTTGCGATATTCCGGGTCTTCGCGCATCGACATGTCTGCCGTGGTCATCATGATGTTCACGCGTTTGGACGCGTCTTCCGGATCCGGTGCCTGATTTTTGTCCGTGACATTTTGCACCTTCCACTGATTGGCACCCGCCGGACTCTTGGTCAGTTCCCACTCGTTGCCCAGCAGCATTTCAAAGTAAGTGTTATCCCATTGGGTTGGCGTTGGGGTCCAGGCGCCTTCCAGGCCACTGGTAATGGAATCCCGGCCTTTACCGCTGCCGTGTGCGTTCTTCCAGCCCAAACCCATCTGTTCCATGGGAGCGGCTTCCGGATCCGGCCCCACAAGAGCAGCATCACCGGCACCATGACATTTCCCGAAGGTGTGACCACCGGCGGTCAGCGCGACGGTTTCATAGTCGTTCATCGCCATCCGGGCGAAGGTTTCACGCACGTCACGACCGGATGCGACCGGATCCGGATTGCCGTCCGGGCCTTCAGGGTTGACGTAAATCAGGCCCATCTGAACGGCTGCCAGCGGGTTTTCCAGATCACGGTCACCACTGTAACGTTTGTTACCCAGCCACTCGTCTTCAGCACCCCAGTAGATATCCACTTCTGGTTCCCAGATATCTTCCCGGCCGCCGCCAAAACCAAAGGTTTTGAAGCCCATGGATTCCAGTGCAACGTTCCCGGTGAGAATAAAGAGGTCGGCCCAGGAGAGTTTCTTGCCGTATTTCTGTTTGACAGGCCACAGCAGACGGCGGGCTTTATCCAGGTTGCCGTTGTCCGGCCAGCTGTTTAACGGGGCGAAACGCTGGTTACCGGTCGATGCGCCACCCCGGCCATCGCCGGTCCGGTAAGTGCCTGCGGCATGCCAGGCCATACGAATCATCAGCGGGCCGTAGTGACCGTAGTCTGCGGGCCACCAGTCCTGGGAGGTTTTCAGGACGTTCTCAATGTCTTGTTTGACCGTTTTGAGGTTAAGTGTTTTAAATTCTTCCGCGTAGTTGAAGCCTTCACCCATTGGGTTTGACTTTCTGTCGTTCTGATGAAGGATTTTGAGATTCAGTTGATTGGGCCACCAGTCTTCATTGCGTGTACCTGAGCCGCGAAGATTGGTGTTACTGCCGTGCATTACCGGGCAGCCACCTGATGCGGCACCTTTACCATTACTCATACAAGACTCCTTGCTTACCTTGGCATTAAGGTTGGTTTTGACAGTTACCTTTTGGTTTACACACTTGAATATAGTCCGAGTATCAATCGAATAAAGACGTTTTTATCAATAATAGTCATCGGTTTTTTCAATCGCAGATATCTGGATACAGCCAAAGTATTGGAGTTTGTTTGTGGTGAAGATGAGTGAATAATTTTTATGGAACAATTGTCATAACTATCCTCTCTGTCAGCGCTTATGGAAATGAGGAAATTCGATTAATATGTGAAAAAATTCTGACATTCTACGGATATGTTTAAAAAATCTTTATCTGATATCGGTTTTTTTTATGATCACTTGCGTGATCTTGTACGCATTTATTTTTCTGTTTAACATCATTGCCATTCCTTTTTTATCTCTGTTATTTGGCAGTGTGCTGAATTTTTTTGCTTTTTATTTTTCTTTCATTAATTTACTTGCCTCAATTGGGTCGTTTCTGAGTTACTTGAAATCAATCCTCTTCAGGAAAGAGGAGAGGGGTTTAATTTATAAATCTATACATGGCTTGATTGTATTTTTGTTGTTTTCCGGATCTGGGGTAGGGGCGTTTTATTTGCTGTCTGGGAATTTTATGCGCAAGGATAGCTATATCATTGGGGTCGGTGTGCTTTCTGAATCCAGTAAAGAATTGTTATTTTCCATCTTATTTTCTGGCGGGATTATTTTGGCGTTTTATCATTCGTTTGGTCTTATCTTCAAAATTTTAAGGTTGATAAAGTAATCTTATTTTTGCCTATCAGATGGAATCTTTTGGCTCATTATTGTTGACGTTATTGCTGGTCGCGCTGCTTTGATTGGGTTTAGTATCCAGGGTGAAGTTGTGAACCTTTGCTGGCTATCAAAAAAGACTTATTTGTTCCACTCTGCGCAGTTAGAGGCGGTGCTCAAGGTTAGTTTGAGATACGGGAATCATTCTCACATGAATTGAAGGCAAAGTTGGCGTGAACGATGACCAAATATGACGTGGTTCTTATCGCTGAGATGATCGCTCAAGCGTTATCCATAGAATGAATGTCTATGCTGCATTTAATAAAAGAGTGCACAGACAATTGAAAACAGAACAAGAAGGAAACGAAATTGCAGCGATTCCCCAACGGATAAGCATGTTGCGAGGTTGCCTCGTACGATTCATGCAGCTACACGAGGATGTGATCGCTTTTTATTCGATTGATGAATGGTGTCAAGCAAATGATGGCTGCTATTGGTTGAGTACCTCGACAAGCGAGGTGATATTTCATGAGCTCTGTATGACGAAATATACGATGTTTTTTATGCGGTACATTATTCATGGGAAATAGGTTTAAAATTTTAAACTTTTTGTCGCCTAGAAAACGAGAATTTTACAAGTCTCGGAATCAAGATGGAAACGATTGCAAAATTTTTTTTAGTCTCACTATTGATAGTTATCGCTGGATTTATATTCACAAACCCTTTTGTATTAATGTGCCTTGGGGCGATTGTTAACCTATTTTTCTTTCTTGGTGTCGCCAATCTGTATTACGAACCCATTAAAGACTTATTTGATCAGACACCCAAGCAGCCGAGTCGACATAAAGATTCATTTTTTGTTCATGTTTTTTCTTTGATCCCGGGGCTTGCGCTCTTACTTGTTGGGTTTGCAATTTATTATCTGTTTTCATACCTGTATTTGCACACCCCTCAGTACCATAGCGAGCGGGTCTGGTCCGGCACTGCTCAGGTTGTCAGAGCCACTTCCAAGGAAGTTGCTGATTCTAATAAGATGTTCTGGTTTGTTTTCTTTTATGTTATTGGTGGAATTCTTGCGCTTAAAATTGTCACAGGAGGGAAATCAGAAGATCAAAATTTCGCTCCCGGTAAAAACCATCATCGTTATCAGCCGCCCACACAAGAAGAGATTGAAGCCAAAAGAGAAAAGAAACGCCGGAATCTTGAGAACCGGAGGAAGCGGAGTAAAAAGAAGAAAAAGTAAAATTTGTGCCCGTTATTACTGCAGCTTCGAGAGAAACTCAGTTTATGATTCGAATCAGAAATCTTGTCAAACAGAAAAAGCGCAGCATACAGAAGCGCAAATGAGGCGCTTCAGTGTGGATGACCGATGTGAAGCTGAATGATTCGAGACAGTTGGTGGATTGCTTGGGTATGCCGCTCATCCAGTTCAAATGACGTATTCAACCTGAGGCAATGATTAAACTGGCTGCCGGGTGAAAACATGTTGCCGGGAGCAATGGTGATGTTTTCCGCCAGCGCCTGCGCGTAGATTGCCATGGCATCCGACTGCGGTGGCAAAATCAACCAGACAAAATAACCGCCTTCGGAGTGAATTATCTGGACGGAAGCGGGGAGTGAACGGGCAAGAAGCTGGCACATTCCTTGTTTTCTTTTGTCCAGCGTGCGTCTGAGTTGCTTCAGATGATGCTCATAATTACGCGTATTCAGATAATCGACCAGTGCGAGCTGGATCGGCACGCTGGTTGTCAGGGTGCTCATTAACTGAAGCTTTTGAATCTCCAAAGCCCTTTTGCCAGCAGCAACCCAGCCGATGCGGTAGCCCGCAACCAGTGATTTTGAGAATGACGAACACAGCATCACATTTCCGGTGGTATCGAAGGTTTTAGCCGGTATGGGTTGCTCTGTGCCTGAATAGAGTTCGTTGTACACATCATCTTCTATCAGCGCGACCTGATATTTCTGCAGCAACGCAATCAGGCGCCGCTTTTTCGCTTCAGTCAGGGTAAAACCCAGCGGGTTCTGATGGCTGGTCATCAGCCAGCAGGCTTTGACCGGGTGAGACTGAAAGGCACGCTCCAGCGAATCCAGATCAATCCCGGTGTGCGGGTCAGTCCGGACAGACAATGCCTTGAGTCCGAATCGTTCTATTGACTGCAGCGCGCCATAAAATGTCGGCGATTCAACAACCACCCAGTCGCCGGGCCGGGTCACGGCCTGAAGGCTCAGGTTCAGGGCCTCGAGCGCGCCGGCTGTAATCACGATTTCATCCGGTGAAATATTGACGCCCTTTGCTGCATAGCGCTGGGCGATCATCGTCCGTAATGTGTCATTGCCCGGTGGCAGATTATCAAGGGCATTCGAAACGGGCAGGCTGCGGGCGGCATGCATCAGCGATTTATTGACCTGATGCCGGGGGTAGAGGCTGGGGTCCGGATAAGCAAAACCGAAGTTCACCATATAGGGTTTCCGGCTGGCCTGCAGGACATCAAAAATGAAGCTGTTGATATCGACGGATTCTGCGGTCTCGACGGCTGCTTTTTCTGATTCGGCAACGTTCTGGATGTTGTCGGCCACCGTGTAACCGGAGCGGGGATGGGCTATCAGCCATCCCTGGGATTCGAGCAACTGATAAGCATGCATTACGGTCATCAGGCTCATGCCTGAGTGTTCCGTCTGTTTCCGCAGTGATGGCATGCGTTCTCCGGCACGCCAGATACCAGATTCAATCTGCTGGCGGATCTGTGCCGCCAGTTGTTCGTATTTCGCCAATGTAGGGTCCGGAAAGAAGACAGAACAAGTCGGAAATATAACAATTTTTTAATAAATCTGTTATAGGTTTTGAGCGCTTTTCTGTATCTTTTTTTATTACAGGGTTCTTTCAATATATGCGTACTATATAACGACTCAATAGGAAGCTTATGTTTGGGCTTGATGCTTTCATGCTTGCGCGAATCCAGTTCGCTTTTACGGTTTCTTTTCACATCATTTTCCCCGCAATTACCATTGGTCTGGCGAGTTATTTAGCGGTCCTGGAAGGACTATGGCTGAAAACCCGTCAGGAAGACTACAAAACCCTGTACCACTTCTGGTCGAAAATCTTTGCCGTGAATTTTGGCATGGGCGTGGTGTCCGGACTGGTGATGGCATATCAGTTTGGTACTAACTGGAGTGGTTTCTCTGAGTTTGCCGGCAGTATTACCGGACCGCTGCTCACTTATGAGGTGCTGACGGCATTCTTTCTGGAGGCCGGTTTTCTTGGCGTGATGTTGTTTGGCTGGAAACGCGTCGGCGATCAGCTTCATTTTTTTGCGACCTGTATGGTTGCTCTGGGAACCCTCATTTCGACCTTCTGGATTCTGGCCTCCAACAGCTGGATGCATACCCCGCAGGGGTACGAAATCATGGATGGTCAGGTCGTGCCGGTCGACTGGTTTGCCGTCATTTTTAATCCGTCATTTCCGTATCGCTTGCTGCACATGACGGTCGCGGCTTTTTTGAGTTCCGCGCTGTTTGTCGGCGCTTCTGCAGCCTGGCATCTGCTGAGAGGGAATCAAAGCAATGCCATCCGGAAGATGCTGTCGATGTCGATGTGGATGCTCCTGCTGGTCGCACCGATTCAGGCTTTCATCGGAGATTTACACGGACTCAATACCCTGAAGTATCAGCCGGCCAAAATCGCTGCGATTGAAGGGCACTGGGATAATTCGAACGGGGAGCCGACACCGTTGATCTTGTTTGGTCTGCCGAATATGGCTGAGGAGCGGACAGATTATGCGATTGAGATTCCGGCTCTGGCGAGTGTGATTCTGAAGCACAGCCTGACGGAGCCGATTCCGGCACTGAAAGACTTTCCTGCTGAAGAACGGCCTTATTCTCCGGTTGTATTCTGGTCATTCCGGATCATGGTTGGACTGGGGCTTTTGATGCTGCTGCAGGGCGTGATTGGTCTGTGGATGCGGCGGAAGAACAGGCTTTACCACAATCCCTGGTTCCTGAAATTTACCTTATGGATGGGGCCGTCGGGTCTGATCGCTATTCTGGCTGGCTGGATCACGACGGAAGTTGGCCGTCAGCCCTGGGTGGTGCATGGCCTGCTGAAAACCCAGTCTGCGGTGTCTGCCCATGGTGATCTCCATATGAGCCTCAGTCTGCTCACTTTCTTTGTGGTGTACAGCTTCGTGTTTGGTGTGGGCTATTACTACATGGTGCATCAGATCCGACTGGGACCTGACGGCAATCATGAGGCTGAAGAGCATGATCTGCCAACGGTTTCCGGCCGTATTTAATTGGTTCCGTTATTTGAATGAGTCATTAAGAAAAGGACGCTGTTATGGGTGTGGACTTATCTGTTTTATGGTTTGGCATCATCGTATTCGCCACGCTGATGTACATCACCATGGATGGTTTTGATCTGGGCATTGGCATTCTGATGCCGATGGTGAAAGACAGTCAGCAGAAAGATCTGATGGTGAATACGGTCGCTCCGGTGTGGGATGGCAATGAAACCTGGCTGGTGCTGGGCGGTGCCAGTTTGTTTGGCGCCTTTCCGCTCGCTTATGCCGTGATCATTGACGCACTGACGATTCCGCTGACGATCATGCTGATTGCGCTGATTTTCAGAGGAGTGGCTTTCGAGTTTCGCTTTAAAGCGCTGCCAGCCCATCTTGGATTTTGGGATAAGGCGTTTATGGTGGGTTCCATCGTGGCGACTTTCAGCCAGGGTGTGGTTGTGGGGGCTGTGATTGAGGGCTTTCCGGTCACTGGACGGCAATTTGCCGGTGGTGCTTTTGACTGGATGACGCCGTTCGCGATGTTCTGCGGGCTGGGTTTGGTCGTCGCCTACGCGCTGCTGGGCAGCAGCTGGCTGATTATGAAAACAGAAGGAGAGATTCAGTTCTTGATGTACCGGGTGACGCCCAAAATTTTGGGGGTGCTGCTGCTCATCATTGCCGTTGTCAGTGTCTGGACGGCACTGGCACAGGAAGCGATTTCAGCACGTTGGTTCAGCCTGCCGAATCTGATTTATTTTGCGCCGGTGCCTTTGCTGACGGTGTTTCTGGCAAAAGCGGTTCTGCTCTCGGTACAAAAGCGAAAAGAGCGGCTGCCGTTTGTGATGTCTCTGGGGATCGTTTTTCTCGGGTTCAGCGGGCTCGGGATTAGTCTGTGGCCCAATATTATTCCGCCGGATATTTCCATCTGGGAAGCCGCTGCACCGCCACAGAGTCAGGGCTTTATGCTGGTGGGCGCTCTCTTTATTATCCCGTTCATTCTCGGGTACACCTTCTGGAGCTATTCGGTGTTCAGCGGCAAGGTGACTGCGGAAGAAAGTTATCATTAATGAACAATCACTAATGAAAAATCACTAAATAGCAATCACTCAAAAGTGAGCACGAATAAACGAGCACGCAACAATGATTTTGCACTATGAGACAGGGAATTTATCCGGATAAGGAGAGACAGATGTTCAGAGAATCGTTTCGGCAGTGGTTGTGGCTGGCAGGCATCTGGGGTGCCAGTGTGGCGGGACTGGCTTGTATATCCTGGTTGTTTCGTTTGCTGATGAGCAGCGCAGGCTTAACGACTTAACGGTAAGGACAGGGAAAACCAATAATCCGATGGCTCGCAGCCATCGGATTGATTTCACTGAAAAATCAGGCTTTTTTCAGTTTTTTCTTCAGCTTTTTCAGCTTGTCGGCGTGCTTCGCCACTTTCGCTTTTCGGACTTTGATTTCTTTCTTCAGTTTTTTCGCTTTCTTAGACACATTTGCCATTTTTCTTTTCTCCTGTTCATACAACGATTGATTAGAAAATGGCTGACAGGAAAGGAACTGCTTTTCGCCTTACATATCAACCGGGTCATTCAGACCATATGCACGAGATGAGGAGGTCACTCTGTTTGTGCATTTTCTTTCACAAACTGGCGGATAAATCGACGCACTTCACGTGCTGCACTGGTATCCAGTGTTTCACACAGCGCAACAAATGCATCCCGCTCTTCACTGTTGATTCTGATGATGAGCTGGCTGTCTTTCTTGCCTGTTTTCGATTTTTTGGATTGGACCATTCAGGTTCACTCGTCATCGTGCATATACAACGTATATACATTCGCTATCTGTCTGGCAAATCAGCCCGTCGAATTTTGCGATCTCAGACAAGTGTTGCCTGCATATGCTAAATGTGCTGTTTCCCTTTGTCGCCTAGCTTAAGCGAACACATGAAGGGCAGATGCCTGATTGATCTGATCGTTTGAGACGTTTTTTGAGGGTGGCGTGAATACATATTTTGTGATGAAGAAGGGGTTACAGTACAGTGCGCGGGAAAAAGTCAGTCCGGATGAGCTGAAGGGGCAGTATGAAGCCTGTCGTGAAGCAGGTATGTTTTTAGCCGCAGATTCCGTACTGGCGGCTTCGGAAGAAGATGCCATCAGACATGTGAAGACCCTGACCAATCAAACTCTGGTTGCGGCTTCAATCGGTTGTCTGAATGCATTCTCTATGCTGGTGGTGGATTCACCGGTAAATCTGGCGCTGATGCTGATTGTGTTCGGTTATCTGTTTGTTGCCTCTAAAAAGACCAAAGCGTTTGAAAGTGAAGATTTAAAAGCACTGCGTAAAATTGCACGCTAGGTATCCGTTTCTCTGAGGGTGAAAAGGCACTCAGAGAACGGTTTGAGAGCGACATTTTCGATTCACTCAGCCACTGAGGTTCACTATCGTGTTAGCGCTGATTGCAATGGGACTCATTGCTCTGTATTTATTTTTCAGTGAAGACGGCGTGCTTTATGCCGATGCCATCCTTGCCGCAATCGTGACCATGATTTACGCGGGCGTACATTATTATTTTGCAGAAGATGCGCTGCAGATCATTGGCCGGGCCGGTTTCATTTTTACCCTGATACCAATCGTGTCTCTGGGCGCCATCTTATTTCCGAACCTGAATGACAAGTATTCCGAATCCTCGAATATCATTCTGGGATGGATCGGTTTAATTACTTCATTTGTAATGCTGATTTTATTCATGTTGCTGATTTAATTCAGATGAGTAACGTGAACGCTCATCATTGATGGAACACTTTGCGGAGGTTTCAGGCTGGCTGCTTGA
The DNA here is from genome assembly GCF_023151555.2 of Photobacterium sp. CCB-ST2H9. NCBI lineage: Bacteria > Pseudomonadati > Pseudomonadota > Gammaproteobacteria > Vibrionales > Vibrionaceae > Photobacterium > Photobacterium sp. CCB-ST2H9. The sequence continues at coordinate 1,247,780 of NZ_CP100425.1, forward strand.
CGGACGTCACTGACCCGTTTGTTTTTGCTGCATCATGCCACGTAAAATTTCTGTCAGTCCCGGATTTATTGCGCTGAGTGTGTGTCTATACCTTCATCTGGGTATATTCTGCTGGGGATTACAGACCCTCGCACTGGAAGCAAAAAGGATCATGGTATGTCGGTTTTGGATAACAATGAGCGTTATGGCAAGGTCAGTCGATTTTTTCATTGGGGTATGACAGCCCTGTTAGCGGCACAATTTCTGACGGCAATCGTCAGATTTCTGTTTGAGGATTCCTTACTCGATAAACTGATGTGGGGAGTGCACAAACCTTTAGGGGTTTTACTGTTTCTGATGATTATCCTGCGTCTCGGCTGGGCGTTTTTAAATCTGTCACGGCGTCCGGCGTCTGTCAGCAAAGCTGCGCTTGTGGGACACAAGGCGCTTTATCTGCTGATGCTGGTGATTCCGGTGCTGGCTTTGATTCGGCAGTACGGCTCCGGAAAAGCATTTTCTCCCCTCGGGTTACCATTGATGGACGGCTTTGATACCGGAAAGATTGACTGGATGGTCGGCCTGGGGAATTTCCTGCATGGTGAATTGGGCTGGTTGCTGCTGGCTTTGGTCATCGGACATATTGTGATGGCGGTCTGGCACCGGATTCGTAAGAGTCATGAGGATGTCATCGCACGGATGTGGCGATAATCACCTGAATCCAAATGCTTTGCTGTCTGCGGCCGATTGGTGCGCAGGCAGCAAGTAACTCAGCAGATAAGCCACTAAGCCCCTAAGTAGTTCAGAAGCTCAGCAACATAATTTGCTCTGCTTCGTTTCCGCTTTTCAAACCACATCCTCCTCATCGCCTGATTGATCTATTTCATGAAAGCCGGGTTCCCTTCATCTCACTGACCCAAATCTCACTGTGAAACTGAGTGCACTATTTGTAAGATAAGCCTTCCTCAACCCACCACAGAGAAAAGTATGTCTAACGCGATTTTGGAAAATACGGAACAACTGGGATCGATTAATCGGAAGGTCGTCGCCGAAGGTGAGAATCTGCCGGCTGTGAAACTGAAAGATGGCAGTACTGTGCAAACCGGCACGGTGGCAACCATGCTTCACAATATTGAGCTTTACAACGCAGGTCAGCGGGGGGCGGTAGAGCAGGAACTGGCACTGGCGATTCCGACCTTGGTCAAAGTCGGATTGTTTGATTTATTCGGACCGGACGAATGGATAGCCGGCAATAATCCGGGACGTCGGTTTGTCGGCCAGCAAGCGAAGCAATATTTAACGGCTCAGCCAGCCAAGTAAGGGAATCGTCATGTTCAACACTCTGTTCGAATATAAGATGTGGGCAAATCGCGATATGTTTGAGGCAGTCAGTCGCATGCATGGCGGTTATCACCGCGGAGCCGTCGGCCGCATTCTCGCGGATTCAGATATTCAGCCGCCTGCAGACACGCTGGCTGGGTTCTGGCATCAAACCCAGCCGGAAAGGCGGGAACCAAGACAGGAAACAAGACGAGAACAATAAAGAGAACAGGGTCGGGCTGAACGGAGGGGATTCAGCGCCAATCTTGTTGGCTGGAATTTTCTGTTGCTAAACTTAATTCAGGCAATGGAATGACACGGCTGGCAAAGCGATGCATGAATACCTTCAGCTCGACACGCACGATGATATTTATTTCCTCTCTGACCCCCATGGCCAGTTCGGGTTAATGCAGGACGTACTGGATAAAGTGGGATTTCGTTTGCCGGAAAACGGTAAAGTCAGGGACCGGCTGTTTATTCTGGGAGATCTGATTGACCGCGGGCCGGATTCATTACGTCTTCTTCAGACCGTTCAGCAGAACCCGGCTTTTTATGCGATTCAGGGTAATCATGAACAAATGGCGATGCAGGCCATCCATGAAGGCAGTGACAAAGCCTTGTGGCTGATGAATGGCGGTCGCTGGCATGAAGACTGTGATCAGGAAACGCTGTCGGAGATGCTCACCTTCGCTGCCAGTCTGCCTCTTTGTTACACCCTTCAGATTAACGGCCATCAGATAGGGCTGGTACACGCCGGTGTTCCCGAGCCTTATGACTGGCAGGCGTTTACCCGGCAATGTGATGCGGGATGCCTGACCCACGAAGACCTGACCTATGCGCTGTGGGACAGAAAAGCATTTTCGCATGACCCGGATACCAACATTGCTCATATTGATGCCGTGTTGATGGGGCATAACATTGTGTCCGGTCTGAAACCCAAAGTCTGTGGCAACCGGGTTTATATTGACGGTGCGATGTCGATGGGTGATCGCGGCATGTTGCTGAGGTATCGCCGGGGCGGAGAAGTACTGGAGCTCTTTCAGGAATTTGCATTTTTGCGGGAAAAAGACTCCGAGCATCTGGTATGGATTTAAGTCTCGTTTCTGCGTTTTTCACTCGTCAATCCAATACATACCCACCATACCTGACGGCATCATGATGGCTGTCTGTCCGTTACCGACCAAAATTTGTCCGGTCTGCCAAAGGCCATTTACCTGGCGTAAAAAGTGGCGGCATTGCTGGGAACATGTGAAGTATTGCTCTGAACGCTGCCGAAGACACAAGTCTCAAAGCCAGCAGGAAGATCAGTTTGACGGATAGTACTTCGGCCGGTTTCAGTCAGTCAGATCACAATTGTGATACATCTTTGTAAAGAATGCTGAAAAGTTCTGACCTGAATCAAATGTGATTCTCCTTCCAATTTTATGATGTGCATCGGTATTCATTTACTCACATCAACTTTGGCCTGCATGCAGGATGGCATGAGGGACAGGGACAAATAAGAGAATCATCATCACAATGACAACTTATTCAGAAGAACAAAAGACCTACAGTGATCACCTGAACCTGATTTCGACGACGGACCCGGAGAGTCATATAACGTACACCAATGACGATTTTTGCGCCGTGTCTGGCTTCACGCCGGAAGAACTGCTCGGTCATCCCCATAATATGGTCAGGCATGAAGATATGCCCAAAGCGGCGTTTGCTCAGATGTGGCAGTACCTGAAGTCGGGCAAAAGCTGGATGGGACTGGTGAAGAACCGCTGTAAGGATGGCCGGTATTACTGGGTCACGGCATTTGTCACCCCGATCCGGAATCAGGACGGTGAAGTGACGGAATATCAGTCGGTCCGCACTGCGCCTTCAAAAGATCAGGTGAAACGGGCGGTGTTGTTCTACCACTCGCTGAAACAGGGCAAGGTCCGGGCGGTGCCCCGGCTGAGTCAGCAGAAAATGATGACTGTGTTTTGGGGAATACAACTCCTGCTTACCGCAGGGGGAGTGGTGTTTGATGTGCCTGCGTGCTTCGTTGCGAGTATGTTGCTGGGCGCGGGCGGCCTGTGGCTTTCATATCGTCAGGGACGACGTCTGGCCGCAGTCACACAGCTTGCAAAAGCGGCGTATGATAATCCGCTGATGGAAAAGCTGTACACCGGCCATGAAGATGACTTTTCCCCCTTTGAGCTGGCATTGATCAAAAAAGGGGCGGAGCTTCGGGCGCTGGCTGCCAGAGCAGAAGGCACCTCAGCCGGTATTTTATCCGCAGCAGAGGAAGAACTGGCGACCGTTCAGCATGTGGGCACCACACTGGAGCTGCAAAGTCAGGAAACGGATGCCATCGCGACGGTGATCAGTGAACTGACTCAGTCGATTAACGACATCGCTGTTGCGGCTTCTGCAGCGCAGTCGCTGACGGATGCATCCAGAGAAGCCACCCAGGAAGGACTGGGCAGTATTCAGCAGACGATTGCGGCGGTGAATGCACTGGATCAGGAGCTGGAAGATGCGCAATCGGTGATTTTCGCCGTGTCAGAAAGCAGCCAGAAAATCGACAGTATTCTGGAGGTGATCACATCCATTGCAGAGCAGACTAATCTGCTGGCGCTCAATGCAGCGATTGAAGCTGCCCGGGCCGGGGATGCCGGAAGAGGATTTGCCGTGGTGGCCGACGAAGTCAGGCATCTTGCAGAGAAAACCCAGTCCTCAGCCGGGGAAGTGCACACCATGATTGATCAGCTTCAGTTGCTGGTGAAACGCTCGGTCAGCGCAATAGAGCAGGGTAATCAGCTTTCCGGAGAATGCAAACAGCGGGCGGATGAAACCGGTGAAGTCCTGCGGTTGATTTTTGACTCGCTTGGTCAGGTGACCGGAACCAGCCAGGAAATTGCCTCTGCGGTTGAACAACAGGCTCTGGTGAGTCAGGACATCAACCGGAAGATCGTCAACATCTCTGAGCTGTCCAGAGAAACAGCAGCGATCTCAGAAACGTCTGTGCAGCGTACCCGGCGTCAGGTTGATGGCATTGATGCGTTGAATCGTCTGATTGCTCGTTTTATGCATTAATGCCAGGGTGCGTATATTCATTGGTTGATGTGCGTGAGGGGAAAGAATCGTGTTGAGCTGCATGAAAGAGGGTTCAGGGAGAATCTGTCATGAATGAAACGTATGCCATTGCCATTCACGGCGGTGCCGGGGCGCTGTCCAAAGGCAAACTGACACCGGAACAGGAAACCGAAATTCTGTCGGTGCTGTCAACAATGGTGGAAGCAGCCCGGCAACATCTGGCTGCGGGCGAGTCTGCGCTGAATGTGGTTCAGCAGGCCGTCCGCAGTCTGGAAGACTGCCCCTGGTTCAATGCCGGACATGGGGCCGTGCTGAACAGCGACGGCGGTCATGAACTGGACGCAGCTATCATGTGCGGGCACACACTGGCGGCCGGGGCGGTCAGCGGAATCCGTTTCAGCCCGAACCCGGTGGATGTCGCCCGTGCGGTCATGGAGAATTCTGAACATGTATATCTGGGCGGGGCAGGGGCTGAAGCGTTTGCGAGGGCACAAGGCCTGCCTCAGGTCGACAATCACTGGTTCACCACCCCGCTGCGTCGCCAGCAGCTTGACACCGCCAAAGCGGTTGAAGCCGTCATACTGGAGCCGACGGCCAGTGACTACAAATACGGCACCGTGGGCGCCGTTGCACTGGACCGGAAAGGGCATCTGGCCGCTGCGACTTCAACCGGCGGGATTACCAATAAGAAGTTTGGCCGTATCGGTGATTCTCCGGTGATTGGTGCCGGGACTTATGCCAACGACCTGACGTGTGCCGTTTCGGCAACCGGTCATGGTGAGCATTTTCTGCGTCATGTGGCCGCACACAATATCGCTGCCCGAATGCAGTTTGGCGGACAGACACTGCATGCTGCGGCCACTGCCGTTGTTTTTGAAGACTTGCCGTCAACTGGCGGAGAAGGCGGGGTGATTGCCGTCGATGCCAGGGGAAATCTGGTGTTATGTTTCAATACGGAAGGCATGTACCGCGGGTGGGGCAATTATGAACAGTCGGCTCAGTCGCGGATTTATGAGGACTGATGTGGCCTGAGAGTCGGATGATGTCGCACAGTAAAGCGTGGTCCTGGATGACCTGCTCACTGTATTCCAGACAGGCATCGGTTAATGCTTTGTCGTGTTCTGGCAGCAGCTCAACCATGAAGTGTTCGAAGCGCACTGAACGACGGTCACCGCGTGAATGTGCCAGGGCCAGAGCGATACCGCAAGCATTCGCGTATTGGCAGAATGCCTCACCGGGATGTTTTTTCTGAAGGATTAATGACTCAGGTTTCACCGACAGGCGGGCATGGTGGCGTGAGCGAACCAGCCATTGTTTTTTCCTCCAGACAACTTCATCGAGCAGTAAATCCGGGCGTCGCTGCAGCTGACGCTGGCAGTTCGCGGCAAGATGAGCCGGGTTCAGGGTATTCACCGGGCTGACATCCGGAAAAGCAAGCGTGGGGGACGCCGGGCATTGCTGTTTCACCTCAACAATGTGGCAGAGTGACAAATCATGAATATCGTGTAACTCAGCCGGGCCGACCAGAAAATAATATCGCTTGGCATGGTTTGCGCCGATTCCTGCGCCCAACCGCGCCACAATATCGAGGATCTCATCATCCAGATAAGGACGGAAAGTGGTTTCCAGTGCCAGATAGTCCTTTTCATGGAGCCGTTTATATTTGAATGGGTTCTCGGTAAATCGTAATTTTCCGTCTTCAAATACCGTCGACTTCGCCAGTTGGCTTTTTGTATAAAAATCGTCTCCTCCTGCGGCACGCTTAGCTGCTTTTCGGCAGCAGGCATTGAGGACATGGTCATGATCAAACTTTTTCAGGACCTGATATCTCACGTCTTCATCTTTGAGAATGCGCTTGAGGGCATCACGGTAAGCAGACAGAAATGTTTTGCAGGCGGCTTTCACATCATCTTCCTGAATGCTCTTCAAATCGTCAGTGATTTCAATTTCATCGGTCAGGTATTGGCCGGTCAGTAACCCCCGGCCCAAATCCCCCGCGAGTGACAGGCTGATCAGGAAGCGGGCCAGGTCCCAGATGCCATAGCCAACGCAGGCATCGTCAAAGTCGTTGGGGGAAAAGATCACCTGATCTCCATGAGACCCTTCTTCGGTCAGAAAGCCAAAGTTCGCCAGATGGCAGTCGCCCATGATGATGGTTTTGCCGGGGCCGGCGAGCAACATGTCGGGTAAAGTCAAGATGCCGGTTGCCAGATCGGCATAGAACAATTGTGCCGACCCCCTATAGAACTGGTACGGGTTCAGGGTCATTTTGATGTGTTTGTCGAGCGTTTTGACCGGAGATGGGGCGACACCGTCTGTTAGACTCAGTTGAGTGCTCAGAATCGATTGTCTGGATATCATGAGAACCGCCTGTTGCTGTAGCCGCAGTGGTTAGAGTATTGATGAAGCAGAGGCAGGAAAGTGACTCAGGAACAAGGATGGGATACAAAAAAGCCGGGGAATTCCCCGGCCAGATATGAATTATTCGGCGATCGCCTGCTGTTCCTGCCGGTCAAGAACGGCTGGTTTAGCTGTTGAGCCCTGACGGATCATCACGGTCATCGACAGGAGCACTGTAACGACGCCGTAGCTGATTTCTTCCCAGGGTACCAGCTGACCGGTAAAACGGTTCACAAGCAGAACCAGAACCGGGATCAGGTAGGTGTAGGCCGACACTTGCTCCGGTGCCAGTGCCACGCTGCCCTGCTGGAACAGGAAGAAGCTGATTGCGGTGGCGAACACGGCCAGATAGCCGATACCCAGCCAGACATCTCCCGGAATTTGCGTCCACTCGGTCTGAATCAGCTGGGGTGCAGTTGCCACCGTCAGCAGACCAGTGGCGCAAATCAGGGTCCAGCAGGTCAGATGCACAAACGATTCACCTTTGTAGCACTTCTTCACAATGATGGGGTTCAGCGCCATGCCCAGACAGCCCAGCAGATAAATCTTGTTGGAGGTGGTCATGGCAATAGAACCGGCAGCCGACAAGTCGCCGCGAAAAATGATCAGACCGGCGCCCAGCATCCCGCCCAGCAGAGAAAGTGTCACGGCCAGTGAAGTCCGACGCTTAAAGATGACGGCCGCCAGTACAGCACTCATCAATGGGACGGTTGTATACAAAGCACTTGCATCTAACGGGCTGGTGTCGCGCAGGGCGATAAACATGGCAACGAAGTAACTCAGCGCCGGAAGGCTGATGAGCGTATAACGACCCAAATCTTTCGCGGAAGGAATGCGGAACTGTCCCTTCACAGCAAGTAGTCCGACAAACAGTAAGCTGGCCAGCAGATAGCGCACCCAGGTGACGATAAGCGGATCCATGGTGGCTGTAATGTGGCTGCCGATCGGGAAAGACAGGCTAATCAGTACAGTGAAGAAAAATAACTTCAGGTGTGAAATCTGGTTCTGGGACAACATTCAGTTTCTCTATGACTAAGAATAATGCCAAACGGAGTGTATTTAACCAAAAGCTGACCTTTAAGACAAGAAAATTTGACCCGTAAGTTAAGTGAAAACTGGCAAGCAAAGCTGCCACTTTGTGATCTTAGGAAGGGTGTTTGTAGTAAATTTACAAAAAATTCGGGTTTATCTCTTTGAACAAGGGATACACAGGCCGGCAGCCGAAAATGTGCATTGTATGTCTTATCCCTGACATGTATTCGTCACCCCAGTGTCATATGCCTGATGAAAAATTATTGTCTTTTGAATCAGTTAAGGAATGACGATGAAAAGTAACATAAATGGGCTGGCACTGGCTGTGACGGTTGGTCTGGCGCTGATGTCTGCAATGTCTGACGCAGCTTCAGCAAAGGCGGACAACTCCTGGCGTTTTCAGCGCATCAGTGCGTTCCCGACTTATCTCAATCTTCCGGCGACTCTGTCCGGGCGGCATGAGACATCGGCAGAAATTATTGCAGCCACGGATGACCAGCGATTTGTGTTGTATACCGACAGTCCTTCAGAAGGTGTCGGGATTGTGGATCTGGGCGATCCGCGTCAGCCAAAGCCAGCAGGTTTCTTCGTACTGGATGGTGAACCAACGTCGCTGGATGTAACGCTGGATTCGGCATTGATTGCTGTGAATACCTCTGAGAGCTACGCACGACCGGGCGGTTATCTCGCGCATTGGCGGATTTCATCACAGCAGGAAGTGTCCCGTTGTGATTTGGGCGGGCAGCCGGACTCGGTCGCCATTTCGCCGGATAAGTCGTTTGTGGCCGTGGCGATTGAAAATGAGCGGGATGAAGATCTGAATGACGGTAAACTGCCGCAGTTCCCTGCGGGTGGTCTGGTGTTGATTCCACTCAAATCCGGTGTGCCTGTGTGCGATGAAAAGCGTTGGGTCAGCCTGACCGGGCTGGCGAAAATTGCTCCCGCGGATCCAGAACCGGAATTTGTTGCCATTAATGCACAGAATCAGATTGTGGTGACATTGCAGGAAAATAATCATCTGGTCATTGTCGATGGCCGCAGCGGTCAAGTGGTCAATCATTTCTCTGCGGGGGAAGTGAATCTGGATCATGTCGATATCAAACAGGAAAAAGCCCTGCATTTTGATGGTTCGCTGCATCAGGTCCGTCGGGAACCGGATGCGGTGAAATGGCTGGATGATCATCGCTTTGTCACCGCCAATGAAGGAGATTACAAGGGCGGCTCCCGCGGGTTTACGATCTTCGATACAACCGGAAAAGTGCTTTATGAATCGGGAATGGATTTAGAACATCGTGCCGCGCTGGCCGGGCATTACCCGGAGAAACGTTCTGAAAATAAAGGTATTGAGCCGGAAGGGCTGGCGGTTGGCACCTTCGGTGGTCAGCAGTATATCTTTGTGTTGTCTGAACGTGGTTCGGTTGTCGGAGTATATCGGGACACCGGTGCTGCACCGGAGTTTGTTCAGTTGCTGCCGTCCGGGATATCGCCGGAGTCAGCGGTTGCACTGGCTGGCCGGGGATTGTTCGTGACGGCCAATGAAACGGATTTGGGCGAGGAAGGCGGAGCGCGTGCCCATGTCATGGTGTATGAGTGGCGTCAGGGCGTAGCGGCGTATCCGCAGATTCAGTCGGTGATGCACCGTGGTCAGCCAGTTGGCTGGGGGGCTCTGTCCGGGCTGGCTGCCGATGAACAGCATCCGGGACGTTTGTATGCCGTAAATGATAGTTTCTACAAGAAACAGCCTGCAATTTTCCGGATTGATGCCCGCCGGCGTCCGGCTCTGATTGAGGAGATGATTCCGGTAACCCGTGACGGGAAGACTGCAAAGGGGCTTGATCTGGAAGGGATCACACCGGATGGAAACGGCGGTTTCTGGCTGGCCTCTGAAGGCAACCGTCAGAAAGCGGTGCCACATGCTTTGTATCATGTGAATGCTCAGGGTGAAATTCTGGCGCAGGTCGATTTCCCCGCCCGGTTGCTGGAAACTGAAACCCGGTTCGGTGCTGAGGGGCTGACCAAAATTGGTGATGTGCTGTGGGTTGCGATACAGCGTCCCTGGAAAGATGATCCCAAAAATACCACCAAACTGCTGGCGTATCATTTGAAGGAGAATCGTTGGCAGGCCGTCCGTTATCCGCTGGAAGCCGTGGAGAACGGTTGGGTCGGGTTGTCTGAAATTGCTGCTTATGGTGATTCTCTGTATTTGATCGAGCGGGACAACCAGATTGGTGAACAGGCGGTGATTAAACAGATCACCCGAGTCCGGCTGAAGGATCTCAATCCTGCTGATCTCGGTACTGAATTACCGCTGGTTCGCAAAGAAGTGGTTCGTGACCTTTTACCTGACCTGAAATTAAGCGGCGGGTATGTGGTGGATAAAGTTGAAGGCCTGACTTTTGACATTACCGGACAGGCATTTGTGGTCACTGACAACGATGGGGTAGATGACAGTTCAGGAGAAACGCTGTTTTTCTCACTGGGAAATTTCAGTACCGCGCAATAAATCTGACTTCGGATATTCCCGCGGATGAACAGAACAACTGGCAGCAGGGGCTGCCAGTTTTGAGTCAGGCTCAAAAGATAACGAATAAACGCCACTGGTTGAATATCATTTATTCTGGATAACAAAGTGACCGCATAATTCATTGCATATCAAAGTATAAGCATACTTGATGAAATTTTTCTTCAATGAGTTGTAATCAATGAATATAAAAAAAACAGCACTTCTGTTTTGTGTCCAGTTGGCGGCGTTTCCTGCTTTTGCTCAAGATTCAGTCACGGTTGATTTAAGTTTTCTGCCCAATCAAACATTCACTTTAGAAGAAAACCTCAATGTAGAAATGGATATGGATTATCAGGGCCGGAAAACACCGGAATTGATGATTTTTCTCAGTACGATACCCAATGATCTGAAAATGAGATCTGAAAAAGTAGTGAAGCTTTCTACTGCAGATGTTGCCGCAGACGGCTCTGTTCCAATTGAAATGAATATTCAGAAGTTTCGCAATTTCTCTTCTGAAAATGGGTCTGCCATGACACTGATGAATCAACAGCCGTCTCCATTCGAGGGAGTCAGCTTATTAGCAAAGCATGCTGAAAATGGCGAGATTCATTATGAAAAAACACTGAGCGATTCCAGCGTGAAATTTGATGATGATGGCGTGATTGAATTGCTGCCTCAGGCAATGATGTACGCCGACCTGAATCAGAAGACATTTGAAGTTGGTGAAACACTTCCTGTCAAAATGCCAATTGATGAGCTGGCCGATCATCAAATCAGTGAGTCTGTGAATGTGCTTTTTACACTGAAGAAAGTTGAGGATCAGAAAGCTTATTTCGATCTGAAGGTAGAGCCGGAGACAGCGCTGGATATTCGCAGCGGGACGAATGCCGAGCTTTCGGGTGGCGGAATGATGATTTATGACATCAAGCATCACTATATTCCGGAACAAAATACGCGGTATGTTCTGAATACTTCCACCCGTGTTGAAATTGGACGTTTGGTCTTGAAAGCATCGACAGAAATCTCAACCCAAGTCACACTGAACTGATCCCGCGGCTGAATAAAAGCGGACCACAAGTGATGCACAGGCGATTGCGCCTGTGCACTCAGATCGGACCGATGAGTTATGCATTGACCCTGGCATTGCCGAAATGCTGTCTGATGAAGGCTTTGATTAAGTGGATAAAGTCTTTTTCAGCCAGTTTGGCACAACGCAGGGTTTGCTCATGAGAAAGCTGAACATCACTCAGGCCCTCAGCCATATTGGTAATGGCGCAAACCGCCAGGACCGGCAGGCCACAGTGTGCGGCTGATATCACTTCTGGCACCACAGACATACCCACCACATCACCACCGATGATTTGCATCATGCGGATTTCAGCCGCGGTTTCAAAGTTGGGTCCGGTATAGGACACAAACACGCCGTCATTGACAGGGATGCCTTCACTCACGGCAACGGCTTTGGCTTCTTCGCGCAAGTTTTTATCGTACGCATTGGCGAGACTGAAAAATCTCGGGCCGTACTGATCATCATTCGGGCCAGTCATGGGTGATTCCGGCATTGTGTTGATGTGATCATTAAAAATGACCAACGAGCCCACATCAATGCGCTCCGGACGGAGCGAACCTGCCGCATTGGTGACTAAAAGGAATTCACAGCCCAGTCGTTTAAAGGTACGAACCGGGTTGGTCATGACTTTCATCGACTGATGTTCGTAATAGTGGCCACGTCCTTTCATGCAGACGACCTCGTTACCGAACATTTTCCCCAGCACCAGTTCGCCGGAGTGGCCTTCCACGGTACTGACGGGAAATCCGTCGAGAGACTCATAGGGGATCACGACACGCTCTTCCAGCTCATCTGCAAGAACGCCCAGACCTGAACCCAGAATAAAGGCAGCTTTGGGCTGAAAGCCGGGTTTTCGGGCATAAATGGTTTCTAATGCATGGTTAACCGGATCGATCGACATATCAGGATTCCTTGAAGGTTTTTGATGGGACAGAATGACTGTAGCTGAATATTTGTTCCGTAAAAATCGCTAAAAATAGTTTGATTGTTCTGATATTCAGCACAGAATGGTGGTGAAACCAGATCAGGGCACTGAGCATGAAAACAGGCATCAAACGGAGTCAGCACGTCACACTGAAAATGCTGCGCTATTTCCGGGAAGTAGCACAGAGCGGGCATTTCACTCAGGCAGCCAAACGGCTCAATATCACCAAGTCACCATTGAGTGCTCAAATCAAGGCGCTGGAATCATTGCTGGGCGTTGCGTTGTTTGAACGGGACACCCGTAACGTCACGCTGACGGCGGAAGGCAAACAACTCTGGCAGGAATGTGTGCGGATTTTTGACACAATCGACGTGTCTCTGAACCGGGTACAGCAGGTTGGCAGAGCGCAGGCATCCACGCTGAATATCGGTTTGATGAGTTCTGTATTCTGGGCGGGATTTGGTGAGGCCATCCGGGCGTTTCAGCAACAATATCCGGAAATCAGGATCCAGTTGCTGGAAATGGCGCCGAAAAAACAGAAGCAAGCTTTAGCTAACCACAGTATTGATATTGGCCTGGTTCGCTACGCAGATACTTTGCATTGTGACCCTCTGGGTGTGAAGTCTGTGTTCCGGGAAGAGATGCTGGTGGTGGTTTCGGATCAGCACTCGCTCAAGTCCCGAAAGGCGATCTCTGTCCGCGAATTATCAGAGGAAGCCTTTGTGTTGCTTCATCAGGAAAACTCGGCTTCTTCTCAATATATGATGGATTTATGTAACGCGCAGGGGGTGTCGCTGTCAATTCATCAGCAGGTAGTGGAGCCGAATACGCTGATGGCAATTGTTTCAGCCAGTCCGTATATCTCGATCGTTCCTGCCAGTTACCGCAATCATCCATGGCCGCACGTTTGTTTTATCCCGCTGAAAGAGAGCATTTCCGCAGATATTTGTGCTCTGTTACCGGATGCCGGTCCGTCTCCTTCGGCGATGTTATTTCTGGATACAGTCTCGGCGTTTTTAACTGAAACACAGTAAAGACAAATGAAATGACTGTATTTACTTTTATAAATCAAACGGATGAACGCATCAGAATGTATTGGTGCATCACTTGCTGATATACTCCCGGGTTGTGCATTTTTGTTCATATATAAATGAGTGGTGACAATGAATATCAGAGCAGTCTGTTTCTTGCTGATGACGGGGTGGATGGCTTTTCCTGCGAATGCGCAGCAAGAGATTACCCTGGAGTTTTCTTACATGGAGAACACTGTATTTACGATACAGGATGAACTGAAATCACAGATGTATATGAACTATCAGGGAAATAATGGGCAGATGCCGCCGCAGCTGGTCGGAAAAATGCCGAGCATTGCGGATAGCAGAGTGGAGAAGCTTCAGAAATTCACGACCGGAAAAGTCGCCGAAGATGGTTCATATCCGGTGGAAATGGCGATCCTGAAAAACCGGCAGTTCGTTTCGATGAATCAGGCTGAGATGAAGGAAGTGCCGCAAAATGAAAACTCCATGGAAGGCGTGATCTTCTCTGGTCGCCGGACCAAAGATGGCAAATTCATCTATGAAGGTACACGAGGGAAGCCAATCAGTGCAGAGCAGAAGGAAATCATCAAAACTGTATTTTCTCAGCTCGGTTCATTGAATGAACTGAACGGGAAGAAAATGAAAGTGGGTGATACGGTTTCAATGGACGTACCCACCGCTTTACCCTTCGGTCAGGGGCGCAATGCAACCATGAATACTAAAACGTTGTTTACTTTAAACAGAATCGAAGAAGATCTGGCCTTTTTTGATGTCCGTTACCAGATAGAGGTCAGCACCGATGCGGGCAAAGGACTATCGGCGAGTGGCGGTGGCGATGGGTCCATCATTTATCACACCAAATTACATTACATGTCGAAAATGGATACCCGGATGGTGATGGAGATGTTTATTTCGATGGGTGAAGGAAGGATGGCAATCAAGTCGACAACGGAAAACCATACGGTCACCACACTGAACTAACCCTCAGCTTCCGATGATCACGGTCGTGGCTCATCAAAACTGATATTGGTGAACGCTGGTGCATGTGCCAGTGTTCACAAATCCTCAATTCAGACGACGACCGATCATACTCAATCTGGTGAATATTGATCCAGATCTAGGCCCGCCCGAAGTCTTTCCTCAACAATGGCTTTTCAATAACGTATAAGGAGCCGGATAGATGAAAGCTGCTGTTGTGAATGAATACAAAGGGAAACTGGTCATTAAGGACATCCCTGTCCCCGCTGTGAAACCCCGCGACGTGCTGGTGAAAATTCATGCTTGTGGTGTGTGCCATACCGATCTGCATGCCTGTCACGGTGACTGGCCGGTGAAACCGAAAATGCCGCTGGTTCCGGGACATGAAGGGGTGGGCGAAATTGTTCAGGTGGGCAGTGAGATCCATCATCTCAAGATTGGCGATCGTGTCGGTGTGCCCTGGTTGTATTCGGCTTGCGGCCATTGTGAATACTGTTTGTCCGGACGGGAAACCCTGTGTCTGGATCAGCATAATGCCGGTTACTCCGTGGATGGCGGTTACGCAGAATACTGTCTGGCGCACGGTGAGTATGTGGTGAAGATCCCCGAAGGTCTGTCTTATGTCGATGCGGCACCCTTGTTCTGCGCTGGTGTCACTACCTATAAAGCACTGAAAGTGGCCGAGGTAAAACCGGGTCAGTGGGTGGCTGTGATTGGTGTAGGCGGGCTGGGGCACCTGGCCGTGCAATATGCCAAAGCCATGGGAATGAACGTGATTGCAGTAGATACCGGTGCGGAGAAAATGGCGCTGGCAAAAGAGCTGGGTGCAGAACATTGCATCGATTTCATGAAAGAAAAACCATCGGAAGCGATTCATCGTCTGGTGGGCGGCGTGCATGGTGTGGTCTGTACCGCGGTTTCCAAACCAGCGTTCGAAGAGGCGTACCGTTCTGTCCGTCGTGGCGGCAGCTGCGTACTGGTTGGCTTGCCGCCGGATGAAATGCCGATTCCGATTTTTGATACCGTGCTGAACGGCATTAAAGTGATTGGTTCGATTGTCGGTACCCGGCAAGATTTGCAGGAATGCCTGCAATTTGCCGCTGAAGGCAAAGTGAGAGCCATTACGGAAGTCAAAGCGCTGGAAGATATCAACGATATTTTCGATGACATGATGAAAGGTGAAATCACAGGCCGGATTGTGATGAATCTGGAATCCTGAATCCGTCGTTTCTGATTGCGTATATCCCCCTCAGGTGAAAGCCGAGGGGGATTTTTTTTTGCCCGCAGCTAAAAATGTCCTGCCAATATCGTGTCAATAATACCGATTACATCAAATTAAATTGGTGAAATTATGAATTTCACCGTCTGAAAATCCGTTCTATGTTCCATTTCTTACATGGATTGACCACACTCCGTTGCATAGTTGCACTTATGAGCTTTGTGCAGCTGATAACTCATTCCGAATCGATGTACGTCTGACGTGCTCCTGAATGATCAGGAGCAGACGGTGATTTGTTCAGAAAAAATAACCGTTCAATGTCAAAGTGTTAGGTGAAGAAATGAAAAGGAAAATTCAAGTCGCAATGCTGGCTGTGATGGCCGGCACGTTAACGGCCTGCTGGGATGATGACAACGATGATCCGTCCGGCACCGCAAAAACAGCACTGATCCGAACAGAGGTGCTGGCTGTGAATAACGAACATTGCGCATCAGGCGGATTACGTATTATCGCGGGGTATGATGACAATCAAAATGCTCAGCTGGATGAAGCAGAATATGTGTCTTCCAAATATATTTGCAATAACGGTCAGCAGCGTTCGGATGGTGAAGGCAGCGCTATTTTTGATCAGGCGCTGGTGGGGGTTGCCTTTATTGCCAAAGACGATGTGAACTGTCCGGCAGGCGGGCAGAAAATATTCATGGGTGTCGACACAAATGCCAACAGTGTGCTGGACAGCGATGAAGTGACTGACACCCAGATCCTCTGCAGTGATGGTTCGCTCAATGCACCAGAATCTGTCATCAACGCTCTGACAGCCTCCCCTTCGACGATTCTGGCTAACGGCAGTTCAGTCCTGGAAGCCACGATCACCAATCCGTCAGAGATCGATGCGATTGTCTGGAAAGATGAAGCGGGCAAAGTATTGCAGCCAAGAAGCCAGAACGAGCAGAATATTCTCGACCTGCAGGCCGGGAGTGAGCTGGGGCAATATACCTATCGCGTGTCCATCGAGAAAAAGGACACTTCCGGCAAACTGGTGCTGCAGACAAAATCGGTGACGATTACGGTCAGTCAGGCACCTTCCGCAACACAGACGGTGTCACTGGATACCCGTCAGGTATTCCTGCCGGATGACTTTACGATGTCTTCTGTGACCGGGGATATCACGGGGACTGTGATTTACGGCAATCCGCAACCGGCCCCGGCGAATGCATTGCTGAGGCTGGCTGCAATTCCGACGCCGGAGAATACTGAGCTGGTAGGCTTTGTGGCTGAACGTGGCGCGCTGAATCAGGGAACAACGGCCGAGCAGATTCTGCAATCAATGGTGAATGCGGTCAGTAATAATCTGCCGTCAGCCGGGGATCATATCGATCAGTATTCTCAGACCATTCTGGATGGCGGGGATGTCTCGGCGAGCTACAATATCACGCTGACCAGCAGTATGCTGCCCACGAACCTGCTGCAAATTATGCTTCAGCAAATGGCAGTGAATCAGATTGGCGGTTCGACTGACGCGTTAACTCCCGCTTCCACCGAAGTGGCAGTCACTGATTTTCAGTTTGATATTGTCGTGAGTTACTCGCAGGCTGCGGACAGTCTGATCATCACGGCGACACTGGTTGGTAAAAATAATGCTGGCCGTTACGCCGATGTCATCAGTGCCACGACCTCCGAAAATATCAGTGCCGCGCTGGGCAGTACGCTGGAGTTACAGGCGGACTGGTTCCGGGCTGTGGAGCAGACAACCTCAAAAGCTGATTTTCTGTTCGTGATTGATAACTCAGGCAGTATGTCGGATGAACAGAATAAGCTGAGCAGCATGACGCAGAGTTTTATCAATACGATTGGCGCTTCAGGGATTGATTTCAAAGTGGGTACCATTACTACAGACTCAGATGTGCTCAGAGGAACCGGATTTACCAGCGATGTGAACCAGATTGAGACGGATTTCATTCCGGGTATTTATGGCAGCGGAAATGAGCGGGGTATTTACTTCTCTGAGAAGGCATTGGATCCGGTTCAGGGGACAGTCACGCTGGCGGGTTATCCGCGCGTCGGGGCGTCGTTGTCGGTGGTGATTGTCAGTGATGAACCCAGTCACTACGGGAGTACACCACAACCGTTTGATCCCAGCCAGAACCTGTTTGTGGATAACGGCTACCGTGTGTATGCCATTGTTAAACCCGGAGATGCAAGTCTCAGTCAGTATGATGATTTAGCGGTTTCCACTTTGGGGAAAGTGCTGAATATCGATCAGATCTCTGAATATGACAGCTTTATGAGCACAGTCGCCAACAATGCCGGGGCAACCAGTGCGGGCTACAAATTGTCACTGGCTGCGACCCATCAGATCCTGTCGTCATCTCTGGCGGTGAAAGTAGACGGTGTTGATGTCCCGAGAAGTACATCTGACGGTTGGCAGTATTATCCGTTATCAGAATCGGTTGTGTTTACTGGGACCGCGATTCCGCCGGTCGGCGCTCAAATTTATATCGCTTATCAGTACATAAAAACAACACCCTGACTGTCGTATTTTCAGCTGGTTTCACCTGCTGAAGCCAGCTGAAATGTGATGGGTTTGCATCAGGCCGCATGAAGTGACCGGAAAGGTCACTTTTTTCCTGTTGCCTACTTGTCTTCATGCCGTTTCGTGCTATTTTCTCGCGACCAACGACTAATTGGAGTTATGACAATGCCAAAGGCGAGTGAGATTAAAAAGTCTGCAGCCATTGAACACGAAGGTAAGGTTTACTTTGTTAAGGAAATTAGCAAGTTAACCCCAAGCGGCCGCGCCGGAAGCAGCCTGTACCGTATGCGTATGTATGATGTTGCGACGAACGCGAAAGCGGATGTGAGCTTCAAGGCCGATGACATCATCACGCTGGCAGATTTCAGCCGCCATCCGGCGTCTTTCTCTTACATTGACGGCGAAGAGTACATCTTCATGGACAATGAAGATTACACGCCGTATCACTTCAATAAAGAGATGATTGAAGAAGAATGTCTGTTTATCACGGAAGATATTCAGGGTCTGCACGTACTGGTTGTGAATGGTGCACCTGTTGCGCTGGAACTGCCTTCTACTGTTGATCTGGATATCGTGGAAACTGATCCGTCTATCAAAGGTGCTTCTGCAAGTGCGCGTACCAAGCCTGCCGTGCTGAGCACAGGTCTGACAGTTCAGGTGCCTGAGTACATTGCCAATGGCGATCGAATCCGTGTGAACACACTGGAACACAAATACATGAACCGTGTAGAGAAGTAATGTTTTTTGCATGAACAGCTTTCTGCATGTTTGATTCGACGGCTGCTCACTGAGCGGCCGTTTTTTTACCCGGGGGTTCATCAGGAAGGCAATGTTAAGCGACCTAACTTTGCTTACACTGTGAATACCTGCTCAACAGTAAGGTCGGCTCATGAAAAGGATGCTACCAGGCCTGATCACACTCTTTTTGCTTCAGGGATGTGCAGGATATGTGGGAGGTGATCTCGAAGACGTTGTTGTGGATCGCTATGTGGACTACTGCGGTGATACACCGTCCGTTTACCAGATGAAAGTATCTACCGATGCCGGTAATGATTACGGCGATGATAATATTGCCGGGACGATTTCTATGTATACCCTGGGTTTACTCCCGACGTACTGGCTTTCTCATGTCGAGAGCAAAGTAACGATCGAGCATCAGGGAAAAACGCTCTACAGCCGGGAAGATACCAGCCGGATTCATAAATTCTACGGCATTTTGTGGATGCTCTTCCTGCCTGAAAGTATCAATTCCCTTCGCGCTGATGAAGGTGCCGGTATACGGGTCATCGAAGGGATCCGGGAAAGAGCTGTGGCCAAAACCCTTCAGGAACTCCCCGACACAGTGGACGCCGGTCAGCTTTGCGTGACGTACCTCAATGATTAGACTCAAATATCTCATTCCAGCGGCAAGGAAGATCCGGATAAGCTGACGGTATTGTCATTGCGAAACGGCATTGCTTGTGACTTCGGGTGAATGTTTGGCAAACTCGTTATAATTGAATCAGGTAGGATGATTTCAGCGAGCGCTAAGGATTTGCATGAAACTGAATTGTGATATGGGTGAAAGCTTCGGTTGCTGGCAAATGGGGAATGACGCAGCGGTCATGCCCTGGATTGATATGGCCAACATTGCCTGCGGCTTTCATGCCTCAGACCCTGACATTATGTCGGAAACGGTCGCCTGTGCCGTCGCGCATCAGGTGATGATCGGTGCGCATCCGGGTTATGACGATAAACCCGGTTTTGGACGGCGCAGCATTCCTCACAGCCCTGTCGAAATTCGCCATCTGGTGGCGTATCAGACCGGTGCGCTGGAGGCAATCTGTCAGCTGCACGGCGGACATGTGGCTTATGTGAAGCCACATGGTGCGCTTTACCATGACATGATGGGGAATCCGGCAGTGCTGGAAGCGATTCTGACAGCCACGGCTGCAATGAACCGCCAGCGAGCAACTCCCCTGAGCCTGATGGTGCTGGCACAGCGTGATAACCGTGCGATTGAGGCGATCGCACAGCAATATCAGGTCAGTTTGCTGTTCGAAGCCTTTGCTGATCGTGCCTACGATGAACAGGGGAAACTGGTCGCCAGAAGCCAGCCCGGTGCGGTACATCATGATAACAACAGAATCAGGCAGCAGGCACTGGAGCTGGCGTCCGGACACGTCACAACGCTGAATGGCCGGATATTATCATTACGGGCGGATACCTTATGTGTGCATGGTGACAATCCTGAATCGATTGCCACGATCGCCGATATCAGAAAGGCGATGACGGTATGATTCGATTCGATTCTGTTTCTGAAACCTGCCTGATGGTCATGCTGGCCGATGAGATTGATCTCGACCTGACACCTTTAATCGCCCGGCTTGCCAGTCAGATAGATGCTGACTTTACGAATCAGCTGATTGACATCGTGCCTGCTTATACTTCCATTCTGATTCATTTTCATCCGGATAAAGTCACGGAGCGCCTGCTCAGAGAGCGGGTTCAGCTGTGTTATGAGCGCTGGCAGGGGAAGTCCCGGCACACGGGCGGCAAACTCATCGAATTACCCGTTTATTATCATCCTGAAGTCGGCCCGGACCTGGTTTCACTGGCGGAGGTCAAAGGCTTGAGTATCGACGAGGTGATTGCGCTGCACAGCGGGCAGATTTATACCGTCTGTGCCATTGGTTTTGCGCCGGGTTTTGCATTTTTAGCCAGCGTGGATGAAGCCATTGCGATGCCGCGTCACGCAGAGCCCCGGCTCAGTGTCGCGCCCGGCAGTGTCGGGATCGCGAATCAGCAAACAGCCGTGTATCCGTCGCAGTCTCCCGGCGGCTGGCAAATTATCGGGAATTGTCCGAAATCCCTGTTTAACCCGCAACAGGAGCCAATGACACCATTTCAGGTCGGGGATCAGGTGCGTTTTCAACCCGTTGACCGAACTGCTTTTCAGTCTCTCGGAGGGGAAATATGGCCACACTGGAAGTAATGCGTTCCGGGGCACACACTCTGGTACAGGATACCGGCAGGCTGGGTGTTGCCCGGCAGGGCTTAAGCCAGGGCGGCGCAGCAGATCTGCATGCTTATTGCTGGGCCAATTATCTGCTGGGGAACCCGATGGACTGTGCTCAGCTGGAAATTACGGTAGGGCAGGCCAGTTTCAAGGCGCATGCGGATATTGAATGTGCCCTGACCGGTGCAGAAATGCAGGCCAGCCTGGATGGTGAATCGGTCGGCACTTGGGCGACTTTCGTCATGCGTAAGGGGCAAACCCTCCAGCTGGGCTATGCCCGTAGCGGTTTGCGTGCCTACCTGGCGATTCAGGGCGGCATTGATGTTCCCCGTGTCCTCGGCAGCCGCGCCACTGTGGTTCGCAATGAAATCGGGGGTGTTGAAGGCAGAGCGTTGAGACAGGGAGATCACCTGCCTATTCGTCCAAGTCAGATTCGCCATCATCCCCGATATGTGCCGCCCCGTTTTATTCCTGACTATGACAGTCCGGCTGAACTGCATTTGATGGTTTCGTCGCAGTGGGATTTATTTCCGCCCGATGCCCGCAATCAGTTCTTTGATAATCACTACCATGTCCTGCCGGAAAGTGACCGCATGGGCTGCCGGCTGGAAGGCAACGCGATTCTGGGAGGGCCTGCGGGAATTGTGTCTGAAGGCATCGCACTGGGCGCAGTACAGATTCCGCCGAACGGGCAGCCAATTGTTCTGCTGAATGACCGGCAGACTTTAGGCGGGTACCCCAAACTGGGATGCGTGGCCCGTATTGATTTGCCCAGACTGGCACAGGCCCGGCCGGGAAAAGACATCCGATTTATTCGCGGCGATTTGGTATCATTGCGCAAAGCATGGCAACGTTTCTCACATTTTTTCGGGTTGCCATATTAGGGGTTGTGTACCTTTCCTGGAGGATTCGATGTACATCTTTGGCTACGGCAGTTTAATTAATCGCGCATCCCGCCAGCGGACTGGCCAGACGGGTCAGGCTGTTCCCGCTGTTGTGGAAGGTTTAGAACGCCATTGGGGCAAAGTTGACAGGACCTACAGCATTTCGCCGCTGGTGGCGATGCCCGGGGAAGGACGCTGTAACGGCGTGCTGGTGAAAGTCGAAGAAGATGCTCTGATGCATTTTGACCACAGGGAAAGGGGATACACTCGTATGGAGGTTGATCCGGCCCATATCACACAGCACGAGATTCTGAAATTTGATGCGTCGGTCTGGGTCTATGTGAAAACAAATCCGGCTCCGCCGTGTCAGCTCAACCCGATCATGCAAACATATGTCGATACGGTTCTGGCAGGGTGTTTGTCTATTTCTGATGCTTTTGCCCGAACCTTCATTGATACCACTTCCGGCTGGCATCACCCGTTGGAAAACGATCGCAATGCGCCGAAGTACGGCAATCTGGCCGGAGTTGAAGCGGCGCATCTTCCGGTGATTGACCGTCTGATCCACCCGGTGCGGACACATGGCTAAACCCAATAAAAAGGGGCCGGAGAAAACAGTCGAAATCTTTTGCAGCCAGTGCAGGACTTTACTGTTGAAGTACCGCAAAGGCGGAAAGGGGGCCCTGGTTAAGTGTTTCAAGGAACGCATCGTCAAAGATTATACGCGCGTCCCTTGTCATTGCCCGGGCTGTGAGCAGCCTTTTGCCAGAGATACCCTGATTCGGGGGACTCCGGCATTGAAAGTCATTGGCGGAAAAGCGTTTCAGAAATAAACATCAGGGCTCCATGGCACCTGATTGCGCAGTTATCTCACTGAGATTGCTTGTGAAATAGGTTTGAGGACAGTGCTCACGCTTGTTTCTCAGGACGGCTTTCAGATCCAGGATTTTGCGTTTATATGTTCCCCGGACCAGCTGGTAATCCAGTTCAGGTGAGAACCAGAGATTAACGACTCGGTCGGGCTTTTTGATTTGTTCGACCCGAATCGCCTTCACTTTACCGTAGTTCGTATTCAGTGTTTCCTCTCCGGCGACTCGGAAGTAGTAATGGCTGACGTCATCCGATTCCTGCATTTTGAAGTCAAAGGTTTTCTTTCCCTGAATCAGGTTCAGCCGCATCTGGCTGGCAACCGCTTCCACATCCAGCAACGGCAGATCACTGCTGTTGAAACTCATTTTCTCACCATCATTGACGATGTCTGAACGAGTCCCGTCCTGATTAAACTGACCGCGTGTGGTGCCATCCAGCAGACCCGTAATGGTGCGATTGAAAGACTGCGTAATGAAGGAATTTTTTAAGTCGGACCAGACTAATCGCGTTTGCTGTTCAAAATTTGTTTTCATCACCAAAGCCGACAATTTACTGCGGGAGCGGATTTCGACCTGCTGATTGTTTTCCCAGCTGAGCTTACGCTCAAAAAAGCCGATTTTATGGCTGCCGTAATAAAGATCGTAGGTGAGCGTTTTGACACATTGGTGCCATTCCACGGGTGGAGATGCCATGGCAGCGGATGACGCCATGCTGAACGTCAGGAAAGCAGACAAAATCAAACGACTCACAAAACCTCCCCAGAGTCTGGTTGCAACCATACAACAGGCCACCTAATTAACTTAGCAGATCGAACGATTGTTGTTATCCATTGCTGAGACAATCTGCACGCCGGTTGAGTTCCGGCTGAGTACAATGTCAGTCAGGAAAAAGCCCAGATACCTGCTCTCTATTGTCTGACAATACATGGCGACAGCATATCCATTGTATGAAGTTTTTATGTCAGTACGAGGTCATGAAATTCAGTCACTTAAATGAAGTCCCACGCGATAGGCTGCCACCTTCAGAGCAGCAGAAAACGCTAATTGACTGAAAAGTGGTTTGTTCTGTTTTTCGGCCTTAGCAAATCAATGTGACAATGAGATGTCGAAAATTTGACGCTTTTGAGGTCCGAACCTATGTTTTATGAGCCCTTGCGGCATGTACCTGAAGCAAAGTGAACGAAAAGAGCGTGGGAGGACAGGATGAAGAAGGCAAACGGTGCCTATCGGCTGCAAATTATTAAGGAGGTTGCGACCAGAAAACGGCTTGAAGGCAGCGATGATCCTATGGCAAATCATATTTATCAGTTATTGGAATCCAGAGCACATGTGACTGACAATGGTGATAACCACTTATTCAGTGGCAATCATTTTGATGAGCAGGCGGGTGGCTGGGTCAGCAATTTCTGGAATGCGAAGTAAGACCAAAACTCCAAAGCAGATCAGTTTTACAAAGCATCCGGTGATGGTGCTAGGAAAAATTAAATCTTATGCCGCCCCGGTGTGCTGTGAATACATTGATCCCAGACTGAATCCGGTCGGTCGCATCAAATAAGTGAGAATGACGTGTCGGGGTCAGTCCTGCCGGGGCTGCCCCTTGTCGTGCAGTGAAACGCAGTCCTTTACATGGATTTCCCCTGACAAAATTCGCCCCTTTCTGGTAACACGTCGTTATCTGCGGTACATTTCCCGGTCTCATTGTTTTCCGAATTTGATCATGCACTATATCGATATCAACGCTTATTCCCGCAAGTGGATTTTCACGCACGCATCTATGCCTGTCCCGGCTGATGATCTGGCTCAAATCAAACCGTTGACTCAGGCGCGTTCAGCGACGTTGTGGCGAGAGCATATCAGTGCGCAAAGCCCGGATGCCGATCATTTCGGAAGCGGTGACTGGCCGAATCAGGATAAAAACTGGATTGAAAAGACAGACTGGCAAACGGCATGGGACGGCGATGATCCAGCCCTGCCGGAAGCGCTGGCCGAGTTCCTGACCTGGGAAGACAATACGCCTGTATATTTCTGTTATGAGAAATATAATCTGATTGAAACGACCTGGGCTGTATTTCAGCGACACTGGAAGAACTTTCTGTTCTTTGATGATGGCCCGTTGCTGATCGCCAAAAAGAAAACACAGGCCGTCTGGTTTCAGTCCGACGGAACCTGCCGGTTTGGCCACCGCGAGTAAATCATCAGAGCGCCGGGTCAGGTCGGCTGATGCACGGCCTGACTTTCCATCAATGCGCTGATGGTGTCATTTCCCTGGTGCAGGTTCTCTTCATTGGAATGGACTGAACCGCCGGAGCAAAGCAGCGGCTGATCGAGCGGCTGGCCCAGCACCAGAAACAGCCTTGCCCCTTTCCGGCTGGTTTTGATGTGGATGGGCAGGGCAGAAGGATTCAGGATGCCCATCTGTTGCGGATACAGCTGATTGGCACCGATATAGACAGAACCTGAGCGCAGATACACAAACCCGGATACCTGCTGTTCATCGGGTTCCCAGTACCAGCCGCCATACGGGGCAATCATAATATCCAGATAGGTGACGGGAATGCTGGATGTCAGCGGACTGGTGGCGTCTTTATATTGTCCGATTAAGACTTTCGTCGTTGCGTCCATCTCTTCAACCAGCGGCAGGCTGTCAGTACTGGTGTACTGACTGGCGGCTTCCGCCATTTCCTGCTCCCCTGCCGGGAGTGCCGTCCAGAGCGCAAAGGATTCGGCACGTCCGCCCAGCGGCTGCATGGTGTCTTTGTGGATCACGCCCCGCCCAGTGGTCATTACCTGGATATCACCGGTTCGCATGGTTACGGAGCAACCACAGGAGTCTGTATGGTGTAGGGTGCCAGTGACAGGGTAACTGAAGGCTTCTATACCGGAATGACCGTGGAAATCGAGCCCGGTTTCTTCTTTGATGCCGTTGGCATCAAAATGATCCCAGAGGACAAATGGATTCAGTTCAGTCAGATTATCGTGATAAATGTAGGCTGTCATGGGGCCGGATTTCCGACCGTAGCGGATTTTATTGATCGTTCTTGTCGCTTTCATGATCGCACCACTGAAATCTGTACTGCTGGTGAATAGAGCTTAGTTCATACAAGCTTTAAACGACTATTCGAACACCATTGTTTT
Source organism: Photobacterium sp. CCB-ST2H9 (assembly GCF_023151555.2). NCBI lineage: Bacteria > Pseudomonadati > Pseudomonadota > Gammaproteobacteria > Vibrionales > Vibrionaceae > Photobacterium > Photobacterium sp. CCB-ST2H9. Next base: position 1,273,724 of record NZ_CP100425.1, read on the forward strand.
CTAAAATTGACGGCAATTTTACCTTCCTTGAGTCAGTTCACATTTGCCAGAGAACATGGTTAATCCTGGCGTCCAGATCCAGTTGCTGAAAAAGGCGCAACCAGCGTTTCTGATTTGGCTGGAGTGTGTCTCCCGGACCTTTCACTTCCACCCACTTGATGTGTCCGTTTTTGAACATCACCAGATCCGGTTGGCCACTGCGATTGTGCCGCGGGTCGAACAGCAGACGGGACAAAATTGCGTGAAGCTGCGCTCCGTTTAAACAATCCACCGTCTGAGTGATCAGGTCCGGGGACAGCAGCGACCAGTTAACCCAGTCATTACTGATGCCGGTTTTCTGTTCAAAGACGTTCAGCCAGTCGTGCCAGCGGTCTGAGCGGATAGCTTCCAGCCGGGTTGCAAGTTGTGACTGGCGGCGCTCACTGAATTCACTGTGGTACATATCCCGGGGAGCGCGCTGAAAAGGATTCAGAAAAGCACCCGGAACCGGCGCGAAGATAATGTCCCAGAAAGCCAGGCCAAACAGACCGCAGAGCAGGGCATTCTCTGTGTAATACACTTGCCATCCCTGTTGCCGGTAATCCTCTGCAACGGCCAGCTCAACGCGCTGGCTGGTGGCGGGCAGGGTCAGCGTTTCCTGAGAGAAGTTATCTTTGCTGATATTTTCGTATGGCAGAGCCAATGCCCGGCGCAGTTTGATGCTCAGTCGTTGTCCGACTTCCAGCTCTTCTTCATTGTGAGGCAAGCGTTCCATGGTTTCACTGATAGCCAGAGCGGTGTGGTGACGATTCAGTTTATCCAGAATGCGCACCTGTCGTTCACGGCTGGGCGGCAGAGTGCTTTGCCGGTAAAGGTACAGCGCCAGATCATCACGGCCCTGACGCTCCAGATCACGGCCAATCCGGTTGAGCAGTCGTTGCCGGCGCCTTTCCAGCGGCTGCCAGTACAGGGGGCCGGGCAGTTTCCGGGTCAATTGAACCAGTGTGTCAGTGTCTTTGTTCTCTTTCCTGTCGCAGATCTCGTCATACTGCCGGGCGATCGTTTCCAGCGACAGCCATTGCAGAATGTGATGGCGTTGCTGAAACAGCCGGGTCGTTGTGTCTGTTTTGTATTGCTCAAACTGGTGCAGCCCCAGATCAGCCAGGACAAACTGGCTCATATCCTGATGCTGATTTCCGAAAAACAGCAGCAGAAATGTGGTCAGGTGTGCCTGATGTTCAATATGAACGATGGTTTCCTGCAAAGCGGATAATGCCAGATCGGCAGACAGCAGTGCTTCGATCAGTTCGGGCTTACGAGTTTGTTTCAGCGTCTTATTTTTGTCCCATAATTCAGGGCAGGTAGCGGCATGAAAGCGGTTGAGCAGCTCGGGTTTGGTAAATAATGACAGTAATGCGGCCATTGGCCAGTCAGACCGGTTTACGGTGATGAAACCACATGCTTCCAGTGACTCAACAGCATGATGCATTGGGCTGATTTCCGGATACCGGAGTTTGCTGATACGGAAGAAGAGACCTTTCCGGGACAACAGCCGGATGTAGAGCAGCTTCGCGTTAACGGGCAAAGCAAAGTAAGTACTGACCCAGTTCCGTTCCGACTGGCTGAGTAAGTCCTGATATTGCCGGTGCACGGTATTTAACAGAATCTCAAAATTATCGCGGTAATAGTCGGTTGCAAGAACCGTCGGGGCGCTTTGGGCCATTGTGGTTTCACCGGTCATCTGGGACTGGGTATTGTCGAAATTTCATACGCGGTTGTAAAACGCCAGTACGGGATGCATTCACATGAAATTACCATAGCTTCACACACTAAGGCTTTTTTCATGGTGGCAAATATCACACATTGTTAAAATCTTTTACGGTAATTGTTATATAGCAAAGGTTTCCTGTGATCAGACAGCGTGATCCTTATCAGTATGTCCTTGTCCTCTTTGTGCTGACTTTATTTGTGTTCGGAGGATTACTGATGCCTCGTGTTGCGGGTGCGACAGAGGCAGAGGCAATGACTGAGAATATCAGCCTTCAGCCGTCCTCACTGCCCGAACAGCCGACGGATCTGGTTGGTGCCGCCTGTGTCATCCGGCACGGCAAAAAGATGATTATGGTCTCTGAGGTAATCTCGCAGAAACTGTCGATCCCCGGCGGTTATATTGATAACCGCGATCCTGCCAGCGTGACAGCCCAGCGGGAGGCCAAAGAAGAAACCGGATTAGATGTCGATGTGGTCCAATTGCTGCAGTATCGCGAAAGAGCGGCGATTTTCGCCTGTGTCACGAAACAGCCGATCCTGGTGGCTGAACGGCCTGATAATTTTCAGCGTCATGATGTGGCATCCTGGCATGCACAGCACTTCGGCTCCGAAATCAAGAAAGTTTACCTGATGTCGCCGCTGGTGCTGGCGGACGGGGAATACCGTTATTCCGGAGACCTGGAATATCTCTATCAGTGGATGCAGGCAACACCGGAAAGTGACGTCGTTTTTTTCACTGACCTCAGCGCACATGCGAACCGGTTACATCAGGCCGAACTGCCTGTGATTCAGGCATTTCAGGCGTGGGGAAAGGCGTTACCTGAGGCCGCCCGAACTATCTTGGAAAGCCTGATGTGGTTGATGAATCTGCCGGGAGAGTATTGGTTTGTCTTCTTGCTGATTGTGGCTGTCGCTTCACTTCAGGGGCCGGTTGCCATGCTGCAGCTGGTTGCGGCTGCGGTGATGGCGATCCTGCTTTCGACCTGGCTGAAAGATGTATTGCATTCGCCGAGACCTTTTTACCTGATCCCGGATCTGCAAAACGGGGAAGCTTATGGCTACGGCTTTCCGAGTGGTCACACCCTGCTGGCGACTGTCATTTGGGGAATGCTCTGGCTGAGGTTTTGCGCAACCAGGTCCTGGCATCGAGCTAAAGCCGGCCTGCTCTTTTTGGTTGTTCTGGTGCTGGGACAGGCGATGGCGCGGGTCTGGTATGGCGTTCATTTTATCAGTGATACTCTGGCAGCCATTTTGATCGGCATTTTGCTGCTCGTTGCCTGTTCCCGTCTGATCACGCCGGAGACGATTCGGGGTAAGGCCATCTGGCTGGGGATTACGGTCTTGACCGGGATTGCCGCAGGCATGACGCAACTGCCGCAGCATACCTATCTGTTTGCCGTTTCTCTTGGAGTTTTTCTCGGTCTCGACGCGCTGCCGAAACGGGCGCTGAATCTCTCGGTCACCCGTCATTTCCTTGTGGCTACCTGTCTGTTGCTGGGGGCCGGAGGGATTGCCTATGGTTCAATGAAGCTGGCGAATGCCAGCTCGGTGAGCCCGATTATTTTAAGCCTGCGTGCTGTGGGCGCTTTCCTGCTCGCGCTCTGGCTGGTTGCCGGATCATCAGTCCTGCTGAGATTGCTGGCAGAACCTGAACCGAAGCAGTAAATGGCGTCGTGTCGTGGGTCTTGGATCTGAGAGGTCCGCCGTCCCAATGCTTTGTTTCATGACCTGAGTGCGGTAAAGTGAAGGCAAACGATTATATCAATAAGGCCTGTCAGGCTAACAGATTATGGAGCCAGTGGAATTAGGCGAGCCCTAGACTGGACAAGGAGAGCAATGTTACCCGCACTGACGTACGAGAACAGCATCAACGCCGTTGTGCTGTCATATCTTGATGCGCTGGAAACCGCAGGTTTTTCCGGCGATATTGAACGCGCTTATGCCAGCCGCCTGGCGGTGGCCACCGATAACAGTATTTATCAGCAACTGCCTCAGGCGGTTGTGTTTCCGAAAAGCGTTGAGGATCTGATCCTCGTTGGTCAGGTTGGCCAGCGGACAGAATTCCGGCAGGTGAGCTTTTCTCCCCGCGGTGGCGGTACCGGAACCAACGGGCAGTCTCTGACACCGGGGATTGTGGTTGATTTGTCCCGGCACATGAACCAGATTCTGGAGATTAATCCGGAAGAAGGCTGGGTTCGGGTACAGACCGGGGTCGTGAAAGATCAGCTCAATGATGCGCTTCGCCCGCATGGTTTCTTCTTCTCGCCGGATTTGTCGACCAGTAATCGTGCGACCATTGGTGGCATGGTGAATACGGATGCTTCGGGTCAGGGATCGCTCCAGTACGGTAAAACGTCAGACCATGTGCTGGCACTGAAAGCGGTGCTGGTGGATGGTTCAGTTCTGGATACGGAACCACTGACAGAAGAGGGCGTTGCTGCGCTGTCAGAAAGGGGAGATCAGGTCGCGGAAGCCGTTGCTGTCGCCGCGCGTGTCTGTCGGGAAAAACGGCAGGAAATTCTTGATAAATTCCCGCCTCTGAACCGTTTTCTGACCGGATATGATCTGAAGCATGTATACGATGATGCACTGACCCGTTTTGACCCGGCCCGCCTGCTTTGCGGTGCGGAAGGTTCTCTCGCCTTTATTGCTGAAGCCAAACTCAATATCACCCCGATTCCGAAAGCCCGGAAGCTGGTAAACATCAAGTACGACAGCTTTGATGCAGCGTTACGCAATGCACCTGTCATGGTTGAAGCCAAAGCCCTGTCCGTTGAAACGGTGGATTCGAAGGTCCTGAATCTGGCCCGGCAGGATATCGTCTGGCATACCGTCAGTGATTTAATCACGGATGTGCCCGGCAAGGACATGCAGGGCATCAATATTGTTGAGTTCGCCGGAAATGAGCCAGAACTGATTGCAGCGCAGGTTCAGCAGTTGAGCGAGCGGCTGGACAATCTGATTGGCCAGCAGGGGATTATCGGATATCAGGTATGCGACGATCTCGACAGCATCAATAAGATTTACAACATGCGGAAAAAAGCGGTGGGGTTACTGGGAGCTGCGAAAGGCTGGCAGAAACCGATTCCGTTTGCAGAAGATACCTGTGTCCCGCCGGAAAATCTGGCTGATTTTATTGTTGAGTTCCGCCAGTTGCTGGATGAAAAGCAATTGCACTATGGGATGTTCGGTCATGTGGATGCCGGGGTGTTACATGTGCGTCCGGCCCTGGATATGTGCGACCCGCAACAAGAAAAACTGATGAAAGAGATTTCCGATCAGGTCGTTGCGCTGGTTGCAAAATATGGCGGCCTGATGTGGGGCGAGCACGGAAAAGGCTATCGCTCTGAATATGGCCCCGAGTTTTTTGGCGAAGCGCTCTTTACCGAACTGCGTCGGATTAAAGCGGCTTTTGACCCGGAAAATCGATTGAACCCGGGCAAAATCTGTACCCCGCTGGCAAGTGATGCTGAGCTGGTTAAAGTTGATGGGCCGAAACGTGGCTATTTTGACCGTCAGATCCCGGTTCAGGTGCGTGACAGCTTCAATCTGGCGATGGAATGTAACGGTAACGGTCTGTGTTTTAACTACGACACCAGCTCACCGATGTGTCCGTCGATGAAAGTGAGTGCCGATCGCCGCCACTCTCCGAAAGGCCGCGCCGGACTGGTTCGTGAGTGGCTGCGGCTGCTGGCAGCGCAAGGAGTGGATCCGGTCCGGATTGAGCAGGACCTGATGGAAAAATCACCGACGGTGAAACAAATCATCGACCGGTTCCGGAATACTTTCGGCCGTCAGCGTCACCAGTATGATTATTCCCATGAGGTGATGGAGGCCATGAATGGCTGTCTGGCCTGTAAAGCCTGCGCCAGTCAGTGCCCGATCAAGGTGGATGTTCCCAGCTTCCGGTCCCGTTTCCTCAACATTTATTACAGCCGATACCAGCGTCCGGCCAAGGATTATCTGGTGGCGTATGTAGAAAATTATCTGCCGCTGATGGCAAAAGCACCGACACTGGTGAATGCCGCGATGCGTCCGGGCTGGTCGAAGTCCCTGACGGAAAAAGTGCTGGGCTACGTGGATATGCCCGCGCTGTCGGTACCGACGCTGATGCAGGGGCTCTCTGGTCATCATGCCACCCGGTTTGATCTGCAGTGGCTGCAGGCACTGTCAGCGGAAGAGCGTCAGCAGTATGTGCTGGTGGTGCAGGATCCGTTTACCAGTTATTACGATGCCGAGGTTGTCCGTGATTTTGTCCTGCTGATTGAGAAGCTCGGTAAAAAGCCGATGCTGGTGCCTTTCAAGCCGAACGGCAAGGCACAGCATGTGAAAGGCTTCCTGCGTCAGTTTGCGAAAACGGCGCGGAATACCGCAGATTTTCTGAATCAGCTGGATGCCTTGGGGATGCCAATGGTTGGGGTTGACCCGGCGCTGGTCCTTTGTTACCGCGATGAGTACAACGAAATGCTGGGCGATCACCGCGGTGATTTCAAAGTGATGACGGCTCATGAATGGCTGACGCCGTTATTGAGTGAGCTGGAGGCGTTTGAAACGCGTGACGATCAGCCTTGGTATCTTTTTGCGCACTGTACCGAGAAAACCAAGCTGCCGAATGCCGAGAAAGAATGGGGGGTAATCTTCCGTCACTTCGGGGCTCAGATGAATACGGTGTCGGTGGGTTGTTGTGGCATGGCCGGTACCTTCGGTCATGAGAAAGACAAACTGGAGACTTCGAAAGGAGTGTTCGGGTTGAGCTGGCAACCGAATCTGGCTCAGTTGGACGGTGAACGCTGCATGGCGACCGGTTATTCGTGCCGCAGTCAGGTCAAACGATTTGAGCAGATTAAAATGAAGCACCCGGTTCAGGTGCTGCTCAAGCTGGTCAGTGCAGCTTAAGCAATTGTGAAACCGGTGAACAGACGGCGGACAGCTTGGGCTTCCGCCGTTTTCTTTTAAGCGACTTTGTCTTCCTGTTTTTCTTCCATCATGATCAGCGGTTTATTGCGTCTGACTCTGAATTTATCGGAACTGTCCAGCAGTTCGGCATGCTCTGTCCAGCGAATCAGTTCGATGACCCCATCATAGTGCTCGGCCAGAAAGGTACAGTTTTCAATCCAGTCTCCGTCGTTGAGGTACAGGATGTCATTTTCATCTTTCATTTCAGGATGATGGATATGGCCGCAGACAATGGCATCGACCCCTTTATGCCGGGCCATCGTCACCGCGGCATGCCGGAAACGGGCAATTGCTATATTGGCTTTTTCGACTCGGGCCTTGATGTAGCTGGCCAGTGACCAGTAAGGCTGTTTGGTGATCCGGCGGTAGGCATTGATCCAGCGGTTCAGGAAAAGCAGCAGATCGTAGCCGACGTCGCCCAGTAATGAAGTGAGTTTGTTGTGGCAAACCATGCTGTCGAATTCATCGCCATGCAGGGCCAGAATCTGTTTTCCGTTGGCGCTGGTGTGCAGGTAGCGGTGGGCCAGCTCTACGTTTCCCAGATTAAATTGAATAAATTTCCGGATGGCTTCGTCATGATTGCCGGGGATGTAGATAATCCGGCAACCCTGCTCAGCCTGTTCCAGCAGCAGCCGGACAACCCGGGTGTGGCTTTCCGGCCAGTGATAGCGGGATTTGAGTGACCAAAGGTCTACGATGTCGCCAACCAGAATCAAGGTGTCGGCCCGGTGTTGTGTCAGAAAGTCCAGCAGATAGTCGACCTTACAATCCCGGTTTCCTAAATGAATGTCTGACAGCCAAAGTGTACGATAGGTGTGTTTTCCCATAGTCGGCAGACCTGTTTATCAGAATCCGGTTCAGCGTAATTTTTTACTGTGACGAAGCGGTGTCGTTCCGGTGACGGGTTCATTGCAATCAATTCGTTGGAATTAGCGACGGAGCGGTCATATCTGCGATATAGCTTGCGACACGGGCTTACCGGTTCCTATATAATCGACCGGATTCATATGGCGACTACTCTTTTTTCGAAAGATATTTTAAATGGATTTTAAACCTAAATATCTGATTAATCTGGTTCTTCCCTTGTTTATGCTGCTGATTGCCACACTGGTTTATATTGGTTATTCCGATTACAAAACCATCCGTGACAGTGCATATTCCCAGGCAAGGGCCAACATCAGCGTGGCTCAGGAATATCTGAACCAGCACTACACAGCGGCTAATAACCAGCTCTACTTACTGTCGGAAATTCTGCAGGATGAAGAAGATATTCCCACGTTTCTGACAGCGGCTCAGTATGTGGTTGATCATCAGAATAAGTTTCAGGAAGTCGGGCTGCTGATTGATTCGACGTATTACGGGACGAATCAGCTGAAGCTGGAAGAGATTGCTGACAAAGTCCGGCGACGTCCCTGGTATGACAAGGCACAGCAGTCTGGTGTGACGTTTTTATCCCCTTTTTACCGCAGTAACAGCACAAAGAAGTGGTGTGTTGCTCTGACCCGGACGCTTGAAATACCGGGGAAGGAGGATGTCAGAATCGTCATTGAACTGGATGCCAGTGCAATGTCGCAAGACTTATCCGGCCTGAAAACCATGAAAGACGGGTATGTGTTTGCCGTTGAATCGGAAAGCGGTCATGTTGTGATTCATCCTGACCCGTCACGGCTGGGGACGGCATCAGTCAGCCTGACGCCAACCATACTGGATGAGATTCTGAAGGGTGAACAAGCCGGAGAAATCCCTTCCTATGCCTATCAGGACCAGTACAAATTCAGTGTGTATGAGACGAATCAGCGTTTTGGCTGGGTATTGCTTTCCGGGACCCGAAATCAGGAAATTACCGCAAATGCGCTCAAACTGGGAGTTGTCGGGGGAACATTACTGGCGCTGCTGTTTTTTATTCTGCTGGTGGGTTATCTGCACAGCCGGATTCATCAGCTGGGTGGCCGGTTGCTGGATGCTCTGGAGTTTGAGGATCTGCACCGTCAGCTGTCGAAGCTGCTCAGCGATACCATTGGCTGCAGCCGAGTTTATCTCTTCGTGATGAACGAAAAAGAAGGGGTCCTGGAAGAGCCGCATCATCAATTGCGGGCAGAGGTGCCAACAGATTTGTTTTGCCGTTTGTCCGGATGCCAGCAGCTTGGCCGGGATTGCCAGCCGGAACAGGACGGTATTGTCAGTCAGATTGCTTCCAGCGCGCCTTGTATCCGGCTGCCTTTGGTCAATACCGCTCGTTCAGGCCACTTTCCCTCCAATCAGCTTGTTGGCATTTTGTATATCTGCAAACCCGGATTGGCATACCGGTTTTTTGTCAAAATGATTGTGAATTACACGCTGAATGCGCTGAATCAGCTGCTTCTGACCCAGCATATACGCAGTGAAGATCAAATGACCGGGCTGAAGAATAAAAACTATCTCAGAAAGCAGATGGAACAACGGCTGGCGGAGACTCAAGATCAATATTATCTGGCGATGATTGATATTGATGACTTCAAATCGATCAATGATACCTACGGGCACCTGTTTGGCGATAAGGTGATTTTGATGATTGCGGCTTTGATGAAGCGAAGTTTCCGGGCCAATTCGGTCTTGTGCCGTTACGGCGGGGAAGAGTTTGCCGTACTGATGTCTGCCTCGGATTGTGAAGTGGCGCGGGAACGGCTGGAAGCCTTTCGTACCAGTGTAGAAGGCCAGAAAATCCGCGTGGCAGACAAGTCCTGCTCCATTACGGTCAGTATCGGTTTTGCTTTGCTTGAAGAAGGCATGGAGTCCACGATCTCTCAGGCAGACAAAGCACTGTATCGTGTGAAATCACAGGGGAAAAACCAAGTGTTTTATGCTGAACACCAGTCAACGGAGTCTTCATCAGGAATGTGCGGCAAGACCCATTCGGTAAATCGTGCTAAGTTGAAGCACAAACAGCCATTTTCTGAGATACGTCAATCGAAGACATTGACCAGGATTGACGACTGAGCAGGGGAAAAACATGCTTAAATTTGTTGTGATTGTGTTGCTCATCGTGGTTGCCGTATTTCTGGCGCGTTACCTGGATGAACAGAAACAGAAAACCTTATTTATTGGTATGTTGATCTGCGCCGTGATTGCGACCGCTGTGTTTATGGCTGTGGAACTGGCCAGATAAGTTCCGCTTCTTCTATCTCCGCAATATCCCTTCTTCCTTTTTCGTGCCACTGACTGTCAGTGGCCTCTGAGCGTCTCCGCAGATTGTGATTGTTCAGGGTGAATCTGCCGTCTGCCGGGAGATTCATTGTTGTGCGTCATTTCATAGATGATCCGGATGTCGGTAAGATGACAAAAATATAATTAGTTCTATAATTATTTGTTTTGTAATTATTTTTCCTGTTTAATTCTTTTTAAATCAATATCTTGTACTTTTTTTGTGTCATTGATTCAGACTTATGGGGTTGATATTCCAAGTTTGGACCCTATAATTGTTTCTGAATTCATTAGAGCACTAAACAATGTGGCGATCAATGATTACATCAGCACCATGGGCATTAGCCCAAGAAACATCGAGCAAGACTCAGGAAGAGTTTGTTTTTCGAAAACCGGAACGTTCAGATGGTTATCGAGTGCATTCACTGATCGAATCTTGTCCCCCGCTAGACACGAACTCTTCATACTGCAATTTCCTGCAGACCACTCATTTCAAAGACACATGTATTGTTGCTGAACTTGATGAGGAGTTAGCAGGTTTTATCTCGGCATACCGGGTTCCGGAAAAAGATCAGACCCTCTTTATCTGGCAGGTTGCCGTGAGTGAGATAGCACGTGGTCAAGGGCTCGCTTTTAAGATGATTCAACAACTGCTGGCGCGTGAAGAACTGAGCGATATCCGGAATATCGAAACGACGATCACCCGCCTCAATAAAGCCTCTTGGGCGTTGTTTAAGAAAGTGGATCAGGCGAACGGGAACCTGGGCGAAGTGTCGCTGTTCCTTGATGAAGAGAAACATTTCGACGGGAAACATGACTCGGAATATCTCTATCGCATTCCACTGAAACAATAACTCACGATAAAACAGGATAAGTCATGAATATCTTTAATGCGCAGGAATCAAATGTTCAATGTTATGCCAACAATTTCCCGGTGGTGTTTTCTTCCGCGAAGGGCTGCTGGCTGAACACCCGTGAGGGTGATCGCTACCTGGACTTCCTGGCAGGCGCCGGTGCGCTGAACTACGGCCATAATAACCCGGTGCTGAAAAAAGCACTGATGGATTACATCGATCAGGATGGCCTTACGCACGGTTTGGATATGCATTCAGAAGCCAAAGCGGCTTTCTTGGAAAACCTGAAAAATTTCATCCTGACCCCGCGTGGTCTGGATTACAAAGTACAGTTCACGGGCCCGACCGGCACAAATGCCGTTGAGGCAGCACTGAAACTGGCTCGTAAAGTCAAAGGCCGTCAGAACATTGTGGCCTTCACCAACGGCTTCCACGGTGTGTCTTACGGTGCACTGGCCGCAACCGGTAACCAGCACCACCGGGGCGGTGCGGGTATGGCTCTGAGTGGCGTCACGCGTCTGCCTTATGAAGGTTACGCAGATCTGGATGGTCTGGCGCTGTTCGAAACCATGCTGACCGACAACTCCAGCGGCCTGGATAAACCTGCTGCCGTGATTCTGGAAACCGTTCAGGGTGAGGGCGGTCTGAACGTTGCGTCAAACGCGTGGCTGCAACGGTTGAGCGGCATCTGTCAGCGTCACGATATTCTGCTGATTGTCGATGACATTCAGGCGGGTTGTGGCCGGACCGGTACCTTCTTCAGCTTTGAACCTGCGGGCATCAAACCCGACATGGTAACGCTGTCAAAATCCATCGGTGGTTACGGTTCTCCGATGGCTGTGGTTCTGCTGAAGCCAGAACTGGATAAATGGTTGCCGGGTGAGCACAACGGTACTTTCCGCGGAAACAATCATGCATTCATTACCGCAGCGGCTGCGATTGAAGCCTACTGGCAGAATAACGATTTTGAGCAGCACATCCATGCCCGTGCAGAGCAGCTGAATGTGACCCTGCAAAAATTACTGAAACAGTATCCGGCAGTCTTTGAGAAGATCAAAGGCCGTGGTCTGATGCAGGGCATTGCCTGTCATCAAGGTGAGTTTGCCGGTGCCATCGGGAAGCTGTGTTTCGAAAACGGCATGATTATCGAAACGGCCGGTCCGGACGATGAAGTGCTGAAGTTCTTCTGTCCGCTGACCATCAGCGAGGCCGAACTGGAGAAAGGGCTGCATATTTTTGAACAAGCAGTGGTCGAATTTGCGAAGTCTGAACTGAAGAAAGCGTCTTAAGGAGAACAAGAATGATTGTACGCACCCTGGATGAGTGCCGTGACAGCGAGCGTCGCGTTGTCGCAGAAAACGGGAACTGGGAAAGTGTTCGCATGTTGCTGCGTGATGACAACATGGGTTTCTCGTTCCATATCACGACAATTTATGCGAACACCGACACCCATATTCACTACAAGAACCACCTGGAATCTGTTTACTGTGTCTCCGGTGAAGGCGAAATTCAGACAACCGCCGACGGTAAAACCTATGAAATCAAACCCGGCACCCTCTACGTTCTCGACAAGCACGATGAACATCAGCTGCGTGCGAACAAAGGGGTGGATATGGTGATGGCCTGTGTATTCAATCCGCCGCTGACGGGGATGGAAGTACACGATGCAGACGGTGTCTATCCCGCTGCTGAGTAACAGAAACCGGGGCAGCCTGATTTCCGCAAGTACATGACCCTCCTTGCGTCATCAACCCGAGGGTCAAACGAAAGGTGGTGTAAGCCGCCTTTCAATCCCATCAAGTCAGAGGTGTGCTTCTCTGCTGATGAAAAGAAAAAGGAGTTCCCATGACTCATACCGTTGAAAAAATCGGCGGTACTTCCATGTCTGCGTTTGATGCGGTGATGGATAATATCCTGCTCTATCCGGACAACCCTTATCAGCGTATTTTTGTGGTTTCAGCTTACGGCGGTATCACAGACGCTTTGCTGGAATGCAAGCGTACCGGTGAGCCCGGTATCTTCCGCTATATTGCCGAACGTAATGATATCTGGCGTGAAAAACTGAAAGCGCTGGAGCAGCGGATGCTGCTGATTAATGACACCATGTTCCCTGACTTGTTTTGCCGAAACCGGGCTGACAATTTCGTGCAAGAGCGGATTGCGAATGCGATCTCCTGTATTGAGAATATTCTGGAAACCTGTCAGTACGGTCAGTTTTCACTGGCAAGTTATCTGCCGCAGATCCGTGAGTTTCTGTCTTCGATTGGTGAAGCGCATTCTGCATTCAATACAACGCTGATGCTGAACAACCTCGGGATTAATTCGCGCTTTGTCGATTTGTCCGGCTGGGGGGCAGAGAACAATGTTCAGGGCGATCTGGATGCCGTCATTCTGGATGCCATTAAAGATATTGATCTGAGCCAAGAACTGCCGATTGTCACCGGTTATGTTCACTGTGAAGAAGGCCTGATGAAAACCTACGATCGGGGATACAGTGAGATGACCTTCAGTCGTCTGGCGGTATTGAGCCAGGCCAGCAGGGCGGTGATTCACAAAGAGTATCATTTAAGCAGTGCTGACCCGCGTATCGTCGGTCCGGAGCATGTGCGCCCGATTGGCAAGAGTAACTATGATGTGGCGGATCAACTGGCGAATCTGGGGATGGAAGCGATTCACCCGAATGCTGCATCCGGTCTGCGTCGCGCTGGAATTGAGCTTGCGGTAAAAAATACGTTCGAGCCTGAACATCCGGGAACGGTCATTTCTCAGGACTATCATCCGGAGACAGACAGGGCTGAAATCATTGCCGGTCGAGACAAGGTGTTTGCGCTGCATGTGTTTGATCAGGCGATGGTCGGGCAGGTCGAGGATGTCAGCTATGAACTGATGGAAATCATCCGTGAAGAGAATGTTCAGCTGATCAGTAAAGAGATGAACGCGAACTCTGTGACTTACTATCTGGATGGCAGTACCTCGAGTCAGAACAAGGTGTTGTCAAAAGCCGAGAAGCGCTATCCGAAAGCCAAAATCACCGGAAAAATGGTCGCGCTGATTTCCGTGATTGGCTCTGCGATTGATACCAATAAAACCATGAGTCAGGGGGTGCTGGCACTGCTGGACCAGGCGATCAGTCCAAAAGCGGCACATGCGTCCCTGCGGAACGTGGATGTCCAGTTCGTGGTGAAAGACAGCGATTATCAGGGCGCGATTTGTGCCTTGCATCAGAGCTTTATGAGTGAAGATGTCTCAAGGGTTTCGGTTGAAAAAGTGGTTGCTTAACCCGAACTCGGCTGAAGTTTCCCTTCTTCAGATAAGTGAAAGGCAAGCGCGATGCGCTTGCCTTTTTTGATCATGGTTGCAGGTCAGCAGATCCGGGTGGCCGTCAGGCGCGTGCTCCGCGTTTGGCTGCCGGCTTGCCCCGCGATTGTGGCTTTGCGTTCGGTGCCGGACGCTGGCCGTTGCCCTGCGGCTTGCCTTGACTGCTCGGGTTGCGTCCTTTTCCGTGAGCATTCGTCCCCTGAGCTTTTGTGCCTTGGGCTTTTGGCTTGCCTGAGCCTTGACGGTTCGTGGTGCCGTCTTTCCGGATATCCGGCTGATTCGGGTGCTTGGTCGCAAAGCGTTTGGCACCATGACGGCTGGAACCTCGGCGTTTCGCCGGGGTGAGCGCGGCTTCACTGCCTTCTGCCGGGATCAGGCAGTCCGGGCGGTCACCGATCAGATGTTTCTTACCCATGCTGACCAGGGCTTCACGCAGCAGCGGCCAGTTGGCCGGATCGTGATAACGCAGCAGTGCCTTGTGCAGACGGCGCTGACGATCGCCTTTTGCGACAAAGAGATCATCGCGCTGCTTGTATTTCACACGCTTGAGCGGGTTGGTCTCTGAGTGATACATCGCCGTGGCGTTACACATCGGCGACGGATAGAAGTTCTGGACCTGATCGCACTGGTAATCATGTTTCTTGAGCCACAGCGCCAGATTCAGCATGTCTTCATCCGTGGAACCCGGATGCGCTGAAATAAAGTACGGGATCAGATACTGCTTCTTGCCCGCTTCGGCACTGTATTTTTCAAACAGTTCTTTGAAGCGATCGTAAGTACCCATTCCCGGTTTCATCATCAGATCCAGGGTACCTTTCTCGGTATGTTCCGGGGCAATTTTCAGATAACCGCCAACGTGGTGCGTCACCAGCTCTTTGATGTATTCCGGAGACTCGATTGCCAGATCGTAGCGGACCCCGGAAGCGATCATTACTTTATTGATGCCTTCAACCTCACGCGCTTTGCGGTACAGGTCGATGGTGTGCTTGTGGTCGGTATCCAGCTTCTCGCAGATTTTCGGGAAGATGCACGATGGACGGCGACAGTTTTTCTCCGCACGCGGATCAGAACAGCCCAGACGATACATGTTTGCCGTCGGGCCACCCAGATCGGAAATCGTGCCGGTAAAGCCCGGGACTTTATCGCGGATGTCTTCCAGTTCCTGAAGAATCGATTCTTGCGAGCGGTTCTGAATAATCCGGCCTTCGTGTTCTGTGATTGAACAGAATGAACAACCGCCGAAACAGCCCCGCATGATGTTCACACTGGTTTTGATCATGTCGTACGCCGGGATCTTGGCTTTCCCGTATGCAGGGTGAGGCACCCGCGCGTAAGGCAGGCCAAAGACAAAATCCATCTCTTCTGTGGTCAGCGGAATTGGCGGCTTATTCACCCACAGCTCACGGTCGCCGTGCAACTGAATCAGGGCACGGGCGGAGTAAGGGTTCGCTTCCAGGTGCATCACACGGCTGGCGTGGGCGTACAGAATTCGGTCGTTGCGCAGCTTTTCGTAAGACGGCAAACGCACGGCGCTGGTGAAGGCATCATGACGTGACGGCTGAATCTGAACCGTCTGAGCTTTGACGGGTTCTTCTTCAGCTTTACTTTTGTTGGTCTCGCAGACTTCTTCGGTCGCGTACGGATTTGGCATCACCATTGCTTTGCCCGGTTTGTCAATCCGGGTGGAGTCGATGATTTTGTAATGCGCCGGGGCTTCTTTCAGGATGACCGCAGTGCCTGCGATGTCAGTCATGGTGGCGACGTCTTCACCTGCGGCAATGCGGTGTGACACTTCGACCAATGCACGCTCGGCGTTCCCGAACAGCAGAATGTCTGCTTTGGCATCGAACAGCACTGAACGACGCACTTTATCCGACCAGTAGTCGTAATGGGCTAAACGACGCAGGCTGGCCTCAATGCCACCCAAGACAATCGGGGTGTCTTTATAGGCTTCACGGCAGCGCTGAGAATACACCAGCACCGCGCGGTCCGGACGTTTTCCGCCTTCATTATTCGGGGTGTAGGCATCGTCATGGCGCAGTTTACGATCCGCCGTATAACGGTTGATCATCGAGTCCATATTGCCTGCAGTGATCCCGAAGTACAGATTCGGCTTGCCCAGCGCCATGAAGGCATCTTTATTGTCCCATTTGGGCTGGGCAATAATGCCCACCCGGAACCCCTGTGCTTCCAGCACACGGCCGATCACTGCCATTCCAAAACTTGGGTGATCGACATAGGCATCACCGGTCACAATAATAATGTCGCAGCTATCCCAGCCCAGCGCGTCCATCTCCTCACGGGTGGTCGGCAGGAATGGCGCTGTGCCGTAGCATTCAGCCCAGTACTTTGAATAGCGGTTAATTGGCGTGACGTCAGTGTGCATATATTGGCCTCAGGTTCAGGAGGCGGGGATTATAACGACTCCCCACCGCACTTGCCAGCCTTGCAAATGAGGCAGCAGAATAGTTTGTCGGGTCGAAAAACCGCACACCAAAGCATAGCAAAATGAAAGTCGATTGCATGACTGACGGGCAGATTCCCGGAAATTGCCGATCGAATCGATTTCAGTCTGGGATTTGCCTAATTTATGTTGGCGAGGAAAAAGCTTTCCAGAGACTAAAGGCCGCGTGTGCGGCCTTTAGATTCGTTGCAGTGGCAAGAAACTCACTGCGGTTTCAGGGGGAACTGAAAGGATCTAGCCGAAAGATTTGCCCAAACCTTCCAATAATGCAACTTTTTCACGCATTTGCGCCGAAGCTTCTTCCATTCGCGCCATCATGGTCAGATTGTTGGAAGAGGAAATAGAAATTTGGTGAACGTTGTTACTGATTTCCTGGGCTACAGTACCTTGTTCTTCAGCGGCTGTGGCGATTTGCGTTGAGATTTCGGCAATTTCGTCCACCATGCTCACGACCTCCATAATGCTGGCGGCGGTGTCATTGGTGTGCGCGACGCACTGTTGTGTTTTATCAATGCTCTCGGTTGAAGTTGACTGCCATTGGTTCAGCGTGGCATTGATGTTCACAATGCTGGCCTGAATATTTTCGGTCGCGCCGTGAGTCCGTTGCGACAAGGCGCGCACTTCATCTGCCACAACCGCAAAGCCACGACCCTGCTCCCCGGCGCGGGCAGCCTCTATTGCAGCATTCAGCGCCAGCAGGTTGGTCTGCTCAGCAATGCCCTGGATTTCCATCATCATGGTCTCAATCTGTTCTGAGACCTTGACCAGGGATTGTGCGGTTTCGGCGGCTTTCTCCGAATCCCGTGCCAGATCGTTAATATTGTCCTGAGTTAATTGAAGAACTTTTGTGGTCTCAGCACATTTTTGCTGAGCGATCAGAACTTTGTCAGTCGTGAGCTGCGTATTCTGGGCGATCTCTGTGGCAACGGATGACATCTGGTTGATCGATGTGGCTATATGCTGGGTATCTTTATCCTGATTGGAGATGGAGTCCCGGGTATGAATGGTCACGTCGGTCAGTTCATCGGTGACATTCCTGATGGTGGTGGCGGCATCGTCGACGCGCCCCAATACAGTTTTCAGCCGGGCATCATTGAGTTTCAGGTGAAAATCAGCCACAGATGTCGGGCCGTTACCGCTGTAGACGATGCGGGTCAGGGCATCATAGTCTTCGGATAGCTGCTTAAAAAATCGGGGTACTGCGAAAAATTCACCCCGGCAAAGGATCGCAATGAAGATAAATGGGATGACAGCGGAAAAGTAATCATAGTCAGGAATGAAAGTGTGGGTCAGACCGACAGTCAGGGCGGTAAAAAAGGCAGTGATACCGAGTTTTGCCCAACTGGATAGCCGGATCCCATAAGGATTTTTCTTGAGATTGAGTTGCTGGTAAATCTCTGTCGCGGTGTGGATCATTTCAGGGGTTGGTTTACGGCGCACAGACTGATAACCGCAAACCTGGTTATTTTCATAAAGCGGGGTGACATAGGCATCAACCCAGTAGTAGCTGCCGTCTTTACAGCGGTTTTTCACAATGCCGCGCCAGGGTTTTTCCGCTTTGAGGTGACTCCATAAATCGCCGAAAGCTGCTCTGGGCATATCCGGGTGCCGGATAATATTGTGGTGCTGGCCAACCAACTCGTCACTGCTGAAGCCGCTGATCGCGACAAATTCTTCATTGGCGTAGGTAATTACACCTTGCAGATCCGTTGTTGTGACTAACTGAGCATTAGGGTCAAGCACGACCTCACGATCAGTAATCTGGCGATTTTTACGCATGAATCATCCCTCTTCGAAACGCATGTAGCATGTGTATTGGGTAAGACGTCTTTGGTCAGACGTTCTGGAGCAGTGAGCTGCTTTTTTTTTTGTGACACGTCTGACTCAACTCTAGATGACAGGTGTTGAGTGACATACTGCAATTGACGGGGATTTGAATCGCTTCAAAAAATAGACATTTAGCGTGTCAAAAAGTAAGCAAAGCTAAATTGAGCGATTATTATCGATAGTTACAGGCAGTATTCCATTCTGAAGCGCAACACTTTTCCAAAGCGTCAGCGTGTCCAAGCTGTAAAGCTAATGCGTCAATTTTGACTGATTGTTTAGGAAGGAAGTATAAAACCTTGAAGTTTGTGGGTGATTGTTCATTTCTTGTACCATCCGCAAGAGCAGGGATAGTAAAAAGCCCTGCGACAGCAGGGCTTTGAAGAACAGCTGAGCGCTGGAAGGAAAACGGCTCAGAAGTTGGCAGAACGTGGTGTACGCGGGAATGGGATCACGTCACGAACGTTCGCCATACCCGTCACGTAAGACACCAGACGCTCGAATCCCAGACCGAAGCCCGCGTGTGGGACTGTGCCGTAACGGCGCAGATCGCGGTACCAGTTCATGTCTTCCGGATCGATGTTCATTGCACGCATGCGCTCATCCAGAACATCCAGACGTTCTTCACGCTGTGCACCACCGATGATTTCACCAATGCCAGGTGCCAGAACATCCATCGCTGCCACAGTGCGGCCGTCTTCGTTCAGGCGCATGTAGAAGGCTTTGATGTCTTTTGGATAATTTTTCACAATCACCGGTGCATTGAAGTGTTCTTCCGCCAGATAGCGCTCGTGCTCAGAAGACAGGTCGATACCCCACTCAACGTCAAATTCGAACTCACGGCCGGACGCTTTCAGGATATTGATGGCATCAGTGTAATCTACCTGTGCAAAGTCAGAATCAACAAATTGCTCCAGACGGGTGATGGCTTCTTTGTTGATGCGCTGTGCGAAGAATTCCAGATCGTCGCGACGCTCTGCCAGTACGGCTTTGAAGACATACTTCAGCATGTCTTCCGCCAGTTTGGCGACGTCATTCAGATCTGCAAATGCAACTTCCGGTTCAACCATCCAGAACTCGGCCAGGTGACGGCTGGTGTTGGAGTTTTCAGCACGGAACGTCGGACCGAAGGTGTAAACCTTGCTCAGCGCACAGGCATAAGCTTCGGCGTTCAGCTGTCCGGAGACGGTCAGGAAGGTTTCTTTACCGAAGAAATCTTCGTTGAAATCAACTTTGCCTTGCTCGGTGCGAGGCAGGTTTTCCAGATCCAGCGTCGATACGCGGAACATCTCGCCGGCACCTTCTGCGTCAGCAGCAGTGATCAGGGGCGCTGAAGTCCAGAAGAAACCCTGCTCGTGGTAGAAACGGTGAATCGCCTGAGACAGACAGTTACGCACACGGGCAACCGCACCAATCACGTTGGTACGCGGACGCAGGTGTGCCACTTCACGTAAGTATTCGATGGAATGGCGTGTTTTTGCCATTGGGTAAGTATCCGGGTCATCAACCCAGCCCACCACTTTCACAGCCGTTGCTGCCAGTTCGAAATCCTGGCCCTGTGCCGGAGATTCAACCACCTTACCGGTGACTTCTACTGAACAACCCGTCGTCAGTTTCAGAACTTCTTCCTGGTAATTATTCAGTTCATTCGGGACCACGGCCTGAATCGGGTCGAAACAAGAGCCGTCATAGATGGCAAGGAAAGAGATTCCGGCTTTGGAATCCCGACGTGAACGAATCCAACCGCGAACAGTGATTTCACTGTCAACCGCGATTTTACCGCTCAGTACGTCTGAAACAGGCGCGTAAGTCATGATGTAATTATTCTCCGTTGAGGCACGACTGAGTGCTGTGCTTTATTTACAGTCCAAAACAGCAATATTACCTGTCTCGTCTCAGGCATCAAGCCTTGATGCATGTGATGATGGGAAATAATCACATTGTGCCGGTTTTTGTGTTGATTTAGTAATCACTGAGTGCCCCAAAATAAGTCCGGCAGCCATTGCATGACTGCCGGAGCCGGGGGTTATGGTGTCGCCGGCGGTGGTGTGAGATTACACGTTTGTCCGTCGCGGAGCACAGTGCCCGGGAAGGGGCTGCCGGGTTGCGGCGGGTCTGTCGGTTCCTGCACTGTGACGGCAGGGGCATCCCCGGCGGGGATGAGGGTGACGACATCGCTCCACATTTCCCCCTGTTCGGCGCTCAGGGCCGGGCTGGCACTTTCCCAGCGCATGAAGTGATTGAACCCTTTGATGGTCAGAGTTCGACCGTCGGTGTCAGAGACTTTCAGCCATTCCCGGAAATCACCGGTCGGGAATTTTTTCGCGCCGTTGCTGAATGTGGCATCAATATCAGCCTGTGCCATGGCATTTTCGTAATACAGGGTGCCATCGGCTTCCAGTTTCCACCGAACCGGAATGCTGAAACCACAGCCGTCACTGTCTCTATAGCTGCCCGTATTGAATCCGGCCTGACTGTCCGCCTGGTTGTTCAGAATCAGATGACGGGACGTGTCGCTGTTGAAGACCAGTGCTTTTCCGGCCAGCATATTTTGCGTGAAGCGGGGTGTCCGGCTTTCCCAACTGACGACACAGCTGGCCGACTGGCTCTCGTACTCTGTTTTGGTTTTTGCGGATGACGGCATCTGGGTACTGGTGTTCCAGCCGGAGTCACTGGCCGTACAGGCAGCCAGTGTATTTGGCGCATACTGCTTGGTCATCAGATGGCTGATTTCTGTTTCATTTGCGCCGCCCATGTCTTTCTGGCTGAAGGTTTTCACGGCCAGGATCGGACGAGTCTCATTCTTTTTGTGTGTCATTGCCCAGAGCTGGTAGTCGCTGAAGCTGTCCGTGCTGTCTTCAGTCAGGCGCAGGAAGCCATTTTCATTGAGCTGCCACTGCCGGTTGGCCGTGCCGGGCTGAAGTACTGTATTGAGGTAATATTCCCAGGTGTTGTCGCTTTTAAGGATGACTGCTTCCAGTTCACCCAGGCTGTCTGCTTCGGTTGAGATTTGCACCAGATGCTGATTGACCATGGCGTTGACACCATCTGTGGTGAAGCGGTCATCCCCGCCACATTCCGTGACCGCATTGAGGAACTGGTCTTCGGTTGCCGGTGCAGTATCGCCGAATGTACAGTCGCCGAAAGGCGGTAAGTTCGCGCGTGAGGTAACCGCGTAGATCTGTTCTTTGGCGGCATGGTTGAAACCGGCAAAATGGAAATCATCATCTTTCAGAATGGCCTCTCCCTGATGGACTGCACCATTGTCGACTACCAGGAATAAGTATGGTGTGTCGAAGGGATAGCGGTTTGCCAGCTGCTGAATGACATCTGGGACGGCAAACTGGAACATTTGTTTTTCCAGGACGGTGACAGGCGACCATATCCCGGTTTCAACCACCATCCAGCCATCGCCGCCGACATTGACCCAGTAATTGACGCGATGGGTATTGTTAAAGACAAATTCGAGCACCACATTGTCGGTCAGATGGTAGCCATTCACCTGCTCAAAACTGCCGGCATCTTCAACGGCAACCATGTCTTCCAGCGTGGTGTAAGGCACAGTCGGGTTCCCTTTGGGCGCTACGGTACAATGGTCTCCGCTGACGTTGGTTTTGCAGAGCAGCATCCGGGTGGTGTCCGGGCTCCAGGTGAAGTAATACCCCATCGCACCGTCTGAAAAGGCTGCGGTACCCGGCACATAGCGGGTCATGAAGTGATTTTCTTTTGTGGTCAGAAAATCATGCATGTTTTGCCCGGACAGGGGATAAGAATTGACCCGGATCGTCACGTTGCGGTCATCGCTTTCTTCAAGACCGGCATCGGTGACAATTGCGGTGTTGCTGGAAGAAATCAGTACTTTGAAATATTCGTAAAGGTCTTTCCAGCCGGAGCCAGTCAGAATCTGACCCTGGATGGCGTCTTCTTTTTGATCGAACTGGACCAGCGGTTGTTCACTGAAATACGTAAAGGCTTCCGTCAGGCTGACATCGCTGTCACTATTTTTTTGCCACTGCCAGTCGACCTGACGCGTTTCATTGGTTGCTGTGTCCGGGCTGTTGAAGTCCATCATATCGGCTTCAAGTTTACTGCCATTGAGGGAACTCTGACTGTGCAGACGCCAGAAACCAGCATTGAAAATTGTCTGGATGGTGTCTTTCTGTGCGGTCATTTCTGTGTACTTACGGGTCATGACCCCTTCCAGAATGTCATTGACCACAGTCAGCGACATCAGCGTGCTCAGGTTGACACCGTTCAGACCGAGTTTGGGGATCAGCGTGACACTCAGTTCATCGGCCAGCTCATTGATAAAATCACCCGCATTCCGGACGTCGAGGTTCCCCGGATTGCTGACCGTTTGGCTGAATATTCCCCAGTTACCGTCTTTCACCACCCGTTTCACCAGTGCCTGATAGGCGAGGGTCGTTTTCAGAGACAGCGCGATTTCAGTATCGGTCAGCGGGGTCAGGAACAAATCTGTTGGCAGGCGATCACCGATGGCAAACTGAGGCGGGCCATCCAGATCAAGCACCAGAACGCCCTGCAGCAGGAGCGGGCTCTGGACAGTGATGGTGTAATTGCTGTCATCCTGCTGGAAATCCGTAATCTCAGTCTGTCCCATGACTTTGCCCTGGCTGTTCAGGATCAGCACTGCGAAGTTGTCCTGTAACAATGTGGGCGTCGCCGCATAGGCCTTGCTGATCAGATCCCAGTGGTTTCCTTGCTGAGCGGTATTCAGGCCGGCGGGAAGATCAACCGTGACGGTGAAACTGGTTTTGACGGGTGGTAATTCGGCAGGCTTGATGCCAGCCTCGCCGCTGCCACCACCACACGCAGAAAGCAGGCCAGCCAATAGCAAGCTCAGGCCAATCATCAGATAGGCGCGCATAATCCTTCCCCTGAACGATAAATGCTGTATTTTTTGACCAAACATGGTGTGCGTTTGGTTTCGTGTTTGGGGTGAGTATAGGTAAGGCGGAAGTGGGTGGTTGTTAAACCAGACAGGCTGTCTCAGCCCTTGAGACAGCGTCTGAGAATTGAGACAGCGATTCGGGGGAACCGGGTGATGCCTGAAAAATCAGGCAATCGACAGATATTTGTGTGTCTGAATCGACAGGCGCCAGTTTCGTGCAATACAGGTCTGAATGCACAACTCAGTGGCTCGGGGTTTCTGGCTGATCGGTTGCAGCGCAATCGTGACATCTTCTTTCAGACTGACGCCTGCCAGTAGCGCATCAAGCTGGTCTATATCTTTTTGGGTACCGACCGGATGTTTGATTTCATTGGCACGTTCGAGTGCTGACACAAGGACCGGCAGTTTCCCTTTCATATTGATCTTCGGTGAAACGGTGACCCAGGTTGCCTCAGTGGCGAGAACATCATAGGTGCCGCTGGTTTCAATCTGACAGCGGAATCCATGGTCTTCCAGGGCTTCAGTTAATGGGCGCAGGTCGTACAGGCAAGGTTCTCCGCCGGTGATCACCACATGCCGGGCGGTGTAGCCCTGATCTTTGAGGACCTGCACAATGCCGCCGGCATCCAGTGCGGTCCAGGTCGGCGCGTCTTCTTTTTTAGCGATCATGGTCTGCACGTTCACTTCGTCCTGAGGCTCGGCACTCCAGGTCTGCTTGGTATCACACCAGGCACAGCCAACCGGGCAGACCTGTAAACGGACAAAAATGGCCGGCACACCAGTGAAAACACCTTCTCCCTGAATGGTTTCAAAGATTTCATTGATTTTGTACACGACGACCTCAAAACATCTGACTAATTAACGTGAAAACGGGCAGTTTCAGGTACCCTGAACGCTGAAGGGCGCGTATTATGTCAGAACCTGAACGGATTGTCTCCATTCCCATTGTATTTGAAGCAGCACAGTGACAACGGCAGAGATGGGCTGAAAAGGTATACGTTTGTCGTGACTGGGCTCACGCCCTTGGCATAAGTCGCTTCACAATTAGTTCGCACTGTAAAAAAATTCCATACTCTTCATACCTATATATTGTCAGAGGAAGTCCGCGCATGTATGTCGCTCAGCCCGGTCACATCGATCACATCAAAAGAAATAATGCCGGCAGCGTCTACAAACTCATCGATCAGTACGGCCCGATTTCCCGGATAGAACTGTCGAAGAAAAGTCAGTTGGCGCCCGCCAGTATCACCAAAATTACCCGTGAGCTGTTTGATGGCCACCTGATCAAAGAAGCTGAAATTCTGGAATCCGGCAGCAGGGGGCGCCCGGCAATCGGTCTGGTGCCGGATAATGATGGCTGGCAGTTTCTGGGCATCCGGTTGGGGCGCGGTTATCTGACGATAGCTCTGCATGAGCAGGGCGGCGATATCCTGTTCGAAGAGAGACAGGACATCGCGGAGCTGAAGCAGGATGATGTCCTGAATAAGCTGCTGTCTGAGATTGATTCATTCTTTGCCCGGCATGCCAAGTTACTGGATCGGATCACCGCCATTGCTGTTTCTCTGCCGGGGCTGGTGAATTCGGAAAAAGGACTGGTGTTGCAGATGCCTCATTACGAGGTAAAAGACCTGCCGCTGGGACCTGCCATTCATGAAGCCACGGGACTGCCGGTCTTCATCGGTAATGACACCCGTTCCTGGGCATTGGCGGAGCAGTTATTTGGCAATGCGAATGATGTGGCAAACTCGATTCTGATTTCAGTACATCACGGCGTCGGGGCAGGCATTATCCTTGATAATCAGGTGCTTCAGGGCCGGATCGGTAATATTGGTGAGCTTGGTCATATCCAGATTAAACCGGATGGATTGCCTTGCCATTGCGGGAATAAAGGATGTCTGGAAACCGTCGCCAGTTTGCAGGCGGTGAGAGATCAGGTTAAAACCGGGTTAACGCTGGGTGAAGCTTCTGTGCTCTATGGGCAGGCGCTGACCATCGAAAATATCTGTGAGGCGGCAGTGCAGGGGGATCCGCTGGCGTTCCGGGTCATCACCGAACTGGGTTTCAACCTTGGCCGGGCAATTGCCATTATGGTGAACTTGTTTAATCCGGAGAAGATCCTGATTGGCGGAGAGTTCAATCAGGCGAAAAGTGTTCTGTATCCGGCGATTATGGAATGTGTGAAGAGTCAGTCCCTGCCGGTTTATAACCAGGATCTGCGGATTGAAGAAACCAGTTTTTACACCCAGGCCACCATGCCGGCTGCGGCTCTGGTGAAGCAGGCAATGTATGACGGACATCTGTTACTGAAACTGATCGAGGAAGGATAAACTTTTCCTGACGCGAATCATGCAGCGCAGCCACTGCTTATTTCGATAGCGATGGCTGCGTTTTTTATTGGGTTCAGCCAGACTTAGAGAAGGAACATGGCTTGGAGGTCAAAGACATGAAACGGATTCGGGTTTTTTATGACGGTTCCTGCCCAAGCTGTGTGCGGGATCGGGCATGGTATGAATCCTGGCTCAGCCGTCATCCGGAACTGGTGGAGTGGTATGATATCACCGGCCAGGATGAAGCGCTGAAAGCGCTGGGCATATCTCCGGAAAAAGCGTTACGGGAATTGCATGTACAGGATCAGCAGGGGATTGTTCACCGGGAAATGGATGCCTACATGCTGTTACTGAATCAGGTATGGTGGCTCCGGCCGGTTGCATTTCTGATGGGACTGCCGGGGATCCGTCATCTGTTATCGGCTTTCTATCGTCGTATGGTCGATCAGCGACTGGCCCGTGAGGGCCGTGGCTGAAATCGTCAGAGATCTTCGTGTCTGAGTTCTTCGTCGATGACATTATGCAGGAATGACAAAGCCGCACGGTGATCATTCCGGCTCATAAACCATTGCTTTTGGTTGGTTTCCAGGGGCAGAATTTCCAGCCAGCGCTGGCAGACCCAGGCCATGTTGGCGAAATCCGGATCCGGGTAGTTCTCCGCATAGTCCGGATATTCCTCAAACAGGGCTTCCAGGCTGTTGGCGATGTGGCGATCAATAAAACGTGCGCTGCTGGGGGCCCAGTTTTTGATCAAGCTGACTTCGCCAAATCTCAGGCCGTCTTTTTCCTGCCAGTGATTGTTAATCACGAATTTCTCTACCCCTTTTATGGTGATGCCGAGCAACCCGTCAGGTAATTGTTCGAAATCGGTGATTTCGACCCGCGTTCCGAAATGGCAAAGTGAATCACCATCTTTCATGCACAGGCCGAAACCATTTCCTGAGGACATCGCAAGCGTCACTAACCGGGTGTAGCGAGGTTCGAAAATCCGCAGCTTACTGACACCTCCCGGTAATACATAAAGCCGGAGCGGGAAAAGGGGTAACTGCATAATACTTAGCCTTTATGACGTCAACTTTGATAGGGCTGTCTGTCTTTCTGGACGAGATGTCTTCAGAATTACGGGTTTCAGCCCTGATTTGGCTCTTTTTATGAGTATATCTGTTCAAAGGTGATGCCTTGTCTGTTTTTCGATATTACTGCAGCGATTGCAAAATAGCGAAAACCAGTTTCTCAAGCTGCTGATTATCAATTACAAAAGGCGGCATGATGTAGATAAGTCTGCCAAACGGGCGAATCCAGACACCATTGTCTACAAAACTTTTCTGAATCCGGACCATATCCACCGGCTCATATAATTCAACGACACCGATGGCGCCCAGCCAGCGGACGGCTTTGACTTTCTCAGACTGGCCGACCCGGGGCAGTAATTGCGACAGCTGTTGTTCAATTCCGCTGACCTGATGCTGCCAGTCACCCGTTTCGAGCAAAGACAGGCTGGCGTTGGCAACGGCGCAGGCCAGCGGATTGCCCATGAAGGTCGGGCCATGCATAAAGCAACCGGCTTCACCGCTGCACACCGTATCTGCAACCTGCTTGGTGGTTAGTGTTGCCGCCAGTGTCATGTAACCGCCGGTCAGAGCCTTCCCGACACACATAATGTCCGGGCTGATCCCGGCATGTTCGCAAGCAAAGAGCTTTCCGGTACGGCCAAAGCCAGTCGCGATTTCGTCGACAATCAGTAAGACACCGAAGTCATCACACAACTCGCGGACACGGCGCAGATAAGTCGGGTGATAAATACGCATCCCTCCGGCGCCCTGAACGACAGGTTCCAGAATGATTGCGGCAATATCCTGATGATGTGCTTCGAGTTTAGCGGTTAAGTCGGAGATATCGTTTTCGTTCCATGCCTCATGGAAACCCGTTTCGGGTGATTCGGCAAAAATGTGCTCCGGCAGGAAACCTTTATAAAGGCTGTGCATTGAATTATCCGGATCGGTCACCGACATCGCCGCGAAGGTATCTCCGTGATAGCCGTGTTTCAGGGTGAGGAATTTTGCCCGGCGCTCACCTTTGGCGTGCCAGTACTGCAGGGCCATTTTCAGGGCGACTTCCACAGAAACAGAACCGGAATCGGCCAGAAAGACCTGCTGCAACGGCGCCGGTGACAGTTCGACCAGTTTCCGGCACAGCTCAACCGCAGGCTGATGCGTGATGCCGCCGAACATGACATGCGACATCTTGTCGAGCTGATCTTTGGCGGCCTGATTCAGGACCGGGTGATTGTAACCGTGAATTGCTGCCCACCAGGAAGACATACCGTCAATGAGCTGGCGGCCGTCTTCCAGATACAAATGGACGCCTTCCGCGTGGCTGACCGGATAGCAGGGCAAAGGGTTCAGGGTGGAGGTGTAGGGATGCCAGACATGCTGGCGATCGTACTCAAGATCCGTCTCCGAAGCTGAAAACTGGTTGGAGGTGTTTTGTTTTGTGTTGATATTTTGCACAGATGTAAACCTTGTGTTTTCTTTATGGTTGACAGTGTACTTGCTCAAAGTAGACTTGCAAACATTGAAACCCGTTGAATCCGTGCGGTTATCACTGCAATTCTCCGGGCCATAAGAACAACGAAAGAGGTTTACACGTGGAAGTGAGACACGATTGGAGCATTGCGGAAGTTCAGGCGCTGTTTGAAAAGCCATTCATGGATCTGGTGTTTGAAGCACAGCAGGTTCACCGTCAGTACCATGAACCCAACAAAGTGCAGGTCAGTACCCTGCTGTCGATTAAAACCGGTGCCTGCCCTGAAGACTGCAAGTACTGTCCGCAAAGCGCGCACTATCGTACTGATGTCGATCGTGAACGCCTGATGGAAGTTGAGCAGGTACTGGATGCTGCGCAGAAAGCGAAAAGCTCCGGCGCCACGCGTTTTTGTATGGGAGCGGCCTGGAAAAACCCGAAAGAGCGCGATATGCCTTATCTGCTGGATATGGTGCGTGGCGTGAAGGCCATGGGACTGGAAACCTGCATGACGCTGGGCATGATCACCGGCGACCAGGCCAACACACTGGCTGAAGCCGGGCTCGACTACTACAACCACAACCTGGATACTTCGGCGGAGTATTACGGCAACATCATCACCACCCGTACTTATCAGGACCGTCTCGACACGCTGTCTCATGTCCGTGATGCGGGCATGAAGATTTGTTCCGGCGGTATTATCGGGATGGGCGAAAGTGCCCGTGACCGCGCTGGTCTGCTGGCTGAACTGGCCAATCTGCCGGTTCACCCGGAAAGTGTGCCAATCAACATGCTGGTGAAAGTGAAAGGCACACCGCTGGAGAATGTGGACGATGTGGATCCGCTCGATTTTGTCCGCATTATTGCTGTCGCGCGGATCATGATGCCAAAGTCTGCCGTGCGTCTTTCGGCTGGCCGTGAAGGTATGAGCGAAGAAACTCAGGCCCTTTGCTTTATGGCGGGAGCTAACTCTGTTTTCTACGGTTGTAAGCTGCTGACCACGCCGAACCCGGAAGAAGACAAAGACATGCAGCTGTTCAGAAAACTGGGGATTAACCGCCAGGAAAAAGCAGCGAAGCCGGATGAAGTACAGGCACAGGAACTGTTAGGTCAGGTCGCTCAGCGCGTTGCTTCGCGTCCGGCTGCCGGTGATCTCTTCTACGATGCCTCTTAAGTCCCGTATCACTCAGGCCCTGAACCTGCGACAGGCGCAGGGCTTGTATCGCCAGCGGAAGACCCTGACAAGACAGTCGTCCTCAGTCCGGTGGACGGACTGCACACAACCCAGCGTGAACTTTTCCAGTAATGATTACCTCGGTCTGGCACAAGACCCGGCATTGATCGCAGCCTGGCAACAGGGACTGTCCAAGTATGGTGCCGGCAGTGGCGCTTCACCGCTGGTGACCGGACATCATGCACCGCATCAGGCGCTGGAAACCCGGCTGGCAGAATGGCTGGGTTTTGAAAGGTCCTTGCTGTTCAGCACAGGTTTCAGTGCCAATCAGGCTGTACTGTTTGCATTGCTCGAGAAAGGAGATTTCCTGATTCAGGATAAGCTGAATCATGCTTCTTTGATGGAAGCCGGCATGCTGTCTCCGGCGAACATGCGCCGATTTGCCCACAATGATGTGACTGCTCTGCATAAAATGCTGACTGTAAACACGAATGAAGTATCTGCCCGGTTGGTGGTGACTGAAGGTGTGTTCAGTATGGATGGTGATCAGGCACCGCTGGCCGAGATTTCAGTGCTTTGCCAAGCCAGCCAGAGCTGGTTCATGGTCGATGATGCGCACGGGTGCGGCATTCTCGGTGAGGAAGGCCGCGGCAGCTGTCAGCAAGCCGGTATTCAGCCGGACATCTTGATCGTGACCTTTGGGAAAGCCTTCGGGATGCAGGGGGCAGCCGTGCTTTGCAGCCAGGAGGTTGCCGAATACCTGATTCAGTTTGCCCGTCACTATATTTACTCGACAGCGATGCCACCTGCGCAGGCGCATGCACTGTGTACGGCTTGCGATTTGGTACAGGCTGGCGACTGGCGCCGGGAAAAATTGCTGGATCTGAGCGCCATTCTGGAAGAAACCCTGCTGCCGGAAGTCGGGCTGGTCTCGACTGCAACGCCAATCAAACCGGTCCTGCTGGGCAGTAGTGAGCGGGCGCTCACTTTATCCGCTTCACTGGCAGAAAAAGGTTTTTGGGTGTCGGCGATACGCCCGCCAACAGTACCGGTCAATCAGGCCCGGCTGAGAATTACACTGACAGCCAGCCATGATGAAGATCAGGTCAGAGAATTCGCGACACAATTGAATGCGTCTTTTGAAGAGGTACAGGATGCAGCAAATCCGTCAGAACAGCCGGGTTGAACCTTTGAATCCGGTGAACCCGTCTGCGGAAAAACAGGCGATTGCAGCCAGTTTCGGCAAGGCGGCCAGACAATATGATCAGTCTGCGGCATTTCAGCGACTGGTCGGTCATCGGTTGCTGGAACAACTGCCGGTCTTTGCTCACGCCAGTCACTGGCTGGATGTCGGATGCGGAACCGGTTATTTCACCCGGCAGTTACAGGCATTGCAGTACCAGACGACGGCGGTTGATCTGTCTTCTCAAATGCTGGAACAGGCTCAGGCACGTTGCCAGGGGCTGGGGGAGTTCCGGCATGCCGATGCGGAAGCATTACCCTTTGCGGACAATACGTTTGACGCAGCTTTCTCCAGCCTGGCGTTACAGTGGTGCCGTGATCTCACTGTGCCTTTGCAAGAACTGAAGCGCGTGGTGAAACCCGGTGGCGTGATTGGTTTCACAACCCTGGCGGAAGGTTCTCTGTCAGAGCTGCAGCATTCCTGGCAGGCAGTTGATCAGGGGCTGCATGTCAATCAGTACGAAAGTGAATCTGTGCTGATTCAGGCGGTTGAACGGGCCGGATTTACGGATTTTCAGCTGGCTGTGGCGCCTGTGGTGATGCATTACGACAGCGCAATGGCACTGATGAAAGATTTGAAAGGCATCGGAGCGACGCATCTATCACAGCATCGCCGTCAAGGCTTGTTCGGGCGCACGACGCTGAATTTAATTGAGCAGGCATATGCCAAATTTCGTGACCATACAGGTCAATTACCAGCCACATATCAGGTTTGTTTTGGAGTCTTGAACAATGACTAGTGCTTTCTTTGTGACAGGAACAGATACCGACGCCGGAAAAACGGTGGTGACGCGAACATTGATCGCCGCCGGGGTGAAGTCTGGTTACCGGACGGCTGGTTTTAAGCCTGTTGCATCAGGCAGTACATTAACCGTGTACGGCATGAGAAACAGTGATGCGCTGTACTTACAGGCTGCTTCCAAACCGGAATTAGCGTATGAAGAGGTGAATCCTTTTACCTTTGAACCGCCGATCGCACCACACATTGCAGCGAAACAGGCTGGTGTGGCGATTTCTCCGGACAATTTATCTGACGGTTTGCACCGTCTGAAAGAGAAATCGGATCTGGTGTTTGTCGAAGGCGCGGGCGGCTGGCGGGTTCCGTTGTCTGAGACAACAAAATTCTCGGATTGGGTGAAGCAGGAAAATCTGCCGGTGATTCTGGTGGTCGGCGTCAAGCTGGGATGTCTGAATCATGCGATGCTGACAGCGGAAGCCATTGAACGAGATGGATTGACGCTGGCGGGCTGGGTCGCGAATCTGGTTGATCCGGAGACCAGCTGTTATGACGAGAATCTGAAGTATCTGGAAGCAATGCTGCCTGCCCCCAAGTTGGGTGAGATCCCGCATCTGCACGATATTGCAAAAAGAGATTTAACCGAATATCTGAATCTGGACCTATTGGGTTTCCCTGCATCTGCAACGTTGTGAAATAAAGCCGCCCGTCAGGCGGCTTTATTATTCAGGCACAATATATGCCCTGTATTTGTCAGCCTTGTTTTTTGCGGACCAGTTTCGGCAGGCAGTACCAGGCCGAGGCAGCAAGAATCAGGCTGTAACCCAGAAGTTCAACTCCTTCTTCAGCCAGATTTTTCACTTCCCGGACGTAGTTATCCTGCATGGCGGTTTGCCAGAGTTCGCTCATTCCGAACAAACGTGAGAAAACCATGAGGGTGGCCATACCGCCAATCATCAGTCCAAAACTGGCATGCTTGCTGTATTTAGACAGAGGTGTTTGCGTACTTTGTGGATGCTGATAGGCGTAGGCAATGCCTGCAACTGCAACCAACACCGCCGGTACCTTCCAGAAACCATGCCGAATCAGGTCAAAGACGCCATCCAGTTCCCGAATCAGCAGAACCATGAAAAATGCAGCAACCAGGAGTGCAAATCCACGGATGTCACTTTTTTTGACGGCAACTGCTGCAAAGAGACCGCTGCTGAGTGCGAGATAAAGTTCCTGAGCGTATTCAACAAGGGAGTCTTCACCGAGGTTGCCGCTAAATTGCAAAATCTCAATCTGAATGATGAAAGCTGCCACGGCCGTGATTACTGCCACCGCCATAAAAAGCGCGATTGTGATCAGGAGCGGACGTGTGTTGACCTGTGTTTGTGCACTATCCAGAGTGTGCGAATAGAGCTTTTTCATAGTTTACCTGTACAGTGTTCAAAATAATTTTTGGGATAAGTATCACATAATCACGCTGAATGGAAACTGTATTTACATCATTATGGCGTAAAAATGACAAAGCCTCCGGAAAGGAGGCTTTGGATCTAGCACTTAATACAGGAATTAGTTTGCGTTCAGTCCCGAGAGCGGGGCAATGGCTTCGGCAGGTTGCGAAGCAGCAGGATCGATACCGAGTTCAGCACAAGCTTCTTCTGCAGTCATGCCAAGATGACAACGCAGGATATCAATTGCAACTTGGTAATTTTCATGGTCAGCCATCTTGCCTCCTTTCAGATACTGAGCGAAATCATATACCTCATGACAATAGTGAATGGCACCCTTTTAAACAATACGACCAAAGTCTAAGACGTTCGCGGGTCAGGATGAAAAACCAGGGTCCGCAGCGACTTACGAAAAGTAACAATTTCCCGCTTTCGCTTGTTTTCAGATTAAACGACCATACTATAAATAACGTTATACCCAAGTCTCTGAGGTCACTTGGGTATATCACTGATACGTGAATGTCTTAAAGCGTATAAGTAACTGACATTTTGACCTTTGTTGGAGATAAAAAGGTATGAAACGAATTGCCTTGTTCCTGGCGACGAACCTGGCCGTCATGTTTGTGTTCAGTATTGTGCTCAATATTGTGTACGCAGTCACAGACTTGCAACCGGGCAGCCTGAATGGCTTGCTGGTGATGGCTGTGTTGTTTGGTTTTGGTGGTTCCCTGATTTCCCTTTTCATGTCGAAATCGATGGCTCTGCGTTCGGTTGGCGGCATGGTGATTGAACATCCGCGCAATGAATCGGAATACTGGCTGGTAGAAACCGTTGCACGGCAGGCCAAACAGGCTGGCATCGGCATGCCGACCGTGGCGATTTATGATTCACCCGACATCAATGCTTTCGCTACGGGTGCTAAACGTGATGATTCGCTGGTCGCAGTATCAACAGGTTTACTGCACAGCATGTCGCCTGATGAAGCAGAAGCGGTGCTGGCACATGAAGTCAGCCATATTGCCAATGGCGACATGGTAACCATGACGTTGCTTCAGGGGGTGGTGAACACCTTCGTTATTTTCATTTCTCGGATTATTGCGGGTGCCGTCAGCGGTATGAACAATAACAACGAAGAGGGTGAAGGCGGCAGCTTCATGACTTATTTCATTGTCTCCACCATCATGGAAGTGCTGTTTGGTTTCCTCGCGAGCATTATTACTATGTGGTATAGCCGCCATCGTGAATTCAAGGCGGATGCAGGTTCAGCCCGTATGGTTGGCAAAGAGAAAATGATTGCAGCGCTGGAGCGACTGAAAGTCAGTCAGGAGTCACATCTGGAAGGCTCAATGATGGCCTTTGGGATTAACGGCCGCAAATCACTGTCCGAACTGTTTATGACCCACCCGCCGCTGGAAAAGCGCATTGACGCGCTGCGTCGTGGTGAACATCTGTAACGGATGGAATGAAGCCCCGGTTAACCGGGGCTTTTTTTATTTGGGCAGAACACGATAAAGATTGCCGCTGTCAGTCGCAAAATACAGATAGCCTTCTTTGCTCTGAACCAGAGAGCGGATCCTTTCTCCCATCTCTTCAAACAATCTTTCCTCTTTCACTGGCTTGCCATTTGAATCCAGAACGATCCGGTTCAGATGCTGTAACACCAGCGCCCCTGCAAACAGATTTCCCTTCCAGCCGGGAAACGCGTCGCCCTGATAGAGCAGGAGACTGCCGGGGGCGATGGACGGAATGTACACTTTGACCGGCGATTCAATCCCGGGCTTTTCTCTGGCTTCACCGACAGCCAGCGGACCCCAGTATTCTTTTCCATGGGAGGTAATGGGCCAGCCGTAATTACGGCCCGGCAGGATCAGGTTGATTTCGTCACCGCCGCGCGGACCATGTTCAATTTCCCACAAACGCTGATTGGCTGTGTCGTATGCCAGCCCTTGCGGATTGCGATGGCCGTAACTCCAGATTTCAGCAGACGCATCCTTTCTGCCTGTAAACGGGTTATCTTTCGGCACACTGCCGTCCAGATTCAGCCGGATGACAGTGGCTGCGTGGTTGGTCAGGTCCTGCCCGTTGGGGCGGTGACCCCGGTCGCCGACAGAGAAGAAAACGTGGCCCCGGCCGTCAAAAGCGATCCGGCTGCCAAAGTGCCGGTTGGTGTCACTGAGTGAGCGGGTGACTTTCAAATCCTGCCACTGAGTGAGCCTTTGCCCGGACAGTCTGGCACGGGCCAGCGTCGTGACACCACCTCCCTGAACGGGCTTGGTGTAGGTGAAATAGAGCCACTCTTTTGCTGCCGGATCCGGCGACAGCTGTACATCCAGCAGGCCACCCTGACCGCGGGCGTACACTTCCGGAAGACCACTGACAGCTTTTCTCTGGCCGGAACGGACATCCAGCAGCACGGCTTTGCCTTCCCTGAGCGTGACCAGCAGCGTGTGGTCATCAATGAAAGTCATTCCCCAGGGGATCGGCAGGCCATCGGCGATTTGTTCGACCTGATATGCCATGCCTTCACTGCTTCCCTTGGCTTTCAGCCCGAAAGCCAGAGCCGGCAGGCTGAACAGGGCCCAGAGGAGGATTGTGGTGACGGCGAAGGTGAAGGGATACGATTTCATTGCATCATCCTTTTCTGTGTTGCATCCATTTTGCTGCCCGGTTTTAAGTGAGCTGCGATGATCTCAGCCAGCTGCCCGATACCTGTATGCCAGCGTTTGTTGTCTTCAAAAGCGGCATAACTCAGCCTGAGGCAATGGCGATAGTTTTCCAGCGTACTGAACATCGTGCCGGGCAAAATGCTGATACCGGCCTGATGCGCCTGCTGATAAAGCATATCGCTGTCTGCCTGCTCAGGGAGTGTCAGCCAGCACAGAAATCCGCCATCGGCCAGATTGAGATGATAGCGACCGATCAGCCATGGATAGCTATCGAGTGTAGTACAAAGTAACTGGCTGAACCGGCGTTGATTCTGATGATAAAAGCGCCGGATTTTACCCAGATGGGTTCGGTACTTACCGGTTTTCAGAAATTCAGCCACCGCCGACTGCATCAGGTTCAGGCTTCCCATATTGTCTGCCAGCAGGCGTTTTTCGATCTGTGGCTGGTACCGTCCGGCAAGCAGCCAGCCGATGCGCAGGCGGGAATCCAGCGTCTTCGATAAAGAATTACAGTAAATCACCCGATGGCTGTCATCCATGCTGTACAAAGTCGGTGGCCGACCGGTGTAGGCCAGATCGCCAAACACATCATCTTCAATAATCGGAATCCCTTGGGTCATGGCGAGTAATTGTTGCCGGGCAGCGAGCGGCATAACAGAGCCGGTCGGGTTATTAAAACTCGGGTTGAGCAGTATGGCTGCAATCGGCCATTGTTGTAATGCCTGTGACAGCCGGTGCAAATCCATACCGGATTGCAGGCTGGAGGGGATTTCCACCACTTTCAGACCCAGTGATTCCAGCAACAGTAAGTTACCGAAATAACAGGGCGATTCGATGACGACTGTATCCCCCGGGGATGTCAGGGCCTGCAGCGCCATACTGATCCCTTGCTGTGCACCGTGAGTGATTAATATTTCACTGGCGGAGGCTGTGATGCCATGCCATTGATTCACGGTCACCAGTTGTTTTCTCAACTGCTCGTCTCCCGGGGGTAACAAATAATGGCTTGGGACGTGAGTCTGATAGCGGCTGTGACGACCAATTTCAGCATACAGCGAGGTGATGGCCGGAAAGTGGGTGTTCGGATGCGCACTCCCGGTTGGAAGCAACGCGGGGGACAGGGAGTCTTGTAACACCGTCCGGCTCAGGGATAACAAATCGACAAAACCCGGCGTTTGAATCGGCTGGGTTTCCAGGCGCGGGCACTCGGTCACGATATATCCCGAACGCGGATGCGCTTCGATTTTCAGGCTCGCTTCAAGTTCCTGATAGGCCCGGATGACCGTATTTTTACTGACGCCTAACTGTCCGCTTAATTGCCGGATGGAGGGGAGCTTATCTCCGGCCTGATAAACGCCCTGCTCAAGACGTAATTCAAGCTCTGCAATGACCTGCTGATATTTGGTGTCTGATCGCTGATGACTGGTTTCCACGCGCTTATCTGTACCCTGATAAATTTATAAAACTGTCACTACTAACTGTGTCTGTACCCAAATAGAGTAGTGAAATATGATGGATTCCGCCAGACAGAGGTGCGCGTGGCCCGATTGATTCCTTTTATTTTTGTATTGCTGTGGAGTACCGGCTTTATCGGTGCCCGTTTTGGTTTGCCCTATGCGGAACCTGCAACCTTCCTGTTCGTCCGGATGCTGGCAAATATCGCCATTTTCGCTGTGCTGGCCTTGTTGCTGAAGTCTTCACTGCCGACAGGCAAAGCCCGGTTCCATTGCTTCATGACAGGGATGCTGATTCACGGACTGTACCTGGGCGGGACTTACTACGGGATTTACCTCGGGATGCCTGCGGGTTTGTGTGCGTTGCTGGTCGGGTTACAACCGGTGTTAACGGCAATCATACTGATGCTTCTGGGGCAGGAACGTCTGGTGCTGTCGCAATGGCTGGGGTTGTGTCTGGGAATTCTGGGTATTTCCCTGGTTTTACAGGGCAATATGAGCTGGCAGCAGGACTCGCATCAACTGGCGGCTTATGCCTGTGCCGGATTGGCCTTGCTGGGGATCACGCTGGGCACACTGTACCAGAAGCGCTATTGCAGTCAGGTCGATTTAGTCGGCGGTTCGCTTTATCAGTACATGATGGCGGCTATGGTGTTTGCACCAGTAATGCTCACTGCCGAAACCATGCAGATAGAATGGAACCTCACGTTTTCTCTGACACTGGCCTGGCTGGTGTTGGGTGTTTCGGTCACCGCTGTCTGGCTGCTGCTTTATATGGTGAAGCACGGGGAAGCTTCAAAAGTCGCGTCGACGTTTTATCTGGTGCCGCCGGTCACTGCGCTGGAAGCCTGGCTGGTGTTCAATGAAACCTTTGATGCATTCAGCGCACTGGGTTTTGTACTGGCAGCCATGGCGGTTTATCTGGTGATGCGAAAACCTAAAAGCAAATTCACACCGGAAAAAGCCCTGACATCTGCCCGGTGAGGGGCTGGGAGAGGTGCAAGAAGAAGATCGTTTCTGATGAAAACCACAGCAAATTGGTATGGGTTGTATCAGATTGGCGATCATCTGCGCAGTCAGTTCAGTGGGGTATTTACAACATCGAATCGGCTGGGTATTATGCGCACCACTTACGGAGAGATGGCTGAGTGGTTGAAAGCACCGGTCTTGAAAACCGGCATACGTTAATAGCGTATCTAGGGTTCAAATCCCTATCTCTCCGCCACATTTAAAAAAACCGCTGAACTCTCAGCGGTTTTTTTTCATCTGAATATTCGTAAGAACAGCGGCACGATAGAGATAGGGTGAAGAACCCTAGATGGGGCAGACGGCGAGTCTTCAGCCGAGCGAAGCGAGACCACGTTGCCTTTCAGGCAGCGCCCGAAGGAGCGCGGATCGACGAGCACTGATTTCTTACATCAGTCAGGTCAATGTGTAACAACTTAAGCCACCGTTTTGGGTGGCTTATCGTTAAGAATTAATCGTTTAATTCTTTATTTTTTCTCTCATTCTGAGCTGAATTAACTTCTCAAAGTTTGCTCCAAAAACCAGTCCTAAAGCAAAGGTCATAAGAGATACTTCTAATCTGGAGTTAAGAAATAGTATGACCAATAAATAAACTAAAGCTGTGATCGTAATGAGGAAAAGGCACTGTTTTTTTGAAGTCCTTTGCCAGTCGTTTAATATTTTATCATCATGCCACTTTAATAATCTTCTGAAAATCATTTGATTTCCTTGTTTGATCAACCCAAGTACAGCCTCGTCGGTTAAGAAAGGCGATAGATTGTAAACTAGATTTCATCGTTTGCGGATCAGTGTTATCAATAGAGTATAATTTAGGTGTTTGATTGTTTCTCCAGTAGCTATCATTCGGTTGAGCGGCAGTAATTGGTATTGCTTCATCAACCTGATGAAATGGATAATTTAATTTGACTTTTAATCTAGACAATAAACTTATCCGTTGTATGGTGTAATATTTAGAAATGTTGTGAACAATACCAAAAGTATTTACTGCTGAAATCAAACCTAAGAGGATATCATTTCTTACTTGTTTTGGCGTTTCAACTGCAATAGCAAGACTGCAAAGTTCAGCAACAAGTACATCTTTTTCTATCTCATTTTGGAAATGAAAATAATTTTCGCATGGTAATTTTTGGTTTCTAAGGTGAATGCATAAATTTCCCACAACCTCGCTGTTTAACATCGCTATAACTGATGCTGAATGATCATCTGATAGCGATTTTGTCCCCCAGGCCCTTTGATAGACACGTTTTGCTAATCTATGACCAATTTGGTATTCTTCTTGATCATAATTTGAGGTGATAAATTTTAATTTCATGATTGAAACGATTTTTCGGTAAGTCTGTAATACATTGTGTGAATAAAGTTCATATTGTCGATAATTTCATTAAAATCTTTTTCTGTGTGTACAATACGATCAAATAGTTCAATATTGTCAATGGCATGGCCTTGATCTACAAGATAGTGGTAGTAAATGAATTTATGATCTTTGGGTGTGGTGTTTAAGCACTTATTCAATACATTTAATAAACCATATGATTCAGTCGCAATGAGGAGCTCCAAATAAAATGAGTACCCCAAAAATCCAATAGCGGGTAAGCGAGTTAGGCGATCATGTTGTGACCAGACGATTGCTTTTGTTTCAGGAAAAACATCATAAAGTGGGTCGATATCATTTTTTACACCAAGAGATATAATATCCTGTAGTGCCCATAATTCATGTCCCTCCTCTTCATCAATACCATGCTCGATTAATTTTGTGAATTTATTCCCATGGCTGTTTGTGTCTTGGAGCTTTTCTTCGTTGAGTAAAGCTGTGAACATGTGTTCAAAACGGGTTGTGTAACTTGTGTGATACCATCCTTGAATAAAGTAATTTGATAAGGATTCCGTGTTAACTTTTCCAGATAACGAGAGCTGATTTACTAGACTTACATATTCTTGATGCAAAGATGTTGCATGTTCAATGATTCTTTTGGTGAAACCTGAAGAGTTATGCATTTTTTGTTTAAGTTTTAGTGTTTCTTCCTCAATTTGTTTTTCGGAAAGATTATCTAATATTGATGTTAGCTTATTTAATTTTCCTACCGTTTCCTCTTCGTGATGAAGGACAGATAAAATGTCAAATTTTGATTGGATTTCGTCATAAGATTGAATAGACATGATTAGTGCTCCTTGTGAATTTAAGAACATCTTATGTTTGCCGGCACGCCAAAGAACTTTCCTGTCATATTTTCTGGAATTCTGTCGGAACCCAATTGAAAATGTAATGCACTTTTTTGCTTCAAAGAGAACTTCGCCGCAGAAAATTGAGTCTTTCATCATTTAAAGAGGGGATTTTCAAAATGAAGAAAATGTCCACTTGCCCTATCTTATGACTGGTGATGATTCAATAACTGAATCAATACAAACCCTCTATGCATGTGTAGTTCCCACTGCATCGAACGTTTTCAGTCCTTATGTCCTTTCTCAACGATAACCTCTTTTATCAAGGTTCCTCGGCACAAAATGCAAATGACTTTGTTGCTATTACACGAATAGGGTGACAAAGGACGTAAAAATTAATTTTCCTCGAAAAATAATTAACTTTTCTTTGCAGAACCGTCCATTAGAGAGCGTCGATAATGTAATCAAAAGGGATTAGCTATGGCTGTTGTCATCGGTGGTGCAGGTTTAGGTCATTATGATGTTCTTGGGCAAGCGGGGATTAAGCTGTCCAGCACCAAAGGGTTGAGTATCAATGCATCCACGGGGAATCTGGTTGTTCAAAGTAACGATCAGACACTGGTCAGTCGGGGACTGGATTTATCGCTTGCCCGCACCTATAACAGCCAGGGCGCGAAAAACGATTTTGATGCCGATAACTGGCGTTTTTCTTTTGAGCGTCAGATTCGGATGGTTGGTTCAGATCTGCACCGGATTACCGGTGATGGTCATGTCGCGATTTTCAAAAAACAGGAAGATGGTTCATATCTTTCTGCGGCGGGTGGCGGTGCTCATGACACCATTGTCAAAGTCGGCAGCAACTGGGTTTATACGGAAGGCACCAGCGGGATTCGGGAAACTTATCAAAGTGCTGATGGCAAGCTGATCCACTCCGAAGATAAACACGGCAACCGGGTGAGTTACCGTTACAGCGGCAACCGCCTGAGTGCGGTTTCAAACGCCAGCGGCGAAGAACTGCGTTTTGTCTACAACAGTAAAGGGCAGTTAACCCGCCTGGACAGCTATACCCAAGTTGAAGGCAAGCTGACACACTCCCACAGTAAAGTTCACTACAGCTACGATTCAAAAGGCCGCTTAAGTCAGGTCAAAGTTGACTTGTCCCCTGAAGATAAGTCGATTACGGACGGGAAAGTTTTCACCACGACTTATACCTATCAGGATGCGAACAGTTATCTCCTGAAGTCAATTCAAAAGAGCGATGGCAGTCAGGTCAGTTTCAGTTATCAGACCGTCGGCGGAAAAAGCCGCCTGAGTAAAATTGATGACAACGGTGTTGTGACCTTACTGAATTATCAGACCAACCGCGGGAATGGTCATCAGCTGCAAATCACCGATAACAATGGTGAAGTCTGGTTTTACCAGCATGATGACAAAGGCCGTCTGGTGTCTGTGTTGTCTCCGGCGGTTGATTATCAGGGAGATGTGAATAATCTGCCGCGTGAAAACGGGCAGGTACAGGGACAGGTCACCTATCAGTATGACGATCAGGATAACCTGATTCTGGTCCGGGACAGTGCCGGGAAAACAATTCAGAACAAGTACGATGCACAGGGCAATTTAACGGAATCGACCCGCAACGGTGTGCTGTACCTGAAACATGAGTACCAAAATAATCTGCTGGTCGCCAGCCATCAGTATGCCGGTGGTAAGGTGGCGTCGAGTGCTTACTTTGTGTATGACAAGCAAAACCTGCGCTTTGAAGTCTCTTCAGCCGGTACCGTGACTGAATACCAGTACAATGGCTTCGGTCAGCGGACCTCAATGCGGCGCTATCTGGACACTGCTTTGCAGGCGACTAAACTGCCTGAGCTGGCGGCTTTGACGACTTGGGCAAGCAAGCAAAATAAACAATCGACGGAGCTGACAGAATACACCTATCAGCGGGGTGAATTGCACACGCAAACCACTTATCACCGGCTGGATACCGCGGGCCGCGGCGATACGATTCATGATCTGCAAATCACGTCATCCGGCTATGACTTTGCCGGATTCAGAACAACGAACCGCGGCGTGACCATTGATGGCAAACATGTGGGCGGCAACGGACGGGGTCTGACGGTCACGGTTGTCGATGCCAGTAACAAGCTGATCTCGACCAAAACTTTCGATACCTATGGCAAGGATGATGCCTCGGCACAGCTTGTGGCACATCTGAAAACGCTGAAAGCGACCACTGCCGGTCTTCAGATCATTGTCACTTCTTCTGATGAATGGACAAACCGTCTGAATCAGGACGCAAAAAATGCGCTGAGTGGTCTGGGGATCAATGCGCAGACCCTGAAGCATGCAGAAACCCGCAGTGCTTTCATGGCGATTGCTGAAGCGAAAGACGGCAAGTGGGTGACGACCCATCAGGATTACCGCCCGCGTTTCCCTGAATCCACTGTGAATTATACCTTGTCCAATGCCGAGCATGTGCGGACGACCTATGATGCCTTCGGCAATCTGATTGGCACCCAAACGCTGACCGGTGATATCAAATCGGGCCGACTGGATGTGAAGTCAACCACCACTCAGGTTTTTGACGGATTAAATCGCATTACCAGCACCACTGATGCCGCCGGGAACACTGTGGTGACTCAGTATCTGGATGCGAACCGGCAAGTGCTGGTGACCACCGAGAATGGGGTCACGACAAGAAGAACTTTCAGCCAGCGTGGCGAACTGATCTCTGAAACCGTGAGCGCTGCCGGAGAGACGAGCCGTGAGCGTCATTACATCTACAACAAAAGTGGCCAGCTTGTGGCGACACAGGAAGCCAACGGCAGTCTCAGCGCTGTGTTTTATGATGATGCGGGACGTCAGTGGATCACAGTGTCTGCTTCAGGGCAAATCACGGAATATCAGAGGGACAGTGAAGGCCGGATTATCCGTGAAATTCAGTACGACAGCAGTGTGAATACACAAAGCTGGCTGTCGGGCGGCCAGCTGACCGTGAGTGGGAAAGAAGTTCTTGGCCTGATTGATGCCACGCGGGCGCACCGGGTGATCCGCAGCGAGTTTGATGCACTGGGGCGCCTTTCCCGCACAATTGATGCTGAGCAGCAGGTGACAGAATACATCTACGATGATCTGGACCGGCAAATTCAGGTGCGTCATTACACCGAAGGTTATGCAAGCGCTGCCCGGGTGCTGAGCAGCCAGTATGACAATGCAGGACGACTGACGGAGCAGAAAGACGCCGACGGTTTCGTGAAACGCTTCAGTTACGATGCCTCCGGCAAGCTGATTGAAACCCGTCTTTACAAACCCCGCGGCGAGACGGTTTATCAGAACGGTCATGAAGTCGATTTAGGCAAATGGCAGGTGTACGCCAACTCTCCGGCGGGTGCGACCATGACCCCGAGATACGACGCTGCCTACGGCGGCGAAGTGATCGATCTCCGTGGTTCAGGGATGTCAAACGGCTATCGCTTGGCAAATAACAATGCGAACGAAAGCTGGAAAAATACCGATATGGGTCTGTTGAGCTGGGATATGAATTACTCCCAGGACATGACGGTTTACATCAGCCTGCAAACGGAGAAAGGACATCGTTACATCCAGTACCATACGGGGACGGGTAGCAGCAGTATCAAGAACGGCTACGCGCACCATTACATCGGCAGCATTAACAACGGGCAGTGGAATACCGTCACCCGTGATCTGGAAGCCGATCTGGCTGCGGTTGAACCGGGCAATAAAATTCTGCATGTAAACGCGTTTTTAATCCGCGGCACGGGCAGTATTGGTAAGGTTGCGCTTTCAGAAAAGGCGGCAGAAACGAGCGGTTTGGACAGTTATGACAGTTCGAATGTTTTCTATGACAGCCGCGGCCGTCAGCAGTACCTTCTGGATGAACAGGGCTTTCTGACCGAAACGCGCTATCTGGACGGCGGCAAGGAGAAGGTCACCTACCGTTACACGAATGCAGTGACCAATCGGCAGGGCGGGATCGAAAGTATTCTGCAGCAGGCCGGCAGTGCGCAGCAAATTTCCCGGGACAAGTTTGATGCAGCCGGCAGACTCATTGCCAGCGTCAATCAGCATGGCATTGAGACACGCTATCAGTACGATGACGTGACGGGTCTGCTTCGCCAGCAAATCAGCGGCGCGAATACCAAAGATAGCCGCTCTGTCTATATGGACTATAACAAGTTCGGTGAGCTGACCGGACGTGTTGCTGTCGCGGGCAGTCAGGACTGGAAAACAGCCAATGTTTCCGCGCTGATTACGGCCCGGGGCAGTCAGTCGGTTTATAACACCATGGGCTGGAAAGTCAGCGACTATCATCCATCCACCGGTAAAACGAGCTATGCATATGACAAGTCCGGGCGGCTGATTCAGCAAACCGATGCGCTGGGCAATACAAAGAGCACGGTTTACACCGCATTCGGGCAAGTGAAACAACAGCTGGTGGCTGGCATTGTCAAATCTGAATTTGCCTATGATAAAGCGGGCCGGGTGCTGCGAACTGTGGATGGCGAGAAAGCCGTCACCAGTTACCTGTATAACAAGCAGGGCAAGCTGGGTTATCTGGTGAAGCAACACGTCAGTGATGCTTATTCCTCGTTTTTGTCCGGCTCGGGCAATCATATTTCCCGTGAAATCACGCAATACCGGTACGATGCGCGCGGGAATGTGGTCGAGCAGCGCGTCGCCAAAGATTATCGTGCAG
This sequence comes from Photobacterium sp. CCB-ST2H9, assembly GCF_023151555.2. Taxonomy (NCBI): domain Bacteria; kingdom Pseudomonadati; phylum Pseudomonadota; class Gammaproteobacteria; order Vibrionales; family Vibrionaceae; genus Photobacterium; species Photobacterium sp. CCB-ST2H9. The sequence goes on from NZ_CP100425.1 coordinate 1,318,442, forward strand.
GCAGCCGGATTTCCGGCGGGGATGAACTGTCGGATGTTCGTCAGCCGACAGTGCGTTATCAGGCGCAGTGGTCCCGGAAATATGATCACATGGGCCGTGTGGTGAGCGAACTGGATGGCGCAGGTCGCGAGAAAATTGTGGATTACCTCCACGGTGGCCGCGTGAAAACGGTCAAGCTTTCCGGTGCATTGCAGGAGCGCATTGAACTGGATGCGCTGGGCCGGACGTTGTCACTGGCCAATGGCAAGGGCGAGACGACGCGCTATGAGTATGACGATACCAGAAATCAGGTGACGGTAGTCTCGCCGGGCGGCATTCGTACCGTGACTGAAAAGAATGCCCATGGTGAAACAACATCGATCACCGATGCTCTGGGTCATCGCCGTCTGTTCCATTACGACCATCAGGGTCAACTGCTCCGTTCAGAGTTTATTGCCGCCGGCAGTACCACGCCTGAAATCCTCTCCCGCAAAGAATACGATGCCACCACTGGGTTGCTGAAATTCGACATCAATGCCGAAGGCACACGCACCGAGTACCGCTATAACGCGATTGGTCAGCAGTGGAAAGTGATCCGAGACGCGGACGGTGAAAAACTGTCAACTGAATACGGTTACGACAAGCAGGGTCAGCGGGTCTGGGAAAATACCGAAGATCAGCGGACCTATATCCGCTATGACAACAACGGCAGAAAAGTCCGGGTCGAGCAGGGGGGTGTGGCAACCCTCTTTACCTATGACGCCAATGGTCAGGTGCTGAAAACGGTTGAAGGGGCAGTCTCAGCCAGTGACCGGGTGCTTGAAGAGCGGGTCACTGAGTTCAGCTACGATGCAAACGGCAATCTGACCGGGAAACGAATCAAATCAGGGGCCGACTGGTCGGGTTTGGCAAGCAGCCAGACGACGTTGTATCGTTACGACGGCTCCGGGAAAGTGCTGGAAAAGGCGACCGGTATCGGTGCCACGACGCGGTATGTCTATGATGCGCTGGGCCGGGTCAGATATGAAATCAACGCGCTGAACTATGTCACCCAGTTTGACTACGACGCTGCGAACCGGGTGGTGAAAACAACGCGGTTCAGCAAAGCGGTTGCACCTCAGTCGTCCTGGACGGAAGCGAGCCTGAAAGCAGCTATTGCTGCCGATCCGACAAAAGACAGAAGCACCGAAACCCGTTATGACAATGAAGGCCGGGTTGCCTTCGAGATCGATGAAAAAGGGTATGCGACGGGCTATTTGTATAATGCGAACGGCCAGGTAATTACGACCACTCAGTACCAGAAGACGGTGAAAGAGGCGAACTGGAACACGGCTGCTTCAGGCAACCGGATCAGTCAGTCGGTTTACGACGCCCATGGTCGTCTTCTGTATGCGATCGATGCGCAGGGGCGTATCAGTGAACGCGGTTACGATAAAGAAGGCCGTATTACCCATACCATCCGCTACAACACGGATTTCCAGCTGGCGGACCGTTCAGCCACGTCCGTAAATGCGCTGAAAACGCATTTGTCTCAGGAAGTTGAGGCGGGCCGGGTCAGCGCTGAGCTCAGTGTATATGACCAGTTGGGACGCCTCCGGTTCGCGATGGATGGCGATGGCTTCCTGGTGGAATATCAGTACAACCGCCAGTCTCAGAAGAGCCGGAAGAAAGAATATGTCGACAACTCGGCTGTCCGGAACGCATTGAATGACATTCGTAAAGGCAGTGCGACGGCCTCCGAATATGCCGTATTCCTGCAACTTACAGAGAGCCTGCAAAGCCTGGACAACGCTTCTGCGGAACTGAAAGCGAAGTTATCGGAGCTGAATCATCAGCAGGGACGGATCAGCGGCCTGATTCAGGAACTGAATACGCTTGAAGGCCAGATTGCGGCCACGAATAACGCCAACCATGACCTGGGGATCAGCATCGAGGATGCGAACCATCGGTTATCCGGCTTGCAGAACGAAGTGAAAACTGAGCTGGTACGTCATGCGAAACTGCAGGAAAAGATCGATGCGTTAGAAAGTGAAATAGCAACACATGAAGCCCGTTTAAAAGGCCAGAATGCGGCGGAAGTTGAAGCCGCGAAGAAAGCGGTCACGGATGCAGACAAGACATTCACTGAGGCCGGCAGCCACAAAGCGCAAACTGCAGCAGCCGTACAGGCACTTGTGAAAGCCAGTGTGCTCACCACGCTTCATCCGGAATGGAAAGCCGATTACACAACCACGGGCGGCAAAATTCATGCGTCGGTTCAGAGTGATGCTGCTGGAAATTCCGCGCTGTCTCTGATTTCAGGTCACCGAAATACCCTGGACAGTGAAAAGACCTCGCTGCAGAAGCAGTATCAGGCAGCGTTAAACAGCCAGGATGCAGCAAAAGCTACACAGACGAAAGATAAGCTGAATCAGGTCATTTCTGCGATTGAATTTCTGGATAAGCTATCGGCAGATATTCAGGCAGATCTGACCGCCCGTTCAGGGGTACAGCATGCAGAACTTGCAGTGAAGGCAGCGAAGCAAACCCTGTCCGAAGCGATCAAGAAACAAAACGAGACCAATGCTGCGATAAATAGCAATCCGAAGGTACCGGCCGACAACACCGGGACGGCACCTTCTCTGCCGCAAACGCCGACCGATGATGTTGTACTCCCGCCAGCGGGCAACAGTACCACTGAAACACTCGATAAAATTGATGCGCTGAAGTCGAAGCTCCAGATCTTAACGGCGGAGATTGATGCACAGAAATCAAAAGTTGAGCTGGCGGCAGTGTCTCTGGCACAACGTGAGAAAGAATACGCTGTTGCCCGGGAGGCCTATAACAAAGCTCAGGCTGAACGTCAGGCGGCGATTAACGCAGCGAAAAAAGCAGTTGGAGGCGCTCAGAAAGTCCGGGATACCGCATGGGCAGAATATCAGGCTGCCATCAAGCACCGGGATGCGAGCCTCGCCAGCCAGAATCAGAAACAACTCGCCTTTAACACGGCGAAAGCGAACTATGACAAAGCGCTTGCTGCGAAAAACTCAGCGCAATCTGCCGCGAACAGTGCCAATAGTGCGCTAACTTCTGCGAACACAAATCTTTCAGGAAAGCAGTCTGCATTGAATAAAGCGCAGTCTGATTTTAACTATCACCATGGTGAATGGTCGAAAGCAGATACGCATTATCAAAATACGGTGAAAAACCGTGATGCAGCCTCGCGTGAGCGGGAAGCTGCCCGGAAAGATTATGAACGCGCGGCTGCGGATTACACCGCCTACAGTAAGCGCAGCTGGTATACCGAAGAAAACCCGAGCGGTAAAACCAGCGCCGGACTGAACAGTCGCCGGGCGACACGCGATGCAAAATTGCGAACCTATCAGAGCAAAATCAACTCACATAATTCCTGGGTTGATCAAGCCAACAAAGCCTACAGTGCCCGTCAAGCGAAGTGGGATACCCGGGCCGGGTATCTGAACACGCTGAATGCAGCGAAGAATAACTTCAGTACTGCGACCACACAGAAAAATACTGCACAGGCCAATGCAGACAAAGCGAATGCGGCACTGGCCAATGCGTCAAAAGCACTTGATGCAGCAAAAACGCCGTTTGATAACGCCACAACGGCCCTGAATACGGCTAAAAGTACGCTTTCTGCAGCCAATACACGTTACAGCAAGGCAACTCAGACATGGAAAGCTGCTGAGGCCACGTTAACCGCGAGAAAGAAAACGCTTGAGGAAAAGATTGCAACGCCACAAGAGCAGGTCGACCTCGCGCAGGCTGCCTATGATTCAGCGATCGCAGAAAAAGCCGCTGCGACTCAGGCGCTGAAAACTGCCACAGCGTTACGTGAACAGCTTGCCGCACAGCGGACGAAGCTTGTCAGTGAGCAGGCGAAGGCGCAAGCCGGGTTTGATTCGATTCTGAGCAGTTATCAGAAGGGGCTCAGCGAACAGACGGCTGCGGAGAAAAAGCTCAATGAGGCTGAGGCGAATAAACGAAACAGAGTCTCTGAGTTAACCGTAGCTCAGAACAATCTGGCGAGTATCAACCAGGATCTGAAAGCGGCCGAAGGCCGGTATAACAAAGCCGTTCCGGAAGTCAATGCCGCGAAATCACGACTGGACAGTGCACGTCAGCATTTAAGCAATACTGATGCGGCCTACAAAAAAGCGGTTGCCGGACGTCATACCAATGAAGAAGGTCACTCATGGGGAACCTCTCTCTCGGAAATTAACAGCAAACGAGCGGCACGGGACAGTGCAGCCACTGCGGTCAAAGCCAGAGAAAATGAGTATAACGCCTGGGTCTCTCAGCGAAATGCGGCGTCGAATGACATCAGTCAGCTAAAAGTGGCAAAAGCGACAGCAGCCACTGCGATTGATACCGCGACTAAGAATTATAATGCTGTACTCGTGACTGTGAGCACTGCGCGCGATGCGCTGAACAAAGTCTCAAGTCAGTTTGAAGGGATTTCGGCGCAATATCATGCCGCGAAATCGAAACTCGATAGTGCGACTCAGTCTTACCAGCAGGCCGAAGCACAGTTTGCTCAGGCTGGCGTGCAAATTGAGGAAGCGCAGACGCGGCTGGCTGGGGCAGAAAATGCGATTGCCTCTGCCAAGCAAACGCTTGAGTTACTGTCATCCAATGCCGCCGGCGATGCGACGGTCGTTCAGTATGAAAAAGAAACGCGTTTAGCGCTGCACGCTGCGCAGAAAGAACATACAGATGCAGTCAGCAAGCTGAATCAATTACAGACGGAAAGGGACAAAGCACTTGAGGAACAATCAGCGTTGCTGAAAACCCTCTCTGATGGCGGGAAGAACAGTGATTCGCTGATTCATGCAACGGTCGACAGCCTGGACAGTGCGAATGCAGTGAAAGCGCAGGCTGAACGGGACATGCTGGTGAACCAGCAGAAAGTGACTGATCTCAAAGGTCAGCTTGCGGCGCTGGGGGATCGGATCGAGCAGCAACGCAACGCATTAGAAAAGCAAAAACGTAACTATGATGAGAAACTGTCTGCCCATCAGCAAAGTCGCGATAAGGCCGAGCAGATTGCCAGTGATCTGAATGCAAAAAACAACCAGCGGTTCACCACAGAGCTGGAGATTATTTCCTGGGAAGAAGCGAAACGGACCGGGGCTGAAACGATCCGCGCTTCAGAGCTGAACCTGAATAGCAAAACGCAGGCTCAGTCCGGTGCATCACACGCCTATCACAGTGCGAACAGCGTCCTGAGCAGCAATCAGGCCGTGTTCAAACAGCGTCAGGCGGATCGGGATGCAACCCGGAAAGCACTGGCGAATGCGGAAGCTGAACTGAAAAAAGCGCAGACCCATAAATCGAATACAGCGACGGCAGTGAAAACGTTCCGTTCCTGGGGCGATGCGGTTTGGGTGGTAGAAGAAAACTTCCGCGATATGGATGCGATTTATCAGCATCGCTTAAACAACAAATACAGAAAGCTCTCCGAAGAACAGGGCGGTGGCAGCGTCGGTTATACGCAGGCTCAGATTGACGCTGCGTTCAGAGACCGCAAGGCCGCAGCTGACCTGATGAACGGCTTTAAGCAGCAGTTTACGTCAAATTCAGGGGCGATTTACAAAGGACCGGACAGTAAAGCGCTCTCTGATACCGCGGTGAAGCAGCAGAGCTATTACCAGAGTCAGGTGAAGTCTCTGGCAGATAAGTTCTACGCCCAGTACAAGCACTCTCTGACGGCAAAAAACACCAATGAAGAAGGGGTTTCTTCCAACGCCTATACACAGGCGCAAATCAATGCATTTAAAGCCGAATCTGATCGCGCTGCACGCGGGCTGAAGTATGTCTCTGACGTTCGTACCAAACTGAATGATGATATTGCTGCCCGGACCCGAGTGGAAAAAGCGCAGAGTGAAGTCAACCGGCTGAAAGGAAACCTGACGACCACAGAAAGTGCGCTGGCCGCAGCAACCACCAAAGTTGATCAGGCACAAGCCGATGTGAATGCCGCATCCAGCGCGTTGAATTCAGCAAATCAAGCGTTGACGGCAGCGAAGCAGAAAGTGGCCGATGCCCATCAGACAATGGATCAGGCCGAAATCCATCTCGCAAAAGCCCGGGAAAAAATGGATGGGGTTGAGAACGCCATCGTCACGATTCGCCAGCTGCTGGATGTTGCCAAATCTGATGAAGCGAAAGCGCTGGCTGCTGTCGTTGCTGCCCGAAAAGAACTAAACGTTGCACAAGGTGATCTGAACACAGCCAAAGGTGAGCTGAATACCACCGTCAGTTATCTGAACAAGGTGTATACCGACCTGGATGCTGCAACGACGCTGCATCGTAAAGTGAGTGCTTACCTGGAGCGCGCGACAACCTATAAAGACCGGGCCGGAGCGACACTTTCCGAAGCCCAGCAACTGGTTTATCTGTCGAAACAGGCTGTGGCCCGGGAGATCAATGCGGGAACGGTCAGCCATGATACGGACTACCGGTACGACGCGCGCGGGCAGCTGATTTCTGAACTGTCTGCAACTGTCAGTTATGCCGATGTGACGGCTGACGGCAAAGTGATTCAGCATATCGGGCGGCTTGAAACCCAGTATCAGTATGACAGTCTGGGCAATGTGATTGCCAGCACCACGGCTGCCGGAACCAGCATGGCCAATAGTAAGCGTTTTGTATTCAACGTCATGGGGAATCAGACGCAGGCGAAAGGTCTGGCGGGCAATGCGGTGATTTACAACGAACAGAACCTGGCATCAGTCAACATCAATGCTGAAAACGGTCGCCGGGATAAAGTCTACGACCAGTTAGGTCAGTTGCGTTTTGATGTCGATGAGCTGGGCTTTGTGACGGAATACCGCTACGACAGCTACGGCCAGAAAACAGCCCAGATCCGATACAGTAACGCATTCAGTGCGAAACGTCCTGAGGGCTCGGCCATTGCATTGTCTGAGCTGGAGAAGTTTGTTGCCGGTGGCGGCACCAGCCGTGCCATCAGCTGGAACTACGATCAGCGCGGACAGGAAATTTCAGCGACACAAAGCAGCAGCGTGAACAGCGATACTATTCGGGATGACGTGGTTTATAACGCATTCGGCGAAAAAGTTTCCACCACGCGCAGTGCGAAAAACGTATCAGTCACAACCGGACAGCACCTGTACTCGTTAACGGGTCAGCTGCAGGCGACCCGGAATGCTGAAGGGTATGTCACTGCTTATGGCTATAACGGCCTGGGGCAACTGGTTGAACAACGTGAATTCACCAACCGCTATACCGGTGAGTGGAGCCTGAAGGCGCTTGAAGCTTGGCAGAAACAGCAGGGAAATGCACAACGGTTTGAGAGCTACGGCTATGATCACCGCGGGAACCGGACGCAGACCACGCGGCATCATGTGGTTTACCACGCCCATAACGGTAATACAGTTACTGAGAAAACCGGCAATCTGATCACAACGACGTACCACGATTATGCCGGCCGGATGTATATGACGGTGCAGGAGGCAAATTCGGTTGATGCGGCTAATCATGCGACTGCGGCCAACCGTGTGCTGCATGAGTTTGATGCATTGGGCCGTCTGGTCACGACCTGGGGCAAGAAACGGGACTACGTGGTTTCAAGTGTGGCGCTTGCCGTAGCCGGCGGCAGTCAGCCTGAACGTCTGTCAGCGCATCAGCGGACCGATTATCTCTACGACGCCCAGGGAAATCAGGTCAGCACGATGACCGAGGGTCGCTCGACGTTCCAGTATTTCAATCAGCAAGGCCAGCTCACCGGCCGGAAAGATGCGGAGGGGAACTACACCCAGATCCAGACCGATGCGATGAACCGTGTCGTTCAGGAAACGGTGAAGGTCTCCTCGACGGGAGGGCTCAGTTACAGTTTCGATAAAGTGACCCGTTTCAGTTATGACAAAACCGGACGTCAGACGGCGACAACCGTGAACGCCTCATCCGGCAATATTACTGAAACGGCACGGTATAACGCCTTTGGTGAAGTGACTGAAAAACGCCTCAATAACGAGGTGCAGGAAAGTTATCAATATGATGGCTTCGGTCAGGTCACCGCGGCAGAGCGCAAAGGTATCAAGACCAATTATCAATATAACTGGCTGGGGAAAGTCACTCGTGAAACGACCGGCGGCAGCCGGGTGGTAGTTCGCGATTACGACAAAATGGGCAACCTGACCAGTGAGAAAGGCGTGAGCTTTGACGGCAAGTCTCCGGTCACAACGCAGGTGCTGGATCGCTTCGGAAACGTGCTGACCCGCAATGTGAATGGCAGTGTTTATCAGTTCAAATACAACCAGAACAATCAGGTGATTGAACAGACGGGACCTGAAACTGATGTTCTGGATACCAAGGGAACGCTCACGAAGCGCAAGCCTGTTTCCAAGATTTACTACGACCTGAACGGAAACCGGATTGCCGTTCAGGATGCGAACGGAAAATGGCAGAAGAGCACCTATGATCTGGCTGGGCAGAAGCTCTCAGACATCAATGGTGCCGGCGGGGTGACGCACTATTATCACGATGCCCGTGGTGACATGGTTGGCCGGATCAACACGCTGGGCCAGGGTGAAATGTTTACCTACAACAATAATGGCCAGTTGCTGACCCGTGCCAAACTCCGGCTGGATGATAAGTTTGCTGAAGTATATGCCAGATATTCCTATGACCAGCTCGGGCAGCGGTACAGCGAAGAATGGGTGGGCGAAACCGGGTATACCCAGTGGACACGTTTCGATCAGGCCGGTCGTGTGCTGGAAACCAAAGGCGGCGGCCAGCATCAGAAATTTACCTATGATGCATTCGGTAACAAGACCAGCGAAGCTTGGCTGGCAGGCGGTAGTGAAAAAGCCAGAAAGAGTGCGACGTTCTCGAAAACCGGACGCTTGCTCACCGAGACTTTGCTCGACGGCAGTGTGATCAGTTACAGCTACGATGCTCTCGGTCAGGTGACACGCAAGACCGGCGGCGGTATGGATATCCGCTTTGAGTATTTCACCAACGGTTTGCTGAAAAAGCAGGTTTCCGGCACGAAGAGTGAAACCTATGTCTACGACGTAAATGGTAAAGAAACACAGCGAACCCTGACGGACGGCGATCAGCAGCTCGTGACGGTCAGTCAGTGGGACAGTCATGGCAGACTGGCGTCGATTGGGACAACGACAGCCAAAGGTTTTGGGAAGACACTTGAAAACTCAAGTGTGACTTATCAGTACGATGCTGTGGGTAACCGCCGGAAAGTGGTCAGCAAGCGGGGCACTGTGTCCGAAACCCGCTGGTATCAATACGACGGTGATAACCGCATGGTGGCGTCGCATCAGAATGCTGCCGAGACCCAGAGTTTTGCAGGGAAAGCCGGAAGCCGTCAGATTCAATACAATGCCGCAGGCCAGAAAGAAAAAGAGATTGTCTGGACGTCGGTCACGCGTGATGGCAAGAAAGCTGTCGTCAAGCAGGAAACCCTGTTTGGTTATGATGTGAATGGCCATATACAGAATATTCAGTCTTATGAATACAACGGTACGGCACGTTATCAGACCCGGTTCCTGACACAGACCAATTCGCGGACCGGACATGCGCTGGAGCAAAATGAGCTGTCGACCCGTTATGAACATACGAATGGTTTGATTCGCGCTGGTTCGGGTAAAACGGACCAGACCAAAACCACCTATGTGTACAGCGATGGACAGCTCAAGCAGCAGGATGTGGTGACGAACGGAACCGCAACACAAAGCTTGGCGTTCACGTACCATTTCTCGGGCCAGCTCGCGAAGCAACAGACCAATATGATTCGGGAAGGATTTACTGAAACGCACGTCTATGACTATCGCGGAAAAGAGAGCTTCCAGAAGATAAAAATGACTGCGAGCCGGGATCAGAAAGGCTACAAAACTGGGGTCACCGATTTCCGCTACAACTCGGCGGGTCATCTGACTCAGATCAGCAGTACCAAGGATGCAAGCGAAAGGAAGATGCTGACTGGTTTTAATGGCCAGATCGCATTACAGCTGGAAGGCGGCAAACTCAGTGCTGAACTGGCGGTGGCCGGGAATGCACTGGCACGACTGACCGACAGCAAACTGGATGCGGATTTACTGAGCGACAGTGCGGCCGCCACCGGTGCCCAGCCCGGCGCATACATCGTCAGAGGCAGTGATACCCTACAGCGCATTTCGCAGGCTGTTTATGGCGACAGCCGATACTGGTACCTGATTGCGGATGCTAATGGTCTGTCACCAAGCGACAAGCTGGTGGAAGGGAAATCCCTGGTGATTCCGAATCAGCATACGCAGACGTTTAACGGGGCAGAAAGCTTCAAACCATACAACGAAAGTGAAGTGCTGGGGAACGTCAATCCGGATCCGATTGCACCGCCGCCACCGAAGAAAAGCTGTAACCCGATTGCGATGATCGTGATGGTGGTGATTGCAGTTGTGGTGACGATTTATACCGCGGGTGCAGCAGCCGGTGTAATTGGTTCGATGATGAGTGCGGCGGGTACTGGTGTAGCTGGTGCGGCCACGGTCGGGGCTGCAGGGTTAGGTGTTCTGGGCGGCGCGACCGTTGCCGGCTCTGTCACCGCTGGTTTGGCTGCAGCTGCAATTGGCGGGGCTGTTGGGTCTGCCGCTTCTCAGCTGGTTGGTAAAGCCATGGGGGTTGTCGATGACTTCTCCTGGAGCCAGGTTGCGTTAGGCGGACTGGCTGCTGCTGCGACAGCGGGGGTTGGACAGTATCTTTCTGGTGGTACAAATGCAGCCAATGGTGCGGCGAATGCAGGGACTGCCAGCTCGACTACAAATGCTTCGCAAGCTGCATCGGTGCCGCTTTCAACGAGAATCTCACATGGCTTAGTCCAGAGTACGGCGTCCTACGCGACCAACTATGTTGGCAGTAAAGCGCTCGGCATGGATGCATCCTTCAGCTGGAAAAGCTTTGCGGCTTCAGCCGTCGGTTCTGTCGCCAGTGTGGGGAGTGCTCAGTTCACGTCAGATCTCGGTATTCTGGGAGATACCCTGAATGGCTTTGCAGGCGCGGCTGCTTCAAATGCTATCCGGGGTAAATCATTCAGAGATAACGCTGGGCGGATGATGACGGATGCCTTTGGCAATGCGCTGACCAATGTGGCGAGAAGCGAAATAGGTACTGCGTCTAAGCCGAAGCTAACAGCTCGTGAGATAGCAGACAAAACAGGGATTCAGTTTGGTGAAACAGCTGCGCTGGAAGGATTACTAGAAGCGGGCGCAACTGATAAGCAATTAATTGAGTATATTGCCAGCGTTAGAGCTAATGTTGATCCAGCAAGTGTAAGTCAAGGGTTGATTTTGGATCCGAGCAAAGTAGCAAATGCTCGTGATGGCTCGAACCGACATGCTCAGTACTGGCCAGGTGATGGCGTTCCTATTGTTGATGATGAGTCTTTAGTTTATAGCCTGCGTCATCGAGAAACAGGACGATATTCACAAGAAACCAGCTTCCTTTATAAGGTTACAGGTTCGGATAGTACAGCTGATGCAATGGCTGCGTTTGTGTTAAACATGGGCACGTATGATGATGCAAGTATTGTCACTGGACTTAGAGAAATTCTCGGTGGCAGTGAATATATTGATATCTCTGGCATAGTGAAAACAAGTGTTGAGTCAGTTGCACGAAATTATACCGAATATACCGGGGTGAATTTCCACGAGGCTGTTGAGAATATGGGCGCTGGTTTTTCTCTGACGAAGGGCCTGTATAATATCTCCAATAGTGTCACAAGTACGGCATTTTCTGCTTTTGACGCAAATCTACCCTCGTTTATGCAAGGGGAAGCATTAGCTTCAGTTGCTGAGGCTGTAGCTGGTCTTAGTAGTTCAGCGCTATCTTTTGTAAAACCTACAGTTAGTGTTGGTCCTTCAACAATCCATTCTAGAGGATACAAACCACTCGTCGGCGAAAGGGCGCTTACGAAAGAACAATACAAGTCATTAATGTCTAATTATCGATCGCGTGGTGCTGAATTGCAGGCAGAATTAGATACAATCATTTCAAAGCAAGATTATGTCTATCGGGCAACCAATATGCGTGCAGTTGAGATTTATCGTAAGAATGGATTTATCAGTGGTCGTGATGGAGGAACATACATGACAACTGATTTTGTTGGATTAGACCCTAAGGTTCTGATGGATAGAGGCCAAGTTTTTCAGGAATGGGGTGAACCTGAAGTTCTTTTGAGAATACCAACGTTAGCTTTGAAAAGTGCTGAAGTTCCTAGACCTCTGGGAGAAAGTCTTACAGTTGGGTGGGAACCGTTTACAGAGTTTTACCCTGCGGCAGGATCTGGTGGTATAAGACAATTTATGGGAACGACAGGCTCTTGGAATGATGCTTGGATGGTTCCATTAAAACAGGATTAAGAGGGTTATTTAAAGTGAATGTATTACAGAATTTACCCGAAAAGATAAAAAGCTTACGAGCTGGGCTGATCAGTGTTGAGGAGTTTCAAACTTGGATTAATAGCGCTAGCGCTGATGAGTTAAAACTTGTACCTCAAGGGATACTCCTGAGGCTAAAACGAGGTGGAATGGATAAAGTGATGTTAGCATCTGTTAACATTTTGCCAGACTGTGTCAACTGTCATGGCATATATCGTCAAGGTGTATTTGAGAGTAGAAATGAACATGCGAGCTGTTCTAAGTATGTTGATCAGGCAGTACAGGGGAATGTGTTGGTGAGTATACAGAAGCCAAAGTGGTATAAGCCTAAGGCTGGTCAGCTTGGCCCCGAGTCCTACTATAGTTGTACATCATGTGGTTCTATTTGGAATTTAGTGGAACCTGAGAGGCAATGTAATGGGTTATGGGAGCGAATCGCTTAAATAACTGAGACATGAAACCACTCGCCGAAGGCGAGTGGTTTTTTGTTATAGATGATCATCGTTGACAATTAAACATTCTCCCACGAATAACCCTGCATGATGACTTGAATCAATTCAGTAAGAATTTGCCTTAAATCACTGGTTGTTTTGATTGTGTTACACAAACTCAAGTTATAGCTGAACAACACCGAATCTATGTCTGCATCACTTATCGCGAGACAGAACATGCACCCATTCGAAAATGAAATCGAAATAGTCGATATCACGCCAAGTGAACCATTGTTGTGTAAAACGCCTTTTCATCAGGTACTCGTCGACCCGAAGGGCGATCTGTACATCTGTTGTGGGTCGCACATTCAAAACATGACGCCGGTTGCCGGGAACCTGCTTCAGCAGGATGCACTGGACATATGGAATAATGATATCTACAAGACTTTCAGAATGTCCTTTGTGGATGGCAGTTTGAGATACTGCAATGAAAAAACCTGTTCTGCGGCAGCCAACAAAGACAATCCGGCACTTCGGAATTTGGTTCATTCTGTGGATGAAATCGAAAAAGATCCCGGCTTATTCAACAGTAATTTTTCCGACTATCTGAATGCTCCGGAAAACTTTGACGGCGCCCTGGTCAGTCCGCCGACCCGACTTTATTTAGGTATGGATCCTTCCTGCAACTTGCAGTGTCCTTCATGTCGCAATGAGTTGTATATGGAAGAGAAGGGCAGTCAGCGTTTAGATACCATTTATGGCAATTTGCGAAGTATCACGCCTGGTATCGAATTTCTGGAATTCGATGGTGCCGGTGATGTGTTCGCCAGTCGCTGGTATCAAAAATTTCTCCATCAATTTCCGGTCGATGATTTTCCGAACCTGCAAATGGTGACTTTGCGCTCGAATGGGCTCCTTTGGACAGACAAGAACTGGTATCGCATTCATCCCTATCTTCGCTCCATGGCCATTTATGCCTGCATTTCAGTGGATGCGGCCACTGCTGAAACCTATGCGACAGTACGGGGTGGCTGTTTTGAGAGGCTGATGAAGAACCTGAAATTTGTTCAGCGCCTGCATCAAATTGGGGAAATTAACGAAATCACACTGGTGATGGTCTACCGAAAGAGCAATTATCAGGAAATACCGGCTTTTATTGAGTTGGGAAAATCACTCGGGGCAAGCTATCTGGTGATTCATCCTTTGCAAGCCTGGTCAGAGTCAGCCTATGTCATTGAGGGGAGCTATGACCACGAGGCAATTCATCTCCGGTCACATCCGCTACACGGCGAGTTTCAGGATTTCATCCAGAAACATGGCATCGTCAGTGGTTACAGTGAGTCTGTGTTTATTGATTTTTCCTGGTAGCGCTCATCTCTCACGATTGACGGCTTCAGCCATCTCAGCTGTATCATTTCAATTTGTCCTGAAATTTCCCCTCTGTCTGTTTTGCAACAAGATGGTGAATTGCAATCACTGAAATTTTCTTCACGCCTGGAGATTTATTTATATTTCTGAATGAAAATAAATCAAATATACCTTTTAAATAATCATCGAGCTTTTTTTTGTCATTAATTTGCTGATAGAGAATCTTTTTGGCGTTTTTTGTATGAATTTATTTCAGCTTTAGTTTGAGTGAGCGAATTAAAAATCAACCCTGTGAAAAACCATCACATGAATTTAACTCATATTTAACTTTTGTCTGTCGTTAAATGTTTCACAGGAATATTGTATTTCTTTTGAAATTGCCTAGACAAATAACAATTTGTGATAGCAGTCTCTGTAAAATGAGAAAGTCTACTTTTTATTGCCATAAATGGAACCGAACATGAAAACTTTTGCAAATGCGTTGCAATGAATAATGTGAACGGTGCGTATAAATCTAATTATTAATATTGTGGTGTCAAAATGCTGTCGGTATGATGCAGGCAAAGGATGTAAAGAGGTTACCTGTTGCTTAGACGCTAAGCACGGTCATAGGTGTATGGAAAGAATAGAAGTACTGGATATCACAGACAACGAAGAAAATAATCTTCGTGTCTGGTTGAATTCGCAACTCAGACAATTATGGGATGCGAATGAAACTTCTGTTTCTGCGCTGATCCGCAAGTACTTTGAGAGTGAACACCATGCGAAGCTGTATACGTTTGAACCTGAAGAAAGTTTCAGGAAACAGGAGTTCTTGGTATTTTCTGAGCATGACACCATTATTAGTGCCTGGAAGAAAACAAGTGCCCGTCCTTTTATTGAATGGGCCAGAGGCAATGGCCTGGATAAATTTCCCTATGTCATGAATGGCAGGGTTTTTACCGATAACACTGCGGATGTCATTCACCATCGGCTACCCTCAGATTTTATTACTTTGCGTTTGCTTCGGAATTATCCGGCGTCATTAAAAGCAATTTTGCAATGGAATGATGTGCAAAGTCTGGACGCTTTCAGTGCGCTGGAAGAAATTCAACTGTATCTGAGAAATGAGCCTGTCCTTCGTGATTGGGACTGGGTTGAAGGGGTTCAGAATCAAAATGGTGAAAACCTTTACTGTATTTCACCATTTCGTGAGCTGATTCTGGTGAATGATGGCGCTTATTTTTGTTGTAGTGCCTGGCATGGGTATCCGAGTGTCGGAGATCCAAGAGACGCAGCACTCGACACCTTATGGAATAATGAAGATGCAGCTGAATTTCGAAAATCGATTCTGGACGGGTCGTATCGATATTGTCGTCATGATGTGTGCCCAAAGCTGGTCAATCCGGAATCACAGCTGAAAACCTTTACAGAGTTACCCTCTGTGGTTCAACACGGCATCTTGCAAGAGAGTGGTTACTTAGAAAGTGGATTTGAGTTTATCAACTATGGTTTTGACCCTTCCTGCAATCTGTCTTGCCCGTCGTGTCGGCATGATGTGATTCTTGCAGAAGGGAAAGCAGCAGAAGATATCAAATTCATTGAGCGTCAGATTGAGGCAAACAGTACCGATTTGCAGGAGCTGTATATCTCCGGCGCCGGTGATGCCTTTGGATCACCGTTCTCGCGGGATTTTCTCGCGCGGATGAAAGAGGAGAATTTTCCGAGTCTGCATTCAATCTTGCTGCATTGTAATGGCCAGCTGTTTAACTCGTTTATCTGGCATAAATTGCCAGATTTTGTCCGTGACAGAATCAACTATGTTGAGATTTCGATTGATGCGAGTTGTCAGGAAACTTATGAAATCAACCGGCGTGGGGGCAGTTACTCAAAACTTCTGGAGAACTTATCATTTATTCGTGAGTTAAAGCAGCGGGGTGAACTTGGTTATATTAAATTCAGCTTTGTCGTGCAGCAGAACAACTATGATGAAATGCCTGCTTTTGTTGAATTTGCCAAGAGATACCATGCAGATTGCGCATTTTTTTCACGATTGATGAACTGGGGAACGTTCTCTACAGATGAATATTTATCCCGTGATGTGGCAAATCGGTCTCATGATCATTTTCCTGATTTATTACGGGTTATCAGTGATCCGATATTTAACGATGAGATCGTAGATTTAACAAATTTGAATCATTTATTGAAAGCATAAATGAATATTGGTGTTGATTTAACGTTGTGAATACGCAAGATATTTTTCTTGGCTTGTATATTTATTGTTAAATTTATTTTCCATGAAATTGATTGTAATAATTACATCCTGTTTTGTGATAGAAGAATTCGAGGGACGTTCATCTTTTCTATAGGATCATCTTTGAAATAGTCTGAGGAAAAGACTGATTTATCTATTCGTGCGTGAGGATAATATGCTGCACTTTGAAATGTTCTCTACAGAAGAGCTTTTGGCTTTTGCTGCGCTTGATCTTGAAAATGACAACCTTTTTCAAGGCATGGAAAAGCTGAAGCATTTAAAAAATAATCAGGTTGAATCAGACGAGTTGGATTCAATGTTAGGCAGCGTTTATGCAAAGCTTCAGTTATTTCATCAAGCGGTTGAGCATTATTCTGCATTGCTGGAAAGAACACCTTCCCGCCTGCATGAAAGATTTCAGCTGGGAATGGTATACCGGGAAATGAATGAGCTGGGTAAAGCCGCAGAATGTTGGGACGGTGTGCTGGACGTTGAAGAAAACTATCCGCCTGTTCTTTTTCATAAAGCATTGTTACTCATCCTGACCGGCGAAGAGGTCCAGGCCAAATCACTGCTGCAACAATTAGTCGCGACAGCAGAAAGCGATAATTATTACGTGGAACGAGCGCTCGGTGTTTTAGAGGAAATTTCGGCTGCGTCGCAAGAGCCGACACCGGTGACCCAAAAACTTGACCAGGTTCATTGATAGTAAGTGATGACGATGTCCCTTCAGCGATTAAAAGAATTTCTTGAAATGGATCCATCCAATGCGTTGCTGGCCCTTGATTTGATTGGGGGCTTAGCGAAGCAGGGAGACTTCCGGGCAGCGATGCAAATTGTTGATCAGTCACTGGGACTGAATGATGATCATGCAGATTTTCTGAGTTGGAAGGGGCACTTATGTCTGGCTTTAAATCAGTATGATGACGCCGTTCAGGCCTATCATGACCTGTTCCGTCGCGGTTACGCTCAGCCGGGTCTGAAAATTAATTGTGCACTGGCCTGTTTTCAGACCGGAAAGTATGAAGCGGCTTATGAGTTGCTGGCGCAGATTCCTGAACTTGATGTGGCAAATACGCTGCTGAAAGCACGTTGCCTGGCGCATTTAGAAAATAACTCGCAGGCGATTGCAGAAACGTATCGTTTACTCACAACGTGTACGCCGGAACAACACGCTGAAGTTCACGGACTGCTGTCCTTATTGTATCTGGATGATGCGCAGTATGAACTGGCTGAAAAGCATTGCCGCACATCGTTGCAGCTGGACAACAGCCAGTGTGATGCTTTGATCACCAGCGCTAGTTTATCTCTGTACCGACTGGAGACGGAAATGGCGTTAATCATCCTGGAACCATTACTGGCACAGCATCCGGAAATGGGACGCCTGTTGGCGATGAAGGCGCTGTCATACATGTATGCCCACCAATTCGATGCTGCGATTCAATGGTATGAAAAGGCGTGCCAAAAAATGCCAGGACATGTTGGCAGTCGGGTGAACTTAGGCTGGTGTTATTTTTCGGTGAAGGATTATGACCGTGCCGAATCCTGCTTCAAAGAAGGTCTGAAAACAGACCGGAATTTTGCTGAATGTCATGGCGGTCTGGCAATCGTGAATGCTGTCCGGGAAAAATGGTCAGTTTCACAGGAACAACTGAAGCGGGCCCTGAAGTTAGATGCCAATTGCCCGTCTGCATTGTTTGCAAGGGCGCTATATTTACAGGTGAAAGGGAAAACCAAAGAGGCAGACTCGATTATGTCAGGACTGATGGCATTCAAATCGGACCTCAGCGTTGAAAATCTGTCGGAAGCGATGAAAAAAATAATCCTGAGTCGTCAGCCATAAAATGGACAAAGATGCTGCCAGCTACTTATTAAGTGAATTAATGCATGTGGCTTTTATTATTTGTGGTCCAATTTTGCTGGTTGCATTGGTCGTTGGATTAATTATCAGTATCTTGCAAGTGGTAACACAGATACAGGAAATGACATTAACTTTTGTGCCGAAAATGATTGCAGTCGCACTTGTGATTATGCTGATGTCGAATTGGATGCTTGGGGTATTAACGGAGTTTGCAATCAACATATTTGATTATGCGGCGAGTTTGTGACACTGAATGCTATTTTAAGTGACTGGCAATCTTATACGATTGTATTTTTTCTGATTCTTTTAAGAATTACGCCTGCTTTAGTGTTCAGGAGTATTAACCCATTGTCGATGTTACCGCCATTTATAAAAATGGTGGTCACCGTTGTGATTGGTGTGATTATTTTTACTCATACCATCGATCAAAATTTAATAATACGCGCTGTGCATTTAGAGGGTACGGCATTGGCGGTAGCGTGCCTGAACGAGTTCTTTATTGGTCTGGTTTTCTGGTTCGCCTTGGTTGTCACCTACGGTGCAATATTTACGTTTCTGAAATTGCTCGATATGCAGGTAGGTTTTAATCCGATGGGGATTTTTAACCCGGCGATGCAGGAATCGGAACCAATTCTGACCCGGGCAATTATCATCTTTATCTCATTGATGTTTTTTGTCACCAACGCGCATTACACTGTGATTGAGTTACTTGCAGCATCCATCCGGTCTTTTCCGATCCTGTCAGGTCCCGGCGAACCGCAGCTGGACATGATGATCGCGTTATTTTCATCACAGATGGTTCTGGCATTTCTCCTGGCACTGCCCGTGATGATTGCTATTTTTTGGGTTGATCTGCTTTTAGGGCTTTGTAATAAAATGATGCCTCAAATCAACATTTACTTTGTTGGTTTACCCGCAAAAACTGCTGTCGCCTTCCTGATTCTCGGAATTTCTTCCAGACATGTCAGTGAAATTACAGACAGGCTGTTTGATGGTGTCTTTTCATACTGGCTTTCGCTTTATTGAGGGCAACGGGATGGCATCAGAAGAAAAAACAGAAGAAGCAACACAGTATAAATTGCAGCAAGCGAAGCAAAAAGGGCAGGTCTCCAAGAGCATGGATGTCAATGCTTTCGCTGGCTTGCTGATTACATTGGTCACAGTTCTGTTTATTGCCAAAGAAATTGGCGTGCAGCTGATGGCGGTGATGCAAAACGTTTTCCTGATGGCGCCAGACATATCGGTACAAAGTGACAGCTGGCTGATCGGGCAGATTTTTGAATCTTATATCTATGCCACGATGCCTGTTTTGCTGTTGGCGATTTTAATTGGCGTCATTGTTAATTTCATACAAACGGGTGGGATTTTCAGCTTTCATCCGATAAAGCCGGATATCAAGAAAATCAATCCGATTCAAGGGTTTAAGAAGTTATTTTCTTTAAAGTCTTTGTTTGAGCTGGTGAAAAATCTGCTCAGGCTGTCATTGGTTTCGGTACTGGCGTATATGATTTTCTATGATGAGATATTTACATTACCGGATTCAATCAGCTATTCGTTGTCAGGCACACTGGATAAGGTCAATGCCCTGCTGATTCAAACCATTGTCTTTTTTATTCTGGCGATGGTTCCTTTTACCCTGTTCGATCTGATATTTCAGCGCTGGTCTTTTCGCAAAGAAATGCGGATGTCGAAAAAAGAGGTGAAAGATGAATATAAAAATCAGGAAGGTGATCCGGAAATCAGGTCGAAAAGGAAACAAATTCAGAAAGAATTGCGAGGAAAGCTGGGCGCACTTTCAAACGTTCCTTCAGCGGATATGGTGATCACCAACCCGACCTTTGTTGCGGTTGCACTGAAATACGATCCGAAAACAATGACCGCGCCCAAAGTCGTCTCCAAAGGGAAAGGGCAGCTTGCATATCAGATCAGGAAAACAGCCCGTCATCATCAGGTTGTGATGAAAACCAATATTCCGCTTGCTCGCGTGCTGTATCAAAAAGTGAAGATCAACGCTGAAATACCGCCAGAGTTATATGATCAGGTTGCCGAGATTTACCGCTGGTATTTCAATACTCAACATCAATAAAGTGATAAACCAAGGAACTCATCTTGTTTAAGCAATATATGCTGAAGGACTGGCATAGTAATTTATTTATCATCGGTGTTGTGTTGATTCTGATGGTGATATTTTTGCCGGTTCCGCCTGGAGTGCTGGATTTCCTTCAGATTATCAACTTCAGCGTTGCACTCTTAATTCTGTTACTGACGTTTTGTACAGATAAGCCACTCAGCTTTTCAACGTTTCCATCCATTATTCTGATTGCAACGTTGTTCCGTCTCTCACTGAACATATCTGCAACGCGTTTAATTCTGAGTGAAGGTGAAGCGGGGCACGTGATTGGCGCCATCGGTGAATTCGTGGTTGCTGGAAACTATGTGATTGGTTTTATAGTTTTCATCATTCTTGTTGTGGTTCAGTACGTTGTTGTAACCAATGGTGCGCAGCGTGTGGCGGAAGTCGCGGCCAGATTTACCCTGGACAGTATGCCCGGTAAACAGATGGCGATTGATGCCGACATGAATATGGGCCTGATTGATGAACATGAAGCCCGGGAAAGGCGCTCGAATATCGAACGGGAAGCAAACTTTTATGGGGCGATGGACGGCGCCACAAAGTTTGTCAAAGGTGATGCGATTGCCGGCATTATTATCATTCTGATCGATATTATCGGGGGAGTGTCTGTCGGGGTCGCGCAGCACGGGATGAAGTGGGGAGAAGCCCTGACGAAATATTCTCTCCTGACGGTCGGTGACGGGATTGTCACGCAAATCCCTTCTCTGATTATTGCGGTGGCCACCGGCATCATTATTACCCGGGCAGCCACAGACTATGAACTCAGCCGCGAGATTGGCCGACAGGTTTCATCACACCCCCGAACACTCATTCTGGTGACGCTGGCGCTGGTGCTGGCACTGTTTCTTGATGGCTTACCGACGATGCCGATTTTGCTTGCGATCGGGTTGTTTGGCGGTTGTGTCTGGTGGGCAATCAAGTCTAATCACGTGATTGAGGTCCACGATGCGGAATCGGAAAGCAAAGATGATCTCGTGGATTACATCAAGATTCATCCCATTGAAGTGCGTCTCGGGAAGGATCTGAAAAAGAATATTGAATCCGGCAACTGGGCACTGGATAAGCGCCTGGAAGCCCTCAAGAAACTGGTGGCGAAAGACTTCGGCTATATTCTGCCGGATATTCAGTTCAAGGCGGACAGTGAGCTGGATGCGGATCGCTATGAAATCCATATTCACGGCTCCCGCATCGGAAAAGGTCAGATTCAAAGCAATCGAATTATGGTGATCAGCGCCCCTGAGATCCTGGCGGAAATGACCGGGGAAGCTACCAAAGAGCCGGCTTATGGTTTACCGGCGCTCTGGATTGACGACACCATGCGGTCATTTGCGAAGAGCCGCTCCTGTACAGTCGTTGAGCCCGAGATGATTATTTTCACGCATATTTCAGAAGCGATTAAAAATAATCTGCAGGATGTGCTGTCCCGAAAAGACGTCGAACAAGTGTTAAACCGGTTAAAGCAGGACAATGCGTCTCTGGTCGAAGAAATTGTGCCTCAGCTCCTGAGCATTTCTGACCTGCACCGTCTGCTCAGACTCTTACTGAGCGAGAAGGTCAGCATCCGTCATATTGAACTGATTCTCGAAGCGGCGTCTGAGCATGCGAGTGCTGAAGATAAAAATATTGAAAAACTGGTTGAGAAAGTCCGGGAACGATTAGCACTTCGGCTCTGTGACCGTTATCTGGACCCCGAAGAGCATTTGAACGTAATCACCATGACGCCGCAACTGGAGTCCATGCTCAAGCGTGCAATCGGCGGCGACAGCCATGATGGTCAGATTGCTCCGGGCGAAGTTGAGTCTGTGCTTCAGCAACTGGTCCGTCAGTGTGAAAACGTGATGGAAAAAGGTCTGGAACCTGTGTTGCTGTGCTCCGGTACCCTGCGAGCGCCGCTTCGGAAAATCACCGAGCGAGTGGTGCCAAGGCTGGCGGTGATATCTGCGCAGGAAGTGAAGGGCATCAAGCTGATCCGGACCGTTGGTCAGCTCACGCATGGGGAAAGCCGTTAAATGGACAAAATTTCAGGTATCGTGATGTATTCCCTCAGCCGCGATATGAACACGGTCAATCAGATCAGTACCAATACCCAACATGTGACGACTACCGGGTTTAAAGCATTACTGGCCTCTGATGACGCGGGGAAGAACCAGACGAAAACAGCGGGGCAGATTATTAACCTGTCGCAGGGAGAGCTGAAACAGACGGGGCGTAATCTGGATTTTGCCATTCAGGGGACGGGATGGTTTGTCCTGAAGTCAGGCAAAACCGTGGCGTTGACCCGCAATGGCCAGTTTCAGCTCGACGGTGCGGGTTATGTCGTGGATAGCCGTGGGTTTCGGTTACAAAGTCAGAATGGTGATATTCAGTTCGACAGCACCAGTATTCATGTGAATTCTGAAGGGAAAATTTCGGATCCCAGCGGGAATACTGAAGAATTAATTCTGGTACAGGTCGGCGAAATAAATCCGGAACAATATCATCAGGGACATATTATTTACGAGAAAATGCCAAGGCTTGATATTGACAGTCAAAGTCAGATTTTACAGGGATATCTGGAGCAATCCAACGTTGATTCCGCTTCAGAAGTAGTCGAGTTGATGACGGCAAAACGCCACATTCAAACCATGCAAAAAACATTAGCGGCATACGATCAGGTATTAAAGAAAACCATCAGCGAATTAGGAAAATAAGATGATTGAAGCGCTGTCCAATGCAGAAATGGCACTCAGAACTCAACAAAAATATATCGACATGATTTCCAACAACGTCTCCAACATTAATACGCCAGGGTATAAAGCGAGTACGCCGGTTTTCAATAGTCTGCTGTCCAGCACTACATCTGTTGAAGGTGCTGAGCGTAATCTTTCGGTTGGTGGCGGTGTTGAAATAAAAGATGCGATCTTTCGATTTGTTGATGGCGAGTATAAGTACACGGCGTCGCCGCTTGATCTGGCGATTCAGGGGAATGGCTTGCTTGAGGTCGAACTGGATAATGGTGAAACCGCCTACACGCGTGTTCTGTCCTTGCGCAAGCTGGAAGATGGCGCACTGGCAACCGTACAAGGACACCGCCTGGCAGCCAATATCATTGTTCCGCCTGATGTTGAAGAACTGAAAGTTTCCGGCGATGGCACGGTGTTCGGAAAGATCCAGGGGGAAAGTGACATGCTTGAACTGGGCCAGCTTGAACTCACTGTTTTCGATTCATTTGAAGCATTAAAACCGGGCTCCGGCGGTGTGTGGTATCAGACGGAGGCAGCCGGAAAAAGACAGTATTTAGTCCCGGGAGAAGACGGTGCGGGCACAATTTTGCAGGGATATACCGAAATGTCGAACGTCAATATGATCGATGAAATGGTGTCTTTGATGGCTGCCCAGAGAGCGTACCAGTTAAATTCAAGAGTTATTCAGGCCAGTGATCAAATCTTAGAAACGATTAATAACTTAACCCGTTAATTGTTCCGGTTATGATTCAACAAATATTTTCTGTAAGTCTGGTTTTCATTTTATTTTCTCCCGGTGCATTTGCCGGTTTAAAAGAACCGCTGAGTTATCTTTCTGATTATTTATTTACGCAAGGCTACGATAATTTCGTCATCAATAAAGCGGGCGCGCATCCGGACATTGATGATGGATATCAGTTTCAGAAGATTGAATGTCGTTTTGAAATTCATCGCTGCCGGGTCGTTGTTGAACATCCATCGGCTGAGGGGCACGTGAAAACACAGTCACTGTGGTACATCATCAGCAGTCAGCAGTTAGGCTGGGAAGCAAAACGCAATATCAGGCAGGGAGAGGCCATCAGCGATGATGATTTCATCTGGCGTATGACAGATGCATTTTCCTGTAAGAATCAATTAGCCAAAACAGATGATATGACCCGGAAACCCGTTGCGGTGAGAAAAATAAAATCGGGTCAGGCCTTATGTGAATATGACCTGGAAAAAGGAATGGATGTTCAGAAAGGTGATTTTATCACTCTGGTCAGCCGTTCAGATTCATTCGAGATCACGTTGAAAGTCAAGGCATTATCCAAGGGAAACAGAGGGGAAACGGTGAAAGTCAGAATTCCCGGTTCGGGAACAATGCTTGATGCAGCGGTCGTCTCTTCAGGAAAAGTGGAGTTAGTCAGGTGACAAAAAATCGAGACATCCGGATGCTGGTGGTCGTGCTCAGTATGGTGAGTGCTTTCCCGGTCCGGGCCATTGAATTCGACATTGATCATTACAGGGCGAGCTGGGCTGACCAACGCGCTTATAAAGTCGGGGATATTGTCACTATTTTAATTGCGGAAAATGCGAAAGCGTCATCGTCTGCCGGCATTGATGCGGATAACAGGCATAAGATTGGGGTCAGTAATGACTTCAGAGGTGAGCAATTCAATTTAGATGCCGGGCTGCGGAGTGAAATGGCAAATGACGCCAGCACTTCACGGCGGGGGAGTATCAGCGCCACGATCACGGCCAGAATCATAGGAATTGATCCCTATGGCTTGCTCAAAGTTCAGGGTTCTCAGTATGTGACGGTTAACGGAGAAGAGCAACAAATCACACTCAGTGGTTTTATTCGTCCGGATGATCTCAGCCCACAGAATGCAATCATTTCTTCCCGGATTGAATCGGCCCAAATCGAATTGAGCGGTATTGGTGAAGTCAATGATAACCGGAAACCAAGCATATTCCGTTCTTTGTTCAGATGGCTGGGTTTTTAACGATGAACGTTTTGATGCAAGCCGCGCTTATCGCCGCAACCTGCTTTTTTACAGTGAATGCCTTTGCGGCAGAAACCTATGTTCGTCTGAAAGACATTGCCCGCATTGAAGGTGATCGGGACAACGCTCTGATTGGCTACGGCCTGGTTGTTGGTCTGGCCGGCAGCGGCGATTCAAGGCGGAGTAAGTCGACTATCCGCAGTATTTCAAACACGCTGCGCGAGTTTGGTCTGATCGTAGCAGATGATGACATCAACAGCAGAAACGTTGCTGCGGTGATGGTAACCAGTGAGGTCGGGAGTTTTTCAGAACGCGGGGACAGGATTGATGTTGCGGTGTCTGCGATTGGGGATGCGAGAAGTCTGATCGGCGGCACACTCTTACTCACCCCTTTAGAAGCCATTGACGGGAAAACCTATGCCGTTGCTCAGGGGCAGATTTCTGTCGGGGGCTATAAGTTTGAACAGTTCGGGAATACGGAGCAAAAGAACCATCCGACCGTGGGGATCGTCCCTAAAGGCGGGACGATAGAGCGAGAGAATACGGGTTATCTGGTGAACAAAAACGGCAAAGTGGGCATTGTGCTGCGTGAAGCCGACTTTGGCACTGCAATTAACATCGCTGATGCGATCTCAACGCTCGGATATCAGGCGGAAGCCATCCATTCCGGCAAAGTAGAGGTGAGTTTACCTGCGACGAACCGTAACGCGGTTGTTCGTGCCATCGCCAGCATGGAGTCGCTGAATGTGCTGGCGTCCCAGAAAGCTCTGATTATCGTGAATGAACGAACCGGTACCATCGTTTCCGGTGGTGATGTGCAGGTGAATTCACTGACGATAGCGCACGGCAATCTGGAGCTGAGTATTCGTACGCAATACAGTGTCAGCCAGCCGCAGGATGTCATTATCGGGCGCCATATTGAAGGAAATAACAGCAAGACGGTTGTCGTACCGGATACCAATATCAGTGTGAAGGATGATAACGCCAAAGTTGCTCACTTCAGCCAGACAACCACCATATTTACCCTGGTCAGTGAACTGAGAAGACTGGGTTTATCGACGCGGGACATCATTGTGATTTTGCAGGCAGCCGATAAAGCGGGTGCGATTAATGGCAAATTAATTCTCCAATAAATATCAGTTGATATTTTACGAATGCCATAAAGAAAATAGGCCCTAGGTTAAATTCCGATGGGCATGATAAAAGGATGTTTCAATGAACTTGGATATTCTGCTTGAGGAAATATCTTCCTCGCTGAGTCGATTATCAGTCGAATCCAGAGTGAATAATTATAACCTGGTTGCTGCACGTCTAGGTGAGCAACAATATAAAGTCACTTTTTCTGAAACTTTGAATTCGGAAACAACATCGCATCGTGTTTCTAATTTTCATGGTCAAAATACAGAAATTCAGGTTGAACCGCAGGAACAATCGATTGATGACATATTGCTGAAAGCCATTGAGTTATCCAGTCAGAATAACCGGCTGGTGACTCTGATGAATGCCCGGCTCGATCTGGAACGCATGATCATCAAAGGTGGCCGTTGATGGAAAAACTGAGTGCGATTGATTTGATGTCTCTATCGATGCAAATTGAAAAGCAGAAAATGGAGACAGCAACTTATAATCTTTCCATTATCAATCAATCTTTTGGCGACCGACTTTCTGTGCAGCGTGCCCAGAAAGTGGATGTCGCAAATTTACCTTCTATTGATGAAGTGATCTCAGGCGTACGCTCGAAAGAAATTCAGGTGAACAGTCAGGATGACGGTAACGTCGTGGGTCGGGTTGTGTCTTATGAAGGCGGAAAGCCTGTCATTCAGTATCGGTCAGACATCAAAATTGAAGCGCAAATGATTCATCTGAACGACGCCACACGGGCCTATGAGGCGAGTCTCAGGCTGTTCAATATGAATAAAGAGATGTCATCGAAAATCCTTCAGATTGGGAGTAAGCGATAATGAAAGTTGAAGCAATTTCGGGGGATTTACTGAAATCGCTCCAGAGTGAAGCCTTATCCGGCACTCAGCAGAATATTCAGGTGAATCAAGCAAATTTTACCGACCAGCTTGCCAGTATTGATGAGCGTATTCTTGCTGTATCAAAAGGTGAAAAAATTGAGTTGCATGAGTTGATGATTGATATCGAGCGCGCAAAGCTCAGCTTGGAATATTCAGTTGCATTGAGAGATAAACTGATCGATGCATATAAAGAAGTCACCAGAATGCAAGTGTAGAAAATGGAATTTAATCAAAGAGGAAAAGTCCTACTGGCTGTAGGCGTGGCAGTGATTTCTCTGGCTGCAATATTTGTTTATTTTCTGGTTTTGAATAAAGACTATGAACTTGTTTTTGCCGAACAGCCTCCTGAACAGCTGGCCAAAGTTGCGACAAGTCTTGAGAATGCCGGAATGAAATTTCAGTATCCGGAATCGGGACAGGGCATTTTGATCGAGAAGAGTAAACTTGCCGAAGCAAGAGTACAACTCTCGAAAGACCAGGTGTTTCAGAGTGATATTACCGGGCTGGAAATTTTTGGTGAAGCGCAGCATGCCATGTCTGACTTTTACCAGAAAATTAATTATCAGCGCGCCATTCAGGGGGAACTGGAAAAATCACTGCTGACGATTCAGGGCGTTTCTTCGGCTCGGGTCCACCTGGCGATTCCGCGAGAGCGAACTTTTTCACAAAATAAAACTCCGGTGAAAGCTGCAGTCACGTTAACGCTTTCGGCATCTGAACCGGTGAATCAAAGAGCGCTGGTTGCGACAGTGAAACAGCTGGTGTCGAATTCTGTGATTAATCTGGAACCGGAAAATGTCTCGGTACTGAACAGCAATGGTCTGATTCTGTCTGGCGGTGTGCCGTCACTGGATGAAAACGCTAGCTTTGGTATCAAGAAAGAGATTGAACAGGACATTGAAGCAAAAGTGATCCAGTTGCTCTCCGCTTATTTTGAGGCTTCGCAGATCGGTGTGTCTGCGTGGGCAACGGTGAACAATGACAAAATCAAAGAGTCGTCTGAGGGGCTTGAATCTGCTGAAGCACCGGTGGTGACCAAACGGGTCACTGAAACAACTCAGGGCAGTAAAAATAAGCCGAAGTCGACCGTGCTGAATGAGGAATTCAGTTATAAATCTGTGAAGCGGGATATTGATTATCAGCGCGGAAAACTTGAGCGTCTGACGGTCAGCGTGATGATTCCGGAGTCTGAATATTTCACGAAAGACGTGTTGCAGAACCTGCTTCGTACCGCGATTGGCATCAATGAAACTCGTGGCGATCAATTGTCGGTGGCATTGATCCCGGTTGAGGCGCTTCAGCCGGAAGCCGCAGTGCAGGAGATTCGTCCTGCGCTTGAGGCATCGTCTTCGCTGAATGCTGAAACGGATGCACATAGCCAAACTCAATCTCAATCCCAGCTGGGTGCTTTACCGGATACGGAACAACCCTGGCTCTGGGGTTCTGTCGGTGCTTTCGTACTGCTGTTGATTGCATTCCAGCATGGACTGTATCGGCGTAAGTTGTCGTTAAAGCGGGATGAAGAAGCGATGATTTTGAAAGATGTTTCACTATGGCTGGAGGGGCGTGAACTTGAGCAAAACACTCAACTATAGTCTGTTACTTTTAAAATCATCTCCCGGATTGCAGGCGAAAATTTTGTCCCGGCTGGATTCAGGACAGCAGCTTCTTTTGAAAGAAAAACTGCAAAGCGTGCCTTTGGTCGGACTGGAGAAGCTTCGCCAGATGAAAGACCAGCTGTGTGAAGAGATGGCGCCGCAATCTGCAGTCATGCAGCTTCAGCCAGCTGCAGGGTTGATCAGCCATGATGACCGTCAGGATGGTGCAGATGCGCGAATGATCGACTTGATGATCAGCTCGGAAGTATTTGAGGTTCAGACCCGACAAGAAGCATCAGCCTATCTTGAGTGTCTCGATGACACTGCGATTCAGCTGCTGCAATCCTATCTTGATTCTGCAAATTCAAAAGAGTGTTGCGATGAGTGATTTGAATCTGTCATCCCTGCCTTTGAGTGATCGTTCAATGAAAGGCTTTATCGAAAAGAACTTTCAGTCTGAACTTGAGCAGGCCTTTCTTGCGGAAAAGCAACGCGGCTATCAGGAAGGGATTCATGAGGGGCAA
This sequence comes from Photobacterium sp. CCB-ST2H9, assembly GCF_023151555.2. Lineage (NCBI taxonomy): Bacteria > Pseudomonadati > Pseudomonadota > Gammaproteobacteria > Vibrionales > Vibrionaceae > Photobacterium > Photobacterium sp. CCB-ST2H9. The sequence continues at coordinate 1,347,694 of NZ_CP100425.1, forward strand.
CGGCGTCTTGCAGACCGGGAACGTGAAATCACGGAAAAGGAAGCCGAACTCCGTCAGCAAATGGAGCAGTTTGCGCTGAGAGAGCAGGCGCTATCAAAAAAAGAGGCCATGCTGGCCCGGAACGCCAGTCAACTGACTGAAATGATGCGCAGTCTGGAAGCCGAGTTTCAGCGTCAGCGGGAGGACAACAGGGCGGATATCATTTATGTCCTTTCCAGCGTCTTTCAAAAGGTTTATCACACTGAGCAGATGCAGCACTTACTCATGGAATTAATCTCGGCTGAAATGGCGAAGCTGCCGAAACCTGTGGTGCATCTTGAAATTTCAACTGAGATCGATGCCTTGATCCGGAAACAGGAGACGGACATTCCTGGAGGGTGCCAGTGGATTGTGGATCCTGCGCTTTCGGCTTTTGAGGCAAGAATTGTGACCGAAGCAATGTCAGTCAAAGTGTCTCCCAACCGAATCCGGCAAGTGTTCAAAAGTAATTTGATGGACCTGATTGATGAAATCGAATAAGTGGCTGCTGACTTTGCTGGATGGGACCACAGAAGCTTCGGTGGCAACTGAATATGGTCGTGTTGAATCCGTATCGGGCTGCTTTATCGAAGCGTCGCACCAGGGCTGTGTGGTGGGTGAGGAAGTCACCATCTACGCCCGGTCCCGTGTTGTCGAAGCGGAAGTCGTTTCGATTCAGGGAAATCGATGCCTGCTTGCCCCTTTAACCAGTCTGGAGGGAATTGGGGTCGGCAATGATGTTGAATACAAGAAGCAGCTGCCGTCGATTGAGCTGATGAACAACCCGTTCGGTAAAGTCTTGAATGGCTTTGGCCAAGTAATCTCAGCGCAGGAACAGGAAACGGTCAGGGAGACGACGGCTTCAAATCAGCTGATGCTTTCCACCGAACCGGCACCCGTGAGCGCAAAGGAGGCGGTGACCGCGAAAATGGAAACCGGCGCAAGAATTATTGACGATATCTTTCCGCTCGGGATGGGGCAGAAAGTCGGGATCTTTGCCGGTTCCGGCGTGGGGAAATCAACTCTGCTCAACAAGCTCTATCAGGGGATGCAGGCTGACGTTAAGATTATTGCGATGGTTGGTGAACGAAGCCGGGAGGTGGTTGATTTTTATCAGGAACAGATGTCTGCTGGTCACTGCGACGATACCATCTTAATTGCTTCGACATCGGAAGATTCTCCGAGTCTGAAAAGGCGCGCCGTGTATGTTTCGCTTGCGTACGCCAGACATTTTTGCGCGCAGGGAAAAAACGTCCTCTTTGTGCTGGATTCCATCACCAGACTTGCTCACGCACTTCGTGAAATAGGGATATCCAGAGGAGAGCTGCCCGTGGCGAGGGGCTATCCGCCCTCTGTTTTTGCTGAATTGCCAAAAATTGTCGAATTATGCGGAAACTTTAAAAATCAGGGCAGTATTACGAGCATTATGTCCGTACTCGTTGATGGTGATGATGAAAATGAGCCAGTGACAGATTTCATGCGCGGGGTCCTTGACGGGCACTTTATCCTTGACCGCAAACTGTCAAACCATGGTTTATACCCATCAATCAATATCTTAAAAAGTCGTTCACGGGTGATGGAGAACCTGTTTTCACCGGATGAGCTGACGTTTGAAAAGAAAGTCAGATCGATCTACAGCGATTATTCAGAGGTGGATGATGTGGTCCGGACCGGGCTTTATCAGGCCGGAACAAATGATGAAATCGATAAAGTCATCGCGATGAAACGGCGATTAGATCGGGAACTCTATTGCTGGAAACATCGGATTGATGAGGAGGTAAAGCACGATGTCCTCAGATATGAATAGTGTGATTAAATTAAAAAGCATCGAGCAAAAAATAGAGGTCATGAAAGGCTGGAAAAAGATTTCAAAAATTGAAAAACGGCAAGACACACTGAAAAGAATGATGCATGAAATTGATTCGGAATATAACGATCTGAATCATCACTTTGATGTTTGTACAAATGCTGAATTAAACAATCTTGCCATTCATCATGCCTCTTATCTCTCAGCCATGCGAAAAAACCTGCAAGATGAATTTTCTCACCTGTCAGAAAAGCATCAGCATGTGACGAAAGAAGTGACGCTGGCAAACGCGCGCGTAGAAATATTTGAAGATCTGGATAAGGAAACGCGCACGCAACAGGTAGCCAGGAAAAACAGAGCACAGCTTGAATCTGAACTCATGGAAGCGACGGGCAGGAAGAAGCATGACGCAGATTCACAGTGAGAAATGCTTCAGCCAGCAGCCTTTCCGGCAATCACCAACACTCAGTCAGCAGAAGCTAGGGCATCAGTCCCGATCTTTTGGTGAGTGTTTGAACCGTCAGGCTGAGCCAGGCACGCAAAAGGAAGAAGCTCAGAACAACTCGCAGCGGGCAGCAGATGTATCGTTGAAACAACAGGTCGGGGGTCTGCCCTTTCATGAAAGTGAGTCGGCTGCAGCGCATGTGGCGCTGAACCACCTTCGTGAAACCGCATTGCAGGGAAAAGGGCAGAGCACGCGGGTTGAAAATCTTTATCAAACCGAGCAGACAGAAAGCGAGATTGAAGAAGCTCTGGCGTCTGAAGATTTCAATGCGGCTTCAATTGGCCGGGATATCGATGTTCTGAGTACTTTATTTCATCGTGGCGACGAAGAAATGAATACCGGGAACTTCATTCATCAACTCGTTGCAACCGGACAATTTGACACAATTCAGGTCAGTGAGAAAAACAGCGATTCTCTGTTTCCATCGATGAATGGTGAAACAGACCTGAATCGTTCAGACCATCGGGTGTCTGGGCTCAGCACCGGGTTTCAGTCTCACGCGACTGGCGGCTATTTTGAGCGGTTATCCGGAGAAACGACTGCTTCCGCTGAAAGGGTTTTCTGGCGTGGAAAAATCCAGCATTCGGCGAGACCCGCTGTTCAGAATGAATCGGTGATGGATGCGTATCAGGCCCGGAAACCCGCTTTCTCAGAAGACTTTACCAAAACCCTGTTAAAAACATTTATTGAGCCGGACAAAATCAGAGTCTGTTTTCGGGATTACGCGGGGCAGACCAATAAAGAAGCGTTGATGAAGCTCATCCAGGCATTGCATGTGCAGTCGGATGGGCCAGTCTTCCTCACCTATAACGGCGTGACTGAGGTGCATTATGGCGATACCACCCGTGGGTAGCGTAACGCAATCCCAATCTGCGACACAGCTGAATGCTGCGCTCGGACAAGACGATTTTATTAAATTGTTCATGTCTCAGTTGAAGGCACAGGATCCGTTGGAGCCGGTCAATAATCAGGACTTTCTGGCACAGATGGCCCAGTTTTCATTGCTTGAATCCAGCCGGATGGCCAATGAAGAATTAAGCCAAATCAGGCAACTGGTTGAATCGACGCAAGGCGTCGGTCTGATGGGAAAGTTTGCTGAAACACAATCAGCCAACGGCAGTATTTTAGGTGAAGTTGTTTCCGTCGGATTTACACAAAATGGCACTGTCGTCAGCCTGAAGATTAAAGATGAAAATGGTCAGGATTATTATGTCAATGACCTGCCTGTTACGAAATTAAGCCGGATTTATTCTGGCGAATAACCTCAAAGGATAGAGAATGTTTCAGTCTTTTTATAATGGCTTGTCCGGAATGCAGACAAGCTCAAAGGCGCTGGATATTGTCAGTGATAACGTCGCGAATATGCAGACGCCGGGTTTTAAAGCCAAAGATGTATTTATGACGAGCGTGAATGGTGGCGGCAAAGGATTAGGTTCTCAGGTTGCGGAGTCCGGTCACCGATACACCAATGGCGAAGTCGCACAAACCGGAAATAATACGGATGTGTTTCTTGATGGCCGGGCATTATTTGCGCTCAAAGATGGCGGTAATTATTACTACACCCGGGCGGGAATGTTCACGCTCAATGACCAGGGGGTTCTGGTTGACCGGCTCTCCGGATTTGAAGTTGTCGGCATTGATGATGCCGGACGCCTGAGTCCGATTCAGGTCGGTTCAAATGATGTGATTCCTGCGGTTCCCAGTACGTCGGTCTCGATTAAAGGCGAGATTTCGACCAAAGATACCAGCGTCGAGTTAGAAAAGGTCCACTACGTCGCCAGTGATGGCAGCCATCAGCAGCTCAGCGTGTCTCTTGAATATGATGAAGCTTCAGAGAGCTGGGCGGTCAGTGTGAAAGATTCAGACGGTAATGAAGTGGGGACAGGCAGCCTGGAGTTCGACCTTGGCGGGACACTGAAGGTCGGAAAAAATGAAGTGGCTGCGACGCTCGAGGATGGGCAGGCGCTCAAGATTAAATTTGGGGAAGCGGGATCATTAGCCGGCGTGACGCTCCGAAATGAAAATGAAGAGTCCAGCCTCAGCCTTGATGCGGTGGATGGTTCTGGCGAGTCACCTTTTTCAGACATCAGTCTGACCAATGATGGCCGGGTGGTTCTGCAATACGGCAACGGCGAACAAAGAGAGATTGGCACCATTGGTGTCGCGAAAGTGGAAAACTATAGCCATTTTCGTGTGAAAGAGGGCCATCTTCTGGAAACGCAGGAAAAACCGGAAATCTTGCAGATTGGCCGCGGACTGGATGCAAATCTGATTGCCGGGGCCATCGAATTATCGAACGTAGATTTGGCGCAGGAGTTTGGCGATATGATGGTGATTCAGCGATCCTACCAGGCCAGCTCCCGCGTTATGAGTGTGTCGAATCAACTGATTGAACAACTTTATAACAGCACGGGAAGTTAATGAACAGTCCGCAAATTCAGCTCAATCATGATGTCATTTCAGATTATCTGCTTGCTTCGTTTCAACGGGCATTTCAAGCGTTAGGCAGTCATGCCTGTTTATCCGTAGAAAGAAGAAATCCCGCTCAAGTGAAGACGGCGGATATGTACACGTCGGGATTTCATGATCTTCCGGGTGTGGAGCTGTTCTATAACGCTGATTTTGCGTCTTTGCTGATGCGCAGAAGATTTGGCGACAAGGTGAATCCCTCAGCTCATGAAGACCCGTTTGCACGACATGTGATTCAACACTGGCTCCTCGACTGGTTTAAAAAAGAGGAACTGCTGTGGGATGCTTCAGAGCAAGATGATCAATCGGCCTGTTTTCGGTTTTGTGCTGGCGAAGCTGAAATCCTGTTGAGTTTATCTCAGTCTGTTCAGAAGCGGATTCTGACACAGAAGCTGTCACTGGATTTAAAGAAACGGCCGGATCAGCGCCAGGTTTTGTCGGCTCTTGCTGATTCTCCTGTGAAATTATCCATTGAATTACCGATAATTACGACAACGGTTGAAAAGGTTCGCCTGTTAAAGCAGGGAGATGTTCTAAAAACGAATCGAAAAATTAATGATGGTCTGATTCTGAAGTTGGATCATCAGGTCATATCAAATCATGTTTTTGTTTCTTTCGAAAATGGTGAAGCAAGCTTAATTGTTGGGAGTGTTGCAGATGAGCGTTGAACTGAAGAAAAATATTGAATCATTTTCTGAGAAAGTGTCTTTAGATACCTTTTCCAATATAGAGGTCAGCCTTGATGTTTTAATCGGTGAAATTAAAACTGATATCGGCTCTCTGATGAATCTTTCTGCCGGAGATATTCTGAAATCGGATGTGAAAATCTCAAACAAGATCGATCTGAACCTGAACGGAAATAAAATCGCTGAAGGGATTCTGGTGGAAGAAGACGGCTACTTTGCATTACAAATTGTGAGTGTCAGCGGATGATTTTCAAAGAGGTGGACTCAGTGCTCACCCCCGGATATTTCCTGCTGATTATTTTTCTGATTCTGACTCTGATTCTTGTGACCTGGTATAAAAGGAATAATGCTCATAATGAGGGGAAATTAAATAGCAAAGTCAGGGTGTTGGAAAAGGCGTTTTTAGATAATAAGACTAAAATATTTGTGATTGAGTATGAAGGAAGTAAACATTTTATTGTTTCAAACTCAACATCTGTTTCAGTATCTCAAAAAATAGAAAGTTAATTTTTATGTTCAACGGGAACATCATTTAGATGGATATCGATCTTACGCATCCAATTGTTCAGTCATTTTTCTTATTAACTGCTTCGGCTTTTATACCTGTGCTCTTGGTATCCGCAACCTGTTTTACCAGATATGTCATCGTTATTTCTCTGTTACGAACAGCTTTGGGACTACAACAAACACCACCCAATATTGTTGTGATTTCAATTGCGCTGTTCATGAGTATTTTTACCATGGCGCCAGTGTATCAGGATGTAAAATCCGTCTCTTACGATAAGTATCTGTCTGGTGATATCACTCAGCAGGAAGCGATTGAAAAAGGGATTGACACATTTTCTGAGTTTTTGATTTCAAAGACTTCAGAGAAGGATTACTACTTTGTAAAAAGTCTGAACAGTCAGCAGACAGAGAATGAGACATTACTGGAACTGACCACTCTGATTCCAGCTTTTATGCTGAGTGAGCTGAAGGCCGCGTTTCAATTTGCATTTGTGATTTTCTTACCTTTTCTCCTGATCGACCTCATCGTTGCAAGTGTCCTGATGGCCTTGGGTATGATCATGTTGCCGCCCATTTCCATATCACTTCCGATTAAGTTGCTCATTTTCGTTTTGATTGATGGTTGGACTTTACTGGTTGGAAGCCTGATCAGAGGCTTTTGATTTTTCATGAATGAAGTCATTGAGCTCAATACGGCACCCGAATCTGATGATGAGAAGACGAAAGATAAGCTTGTCAGCTGGGAAAGTGTCACGTCTTTACTGCCCTGGTGTGACATTATCGCGAAGCAATTTGTGATGAAACATAAATATAATCACGAGATTGATTTTGATGATTACAGGAATATCGCCGTCATCGCACTTTATGATGCCTTGAGCCATTTTGATGCCAGAAAAGGTTCATTGAAATCCTACTGTTTTACGTATATGTATCATGAAATCAACCGGTGTCTGATGAAGTCAAACAGTTATCTCTTTAAGAAAGTCAGTATTCATGCTGAAGATGTTTCCGGCACAGATATGATTGAGGAATCTCCTGGTTTTTATACTTTGTCTGCCAGGTTGAATGGTAACAGAGATGAGGAGGAACATGATGAGGCGGCAGCATTCATTTATATTGACAGATACTTCTCAGAACTCAGTCATGATAAGCAGAAAGTTATCGTAGAACATTATTTTAACGCAGTTTCACTGAAAGAATTAGCGGCCCGGATGAGACGCACGCCTTCAAGAATCTCTCAAATTCATCAGAGTGCGCTGAAAGAACTCAGCAAAAAGTTAAATTCATAGGATCAACGATGGATAGTCAATTAAATTATCAAGAAATATTAGGATTAGCCGTACATGCAGTACACAATCAAGATCTCGTGACTGCACTTGAGCTTTGTAAACGAGTTAATAAAGACAATACGCCTGATCAGGCTCTGAACTTAATTCATGCCGCCATTCTGAATCAAATTGGCATGTTTTCAGCGTCTGTCGATATTTATCAAACTGTGATCTTCAATGAACCAGAAAATCAGCTGGCAAAATTTCAATTAGGAATTGCTTACTTTTGGCGAGGAGACTTCTCTGAGGCTGAAAGTCTCTGGGGCGACTTGCCTTATTTTGTGAATTTTACGGCTGCCTTGCTGGAAGCGAAGCGGAAAAACTATACCGAAGCGGTTCGATGCCTTCAGGCCTTTATGGCAGAAAATACAACGTATCCAGATTTAAACACGGATGCTTTCAATTTAGTGGAACAATTCCAGAAAATGATTTCAGATGCGCAAGCTGAGCAGTCGGCTTCTGCGGAAAGGACTTCCCGACCAGCCGATCAGACATCCACACAGAATGAAGCCGCGTCACCTCTCAGCCATCAGGAACATTCAAAAGACGTTCCTGCCACTTCACTGAAAGATGTCAATGCACTCTTATCGATTTATAAAGATGACTAAACCAGGCGTGAGAGGGTAATTGGATGGAAACAGTACCGGTTCAGCTCAGAAAAAAATCATGTATTCATTTATGGTCAGCACCATCGGTTGATGCTGAAGCATTTCATTATCATGTCAGCGGAGAGGGTGAGTTTCTGGAAGGGAGAGCGGATCGCTACGGCATGCTGGGGTCTGGTCGCTGTGCGATTGTGAATGGCGGGCTAGTGAAAGGCGTCGGACCGACCCCTTTGGTCAATCAGGAACGACATTTCTATTCGACTGGCGGATTGATCATTACAGATGCCGTGATCGAAGTGATTTACCTTGAAGCCATTTCGCGATTGATTCCAGATGCCATTAAACCCTTATCCGTTTCTTTTACCGATCAGATGGAAGAAATCAATCTCGAGTCCGCACTGGAAGCCGGGTACGATTTAGATGAGGTGCCGCTGGAAAGGAAAATTGATCACGGTTGTCTGCTTACCAGAGAAATCCCTGTTCGGGTTGCCCATCTTTATCCGATGAATTTAACGCGTGAAGAGATACTGAACTTTTTGGTCACGCATAATCCTGAAATTGCAGATGCCAAACCGTGTTTCATCATTCAGAAATTTATCCGGAAGGTTTCAGATAATCTGGCGATTTTATTTATGAATCGTTTTTCTGTCGGGACAACGGCCATCAGTAATTTCAGTATTCATGGTGTGCCTTTTGACGTCGCTTCAAGTTCATTTTTACGTGATTTCCGAAACTGCTGGATTGCAAGCGGGAAAATTCCGGTCTGGGAAGAAAACAGGTTCATCCTGAATGAGCTGGTTGCGTATATTGTCGATTTTCTGGGCATTTTTGATATCAATCATATTGATGAAGCGGTCGAGATGATTGATGAAACTTACGATAAGCTCGACTGGATCTGGGAATCTTCTCTGAAACGTGCTTCGTTACTGATGTTTGGTTTAACGCTGGAAGAGATCGACCAGCTGGATGAGGCGTCTGCAATGCCGCTTCAGAACGCGATTCTTGCTTATCTTCAGAAAGATACGCTGGAATACGATTTATATGATGGTGATATAGCGGACTGGCGCGCGCCCAAATGGGTGGGGCTGAATTTTGAGGACGAGTTTCCTCGGTTACTGAAGGAGGGTATCCCTACTTCATTTGAGCCGCTGAATCAGGCGTTCAAAGCCTTTGATTTCGGTTTCACGGATGAACACATTCGGCGGTGTCAAAAAATCTGTGCTTCCCGTTTGCCGCTGACCAATGTGCCCACACTGGAATTGAAACTTCGTAACCTCCGAAACGTCAGTGGTGATATCAATCTGGACGGTTACCGTGAAGTGCTGGATGAAGCACTGGCCTATCTGGATGTCATGATTTGATTTGTCAGCATCCCGCCTGATGACAATCAACAATAGATGCTGGCTGGCTTACCGAGTGAAATATGCGCGACTTTATCGAAATTCTTATCATCACCTCATCAGCGATCACCTGCCTGATGGCAATCATCCTGCTGTTAACTTATCTCATCCGGAAACCGGAGGAACTGCCATCTGAATGCTTGCCTGCTGTGACTGTGTTTGTTCCTTTTTTTAATGAGGAGCAGTCTGTGCTGATTAAAACATTAGACAAGCTGGAGCAGCAGGATTACCCGAGTCGCATTCAGGTGTTACTGATTGATGATGGTTCAACGAATGATGCCTCTGCGGCGGTGCTGTCCTGGTTAAAAACAACCCGGAAGCATCGCTACGCGTATTTGCGGCGGGAGAAAAACGGAGGGCGCAAGGGATATGCGCTGGATTATGCCCTTGAATCGGGGTTAGCCGAAGGGGAGATCTATGTGGTGGTCGACAGTGACACTTACATTGAACCTGACGGTATTCTGGAGTTAGCCCGAAAGATCTGGAGTGATGAACGCTATGCTGCTGTTTGCGGCTACATTGCCCCGGAAAATCACCAAAGTTCGCTGCTCGCGAAATTACAGCATTATGAACATATTGGTTATTACGGCGCGATTCGCTGTGCACAGGATAAGCTTGGCATGGTGCCAGTACTGGCGGGAGCCTTTGTCGCGCACCGTGCTGAAGTCGTCAAAAAAATCGGTGGCTGGAGTGAATGGCTTGTTGAAGACATTGCCTGGTGCTGGCGGGCCATCGCACATCAATACCGAACTGGTTATGCGCCACGGGCCGTGGCGAAAACGCAGTGTCCAGTGACGCACTCCGGATTATTTAATCAGCGCAGACGCTGGGCCCGGGGTCGAGTGGAAGCATTTTCAGCAGCCTGGCATGTATCCCCGTGGTCTGGTGTTGCCTCGACCCCCTGGTTTTTAATCACCACACTTCAGTATATTTTTCCGCCGGGTTTACTGTTAATTCCTGTACTGATTTATCTGAATATTCTGTTACCACTGGTCCTGGGCTGCTTTACTTTGCTCATTTATTTGCTGCTTTATCAATGTTATGCACGGCATTACCGAAATCAGGTCACTCAGACCCATCGGGGATTGCTGTCTATCGCTTTTGCAACCATGTTGCTGGAGCTGATTGTGTGGTTTCCCAATGTTCTGGGTTATCTGGATGAACTGATGGGGAAAAAGAAAATGTGGTTAACCCGGTCGTAAACAGAAATTGAATTCACACTGAATGACGGCGTATGTTCTTTGGCGTGAGGTAAAATACTCTGTCATGTTTAATGAACGTATCATTCAGGATTTACGGGTCACAAAGAATGAATTTCAAAATGATTTTTATCAAAGATGAGGATGTCCGTTCCTGAATACGACAAAGATGATTAATTGAAGTATTTTTTGATTTGGCTGCATCGATGATGCGGCCTTTTTTATTTCTGAATCACATGATCTTTCTGGGTAACCGACGTCGCGAATAGCTCGCTGCCTGTCTTTGAGTTCGGAACGACAGATTGGTTTTCGGTTGAGCATGATGAAATTTCAGGGACACGGAGGACAGAACCTTAAACTGAATCCTTCTTTTTCTAACCAGCCTCACTTTAATTAGACCTGACCTGAAACCTTCATTGGCGCTGAATACGAATCAAGCTATTCTACTGTTCTCATTGAATATTGTCAGGGAACGGGAATGCCTTCACCCCAGTATACTTTTGATGCCAATTTGCCACATTGTCAGTGGTGGTTAGCAATTACTTCGCCACAAATCAGTTATAACCGGGAAATGTACGATTACGATATTCCCGGAATGAAGAAGACTCAGGATGGTCTTGAAGAATGGGCTCAAAGTTTTTCGAACTCCTGGAATATTGAAAGTCGTCGCGAATGGCATCAAATGATTCATCAACTGGCCATGGCTGATGTTCATGGCAGTATCTGGAGTCATGAATTCAGCCGACGCGCATGTATGACGAATGCACAATGGCTGCGCCGGATTGACGGGGTGGAGAGCGAGGTTGCGAAGGCAGAAATGCGTTATGTGGATGTTGTCTATCGTCATGTAGGCGAAGCGGGCTTCAGGGCGTGGGATTATTGCCGGGGATCTTTTCTGACCCGGGCCGGTTATGCCGTCGGGCAGGTGACTCAGGAAGAGTTTGCTTTTCTGCTGAATTATTTGTGTCGTCAGATCCAACATCATTTTTCCAGCTGGGAACAGTACCTTCAAAGTTTTATTTTCGGGCGAAATTACTGGGAATATATGAATGATAATGATGATGATCTGGACAATATTCCTTACCTGCTGAATAACGGTTTCAATATTGGGGTCAGTAATTTCTTTGAGACGATTGAATCGGACCCGGATATTCCCATTCCGGCATTAGCATGGCAAACGGCCTTACCAGAAATTCGGGTGCCTGAATCATTGGCGACATTATTGAACGAAGAAAAAGAGGACTGAGCGTGAGTGTGTGGGACATCCTCGAGATAGAAGAAACGAACGATGCGCAGGCAATTAAAAAAGCCTATCGAGTAAAGCTGCGACAGCACCATCCTGAAGATGATCCGGAAGGATTTCAGCGGGTCCGTGAAGCGTATGAGAAAGCGCTGGTGTCTTTAAATCAGGTCAGAGAAAACGTTCAGGAAACGGTCCCGGAGACAGTATTGGAACTGTCGATTGAAGATGCCGCTGACACTCAGGCGGTACAGGAAGTCGGTGTGTCTGAGAGACAACCGGATCCACATCAACCGTTTGAGGAAGCGCTCCACAGACTTCTGTCAGATCCGGAACGTCGTTTTCAGCCTGAACAGTGGCTGAGCTGGATTGAACAGATTCAGATGTTGTCGATTTCTCAGCAACAGCATATCTCAGATGCAGCTGTCGACATTGTTCTGGCAAACCGCTGGTTGCCCGGCGCAGTCATTGAGTGGTTGTGGCAAGGGTTAAGCTGGCAGTTGCTGCTTACCGGCACGCAGCAGCAAAGCGAAGTCGGAGAATTTCTGAACAGCTGGCGAAAACAGGAAATGTCCGTTGACCTGTCACATCTGAGTGTTTTGTCCGGCGCTGAACAGCGTGCAGCGCTGAGTTTTCTGCGTCCTTTCCATATTGCATTGGGGTACGGGGATACGGAAGCTCTGCGGCAAGTGGTGCATCAGCCGATGCCGGCTTTGGTGCTGCCGTCAGTTCAGTATCAGGTCAGTTTACTGCAAGCTTTCCTGGCCACAAATACTTACCCTGAAACAATCACAGGCCAGATGATTGAGCGCTTGATTGCATCACCTGCTGAGAGTCTGGCAATCGAGCAATGGGAAGTCATTGGGGAAATTAGTGTCCGGCTGGGCCATGCAGAAGCAGTTGATCAGGTGACTGACCGCTTACTGACCCTGAATGCCTTTGCAGAAGTGGCAGAAATACAGTATCAGCGCACATTGGGTAATCAGAACATGCTGGCCTTATGTTATGCCTTCCTGCGGCAACAGTGGCAGCCGCTACCGCCGGTTTACTGGCGTGCGGAACGCAGGTTATTTCCTGCGCCTGAGTCAGATGTTGATCGCCGGCTTTTTGACTGGTTGTTTGGGCAACTGACTGAATATGATCATCCGGCGTTTAATCACCGGCTTGATTTTGCCGGGCTGGACGGCTTGCCTGCACTGGTGGTGAAAGTCTTCTGGGCGGGCCGATCAGGTAGTTGGGCCTGGATCGAAAGTCTCAGGAAGCAGCTCTCCACAGCGGAAACTGACGCAGATTCAACGCGGTTGGTAACGCTGACACTGCACTGGATTGAGCAAAAACTGGCCTTGCAAACGGGCTGCCTGTCGCTGCGGCAGAAACTTTCGTCTTACGAAACAGATGCATTCTTTGATGTGGAGCCTCTGACGGGTGATGAAGTCAACTCCCAGACAAAGGCAGAATGGCTGCAATGTGTCATCCGTCATCCTGTTATTCCGGACAGTTGGTTTTACCGGTTAATGGATGAGGAAATTCTGGTCCGGGAAGAGCTCTGGGAAGTGTCGTCTTATCCCATGTATGCGGACTCACTCAGCTTTTTCAGATGTGCAAATCCGGACTTCCGTTTGTCCAGTTGCTGGCAGGATAGACCTTTTGAAGGCATGTTTGACTGGACACTGTTCTGTTTCACACACATGTCACCAGTGGGTCTGGCCAGACAGGCAATTATTGATGCATTACCAGCATTGCCTGAGTCACAACGGGACGGACCCTTTGCCAAATTACTTCCGTTTGCCGCACAACCGCAGACCTATCTGCCTGATGCGCTCCGGGCACTGGATGAACATCCGGAACAGTTTGTGTTCCGCTCCATTGTTGATGCTCAAATCACTTTGCTGACGCGGACCTGTGATCAGCCACAATTAACTGAACTGGCCAAAGCCGGAGAGGTCGCAGCCTGTTGCGCCCTGTCTCGTCTACTGGAGCGTGAGCATTTCGATGAGGCGATTGTTTACTGGAATCTTACCGCTGCGGCGCTGGACCGACACCCGCATTTTGAGGATGTGGTTGCCTGGCAGCAGCAGTCGTTGCTGCGGCTGAGAGCTGAGAAAGGGCTGGAACAAGAAAGCTATCTGGTTACTGAACCAGGCTTTATGCATGCTCTGTTGACGAAAGATAAAGCGTGGTTTATCCCTCCGGCAGAGATGGCGGATTACTCTCCGGTTGATGAGGCAAAGAATTTTCATTATCCGATGTATCATTTGCTGACTCAGCTTCATCTGGGGCTGGGCGAAAAAGGGTACGATCTTTCATCGTTGAAGATGTTCTCGCATCGGCGTGAGTTACAAACGGATCTGCAACGCGAGACTACGGATGTCGCTATTGCGCATTTAGAAGCGATGTATCAGCGTCGGCTTGAACAGGATATTCAGGTGAAAGGTAAAAAAGCTGTGGCATTCAGCAAAATAAACTTGCTGTGTTTGCTGGTCGTCTTTTGTACCGCCTGGCTGTTCTCATTTCCTTCCACATTTGGTGAGCTAGGGAAGCAAGACATTTTTCACCTCAGCCATTCAGGCCGCTCCTTTGCGAAACTCTTTTTTACCCCGCTTTTTGTTTATCTGTTATGGCAGATATCATCTGCAATGATTGAAAAGCGGAATAAATATAAGTTTGTCCTTTATTCCGGGGCCGTGCTGTGGGTTGCTCAGAGCTCTCAATCTTTGTTTTGCGCGATTGTGACGATAGTGACGCTTTTTTCAACCACCTATGGATTAACCGATCTGCTGGCAAATGGGGGGTGGGAAAAAAGAGTTGTGAAATCCCGGATAGTAAACTTACGTAAGGTGCTTGGGTTAAAAGAGAAAAAAAGATAAACCACAGGAAAGAGGCCAAATGGCCTCTTTTTTATTTGGCGGCGGCAAATTGTAAAATAAATGTTGCATAGAACATGCGTTTGAAAAGATTGCATAGATTTTCATCAGAAACTGTCTTGATAAATAATTTCCAGATAATTCAATTGATTAGGCTGAGCTAATCAAGTAAATTCTGTCAGGATTTTGACGGGTGTTTCTAATGTTCCACTGCTGGGTAAGGTGTTTTTTATCAGTGGTGAGTTCAATTTTTCAACCTGACAAATGGTTCATGTGGTGAAGATAAAAGATGTGCATAAGTGATGTACATTATTGATCAAATAGTGGGGAAATAATGAAAACAACAGTGAAATATTTGAAAGGGATTGTCATTTTTTGTTTTGCTCTTTTTCTGTCTGCGTGTGCGGTTACGCCTCAGCCAGCTGTCCAATTGGATAAAAATCTGCTTTCAAAAGATATGAAAATTGGTGTTGTTTATATTCAGCCAGCGGACAAGCCGACAACACATATTTTTGGAGCAAGTTGTTTGCTTTGCTACGGTGTTGCTTCGGCATTAACAAGTGATCTCGATACGCATCTGGAAAGCACATTAACGAATGAAGAACTGGATAAAATCAAAGATCTGGTCCTATCTGAGTATGCATCAAATTCCAATCAGGTAAAACTGGTTGATTTGGGTATGAATATTGAGGATCTGAAAGATTCAGATAAGGGGCTGGGTTATGCACAGAAAGACTTTACGAATCTTAAACAAACGATGAACCTGGATGTACTGGTTGTATTGCAGATTTCTCAGCATGGCGCATATCGTAGCTTTAGCAATTATTTCCCGAATACTGACCCTCAAGGCTATGTACGCGGTTTATTATATGCCGTTGATCTGAACACAAATGCTTATGTTCAGTATTTAGAGATTAATGAAAAAGTACAGCCGAAGGGTAATTGGGATGAACCGATGAGTTTTCCAAGTGTAACAATGTCCTATTATCAGGCTGTTGAAAATGTGAAACATAATATCCAACAAGCGATTTAAGCAAGCAAGGTTAACAAATGAGATTATATCAATTCTTCTTGACGTTAACCGCGGTTTCACTGGTGGGGTGCGGCAGTACCCCTTACCGGGATGACTATGCGAGATATACCAATCAGCTGTCGAATAGCACCATTTCAGAGTCTGAATTTCAGTTCAGTTTTGTGGATGCCACATTCGTTGATATGCGGGGCGTATACCTGCCTGATGATTCAGTGGATTCGACGCCGATGATGTACCAGGGAGGTGCTGGAGTTGTCGGGTTGCTGGCACAAGTCGGTACTCATTCCGCTATCATTCAGTCCCAAAGAACTGAAAAACTGGCTCAGGAACAGGAAAAAGCCAACCAGAAAATCTTACCGCTCATTGATGTAACCAAAGATATTCCTTTAGCAGAACTGGTTGGGGAGTATGGGACGTCTTTATTTCAAGTCGCACCGGAAATGACTCAGACGTTCAGAGTCAAGCCTATATTTTTCAGTAATACTGACATGAATAAGCTGTCTTTGAAGTCGATTGTATGGTTGCCAAATGAAGATAATACTGATGTCACGTACAAGAATCTGATTCAGGTCTATGGACCTCATTTAGATGAATCGCAACGAAATGCTATTTTAAATGGCGATCGTAAACAGTTAGCACAATTATTATCTTCTATGCTAAAGGGGACAATATACATCATTAAAAATGAGCTCAGTGGAAAGTATACTTCAGCGAAATCGAAGCAGCAGACCTTCCTGATAGAAAATGATGCTGGGGTAGAAGCCATTCGGGGTACAGTCATTGAGGAGAAATGCGGATATCAAATCATCAAGGATATTCGCTCGTGGTACATCGCGTATCCTAAGCCAGAAACGACACTTCAAAACTTTACAACGCAATGCTGAAAAAAGGGGGAATATGCCATCATATTCCCCTTTTTTGTTGGCACGTTTTCAGTGTGTTAGTGAAATCCCCACATCTTCAATTGTTGCTCGATGTTTTTTCTCACATCGTTGATGGTTGACTCATGCTGGCTTTCCAGAGCCTGTGTGAAGTGCAGAATAAGCTGTTCGACCATTTGTCTTTCATGGGCCAGTTTTTCTTCATACAGCCTGTTGAGCCTTTCTGTCAGGGCAATATTCGGCAGTTTATCCCGCGGATGTGATTTGAGTTTGGCAAGCCGCTCATGGCTGGCGCGTTTGTCGGCATCGCTCATGCCGACAGGTGTCCGATCAATCACTTTCTGGATCGTGGTGTGGGTAGACAAAATGGTGACGTCGACTTCCAGCAAGCCATTGATGTCGTAACTGAAGCGCACATCAATAGATTCGGCTCCGGCCCGGTTGGCCGGTACTTCAATCTCAAAATCACTGATGAAGATGTTTTCACGCGCCCAGAAACGTTCGCCCTGATACAGGGCAATGCGAACTTTGGTTTGCTGATCGTAGGCTGTACTGAAGCGTTCTACCCGGGATGTCGGGATGACTGTATTCCGTTCAATGATAGGGCTGAACACATCTGTCTGGCCATCCCGGTTGGCAGCAATCCCCAGACTGAAAGGGCAGACATCAGTCAGGACGATTTCTTCAACTGCTGCGTCACGCAAACGACAGGCTGCCTGGGTAGCCGCACCCATGGCGACAACCAGATCGGGATCGAGTGTATTCTGCCCGAAGCGCCCAATCAGGCGTGTCGCCAGTTGTTGCACCTGACGAAGCCGGGTTGCTCCGCCAACGAAAATCAGCTCATCAATGTCTTCTGTACTGATACGGGCATCACTCATTGCGCGACGCAATGGCTGAGATAATCTCAACAGGGTGCTTTTCCAAATCTCTTCCAGCTGAAAGGGAGTGAGGGAAATGTCCCGGTTAAATGGCTCCGCAAGACGAATGATGAAGTCCGGATCGTTTTGCTTTTTCGCTGTTTCACACGCACTGACGATTTTAGCCATGTCGTACAGACTGAGATCGCTCGTGTTTGCTTTCAGCTGATCGATTACATATTCAGCGAGCTGACGGGTAAAATCTTCTCCGCCGAGCTGGTTATCACCAGCGGAGGCACGCACATCGACAAAACCATCCTGATGTTCCACAACCGTCACATCAAAGGTCCCGCCACCAAGATCGAACACCAGAAAACGACGCTCATGGGTTTCGTGCAGGCTGTATGCAAGACAGGCGGCTGTGGGTTCATTGATGAGTCTGACGGCGATCAATCCGGCCAGCTCAGCGGCCTGATGTACCTGCTTCCGTTGCTGGTCACTGAAGTAAGCCGGAACAGAAATCACCACTTCTCTGACACTTTCACCGAGGAAGGTTTCAGCATCATCTTTCAGGGATCGCAGAATTAATGAACACAGTTCAGTCGGAGTGTAACGTGCTTTGCCGAGCTGATAGGTTTTCTCTGTGCCCAGGAAGCGTTTAAAGGCTGAGGCAGTTTCCTGCGGACGTGTGATCAGGCGGGAGCGTGCCGCATCACCAATGAGGACTTGCCCTTTTTCATCAATACTGACTACAGATGGGGTCAGATAACTTCCCAGTGCATTGGGAATGAGCTCAGGCTTTCCGTGACGCCAGACAGCAATGGCACTGTTTGTTGTGCCTAAATCAATGCCGATGGCCAGTTCATTGTTCTTAATCACACTTTCATCCACTGCTTGCCACATGAAACATGCAGAATAGCAAGAGTTCAGTTTATCGCCAATGCATTGATTTCAAAGATGTGATGCTTTGAGAAAACCGGATTTGCTTCTGAATTTCTCATCGCAGCAATGTCCTTTGCGCCACCATGAAGACGGCGGTTGCCTCAGAATGCTTGTACAAGAAATGTGTGATTGAACGCACAAATAATTTACTTAGCCTGCTAACTATATTATATTGCTTAGCATGCTAAGTAATTAAGGCGGTGAATGATGGTTCAGGATGTCAATATTCTTCGGGATTTGCCCGTGGCAGAGCAGTTAGGCCGGGTATCCCGGTTATGGAAAACAGTGGCGGATCGTGAGCTGGCCCCTCTGGGACTGACGTATCCTCGCTGGACAGCTTTATGGAAGCTGCAGCGGCTCGGAGACAATGTGAGCCAGAAGACGCTGGCAGAGGCACTGGAAATTGAGCTGGCTTCACTGATGCGCACCCTGAAACATCTTGAAGATCAATCACTGGTGACCCGCCGTTGCTGCGAGACGGATAAACGGGCCCGCATTGTCAGTCTGACCGATGAAGGGCGTCTTTTGATCAGTCAGATGGAAACCCGGATTCTTCAGGTTCGGAGCAGGTTGCTCAACCATATCAATGATCAGGAGTCTCAGATGCTGAGCTTGATTCTGGAGCAGATTGCCCATAACGCGCTCGATTTTCTTAGTCAGGATACTGACCAATCATCACCGGAGAAGTAAAAGCCTATGACCCCTGATCAGAAATTTGCGCGCTGGATAAAATATGCCTGCTTTGCGTTTGTATTTGTCTTCGGCTATTTCCTGATGGCCGATCTGGCCATGCCGCTGACCCCTCAGGCGATGGCAACACGTGTTGTCACGAAAGTTGCTCCGCGTGTCAGCGGTCAGATTACCGATATTTACGTCACCAATAATCAGGCTGTACACAAAGGGGACATCCTCTTTGATATTGATCCGGCCCCATACAAACTGGCTGTTGAGCAGGCACGGCTGAAACTGGAGAAGGTAACTCAGAATAATGCTCAGCTGGATGCCTCGATTCAGGCTGCCCAGGCGAATGTGAAAGCCAACGAAGCTGTGCTGCAGCAGAAAGAGCGCGAAGCAAACCGCCTCAATACCCTTTTTCTCCGCAACGGTACGTCACGTCAGTTACGCGATGATGCGCAAAGTGCATCGTTAGCAGCAAAAGCGAATTTGGTTGCATCCGAAGCGCGTTTGCAAGAGCTGAAAGTCAGCCGTGGCGATACGGGGGCAGGTAACCTGAACATACGCGTCGCGAAGAACCAGCTTGAACAGGCTGAACTGAACTTGTCTTACACCCGGGTTGTGGCGAGACACGATGGTGTGATCACCAACCTGCAACTGGAAAAAGGTGCTTATGCGGTATCCGGAAATCCGCTGGTCGCGCTGGTTTCTGATGACGTGGATATCATCGCGGATTTCCGTGAGAAAAGTCTCCGCCATTTCTCGCACAACAGTCAGGCATTGATTGCGTTTGACAGCCAGCCCGGCCAGGTTTTTGATGCCCGTATCAGCAGCCTGGATGCAGGGGTCAGTTCGGGGCAGTTTGATGCCAATGGCCGTCTTGCCGCGCCAACACAGTCCAACCGGTGGGTACGGGATGCACAACGCATGCGCCTTCACCTCAGTGTAGACGGTGATTTCCCGGCGCAATTACCTGCAGGTGCAAGAGCGACAGTCCAGCTGGTGCCTGAAAACGGCATATTTGCCTGGTTTGCCCGGGCGCAGATTAAGTTTCTGAGTACGCTGCATTACATTTACTAACCGGAGGCGCCATGAAGTTATGGGATCACCCCATGTCGGAAAATGATTTCCGGCAATGTCTGAGAATCGCAACTGGCGCCACGGTTGGCTTCACCATCAGTAAGTTATTTGGCTGGAATTACGGCGTGTTTTTTACCGTCGTACCCATGCTGCTTCTGGGGATGGTGCCGGTGATGAGTGCGCATGCTGCCCGTCAGTTGTTCGCAGCAGCAATCGTCTGCGGGCTGGAAGTGGGTATTCTGGGCGGCCTTTTCGGCGGCCATCCCGGCATGATGACCCTGATCGCCTTTGTGCTTTTTCTTTATAAATTTGCGTGTATGTCGAAAGGTCCGCTGTTTCTTTTCGGAGCAAACAGTGTTCTGAGCCTCAGTATCATGCTGCATTTCGCCAGTTATCCGGGCGTAGATTTGAATGAACTGATCTTCGGCAACCTGCTGGCCAGCGTCCTGTCGGTCATTATTGCTTATCTGGTGACCTTTCTGATTCCGGATGCTGAACCTCGTCAGCCGCCGCCACGTCCGTCAGAACCCAAAGGGTCTCACCGGATGCGGCATGAAGCCCTGATGGGGGCCAGTATCGCAACATTATCGTTTCTGGTGTTTCAGGTTTTCGATCTCAATGATTCCATGTCTGCCCAGGCAACGACTTTGTTATTACTTTTTCCGATGCACTGGAACGGGGCTCTGGGGTATGCAAGAAAGCGGGCGATGGGCACCTTGCTCGGGGTCAGCTTTGGGGTCGCCGGTCAGCTGTTTCTTTATGACTGGGCAGATATGCTGGTGCTGATTATTCCGCTGCTATGGATTGGGGCGATGATTTTCAGCTATATGCACGTCAAAGAGTCCAGCGGCTCAGGTGCAGGCTTCGGCGGACTGACAACACTGGGTATTTTGTTTGGTCAGTATCTGACGCCCGGGAATGATTTAATATTCAGCGCCCTTTATCGTGTCAGCAGTATCTTTTTCGCGATCATCGCAACCTTACTGGTGACCTATCTGGTCCACCGCATCCTGAACAGTTTTGAAGCCACGCGATTCGAACCGGTTTAATTATTGCTCCCCATGGAGGCGATGAGTCAGTCGCCTCCAGGCTAACTATCTGTTTTTATAATCTCTTTTCAGATTTTCTGGCGATATTTATCCTGATAGTGCTATGATTCTGGGTTCATATAAATGTCGCTCAGGTGAAACCATGTACGCGCTCAACGAGTCAGTCTGGATTGCTGATGGTAAGGCTGTTCCTTTTTTCACGTTGCCTTATACGACACGAATGACTGTGGTTGTGCTGCCGGACGGTAAGCTCTGGATACACAGTCCGATTGAGCTGACGCCACAATTGATTCAGCGAGTCAGTGAATTGGGTGAGGTGGCATATCTGATTGCCCCGAATCACCTGCATCACTTGTTCATTGAACAATGGCAGCAGGCTTTTCCCGGTGCACTGACTTACGGCACTGATGAGGTGATAAAGAAACGTCAGGATCTGGTGTTTCATGCTTCGCTGAAAACAGAGCAGATGTATCCCTGGCAGCCTGAGATTCAGCACTTGTTGTTTACCGGTTCGAAAGCGATGCAGGAATGTGTGTTTTTTCACCAGGCCAGCCGCACCTTGATTCTGACGGACTTGATCGAAAACTTCCCCTCAGATGCATTCAAGCCCTGGCAACGACTGATTGCAAAAGGAGCCGGTGTGATGGCACCTCATGGCAAAACACCCCTGGATTGGCGTTTGAGTTTCGCGTTCAGTAAAGCTGAAGCCAGGCAACATCTTGAGCAGATGCTGCGTTGGGAACCTGAAGTGATTGTGTTGTCACATGGTGAAATGATTACCAGTGAAGCGACTGATTTTTTACGGCGCTCTTTTTCATGGCTGAAGCCTGTGCAGTAGTGATTGAAAACAAAAGGAAAATGGAATGGGTAAATTTTTTGAAGCGCTGACTGATAAGCACATCGATTTTATTGAGCAGCAGAAGATTTACTTTGTTGGCACGGCGGCTGAGACCGGGAGTGTTAATATTTCACCGAAGGGGTGTGACAGCCTTCGTGTGCTTGGCCCCAATCAAATTGCCTGGTTGAATTTAACCGGGAGCGGAAATGAATCTGCGGCGCATATCTTAAAGATCAGACGAATGACGATTATGTTTTGTGCCTTCGAAGGTGCGCCGCTGATTTTGCGGACCTATGGTGAGGCCAGAATGTTGCACCCGGGAGACGCAGAGTGGCCGGAATATATTGCTCTGTTTCCGGAGTATGTTGGTGCCCGGCAGATCTTTATTCAGGATATTGAGCGTGTCCAGACATCGTGTGGCATGTCTGTCCCTTATTATGATTTTGTCAGTGATCGCCACCAGCTTGACGATTGGGCTGATAAGCATGGTCCGGATGGTATCAAAAGGTACTGGCGTAAAAAAAACCAGTCGAGCATTGATGGTTTCCCCACTGAGATTGTGCAGCGGGCAGCACTCG
Source organism: Photobacterium sp. CCB-ST2H9 (assembly GCF_023151555.2). Taxonomy (NCBI): domain Bacteria; kingdom Pseudomonadati; phylum Pseudomonadota; class Gammaproteobacteria; order Vibrionales; family Vibrionaceae; genus Photobacterium; species Photobacterium sp. CCB-ST2H9. The sequence goes on from NZ_CP100425.1 coordinate 1,370,258, forward strand.
TTGAGGATGAAGATTAGTTACATAGTTACAACATTGTATGACCGTATTCGCATATACTTATTTTGCGAGATTGCTTAAGGGTATGCTTTTCTTTTTTCTTTGATTTCAGATAACAAATCTGGCGATTTTCTGAGTCACAATAGTCACTTTGTTGCTTATTACGGCAAGGTGACAGCGTGAAATTAGGGAACATCTCAATAAAAATAAAGCTACAGCTGCTTGTGGCGATTGCAGCAGGCATTATCGTCTCTGTCTGTATCTACAATCTGACATTACAACGCTCAGCGTCGTTTCAGGAGCGGCAGGATAAATTGCGGGCTCAGGTCGAAACGGCGCAGAGTATTGTTCAGTATTTTGCGGGACAAGAGAGTGTGCTGGGGAAAGAACAGGCACAGACGATGGCGAAGCAAGCCATTGAGCAGCTGCGTTATGATGGTGACAACTACTTCTGGATCACCAATCCTCGTCAGAGAGTGATCCTGCATCCTTTGAAACCTGAGCTGAACGGCGCTGATGCGTCGACCATTCGTGACGGTTCAGGAAAATTCCACTGGCAGGAAATGGCTCAGATTGCGGCCTCGGACGGACAGGGCTTCCTGGATTATACCTGGCGGTCTCCGGACGGTCGCCTGCACGATAAAATCTCTTATGTCATGTATTTCTCTGAGTGGGAGTGGATTCTGGGCTCCGGAATTCTGGTTTCAGATATTCAGGATGCGTTCTATCTCAGTCTGGCGAAAGAGGCTGGTTTTGCTGTCATTGCGATTCTCATGCTGGGTTTAGTGGGATATGTGCTGGCTCGTGATATTGTGGCCCCGCTGAATGCGCTGGTGGAGAAAGTGCACGATATTGCGGATGGCAATCTGAAAGTCAGGCTCAGGAAAAACCGTAAAGATGAGCTGGGTGTGATGGGCAATGAAGTCGACCGCATGCTGGATAAATTGCAGTCGGCGATCAAAGTGGCCAGTGAATCGGCGGCCCATTCCCGTGATATGGCCAGCCGGATTGCCGGGGCCAGCGAGGAAACGGCATCCAGTGTTGAATCCCAGCATCTTCAGCTGGAGCAGTTGTCTGCGGCAATGAATGAAATGTCTGCGACAATCAATGATGTCGCACAAAACGCAGAAAGTACTTCGGAAGCGACAAAAGGCGTGTCGTCGCAGGCACATGACAGCAGCATTCAGATGAAAGCGACCAGTGACAACATTCAGTCGGTGGCTGAAAACATTACGGAAGCGGACAGCCTGGTGAATCAATTGCTGAATGGCGTGAAAGAAATTCATGCGGTTGTGAACGTGATTCAGGACGTGTCTGAACAGACCAATCTGCTCGCACTGAACGCGGCCATTGAAGCGGCAAGAGCGGGTGAAATGGGTCGAGGCTTTGCGGTGGTAGCAGATGAAGTCCGAAATCTTGCCAGCCGTACCCAGCAGTCTACCTCAGAAGTGAAAGCCAGTATTGACCGCCTGACGCAGATTGCTGAGCAGTCCAGCCAGACCATGCAGTCCAGTCATCATCAGGCGGCTTCCTGTGTGGATGTTGCGCTGGAAACCCGGGCGACTTTTGACACCATGGTTGCCGATCTGAACGAAACGACAGACCGGGTTGTATTGATTGCGGCGGCAGCAGAACAGCAGGGCATTGTCGCAAATGAGATGAATGAAAACGTCAGCAGTATTCATCTGTCTGCCAATGCCATGAAAGAAGCGTCTATGAATCTGGCGCAAGAAAGTCAGGCCATGGCAGAAGCCTCAGAAGTTCTGAACCAGCATCTGGCTTACTTTAAAGTTTGATGTGACTCTCCGGCAGACAGGGGATTTTCCCCTGTCTGTTTATTCTTCAGCCAGGCAGTGCTGCTGCTTGGACTGTCGCTGTAATCTCTCGATGAAAATTTCCGGTGCCAGGGGTTTGTCGTACAGATATCCCTGAAAATACTGAATGTGACGTTTTTTCAGATACGTTTCCTGAATCCGGTTTTCAACGCCTTCGGCCACAACTTCAATGTTCAGCCGTTCTGCCAGATCAAGCACGTTGTCCACGATATGGCTTGGCACGTCGACCGAGCCAATCTGGCGTATAAAGCTTTTATCAATCTTGATGATATCGATATCGAACTGATTGATATAGCTGAGTGAAGAGTGGCCGGTACCAAAGTCATCCAGCGCTATTTGTGCGCCCAGTGCATGCAATTTTTCGAACAGCAGGGCGGCCTGCTGGATGTCCTGAACCCATTGGCGCTCGGTCAGTTCGATAATGAGTCTGACTTTGCCATTCGGGAAAGCGGATAGAAAGTGCCGGCAGTCCTCATAAAACGCCAGGCCTTTGCATTGTCCCGGGCTGATATTAATGGCCAGATGAAACCCGTCCGGCAGAAGCTGTTGATTCTGAGCAAGGTGATTCTGGATTTTGCTGAGTGCCTGTGACGTCATTTCATGAATCAACCCGGTCGTTTCAGCCAGCGGAATAAACTGGTCTGGCATGATGAAACCCTGATTCGGGTGATACCAGCGCAGCAGGACTTCCGCACCACAGATTTCGCCCTGCGGGTTAACAATCGGTTGCAGCAGTGGCTTGAAATCATCACTGGAGACCGCCCGATGTAATTCTTCCCGAAGAGAAAGTGGGCGGTTCAGGTGCTGATAAAAGAAGCTTCCGGCGGAGGCTGCGACAATCAGACTGAGTATTAACGGCAGCGAAAATGTATCTGCCAAATGGCTCAGATACATGTTTTCAGTGAGGACGGAACTAATACTGAGTCGCCCGTTGTCGGAGTTCAGCGTTATCTGTGTGCCGCTGGTCTCAGGGGAAAAAACGGTGCTGTAGGTGACGTTCTGATGATTATTCAGCGTGATCGTCAGAGGAATATGGTTGCCGATGGTGTTGAGCAGCTTTTTAATATTTTGAATATCAATACTGGCTATCGCAAAACGTTCGTCTTGCTGATGGCTGATGAAGAGAATTTTTTCATTGGGACTGAAATAATTGTGTGTTTTGAGGAATACTCTGTCTTCAACTTGAAAATAAGTTTTTTCGCTTTTTTGCAATTCCCGGTCGAACAGAGATGAACAGTAAATGTAATTATCCCGGATCAGATTCACTGAGCGAATGTTCGGTGCGAGCGTGGCTATGCGTTTTAACTGATCTGTTGTCTGGCTGTTGCAAGGTGCTTTGAGTAAAAGCGAAGCCTGATAGGTTGTGTTCACGGCTTCATCAATGATGTTCTGAAGCAGAGACATGATAATGGCTTCTTTTTCCGCAACGATGCTTTGCAGACTGTTTCTTGCATGCAAATAAATGCCGCTAAAACTGACAGCCAAAATGAAGCATGCGAGCAATGAAGCGATCAGCGAGTACTTTACAGATGTTTTCGGCGGACTTTCATCATTTTCTTTACATGTTGTGTTCATAGGATTCAGACAAATAGAGGCTGTTGTTTTGATTTATTTTATTATTGATTGTTATCTTTATAATTCTTGATGTAAATGTTTTGCCAAGTTAAATTTAGGTAAAAATATTCTCATTGATATTCCGGTAATTAATTGATCTCTGTCAACATCCGGTGTGCTCTATTTTTTCTCCATCCCCCCGTCTACGCCGTTGAAAAATCATTCAGGGCTGATTTATTCCGCATCCGTTTTCTCAATAATGACGTTGAATAAGAGTCACCTCACAGGGAGAGAAAAGTGAAAAGCAGAAATTTAATTCTGGGTGCACTGGCAGTGGCGTTACCCGGATTGCTGCTCGGTTGTGGCGGTTCCGGACCGGTTGATGGGGCGGGCGCTTTGCCGGGCATTCCTTATGCCTGTCAATCCGGGACGGCATCAGAAGCCAGTCAATTGCGGATTTATCAGGTTATGGTCGAGAGTTTTGTCGATGGTGACAGTGCAGTTGGTCACGGGACAGGGTACGGTACCAGTCATCATCAGGGGGATCTGAAAGGTATTCTTGATTCTCTGGATTATATTCAGTCGCTGGGCATGAACGCCATTTGGCTGACGCCTGTGTTTGATTCCAAGCCACTCGAAGGACAGGACCATTGGGCCGACCGGCTGGATGCAACTGGCTATTATGCGACAGATTACTTCGCCATTGATCCGCGTTTTGGTTCGATGGCTCAGGCAAAGGAACTGGTCGATCAGGCGCATGCCCGGGGAATGTATGTGTTCTTTGACGGTGTTTTTGGTCATCACAAAGACAATGTCATGCCTTCTCCGACAGGAAAGAAACCTGTGGGCGGCAGTAACCCGGTGCGTTATCCGGAAAGTCTGCCGTTTTATCAGGAGGTGGCTGAGTACTGGATCAAAACCTTGAAAATTGACGGCTGGCGATTGGATCAGGCTTATCAGGTCCCGCCTGAAGCCTGGCAGCAAATCAGACAAACCGTTGATGAGACTTCGCGGTCGGTGACTTATCGCAATGCGGAAGGAGAAGCCGTCCATCCGCTGGGCTATCTTGTCGCGGAAATCTGGAATAACGAGAACTACATCAATCAGACCGGTTATGGCCCTGAAGGCATGCCTGCGTTGTGTTCTGCATTCGATTTTCCGGTGCGATACCGGCTGGTGGAAACCTTTGCTGTGAATGAAAACAGTCAGGGTGGCAAAGGGGGCAACTGGCTGGCGCAGGGCATGGCATTGCACAGTCTGTATCCCAGCCATGCACAACCAAATCTGATGCTTGGCAATCACGATCTGGTACGGTTTGGTGATTTGTTACAGCGCGGCAAAATTGCAGAGCCGGAAGATGAGGCCTACTGGCAGCGTCATAAAGCCGTGATGTCTTTCCTTGCTGCGTACAGCGGCCCGATCATGCTGTATTACGGGGATGAAATCGGAGATGAAGTGCCGGATTTCGCCGACAAAGCACCGGACAGTACCTGTGCGGTGATGGGTTTGTGTGATGACCATGTTGCCCGCTCCAGCGCGAAAATAGAGGGAGTGACGGCTGTCCTGAATGCCAGACAATCTGACCTGAAAGCTTATGTGACCCGCCTGATGGCACTCCGGGCATCACATCCGGCGCTGTATGAAGGTGACAGGATCAGTGTGCTGGCGAATGAGCAGGTCTATGTTGACCGGAAAGAAAAGGGAACCGATACCCTGATTTATATGGTCAGCACGACCGAAGAGACAGCGCACTGGCCACTGACAACGGGTGAACTGGGGTCGGCAGGCGAATTAACGGATCTGATGACGGGCGAGCGTTTTACACCGTCAGCGGGAAAATATGAGATCCCGCTGAACGGTTTTGAGGCACGTTTCCTGGCCTTAGAATTACCGGTTTCTCCTGTTCTGGCAAAAGCGGAAGCAGGAACAGCGCTGAAAGGAAGCGGCCGCATGGCCCGGTGTGATCTGCCGGATGCAGCCGAAACCGGGCCGGTGAATGAAACGTTGTTCGTTGTCGGGGATTTCACGGATTCGGGCTGGAAACATGTGGCCCGGCGTCAGCTGAGCTACAAAGGGCTGAATCTGTATCAGGTGATCACCAGCGAACAGGCGGGCAGTTTCCGGATGCAGTACGCCAGCAAAGACTGGTCGCCGCAATATACCGCAGAGGGACTGGAACTGACGCCGGGGCAGGCAGCAGTCCTGACAACAGGCAGTTACGGGAAAGATACCTCTGCGCTGTTGCCTGCAGCCGGCCGGTATGTCTGGAGCCTTCAGTTTGATGCTCAGGGCCAGCCCGAGCAAGTCATGGTCTCTCAGTGTGACTGATTCAAAGTGACTAACTTAAAGTGACTAGTCCTGCAGCCCTGCAGTGAGTGCTGCGGGGCTGATTCCTATTTTTTCTGGCTTATCTTTCAGCCACAAATGATACACGCCGACTTCCACACCATTACCTGCGCTGAAGCAATTTCATCCCGAGTGACTGATTTTACACTTGTTTTTATGCCTTCTGTTTAATATTGTGGCCGTTTGGTTCCGAAAATGAAAATTATCAGCAGTCAGGGAAAGTATGAATATCAGACCGGTTTCCACGTCAGATGCCGAGGCATTGGTTGCGCTGTTTTATACACTGGATGAAGAAACAGCCTTTATGTTATTCGAGCCGGGTGAGCGTCAGCTGACTGTCGCGCAGCAGTCGGATCACATCAAGGCGTTTACCGGAAGCCGCCAGCAGGTGATGTTTGTGGCAGAAGCTGAGGACAATCAGATAGCTGGGTTTGTGGTGGGGATTGGTGGTCATGCAAACCGGAACCGGCATGCGATGTACTGTGTGATTGGTGTGCGTCAGACATACCAAGGGAAGGGGCTCGGGCGAAAATTACTCTGTGCACTGGAAACCTGGGCTGAAAGCCATGCATTTCATCGTCTCGAACTGACGGTGATGGCACATAACACAGTGGCACGGCAACTGTATGTGTCAGCAGGGTTTCAGGAAGAAGGCGTGAAGCGGGATTCGATGCGGGTAGATGGTGCGTTATTCGATGAAATCTATATGGCCAAACTCCTGAAAGCGTAATGGTAATTTTGTCAGGACGAAACAATAACAATCAGGGAATTCAATGGAGTCAACAATGATTGAGTTACAAACCCCCCGGCTGATTATCCGGCCATGGAAAGATGAAGATCTGGTTCCTTTTGCTGCAATGTCGGCAGATCCGGCTGTGATGCGTTATTTCCCGTCGACTTTGTCGGAGGAAGAAAGTCAGCAGGCCGCCCATCGTGCGCGAGCACTGATTGAAGAAAAAGGCTGGGGGTTCTGGGCTGTCGAGCTGAAAGAAACCGGGACCTTTATTGGGTTTGTCGGACTGCATTATCAGGACTCGGAGATTCCCAATGCGCCTTTTGTTGAGATTGGCTGGCGGCTTGCGTCTGAATACTGGGGCCAGGGCCTGGCTCCTGAAGCGGCGGAACGGGCTCTGCAGTTTGCCTTTGATGATTTAAATGCCCCGGATGTCTATGCGTTTACGGCGCTTTCGAATCTGCCTTCTCAGCGTGTTATGAAAAAACTGGGGATGACGGATTGCCTGCAGAACTTTCTGCACCCGAAGTTGCCTGCTGATCATCAATTGGCGGAGCATTGTCTTTACCGGATTTCGCGCTCTGAATGGCTGGTCAGAAGCCAGTAAGCCCAGTCATGAAGTCAGGCGTGTCTGAAATATCTGTGGCACTGGTCATCGAAAATTGGACTATGGTTCATCAGCTGAATCAATCAAAAGGATATTGCCATGACGCTCGATGATATTTCGACCACTAGTACAGCAAAGGAACTTGGACTGAGTTGTGTGATTCCGGCCACACCGGAGAAAGTGTTCCGGGCCTGGACAGATCCGGAACTGGTGAAAGTCTGGTACGTCCCGGCGCCTTGGTCGGTGGCATCTGCAACGCTGGATGTCAGGCCCGGAGGACGCAGCTTGATTGTCATGCGCAGTCCGGACGGGCAGGAATTTCCGGCACAAGGCGTTTATCTGGAGGTGGTGCCGGGGAAACGTTTAGTCTTTACCGATGCCTTTGTGTCAGGTTGGGAAGTTTCTGAAAAGCCTTTTATGACGGTAACGCTGACCTTTGAACCCTGTGAGGGCGGAACCCGTTATACCGCGAGGGTTCAGCACTGGAGTGAACAAAGCCGGGCAGAACACGAAGAAATGGGGTTCCATGAAGGCTGGTCGCAATGTGCGCTGCAACTGGCTGAGCTGGTCAAAACCCTGTAAGGCCAGTCATCAGGAAGCAATCAACCGGATGCCATCTCTCTCACCGAAGAAAGCCCTCCGAGGAGGGCTTTTCGTTTAGGCGGTCTGAACTGTTGGTTCGCTCAGCAGCGTGGTCCGGAAATGATCCGGATCAGCCAGAAGAAAGCGTCCGACGGCTGCCAGATCGAGCCACTGGTTTGCCAGTGCTTGTTCAATATACTCCGGCGTTTCGATGCCGCCGACACCAATCACAGGGACGGTTAACTGCTGTTTCAGGTACGCGGCGTCATCAACGAGATACCCTTCGCCCCTTTTGTCTTTCGGGCGTTTCCAGCCTCCGATGCCTGAAGAAACATTGATCAAGGCGACACCGGCTTCAACCAGCCATTCGCACACCTGAGCCATATCCTCCCGGGACAGACCATCCGGGTAGCCGTCCTGTCCCGGGACGCGGACCATTAAGGTCAGATCCGGGCTGAACAGCCGGATACTGGCAACGATCTCGAGCAGCATCCGGGCACGGTTACGCAGTGAGCCGCCATATTCATCATGCCGCTGGTTCGTCAGCGGTGATAACCATTGATTCAGACCATAACCATGGGCGCAGTGCAGCTCGACCAGATCAAAACCGGCGGTTTCTGCGCGTATGGCTGCTTCAATGAATGCGCGCTGCCAGTGGTCAATGTCTGCTTTCTCCATGGCGCGCGGTGCCGTGAGCTCTCTGTCGTAAGCCGGAACGGTGATGCTGGAAGGACCCATCATATCCAGGGTGACGTCCGGTGTGGTTTTACCGCCGCAATGTGTGAGTTGTAAACCGGCGACAGCACCGGTTTCTTTCAGCAGGGAAGCGAGCTGTGTTAGGCCATGAAGACAATTGTCATCGTGCGCACCCAACTGATGCGGTTCACTTCGGCCATCTTCAGTAACAAAGCTGTATTCGACCATCAGCAGTCCGGCGCCAGAGCGGGACAAACGTGCATAGTGGGCCAGCGTCTGTTCGGTGACTTTGCCATCCGTATTCGCTGTCTGGGAAGCCATCGGCGGTAAAACCAGTCTGTTTTTGAGGGTCAGGTTCCGGGAAACGGATAACGGCTGAAAACGTTTGAATGCCATGGCAACTCCTGTCGCGGCCAAAGTGTTGAAGAAACAGCGTCCAGTGTATGGAATGCTCATGTAGAATAAAGAAACATGATTTCAACAAGTGTTTCCGTCTGGGAAACGGTAGCAAGCATGAAAATCGACGATCTGAAAATATTTGTGGCGGTCGCCAGCCAGACCAGCCTTCGGGAAGCGGCGCATGTCCTGTCGATGCAGCCGGGCACAGTGTCTAAAGTCATCCGGCGGATTGAAGGCTATTACAAACAGGAGCTGTTCCACCGGACAGGCAGCCAGTGGGGGTTAACGTCGGCAGGCAGACAGCTCCACCAGCGTGCGGTGGAACTGCTGGCTGTCAACGACACCATAGAAACCGAAATGGGACAACCTCAGCGGCTGCACCTGAGGTGCAGTGGCTCAGAAGTGTTGCAATCCCGCTTTCTGGGCATGATCACGCAGCCTTTGCTCTCCCGGTTTGGAGACGTGACGGTCGAAGCGTTCATGGATGAAGGTTGTGAGCGTTTACGCCGTCATCAGGTGGATGTGGCGCTGGTGAGTACCTCGGATGAACAGCCGATGGTGGCGGGGATCCAGGCGATTCATCTGGCTGACAGTCAGTTTGTGATTGCTGCGGGAACAGCACATCCGCTGGCCGAAAAAGCAGGTCAGGCAATCCCTATCACTGAAGTGATTGCGTATCCCTTTGTGATTCCGACGCGCAAAATTTATGGGGAAACCGGCAGTCAGCTGAGTACGGATGGCTGGCACGAAGAAGCCTTTGCCCGGCGGACCGGCGCCAGAGTGGATTCCGTTTCGGCCTTGCTGGCATTAATGAAGACTCAGGCATTTCTGGCTTACATGCCAGATTACGTTGCCGAGCAGAACGGGTTTCAGACGATCAGGACGACAGGATGTCCGTATCAGTGTCTTCAGCGGATCTGGCTCTGTTTTCATGAGCCGGTCAGGGCGGGCTGGATTAATACGCTGGCAGGCACCTTGTCACAGCCGTAAGACGATGTATCGTTCTGTCGTCACATCTGGTTGAATTTCAGTGCATCTTTGGGGATAGACTACGCTTTAAAAGGTTGTTGTCCTCTCAGAATCTGAGAGCAAAGCAGCCAGAGGGGCCGTTGTGCTGACGCCGCGGAGCGCTCAGTGCATCCGCCCCGTTTTTGCTGAATCACCCGAAGAAGGAATTGGCGCATGGGGCTCGTTGCAATCCTTTATTCACTGATAGGGCTTGTGCTGCTGGGAGGCGGATTATGGTTAATCTCGCTGGGCGGCAGCTGGTATTTTGCCCTCGCAGGTGTTGTTCTGCTGCTTGTGGCGGCAAAGATCAGAACGAAACGGGCAAATGCCCAGATACTGTATGGCCTCTTTTTGCTGGGCTCGCTCATCTGGGCGTTATGGGAGTCCGGGTACGACTGGTGGCCCCTTGCCAGCCGGTTGGGTCTGCTCCTGATTCTGGGGATCCCGTTGCTGTTTTCTTTCAGGCTGATGGGGCGCTCCCGGATCAGCCGGCTGACCGGATACTGGTGGCTGGTTGCACTGGTCACCCTGGGCAGTCTTTTCAATGATGCGCATCAGCTGGAAGGAAAGCTGAATACGGCGCCGCTGGTACAAAACCCGGCACTCGGGACTTCCCCTGAAGCGGACTGGTTCAGTTATGGCCGCAGTAACTTTGGTCAGCGTTATTCACCGCTGGACCAGATCACCCCGAAAAATGTGAACCGGCTGGAGCTGGCCTGGCAGTATGAGACCGGAGATACCAAGGGGAAAGGCGATATCGGCGAGTTCACCTATGAAGCCACACCATTGAAGATTGGCAATGCCTTGTATTTCTGTACGCCCCATAACTGGCTGGTGGCACTGGATGCAGATACCGGCGAAAGACGCTGGGTGTATAACGCTAAAGTCGGTACCGAGAGCCAGAGACAGCATCAGACTTGCCGGGGTGTTTCCTATCTGCCGCCGGCACAGGGAGAGCCGGCTATCATCACGGCGTCAGGCTCGAAAAAGGCAGAGACGCTGGCCAGTATGGATTGTGATGCGCAGCTGTTTCTGCCGACATCCGATGCCAAATTAATTGCGCTGGATCCGGCAACCGGCGCTCGCTGCAAAGGTTTTGCGGAAGATGGTGTGCTTGACCTCCTTCACAATATGCCGTTTCCGAAATCTGGCTATTACTACGCGACGTCTCCGCCGGTGGTTGCGAAAGGGGTTGTGGTGGTCGCAGGTGCAGTAAATGATAACTATGACATCAATTCACCGTCAGGGGTGATCCGGGCCTATGACGTTAAATCCGGAGCGCTGAAGTGGAACTGGGACGCGGCAAATCCGGCCGACACCAAACCGATCGCCAAAGACAAGCTGTATGCCACCAGTTCTCCGAACAGCTGGTCGATTGCCAGTGCTGATGAAAGCCTGGGGCTGATTTACCTTCCGATGGGGAACCGTACCCCGGATCAATTGGGGATGTACCGGACTCCGGATGAAGAAAAATACGCGACTTCTGTGGTTGCGCTGAACCTGGAGACAGGTAAGCCGGTGTGGGTTCAGCAGTTCGTCCATCATGATTTGTGGGACATGGATACACCGGCACAACCCAGCCTGGTGGATATTCAGACCAGTCAGGGATTGCTCCCGGGGTTGGTTGTCCCAACAAAGCAAGGGGATGTTTATGTGCTGAACCGGGCGACGGGCGAGCCAATCTATCCAATTACTGAAGTCCCTGCGCCCCAGGGAACCATTGCGGGTGACTTTGCCTCGCCGACACAGCCTGCATCAGCGCTGACGTTCAGTCCGCCGCCGCTGGAAGAAAAAGAGATGTGGGGGGCGACTGTACTCGATCAGCTGTATTGCCGGATTCAGTTCCGAAGCTTGCGCTATGAAGGCCGTTATACACCGCCGTCGGAACAGGGCACCATAGTTTTTCCCGGTAATTTTGGCGTATTCAACTGGGGGGGAATTGCCGTGGATCCGGAACGGCAGGTGATGTTCGGTATGCCATTGTATCTGGCATTTACTTCGACGCTCATTCCGAAAAGTACCGGGAACCTGGGAGAAGTGAATGTCGGGGAACATGGGGTGAATGCGAATGAAGGTGCGGAATATGCGGTTGAACTGAAGCCGTTCCTGTCGCCGTTGGGTGTCCCCTGCCAGCAACCGCCCTGGGGCTATGTCGCCGGTGCGGATTTAACTCAGGGGAAAGTGATTTATCAGCATAAGAACGGAACGATTCAGGATCTGACCCCTTTGCCGTTGCCTGTGAAAATGGGGGTACCGGGTATCGGCGGCCCGGTGATTACCAAAGGCGGGGTTGTCTTTATGGCGGCCGCGGTCGATAACTACCTGCGGGCATACGACCTCAGTGACGGAGAGGAACTCTGGAAAGCACGTCTTCCTGCCGGCGGACAGGCGACACCGATGACTTATCTGAATAGTCAGGGGGAACAAATGGTGCTGATTGTCGCTGGTGGCCATGGTTCGATTGGCACCAAGCTTGGCGATTTTGTTCTGGCATTTCAGCTGAAGGACTGAACACTGATGTCGGCAGAAGTGGGAATGACATTGGCTGAACTGTCGGGCGCCTTAGCAGCGTTCAGCGGCAGTCTGTTTTGTGGCGCGGCTTGCTATATCAGCCTTGTGGAACATCCGGCCCGAATGGAATGCGGTACGGCACTGGCTGCGACGGAATTTCCGTCCAGTTACCGGCGTGCGGCGAAGATGCAGGTCAGTCTTGCATTGTGTTCAACGCTGGCGGCCGTCACGGCCGCAGCAGCAGGAGCTTCATTGTTGTGGCTGTTGGGTGGTGCATTCATTTTTGCGGTCATTCCATTTACCTTTCTGATGATGATGCCCATCAACAGGCAACTCCGTTCTTCAGCGCTGAACAAAGACGCCGCGTCAACCTATGTCTTGCTGGACCATTGGGGAAAACTGCATGGCATGCGGGCAGCTATGAGTGTGCTGGCTTGTCTGGTGTATTTTGTGCTGCTGATATTACAGGCGTAAACCTGCCATGATGATTCAGGCTCCGGAAACCTCCGGAGCCATCTGCTTGAGGTTCTTAACCTGTGGTGACAATTTCCCAGTTCCCATTTTGAAGTCTGCAAGCCGTCCCCATGGCCTGCATGGTTTTATTTTGCATGGTTTCATTTTGCATGGTTTTGTTCTGCTTCGTTCTGTCCTGGGCGGGAGTGTTGTAGATGGTACGGGCTTGTCCGGTAGCGGCAGGTCCGGCCCCGTGACTTACCGTGACTTCCTGTACAAACTCCCGGCAATAACGACCGCTGGTGCTGGTGCCTTCCCGGGTCACCGTCACGGCGCCGGAAGCGTTGCCATCCTGCCACTGAACTGAGTTGCCAACAGATACGGTCGTGGCCTGAATCTGTGCCTGTTCGAGCCGTCTCTGCTGCGTTTCACTGAGCTGATCCAGCAGCGCAAAATGAATGGCAGTGAAGGCGAGCCATTTCGTGGCTTCCTGGTCGGTTCTGTACTGACCGTAGCCCGGGTACCAGTTGCCGTACGGGCGGGTGACCCGAATGTTGCTGACCACCCGGTAGCGATTGGCAGGAATCACAATCTGTTTCTGATTCTTACGGGCAAGATACGCATCCACATTCATTGTGCGACGGCTGTCCATGATTCCTGAGCGCAGTTCTTCCCGGTCAATACGGCCGGTCTTTTTCTCAACGGGGACCTGCGGATTGTAAATGGGCTGTTGTGTACTCAGAAGTGCCAGTTTGCTGCTGGACACAGGGAGAACGCTGTTCGCCTGGCTGTCTGCTGCAATGGTGAGCAGCAAAACAGGCCATAGGACGGCAGGCCTTAGTACGGATAGCGAGCCCGGGCGCCTGCAAAATAAGAGTTGAGACATGGTCGGGTACTCCATATCAAAAAGCGTTGAATCGATTTGTCCTTTTCAATCAATGTGCTCCATGCTGTCCTCAGTATAGGCAGCAGGCTGATTCGGCAGGGTCAATCCTGCGTTCTGGTCTGACATTCGAGACAAAGTTCAGTCCGTGAGTCAAAGGTAAAGCCGTCAAAAACGTGAAGCGCTCAGACGGGACGCCTGTTTTTTATATCCGGCCTCAGGAGCGTGATCGCTTTAGATATTCCGGGAAATCATAGGTTATTTCTTTTTGTGCAAGGGGTTACATAGGCTATCTTTTAAAATTGACAAGCGGGAGTTGCACTGAATTAAGTCAATTCCTTTTCAGGGCCGATGAGCCATTTGCGCTGGAATACAGACAAGGGAATGTATGCATACTGATTATTCTGAAAGTGAAAATGTCATTCGTCGCTTGCATGAAATCACTCAGGCATACGACAAAGGCTTCGATTATCAGATTGAAATGTTACTCAGGCTGGGTCTGGAGCGTTTTAACCTGGATATCGGCATCCTGGCAAGAATTGAAGGAGATACGTATTACATCGAAAACTGTGTCTGCCCTGATCATATGCCGCTCAAGCGGGGAGACACCTTTGAATTCGGAATGACTTACTGTGCGGTCACCTGCGAAGCGGAAGGGGTGGTTGCCATCGAGCATGTGGGTCAGAGCGACATTCTGGGCAGCCACCCGGCATATCGTCAGTTTGGTCTTGAATCCTACATCGCGATTCCAATTCATATGGGAAAAATGACCTGGGGAACACTGAATTTTTCCAGTCCCGGACCTTACCCGCGGCAGTTTCAGGACAAAGATATTGATGCGCTGCAGCTGATGGCAAGCTGGATAGAAGTCGAGCTGGTTCGTCTGAAGCAGGAAAAGCAGCTGCGGGAGCTCAATCTCAAGCTGAAAGAAATGGCTTCTGTGGATCCTCAGACGCAGCTCATGAACCGTGCAGTGTTTATGGATCTGGTTTCCCGCTCAATGAGTCAGTTAAGACGGTATCAGACCGAAACGGAATCGGCCATGTTACTGATCGATATCGATAATTTTCGTTCCCTGAATGACAGTTATGGTCACCAGCTTGGGGATCAGGTACTGGCCGCATTTGCCGAAGTACTGAGCCGCGGGCTGAGGAGTTATGATGCTGTGGCTCGGTATGGCGGCGATGAATTTATCATCTGGCTTGGCGAAACGGACCGGGAAGGGATCCGGGTGGTGTGCGATCGGCTGATGTCAGGGATGGCACAGTTAAAGCTGATCGACGAAAAAATCTCAATCAGTATCGGGGTTTGTCATCTGAAAACCCGTCCATTTGGTATGGGCGATATGGCAGAGTTTATTGAGCCGGAGCAAATTATCGATGTGATGATTTCGCAGGCGGATCAGGCGCTGTGTCGTGCCAAGGCAAACGGAAGAGCCAGGTATGAGTTTTATTCGGATGAACCGGTTTATCAGGACACACTCAGCTGACATGAGTTTCAGAAAGAAATTCAAAATAGGTTGAGAAAGGGACTCAGAATGAGTTTGAGTCAGGGAACAGGACGCAGAAGTGAAGATGGATTTGAATCAGACATTGCGGCTGTGGCTAAACACCTACCACCAGGCGTTGACACAGTTGACGGAATCGGGCTTTGTACCCTCTGCTGAGGCTGTCAGAGAAGGGTTGGCGACACTGACATCAACGTTTGTCACGCAAGCACCAGATGTTGCTGAAGTGCTGAATACAAGTGTTGATGGGGAGGCCGGGGATATTCCGGTCAGAATTTATCATCCGGCCCCTGAATCTGCGTTGCCGGTGATTCTTTTTCTGCATGGCGGCGGTCATATGGCCGGCAGTGTCGCCGTGTATGACCGGATATGCCGGAAACTGGCAGCCGTGACGCAGCATCTTGTGATTGCCGTGGATTACCGGCTGGCTCCCGAACATCCTTACCCTGCCGGACTGACTGATGCCCGGAAAGTGCTCACTCAGGTGTGGCGATTGCTGGATAAACATCATCAGCAATATTTCCCGATGTTGTCATTGGTCGGGGATTCCGCCGGAGGCGCTATGGCCGCGACGCTCAGCGCCGACTTTCAAAACAGCGATATTGTTGTCACGAATCAGGTGCTGATTTATCCCAGTCTGGATTACACCATGAGCCTGCCGTCTGTGGCTGAAAATGGTCAGGGACTGTTTTTGCAGCAGGAGAAAATGCACTGGTACTTTGACCATTATTTCCAGCATCAGGAAAACAGACAGGCGGCTTCTCCGTTATGGATGCGGGTAACCCCGGGCATGCCCCGGACACTGGTCATTACGGCGCAGTATTGCCCGTTGCGTGATGAAGGCATTGCTTATGTGCAAAAACTGTCATCCGCTGGTGTTGAGACGCAACACTTTCATTTAGATGACATGATTCACGCTTATCTTAATCTGGAAAATATGGTGCCTGAACAATGTGCTGCAACCTATCGTCAGATTGCAGCTTTCCTCAATAGCCGGGACGATCAGTAATTCAGGCGAATGAAGGACAGACTATGCTCGAAATTGTAATCCGCTATTGTCACTTTCTTGGCATTTTTGTGTTGTTTGCCGTGCTGGTGGCTGAGCACCTGCTGATCAAACGCCGGATGACAGCCGAAGAGATGCATCGGCTCGCCAGATTGGATGCGCTTTATGGCGTGTCTGCCGTGGTGGTGCTGCTGGCTGGTCTGGGACTGTGGTTTCTGGTAGGTAAGCCCGCATCGTTCTACAGTGCCAATCCGGTCTTTCATGCCAAGCTGACGTTGTTTGTGATTGTGGCTGGGCTGTCTGTTTTCCCGACCGTCTTTTTTCTGAAACACCGCCGGACCACCCGCGAAAGTGTGCCTGTGCCTCCCATCATTCTGATCGCGATTCGGCTGGAGATACTTCTGCTGCTGGTTATCCCGTTCCTTGCTGTGCTGATGGCGCGCGGGGTGGGGCTGGGATAACGGGGTGACCCGTTGTCCTCGTACGCTGCGACATTGCCGCTATCGTCTAAGCTGAAAAGCAATCACAGGCGATTTTCGGGGGCAATGATGGAATCGATCAAAAACAAACAGCTCATCACTGTGCTTTGTGAACCGGGTGAAGGCACTTTAGCGGTTCATAATCCGGCGACAGGGCAGTTACTGGGCCATATTCCCACGCAAAGTGAAGCTGAGATCCAACAGGCGATCGCAAAGAGTCACCTCGCACAACAGCAATGGCGACAGAAAACGGCGAAAGAACGGGCCGTTCTGCTGCATCGCTGGTTCACGCTGATCATGGATAACCAGGATGATCTGGCGACACTGATGACTCTGGAACAGGGGAAACCCCGCAAAGAAGCGGCAGGGGAGGTGGCTTATGGTGCGTCCTTCATCGAATGGTTCGCGGAAGAAGCCAAACGAACTTATGGAGAAACCGTTCCGTCTCCTTTTGCGGACCGGCGCATTCTCACGATTCGTCAGCCCGTCGGCGTGGCCTGTGTGATCACACCCTGGAATTTCCCCATCGCTATGCTGACCCGAAAAGCGGGTCCGGCATTGGCAGCCGGATGCACAGTGGTTGCCAAACCTGCCAGTCAGACCCCTCTGTGTGCCTACGCAGTGGCGGAGCTGGCTTATGAAGCG
Source organism: Photobacterium sp. CCB-ST2H9 (assembly GCF_023151555.2). Classification (NCBI taxonomy): domain Bacteria; kingdom Pseudomonadati; phylum Pseudomonadota; class Gammaproteobacteria; order Vibrionales; family Vibrionaceae; genus Photobacterium; species Photobacterium sp. CCB-ST2H9. The sequence goes on from NZ_CP100425.1 coordinate 1,387,499, forward strand.
GGGATCCCTCGTGACGTCTTACAACTGGTGACGCATTCATCAGCACGGACGGTAGGGGATTTATTCTGTGCCAGCCCGTTGGTGCGCAAAATTTCATTCACGGGTTCGACTCAGGTGGGACGCCAACTGATGGCGCAATGCGCTGATTCGGTCAAACGTCTTTCACTCGAACTTGGTGGCAACGCGCCTTTCATAGTTTTTGATGATGCAGATATCGATAAAGCGGTTCAGGGGGCTGTTGCATCAAAATACCGCAATGCCGGACAAACCTGTGTCTGCGCCAACCGGCTCTTTGCACAGCGCGGTATTTATGAGGAATTTGTCACCAAGCTGGCAAAAGCGGTGCAAAAGTTGAACGTCGGAAACGGGCTGGATGACGACGTTGCAATTGGCCCCGTGATTGACGCCAGCGCCAAAGCCAAAATCAATCGTCTGATGCACGATGCAATCAGTCATGGCGCGAGATTGGTGACCGGCGGTGAGGACAGAAAAGGATTGTTTGTTTCCCCTGCGGTGCTGGCCGATGTTCGTCCGGAGATGGCGATTGCGCAGGAAGAGGTATTTGGACCGATTGCCCCCGTGATTGCTTTTGATGATGAAGCAGCCTTGCTCACTCAGGCCAATGACACGATTTTCGGGCTGGCGGCGTATTTTTACAGCCGTGACATCGGCCGGATCTGGCGTGTGGCCGAGGCATTGGAATATGGCATGGTGGGGATCAACGAAGGGATTATTTCCACTGAAGTGGCCCCTTTTGGCGGTGTGAAACAGTCAGGTTTTGGCCGCGAAGGAGGTCGTCAGGGGATTGAGGAGTATATGGATATTAAGTATCTCTGCATGGGCGGCTTGGATTCCTGAGCGCCCGATATACTTCTGATTTAGAGGGCTGCTGAAAATCACATCAATCTCAGTACGTTGCAAATTGACATCTAAGCTTAATAACAGCAGGGGATGAGTTTGGGGCGGTTCAAAGCCTTTGTTGCCCTCAGGATGGGCCCGGTGAGTGAGGTTGATGATGGAAGCACGAGCAGTAAAGACTGTGGCAGATGCCATGGCGATTGTCGAAGAGCGCGGTTTGAGTCACGTGAAAGTCGGACTGTTTGATATCGATGGCATCATGCGTGGCAAGTACATGTCCAAAGCCAAATTTTTCTCGTCCCTTGAAAGAGGGTTTTCATTCTGCGACGTAGTATTGGGCTGGGATGTTAAAGATCAGCTTTACGACAACACCCGTTTTACCGGATGGCATACGGGATACCCGGATGCCCCGGTCCGCATTTTGCCTCATACCTGCCGCGATGTGGTGGATGAAGCCGGCATGCTGTTATTTATTGCTGAGTTTGCCGACAAGGCAGAAGCCGTCTGCCCGCGAGGGGTGTTACGCAAGGTGCTGACCAAAGCCGATGCGCTTGGTTATGACGTGCAGGCTGCCCTGGAGTATGAGTTTTTTCTGTTTCGTGAAACGCCCCATTCGGCCCGGGAAAAAGGCTTCCGCAATTTACAAACCGTCACACCGGACTGGTTCGGGTACTCGATGATCCGCAATTCAGTTTACAGCGAGCTGTACCACGACATTCTGGGCATGGGACAGACCATGGATTTCCCCATCGAAGGTATTCATTCCGAAACCGGCCCCGGTGTGATTGAGGCGGCCATCGCTTTGGACCAGGCAGAAGCCGCGGCGGATAAGGCAGCACTGTTCAAAACCTATATGAAGGTACTGGCTCAGCGGCGGGATTTGCTGGCGACCTTTATGGCCAAATGGTCGATGGACTATCCCGGTCAGAGCGGGCACATGCATATTTCTCTTCATCATAAAGGCGGGAATTCTGCGTTTTACGACACCAAAGCCAGGCATGGAATGAGTAAAATTCAGCGCCAGTTTCTGGCCGGTCAGCAGCGGCTGATGCCGGAATTTCTCTGCATGATTGCGCCAACCATCAACAGTTATACCCGAATGGTGCCCGGCTTCTGGGCGCCGACCCATGCCACCTGGGGAATTGAGAACAGGACCACGGCTTTACGGGTGATTCCGGGATCGGAAAAGACACAACGGATCGAGTATCGTTTGGGCGCAGCAGATGCGAATCCCTATCTGGCCCTGGCAGCCGCGATTGGTTCCGGTCTGTGCGGCATTATCAATGAATGGGAACCGCTCGAAGCGGTCACGGGGAATGCTTACGACCAAGCTCAACCTGCTGAACTGGCATTACCCGCGACGCTTTGGGAAGCGGCGCAGCGATTCAAAGCTTCAGATGCCGCACGTACGCTGTTTGGGGATGCCTTTGTGGAGCACTTTGCTGCCAGCCGTGAGTGGGAAGAACGTGAGTTCAGAAAGCAGGTCACCGACTGGGAACTGAGCCGGTACTTTGAAATTATCTGAGCATGGACTGAACATAGACCGGGCATGAACAGACAGAGGCTCTCTGCCAGAGAGCCTCAGGAAATTATGCCGTAACGGACTGTGATTTGACTTCAGGGCGAAGGAAGCGGGAACACAACAGGGCAATCAGAAAGACGGCCAGTCCGGCACTGATGGTGACTGCAAATCCGGCATGAATGCCGTATGCATCGATCATCCAGCCAACCACGGCAGCGCCGGCAGCAATGCCAATTCCCAGTCCGGTAATCATCCAGGTAAATCCTTCTGTCAGCTGATTTTCAGGGACAATTCTCTCCACGAGCCCCATGGTGATGATCATGGTAGGCGCAAAGAAAACACCAGCAATAAAGACAGACATCGCCAGGGTGGTGGTGCCGGTCACCAGCATCAGCGGAAGGGTCGTCAGTGCAGTGGCCAGAGCGGCAAGCAGCAGTTGCTTCCTTAATTCGAGCTGGAGTTTCAGGGTGCCAAAGAGCAGACCGGAAAGGCACGAACCAGCAGCATAGGCTGACAGGACGTAGCTGGCGGCGACAGGTTCACCCTGTTGTTCGGCAAATGCGACACTGATGACGTCAACCGTACCGACAATGGTTCCCAGGGCCAGCAGTGTCAGCATCAGCATTTTCATGGGGAGCGGTTTCAGCGCGGAATCCCGACGGTCATCTGTCATGACCTGAACGGGCGGCTCTGTCTGGGTTTGTCGTACGAAGAGTGTCACTCCGATCCCCAACAATACTGCGGCAGTGAATGGTCCGGCTTCGGGAGCCACGGAAACGCACAGTCCGACGGCGAGAGGCGGGCCGATGATAAAACAGACTTCATCCATGACAGATTCAAATGAGTACGCCGTATGAAGTCTTTCGTCCCCTTTGTAAATTGCTGTCCAGCGTGCACGAATCATGGCAGGCATGCTGGGCATAAATCCCGCCAGTGCCGAAAACAGGAAATAGCTCCAGATTGGTCCCTCATACCGAATGCAGACAAGCAGCAGGATCATGGCGATCACACTCAGTCCTGCCGCATAGGGCAGTATTTTACGTTGTCCGTATCGGTCTACGGCCCGGGAGATCTGAGGCGCGACAATGGCCATTGTGAGCGTAAATGTGGCAGCAACCGCGCCCGCCAGCCAGTAAGAGCCGGAAAGTTGAGACAGCATCGTGATGATGCCAATCCCGGCCATAGAGGTCGGCATCCGGGCGATCAGCCCGGGCAATGTAAACGCCAGTGTGCCGGGCGTACTGAATAATGATTGATAGGGGTTCGCCATGAAGATCTCCATCGAAAGAAATTACGATTGCTGAAACGAATATGCCATCTCTGCATACGGGGCGTATGTGAATCTAATTGACATACATGATGTATGTCAATTATAAAATGCAATCAGTTTGATATTTGAGGTAAGCCATGGCACGGCAATCGAGAAATGAAATGATGGAACAAACCCGGCTCAGCCTGATTGAGGTGGCCCGGAAGCAGTTTGGCAGTGCGGGATTTGCCGATACGGTGATGGATGAACTGACAGGGGAAGCCGGACTGACACGGGGAGCGCTCTATCATCATTTTGGCAGCAAGAAAGGGCTGTTTCTGGCTGTCTATCAGCAGGTTGATCGGGATATGGATGAACGGCTGAGAGCCGTTGTATTGAGTGCACCGGATGACTGGTCGGCACTGACAGGTCGCTGTCAGGCTTATCTGAAAATGGCCACTGAACCGGACATTCAGCGGATCATCCTGCGTGATGCGACGTCTGTGCTCGACAGCGAAGTCATTCAGGCTGTCCAGCTGAACTGTGTGACTGCACTGGCGACTTTACTGAAAAAGCTGATGGAAGCACAAATGGTGTCGGAAACCTCACCGGTAATGCTTGCCCGGATGCTCAATGGCGCACTGACGGATGCAGCTTTATCGATCGCAAGAAGCAAAGATACGGCCAGTGCTCTGGCAGAGGCATCAGAGACACTGGATGTGCTGCTCACCGGCTTACGGGTTCACCCCTGATGCAGCAGGCTGGTAGTGGGTCATGATGTTTCCGTTGATTCCGTTGAGATGATGCTTTCGTTGAAAAACAATGCAAGGTAAATATTCAGTTTGAGGACAACCTCTCATTGTGACGCTGTCACTAATCGGTGTGGGAAATTCTGTCTTTTTCTGCATCTGAAACATGGATGAAATCAGGTAAATACCAAAGGCAGACTTTGATTCGCGGGTCAGTTCGACTAGTATGAGGCGGTGCATCGGTCGGAGGGACGAAACAAGGTTATGTCACGTATTCGAGAAAAAAATCAGGAAGTTATTATCAAGTTTGCCGGACGCCTGTTCGCTGAGCAGGGCTTTGCGGCAACCAAGGTTGCGGATATCGCCAAACTGGCTGAAGTACCGAAGCCCAATGTGTATTACTACTTCAAGACCAAAGAAAACTTATATCGCGCGGTCCTGGAAAGTGTGACCCAACCTTTACTGGAAGCCTCGAAGCCGATCGAGGACCTGGATGATCCGGCGCAGGCGCTGACATCTTACATTCATACCAAACTCCGGATTTCCCGTGACCATCCTTTTGCATCGAAAGTGTTTGCCAACGAAGTGATGTCGGGCGCGCCGTTTTTGCCTGAGGATATCCGTGATGAGCTGCTGGCGCAGTCCAGAATGATTATTGCCAAACTGGAACGCTGGATTGAAAAGGGTGTGATGGCCCGGGTTTCTCCACAGCACCTGATGTTCACCATCTGGGCTTCCACGCAGACCTATGCGGATTTCAGCTGGCAGATTTGTAATGTGCTTGAGAAGGAAGCGCTGGACGATCAGGATTTTGCAGACGCTGCAGCGTTTCTGACTCAGTTGGTGATTCAGGGCTGTCAGATCAAATCCGCCTGAGGAAGGTTGAGCTGATTCAATAAAAAAGCGCTTCCGCCCAACGAGGTAAGAGCGAAAGCGCTTGGGTTTTAATCCTGAACAGAATGTTGTGTTTCAGTTGCTCATTAATTCATTAATGATGTTGCTGGAATCGAGCCACCAGTCGTTTGGCTGCTGCCTGATGCCGGTTCAGCAGTGCAGGTAAATCGACGCCGATAACCATGCCGTCATGGACTCGCCATTGACCTGCAACCATGACTCTGTCGGCCTGATGTGCACCACATAAGACCAGCGCGGCCAGCGGGTCATGGGCACCCGAGAAACGGATCTCGTCCAGACGGAACATCGCAATATCCGCCTGCTTGCCGACAGCCAGAGTTCCGAAATCCTCCCGTCCCATTGCACGAGCCGAGCCCGAGGTTGCCCAGCGTAACGCATCAAAATGGGTGACATCGGCTGAACCGTAGCGCAGCCGCTGAATGTAAAGTCCCATCCGGATTTCGTTCACCAGATTCGAACCATCGTTTGATGCTGAACCGTCGACACCCAGACCGACTTTCACACCGGCTGCTTCCAGTTCTTTGTTCCGGCAAATCCCGGAGGCCAGCATCATGTTTGACGACGGGCAATGGCAGATCCCGACTTTGGCCTGACCCAGACGACGGATTTCTTCTTCATTGAAATGAATACCGTGCGCCAGCCAGGTCCGTTGATTCAGCCAGCCGGTCTCTTCGAGATAATCGACCGGGCGAAGGCCAAAACGCTCCAGACAGAAGTTTTCTTCATCAATGGTTTCACACAGATGGGTGTGCACCATGACATTTTCCTGTTCAGCCAGCCGGGCCGTTTCCTTCATCAGATCTGTGGTGACAGAGAACGGCGAACACGGGGCCAGCGCAATCTGCGTCATGGCACCGTCACCACGCTGGTGGTACTGACGAATCAGACGCAGACTGTCGTCCAGAATGGTCTCTTCGGTCTGAATGGTATGACGTGGCGGCAGGCCGCCCTCATCTTCGCCCAGGCTCATGGAACCCCGGGTGAAAATCGAGCGGATACCCAGTTTCCGTGCTGTTTCGACCTGAATATCAATGGCGTGTTCGAGTCCGTGCGGGATCAGATAGTGATGATCGGATGCAGTGGTGCAGCCGGACATCATGAGCTCAACCAGTGCCAGCTCTGTGGCAACCTGCATCATTTCTTCATCTAATCCTGCCCAGACCGGATACAGGGTTTTGAGCCAGTGGAACAGCTCTTTGTTCAGTGCATCCGGATAGGCCCGGGTCAGGGTCTGGTAGAAATGATGGTGCGCATTGACCAGACCCGGTGTGATCACATGCTCGCTGGCATCAATGACCTGATCCGGAGTCTGGCTGGGTTGTGCACCGAGGGGAACCAGCTCAATGACCTGACTGCCCCGAATGACCACGCCACCGCGGGCATCCGTTTCAGTCTCTGAGCCTGTGTAAATGGCTAAAGGGTTTTTCAGCCAAATGGTTTCCATTTTGATTTCCTTAGCCTTCTCTGCCGTTTCCGAGGAGAAGGTCTGATGGGGTGGACCTGGTGTCAGCCAGGTCCGGGGTTGATGAAAGTATTGGGATTTACTCTCTGTTCAGGATTGTTTGACGGTTTCTATGGCCTGCTTCTTTTCAGCGGACTCTGCATGCTGAATATGTGAATCGGCCAGGGCGTCTTCTTCTGTCTCTTCCTCGATTTTATCGCTCAGTGCAGATTCAGGCAGGATTTGGTTCAGCAGTACGGTAATGATGGTGCCTGTGGTGATACCGGAGTGGAACAGGCTCTGCAAATCATGCGGAAGATGCTGGATCAGACGAGGCTCAATGGTGACAGCAAGGCCAGATGCCAGACCGACACAAATCACCAGGGCATTGCGTTTGGTATCTGCAGCTTTGATCAGCATACGGATACCGGCATAGGCAATCATGCCGAACATGATGAAGCCAACACCGCCCAGGACAGGTTTAGGAATGGTCACCGCCACAGCAGCCAGTTTCGGGAACAGACCGCCGAGAATCAGTAAAGCGCCTGTCGCTGCGACAACATAACGACTGGCAACCCCTGTGATGCCGACAATACCGACGTTCTGGCTGAAAGATGCCAGTGGCATGGCCGTCAGGAATGACGCCAGTGTACTGCCCAGACCATCGCCCAGCAGGCCGCGTTTCAGGTCGGTACCCGACAGTTTGACTTTACAGTTGTTCGCCAGTGCCATGAAGTCGCCGGTCGCTTCTGCAATCACCACGATATAAACCAGACTCATACTGACAATCGCAGACAGGCTGAAGCTCATGCCGTATTCCATGATAGCCGGGCGGCCAATCCACTCTGCGCGCGCAATCTGGTTCAGATCAACCATGCCCATTGATAGTGCAACCAGATAACCGCCTGCCAGACCGATGACAATGGCAGAAGCAGCGACGGCGCCACGGCAATAAATGGAGACAACAATAACGATGGCTAATGAAATGAAGGCCAGAAACAGTTTTGGCATGGTGGCGAACTGTTCGCTGGAGGTTGGGGCATCACCGACCCAGTTCATGGCAACCGGCAGAATGGTCAGGCCAATCAGGGTCACGACGACGCCACTGACCACATTCGGGAACAGCTTGCGAATTTTATCCATGAAGAAGCTGGCGGCGACGACGACGAATGAGCCAACCAGTGCGGCACCCATGATCGCGCCCACGCCGCCGTTATTCCCGATGTTGATGGCGACGCCCAGGAAACCGAAGCTGGAGCCCATCACGACAGGGAGACGGATGCCGACCGGGCCGACCCCGAGACATTGCACAATGGTCACAACGCCGGATGCCAGCAAGGCTGCGTTGATCAGGGTAACGATTTCATCAATGGGCAGGCCGATGGAACTGCCGACAATCAGGGGAACAGCAACAATCCCGCCGATGGAGGCAAGCATGTGCTGAATCGCGAGGAGCAGGGTAATGCTGTGTGGTGGTCTCTGGTTGAGCGTATAGAGAAGTTTCATCGTTATTTCTCCACAATTCATCCGATGAATTGGCTGCGTAGGGTTAATGTCGTGTTTACGTCTTTTGGTTTTTAAAGGGTGCAGGGACCTGCTCCTGTAGCGTTACAGAAGTGGTGTGCACCAAAATCATTGTTTATTTATGTTTTTAGAATCAGAGATACACCAGCTTGGCCACAAAGATTGCAGTCAGGATGTACATGCTGATGGAGACATCTTTGGTTCTGCCGGTCGCAACTTTCAGCACAGTGAAAGTGATAAAGCCCAGCGCGATACCATTTGCGATAGAAAATGTCAGCGGCATCATCAGTGCGGTGATTGCTGCGGGTGCTGCATCGGTGAAGTCATTCCATTTCACATGCTGCATACTTCCCATCATGACAAAGGCCACGTAAATCAGCGCACCGGCGGTGGCATAAGAAGGGATCATACCCGCCAGAGGTGAGAAGAAAATTGCGGCAACAAACAGCAGTCCGATCACTATAGCGGACAGGCCCGTTCGGCCGCCAGCAGCAACACCTGCGGCACTCTCGACGTAACTGGTGACCGGCGGACAACCGACACAGGCACCGGCCACACTGGCGATACTGTCAGCTTTCAGCGCCTTGCTCAGACCTTCGATTCTGCCGGTTTCCTTGTTTCTCAGATGAGCGCGTTCAGCCACACCCATCAGGGTTCCCGCAGTATCAAACATGTTGACAAACAGGAAGGCCAGGATCACGCTGATCATTGAAATGTTCAGGGCACCGGTGATGTCCATTGCAAACAGGGTTGGTGCAAGACTTGGCGGCATAGCAATCACACCGTTGTACTGAACCAGTCCCAGCATGAAACCAACCAGAGTGACACTGAACATCCCGATGAGCACGGCACCAAAGATATTGCGTTCACTCAGAACCGCGATAATCAGAAAGCAGATCGCAGCCAGTAATGCCTGTGGCTGGGTAAAGTCTCCCAGGCTGACCAGTGTGGCCGGATTGTCGACGATTATCCCTGCGGTTTTCAGACCAATCAGGCCCAGAAACAGACCGACACCGGCCGTCATGGCGAAACGAAGGCTTTCGGGAATACTGTCGATGATCCATTCGCGGACTTTATAGAAACTCATCGCGACGAAGAGTACACCGGAAATAAACACGGCCCCCAGGGCGACCTGCCAGCTGTAGCCCATTTCTCCCACCACGGTGAAAGAGAAAAAAGCGTTCAGACCCATACCCGGTGCCAGACCAACAGGCCAGTTGGCGAACAGGCCCATCAGCAGTGTACCGATGGCAGCACCAATACAGGTGGCGACGAAGACAGCTTCAGCATCCATGCCTGAGGCCGACATGATTTGTGGGTTAACGAAAATGATGTAAGCCATGGTGGCAAAGGTTGTAATCCCACCGACGATCTCATTTCTCACGCTGGTGCCGTGAGCGCTGAGTTTAAACAGACGCTCTAACAATGAAGCTGAACCGGCTTCAGAACGGCTGAGCGTTTCTGTTTTCGAATTGTTCATGACGACGCTTCCTTTTTGTGCCTGGACGTCTGTGTGCTGGCTATTATTGGTGTATCCAACTTCGCAGACGAATCAGGGCTTTCCCTCTATCTCCAGGCCGTCACTTGCTGAAATCCTTCCGGCCTGCTCGCTGCCGGAGACTGCATGGTTTCTGAAGTGATTAATACTTAGCCTGCACTTTTGTATACAATCTTCAAACTCTCTTGCGTCACTCCCGAACCTGCATCTGACCTCAGGCCCGAGAGTAATTGGTTGCTACTTTTGCACGGTTTTGGATCAGCTGCCCCGGTATGTGGAGAAGCTGTAAGGGGATACCAGTAACGGGACGTGATAGTGGCTGCTGGTATCGGCAATCCCGAAACGGATCACGACATCATCCAGGAAAGGGACCGAAGCCAGTTCAATACCTTGCTGTCTGAAGTAGTGTGCCGTCTCGAAAATCAGCTGATATTTGCCGGCGGTGAAGTCTTCGCCTTCCAGCAAAGGCTGATCGGTTCGACCATCCGAGTTGGTATGCGTGGTTTTTACCAAAACAAAATCTGTGCCTTCCTGACGGAACAGAGACACTTTGATTTCTGCTCCGGGTAAGCCTGAGGCTGTATCAAGCACGTGAGTAGTCAGTTTTCCCATGGATAACCTCGCGCGTTGCGCTCCTTTAGTTGTACGAATATGGATGCTTTGTTGCATAGCATATTCTATGCCTTTCTGTGTGATCCGATATCAGTTCGCTACATTGTATTTAACTATGTACACAACTTTATCGATTAGTAAAGGGCTGTGTAACTGAAATGTTAACCCGGATGATAGGCGCGCTAAGCCCTTGTTGGCTATGGGAACTCGATAAGATATTGATATTTAAGAAACCAATGATTGGATCACAACTGCTTAACTTTTTTTGATTGTTCACAAAAAATGTTAGGTACATTTTATTTACAAAAAATCTGGATATTGTATACAATCGCTGTTATAAATTGATTATCAGATGGTCATAGCGTTGACCAATTAGGATCAAAAGGAGTCATGTGTGAGTAATGAGTATCCACGCAATCTGATCGGCTATGGTGCAGTACCGCCGCACCCTCGTTGGCCAAATGACGCTCGCGTCGCTGTCTCTTTTGTTCTCAACTATGAAGAAGGTGGAGAACGTTGCATTCTTCATGGCGATAGTGAGTCGGAAGCATTTTTATCTGAAATCCCAGCGGCGCAGCCTTTTCTGGGTCAACGTCATATCAGCATGGAATCCATTTATGAATACGGCAGCCGTGCAGGTGTCTGGCGTATCCTGCGTCTGTTTAAGCAATACGATATCCCGCTGACCATTTTTGGTGTCGCGATGGCACTGGAGCGTCACCCGGATGTGGCGAAAGCTTTTGTTGAGGCAGGCCATGAAATCTGCAGTCACGGATACCGCTGGATTGACTATCAGAACGTGGATGAGTCTGAAGAACGTGATCATATGATGAAAGCCATCGAGATCATCCAAAACCTGACAGGCGAGCGTCCGTATGGCTGGTACACAGGCCGTACCGGTCCGAATACGCGTCGTCTGGTCGCGGAAGAAGGCGGATTCCTGTATGACTCGGACGCCTACGATGATGATCTGCCTTACTGGCATGAAGAAGGCCCGAAACCTCAGCTGGTTATTCCTTACACGCTGGATGTCAATGACATGCGCTTTGCGACCGTGCAGGGCTTCAATGCCGGTGATCAGTTCTTCAACTATTTAAAAGATACCTTTGACACCCTGTATGAAGAGGGCGCGGCTGCACCCAAGATGATGTCTGTGGGTCTGCATTGCCGGTTGATTGGCCGTCCGGGACGGATCGCAGCGTTGCGCCGTTTTCTGGAATATGTGAACCAGCATGACAAAGTCTGGCTGTGCCGCCGCGTTGATATTGCCAAGCACTGGCACGAGCATCACCCGCACCCAAGTATGAAGGAGTTTTAATGATGGCACGTTTTACGTCTTGCCAACCGAGCCAAATGACCAGGGATGAGTTTGTCGCTCAATTTGCTGATGTTTATGAGCACAGCCCATGGGTGGCGGAAAAAGTTTATGACAATGGCATCAGCGAGGCAGATGATGAAATCGCCACGCTCCATGCCCGGATGGCTGATACTTTGTTATCGGCCAGTCATGCAGAACAACTGGCACTGATCAACACGCACCCGGATTTAGCCGGACGTGCTGCGGTGAATGGCGAGCTGACGGCGGCATCAACCGCGGAACAGGCAGGCGCAGGGATAGATCAGTGTTCACCTGAAGAATTCGAAAAATTCAATCGTTACAACGACAGCTACAAAGCACGATTTCAATTTCCCTTCATCATGGCAGTGAAAGGGGCCAATCGTTATCAAATCCTTGAATCCTTTGAGGAGCGATTAGGTCATGATATTGAGGCTGAGTTCAATAAGGCGCTCGAAGAGATCAATAAGATCGCTTTGTTCCGTCTGCAGACCATGTAACCAGGACAGGAATAAAAAGGATGAGTACACCAGTAAGAACACTGACGATTGAGCCGCTAACGCGCGAAGCATTTGCCCCTTTCGGAGATGTAATTGATAAAGAAGTCAGCGACTACTTTATGATCAACAATGGTTCGACCCGACGGTACCATGCCATGGCGAATGTGGATGTCGCGACTGAAGGCGGTTCAGCAATCATCAGTATCTTTGAAGCCCAGCCTCTGAGCTATCCGCTGCGGATCGCCATGATGGAGCGGCACCCGCTGGGTTCTCAGGCTTTCATTCCTTTACTGGGTCATCCGTACCTGATCGTGGTGGCCCCGAAAGGGGATACACCAGACCCCGCTCAGCTTAAGGCGTTTTACAGTAATGGACGTCAGGGCGTGAATTATGGAAAAGGGGTCTGGCACCACCCGGTGCTGGCGCTGCACGAAAACGACCAGTTTCTGGTGGTTGACCGTGCCGGACCCGGCAATAACTGCGATGAAGTGCACTTCTCTGACGATGTCCGAATCGAATTATCACTGAGCAGTTTGGAGCAGGAAGCATCAACCGTCGTACTTTGATAAGCCAGAGGCAATCAAAGAACGCATAACATAACAGGAGTTCGTTATGGATCCACATATGACGGAATGGCTGAATCTGGTAATTCGCTGGGTTCACATGATTGTAGGTATCGCATGGATTGGTGCCTCATTCTACTTTATCTGGCTGGAAAACAACCTGAACCGGGTGAACCCGAAAACCGGCTTATCCGGTGATCTCTGGGCCATTCATGGCGGCGGGATTTACCACCTGGAAAAATACAAACTGGCGCCACCCAGCATGCCGGAAAATCTGCACTGGTTTAAGTGGGAAGCTTATTTCACCTGGATCACCGGTATTTTGCTGCTGTGTGTCGTGTATTACCTCAATGCCGATATCTATCTGGTCGCACCGGGTTCCGGTCTGGGCTCAACGGCTTCCGTTGCGCTGGGCGTGGGCGCACTGGCTGCAGGCTGGATCATCTATAACCTGCTGTGTGATTCACCGCTGGGTAAAACACCGGTCCTGCTGGCAATCCTTCTGTTCTTTGGACTGGTTGGGGCTGCGTATGGTCTGAGCCAGGTCTTCAGTGGCCGGGGTGCTTATATTCACGTTGGCGCCATCATCGGGACCATCATGGTCGGGAACGTATTCTTCGTCATCATGCCGGCTCAGCGCGGTCTGGTGAAAGCTATTGAAGAAAACCGCGAACCTGATCCGGTGCTGCCTGCGAAAGGTTTGCTGCGCTCGCGTCACAACAACTACCTGACGCTGCCTGTATTGTTCATCATGATCAGTAACCATTTCCCGAGCACCTATGGCTCTGAATATAACTGGTTGATTCTGGCAGGTCTGGCGGTATTCAGTATTCTGGTTCGCCATTACTTCAACACCCGTCATGGTGGTCAGAAGTTTGCCTGGACATTGCCGCTGGCGGCACTGGGCATGGTTGCACTGGCATTTGTGACATCTCCATACGCCAGCAGAATGGGTGAGACATCTGCTCCTGCGGCGCACGTTGAGTCTACAGCGGTGCAGGGTGAAGCGGGTCAAACCGCAGCAGCACAACCACAAAACAGTGGTGTGTCTTTTGCCCAGGTGAACAATGTGATTCAGGAGCGCTGTGCAGTCTGCCATTCTGCGCACCCGACTCATGCAGCGTTTAAAACCGCGCCTGCAGGTGTGATTCTGGATACACCGGAAGAAATTAAAGTCAATGCACCACGTATTGTTGCTCAGGCGGTTCAGACGAAAGTCATGCCGCTGGGTAACCTGACTCAGATGACTGATGACGAACGTAAGCTTATCGGTGCCTGGGTCAAACAGGGCGCGCAACTCTAGCGCCCTGTGGGGTGAAAATCCCTGCGTTATAGTCCGTTAGGCCTGAAATATCCGGTGCTGCTGTCGACCAATCTGCAGTGCCGGGTAAGTAAGGTAATAATCTCCTTTACATATCAATCCATAATATGTGACCAGCCCCATACGTCTTGTATCGGGGCTTTTTTTTGTTTCTGATAAATGTCTGAGAAAGATGGTTATTTTTAATTGACTGACGGATAAGCAAGAGGCATTGATTTACGGGAATTTTTTGATAACAGGATCACTATTCGAACCTCTTTTCTATGTGTATTGGGATGAGTGCACCTATGTTTCGAACGAAGCATTAAAAAAGGAGTTGGTCATGGATTTTATCGAAAGATTGCAGACGCTAGCGAAAAAGGTTGAGCAGTTTGCCGGGACACTTGCAACAGAAGAGGCGACGAAAACAGCGCTGGTCATGCCTTTTTTACATTCAGTTTTAGGCTACGATGTTTTTAATCCGCAAGAAGTGATTCCCGAATTTACGGCAGATACGGCAACGAAAAAAGGCGAGAAAGTTGATTATGCACTGATGAAAGATGGTGAGGTGCAGATATTGATTGAGTGTAAAAAGTTCGGTGATGAATTATCGACGAAACATGCGGGGCAGCTTTTTCGTTATTTTTCAGTGACAAATGCCAGAATTGCCATTTTAACCAATGGTGTGAAATATCAGTTTTTTACTGATTTGGATGCACCCAACAAGATGGATGAAAAGCCTTTCCTGACTTTAGATCTTGAAAATCTGGATGAGCATTTAGTGCCAGAGGTTAAGAAGCTCACGAAAACTTCTTTTGACGTTGATTCTGTGGTGGATGCCGCAGGGGAACTGAAATATACAAGTCAGATTAAGAAAGTTTTGGGTGATCAGTTTAACCATCCAGAGGAAGATTTCGTTAAATTCTTCACTTCTAAAGTTTATGACGGGGTTCAGACACCGAAAGTAAAAGCCCAGTTTATGGAATTAACGCAAAAAGCGTTGAAGCAGTTTTTAAATGACAGCATTAATGCGCGTTTACAATCTGCGATGGGTTCTGAATCAAAATTGTCTCAGATTGAATCAGTTTCTTTATTAAATGATGATGAAGCTGAAAAAGAAGGAGATTCAAAAATTATCACGACAGAAGAAGAAATTGAAGGATTCAATGTCGTGAAAGCGATTCTTCGCCAAAAACTGGATGTCTCCCGTATACACTCGCGTGATACACAAAGTTATTTTGGCGTGCTTCTTGATGACAATAATCGTAAGCCACTCTGTCGGTTACACTTTAATGCAAAGCAGAAGTATTTGGGTGTGATTGGCGAGGATAAGAAAGAGACTCGCTATCCGATAGATTGTGTCGATGATCTCTTCAACCATACGGAACTTCTGCTTTCAGTTGCCGAACGTTACATGCAACCCGAACCATCCGCCTCATAGCGCAGTGTCCATTAACATGCCCCATCTGTTTTGAAAATGGGGCAGTTTAATCCTGTGGTCTCATCAGCAATATCAGCAGTTCATTGTTTTCTGTCAGCATATCCGCAATCGTGCATTTGTCGAGCTGTGCCAGAAAGGCCTCTTTTGCTTTGACCAGATAGTTTTTCAGACGGCAGGCCGGGGTAATGTGACAAAACTCCGGCGCGCAGTTTACCACCTGCAGCGGTTCCAGGTCCCGTACCACTTGTCCAATCACAATCTGATCCGCCGGTTTCGCCAGACAGATCCCGCCATTTTTGCCGCGGACGGTTTTCACATAACCGAGCTGGCCCAGTTTATTGATGATTTTCACCATATGATTTTTCGACACGGCAAAAGTTTCACTGACATGGTTGATGCTAGTGAGTTCCCCGTCTGGCAAGGCGCCAAGCAGGATCAAGGCACGGAGGCCGTAGTCAGTAAAGTTAGTCAGTTGCACGGATTTTCCTCTTGTGGAGCAGTGTTCAGTGTAATTCCTTTATTGACTGAAAGATATATTTCAGATACAACTTTAAAACATGCATTACAGATACATGTTTTAAAGGAAGTCATTATGCTCAGTCAGAACACCATTGATATCGTGAAATCCACTGCACCATTACTGGCCGAAACGGGTCCGAAACTCACTGCTCATTTTTATGAGCGGATGTTCCGCCATCATCCTCAGCTGAAAGATATTTTTAACCTGACCCATCAGGACAGCGGCCGCCAACGCGAAGCTCTGTTCAACGCGGTTTATGGTTATGCCGCGAATATCGACAATCTGGAAGTACTGCTGCCTGTGGTTGAAAAAATTGCGCAGAAACATGCCAGCTTCAATATTACAGCCGAACAATACGCGATTGTTGGTGAACACTTACTGGGCACGATTGACGAAATGTTCTCGCCGGGCCAGGCTGTACTGGATGCCTGGGCTGAAGCATACGGTTTGTTGTCTACTGTGTTTATTGACCGTGAAGAGGCGATTTACCAGGAAAATGAGGCAAAAACCGGTGGCTGGCGCGGCACCCGGGAATTCGAACTGGTGGCAAAAACACCAGAGAGTGATGTGATTACCAGCTTCGTCTTCATGCCGACCGATGACCAGCCGGTCGCGGCATATCAACCCGGTCAGTATATTGGCATCTACTTAAAGCCTGAGAGCTTTGAGTATCAGGAAATCCGTCAGTACAGCCTCTCATCAGCCCCGAATGCGCAAACCTATCGAATTTCCGTTAAGCGGGAAGCGCAGGGCACCGTGTCTAACTATTTGCACCAGCACTTAAAAGTGGGCGATAAAGTTCGGCTGGCGGCACCGTCGGGTGATTTTTACTTCCGTTCTGACGCTTCTCAGCCGGTCGCACTGATTTCGGCCGGTGTTGGCTTGACGCCAATGCTGGCGATGTTGGAGAGTATTCAGGAGAGTCATCAGGCGCCTGTGCACTGGTTACATGCAGCGGAAAACCATCACCAGCACGCGTTGGGTGCGCACGTTAAGAGCATCGCAGACAAGTCGGAACAGGTTACCAGCCATGTGTGGTATCGCGAACCACAAGGGAAAGATGCAGATTTTGAAGGACTGATGGATCTCAGCCAGTTAGCAGACACAATTGACTGGCAGAATACGGTGTTCTACTTCTGCGGTCCGGTGCCATTCATGCAGCATATTGCAAAGCAGCTGCAGGAAAAGGGCGTGCCTGAGTCGCAGATTCACTATGAATGTTTCGGGCCGCATAAGGTGCTGTAAGGTTAAGTCAGACTGATAAAAAACGCCCGTCCTCGGCGGTATAACAAACGTGAATACCGAGGGCGGGCAAGGATAGACGCATTGTGGAGACGCGAGTTTTAACTCGCTTTTTTCTTGGTTACCATTTCTGGTTCGGTTGTCCCTTCTGAATCATAGGCTTTCTCGCCATAGACGAAGGTTTTGCTGACAGTCCGGTCATCGCCCAGACTCATCAGGACAAAGAGTTGCTCTTCCAGGGTTTTGGCCTGTTGCATCCGGAAAGACATTAACGGGGTTGCGTGCAAATCCAGCACCACGAAATCGGCTTCTTTCCCCGGTTGCAGGTTGCCGATTTTTTCGTCCAGATACAGCGCTTTCGCACCGCCCAGTGTTGCCAGATACAGTGATTTGAACGGATGCAGTTTCTGCTGCTGTAATTGCAGCACTTTGTAGCCCTCGCTCATCGTCTGAAGCAGAGAGAAACTGGTGCCGGCACCGACATCGGTTCCCATCCCGACACGCACGCCATGCTGTTCCATTTTCGGCAGGTTAAATAAACCGGAGCCCAGGAACAGGTTTGAAGTCGGACAGAACGAAATGGCTGAACCGGTTTCGGCCAGACGCTGACATTCACAGTCGGTCAGGTGAATCCCGTGCGCAAAAACGGCACGTTCTTTCAGCAGCTTGTAATGGTCGTAAACATCGAGGTAGGTGTCACGATCCGGGAACAGCTCCAGTACCCATTCAATCTCTTTCTTGTTCTCAGACAGATGCGTGTGCATGTACACATCCGGATATTCTTCCAGCAGTTTGCCTACGGTCGCCAGCTGTTCATCGGTACTGGTTGGCGCAAAACGGGGGGTGACCGCATACAGAAGACGATCTTTCTTGTGCCATTTTTCGATCAGGGCTTTGGAATCCTGATAACCTGACTCCGGGGTGTCGGTCAGGTAATCCGGCGCGTTTCTGTCCATCAGCACTTTACCGGCGATCATCCGCAGTTTGCGTTTTTCAGCTTCTTCAAAAAACACATCCACAGATTCTTTATGCACGGTGCCGAACACCAGCGCCGTTGTGGTCCCGTTGCTTGCCAGTTCATCAAAGAAGATATTGGCAACCTGACGGGCATAAACCGGATTCTTGAACTTGAGTTCTTCCGGGAACGTGTAGTTTTCCAGCCAGTCCAGCAACTGCTCTCCATAAGAGGCAATCATGCCGGTTTGCGGATAGTGAATGTGTGTATCAATGAAACCGGCGGTGATCAGTTTGTGTTCGTACTGCGTCACTTGCAGGGGGGACGGTTGGCGTGCCAGCACTTCTTCGGCCGGGCCGATATCCAGAATATGGCCGTTTTCCACGACCAGAACACCGTCTTCAAAAAATTCAAAACTGTTTTCAAGCCCGACGTCATGGGGATCGGCAATGCTGTGTAAAATCGCTGAGCGATAAGCTGTGCGTTGTGTTGTCATTTAAATTTCCTTCATTTACCGCTTTCAGGCGACTTGATGATCGACACTGTCGTCAGACGCTGTGGCAGCAGCGTCGTGCTCACTGGCTTCTCGCTTGTCGGCGATTGGCATGCCCTGATAGTGGGCGATCAGCTCTCCGGCAACCGACACCGCAATTTCAGCAGGGTGTTTGCCTTTGACGGCATCAATCCCAATGGGGCAGACCATACGACGAATGGTTTCATCGTCGTAGCCGCGCTGAGACAGGCGATAATCAAACTTCTTCCTTTTGGTCAGTGACCCTATCATGCCAAAGTAAGTGATATCATTTCTGTTGAGGATTTCCCTCGCCAGCTCAAAATCGAGCTGATGGTTGTGGGTCATCACCAGGTAATAGCTGTTGTTCGGCATATCGCGGATCTCACCGACCGGATCATCCGAGACCAGTTTGGTCACGCCAAGTGGCAGCTCAGCAGGGAACTCACTGTCTCGCTGATCAATCCAGGTCACGCGGAAAGGCAATGTACTGACAATATGGATTAAGGCTTTGGCGACATGGCCTGCACCAAAAAGCACCAGATGATGCTGTTGCTGACCAATCGGCTCTAAGCTGAGTGTCGCCATGCCGCCGCAGCACTGGCCCAGCCGCGCACCCAGATTGAAATGCTCGACCCTGGGATGTCTGTCTCCGGTGAGCAGCATTTCCCGTGCCAGCTTGATGGCTTTGTGCTCCAGATGACCACCGCCAATGGTGGCGATGATTTCATTCCGGGTGACCAGCATTTTTGTGCCGGCATCACGGGGAACGGAACCCCGGTCGGCCAGCACTGTGACCATCACACAAGGCTCACCACGCTGATCCAGTTCAGCCAGAGCATGAATCCAGTTGTCTTTAAACATCGCGCTTTCCTCATCTGGCGGGCCGACCCGACCCGCCATTTACTACTTCCCTGCGGATTACTGGGCTTGTTCAGGGGCCGTCGTTTCTTCTTCCTGTTTCCTGCGGCTCAGGAAAGGCTGAGACTGCGATGGCTGCACTTCATTAATGGCCCAGAGAACGCGCTCTGGTGTTGCCGGGGTGTCCAGCTTCACTAAGGCACCAGGCTCAGCAACTGAGCGGATGGCATCTTTGATGGCACTCCAGACAGACATGCCCAGCATGAATGGCGGTTCACCCACAGCTTTCGAATTGAAAACGGTATCTTCCGGATTGCTGCGGTTTTCCAGCAGTTGAGTGCGGAAATCAATTGGCATATCCGCAATCGCCGGGATTTTGTAGCTCGCCGGACCGTTGGTCACCAACCGTCCCTGATCGTTCCAGATCAGTTCCTCTGTGGTCAGCCAGCCCACACCCTGAATGAAGCCGCCTTCAACCTGACCGATATCAATGGCCGGGTTCAGCGAAGCACCCACATCGTGCAGGATGTCCGCACGCAGGATTTTGTACTCACCGGTCAGCGTATCCAGCACTACTTCGGCACAGGCAG
The DNA here is from genome assembly GCF_023151555.2 of Photobacterium sp. CCB-ST2H9. Lineage (NCBI taxonomy): Bacteria > Pseudomonadati > Pseudomonadota > Gammaproteobacteria > Vibrionales > Vibrionaceae > Photobacterium > Photobacterium sp. CCB-ST2H9. The sequence continues at coordinate 1,407,686 of NZ_CP100425.1, forward strand.
CGCCATATGCGTAGTAATAGAATGGACGGCCGCGGGCTTTCTCGTGATCGTAGTAAATCTTCGGCGTACGGTAGAAACCGGTGCTCGACAGAGAAACCTGATTGAAGTAAGCCTGCTGGATCAGATCCTCGAAGCTCAGTAATGCTTCTCGGATCTGGACCAGACCGTTTTTAAAAACCACGTCTTCCGGTGTGACTTTAAAGTGACTGCATGCGAAGTCGATCAAACGCTGTTTGATGGTCAATGCCGCATTCTGAGCCGCTTTGCCGTTCAGGTCTGCACCAGACGATGCAGCGGTTGGTGACGTATTCGGTACCTTATCGGTGTTGGTCGCCGTAATCTGAATCCGGTCGATATCCACCTGAAAGACTTCCGCAACCACCTGAGCCACTTTGGTATTCAGGCCCTGACCCATTTCAGTACCACCGTGGTTCAGGTGAATACTGCCGTCGGTGTAGATGTGGATCAGTGCACCGGCCTGGTTCAGGAAGGTCGCAGTAAACGAAATCCCGAATTTCACCGGTGTCAGCGCCAGACCTTTTTTCAGAATCGGACTGGTTTTGTTGAACTCGGCGATGGCTTTCCGGCGAGCCTGATAGTCACTGCTGGCTTCCAGTTGATCCGTAATTTCGTGGATGAAGTTATCTTCCACAGTCTGATAGTAGTGAGTGACATTCCGGTCTTCATGGCCGTAGTAGTTCTCTTTACGGACATCCAGCGGATCTTTGCCCAGATACTGGGCGATTTCATCCATGATGTGTTCAATGGTCATCATGCCCTGAGGACCACCGAAGCCACGGTACGCGGTGTTCGATGCAATATTGGTTTTGCAGCGGTGACCGGTGACGGTGGCATCGCCCAGATAGTAGGCGTTGTCGGAGTGGAACATGGCGCGGTCGACAATCGAATTCGACAGGTCAGGGGAGTAGCCGCAGTTCCCTGACACGCTGATATCAATGCCGTGAATACGACCGTTGTCGTCAAAACCGACTTTGTACTGGTTGTAGAACGGGTGGCGTTTCCCCGTCATGGTCATGTCTTCCATGCGTGGCAGACGCATTTTGGTTGGACGACCGGTCAGGTGTGCGATCACTGCGGCCAGACACGCAGGACTTGCCGCCTGTGTTTCTTTCCCGCCGAAGCCGCCCCCCATGCGACGCATGTCAATCACGACTTTATGCATCGGCACGCCCAGCACTTCCGCGACCAGTTTTTGAACTTCGGTCGGGTTCTGGGTCGAGGTATAGACGATCATGCCGCCATCTTCCGTGGGCATGACGGAGCTGACCTGAGTTTCCAGGTAGAAGTGTTCCTGACCCCCGATGTGCAGGTCGCCTTCCAGGATGTGTTTGGCTGACGCCAGCGCACTTTCGGAATCACCCCGTTTGTGTTGATGGCTGTCTGAGACAAAGTGTTTTTTCGCCAGCGCTTCTTCGACATCCAGTACAGCTTCCAGCGGTTCGTATTCGATGATGGCAGCTTGTGCCGCTTTACGGGCGGTTTCCATGTCATCTGCAGCCACCGCAATCACGGGCTGGCCATAGAACTCAACGACACCGTCAGCCAGCAGCGGATCGCCCGGCAGTACGGCACCGATGTCCAGTTGCCCCGGAACATCTTTACTGGTGATGGCAATGGCGACGCCTTCAAAGGCATAGCACGGACTGACATCCAGTTTCGTGATTTTCGCGTGGGCGTAAGTACTGGTGCGCGCGTAGACGTGCAGCTGATTCGGAAATTCCAGCCGGTCATCAATGTAAACGGCTTCACCGGTGACCTGTTTGGTGGCGCTGTCATGTTTCACGCTTCTCCCAACGCCTGTCGTGAGATCCTGCGCGAATTTCGCCACCATTTCATCGTGACTCAATGGGTTATGGTGATGATTAGACATAAGCAGTTACCCTTGTTTCAATTTGGCCGTTGGACTGTTGTTCGAGGTAGAAACGGTGCAGCATATTGGCTGCCGTTAATGCACGATATTCCTTACTGGCCCGGAAATCTGACAGTGGTTCGAAGTCATGATGCAGCGCAGCCATCGCGGCTTTAACCGTGTCGAGACTCCATGGCTGGCCGATTAATGCTGTTTCACAGTTCGATGCACGTTTTGGCACCGCGGCCATCCCGCCGAAGGCGATATGTGCGTCCGCAACTTTACCGTCGTCACTCAGAGAGAGCGTGAAGGCACCACAGACCGCTGAAATATCATCATCCAGACGTTTCGACAGTTTGTAAGCACGGAACTCGCTGCCAATCACTGGCTTAGGAACGATAATCTTCTCAATAAACTCGGACGGCTGCTGAGCTGTGATTTTATAGCTGATGAAGTAATCTTCCAGGGGCAGTGTGCGGCGCTCATTGCCGCGACGCAGGACGATTTGCGCATTCAGTGCGATCAACAGCGGCGGGCTGTCACCAATCGGTGACGCGTTAGCAATATTGCCGCCCAGCGTGCCCTGGTTCCGGACCTGCAACGAAGCAAAACGATGCAGCAGTTCCCCAAAATCCGGATAGTACTTTTTCAGTGTGGCATAGCAGTCGGAAATCGGCAGATTGGCACCGATTTCAATGCTGCTTTCAGTTTCAGCCAGCACTTTCATGTCACTGACCTGGCCCACATTGATCAGTTTGCTGATCGGGCGATGGAACTGAGTGACTTCCAGTGCCAGATCCGTGCCTCCGGCGACCATACGCGCGTCCGGATGCGTCAGCAGCAGGTTTGCCAGCTCATCGCTCGATGTGGGTGAAAAGCCATACTGGCCTTCATGTTTCAGTGTGGCATTTGACAGGCTGATTTTTGACAGTTTCTCGATGGTTTGTTTTTCCAGCTCGGCGAACTGGTCCATCAGCTGTGCTTCCTGGCTGAGTGACAACGCAGCATCCACAATCGGACGATAGCCGGTACAGCGGCACAGGTTGCCGGCCAGCGCTTCCATCACATCTTCTTTGTCGGCCGCCGGTTTGTTTTTGCTCAGCGCAAACATCGACATAATAAAGCCCGGCGTACAGTAACCACACTGAGAGCCGTGATATTCCACCATCGCCTGCTGCACAGGGTGGAGCTGCTTATCTGCGGATTGCAGATCTTCGACGGTAATTAACTGTTTACCGTGCAGAGATGAGACAAAAGTCAGGCAGGAATTGACGGAACGGTATTGCAGCTTACCGTCAACAAGTTCGCCAAGCACCACGGTGCAGGCGCCGCAATCTCCAGAGCCGCAACCTTCCTTGGTGCCTGTTTTCTGAACATGGGTACGCAGGTAATTCAGTACCGTCATGTTCGGGGAGAGATGCTCTTCTTCCCGAACGTCCTGGTTTAACAAAAACGTAATCAAGTGACCTCCTCACAGGCTCATGATCTGACCTATAAGTCAATTCTGGATATACTTGACTCCTTAGTCAACTTTTGATGTTAACACCTTGTGACGTTTTGTTTTTCTTGAAATCAGGTCTTAATCTATATAAATCAATTGATTGTGTGTTTCTTAAACGATTGTTTTGATTCTTGTGCGCAAAATTTGTTTCTAAATATTGTCTTTCTGGTTACATCATGATGTTTTGATATTGTTGTTATCAATAAAACAGTCAGAATCTCTATAAATATTAGCCTCAGTTGGTGGAAAATGTTGCTGTGAATGTTTGAGATGTAGTTGGTGTTTTGGTTTTAATTGATTGATTTTCAAGGGCTTGTTTCGGATCATGACAGAATCCTAAATAAAGTGGATACTCTGTGATCTGAAAAGCTTTTTTGCGGGTGCTGGCCATTGCTGTCAAAGTGGCTGAGCTAAACTGAAGTTTAGAAGTACAGGTCTGAAATAATGCCCTTTAGACATCAGTTGTAAGCGTTTTATGCTTGTTGTGTCATATGGTGGGTCAGTCGCTCTCGTGGGTTTCTTTGGCTTTTGCTAAGACCACAGTGTCAGAATGGATAATTTATCAAGCAATGATAAACATGATGAATGAATATGGGAGTGGCATTTTTTTATTTTGTAGATTATAACAGCTTGGTAATACTGAATAATATTCTGCACTGCTTCATATGTAACTGTCCCGGTAAATTTTTGACTTAACAGGTTAAAAGCGGAAGTTTTCTGATGTAATTGTGGCCGATGGCATTGAGTGAAACTTGTACTCAAACACATAAACACTTTGTCGGGAGATTCCAAGTTCAGGCAAAATTGGGTACTATCAGCAAAAGTTATCCCGCCAATTCCGGCAGGGTGCAGAGCCAAATCATAATTGGAGATACAGCTTGATTAATGTATTCCTTGTAGATGATCACGAACTGGTTCGCACAGGGATCCGACGTCTTCTGGAAGATGTCCGTGGTATTAAAGTGGTAGGGGAAGCCATCAGTGGTGAAGACGCCGTAAAATGGTGTCGAAATGAACATGCCGACATTATCCTCATGGATATGAACATGCCTGGCATTGGTGGACTGGAAGCGACACGCAAAATTCTTCGATTCAATCCTGATGTGAAGATTATTGTTCTGACTGTCCATACCGAAAACCCGTTCCCGACTAAAGTGATGCAGGCCGGAGCTTGTGGTTATCTGACCAAAGGTGCAGGTGCCGATGAGATGGTGAATGCCATCCGTACGGTGAACAGCGGCCAGCGTTATATTTCGCCGGAAATTGCGCAGCAAATGGCTTTGAGTCAATTTGCTTCAAACTCGGAGAATCCGTTTAAGGATCTGTCTGAGCGCGAGTTACAAATCATGATGATGATCACCAAGGGTCAGAAGGTGACTGAAATTTCAGAGCAATTAAATCTGAGCCCGAAAACAGTGAACAGTTACCGCTACCGCTTATTTAATAAGCTGGATATCAGTGGTGATGTTGAACTGACTCATCTCGCAATTCGTCATGGAATGCTAGACACAGAGACGTTGTAGTGTCCGACACTTTTGATGCAAAAAGCTTTCTGAAAACAGTAACAAACCAACCTGGCGTATATCGGATGTACGACCAGGCTGGGGAAGTGATATATGTGGGGAAAGCGAAAGACCTGAAAAAACGGTTGTCGAGTTACTTTCGTGTTCAGGTTTCCAGCGAAAAAACACGCGCGCTGGTCCGTAATATCTGCAAGATTGACGTCACGGTGACGCACACCGAAACCGAAGCACTGATCCTTGAGCACAATTACATCAAGCAGTATTTGCCTAAATACAATGTATTGCTGCGAGATGACAAATCTTACCCTTATATTTTCCTGAGCGGTCAACATCATCCCAGATTGTCTGTTCATCGCGGAGCGAAAAAGCGCAAAGGGGAATATTTCGGACCTTACCCGGATTCTGGCGCTGTCCGACAAAGCCTTCATCTTCTTCAGAAAGTTTTCCCGATTCGTCAGTGTGAAGACTCGGTTTATGCCAACCGCAGCCGACCTTGCCTGATGTACCAGATTGGTCGTTGTCTGGGGCCTTGTGTGAAAGGTCTGGTCAGCGATGAAGATTACGCAGAGCAGGTCAACTTTGTACGCTTGTTTCTGCAAGGGAAAGATCGCCAGGTGATTAATGCACTGGTCGAGAAAATGGAAGTGGCAAGTTCACAATTGGCGTTTGAGAAGGCTGCGCGGTACCGGGATCAGATTCAGGCATTGCGTCGTGTGCAGGAACAGCAGTTTGTCAGCCAGGACAGCGAAGACGATCTTGATGTCATTGGTATTGCCCAGGATAAAGGCATCGCCTGTATTCATGCGCTGTTCATCCGGCAGGGTAAAGTACTGGGCAGCAGAAGCTATTTTCCCCGGATGCCGGCGGATACGGATATCACAGAGGTGATCACCAGTTTTATCAGTCAGTACTATTTCAATCAGGCAGAGGGAAGAGTGATTCCTTCTGTGATTTTACTGGGTGAATCTCTGGGCGATGAGCAGGCCAGTATGTCTGCTGCGCTTTCAGAAGTGGCTGGACGTAAGGTTGAACTGCGTTCACAGGCCCGGAGTTATCGTGCCCGTTACCTGAAACTGGCACAGACAAACGCGCTGACCGCGTTAACCAGTCAGCTCAATCATAAAATGACAGTGCATCAGCGTGTCACAGAACTGCGTGAAACCTTGGGACTGGATTCACTTTCCCGGATGGAATGTTTTGACATTAGCCATACCATGGGAGAAAAAACAGTGGCTTCCTGCGTGGTGTTCAATCAGGAAGGTCCGGTCAGACAAGAATACCGGCGATTCAATATTACCGGCATCACGGGCGGGGATGATTATGCGGCCATGGGGCAGGCACTGAATCGTCGTTATGGCAAGCAGCTGGATCCGGATAAAATCCCAGATATTATTTTTATCGACGGTGGTAAAGGGCAGCTGTCCCGGGCGCATGATGTTGTCAGTCCTTTGACCGGCGACTGGCCGAAACGTCCTTTGCTGGTCGGGGTTGCTAAGGGAACAACACGCAAACCGGGACTGGAAACGCTGTTACTGGTGACGGGAGAAGAGTTTTCTTTACCCAGTGATTCACCTGCACTGCATCTGATTCAGCACATCCGCGATGAAAGCCATGACCATGCTATCAGTGGTCACCGAGCGCAGCGGGGCAAAGTGCGTAAACGCAGTACACTTGAAGATATCGAGGGTATCGGACCGAAGCGCCGTCAGTCGTTGCTGAAATACATGGGGGGACTGCAGGAGCTGAAACGCGCAAGCAGGGAAGAAATAGAAAAAGTGCCGGGAATCAGCCGATCTCTGGCGGAAAAAATTTATGACGCATTGCAACACAGCTAGCTTTGCGGCACCCTTAGAGTCTGTTTACCAGAGAGAAGGCTGTCGATGGTAAACAGGCTTATTCCGATAACATAAGAACGAACAGTATGCGCTTAACAATTCCAAATATCCTGAGCTTTGTCAGGCTGGTGCTCATCCCATTTTTCGTGATTACCTTTTACCTGCCTTACGAATGGTCACCCTTTGCAACGGCTCTTATTTTTACAATCGCCGGGATTACCGACTGGTTTGACGGTTATCTGGCCCGTAAACTGAACCAGACTTCCCGTTTCGGCGCATTTATTGATCCGGTTGCAGACAAGGTGATGGTTGCAACTGCTTTGGTGCTGGTGACAGAAAATTATCATTCCGTCTGGGTGTCGATTCCGGCAATGACGATGATTGGCCGGGAGATCATCATTTCAGCACTGCGGGAATGGATGGCTGAACTGGGTAAACGCTCCAGCATCTCTGTGTCCTGGGTGGGCAAGGTGAAGACGGCCGCGCAGATGTTCGCTTTGGTTATGCTGTTATGGCACCCCAACTCATTCCTTGAAACAATCGGCTTTGTTGCCCTCTACATTGCAACGATTTTGACTTACTGGTCGATGTACTTGTACTTGAAAGCAGCAAAAGGTGATTTGCTCCATCCTGACAATATGTGACAGAACAATCACCTGGATTTGACACAAAAGCGGCCCCGGCCGCTTTTGTTTTGTTTGAAAATGTAAGATGAGAATGAATTTTTTTAATCAATCATAAATTCTGCTTGGCAATGAAAAGCCCAGTATGTTATTTTTCGCGCAATCTCAGGGGGAAACATATCTGAGACACATCCGTCACCATGAATTCAGGCTGATTGCATGTTGACGATCCGTAGGTACTGCCGGCGATTGGCGCTGTCAGTAGAAGGGCATTAATCATGCTGTCTTGCGCAGTTGAGCAAGCGCATCAATTAAGGAACCCAACTGTGAATATTTTAACGTCTCTGACCCGAATCAGCTTTGTCTTACCCAATTGCAGTATTATTACTGAACCTTGATCGTCCGATCACCTTGTCTCAGCTGCCTGCTATTAATGAACAGCAATCTTCATTGCTGTGCTGATTAGTTGCGCGCTGTGTTACGCGTTCCCGGTAAGTCTTTGACTTATCAATGTCTTTTATACTCAAAAGTACCACCTTAGGTGGACTTCACTATTTTGGATTAAATACCAATGAGTAATGTGTTTGATTTAGACGATGTCAAGCATGCGTCCAATGTTCCTGTTGTTCATGACATTTATGACCTGACCCCGGATGAGCTGCTGCTCAGTCAGGAGCATTATGAGTCTGAAGTGCGTTCGTACCCACGTCGCCTGCCACTTGCAATTAAAAAGGCAACAGGTCTATTGGTTGAAGACAGCCGAGGTCAGGTCTATCTGGACTGCCTGGCCGGTGCAGGTACGCTGGTTCTGGGTTATAACCACCCTGAGATTAACCAGGCAATTATTGATCAGTTGAATGCGGGGATTCCGTATCAGACGCTGGATATCACAACACCAGTGAAAGACAAGTTCATCAAAGAAGTGATGAACTTCCTGCCGGATGAGTTCGCAGCCAATGCGCGGATTCAGTTCTGTGGCCCTTCTGGTGCTGATGCCGTTGAAGCCGCGATTAAGCTGGCTAAACAAACCACAGGCCGTAACGTGATGATGGCTTTCCATGGTGCATACCACGGAATGACCAACGGCACGATGGCGATGATGGGTAACCTGAACACCAAAGCTCGCCGTCAGGGTCTGATGGCAGACGTTCACTTTGCACCATTCCCTTACAGCCTGCGCTGTCCGTTTGGTATGGGTGGCGATGAAGGTGCCAAACAAACTCTGCGCTATCTGGAGCGTATGCTGCATGACGACGAAAGCGGCGTGCAGAAACCAGCGGCCATTATTGTTGAGCCGGTCCAGGGCGAAGGTGGTGTGATTCCTGCGCCAGCATTCTGGCTGCGCGAACTGCGCCGAATCACTAAAGAACATGGCATTTTACTGATTTTCGATGAAATTCAGTGTGGTATCGGTAAAACCGGTTACAATTTTGCCTTTGAAGAGTCTGGTATTACACCGGATATCCTGTGCTTGTCTAAAGCAGTCGGTGGCGGTCTGCCAATGTCTCTGCTGATTTTCGATAAGTCTGTAGATACCTGGCGTCCGGGTGAGCATACCGGTACTTTCCGTGGTAACCAGCTGGCGATGGCGACAGGTGCCAAAGCTCTGGAAATTATTCAGCGTGACAACCTGGTTGAGCACGCACGCGTTGCCGGTCAGTACCTGCGTGAAGGTCTTGAGCGCATTGCGTCTTACGTTGATTGCATCGGCGAAGTTCGTGGTAAAGGTTTGATGCTGGGTCTTGAGATTGTCAAGGCAGGCAAGAAAAACAAATTCGGCGAGCCGGAAGCAGATCCGCAACTGACGCTGCAAATTCAGCGTGCTGCGCTGGAGCGCGGTCTGATCATTGAGAAAGGCGGCCGTCAGGGTTCTGTACTGCGTTTCCTGCCACCATTGATCATTACTTTTGAGCAAATTGACTTCGCACTGGATGCACTGAGCAAAGCGATCATCGCGACTGCAGGTCCTGCGAAAGTGGTTGAAACCTCTGCAGCCAGCGACGCTGACAAGTGGCGTTCATTCTTTATCCACACCGGCGAAGGTGGTGCGGATCAGTTTGAAGCGGCTCTGAACCAGACAACGAAAGTGCTGAAGCAAGTCTTCGAAAGCACAACAGCACCATACTCAGGTATGGAGCCACAGGTTCTGAAAAGCCTGATTAACAATATTGAACTGACAGATCAGCAACTGCCTCTTGAAGCGGTGATTGATCAGGCGGGTGAGCTGATTGCCAAGAACTCAATCATGGTTCAGCACCCGAACTGCATTGCGCACCTGCACACGCCACCACTGGTTCCTGCGGTTGCAGCAGAAGCCTTTATCGCGGCGCTGAATCAGTCGATGGATTCATGGGATCAGTCGACGGCGGCAACTTTCGTTGAACAGAAAGTCGTCGACTGGCTGTGCGGCGTATACGGTTACAGCAAAGATGCGGATGGTGTTTTCACCAGCGGCGGGACACAAAGTAACCTGATGGGCCTGTTGCTGGCACGTGACTGGTTTGCAGATAATCAGTCGGGTCACAACATCCAGAAGCAAGGTCTGCCTGAGTATGCCGGTAAGATGCGTATTCTGTGCTCGAAGAAATCTCACTTCACCGTACAGAAGTCAGCGTCTCTGATGGGACTGGGTGAGCATGCGGTGGAAACCGTAGACACGCATCCGGACGGCACCATCAAACTGGCTTCACTGGTGACACGTATTGATGAACTGAAACGTGACGGCCTGATGCCATTCGCGGTTGTGGGTACTGCTGGTACCACAGACCACGGTGCGATTGATGATCTGGACGGTCTGGCAGATATCGCGGCGCAGCACAGCATGTGGCTGCATGTTGACGGAGCTTACGGCGGTGCGCTGATTCTGAGCCGTCACAAAACGCGCCTGCACGGCATTGAGCGTGCGGATTCGATCAGTGTGGACTTCCACAAACTGTTCTATCAGCCAATCAGCTGTGGCGCAGTGATCATCAAAGACAAGAGTAACTTCAAGTATCTGCTGCACCATGCGGATTACCTGAACCGCGAAGACGATGTAGTACCAAACCTGGTCGACAAGTCGATTGCAACCACGAAGCGTTTTGATGCTTTGAAAGTGCTGATGACTATGCAAGCTGTGGGTACACAGGCACTGGGTGCAATGTATGATCACCTGCTGGGACAGACGCAACAGGTTGCCGATCTGGTGAACCAGTCTGAAGAGTTCGAGCTGCTGGCTGATCCTGCGCTGTCGACGGTTCTGTTCCGCTATGCTGGCGCGAAAGATGCGGATCTGGACCAGTTGAACAAAAAACTGCGTTTTGAGGCACTGGTGAAAGGTGTTGCAGTCTTGGGTGAAACGGTTGTTGATGGCAAAATCGCACTCAAATTAACGATTCTCAATCCATGCCTGACCATGGCGGACTTTGAGAATCTGCTGAATGACGTTAACCAGCTTGCTTGTTCACTGGTTGACTGATCTACGTGGCTTGCCTCAGTGGGGCTGGGGCAAGCCAATGATTTATCTGAAGAAGACGGAATTATTGAAATGGCAATTTTACAAATCGGTGCTGGGGGTGTTGGCTGGGTTATTGCCCATAAAGCTGCTCAAAACAATGATGTGTTAGGTGATATTACTATCGCTTCGCGTACTGTGAACAAGTGCGAACAGATCATTGAATCCATCAAGGGTCGCAACAACATGAAAGATTCAAGCAAGAAGCTTGAAGCGCGTGCTGTGGATGCGGACGATGTCGATGCCCTTGTGGCACTGATCAAAGAGGTTCAGCCCGATCTGGTGATTAACGCTGGTCCTCCTTGGGTGAACGTTGCAATCATGGAAGCCTGTTATCAGGCCAAAGTGTCATATCTTGATACCTCAGTTGCGGTAGACCTGTGCAGCGAAGGCCAGCAGGTGCCGGAAGCCTATGACCCTCAGTGGGCTTTCCGCGAGAAATTCAAAGAAGCAGGTATCACAGGTATTCTGGGCGCCGGTTTTGATCCGGGTGTTGTCAGCGTTTTTGCTGCGTATGCAGTGAAGCATCTGTTCGATGAGATTGATTCTATCGATGTCATGGATGTCAATGCGGGTGACCACGGTAAGAAATTTGCGACCAACTTCGATCCTGAAACCAATATGCTGGAAATTCAGGGCGACTCCTTTTACTGGGAAGAAGGTGAGTGGAAACAAGTGCCATGCCACACCCGGATGATGGAATTCGATTTCCCGCTGGTGGGCAGCCACAAAGTTTACTCCATGGCACACGATGAAGTGCGTTCCATGAAAGAGTTTATCCCGGCGAAACGCATTGAATTCTGGATGGGCTTTGGTGACCGTTACCTGAACTACTTTAACTGTATGCGCGACATCGGTCTGCTGAGTCCGGATCCGGTGACGCTGGGTGACGGTACTGTCGTTGAGCCATTGAAAGTGCTGAAAGCACTGCTGCCGGATCCAACGACGCTGGCACCGGGCTACACAGGTAAAACCTGTATCGGTACCTGGGTTCAGGGCACGAAATCCGGTGAACCACGCAGCGTGTTCATCTATAACAACGCTGATCACGAAGTGGCTTACAAAGATGTTGAGCATCAGGCAATTGCTTACACCACGGGTGTACCTGCAATTACAGCTGCGCTGCAGTATTTCCGCGGACAGTGGGCGGATGCGGGCGTCTTCAACATGGAGCAGCTGAATCCGGACCCATTCCTGGAAACGATGCCTGAAATCGGTCTGGACTGGCATGTTCAGGAACTTGATCCTCGTCAGCCACAAATCAACATCCTGAAATAATCACGGTTGTGAATTTCATTTGATGAGTATTAAGCCGGTGTCGGAAACGACATCGGCTTCTTTAAATAGAAGTGAAGATTATGCAGCATCCGGAATTGAAAACACCGTATTTCATGATTGATGAGACCAAACTGATCCGCAATCTTGAAATCGCAAAAAAACTGAAAGAACTGTCTGGCGCTAAGCTGGTGCTGGCTCTGAAATGTTTCTCCACCTGGGGCGTGTTTGACATCATCAAGCCGTACCTGGACGGCACGACCAGCAGCGGTCCGTTTGAAGTGAGGCTGGGTTACGACACCTTCGGTGGTGAAACGCATGCGTACAGCGTGGGTTACAGCGAAGATGACGTGAAAGAAGTGGCGGATATCTGCGACAAAATGATCTTTAACTCGCAGAATCAACTGGCTGCCTACCGCCATCTGGTGGAAGGTAAAGCTGAGCTGGGTCTGCGTCTGAACCCGGGTGTGAGCTATGCAGGCCAGGATCTGGCGGATCCGGCTCGTCAGTTCTCACGTCTTGGTGTTCAGTTTGATCACATTAACCCTGACGTATTCAGTAACCTTGATGGCGTGATGTTCCACATGAACTGTGAGAACAAAGATGTTGACGCCTTCATCCGTCTGCTGGATGCAATTTCTGAGCAGTTTGGTCCTTACCTGGATCAACTGAAATGGGTGAGTCTGGGCGGTGGCGTATTCTTCACCTGGCCGGGCTACGATGTCGAGAAACTGGCGGCTGCCCTGAAAGCGTTTTCTGAGAAACATGACGTTCAGCTGTATCTGGAGCCGGGCGAAGCCATCATCACACAAACCACCGATCTGGTCGTGACTGTGGTCGATATCGTTGAAAATGAGCTGAAAACTGCGATTGTCGACAGTGCGACTGAAGCACACCGTCTGGATACGCTGATTTATAATGAGCCGGCAACTATCCGCGGCGCCAGCGAGCAGGGTGATCACCGTTATGTGATTGGCAGCTGTTCATGCCTGGCCGGTGATCAGTTCTGTGTGACTCAGTTTGATCAGCCGCTGGAAATTGGCCAGCGTCTGCACATCATGGACAGCGCCGGGTACACCATGGTGAAACTGAACTGGTTCAATGGCCTGAAAATGCCGTCGATTTATTGCCAGCGTGCCAATGGCGAGGTTCAGAAGCTGAATGAATTCGGTTACGAAGACTTCAAACGTTCACTGTCTCAGTGGTCAGTCGCGTAATTTCCGACAGATATAAATTTTGGGCTGGTCGATGACCGGCCCTTATTTTATCTACTTCAAATCAAGTTTGGTGCACATTTTGACTGGTTGAATGAAAATTTAATCAACTGAAATAAAAATGACAATTTTTGTTTGACTCAAATCTGAAAATCAGTAAATTAGCACCCGTACCGCAGCACATGAAGCGGTCTCACAGAATGGCGCGTTGGCAGAGTGGCTATGCAGCGGATTGCAAATCCGTGGACCTCGGTTCGACTCCGGGACGCGCCTCCATATTTCACCAGAGTGATGCGTTCGCTTTGGTTCTGCGAGTCAGACAAAAAGCCAGCTTTTAAAGCTGGCTTTTTTTGATCCTGACTTACCGTGAAAGCTGATTCCAAAACGTCTCCCAGGCTTTCAGATTGCCAAAGTAAGACTGTACCGGAACACTGATCCATTGGCCGTCAATTTCAACCGTCATCGACGGATAGCCGCGCAAATGCTGTTTCATCATCAGGCTGGTGGTGCTGGCAATTTCTGGTTGTACATCTGTCTGAGCAAATATCTCGTTCCAGGTGTCCGCAGGGATCCCCATGTCAGCAGCCAGAGAATTTAATGCTTCAACGCTGTGTACAGTTTTTCCCTGCTGGTAATGGGCCAGCTGAATACGTTTGAGCATCTCTGTGGCGGAGTATCCGCTCTGTGCAGCCGCAAGAATGGCACGAATAGGCAGCATGGAATCAAGCACGACGCTGTCAGCATCACGCATCTTCGCCTGATAGGCTGCGCCAAATTCAACTCCGCTCATCGAATGAATTTTCTGATCACTTTCCAGAAAATGCTGGCGGGTTTCCGGACTCAGCTCCCGGCTGTCGAAGAGGCCGCCGGGGTGCAGGTTCAGCTGAATGTCATCACGCTGTACCAGATGGTCAATCAGGGGGCTGGCGCCGAAGCACCAACCGCAGAGAGGATCGAAAAAGTAATGAACTTTGGTCATTGCGCTTACCATTTCATTTCTCCCATGTGAACCTGAGCACCGATACTCAGCGCCATCGGCAGACCGGCATCCGGATAACGTTTTTCCATTTTGCTGATCACCTGCTGACTGTTGTCACTGGCTTTCACAGTTTGCTGGAATGCCTTGAGGTAATTCAGGGAAAACTGGATGTTTTCAGCGGTCATCGGCGTACCGGCTTTCATATGACCCGGAATGACCGTCTGAGGCTTCAGAGCCTTCATGGATTCCAGCTGTTGTGTCCAGGCGGATTGCTCAGCCTGAGATTGAGCGTCTGCCATCCACAGGTGAACATTGCCATATACCGCAACATTTCCGAGTACTGTTTTACTGGACGGGATCCACAGATAAGGACGGTGTGCCAGTGCACCGGATGTGTCATGAATTTCAACGGTTTCCCCATCAACAGTCAGCGTGGTTTTCTCATAAGCCTCAGGCAGCAGGGTTTTAACCGGTGCGTTCTCACCCATTTTTGGTGTCCAGAATGCCAGTTTGCCTGCCATTTTCTCTTTGATGACTTCACGGACTGCAGGTGTGGTGATCAGACGCGCTTCAGGAAACTGAGCTTTCAGAACCTGAGCACCAAAGTAGTAATCCGGGTCAGCCTGGCTGATGAAAATGGTTTTCAGCGTTTTACCGCTGTCCAGTACCATCGCAGCAATTCGCATGGCATCGGCACGGGTAAAACCCGTATCAACCAGCAGGGCATCATGCTCACCGTAAACCAGCGTGGCATTCACATGGAAGCTGTTGCCGTCGGCATTGTAAACCTGAGTCGATAGTGGTGCGGCTTCAGCCAGAGTTGCAGTTGAAAGGGCTACGAGAGATGCTGCCATTAAAAAAGTCTTTTTCATTGTTTGCTCCAGATAATGTCATTGGGAATGGCAAGCATCATAGCGATCTCATTCGATTGGATATAGAATCAATCTTCAACAACATTGTTTCTTAAATCGGACAAATAAATGGACAGACTGACCGCAGCAAAAGTGTTTATTGATGTCGCGACCACAGAAAGCTTTACTGCAACGGCAGAACGGCTGGAGATGTCCCGTTCGATGGTGACCCGTTATATCGCCACGATGGAGGCATGGATGAAAACCCGGTTGTTGCAGCGCACGACACGTAAAGTGGCGCTGACCACAGCCGGACAGCTTTGTCTGAAAGAAATGAAGCACTGGGTTGAGCAGGCCGAGCAGATCGCCGTGACGCTTCAGCCCACTGACAGTCTTTCGGGGCATATCCGGCTGACAACCAGTATGTCCTTTGGCCATGCGCAAATGGCAACAGCGCTACAGGCATTTTTGGTGAAACATCCTGAGGTTTCTGTCGAAGTCGATGTCCGGGATCAGACAACAGACTTAATTGCAGAACGCTTTGATCTGGCAATCCGGATTGCGATGGCACCGGATCCTTCTTTAATTGGTAAACCCATTGCACGGTGTGACTCCGTGCTGGTCGCTTCGCCGGAATATCTGGCCAGTGCTCCGGCAATCCTTTCGCCCGGTGATCTGTCACAGCAGCAATGTCTTGGCAATCGTAGTTTCGAGCAGCATGTCTGGCATTTAACAAAAGACGGGATGACTGAGTCTGTTGAGGTACAGTGCCGGTTTGTGTCAAACGAAGCGACGGTGCTGAAATCAGCCGCGCTTGCAGGTGCTGGAGTAAGTATGCAGCCAGCCTACCTGGTCGTCGATGAGCTCGCAGAGGGGCGTCTGAACGTGGTGCTGAGTGATTGGGCGCCTAAGTCCATGTCGATTTATGCTTTGTATCCATCGAGAGAATATTTGCTCCCTGCAGTCAGGGGACTGATTGACCATCTGGCGCAGTTTTTTGAAGGGATCAAGTGGTGAACAGAGGCTCTTTCCTGAAGGTGATGTAAATAAAATTGAACAAAATCAGAGACACAGACGCTGAGTTCTGATGATTGATGAGAAAGTATAAGTCATATGTTCCATAAAATTTTGTGTCAATAGCTTCATACGTTAGCTTATGAGGAAAAACCAATTTTTATCACTGTTTTGATTGCTAAAGCACATATTCGCTTTGTTGATATGTTTATTGGATATCGCCATGTGGTATATTATGCGCTCACTTTTTCATCGGGTCAGTGAGCTGGGTACGGCGTGAAAACAGGTATTGTCGACATCAATTTATTAGCTGTAAATCAGGATCTATTATTAGAAATTTTTGATGCGGGCAGTGAAGGCCTGTGGGAAATGACCCCGGGAAACGTTGTGAAATTCTATAACACGCGTTTCTACGAAAAATTTGACGTGACTTTAAATGGCTCCCCGCTTCATGAGTGGCTGGCGATTATTCACCCTGATGATGTTGAACAATTCAAAAAGAATGTGAATCAGCAGGTGACGGAGAAAATCAGTCATGTGTCTTCTCAATATCGCATCCGGAATCGGCAGAATGAGTATCGATGGATTGAAGCCATCGGCGTACTCAAGACGAACGAACACGGTGAGCTGCAATATCTGGTTGGTTCACACAAAGATATCACTGAGAAAAAACTGCACGATGAAAAACTCTATCAACTGGCTTACCATGATTCGCTGACCGGCTTAGGGAATCGGCGTCAATTGGTTGAACAGTTGAAAACAATGCAGACGAAGGAAGTCTCGTGCGCCATTGTTACTTTCGGACTGACGAAGTTTTGTCAGTTTGTCGAAGTTTTTGGCTTTCAGGCCGCCAATCGTTTAATACAGTTGTGTGCCGAGACAATTGCTGAAGTCTTTACAGAGACGAATCTGATCTATCGGACGTATTCTGATGAATTTGTAGTCATGCTGAAGGGCAACCTTGAGAAAGATTTCCTGTGCAAGACAATTAATAAAGTCATCACCTTGTTTGATCAGCGCTTCCGCACTGTACATCATATGGCAATTCAAAAATTAAATGCCGGTGTTTATCAATTGCCGGATGACCCCTTTGTTGCCGAAGATGAAGAATCGGTTTTATACAAATCCATGTTGATTATGCGATATGGCCAGGAGCGTGACTCACGGATTGCATTTTATGCGGATGATGAACAGCGGGCCATTGAGCGACACCTTTTTCTGGAAACCGGTATCGAGAAATCAATTCAGGACAACGAGTTCTATTTGATGTTCCAGCCTATTGTTTGCGCATCGACTGGGAAAATCATGAGTGTCGAGTCCTTACTACGCTGGAATAGTGCTTCACACGGCGAAATTAATCCGGGTGAATTTATCGGGATTGCTGAAGCAAATCAGGAAATCATTCCGCTTGGCTATCATGTACTGCATCTGGCCTGTTCTTATATTGCTCAGTATCGTAAAGAGCATCAGCATGACATCAAGGTGTCGGTGAATATTTCTGTGATTCAATTAATGCAGGCCGACTTTGTTCAGCAGTTTTTGTCGATTGTGGATCAATATCAGTTGTCCCCGGGAGCTCTGAGTGTTGAAGTGACTGAATCGGCAGTTTTGGAAACCAACATGTTTGCTGTCGAGCAGCTGCTGACACTCAATAAACTGGGCTTTTCAATTTCATTAGATGATTTTGGCTCAGGTTATTCTTCTTTAAATACCTTCTTTTCTATTCCTTTTACTCAACTCAAGCTGGACCGGTGCATTGTGAATAAAATGGCGGAAGATTCGTCTGTCTATTCCTATGTCAAATTCCTGGTCGCTATGTGTCGTGAGAAGGGGATCACAGTCGTTGCTGAAGGCATCGAAGAGCATGCCCAGGCAGAATTAGTCAGAGAAGCTGGTGTTGATTTCATGCAAGGCTATCATTTCTATCGTCCCATGGTCGGGGAAAAGCTGCTTGATTTGAGAAGAAACTGATACTGTTTTTTCCGTCCACTACTTATTTTGTTTTACTCCTCTCATTGACTTTATGCGACATCTGTTTAGCTTCACCTCAGCAAGCTAAACAAATGTTGTTGTGATGTCAAATTTTCGAGCAGTAAAATTTCCCTGTCTGTTATTTTCAGCGATACCAGGTGCGTTTAGCTGCGCCAATCCAGAATTTATCTTCTATAACATCAATGTGATTGTATTTTGCATGGATACTGGGACTTATATTTTTTATTAAAATATGAGTCATATATCAGTTTCTAAAATGGAATAAATAATTTCATATTCTGAATTTTAGAGTGATCTGGTTTAATCTTTTCTAAATTAATTTCCTATAAAATCCTCAGTCTCAAATATTTTGACAAGTATCGTGTCGATCTATTTTACTAGTATATTTATTAAGTCACATTTTCATGAAAAACATCATTTGTTTTACATTTTCTGCCATTCTTGCTTTGAGCATTGGGAACTATTATCTCTGGCATATGGAAAAGAAAACAGAGGTCCCACCTGAGCAAAGTGTCGAAGAAAATTATCCTGGTAGAGGCTTTGTTGAAGATGGGTATACGGTGGATAAACTCAATTCACAGATCAGTGTGAAACAGTTAAGAAAGCTCGTTCTCCAGGATGAACAAGCAATGTTGCAAGAGCAGGCATCAACCCCACAAGAAAACGATAATTACGATCTCAATCAACTGAATGAAGAAATTTCCTCATTACAACAATATTTGAATAAGGAAGAATAATGCGTCAGTTCATGTTGGCTTTCCTCACGCTATTTACCTCTGTTTCATACGCCACGACGATCGGAACTTTACCCGGTGAGCTTTTGGTGGATTCAGGTGCGGCGATGTATCAAATTCCGTTGCAATTGCCCGAAGGGCGTGGTGGAAACACGCCCCAGCTGACGATTTCTTATAGCAGCCAAGGAGCAGGATACAGTTCGTTAGGCCCTGGCTTCTCCTTATCTGGATTAAGTGTGATTACGCGATGCGGTTCAACCTTTGGCACGGATGGTTTCGCGCGTTCCCCGAATTATACATATGAGGATAATTTCTGTCTGGACGGCTCACGCCTGATATCCGTGTCTGGTCAGCGGGGCCGGAGTGGATCGCGTTATCAAACGGAAATTGATCAGTACAGTCAGATCACACTTATTGGAGATACATTAGGTAGCAGCAGTAAATTTGTCGTCAAAACTAAGTCTGGTGATGTATTAACCTATACAAATGACGCTGAAAAATCTGCCTGGTTACTGACTGAATCCACCGACACGGCTAACAAAAATATCATTCAGTACAGATATACTGCGAACAATCTGATTCACAAAATTACTTATGATGTCTTCAGTATTGATTTTGCTTATCAGAATCTCACAAGTTCTGTCCAAAATGGTGTGCTTGCGAAAGTTAATGGCAAAGTTAAGAGTCAATATGAAAAACTGAATAAAGTCACTGTTTCAGTTAATGGGAAGCTGAAAAACTATTATCAATTGACATACACTGGCGATGATTTTAAAACAAACACACCTGCACGCCTCACGGCAGTTCAATACTGTAATCGTAATGGTGAGTGTTTGCCGAAAACGAGTTTTCATTGGAAAAACAATACTGCATTCCGCTTAAATGAATCAATAGCAATCACAATGCAGAGATGGTCATCTAATGGATTATCAGAAGGTGCCTGGGTCGATGTGGATGCAGATAAAAAGCTCGATTATTGTCAGAAGTTTTACCGAAGTACAACTGATGACCCATTTGGTTTTCATGCCAAGCAGCTTATATGTAATCTGGGTAACGGCAAAACATTGGCTCATCCGTTTAAGTATAAAGATGCGAGTGAAAGCTGGTGGCTTGATGTCAATAATGATGGAAAAACTGAATACTGCCTTCTCTCGGGTAGTAATTTATATTGTTCAAATTTTTCAACGAGTGGTGTAACGAGTTTCTCAATCCATATTGGCGCATGGGGGACGGATAAAGATCGGCGTTGGTGGCTGGATTTTAATGGTGATGGCAGAATTGATTTTTGCCGCAGTGATGGCAGCTTACTTCGTTGTAGTATCAATAAAGATGGTCGATCCTTCTATGAGAAGAAATTCAATATTTCAAACTGGGGGGATATTAAAAGAACATGGTGGGCCGATATCGATGGGAATGGCTTTCAGGATTATTGCCGTGCTGTAAGTGATGCTGGCCACGGCGGTACGCTGAGATGTGATCTCTTTAATGGTGACAGAATTTTCGCCACAAAAGATCTTCATATTGATGACTGGGGTTATGATGATCGCCGTTGGTGGACGGATGTAAATGGTGATGGTGCCAGTGATTATTGCCGTGCTGTAGGTGATAAATCAGGCGCAAATAGTAGAATGCGTTGCTCGCTGGGTTCAGTTGGTAAAGTGAGTGAGCTAAAGACTGGTTTTGAAGTCTCAGGGATTGACTGGGGTTACAGTGATAAACGCTGGTGGGTTGACTTCAATAAAGATGGCAAACCAGAGTATTGCCGAGCTGTCGGTGAAAAGCATAATACTTATATGCGTTGCTCAACAATGAGCGGTAAAAATAGCTGGGTAGATTATACATTTGGCGTGAATGATTGGGGATATAGAGATCATCATTGGTTACAGGATACGAATAGTAATGGCAACGTTGAATACTGTCGCCATGTGGGTGATAAAAATAATGGTTATATTCGGTGTAGCGAAAACACAACGATTAAACCATCGCCAAACTTATTGACAGGTGTAACGAATGGGTTGGGACATCACTCATCTGTTACTTTTACGACGTTATTTGACAGTCATACATATCATAAAGATGCGTTATATCCTGGCGATACTCGTAAACTGAATTACAAGTTTCCGAAGCTGAATGCATTCGGTCCAATGTATATTGTGAAACAGCTCAAATCAGAAAATGGAGCTGGCACCAATATATTTAATACCTATGATTTCACCTATGGCTCTGCAAGTTATGATTTACTCGGTCATGGCTTCTCCGGATTTAAGTGGATACAACAGAAAGAGAAAAATAATGATCAACTCACTCGTGTTCGTGAAACCTATTACAACACTGATTTTCCACTCAATGGCACAGTCAAAGAAAGCAGTGAATATTATGGAAATAAATCTGTATTATTGAATCAAAGTCAAACTGAGTTTGAGAGTTCGGTTGCTTTGACTGCATCACATTACGATCAGCAGATTGCCGAGACCGTTAGCCTCAGCCCGTTATTTGGCAAAGTTGAAATTTTGTCGGCTGCTGAAACGAATCGATATGAATTGCATCAGGTGAACGGAAAAAGTTACCTGAAAGCACCGGATAAATTTATTCCAATTCATGGTGATGCTTTCATTCCGATCGTCATTCCGTCAAATGAGTACTATGAATTTAATAAAACCGGCGCCTATTCATATGATCAAAATGGTAATCCAAATCATTTTGCAACTGTTCGAAGTTTATCCTCGGCAGAAATTAATTCAATAAAGCCTCATATTCAAAGGCGTTCAAATTCAACCTATGAGATTTCTAAGACGGGCACTGTATCAAATGGTAATCAGTACCAAATCTTAACGAGAACAGCGAACAGAGTGACGACGGCTCGTGTCTACCAAGTTGAACAGAAAAAAACGACGGAACAGAGTTATGATCTGAGCGGCCAGCTCGTTTCCACTGTGGTCACTGAGAATAGTGACGTCGATGAATTTGGAAATGTAGGCACTGTGACGGTGTCGACCACAGCAAAGAACCCGGTGACGCTGGCACAGGAAACGTTTACAAAACAAACGAATAGTGTTTATCAAAACGATACAACCAAATGGCATCTGGGCCGTTTGATGGCATCGACTGTGACACATACGGATCCGAACGGCAGGACTGAAACCAGAGAGGCCTCGTTTGATTATGATCCTGCGACTGGCTTGCTGACGCAAGAAGTGTCTGCCGTAGGGAGTCGTTTAGCATTGACGACAATGTATACCCGCAATGACGAAGGTGTTGTTGAGTCAACACAGGTCAGTGGTTATGCAGGTAATGGCGTAATTGCGCAAAGAAAATCGACGGTTGAGAAAACTTACAGCGGTAATTTGGTCACGGTTGTGACAACAAATGCAATGGGTCAATCGTCAACGCAAACAATCAACCGATATGAAAACACGGCAATCGTGAAAGATAGTAATGGGCTGGTCGCAGCATCCTATTACGATGATTTTGGCCGGGAAACGAAGAAAGAAGTACTCAAAGGGACTGCTTCTCAGCTGAATACCTCAATTCAGTATTTGCCGGCAAATCATTCACTTTGCGATTCTCTGAAGCCTAATGATCAGATTGTTTATTGTGTGGTCTCAAAATCAGATGGGAATGGTGAAACCAGACAGTTCTTCGACAAGTTTAAACGTGAATGGCGGTCCGCTACGCTGTCTGTGGGTGGAAAACGCTGGATCCTGAAAGATACCTTTTACAATGGTAAAAATCAGATTGTGAAAGTCAGCCGTCCTTATTATCAGGGCGATACACCACAATATTCGAATACGACTTATGATGCATTGGGTCGTCTTCAGTCTGTCTCAGAGCCGGGTCCTGCCGGGAAAGGGGATGTGTATGCCTCCTATGCCTATGCGCCGATGACGGTGACTGAAACGGATGCACTTGGCCGGAAAAAAACAACCTTTACCAATGCGATGGGATGGGTGATCCGCGTCGATCAACCGCTCTCGGCCAGCGTTATCAATGAATACACGCCGACAGGTCAATTAGCCAAAGCAACGGGTGCCGGTGGTGATGCTATCACCAATACCTATGATGACCTCGGGAATAAAAAATCCACCCAGGATCCTGATTTAGGCTTTTGGCGCTATGAATACGATGCGTTCGGAAATCTGCTGAAACAAACGGATGCCAAAGGGCAAAGCGTTGTCATGCAATATGACGCGCTGAACCGGATGGTGAAACGGATCGACGAAAAGCGGATCGTTGAAAATCAGCAACCGAAAAGTGTGTTGACTGAAAGTCAGTGGTTTTACGACAGTCATGGCGGGGAAACCTGGCAGGGGGCATTGATTCGCTCTGAGGCTCCGGGTTACATAAAGAAACTGAGTTATACGAGCCTTGGCCAACTGCACAAAGAGGAAATCCTTACGGCTGACCATACGTTCACGCGTGAGTTTGTGTATGATAAGCTTGGCCGGGTTGTGAAAGATGTCCGCCCGAATAACTTTACACTTGAACATGAATATGACGCTATCACTGGTGTGATGACTGGTGTTTCTGGTGCGCCAAGTCAGTTCAAGCTGGACTTTAGTCCAACAGAATACAAACAGGTGATTCAACCGCTGCTGGCAGAGGCACTGGCGAAAGCATCTGACTATGTTCATAAGTCGAAAGAGCTGCAACATCAGGCGGTGACATACAGCCAACGCCGTGAGGAATATGAGTGGCTGTTGGAGCAAGTGAAGAATATCAGTGGTGGCAATTCGGATATCGATAGTCACGTCAGCCATAAAACGCTGACAGTATATCGAGATGCGCAAGGTGATCTGTATCTGGAAGTGCCGGATACCTTTGTGCTGATTCACAATGACGTCAGCATTCCGGTGATCACACCACCGGCGTATCACTTGAAACTGGTTGGTGATCAATTAAGCAAAGTCAGCCTGTCTGAGTGGGCGAGTAAAGTTTCGGGTCTGACAGCAACCGGAGAAACCGCATTCTTCGGTGATTATAACAATGATGGTGTTTACGATCTGACCCGTCTGGGGATCAGTAAATCCATGCCTCAGATATACGACAGTCTGGTCAGCAAATACTTCCAGCGTCTGAATCAGCTGGCGGCAGAGATCCAGCGTCTGGAGTATGTGGAAGAACATACCCGCATGCAGGCAACAACCTATGCGGCAGCAGCGGCGCAGCTGGTGACACTAACCAAACAGACCATGCTGGTGGCATCCCGCTATGAGGACCTGGGCGAGCAGAACCAGATTCAGTATGCCCAGCTCACAGAGCTGACCGAGAAGCAAATCGATCAGAACCGGATTTATTACTGGAAACTGAACAGTCTGGATGCTGAAGGGCGGATTACCGCTGAAACCTATGGTAACGGTTTGCTGAATCAGTACGACTATAACGAGGGTAATGGTCAGTTACAGAATATTTCTACCCATCAGGGGAAAAAAGCAAAACGTCTATTGCATTATCGTTACGATGCAATGGATAACGTTCACTTACGTGAAGATGTCATTACGGGAATTTCAGAGTCCTATACCTATGATGGCCTCGACCGATTAAAGACAAATAAAATTGTCGATACACTGGGCTTGAATCGTGATAACCCGTTGTTCAACAAGACCTATCGTGTGGACTACGACGTCAATGGCAACATCACGTACAAATCGGATGTGGGTCAGTACGCTTATCAGGATAAGCAGCATGTTCATGCGGTGACTCAAGCTGGCGAGCGAACTTATACCTATGATCTGAACGGCAATATGCTGGAAGGTGATGGTCGTGTTTTTGAATGGAGCAGTTTTAATAAGCCGACCAAAATTACCCGCGGTGACAGCTGGGCAGCATTTAGTTATGGTCCGGACAGGGCGCGTTTCCTGAAAACAAATCATCAAGGAGACAAAACCTGGTATCTGGGTAAAGCCTACGAGCGGATTGACTACAGCAACGGTGATGTTGAACACAAGCAGTTCATTAGTGCTGGCGGCAAACTGGTCGCGCTCAATATCGACAAGAAAATCACCAAAAACGGTACAGAAGCATCTGTCGACAGGCAGTTGCGTTACTTCCATAGCGACGCACTCGGCAGTGCTGATCTGATTACCGACATCTGGGGCAATGTGGTTGATCGCCGCAACTTTGATGCCTGGGGTAAAGAGCGTGATTTTGTCTGGGAAACCAACCAGACATTTGTTCAGCAGGCATTGCTGACCAACCGGGGTTATACCGGTCATGAGCAGGTTGATGAAGTGGATCTGATCCACATGAACGGCCGGATGTATGATGCGACGCTGGGCCGTTTTGTCAGCGCAGACACCTTTATTCAGGCACCGAACAATAGCCAGTCGTTCAACCGCTATAATTATGTGCTGAATAACCCGATGAAGTATACCGATCCGAGTGGTCATTTCTTTAAGAAGTTGTTTAAAGAAATTGGTCGATTTATGGATAAGTATGCGGTTGCGATTGTACAAATTGCTTTGATAACAATGGCCTCCTTAGTTCCCGGTGCCGGTCCATGGTTAGCCATGGGTATGGCTGCGATGTTTGGTTATGCCCAAGGGGGGGTAAAAGGTGCATTAACATCTGTCGCCACAAGTTTGATGTTTATGGGAATCGGTAATGCTTTTTCAAATGCAAAAATTGCATTTGGGAATGCAGCGTGGGCAACAAAAACACTGGCTCACGGTATTGCTGGTGGCGTTTCTTCGGTGATGAATGGCGGTAAATTTGGAGACGGCTTCTGGTCAGCGGCCGTTACACAGGCATTTGCACCTGAAATCGACGCAAGGATAACCGGAGATGGTGGGGTAGCCGTGATGGGACGTGTGGCTGCTGCAGCCGTGTTAGGCGGGACTGGGTCTGCGCTTAGCGGTGGAAAATTTGAGAACGGCGCTGTGACAGGTGCGTTTTCGAGGTTGTTTAATGATGAGATGCATAGAGAGAGTACAATCTATGATAATTTACCAACTGCGGATGTAGATTTCATTGGGCTTAGTGTAACTATACCATCTAACGTAATTGAGTTTTTTGGTGGAGATACCGGCGGTTATGATATTGGTCTTGAAATTGGATTTTTATTTGGAGGACGGTCTGATGTTGGTCTTTACTACACTCAATCTGCCTCAGATGGATTTTCTATACCTGGTACTCGTAAACAGTTACCTGTAAGTAAAGTAGGTGCTTTTGTTACCTTTGGTAAGGCAGAAGGTAACTTTTATGACTTTGCAGGAACGGGCACGAATATTAGTGCTGGCGCTGGTTTGGTATTATTCAATGGTTCAAAAAGTGACTCGGGCAAGTATGGAGTCAGTGTTAATTTAGGTGGAGGGTACTCTGCTGCTGTTAGTAGAACAAAGACTTCAGTATTGAGCATCCGAGAAGGATTTATTAAGCCAGTGGGTTGTAATGCTTTTGCTTGTTAAGGTGCTATGATGGATAATTCAATTGGGGTGTTACTTATTTTATTTACAATGCTGGTTGTTTTTTATGCATTGAATAGGTTTTGTGTTTTTATGAAAGAAGCGTGGGTAAATAAAATTTTCAATTGGGCATTGATTTTACAATGCTTCTTAGCATTTGCTATTTCGATTATGCTATTCTTATTTATTTCAAACAATACGGAAATGCTGAATATTAAAGTTAGTCCTGCTAATCCACCAGTTAAACGAGGTATTGGGTGGTGATTGTTTAGCGTCATAAATTGGTGTTTTTGACTCACTCAAATCAGTAATTTTGTTGTGCTGAAAATAAACCTAAATAGCACATATAAGATATAGATCATAAAGAATGTTCTCAATATGAAAAAATCGCACTTTTCCATATCGCTGTAGCATGCTCATCATTGAGTGCGCATGCGGATTACAATGCAAATATGACAGGGGTTGTCACTGATGTGTTAACTTACACAGAGAGTAACAATACTTTATTTCGGTTAAATAATCAGCCTTCGTCGCATCCAACTTGTAAAACGGGGTATTTTTCGATAGATGCAAGTGTGCTTGCTGGAACACGTCAACAGGTTTTATTCAGGCTTTTTACGGCTTATGCCAGTGGTAAGTTACTGAATATTTGTTATGATAAAGATGGCAATTGTTCCGGAACATGGATAAGAGCTTACCGGGTAGGATAATTTCACGCGAATAAATCAAAGGGCCGTCACTGATGGCCCATTTGTGTGTGGATTTTATAGAAATTGTTGGGGCGTTATTGAGAGTAGTGTACTTGCCGTGACATTAAAAAAGTCATTGAGGTGTGTGATTTTTACTTTAACAACTTTTCGGTGTGATATATCGCTGAATTTATAAAAAGATAACGTTCCAGGAAGGATTTGATAGGTTTGTAAAAATCTAATCCATAGGATATGGACTGCTGAACACGTTATGTCACCTCTGTCAGTAAAATGATTTCAATGTTCAATCTTTGGTGTGATAAATTTTTTGTAAGGACAAAGGAAATGAAAACAATCTTTAAAATTGCTCTTGGCGTTGTTGGCTTGCTGATGATTCCGAATGCTTTTGCAGGAGTCACTTGTGAAGGGAAAATTCAAAATGTATATAAATGGTTTGATAGACAAACGTTGTCAATCCAGGTAGCAACCCTTGAAGGCTTGACTAATTGGATTCGGATGCCAACTCAGTCGGATGAGTCTATGGCATTAACTGCATTTGCGAGTGGAAAGGCGGTCCAGGTTCGTTGGGAAGGCAACTTAAATATCACTAAATGTATTGATGGGTGGCCGAATAACACAGAATTTGAAGGCTGGTGGCTGATTAAAGGTTAATTTTCTGTATTTCAGTTTTGAATTGTTACAAAAGAAAGAGGGCTATTGTTAATGGTCCTTTTTCGTGCGTTACATGTAAAAAATAATATCCGAAAAGCTTGAATTGTATTCAATATGTAAGTTGTTATTAGTGGGTTGTTGTGGTAAACCCTCAACAATTTCTCGATGGTTTCGAGGTCTCATTTGAAAACAGAGCTTTGGATGTGGGTTTGGTGTGTGTATGATATCCTGATAAACAGTCAAAAAATAAAATTTACCACTAATTATTTGTTGGTTTGATAAATAGTGTGATCGTCTTTTCTCAAGTTTTTAAAGATATATCCGATGTGACAGGGCAGAGGTGGGTTTTTCATTTTTATTGAGGGGATTGAGATCGTGAATTGTGGCGAAAATACAAGCAAAAGAAGTAATGTTCATGGATATGTTGTTGATTCTACCGTCAATGATGCTGATTTTGGGGCAACTGGCACTGACATTTCTGGTGATTGGTGTGGTGATGCTGTTTGTCAGTTATTATCCTTGGTTTCAAAAGTTTTTTCGTTTAGATGGTGCGAAACCTTATTTGCATCTGATCTTATGGGGGAGCTTGTTTCTGGCTGCAATATCCCATATGTTTCCCGATTTTAAAGTTTATTTCATCACGATTTGGGCTGCCATGTATGTCTTGATGAGTGCCAGATATTCTGAGAGATGGAAGAAGGGCCATCATTGATGGCCCTGGTTTTGGATGACTCTAATTTTTTATCGTTATGATGACATTACTCTACGACTTCTACTTCGTCAGGAACCAGGTTGGCGGCTTTAACTCCGGCGATGGCGCAGAACTCATCGAGTTCTGATAAATCGCCGCTGATACCGACAGCACCGAGCAGGCACTTGTCGCTTCCGCGAATGAGGACTCCGCCGGGGACGGGCAGCAGGTTGCCTTCCGCAAGGACATTCACAGCCGACATGAATGCCGGACGTTGCTGGGCATCAATCGCCAGCTTGCGCGAAGAACAACCGAGTGCCAGGGCGCCCCAGGCTTTGGCTATCGCAATTTCAGGACGTAACATGCTGGAGCCGTCCTGGCGTTGCAGGGAAATCAGTTTACCGCCACTGTCGAGTACCGCGACGGTCAGGGGTGCAGCACCTTTGGTCAGGGCAGTGCTGAACGCGCCCTTGGTAATTACCAGTGCATCTTCCAATGTTAAGCTCATAGTGATCCCTCCGATCAAGAATTAACTGACAAAACAATTCTTTTTGATTCAAACGGCAGTCCGCAGGAACTGCCGGGTATTCTGTTCTCTGTGCCACCAATCCATGCTCGGTGAGCGGTTTGACTCCGGAACTTTCTGGTTCCGGTGTCATCTGCTTACCGCCTCGGGATGTTTCCCTGAGCAGATCCTTAACCCACCAGCAGCGGATAGCTCGGCAGGGTCAGGAAAGGTGCAAATTCGTCTGATGTCGACAGCACATCAAACAGTTGTGCCGCATCATCAAAACGTCGGTTCTGACTATTGTTGTCCAGCTCAAACTTCAGGCTGTCGACTTCCTGTTGCAGCCATTGGCGGAATAATTCCGAGGTGAACAGCTGACCGTCATCCAGCGTGACGCCATGGTGAATCCACTGCCAGATATTGGCGCGAGAGATTTCCGCTGTGGCTGCATCTTCCATCAGGCCGTGAATCGGCACACATCCCAGACCCCGGATCCAGGCTTCGATATACAGCAGCGCAATCCGGATGTTTTTCCGCACTCCGGCTTCATTGCGGTGACCTTCACAAGGGGCCAGCAGATCGTCGGCGGTGATGTCATTGGCGGCAGGCGGCAGATAATCCAGCTGATTTGGTTTTCCGCCAAGGCGCTGGTTGAAAACCGTCATGGCGGTATCGACCAGACCGGGGTGGGCGACCCAGGTACCGTCATGGCCGTTTGAGGATTCACGTTCTTTATCCTCAATCACTTTCTCGAGAACCTGTTTCATTTCTTCCGGATCTTTGCTCGGAATAAAGGCAGACATGCCGCCCATGGCCAGTGCACCGCGCTGGTGACAGGTGGCGATCAGCAGCTGGCTGTAAGCTGTCAGGAATGGCTGGGCCATGGTCACATCGTGGCGGTCCGGCAGGATACGGTCTTTGTGTTGCTTCAGCGTTTTGATGTAGCTGAAGATGTAATCCCAGCGGCCACAGTTCATCGCAACAATGTAGTCGCGCATGGCATAAAGAATTTCGTCCATTTCGAAAACGGCCGGCAGGGTTTCAATCAGTACCGTCGCTTTAATCGTGCCGGTTTCTGCACCGAAATAGTTTTCGGTGAAACGGAATACATCGGCCCACCAGGCACCTTCTTCCATGGATTCCAGTTTTGGCAGGTAATAGTAAACACCCAGCCCTTTTGCTGCGCGGGACTGGTAGTTATGAAAGAAGTACAGGCCGAAGTCCATCAGGCAGCCCGAAATGGCTTTTCCCTGAAACTGAATATGCTGTTCCGGCAAGTGTAGTCCGCGAGGGCGGGCAATCAGCAGAGACGGATGGTCATTCAGGACATATTCTTTCTGACGGCTGTCGTCGAAATAACGCATTTCGCCGAGGTTCGCATCACGCAGGTTGATCTGGCCTTGCACCATGTTGTCCCAGCTTGGGGCAGTGGCATCCTCGAAACAACACATAAAGACTTTTGCACCGGAATTCAGCGCATTGATC
Organism: Photobacterium sp. CCB-ST2H9; assembly: GCF_023151555.2. Classification (NCBI taxonomy): domain Bacteria; kingdom Pseudomonadati; phylum Pseudomonadota; class Gammaproteobacteria; order Vibrionales; family Vibrionaceae; genus Photobacterium; species Photobacterium sp. CCB-ST2H9. Next base: position 1,438,035 of record NZ_CP100425.1, read on the forward strand.
ACCATTTTACGATCTACCGGGCCGGTAATTTCTACCCGACGATCCTGAAGAGGCTCAGGAATGCCAGCAATTTTCCAGCTTTTATCATTTCGGATATCAGCCGTGTCTGCACGAAACCCCGGCAGCTTGCCCTGGTCGAATTCTTGCTGCCGGACTTCACGGCGCGCCAGCAGCGAATCCAGACGGCCAGAGAACTGGCTGACCAGTGCTGTCAGGAAAGCCATGGCATCATCGCTCAGAATCGCCTGATATTCGGGTGACAGTGAATCAACGGCGAGCTGTAGGGATTCGGCTTGTGCCTCTTGATGTTGTTGGGTATCCAATTGCGTCTCCTTAGAACAAACGGTCTATCGTTTTGTATACATCTTATAATTTTCCTATTATCTATACCCCATGAGCCCTCACGAGGTAAAGTGGTTTTTATCACTATGTAAACCTGATGTTGTTTTTCTGTGTCTTTGTTTTTGTTGATAACCTGATGTTTTCAAAAGAATAACTGACCTTGTTGTCTGTTAACTTTGTTTTAAATCGTGAAAGTCCCCTTGCGAAGATCATTTTTGTATGTCTAGAATACAATCATACACAACATTGTATACAATTATGCAGGAGGCACTATGGCGAAGATGAAGGCAATTGAAGCCGCCGTTGAAGTATTGAAAAAAGAAGGGGTTATTCAGGCATTTGGTGTACCGGGTGCAGCAATTAACCCAATGTATGCTGCACTGAAAAAGCTGGGTGGCATTGATCATGTTCTGGCTCGCCATGTAGAAGGTGCTTCTCATATGGCGGAAGGTTACACCCGAACCAATACAGGAAATATTGGTGTTTGTATCGGTACTTCCGGTCCTGCGGGAACCGATATGATCACAGGATTGTATTCGGCTTCGGCAGATTCCATTCCAATCTTATGTATCACAGGTCAGGCACCACGTGCCCGTCTGCACAAAGAAGACTTCCAGGCCGTTGATATCGAAAGTATTGCGAAGCCAGTGACCAAATGGGCGACGACAGTTCTGGAACCTGCTCAGGTGCCACGTGCCTTCCAGCATGCTTTCCACCTGATGCGCTCAGGTCGTCCGGGGCCGGTTCTGATCGATCTGCCGCTGGATGTTCAGCTGGCTGAGATTGAATTCGATATCGACAGTTATGAACCGCTGGAACCTTACAAGCCAACGGCAAGCCGTGCCCAGGTTGAAAAAGCACTGTCGATGCTGAATGAAGCCGAGAAGCCACTGATTGTTTCCGGTGGCGGCGTGATTAACGCGGGTGCAGCCGATCTGTTACAACAGTTCGCTGAAATTACAGGTGTTCCAGTCATTCCGACCCTGATGGGCTGGGGTTCCATTCCGGATAACCATGAGCTGATGGCAGGTATGGTTGGTCTGCAGACTGCGCATCGCTACGGTAATGCGAGTATGCTGGCTTCTGATTTTGTCTTCGGGATTGGTAACCGCTGGGCGAACCGTCATACCGGTTCGGTGGATGTTTATACGCAGGGCCGCAAGTTCGTTCACATCGATATCGAACCGACTCAGATTGGTCGTGTTTTTTGTCCGGATCTGGGGATTGTTTCTGATGCCAAAGAAGCACTGGAACTCCTGGTTGACGTTGCCCGAGATATGAAGGCGCAGGGCAAGCTGGTTGACCGCAGTGCCTGGGTTGCTGAGTGCCAGGAACGCAAAGCAACGATGCTGCGTAAAACGCATTACACCGAAACACCGGTGAAGCCAATGCGTGTTTATGAAGAAATGAACAAAGTATTCGGCGAAGACACTTGCTATGTGAGCACCATCGGTTTGTCTCAGATTGCGGCAGCACAGTTCCTGCACGTTTACAAGCCGAATCACTGGATCAACTGTGGTCAGGCTGGCCCGCTGGGCTGGACCATTCCGGCTGCACTGGGTGTACGCGTGGCGGATCCGAACCGTCCGGTGGTTGCCCTGTCTGGTGACTACGACTTCCAGTTCATGATTGAAGAACTGGCGGCCGGTGCGCAGTTCAACCTGCCTTACATTCATGTTCTGGTGAACAACTCTTATCTGGGACTCATTCGTCAGGCACAGCGTCAGTTCGACATCGATTACTGTGTGCAGCTGGCGTTTGAAAACCAGAATGCCCCTGAACTGAATGGTTATGGTGTCGACCATGTTGCTGTGGTTGAAGGTCTGGGCTGTAAAGCGATTCGTGTCACGGATCCAGAGAACATTGCAGACGCCCTGCGTGAAGCTCAGGTGCTGATGAACAAGCACCAGGTTCCGGTTGTGGTTGAAGTGATTCTGGAACGTGTAACTAACATCGCCATGGGTGTCGAAATTGACGGCATCAATGAATTTGAAGCGCTGGCTGAAAGTCAGGACGATGCGCCAACAGCCATCACCTTCAATCAATAATCAGCCACGAACAGCAAAAGGAATGTGACATGCCGAAATTAGCAGCAAACCTGTCCATGCTTTTTACGGAAGTACCTTTCATGGACCGTTTTGAAGCCGCCGCGCAGGCGGGCTTCCGTGGGGTGGAATATCTGTTTCCGTACGCCTTCGAAGCCGATGCGATCAAAGCCAAACTGGATGCGTTTGGTCTGACTCAGGTGCTGTTCAATCTGCCTGCGGGTGATTGGGACGCCGGCGACCGTGGTATCGCGGTCGATCCCAAGCGCGTAGAAGAATTCCGTGCCGGTGTGCCGGAAGCCATTCGCTATGCGAAAGCGCTGAATTGTACTCAGGTGAACTGTCTGGCAGGGATTGTCCCTGCTGGTGTCACCCCGGGTCAGGCTGAAGCGACTTTTGTCGATAATCTGCGCTTTGCCGCAGCGGAATTGAAAAAAGCGGGCATCAATCTGGTCATTGAAGCAATCAACACCCGTGATATTCCGGGCTTTTTCCTGAACACCACCCGTCAGGGGCTGGACATCATTGAGAAAGTCGGCAGTGATAACCTGGATTTGCAATACGACATTTACCACATGCAAATCATGGAAGGGGATCTGGCAACAACGCTGAGCCGTGAGCTGGGACAAATCCGCCACGTCCAGCTGGCCGATAACCCTGGCCGCCATGAACCGGGCACAGGTGAAATTAACTATACCTTCATGTTTAAGCACCTGGACGAAATTGGCTACGAAGGCTGGGTTGGCTGCGAGTACAAACCGCAGACTACCACGGAAGAAGGCCTGGGCTGGCTGAAAGCATTCAATCAAATCTAAGGAGAGGATCATGACGACTATCGCATTCATCGGCACAGGTATCATGGGTAAACCGATGGCCGAAAACCTGCAAAAAGCAGGGCATCAACTGGTGTTTTCTGATCATTACAACGAAGCACCGGCAGATCTGGTCGCGAATGGCGCTCAGGTGGTGCATTCACCCAAAGCAGCGACAGAATTAGCGGATTACATCATCCTGATGGTGCCGAATACGCCGCAGGTCGAAGAAGTGCTGTTCGCAGAAAACGGTGTTGCTGCAGCCCTGGACGCCAGCAAAACTGTGATTGATATGAGTTCAATCTCGCCAATTGAAACAAAAACCTTCGCTGCCAAAGTCAAAGAAACCGGTGCGGAATATCTGGATGCACCTGTCTCGGGTGGTGAAGTGGGCGCAATCAACGCAACGCTGACTATCATGGTAGGCGGAAGTGAAGAAGCCTTTGCTCAGGCAAAACCGCTGTTCGATGTGATGGGTCAGAACATCAATCTGGTGGGGGATAACGGTGCAGGTCAGGTCTGTAAAGTGGCGAACCAGATCATTGTTGCGCTGAACATTGAAGCGGTTGCTGAAGCACTGGTCTTTGCCTCGAAAGCCGGTGCTGATCCGGCCCGTGTCCGTGAAGCGCTGTTGGGTGGTTTTGCAAACTCAAAAGTGCTGGAAGTTCACGGTGAACGTATGGTGAAAGGAACTTTTGAACCAGGTTTCCGTATTCAGCTGCATCAGAAAGACCTGAAACTGGCACTGACTGGTGCTGAAGCACTGGGTGTGTCACTGCCGAATACCCGTTCTGCACAGAACCTGTTTGACGCCTGTGTCCAGCTGGGCGGTGAAGGCTGGGATCACTCGGCAATGATCCGTGCCATTGAAGAACTGGCGAATCACAGTATCCGTCAGTAATTTGCTGAATGACGGCACTTGGGTGACCGTCCCGGGGCGCAGCGACGGCTGTGGCTGCGTTCCGAACTTTTTGTCACATAACAGTTTTTGAGTCTCCTTTGGTTATGTGGTCCCGAAACCGCGGGTTGGATAAAAAGGAGTCGGCTGCTTGTCAGAGGTGGCTCGGCCGGCTCCGACCAGTTCCGAAAAAATGTGGGTGACAGTGACGGTTTCGGGTTTTTTCCCCTGGTGATCATACCGGGAGCAACTATGACGTGGAGCAAAACATGCACATGGAAACGCATGCATTTCTGACTGCACTGTTTAATCGTGCAGTAAAACAGGCCCTCCCCGGTGAGACCTTAAAGCAATTTCTGCCAGAAGATAAAACAGGCAAGGCCGTGGTGATTGGTGCCGGGAAGGCAGCAGCCTCAATGGCCAGAGCACTGGAAAGTGTCTGGGAAGGTGAGCTGGAAGGTTTGGTCGTGACCCGTTACGGGCATACAACTGAATGTCAGCAAATTGAAGTCATCGAAGCGGCGCATCCGGTGCCGGACGATGCCGGGCGTGAAGTTGCAGAGCGGATCTTAAGTCTCGTTGAAGGACTGGATGAGAACGATCTGGTGATTTGTCTGCTGTCTGGTGGTGGCTCAGCCTTATTAAGCTTGCCTGCTCCCGGCATCACGTTCTCGCAGAAGCAGCAGATTAATAAAGCGCTGCTGAAATCAGGGGCTGCCATTGATGAGATGAATTGTGTTCGTAAACACCTGTCGGCTATTAAAGGCGGACGTCTGGCAAAAGCGGTCGCACCCGCCAGGTTGATCACGCTGGCTATCTCAGATGTGCCGGGTGACGAAGCGACTGTGATTGCATCAGGTCCGACGGTAGCTGACCCAACCACAAGTAAAGATGCGCTCGAAATTCTGAGCCGTTATCAGGTCAGTGTGCCCGATAGTGTGACCGACTGGCTGCACAGCCCGGAATCTGAAACGGTTAAACCGGGAGACGTCTGCCTGGCCCGTGCTTCTTTTGCGCTGATTGCCAGCCCGCAGCTGTCGCTGGAAGCGGCAGCCGATGAGGCGGGTCACTGGGGAATACCGGCACATATTCTGAGTGACTGCATTGAGGGTGAATCTCGTGACGTGGCGAAAGTACACGCGGCACTGGCAAAGCAAATTGCCGAGCGTGAACAGCCGTTCAGCGCGCCCTGTGTGCTGCTGTCGGGCGGGGAAACCACGGTGACTGTTCGCGGGGAAGGCCGGGGAGGGCGAAACAGTGAGTTCCTGCTCAGCCTGTATCATGAGTTGCAGGGGCATCCGCAAATTTATGCGCTGGCGGCTGATACCGACGGAATTGATGGTGTGGAAGACAATGCCGGTGCGGTGTTAAATCCTCAAAGTTACCATCAGGGACAAGCATTAGAGCTCAATAGTCAGGATTATCTGGATAACAATGATGGATACACTTTCTTTAAACAATTGGATTCATTGTTAACTACAGGTCCCACATTAACGAATGTGAATGATTTTCGCGCCATCCTGATTCTTCCGAAGGAAGAATAAAGTAAGAAATTGACTCCTTGAGTTCAGTTGTAAGAGGCAACGGTAGGCACAGTTTTCTTTGTCCTTGGAGACTGTGTGCCCTTTGGGAATAGTGTCAGCGGCACTATTCCTTTTTTTATGTCTGAAATTGGCTGTCTACCTTCTGGACTCCTCTGCACTTCAGATCGCAATATCAGTCAGTACGAACTTTTGATATTGGCATGAAAAAACTTAACGATTGCTAAAATCATATTGGGATATGTATACAATATTGGATGTTTTCTCTGTGTGGTTTTATAGCGGACAAACCGTCCGAAGAAAGTCTGATTGCAGGAAAAGAGTATCCAGAACAGGGACAAGCAGGTAGGTGGGAGCGTGCAGCAGCGACTTTATACAATACCGAACTGAACGAGAAGGCTGCATGCCCCACTGAAGAAAGTATAAGGCATGCATTTATTGTATACAATATTGTTTTGTAAATTAATTTGTATTGTTCTCAATTTATCGTCGTTTCAATACGACATCAGAAAACACGGCGTGTAAGTCACTGCTGATCGCTTCATCATCCAGAGCCAGTTTCGCGTTGATATGACCCAGGTGGTTACGCATCAGTGCGACAGCCTTTTCTTTTTCACCAGCCTCAATGGCATCCAGCAGCTGATTATGTTCATCAAATGAACACTGACCACGGTTTCCGACTTCATAAAGCGCGATGATTAATGATGTCTGTGAAACGATGCTGCGCTGGAAAGAAAGCAGAGGCGGGTTGTTCGCCATCGTGGCAAGCTGGATATGGAATTCACCGGACAAACGAATACCACGGCCGACATCACCCTGATCAAAAGCAGCATGCTCTTCTTCGACCAGTTTACGCAGGGTTGCGACTTGTTCACTGGTGGCGTGTTCAACTGCAAGTTCAGTGATGGCCAGTTCCAGCACTTCACGTGCTTTCAGAACTTGTCTGGCTTCTTCTACATTCGGTGCTGCGACCACCGCACCACGGTTCGGGCGAATTTTGACAATTTGCTCGACTGAAAGGCGCAGCAATGCACGGCGAATAATGGTCCGGCTGACACCAAAGATCTCACCCAGAGCTTCTTCATTGAGTTTTGTGTTCGGTGGCAGACGCTGTTCCAGAATGGCGTCAAAAATGTGGCCATAAACAATATCGTCCTGAGTTTGTGCCATATTCTCAGGAAGGGACTTCTTTAGCGTCGACTTCTTTTTCACTGGCGTGGTCACTACTTCTCTCCTAAAGCTTCTCCAGCTGCTTCGTTATTGTATGCAATTGGAGGTAAAAAGCGAAATAACTTTTCAGAGTAAAATAAATATGAAAAGTAAGTATGAGTGCCAGCGGAATGTCAATCAGGGAGTGCCATAAACCAGAGGTATAGCACTCCACGGTTCACTGCTGTGGTGGGCTATCGGGCCGTCAGATTGTCAGTTGCGAAAATGTCGGCAAAATGAGGATAAACCTTTGAGGCGGTTTCCTGAATAAATTCAACGGGCATATCATCAAAACAACCGTGATATTTTACATACTCCATGTGTTTGCTGCCATCATTTGTCGCGGATTGCAAAATGGCATCATGATGGCCGTCAAATGCCAGCGGCTCAACATTGAACTTGTTACATAATTCTTTGTTAAACACGGGTGTTGCTTTCACCCATTTTTCATTCAGCAAGACTTCCGCATAGCCATGCAAGGCAAAATAATCGGTACCGAGCCATTCGACGAGCGCTGGCGTTGATAGGTGGTTGATCACATCAGCCAGTCCCAGGCGGGCCGGGATACCGTGCAAGCGGCAAAGCGCGACCATCAGTGCAGCTTTGGGGATACAATAGGCCTGGTTGTTTTGCAAACAGTAGCTGGCTTTCAAACTGGGTAAGCCATCCTTGAGTGTGTAGGGATTGTAAACAATCTCATCCCGGACCAGATTATAAATGCTGATCGCTTTTTCGACGGGTGTCGAACCTGTGACCTGACGACTGAACGCCTGAATGTCCGGGTGGAAGAAATCAAAGTATTCCGTTGCTGCTAAATGTGCTGCCGTGCTCATTGATCTTGATGTCCTTTCTGTTATTAGACTTTTAGATTAGAGCCTTAACTCTATTGTGGCGAATCCACGCATAGTTTTTTATCTCAATGCTTGAACTGATTCACACTCACCACTGCTTGATCTTCGTGGTACCAGATCTGATGATTAAGGTAATCGCGAGGTAAATACCATGGCATTGAAACAGCGGATGAACCGCACCCTCCAATTATGGCTCAATGATTTGTCGGACCGTGTCTCGACAAATGCAGTGCAATGGCAAGCCGGGCTCGGTGATTTCCTTGAATCCGGGTTGCCGCCTGCCCCAAGCGATTTGGTGATCGCGACCCTGAATGGTCTGATGGGGGACGGGCTGGCAGAGCGGCGAAGCCGTCTGGCTCAAACGATGGCATTCAGCAGTCAGATGATGCGCCTGAACCTGGATCCTGTGGCGCTTGCCGGGCAGTTGAAGGCACCTCAGCCGCGACTGGTGATTTGTGTTCATGGCTGGTGTATGAACGACAGCCAGTGGCAGCGGAAGTCACATGACCACGGAAGAGCGCTGGCTAAGTTTGGTTACACACCTGTTTATCTTCGCTATAACACCGGCAGGCATGTTTCAATAAACGGGGAAGAGTTTGCGCTGATGCTGGAGCAGCTGGTCGATATCTGGCCCTGTGAAGTGAAAGAGATTGTGTTGATTGCTCACAGCATGGGCGGGCTTGTCAGTCGCAGTGCCTGTTTTTATGCAAACCGGCATCAGGTGAAATGGATTCAGAAACTGGCCACTTTGATCACATTGGGCACACCGCACAACGGAGCTCCGCTGGCGCAGATGGCCCATTGGGTTGAAGAGCGTACTGCCGCGGTCCCTTATCTTCAGCCGTTTGCAACACTGGCCAGAATGCGAAGTGCCGGGAGTAAAGATCTTTGTCATGGGGCGATTCATCATGCGGCCTGGGAACGTCGTGTTCCGGATACAGGACAGCTTCGTCCACCGTTGCCAGATGGTGTCGCCTGCTTTGCGATCGCTGGCTGTCTTCGCAAGAATGTGCAGGATGCACGAAGCCGCCGGTTAGGTGACGGGCTGGTGCCGGTTGCCAGCGCACTGGGTGAAGCAACCGAACACCATCTGTCTTTAGAGTTTCCAGTGCAAAATCAATGGGTGTGTGGTGGTATGAATCATATGGGCTTGCTGACCGATCCCGGTGTTGCCCGTCGGGTGCAAGGCTGGGTGCTTGCTAATAGTCATTAATACGCATATCGATGAAATCATTTTGTAGTCATGATTGAATCTGTTTATCCATGAAAAAAAATTGCCGTCATCAGTCATGGAATGATTTGAGTGCCGCAGAGCGAGTGTCTATAAAGCCCTCATCTTAGGTATACAGACGGACACGCCATGGATTTTGAAGCCATGATTGACACACTGCACACGCAAGGCTGGTGTGTATGGGATGACTTTCTTTCGGTCACTGAAGTGGATGCGTTGTATCAGTGCCTGCCATCTGAGTGGTCTCAGGCGGGGATCGGACGTCAGGATGATCATGCACTGCTACATACTGTGCGCAGTGACAAGATCCATTGGTTGTCGGAAGATATGGGTCAGCCGGTCCGGGATTATCTGGAAAAGATGGAAATGATTCGCCAGGCTGCGAACCGATATCTTTATCTGGGGCTGTTCGAATATGAAGCACATTTTGCTAAATATGAGCCGGGCGATTTTTATCTGAAGCACCGGGACAGTTTTCGTGGCCGGGCGAACCGTAAACTGACCACTGTTTTCTACCTCAATCCGGAGGACTGGCAAGAGTCCGATGGGGGGGAACTGGTGATGTATCAGGATGACGACAGTTATTTAACACGACTGACACCCAAAGGGGGGCGGCTGGTGGTGTTCTTATCAGAAGATTTCCCGCACGAAGTATTACCCGCGAATCGTCAGCGATTCAGTATTGCTGGCTGGTTCAGGCTCAATGGCGTCAGTCACGGTACGCTGGATATTGCGCTGTAAACATCAATCAAGCCTGAGTGCAGAGATCGCAGCATAGAGATCGGCGTCAGGCTCCTGTAGTATGCTTTCTTGATTCTGATTCAACGAAGGATATATCCATGCAAGACGACGACATCATGACAGGCGAAATGCTGGTGGAAGCTGTCGAAAACCAGTTGGCCGACGGTAACCCGATCAAGGTGAAAGAGACTTTGATGCGTCTGGTGATGACCGGGACTCCAAGAGAAGAAGCGATTGAGATGATTGCTTGCGCCCTGTCTGTCGAAGTATTCGATGTTGCCAAAAACGATGGCGAGTTCAATCTCAAGCGATACTCAGAGCATCTGGATGCTTTACCTGAGATGCCCTGGGAAGACGACGTTTAAATTTCTGTAAAGCCTCGTCATCGTACGCCACCTTCGGGTGGCGTTGTTGTTTTTTATCCCGCTTTTCTGCCTTCCTTAGTCAAATATTTCAGTTTTAGCTGGCGCACACCCCAAAATATTGGAATTTTATTCCGCCTTTTTCTGAACGGCAGCACGACTGCATTTATTTAGGATGTTAATATTATCAGTAAAGTTAAAAATTCTGATTTTGTGGAGTTATTTGGACTTTAAGGCCAGTTTTTAGTCTTGAATCCAGTGATAGGGCCTGTAATGGGTGCTATTTTTGACCTTTTGTTGTGTGATGTAAGTCATAAACAGGATGAAATGCTGTATTGATAGATTTGATTGGTTTCATTTGTTGGTTTTTGGTTAAAAAACGGTGACACATTTCAATTGGATTCCATTATTGTCTTCACAACCTCTGACAAGCAGCAAGGAAACGAACATGATTATTGGTGTACCTAAGGAAATTAAAGTTCATGAATACCGCGTGGGTATGGTGCCGGCTTCCGTGAGTGAAGCGGTTGCACACGGTCACACGGTCTACGTTGAAACTCAGGCGGGTGTCGGTATCGGTTTCAGCGATCAGGACTACATTGATGCTGGTGCGAAGATTCTGCCAACAGCTGCTGATGTTTTTGCTGAAGCAGAAATGATTGTGAAGGTAAAAGAGCCTCAGGCTGTTGAGCGTGCAATGCTGCGTGAAGGTCAGATTCTGTTTACTTACCTGCACCTGGCACCAGACCCAGAGCAGACACATGATCTGGTGAACAGCAAAGCGGTCTGTATCGCTTACGAAACTGTGACAGATGAAGCTGGCCGTCTGCCACTGCTGGCACCGATGTCTGAAGTTGCTGGTCGTATGTCAATCCAGGCAGGTGCTTTTGCTCTGGAAAAATCTCGTGGCGGTTGCGGCATGCTGCTGGCCGGTGTCCCGGGTGTTGAGCCTGCGAAAGTTGTTGTGATCGGCGGTGGTGTTGTTGGTGCAAACGCAGCACAAATGGCTGTTGGTCTGCGTGCAAATGTTGTTGTGCTGGATCGCAGTATCGATGTTCTGCGTAAACTGGATGCTCAGTTTGAAGGCAAAGTACAGTGTGTTTACTCGACGAAAGACGCGATTGAGAAACACGTACTGGAAGCGGATCTGGTCATCGGTGGTGTTCTGGTTGCAGGTGCTGCTGCTCCGAAACTGGTTACCGCTGAAATGGTGAAAAAGATGAAGCCAGGTTCTGCGATTGTCGACGTTGCGATTGACCAGGGTGGCTGTGTTGAGACTTCTCACGCGACAACTCACAGTGATCCAACCTTTATCGTTGACGATGTGGTTCACTACTGTGTTGCGAACATGCCAGGTGCCGTTGCGCGTACTTCAACTTTCGCACTGAACAACGTGACTCTGCCATATATCCTGAAACTGGCAAACAAAGGTTATAAAGCAGCGCTGAAAGAAGACAAACATCTGCTGAACGGCCTGAATGTTTACCGTGGTCAAATCACTTGCCACGAAGTGTCTACTGCTCTGGATCTGCCATATGTAGATGCCGCAGAAGTACTGGCATAAGCTTGCTTTTGAGCGAATGAAACGAATCCCTGCTTCGGCAGGGATTTTTTTTGCTTTGTGTTGGTGATGAACGCAGCTGAAATTGACCGGGCAGCGAATCTCACAGAATCTCTTCATTTCAACCTCATGTCTCTGCGTTGTTTTATTTGCCTTAAATAAGCTCACTATATTCATCATTGCTGGCTATGCAGAGACGCCTTCATGTGAATCACTTTGGTTATGTCTGTCTTCGTGATGATGTGAATGGTGGATTGAGATTCTGTCGGAATAAATCTGACATCTGATACCGGATAGAAAGTACAGGCAAAGATGGGATAGTGTCGACCTGTCGAAATAATCAGACAAATAAATCCGGCTTTCTATTCAGAATGAATGGCGCTGAAGTGAAAAATGGGATCAATCTATCAGGAATGATCATGAAAGCAGGAATTGATATTTCTCTGACAATGAAAATGGCCTTTATGAGAATATAAAGGCCAAGATAAAAGTTGGTCAGATTGTTTAAATCATGCGCGAGCGTAGATAACGCTGCCACCTTTAATTGTATCGATGATTTCTTTGGATAGATTTTTCGGCAGAGCAGGGCAACCCCAACTGCGTCCTAAATAACCATGACGACGAATGAAGTCTTCCGTTGCATAGGGGGCGCCGTGAACCACAATATAACGGCGGCGTGCATTATCGTTCTTGCCTTTCGTCAGACCATCCAGGCGCAGTGAGTAACCGTTCCCGCCAAAATAAGTGGTATCTGTGAGAAAGGTGCCCAGTGACGTCTGACGTGAATTCACAATGTTTGAGAAGTGTTTGGCAACAACACCACCACTGTTCACACCGTGGGTGACATACGTGTGGAACAGGAGTCGGTTGTTTTTTAAATCAATGACAAAAAAACGTTTTTCTGTAGAAGGTTTGCTGTAGTCAATAATGGTCAGCAGCTGTTTTTTACGTCCTTTTGTATTGTAATATTCGTTATATCCATTTTGAAAGACATCGTAATCCAGCTTTCCTTTCAAACCTGCTTCTTCGTACACATGCTGAATTAAAATGTCAGGATTTTTGTTCTGCTGTATTTGTTGTTTTACGGGTCCCTGAATTGTGCTGGCTGATGCATATTGCGGGAGATAACAAAAAATTAAAATGAATAGGTAGATGGCTTGTTTCATTTCCTTGATTACACTCTTCTAATTCGTTTATGCCAAAGACAAAGCGACTCTACCATAGGATTTGAATTTTTTTAGCCCTCTTATCACTAGTTTTACGTCAAAACTTTTCAAGCTGTTTTGCGGTTAAATTCTCAAAATTGATACATTTATTAATACAAAACAGTAAATTAAAATATGAACAGTGTTTAATGAAAAATTAAATCCATCCCTGGTAGTAATATTTCATTTTTAACAAATTACTACCTCTTCCAGGAATAATGTCCTGTTTTGGAAAGAGAAAAGAAGTCGTGACTAGGAAAAAGCAGAAAAATTATGTGAATGCACTGTTTGTTTGAATTTTGAGCTTAATATCGCATTTTTTTGTTGGCCCAGAACGATTCGGGTTAAAAAATAAACAAATCTTCAGGCGTAAAAAAGCGGGCATGTGTGCCCGCTTTATTGAGCAGAATCTTTCTTCGGTTACTGGACACTACAAACAGTGTCCCAGCTGCCGTCACTGCCCGGTACTGAGTTGGTCCACCATTTTGCCTGATAGACAACACCGTTGTAGATAATCTTGTCTCCGCTTGCCGCATGGCTTGGGTTTCCTTCCCAGTCCGTTTGTGGCCAGTTCGGGTAAGTGTTGATGCCTGTGGTGACACAGTCACCAGGATTTCCGTCACCACCTCCGGTATCACCACCGCCATTGTTCAGATCAGCCAATGGCAGCTCCGGATGTTCAAAGGCCAGCGCATAATCTGTGTTATTCACACGGACGGTGTAATTCGCAGGACCTGAGATTGGCAGGAAGTAGTTGAGCGTCAGATCAAAGCTCTCGTTGTTACCGAGCTGCTTCCAGCTTGGCAGGCTGAAAGAGACACGGTGGAAGCTGCCATCCAGGCCACCCACATTGTCACCACGGCTATGGCCGGAAGCGATGACTGTGAGATTTGCACCGGATTGATCCGACATATTGTCCGGGGTGGAAGTCGGAATATCGAACTGGAATTCCGTGCCACCCGGCAATGCCACACCGGTCTTGTTCGTCACAGTCATGGTTGGGTTCAGCGGATAGTTCTGATCACCGACTTTGAAACCGGAAACGCCAACTTCAACATTCACAGCGGATGTTGGAATCGCGCCTTCAGCGACGGTATTACCGTAAGGTGTCGCACTGGCAAACTTGTCGTAAATGGCTTTGGTCATGGTGTGACCCATGTGGTATTCACCATTGCCTGTCTTACAAGCGTTTTCGCTTTCATCAACTGTGGTGCGGTTACCGTTGGCATCCAGGTTGTAGCAGTTGTAGTCACCTGCCAGTTCCCAGAACATGATCCCACCAATGCCCTGATCGACAACATAGTTTGCTTTGGTGTTAATTGACTCTTTATCTTCGGTTGACAGGAAAACTTTCTTCTCGGCGTTCCACAACCAAGGTGCGACAGACACGCTGTCGTAATGACGGCTATAGGTACCACGCAGAACATCATCCGGATCGTTGACCGGATCAAGGCCATAAGCCGCCGTATAGCTACCATAAATGCCGTTCGCAAGGTTCATGGCATGCCACATTGGGTTGGAGCCTGCACCCATTTCTTTGCCGTTGGCGTCTTTGTCATGCCACATGTTGTCAATGCCGGTTGCACCAAAGCCACACTTGCTGGTACCGGCGCCGGTTCCTGCAGGGCAGTCACTCTGGTTTGGCAGTTCAGCCCGGCCCCACAGGCCATTGGTACCGCCTGTGACCCCTTGCCAGCCACGGGTATAGTAAGGTACACCAATGTTAATCCGGCCAGCAGGCATAGAGCCACGGAAGTAATGGTATGCCCAGTCGGTATTCAGATAACCGGTCTTCTTGTACTGTGCCGTACCATAGACATTCCCCGCCTGGAGTTCAGCATCCAGACCACTGTCGTACAGTGAAGCATTGTGACCGACAAATTCGTTCCACGCACCGTGCAGGTCGTAGCTCATGATGTTGACATAGTCGAGGTATTTGGTAACCGCCATGGTCTCCATGCCGCGCAGCAGATAGCCGGATGAAGGCGCTGCGATCGTCAGCATGTAGTGATGGCCATCCTGAGCACTGGCCTGGTCAAGTTTCTCACGCAGTACTTTCATCAGCTCATGATAGGACTTCATCAGGTGAGGGCGCATTGCATCAGAATAAGCGAAGTCATCCGGGTTACCGGCACCTTGCATGCTGGTAGGATATTCATAGTCAATATCCAGACCATCAAACTTGTACTGACGCATCATCGCAACAGCTGAGTCAGCGAAGGTCTGGATACCCTGATGATTGATGCTGCCGTCAGCGTTTGTGGTCATGGTATAGAAACCACCGTCTGCAACCCGGTTCCCGTTATCATCAAAGTGACCGCCCGTTTCAGCCCATCCGCCGATGGAAATCAGCGTTTTGACACCATGTTTAATTTTGGCTGTTGCCAAGGCACCGAAGTGGCCTTTAAAACCCAGCGCCGGGTCAATTTCGACCTCTGGCCATTCTTTACCGACTGCCGGGTTATTGGGATCGTTGACATTACCGACATTCACTTTGCCGTCAGAACCAATACTGACAAAGGCATAGTTAATGTGCGTCAGGTTTTCCCATGGGATATCGCTGACGAGGTAGCTGTTTTGCGGATCACCGCTGCTGCGCCAGCTGGTGAAGTAACCAATAACGCGTCGCGCATGGTCGGCGCCCATCTTTTCGCGGCCGTCCTGATCATACACAGTACAGTAGGGGACTGTGACACCCGGCGTCTGGTATAAACCATCCGGACGACAATTTGTTGCAGCCTGCGTCTGGAAACTCAGCATACAGGCTGCACTGAGAGCAGCCAGCGCAAAGCCATGCTTCGCATGCTTGCGCTTTTGTTTCATCGTTAACATCTATGGTTCCTTAACAAAAAATTAAAAAATAAAATAAGTGACAGACTTATGTTTAGTCGTGAAATAACTATAGGTTTTTTCTTGTTATTCCGAGTTTAATTGTTCGGATATTGGTCAATGATCACACAAATTTGGCCAGATTCTGTAACATATTCACCATTACTTTGCGTGGGCAAACAAATTGTCTGGTTGGTTTTTAGGCAGAAATAAGCTGTTTGATCAGGGAATTAGGAATGCTTCATGTATACAAAATGTTATGGTGTCGGTTATAACTGCTGACTTCTTCGGGCTGATTAGGAATGAATATGGATATCACATTGTTCCACGCGTCACTGTTACTCTTCACAGGGTTTCTTGCCGGTATCATCAATACCCTGGCTGGTGGCGGGTCGAACCTGACGCTGCCTGCATTGATGGTGATGGGGATGCCTGCTGAAGTGGCAAATGCGACCAACCGGTTAGGTGTCGTTTTACAGGCAATCACGGCCGTTTTCGGATTCCGCCGGCATGGAAAACTGGAGTTCAGCGATGCAGGGCCAATCATACTTCCCACGGTCATTGGCGGGTTGATTGGAGCCGGTGCTGCTGCATATGCTCCTTCTGAGTGGATCAAGCCTTTGCTGTTGGGCACGATGCTGCTGATGGCGCTGATCATTTTGGTGAAGCCGAGTGTGGTTGCACCTGAGCCCGGGACCATTGCCAGGAAAGTGGCAGAAACGCCAAGCTCCTGGTGGGGATTGGGGATTGCGGGTTTTTACGGCGGGTTTGTCCAGGCGGGAGTCGGTTTTGTGCTTCTAGCTGCGCTTGCCGGAACGCTGCGCTACGATCTGGTCAGAGCGAACGCACTGAAGATGCTGTGTACATTGATGTTCACGATTGTCGCTCTGGCTTTGTTTATTTATGAAGGACTGGTTTTGTGGCTTCCCGGGCTTGTACTTGCGGCAGGAACAATTCTCGGAACTCACCTTGCTGTGAAGTTTGCGATTCATGCCAGTGCGAAAACATTGAAGTGGTTTTTATTTTTAATGACGCTCAGCGGCTGTATTGCAGCAATGCTAAATTAAAATTTCTGGTTAATTTATTTAATTTTATTTGTTAATAAAATTAACAATAATATATTGAAATTTACTCTTCTCATTGCAAATGCATTGAACTGAATATTATTCAACGCATTACACATTTACTCTGTTTTTCTGATTTAAAAACCGTGATTAGCCATACTTTAAATATGGTTAATTGCGATTTTTTTGTCTGAATGGTCACACTTTAAGCAAGATTTCAAATGCTAGATCTAATGTTTCATTTTTAGTGAGTGTTAACTCAGAAGTGAAAGTGGCAAAATATTTCAAATGTAACAATCTGTGAGGAGGTGTGTCCGACGCTGGGTGTGGCGTACGAATAAGCCTGATCGTTTGGTTAACCAGTGAGCGTTTATAAAGCGTACCACTGATTAGTCAGGGGGTTACCTTATTAGACTCCGGACGCAGCAACTGCGTATTGATTCAGATCAAAATAATAACTCATGTAGTCGTTCGATCTGTGCTTGTGACTTTTTGAATGACGACTTTTGCCCAAAAAGCTGAGAGAGAACATGAAAACCTCAAGATATAAGAATATCTTGTCGGGTGGCTTTGTATTTTTTATGAGCCTATTCCTGTCAGGATGTCAATTTGCGCTGCTTGATCCAAAAGGTCGGATCGGTGTTGCAGAAAAAGATTTGATAATCACATCTTTGTTACTGATGCTGATTGTCGTTATTCCGGTTATTTTGATGACGTTCTACTTTGCGTTTAAGTATCGTGAATCAAACACCGGCGAAACATATACGCCAGAGTGGTCTCACTCAACCAAGATTGAGCTGGTTGTGTGGACTGTGCCAATTATTATTATTGCCATTTTAGGCACGATTACCTGGCGTTCTACTCACGCACTTGATCCAAGACAGCCGATTGAAAGTACAGTGGAGCCGATGAAAATCGAAGTCGTTTCTCTGGACTGGAAATGGCTGTTTATCTATCCGGATCAAAACATTGCGACCATCAACGAAGTGGCATTCCCGAAAGGTGTCCCAGTTGAGTTCCATGTCACCTCAAACAGCGTCATGAACTCGTTCTTCATTCCACAGCTTGGCAGTCAGATTTACGCCATGACCGGTATGCTGAACAAATTGCATCTGATTGCTGATGAAGCTGGTGTTTTCGATGGTATTTCAGCGGGCTATAGCGGTCACGGCTTCTCTGGCATGAAGTTTAAAGCGCTGGCATTGGAAGATCAGGCAACCTTCGACGAGTGGGTGCAAAAAGTTCAGGCATCTGACAATCAGATGAAGACCCTGAGTGACTTCCAGACCATCGCGAAGCCAAGTGAGAACGTGCCAGTGAGTTATTACTCACATGTGCCTTCTGACATGTTGCTTACCATCCTGAATCAGTTTGAAGGTTCGCTGACGTGTACGATCACGCCGGAATTTTCTGCTGAGCAAACATTCTAGGACATATTATGTTTGGACGATTAACACTGGACGCCATTCCTTTCCATGAGCCAATCCTCATGGTGACGCTGGCGATCGTATTGCTGGGCGGTGCCGCCCTGGTAGGCGGCATTACCTATCTGGGTAAATGGCGCTACCTCTGGACAGAGTGGTTCACTACTGTCGATCACAAAAAAATTGGTGTGATGTACATCATCGTCGCGTTTGTGATGATGCTGCGTGGTTTTGCGGATGCCATCATGATGCGGAGCCAGCAAGTGCTGTCTGCCGCGGGTGAGACCGGCTACCTGCCGCCACATCACTATGATCAGGTCTTCTCTGCACACGGCGTGATCATGATTTTCTTCATGGCGATGCCGTTTATCATCGGCCTGATGAACATCGTGATTCCACTACAGATTGGTGCACGTGACGTTGCTTTCCCATTCCTGAACTCCCTGAGCTTCTGGCTGTTCGTTGTGGGTGTGGTACTGATCAACATGTCTCTGTTTGTGGGTGAGTTTGCTCAAACGGGCTGGCTGGCGTATCCGCCGCTGTCGGGTAAAGAGTACAGTCCTGGGGTCGGGGTCGATTACTGGATCTGGGCATTGCAGATATCCGGGATCGGTACGACTCTGTCAGGTGTGAACTTCTTCACCACCATCATGCGTCTGCGTACACCGTCGATGCCAATGATGAAGATGCCTGTATTCACCTGGGCATCCCTGTGTGCAAACATTCTGATCATTATTTCGTTCCCAATCCTGACCGTGACCATTGCGCTGCTGACGCTGGATCGTTACCTGGGCACGCACTTCTTCACCGTAGATATGGGTGGCGACATGATGATGTACGTCAATCTGATCTGGGCGTGGGGTCACCCGGAAGTATACATTCTGGTGCTGCCGGTCTTCGGTGTGTTCTCTGAAGTGGTTGCGACCTTCTCGCGGAAGAAGCTGTTCGGTTATACCTCTCTGGTGTGGGCAACTGGTGTCATCACCTTCCTGGCCTTCATCGTATGGCTGCACCACTTCTTCACGATGGGTGCAAGTGCGAACGTGAATGCCTTCTTCGGGATTGCCACCATGGTGATTTCGATCCCGACAGGGGTGAAGATCTTTAACTGGCTGTTCACCATGTACCGTGGCCGGATTAAGTTCACGACGCCTATGCTGTGGACCATCGGTTTCATGTTCACCTTTACCATTGGTGGGATGACCGGCGTTCTGCTGGCAGTGCCTGCAGCGAACTTTGTGCTGCACAACAGTCTGTTCCTGATTGCGCACTTCCATAACGTGATTATCGGCGGTGTGGTCTTCGGCTGCTTTGCAGGCTTTGCATACTGGTTCCCGAAAGCGACTGGCTACAAGCTGGACGAGAAATGGGGTGTTCGTGCCTTCTGGTTCTGGATCATCGGTTTCTTCGTTGCATTCATGCCGCTGTACGTCCTGGGCTTCATGGGCATGACCCGTCGTCTGAGCCAGCATATTGAACCACAGTATTTCCCGATGCTGGCCGTTGCTGCCTGCGGTGCGGTGCTGATTCTGTGCGGTATTCTGTGTCAGATCATGCAGCTGTACGTCACTTTCCGTGACCGTGAAGCTCTGCGTGATGTCACCGGTGACCCGTGGGATGCCCGTACGCTGGAGTGGGCGACCTCGTCTCCGCCACCGTTCTACAACTTTGCTAAACTGCCTGAAGGTAACGAACTGGATGCATTCTGGTATCAGAAAGAACGTGGTGAAACGAATCAGCCTGTGAAATATGAACCTATTCATATGCCGAAAAACACAGGGACAGGTGTCATCATCTCTGCATACGCACTGCTGTTTGGTTTTGGTCTGATCTGGTACATCTGGTGGCTGGTTGCAGTCGGTCTGGTGGGTATGATCGGCGCATGGATCAAGCACAGCTTCAACGACGATGTGGACTACTACGTCACAGTTGAAGAAGTGAAAGCGATTGAGGAAGCCCATAAAGCACGTGTTGCTGGTGCGACCACGACACCAACATCGAAAGACGACGAAGACGAGATGGAGGTCGACTATGCACACTAATGCGGTTGATCATCACGAGCACGACGAACACCATCACGACATCGGTGAAACCAAGCAGCTAGGCTTCTGGATTTACCTGATGAGCGACTGCATTCTGTTCGCAACGCTCTTTGCTACCTATGCCGTGTTGTGTGGCAATACGGCTGGTGGTCCGAGTGGCAAGCATATTTTTGAGCTGCCGTTTGTATTTACTGAAACCATGATGCTGCTGTTCAGCAGTATCACTTTCGGCTTCGGTATGATCGCGATGAAACGCAAAGACATTGCGGGTCTGAAGCGCTGGATGTACGTGACCTTCCTGCTGGGCTTTGGTTTCCTGGCCATGGAAGTGTATGAGTTCCATCACCTGATTGAAGAAGGCTTCGGCCCGGATCGCAGCGCGTTCCTGTCTGCATTCTTCACACTGGTCGGAACCCACGGTCTGCACGTGACTGCCGGTATGATCTGGATGGTTGTGTGTCTGATTCAACTGAATACCAAAGGCCTGAACGACGTGATGGAAACCCGTTTCCATTGTCTGAGTATGTTCTGGCACTTCCTGGATATCGTTTGGATCTGCGTATTCACCATCGTGTACCTGCTGGGAGTATTGTAATGGCGAAGCAAGAGCATCAAACCGGTTACGGTGATTACATTAAAGGGTTTATTGCGTCACTGATTCTGACCATTATTCCTTTTTACTTCGCAGCAACCAAAAGCCTGCCAACCACAACAACCGTTGCGATTCTGCTGGTGTGTGCTGTGGTTCAGCTGGTGGTGCATCTGGTGTACTTCCTGCACATGGATCGCTCTGAACAGGGACTGTGGAACTCCATGTCCTTTATCTTCACAGCGATTATCGTGCTGATTCTGATTGCCGGTTCCATCTGGATCATGGTCAATCTGCACGTGAACATGCTGCTGTAAGCCGGATGACGATATGATCAAAGGATATATTTCCATTACCAAACCTGGGATCATCATCGGTAACCTCATCTCTGTGTTGGCCGGATATTTTCTGGCTGCGAAAACGGAGGGGCTCGACGGGCCCCTCCTGATTTACACATTGCTGGGCGTTGCGTTTGTGATTGCTTCCGGTTGCGTGATCAACAATATTTTTGACCGGGATATCGATCAGAAGATGTCTCGCACCCAGAGCCGTTTACTGGCGAAAGGGGAAATCAATGCAGATGCTGCGTTTATATACGCCATCGTGCTGCTTCTGTCTGGTACTGCAGTGCTGTATCAGCAGGCGAATCCGTTGTCTGCCGTAGTGGTTCTACTGGGATTCGTGTTTTACGTGTTCTTTTACACCATGTGGTATAAGCGGAACTCAGTGTACGGTACGTTAGTGGGCAGTGTGTCCGGTGCGGTACCGCCATTAGTGGGTTATCTGGCTGTCACAAATTACATCAGCCTGGAAGCTATTTTGCTGTTTTCGATGTTTTGCCTGTGGCAAATGCCGCACTCGTACGCGATTGCGATGTTCCGCATGCAGGACTATAAAAATGCCGGCATTCCGGTTCTGCCGGTTGTGGAAGGCATTCATAAAGCCCGTCGTCATATGATGGCTTATGTCGTGGCTTTTACAGTTGTTGCTCTGGCCATGTTCGGACTGGGTTACAGCGGTTATGAATATTTACTGGTGACGTCGGGTGTCTGCCTGTGGTGGTGCGTCGTCACATTCCGTTCTCTGAATGAGAACAACTTTGTACAGTGGTCAAAATCAGTATTCAAGACATCACTGTTTGTAGTGACCGGCATCAGCTGTGTGCTGGGACTGGAGTTAATTCCGTTCGTTTGACAGCAAACGAATCACTGCATGTACCGATTCAACACTCTCTTGGCTAACAACTTTAATTAGCTACTTTTATTACGGTTTTGGTTTTTCCTGACTCGATACTATCTCCATCGAGTCAGTGAAAAACCATTTTTTTTGCCTGTAATTTACATTTCTATCAACTGTTATTTCACGTAACAGGCGAAGCCTTTCAGATAGAAACCTTCCGGATAGGCTGAATCCAGCGGGTGATCCGCAGCCTGACTGAATCGTTCAATGAATTGTACTTCACGTTTTGCATCCAGCGCCGCATCCGCAATGATTTTCTGGAACAGATTGCTGTCCATCAGACCAGAGCACGAGTAGGTCAGCAGTGTGCCACCCGGTTTCAGAATCTGCATCGCCAGCATGTTGATGTCTTTATAGCCCCGGCAGGCGCCAACCAGTTGTGCTTTCGACTCCGCAAACTTTGGCGGATCCATGATCACCACGTCAAATTGCTCGCCTCGCTCCCGGTATTCGCGCAGCAGTTTGAATACGTCTGCATTCACGAACTCGGCGTTTTCAACCGGCAGGCCGTTGATTTCTGCGTTTTGACGGGCTGTATCCAGCGCCGGTTGTGAGACATCCACGTTGATGACCTGATCAGCACCCCCTTTCAGGGCGTACAGGCCAAATCCGCCGGTGTAGCAGAAACAGTTCAGGACACGTTTGCCTTTCACGTACTTGATCGCTGCCTGACGGCTGTCACGCTGATCCAGGTAGAAACCTGTCTTGTGGCCGCCAACGATATCAACATTGATTTTGATGCCGTTTTCTTCAATGGTTACAACTGCAGGTGGCTCTTCGCCGTGCAGGACACCGGTACGCTGTTTCAGACCTTCCTTTTTCCGTACGGACACATCAGAGCGCTCATAAATACTGCATTCCGGATAGCAGGTTTTCAGCGCTTCAACCAGATTGTCTTTTTGTGCTTCAGCACCGGCACTCAGGAGCTGACAGACCAGAAAATCCTGATAGCGATCGATGGTGATGCCCGGCAGACCGTCAGATTCTGCTGCAATCAGACGATAGCCGGTTAAGCCGTCACGCTCTGCAAGAATGTCACGCAGGCCCTGAGCCGCCTGAAGGCGTTTCATGAAAAATTGGGTATCAATGGTATCGTTTTGATCAAAAGTCCAGACACGGACACGGATCTGCGACTGGGGAGAATAGGCGCCACGGGCAAGCCATTCGCCCTTGTGATCATAGACGTCAACGGTTTCGCCTAAACCCGGAGTGCCTTCAACACGCTGAATACCACGAGAAAAAACCCAGGGATGGCGACGGCGCAGTGATTTTTCACGCCCTTTCACCAGATAGATAGAAGCTGTCATGTTCGGACCAGAAGCTGTAAAAGAATG
Organism: Photobacterium sp. CCB-ST2H9; assembly: GCF_023151555.2. Taxonomy (NCBI): domain Bacteria; kingdom Pseudomonadati; phylum Pseudomonadota; class Gammaproteobacteria; order Vibrionales; family Vibrionaceae; genus Photobacterium; species Photobacterium sp. CCB-ST2H9. Next base: position 1,461,354 of record NZ_CP100425.1, read on the forward strand.
GGGGCGTATTATCTTGTTCGCAGGAAGGAAAATCAACCGGAAGCCAGTCTGGCAGGCAGGAATTCCGCCCTCTTTCTGAAGCAGGAGAGGGCGGCACTGTATCTGGTCAGGCTTTCACGCCGTTCATCAGAATTTCAAGTTGCTGGGCTTGCTGGTTCAGACGTTCAATATCACTGGCTGTCTGGGCAATGACATTTTTCACCTGGCGGGATTGTTCACGGACTTGTTCAACACTGCTGGCGATGCCATCGGCAACCGTGCCTTGCTGTTCAGCTGCCGCTGCGATTTCTGTACTGCGGTCTGAAATATGCTGATTCCGGTCGGCAATCTGCGTGATCTGCTGATCAACAGAATCCATCTGCGTTTCGCTTTCGCCCGCATTCGAGACTGTACTCTGCATGACGGTCATCAGCGTCCGGCTGTTTTTCTGCAAGGATTCGATCATCTGCTGAATTTCTACCGTTGCTGTCTGGGTACGGCCAGCCAGTGTACGGACTTCATCTGCAACAACGGCAAAGCCGCGCCCTTGTTCCCCGGCGCGGGCTGCTTCAATCGCAGCGTTCAGGGCCAGCAGGTTGGTTTGCTCGGAAATTGCATTGATGGTTGTGACAACAGCATCAATTTTCGCAGCATTACTGTCCAGCTCATTCACCGCTTCTGCAGCCTGGTGAATTTCACGGGTGAGCTGATTTATCGCCTGTTTGGTATCACTGACCTGAGCACGACCTTGTTCAGTCACCTCCTGCGCTTCCTGGGTCTGTTCTGAGGTGTGGTGCGCGTGTGCGGCCACTTCGCGAATTGAAGAAGCCATCTCTTCTGTCGCGCTGGCCAGAGAGTCTAAATGTTCCTGTTGTTCCACAGAAAGATGCTCGGTTTGAATACTGCGCTGGCGGAGTTCACTGCTGATTTGCTGCATCAGCGCAGTTGCCTCCTGAGTCGCCAGCACCAGCTTCTGCTCGCGGTCGGCAACTTTATCAATTGTGAGCGCAATGGTACTGAACTCGTCCCGGACTTTGAAAAAGTTCAGGCGTTGCGTGAGGTCACCTTCTGCCAGTGTATTCAGCGCTTTGTGCGTGGTGAACATTGCACCGCCAATAAAGGTCATGACGTAGTAGACCACAGCAAGTGTCAGCAGGATCACTGCAATGCCCATCGTCATCTGAAAGCCGGACAGGTAATCAAACAGGCTGGATTGATCCGTGGATATCAGGCTGTAGCTCATTCCCGGGACTGAGACGGCTTGCTCGCCACGGCCTAAGGTAATATGGGTGCCATTCAACAAAGTTGGTGCATCAATTTGAGAGACTTTCATTTCAGCGAGCAGGTTTGCTGTCGAATGAAGTTTCTGTGAAATCAATGCTTCATGCTGCTTTTCTCCGGCATCAGCTAAAATTGCACTGACAGTGATGATTCCAAACAAAGGGAGCAGGAAGAGGAGATAGAACTTTTCCTGGAGTTTGAGGTGGATGAGGTATTTATCTATCCATCTAAATGCAACTTCTTTCATGTTTTCTTCCTGAATAAATGAAGTGTTGTGGCGTCAGTGAATATTAATATTTTTATCTAATAAAACAGACTAATCTTGAGGTGATTTATGTCACAGATTTGTGTCATGGTCAGAGTGACCGGCCAAGTTCAGGGAGTGGGATTTCGTTTTCATACGGCGCATGAGGGTTTGAAAAAGGGAGTGAGCGGTTACGCAAAAAATTTACCTGACGGCAGTGTGGAAGTGCTGGCGTGCGGTAAAGCAGAGCATGTCGAAGGACTGGTCGAATGGCTGAAAATCGGTCCGAGAGCATCCCGAGTCGACAGTCTGAGCAGCGATGAGGTGGAATGGCGGGCGGTTGACGGTTTTGAAATTATTTAGCCGAAGCCCGTGGGACTCCGGCTGATATGCCAGTCCTGCTCACAGGCACTTGGCTGGTTTGGGCAATCCGGCTAACTTTGTGGCTTGCTTGGCAGGGCCTTTCGGGAAGAGTTTGAACAGATATTTTGAATTCCCTTTTTCTTCACCATATTGTTTGGCCATGGCTTTGACCAGCATTCGAATGGCTGGTGATGTATTGAATTCAAGATAGAATTCACGCACAAAATGAACAACTTCCAAATGAGCATCCGTTAATGCGACGCCTTCTTCCTGCGCCAGGACAGGCACTAATGCCGGTGTCCAGTCGCTGACATTTTTCAAATAACCCTGAGCATCGGTATCGATGACTTTACCGTCAAATTCAAGCATGGTACTTCCCGAGATTGTTTACCCGGCAAGGATAGTGATTCGACCCGGCGGGTGCAAGCATTCCGTGTGAGCCATAAAAGAAAAGCGCCCCGAAAGGCGCTTGTTCAATTCATCACTGACCGACCAGATTAGTCGTCATTCATCACGCCCAGAATTTGCAGCAGGCTGACGAACAGGTTGTAAATTGATACATACAGCGTCACAGTCGCTGAGATGTAGTTGGTCTCACCACCACGAACGATTGACTGAGTTGTCAGCAGAATCGCCGCAGAAGAGAACAGAACAAACATTGCACTGATTGCCAGCGACAGCATTGGCAGTTTCAGGAAGATGTTTGCAATCATTGCCACAACAATCGCAATGAAACCAGCCAGCAGCATGCCGCCCAGGAAAGACAGGTCACGCTTCGTCGTCAGCGCATATGCAGAACAGGCCATGAAGGTGACTGCGGTACCGCCGAGCGCCAGAACAATCATGTCACCCAGACCGGCACTGACATACATGTTCAGAATCGGACCCAGGGTATAACCCATGAAGCCGGTCAGCGCGAAGGTAAATACCAGACCCAGACCATTGTTACGGTTTTTCTCAGTCAGGAACAGCAGGCCATAAAAGCCAACCAGTGTAATGATAAAGCCAGGGTGCGGCAGGTTCATTACCATGGCAGCACCAGCAACGACAGCTGACCACAGTAAAGTCAGTGACAGCAGGAAGTACGTGTTACGCAAAACCTTGTTGGTTGACAGTACGCCTTCGTAGCCATTGCTACGGACAATACGATCGTTCATATAATCTTCCCCTCAGGGTTAGTGTTGAAATCTACTCTGCCTTATATGGCGACAATTTCATGGAATTTCAATAGTAACCGATTGAAATTTTAAAGCGAAATTGAAAAAAACATTTTCAGACAATTGGGTTAATCATACTGGAGGTCTTGTGAATCCCTAAGTTAAAGATGTAACAGTATGTTACAAGTTTGACCGTCGTCAGGGCTGACCTGTTTTCATTCAGGTGTCAACGGATTGGCGGGGCGTAATGCAGGCCGCCCTGTGTCCAGAGGTTATTCTGTGCCCGCTGTATATGGAGCGGAGAATGTACGCCAACGGTACGCTCAAAGCACTCGCCATAGTTGCCGACCTGTTTGATAATCTGATATGCCCAGTCAGAATTGAGACCCAGACTTTTTCCCTGCGTGCCATTTAAGCCTAAGAAACGGCGGACTGCCGGGACATCACTGTTTTTCATTTCATCAATATTCTGAGAATTAATCCCCATTTCCTCAGCGTTGAGCATGGCGTTCAGCGTCCACTTCACGATATTGAACCACTGATCATCGCCCTGACGGACAACCGGACCAAGGGGCTCCTTAGAGATGATGTCAGGCAGGATCTCGGCATTTTCAGATTTTTTAAGATTCAGTCTTAAGCCGTACAGCCCGGACTGATCCGCAGTCAGTACGTCACAGCGGCCTGTTTCAAATCCATCAATTGTTTCTTTGGCCGTATCGAACGGCACCAGCGTATATGTCAGATGATTAAGCTTGAAGTAATCTTCAAGATTCAGCTCAGTCGTCGTCCCGGATTGGACACAGATGGTGGCGCCGGATAAATCTTTTGCGGTATTGGCGTTTAATGACTTCCTCACCATGAACCCCTGACCGTCAAAATAAAGAATACCGGCGAAATTCAGGGCGAGTGCAGTGTCGCGCTGGAGTGTCCAGGTTGTATTGCGGGAGAGAATATCAATGTCACCGTTCTGCAGCGCTTTAAAACGCTCGCGTGCGTTGAGCGGAATGAACTTCACTTTGTTTTTATCGCCTAATGTGGCTGCTGCGAGGGCCTGACAAAATTCAACATCTAATCCATGCCATTCGCCTTTTTGATTTGGCATGGAAAACCCTGGTAAACCGGTGCTCACGCCACATTCCAGATATCCCTTTTCCTGAATATTTTTCAGCGTGGGAGAAAAGCTGATTTGTTTGCTGAGCCTTTCTCTGAGCGTATTCACTTCCTTTTCAAGTTCGTCTGCCCGTTCTGCATCCAGACTCATATTTGATCCTGCGGGTTGCGCATCCAATTGTTGTTCGAGCATGTCGATTTTATTTTGGAGTGCTTTGATTAACGCTTTATCCTGAGCGCTCTCCCGGTCACATCCCGTGAAAAGCAGCAGGCACAAGGTCCCCACCAGACAAGTCTGAATCATCTTTGCCATAACGTGTCCTTCTGATAATGCTGTCTGAATCGGCACGCCTGACATTGCAAACAGCGCATTAACAAGTATATCAATCTTCAGTATAGGAACCGTTCACAGATGTGCGAATTGACTCAATAAAGCTCAGAATGCTTTGAATTCTGCCATTTGCAGAAAATTAAGTGATGATAGTTTACAAAGGGATCAGCGGCTGAACCGGCGCCATATTAATGACTTCACGCTTTGCGAACAGATCGGTGAGGATACGGGTTTCCAGATCGGTCGGAGGGCGTCGGGCATCGAGCAATAAAAATGAAGTATTGTCTGCGGCCGGGCGGGTGAGCGCATCCAGATCCACCACCGACAGCAGAGCGTGGAATTTGTGGACATAATCCCGGGTTTCCTGCGGCAGTGTGAGTTGTGTGAACTGGTGACTGCCGGCTCGCTTGATGGCGCGGCCGACGCGGCCTTCACCGGCATTATAAGCTGCCAGAGTGAGAGCCAGATTCTGATCAAATTTCTGATACAGAAAAGCCAGATAAGAGGTGGCAGCCTGTGTGCTTTTTGTGACGTCAAATCGTTCATCGTTGCCGGATTCGACCTGCAGGCCAAATCGCTTTGCTGTCGCTGGAATAAGTTGCCACAGGCCTGCAGCATTGGCGTGGGATATTGCATCGACCCGGAAGGTCGATTCAATCATCGGGAGTAGCGCAAGACTCTTTGGCAGCGCTTTCTGCCTGAGTACCTTTTCGATATCAATCAGGGTGTCACGGTGACGCAGGAGGTGGCTTTCAATGATTCTGCGATGGGGCAGTAAACGGTCGACCTGAACCTGAAGGGCATCAGCGCTGAGAGAAAAAGGGGTATCCGCCGGGCTGGCGAGAGCTTTGCCCGGAATGATAATCAGGGTGAACCATAAACATAAACCGGCCAGAAATCTTTGGCCGGTTTTCGATGTCTTGTACATCTTAATTTTGCATGAGTGCTGTCCCGTAATCCGGTTCACCTTTGAGCTGTCTGAGGACTTCGCCGTACGAAGCCGACAGATTGCCATTCACCTGATTTGTTTTCTGACAGGACTGGATTTGGGTTTCCAGTTGTTGCCAGCTCTGGCGGACCTTCATATTCAGCGGAGATGGCAGCCGTTTCAGCAAAATTGCCATACCGCGTTTGTCGCCCGGCAGGCCGAGCGACAGCAGCATGTCTGAGCGCTGTTTTGCGCTCTGCTGCAACTGGGACAGTAATGGCTCCTGCCGGCTGACCAGTTCAGTCAGGGCTGCGCCATTAAATTGCAGATAACTGGCTTGCTGTCGGATCATCAGTTGTCCGAGCTGCTGATAAGCATGCAAATCTCGGCGGATGCCCTGAATCAGCGATTTCACTACCTGCTGTTTACTCATATCGACCTCATTTGTGTCCGGTATGGAACTCAAGAATCGCGCTGGATAAAGTTTCGATGTCCAGTTTCAGATCGCCTTTCGCCAGTGCTGCTTTCACTGCACTAACTTTTTCCATATCGATCTCTGGCAGTTCAGCCAGCTCTTTCTGTGCCTGGGCAATCACCTGATTACTGGTGCTGATGACCGGCTCAAGACCTTTCGCTTTACCTGCGGTTTCTACTTGTGCCGGGCCGGATGGGCGCTGTGTTGAAGACGCCACTTGAGAATTAAATACTTTGTCAATTTTCATGAACTGATCCTGCTCGCTTTACTACCGCTAAATTTAGAAAAAGTGTTAAAAATGTTTCTTAATAGGGAAGGGCGACCACTTCCGCCGGAAATTAAAAAATAGTTTCAACTTTTCCGCGTTCGACAACGATGGCCTGAATGACCTTGCCAGAACTGATATTGCGGACAGAAATCTGTTCACCTTTAACGCCATTTTGCAGCGCTTCACCGGCCATGCTCGCGGCCATGCCATTTTTACTTGCAATAATCATGACACTTTCGCCTTCTTCAACCATCCACAAGGGCTGTAACTGAAGCGGACTGATGATCTGACCGCTGCGGAATCTGCGTAATGTCCGTTGTCCGAGTACCTCTTCAGGACGGGTCGCAAAGGCCTCTGCACGGCTGAGCGTAAGGGTTTGCGTTTTGAGCATGTCTGCTGTCAGTTTGGTAACCCGGCGAATATGCGTGGTCGCCACAATCACCGGCAGGCGCAGGCTGACCTGCACCGTGATGTTCAGTTTCCACGGCTGATCACCAGACTGACATTCCACCTGACGCCGTAAATAACCGACAGGCAGGTTCTGCTGATCCGCGGCACTGATATAGAGTGGGATCGGACAGGCCGGAAGATGTGTCACGGCTGACGGCACATTGATATCAATATCGGCTTTATAGTCCGGCCAGCGCTGACGGTTTGCATAACCGGCGATTTCCTGCTCGATTTTTGTCTTCACCCATCGGACCAGCTCAGTTTTATCCTGATTGTCTTTGCCGCTGCCCAGCGCTCCCGGGGCCAGCATCAGACTGGCGATGAACACCATCATTTTCCGGGTCAGGATACTGCTTCCCGATTTCCGCTTGCTTGCTGAAAAGCGGAAGTTCCGCTTCCCTTCCTCTTTGTAACTAATTGAAAAATAAGACATAAAAATTTGGCATGTTTCTTGTTTATAGGTACTGCGTGAATTCTGCGTAAGTGTGACCGAATTTAAGGAACAACAATGGCGATCAGTTTTGAAAATGCGCTGGGTGTTCATCCTGATGCGCTTAACTTCAGGGTACAGCGCAGCAAAGTATTGGCAAGCAACTTAGCAAATGTCGATACCCCTGGGTATCTCGCCAGAGACCTGGCGTTTGAAACCGTGATGCAAAACACAAGCTCACGTGTGGATACACCACCACCGGAAATGGCTGTGAGCGCGAAATACCGGGTGCCATACCAGAACAGTAAAACCGGTAACACTGTTGAGCTGGGCGTCGAGCAAGCCAAGTTTGCCCAGAACAACATGGATTTTCAAACCAGCCTGACTTTCATGAATATGAAGTTCAGCGGGCTGGCTAAAGCAATTGAGGGTCGTTAATCACTATGGCTTTTACGGACATCTACTCAATCGCTGGTTCTGCAATGACGGCACAAACCGTCCGTCTGAACACGGTGGCCAGTAACCTGGCGAACGCCGATGCAGTCGCCAGCAATCCGAATGATGCTTACAAGGCACTGAAACCTGTTTTTGCCACGGTTTACAGCCAGACACAGTTGTCTGCGGACAAAGATGTGTATCCGAATGCGGAAGTCCGCATTGTGGATGTTGTGAAAAGTGAAGGCAAAGTCGACAAACGTTTCGAGCCGAATAACCCGCTGGCAAACGATGAAGGTTACGTCTTCTATCCGGGCATTGATGTCGTTGCAGAAATGGCAGACATGATGTCGGCGACGCGCAGCTACGAGACCAATGTCGAAGTGCTGGCGAATGTGAAAAGTATGCAGCAGGGTCTGCTGCGACTGGGGGAAGGTAGCCGATGAGTCTCGCACAATACACCGCGCTGAACGGTGATTCACCAACCACAACAACGGGTTCAAACGGCGGCATTCAGTCCAACCCGGCCAGCGCGAACAGTGCCGATGCACTGCAAAATGAATTTTTGACGCTGATGGTTGCGCAGATCCAGAACCAGGATCCGCTGAACCCGCTGGACGGCACGGAATACGTTGGTCAGCTGGCACAGTTCTCACAGGTACAGAGTACCGAGAACATGTCCAAGATGATGCAAAACAGCATGGTCCTGATGGACAACATGCAAGTGCTGGCAACGGCCGGTCTGGTCGGTCAGACCGTGTATGTCGCAACCAACGAGATGACTTTGTCTGAAGACAGTGTCCAGAGCGGAAAAATCGAACTGGAGCATGCATCGAACCAGGTCAACCTGGTGCTGGAAGATGCTTATGGTCGTAAGACGAAAGTCCCGCTGGGTGCGCATGGTGCCGGTGATGTTGATTTTACCATTGATGCAGAAAAGCTTGGGTTACCGAAAGGCGACTACACCGTTTCTGTTGAAGTGCAAAAAGGGCAGGCTCAGCCAAACATGCTGCTGGCCGGCAAAGTTGAACAGGTCCGCGTGCCAAGTAACGGGGGCTCCGCCCTGGTGAACGTTGCTGGTGTCGGCAGTATTCCTTTCTACCAGATTAGCCAGTTCGGCAGCTGATTTTCATACAGGATAACGAGGATAACATGAGTTTTGATATCGCGCTGAGTGGCCTGGGTGCCACCAACACACAACTGAACACCATCAGTAACAACATTGCGAACGTTTCAACCACGGGTTTTAAGCAGTCCCGTACCGAGTTCGCATCAGTTTATAACGGCCTTCAGGCCGGTGGTGTGGAAGTTGCTGCTATCTCCCAGAACTTTGATAAAAACGGTTCTGTGTCCGGTACCGGCCGCTCTCTGGATCTGGCCATCGGTGGTAACGGTTTCTTTGTGACCACAGATACTTCAGGTCAGGTGGTTTACACCCGCTCTGGTGTGTTCAATACCGACAAAGACAACTACATCACCAGCAACACCGGCATGAAGCTGCAGGGTTACACCGTTGATGCCAACAACAACCTGCAATCCGGTGCGACTGGCGATCTGCAAATCAAGACGGCTTCACTGGCTGCACAGGCAACGGACCGCATCGACTTTGTTGCGAACTTTGACTCTCGCGTCAATGTTCCTGCAGTTGCGCCATTCAACATGGCTGACCACGACACCTACAACTCGTCTTACACCACAAAGGTCTATGACTCGCTGGGTAACCCGCACACCATGACGCAGTACTTCGTCAAGACCGGTGCAAACGCCTGGGATATTCACGTTTCTGTTGATGGTGCCGCACCAGGCGCAGCACAGGCCGTGACATTCAATACTGACGGTACGATGGCGACTCCGGCAGCGCCTTATAACGTTGCATTCAACCCGGCGGGTGCTGACCCGATGAGTGTTGATATCGACCTGCAGGGTACCACGCAGTTCGGTGCCGATTTCGGAACCAGCACCAACAACCCGAATGGTTACTCTTCCGGTGAACTGACGGGTGTTCGTGTTGAAGACAACGGCATGGTTTATGCGACTTACACCAATGGTCAGTCTCTGCTGCAAGGTCAGGTGATGCTGGCTGATTTCGCAAACCCACAGGCACTGGTGAAAGTGAGCAACACCGGCTGGCAGCAAAGCTTCGCTTCTGGTGCGCCAATCACGGGCCAGCCTGGCAGCGGTATTCTGGGCAGCCTGACACCTGGCGCGCTGGAAGGTTCGAACGTGGATCTGACCAGTGAGCTGGTGAACCTGATGACAGCTCAGCGTAACTATCAGGCGAATGCCAAAACGATCTCGACCACTGAGCAGCTGACTCAGGCGCTGTTCAACGCGATTTAAGGGTTAGGTCATGGATAGTTTGTTATACACAGCAACCAGTGGCGCCAGCCGGGTTCTGAGCGCACAGCAAGTGCGCTCGAACAACTTGTCGAATGCTGACACCACAGGTTTCCGTGCTGACATGGAAAGAGCAAGAAGCTATGCCGTGAAAGGGCATGGCTTTGACGGCAGCACCATGGTGGTCACCAACTCGGCTTCCACGCGTTTTGATGCAGGCGACATGGTGAAAACCGGCCGTAAATTGGATATCGCAATCAATGGCGATGGTTTCATGACGGTGCAGCTTCCGGACGGAACAGAAGCGTATACCCGCGCCGGTAACATGAAACTGGATCAGGAAGGCAACCTGACCATCAATGGCTTCCCGGTGATGGCTGAGGGTAACCCGATTGTCGTGCCTGAGTACCAGAGCATTGAAGTCAGCGAAACGGGTATGGTTTCCGTGATCCCGCCAGGTGGCGGTGCGGAACTGGCCGTCGGTCAGATCAAGCTGGTGAAACCGGAAATCAATACCGTTCAGAAAATTAATAACGGCCTCCTTCAGGCGCGTGACGGAAACAACTTCGCAGCAGATGCCACAGTGCGACTGGCACCGGAACATCTGGAAGGCAGTAACGTTTCCGCGATTGATGAGCTGGTCAGTGTGATGTCACTGACACGTAATTTTGAAATGCAGGTGCGGATGATGAAAACCGCAGAAAAACTCGCTCAGGCTGGTAACCGCCTGCTGCGCAACGGCTAAGAATAAGGAGAACTCGCATGCACTCTGCATTATGGGTCAGTAAAACAGGTATGGCGGCACAAGACACCAAGATGACCGCCATTTCGAACAACCTGGCAAACGTAAATACAGTTGGCTTCAAACGCGACCGCGTGGTGTTTGAAGATTTGTTCTACACCATTCAGCGTCAGCCAGGTGCGCCGGTTGATCAGGTCAATGAACTGCCGACCGGTGTTCAGCTGGGTAGTGGTGTCCGCGTTGTCGGTACTCAGAAAGTCTTCACACAGGGGAACACCTCAAATACCAGCCAGGAGCTGGATATGGCCATTCTGGGCGGCGGTTTCTTCCAGATTGAAAACTCTGACGGTGAGGTGATGTACAGCCGGAACGGTCAGTTCCACGTGAACTCTGAAGGTCTGATTGTGAACACTCAGGGTCTGCCTCTGGTTCCGCAAATCGAAATCCCGGACACGGCCACCCGAATCAGCATTGCTGTGGATGGTACGGTTTCAGCGCAGGTTGCCGGTGATGCGACCCCACAGGAACTGGGTCAGATCACGCTGGCGCAGTTTGTGAACCCGGCCGGTCTGGAAGCACTGGGCGGAAACCTGTATCGCCAGACAGAAGCCAGCGGCCAGCCAGATGAACTGGTTCCGGGTCTGGATGGCGCAGGCACCATTAAGCAGGGTGCTCTGGAAGGTTCAAACGTACAGGTTGTGGAAGAAATGGTCGATATGATCACAACGCAACGTGCTTATGAAATGAACGCCAAGGTCGTATCTGCGGCTGATGACATGCTGAAGTTCGTCGCACAGTCCATCTAATGCTTACACCGAAAGGAAATCCTATGAAGTGGCTGACTCCATTTCTCATGGTGTTACTGACAGGGTGCACATTGCGCCCTGAATTCACAACACCGAAACCAGATGATGAAGCTTTCGCGCCACCGGTACTGGATTACTCTCTGCCGCAAGCGACTGACGGCAGCCTGTACCGGAACAACTACATGATGACGTTGTTTCAGGACCGTCGTGCTTACCGGGTTGGTGACATTCTGACGATCATGCTGGATGAAGAGACGCAGTCGAGCAAGAAAGCAGACACCAAATATTCAAAAGATTCGGAAGTGGGCATCACGGCACCTGTGATCGGCAACTTTACCGCGACAAACCTTGGTGCAAGCATTGATGCAAGCCGGGCTTTCGACGGTTCCGCACAAAGCTCACAGGGCAATAAGCTCACGGGTGCGATTACCGTGACGGTGAATGAAGTGCTGCCGAACGGTGTGCTACGGATTCGCGGTGAAAAATGGCTGCGTCTGAATCAGGGTGACGAGTTCATCCGTCTGACCGGGATTGTCCGCGTGGATGATATTAACCGGAATAACCAGGTGTCTTCACTGCGGATTGGTGATGCGCGCATTACTTATTCCGGAAGTGGCGCACTGGCGGACAGCAACGCGTCAGGCTGGCTCACTCAATTCTTCAACAGTCCATGGATGCCGTTCTGATGAAATCTTTCAAAATCATTTTACTGTTCGTGGCCGTGGCTCTGTGGGGCGCACATTCAGTGTCTGCCAAAGCGTCGCCGGCCATGCCGATCATGGATCTGGTCGATGTGCAGGGCATTCGCGGCAACCAGCTGGTCGGTTACGGTCTGGTGGTTGGTCTCGATGGTACGGGTGACCGGAACCAGGTGAAATTCACCAGCCAGTCTGTGACGAACATGCTGCGTCAGTTTGGCGTTCAGATCAGTGAAGGGACAGACCCGAAACTGAAAAACGTTGCCTCCGTCAGTGTGACGGCGTTTGTCGATCCGATGGCAGGTAAAGGTCAGGAACTGAATATTGTTGTGTCGTCGCTGGGTGATGCGAAAAGTCTGCGTGGCGGTACGCTGCTGCTGACGCCACTGCGTGGTGTTGATGGCGAAGTCTACGCGGTGGCGCAGGGTAACGTGATTGTCGGTGGTGCGAGTGCTGAGGGCCTGAGCGGTTCGAAAGTCACCATCAATACCCCGACGACTGGCCGTATCCCGAATGGTGCGACGCTGGAACGTGAAATCCCGACCGACTTCAACAAGAAGCCGAATATCACCCTGAACCTTCGTACGCCAAGTTTTACTACGGCCAAGAACATTGCTCGTGCCGTCAACGGCACATTTGGTCCGGGTGTCGCAACGGCCATCAACAAAGCCAAGGTTGAAGTGCAGGCACCAATGGATACACAGCAGCGCGTTACTTTTATGTCGATGCTGGAAGAGCTGGTGGTTGAAGAAGGCCGCCGTCCGGCGCGTGTGGTATTTAACTCCCGCACCGGTACTGTGGTGGTGGGCAAAAATGTCACCGTCAGTGCGGCTGCTGTGAGCCACGGTAGTCTGACGGTCACCATCCGGGAAATGCAGGCGGTCAGTCAGCCGAATGCGTTCGCCGACGGTGAAACCAAAGTGGTGAATAACTCACTGGTGGATATTAATCAGGACGAAGCGCCGATGTATATCTGGCCGGAAGGCACTGAGCTGAGCACGATTGTCGATGCGGTGAACAGCCTGGGCGCAACACCGGATGATCTGATGTCCATTCTGCAGGCACTGCATGAAGCCGGCGCGCTGAATGCTGAGCTGGTGGTCATTTAACCTGACGGGGAAGGAGACACAATGAAAATTGATGGTCAGGCAAATGCCATGCTTTATCACGATAACAGTGCAGTGAACAGCCTGAAGTATCAGGCTGACAAAAAGCAGGCTTTGCATGAAGTTGCCGGACAGTTTGAAGCGATGTTCCTGCAGATGGTTCTTCGCCAGATGCGGAGCAGCAGCGATGTACTGGCTGCGGAAGACAGCCCTTTCTCCAGTAAGGAGCAGGGCGTATTCCGTGACTTTTATGACGGCCAGATGGCGATGGAAATGGCGAAACGTCAGAGTGCCGGAATTGCAGACATGCTGGTCAAACAGCTTGGACCCAAAGAGGCAATGGATACAAAACTGAACCGGGATCAAATTGCAGCCAATAACGCTTCTTTGATGCCAACGGGCAAGTTTAACGCCAACCAAAGCCAGGTCGCCATAAATCAAGAGCAGTTGAAGGCTGGCAAATCCCCTTCTGCGATCAGCAGCATGGCATTTCAGCAGCCGCTAATTTCTAAGATTGATGCGAAGAAAATGGAGCGCGGATCTTAATGAGTATTATCAATATTGCGTTATCCGGTTTGAATGCAAACCGTGCTGGACTTGACGTTACCGCGCAGAACGTTGCCAATGTAAACACACCGGGATACAGCCGTCAGCAGGCTATGTATGCTGCGGTCGGCCCGGGTTCGCCAATGGCGAACTCGGCTGGCCGTGGGGTGGAAGTCACCGGTATTCGCCGCGTGTCTGACGAATTTGTTGTGAAACAAACCTGGGCAACTCAGAGTCAGGCATCATATAACTCTCGCTATCTCAGCAATATGTCACAGCTGGAAAGCATTATGGGTGCCGACAGCTTCAATATCTCAATGGGTTTAGACAACCTGTATGCAGCGCTGAATGATGCTTCGGTCAAGCCAGAGTCTGCACCTTTGCGTCAGCAGATTATCAGTGAAGCGGATGCGCTGACACGCCGTTTTAACACGCTGTCTGAGTCCTATTATTCACAGCATAAAGACCTGAGCGATCAGCGTACTGCGGCCGTTGAACTGAGCAACAGCCTGCTGGTGAATATCGCAGATGTGAACAAACGTATCGTCGAGATGAGTGCGACCAGTGGTAACCCGTCGCACTTGCTGGATGAGCGCGATGCGCTGATTGGTCAGTTGTCTGAAATGATGTCGATTAAAACCAATATGCAGCCGGATGGCAGCATGCAGGTGACGCTGGCATCCGGTCAGCCGCTGGTGATTGGTGATCAGGCTTCGCAACTGAAAGCCGTTCCAGACGCAACAGACCCGTATCTGGCGGATATGGAAATTGACTTTATCGGTCAGCGTTTCCCGATTAACGGTGATATTGGCGGTGAACTGGGTGCGATCAGCGACTATCAGGTGGATACACTGCTGCCATTCCGCGAATCACTGGATGACATGGCGGTTGCGATTGCAGATGCATTCAACAATACGCTGGCCACGGGTCAGGACCTGAACGGTAACGCGGGTCAGCCACTGTTTGCCTACGATCCGACCAGCCCGTCTTCGAGCCTGAAAATTACAACGCTGCAGCCAGATGAGTTGGCACTGTCTTCCGATGGTACACCGGGTAACAGTGATGTACTGACCTCGCTGATCGGCCTGAGTAACCAGACTTTTGCGGTGACAGGTTACGGCAATACTTCTATCAGCGATGCCTTTACTTCAATGGTTGGCGATACCGCGATTAAAGCCCGTCAGGTGTCTTCAGACGCCAAGGCAGCAGATAGCCTGAATTCACAGGCTATTGCCGTGAAAGAAAACCTGAGTTCAGTGAACAGTGATGAAGAAGCTGCAAACCTGATGGTCTTCGCAAACGCCTATCAGGCGAATATGAAGGTGATCAGTACTGCGAACAATCTGTTCGATACCGTGCTCGCAATGTTTTAAGGAATGACTCATGCGTATCAGTGATACTCAATTCAGCCAGATGATGCTCGCCAGCCTGAACAAAAATAACGTTGGTCTGGGCGAAGTGATGCAGCAAATGTCGACCGGCGACCGTCTGACCAAACTGTCGGATGACCCGATCGATTCCATCAAAATGCTGAACCTGAACCGCGAAGGCAGTGCCCTGATTCAGTATCAGGACAACATCGCCAACGTGAAGACCACGCTGTCAAGCCAGGAAGCGTATTTAAGCACCTCCAGTGAAAGTTTGAGGAGTTTACGTGATCTTGTGCTATGGGGTGCAAACGGCACCATGACAACCGCAGATCGCCAAGGCATTATCTCTGAGATGGAAAGCCTGAAAGATGGCATGATTGCCACCTTTAATGCACAGGATGAAGAAGGGATTTACCTGTTCTCAGGTACCCTGACCAGTACCCAGGCGCTGACCGATACCGGTGCGGGTTATACGCTGAACGGCAACACTGACAAACGTCTGGTGACTGTTGCGAAAGGCGTGACTATGGAATCAAACGTGACCGCTCAGGAGCTGCTGAATTTAGGCGGTGGTGCGACGGTTTTCCAGAAGATTGATGATCTGATCGCTGAGTTCCAGGCACCGACTGCAAACTTCCGCACGGAAGTGGATGCGACTCTGGCTGCGATCGATGACACCTATGGCAATGTGCTGGGCGCAATGACCGACATGGGTGGTCGTCATAACAACCTGGATCTGATGTCCGATGGCCATGCGGATAACAAGTTGTTCGTCGACAAGGTTGAAGGTGATCTGAAAAATCTGGATTACGCGGAAGCCTCTGTGCGACTGAGCAATTATTTGTCTGCGCTGCAGGCGACTCAGGCCAGCTTTACCAAAATTAACGATCTGTCATTATTCGATCGCTTATAAGGAAGAGAGAACACTATGGTGAACTCTACTGCAGAGATCCGGCAACAGTCGGTATCTCTGCTGAAAAATGACAAAGCAACGATTGCACCACCGGCTCCGGCCGGTGGAACTGTTTCCGCGATACAGGAATATCAGCCTGCGGCGCGTCCGGCTGTGGTCCAGAATGGGTACGCGACAGCCAGCGAACTTTTTTCTCAGGGACAGCAGCAGCTAACACGCGGGCAAATTGCTTATCAGGGCCTGGTGAGTGTCGGCCGTGATCTGCAAGGAATGAAAAAAATCCTGACGCAGATGCTGGGCAGCTCAACGGCTGTCACGCAGGGACGTATCGATCAGCTCCAGCGTCATCAGAACAATGTCAATCAGACGCTGAATGGCAGCCGCTTTGACGGTGATCGTGTTCTGAATACGCAGCTTGAATTTCAGTCGAAGGGTGAACCGACGCAAAGCTTTACGGTAAACGGACTGAACCTGGTGCGTCAGCGCCAGCAAAGCGAGCAGCTGCAACTGAGCATTCCGGACCGAGGCACCGCCTTGCTGACGATGGATGCGACGAAGACTGATCGTCAGTTGTCACAGATGATCGACAAAGCAGTGATCCCTCTGGGTTTACGTGCAGCCGCGACCGATAAAGGCGAGGTGATTTTTTCTGCACGTCATTCCGATTTTCAGGCGATTGGCAACCATGTAACCATCAGCGGCCAGGGGCATCGTTACCCGGCCGGGCAACCCAACCGGATTAAACTGCAACCTGAACCGCAGGGCATTGAAAATATGGCGCTGAAGCTGGCTGACGGGGAACAAATCCGTCACACCATGCGTCAGGTCAATCAGGGGTTGCAACAGGTACAAAAAGGGTTGGATCAGCTCAGAAACTTCCAGGCGGATGTCGACAGCAAAGTCGGCAAAGCGATGGCGGTTCAAAGTACAGATCATATTGACGAGAAGCTTCAAACGATCCGGAGCAACCGTTCGTTTGCCGCAACCTATCAGGTGGTAACCGCTCAGGCGAATGTCCATCGTCATACGGTCGTCGCGCTGCTGAAGTAGCGGTGTTGCTGAAACACCCGGAAGCGGAAATAAAACTTCCGGTTCAAAACGGTCTGCAATGCAGGCCGTTTTTTTATCTCTACCTCCCACTTGAATCAGCCTGTTCTTGTGAGGTCTGAATGGCGTCTTTTCTGCCTGCCCAGATTCTAATTCAGAAAAGGTTAATAAAGCTGAAGACGTGTCGCCTATAACACAGTGTGTACGGTGTTTGATTGCACATTCATCGGCTCAGTTCAAAAAACTCACGATTGTAAATTGAATCAATCATAAAGGTTAGTTGGTATGACAAATTATATGAATGTAATTAAAAATTACGTGAATTTTTCCGGCAGAGCACGCCGCGAAGAATATTGGATGTTCTGGCTGACAAATATAGTCGTGAATATTGTGCTGGCCGTGATTGGTGTCCTGACTGAGACGGCTGATGTACTTTTCGTGTTTTATTCACTCATTATATTCCCGCCGTCTTTAGCCGTGACCATTCGTCGCTTACATGACAGCAATCGTAGCGGCTGGTGGATTCTGTTTACACTTGTTCCTGTGATTGGCACCATCGCTGGTCTATATTTCATGGTTGTAGACAGTACACCAGGTAAAAATGATTTCGGACCGAACCCGAAAGGTATCACTGCCTGAGTTGAATCTCTTTGAAATAAAACGGTTGTGATGCTGCTGAGGCGGGCAACTGTTTTATATTGACCGCACCATGAAGGAAATAGAATGAAGTGTACGAGTTGTAAACAAGGGGCTTTAAATCCCAGCTTTATTGAAGGACAGTTCAGAGCCCATACCTGTTCTCACTGTGAAGGTAATTGGATCTTGATTGAAGATTTCGTCGCCTGGAAAGACAGAAATCCCGACTATCAGTTTTCAGATGATATCAGTTTCGAGCAAGAAGCTGCTGACACGAAGAAAGCATTGTTGTGCCCGGTCACCGGCACAATTATGAATAAATTCCGGATTTCTGCTCAGAACGATCACCGGGTTGATTACAGTGCAGCGGTGGGCGGGTTGTGGCTCGACCGTGGCGAATGGGAGCTGCTGAAAAGCGAAGGTTTAGCGGGAACTTTGAATGCGGTCGTGACGAAGCAATGGCAGCACCAGATTCGTGAACAAAGTACCAAACAGAACTTCAGCGATATCTACCGGGATAAATTCGGAGAAGAAAACTACGCCCAAGTGAAAGCTTTCCGTGAATGGCTGCAACAGCAACCACAAAAAGCGGATTTACGCGCTTATCTTCTGGCGGAAGAACCGTATTCAGCCGAGAAGTAAACACAAATTCATTTTTGAGTTCAGCGGGTTATTATTCCCGCTGATTTTTCCGAATTCAATTTCATTGATGACGTTGTCATGAATCATCGTTTGGGTAAGAAATATGAAAAAGATGATCTACATGGCTTTTATTCTGGCCATGGGAAGTGCAAATGGCTCGCTGGAAAAAATCGATGTTTTTCAGGGCCAGTGGCAGGAAGGCTGGGAAGGGATTGATAAAAAAGTCGAAGGTGATTTATCGATTTTTGGTGAACAAGGCATATTTCGTTCAACATCGCCTTATTACGGCTATGCAACAGAACAGAGTTTCAGTTTTGGTTCTGCCGGTCGTCCAAAACCAATTGAAGGCAGCGTGTTTCTGGGGGTAAACGGTGATGGTAACCAGTCTACATTCACATTTAATCAACCCGTTACCCGGTTTGGGGGATATTGGGCGTTCACATCTTGTTGTGCTTCAGCGCCTTATATTACCTTTGAAGCATATACAGCAAGTGGCGAACTGATTGATACGCTAACTTATCGTCATGATGAAAAAAAGTTTGGCGCAATGATGCAATGGGTCGGATTTGAAAGCAGCAAGGCCATGGGGTCTGTTGTATTAAAAAGCGACTTTTTCGTTGCAGATGCGTTGCAAATTGCACCTTAACTATATTTATATTTGAGCAGGAAAAGACGTATGTCAGATGAAGTCAAAAAAGTCACCCGTGAAAAGTTTAAACTCAGCCTGCTGATTCCATTTTTAATGAGTTTTATTCTAGGCAGAGTTTCTTATAACCATATTTTAGAAGCCAATGCGAATGACTTCTCAGATGAACGCATGCTCATCTATGTCCTGGCTGCTTGTAGTGGTGTGATGTCATTGATTATGGCGATCGCTGTGATTCGTGGTGTGCTGATCCTGCAAGGTGTCATTCAAGGTAAAGTAGAGTTTGTCGAGGAATAACAGAAATTTTTCTGTACTGATTGATGGACTGATTTCAAGTCAGAAACTGAGAAAGGGCGCCGTGATGCAACAATCAAGCATCGTGGTGCCCTTTCTTTTTTCTGTTAGGTTACGATAACTTTTAAAATCAATTCGATGGGGGATTTAAAGCATTGCTTACCAGGTTGAATCAGCTCTGGCATTGTCACATTGGTCATTTCAACGGTTCAATTCTCTTTCTTATGATTGTTACTTTGTATTCCAGCACAGATTCATAAATTAAATAAATACGTTTAGTAATACCGTGCTGCTATCCGCCTATATTGTCTGCTAATTGAACATATTTTCTGACACGAGATTTGATTGTCAGGGGCGGTAGCGTGCTTGTGTGACTGTGCCCGGCTTGCATATGGCATTGAACATATTCAACCGAAGGGGGAATGCTATTAGACAACATGTTGGAACAAAGTAGTCTTGCCCGAATATATGAGTCAGTTTGAATAATGGTAAGCTATCTGTTTGCAGTTTAGTTTGAAGAATATGACTTACAGAAGCAAATTATTCATGCTTGCTCAAGGTGATATCGATTATAGAGGTGGAAATATCAATTAATTATTGGGTTTAAAAATTCATTTTTCATTAAAAAACTTATCTTAACTCGATATTTTATCTGCCTGATTGGAAATGATGAAGTCCGGAATAAGAAAAGAGTAAGATGTTTTTTAATGCGACGTTCTCAATTTTTCATTTGAATAAAATATTTGTGGTATATTATGAGTGACAAAAAAATAATGTTTGGACCAATTATTCATTTATTCTCAATAGGTTTGGCATGTGTTGGGGCTGCTTTGAATGCGCAAGCGATGTTGATTTACCTAATCGTCGTAAAGTTGATATATGCTATTGTTGTTTCTATTGCAATTGATGGTTGGAAAAAAGGTGAGACTACATTAGTAGAAACTTCTGAAACTCGTTGGAATATTAATATCCATGGTATTCCCATTACCGAGTCAAGAAGCTCTTTATTTAATTTACATTGTAAGAGTGAGCAAGAACTCAGAAGGAAATATTTATTGATGATTTTACCAAAGGCTATGATTATATTTGGTTTGACAGTATTGTCAGGTATAAATGTTTATGAAAATCATGAATTAATAATGCTTTCGCCAGTTTATTTTATTTTTGTCTTGGTGGCTATATTCATGCTTATAAAGTTATACCAAGTTTCGAAAGTACTAATGGGTCTTTTTTCTGGGGAATGGTATTTACATAGTAAAGATTTTGGAAGTGATACATATTACTCTGCATATTCCATGACACCAGGCGCGTTGGAACCATATTTATCAAAAGTATTTGATTGAGTTTGTTAAAAAATCCATAAATGGTAATGACTGAAATGTTTATGTTTTTCATGATAAAATACGGTGAATAAAATAGATCATGAAGTCAAAACTATTATTCTGATGTATTACATGGTCATTACTTGAGAGGCATAGCCAGTATACGTTGAAAAGCGTTCTCAACAACAGGACTTTGCAGCATGCGGATAACATGAACGCTTACACAATAGTTCTGAATTGTCTGATGTTTTTTATGAGTTATGTCAACACGTGTTGGAGACATATCCAATAAGAGCTGGCAGTTTTTGGTATGTAAATTGGCGTAGGAGAGTGAGTTCCATGATCTACCTTGTGCTCTATGTTGCATTTACAGCTAGGATCAAAAGCTTAATCGAGCTTTGTTGTCAGCTAGAACAGTTGAGCCAATGGTGCTACTTGTCTAGAATGCACCTTTTGATAACTATTATCAGGTCATTATGATGAGCGACAACAACTCGAAACCAGCTTTACCAGATCATCTGGCAGGTAACCCGCGCAGCCCGCATTATGTGGCAGAGTGCTTTGAACACGCGATTGGCATTCGTTTAAATGGTAAAGAACGTACCGATGTTGAAGAATACTGCATCAGTGAAGGCTGGGTGAAAATCGCATCACCGAAAGCGAAAGACCGTTGGGGCCAACCGATGCTGATCAAGCTGAAAGGTGAAGTCGAAGCATTCTACAAGTAATGTTGCACCTTTAACTGCTCAATAAAGTACATAGAGTTTTATCAGGCTCTATGTACTATTCTTTAAATCATTTTCTCGCAATCAGGTTTTACATTTCTCGGAGAATATGTGCGGTGATGAATTAATTTACATTAAATGTTATTTAAAGGTTATATGAATATACAAAAAAGTATCTATTATCGAAAGCCGAACATTACAGGATCCAATTGGGTTCTGGTATCAATTAAATTTGGTCAGACATTAGCAAAAGGTGTCGCTGTTATAAAAATAATTACTGCAGATAACGTTGATTCGAAGTTGAATTTTGATCTCAATCAATATATAGAAGAAGTCATTTTTGGGGTGAAAATTGCCAATGAACAATATGGTGGCGATCTTGAAGTACAAGAGATTGAAGTTATTCCGAGTGATTCTCCAAGTAAAGGACAGGTATTAACTACTGCTTATGATATTGCCAAATATGTATTGATGAATGAAAATCAATGAAAATAAATCAGCCAGTATGGTATCTCTCGACACAGCATGGATATTGTCCTTTATGTGAGGACCAATCTTGATTAGTCTTCATTTCTTGCACGCAATGTAGAACAGTTTATCTACAATGTGATGAATACCATACTTTTTATGCTATGCGCCTATTCACTGTATGTAAGTCAGAATTTACTTGTCCTAATTGTGGTGAGAAAATTGAAGATGCTAATCCAGCGACATCTCAGCAAATATTAGCATCTGGTTTTACTAAAAATGACTATTGTTAATCGATAGTAAATCCTTTCAGAAGAGATGCTTCTGTTAAGTGTTTCAATTTTCTATGACTTTAAAAGAAAATTTCCAAAGATTTATACAGATATTATTCGAGTGAAGAGATTCATGAATAAAGAAATTACAAAGATATCAAAGTACTTGAGTTTCATTCTACGACATAAACCAGAATCAATTGCTTTAGTTCTTGACCGTAATGGTTGGGCTTCGATTGACGATTTAATCAGACTTTCTCAAGATATACAGTTGTCCAAAGAACTATTAGAATTTGTTGTTGCAACAAATGACAAGCGTCGATTCGTGATTGATGAAACGGGTACAAAAATCCGGGCAAATCAGGGACACACGATTCAAGTTGACTTGGATCTCACCGCCACAGAGCCTCCTGGCCAACTTTTTCATGGAACAGCTGAGCAAAATGTGAGCTCAATATTTAACCACGGACTAGTGAAAGGCGAAAGACATCATGTACATCTAACTGAGTCTATTGAAATCTCTGAGACTGTTGGCAAACGATACGGTAAACCAGTTATATTCAAAATTGATTCTGAACGAATGCATACAGATGGATTTTTATTCTATAAAACATATAACAATGTATGGCTGACAGATATTGTTCCAGCAGAATACTTAGAACAGATTTAAATTATAGTCAGAAATGGTTTTTATGTGAATTGATTATTTCTGTGATGCTTTATGTGTACATCCATCTTGCTAAGTCTGTGTGTTTTTGTATGGTTCTACCTGATTCTGTATGCCAATTATCGTCAAGGGTTCTGATGTGATAATTTAAATCTCTCGGTTTGATTTTTCGAGATGTAGCTTATACTAAGACGTTAGATAAAATCAGGGAGAAGATTTCATGTCTGAAGCATTATTCGGTGGATGTCAGTGCGGCAAAATCAGATTTGTTGCACATAGCCTTTTAGACAACCCGCATGTTTGTCATTGCCGGATGTGTCAAAAAGCAGTGGGGAATTTTTTCGCCGCTTTAGTCGGTGTTCCATTATCAGATTTTTCCTGGACTCGGGGGCAGCCTTCCGTGTTCAGAAGTTCTGAATTTGTCGAGCGTGGGTTCTGTTCAAACTGTGGGACGCCACTATTTTTTAAACATGACAAGAATAAGCATATTTCACTCTCAATTGGTTCCTTCGATGAACCGAAGAAAATCCCGTTGAAATTTCAGTTAGGTATGGAGAATCGACTTCCACAGGTTGACCAGCTTCGTGAGCTCAAAGATTACGGGACAACTGAAGACAATGATCCCGATGGATTTCTTGCCATAAAAGTGTCAAACCGTCAGCATCCTGACCATGAGACAACCGACTGGCCAGAAAAGTGAAGGATAAGAAAAACTTAAGGTTCCTGAATGACCATAGTCAGATGTCCGTCTTCATCGGAGTCAGAAATGTACAAGATTGTTTGTATACATGACCACACTGGCGGCCTGGTGGAAGGCATCAACTATATCCACGCGATTTGGGGCGGGCCAGATAATTATGCTTTCTATGCTGATGCAATTTCGAACTCAGAGAAAGATATGAAGCGCATTCCGCAGTTCTTTTTACTGCTCTGTGGGCAAGAGATCGTGGGATGCTTTGGTCTGATCATGAATGACTTTATCAGCCGGCATGATTTATATCCCTGGCTCTCGAGTGTGTATGTTTCCCCTGAGCATCGGGGACAACGCTTATCCGGGAGAATTTTTGAACATGCCAAAGCAATTGTAAAAACAATGGGATATGAAAAGTTATATCTCACAACCGGACATGATGGTTTGTATGAAAAATTTGGCTGGCAACGAATCGAAGACGGCTATGATCTTCATGGAGAGGCGAGCCGGATTTATCAGATGGTGCTTTGAGATGCCTGTACACCATTGAAATTGAGGCGCTTGCATCATCGTTCGTTGTATCGCAAGGAAGATAAATGGATGACGAATGACAGTAATGATCGGGTACAAAAAGAAATTGATGATCTGTACCGCAATCAAGCCCGTAAAGTGTATGCAACCTTAATTCGATTGCTGGGCGATTTCGAACTTGCGGAAGAGGCACTTCATGATGCTTTCAGTGCCGCGCTGACGCAGTGGCGACAGGAAGGAATTCCGGACAACCCCAGTGCCTGGCTGGTTTCTGCAGGCCGCTTCAAAGCGATTGATCATTTGCGCCGTCAGAAACGCCAGGGTGAGATTCTTTCAGAACTGCTCGAATCCCCGATCGATTCACCCGTGATATCCAAAAGCAGCGAAGACTCGCGCGAACCGGATGCCGATGTGATTGAAGACGATCAGCTGCGTCTGATTTTTACCTGCTGTCATCCGGCGATTGATCCTAAAGTGCAGGTTGCGCTGACACTCCGGGAAGTCTGTGGCTTAACCACGGAAGAAATTGCCAGCGCCTTTCTGACAACGCCATCCACAATGGCGCAACGCATTGTGCGAGGGAAAGCCAAAATCCGTGATGCCCGGATCCCCTTTCAAATCCCGTCTAAAAGTGAACTGCCGGACAGAATTGAGTCTGCACTGTCTGTGATTTATCTGGTTTATAACGAAGGGTACTCCGCCTCTGCGGGGGAGCATGTGATACGGTGCGAGCTGACGGCAGAAGCGATTCGCTTGGCGCGTTTAATGCTGTCTTTGTTACCGGATGCTGAAGTCTCTGGTTTACTGGCACTGATGCTGCTCACCGAATCCCGTCGGCCAGCCAGAACGGATTCGGATGGCGACATCGTTCTGCTTGAAGCGCAGGATCGAACCTTATGGGATGTGTCCCTGATTCAGGAGGGGATAGCATTGGTCCAGAGCGCTCTGGGGACCCGAGATTTTGGTTACTACACGATTCAGGCTGCAATCGCTGCCGTCCATGCTCAAGCGACGGATGCTGACAGCACGGACTGGCAGCAAATCGTGTCACTTTATTCTTTGCTGCTTCAGGTCGCACCATCTCCCGTGATTGAACTGAACAAGGCCGTTGCTGTGGCGATGTGTGAGGGGCCTCAGGCTGGTCTGGTTTTAGTTGAGCGTCTGCTGGCGCAAAAAGTCCTGCAACAATATCATCTGACTTATGCGACCTACGGAGAATTGTTGAGTCGGGCTGGTCGAAATCAAGAGGCGATTGCGGTATTTGAACACGCTTTGAGCCTGACCCAGCAAGTTCCTGAGCAACGTATTCTCAAGCGTAAACTGGCGGAACTTTCCTCATCGAAATAAAAAAGTGAAATTTTTTTTCACGCGCTGTCGATTTCACGAATCTCCACTCGACTATTGTGTAGAGAGCAGAAAGGAGTGCTCTGAAATTCATCTGAATCCACACATATTGGAGAAGCACAATGAAAGTCATGGTCATCGTGAAAGCAAGCGAAAGTTCGGAAGCCGGTAAAATGCCAAGTCAGGCGTTATTGCAGGCAATGGGTGATTTTAATGAAACCCTAGTCAAAGCAGGCATTATGGAGGCCGGCGAAGGATTGAAGCCCAGCAGTGAAGGTGTTCGGGTGCGTTTCGATGGACGAGATCGTTCCGTGACGAAGGGGCCTTTTGCGGAAACGAATGAACTCGTGGCCGGTTATTGGGTGTGGAATGTGCGCTCAATGGAAGACGCGATCGCGTGGGTGAAAAAATGCCCGAATCCGATGGAAGAAGCCTCTGACATTGAAATCCGTCCTTATTTTGAAATGGATGATTTTGCCGGGATCGATTCTGATGGTTCGGTTCGGGAGCAGGAAGACAAGTTACGGCAAACACTTTCGATGCAAAAAGCTCAGTCGAACTGCTATCTGTTTTTTTCCGGACGTTGTGACGAAGCACTTGAATATTATCAGAAGCATCTGGGTGCCAGTGTTGGTTTGATGTTCCGGTTCAATGAAAGTCCTGACCCGATACCTGAGGGTATGTTACCTCCGGGCTTTGAAGAGAAGGTCATGCACTGTGAGTTTAGGATCGGGGATATGAAAATTTTCGCTTCAGATGGTTGTGGTGATGAAGGGCCGTTTACCGGGTTTAACCTGACGTTGACGATTGATTCTGAAGACGAAGCGCGCCGGGTGTTTGATGCGCTGGCTGATGGTGGATCTGTGCGGATGCCGCTTGAGAAAACCTTTTGGTCACCTTTATATGGCCAGGTGACGGATAAGTTTGGTATTGGCTGGATGGTGATGCTGCCAAGCAGCGACACCAACCCGCAGTAAACTTTCTCAACTCAAACAAGGAGTGTGGCTGTCATGAAATATGTGGCTTTGGTGTATTACGACGAGTCTCAAATGAAATCACTGACGCAAGCCGAATGGGATTCGCTGAATCGGGAGTGCATGGATTGCGGTGAATCACTGCGTTCCCGGGACTATATGATTGGCGGCGAGGCGCTGCTTTCCACTCAGACAGCAACGACGTTGCGTGTCCGGAATGGCAAGATTGACATCACGGACGGGCCGTTTGCTGAAACCAAAGAGCAGTTGGCTGGCTTTTATTTGCTGGATGTCCGGGATCTGAATGAAGCGATTCAGGTGGCGAGTAAAATTCCGCCGGCACGCTATGGCAGCGTTGAAATCCGGCCGGTACGCGAGCTTCAGGCAGAAAATAATGTGGTTTATCAAGACGCAGATGTTCGGTGAGCATCATTTGCAGAGGAGAATCACCATGAGTTATGTAGATGGCTTCGTTTGTGCTGTGCCGACAGATAAACGAGACGAATATCAGCAGCATGCTGTAGCGGCCGCGCAGTTATTCAAAAAGTACGGTGCTGAGCGTGTAGTGGAAACCTGGGGAAATGATGTACCGGACGGAGAAGTGACTTCATTTCCGTTGGCGGTTCAGTGTAAGCAGAATGAAACTGTGGTGTTTTCATGGATTCAGTGGCCGTCAAAAGCGGCACGGGATGAAGGTATGGCGAAGTTCATGAAAGACCCATTCTGTGACCCGAAAGAAAATCCCATGCCTTTTGACGGGAAGCGCCTGATTTATGGTGGTTTTGAAACCATCGTCGATTGTTAGTTTCAGCTGAACTTTAAATAGGAAAGCAAGCAGATATCCATGAATGAGTTCAGACCTTTTCTGAACTCATTCATCGTCAGACTAGGCAAGTTGACGTTCTCTGGTAGAATTCTGGTCCTGCAGCCAACTCTGAACACGGGGAAGGCATCTGAAACTAGCCTGGAAATGACTCAATGAGCCAACAGCAACCCAATAACCCTTTACATGGATTAACACTTGAGAAGGTGCTAACCCGTTTGGTCGAACATTACGGTTGGGATGGGTTATATGACAAAATCAACATCAACTGTTTTTATAACGATCCTTCCATCAAGTCATCGCTGAAGTTCCTGCGCAAAACCCAATGGGCAAGAGACAAGGTCGAGACCTTGTACATCAATACATTTCATTAAGGAATTGAAATAGCATCATGCTATCGGCGATGAGTATTACGATTTGTCACGGTTGCTGATGTGCTTCTGATGGGAACTGGAATATTGCTCCGGACGTAGTTTCGGAGCAAATCTTGTTTTGACGATGAATGATGCCTTTTGTTGGTCCCATATTTTTGAGTTCCTGTTTTAGAAAGTGTTATTCAGGCATATTTTTCTGAAGTCGTTAAAGGTATGGTGACTAAGCCATGCGATATCAACAACGCGTCTGAAGTCAAAAGGAGTTTCAACGATGTATACCGGAGAATGCCATTGCGGCAATGTACAATTAAAAATTAGTCATTTAACGAAAACAGCGACACGCTGTAATTGCTCTGTTTGTCGTCGATATGCTGCATTATGGGGTTATTTTACAGAGTCAGAAGTTGAAATCACTGTTGGCAAATCTGGTCTTGAAAGTTATGAACACGGGGACCGCTACATTTCGTTCCACCGCTGTCAAAACTGTGGCTGCATGACGCATTACACATCAACACCGAAAGCTCAAAGTGATCGGGTCGCAGTGAATTATCATATGTTTCCAATGGCAGTGATATCGTCTGTGCATGTACGTCATTTTGATGGCGCAGATAGCTGGAAATTCCTGGATGAATAACTGAGAAGGGCTGATGAACCAACGGATGAATGCTTTTCTTGATGGTTGCGTACAGAAAACACTGTCATACTGTGTGTTCTTTTCTTCTGAATCATGTGAAAATAATTTGAAATGACAGTGCTTCCCCCGAGGTATTGATTCATCTCTGGGGGATGCATAAACATTGTAACAAAGTGTAATTATTGCTTGTGAATTTATATTGTTATCATTTTAACTACAGGTAATGTTGTCATTATATATTGTTCTTAAATCCGGGTTCGCTGTTATTAATGATGCTGTCATTTTTCATGATTTTGTGAAATTATTAACTGAAAGTTAGATAATTACATATTGTTTTATTGTGAAAATTGGTTTGATTGAAATGAAATGTTTTAAATTGAGTGGATTCAAACTTGGTTTGTGGACGGTGAGTTCTTCTGTTCTATATTTAAACCTGCGAAAACAGTTGGCTTGAAAATGATTTCGCATCATTCATGGAATTGAATGGTTTTATTATTTTAAATAACAGGATAAAAGAATGAACAGGAAACTGATCGTACTTGCATTAGCAGGAATCTGTATTTCCGGTGCAAATGCAAATGCAAATGCAAATGCAAATGAACTTACTCACTTTGTTGAGATGGATGAAAAAGCAACCTTTATTGAGGGTGAGAATGTCGTCCAGGTACCCGCTGCAGAAGCATACTTCCAGCCGCGTGAATATTCGATCGCAGAGAAAGCTGCTGCCATGAGTGCAGTTGCGGTTTCAGCAGATGGTACCCAATACAAAGCAGAGATATCGGAAGAAACTCTGGCACTTTTAGAAAGCGCAGTCAAAACGATGCAAGCACAAGGATTAGATGCCAGCATCTTTACGACAGAGCCGCATGAGCCGACGAAGCCTGTTCTGCCCGATGATACTTTCTCAACACTGAAAGTAATTGGGGCGGACAATCGGGTTCGGGTGACAAACACGACATCAGCACCCCACTCCTATAATGGCCGGATTGATGTTGGCTGTACGGGAACTTTAATCACCAAAAAACATGTTTTAACCGCAGGCCATTGTGTCTCGAATGGTTCAGGAACATGGTATAAATCGCTGAATTTCACTGCAGGTCAAAATGGCTCCTATAAGCCTTGGGGAACTGCAACCTGGAAAAATGCGGTCACAACGACGGCATGGCACAATAATGGCGATACAAACTATGATTACGCCATCATTGTACTGAACAGTGAGCCTAACGGCGGTAATTCGGGCTGGGGAACCTATTCTGGCGGTACGCACAGCGTAACCGGTTATCCGGGTGATAAGCCTTTTGGCACGATGTGGACAGATTCCGGTTCAACCGATGCTATTTCTTCTCGTCGTGTTTGCTATACGCTTGATACGGCTGGTGGTCAGAGCGGTAGTGGCATTAAAGATAGCAACAATTATGTCAGGGGTGTGCATACGACAGGTTCTTCAACAAGAAACTGTGGTACTCAAATTACAAGCACCGTCTATAACACGCTCAAAGATTGGATCGCGAAGAATCCTTAATCAACCCATAAATCATAAAACGAGGGAGGCTAAACGATGTTGGGCCTCTTTCATGAGGAAACATGATGAGATACGTTGCGATAATATTTCTGATGCTGCTGCAGGCATGTACGGCGACAGACTCGTGGAAGCGAGTCATGATTTTGGGAAGTGCAGAGGCGAATGATCCTGTGTTGGCACAGGTGGAGGTGTTTGAGAAAAATGGCCTGGTGAAGGATGTGACTGTTCTGGAATCGTTCCCGGTGCAGATATGGCTGACGGCATCACAGGAGACGATAGATAGTTTGCAGCAAATTCCCCGTAAGTAAAGAGTCGCCTGTTGACGGACTGGATGAATCTGAATTTTTGGATTGACGCGACCGATGTTGTAAAGCATCAGCCATATTGTTATCCGGTTATTTGCTGAAAAAATTACGATTCTGAGATGCTCAGCCGCATCAAGTGAAATGATATTTTTGCGGGGCTTCAGTGGTCCCATGGCTGGAAATGCGTTTGATATAAATGGTCATGAAAAAAATAATTGCGTTACTGTGCTGTTTTTCTTTTGGTGCTTCTGCTGCAGAAAGTGTGTGTTTTGGAACAACGTCGAACGGTCATTTGGAAAATGGCAAGCAGTTACCGGCGGAAGGGCCAAACTTTGTTGGATATAGTGATATTGCCAGGTTGCTGGGGCGGACTTATGTTCATTCAGACGTTTACAGTATCATTCTGGATGCGTATTCAGGTCTGGAGAAAAAGGCTCCCGGCAAGGTCTTTAAATATGCTGAGACAGGTTTCAAATCTGGCGGGAAATTTTATCCGCACAAAACTCACCGAAATGGTCTGTCTGTTGACTTTATGACGCCGGTTGTCAATCAGAAAGGGCAGTCGGTACATTTGCCAACTCATCCGTTGAATAAATTCGGATATCATATTGAATTCGACCTTCAAGGGCATTATCAAACACTGACCATCGATTATGAGGCGATGGGTGCCCATCTTATTGAGTTACATCAGGAAGCCATCAAAAGAGGATATGATCTTTGGCGGGTGATTTTCGATCCTGATCTGCAACCATACTTGTTTCAGACTAAGTATGGTGATTACTTGAAAAAGCATATTCAGTTTTCAAAACGACGTTCATGGGTCAGGCATGATGATCATTATCATGTTGATTTTGAAATACCATGCGATGAAATACCTGCCAACAAAAATAAGGCATAACCTTTGCGGAAAGCTGCTCATCACTATTCATGAAGCGTTCAACGAAACCTTTCGTATTTCCCTTTCTATGCGTTTTTTTCCGGAAAACGCCAATGTTTTTGCTGAGTATCAACAGCCCTGATGGGATCGATGGCGTCTCAATCAACTGAGCCATCAGAATCGCTCAGGCAGTGATGCCTTTTGTTCAAACGTTTTGCTTGTGCGGGCGTGTAATAATTGGCGATCACTGTGACGATCTCAAACCCACCTTTAGTGTATATTTTTATCAATAAGACAATACCTTAAGAATATTTGCACGAAGTGTGATTACGTGTCGGTTTTATGTTCGTTGTTGCATAATTTTGCGCATTTAGTTTGATATTGATTCCTTTATTTGCCAAGTCATTTGATTTAACATTTTTTTAACCTTGTGTTTAGTCAACAATGTGTGCGTTAAATCGCTTCTTAATTGTTGGCTAAAAACAAGGAGTCACAAATGCAAGTATGCATGACAACAACAAAGACACTGCTCGCGACAGTGATTAGTGCAACGATGCTTACCGGTTGCTACTGGAAAGATCCAACGAGCGCTGCAGCATATGTGAGCAGCGAGATTGAACGTGACGCTGTCGTTGAACATCTGGAAGAACTTGAAGCTCGTGCTTCGAAAACGACAGACGGCAATTCAGTGACACGTGCAGCGGGAACCGATGGTTACCAGTACTCGGTGGATTACATTATCGATGTCATGAAAGAGCATGGCTATCGTGTTTCTACTCAGGAATTTGATTTCCGTGCATGGGAAGAATTAAACGGCACGAAGCTGAATGTTAATGGTGTTGATTTGATCAGCACTCGTGAAGCCGGGGAAGGTGTAGAACCGGATTATGCGGTGATGTCTTACTCCGGTAATTCGAATGGCGAGCTGACTGGACCTATTGTTTTTGTGACGCCAGATTTCAACTTTGGTTCACCTGATTACGATGACACGGATGGCTGTGAAGCGACAGATTTTGCCGGTAAAGATGTGGTCGGAAAAGTGGCGGTGATTCAGCGCGGTGGCTGTTCTTTCAGCGATAAGGTTGTCAACGCCCAGAATGCTGGTGCGAAAGCAGTGATTGTCTTCAACCAGGGGAACAGCGAAGGCCGTAAGGCTGTCGTCAACGGCACTCTGGGTAGTGATACAGCTGCCGCAATTCCTGCATATGGTGCGCGGTATGACCTGGGTAAGCAGTGGTTTGATTTAAGTGTTACGCAAGCGGTACCTGTTGCACTGTCCGTCAATGTGAAGGATGAAATGGTTGTCACGCAAAACGTCATTGCTGAAACCAAGCGCGGAAATCCGAATCAGGTTGTGATGCTGGGAGCGCATTTGGACTCTGTTCCTGAAGGCCCGGGGATTAACGACAATGGTTCAGGTACTGCGGGTCTGCTGGAATATGCGGTGACGCTGGCTGAAACGAAAGCACCTGTGAAGAACAAGGTTCGTTTTGCCTGGTGGGCTGCAGAAGAAGCGGGTCTGGTTGGTTCTGAATACTACACAAACGAACTGTTCGCACCGATTTACGATCAGGCACAGAAAGAAATTCTGGAAGAGCTCGGACTGGAAGATCCGAGTCAGCTGACAGAAGAACAGATTGAGATGGTTGAAGCGCGTTACAGCAAACTGAATAAAGTGAAACTGTATCTGAACTTCGACATGATCGGTTCGCCAAACTATATCTATGGTGTGATGGATGGTGACTTGTCTGATACGAAAGACAGCCCGGATAATGCCTATACCGGTGATTTCAAACCGCCTTATGGTACATCGGATATCGAGTCTATTTTCAATCAGTTCTTCGGCGCCAAGTCTGAATCAACCATTCCGCAAGCACTTTCCAAACGCTCTGACTATGCAGGTTTTGCGGATTGGGGGGTTGCGTTCGGTGGTCTGTTCACTGGCGCTGAGAAAGTGAAGACTGCAGAGGAAGTTGAGAAATTTGGTGGTGAGATCGACGTTGCTTATGACAAGTGCTATCACCAGGCTTGTGATGATCTGAATAACATTAGTCAGGAAGCTCTGTATACCAATACTCAGGCGCTGGCTTATGTCACGACTTATTACGCATTCAGTAAGCCGCTGTTCCCGCCAAAAGAAGAACCGGCTGCGAAATCAATGACGCGTATGCAAGGTGTCTCTGAGCCAGTACAGAAACTGCGTATTGGTGAGAAGCTGAAAGCGGCAGAAAGTCATTCTGACCACGGCCACTTCCACGGTGACTTTGATCAGGACCGTCAATAATCATTTGATGTTTGTTCATGATGTCACAAAAGCCACGCAGATCGATGCGTGGCTTTTTTCTTTTTTCAGTGAGGTGATTCAATTATGATTCATCTTAAAAGCAGGGATGAATTCTGGGTCATATCGGAAGTGAAGCGTGAATATCACAATTGATGAATTAGAAGCCGGTGATGTTATTGCTGTGACTGAATTATGGCGTATGTCGATGCAGCGTGCGACAGGTATTCCGGCAATTCATTCTTTTGAGTCTCAGGCATATTTCCTGAAAGAAATTTTGGCAAAGACTCATGTTCTTTATGTTGCATGTATTGAAGAATCACGAATTCCCGTCGCGTTTATGGCTGCAAATGATCAGGAAATCAGTCAATTATATGTACATCCGGATAGCCAGTCTCTTGGTATCGGGCGTCAACTGCTCAATCTTGCAAAGAAAAATGCCAAGGGTTCCTTAAAATTGCGGACATTCGAGGTGAACGTCAATGCCCGAAACTTTTATGAAAGACATGGTTTCGTTGCAATAGGCGGTGATAGTGAAAATGAAGAGGGCATGCCGGATATTTTGTATGAATGGAAAGTGAGATAGTGAGATTCAGGCCATCTCATGACCGCTATTCCTGTCGTCATATCTGGTGAAATTGTGTCGAAAGTTTGAAAAGGACAGATTGTGTTTTCAACGCTCTTTCAGAAAGAAAAGCCCGCGGTTTACCTGGGTACACTCGCGGTCGCACCGAATGGGAACATCAATAAATTCGAGCGATGGTTGAACGTTACGGATTATCAGATGGAAGACGAGATGCAAGTAAAGCTGGAGGAGATCTTTTGTCTTCAGCGCGCTACATCCGATACACAATTTCAAAAAAACGATCTGATTCTGGATGTTGTCATTGTGAAATTACAGAATGGGAATTTCATCGATATCTGGTCCGGGGAAGGACTTTTTTTCTCTGTGTTTTACAGACCCAAGATCAAACTGGTTTCCCGGTTATGTTATGCCCGGTCGAAACAAACGAAAGAAACATTCGAGGTTTCTCAAACCGTGCCATGGTCTGCTTTTGTTAAAAAGTTTTTCACCTTCCGCGGATTTTTTGGGATTCGGCCGTTATTCAGCGACCGGGAAATGGAAGTCTTGCTCATGCAAGGCTGTTTAGCGTTGCTGGATAAGATGCGGAAAAGGATTTAAAGCGCTCACTGTGAATGCTCATGTACCGTACATCAAAAACAGCCGAAAACCTTGTATTCGCCGTGCATCTCAAAAGGAATGACATTTGAAACAACCGATTGTGGGCTATCATCAGGATGAAGAGGGAGACTGGGTTGCGGAACTTGGCTGCGGCCATTTTCAGCATGTCAGACATCGTCCGCCGTTTATATGTCGGCCCTGGGTCACAACGGCAGCGCGCCGGAAGGAGAAGCTGGGATTCCTTTTGAATTGTAAGAAATGCGATCTGGGCGAACCGGCTGATATCAAACCCGTCTGACTTCAGACGAAGGACTATCGTTTTTTTTCAGAAAAGGAAGCACTGATGAACAAACATCATAAGGGGCAGACTCACCCGAAAGTGGACGGCTATATCCAAAATACCAGCCAGTGGCAGGATGAAATTCTTCTGGTGAGAAAGATCGCCCTGGATTGCGAGTTGACGGAAACCCTGAAGTGGGGGAAGCCCTGTTATACCTGTCAGGGGAATAATATTGTTATCTTGCAGGGATTTAAGGCATCTTTTTGTGTGCTCTTTTTGAAAGGGGCATTACTGGATGATTCTGCTGAAATTCTGGAAGCGCCGGGTGAGAACACACAGTTAGCCCGGAGGGCGCGGTTTACTGGTCTGGATGAGGTCAAACGGCATACGGATACACTCAGCCGCTATATCAGTCAGGCCATTGCTATCGAAAAATCAGGGGTTCAGTTTGACTTTAAGACGACTGAGGCTTTTGAGGTGCCCGAGGAGTTTCAGACAAAACTCGAGGAAATGCCCGAGCTGAAGCAAGCGTTTGAGGCTTTGACGCCGGGTCGGCAGAGAGCTTATCTTTTACATTTTTCCGGCGCCAAACAATCCCGGACCCGTTCCTCCAGAGTTGAACAATGTATTCCTCAGATTTTGGATGGGAAGGGCCTGAATGACAGGTAATCAGTCTTTTGGTGAATCTAGCTTGATGAATAAACAAGAAATAAAGGTCACGCTCAGAGATATTACAATCCGAGAGCGTCCAACACTCGAAAACCTTTTTCAGTATTATCTTTATGAACTGTCAGCTTTTTTGAAGTGGAACCCGAATGACGACGGTGTATATCCGTTTAATGCGCTGAGCCTGCACAAGTATTGGGAAAGGGAAGACCATTCTCCATACTTTATTTTTCAAGGGGATGAACTAGCAGGTTTTGCGCTGGTGCGTTTATACCCCGGTACTCAGTCTGCGTACGATGTTGAACAATTTTTTGTTCTCCGAAAGTTCAAAGGGCAAGGTGTCGGCAGGCAAGCATTGCAATGTATTGTCAACCGCCATCCCGGACAATGGCAAATTCGTGTGTTACTTGAAAACACACCCGCACTGACATTCTGGAAGTCTGCAGTGCACAGTATTGTCGGAGAGCGTTATACACTTTCAACAGAGACAGATGTGGACTTGCTTATGTATTTCATATTATTTCATGTCTAAGCGTAACTTTCTGGTATTTATCGAAAGATGTCATTTTGAACAAAGGGAATATAAAGGTTAAGCATGGAATTAGTTTTGCTCTCTTCTGATTTAGAAGCGGCATTTGCCGACTTCTATCACGACTTTGTGAATCACGATCCTGAAAATGCCGGTTTTTATCAGCAAGGGACAGAAAACTTCTCGGCTTATGTTCAGCAATTACGAGATGAGGAGAAAGGCATCAACCTGCCAAAAGGTTATGTCCCGTGCAGCCATTTCTGGCTGATTGAGAACGCAGTGATTCTGGGAGCAATCCGGGTGCGTCATCACATCGAGAATGATTTTCTGGCTCTGGAGGGCGGACATATTGGTTTCGATGTTGCACCGTCTTATCGTGGCCGGGGTTATGGAAAAGAGATGTTGAAACTGGTGTTGCCCAAAGCCAGCGAATTGGGCATCCGGAACGCACTGATCACTGCGGATGAAGATAATATTGCATCCCGGAAGGTGATCGAAAATAACGGGGGAATATTTGAAAATGTGGTGAAGGGAAAAGTGTTTCCCGAACCGATCGCCCGTTATTGGGTCACCTGTGACTGCTGAGTCGTTGCCTGCCATGAAAGCTTTCTGACGATACCTGGCTGGTTGTTCATTGGGTCTGAGAACAACAGCCGGATATTATTCTTCCGAGATGTGATCAACGTACCTTATTTTCCCTTGTCTGCCGGTTCCTTTCCCTGAAATCAGGGCTAGTTTTATCTGGAAATAGCTGCATCCGAACACTTCAACTGTTAAAGCGATAAGGAGAAATCGTATGTCTTTTACAGTGATTAAAGGTGAATTTGTTCCGCAAGCTGGCAGACCGGACGGGGATTCAATCCGTTTTCGGCCGGATGATCCGACTCCCTTGTTCCAACTCAAACGTCGGGGCAGACCACCCAGAATCAGTACCAGCACCGGGACGATTCAGTTGCGGTTTGAGGGAATTGATACGATGGAATCAAAGGCGGCCACACCTTTTTCATCGAATGCGACAGTCAGCAATCTTGAATTATGTGGTGTGCCTGAAGGTGTCGGGACTGCACGAGGGTATATTTTAACCAATCAGATTGGCCCGAACGGACGCCCCATTGCGTTTGTGTATTTGGGGGATCCAGTTGAACCCGACGGTTCTCAGGTGTATTTAAACGTTGATCGCATGAAAGAGAGTGTGAATTATCAACAGATTACCCGAGGCCATGCATATCCTTTATTTTACGATACGCTGTTTGACGATTTGCGGATCGCGTTAGCACAGGCGGTCGTCGAAACCCGAGCGACTCGCCAGAATATCTGGGCTGATGATATGACCAATAAAGGGGCGGTTTACTCTGGTGAATCGTCGCTTTCAACGATGAAACCCATTTTCCCTAAACTCTGGCGACGGCTTGATAAATACAGCCGCGATCCGGATATTGCACACCCCAATCATTTGGCAGAATTTCGTGAGTATCTGGAGTCTCTGAGAGAAGAGCGCGTTTTTGTGGTATCTGAAGGTAAAATGACCGGTTTAGATAACGTGGTTGAAATCGAAGGGGACACCGTGAAATTAAAATATTTACCTGAAGATTTGATTGTGATGTCAGTTTGATGTGTAAAAGATGCAACCTACAACAATGACATGACGAGCGTAAAGCTCGTCATCTTGTTTGGTTATCGGTTGAATTCCGCCAACAGGTTCCTTAAGACAAGTTGTTCTTCTGTTGTTGTGCCCTGAAGTGGTTTTCTTGGCATGCCGGCATTCATGCCTTGAATGACCAGTCCGGCTTTCACCACTTTCGGAATACCTGCGGTGACCATCAATCTTAAAAGCGGCAACTGCCGGTAGAAAAAGTCCTGTGCGGCTGCGAGCTCACCTGAAGAAACCAGCCGGAACAGAGTTTTGGGTCGTCTGCCCAGCAGATTAGGCGCAGCGGTACACCATCCACTGGCTCCGGCACAGAGGGCTTCAAGCGCTAAAGGATTACTCCCGTTGTAAAAGGGTAACTCTCCAGAAGACAGTTCATAAAGCCGGTGCATTCTCTGAATATCGCCTGAACTTTCTTTCACCATGGAAACATTCGGAATCGTTCGGAACATCCTGACCAGTAGTTCAGGGGACATATCAATGCCACTGGTGGCCGGATTGTTATAGACCATGATTGGGAGAGATGTCGCTGTGGCGATCGCCTGATAATAGTCAAAGATCTCTGTATCCGAGAGCTTCCAGTAGGAGACGGGAATGACCATGATGGCATCTGCCCCCACGGATTCAGCAAACCGTGCTTTCAGGATGGCCTGGCTGGTGGTCAGCTCGCCAATACCAATCATCACCGGAACCCGTTGGTTCACCGTTTTCACTGTGTATTCAGCAACCTGCTTCCATTCATCCAGGCTGAGATAGGCGCTTTCGCCCGTGCTGCCCAGTGGCGCAATCGCATCGCAGTCTTGATCGATCAGGTTTTCCAGTGTTTGACCAAGCACATCAAATTGAATTTTTTCCCCGTCATGACTGAAGGGCGTAATTGGGTAAGCAATAATACCGGAAAGTTGCATCGTATTTTCCTCAAAGACAATCAGGGTGATTTTTCAGTGCTTGTCGGACGTAGTAAGCAAAATTGACTTTATTTCGCTTATCCGTGGAGACCCAGTCATGGGCTTCACGCGCCAGGGACTGTGGCAAGGGCTGAATTTGCCCGGCAGACATCGCGAGCAGCTGCAGCTGTGCAGCGCGCTCAATCAGAATGGCCAGGTTGCAGGCTTCTTCAATGGTTTTACCGACAACCAGTTGTCCGTGGTGTGCCAGTAATACGGCGCGGTTTTTGCCCAGTGATTTGGAGATGATGACGCCTTCTTCATTGCCGACAGGCACGCCCGGCCAGTTGCTGAGAAAAGCACAGTCTTCATACAAACCACAGGTATCCATCTGAGCAATGGTCAGGGGCATCCGCAGCATCGATAGAGCCGCGACGTGTGTCGGATGTGTATGGATAATGCAGTTGACGTCCGGATGCTCTTTGTAAATCCAGGTATGAAATCGATTTGCCGGGTTGGCCATGCCTTCACCATCCAGCGGGATCAGGTCCTGATCAACCTCAAGCAGGTTCTCAGCTGTTATTTCATCAAATCCCAGTCCAAACCGCTGCGTAAGAAAAGTCTCGGAGGGTTCCCGGCGGCAGGTGATCTGTCCGGCCAGACCGGCGTCATGACCTTTATCAAACAGAATGCGGCATGTGAGTGCGAGCTTTTGCCGTTCAGTGAGGGCGGCATCTTCAATCAGGTCGGTCATACGTTCCTGTGCGGTTCGCATGAGTTCCTGCTTGGGAAGCGTAGCAGTTTTCATTATCGGCTCCTTTTGTTGCATCACGTCATTTGTCCCGGGATACTAACGGTCATCTGGACCAGAAATAACATCCAGATTTAAAATATGTAATGGTCCAGATGGAGGGGGGAATACATGCAAAGACCCTGGCAGATGAAATACTGGCTGGAAGAGAGCCAAGGACAGTCGTTCCACCGAAGGCTGACAAATCAGCTGGTGCGGGACATTCAGGCAGGCAGATTACAACCCGATACCATGATGCCGGGATCACGGGCTCTGGCTGCGGAGCTGGGGGTAAACCGGAAAACCGTTCAGCTTGTTTATGAAGAGCTGGAATCGCAAGGTTGGCTGGTGACAAAACCAAGGCGCGGCACATTTGTCGCCTGTGTATTACCAGAGCAGGATTTATCGGCAGAAAATCTGGCATTGGTGAACGGCGTAACGCAACCCCGGTTGCCATCAGCGCTGATGCGCTCGATGTCTGAGGTAGCCATGACAGCTGAATATGGAGTACCGGTTGCGAACGACGGGATACCGGATGACCGGCTAATCCCTTATGAAGTGTTATCGCGGGCTTACCGGCGAGCAATTATTCATGCGAGCCGGCTGGCAAAGCTGGGGTACGGTGATCCTCGCGGAACCACTGAGCTGCGCAGTGCCGTGCGGAACATGCTGACGATGGACAGATACATGAAGGTTTCAATGGCCCAGGTCTGCATTGTCCGTGGCAGCCAGATGGGCATTTATCTCTCCTCAAGGCTCTTGAATCCTGAAAATGGTGTCATGGTTTTTGAGGAGAGGTGCTACCCGCCGGCAATGGCTGCTTTTGAATCGAATGGATTTCAGATCGTCCGTTGCAAACTGGATAAACATGGTCTGGATACAACAGCGCTGAAGCGGATACTTGAGCACCATCAAGTCGCGGGTGTTTTTACCACGCCCCATCATCAGTATCCGACAACAGTGACGATGTCGATGGAGCGGCGGTTGATGCTGTTAAAATTGTCTAAAATTCATCACTTCGCTGTGATTGAAGATGACTATGACCATGAGTTTCATTTTGAATCCGGACCGATTCCTCCGCTTGCCAGCTTACCCGGTTCAGAGAATGTGATTCACATTGGTTCGATGTCAAAAGTGTTCGCCCCCGGCCTTCGGTTGGGCTATCTGGTCGCGGATGAAAGGTGGATTGACAGAGCCGCTCAGGAAGTGATGCTGATAGACCGGCAGGGAAATACACTGACAGAATTGGCGGTCTCCGATCTGATGGAAGCGGGCGAGGTGAAAAAGCATATCCGGAAAGTCCGGAAATGTTATGAAAGCAGGCGGAACTTTGCAGCCCGGATGTTTCAGCAGGTGTTTGGCGATCAAGTCCGTTTTGATTTACCGGCGGGCGGAATGGCTTTATGGATAGATATTTCAAAACTGACTGCTGATCAATCGTTCAATATTTCAGAGCTGAAACAATATCAATTCGAACGATGTGATGCGGGTGAAAAAAGCGAACTGAGTCATATTCGTTTTGGCTTTGGTGCATTAAATGAAGATGAAATCCGGGAATCTGTCAATCAATTGGCTTCAGTGCTAAGGTGAGACTGATTTTTAAAGGTGACGGCTCCGAGTGATCTCAAGTTGTGAATCAAAATTTTCAGGGAAAGAATCATGATTTTTCGCAATCTGAAAGGCGCGGTTATACCGGGCCTGTTTCTGATGATATTGACTGGATGTGCGCATACGGCTGGGGCTGATGCTTTATTATCAAACTATCAGGGTCATTATATGTGGGTTGATGAACCGGGGAATCAAGCAAACCCGCTGGCAGTGAAAGCGGCAAAGCAGGTTTGCGGTTATGAAGCCTATACGAATAAAAAGTACAGCTATCAAAAGTATCAGATGTTTCTTTGTATGGAAAAGTTGGGCGTCTATCAGATGCTAGTCCCCAAACTGCCTGACTATGAATCACTTGCAGGAGATATGTGAATGGAAACCAGTCGAGCGATTGTGACAGAGAGGCTCGTCTGAACACCGGCTTCTGCGGATGATATTGCGAACGATGTACCGGAGTGGCTTCACCAATGGCCGTTATAGATATATTGGTTATTACAATGGTCAGGACAGTGAACACTATTTGCAGGAAAAAGTGAATGAACGCTGGAAGACGGTTTACGGGAATCAAGAGCATGAATATCTGACAATGTGGTGGGCGAAGGAATTTACCTAGCTGAGTAATCAGCAGTTTATTTTCAAAAAGCCTGCAGAATCCGACCCGAAGATGAGTGCTTATTATCTGGCTACTTTTAAATGGGTTGTTGGCGTCTGACGTTTCTCCGGTGATTCGTGTGTACGATTGAATGGAGCCGGATGAACAAGGGCAGACAATGAAATGTGTTTCAACATTAGTTCATGCCGTATAACACAAGGAAAAGGAATGATTCGAATTGAGCAATATACCGACGACCGTCAAGAGGAAACCGGTGCACTCACAGTAAAACCGGACCAGGCTGAATTTAACATTGGCAGAATGCCAGAAATCCTGGCGAATTTACGATCTCATGAGCACGCTTGTTTAATTACAGTGAATCGTCAGGTCGCTGGATTTTTTATTCTGGATACAGACTATGCCGAGACGTATCGTTTTTGTCCCGAAGGCGCATTGGGTGTGAGATCGTTACTGATCGATCAAACATTTCAGGGGCAAGGCATTGCCAGTCAGGGGATAAGCGCATTGCCAGCGTATGTCAGCATTCATTATCCGGACGTGCAGGCACTGTATTTAACCGTGAATTGCCGCAATATGCCTGCTTATCCGTGTTATTTGAAGGCAGGATTTCGTGATACAGGTGAGTTGTATCATGGCGGGCCTGCTGGTCCGCAACATATTTTCTGTCTGCATCTTTCTGGCGAGAATGAGATGGCCTGCTAGCCTTAGTGGGTTCGTACCTATTTTGTTCATTCAAAAGGGAAATCTCACATGACCCGAAAGATTTTTATCAATTTGCCCGTCAGAAATCTGGATGCTTCAACACGTTTCTATCAGGCGCTGGGTTTTTCTGTGAATTCGCAATTCACGGACAGCACGGCGGTTTGTATGGTGTGGAGCGAAGCAATACATGTCATGCTGCTGACACATGACAAGTGGCGCACATTTACCGACAGGCCAATTCCGCCGGCGAATGCCAGTGAAGTGATGCTGGCGTTATCCTGTGAGAATCGCCAGCAAGTAGATGCCATGAATGAGGCTGCCTCAAGACTTGGCGGAACGGCAGATATTCATCCGTTGAGAGAGCTTGGTTTTATGTATAACCGTAATCTGGCTGATCCGGACGGGCATGTCTGGGAAGCGGTGTGGATGGACATGGCGGCCTTACCGTCAAAAGAGTGAAGAATTCATCTCAGCATAATGGAGTTTTGCGATGGAAAATGTATTGATTACCGGCGCATCGCGCGGCATTGGTCTTGAACTGACAAAACAGTTTCTTGCACGGGGAGATAAAGTGATCGCCACATACCGTGGTCAGCCTGGCAAGGGGCTGGATGATCTGGCGATATCATCCAATTTATATTTGCATCCTTTAGAAGTCACCGATGAAAAAGCAGTGAATGCGTTTGCAGCGTCGATTGCTGATCATGTCGATATCTTAATCAACAATGCCGGTGTGATCGGACCGGAAGCACAAAGCCTGGAAACTTTGACGGAGAAAGGCTGGCTGGAGACGTTTGCCGTGAATACCATCGCACCGTTCATTGTCAGCCGGGCATTTCTGCCTAATCTGAGACGTTCGGATCGGCCCAGAATTGTGACTGTCTCCAGTATGATGGGCTCACTCAATGGCGAAGGAACGGGTATGTATGCATACCGAAGTTCCAAAGCTGCCGTGAACAAAGTGATGCAAGTACTGGCAATTGACTTGCGTGATGATGGCATCACGGTTTGTCCGATTCATCCGGGCTGGGTGAAAACCGATATGGGCGGCGAGGGAGCTGAAATCACTGTGCAGGAAAGTGTCTCGGGGATCGTGAAGCTGGTGGACAGACTGTCGCCAGAGATGAGTGGTCAATTTTATACCTGGGAAGGGAAAGTGCATGCCTGGTGAGAGGAATCACTAAGCAAGTAATGAAGAAGGATTTGGGCTTCAACACATGGATGTGGAATGAACAAACAAAAATTAATGATCCTTTTTGCCAGTCAGCAGAGTTTTCACTCGTTGATCGTCGGGATCATGCTCCCCGTTCTGGTACTGCTGTTTCAGTCCCGGGGGCTCAATCTTCAGGATGTCGGTCTCGTGATGGCGGTTTGGGTTGGCAGTACCGCCATGCTGGAAATTCCATTAGGTGGTGTTGCTGACCGGTATGGCCGAAAATCTACATATTTGTGGTCACTGGTCGTGAACCTGGCAGGCGTGGTTGCACTCTATTTTGCTTCCGGACTCGGCCTGATTTTACTTGCGGCCTGTTTACTCGGGAGCGCACGTGCAATTTATTCCGGAACGTTAGACGCATGGTTTTACGATTCCTTTCAGCGGGCTGATGGACATCTGACCTATCATCAGGCGCTCTCAGTGGTGAATATTTGTGTGACGGTCGGGCTTGC
Source organism: Photobacterium sp. CCB-ST2H9 (assembly GCF_023151555.2). Classification (NCBI taxonomy): domain Bacteria; kingdom Pseudomonadati; phylum Pseudomonadota; class Gammaproteobacteria; order Vibrionales; family Vibrionaceae; genus Photobacterium; species Photobacterium sp. CCB-ST2H9. The sequence goes on from NZ_CP100425.1 coordinate 1,504,969, forward strand.
GGCGGGTGCTTTTCTTGGCGGATGGTTACCGGATGCGATTCAGTCTGAGCCTTTTGATTTTACCGGTCAGTTCAATATCAACTTGCTGGTTGTGGGTGGCGCGACGCTCTGTCTGTTCCTGTTTACGGTCTTGTTGATTCAGGAAGATGTCTGCAGAAGCTCTATGACAGGGTCAGATGCAAAGAAGCAACCTGGCTATAGGGGACAAATGAAAAAAGCGCTGCGCGCTTCGATGACCCAAGATGTACTGAAGCCACTGATGCAGACAATGCTGATTTTTGGTGTGGTCCTCAGCAGTCTTGAGAACTTCTGGCAGCCTTTTTTAGCCTCAATTATTCAAGGCAGCGACTATGGCACGTCTTTCTTCGGCGTTGTGTCGGCACTTTATTTTCTGATGGCGGCAGCAGCCTCTTTATTTTCCGTGAAGTTCTTGAGGGCTTTTGCCGGGTCGCACCGAATGTTATTGCTTGCCACCAGAATCATTGCCGGTGGGGTGCTGCTCGTACTGGCGATGACGAAAACACTTGAAGCGTTTGCTGTCAGCTATCTGGTCTTTTTCTTCTTTTTCACCATGGGGATTAACTCAGAGCGTGTTCTGCTCAATGAAAACACTGAGGATGAAAACCGCTCCACCATGATTTCAATCAGCTCTTTTACCATGATGCTGGGCGGGATGGCGTCTTCCTTGCTGTTTGGGTATATCTCTGAAGTGTATGGTATCAGTATGAACTGGATGATTTGTGGTGGCCTGTTAATCCTGAGTTCTCTGTTGTATTTGCGTATTCCGTCAGAAGGTCCTGCCGTGGAAGCCTGATTGATGTCTGCTTGCCAGAGTACGCTGTTGACAGGCATCATGAGTCAAAATTTTTTGAAGGATGGGTGTTCATGGTTATCTGGCCAGCTGTACTGAAATATGACGGTGACCCGGAGCTGGTTTATCTGGCTGACCAAGCGGTATGGGAATCGGATGCCGATTTGCACTGCTTTGGATTCCAGGCGGGTGATGTGCTGATTGACTCAGACGGTCAGGTTTTTTGTCTGGAAAGTCAGGCCAGAGAAAGCATCTGGCATTTATCTGCAGAACGTCAAATGCCCCTGGCGGAAATGATTACGATGATTCAGTCTCATCAGTCCTGCCAGGGCGCATGCTGTGCCGCGAAGGTTTCCTTTCCCACTTTTTCTGAGGCCATTGCAGCCTTGGCTGACAGTGCGCAGTAGAAAATCGATTGAATATTTCCGCAGCTTTTTCTCAGCTTATATTCTTTGCTGATTATTCCCAGCCAAAAACGGCATCGTATGTCTGACAATTTCCGACCAGAGACTCAGTGTTCTCGAGGTAAAGCTGCTGATCAGCGGAAACAGGGTAGGTGAGCCATTGGGAGCACTGGGCACTCTGGCCATTCCCGATTACCAGCTTACTGCCCGGTTTCAGTTCGCAACGTGTCATTTTGTCTAATGGCGACCACTGATAGCAAATCTCATAGCCTGCGCGATAATGGGCGACTTTGCCGTCTGGCTGACTGGTTGCCCACCAGGCCCCATACTGACTGTTCGGGTTGGTGCTGTTCCAGGCGCGGTAAATCGTCAGTACTTCTCCGTCTTTGACTTTGTACACCTGCCCCTGACAGAGTTTGCCCTGGTTTGGCTCACCCAGTGAATTCGTCAGAAGCTGCGGGTCGTCGTCAGCTATCAATTTGCTGGCCCATGCCACGGGAGGTTCGGTTGAACCAATACAGTTTTCAGCAGCAAGGATTTCCTGGGTTGCATTGGCAACATTTGTCTGTCCGGATTCGTGCGTGGTCGTTGTACAGGCGGTGAGACTCAGGCTGCCCAATAGTGCCGCAGCCAAGGAGAGTGTTGATTTCATACATGTTCCCTATGTTCGATGATGGATGCACCCATTATCGTATTCAACAGAGGGCTTTGCTTGCAGGCAGCAAAGCAAGCTGAAATTTTTAGAGACAGCTAACAGTTTGAACAGGCAGCGTTGAGCAGTAAGGGAAGATAAAGCGAAAAAAACCGGAACGAGATGTTCCGGTTTTTGGGCATTATTTTCTCGCGTTGGCTTGCTTTTTATTGTCGACTGCCGCTGCGGTAGGGGCGGGAGATGCCCCGGGTTTGCTGGCTGCAACTGACGCAGTGCCTGCAGCAGCGCTTTTATCAGTACTGCCTGCAGCTTCTGCTGGTTTCAGCTGAGTCGGCGGTGTCAGTGGGGCCGCATCTTTCTGGCTTCCCTTGGAATCAGCACTGGCTTTCGCCGCTTCTTCTTTATTCAGTGTCACGACTTTTTCTTCATCAGCCGGGTGGGTCTGACCCAGGAAGCAGCCGCCACGCTCGATGCAAATGTCGTTGGTATAGATGACACCTTTGGCTTTGCCTTTCTCCAGAATCTCAATGCTGGCCGCGTGGCAAGCACCTTCATGCAGACCGTTAATCACGACTTTGTTGGCGAAGATTTCACCGGATACCCGGCCGGTTGCACTGATTGACAGTGTCTGTTCCGTACGAATACGCCCTTCAATATAGCCATCCACCTGGATATTACCGCTTAATTCGATATCCCCTTTGATGGAACAGCCTTGTGCAATGATAGTTGCAGTTGAGTGCTTACTTGTGTTTCCAGCACTTTTACTAAAGAGTCCCATTGGATGCTCCTCTCATGGTTAAACAGATAGTCAAAGTTATCGGGTCCCCAGTTGATGAAAAATTTGGGGTTCAGTGCCCGACCCAGAAAACGTACCTCGTAATGGAGGTGGGGGCCGGTAGAAGTACCGCTATTGCCTGATAGGGCAATCAAATCGCCTTTTCGGACGAAATCCCCGGTTTTGACCTTGAATGTCTTTAAGTGCGCATACAAGGTCATAAAGCCATAGCCATGATCAACTTTCATCAGATTGCCATAGCCTTTTTTGCTCGGTCGGACCAGCTCAACCACACCATCAGCCGGTGCATAAATGGGTGTGCCGGAATTCCCGCTCATATCAATCCCTAAATGACGGCGTTTATTCCCGAAAATCGGGTGGTTACGGGAACCATAGCTGGATGAAATGCGACGATAATCCATCGGACTACCGTTCGGAATCACCTTCAGCATGGCAACTCGAACCGCGGAGTTCAGCGCCGCCGTATCCAGCCGGTCATTCAGTGGTTGTTCATCTTCAGTGTCAATGCCCAGGACGTTCTCCAGGTCATTGACGCGCCCTGTAATCTGCTCCAGCTCATAACGACGATCAGCCAGATTCTGCTCCAGCGACTGTCTGTCGCTTTCCAGGGTTGAAATTTCATCTTTCAGTTCCGTCGCATGACGACTTAACTGCGTTTTTTCCTGTTCTGTCTGATTGACGGTTGTCCATAAATACTGAATGGAAAAAGCCATCACGATGACAGTGACAATAAACAGCAGAAAAGTGGCAACCAGGTTGCGTCGCAGATACTTTCCTAACTGAAAATGGTATGAACCATTAATTGTTGATATCGAGATTGTGAGTTGATCTTTCATTACGCTAAGCTCATTCGCTATCTCTAAGGCTTAGGCGACAAGCGGCTGGCAGAATTAACTTATATCAGGAAATGGTGATGTAAAATTGTGCTCTGTGGCATAAGTTTCCTGCTTCGCATCCTGCGGCGATGTCCCATTAAGCAACCAGAAAGAAGAAATACAAAAAAAGAATAAAAGCCAGCAGTATGGCAGCAAGCGTCGGGTAAATGATGTAGTAGTCACCACCACGCCGGGCTCGCTTGAAACACAGGTAAACCAGCAGCCCGTTGTAGCCAAACAGTAACAGACTGATTGTTGTCCCTGCATTCAGAGTCATCTGATGCATCCTCAGCAGAAAATGGCTGAGCAGGAAGTAATCCAGGACGATCAGCCAGAGAAATAACTTTTGCAGTCCGTCTGGTCGGCGTACCCGGGGGTCAACAACAGAAGAAGATGCAGCTTTTTTCATTGGTTTCTTTCGCTAATGGTGAGCAGACGGCAAAGGGGATGCCTTTGCCGTCTGCAGGTTAAGACGCTTTGACGAAATCCTGTCGAATCACAGGCTGGTTAAATTCGGCTTCCTTGCGTGCTTGCTGAAGCACCGGGCCGTCTTCATGTTTCGCCGGGCCTCTGAACAGGGTTTCTACCATACGCGCAGCCGCAGCTGTCAGTACGAACAACTCAATGCGGCGGTTCTCGCTGGCACTTGGTGTTTCCGGATTCAGAGGCGCCTTATCAGCCATGCCTGCAACCTGCAGTACACGTTTTTCAGGTGCGCCACCTGCAATCAGGGTCTGGCGGGCCACATTGGCACGGGAAGCGGACAGTTCCCAGTTTGTTTTATCACTGATGGAACGGCTGTAGCGGATGGCATCGGTATGACCACTGATAATCAATGGATTCTCAATCTTTTTGAAAATCGGGGCCAGCGCTAACAGTAAATCCTCAAAGAATGGGGTGAGCTGACTGCTGCCGCGGTGGAACATGTTTTCGCGGAAGTCATCTTGCAGGACAATCCGAAGACCCTGCGGGGTGACATCCACATGCACATTTCCTTCTGCAGAAGCCTGTTTTGCCAGTTCTTCAACGACTTTCGCCAGCACTTTGAGCTGCTCCTGGCTGTCATAAGTGCCCTGAACCAGAGATTCTGTATACTGGCCATCGCCGTTACCATCATAGAAAGAGGTGACCGTCACGGCTGCGTTATGAGAACTTAAATCAGAGGCTTCACCACCTAAGTCAATCGGGGACAGGCTGGTGGAGCTGTCAAACGGGTTGCCGACTCCCTGATCGAACAGGCTTGAGCTGTTGAGGTGCGCAACAATAGCTTTCCGTTCCGATTGGTCAACAATCGCCAGAATCCACAACACCAGAAACAGAGCCATCAGGGCGATCATAAAGTCAGCAAAAGCAACTTTCCATGCACCGCCATGTCCGACATCATGGTCGTTCTGGCGTCTGCGTTTGATGATGATCTGATTGTATCGTTGCATCATGCCTCCTGTTCAGACAGCCATTTTTCCATGTCGTTGAAGCTTGGCTTGATGTCTAACTGAATGTTCTTACGGCCGGCATCAATCGCCAGCAGGGTTGGTTTCTTCGCCACATAAGCGACCAGTGTTGCGCGAACACATTCAAACGCAGACATATCACGCTTCACGCGTTGAGACATGGCATTACTCGCTGGGTCTAATACACAGTAACAGCCGAAAATGCCCAGAAAAGTACCGACCAGCGCAGCAGCAATTTTTACACCAATCAGACCGATACCTTTATCAAGGAACTGCATCGTGATGATGATCCCCATAACAGCGGCAAGAATACCAAAGCCAGGCAGCGCTTCGGCCGTCCGGTGAAGTGAGCGGGAAGGCAGCAGCAGATCGTCTTCAATCGCCATGATTTCCTGCTCCAGCATGGCATCCAGTTCATGTGGTGACATCTGACCCATCGCCATCAGACGCAGGTTATCGGTAATGTAAGCCACTAAGTGGCTGTCTTCTTTGATCAGCGGATAACGTTCAAAGAGCTCACTGTTCTGCGGATCTTCAATATGGCTGTCGAGGGATTTGAAACCGCCGTTTCGGATAGTTTCCAGCAGCAGTTGCATCAGGCCCATCAGCTGCATGTAATACTCTTGCTCATTTTTACGCGGCTTGACGATATGGCGAAGCTGGATGCGCATTTCACGGATCACATGGGGCGGGTTGCCGACAATGATGGATCCCAGTGCTGCACCAACAATAATCAGAATTTCAGCAGGCTGCCAGATGGCAGAAATGTCGCCACCAGCCCATTTGAAACCGCCGAAAACACATAACAAAATGACGATTGCGCCGGTAAATTTTTGCATTTCAGTTTGCTCCTATCAGCAAAGATATTGATTCAGTTGTTTCAGGGCCTGCTTATGAAGCTGGCACACGCGTGGCGGTGTCAGGTTGAGCACCAGTGCAATCTCATGCAGGTTCATATCATGTTGATAGAACAGAGTAAGCAGCAGCTGTTCACGAGCTTTCAGCTTACCCAGTGCCACACCCAGGGTGCGGCGGATATGCTCATGACGGACAGATTCACCGCCGTCATTCGTCATTGAGAAATCGTTGCCACTTTCCAGAAGCTGATCCAGGCTTTGCATTTCGCTGGCCATGGAAGCATTCAGGCGTTGCAGATAGTCCGCCTGGTCGGTTCCCAGCGCTTCAATAATTTCAGCTTCCGTCGGCTGTCTGCCGAGCTTTTTCATTAAATCGCGGGTGACGTCATTCAGCTCATGCGCCTGTTGGCGGGTCTGGCGTGAACGCCAGTCAAGACGGCGAAGCTCATCCAGAATCGAGCCGCGGATACGGCAGACTGCGAAAGACGGAAAATTCGGGTCTTCGACATTGCCGTAACGGCGACCGGCTTCCAGCAGTCCCATCAGACCGATTTGCTGCATATCTTCCAGACTGCAATGGGTGCTGACATGACTGCGGAGTTGATTGACAACACGTTTTACTAATACAAGGTGATCACGGATCAGCTTATCTTCGTTGATGACCGGGCTGTTTCGCCCGGTTTCCTGTTCGCTGTCGTAATGTTCAGTCGGGTTGATATCAAGCATAAGCGCCTCACTGAATGACGTATTTGGTCAGCAATACGTTGTCGATAGCGTGGGCATAACGGGTTTTGCCAAATGCATCCAACAGGGTGCTTTTGACTTCTTCCTGCAGCTCATCAATCGTGCGCTGGTTCTGAAGCTCTTCGTAAGTTTTGTTACTGAACAGTTTCAGCAGCGCATTTCGAACAACAGGCATGAAGTTATCAATGCCTTCAATCGCTTCCGGACGACGGGTTTCCAGTGCCAGTTCCATCATGATGAAATGTGTCTGGCGTTCGCCTTTCACAGACAGCACCAGTTTTTCCAGCGGATGGAATACAGGGTCTAAATTATCCGGCTGGCTGAAGGGGAGGCTAATGCTGTTACCGCCTTGGCCCTGATGGCTCTTAACGTACCAGAGGGTACCGCCAACACTGGCTGCTGCGACCAGTACGCTGGTGATCAGCATGATGATAATGATCAGGACGAGATTACGCTGGGTCATGAAAATAGCTCCTATCAGGCTCTGGTTGACAGCCAATGGCCTGAATCTGTTGTTGTATTTTGGTGGTCATCTGTGTGTTGATTGGCAAAGATGACAGGTTGTGAGTCTTCTTCTGAATGTTCCTGTTGTTGTCCCTGACGGCCGTCGCCGACGTTTACATCAACATGAACAAAATTTTGATCCTGCAGTTCGGCACGCAGACGTTCAGAAACCTGAACCAGCGCATCCCGGACAGCAGCCTGATTCGCATGAATCTGAACACTGAGGCGATCCCCGTCCATGCGAACGATTAAATCCAGTTTGCCCAGATCAGGCGGGTCCAGACGGATGCGGGCTTCCTGGAGATTCTGGCTGGCCTGTAACTGCACTCTGTCCTGCAAGACCTGCATCATTTGTTCGCCCCATTTGCTTTGCTGCCCCTGAGGCAGCTTGACACTGGCCCACTCAACCTGAGAGGTTGCGGAAGCAGAGGCTGGTGCGGAAGCCGATTGAGCGTGTGCCGGACCGGTGTTCTCTGCCGATAGGCCATTGATAAGTGTCTGTAAAGAAGAGGCACTGTTCGCCAGACGGTTTTCGCCGAGGCCGGATAGCGTGGTTTCCTGCTGCACACCAGACTGGGTTTGCTGCATCAGTACTGAAAGGCGGGCATTGTCTGCAGACGTTGCAGCAGTAGTCTGACGCTCGCCATTGGCAGCGGCTGCACCGGATTGCATCAGCTGTGCGTCACGGACGGATGCGGCGTTAGCCTGCATGCCCGCTTTTCCGGCTGCGCCAATCGCCATCTGTTCTGCTGTTGAGGTGCCCGGAAGGGCTGCGCCTGTTCCCAGCTGTTTTTCAGCCTGAGCCAGCAGGTTTGCGATGATGTCCGCTGCGACTGCTGGCGTCAGAGTGTTGTCATCCTGTTCAGTCTGTGCACTTGTTGCTGCGATATCATTTGGCTCATCCGCCGATCGGGCGCGCTCAGTTCCCGCATTGCCCCGCGGCGTTTTGCTCTGCAGCGAGTCGGTGAAACTGGAGGCTTTATCATCCTGAGACGGTTTCACAATACCGCTGCCGATGTCCCCGGTTTCACTGTTGCTGTTAGCCAGTTTGGAATTTGAGACGATAGTATTCATTAAAGCTCCATGTTCATGGCCATCTGATATGCCAAAAGTCCTTCTTTTCCTTCACTGACGGCATTCATTTCTTGCTGTAGTTTGTCTTTGTTTTCTCTGACGGCGCTGATTGCAGCAAGATGGCTGCTTTTCAGGTGACTTAAAGCCTGAATCTGCTCATCGCTGAATGTTTCTTTCTGTAAACTCAGCAGTACCTTTTGCAGCGTCTGGTCCAGCTGCTGCAAACGGTTCCAGTCTTGCTCTGCAACTGCCCGGTCAATATTCTGCTTCAGGTTCAGGAGTTGAGTGACTGTGATGTTAGGCATGCTGTCCGAATCCTTCCCAGCCTTCCCGAACGTTTGTCATGACTTTTTCAACTGAATCGAGATGTTCAGCTTTGTTCTGAGAGCTCGCTTTGAAGAGCTCGCCAATGCAAAACTCGTAAAGGTCATGCAGGTTGGCAGCAAGTTCGCCACCTGCTTCGATATCCAGTGCGCTGTCCAGGCCAATCAGGATGTTCATGCACTTACTGATCCCTTTACTTTTGGCTTCCAAACGTTTGGATTCGATGTGACCTTTGACCCGGATGAGTTCATCCAACAGACCATCGATCAGCATCAGTACTAGCTGATGTGGGTTTGCCGATGCGGCCTGGGCATCCAGATCAACGCTCTGATAAGAATCAAAGCCCGAGTTTTGCATTAGCATGAGTCGCTCCTTTAAATCGAGAATAATCCGCTCGTTTGGTTCATTTGTGTCATCAGCTGGTTCATCTGGGTGAATTGCGCAAGATAACGGTCATAAGACATCTGATATTTACGCTCCAGGCCCGACAGTTTGTCGTCGATCCGGCTGATGTTTTGCTGAAGGCTGTCTTTACGGCTCTTGAATACGCCGTCTGAGAAGGACAAGTAAGGTTTCACTGTCGCTTCAAGTGAATCGAACAGTTGATCTGTACCGTTGAACATCTCGCCCAGCGCTGCAGGGTTACTGGCTTGTGCCGCTTCGAACTTCTCGTTATCGACGGTCAGCTTGCCGTGGCGGTCGATGCTGACACCCACGGAGTACAGGCTCTGGCCGTTGTAGTTCTGACGGAAAAGAGAACTGATCTGGCTTTCCAGTGAGCGCAGGGTACCGTCACCAGCCAGAACGCCGCGTTTTTCATCTTCTGAACCGACTTTGGTGTATTTGTCGATTTCAGACATCAGGGCGTTATAGCTTTCAACCAGCTTGTTCAGCTGTTCTTTGGTTGATTCTTTATCAGCACCCACAGACATGCCAACCGGCTGGTCGCCGCTTTGCTGTGCTTTGGTGACAGTCAGGTCGACCCCGTCAATCACGCCTTCAAAAGTGTTTGAAGCGTTTGTCAGTTTCAGGCCCGTGTTCTGAGCACCCAGCCAGATGATCGCATCCTGAGGAGTGCTGATGTCGGTCGCGGTAGCGAATGCATTTTCAAAGTTTGCATCACCGGTACCCGTTGCGCTGACAGAGATAGTGTTGGCTGAGCCAGTTTCTTTACCGGACAGCATAAAGTGCGTTTCGCCATTTGCGCGGACCAGTGTGGCGTTCACACCCGGGTTGTTTTCATCATTATTGATGGCATTAACCAGTTCCTGAACGGTTGCTGTGCCGTCGCTGTCGGTATCAACAGTGGCCAGATCCAGGTTCAGGGTTTTGCCATCCATCGTAATCATCATGGTGCCCGTTGCCGGAACTGGTGATGATGACGTTGTGCCTGCGCCCAGATCAACACTCATCTGATGCGCGGTCGCAACCTGCTCAACGAAGACCTGATATTCACCCGCCAGTGCATTACCGTTCACGCTTGCACTCAGGTTTCCTTCCTGAGAGAAGGTCGCGCTGTTTTTAACAACACTGTCATTCAGGCCATTCATGTCTTCCACAGCAGTACGGAACGCACGCAGGGCTGACTCGATTTTGCCGTAGGCAGTAATCTGGCTCTGATACTTATCAGACTGAGTCTGATAACGATTCTGGAATGGCTGTACCTCATAAGTGGCAAGCTGTTGCGCCATACTGATCGGATCAATGGAACTCATGGAAAAACTCCTTTATTTATTGCTACTAAAGCAAATAGTGTGCCATTAAGTTAATTTGTTGAGTTTAAAGGGATTTATCTGTTCAGGCTCCGATTGGCGGAAACGGTGTTTCCGATCAGGTTTCCGCTTGACCTTCCGGCTCTCCAGCTTCGTTTCCAGTGCGGAAAACCAGACCGTATCAGCTGGAATCGATATATATTCCCTTAGGATTTATTGCACAGCGGTTTGTATCGACTATGTAACATCCCAACGAATTAGGGCGGCATATTGGCAGAGGGCATTAAGGTAATTTGGGGAATGACGGGCTGAAGCGCATGTTTCAAAAGAAAAACCGGAAACCTTTCAGTTCCCGGTTTGTTGCAGAAAAGTAACTGGCCGGCATTGAGCAAGCCAGCCAGTTGCGGCGGATTATTGTGTTGAGGCTTTCAGAGTGACGCCACTGTACTGAGAATAGCCGTCCAGCAGAATGGAGTAGGTACCGGGTGTGGCACCAGAGAAAGTACAGACTTCATTGTTACCGTAACGGTAAGGTCTGCAGTCCCAGTTTTGCTTCGTGGCTTCAGAACCGAAAGAGACATACAGATCGACATCGCCGCTGCCGCCGCTGGTGCTGATTTGCAGTGTTTTCTGAGCTGGAAGTTCAAAACTGTAACGAACCTGGCTGCCCGTTGCACCTGACAAGCCTGTCACAGGGACACCATCTTTGAGTACATTTCCTGTTGGCGGTGGGGTGGTGCCGCCAGTTGCGTTCGCCGTTTCAATGGCATAGGCCAGCCCAAGCTTCGAGAATTTCACCGCATGCGCGCCAGTCGGATCGGAATTTTCCAGGGTGTCTTGCGTGCTGTGGATTCTCGGGTTGTAGTCGTTGAACTTCGATTCAAATGGCATAGCGGCAGGGAAGCCTGCATTATGCCAGGAAGCGTGGTCAGAACAGGCGTAACCACAGCGGTCGAACCCATACGAGATCGACGGAATGTATTCATCCACCAGACGGGCCAGGAAAGTGGTCAGATTGCTGTCGGTATAATCGGTCATAAAGACGATATCTTCTGGAGAACCATTGTAGTTGGTCATGTCCAGCTGCAGGGCTGAAACGACATTTTTTCCTTCTGATTTATACTTGTTGGCCAGATCCTGAGAACCACGCAGACCCACTTCTTCTGCGGCATAGGCCATGAAAGCAATACTGCGTTTGGGTTTGAAGTTATTTTCAGACAGGACCCGGATAATTTCGGTGACACTGGCAATCCCTGATGCATCGTCATCCGCGCCGGGTGCAACACTGTTTTCACCAGTGTTTGATCCGATGGTTGAGTCCAGGTGGCCGCCGATCACCACCCACTCATCCGGTTTTTCGGAGCCTGTGATTGTCAGAACGACTGATTTTTGGTTATAGCCAGCGTGTGAAACTTGCTGGACATCTGCATTGGGCAGAGAATTCGTGAGTGAGCGCCATTCATTTGCCAGCCAGTCGGATGCCTGAGCACCAGAAGTGGTGGTGTAGAAACGGTTGATGAAACTGGATAGCGAACTGATGGTGCCGGTAATCTCCGATGCGCTGACCTGAGGTAACCAGGCATTCACTTTATCCTGCTGTGTGATATCCGGAATCGGAAATGCTGCAAGTGTTTCAGGCATGATGCTGGCTGCCATCGCACTTTCAGCTGAAGAATGCACCATATACCCGCCGCAACGGTGATGATCTTCGTGCATCTGGTGTGTTAACTCGGCTAATTGTTTGTAATTGACTTGACCGACCCATGCTTTGCCGTTGCTCGCCAGTGAATCCGGCAGGATTGATTGTGCCTGTGACTGCATCACCGACTTCAGCGTTTGGGTGGCATCAGAACCAATCGAAATCCAGACCTTATCTTCTTCGGCTGCATAGGCTTGTGTGCATACCGCAGAAATGATCAGTGCCAGAGCCGTTGTTGTGTTTTTCATATGTTCTCCCTGTTATTTTTTTGTTAAATCAACAAAACTTAAGTCAGTTCCGGAGAAAAGCGAAATTCTTCTTTGTATTCAATGCGTAATGAAAAGTTGTCACAAAGTTATCAATAGGGTGGTAATTAATTTGCGGTGTTTGTTTTATCGCCACTTAAAACTGCTGAATCCTGAATTTTCAGAGTTATCTATAGCTAAAATGATTAATTAAGGTGGAAAGAAATAGGGGAGGAAATGATCAACGAACTTCTGTTTTTGCGAGCTATAACGAAAAAAAGCCCCGAAACCGGGGCTTTTTAAATTGGAGTGACTTAGGTCGATGTTTCTGAGTCTAATCCGGGGATTAGCGCAGCAGAGACATTGCCATGCCAGACAGCTGGTTAGTTTGAGACAGTACGTTCGTACCGGCTTGCATCAGCATCTGGTTCTTAGTCATGTTTGAAGTTTCTACAGCGAAGTCGGTATCAGTGATACGGCCTTTCGCAGCAGTGGTGTTCTCAACCATGTTACCCAGGTTAGTGATGGTGTGCTCCAGACGGTTCATGTTCGCACCCAGTGCTGCACGAGCGCCACCGATGGTGTCCAGAGATGCAGTAATCGCGTCCATTGCTGCACGAGCATTGGTTTGGTTCGTTGCTACTGTTGCACCAGTGTCACCGAAAGTCGTCAGAGATGCGATAGTACCACCTGCTTGCAGAGCAGTTACCGCTGCACCAACTTTAGTATCGATAGAAGTTGCGAAGCTCAGCTGCTCAGCAGAAGAACCACCGATTTGCAGAACGATACCGCCGCCTTTCACACCAGCTGCGTCGAATACAGTCTCACCAGCATACTTAGTGTTTGCCATTACGTTGCCCAGCTCGCTGGTCAGTTCAGTGAATTCTGCGTACAGAGCTTCCTGGTCGTTTACTGAGTTTGTACCGTTCGCAGCCTGAGTTGCCAGGTCGTTCATGCGGTACAGGATGTTTGCAGTTTCGTCCAGTGCACCTTCAACAGTTTGCATCATAGAGATGCCGTCTTGTGAGTTGCGCATTGCAACTGACATGCCACGAGTTTGTGCTTGCAGGCGGCTAGAGATTTGCAGACCAGCTGCATCGTCAGCAGCAGAGTTGATGCGGTAGCCAGTCGCCAGACGCTCCATGGCTTTGTTCAGCATGTTACCTGTGCCGTTCAGGGTGTTTTGCGTTACCAGAGATGCGTAGTTGGTGTGCATTGATAGAGCCATGAAAGTTCTCCTTAGTTATACATCTTCATGTTGGTTTTTTCTGACGCCACACAATTTCGTATGTTGTTCCGTATGGCTGTCATTCCTACTCGCTAATATGAGGCGGAAAAGGCTCTGAAAAGATTAATCATCGAAGTGAAAAAAAATGATATTTTCACATTGGTCGGATGTCTTCACTGGCGTTTTTTCTGAGATAAGTCATTTAGAAACAATCACTTGATTGATTTCTAAAGTTCTAAAGTATCAGGTGAAAAAAATAATAAAATGACCTGAATCAGGGAAAATTGTCTCTAGAGTGAATCTGAATTTTTTGGATTGATGAGTTATTGACCGACATTTTTATCCGATCAGACAGGCAGTTTCGTTCTGTAAAACCGCGGATTTATAAAAAATTATGTTTTGGCGAGATAAATAAAAAACGCCAGCTGGTGTGGCTGGCGTTTTTTTATTTAATTTGAATTGATTATTTTACAAGTTTTAGTTTCCGGGGGGCAGAAAAGGAAGTCGGAATATCACTGATATAACCAAAATAATATCCGGCACCTAATCGTCTGAACCGGATCAGGTCATGTTGAGTGGCAACACGACCAGCTACAAAATCGATGTCGTTTTGCCGGAGAAAGCGGATGACGGGTAACAGACCCTGCTTGAAACTGGTGTCTTCATTCATCTGGGCCACTTTAATGGCCGCCGGTGACGTTTTTTCCAGCAAAGGCAAATAGGGGGTAGGTAACCGCAGATCAACCCAGACGGCTGTGCTGGCATCATGCAGCCAGCTGAGTAACTCATTGAGCCGCGTTTGGTTTAAATCGGGCTGAAACAACTGAATACAGGGAACGATATCGCGCATGGCTGAGCCATGGTAATCATACAGCGCGGCAAGAAACTGATGACCCGGCTCCCAGTTCAGCAGTGTTTCCGCCTGCAGTGGCACAACCAACGGGTTAATCAGGCTGGGGAGAATGGTTTCCTGCTGAAATTTGATATGTCTGATCGCCAGAAGCAGGCCAAACAGGTCCAGGGCGTAGCGCATCTCATCAGACAAATCGAAACGGTAGACGCTTTGCTCATTGTTACTGCCGAAACGCAGGGTGAGGTGCTGAAAAGTCACTTCATTGGATTCGGTATGTCGGATGGGCTGGCAGGCATGGCGAATATCATTATGCTGCATCGCCTCTAACAGAATGAAATCATCCGGAGTCCGGGCTGCCTGAATCAGCAGCCCTCTTGTATGTTCGCCTAAGGCGGTGTCGGTAAACAGCTTAGCCAAGGTTTCCTACCACGTTGATTTGCTTATGCTCTGGAATCTCATTATATGACAAGACAGCCAGACCTTGCGCAAATGTACGCGCATAACGTGACAGAAGTGGACGAAGTTGCGGCATAACAAGCAAAACAGGCGGCATATTCTGTTGCTTCAGCTGCTGTTTCACCAGTGGCAGATTCTGCTGGAATTGCTGGAGAATATTTGGCTCCACCGGGAAACTGTCCAGAACGACCTGGCCATTTGCCTGTGCTTGCTGCAGGGATTGCAGCAGGATTTGTTCAAGATCATCAGCCAGTGTATAGACGTTCAGATCTTTCCGGTCACCATTAATCAGGTTCACCAGCGTCCGGCGCAGGCTGCAACGAACATCGGCAGCCAGCAGAATCGGGTCTTTGGTGTTTTCAACGCTGTCCAGCATGGTATTCGCAATGGTGCGGATGTCTTTCACCGGCACCTGATCCTGCAGTAAGTGGCGGAATACTTTTAATTGCTGTGCCGGAGTAATGGCATTGCCCAGAGCTTCAGCCAGTTTCGGCGCTTGCGATGCCAGACGCTGCATCATGTTTTCTACATCATCATGCGTAAACAGATCAGCGAGATTGTTCTTCATGATTTTGCTCAGGTGAGTTGCGATCACGGTTGCATCGTCAATCACCTGATATCCCATGTTCAGGGCTTTAGCCTTGTCGCTTGGTTCAATCCAGACGGCCGGCAGCTGGTAAGCCGGATCGGTACCCAGAATACCGTCAATCTCACCGTAGGTTTCACCAACGGCAATCGCCATCAGACGATCCGGCTCGATTTCACCCTGTTCAATAATTTCACCGTGGACTGCAATGGTGTACTGATTCGGACGAAGGCTGAGATTATCCTGAATACTGACTTCAGGCAGCAGGTAACCCACCTGTTCTGACAGGGTTTTCCGGATCCCACGGATGCGCTGGGTCAGTGGTGCGCCCTGATCTTTATTGACCAGATGGACCAGACGGAAGCCCAACTGCAGTGACAGACTGTGAATGTGCGGGATGTCTTCCCAGCCAAGTGCCTGCTCACTTTCACGGCGCATCGCATGGCTTAACTGCTCGACCTGATCGAGTTGCTCATCATGCTGAGGCGATTTGGCCTGACGCCATCCGGCATAGCCGAGGACAGCGGCGAATGCGTAAAACGCCAGATGCGGCATGCCTGGTACGCTGCCGACAATTGCCATAATGGCTGCAGCGATAAAGAGGGTTGCAGGCGTAGCCAACAGCTGGTTGCGCATGGCATCTGCCATGTCATCATCACTGTCATTGATGCGGGTAACGATGATGGCTGCAGAGGTTGCCAGCAACAGAGATGGGATCTGAGCAACCAGACCGTCACCGATGGTCAGCAGGGCAAAAGTTTTAAACGCTTCGGCTGCGGTCATGTCGTATTCGAACACGCCGATGCTGACACCACCAATAATATTGATGAACAGAATCAGCAGGCCGGCAATCGCATCACCCCGGACGAATTTGGATGCACCGTCCATTGAGCCGTAGAAGTCGGCTTCGTTGGCGACTTCTTTCCGGCGCAGCTTGGCGCGTTCCTGATCGATCAGACCGGCGTTGAGATCGGCATCGATGGCCATCTGCTTACCGGGCAGGGCGTCCAGTGTAAAGCGAGCGGCCACTTCGGAAATTCGTTCGCCACCTTTGGTAATCACGACAAAGTTAATGATCATCAGGATGACGAACACAACCATACCGACGACATAGTTACCGCCGATCACGACTTCACCGAAGGCCTGAATGACCTTACCGGCAGCATCGCCGCCCTGATGACCTTCCAGCAGGACGACGCGGGTCGACGCAACGTTCAGTGTCAGGCGGAGCAGGGTGGCAACCAGGAGAATGGTCGGAAATACGGAGAAATCCAGCGGTCGTTTTGCCGTGGTGCTGACCAGCAGCACCATGATTGCCAGCACAATGTTGAACGTAAACATGGCGTCCAGCAGCATGGGCGGCAAAGGCAACATGACCATCGCCAGTATCATGAGCAGCGCAGCAGGAATGCTGATATAGCTGCGCTTAAAATGGTTCAGTTGAGGTAGCCGGTTTAGCATGGGTTTGATCTCTCTCCTGCCTTAATACTGTAAGTGGCGTGGGATAACAAAAGTCGGTAATGGCTGTGGCTGCCCGCCTTTGCCGGTACGGAAGGCTTTCAGCTGCATGACATAAGTCAGAATATGTGCCACGGCGATATACAACTGGCTCGGCACGGCCTGTTCCAGCTGCGTGGTATGGTAAATGGCCCGTGTTAACGGAGGCGAGTTCAGCACTTCGACATTGTTTTCACGGGCGATGCGCTGAATATGCTGGGCCATTTCATCAACCCCCTTCGCGACAACAAAGGGCGCGTCATACATTGCCGGATCGTATTTGATAGCAACGGCGTAGTGCGTCGGGTTGGTGATGACGACATCGGCCTGCGGCACCGTCTTCTCCACTTTTCGCCGGGCGAACTGCTGCTGAATCTGACGAATCCGTTGTTTTACCTCCGGGCGGCCTTCGCTGTTTTTAAATTCTTCTTTGATCTCCTGCTTGGTCATTTTCAGTTGCTTCATGTGCTCCCAGCGTTGATAGGGAACATCCAGCAGACCGAAGACAAGCAGGGCAACACCCATGATAAGAACGCCGTCGAACAGGATTTGCATAATGGCGACCACGCCCTGACGCAGCGGCTGGTTTTGCATGGCCAGCAGCTCAGCCAGATGAGCATCCAGATACAGATAAAGCAGCATCAGCAGCACAGTGACTTTCAGCGACGATTTCAGCAGCTCAACCAGCGAGCGGGTTGAAAACATACGCTTGATACCTGACAGCGGACTGATTTTTGAAAGCTTAGGCATCACGCCTGCCGGATAAAACAGCCAGCCGCCCAGGAGCAGGCTGCCGCCTATCGCGGCCAGTAGAATCACCATGAACAGCGGCAGCAGCAACTCGATCACAATGGCCAGACTCTGGCCCACGTGTTCAATTCCCTGCCAGGGCGACTGCAGATCATCACGGGTCAGCTGCATATTGAAACGGAAGACGCCGCTCATGGCGTCCCAGATGGTGCTGATCTGAATTGAAAAGAAATAGACCACAACCAGGAAAATCACCGCAGCAGTCAGATCTTTCGCACGGGGAATTTGCCCCTGCTCCCGTGCTTTGCGGATTTTCTGGGGCGTGGCCTTTTCTGTTTTGTCCTGAGTACTCTGATCACTCATATGCCGTTTCCTGCGACGTAGCTGGTCAGTGCCTGCAAAGTGGTATGAACAAATTGGGTGTATCGTGTCGGGACGCCGCTGATTGCAATCAGCATGCTGAACAGACCCAGTAACATCGTCATCGGGAAGCCCAGCGCGTAAACGTTCAGGCTCGGTGCGGCACGGTTCATCACACCAAAGCTGATGTTTGCCAGCAGCATCGAAATAATGGCCGGTAATGCCAGTGCCAGCGCGGAAGCAAACATCCAGCTGGCCATGGAAATGACCTGTTGAAGTGTGGCTTCACTAATCCCGGAGCCGACCGGCCAGACATGGAAACTCTGAACCAGAATATCAATCACCACTAAATGACCGTCCAGGGCCAGAAACAGCAGGGTGCTGAACATCAGGAACATCCGGCCCAGCAGCGCAACAGACATGCCGTTTACCGGATCATTCATGATGGCCATACTCAGGCCCATCTGCATGGAAACAATCTGGCCCAGCATGGTCATGGTGGTGAAGAGCAGATGCAGGATAAAGCCGAAAAAGACCCCCCAGATCGCTTGTTCAAACGCCAGTACCAGTGCTTTGAGTGACAGGGGATCGACTGCAGGCATCGCCGGCATGAGAGGCGCAATCAGGATACTGATGGACAGGGCAAACAGCAGACGCACCCAAAGCGGAATGGCGCCATCGCCGAAGAAAGGCATGGCAACAAATGCGGCCCCCAGACGGAAAAATGGCCACCAGACTTGCCCGAGCCAGGCTGTGATTTGCGCGAAAGTGACATCCATCAGCCAATCATTCCCGGAATGTTGTGAAACAACTGCGTAAACAGGTCAATCAGTTTTCTGAGCATCCAGTGACCGGCAAAAATGACCATCAGCAGAGTGACCAGCAAGCGGGGCAGAAAGCTGAGGGTCTGTTCATTGATTTGGGTCGCGGCCTGAAAGACCGCAATGACCAGACCAACCAGCAGGCCGGGCACGACCAGCACCATCACAATGGTGATGATCATCCAGACAGCATTTGAAAACAGGGTGACGACGAGTTCCGGTGTCATGGTTTTTCTCCTAGCCGAAACTTGCCGACAGTGTGCCGACTGTCATGGTCCAGCCATCGGCCAGAACAAATACGACCAGTTTAAAAGGCAGCGAAATAATCAGTGGTGAAAGCATCATCATCCCCATGGCCATCAGCACACTGGCCACAACCAGGTCGATGATGAGAAACGGAATGAACAGCATAAAACCAATCTGAAAGGCTGTTTTCAGCTCGCTGATCACAAAGGCCGGCAGCACCACGGCAAAGGACAGATCTTCTGCTTTCTGATCCAGAGGCTCGTTTGCAATATGCAGCATCTGCTCAAGAGACGTTTGCTGGGTTTGTCTGAGCATGAAATCCTTGACGGGTTTTTCTGCCACAGAGAAAGCTTCCATCAGCGTGATCTGACCTGCGTCATAGGGCTTGAAGGCGTGTTCATACACATCAGTCCATACCGGACGCATAATGAGTAGCGTCAGCGCCAGCGCAATCCCCACCAGTACCCGGTTTGGCGGACTCTGCTGCAGGCCGAGGGCCTGACGCAGAATGGCCAGTACAATAATGATGCGAGTAAAGCTGGTTGCCATCAGCAGAAATGCAGGCAGTAAACTCAGTGCCGTCATCAGGAGCAGCACTTGAAGCTTGACACTGTATTCCTGATTAGAGGTGCCGTCTGAAACTGTCATCAGCGTCAGGCCACCCGTATCAGAAGCGAATGCCGGGTGTGAAGAAAGCGTCAATATCAGAAAACCGGCTAAGGATAGCCCGCCGGCGCGGGCTAAAACACGACAGAGACTGCGGAGCATTATCAGGATTCCACGGAGTTAAGCGGTGAGTCCACGATATCAATCAGACGCAGGCCGTATTTGTCATTGACCACAACGACTTCAGCGTGGCCCATCAGAGAACCGTTCACTTTGACGTCCAGTGGTTCACCATTGAGCTTGTCCAGTTCAATCACGCTGCCTTCACCGGCTTTCATCAGTTCGCCGAGAGAGACTTCGGTGCTGGAAACTTCCAGTGTGACCGTGACAGGAATTTTCTTGAAGAAATTAATATCTCTGGACGGTACTTCATCGTAAGGGATGAAAGGGGAGGCAGTACCGGATTCCTGACTGGCTTCAACGTCATCATCCAGCTGATCCAGATCCAGATCATCAAAGTTCAGATCGTCTTCGCTGAATGCGTTTACGTCAGTCATCTCATTCAAATCGGTCATTTTGGGGTCCTGTGTAGTTTATTTATCATTTAGAATCAGAACGAGTTGGCCATCTTTGTCGGCCACGCATCCGTTAAATAAATGCTCCTGGCCAATACGAACCGGAACATTAGTGAGCAGATCGATATTCAATACGTCATCAGGACGCAGTTTGAGTACATCGTCTAAAGGCATTTTTTTCTGGCAAAGGGTGGCGTGAAGAGTCACCGGCGTGCTTTCCAGTACTTTGCGGAAACCTTCGTCTAACTGGTCATTGGTATGAATGGCCATGTCATCCATCAGAGACTGCAACATGGTTTCATCCAGGTAGAGGGTAAAGTCAGCGGATTTTTTACGGTAACTGACTGTGAAGGTGGCCAGCAGCCCAATGCCATGACGCATCGCATCATCTGTCATTGTCCATTGCCCGCTCTCTGCAATCAGTGCACACAGACGTTCCAGCAGTCGCTGCTGTAAACGCAGGTCACTGGCAGTCAGTTTGTTTGAAGCATCGCTGATATGACTGCGGTCGATATCGGCGTTATAGAACTTGTCCGACAGCGCCAGAAGCATACTGATATCCAACTGAGCCTGAACCATGCCGCCAGTCTGATGGCGGATGACAGAAGCGTGCTCATCAAGATCGGCTGGTTGTCTGCTGGCCAGCTGAATATCCGATAGTCTGAAGCTCAGGTTTTTGTCTTTCACCCAGCGTTGTAGATCCTGAGTGATTGACGAATCTGCCTGCGAGAAAGTTTTTTGTAATTCTTCCCGAATGACATGAATAGGGCGCCCTAAATGTTCAACATTCAGTTTGGGGAAATGTTGAGCACTGTTTAACTCAATTTTTTTCATATGGCATATCCGTCAGAACTCATATGCAACAAATTAAGGTTGCGATTGTTATTTACTTCGAATTGGCTTTAACCACTATTAGTTCCGCTAAGTCTAGCCTGAGCTAATTCTTGTGTTTTAGTTATTGATTTTAAATTTGTGATGTTAGTCCACATGTTGATTATAACTTCATATACAGGGTTTTCTTATATATGAATTGATGAGACTTTTATGCCCGCTTTAAAAAGACGCACTATTTTATTCATTTGATATTGCTCTCAAGTTGCTGTTTTTGAAGCTATATCAAGTTAAATCAAACAGTGGGAGCAATGTCATGTCTGTGTCAATTTAGTGTCATTGGTGCGTCAAATATAAATTGAATCGAGATCACCTTAATCGAATTAAAGTGATTTTGAGCAAGGAAAAGATATATAGAAATAAAAAAGCAATTTGGTTGTTTAATAATTTTGGCTAAGTTGGTTCCTCGGACATAATTGAATTTTGGTATCACCAAAAATCTGAGAAGGGTAAAATGTTAATTTCATTCAACAAGAAATACACATTCTTATTAATTGCTCTTGCGGCGGGTTCTGTTGAAGCAAAAGTTGTTTCTACGCCAATGGATCTTGTCGAATGGAAATACCGGGGCGGTACGTTTCACTGCTCATTAAATCAGCAGGTGCAAAACTTCGGTGAAGTCAGTTTCGTGGCAGACGCGGGCGAAAATCTGATTCTTAAAGTGAAACCGATGCGTCCTCTCGCTCAGTTCGACCGCGCAGGTTTATACCTTCAGGATGGCCCTTGGGTTGAAACACCTAAGCAGACTTCCCTGAGCCCGGGTAAGCAGGTGGATCCGACGGAAGTGAGATTTACCGGTACCGGTGCCGTTGACACATTGCTGGATGGCATGACCGCGGGGCAGTGGGCAAGAATCGCTTTAACTTACCAGAACACCAATTCGCCGGTCGATCTGATGCTGTCCAGCGTCAATATGTCAGATGCATTAGCTGAATTCAGTGCCTGCCGTTCCCGCTTACCTGCAATGTCGTACCGTCAGGCAAGAGATATGGTGTTCCAGTACGAGATGGGACAACGCACCGTATCCCCGGAACAAAAGGAAACCCTGACTAAGCTGGCCGAATACATTCGCCTGGATAAATCTGTCAGTAAAGTGCTGATTGACGGGCACAGCGACATTGTGGGTTCAAACCTTGGCAATATTCAGGTTTCGAAAGTACGTGCGGATGATATCGCGAGTTTTCTTCGTGAAGCCGGTGTCAAAAATAATCTGATTCAGATCAGGGCACATGGCGCGCGTTATCCGATTGCGAACAACAAGACAGCACAGGGCCAGGCGTTGAACCGCAGGGTAACGGTGAGGGTTTTGCGTGCTGATAACAATGATAAAAGCAGGGTTCAGTAATGTTAACGAAAACGATTCAGCTCATTGAACCGGACAGGCAGCAGGCTCAGCAAGTTATACAGGTGCTGGAGCAGGCTGGTTATCAGGTAGATTATCTGACTTCCGGCAAAGCCGGTTTGCAATCTCACCGTGCTGCTATCACTCTGGTCAGCTCCGCTTTACCAGATATGGCATTGACCGAGTGGGTTCGCTTCAGCCAGACCGTTGCTGATCCTCAGCAGCGCCGGATTGCCATCGCAATTGTTGATCAGCATGAAGGCTTGCTGGCTGCTGAAGCCATGAAAGCCGGTGCGACAGATTATCTTCTGAAACCTTTTGAACCTGCACAATTGCTGAGTCTGATCGCCCGCGTTGAAGCTTTACAGAAACCCATGTCAGACATTGTGGCGGAGTCCTGGCGCAGTAAACAGATTCTGCAACTGGCTCACCGCGCAGCCTGCACCCATGCCAGTGTTCTGATTACCGGAGAATCCGGTACAGGGAAAGAAGTGCTGGCTCGTTACGTTCATCAGCAGTCACCGCGCAGCAAAATGCCTTTTGTTGCGGTGAACTGTGCAGCCATTCCTGAATCTATGCTTGAAGCGGTGTTGTTCGGTCATGTGAAAGGCGCATTTACCGGTGCGACCGGCAGTCAGAGCGGTAAGTTTGAAGAAGCAAACGGCGGCACCATTCTGCTGGATGAAATTGCAGAAATGTCTCCTGCGCTTCAGGCCAAACTCCTGCGGGTACTGCAGGAACGTGAAGTTGAACGGGTCGGCAGCCATAAGACAATCAAGCTGGATATCCGGGTGATTGCTGCAACCAATAAAGACCTGCGTCTGGCCGTTCAGGATGGCACTTTCCGTGAAGACCTTTACTACCGTCTGGATGTATTGCCGCTCCACTGGCCGCCGCTGCGTGAACGTCCTGAAGATATTCTTCCTTTAGCAAATTTCTTTATCAGTAAATATCAGCAGGGCAGTGCCTGTCAGATGTCATCAGATGCGCAGCAAATGATGTTGCAGTACCACTGGCCCGGCAATATTCGTGAACTGGAAAACATTATTCAGCGTGCACTGGTAATGCGGCACGGTGATTTCATCACAGCTCAGGATCTGATGCTGCCTGTCGACACCAGCAAGGTTCAGGCTATTAAACCTGAATACATGCCGGTTGCGCCAGTCGCGATGGGGACTGAGCAAGGGCATATTGGTGCAAAAAAACAGGCTGAATTTCAGTATGTGCTCGATGTACTGAAACAGCATGAAGGCAACAGAACCATGACAGCAAAAGCACTGGGTGTAACGACCCGGGCACTGCGATACAAATTAGCGGCAATGCGTGAGCAAGGCATTGATATTTCACAAATTGGCTCAGCAGCATAACGATTAGGAGACACACATGCTTGCGACGAATATGACGCAGACAACAACAGCCCAGCAACTCATGCTGGAAAAAATGCAGCTCATGCAAGCTCAGGCCGGGCAGGATGTGACTGTGAAAGCCAACCCTTTAGACCAGCAAGTCAAGCCGCTTTCTTTTTCTTCAGCGATGACTGAAGTGCTTGACCTGGTGAATGGTCATCAGGCGGTTGCCAGCGCAAAAATGACTGCGGTTGAAACCGGCAAAAGTGATGATCTGGTTGGTGCGATGATTGCCAGTCAGAAGGCCAGTCTGTCTTTCTCTGCGCTGATGCAGGTGAGAAACAAGGTGGTCGGTGCGTTTGAAGATGTAATGAAGATGCCGGTGTAAGTTATGACCATGATTACTCAAGCAACGGCAGCTGAACTGACCGCATCTGACCGTTCTGAAAACTCTTTGCTGAACCGGGCGAAACAAGCCTGGTACAGCAGTCAGCGAAATCTGGTGCTGTCTGCGGCTCTGGCCGCAGTTGTTGCAGCCATTATTGTGGTTGCTTTGTGGACCTCAACACAAAGCTATCGTCCGCTCTACAGTCAGCAAGAGCGTTTTGATACCAGCGAAATTATTTCAGTGCTTGAAGCTGAAGGCATTCCATACCGTTTACAGGAAACAAACGGTCAGGTGCTGGTTGAAGACGGAAAAGTTGCTGAAGTGCGGATGCTGCTGGCAGCGAAAGGTGTCAAAGCCAAACTGCCAACCGGACTGGAGTCACTGCAGACAGATTCTTCTCTGGGAACCAGCCAGTTTATGGAAACGGCACGTTACCGTCACGGACTGGAAGGTGAGCTGGCTCGTACCATCATTTCTATGAATGCCGTGAACAACGCCCGCGTTCATCTGGCGATTCCGCGTCAGACTCTGTTCGTTCGTCAGAACGGTGAAAAGCCAACGGCTTCCGTCATGGTTGAACTGAAATCCGGTGAGGATCTCAAGCCGGAGCAGGTGGAAGCCATCGTGAATCTGGTGTCTGGCAGTGTGACGGGGATGGCCGCCGATCAGGTTTCAGTGGTTGATCAGTTCGGTCGTCTGCTGAGTGCAGACATTGGTTCTGAGACCAATGGTCGCATGAACACCAAGTATCTGGAATATCAGAAAAACCTGGAGAAACAAATTATCCAGCGTGCTTCTGACATGCTGACCCCATTGCTGGGTCCGAGCAACTTCCGGATTCAGGTCGCTGCGGATCTGGATTTCAACCGTATTGAAGAAACCCGTGAAATGGTTGATAACAATCCGGTTGTACGCTCTGAACACAGTATCGAAAATAACTCGGTCGATAAAATTGCGCTGGGTGTACCAGGCTCTCTGAGCAATCAGCCGCCAACGGTTGAAGACGATAAAAAAACAGACTCGCCGAAAAATACCAGTGAGCGCTCTGAAGTGAATCGTCAGTATGCCCTTGGCAGCAGCGTGCGTCATACCCAGTTCCAGCAGGGACAAATCAAAAAACTGAATGTTTCTGTGCTGCTGAACGATAAAGTGGCTCCAGATCAAAAGGCCTGGAATGATGCCCAGAAGGCTGAAATCAGCCAGATGATTTCTGAAGCCGTGGGTCTGAATAATGTCCGTGGTGACAGCCTGAGCCTGATGAGCTTTAACTTTAAGCCGCTGAGTATCGACCCGGTTGCGCCAATGCCTTGGTGGCAGGATACCGCGCTGCAACAACCGCTGCGTTACATCATCGGCGGTCTGCTGGGACTGGCAATGATCTTCTTTGTCCTGCGTCCGTTAATCCGTCATCTGACGGGTGTGGATAAAGCACGCCGTGAAATGGAAATTGCCAGCCTGCCGGATGACATCCTGAGTAAAGAACTGGATGAGAAGGCACAGGAAAATGAGCTGAACCGTCGTCTGTCTGACCGAGGGTTGAGCCACACCACCAATGGTCTGGACGCTGATGCTGAAATGATGTTGCCGCCTTCTGGTTCGCCTCTGCACATCCAGCTGAAGCACCTGACACTGATTGCCAGCGAAGAGCCACAGCGTGTTGCTGAAGTCCTCAAACAATGGGTGAATGGAAATGAGCAAAACCGAGACAACTAATCCGGCAGACATGCAAACCCTGAGCAGTGTGGATAAAACAGCACTGGTTCTGCTGGGTATGGGAGAGGACGCAGCCGCGCAGGTGCTGCGTTACTTCTCCCGCGAAGAAGTACAACGCGTCACCCGTTCAATGGCCAAACTGACCGGGATTAAAAGTGAAAATGCCAAAGTTGTAATTCAGCGCTTTTTTGATGATTTTCGTGCCCACAGTGGTATCCGGGGTGCTTCGAAAGATTATCTGTCGAATACCCTGTCGAAAGCGTTGGGGAATGATCTGGCAAAAGGTGTACTGAACAGTATTTATGGCGATGAACTGCGGAACAATATGCAGCGTCTGCAGTGGGTCGACACTGACGTCATTGCGAAGTTCATCAGTCAGGAACACCCGCAGATGCAGGCCATTTTCCTGGCTTATCTGCCGCCGGAAACATCGTCTGAAGTACTGGCGAAACTGCCGTCGGAGCAGCATGATGAGCTGATTTACCGGGTGGCACGCCTGAATGAGATTGATCATGAAATCGCGCAGGATCTGCATCAGCTGATCGACCGTTGTATCCAGCAGGTGTCTGGCGGACATGGTGCGTCGGTGATGGGTGCCAAGCAGGCTGCCGACATTATCAACCGCTTTGAAGGTGATCGTGCTCAGTTGATGGAAATGCTGAAGCTGCACGACGAGAAAGTGGTCAGCGAGATCGAAGAGAACATGTTCGACTTCGTGATTCTTGCCCGTCAGCGCGAAGCAACCATGGACCGTCTGGTTCAGGAAATTTCTATCGATATGTGGGCAACCGCACTCAAAGGTGCAGATCTCAAACTGCAGATGGCGATCAAACAGTCGATGCCACAACGGATGGCAAACTCGCTGGACGACGAAATGGCCATGCGTGGTGCCATGCCGCTCTCCCGTGTTGAGAAGGCTCGTCAGGAGATCATGCAGATCGTCCGTGAACTGGCTGATGCCGGTGAAATCGAACTGAGTCTGTACCAGGAACAAACAGTGGAGTAAGCGATGCGTTCAGTTAAAGTGATGCGCCTGAATCCGGGTGAATACCGCTCTCATCGTTTTCCTCCGATGGTCAAGCCAATGATTCAGGGCACCGATGATGAATCTCAGGACCTGAATCATCTGGCTGAAGAGCCTCAGTTTAATGCCCAGGAGCATCAGGCTGCGTTGCAGAAACGTCTGGAAGATGGTTTCCAGCAGGGGTTGCAGCAGGGTCATGAAGAAGGTCTTCGTCAGGGCGTGGAGCAGGGCCGCCAGCAGGGTTTCAATCTGGGGCAGCAGGATGGCTTTCAGCAAGGTTATGCCAAAGGTGAAAGCCAGGGCCGTGAAAAGTATGAATCTGTGATGGCCCCGCTGCATGCGCTGCAGGCGCATATTCAGCAATGGCAGGACGAGCGTGAGCACGCACAACGTGAGCAGATTTGTTCTCTGGTTCAGAAAGTCGCTCAGCAGGTCATTCGTGCCGAGCTGACACTGATGCCGCAGCAGATCCTGGCGCTGGTCGATGAGACGCTCGACAGCATGCCCGGAAACGCGGACAAGGTGATTGTGCACCTGAACCCGCAGGATCTGGAGCGGATCAACAACCTGAATCCGAAGCTGCATCCGAGCTGGAAACTGGTAGCGGATAAAGAAATGCCGATCGGCGGTGTGCAACTGGTGACTGACCAGGCTGAAGCAGACGCCAGCAGCGATGCACGGCTGGAAGCCTGTATGGAAACCCTCCGTGAACATCTTCTGGAATCCACAAATGGTTCGCAATTAGTGACCGATGTGAAGTCAGAAGAGGTATCTGCCACAGAGCGTGTGGAGGAAGTCAGTGAGTGACAGCGCATTTCATGAACGTATGAATGATGCGATTGCGTCGATGTCATCCATACCGATTGCCCGGGTGACCGGGCGGTTGGTGAAAGTCAACGGTCTGATGCTTCAGGCCGTTGGCTGCAAATTCAGACTGGAACAACGCTGCCTGGTCGAAACCGATGACGGAGAAGCAATCGAAGCTCAGGTCGTTGGTTTTGACCGGGATGTCGCATATCTGATGCCGGTACGCCAGCTGGGCGGTTTATATGCCGGCGCCAAAGTCATTCCGCTTGATGGCGACAGTACAGTTGCATTGGGCGAGCATTGGCTCGGCAGGGTCGTGAATGGCCTTGGCGAGCCTTTTGACGATCTGGGCCCACTGAAAGGGGGCGAGAAAGTTTCTCTCAATCCTCAGCCGATTAACCCGATGAAGCGCCGGATGGTCGATACCCCCTTAGATGTGGGTATTCGCGCCATGAACGGCCTGCTGACGCTGGGTAAAGGTCAGCGCATCGGTCTGATGGCCGGCAGTGGTGTGGGTAAGAGTGTGTTGATGGGCATGATCACCAAAAACACCAAAGCTGACATTGTCGTGGTCGGGCTGATTGGTGAACGGGGTCGTGAGGTTCGCGAGTTTATTGAGCGGAACCTGGGTGAAGAAGGGATGAGGCGTGCGGTGGTGATTGCTGCACCTGCGGATGAATCTCCTCTGATGCGCCTGCGCGCGACCAAGCTTTGCCATCGTGTTGCCGAATATTTCCGGGATAAAGGGAAAGACGTCCTGTTGTTGATGGATTCACTGACCCGTTATGCCATGGCGCAGCGTGAAATTGCTTTGTCTCTGGGCGAACCACCGGCTTCCCGGGGTTATCCGCCTTCAGTGTTTGGTCAGTTACCGCAATTACTGGAACGTGCCGGTAACGGTGAACACCCGGACGGCAGTCTGACGGCTATTTATACCGTTCTGGCGGACGGGGATGATCAGCAGGATCCTGTGGTCGACTCTGCCCGGGCTATTCTGGATGGCCATGTGGTGTTGTCGCGTTCACTGGCAGAGCAGGGGCACTATCCGGCGATTGATATTAATGCATCGATCAGCCGTTGTATGAGCAGTTGTACCGAAACTTCGCATGTTACGGTGGCAAACCGTTTTCGACAGCTGAATGCGAATTATCTTCAGGTGAAAGAGCTGCTGCCGCTGGGGGGTTATCAGCCAGGGCAGGATCCAGAGCTGGATCTGTCGGTGCGGATGTTCCCGTTACTGAAAGACTTTTTGGTTCAACAGGTGGACGAAGTGACGGATTACCAGCAGTCGTTGGTTCGTCTGGCCGAATTATTTACCCAGACACAGCAAGGCTGACAAGGAGCGGGCAATGAAAGGAAAACTGAAAGCTGTCAGCCAGCTTCAGCAAATTGCTGAGCAGCAGCGAGACCGTCAGGGCCAGGATTTAGCCCGTCAGCAAGAGCAGGTTGGTTTCTTTGCTCAACAGCTGGAAGCACTGGCTGACTTAAAATCCGGCAGTCTTCCGGAAGGAGTCGGCGGGGTCAACCCGATTGCATTGCAAAACACCACGCAGGTCAATGCAATGCTCAATCGCCTGATCGCTCATCAGCAGCACGAAATGGCGCTGATGCATGCAGAAAGTCAGCGGACCAAAAAAGCGCTGGAGCAAAGCCAGATCAAAGTGAAAGGTCTGGAAACCGTCATGGAACGCTGGAAAGCTAAACAACGGTATGAGCAGGCCAGAAAAGAGCAAAAGTTTATTGAAGATTTGATCAACGCCAGATACAAACGTCCATCCATTTAAAAAGCGCCCTCGGGCGCTTTTATTTTTTTGAAGTGAAAAAACCTCAGGCCGCTTCTTTATAGAATGCTAACCCCGACGCCATCGCGACCAACACGGAAGCACAGGTTTTGTTGAGCGATTTCAGGCGGCTGACCGATAAATACTTTGCCGCCTGGAAACCTGCAGTTGCGTAAACCAGCATCACAGCGACATCAATCACGATGGTAGCAATTGCGAAAAGAACGTATTGCATCAAAACCGGCGCGGTTAAATCCAGAAACTGAGGCAGAAAAGCGCCGAAGAACAGGAGCCCCTTCGGATTAGACAGGGCCGCGAACAGGCTGCGCCGGAACGCTGCTGCAGGGCTGTGTACTTGTGCGCTTTTGAGTTTGTCAGCCGTCAACGCGCTGGCTGAAGGTGTACTGCGCCACAACTGGTATGCCAGCCACAGCAGGTAAGCAACGCCGCAATATTTGACGGTCAGAAAGAGGGTTTCAGAAGCCGCCATTAATGCCCCCAGTCCCAGTCCGGCAGCACTGATCAGAATCGCGTCAGACAGAGCAGCCCCTAGAATGCCATAAAGTACAATTTTCTTGTTTTTACTCACACCGTTCGACAGAGACAACAGCATGGTCGGTCCCGGAATGACGGTCACGGTAAATGAAGCGATGCAATATAGAAGTAATGTACTGACCATGGTGGAAGAATACTCCAAGTGAATTTGAATCATTTGATGCAATGCCAGGCATCATATTGAGTCAAGAGTTAACAAACCTAACGCACAGCGCATAGTTGCATAAAATTCTTGACACGGCAACGATGATATCCCTACTATGAGCGCAAATCAAACTAGTGAACTAGTTCGCTAGTTTTAATTCGATGAGTCTCACAACATTGATTCTGTTTTCACATCTGCTGGCAGACGTCAGCGTATTCCGCGGAACGTGAAACACGAGTTGTGTTCGTCATCACATTGACTCTGTATTGAATGGAATTTGAGAGGAGAAAAGATGAAGACCTATGACGAGGTTGTATTTCAAGCGGCAAATCAAGATTGGGAAAAATGGTCAAAGCCGGGCGCTGATGGCCGGGTGAAAATTTTCAATTCAAACGGAAAGCGCTTAAGAATGCTTGAATTGCCAGCTGGGTTTGATGAGCACCATCTTTGTGAGATCGGTCATCAGGGATATGTTCTGACCGGAAGCTTTACTATTTTTGTTGAGGGTACCGAAAATAAATGTCACCCAGGTGATTTTTTCTCAATCCCGGATGGTGTGCCTCACCGTTCGAAAGGGGATGAGAATGAAGTGACGACAGTTTTCGTTGTTGATGATATTCAATAGGAGCGACAGATGAAAAACCCTGCTTTTGCCAATTTAATCCCAGATCAAAATGGAATGTTTGGCGTCTACGGCGGTGAAGCCGAAAATTCAGAATTAAAGTCAGCGATGAATGAGGTCAGAGAAGCATTCTATCACATCATTCAAGATGACTTATTCAATGAAGAAATGACACGGTTACGTAAAACCTATATCGGACGACCAAGTCCCATTTACTTTGCAAAGAACCTTTCTGAGAGAATTGGCGGAGCAAAGATATACCTGAAACGTGAAGATTTAAATCACACGGGTGCCCATAAAATTAACCACTGTATTGGTGAAGTTCTGCTTGCAAAGAAAATGGGCAAGAAAAAAATATTAGCTGAAACGGGTGCAGGACAGCATGGTGTTGCTCTTGCGACTGTTTGTGCTTTGATGGGCATGGCATGTGAAATCCATATGGGGCAGGTCGATATTGAAAAAGAACGCCCTAATGTGAATAAAATGAAATTGCTGGGATGCAAAATTGTTCCTGTAACTTCGGGTAAGGCGACTTTAAAAGAAGCAGTCGATAGTGCATTTTCGGCATATCTGGATGATATGCAGAATAACTTTTTTGCAATCGGCTCCGTTGTTGGTCCTGCGCCTTACCCGGAGATGGTGCAATATTTTCAATCTGTCATTGGAAGAGAGGCATCTGCCCAGTTTCTGGAGATGACAAATGAACAACCGACAATCGTTGCGGCTTGTGTCGGTGGCGGCTCAAATGCATTAGGCTTATTCAGCGGTTTTCTGTCAGATGAAAACGTGAAGTTAGTGGGAGTTGAAGCTGCGGGTAAAGGATTAGATTCAGGAGAACATGCCGCGACCCTAACAGCAGGTAAATTCGGAACAATGCACGGATTTAAATGTTTATACCTGCAAGAAGAGGATGGTACTCCGATGGATGCCCATTCCATCGCTTCAGGATTAGATTATCCCGGTGTCGGTCCACAACATTGTTATTTAAGAGATGCTCAGCGGGTTGAGTATCATTC
Source organism: Photobacterium sp. CCB-ST2H9 (assembly GCF_023151555.2). NCBI lineage: Bacteria > Pseudomonadati > Pseudomonadota > Gammaproteobacteria > Vibrionales > Vibrionaceae > Photobacterium > Photobacterium sp. CCB-ST2H9. Next base: position 1,536,725 of record NZ_CP100425.1, read on the forward strand.
AATTACAGATGATGAATGTATTGAAGCCTTTTTAACTTTGTCCAAATATGAAGGAATCATCCCCGCATTAGAAAGTTCTCATGCGATTGCATGGGCTGCAAAAGAAGCTAAAAATTTATCATCTAAAGAATCCATCCTGGTTAATCTTTCAGGAAGAGGTGATAAAGATATCGATTTTGTGCTTCATAAAGTTGGGTTGTGAAATGAGTTTCGATCTGCGGGCTGTGCTGAATCAATTGGAAGGTTCAGGTGTCAGCATCAAGACGGTTGGTGATTTCATGTCACCAACTTATGAGATACCTGGCCATTATATGAATAACGCAGCAACCGTACCTGGTTCAGGAAAAACAGGTCATGAGCAAGCTTACATATACGCCAATAACGGCACTCAATTTCCGGTGTTAATGGGGTTATTTGGGAATAGAGAAATCAATCGAAAGATTCTGTCCGAAAGTTGTTTCAGAGATGACAGTTTACACTGTAAGGATTTAAGTCCGGTATGGGTTGATAAGCCTGTCTGTCAGGAAAGTCATTTTCAATTAGATTTGCTCTCATTACCTGCTCTTAAAGTAACACCACAGGATGCAGGCGCATTTTTTACATCAGGTGTCGTTTGTGCAAGGCACCATAAAACCGGTGCCTATACCAGTTCTATTCATCGATTGAAAGTTGTAGATAAAAGTCATGTGACTTTAGCCCTACGGCCTGGAAGTGGGCTTTTCAGCTGTTACCAAGAAGCTTTGAAACAAAATAAAACTCTGCCAATCTCGATTTGTATTGGTATACCCCCTGTATACTATTTGCTCACTTCATTATCGACAGCCAGATTCTCATCAGGTATCTGCAAACTGAAAGAGATGAGTAAAGTAGTTGGCCAGGCCGTTCGAATTGCGAAAAACGTTACAAATTCAGCTTATTGTTACGCAGACAGTGAGATTGTCATTGAAGGGGAAATGACAACGACAACTTGTAATGAAAGCAATAGAAAAGCAGAGGCATACTCAATGCCGGAGTTTCTTGGCTACATGGGGGAGGCAAAAGAAAATCTTCCGCTCGTTAAAATCACAGGCATCTTCCACAGAGAAAATCCGATCTATCAAACATTTTTAGGTCCGGGAAAAGAACAGTCAGAGCTGCTTGCGATTCCGACTGAGATCTCTTTGAAAGAAGTTGTCAGGAAAGAATTCGATCAATTTTTTGATTTAATGGATGTGTATTGTCCCAGTTATGGTGGCGGGCAGCTGTCAGTCATCTTAAGTATCCGGAGAAAGTCACATTTCATTCCATTTTCAGAATTAAGAGATTTTATTTACGAGCACCATCCGCTTTGTAAGCATGTATATGTTGTTGATGACGACATCGATCACTTGTCAAGTGAGGATTTTTTATGGGCAATGACAACCAGGTTTCAGGTGTCGCAAGATACTTACTTGAGAAAAGTGCCGGGCTTTATCATGGACCCGTCTCAATACACCGGTTATATGAATTCAAAAGATCCAGAAAGTGATTTGACATTATATGACTTAACCAAGCCATTGAAAATATCAAACAGGTTTGTTCGGTATCAGCAAATATTATAAAGGTGAATCATGGAAATTAATCAGTTAGAAATTCTTCGTGAAGAAATCAATCAGATAGATGTTCAGCTTGTAGAACTACTGGTAAAAAGAGCGAATGTTGCATTACAGATAGCAGATCAAAAGCGGAATAGTGTTGATGTCGTAGAAGCAAAAGGACGAGTAGAGATCGTTTTAAGTAAAGTGAGAGAATTAGCGTTGAATTTTCACGGGGATGATAAGTTTATTGAATCTGTTTATAAGGTAATCATTCATGAGTTAACACAAATGCAGCTGATCAAAAAGGGACTTATCAATCATGACATCAATGGTTAATTACTCAAAAGATATCGTTGACCTTTTACCTGAACTGCATGTTTGCTGTCTTCGAATTGAGAATCTTCATGATCGTGTTGATGTGACAGATTCTGTGAATGAAAATATTGTCTTTGCAAAGCAAACAATCGATAAGTTGCAGACAGAAAGCGCAATTGACTCTATCAGTCACTGGCGTCGAGCTTACAGAAAAGCAGGGATAGAGCCGACAAAATTTCGAATGGCAGCTGAATCATTACTGAGACGGCTCAGAAAGCAAGGTAATTTACCAGAAACATTACACCCGTTAGTTTTAATTTGTAATGCATTGTCAGTTAAGCATTGTTTACCTATTGCTGTGCTGGATACAGATGAAATCAACGGAAATTTATGGGTTTCCTATACAAAGGGAGGTGAGCGTTATTTAGATTTTAATGGGAACGAAATTTTAATGCCCTCGAATGAAGTTTCATTTATCGATGAGAAAAATAATGCGCATGCCAGAAAGTGGTCTCATAAGCAAAGTGGTTTATCTGTCGTTAGAAACAGCACCCAAAATGCAATTATTATTATAGAGGCTTTATCTCCACTCCAAAATAATGAGAGTTTGCCAGTCATTGAAGAGTTGAAAAGTTTGATTGACAAGTATTGGCCTGGTTCAATCGCTGAGTGTAGTATCAGACATTCAAATATGCTTATCTCGAATTATTAAAATTTATCTTAACCAATTCTTTATTGGCTGATGTCTATTTAGGTATTCAAAAAGTTTTACTTATTGGCCCACATAATTTCTCAAATTGTTGAGTTTTTTCATGTTGAGGTCAAAATGAAAGCTGTAATCATATCAGGTTCAGAAAGAAGAAATGGTGTTACCGCTTATGTTTCTGAACTTATTCAGGATAAGTTGTATGAGAAAAATGTCCATGTAAATGTTATATATCTGTGCGATAAGAAAATATCTGCTTGTGATGGCTGTGGTGGTGACAATGGTTGCAACTATAGACAGTCTCCCTGTGAAAAATATGATGACATGCCACATATTATTAAAATGATGTGCGAGTCAGATATTATTATTTACACATGTCCAGTTCATGCTTTCGGGATTAGTCACTTAATGCAGATTTTTCTTGAAAGAGCTGGTGTCGGATATCTGAGGTTTGATCGGCCTCTCGTGAATAAAATTGGTGGCTGCGTCATTGTTGGGAGGAAATATAGTTTAGGCAGTGCACATGATCAAATCATAAATAACATGCTATTAAATCGAATGATTATTCCTGGTGCTGGATTTCCAGTGCTTATCCATGGCTGTGAAAAAACGAAGGGAATTACAGACATTGAGGAGAGTGTTGCTTTGGAGCAAATGGTTGACAGATTAGTTGAAATCCGAAGTTCTGTGAATGTGAATGCATTAAATTTTAATCATCCAAATGAAAGAAAGCTCAAAGAAATCATGGAGAAAGATAGTGAAAGGGTTAATTGAAGTTATCAGCCATACTGAAAAAGTCATCTCAGACAATGACTCGATCTGTATTTATAACCAGTTGCGAAAGAAATATCATGAAGATGAGTTGTTTCTGCTCGAGTCAATGACTGGTCCAGAAAAAGATTGCAAAAATACAATCATTGCGTTTGAACCTATTTTTAACTTGAAACTCAATGATAATGTCCTGTCTTTATCTGGGAATGAAGATATTCTTGGTTTGATGAGAGTGAGTGATAAATTATCATCTTTTGAGTTCCTAGATGAGTACTCCATTCAGATTCAGACGTTTAACGATCTGATTTCACTCTTAAGAAGTATTGAGTCATTATTTCATGTCGTTGATGAAGGGGTGAGTACAAGTACAAACTTCGGATTCTGGGGTTACTTTGGATACGATACTATTTTTCTCATAGAGGATATCGAGAGAAAAATATCAAGAGATAAAAATTTATCTACGATTAATCTGACTATATTTTCAGGCGTCATCAATCTTGATATAAAGAGTCACACCATACATTTAACCCGAAATCAGAGCAATTATTTTCAAAGTTTCGATCTTTCATTAGTGAAAAATCTCATTAAAACGCCATTTCATTATGAGTTTAACCACAATTTTTCCAGTCATAGTATTTCATCTCCCACTGTCGATAAAGAGATGTATACGACCTGGTTTGATAAAGCCAAAAGTCATATCGATATTGGTGATATATATCAAATCCAATTGGGGCATGAAATAAATATAACGTCAGAAATAATACCATTTGATGTTTACTTACGATTGCGTCAATTTAACCCATCACCCTATATGTATTATTTTAAAACATCTGATGGATTTCATGTGATTGGAGCAAGTCCGGAAATGTTTGTGACTTTAACCAATGACCGTGAAATTGTGATGAGACCAATTGCGGGTACAATCAGAAACTCGTCTGATCCAGATGAGAAAAAGTCAAATATTCATAAGCTGCTCTCGGATGAAAAAGAAAATGCAGAGCATTTGATGCTGGTTGATCTCTGTCGAAATGATATCTCCAGAATTTGTGAACCTGTTTCACTATTTGTTGATGAATTGATGATTACAGAAGAATACTCACACGTGATTCATATTGTTTCTAATGTTATTGGGAAGATTTCAGCACAATTTGATAAATACGATGCTTTAGCCGCTACGTTTCCTGCAGGCACGATGACGGGAACACCAAAAATAAAGGCAACGGAAATTATTGAAGACACGGAGAGGACCTCAAGAGGCATTTATGCAGGGTGTGTGGGGTATTTAGGGTTTAATGACACAATTTTGTCTGCACTTTGTATTCGGACGGCAGTTTACAGAAATGGTGTCTATACGATTCGTGCTTCCGGAGGGATCGTTGAAGATTCCCTGAGCCATGGCGAGTGGTCTGAAACAATCAGCAAACTCAGTTCGACTTATTTTGCAATCACCAACAAGGATTTAATCAGTGAAGATTTTATTAATTGATGCGTATGACAGCTTTGTTTATATCGTCAAAAATTATATTGAAGTGATTGGCTTTCAAACTGATGTCGTTCGGTGTGATAAAGTCAATCTTGAATCGTTGAATGACTATCATGCTATTATTCTGGGGCCTGGGCCCGGACACCCATGTGAGAGTGGTTACCTGGATATCATCAGGCGGGTTGAAGGAAAAATTCCGATTTTTGGTATTTGCCTTGGAATGCAATCGATTGCGGAGTTTTATGGTGTTTCAGTGAAACCGGCTGTAAACCGTGTGCATGGAAAGGTGAGTTTGATTGAACATGATCAAATGGGCTGCTTCCAGCAATTGAAGTCACCCTTAAAAGTCACCCGATATCATTCACTGATTGCATCAAGAGACGATATTAAATCGGATTCGGAATTAGTCATTACCTCTGAATCTATTGATGACAACTACATCATGGGTATTCGACATAAAGCGTTTGTGATCGAAGGGGTTCAGTTTCATCCTGAAAGCATATCGACTGAACGGGGTGCAGACATATTAATCAACTTCTTTAAGCATGCAGGACTATACAATTAATATGTGTATGATTTGTACCTTTTCATGTATTTGCTGAATGCATTTATCAGACTTGTTTCCTATTAAATTCTAATATGCAATTGGTATGTTTACGGGGCAGACAATACTGAATATTTTTATACATAGATTTAATATCAGTAAAAATACGGACGCTTTAATTTATTGCTACCTGAGTACCGTGAAGGTTGTTGTTAAGCCAATCACACAGTCTTCCCAAGCGGTACGCAATAGCGCATATCCTGTTCCCATTAGGAACATTTTCACCACTATTTGTTTACCCGGTATCTTTTTGGTATCGGGTTTTTTTTATGTACTGAACATGAAAAAGCACAGCGGAAAGCTGTGCTTTTATTCTTGACTGACGTGCTGAAATCAGGCGTTTGCCAGCTTGTTCTGAAGTGCCTGAATATTGACGGGCTTGGTCATGAAGGCAAGCAAAACGGCGACTCCCAGCATTACGGAACACAGCGTATACGCCAATGTGTATGTACCGGTCATATCAACTGCGACAGCAGCAACGACAGGGCCGATGAAGCCACTGATTCCCCAGGCTGTATACAGGACACCGTAGTTGGCACCATAATTTTTCAGGCCGTAGAAGTCAGCAGTAATCGACGGGAAAACGGCCAGCAGTGTGCCATAGCCGACACCTGCAACTGCGGCACCGACCATCAGGCTGAATTCATTGTCGAAAGTTGCAAACATCACCATGTTGATGGCTTGCATGACGAAGGCTATCAGCAGGGTTTTCACGCCGCCGATCTTATCGGAGAGCATTCCTGCGACGACCCGGCCACCCGAGTTAAAGACAGCCAGAATCACCACAAGGAAAGCGGCGTCAGATAAATCAGCCTGTGTGGCTGCGATTGAAGTAATGTTCCCTATGATCATCAGACCGGCAGCTGAAGCGAACGCGTACATGATCCACAGCGAATAAAACTGCGGGGTCTGGATCATCATACGCCAGCTGACATCAACACTCGGTGTTTGCGCAGCTTTTGCGGTCGTTGCAGTGGGCGCGGCTGGCACATAGTCTTCCGGCGGGTTTGTGATAGTGCATGCCAGCGGAACAGCGACCACCAGAACTGCGATGCCAAGAATCAGAAAACTTTGATTGATCCCGAAGTCAGCAATCAGAGATGCAGTCAGAGGGGCAAGATAAACCGCCGCCAGACCGAAACCAGCGGCAATCAAACCATTCACCATTCCTTTTTTAGACGGGTGAAACCATTTCATCGCCGATGGGCTCAGACAGGCATATCCAAAGCCAATGCCGCTGCCTGTCAGTACGCCGAAAGTAAGGACCAAAAGCAGCGGGCTGGTTGCAAAGCTGGAAATGATCATCCCCAGCCCAACCATCGTCGTTCCTAACAGCAGGACTTTACGCGGACCGATTTTATCCTGAAGAATACCGGCCAGTAACAGAGACAGTGAAAAGGTAATGATAGCGACCGTGTAGGGCAGGGATGCATCAGCATTAGACCACCCCAGATCAACAACCAGCGCTTTCTTGAAGACGCTCCAGGCATACAGAATGCCCATGCACAAGTTTATACAAAAGCCAGCCAGCAAGATTTGCTTAGCACGATCGAATGTTTTCATACGCCTCTCTAACACCGTAGCGGTCTTGATTTGTTTTTTAAACTTTTCTTAATCTGAATCAAAAAAAGATGCACTTCTTATGGAGGGCGCGGATTCTATCAATAAATTTTTAAGAAATATCGTGAGGAAAAACTTTGTTACAAATGGATGGTGAAGAGGGAGTCGAGAGCTTGCGGGCAGTGATTGGCTCCATCCTCAGAACTGTGGGAGGGGGAGCCAATCATCATGGCTTTTTACCATCAGTTCATCAGGATACTGTGTATTTTGTCTTTGAGCTGCAATCGTTCCATTTTCAGTTGGGTGAAGTGTAGGTCTTCGGTTGGAATGTTGTTACATTCTAATCCCCGTATTTTGTGATCTAATTCATGGTACCTGTCTGTCATCGCCTTGAAGTTTTCGTCTTGTGACTTCAACTCTTTGATTTTGTCGTGCATTTCGGGGAACTCAATGAAGAGTGCGTGATTTTCACCTAACATATCTGTCACTCCATAGGTTTACGTGAATGAAAGCCCTGCTTTTTTCTCCTGTTGTTCTATCACGCTGTACGGATTTTATTGTATGGAGAGTGGTACTGCATTCTGCACTTCCGGCAGTTTAAAGCGTGGCATCAGATGTCTTCCGGTGAAAAGTGCATTTCCGAATTGCGGGCAATGCATTCTGAGCCCGAATTGGCGTGTCCTGCAGCCAGGTAAAAATGCTTTCATTCCGGACAAATATGAACCACAAAGGTCAACTGACCCTTGTTTAAGCATAGTCGAATGTTGTGATTTTCAAGCAGGGGGACAGCGAAAATGCTACGAGCAGCATAAAATTATGTGTGACGTTGTCACGGTGCGGGTGGTGCAAAGTACTCAGATGGACTGTTTTACGATGCCCGATACTTTTTGCTGCGTAATGATTTTTTGAGGCTCTGAATGTAAGCGATTCGATCAGGATTTGCCGGGGCAGCCGCAGTTTGTAACTGGACTTTTGCCTGGGCTTCTTCTTCTGTCATGTAGCGGCCATTCATTCTGATGTGCTGCGCTTTGGTTTCATGTTCAGCACGTAAAGCTGCGTCTTCCTGTGCTTTTGCCATGGCATCACGCGCAAGACTCTGGCTGGTTTTGTCTTCCTGGCGTTGTTGCAGCCAGTGGGGCTGTTGTTTTTGTTTTGCGGGTTGGCTTGCCTGCTGCTGACGCTGCTTGAGGACGTTATCCAGGTAATCACTAAAGTCCATCTTGGTTTCCTCACATAGATTGACGGGACATTGTTACAGTGTCATCGCATTGACTGGCGTTTGATATCAATCTCTGAATGTAAAAAAGCAGATTCGAAATCAGAGATAGACAGGGGCTTACAATACAGGAATCCCTGAAATTCCTCTACACCAATGCTGCTCAGAAAATCAGCCTGGGCCTGGTTTTCGACGCCCTCGGCCACCACCCGAATATTCAGATTATGGGCCAGTTCAACGATGGCATTGGTGATGGTGACCGATTCTTTGTTGACCGGCAGGTCACGGACAAATTCCTGATCGACTTTCAGAATCTGAATCGGGAAACGGCTCAGATAGGCCAGAGAAGAGTAGCCGGTGCCGAAGTCGTCAATGGCAATCCTGACCCCCAGTGCATTGAGCTGGCGTAACCGGTTCAGTGCCAGCTTCACATCAGACATGACAACGCTTTCCGTAATTTCAAGCTCGAGGAAGCTTGGGTCGCAATGGCTGCTTTGGATGGCTTGCTGAACCGTATTGACGATATCAGAGTTAAGCAGCTGCCGGGCCGAGATATTGATGGCAAAGTGAAGTTTGTGTCCCTGAAGCTGCCATTGGCGCAGCTGCTGGCAGGCTTTTCGAATCATCCGCTCACCGATATCAATGATGAGGCCGGTTGTCTCAAGAATTGGGACAAATTCTGAAGGCGACTGGAGGACACCGTCATCGTCATACCATCGTAACAGTGCTTCCACGCCACAGAGTTTTCGCGTACGGGCTTCAAAACGACCCTGATAGAAAAATTGATAGCGGTCTGACCCAAAACTCTGTCTGAGCTGAGCTTCCATTTCCAGGCGTTTAACGCTGTTGACCCCCATTTGCCGGTTGTAGACCCGGTATTGTTGCTGCTGACCATTGTCTTTCGCTTTGTATAAGGCGATATCGGCCTGGCGGAGCAGTGCTTCGCTGGTGGATTCTTCTTCTCCGCAGTAAGTAATCCCGATACTGGCACTGACCACAACTTCTTTGTTATCCAGAGCGATTGGATGACTCAGATGACGAAGAATGCGTTCAGCCAGATCTTCGAGGACGGGCAGCCGGTTGTCCGAAACCACTAAAATTGCGAACTCATCATTGCCGAGCCGGGCCAGAATGTCATTTTCACGCAGGATTTGCTGTAATCGCTTGCTGACCGCAATGAGCACCTGATCGCCGGTATCATGTCCGAGAGAATCATTGATTTGTTTGAATCTGTCTAAATTCAGCGTCATTAAACCCAGCTCAGGACGCGGGGATTGCTTCAGAAAAAGCTCGATCTGCTGTTGCAGCATCAGCCGGTTTGGCAATTGGGTCAGCATATCAAAATGAGCGAGGCGCTTGAGTTTGCTTTCAAAAAGCACTCTCTCCGTGATGTCTTTGCCGGTCGTAATATAGTGGCTGATTTTTCCCCGGCTGTTTCGAATCGGAGAAATCCGTTTCTCCATATACATCAGACTGTTATCTTTTTTACGGTGCGAAATGATGCGATTGACGGTGTGACCGCGTCTCAGCTGGTGTTGCAGTTTTTCCAGTTCGGCAGGATTTTGCAGCGTCGCCAGAATCAGATGTGCGGCATCACTGCCAATCAGATCATTGGCATTCATGTCGTTAAATTCTTCAAAGCTGTGATTAACGTACTCGATAATACCCCGGTCATTGGTAATGATGATGGAGTCATCACTCTGTTCTAAAGCACGGGACAAACTTTTGAGTTTCTCTTCTCTTTCGACCCAGTTGGTGACATCCCGGATGTTGAGTAAAACTTCATTGCCATCATTGTAAGCGGTTTCCGTCGCAATGATTTCCAGATGCTGAGGCGGTTCAACTTTGTTGGTGATGAGTATGCTCATCGGCTGACTTTCCCCCTGGCTCATCGAGGTATGCACCTGTTCAAGCAATTCCGACAGTTCATCTCTGGCTTGGTCATAAACGACTAAATCAGCAATAAGACGTGTCTGGGCTTCTTCCGCCGTGGTATTGAGAATCTGACAAGCGGACTGATTCAGTCCGATAATGGTGTTGTCCTGCCTGAGAACGACCATACCGTCCGGGGCATGTTTCAGCACGTGACTATATTTTTTCACCATATCGTGCAATTCAGACTTTAATCGCTGCTCATGTCTGAGCAATTTATGCAGATGCCAGGCCAGAACCAGACACCCGATCAGTAAGCCAAATGTCACCAGTGAAAACAGCGTGAACTTTTCCAGCTTATCGAGGGTGTACAGGTTGTTAAAGATAAAGTGATTAATACTGAGGTGGCTGAGTAGCGAGTGTAAATAATTTGCGCTTTCCCAGCGTTCGGCAATGTGCTGAAACTCGGTTGTTGAGAGGCCTGGTGCATTTGCCGGGAGGGGAGCGTCGGTGTTGGTTTGCTGAGATGCTGGTGGTGTCGCTGTGGTGTTCTCTGTATCACCCCAAAAGGAAAGGTCAGAAGTCATCAGGAGGCTGACAATCAGGAATACGGGCAGCAATACAGTCAGCAATTTCCACGAACGGATCAGGTTTCTCTTCATAAATCATCCATGACTGAGCGACTCCCCAGATATTCAGTATAGTGACGAGTTTCTGGGCATGCATAGCCAACTGTTCATTCATATTAGGAATTTCTTGATATTACGGATGACAATAGACGATTTTTCGCAATAGGAAAAAAATACAGGCAATTCTCAGGAATTGCCTGTATTTCAGCGGCGCAATCTGAGTCTGATGAGTTCAGACCAGATGACAAAGTCAGTTTGCTGATGAAGCGGCGACGGCAGGCTCTGAATGTTTGCTTTTCACAACCAGTGCGAAACCAGCCAGGACAAAGAGACAGGTTCCGGCAATACCGTAAGCTACGATCTCTAATCCTTGGTCTGCAAAAGCGGCAACCAGCGAGCTGGCTGCAAAACAGCCCAGTGTTTGCAGGAAGTTGAGTAAACCGGCAGCCGTTGCGCTGCAATGTTTGAAATCTTCCAGCGCTTTGCTGATCACAATCGGGTAAATCGCACCGTTTGCAACGGCAATAAAACAGAACGGGATGAGGATCGGCCAGATATTATCCGGCTGCGTCTGGATAGTGACGACCAGAATGACCAGCGCACTGCAAATGAAAAGCTTGAGCAGCCATGGCAGAAGTTTTCTGCCCTCTGTCCGTTCCAATAATGCACGGCAGCCATAACCACCCACCAGAAATGCGATGGTTTGAGGGATATAGCTCAGGCCAATGTCTTCACTTGAATAACCCATCGCTGACATGACAAAAGGTGAGCCGGTCAGATAGGCAAAAAATGCGGCGGAACACGCGGCAAAGATCATCATATTACCGATGAATTTTTTTGACTTGAGCAACTGCCGGTAATTCACGGCCATTTCAGTCAGCATATTTTGGGAGTCGTCTTCCTGATTTTTTTGCTGAGCAGCACTTTCCGGCTGACAGGCTGTCATCACAGCCAGCACAGCCCCAAGGGCAATCAGGCTCAGGAAAATTGTCCGCCAGCCGAAATGGGACTGAATCGCTGCGCCAACCAATGGTGCCAGGGCTGGTGAGAGCGCGACCAGCGGCATAATGGTGGCGAAAACTTTCTCAGCGACTTTTCCCTGATAACGGTCAATTACAATGGCCTGCCACAAAACGGTTGCACTACAGGCACCTAAAGCCTGAAGAAAACGGAAGGTGAGCAGAACTTCTACACTCGGTGCCATGGCACAGCCAAGCGTTGCCAGACTGAACAACAGCATGGCGCCCAGCAGGACTTTTTTTCTGCCCAGCCGATCGGACAGGGGTCCGTAAATCAGCTGTCCGATCGCCATACCCAGCAGGAAGATACTCAAAGTCATGCCGATCAGGCCTGAAGATGTGTTCAAGTCATTTTGCATTGCGGTAAAAGCAGGCAGGTACATATCTGTTGCCAGAAAGCCCAGCATGCTGAGAAATGCAAACCACACAAGCGTCATTGTTGTTGGTTTTGTCGTCATTGTTGGATAACCAGTAAATAATTCAAGTTTCATATTGTAATCGTGGTGATTTATGCTGTGAAACGCTAAAATTTCAATGCTGGTTTCAAAAAATTTGATGTGAGTTATTTTTCATCAAAATTGGGGTTTTTATGTTCTCTTTTAATGATTTACAGGTGATTGACGTCGTCGCTCGTCGGGGAAGTTTTTCTTCAGCTGCCGAAGAATTACACAAGGTGCCCAGTGCAATCAGCTATACCGTTCGGTCGATCGAAGAAAAACTCGCGGTGGAGCTTTTTGAACGACAGCACCGTCAGGTGACGCTGACGCGGGCAGGGGAGTATTTTGTTGAAGAAGCGCGTCAGCTGCTGAAGCAAATGGATCAGATCAAGCTTCAGACCCAGCGCGTGGCCAATGGCTGGGCGAAAAATGTATCTGTCGCCCTGGATACAGTGGTCAGGCAAAGCCGTGTGAGTACCATGGTTCGGGATTTTTATCAGGCATTTCCGGATGTAGAGCTGCATCTGACTATGGAAGTTTATAACGGTGTTTGGGATGCGCTGGCTGATGGTCGGGCTGATCTGGTGATTGGTGCAACCGCAGCAATACCGGTCAGTGGGGATTTTGATTACCGGGATATGGGCAGTCTGAACTGGTTGTTTGTGATGTCGCCGGGTCATCCGCTTTCAAATCACGACCTTACTCTGGAAGAAACGTCGTTGGCCAGGTACCCCGCGATCTGCCTGGAAGATACTTCCCGGGCATTGCCAAAGCGAACCACCTGGCTGATGAACAATCAGCGGCGGATTATGGTGCCGGACTGGTCCAGCGCTTTTCAGTGCCTGGAAGCTGGCTTAGGCATCGGGGTGGTGCCAGAACATATGGCCACGCCAAAACTAAACAGCGGCAGATTAATCACCCGCGCGCTGGCAACGCCGACACCGGTCAGTCCCTGTTGCCTGGCCTGGAATAAAGCGAGTTTAAATCCGGCGCTGAGCTGGTTATTAGATTATTTGGGAGATAGTGAGCAACTTCACAGAGAATGGATGCGGTAATACTTAATGCTGACAGCGTATTGTTCGCTTACAAGGGGGAGAAACGAGCGGGCAGTCTCAAAGTCGTTTGAAATGCGTGCAGTGGTATGAAAATCAACATAAACACTGTGCGAAGTCATAATTCTTTCATTCAGAATCTTTAGGATGCCTGTCGTCAAATTCAATACAACGTAATCCAATGATGATGAATCAGAATAATCAGTTGTCTCAGACTCAACAGACTAAGCAAGGCAATCATGGCATGTTGGCTAGTGCTATCGACTATATCTATAACGCGTTCCCTAATCTGAGCTATCGCCCCAGACCGGATGATGTCAAATTGCTGGCTGCGTTTTTACAAAGTCAGCATCCGGATACCCCTGCTTTTTTAGGGGAATTGATGAGCAGCAGTTACAACGCAATTGAAATTGAAATTAATAAGTTCCACAGCCGGCTGGATAAACAGAATCAACAGTTGCCGGTATTCAGTTAACTGAACCCTCAGCTGCTCAATTGAGCAGCTGTTTTTTTAAGGTCAATTTGACGTGTTGTGTCAGTAATCTGTTGTTTTCAGGGTTTGGTAACCGGCCCATATTCTGGTCGCAGTCGTGATCCAGCATAAGGATCCGAATATCCAGGCGATGAGGGCAAAGTGCTCCGGGAACAGACAGAAAAGTACAAAACAGGCAATCGTTTCAGTCCCTTCCGTCAGTCCTCCCAGATAAAACAGTGACTTGTGCTGATATACCGGGTTATCGATCTGCCGTTTCCCTGCCATGATGGCAAAAGCAAGAAAGCTGGAGCCTGTTCCGACAAAGGCAAATATCAGAAATGCACCGGCAACGGCGTTTTGATCCGGCTGAGCCAGCACAAATCCGAAAGGCACCAGCGAATAAAATAGAAAATCCAGCGTGATATCGAGAAATCCCCCGCAGTCTGTGATGCCTCTTCGGCGGGCGAGTGCACCATCCAGGCCGTCAAATATCCGGTTGAATACAATAAATAACAATGCCAGCAGATAGTGGTTATAGATCAGTGCGGGCAAAGTCAGCAGGCCAATGATGAAACCGGTGACGGTCATTTGGTTGGCACTGAAAGGGGATTTTTCCAGAAGCCGTCCAAGGCCATTGACAGGGGCCTTGAGCAACTGAATGGCATAACGGTCAAGCATCGCTGGTCTCCCCCGGTGGTTCAGGCCACAACAGGAGTTGTCCGCCAGGCGGGACATCGTCCTGATCATGGGTGACCATTAAGGCCGGAATATTCTGCTGTCGGATCTGGCTGAAAACAAAGTCCCGGAACTGTATCCGAAGGTCTTTGTCGAGCTTGCTGAACGGTTCATCCAGCAAAATTGCATCCGGTTCTGCCAGCAGGCTGCGCATGAGACTGATCCGAGCACGCTGTCCGCCGGAGATCTGACCGGGACTCTGGCAGGCCAGATCCGTCAGGCCTAATGCTGCCAGTGTTTCGTAAGCGCGTTTTTTGCGTTCACTTTTCTTCACTGACGATGGTAAACCAAAGGCCAGATTTTGCCAGACGTTCAGATGAGGAAAGAGCAGGTCGTCCTGAAACAGCAGGCCAATCCGCCTTTTGTCCGGTTCGAGAGTATCAATCGGGTGATCATTCAGACTGATCTGGCCCTGATAGTGACAGTCAGGTGCAGTGTGACCGGCAATCACACCCAGCAGCGTCGATTTACCGCAGCCGCTGGGGCCCATGATGGTGAGTATTTCCCCGCGTGCTGCCGAGAAGCTCAGCGATGTCAGTAATCTCTGGTCCCCGTTATTTATAGTGAGGTTTTTCACGGATAAGCACATGTGGCTCGGAATTCCTTGTTGTTTTTTCAGCGGTCATTTTCGTTTGATAATAGCGGCTTGCCAGCATTGCGATGATAAAGAGCAGGAAAGGTACCAGTCCCTGCAGCAGGCCATATATGGCGCTGACCCGTCTGTCCTGACCACTGGCCAGGGCAACGGCTTCTGTGGTCAGCGAACTCACCCGTCCAGCACCCAGGCTGAGGGTTGGCAGGTACTGTGCCAGACTCACGCTGCAGCCGACGGCGATTGCCAGACACATTGCGGGCATTAACATGGGGCGCTTCACTCGCCACCAGGCTTCCAGTGCAGACAGGCCCAGACTGCTGGCTGTCTGGGTATAGCGGCGGTCAAAACTGCGCCAGGGACCATCCAACGCCAGATAAAGATACGGAAACACAAATAGCACATGGCTCCAGACCACCCAGAGCAGATGATGCTGGCCCGGCATCAGATAGGTGGTGACCTGAATTCCGAAAAGTAATGAGACCTGTGGCAATACCATTGGCATTGCAATGAGCCAGCCGGGGAGGCCGATCCCCGTTTTTTCCCGGTACTCGAGACATCCAATCGTCAGAATCAGCGCGATCAGCGTACTGATGGCTGCGATCAGCAGGCTGGTGGCAATCAGCTCTGCCACGAAAGCTGTTTCCTGTTGCCAGAATTGCAGGCTGAAACGGCTGGGAAGTAAGTCCGGAAAGCGCCACCGCAGGGCAACAGACCAGGTGATTAACACCGGAATGACCATCATCGGCACCAGTATCAGCGGCCAGTGAAGATGGCGGCCCGGCAGGTGATGCTGACGATGTCCGGCGTACTGCCATTGCTGCCAGCCCCGGCAGATGAGCCATTCAAATACGCGAAACAGTGCCAGCAGTGCCAGGCCCAGCAATAACAGCAGCAGAGCGCCAACCGCAGCTCTCGGCATCAGGTTGATGTCCGGATCATTGAACCACTGCCAGACCAGTACGGCGAATGTCGGCGGGCGGGTGGGGCCAAGAATCATGGCCATATCGACGACAGAGATGCCGTATGCCAGCACTGCGAAAATGGGCAGCCGCATCCTGGGCAGCCACTGCGGCAGGATCACGCTGATCCAGGTTGCCGCGTGGTTATAGCCCAGTCCGCTGCCGACAGCCATTAAGCGACTGACATTGAGTTGCTGCAGGACGGAAAGACTCATTAACAGCAGAAAGGGGGTCTCTTTAATGGCTAAAGCCAGTGTCAGGCCCAGACCATAAGGATCTTGCAGCAGTGAAAACTGGCCCGGATCGCCACCCAGTGATGTGATGAGACGGGCGATCATTCCGGTTGAAGAGAAGGTGAAGGCGAACCCAATCGCGAACGCCACATGCGGGATAGCCAGAATGGGTGATAACCAGGACTCAACGGTATGCCATCGGCGGGAGCCCCAGCTTTTTTGCAGGATCAGGAACGTGAAAATTAAAGCCAACAACGTACTGAGGACGCCGGTAAACAACGTCAGCCAGACCGATGACTGAATACCCGGCCAGGAAAACGCCTGCCCAAAAGCCTGAAAACCGGGTTCATTCAGCCCTGCCATCGGCAGCCAGGACAGGGCAGGTAATAAAATTCCCACCAATCCCGGCACCAGGGGCAAACAGCAGATGATCAGCGAAGCAATAAACAACAAATACAACATATTGCGACGTCACTTATTCAAAAACACGATGATGTACAGTCAGGTTCTGGCCACAATTAGTGTCCATAGCGCTGCTGCCATGCAGCCTCCAGCGCGGTTTGCCAGCTTGGATGAGGCTCGGCAATGGCCTGATAAAGCTGGAAGCCCTGAGTTTCTTCTTCAGAACCCAAGGCTTCCGGGGTCAGAATGGCCGGGTCACCCCAAATTTGAATATTGGACTTGCGGGCCTGTGCTTCCGGGCTCATCAGAAAATTAATCACGACACGGGCGGCTTCTTTGGCACTCGCATTCCATGGAATCGCCAGAAAGTGAATGTTCGACAATGCGCCCTGTTCAAAAGCAAAAGCTTTGGCAGTGGCCGGTAAATCCCCCCGTTCGATAGCCGCTTTTGCTTCGTTCGGATTGAAAGTGATCGCGACCAGAAGCTGCCGGTCATCCAGCAGCTGCATCATTTCAGTAGCACTGCCCGGGAAACGTTTCCCCTGTTGCCAGGCAACCGGATGCAGCTGGTCCAGATATCGCCACAGCGGCGCCGTGATTTGATCAAATTTTGCCTTCTCTTTTTCCGGATCGATCGGTTCATAAAGGGCAGGGGCAGCATTGGTCAGCTCAATGAGTGCCGCTTTCAGGAAACTGGTGCCATGAAATGCTGGTGGCTGCGGGTAAGTGACTTTCCCCGGGAATGCTTTTGCGAGACTTAGTAGTTCTGCAAAGCTTGCGGGCGGATTGCTCAGGGTCTGACTGTCATGAATGAACACCAGCTGACCGACTCCCCAGGGCGCTTCCAGGCCATCAGTGCTTTCCGTAAAATCTTCATAAACAGGCAAGCGTTTATCGACCAGCTTCCAGTTCGGAAGCTGAGCCACAAACGGACCATCCAGAAGTTCGTTGGTTTTCATCGTGCGGAAGTTTTCGCCATTGATCCAAACCATATCGACACTACCGCCTGTATTTTTTCCGGCAGTTTTTTCCGCAAGTAAGCGTTGGGATGTCTCGGCAATGTCGGCGACTTTGACGTGATTCAGCGTAATGTCGTAGCGGCTTTTAACCTCACGGGCAACCCAGCGCAGGTAACTGTTGATAGGCTGGCTCCCGCCCCAGGCATTGAAAAATACGGTTTGTCCGCGTGCACGCTGCTGAATGTCTTTCCAGCTCATGTCACTCATTGCAGGTTGATTCTGAGCTTCGCTTGCCATCAGCGGGGACGCTGCCAACGTCAGGCAAAGCGCCATCCATGTTAATTTCATGATGATTATTTCCTTATTTTTCCTGCAAGTTCGTCGGATGATCAGCAATGTCTGTTTTTTTCTTATCATGGGCAGAGCCACCTCGCTGCCAGCGATGATACTTCTCCAGCCATGCCAAGATGCGTTCTGGTTTGTTCGCCTGTTTCCATACCCCGGCTGTATATTTGTTCGCTTCGCTCATCGTCGGATAAGGGTGGACGGTCCCCAGAATTTTGTTCAGACCCAGGCCATACTTCATCGCCAGCGTAAACTCTGCAAGCAGCTCACCGGCCTGGTTCCCGACGATGGTCGCGCCGAGAATGGTATCTTTCCCTTTCGGGGTCAATACCTTAATAAAACCATAGTCTTCTCCGTCGGCAATTGCGCGATCTAAATCATCAATCCCGTAGCAGGTCACTTCGACTTCTGTGCCCTGATTGGCTGCTTCTTTCTCATTGAGCCCTACGCGCGCAACTTCGGGGGAGGTATAGGTGACGGCGGGCATCACGCGATAATCAGCCTTGAATTTTTTCAGCTTGCCAAAAAGGCCATTGACAGCCGCATACCATGCCTGATGGCCAGCGGCATGGGTCAGCTGAAATGGACCGGCGACATCACCCACAGCATAAATATTGGGATATTGCGTCTGCAGATACTCATTGACTGTGACGGTTCCGCGTTCGTTAACGCCGATACCCAGTGTTTCCAGCCCAAATCCACTGACATTCGCGACCCGGCCTAAGGCGAGAATCACGGTGTCAAACGTGATTTCATGACGTTCATCCAGGGGGCCTTCCAGGATGACAAACTGTGTCGTTTCTCCCTGAGCCGTTTTTCTGGTCCCAAATTTGGTGGCTTTTTGTTTCAGTCTGATCTCGACGCCATCCTTGATCAGGCTTTGATGTACCAGAGCCGCGGCATCAGCATCTTCACGAATCAGCAATTGATCGGCCATTTCAACCAGTGTGACCTGACTGCCCAGTCGCTGAAAACTCTGTGCCAGTTCACACCCAATCGGGCCGCCCCCCAGGACCAGAAGCTGTTTGGGTTGTTCCCTGATTGACCAGAGGGTATCTGACGTCAGATAGTTAATGTGTTCAATACCTTCAATTTGCGGAACAACAGGGCGGGCTCCGGTGGCGATGACAATGTTTCGGGTGGTTATGCGTTCGCCGTTTACTTCCACTTCCCACGGCGACAAAATTTGTGCTTCTCCCTGAATGCAGTTCACGCCGAGCTTGCTGTAGCGTTCTTCAGAATCGTGCGGTTCGATGTGTCGGATAACTTGATGTACACGTTGCATCACCGCAGTGAAATCGATCTGAGGTGTGTTTGTCTGAATGCCAAACTCGGGTGCCCGGGTAATGGTGTGCATGGTGTGAGCCGCGCGGATCAGGGCTTTTGAGGGGACACAGCCGGTATTCAGGCAGTCGCCGCCCATCCGGTGTTTTTCAATGAGTGTAACTTTTGCTTTCACGGCTGCAGCGATATAGGCGCTGACCAGACCGCCGGCGCCAGCACCGATCACCACCATATTCTGGTCGAATTGCGTCGGACGTTGCCAGTGCTGATAGATGCGGTGTTGCTGAATGACACCCATGATACCTTTCGCAATGAATGGAAAAATCCCCAACAGCACCAGAGAGATCAGGACCGGCAGTGAAATCAGGCCGGACAAAGATTCAATTTCTCCTAACTGGGTACCCGCGTTGAGGTAAACCATGGTTCCGGGCAGCATCCCCAACTGGCTGACCCAATAGAAAGTACGGCCACGCATCGGAGTCAGGCCCATCAGCAGGTTGACCAGAAAGAACGGAAAGACGGGAATTAAACGCAATGTAAAGAGATAAAAGGGACCATCTTTTTCAACACCCCGGTTCACAGCAGACAGGCGTCGTCCAAACTTGTGTTGTACCCAGTCATGCAGCAGGAAGCGGCTCGCCAGAAATGCGAGTGTCGCACCCAGCGAGCTGGCAAATGAAACGACCAGCAAACTCCACCAGAAACCAAACAGCGCCGCACCCAGTAAAGTCATGACCGCAGCGCCCGGGAAGGAAAGGGCAGCCAGTACAACATAAACTGCGAAAAATAGCGTACTCGACAGTAAGGGGTGCTCAATAATGCTTGCCTGCAGGGAATGCTGGTAGGCTTTTGCTTGTTCAAGCGTGAAATAGTTGCCCAGATCGAAAGCGAACCAGGCGATAAAGGCGGCGGCAATGAAAGCCAGTAACAAAGGTTTTTTGAATCGGTTCATCGGTGCTTATCTGCTTGGTGAGTGGGCTGATCGTGTTTGGTGTCGTTTTGTTTCGGTGCCGGTTGCTGACTTAGAGGAATCGAGCAGAATGCCTGCGAAGGGACATCCAAAGCGGTATTAAACTTTGCAGACAGGTTTTGGAAACTGACTAACGCTGTCAGCTCGACCAGAGCATCTTCGTCATACCACTGTTTCAGATCATCAATCATCTGCTGAGTTACACGATTACCGGTGACTGTCATTGCTTCGGTATAGGCCAGTACTGCTTTTTCCTGAGTATCAAACAGCGGACTTTCCTGCCATTGAGTCAGGGCTTGTATTTTTTCGACTGATTGGCAGCGTTGCGCCAGTCTCATGCCATTGGCATCGACACAAAACGCGCAGTCGTTGAGCTGAGAAACACGGACGCAGACAAGGGATCGCATCACATCAGACAACGGTGATCGTTTTCTGTCTAAGTAACCAAAGAAACTGGCCACGAGGTAAAACAAGACGGGTCGGCGTCCCCAAAGTAAAGCCGGATTCAGCGGCTGTCCGAAATGGCGTTTTTGCAGCCAGAGCAGGGGACGGATTAAAATGGAGTAGCGTTTTTTTGCCGGTACACGCACTGGAAGTTCTCCGGAGAAAGCGGTTTATCATACCGACCGTTCAGATCCGGACAAATTTCAGAAATGGGGGGATTGATTTAGCTTTTGTGATCAGTTGATTGAAAGTTGTACAGTACGCGCAACCGGCTGATTGGTGAGTGAGCTGCGAGTATTGGTATCCAGCACCAGATATGTACTGGCGATGAGCTGCAACAGGGCAAGCAGGATGGTTTTGCCAATGTGATAGTTTCGATACCAGTATTTACGGGCTTTGATTTTCAGGATCAGGCCCCAGCTAATCAGCAGAATGTTGATTACAGAGGCAACCAGGCAAGAGGGAAGCAGGTTACTTTCCGTGCCGGTTGGTGTGTGCGCAAAGATGAGCAGAACGGCAGAAGGAAGCAAACTGATAAAGACCAGGTAGCGCATCAGTTTTGGCCATTTGTGGAATTTATCTTTGAAAATTGTGTCAGTCTGGCCCGGAAACGGCGTAGATGAGCGCATATGACCTCCTTTCTGATGCAAAACATACATTCTAAAGGCGGCGAAGCTGAAGAAAAGTTAACTGATGGAATTGTTATTAATGTTTGTGAGGTTTGTCTGTTTTTTACACAGCCCTGACAGGGTGCCAGGGCTAAAGCAGGTTATTTAAAGCCAGTGCAAATCGCTGCACTGGCAAAATAATCTGAATACTTAGTGATGAGCGCCAGAATTGACTTCTAGTTTGGACAGGAGCTCATTTCGACGTTGTGGGGTAATCACAGACCAGTGTTTTCCACTGACTGCGCCTTCTAACGCCCAAAGCAAATCCAGACTCAATGACTCGTGATGAGATTCCTGCAGCGCCTGAAAAGCACCGATAGCACCAACTTCAAACAGCTGATCTACAGAGTTGATGCCTGCTTTCTTGAGCATACGCTCATTGGCAAGGCGAAGATTTGGCAGATCTTTAATGCGGTTAGGGCTAGCCTGCATTTTTTTCTCTTTGTCAGCCTGTGCTGCATTAAGAGAAACTTCAGCGTGCTCCAGAATGACTTCTGGGGTTTCCCACCAGTTTTCCGGAATGGCATAGTGTTTTGTGACGACAGGAAAACCGCGTTTTTGATAAACGTACGGTTTGAGGCCAGCTTGTTTAAAGGTTTCTTCATTTTTCGCGTTAGCGCGCAGATGCAGCTTGTCGCTAACAACCAGAGCAAACATCGTTTCACCTGCGAAAATGCCAAAACCGCCAAACATTGAGCGAGATTTAATCTGGCCAAATTTCTCAAATAAACGAATTGAATCTTTCAGTAGTGGTTTGTCCATGCTTCTTTTCTCGGTTAGAAATTTCAACAAAAGAAGTCACCAAACAACGGAGCGAGGATTCAATTGTGCATAAGATTATGAGTCTTTTGTCATAAGAATGACAAAAGTGTCCCATAAACTTCACTTCATCCATCGGCAACCCCGCTACCATGAGTAATAACTTTATCACTAAGTCATTGCTTTTAGGCCGGAAGCTTTGCGTCCCATCCTTTCAGATGGTTTGCCTTGTTCGTGACTGTTTAATCATATATCAATAAGACAAATTTGATATCGATCGCACAAAAAATTGTGATACTCTTCGCAATAAAAATCGTATAAATTTTACAGAAACTAACTGATTATCCCATCAATTCCTCTGTAGCGTAGTAATATTCCATATAAACATAGCCGATATGGGTGTTTATATCGGCTGTTTATCAATATATGTAGGTTAATATCGTTTTTTATGGATGTGTTATTTTTTTGACGGAACGGCGAACCACGAGCTCAGGATTGATCTCAAAAGTCTGAAATTCATGGTTTTTATCTTTCACGCGTTCCATCAGAATTTCCACCGCAGTCTTGCCTAAACGGCGTTTTGGCTGGTGGATTGTTGTCAGAGGCGGTGAAAAGTACGGGGCCAGATCAATATTGTCATAGCCAATAATTGAAATATCATTTGGTACATTGATCCCTGCTTGTTCAAATGTACTGATTAAGGCCATTGCCATAATGTCATTGAAGCAGAAAATAGCAGTTGGACGCTCTTTCATGGCAATAAAAGCATTGGCTGCATCTACGGCAGATTCACATTCGAAATCACCTTCAATGATCCAGTTTTCATTGACCGTCAGACCAGCTTCGCTCATGGCTTTATGGAAACCTTTCAGCCGCTCACGGCAGGTAGATTTATCTTTCTGGCCGGAAAGACAACCAATTTTAGTGTGTCCATTGTCAATAAAATGACGAGTGGCAAGATAACCGCCAAGTTCTGCATTATCCTGAATATTATCTGTTTTTGGGCGTGCAGGACCCCAGTCCATGATAACCATGGGCAGATCAGGCTGTCGCTCTAACTGTTCCAGCAGTTGATCATCCAGATCAGAACACATCACCAGCAGACCATCCACACGCTTTTCAGAAAGCATGCGCAGGTAATCCTTCTGTTTGGCCAGATTACCTTCGGTGTTGCATAAAATCAGCGTATAACCGGATTTATAGCAGTACTCTTCAACGCCATGCACCAACTCGGCAAAGAATGGGTTGGTCGATTTTGTCACCAGCATGCCGATGGTGCTGGTTGTATTACATTTCAGGCTGCGCGCGACGGCGCTTGGCGCGTAGTTCAATTCTTCAACTGCCGCCAACACTTTTTTCTGTGTTGCTTCCGCTACGAAGCGGGTTTTGTTGATCACGTGTGAGACTGTGGTAGTAGATACACCTGCCATACGTGCAACATCTTTAATGGTTGCCATAATTGTTCTTCTAGTCTTCAGGCCCTGATCAGGGTCTTTTCATATTTGCCAGACGCTAAAACGCCGCTTCTCTGCGAGGATAGCGGCGGGAAATGAGTGGCTCAGGCCGAGTGGTAACAATACCTTACACCGATATGAAGTCTGACTTTCTATTGCTATTTATTTCATCGGTTAATCGCTTGCGCTCACATTCTACAAGGACTCACGCACAGTGCAACGTTTCTCTTGAAATGTGAGGGGAATCTTGATGCAGCTCAAGAATACTGGCAACTTGAAAGTTGTTTCAGTCTTTACATTGTAAGTGCTGTGCAAGGGCAACGGCTCCGCGATGCCCTTGCAGGAGGTTCAGGCTGAAAGGACGATCGGAAAGTGCCCGCGGGGGTGAGATTCGATGATCACCGGGGAACCATAAACGGAGCTGATATTCTCGGTGGTCAGGGTATGCCAGGCATCACCGTCTGCTTGTATCTTCCCCTTATTCAGCAATACCAGTCTGTCTGCGTATTCAGCCGCAAGATTGAGGTCATGAATGACCAGGATGACGGCGGCTCCTTTACGGGCCATATCTTTTGCCAGTTTCAGGCAACTGTGCTGGTGGGCAAGATCTAAAGCTGAAGTCGGTTCGTCCAGCATCAGAATGCACTGGTCTTTAGCATTGCTGAGCTGAGCCAGTACACGGGCAAAATGAACACGTTGTTTCTCGCCGCCTGAGAGGGTGGGGTACTGACGCTGGCTCAGGTGACAGATCCCAACAGCCGTCATGCATTCCCGGGTAATTCGGAGACAATCTGTGCGCTTCAAACCAAGTGGCATACAGCCAAATTCAACGACCTCCTGCGCAGTAAAACCAAAAGACAGGCTGCTGTGCTGAGGAAGTACACCCAAGTGTTTGGCCAGCAGGGATGGCTGCCAGTCGCTGTGCTTTTGACCAAAATAGTATACATCACCTTTGGCACCAATTTCGCCGCAAAGCACTTTGAGTAAAGTACTTTTACCGGCACCATTCGGGCCGAGTAAAGCTGTTAACTCTCCGCTGCGGAAACTGATGTTCAGCTGATCCAGTAACGTTTTACCGCCAAGTTGTAGTGATAAACCCTCGGCTGAAAGCACCGGTGATTGCTGTTTTTCGTGCCGGGGGCGAAGGGGGCGAACGATATGATGAATCATTGTAAACGGCCTTTTTGTTTCAGTAGCAGAGCTATAAAGAACGGTGCTCCCAGTAAAGCGGTGATGATACCGACCGGCAGTTCGGCAGGTGCGGCAATAACACGGGCCAGCATGTCGGCAACCAGTAAGATAAGTGCCCCCAGTAAAGCCGAGAGTGGCAGTAATGTTTTGTGATTCGGGCCTGCCAGCATACGGCCGAGATGCGGCACAATCAGACCGACGAAGCCAATCACGCCGGATAAGGAGACAGCGACACCCACACCAGCGGCGCAAAATAAAATCAGCAATCGTTTTAAAGACTGGACCTGAATGCCGAGATGTTTTGCTTCTGCTTCGCCCAGTAATAAAGCGTTGAGTGCATTGGATCTGCGATCAAATTGCCAGAACAGGAATGCCAGGGCAGAAAATGCCAGCGTGATGCCCGGCCAGGTAGCACCCGCCAGAGAACCCATGGACCAGAGTGACAGGTCGCGCAGCGCCTGATCGTCCGCAAAGAAATTCAGCAGTCCCAGTGCCGCACCTGAGAGTGCACTGATTGCAACACCTGCCAGCAGCATCACCGTCACGGAAGTGCCGGTCTTATCTGTGCCAAGGGCGTATACGATCCAGGTTGTCAGGGCGCCGCCAAGAAAAGCAAAAACCGGTACTGTCCCCAGCGTTAAAAGTAATGGAAAAGATGCTGCCATTGAGCTGAACAGGACAATGGCCGAAGCGGCGCCAAGGCTTGCACCGCCAGCGACCCCGATAATGCCCGGATCGGCCAGCGGGTTTCGAAACAGTCCCTGCATGACCGTGCCACAGAGCGCCAGAACTGCACCAATCGCGATACACAGCAGTGTGCGTGGTAAACGGACTTGCTGAATGATGAGTGCAATGTGCGGTGCGACATGATCCTGTCCCGGAAGCAGTGACAGCCAGACATCGGCGTAACTGATCGACATGGGGCCGACAACGATGGAAGAGGCAATGGCAAGTAACAGCATGGCAAAAACGGCGGGCAGTAAGGCAGTGGCTGGCAAACGCTGTCTGGTAAAGGTACGGCTGCGGTTCAAAGTTGTTGTCATAAGTTTACTGGCCATACAGTGTCTGATTCAGCCGCTCTGCTTCTTCGAGAGTTTTGAGGTTTAACCCGCCGATGAGTGCGGTACCATCCACTGTGATAATGGTTTTGTTTTGGCCGGCAGGTGTTGCAGCAAGCAACGGCAGTGTTTTCAGCAAGCCATCTTTGCCGCCAATTGACTGACTGGTATGCGTGCTGAGTAGGATCACATCGGGTTGCATTTCAACCATTGCTTCTGATGACAGTGGCTTATAAGCATCAATTTGGATCGCGGCTGGATTTAAACCGCCTGCGAGCTGAATCAGGGTATTTGCTGTTGTGTTGCTGCCACCGACCATTGGCGCTCTTCCGCCGTGAATGGTCAGAAACAGGATACGTTTTCTGCTTTTCTGGTTTGCAAGTCGCTGCTCAATCACAGAAATCCGATGTTGAACCTCAGCGGCTAACACTTCTGCGTTTTGTGTTTTTCCGGTCAGCTGACCGACTTGTTGAATCCGTTGCATCAGATCAGCAATGGTTTCACCTGAGTTCAGAATATCGACCTGAATGCCGGCCTGACGTAACAGAGAGAGTACTGACTCCGGGCCCATTTCTTCGGAGCCCAAAAGGTGATCAGGGGCAAGGGCAATGATACTTTCGGCAGAGAGCTGCCGATGATATCCCAACTTTGGTATGTCATCATGAACATAGGACTTGCTGGTTATATCAACAGCGACAAGTTGATCTTCTGCCCCCATCGCATAAACGAGCTCCGTAATGCCTGAACCCGCACTAATCAATCGATCGCCTGCCCAGGCAGTCGCGGCAGTCAGAAGAAAAACAGCAGAAAGTGCCGCTCGTCTCATGATAACTCCTTGTTTTTTATTTTGGGAAATTCCAGTGTTATCACCGGATGAACTAAAACGAACAATATTCATTGCGTAGAAAAGACAGTCTTCGCCTTCCCAAACAAGTTATTGCATTATAGGAAGTGATAATTATTATCGCTTGAGCATATTATCCATGGCTTTCAAATAATA
This sequence comes from Photobacterium sp. CCB-ST2H9, assembly GCF_023151555.2. NCBI lineage: Bacteria > Pseudomonadati > Pseudomonadota > Gammaproteobacteria > Vibrionales > Vibrionaceae > Photobacterium > Photobacterium sp. CCB-ST2H9. The sequence goes on from NZ_CP100425.1 coordinate 1,563,476, forward strand.
TCAATTATCATTTGCAAAAGAGTAAATCTCTCCTTATCATTTTATGAAATAAGATTAATTCTCATTCATCCTATAGAGAGTGATGGATCAGGAAGGAGCGCAGCGCGTGTTTGAAAAATTCAGTCTTGCGGAATTGAAAACGAAAGTCGGCACTATGCTGGAAGAAAATCCAAATCTGCATGCGGTATTGATGGCTGAAACACTGGAAGTGACGGAAGGCGAGATCATCATGGCGTTACCTGATGAACTTGTCACGCGAATCGGCGGAAATCACGCACAGTCAATTCTGGAAATGCTTCCGGAGTGGGGCGTGATGACGACAATTGTGCATTCAATGGGGTCTATCTTTGAAGTGAAGGCGCCGTTTCCGAAAGGTAAAGAAGCCCGCGGTTTTTACAATTTGATGGGAAAACCAGGTGAGATGCATGGTCATCTGAAACTGGACCGGGTATCAGATGTCGTATTGGTGAGTAAACCGATGCGCGGAAATGAAAGTTACTTCATTGGTTTTCTGGCTGAAAACGGTGAATGTATTTTTAAGATTTATCTTGGCCGTGATGAGAAACGTCAGCTCATCCCTCAGCAGGTCGAGAAGTTTAATGCATTAAAGCAAGCTTTTGTTGGAGTAGAAGCGTCATGAGCCAAGAGAAACAAGAACGACTGCAAAATCGCCTGGGCCCACAGATCCAGGAATTTCGTGAAACTTGCCAGACACTGCAATTGGCAACGGTCGATGCAGACGGTAAGCCGAATGTCAGTTATGCGCCATTCGCTCTTCTTGAAGATGGTTACTATATTCTGATTTCCCGAATTGCTCGTCATGCGCGTAACCTGCTTGAAAACCCTCAGGTTTCGCTGATGATGATCGAAGATGAAGCAGAATCAAAAGCCATTTTTGCACGGATGAGACTAACATTTGAAGCGGATGTGGTGTTGGTTGAACGTCACACTGAGCGCTGGCAGGCTGGTATTGAAGCACTGAAAGTCCGGTTTGGTGAGATTGTGGATGGGCTGAGTGGGCTGGAAGATTTTAATCTGTTCCGTCTGGAGCCGACACAAGGGTTGTTCGTGAAAGGTTTTGGTCAGGCTTTCCAGGTGTCAGGAGATGACCTGGTCGATTTTGTTCATCTGACAGAAGGTCACCGACGGATGAATGAGGACCAGGGTGTGAAATCCGCTTAATTCGTTCTGAGGTAATAAAAAAACCGGGCATTCAAGTGTCCGGTTTTTTTATGTTTGCTTCCTGTCAGCGCGCAGATTTAATCGCGGATCCCTTCAGATGACTGAGCCAGAATCCGGGCTGTGATCGCTCTGACTTTCGGCAGGCTTTGCAGGCTGGTTTGAGCCAGTTGTTTCTGTTCTTCCAGAACATCTATCAGGATATCCGCCGTCGTCAGCGGATTGGCCAGTACGACGCGGAAGACTGTGGTGATGCGTCGGTCCCACTGTTCGGGCATGAGGCGGGTCCGAGAGACAAATGATTTTCCGGATTCGCGCTGACGTTTTTGAATGTACTGGGTTAAATCGTTCAGCGCCTCATGAATGGCCTGTTTGTCTTCGTCATTCGCAATTGCCAGTGCTTTCTGGGTTTCCTGAGGCACATACCTGTAGGTCAGCAGGCAAAGTTCCGGTTCCGAAATCAGTTCAAAATCGGCATCGGCCTGAATGAGCTCAGCAAAGTAACAGGCTTTTTCAATGCTGTTATTAATTAACAGTTCGTAACCCTGACGGCTGATGATATTCAGGCTGGCAAACAGCAACATTGCCATACCGCTTCGGGAACCTTCCAGCGTGTGGCTGCCGAGGTCTTTGGAACCTTTCCGGAGAATATATTCAGCATGATGTTCAATGGCGGACATCAGGGCCGGATTTTTGAAAATCACCATGCCTGCACCCATAGGGATGTACAGTTGTTTGTGAGCGTCAATGGTGACAGAGTCGGCGCGTTCAATTCCTTTCAGGAGCGTCCGGTATTTGTTTGACATCAACGTGGCGCCACCCCAGGCAGCATCAACGTGAAAATGACAATTATGAGCCAGCGCAATATCAGCCAGTTCGTCTAACGGATCGATATTACCGGTTTCTGTTGTGCCGGCAACGCCAATAATCGCAAATGGTTTGATATTTCTGGCTTTCAGAGATTCGATGTTGGCTTTCAGATCATCGGTGCAAATTTTGTTGTTCTCGTCGGTTTTGATCGCCACCAGACATTCCCGGCCAATACCCAGAACATCGGCCGCCTTTTTCAGCGAATAATGGCCGCGTTCTGAAACCAGAATTGCCAGGTCATCATAACCGTAGTGTTTCATGGCCCGGAACAAACCTTCCTGAGCAACACCTCTGAAATCGCCATCAGGTTTCAGTAAATTATTGCGGGCAACCCATAACGCAGTGATGTTTGCGATGGTTCCACCTGAACAAAAGGCACCTAAAGAGTGTTCAGCACTGTGCATCCAGCGTTGATAGAAGGCATCGGTTTCACCATAAATCAGGTTATGGAGGATACCTAATACCTGACGCTCCAGTGGCGTAAATGCTTTGGAGGTTTCAATTTTCACCAGATTCTGGTTCAGACCAATCATGATCTTAGAGAGTGGCATCAGGAAGTAGGGCAGTGCCGACGTCATGTGACCGATGAAGGTTGGTGCTGAAGTATGCACAGACTGTGCAACCAGTTTATTCAGCAGAAAATGCGTGTGATCTGATACAAAGCAGGGCTTTTCCGGCACTGAGGCGGAGGAAAAATCCTTTTCAATCTCTGTCAGCGGCTTTTCCTGCGCAGCAATGTGCGTTTGCAAAAAGGCATTGAGGTTTTCGGAGATCTCTTTTTCGATCCGGCCCAGAGTCGAATCGGGTGCTTCTGGCACGGTAAAGATACGGTGCAGGGTCTCAAGAGATGCTTCAGCTTGTCTGTTTTCCACTGCCATAATGAATTGTTACTTTTAGTTAACGTCGGCAAATCCAGCTAATGTACTGGAAATGTGCGTGATTGTCTTGGGAAAATTCGAAAACGACACCGGACGAGGATCGCCCGGCGTGAGGAAAAATCGACTATTTACACTCAGTCGAGGCAATAGCGCTCATTTGTTGGTTGTATTCTTTCAGAGGCTTATCAATGTCATCAGGGTGTGTAAGTAACTCAGCAAATGCACTGCGCAGTTCGTAATTTTTGGGATGAGGTGCGCCCTGGCGATCTTCAAAAACTTTTTTGGCGTAATCTCCCAGAGCACCTTTCTGTTCTGAAAGTGTTTTAATATCTTGCTGGCTCAGCTTCAGCCATGATTCGATCGACTGAGACAAATCAAGATGGCTTTCATCATGGGTCAGATACCAGTCTACCGCCTCACGTTTCAGTTCAAAGTGATGCGTTCTGCCTTCAAGAAACCAGTCACCGACCTCTTGCAGGTTCGGATCTTTTTGTACGGCAAGCTGAACAAGGTTTTGATACCAGCTCAGAGAAGCATCAACATACTTGTGGTATTTCTCGCTTTCACAACTTTCTGTGGCGGCGAATACAGAAGCGGGTAATAGGGCTAATGAAAGAGCAAGAGCTGAATACTTCATGGTTTTTCCTTGAATGATTTTTAGTAATACATACCGGCACAATTGACATAAAGTACCGTGACATCAGGATTATTTGTCAAATTGTAGCGGCAGAAGCAAGCGAAAGGAAAGAAATCTTACAAGGAAACATGACCCGAGTGTAAAGAGTATGAAACATGACTCAATTCTTTGTTCTTAAAGTTAAAAGTGTCAAAAAGTTCGGGTCCGCAGGCGGGTAAAAACAAAAAGAGGCCCGAAGGCCTCTTGTCATGGTTATGCTTTATTTTTCATGGCAACGGAGATGCAGTAGGCTGCGCCTCCCCAGGTGATCCCCAGACCAAACAGCATCATGATAATAGCACCAGCTGTCATACTTACACCTCACTTCCATTTTGTGGTTTAGAGCTCACATTGATGATAACGGCAACAACGAACATAGCTGCAACCAGGCCCCAACCCAGGATCAGCAGATCAGACATTGCATAACCGCCGTAGCCCTGGTCGACTGTGTTCAACAGGTTTTTACCCAGAATAATCGCCAGCATGATCGGGCTGATGAAACGGATACAGATTTCGAACCAGATACCAATAGAAAACTCAGAAATCTTGTTAACGTAAGCCCGGATATCAGACACTTTCAGCAGCCAGCCAATCACCAGCAGCTCCACCAGGCAGCTTGCCAGCAGGGCAACGTTATTAATGAAGTAGTCCACCAGGTCAAGCAGCAGCAAACCACCGTTTGTTGCAAAGGCCATTGAAATCAGGAAGCCCAGTCCGCAGACAACGGTAGAGGCTTTCTTGCGGGACCATTTCATCTTGTCGATAACTGCAGAAGTGACGGCTTCCAGAATCGAGATGTGTGAACTCAGACCTGCCACAACCAAAGCCAAGAAGAAAACCGGGCCCAGAATGTATGGTGCAGGCAGCAGGTTAATTGCTGCAGGAATGGTTACAAATGCCAGACCAACACCGGCAGACACAACCTCAGTCAGTGGTTTTGACTGTTCTTGTGCCATGTAGCCCAGAACGGAGAAGATCAGGATACCCGCAACCATAGAGAATCCGCAGTTGATCAGTACGGTCATAAAAGCGTTGTTACTGATGTCAGATTTCTCTGGCAGATAGCTGGAGTAGGCAATCATGATGGCGAAGCCGACACTCAGGGTAAAGAAGATCTGTCCGTAGGCAGCAGACCATACTTTGGCGTCCAGAATCTTGGTGAAATCAGGACGGAACAGGTAATTCAGACCATCCATTGCACCTTCAAGGAAAATGACTCGCGCAATCAGTGCCAGCACCATGATGAACAGCAGCGGCATCATGATTTTACTGGCGCGCTCAATCCCGCCTTTCACACCGGTAAAGATGGCAGCGAAAGCAATCCCCCATGCGATGACCATTGGGATGGCAATATGCAGTTGCAAACTTCCCAGTTTGCTTGGTGAGTTGTCTCCCAGTTTCAGGTATTCACTGAAGAAGAATGCATTGGTGTCAGTTCCCCAGCTTTGTGTAAAGGCAAAGCCCATATACGAAATGGCCCAGCCAATCACAGCGACGTAGTAAACTGCAATGACAGCGGCAATAAATACCTGGAACCAGCCCAGCCACTCAAGTTTGCCTCCCAGCTTGGCAAATGCCCTTGGCGCGGCACCACGCAGTTTATGACCCAGGCTGAATTCCATGATCATGAATGGAATCCCGGCGGTCAGCATGGCGAAAAGGTAAGGAATAAAAAATGCGCCACCACCATTCTCATAAGCCATATATGGGAAACGCCAGATATTCCCCAACCCGATAGCAGAACCCACAGCAGCCAGGATAAAACCGGCTCGGGTTCCCCATTGTTCGCGTTTCATAAGTATCTCCTTATGTACTGCTATTCTCTATGAAACAGCACTATTTAAGTTTTTTATTCTAAGTATTTACTTCCTGTTGCGCAGAATTTGGATTGAAACCCCACGCAGTTGAGTTGAGATTAACCACTGATACTTACTAGCGCAATAGACAGTAACTTTTGTGCTATTGGCATTACTCAGCCTTTATTGTGGGTATTTTCCTCCGTTTTGTGAGAATCGTAAGATGTTAAGGAAATGTATAGAAGATTTAACTATGCGCGTCTTCTTATTGAGTATTTTATTTTATTTAACAAATTGGTACCTATGACTAACAAATAGTCAAAAATTAGACTTTTGCAACATTGTCACTATCAAGTTCATACACAATAATCTTTAGTGTTTTTACTCAAAATACAAAACTGATCCCAAGATTGGCCTGGTAAAAGCTGAGCCAGTCATTATCTATATTGATTTCACAGTCCTGCGTGCCTGAGTCGGTCTTGCACCGGGTGCTTGTTTTTCCATCAACACGACTTGCCAGCCATCGAGCTTCCAAACGAATTCTGATATTTGGGTTAATAAAGAAGTCGGAACCGAAGAATCCGCCACCAGAGAGTAAAACATCTTGGTTTGACCAGCTGGCATCCGTCAGGGTGCCGCCAAGGCTCAGGCCGACAAAACTGGTCAGCTTTGAGACGATGCGGTAATGGCTGCTGGCCTGGAAATGAAAAAAGGTGAAGCTGTCGTCGCCGCTGAAATTTTTGGTGCTTGTTTTCAGGTGTTGGGTTGTGAAGCCAATCCGGCCGTTGAAATCTCTTTGTTTTCCGTAGTCGCTTTCAATTGTGATGCCGATAAGGTCTGATTTCTCAGGAGAGATTTTGATTCCTCCTTTAGCATCAATGTTGTCAGGAAATGTGTAGCCCCAGTAGGGTGTGATGTAAACAGGCTGACTCGTATTGGCTTGAGCCGCTGGGAGATAAAGCTGGCTGAAAATGACAATTAAAGGTAGTAAGTATTTGTTATATAAATACATTGATTCATCCTTATGCCAGTTGGGAGAATTGTGATTATCACCCTAAAACCATGTTTTCTAAATGGTCAAAGGTTCAAGGCGAGGCTACAATTTTTAAAACAGTTGCCGTTAGGGTGGCGAAATGTGGCCTCCGTAGCGGCAGTAAATTTGGAGTTTATATGAATCATCTAACCCCTGAATTTAAAATTGCTTTAGCCGTCGCATTCATCATTATGATAGTCCTTTTCGGATTCGGATTGACGGCAATCACGCATTAATCGATATCATCACTCTGTCTATTTTTTGACTCTTACTGCCGAGCTTTGCGCTTAAATAAGAGAATAGAGGGGAGTTTATGTTTTTGCAGAGTGAGTAAGACATATGAATCACTTGCCTTTTAGCCTCGGAGACTTAGATCTCAACCTGGTTGAAACTTTTGCCGCACAGTTAACAGGCGTAAAGAAGCGAAAAATTGCTGTCGTTGTTCAGGGCGGCGGTCAACGGGGTATTTTTACAGCAGGCGTCTTTGATGCATTTCTCGAAGCGGGTTTTGACCCGTTTGAACTTTATATTGGCACCTCTGCCGGTGCTTTAAACCTTTCGTCATATATCAGCCGTCAGCATAAGTTTGGCCATGACTTCATCACAAATCTGACGACTCAGAATGAGTTTTTTAATCTTTATCAGTATCTCAGCCAGCAAAAACCGATGAATCTGGACTGGGCTTTCAGTCAAATTGAACAGGACGGACATACGCCCCTCGACATTGCGACTGCCCGTCGGGTGTTAACTTATCGCCAGGCGCTGGCCTGCGCGACTCGCAAAGATACCTTGCAGGATATTTACCTGCCAATGTACCAAGAGAACTGGCGCGATGTGCTGCGGGCGACCTGTGCGATTCCCTTACTGTATAACTTGCCGGTGAACTTACACGATCTGGAGTGGGTTGATGGCGGAGTCAGTGCTGCAGTGCCTGTGCAGGAAGCATGGAAACGGGGCGCGGAACTGGTGATTGTCATCCGCACTGAGCCATTGCAACTGCCGCAGCAAACACCCGGGGTATTTGATGACTGGCGAGAACGGATTGAACAGGCACTGCCGGAATATATAGAGCGTTTCAGCCTGAATGAGTCTCTGGATAAAGTGAAGGCGATACGTCAGGATTTCACGGACCACTTTGAGCTCTGGAAAAGCATTTGGCGGGACAAAGAGCAGGCGGGGATTCAGGCCGCTGATGCGCTGAATCAGGAGCTTTCTGAGGATAAGAAAGCGGTGAATGGTTACCGCAAGTGGCTGAGCGGACTGAACGTGGAGCGTTTCCTGTCACTGACCGGTAAACGTTCGGAAGTGCTCGATATGCTCAATAAGTATTATCAGAGCTATAAAGCCGACAATGAATTTCTGATTCATCCGCCGGAATCGTTAAAGGTGATTCAGCTGGCTCCGGAAAAAAACCTGCAAAGTAAAGCATTGCTCAGCAGCCGTCAGGACCTTGATCTGGATTATCAGCAAGGCCGTCAGGTTGGTCGCGAATTTCTTGAGTGTTTTGCTGATCTCCTCAACCGGCACACGAGTGTCAGGTAAGTCTGCGCCACATCCGGGAACGCATGACACGACCCATGTCCTTCAATCACGAATAGAAGGGCATGGGTCAGTATGCTGAAGTTGCAGGCAGGACATTTCTTTTTCAATACGGCCGGAATCTACGACGCGGAAATTCAATAATGATGGAAAAGTCATCGTATAGCAGTGCGGACAGATAGTTTGAATTTCTGATCTCATTATCATCGTATCTTTTTGCAAAAGATTCGAACGGTAAACTCCCATTCTGAAAGCATGATATGAAGTCAACTCGCTGCATGACCACACCAGATGTGTCTGAAATGACAATATTTAGTGAAATCTGATACAGTGCGCTCGTTACTCTCATCCCAAATCATGGAGGATCAATGCAACAAGGTTTCTTTATCGGCGATATGTACTGTCAGCCGCATTTTTTTCAGGTGCCGCTGAATTATCAGCAACCCAATGGTGCCCGCATTCAGGTGTTTGCCCGGGAAGTGGTTGCCCGAGATAAGCAGCACTCAGATTTACCCTGGCTGGTTTACCTGCAAGGTGGGCCGGGTTTTCCATCTCCGCGCCCGGATGCCGAGAGCGGGTGGCTGAAACGGGCCTTGAAAACATACCGTGTGTTGCTTTTGGATCAGCGTGGTACAGGGCAAAGTCAGCCGGTTCATGCACAAACATTGTCGGATCTGACGGCGCTGGAGCAGGCAGAATACCTCAGTCATTTTCGTGCTGATAATATTGTGCGCGATGCGGAAGCCATCCGTGAAGCTTTGGGCGTAAAGCAGTGGTCGCTGTTAGGCCAGAGCTTTGGCGGTTTTTGTACGCTGCATTATCTGTCTTATTATCCTGAAAGTCTGACAAGGGCGTATGTGACCGGGGGGATCCCACCGGTTTCAGGTCATGCCGATGTGGTCTACAGGGCAACATATCGTCGCCTGTTGGATAAAAACGCTGCGTTTTTCCGACGTTTTCCTGATGCACAGGTGCTGTGTAACCGGATTGCAGATCATTTGCTGGGGAACGAGGTCAGGCTGCCCAATGGTCAGCGGTTTACGGTTGAACAGTTTCAGCTGATTGGGATTCATTTGGGCCGCAGCGGCGGTGATTTAGATTTGTATTATCAGCTGGAAAATGCCTTTGTTGATGTAAACGGGCAGTCTGAGCTGAGTTACAATTTCCTCAATGCCATGCTGGCTGAGCAGTCTTATCAGACCAATCCGATCTATGCGATTCTCCATGAATCTATTTATTGCCAGCATGAAGCGTCACGCTGGTCGGCGCATCGGGTACGGGGTGAATTTCCGCAGTGCCATTATCAGTCTGGCCGGGATTTCTGTTTTACCGGTGAAATGGTTTATCCGTGGATGTTTGAGCAGCTGGAAACCCTGAAGCCTCTGCAGGAAGCCGCCAACATGCTTGCTGAGAAGTCGGACTGGCCTGCTTTATATGATGCGAGCCAACTGGCCGCAAACAAAGTGCCGCTAGCCGCAGCGGTTTACGTCGAAGACATGTATGTAGAATTTGATTACAGTCGCCAGGTTCTGGCAAACATGCCGAACAGCCGGGCCTGGATGACCAATGAATATGAGCACAACGGTCTGCGCGCTGATGGCGAGCGGATTCTCGATACCCTGATTCGTATGACTCAGGAAATACAGGATTCGCCTCATCGTTAACAGCTGACCTGGCAGGCAAGGGCAGGCTGGTATTGATGTCCTTGTATCAACGTAGATTGAGGTTGTCTTTGATGATTTTGTTATGTTATAACAACTGATTGTCGTTGACTGACGACAGAAGTCATGGGTGATGGCTGTTTTAGTGTCATAATTTTAGATATTATCAGTACACATCCATACCAGCAGCGCATTGAAGTCAGTTGTGTGATGAGCTGAGTCGGTAGATAACTGAGCAATCATCCGTCGCCAGACCATGATTGTGTGAGAGGTAATAGAACAAGATGGTAAATGTAAGGGCCAGAGTCCCCTTTAAAGTCGGTGTAAACAGCCATATCCCTGCCGATATTCTCTCTTTTGAAGGCCTTGCTTCCGGTAAAGAGCACGTTGCTCTCGTCTTTCGAAATGCGGACAAACAGAACGCGACACCGTTGGTCAGAATGCACTCAGAATGTCTGACCGGAGATGTTTTTCATTCTTCCCGTTGTGACTGCGGTGAGCAGTTAGATGAAACCATTGAACGCATGGCTGAAGAAGGCGGTATTCTGCTATATCTTCGCCAGGAAGGGCGTGGTATCGGGCTGTATAACAAGATTGATGCCTACCTGCTGCAGAGTCAGGGCATGAATACGTATGAAGCGAATAATCACCTGGGCTTTGGCGATGACTTACGTGATTTCACGGAAGCTGCACAAATGCTGAAAGCGCTCGGTGTTGAATCGATTCGGCTGATCACCAATAACCCGAAAAAAATTCAGGATCTGGAAGCTTTAGGTATTTCGATCACTGAAGTGGTGGGAACGAAAGCGCACCTGAAAGAGGGGAATGAAAATTACCTGCGTGCCAAAGCAAGCCGCGGTAAACACCGTTTCCATTTTGACTGACTCTGATGATGACCACGTTGTGAACAGCGAGCTTCTGAGCTCGCTTTTTTTATCCTGAAATCCACTGGTTTTGGATTACTTTTTCTAATCCTAATCATAATAAACTATCGTGCTGACAAACTCAGTATTTACTTGTCGTTCTGCCGGGCTGCCTATAATATCCCGCTCGAAATGTTGTCATAACGGCGCTCGTGGACGATGGTGATTTCTGAATCCATCTCTCAATCTTCTTTCAGCCCAGCCGTTTTATGATGACCTGTATTTATCATTATCTCTTCGAATTCATGTAAGGAGTGAGGTTGTGAACGGGCAATCTTATTCTGCCGGTGTGGCAAAAATACTGTTCCTGATTATCATTCTGGCAGCGGTCGGGCAAATGACCCAAACCATGTACGTGCCGGCTATTCCTCAAATGGCAGCGGCCTTCACGGTGAAACCGGCATTCTTGCAGGCTGTCATGGCGGCTTACCTGATTCCTTATGGTTTATCTCAGTTTGTATACGGGCCATTGTCGGATCGGATCGGACGCAAGCCAGTGATGCTGGCAGGCATGAGCATTTTTATCGCAGGCACTTTAATGGCGCTCTTTGCGCCGACTTTTGAGGTGTTCCTGCTGGCAAGTTTTATTCAGGGAATGGGCACTGGTTGTGGCGGAGCGATGTGCCGGACCGTGACCCGTGACTGTTATGAAGGGGCAGAACTGCACCGGGTCAACAGTCTGGTCAGTATGGGGGTTATTTTCTCCCCGCTGATTGCTCCGGTGCTGGGCGGATATTTATCCGAATCTTTTGGCTGGTCTGCCAGTTACCTGTTCCTACTGGTTCTGGGAGCGGCGGTGACGTTGATCGTCCTGAGCCAGTTCACCGAGACACTACCAAAGGAAAAGCGTCGGGTTGAGCGTGTGACGACCAGCTATAAATATGTGCTTGGAAATCGCAAGTTTCAGGGGTATGTGCTTTGTCTGGTTGCAACCTTTGCAGGATTAGCGGTCTTTGAAGCGGCAGCGGGTGTTTTACTCGGTAACGTTTTGAAATTAGATCCAACCACGGTCAGCTGGTTGTTTGTGCTGCCTTTGCCGGGATATATGCTTGGCTCCTGGCTGTCTTCACAGCTGGTCAACCGTATGGGTCAGCAACGCGTGTTGTATCTGGGACTTGCCGCACTGAGCTTCGGGGCTCTGACCATTCTGTTGCCGGGTTTGGCAGGTATGGTGACAGTCAGTTCTCTGATTGGCGGTGCGTTCCTGTATTTTATTGGCTCGGGTGTGATTTTCCCGGTAACCACGACTGCTGCGGTTGAGCCATTCCCGTACCATGCCGGTACGGCGGGAGCGGTGCTCGGCGGTTTGCAAAACCTGGGCGCTGGTATCGCAGCATTGGTGGCATCCATGCTGAGTGCAAAAGATCAGTTCAGCCTGGGTGCGATTATGGTGGCAATGGTGATGGTTGCAGTGGCCAGCCTCATTTGGGTGAGGCGCAGCCCACAGGAAGAAACCCCGGTTCTGGTGTAACTCTGCCTGTCCGGAGAATTCCCGGACTCTGACTGAAATAAAAACGGCGCTGAAATCAGCGCCGTTTTTGTATGATTTGTTTCGGACTCAGTCGCGTTTCCACAAAATGTGGCAGAACTTATGATCCGGGTCGCGGCTGATGAGCAAACGGGCGAACACGTCATCCAGTTCGTCATTTGCTTCATTGACCAGACCGATGCGTACTTCAGCATATTCTTCGCCTTCAACGGGGAAGCCGACGTGTTCTGGCCAGTCACTGCCGGTTTCGACAACTTCGGCTGCACCACGGTCATCAAATTGTGCTGTAAACAGCAGGACATCGGCGGGTTCGAGGCTGTCTTGCGCCATTTCGAGAAAAATATCGTAAGCGGCTTCGATGACATCGTCGTATGAAATCAGTTCTGAATTATTCATGTATCGGTCAATCTTAGTTCATTGGAACGCGCAGTATAACAAGCTCCATGGGGGAAAGGCTATCTGCGAGAAAGATTGATCTGCGGACAGAACCGTGAAGGCGCTGCTGATTTCAGCGGTTGAATCGCTATATCCCCATCCCTGAACGACTTTCATGCTATGATGCTGGCAGATTGAGTTGTGATTCAGGAAACAGATTTTTGGCTTCTCTTCTTCCCATTCTTGATAATCGTCAACCGTTTCAACCGGTGTTTCAGCCTTGCCTTCATGAAATGCTCCAGCATCTCAAAGTGCTGTTTAAAGGCGTTTTGCACAGTGTGTATCTGTCGGGCAGTGTGGCCCGGCGGGAAGCTGTTCCAGGCAAATCTGATTTGAATTTGACACTGGTTCTCGAACGGCCGCTGACTGAGCAGGAAAGCAGCCGGTTACACAGCCTGAGCTGGCACATTGCCAGACGGCATAAAGCCGTGACCCGAATTGATATCAGACAGGCATTGCGCAGTGAAGTGTTGTCTCTGGAAGGGATATTTCAGTGGGGCATCTGGCTCCGGCACTGCTGCATCTGTATCAGTGGACAGGATTTATCAGACAGTTTTGGTGATTTTGAACCCAGCTGGGATGCGGCAAAATCCTTCAATGGTCCGCTCGAACCCATACTCACTGAGTACCGGCAGAAAATTACGAAAACCCGCGTGATGGCGCATTATCTTGACTACTGTGAATATATCGGAAAGAAAATGCTGTGGACCGGGTTCACGCTGGTCATGCACCGGGAAAAAACACTGGCACTGTCATTGAAAGACGCGACGGCCTGCTTTCTGAAAGTTTATCCGGACAAAGCTCTGGATGCAGAGCGGGCAGCCATGCTGGCAAATCGCACCCAGGTCCCTAAAAAAGCGACGCTCTTTTTGATGCAGCATTTTGGTCTATGGCTGGCCGAAGAGTGGCAGAAAATTGAACGTAAGATCGGCTGATCCAACAGACAGAACGCAGATGAATTCAAGTTTTACCCGCCAGAGCCAGCAAGATGCAGGTTTCGTACTGACCCGTCAAAGCAGAGATGTCCGCGGACAAACGCAAATTACACTCTGGGTAAAGACAGAGCAGGGCCCTTGTCAGCTGATTGTGGAAGCGGACAAACCGGTTTGTTTCATTTCAGCCACGGATCAGCCACGGGCACAGGAAGTTCTGGCGCAACAGAGTGTGATGGTCACCTGGCGAACCCTGGAGATGCAGAATTTTCAGCATCAGACCATGTCGGCCTGCTATACCCCGACGATCAGTGCCGGCTTGCAGGTGGGAACTTTGCTGGCTGCGGAAGGCATCCGGGTCTACGAAGATGATATTCGTCTGGCCGATCGCTATTTAATGGAACGCTTTATCCGGGGAGGAATTGCTTTTACGGGGCAGATGACCACCAGAAACGGGTATCGGGAATTTCATCAGGTGAAAGCCAAAGCGGCGGATCATCAGCCTTCGCTTTCAGTGGTGTCGCTGGATATCGAGTGTTCCGAAAAAGGCATTTTGTATTCCGTCGGTCTGCACAGTGACTCGGACAGCAGGGTGATCATGGTGGGTCAGCCCGCGAGCCCGGATGAATCTGCGCTGGCTTGGATTCAGTGGGTCAGTGATGAAAAGGCCTTACTGCTTGCGCTTCAGGATTGGTTTACGCAGTATGATCCGGATGTGATCATCGGCTGGAGTGTGATTGATTTTGACTTCCGTCTGCTGATGAAGCGGGCTGAGTGGCATAAACTGCCGTTTCGTATCGGCCGCGGTCAGCAGACCCCGCACTGGCGGCAGTCCAGCCAGAATCCGAATTCAGGCTTTATCTCGATTCCGGGCCGGGTTGTGATGGATGGCATTGATACCCTGAAGACCGCAACGTATAACTTCCGTTCCTGGTCGCTGGAATCTGTGTCTCAGGAGCTGCTGGGTGAAGGGAAAGCCATTCATAATGTGTACGACAGAATGGCTGAAATCAATCAGATGTTCCGTGAAGACAAAGTTTCACTGGCCCGTTACAACTTGCAGGACTGCAAACTGGTCACCCGGATATTTGAGAAAACCCATTTGCTGGCGTTTGCGATAGAACGAAGCCGTCTGACCGGGGTGGAGCTCGACAGAGTCGGAGGCTCTGTTGCAGCGTTTACCAATTTGTATCTGCCTCAACTGCATCGTGCCGGGTATGTGGCGCCGAATCTGGAAAGTGAAAACTGGATTGCGAGCCCTGGCGGCTATGTGATGGATTCCAAACCGGGCCTGTATGATTCCGTACTGGTGCTGGACTTTAAATCGCTGTATCCCTCCATTATCCGTACCTTCCGGATCGATCCGATGGGGCTGGTTGAAGGCTTGCTGCTGGAAGAAGGCAAGGCGGATGATCAGGCGATTGCCGGTTTCCGGGGCGGTCGTTTCCATCGTGAGAAACATTTCCTGCCGGAGATGATTGAAGCACTCTGGGCGGCCCGGGATCAGGCGAAACGTGACGGTGAAAAAGCATTTTCTCAGGCCATCAAAATCATCATGAATTCCTTCTATGGCGTGCTGGGTTCTTCCGGTTGCCGATTTTTCGATCATCGTCTGGCTTCTTCAATCACCATGCGGGGTCATGAGATCATGAAAATGACCCGTGAGCGCATCGAGGAACAAGGGTTTGAGGTGATTTATGGAGATACGGACTCAACCTTTGTGTCGCTGAAGAAAGCACACAGTGGTGAAGAAGCGGATGCGATTGGTCACAGGCTGGTGACGGAGATGAATCAATGGTGGACCGCGTATCTCAAAGAGACCTATCACCTGGAATCAGCGCTGGAACTGGAATATGAAACGCATTACCACAAATTTCTGATGCCAACGATCCGGGGACAGGAAACCGGCAGCAAAAAACGGTATGCCGGTCTTGTGATCCGGGATGGTGTGGAAGAAATGGTATTTAAGGGACTGGAAACGGTTCGCACCGACTGGACGCCGCTGGCGCAGGAATTTCAGCAGACGCTGTACCGTAAGGTTTTTCACCAGGAAGATGTCGAAGAATATGTACGCCAGTATGTTGAGCAGGCCGGGCAGGGACTGTTTGATGACAAGCTGATTTACCGTAAAAGGTTACGACGTCACTTATCTGAGTATCAAAAAAATGTCCCGCCTCATGTGCGTGCTGCACGCCGGGCCGATGAAGTAAATCAGCAACTGGGCCGACCGCTTCAGTATCAAACCGGCGGATGGATTGAATATGTGATCACAACGCATGGTCCTGAACCCGTGGAAGCCAGACAAAGTCCCATTGATTATGACCATTACATTGAGAAACAGCTCAAACCAATCGCGGACGGGATTCTGCCTTTTATCGGCCGGCATTTTGATGACATCATTGCCCCGCAGCTGGGGCTGTTCTAAATCAGATTTTCTTTGACCGCATACGCAGTCAGTTCAGCGGTAGAACTCATGTTGAGTTTATGTTTGATATTCTGGCGATGGGTTTCTACCGTACGGGTACTGATCCCCAGTTCCTGAGCGATCTTCTTACTGCTTTTACCTAAAGCAACCAGCCTGAGAATGGTTTCTTCCCGGCGGCTGAGCGCTGTGACTGCCATTGCGGCAGGCGCTGACTGTTCGATGGGCGCAGAAAACAACGTCTCAGCCACCAGACGACAAAAATAACTGCCTCCCTGATGAACGGCTTCAATTGCCTGGACCATTTCTTCCGCGGAGACTTCTTTGAGAATGTAACCGCTGGCCCCGGCCTGCATCACCTGAAGAATATACTCCCGGTTATCGTGCATGGTCAGGATCAGCACTTTGATGTCCGGATAATCGCGCCGGAAGAAACGGGTCGCTTCAATACCGTTCATTTCCGGCATGCTGATATCCATCAGAACGACATCAGGCCGGTGCCGGGCAGCCTGTTTCAGCGCTTCGGCGCCGTTTGCAGCGGTTGCCACGACTTCAATGTTGGTTTCGTTGTCCAGCCTGGCTTTAAAGCCTTCCATGACCACCTGGTGATCATCAACCAGTAACACCTGGATCTTTGCCATAACTTTCTATTCCCTGAAGCGGAAGGTTGACCAGAATTTCCGTGCCTTCACCGGGTTCACTGCTGATATCCAGTTCACCGCCCAGAAATTCCAGTCGCTCCCGCATATTACGAAGGCCAATGCCCTTGCCATTCATGGCTTGTTGAACATGAAAACCCACACCATGATCCCGGATGATAAACTGCAGGTTTTTCTGAATTACGGATAATGTCATCTCAATCCGGTCTGAGCGGGCATGCTTACTGATATTCACCAGAGATTCCTGTGCCACACGATACAGCGTTGTCATCACATCTGTGGGTAATGTCAGTGACCCGAGCTCCAGAGCGTGACTGACCTGAATGTCAGTCGATGCAGAAAAGTCATTCAGCAGATGCTCCAGTGCAGCGGCCAGCCCAATATCATCCAATGAACTGGGCCGTAAATTGTGTGAAATTCGTCTTAATTCGGAAATTGCCTGCAAAATAGCGTTTTCACTTAAAGCCCGGTGACTCAATGCCTGCTCAACATCAGACTGAGTCATTTTGTCTTTCAGTAACTCAAGGTGGCACTTTCCTGATACCAGCAGCTGATTGACGCCGTCATGCAGTTCCCGGGCAACGTGCTTTTTTTCCTCTTCCTGAAACATCACGGTTTTATGAGCCAGCTCTTTCAGCCGACTGTCGGCCAGCCGGTGTTCATGCAGGTTAATCGCAAGGGTTGTGATCAGAATGAGTAAAGTCGTGATGGCAACCAGCACGATCACGGAAATGAACGTCGTCCGGATATTGGCTTGTACGCTTTGTTCAACCCGTGTCATCTGGTGGGCAACATCTTCAATGTAGAGCCCTGTGCCCACCATCCAGTGCCATTTAGGCAGCCAGGCAGCATAGCTGAGTTTAGTGACAACCTGATCGCTTGATGGTTTATGCCACAGGTACTGATGAAAACCTCCGCCTGATTTGGCAGTGTTGATCAGTGCCCGAATCAGGTAATCCCCATTCTTATCCTGCAGATCCAACAGGTTTTTGCCGACCAGTTCAGGCAGAACCGGGTGCGCCAGATTGGTTCCGTTTTCGTGGTAGACGAAAAAGTAGCCATCGTCGCCGTAGCGGAGATCGTTCAGTATCCGTTTGACTTCGGTCTTGGCTTTTTCATCATCGGGTCCGGCGTTGTGATAGAGATGGTGGATGCTGTCGAGTGCCAGATCCACCGTATCTTTCAGAGCCTGCTCTTTTGCGGCAATCAGGTTTGCCCGAAACGTCGCGATTTCTTTCTGACCAAGAGATTGTGCCTGATGAATCGCGATCCAGCTGATGGCAGCACTGATCAGCAGTAAGGGGAGGAGCGTGAGAAGAATCAGCTTCACTTTCAGTGGCATGGTTACCAGCACCTGCTTGGTCAGCGGTTTTCGGGATGCCCTGAATGTTAACAATTTGTATACAGGAACAAAGAAAAAAGGTGGCACTTTGTGAGAAAAGTGCCAGCCAGCTCTATATTTGTCTGTTTTCATGGATGGTTACAGGCCGTAGAAGCCCGGGAAGAGCAACACTGTCGCTAAAATCAGGATCTGAATTGAAATAAAGGGCAATACGCCTTTGTAGATGTCCCGGGTCGATATGCCTTCAGGTGCCACGCCTTTCAGATAGAACAGACTGAAACCAAATGGCGGCGTCAGGAACGATGTTTGCAGGTTCATCGCAACCAGAATCGCGAACCAGAGCATGTTGATGCCCATGGTATCGGCGATGGGTGCCAGAATCGGCACGACGATAAAACAGATTTCAACAAAATCGATAAAGAAGCCCAGAATCAGAATGATCAGCATGGTGAGGATCAGGAAGCTCCATTGCTCACCCGGCAAAGCCATCATCCATTCTTCGACCAGATAATCCCCGCCGGTATAGGTAAAGGCCATGGAGAAGGCGGTCGCGCCCAGCAAGATACCAAAGACCATGGCGGTGACTTTAACGGTTTCGAATGCGCTGTCGTACAGCATGCGCCAGGAAAACTGGCGATAAAGGACGGAAAGAACGACTGCACCTATGCCACCCAGCGCTGCAGATTCAGTCGGGGTTGCAATACCTGCAAAGATGGAGCCCAGCACCACGATAATGAGCGCCAGCGGTGGCAGTACCGCTTTCAGGGCAATGAAGATTTCCTGCTGGCGGGATTGGTTGGGATCTCTGTCCATCGGACGTGCAGCTTCCGGATTCAGCCAGCTGTATATCACGATGTAAACAATATACGCCAAGACCAGCGCAATCCCGGGCCAGATCGCTGACTGAAACAGATCACCGACCGGAATACCCAGCACATCGCCTAACAGGATCAGCACAATCGATGGCGGAATGATTTGTCCCAGTGTCCCTGAAGCACAGATGGTTCCGGTTGCCAGTCCTTTGCTGTACTGATATTTCATCATGACCGGCAGAGAAATCAGACCCATGGCAACGACAGAAGCGCCGACAACCCCGGTTGAGGCTGCCAGCAAGGAGCCAACCAGTACCGTGGAAATCGCCAGTCCACCGCGCACGCTGCCAAAGAGTTTCCCCATGGATTCCAGCAATTGTTCGGCAAGGCGGGTTTTCTGCAAAACAAGGCCCATGAACACAAAAAGCGGTACGGCCATTAAGACCGTGTTTTGCATGATACTCATGATCCGAAAAGGCATGAAGGCAAAGATTTCAGGACCTTCAGCCCAGATCCCGAACAGCAGGGCAATCCCGCCAAAAGTAAATGCCACAGGAAAGCCCAGCAGAAGTGCAAACAGGGCGACGACGAACATAATAATACCAACCACGGAACACTCCTTATTTTGCGTGGGACAGGCTTGGGTTAACCAGGCGGTTGATGTTGTGGAGGATCATCCCGATCCCCGAGATCGCCATGAACAGGAAAGAAATGGGAATCATGCTTTTAATCAGCCATCGGAAGGGCAGGCCGCCCGGGTCGCCACTGGATTCACCGAGCGCATAGGACTCTTTGGCAAAATCAATGCCGTACCAGAACACCATCAGACAAAAAGGCAGCAGAAAGAAAACAGAGCCCAGCAAATCGATGATGGCGCAGGTTTTCGGACTGAAGCGCTCGTAGAACACATCCACACGCACGTGTCCGCCGGCTTTGAGTGCAAAGGGAACACCCAGCAAGAAAACCGCGGAGAATAAATGCCATTCCATTTCCTGCATTGCGATAGAAACGGAATTAAAGACATAACGCATGATCACATCATAAAAGACGTTGAACATCAGAATGATAAATAAGGTGCTGGCAATCCAGCCAAGCAGATCGGAAAACCGGTTGATGATTTTCTCAAAGGCTAACAGGCTTCGCATAAGGACTCCGTTGCGAGGCAACATATCTGAAAAAGACAAATGCGCCGGAACTTCCGGCGCATCGACTCGTATTATTCCTGTTGAGCCTGACTGTCGAGGTAAGCTTTATCGGCAATCAGGGTCCATTCACGGGCTTTCTTCAGATAAGCCGCTTGTGATTCCAGGATTTCTTTCGCCAGCGGATCTTTTGCTGCCTGCTCAGCCAGCAGCTCGTCATTGGCTTTGCGGATTGCCGCCATGACATCATCCGGGAAGTGCATCACCTTGATATTCGGATATTCTTTTTTCATGGTTGACCAGTTTTCTGCACTGGCATGGGTGTTCAGAATATACATATCGTAGGCAGACAGGCGCATCGCAACGCGCAGAATTTCCTGAAGATCTTCTGGCAGGCGCTCCCAAGAGCGTTTGTTGACTAAGAATTGCAGCTCAGTGGCCGGTTCATGCCAGCCGGTGTAGTAATAAGGGGCGATTTTGTGAAAACCCATTCGCAGGTCCAGACCCGGGCCGACCCACTCCAGCGCATCAATGGTACGACGCTCCAGTGCTGTATAGAGCTCACCGGGGGCGATATTGGTCGGGCTGGCTCCCAGTTTGGCCAGAACTTCACCCGCAAAACCAGGAATACGCATTTTCAGACCTTTCAGGTCATCAACGGATTTGATTTCTTTCTGGAACCATCCCCCCATCTGAACGCCCGTGTTTCCGCCGGGGAACGACAGCAGATTGTGCGGGCCGTATACCTTTTCCATCAGTTCCATACCACCGCCGTGGTAGAACCAGGCGTACTGTTCAGCGGCAACCATACCGAATGGCATCGTGGAGAAATAAAGGGTGTTCGGTACTTTGCCTTTCCAGTAATAAGAAGCGGAGTGGCCGATGTCATACTGACCGGCTTTGACCATATCAAACACACCGAACGGCGCTTTGTGTTTGTTCGCGGAATCAATCCGGATCTGCAGGCGGCCATTGGACATTTTCTCAGCCATTGCCGCCATCGCTTTGGTGGTATCCCCGAAAATCGGGAAGTTTGCACCCCAGGTTTCAGCCAGTTTCAGGCGATAGACTTTTTCTGCGGAATAAGCGGCGGTACTGGAAAGTAAAACCGCAACAGTGCCGGCGGCAACCAGCGCGTTGCGTACAGTGCGTTTTACCAGACTCATGTTTCACGTCCTCATTTTTATTGTGATAGCGGGATAAACCCTATGCATTCAAAGCATTAAACAAAGGATAGGCGTGAACAAGCGCAATAACACGGAGGGTTAAAGATGCCCCGACAGGATTTGTAAGACTAAGGTATTAAGTACTTTTACGAATATCATCGGTATCGCACCGATAAGGATCTGTTTTTCAAAGAAGAAAAGTATGTCAGGCCAGTCAACTGATGCGGTGATTACGTATGATGGGCTGTTCGTGATTTTGTTAATTATTTGTAATGACTGTGAAGTGGCTCACTGATGAAACGCTGTGCTCAAAGGCTGAATCAGCGACAGATCGGTGGGAAAGCGTACTGGTATTCAAACCATGAACTCGTTACTATCTCAGTGTATATTTATTGATCAGAATCAAAGATTGGGGGCTGAGAATGGAGCAGTTAGATTTCTTTACGATCCCCAGTCCGTGTATTGGTGTTTGCCAGGCCAATAATCGGGGATACTGCAAAGGGTGTCTGCGAAGCCGGGAAGAGCGATTCCACTGGCAGGAAATGAATAATGACCAGAAACGCCATGTCATTAAACTGTGTAAGCAGCGGTATCAGCGATTGCTCAGATGGAAGCGGGAACTGGAAGCGGGAGTTGCCCAGGAAGCTGACAATCCGCAACAAAGCTTGTTCTGATGGCTGTTTCAGGTTCCGAGATACAAAAAAAGCGCCTTGAGAGGCGCTTTTTCTTCAGCGTTTTCAGCCAGACCGCAATTAGATGCGGATGAAGTCCATGTGCTGAACTTTTGGCTTGAATGGGTGACGCTGGATGTCTTGTGGCTTAACGTTCACTTCTTTACCGTCGATAACCAGAGTGATTGCTTCGTAGAACGCAGCTTTGTCCATTTGGTTGATCACGTCATCGTGGTTCAGTTCGATAGAAACTGGCGCTTCTTCGCCACCGTAGATGATTGCAGGGAACTTGTTAGCGTGACGCAGGCGGCGGCTCGCACCTTTACCCAGGTCAGAACGTACTTGTGCTTCAAATTTCATGATATTTACTCTTAATTGAGTGAATGAAAAGGTATTCCGTAATGCGACCTTACTGAATACCGTCAAATCGAGCGCGGATACTAGCACCCATCCATCAAACTGACAAGCATATTTCTTTCAAGCGCTTTCTGAGGTGTTAAAAAGCCAGCAATCGTTCAGCGATCTGTACGGTAGGCCCCTCAAGACCCTCCTTGTTGAAAGAGATCAATAAATGCGAATAGATCTTATTTCCGGTTGAATCTGTGATCCGGATAACAATGATATTGATAGTAATTATCATTTGCTTTTGTATAATCCGTTCCAGAAAATCATCTCACTGATAAAAGAATTGATAGCAGGGAATATGAATCATAAAAAGTTGTCACTGATTGCCAGCGCTGTTTTGCTGGCACTTTCACCTACATTGCATGCTCAGGAAAAAACGTCGGCGGCTGATGAAATGATTGTTGTGACCGCATCGCGGCTGGAAGCCACACAACAAGAGAAAACACGTTCGATTGACGTGGTTGATCAGAAAAAGCTGGCTGAAATCCAGCCGACTTCAGTCGCAGATGCACTGAAATTTGAACCCAATGTTTCTGTGGTCGGCGGCAATGTACCGGGAAATCAGTCGGTGAACATTCGTGGCTTACAGGATAATAAAATCCTGCAGGTCGTTGATGGCAACCGCCAGAACTTCAGCTTTGACCACAGACCATCTTATTTCCTGGATCCTTCTTTGCTCAGTGAAGTGAAAGTGATTAAGGGCCCGATCAGTTCCCTGTATGGCTCCGGCGCAATTGGCGGCGTGGTGATTCAAAATACGATCAATGCTGCGGATATTGTTGATGGTCAGGGGCTGGGTGGCCGAATTAAAACCGGTTATCAGGACAATGGGGATGTCTGGACAAACGCTGCTGCGATTGCCAGTCAGTCTGACCGCATCAATTGGCTGCTGGCCGGAAGCACACGTGACACGGGTGCAATGGAGCAGGGTAACGGTCACAAACTGTACGGGACTGAGTCGAAAGATACGACAGGTCTGGCGAAACTGAACTGGCAGGCAAATGCAGCCAATCGCCTTGGTCTCAGTCTGCGCTATTCTGATCGAGACGGACACCCGCCGGTTGTGGGCTCGACCGATCCTGCTGCGGCTGACACACTGATTGATCGTGATACGAAGGATCAGAATATCACCCTGAGTTACAACCTGAACCCGTCGAGCGAGCTGATCAATCTGGACGTCAGTGTTTACCATAATCTGTCCGAGATCTCTGAAACCGCCACCACGGGGAACGGGAAAGATCTGAGTAAGATCACCACGCTCGGCTTTAAAGTGACGAACCTGTCGAAGGCAGGGGATGTTCAGCTTTATACCGGGCTTGACGGCTATCAGGATAAACTGAATGCCAAACGAGGCGAAGGAGAGCAAGGACGTCCGACACCCCCGGACGGTGCTGAAACCACAACACTGGGTGCTTTCGCTTATGTGAATTATGCACTGACGAACAGCATTGGCCTGGATGCCGGCTTACGTTACGACACCTTTACCTCTGAAGCGGATGGTTATCAGGACAACGACGAATCCGCGCTGTCACCTTCTGCCGGTATCAGCTGGCAGGCCGCTTCCTGGATGCAGTGGTCTTTGCGATATGATGAGGCATTCCGTGCACCGAGCACCACAGAACTCTTTACCGACGGCACTCACTTTACGATGTTCAGCATTCCGGGGATTGGGCCGGTTACGAACACCTTCATTCCAAACTCGGATTTGAAACCCGAGAAAGCGAAGAATATTGAGTTGAAAGGTCAATTTGATTTCGAAAACCTGCTGGCTGAAGACAAGCTGAGCCTGACAGCTGCGGTTTTCCGCAATGAGGTGAAAGATTTCATCAATCTGGAAGTTGACGTACCCGGTAATCAGGCAATGATGGGTTGCATCATGGGAAGTGGCTCAGGGATTGGTTGTGCCGGAACGAGCCGTTCTGTCAACGTGGATCGTGCAGAACTGGAAGGTTATGAACTGTCGGCGGTTTATCAGATTGAAAATCTGACGGCGGGTCTGTCTTATGGCCAGACACGCGGTAAAGATAAAGCAGATGGCTCATGGCTGGAGAATGTCCCGGCTGACAAATGGGTCGCTCAGCTTGAATATGGTTTCTGGCAAATTGATACCAACGTTGGTACACGGGTGATGTTTGTCAGCGATCAGGACCGTGTGAAAGAAGGTGAGACTTATCAGGGTTATCAAACGGCGGATTTCTATGCGAGCTGGGAGCCGATGTCGAGTCTGGATGGCCTGAAAGTCGATTTCACCGTCGCGAATGCGTTTGATGAAAACTATCGCATTGCATGGAATCAGGTCTATCAACCAGGGCGTTCTTTCCGACTGTCGGCGCAATACACTTTCTAAAATATATGAATATCTGTTTGTGATTCAAAGCCGCACTCTCGTGCGGCTTTTTTGATTCCGTTTCCTTTGTGAGCTGATGACCCGGTTCAACTAAGGCGGCATCACAGTATTTACGGTGCTTGATGTTTTACGGCGATTGATGAATTCATTTCATAAGGGTGTTTGGCTTTCTATGATTATGGGGACGGAATGCTTCGTTAGAATGGTTGGGGAATTCCTTTATCGCGCTCTCAATTTCATCAAGTCCATTACCAATATGAATAAAAACGATAACGATCTGCTGGCGTTTGTGACCGTCGCTCGTGAAGGTAGTTTGACAAAGGCGGCCGTGCTGCTGGGTGTGTCTCAGTCCGCGTTAAGTCACGCCGTTCGGGGTTTAGAGCAGCGGCTGGATGTCCGGTTACTCAATCGCACGACGCGAAGTGTATCGTCAATCGAAGCGGGTGAACGGTTGATGAACGCCATTGCGCCAAAGCTTTCTGAAATTGATCAGGAGCTGGAGCTGATCAACGAGTTTAAGCTGCGTCCCGCAGGAACCATTCGCATCACGGCTGCTGAGCACGCAGTGAATACCATTTTATGGCCTAAAGTTCGCGAACTGCTGCTCGAATATCCGGAAATCAACGTTGAAATCAGCGTCAATTATGGTCTGGTCGATATTGTGTCTGAACGCTTTGATGCGGGCATTCGTTTAGGGGAAAGTCTGGATCAGGACATGATCGCAGTTCCCATTTCTCCGCAATTGCGAATGGCGGTGGTTGCTACGCCGGAATACTGTAAAAAGCCCGGTAAACCGCAAACGCCGGGCGAACTGGTCAATCACAACTGTATCAACATTCGTTTGCCAACCTACGGCGGGGTGTATGCGTGGGAATTCGAGAAAGGCAGTAAAGTCATCAATGTGAACGTCAAAGGCCAGATGGTCATGACCAGCTCACAGGGGCGTCTCGAAGCGTCGTTGGCTGGCCTTGGGGTGACCTACATACCGGAAGATCTCGTGCAAACTCATCTCGACAGCGGCCGACTGGAACGTGTGCTGGATGACTGGTGCGCACCCTTTGACGGCTATTACCTTTACTACGCCAATCGTCAGCTTTCATCTCCGGCCTTTAAGCTGCTGGTTGAGGCACTTCGCTACCCGCGGGAATGATGAACGCAATGAATCGGATGTCAGAATTGATGTTTACCCCCGGTTCTGGCTCAGATTGCTCGCTGATTTAGTTCACGCTATCTGCTGGTGGAAAAAACGCGAGCATCCTTGGCCGCGCGCGAGGTGTGTCTCGGCCAAGTGGAGGATGTCATGCCCGGTTGCGGGAGCGTTTGGTCCAGAGCAGCAGGGCGCTGATTGCAGTAAACAGCGCGATAATCCAGGTCATGGTCCACGGCGTCCCGTCCCGAAAATGGGCCAGTAACAGAGTGAAAATGATGCCGCTGCCGTATTGCAGCGCGCCGATCACGGCTGATGCTGAGCCTGCATGGCTCTCGACTTCATCCAGAGCCGCAGCCGTTGATGAAGCGGCAATGATGCCGTTCATGGAAAAGAAGACAAATATCGGCACGACGATCATCCAGATCCCGCCCATCTCCGCTTTCACTGTGACCACCATGACCGCAATACTCAGAGTGGCAACCAGTGTGGTCGCTTTGAGCAAGCTCTCAAGGCGAAAACGGTGCACCAGACGACGGTTTACAAAGCTCAACCCCATCAAACCGAGAATATTCACCGCGAACAGCCAGCCGTAGTGTTGATGTTCGACGCCGTAATAATCGATGTAAACAAATGGAGAGCCGGTAACAAACGCGTACGCTGCCATATAGTAAAAGGTCAGGCTCAGGGTGTAGCACATAAAGGGTCGATTTTTGAATAACTCAACATAGTTGCCAAAGGCTGAGCCGAGTGAGGCCTTCGCTCGCTTGTCGTGACTGAGGGTTTCCGGCAGCAGGAACAGCGAGAAAAACATCAGGGTTCCAATCACAGCAAGCAGCCAGAAGATGGCGTGCCAGGTGCTGAATTTGATCATCTGACCACCGAGCAGCGGCCCGATGATGGGTGCGACTGCCATGATAATCACCAAAGTCGACAGCATGTGCGCTGCTTTACTGCTGGTGAATAGATCACGAATCATCGCGCGGGCAAGCATCGGCCCGGTACACGCACTGAGCGCCTGAAAGACGCGTCAGAAAACGATCTGCTCAATGCTTTGGGACAGCGCGTAGCCGACTGAGCTAATCACAAATAACACCATCCCGATAAAGAGCGGAATACGGCGCCCGATGTGATCGCTGATTGGCCCCCAGACAAGCTGAGCAATCGCAAAGCCAATCAGAAAGCCCGTGACGGTGGGTTCTGCATCGCCCTGTAATTCCGTTGCCATTGTTGGCATGGCCGGAAGATAAATGTCTGTAGACAATGAGGTAAACGCCATGAATGCCCCGAGAATCAACATGAAAAGAATGCCAGAGGCCACCGAGGGACTTTCTGAAAGAGAAACTGTGCTGTTCATAGCGTCCACATAAAAGTTGTTCAAACGGGAAGGTAAGGAAGAGATTAGCAAAGAACGATTCATTGAATAATCGGCTTAAACATAATGAGTTTATGAAAAAAACTCATGAATCGTATGAACGTGTTGCGGGTATGCGGCAGTCAGCGTGAGGGTACCTGAAGAACAATCAGCCCATCGCATTGCCCGACAGGCTCACTTCAGGAGATATCTGCCTCACGCAGCGCCTTAATGTCTTTTGAAGGCGGTGCACCGAACAGGCGGCTGTATTCACGGCTGAATTGGGATGGACTTTCGTATCCAACGCGGAAGGTTGTCGCCATGGCGTCGAGATTTTCAGTCAGCATCAATCGACGCGCTTCACTTAAACGCAGTTTCTTTTGAAATTGCAGCGGCGTCATGGACGTCATGGCACGAAAGTGAGTGTAAAACGCTGATTTACTCATCCCGGTGTATGAGGCCAGTTCACTTACGCTCAGTGGTTTCACAAAGTTGTTTTTCAGCCAGTCGATGGCTTTTGAAATCTGATGACTGTGACTGCCTGCGGTGACGATTTGATTCAAACGTCCGCCTTGTTCGGAAGTCAGTAAGCGATAGAAGATTTCTCGTTTGATCACCGGGGCGAGAATTTTGATGCTTGCCGGTTCATCGAGCAGTGCCAACAAACGAACAAAAGCATCCAGCAGAGGCTTGGACAGTTCACCGACAGCAATCCCTTTGTGCGCTTCTTTGCCTGGGTTAAATGACAATTCACTGTCGACGATCAGTTGTGAGATCTCTTGAAGGTCGAGTTCCATCACCAGGCCAAGATAAGGCGTGTCCGGACTGGCTTCCATGATGTTGGCGATGATCGGGAGATCGACTGAGGAAATCAGGAAGTGGTTCGCATCATAAACAAAGCTGTCCTCACCGAGTATCACCCGCTTTTTACCCTGTGCAATCAGGCAAATACTGGATTTGTGCGTATAGCTTGTTGGTGGAGTCGGTGTTTTCCAGTGACTCAGACGAACACCCGGAATAGCCGTATCAAACTGATTGGTATTCCGGGTCCATTGCTCGATTTGCCGGGCGAAGGTCAGGGTTGCTGTTGCCATGGAATTTGAATGGTCCATCGAGGCTCCACATGTGACTCAAGCGGTCATGTCGTTGCTGCAAGATGCTGTCGTTATAACATTATCTCGGTGTATGTAAAGAATATCAGGCAAGATACGATTTTGCTTTCAGTCTGCGTGACCGCTGATATGTGCACCGTCATTAATGCGAAAATCTGAATGAGTTCGAATAAAAATACTTTATTTATCAGTATCTTGATTGTTTTTTCTTGGCGATGTCAGTCTGTCCGGTACATTGTCCTAATTTCCCCGGATAAAAAGTGAATTGGAAAAATGGGCAAGAATTAGCGTTGAATAGGCTAACGACATTTCGCACTTCGGGCGTAAATTTGTTTCATGGTTGGGTGACATTTTCCAAAGTGAAGTCCTGAACTGGGAGGAGTGAGAGCAGGTCACTACAGCTAAACTGGCTGGATTGCACAGGCAAGTTTGTCAGGCGTCAATAGCCAGCGATAAGCGCATGATTACGTTGCCTTAAATGCAGCCGACGTCCTGAATACGGTGCTGAATTCAGCCTGTTTTCCCATTTGAATTGCAAATGCCACAAAAGAGAATTATTGGAGCTGATGATGAGTCATGAAATAAAAAATTTGATCCCGGAAGAGCTGAAAGCGGGCGTATTTAAAGGTCATGGTATTTTTGATTTTGGTGAAGAGAACGTTGCCTACGCGGATTATTTTACCGGCACCAGCTATCTGGCTCTGCTGAATAAGCCGGGGCTGATCGTAGCGAACGTCACGTTTGAGCCGGGCTGTCGCAACTTCTGGCATATTCATCATCTAGGAGGACAGATATTGCTCGTGACGGGCGGCCGTGGCTGGTACCAGGAAGCGGGTAAAGCGGCCCGTGCGCTTCATCCTGGTGATGTTGTTCATATTGCACCGGGCACCAAACACTGGCACGGCGCGGCGAAAGACAGTTGGTTTGCGCATGTCGCGATTGAAATTCCGGCGGAAGGTGCCAGCAATGAATGGTGTGAACCCGTGTCAGACGAAGAATATAACGCACTGAACTAAAGCGTTTATCGGGATTATTCGTGAGCGACTGCCTTGGATATTCTCAGTATTAATTTTTCATCAATATCAGGTATTCACTTGGAAGTCTGAAACCGGGCTTTTGGGATTTCTGTTGCCTGAATTTCTTCAATCACTTCATTCAGGCGCATCTTATGCCAGCGATCGATAATTATATTTTCACGTTAAGTGACGCGGTGACACGCGAGTCAGTGTCCTATAAAAACCGTTATGGCGTGACGATTTCAGCGGATCTTTATCGGCCAAAATCTGTAAGCGATCTGGCAACCTTGCCAGCTTTGATTGTTGGGGCACCTTACGGTGGCGTGAAAGAGCAGGGGCCTGGTGTTTACGCCAATGAAATGGCACAGCGCGGTTTTACGGTTCTGACCTTTGACCCGTCGTTTAATGGTTACAGTGGCGGTGAAGTTCGCCACCTCTCTTCTCCGGATCTGTTTGTGGAAGATTTCAGTGCAGCCGTCGATTTTATCGGGACTCGTCCGTTTGTTGACCGCCACAAAATTGGTGTGATTGGCATTTGTGGCAGTGGCAGCTTTGGTTTGAGTGCAGCTCAGGTGGACCGCCGTATCAAAGCCGTTGTGACCGTCAGTATGTATGATATTTCCCGCTACCATGCGAAAGGCTTTCATGATGCGCTGACTGATGAAGAGCGAAACGGCTGGCTGGATATGATTGCCGAACAGCGTTATGCAGAATTTACCGGTGCTGCCCCTGCGATGACACCGCGGGGTGCACCGATGGATATTGGCAGTGAAACCGATGAAATCGGCCGCGAATTTGGTGCGTTTTATTCACGTCCGCGTGGCTACCATCACAACTCAATCACTCAGTTTACGATGAGCAGCGCGCCGTCGTTCATCAATTTCGCGCTTTTGAATCACCTGCAGTGGATCTCGCCGCGTCCAATTCTGTTCGTGATTGGCGAACATGCACACTCACGATATTTCAGTGAAGATGCTTTTGAAATGGCAGGTGAGGCAAAAGAGCTGCTGGTGATTCCTGGCGCAAATCATGTTGATCTGTATGACAAAACGGATCTGATTCCTTTCGACAAACTCGAACGTTTCTTCAATGGGGCATTCCACTAAGTCAGCGTCTGCGCCAGCTTGATGCTGGCGATTCACTTGATTGATGACACTTTGTTTGCATTGATGTTTTGATACTGGTCAAGATCAAACAACTTATCCCTTATGGCCCAGAAGCGACCGCTTTTACGGGCAATAATGATTTCCGGCGGACGCAGCCGGTGTTCATTGCCGGCAACCTTGGTTGGGGCCGTCTCAGTAAACGGACGATGGCGGTCAACCAGATGCGGATTGATGAACTTCTTCAGGAATTCGGTTTTCTGGGTTTTGTTCGTCAGTTGCCAGGTTTCACTGATATGACCATCGTCTTCACTGAAATAGGTCACTTTCAACTGAGGCTTGCCATACTGGTTTTTCCCGGCTTCCAGCTTCATCTCCGTGCATTTCATGATCATGGCGTCTTTCAGCTTTAAAGCATCTCTGAGCTTTTTATCCGGATCGACCATGACAGCATCGCACTGATGGCAGCGTCGCGCTGCAATGTCGTTGTCTGCACCGCATTCTTCACAGAACTTGGCCCGAAAGCGGTAGCCGCATTCCTCCCGTTCGCCGTCATCGTCCTCAAAGTAACCCTGACAGCGACGGCCATAGTGTTCAATCAAAAAGCCAGCCGGGTCGAGTTTGCCCCAGAAGCTGTTTTTGAAGCCGCAGGCCGGGCAGGGCACCATGATCACTTCGCTGCTGCTGTCCGGTTTGGGATCGCCGACTTCCGGTTGATACAGGTCGTAGCAGTTCCCGGCATACTCCAGAACCAGGCAATCTGTTTTGCCTTCAGCAAGGCGCAGACCGCGGCCCACAATTTGCTGATACAGACTGATTGATTCCGTCGGACGAAGAATAGCAATCAAATCGACATGCGGTGCATCAAACCCCGTGGTGAGAACCGACACATTGACCAGATACTGAATTTGCTGATTTTTAAATGCATTGATGATGCGATCCCGTTCTTCCAGCGGCGTGTCTCCGACAACCAGTGCCGCGTTTTCTTCGGCCAGATAACCCATGATTTCTTTGGCATGGTTGACCGTCGAGGCGAAGATCATCACGCCTTTCCGGTCTTTGGCGTAATCAATCACCTGTTCAATAATCATCGGGGTTGCCCGGGAAGATTTCGCAATCACAGCATCCAGATCCGATTCCCGGTAATGGCCGTTACTGGCCGGTTTCAGGCCGGAGAAGTCATAGCCGATCACGGCCATATCCATGATTTTGGGTTCTGTCAGGAACCCTTCGTCCAGCAGGTAACGGATAGGCAGTTCAAAGATGCAGTCCCGGAAAAATCGCTCCTGCTCGGTACGAACCTGACCCCGGGTGTGATATTTGTAAATCCAGCCCATGCCCAGACGATAGGGCGTTGCGGTCAGCCCCAGAATCTTGATCCCTGTGTTGATTGACTGCAAGTGTTTGATCACCCGCTGATAGGCACTGTTTTCATCGTCCGGCACCCGGTGACATTCATCGATGACCAGCAGGGAGAATTCTGCGTCAAACTGGTCAAGACTGTTGACCATCGACTGGACCGACGCAAAAACCACTTGCTGATCGGTTTCTTTACGACCCAATCCTGCAGAAAAAATGGAAGCTTTTAAACCGTAGCTTTCGTATTTTGCGTGGTTCTGTTCGACCAGCTCTTTGACGTGGGTCAGCACCAGCACCCGACCGCGCGCAATTCGGGCTAATTCTGCGATCACCAGACTTTTACCGGCACCGGTGGGCAAGGTCAGGACGGCAGGCGTGCTGTGCTGACGAAAGTAGTGAACCGTGGCTTTCACACAGTCCTGCTGATATGGGCGAAGTGTATACATGAATTTGATTCGGTTGATGAACAGCGCCGGGGGAGTTTAACGGCTTTGAACTGTGGGAAACAAGTGTCAGGGCGGTTGTAACATCAGGGCCCGGAATTGCGGGCCCTGCGAATGGTTGTGTTCATGAAACGACATTGATGAAGCTTCATGAAGTTATGTTCACGAAGCCATGTTCAGCGGTAGTTTCGTTGGTTTGATGGTTTTGGTCATCATGCAGAACTGGCGCCGCGGGATAAAATCGTGTTTCTCGTAGAAACTGCGGGCTCCTTTGTTCCCGATATTGACTTCGAGTGTCAGTGCATGTACGCCCGCTTCAGCACAATGGGCTTCAATTTGCGGCATCAGCTCAGTCCCGATCCCTTGCTGACGCCATTCGGGTCTCAGGTAGAACTGGTCGATGAGTGCAATCCGGCCGCCGTATTCAAGGCTGAAGCTGTAGCTCAGGATGATATGACCGGCAATCATTTGATTGCCATTGTCGTTCACTTCAATGAACCAAACCTGGCCCAGTTCCGGATTGTTGAGTATTTGGTGAACTGCCTGTGTCGTTTGCTCGCGCTTTTGCGGCAGGACTTCATATTCAAAGAGTTCCCCAACAAGTGTAAGCAACATGTCTGCAGAAGACAGGCCAGGCGCTACAAGTGAGATGTTCATAAGTCAACCTTAGTTGTTCGGTGTTGTCATGACATGGTCGTAATTCGCTTCAGGTGTTTATACGGATAACCCATGTCTTCTGTCTATAAGTGAAGACCGTGAAAATGGATAAATGTTCTACTTTTTGAGCTTAGTGGCAGTTCAGATAATGCGATGTAAAAATTTGTGATCAGGGGTTGCAATTAGTGATACCCCTTCAGAGAAGGCTGAGGACAGGTATCTATCGTACAAATCTTTCAGAATTGAGTATCTTCAGGTGACTTGGGTATATAATGGCGGTTTTGCAACACTTGGAGCCAGCCATGCGGCTTGATAAGTTTTTGAGTACGGCCTTGGGAATTACGCGCAAAGAAGCCGGTAAGTTATTAAAAGATAAAAGAATTGAAGTGAATGGCGACGTTGTCCGGAATGGGGCGGTGAAAATCACCCCAGACTGTGATGTTGAATTTGATGGCCGTTCGCTGCATATGACGGGCCCGAAGTATTTCATGCTGAATAAGCCTCAGGGGTATGTCTGCTCACACGTCGACGATTTTAATCCGACAGTTTTTATACTGCTCGACGAAGTCAGCCCTGAAAAACTGCATGTGGCCGGTCGTCTGGATGCCGATACCACCGGCCTGGTGTTGCTGACAGATGACGGTCAGTGGTCACACAGGATCACGTCTCCGCGTCATGTGTGTGAGAAAGTGTACTACGTGGAAACGGCTGATCCGATCCCGGAATCTGCGGTCACCGAGTTTGCGGAAGGGGTTCAGCTTCGCGGCGAAAAAGAACTGACGCGCCCGGCAAAACTGGAAATTCTGGGCGAGCGAGAAGCGCTGATCACGATTTCAGAAGGCAAATACCATCAGGTGAAGCGGATGTTTGCGGCGATTGGCAACAAAGTTGAGGCGCTGCACCGTGAAAAAATTGGCACTGTTGAGCTGGACGAAGCGCTGGAGCCCGGCGAATACCGGCCTTTAACCGAAGAGGAAATCGCCAGCTTTTGACAGAAGTGCGAATAATCGGAATAAAAAGAAAGACGGCGCTGACGATCAAACAGATATCAGCGCCGTTTTTGTATGCAGCGGGGCGGAATTGTCAGGAAAGGCTCAGTTTTCCCGATTACTTGCCGCAGATTGCACCGTTGATTCACAAATTGTAAAACTTCACTCTCAGGCAATAACTGTGGTTTTCGGTGGCTCAGTTTTGACCTGTCTGCCGATGTGAGTCACAATTTTTTGCTAGTATACCTAAAAAAGAAAGTTATCATTTCCTGTCAGGAAAGATTCGCGCAGCGAAAATTGTCGTACAATCACTTTCTTTCCCCTTTATCTACTAATAAGTGGTTTATGAGTAAATCTGACAGTCCTGGTCTGAGTTTTTCCTTAATTTTGATTCTCGGTGCAATCGCAGCATTAACGCCGCTAGCCATCGATATGTATTTACCCGCAATGCCAACCATTGCGAAAGATTTGGCTGTCACTCCAAGTGCTGTGCAGGTCACGCTCACGGCTTATACGGCAGGTTTTGCTATCGGCCAGTTGATTCATGGCCCCTTATCAGACAGTTATGGTCGTCGTCCTGTTCTGATTATTGGCGTTGTGCTGTTCGCGCTGGCGGCAGTGGTCAGTGCGGTGAGTCATGACATTACTGAACTGACCTGGATTCGTGCCGCACAGGGTTTCGCGGGAGCATCCGCCGCGGTGATTATTCAGGCGCTCGTCAGAGACATGTTTGAACGTGAAGAGTTTGCCCGAACCATGTCTTTTGTGACGCTGGTGATGACGGTAGCACCTTTGGCAGCACCCTTGATCGGTGGTTATCTGTCGGTCTGGCTGGGCTGGCGTTCAATCTTCTGGTCACTTGCGCTGTTCTCGGTCATTGTGATTCTGGCGGTGATGAAGATGATTCCGGAAACTCTGGCGCCTGAAAAACGTCTGCCGTTTCATCTCGGTTCCACGCTCAGAAACTACGCGAGGATGTTAACATCTGCTCCGGCATTGGGTCTGGTTGTCAGCAGCGGGTTCTCGTTTGCAGGGATGTTTGTTTTCCTGACCGTCGGTTCATTCGTTTACATCGATCTTTATCATGTCAGCACTGAAAATTTCGGCTATCTGTTTGGTCTGAATGTGGTCTGTCTGATTGTGATGACCACACTCAATGGCAAACTGGTCCGTAAAATGGGCTCGCATTTTATGCTTCGCCTGGGTCTGAATGTACAGCTGATTGCTGGGGTCGGGTTGATTGCCGGTCAGGTCTTTGAGCTGGGGCTGTGGGGCGTTGTTGTACCTGTGATGCTCTTTGTCGGTGCGATCTCTACAGTTGCCAGTAACTCAATG
Organism: Photobacterium sp. CCB-ST2H9; assembly: GCF_023151555.2. Lineage (NCBI taxonomy): Bacteria > Pseudomonadati > Pseudomonadota > Gammaproteobacteria > Vibrionales > Vibrionaceae > Photobacterium > Photobacterium sp. CCB-ST2H9. The sequence goes on from NZ_CP100425.1 coordinate 1,598,368, forward strand.
GCCTGTTTATTAGCCAAATATCCGCATATGGCAGGTACGGCATCGTCTCTGGCTGGTACAATGCGCTTCGGAACCGGTACGGTTGTGGGCGGTATTGTAGCAATGATGCCGGACACATCTGCATGGCCACTGGCTGGGACGACCGCCGCCTGTGCGGTGCTTTCGTCACTGTTCTACTGGGCGCTGTCGAAAGATGCCTGATTGTCGTAAGTAATCGTCAAGAAAAGAAATATATGGCTGAGTTTTATCAAGAGCTGCACCAACTGGTGAGTGATGGTCTGTCTGAACTAGATGGCTCTGTCGCTGCCGGAAAAACACCGAATAACCCGGTGAGTGAAACACATTTTTTAAGTGCCTGGATTACCAGAGTGATTAAGCAGCAGCGATATGATCACTGTGTTGCGAAAACGCTGCTTGCCTGGCAGCAACAGGCCCGCAGTCTGGGTAAACAGGCGCAATTGAAACAGAAATTTGAGCATATCCGATGGACCCTGTCTGGTGTTCAGACTGAAAGCGGGCTGAATCGTCCGGTGGATTCCGATGGTGTGCATGCGTTTTATCAGGCGCTGGAAGCTGCCGGGTGGATGGTCACAACGGGTTATGAAGTGAACCGCAAAGTGACGCATCATACCGATGGTCAGGCTTCTCTGGTGGTTTGTGCAACACAGGCAAAGGCGGCATTCAGTGAAGAGGGTGTGCTGATCAAGCCGCTGTCGGTGTATGTCCGGGGGAACAGCCAGCAATGTATCGATCTGGCTTATGAGAACGGATTGTTGCTGTATAAAGTGACCGATTATAAATCTTTGGTGAAATACCATGGTGAATATATTCTGCAGCCGGCGAATGCTGGCAGTCATCTGCCGGAATTGCCCACCTTGTCCCGGGATTGATGATTGAGAAAATACAGCCGAAAGGCTGTATTTTTTTATGGGTCAACAGGATGTTTCAATTCAGTTTCAAAGAAGAGTGAGTTGTTTGATGATATTGAAAAAAAGCAAGTAAATCAGTGCGTTTTAGCTTGTGATTTCAACAGTTCAACATAAAATTGTTTCCGTTTTCAGCATTTTTCCGACCGGTTATCCATCATGAGAATCTCTTCCTCCGCGCCAGCGTTTATCGACGGCGCTTTTGTTCGTCGCCTGATGGCAATCGCTTTTCCGATTGCTTTGCAAATCATGTTGTTTTCCAGCCGGAGTCTGGTGGACATTCTGATGCTGGGTCAGCTCAATGAGCTGGATGTTGCAGCAATCGGTATTGCGGGCAGAGCACTTTTTGTCGTGACAATCATGCTGTTTGGTGTGACTACCGGCGGCGCAATGCTGGCCGCCCAGTACTGGGGCGCCGGAAATCAGCATGGCATGAAACAGAGTGTGGCACTGACTATGCTCATGACAACGATTGTGGCTGTGTGTGCTGCGCTGATTTTCGGGTTGATGCCTGAGCAGGTGATTGGTCTGGCGACGCACGATGCGGAAGTCATCATGCGGGGGGCTGAGTATCTGCAAATTACGGCCATCAGTTTGTTTGCAGTGTCATGGGGCAGCAGCGTGTCTGTGGGGCTGAGAGCCATGCATCAGCCCAGCATCAGCACATTCTTCAGTGCCGTGGGGATTGCCCTGAACCTGTTTTTAAACTGGGTTCTGATTTTCGGTCATCTGGGGATGCCTGCTTATGGCATTGCCGGTGCAGCCTGGGCAACAGCCATCAGCGGGCTGGTCGAAATTGCGCTGCTGTTTGGTTATCTGCACCTGAAAAAGCATATTGTTGCATTTGAATGGTCCGTTTATCCGGAAGTCATGAATGCCGCCCTGATCAAACGTTTTCTGAAATTGTCGTTGCCTACAACTCTGAATGCACTGGCATGGTCGGGTGGTATTTTTATGTACCATGTGATTATCGGTCAGTCGGGTGTGGATGGTCTGGTCGCATTGTCGGTCATGACCCCGATTGAATCGCTGGCGCTGGCGATGCTGATCGGTATTTCCAACGCTTCAGCAGTGCTGATTGGAAATCAGCTTGGCGGAAACCAGATGGAGGCAGCGTACCGTCAGGCTTGGGCTGTATCGGTCATCAATCTGGCCTGTGCTGTGGTGATTGCAGGATTGATGCTGCTGATCCGCGATCCGATTTTAAACCTGTTTGCTGCAATGACCCCGGAGACCCGGGCGCTGACGGAAAACTTCTTCCTGATTTTCTGTGCCGGGATGATTGTGAAAAGTCTGCCGATGACGATGATTGTCGGTGTCCTGCGGGCTGGCGGTGACATGCGGTTTTGTTTTTATCAGGATCTGGCGGCGCAATGGGTGATCGGGATTCCGCTGACGGCATTTTGTGCATTGGTCCTGAAACTGCCGCTGGAGTGGATATACGCCATGCTGATGCTGGAAGAGTGCGTGAAAATTATCGGTTCAGTGATTCGGATCCGTTCCAAAGCCTGGATGAATAACCTGGTGGCAAACGAGAGTCAAAGTACGCCAGCCTGACATCCTGTCATGTTCATGAATGAAGCGAAAACAGCCTGCATGATGCATGATGCAGGTTGTTTTGTTTTTTGGGGTTTTAATTCTGAATGCAGCGCCTTGAAGTCATCGCAGGTTTCACATTCGCGTGTAATTTTTCATTCACATATTTCCTGCCGGCAGAATCAGCTTTCCATTTCAGACATTTCACTGTTGTGTGATGCGCACTTTATTGTCCTTTTATTGATTTATCGTCTATTGAATACTGGCGACATGGATTCAGTGAATTCTGAGTGTGATGGATCAGAGTTTGTGCTGAAGAAACAGCGGTTTGAAGTGTTTTTGGGGTTGCGGCCTATACTGAGCCTATAGACCTCAGGGAAAGCAGCAGTGCTTCCTGAAAACAAGGCTTCCTGAAAATGGCGTCATCCGTCACCACTGGCCATTTCAACATCAATCCAGAGTCAGTATTGAACAGGGGAAAATCATGAGTCAGACGCATGAGCTTTATGTGATCGATATGGGGATCGATACGCACCAGGAGCCGGTGGCGTATATGCGGAGCGATTGTCATATCTGCCGAGCAGAAGGTTTTACGGCCAGTAGCCGGGTTCTGCTGACTCATGGCAAAAACAGCATCATCGCCACCCTGAACGTGGTGGACGATAAGGTACTGCCCCCGAAAAGTGCCGGTTTATCTAAAATCGCCATGCATCGCCTGAATGCGATTGATGGTGTTGCGATCCAAGTTAGTCATGCGCCGGTGAATACCTCACTTGCAGCGGTCAGGAAAAAGATTTTTGGTCATAAACTCAGTCATCAGGAGATTCAGGATGTCGTTGAAGACATCAGCGCTCACCGTTATTCGGATATAGAAATCGCCAGTTTTCTGAGTGTGTGCGCAGGGAGCCGCCTTGATGTCGATGAAATTATCGGCCTGACGCAGGCCATGGTGACATGCGGCAAGCGGCTGTACTGGCCGGGTCAGACCAAAGTCTTTGATAAGCACTGCATTGGCGGCTTGCCGGGCAACCGGACCTCACCGCTGGTGGTTTCTGTTATCAGTGCGGCGGGGCTGACGATTCCGAAAACGTCTTCACGCGCGATTACATCCCCGGCAGGGACGGCCGATACGATGGAGGCGCTGACCACCGTGAATCTCGATCTGGCGGACATTCAGCGCGTAGTCGCAAAAACGCATGCCTGTCTGGCGTGGGGAGGGGCGGTTAATCTGAGTCCGGCGGACGATCTGCTCATTCGCATTGAACGTGTGCTGGATCTGGATGGGGAAGGACAGCTGATTGCCTCTGTTCTGTCGAAAAAAATAGCCGCGGGTTCGACCCATGTTGTGATTGATATTCCTGTGGGTCCCACAGCTAAAGTCCGCTCTCAGCAAGATGCGGATCGGCTGGTTTCATTATTTACCCGGGTCGGAGAAGCTTGCGGCATTCACATCCGTTGTCTGATCACCGATGGCAGCCAGCCGGTGGGAGCAGGAATCGGTCCGGTCGAGGAAGCGCGTGATGTACTGGCGGTGTTACAGTGCAGCGACACCGCGCCGCAAGACCTCAGAGAACGCGCTTTATTCCTGGCGGCACATCTGTTTTCGATTGCTTTTGATGAGGACTACGAAGCGGGGCTCACAAGGGCAACATCGATTCTGGATGAAGGCAAAGCCTGGCAGCAGTTTCAGCGAATTTTGGCTGCGCAAGGCGGGATGAAAACTCAGCCGCAAGCTCATTTTCAACATACGGAAACGGCGCATGTGAAGGGAAGACTGGTTGCGATTGATAACCGGCAACTCTCCCGTCTGGCAAAACTGGCCGGGGCACCGGCTACACCTGCAGCCGGGGTGCGACTGCATAAACGGGTAGGCGACAGAGTGGAACATGGTGATCCGTTGTTTACCTTGTATTCGAATACCGCCGGAGAGCAGCAATACGCCATGTCGTATTATCGTCAGTCGGAAATTTTTACCATCGAGGCCGCGAAATGAGTGACAGAGTAACGCCGAATGCAGAAGCACCATGGGTGTTTTCCCTGCAACCACATCCGCTACTTGAACCGCTGACCGTTGCATTGGATGCACAGCCAGGTCATCTTGAATCCCGGCAGTTTCCCGACGGTGAGTTTTATCTGCGGGTATGTTCAACCGTTGAAAACAGGCGTTGTGTCGTCGTTGCTGATTTGTCGCATCCGGATGAAAAGTATTTACCGCTGATCTTTTTGCTGGAAACACTGCGTGAACTCGGGGCGTCTGAGGTCGGATTGATCGCGCCCTATCTGAGCTACATGCGGCAGGATTGCCGGTTTGCAGACGGCGAGGCCATCACATCGCGGATATTCGCGCAGTCTTTGTCCCGGCATATTGACTGGCTGGTGACGGTTGATCCGCATCTGCACCGTTATCATACCTTAGACGAAATTTATACAGTGCCCAGTCGGGTGGTGCAGGGCGCACCCGCGCTTGCACAATGGCTGACGACAAAGAACAATCTGCTGCTGGTTGGTCCGGACAGTGAAAGTGAGCAGTGGGTCTCGAGCATCGCCGGGTTCAGTCAGCATCCTTATGTGATTGGCGAGAAGCACCGATTCGGCGATCGGCATGTTGAAGTGATTTTGCCGGATATCGAAGTATACCGGGACAGAACTGCCGTCATTATTGATGATGTGATTTCCAGCGGTCAGACAATTTTGCAGTGTGTACAGGCGCTTCAGTCCCGCGGAATCGACAAGATTCAGTGCGTCGCAGTCCATGGTATTTTTGCCGATGATTCAGACAAAGCGCTGATTGTCGCCGGGCTCAGTCAGTTGGTGACAACCAATACCGTTCCGCACCCGACGAACGCGATTGATATCACCCCGCAGTTGCTTCCTGCTGTGATTGAGCTGTTGCAACGGACGCAAAATACGGGCTGAGACGATTTCAACAGAGACAGCCAAAACGAATACCGGCCTCACGCTTCGGTGTAACTTTTTATTCACGTATTTCCTGGCGATAGAACCAAGGTTTCATTTTCATGAAACCGAAGTACGGCTTGAGTATTTAAATTGTCCTTCTTCAGATTCCTTGTCTATTCATGATGCACTGTCGGCATGCTTTGCTGGCTGCATTTATCGTCATGACATTTCTGTTCACCTGTCATTCGTCATCTGTGATTGACTGACAATTCAAAGAAGGACTTTCTCCATGGGAACAGCTGCCGCAAGTAATAAACTGCAATACGGATATCCGACGCCGGGGCCACAGAGCCCGACCGGACAAAAAGTGATGGATCATGTCTTTTTCCTGTCGAATGCCGAATGGAAACAGGCCCGGGAAGAAAATGATTATGATTTTGTCGTGATCGGCACGGGTTTCTGTGCGTTGGCTTTCGCCGAGCGTGCCCTGAAGAATAATCCCTTCGCCCGGATTTTGATGATCGAACGTGGCCCGTTCTTTTTACCTGAGCATTTCCAGAATCTGCCACTGCCGTTTAAAAATACTTTAGGCGGATTGTCGGAAACATTCCCCTGGACAATGTCGGCCAAAAATCAGTTGGGACAGGCAGGAACCATTCACTGGCAACATGGCATGGTGCCCTTCTTTGGTGGGCGTTCTACCTTGTGGAGTGCCTGGTGTCCGAGACCCAATGATGAGGAGTTTGCCGGGTGGCCGCAGGAAACAATTGATGCGGCCAGAAGGAATTTCGACTCGGCTGAAATCCTGCTCAGAGTCCAACCGGCTGATCAGATTGATGCGGGCCGCAGTAAAGCTGAGCAGGCTTTTATTGCGGATAACCGCCCGGTGTACGGTGAGCTGCAACGAACGATTCAGCAGTTACTTGAACAGTCCGGTACTTCAGTGAACGGTATTTACCGCACGGAAGCTGCACCGCTGGCTTCGGCATCTGAAAGGGTGAACGGTATCGATTTCCAGAAGTTCTCGACACCGGGAAGTCTTCTGGAACTGGCTGAAGTTCAGGCCGCGCGCAGTAAGGCCGGAACGGGCGCAAAACTGGATATCGTGACAGACTGCATTGTTGAGCAGATTATTCAGCAATCAGTAGATGGCATGCCGCAAGCCACAGCGCTGCAAACTTCCCGAGGTGTTTTACCGCTGGGATCGGCACAGCTGATCCTCGCTATGGGTACATTGCCGCCAACGACCTTGTTGCGAAATTCATTCCCGGATTATCCCGGACTGGGCGATCGTTTCTCTGCGCATTTTATCAGCTCGATTGTTGCACGCGTGCCGAAGGCAGATCTGGATCCAAACGGTGACTGGGGTAATCTGGAATTAGGCGCCTGCTACGTGGCTGGTGTTGCGAACAACAGTTTTGAACAGCAATATCATATTCAGTTGTCGGCACTGTCGGATGAGAACCCGATTGTGAATTCAGCCACTGCGCTGCGGTATATGCCGGATGTGGTGGCGACAGCTTCGATGGCGCAATTGTTGTCCTCCAAAGACTATGTGGTGTTTGTTTGTGCCGTGCTGGGCGAACTTGATTACACCAATCCGGGCAGCTGGTTCAAAGGCAATCCGGAGGATCGCAACATCACCACCAACTCGCTGCTTCAGATTGAAGAAAACGGGAAAGACAAAGAAACCTGGACCGCAATGGACGAGGCCACCTTCGGTGTTCTGGAAACTGTGCTCTCCCCGAAAGGCAAAGAAGCGGTGCAATACTGGCATGGCGCTCCGGATGAAGGAGACTGGACTTCGGTTCGTCCCGGTTCAACCGCCATTCGTGTTGATGCCCCGGTCCATGAAAGTTCGACCCTTCACATTGGTACTCAGCCAGACGCCCCGGTTGATTTGAACTACCGGTTCAAAGGCGCCAACAATGTGTACGTCACCGGTGGCGCACTCTGGCCACAGGGCGGCTCCTGGAACCCGACACTCACCATGGTCGCACTAGCGCAGGATCTGGCAGATAAGTTGTCCGGGAAGTAGTTGACCACTGCAACTATTCATATGACAAAGCCTTGGCATAAGTCGGGGCTTTTTTAATTTAATCAGTATCTTATATCATTGTTCCTTTTATGTTATCGGCGCTTTTCTCGTTCTAATAGACTCACTTTATGCACCTTAGAATCTCTCCATGGTCCATATATGGTTCATCGCATGTCGATTCTGTGTGCGAGGGAATCCTAATCAATCCAACAAACTTCGGTTAGTGCAAAGTTGCAAGCTAGTACCGCCAAAGGCTTTGAGCGTGAAGAACCATGGTGACTTTACGGTGCTATGGGGTTTTGGTTTGCTTGATATGGGGTAACTGATCGTTTTGATGGATAGTCGAAAAGTTGTTTTGCGATCGTTGGCTTTGAGGTTTGTGTTGTAAATGCCTTGGGGATATTCATTAACAAGTAATCACGCTCTGGCTTATGGTGATTGATATCTGTTTAATCAATCACCAACTAAGTAACTATTGAAACTCCTTGCTTCGCTAGATTGTATTCCCTAAACGAAGTAATTCTTTCAGCAAGCAAATATAGCTGCTCTAAGCTCGCTGAGTGACGATTAGAGTATCTTCTGATGGTAAACGTCCAGGATGAGTGTGTCGGTGTAGCCGGGTCTGAGTCACATGTCTTGGGTTGGGGATCTATGCGAAATATAGGATCTAAACCCCTCGCTATCTTCAGAGATTGTATGATTGCGCGGGTGTAGTGGGATGAACTACAAGCCGAGTGTGGGATAGGGATTTTATTATTCATATGTTACGACTTGAGCGTACAGTCCATCTGCTAGTTTCGTAACTTGCAGTTGGACAAAAGATAAGACCTGACTCCGCGCCTCCCTTGGCTTGGACGGCTATGCGTCCAAACGATCTAAAACCTTAAACTATTTGTGTTTTTTTTAAGCGCAGGGTATATTTTGAACAATTGTTACTTTAACTTATTGATATTGTTGGCAATAAGGTGGTTAAGGCTTAGATGTTGAACTCAGAATGTATACAGCTTGATTCTTCAAGATCGTTGCACGTCATAGAAATTGAATCGATAACAGAAGATATAACGAAACTATTGGATAAGTATTTTGTTTCGATTTGTGAAGGTGATTCGGATAGCGAGATTAGCTTAGTTAAGAAAAGGCTGGCAAAGTTTCTTGAAACAAAAAACGAAGAAACACAAATGGGAGCTGTTGCTGAGTTCTTTGTTCATCTTTACTTGAATCAACTTAGCTTCAAGCAAGAGTTTCTATTTCTCAATTTAGAAGAAAACTCAATAAAGAAAGGTTTTGATGGTTTATTTTCAAAAAACTCTGAAACATTTTTAGTCGAAAGTAAATCCGGTACGATCTTAACAAAGGACATTAGTCATAGAAAAAAATTACACACAGCATATACAGATTTGAAAAATTATGTGTCGGGTAAGAGCGAGAAGGGAAAGAACAACCCTTGGAGAAATGCTTATAACCATGCTAGTCATTTGGATGTGTGTACGGAGAAAGGAATAAGAAAAAAGATAGCAAAACTTAGGGATCTGTATGATATGGGTAAGTATACAGATATAAAAGATTACAAAATAATCCCTTGCTCTACAATTTTTTTAAACTCTGTTTGGAATGATGATGAAAATTCAAAAATATTATTAAGTCATGATTTTTTAAAGAAATATGACTGTGTAACATTAGATGCAATATGTATATCAAAAAAGAGTTTAGAACTGTTTAAAGAATATTTGGGTGAATAATTTGGCAATTTCGTTTAGTTGGCTTAAAGATGATGATAAGTTTTTCTCTTCAATGAAAAAAATGTCATTAAACACTCCTTTGAATGCTGAGGAAATAGAGTATTTGCTTAGTTGTGCAGTGCTTTTTATTGAAGAGTATCATAAGGATAATCGTAAGCATTTATATTTTGAATTAGCTTATTTTATTGTGTTGAAAAGTGCAATTAATAATCATGAATACGAACCATTACTGGATGTAAGTTCTAATTTTGGCTTATACCCAATATCAAATTATATTACAAAGCACAATCTTTATAGCGGTAGTCTCTCTTCTGAATTTAGTCTTTTATATCAATTAAGTAAGTTTGAATACAATAGTATTATTGAAACATATGAACAAAGAAGCTCTAGATTACAACTGGTCAATAGTGACGTTGAGGAAAATTGTTATATTGCACCAACATCTTTTGGTAAAAGCTCTCTTATTACAGAGATTATAAGAGAGAAAAATCTTAGTAAGGTAGCTATCATTGTTCCAACTAAGTCACTTTTAATACAGACTTACAAACTAATAAAAAACAATTTCTCTAATAGAAATATCATATTCCACGATGAGATGTATGATGGTTCAGATAGTTTTATTTCGATATTCACACAAGAAAGAGCATTAAGACTTTTAAAAGATGAAAGCATTTCATTTGACTTGTTAATTATTGATGAAGCTCATAACTTATTTAGCTATGATTCTAGAAGCTTACTCTTAACTAGACTTATTAGAAGAAATAGGAAAAGAAATCGCAATTCAGTAAATTACTACCTTTCACCGTTAATTTCTGACTCTAATAATCTTAAAGTTGAAAGTGAACAAGAAATATTTGAAAAGAAAATTATTAGTAATATTAAAGAGGCTGATATATACGAATATAAAGAGTCAGGTGAAGTCAGGAAGTATAATCGCTTCTTAGATGTTTTCTTTGAGTCAGGGCGTAGTGATAATTACCTTAACTATATAATTGAAAATAGTAAGGAAAAAAATTTCTTGTACCTTCGAGCTCCTAAGAGAGTAGAAGAGCTATCCATACTTCTTGATTCAAAGCTAGAACACATTGGCTCCCCTAGTTTGATGGAGCTTTCAGATGTAATCTCAATGAATGTTCATAAAGATTTTTATTGTGTTGAATATATCAAGAAAGGGTTGGTTTATCTCCATGGGAAATTACCTGATTTAATAAAGGAATATTTGGAGTTTAAATTTTCTGAAAATAAAGAAGTCAAATATGTAGTTGCTAATTCTGTTATACTAGAAGGTGTTAATTTACCTGTTGATAATATGTATATAATGAATACTAATTCACTCGATGGTAAGTCTCTCACCAATCTTATTGGCAGGGTTAATCGATTAAATGAAGTATTTGATGATGAAAGGAAGTCTCTAGACAAACTTCAACCTAGTGTTCATTTTGTTAACTCTGAAGATTTCAACCGTAGAGGTGGAAATATGGAGAATCAAATTAGAAAGCTAAAAAGTGGAGTGTTTAAAGATAATCTAGAAAATCCACTTTTAGTAAATTTTGATATAGATAAAATGAAACTGGATCTTGAAAAGGCTAAGGAAGGTTCTAAAATAGAAAGAGTTCTAACTCTAGAAAAAAAATTGGCTGAATATCAAGAGGTTAAAGAAACGGAAGATTTTCTTGTAACCAGTGAGTTAGATATCAAAAACCGAGTTAAAAGAATTCTGCTTGAGTCTGACATTCTATCTGTTTACTTTAGTTCTGGAGAAATGATCGATAGACTGTCGAATAAAGTTGACAGCATATCACAACACCCTGAATGGGATGAGTCTCATATTATAGATAAGGTTTATTTGTTCTTTATTCAAGGTTTGGAAAGCTATATTTTTAAAAAGGACTTTCTGCGTTTACAGCATGACAAAGCGAGAGATTTCTACAAAATGTTTACTGGGAATCTCCATCGACTAAGTTTAAAAGAACATATATCAGATACCATTGGTTATTTTCAAACTATTAAGTACTTGCCGCAAGGAAGAGAATTTTATATTGGGGATTCTTATGGAGAGGTTGGAAAAATAAATTATGATGGTAAAGTTGGAAAGTCTGTATATTTAGATCTTGCTACCAAATCAAACAAAGAGCTTGCTAATATTGCTTTAGTTAAAATAAAAATAGAGAGCGACTTTGTTTCATATACACTAAATAATTTTATTAATGTGATGTATGACTTAAATCTTATTCCTGAAGAAGAATATGAGATTTATATTTATGGAACTACAAATAAATCTAACTCTGAATTTGTTAAGTTGGGTTTTAGTGGTTCTTTGATAAATAAGCTGGATCGAGACAGGCAGATGGAAAATTTATCTATCAATGATCATGGATTGGTGGAATACAATGGAAATTTTGTTAACTATATAAAATCTCAGGATGATCTTATAAAGTTTGAAATAAGTAAATTTATAGATATATAGTTTTATTAATAAGAGGTTGGCTATTATGGTGTTAACCTCTTATAAATTTGTTAGTAACCGCTCCTCGAGTTGAAATGATAAACCAGCTTAAATACTGAGGGTGTTCATAGTTCTGTGTCAGCGTAAGTCATAGCTCCACATATTGAACGGCACTGTCTGAGATGTAAACCGCAGTTAACTTAGAGTAGTGCTTTTGTATCATATTAACACTGCTGCCATAGGTGTAACCCTCCCCTGTACTACACTTACCCCAGACATTTCGCTTGAAACCACCTCAGTTTCAGACGGATAAGTCATCTTTTTATTTCCGTTGACCCTGTTTGACCGAACGCCTTTGACCGGAGTGAACCATGGCTGATCTTTTTGGGTTTGATGCGTTTTCACCGAAGCAAATCGCTGAAAAGGTGGACAATGTCGGCGTGATGAAAGCGCGTTTGCCACTGTTGTCGATGGTGATGCTGGGGGTGCTGGCAGGGGCGTTTATTGGCTTAGGCGCGCTGTATTTTGTGCTGATCAAGTCGGATGCGAATCTGGGGTTCGGCACCAGTCAGATGCTGGGAGGCGTGGCATTTTCTCTGGGCTTGTTGCTGGTGGTGGTTGCCGGGGCTGAGTTGTTTACCGGGAATAACTTGCTCGCGATGGCCTGGGCAGATCAAAAAATCACGACGGCAGAGTTGCTGAAAAACTGGCTGGTGGTGTGCGGTTCGAACTTTGTCGGAGCCGCGGGGCTGGCGGTGTTGGTGTATCTCTCTGGGCATACTTCGCTGAATCAGGGGAAGATTGCGGAGTGGTATCTTCAGATTGCGGCGGCAAAATGCAGCTTGCCATTTTGGACCGCTTTTTTCCGCGGGGTACTGTGCAATATTCTGGTGTGCATGGCGATTTGGATGGCCATGGCCGGACGGAGTGTGGTGGATAAGGCGATTGCGATTGTTTTTCCGATCTCTGCCTTTGTTGCGGCCGGATTTGAGCACAGTATTGCGAATATGTTCTTCATTCCGCTGGCGATGCTGATTCAGACCTTTTCGGATACGGCCACAGGGACAGATTCTGTCACCTGGATGGGGTTTATCGGGAATCTGATCCCGGTCATTCTGGGCAATCTGGTCGGGGGAAGTGTACTTGTTGGTCTGGTTTATTATGTGATTTACCTGAGAAAACCCGCTTCAGGCGCTGAAAAGCCTTAATTCATCTGGCTATACGCGAAAGCCAAAAGTTGAGACAGAGAAATGGCCGACCACCTCAAGTCACACGGACCGGGATTGCTATACTGAATGCCAGAACCCGCTGTTGGATTGTGCATGACCATGGCTTCTTCAATCGTGAAAACTGTCTGTCCTTTTTGCGGCGTTGGCTGCGGGATCAATCTGAAAGTTGACGCGCAGGGAAATCTGGCGGGCGTTGAACCGCAACGCAGTCATCCTGTCAGTCGCGGCAAGTTGTGTGAAAAAGGCTGGAGCACGGCCTATGCTATCCGGCCGGATAACCGGATTACCGAGCCTTTAAAACGTATTCATGATCGTTTTTATCCGGTGAGCTGGGATGAGGCACTGGACACTATCAGCGAGACCTTACAAGACATTCTGGCAGAATCCGGCCCTGAGTCGGTGGGTGTGATCAGCAGCGCCCGCGCCACCAATGAAGATAACTATGCTGCCCAGAAGTTTGCCCGTGCCGTCCTGAAAACCAACAACATCGACCATTGCGCCCGGATTTGTCACAGTCCCACAGTGGCCGGACTCAAGCAAACGCTGGGTTCCGGGGCGATGACCAACAGCACCCAAGATATTTTTGAAACCGAGCTGATCGTAGTGATCGGCGCGGATCCGACTGAAAATCACAGTGTCTTTGGTGGACAGATTTTTGAAGCGAAGCAGCGCGGGGCGAAGCTGGTGGTGATTGATCCCCGCGTCACCCGGCTGGCGAAAGTAGCGGATATTCATGTTCAGCTCAAACCGGGCAGTAATATTGCGCTCATCAATGCGATGCTCCATGTCATCCTCGAAAAAAATCTCCAGAATCAGTCTTTTATCAGCCAGCGGTGTGAGGGATTTGACGCGCTGGCCCGGAATGTCGCAACCATCACGCCGGAGTCGGTTGAATCCTGTACCGGCGTCAGTGCTGATGTGATCCGTCAAACCGCGATGCTTTACGGACAGGCCCAGAGGGCCATGATCCTGTACGGGATGGGGATTACCCAGTTTGTCAGCGGTACCCAGAATGTGATTGCGTTGTCGAATCTGGCGCTGGTTTGCGGACAGATCGGCCGTCCCGGGACCGGAATCAATCCGTTGCGGGGGCAGAATAATGTGCAGGGTGCCTGCGACATGGGATGCCTGCCGAATGTCTATCCTGGCTACCAGGCAGCCGATGATCTGGCAGTGCAACAGAAATTTACTCAAGCCTGGGGAACAGAAGTTGCAACCAAGCCCGGTCTCACGTCGCTGGGGATGACCAAAGCAACACTGGCGGGTGATTTTCGGGCCCTGATCATTTTCGGAGAAGATCCGGTCGTGACCGATCCGGATCAGAATCATGTCCGTGCAGCAATGAAAGAGATGGATTTGCTGGTGGTTGCGGAACTGACGATGACAGAAACCGCCAAACTGGCCGACTTCATTTTGCCTGCGGCTTCTTTCGCGGAAAAAGAAGGGACCTTTACCAACTGTGAGCGACGGGTCCAGCACGTGGCACAGGCGCTGCAACCGCCGGGTTCAGCCATGGGTGACTGGCAGTGGCTCCAAGCACTGGCCGCGAAGCTAGGCAGCGATGCGCTGAACTGGCCAGACAGTGAAGCCGTGTTTGATGAAATGGCCTCACTGACGCCGTCTTATCAGGGGATGTCTTATCCGGGCATCATGCGTGCGCACGGCTTACAGTGGCCTTGTCATTCCGGCGCGCCTGAAGGGACCGCGATTTTGCATCAGACTACATTTCCGATTGGTAAAGCTCGGTTGATTCCGGTGCATCAGATTGAAATTGATGAACCTGCTGATGAACAATACCCGTTGCTGCTGACCACCAACCGGCTTCATTTCCATTATGGCTGCGGCTCGATGACCCGGAAATCACCTTTGCTGGAGCGGGAAATACCGGCCGGACTCTTATTTATCAACCCGGAAGACGCCCGGACGCTGAATATTCAGCGTTATTCGCCGGTGGGTATTCGTTCGCGCCGGGGATATGTCGAGACGCGGGCCATGATCACCGAGGATGTGCCGCCGGGGCTGGTCGCCATGCCGTATCACTTCAGGGAAGCGCCTTCGAATCAGCTGACGAATACCGCGCAGGATCCTGTCACGAAAATGCCAGAACTGAAGGCATGCGCAGTGTCAGTGTCGCCGTTACCGCCGGGTCAGGAACCCCGGGGTATCGACCAGTTACGGGAGGAACCATAAGATGCAGCAGTATGTGCTGGAATCATTACAGGCGCTGCAAGTGCACTTGTCTCGGGCGCGGCAGTTCTATCAAGTGGTGGAAAGTGAAGGTGAGGCCTTCTGGCAGCATGTCCCGCAAGGGCCGTTTCCTGCGCTGACGTCGCAGCAACCCCTCAGTTCGGCGAAAGGATTCTTCTTTGCTGAGCAGGAAAGTCTGTATGTGTTCGATGGTCAGTTTTTCCGCGAAACGATTCCGGCACCCGAGCCTTTTGTGTTATTCGGCGTTCAAAGCTGCGACCTGATGGCGATTCATTATCAGGACATTTTTTTCGAACAGGACCCTTATTATCAGGCGCGGCGGCAGCAGGCCTTACTGGTGGGGGTGGATTGCGTTCACCCGTGTGCGCAGGGCTTCTGCCATCTGGTGAATGCCGGACCGGGTGTCAGAGATACCACGGCGGACCTGATTTTACATCCGCTTGAACACGAACAATGGCTGCTGATCGCGGTGACGGATGCTGGCAAGGCATCGCTGCAAGGACTGACGCTGACGCCGGCTGCGGATCAGGACAAGCATTCGCGCTGGGATAACCTGAGCCATTGCGAGCAAGAGTTTGAGGATCAAACCTATATTCTGGAAGGCATTGAAAAGCTCAATCGCGATCAGCCGTCGGCTGAATTCTGGCAACAGGTGGCGATTCAGTGCATTGCCTGTTCCGGCTGCACCACACTCTGTCCGACCTGTTCCTGCTACGGAACCCAGCAGGCAGCGATTGGGACAGATGATGCTTCCTGCAGTCAGGCATCACAGACCCGGCAGGTTCGGTTCTGGGACTCCTGTTTATACGAAGGCTTTCAGCGTGAAGCCAGTTTCCACAATCCCTCCGCGCAGGCCGGTGAGCGGGTGAAGCGTTTCTGGTACCACAAATTCAGCAACGACTTTTTACCGGAATTTGGCCGGTATGGTTGTGTGGGGTGCGGGCGTTGCGAGCAGACTTGCCCGGGCGTGATTGGTGTTCATTCGATCATGAAAAGGATTGTCAAAGATGCATAACCTGACGCCAACGGCCATCCGTCTGATTGACTTTTACGATGATGGTGAGCATGCCCGTCATTTTCGGTTTCAATTGTTCAATACTGATCCCGGGGCAACTGCTGTACATCATGATTGGATGCAGGCCAAAACCGGACAGTTCTTCATGCTTTGTCTGCCTGCGGTCGGGGAAGCGCCTTTCACATTCACACAGGTGCCTGACCAGCAGGGGTATTTTCGCGCACTGGTCCGGAAAATGGGGCAGGTCACGTCAGCGCTGTTTCAATTGAAAGCGGGACAGATTCTGGGTGCCAGAGGGCCCTATGGCGAGGGCTGGCCGATGGATCAGGTGATCAACAAAAGCATTCTGGTGGTCGGTGGCGGTTGTGGTCTGGCACCTTTGGTTGGCGTGGTCAACCAGCTTGTGGCACAGAAAAATTACTCGCAACTGATGGTGGTGTATGGTGCCCGCAGTCGTCAGGCGAGAATGCTGACGCCGGAGCGCAGGCAGTGGCAGCAGGCGATCCCGGTGTTTAACGCCATTGAAGACGGCGATCTTGAGCCGGGTCAGAATGAATTCAGCGGCACGCCGGTCGATCTCCTGCCGATGGTACTTGGTCAGTTTCAACAGGGTCCGGATGTGGTGCTGCTGGCCGGGCCGCAAGCCATGATGTTTGCGGCGGCAAAACATCTGGTGACCAGCGGGGTTTCTGAACAGGGAATTTATTTGTCCATTGAGCGCCGTATGCACTGCGGGGTTCGAACCTGCGGGCATTGTTATCTGAAAGACAAGTATATCTGTTCTGATGGTCCGACTTTCCGCTGGGATGTACTGCAAGCCTACATCCCCCAGAGTCCATGATGAATCAAGCCCATCACAAAGTTATGCTGGCGCTCTCAGGTGCCGGTTACTCGTAACCGGCCGTGTTGATCTGGTACTTGAGTTCTGCCAGTGCGACTTGCTCGCAGCCTTTGGCGACCGAGTCCGGGTTCAGGGAAATCGAATCTATTCCGCAATTGACCAGAAATTCAGCGAATTCAGGATGATCTGAGGGGGCCTGTCCGCAAATTCCGACCTTACAGCCATATTGGTGTGCCACGGTGATCACTTCAGCGATCATCTCTTTCACGGCATCGTCTCTGGCATCAAATAAGGGTTTCAGCTCGGCTGAATCCCGGTCGATTCCCAAAACCAGCTGCGTGAGATCGTTACTGCCGATTGAAAACCCATCGAATCGTTGTGCAAAGCGGGCGGCCAGAATGACATTCGAGGGAATCTCACACATCACATAGACTTGCAGGCCATTTTCGCCGCGTTTCAGGCCCGCTTCAGCCATGACGTCCAGCACCTTGTCGGCTTCACCGGTGGTGCGGCAAAACGGAATCATCACAATGATGTTGTCAAACCCCATCGCTTGCCTGGCTTTGACGATGGCCTGGCATTCCAGCTTGAAGGCTTCCCGGTACAGCGGGTGGTAATACCGTGACGCACCGCGCAGTCCCAGCATCGGGTTCTCTTCGTTGAGTTCAAAAAACTCACCGCCCAGCAGCCCCCGGTACTCATTGGATTTAAAGTCTGACATGCGCACGATGACTGGTTTCGGGTATTGCGATGCTGCAATTTTGCCCACGCCCAGCGCCAGAAGGTCGACAAAGTAGTCCGGCTGATGGGCATAGTTCCGGGTCAGGTGGCTGATGGACTCGCGAACCGATGGATCGGCCACTTTCTCAGGGTGGATCAACGCCATCGGGTGAACGCGAATCTGACTGGAGATGATAAATTCGATCCGGGTCAGTCCGATCCCGGCAACCGGCAGCTGCCACCAGCGAAAGACACCGTCAGGCATCGCTGCGTTAATCATCACGGCGGTTCGGGTGCGCGGGATCTCATCCAGATTCACTTGCTGAGTCTCGTACTTGAGGATGCCTTCATACACTTTTCCGACAGCGCCGCCCGCGCAACTTAAGGTGACCGATTGACCTTGGGTCAGGGCTTGGGTCGCATGTTCAGTGCCCACAATCGCCGGGACTTTCAGCTCACGGCTGACAATGGCCGCGTGGCTGGTGGGGCCGCCGGTGTCTGTAATGATCCCGGCGGCTTTGCGCATCAGGGGCACCCAGTCCGGATCCGTTCTTTCGGTCACCAGAATGGCGCCATCCGGAAACGCCTCGGTATTGTGCGGATCATTAATCTGAAAAACGGGGCCAGTAGCAATGGCACTTCCGACACTGGCACCTTCCAGCAGCAGGGTGGATGTTTCTTTCAGACGGTAATTGACCAGCACCGCCTGTTCTTTCTGAGATTCGACGGTTTCCGGGCGGGCCTGAACGAGATACAGCCCCTGAACGTCCTTCGCCCATTCCATGTCCATAGGGCAGCCGTAATGACGTTCAATGAGCACCGCCCAGCGGGCCAGTTGCAGGATCTCCTCATCAGAAAGGACCAGTGAGCAGCGTTCCTGTTCGGTCGTCGGCAGCGTGACGGTTTGTCTGCCGGTGAAGGGGAGCTTTTCAGGCGTGCTCTGAGGAGAGGCTTCAGACAGAACGTCCGTCGCATACACCATTTTTTGCTGCTTATTGCCGGGTTGTTTTTCGATAATGGGTCGCTTCCCGGCGATTTCCAGCAAAGGTTTGTACACCATAAAACGGTCCGGGGTCACGCTGCCCTGAACAATGGTTTCGCCAAGTCCCCAGGCACCGCTGATCATGACCACATCCGGAAATCCATTTTCCGTATCTAAACTGAACATCACGCCCGCTGCCTGAGATTCGATCATCTGCTGCACCCCGACAGACAGCGCCACCTGCTGGTGAGCAAAGCCTTTTTCCTGACGGTAGACAATGGCCCGGTCGGTATAGAGTGAGGCGAAACACTGCTTACAGGCGTGCAGTACCTGCTCCCGGCCACGGATGTTCAGGTAGCTTTCCTGCTGACCGGCAAAGCTGGCATCCGGCAGATCTTCTGCGGTTGCAGAACTTCTGACTGCAACGCTGACATTGCTGTGACCCAATTCGTCACACAGCTGCTGATAGGCATCGGCAATCGCATCTTGTTGGGCGTCCGTAAAGGTGCCCTGTGAGATTAAGTGCCTGATCGCAGCGCCGGTGTCTGCCAGTGTGGCCGAACCGTCGTCCAGCGCTGCCAGCAGCCGTGCGATCGGCTCATCCAGCTGATTCTGATGCAGAAAGTCACGAAAGAGCTGGGCACTGGTGGCGAACCCTGACGGAACCCGGATACCGGCATCTTTCAACTGGCTGATCATTTCTCCCAGACTGGCATTCTTACCGCCAACACAGGGGATGTCGGTGGTGCGTAACTGGTGATACCAATAGATGATCGGACTGGCAGGGCGCTGAGGATCAGAAGTCATACAGTTCTCCTTTCTCTGACTCTGAAGTCATTTAAAACTCAGAGGCGGGACTCAATTTATTTTAGAAGTGAATTGTTGTGCAGCCAGAAAAGTCGATCCGGTTTTGTCGGACATCACAGGCCGGAAAGAATGACAGGGAGGACGGATTTTGCTGTCTATGCTTATCCGGAAGAGTCATGAGGGTTTTCCCGGGGAATGCACCGAGTGCTTTTTTGAACTGATCAGATTTGAGGTCTACAGCTCTGAATTGAAAGGAGGGGTGTCATTCGATCATGCAAAATCGAACAGAAAAAACATGGCATGAAATGACATCAGAAGATGTGCTTCATGCGCTGCATGCCAGTCAGGACGGCCTGTCTGCTGAAGAAGCGGCTACGCGTTTGCAAACCTGCGGACCGAACCGGTTGCCGGATCCGCCGAAGGAGCACCGGCTGATTCGTTTTCTGCGGCAGTTTCACAATATCCTCATCTACGTGCTGCTGGGTTGTGCGGCCATGACCGCACTGCTGGGACATGGGTCCGATACGCTGGTGATTCTGGCGGTTGTGATTGTCAATGCAATCATCGGCTTTATTCAGGAAGGGAAAGCCGAAGCGGCCATGGATGCTATCCGGCATATGCTCGCGCTGAAAGCCTCGGTGATCCGGGCAGGGACTCGTCACCAGATTGCCGGTGAGTTGCTGGTGCCCGGTGATCTCGTCTTGCTTGAAGCCGGCGATAAAGTTCCGGCTGATCTGCGGCTGTTGCAGGTGAACGGACTCCAGGTTCAGGAATCAATCCTGACCGGCGAATCTGTGCCGGTGAGGAAAAGTGTGCAGCCTGTTGCGGTGCATACAACCCTCGGTGATCGGGCATGTATGGCGTACAGCGGCACGCTGGTGACCCGGGGGCAGGGGTTGGGTGTCGTTGTAACAACGGGTGCAGGGACAGAAATCGGCAGGATTAGCGGCATGCTGTCGACAGTTGAAACACTGACCACACCTTTGCTTCGGCAGATGGATATATTTGCGCGGTGGTTGACGGCGTTGATCTTATTGATTGCCGTGGTGCTGCTGGTCTTCGGATATTTTGTCGCCCATTTCGATTTTACTGAGATGTTCATGGCCGTGGTGGGCCTCTCCGTTGCGGCGATTCCGGAAGGACTTCCGGCAGTCCTGACCATCACCCTGGCGGTGGGCGTGCAGGCGATGGCAAGACGCAATGCCATTGTCCGGCGTTTGCCCGCCATTGAAACGCTGGGCGCCGTGTCGGTGATTTGCACGGATAAAACAGGCACGCTGACCTGTAACGAGATGATGGTGGCATCCGTGGTCACTGCATCCCATGCGTTCTCACTGGACGGTGCCGGGTATGAACCCAAAGGGGAAATCCGGCTCAATGATGTTGCTGTCAGCGCCAGTGAGCATGCCATTTTAGCGGAAATTGGCCGAGTAGCGGCTTTGTGCAATGACGCATCGCTGCATCATCACGAAGGCGTGTGGGAAATTGTGGGTGACCCGATGGAGGGCGCTTTGCTGACGCTGACCGGTAAGCTGGGTCTGGCGATTGAAGAAGAACTGGCCGGATGGGTGCGGACAGACGTGATCCCGTTTGATGCCAAGCATCGGTTCATGGCGACCCTGAATCACGACCACGAAAATCATGCGTTTATCGCAGTGAAGGGGGCGCCTGAACAGATTTTTTCGATGTGTGTTTTTCAGCGAACGGTCGCCGGAGACATCGAACCGATCAATCTGGGGTACTGGCATGAAAAGGCCGAAGAGATTGCGGCGCTGGGGCAGCGCGTCCTGGCGTTTGCGGTCAAACCGGTGCCGCCTGAGCATACGGTGCTTGAATTGACGGATGTGGCGCAGGATCTGACACTGATTGGCATGGCCGGATTGATCGACCCGCCGCGTCCCGAAGCCATTGACGCGATCCGCGAATGTCATGCGGCTGGCATTCGCGTGAAAATGATCACCGGCGACCACCAAGGCACCGCCGTGGCGATCGCGAAACAGCTCGCTCTGCAAAATACTGAGCGGGTGCTGACGGGCGCTGATCTGGATGAGATGGACGATCCAACGCTGGCTGCGACTGTGGTTGAAACCGATGTTTTCGCCCGCACCAGTCCGGAACATAAGCTGCGTCTGGTGATGGCATTGCAATCTCACGGGATGACGATTGCGATGACGGGCGATGGGGTGAATGATGCACCGGCGCTGAAGCGGGCGGATGCTGGGATTGCCATGGGGCTGAAAGGCAGTGAAGCGGCAAAAGAAGCCGCGGACCTTGTGCTGGCGGATGATAACTTTGTATCCATCGTTGCGGCGGTGCGGGAAGGGCGGACCGTTTACGACAATATCAAAAAAGTGATCAGCTGGACCTTGCCGACCAATGCCGGGGAGGCACTGACCATTGTGGTGGCACTGCTCTTTGGGATGACACTCCCGATCACTCCGATTCAGATTCTCTGGATCAATCTGATTACCGCGATCACGCTCGGGATAGCACTGGCCTTTGAACCGACGGAACACAAGAGCATGCAGCGTTTGCCCCGCCGCCGGGACGAACCGCTGCTGACCGGCGAACTGACCTGGCGGATCATCTTTGTTTCGGTGTTACTGCTGGGCGGGGTGTTCGGTATTTACGCCTATGCAATCGATCAGTCTTATTCGATTGAACTGGCACGAACCATGGCCGTGAATACTTTAGTCGTGATGGAAATCTTCCATCTGTTTTTTATCCGTAATATCTACGGGACGTCACTGAAGTGGGAGCTGATTGTCGGCACTCAGGTTGTCTGGCTGACGGTGATTTGCGTCACTGCCGCGCAGTTCGCCATCACCTATTTTCCCCCTTTACAGGCACTGTTTGCGACTGTTGCTGTGCCATTTTGGGACGGGGTGATGATCGTGGTGGTTGGCATCGTGTTTTTTGCGATCATCGAAATCGAAAAGCGACTCCGCTTGTTGTTGCGCGAGATGCACACCGGACATCAGGTGCCATGATCCAATCATCAGTGCCATCAGTCGTGCCATCAGGTCAGATGCTTATTCAGATAATCGACCATCCCCGTGAAGGTCCTGACCTTGGGATAGTCCGTTTCCGGAATATTGACACCGCAGCTTTTTTTCAACGCGCTGAGCAGATTGAGGTAGTCCATTGAATCGAGATCGCAGGTGTCGCGTAAATCCTCATCCGGTTCAATGTCTTCAGCTGTGATTTCCGGTGCCACACTTTGTATTGCGGTGATCACTAAGGCTCTGATGTCGTCTTGATTCATTGCTGCTCCGTTTATCGCTATTTGATGGATCACTGTTTTATGGGTAACTGATTTATAGCGGCTTCATTCATAACAGCTCGGGTTGCTGTAATTGCTGGGATAACGCGTGGAGGAACTTCGCGCCCTGGATACCATCGCTGACTCTGTGATCTGCGCTGAGCGTGACCGTCATCGTGTCACAAATGTTGATCTGTCCCTGTTTGACGAGCGGGGACTGGCGTAACCGGCCAAAACCGAGGATGGCGACCTGTGGCGGATAGATCACGCCGAAGACGCTGTCTGATCCCCGATCCCCGATATGGGTGAGTGTGATGGTGGCATCGGTCAGTTCAGAGCTGCGCAGGCGGCCGGTCCGGCTACGCTGGCTGATATCCCGGAGCGCCAGCATGGTGTCATTGAGCGAAAGCTGGTCCGCATGGTGAATGGCGGGCACCATCAGGCCGCCTTCTCGCAGACTGATCACCGTGCCGATGTGAATGGCCGGGGCCGGTTCAAATCGGCCGTCCAGATAGTGCCCGTTCAGGGCCGGGAAACGCGGCAGCAGAATTGCGACGGCTTTGATGAGCAGGGCTGTGAGCAGCAGGCGATCGTCGGGGTCCCGTCCGGCATTTTCCTGGCTCAGCCATTGTTTTGCGACACTGAGATCGATCTCATGGCTCAGGTAGTAGTGCGGGATTTCACGTTTGGATTTCTCCATGGCGGCAGCAATGGCTTCTCGCATCGCGTTTGAATCACGGCTGCTGGTGGCTGTTTTGGGGGTCACTGCTTTTGATGAAGGCGCTGCTGTCGCTGCCTCCGATGGGCTGGAAGCCGCGGACTGGGCCTGAAGAAGCGTTTGTATATCCTTCAGTAAAATAGCCCCCTGAGGGCCTGAACCGGAGATGCCCCGGAGGTCCAGCTGTTGTTGCTGCGCCAGCGCTCTGACAATCGGTGAAGCCAGGCGCTGTGATGTCAAAGCGCGAACGCTGGTTTCAGTTGCCGGAGCCGTTGAGACGACCGGGACAATCGGCGGTTCATTGTGTATCGGGGGCGATATGGATTGAGACACCGGCTGCTCATTGTCTGTCACAATGTCAGCGTCTGCATTTTCCTCGGCATCTGTTTCGGTATTTGAATCTGCATCAATGGTCCCCAGAATCGCGCCGACCGGCAGGGTCAGCATCGGCTGGACCAGAAGACGGTTGATGGTGCCGGAATAATAGCTTTCCATCTCAATGGCACCCTTGTTGGTTTCGATCACGGCGATACTGTCGCCTTTGCTGACGTGATCGCCTTCAGCAACCAGCCACTCCGTGAGCGTGCCGTCGCGCATGTCTGCCCCCAGAGATGGCATCACAATGTCGAAGGACTGGCGAGCCATCAGCGACCTTCCATCACGGCTTTTGCCGTGGTGACAATCTGTTCGACCTGAGGCAGTGCGGCCTGTTCGAGGTGGCGGGGGTAGGGGATGGGCACTTCCGCGCTGCACACCCGTCTGACCGGCGCATCCAGAGACCAGAATCCATCTTCCATGATGATGGCACTGATTTCTCCGGCCAGACTGCCGGTCTGCCAGCCTTCATCGATGAGAACCGCCCGGTGTGTTTTGCGGACGCTGTTCAGCAGCGTCGGCTTGTCCAGCGGTCGCAGGCAGCGCAGATCAACCACTTCCGCAGAAATGCCGTCCTGTTGCAGCTGTTCGGCAGCCGTCAGTGCTTTCGGCAGGTTGCCCCCGTAGGTGATCAGACTGATATCCGTTCCCGGACGGCGGATCAGCGCGGTTTCCATCGGGGCATCCGGTTTGTCCGGCACGGTGCCGGGTTCATTGAGCAGCATGACGTGTTCGAAAATCAGGACCGGATTCGGATCGGCCAGTGCCTGTCCCAGCATGTACCGGGCGTCGCTGTGCGTAGCCGGGCTCAGAACTTTGAGACCGGGAATATGGGCATAGAAGTTCTCCCAGCTGTGTGAATGTTGGGCCGCCAGCTGCCTGCCTGCACCACAGGCCATGCGGATCACTAAGGGGACATGGAACTGACCGCCGGACATATGGCGCAGCGTAGCCGCGGTATTAACGATCTGATCCATCGCCAGCAGGCTGAAATTGACCGTCATGACTTCAACGATCGGACGCATACCACCCAGCGCGGCACCGATGCCGACGCCGACAAAGCCGGACTCGCACAGCGGGGTGTCGATGATGCGTTCGGCTCCAAACTGGGCCAGCAGCCCTTTGCTGACGGCATAACAGCCGCCATAACGTCCGACATCTTCGCCCATCAGAAAGACCCGGGGATCCTGATTCAGCGCTTCTTCCAGACCAGCACGTAATGCTTCGCGGTAGCTCATGGTTTCTGAAGCCATAAATGTCCTTCCCGTAAATCGACTTAACGATGGGTCTGCCGGGGGCTGTAGACATCCCGGGACAAATCTTCCACCGGCTCCCATTCTCCGGCTTCAGCAAAACGGACCGCGGCCTGAATTTCTTTGTCAACGTCTTTTTCGATGTCATCCAGTTCACTGTCCAGCAAATGACTGTTGTTTCTCATCCATTGCACCAGTTGTCTGACCGGGCCTTTTTCTTCCCACAACGCCACTTCTTCTTTTTCACGGTAGAGCTGGCTGTCGAAGCTGGAGTGGCCCCGAAAACGATAGGTTTTGCATTCAAGCAGATAAGGTTTCTGTTGTGTGTGGATGTACTCAGTTGCTTCAAGGGTGGCGGCTTCCACATCCACCACATTCATGCCATCTACCTGTGCGGCGGCGATGCCATAACTGTCGGCCTTTCTGGCGATATTGGTTTCCGATTCAGACAGGGTCAGTGCGGTGCCCATGGCATAGTTGTTGTTCTCACAGATAAACAGCACCGGTAACTGCCACAACGCTGCCAGATTCAGGCTTTCATGAAACTCACCCTCGGCAACGGCACCCTCACCGAAAAAGCAGGCGGTCAGGGCGGTGCGCTGCATTTTTTTGTTTGCCAGTGCCAGCCCGGTTGCCAGCGGCAGGCCACCGCCGACAATGGCATTTCCGCCGTAAAAATGCGTTGCGCGGTCAAACAGGTGCATGGATCCGCCGCGTCCGCGACTGCATCCTGTGGTCCGGCCATACATTTCTGACAGAACACTGCCCATACTGACGCCGCGGGCCAGCGCGTGGCCGTGTTCTCTGTAGGTCGCAACGACCTGATCATCGGCACTGAGCACACTCATGACCCCGACCGCAATGGCTTCCTCGCCGATATAGAGATGCAGAAAGCCGCGAATTTTTTCCAGCGCATACAGTTCGGCACATTTTTCCTCAAAGCGGCGGATCCGCAGCATCTGTTTGAGCTGACGCAGTAAGTGAGCGCGGTTGATATGGAGTCTGCTGGTCATTGTTCGTCGCTCTCCAGAGTTGAAAGATCACCTTCGGGCAAGCCGAGTTCACGGGCTTTGAGCAGCCTGCGCATGATTTTACCGCTGCGGGTTTTCGGCAGGTTGCGACGAAAAACAATCTCCTTGGGCGCAACGGCCACCCCCAGATGCTGGCGGGCAAAACCAAGTAAGGTTTTTTGCAGGGTTTCATCGGGCGTAAACCCGGGTTTGAGGGTGACAAAGGCTTTGACGATTTCACCGGCAACCGGATCGGGTTTGCCAATTACTCCGGCTTCAGCCACGGCTTCATGCTCCATCAGCGCACTTTCTACTTCGAACGGGCCAATCAGATGTCCGGATGACTTGATGAGATCATCCTTGCGTCCGACAAACCAGTAGTAGCCGTCTTCGTCACACATCGCCAGATCGCCGCTGAGGTACCAGCCGTTGGCAAAGCAGTGGCGGTATTTTTCTTCCTGATGGAGGTAACCGCGAAACATGGCGGGCCAGCCGGGTTTCAGTGCCAGTTCACCGACCTGCATCGGTGCGGTGATGATCTGGCTGGTGCCATCGTCCTGGTGGCCGATGATGGCGGCCTGAATCCCGGGCAGAGGGCGCCCCATGGAACCGGGTTTGATGTCCTGACTGGCCAGATTGGCAATCATGATGCCGCCGGTTTCGGTTTGCCACCAGTTGTCGTGAAAAGGTATTGAGAAAGCGGTCTGTCCCCACACAACCGCTTCAGGATTAAGTGGCTCCCCGACACTGGCAATAAAGCGCAGCGCGGACAGATCGTACTGATTCCGGATCGCCAGTCCGGCTTTCATCAGCATCCGGATGGCCGTCGGCGCGGTATACCAGACGGTCACCTGCTGTTGCTGGAGCAGGCGATACCAGCGCTCGACGTCAAATTCGGCTTCATCGATGATCATCGTGACGCCTAAACACAGCGGCGCGATGATGCCGTAAGAAGTACCGGTGACCCAGCCCGGATCGGCGGTGCACCAGTAGGTGTCTGAGGGTTTCAGATCCAGCGCCCAAAAGGCGGATAACTGATGATAGGCCACCGCCTGATGGACGTGGATGACCCCTTTGGGCTGACCGGTTGTCCCGCTGGTAAAGTGCAGCAGCGCCATGTCTTCAGGTTGGGTTTCCGCACAAGGGAAGTCAGGGTCGGCCTGCTGCATAAGCTCGGACCATAAATGACAGTCGGGTTCGTCATCCAGATCGCCATCAATCAGGATGACCGCTTTCAGACTTGGCAGGGATTGCCGCCACGATTTTACTTTTTTCCGGTACAGGCTGCGGGTGGTCAGCAGAAGCTGGGCTTCCCCGATGTCCATCCGGGATTGAATCGGCTCGGGGCCGAAGGCCGAGAACAGCGGGGTAAAAACACAGCCTGCTTTTAAGGTGCCTAGCGCGGCGATATAAAGTTCCGGCCGGCGACCGAGCAAACTGAAAATACGCGCGCCGGTTGATAAATTTAACGTGTGAAGAATGCTGGCAAAACGGCTGGTGAGCTGACACAGATCGCGGTAACTGTAATCAAGAATCTCATCATTTTTGCTGATCCATCGGATGGCCAGCTTGTCTGCCACCGGGCTCTTCAAGTGGTTGTCTAGCGCCTGATAACAGATATTCAGTCCGCCGCCCGGCAGCGTTTTCAATTGCGGTCCATCTGAAGCGGCATTGTCCGAACAGAAATCGGTAAATTCGCTGCAGCATTGCTGATAGTCGGCCAGATTGGCAGCCGCAGCATTTGCTGGTTTTTTGATAATCGGAACAGCCATCTCTGCTTTCCCCTGATACAGCCTGGCGGCGTCGATGTCATTTCATCTGGAATACCGAAGTTGCTGTATAAGGATAGTTGGCTTCAACGTGAGGATGCGGTCGAGCCTGTGAGACAAGCTGTGAATCAGTGTCCTGGGCACAGATGTTACGGACCCAATCGCCCGCCGGAGCATCAGGCGATGGACTACACTTATTTTCTGAACCTTCTGATCTAAAATAATTATCTGAAAATACATGGATTTCAGGCTGATAAGCCGAAGCTTTGTTCTGAAGGGCGATCTTTGTTTCATCCACGGAGGCGGGCATGCTACGACTTGTTGATCTCTGTAAAGGGTATCAGGATGGCAACGAGTTTCACTCCGTACTTCAGGGAGCTGCGCTGACGCTCGACCGGGGAGAACAGGTGGCGCTGATGGGCGAGAGCGGCTCCGGCAAGAGTACGCTGCTGAATCTGATTGCCGGGCTGGATCGGGTCGATCAGGGCGAAATCTGGCTGGCGGACACCCCGCTGCATGCAATCTCAGAGCGGGCCCGGACGGCTTTCCGTCGGCATCATATCGGGCTGATTTTTCAACAGTTTAATTTACTGCCCACCTTAACCACACAGGACAATATTCAGTTTTGCCGCCAGCTGAAGGGACTGCCGGATCAGCCGGAGCTCTGGCGCAATATTGTGTCGGCTCTGGATCTGAAACCCTTACTCAAGCGATATCCGGAAGAGATGTCAGGCGGACAGCAGCAACGGGCCGCGATTGCCCGTGCATTGTATATGGAGCCGGATATTCTGCTGGCTGATGAACCGACCGGCAGCCTGGATGAGCGGAATGCACAGGCGGTGATGCGGCTGCTGACGGGCCTGACCAGGCAATTGAATTGTTCATTGCTGCTGGTGACGCACAGTCATCAGGTGGCGTCTTACATGAATGGCCGGGTGATGCTGAAAGGGGGCGTGCTGAATGCGCAACCCGGTCTTTAATGCACTCTGGGGCCATTACCGGCGTCATCCTTTGCAGATGGTGTTACTCCTGCTCGGACTGGTCATGGGGATTGCACTGCTGGTGGGGGTACTGGCGGTCAACCAGCAGGCCAGAACAAGTTACCGGGCCGGAGAAATGTTGTTCAAAACGCCGTTCCGGTATGCCATTCGCCATCAGCAGGCCGGGATGACAGTGCCGCAGGGGCTGTATATTCAACTGCGGCGAATGGGCTATACCCAATGTGTGCCCTATGAAATGCACCGCATTGAGACAGCCGAAGCCGGTCCCCTGACGCTGGTAGGCATTGATCCTTTTGTCATGATGCCGTTTGCTTCGTCGCGCAGCGAATCGGCTCAGTCTGTCGCTTTGAGTCAGACGCCGGGGCAGATTTGGATCAGCCGTCAACTGGCACAAATCAAACAATTAACCGACGGTCAGCGGCTCACGCTGAATACGGGGCGTGAGGTCGGTCAGCTGGCGATTGTCAATGATGACCGGATTCATGGCGCACGTCTGCTGGCCGACATGGGGCTGGTGCGGCAGTTGTTTCCCCGCTCAGGGTTTACCGCCGTGTTCTGCGGTCAGTTAACGCAGGATGAGCAACAGGACATCAGTCAGTTGCTGCCGGGCGGGCTGATCCTGACCGAAAATGATCATGCGCATCTGGAACCCCTGACCCGGGCTTTTCATCTCAACTTATTTGCCATGGGAATGCTGGCTTTCATCGTGGGTCTGTTTATCTTTTATCAGGCCATGTCGCTGTCGCTGACGCAGCGTCAGTTTCTGGTCGGTCTGCTTTGTCAGAACGGTGTATCCGGCTCGCAACTGGCGAAAGCCTTGTGTGTTGAGCTGATGCTCTGGCTGGTGATTGGTGTGGTGGGCGGGAATGTACTGGGGTTGTTTCTGGCGCAAAAGCTGTTGCCGTCGGTCGCAGCAACGCTCAGCGACCTTTATCAGGCCAATATTGCGTTAACGACTGGATGGCACTGGCAATGGGGGGCGCTCAGTCTGGTGATTGCCCTTGGCGGCACTGTGCTGGCCTGCGGCTGGCCACTGGTGCGGCTGATCCGCACACAACCGGCCCGGCTGACGGCACATATGACGATGGTCAGAGGCAGCTGGCGTGAGTTCATCTGGCAGGCATTGATGGCAGCATTGTTCATCATGGCTGCTGTGATGATTTATTTTCTGGAACACAACCAGTTCGCCGGGTTTGCGTTGATCGGCTGTCTGCTGGCGGCGGCCGGACTGTTGATGCCATTTCTGTTATGGGCCGTGTTTAAAGGGCTGGCGAAATGGATTCGTTCACCACGGGTCCGCTGGTTTTTCAGTGATGCTGCAGCCAGTCTGAGTTACCGGGGCGTCGCAGCCATGGCATTTATGCTGGCGCTGGCTGCCACGATCGGGATGGATACTATGGTGGGCAGTTTTCGGCTGGCAACGCAAAACTGGCTCGGGCAACGGCTGGCCGCTGATCTTTATATTCAGCCGTCCACACATCAGGCCGCTTCAATTGCCCGCTGGGCAGTCAAACAACCACAGGTCAAAGCCGTGTGGTGGCGATGGCGTCAGGAAATCACCGGGGACCGCTATGAACAACCGTTGCAGATCTTCAGTATCGGGTCATCGGCTGGAGAAAAACAGGCCCTGCCAGTCAAAGCGGCACTGGATGATTACTGGTCGTTACTGCACCGTCAGGGACCGGATAAAATCTTTCTTGCCAGCGAATCGCTTGCACTGAGAAATCAGTGGGTGCCCGGCCAGACCGTCGATTTACCACCAAGACTGGGGCAGGGCTGGCGTCTCGCAGGCGTGTATTACGATTACGGTAACCCTTATGGGCAGATTGTGGTGGCTGAGTCTGTGTGGCACACCCTGTTTCAACGAGAGGGGAAAGTCAGTCTGGCAATTCATCTCCACAACGAGAAAGAGATTCAGAGCGTGATGAATCACATTCTGGGTCGCTTCGGTCTGAAGGCCAGTCAGGTGCGTGATAACAATCAGATCATGAATCAGGCCATGGCGGTGTTTGACCGGACCTTTATTGTGACAGCAACGCTGGGCAAACTGACGCTGTTCGTTGCTGTGGGCGGTTTGTTCATTGCCACGATTGCAGGTGAAATTTCCCGGCAACGGCAGTTTGCCTTACTGCGTTGTATGGGCATGACCGGCAAAGAACTGGCATTACTGGGGGGTGGACAGCTGCTGGCGATTGGTGCCATGACAGCGCTGATTGCTTTGCCGCTGGGTTTGCTCCTGGCCCAGTTGCTGATTGATGTGGTGCTGAAATATTCCTTTGGCTGGACTATGCCGGTTCGCTTCTTCCCTTTGCAGTATCTGTTTTCGCTTGGCACCGCACTGGCAGCTCTCCTGCTGGCTGGCGCGTGGCCCGTCTGGCGGTTGGTGCGACGCTCTGCCATGTTATCGTTGCGGGAGGCATTCTGATGCCGAGACTGAGAATCTGGCTGAGGCGTTATATGTTCGGGTTGCTGAGCCTGTTCCTGTTGATCCTGTTATTGTTCGGCTGTGAGCCTGATTCCCGGGAAAACAATTCACTGGCCATACTGTCTCAGCAGAACGATGCAGGATTTGAGCAGGTGACCCCAGGGAAGCCGCTGATTTTCCCTCAGGATCATCTCAGCCATCCCGGCTTCCGGACGGAATGGTGGTACCTGACGGCCAATCTGATGTCTGATTCCGGCCAGTGGATCGCAGTGCAATGGACGTTGTTCCGGACGTCAGCCCGGCCGAATCAGGGCGATGTCCAGGCGACGGGATGGCAGAGTCCGCAGCGATTTATGGCCCATGCTGTGGTCACGACGGCGCAGAAACGCTGGCAGGCGGAACGCTTTGCACGCGGCGGTATCGGGCAGGCGGGTGTGACGGCGGAGCCATTCACCTTGTGGCTCGATAACTGGCGGTGGCAGGGGCAAGAACAGGGGAAAAGACAGGCGGCATCGCCGTTCCCGGGGACTTTAACTTTCCGTGATCACAATATGGATGTGATGCTGAAAATGCGCAGCTTTGGCAATCGGGTCCTGCAAGGGGATGCCGGTTACAGTCAGAAAGATCCGGCAGATCCGCGGCTGGCTTCTTACTACTACAGTATGCCTTTTCTGAACATCGATGGTGAGATTCGCCTGGATGGCGAGCTGTACAAAGTGAAAGGGGAAGGGTGGTTCGACCGCGAGTGGAGCAGCCAGGTGATGTCTGAACACCAGCAGGGCTGGGACTGGTTTTCAATTCATCTGGACGATGGCAGAGCACTGATGCTCTATCAGTTACGCAGTCGCAAACATCCGCCTTTTGTGTTTGGCAGCCTGAGCTGGCCTGATGGCCGAAGCATCCGGATCACTCAGGGAAAAGCCCGCATGACACCAATACGAATGGCGACATTACGAAGCGCAAGCCAAGGAACTGAAATCCAAGGCGCCGAAACGCCGGGAACCGACAACCAGACTGAACGTGAATTTCCGGTGCGCTGGCATCTGGTGGTGCCCGAACAACACATCGAGCTGGATGTTCAGGCCCGGCGCGACGATCAGCTGCTGCCGTTTCTTTTTCCCTACTGGGAAGGCCCGGTGACGGTAACCGGCAGTCACACCGGGCAGGGGTTCATGGAGCTGACGGGTTACTGATGAAAAAAGTTAACGCACTTTTAGCTGACGCGGAATCACTTCCACACCGGCGCGATAACGTCCTGCCGTGGCATTCAGGGCGAGTTCCAGTGCACTGTCGGCAATGTCTTCGAACTGCTGGGGCAGAGAATGAATCCGCATCGGCAGAAAATCTAGCAGGCGGTGATCACCAAAGGTCGCAAGCTGAGTGGTTTTCATGAGCTCCGGGTGAGACAGCAAGCAGTCCAGCATGCCTTCAAACAGGGTGTAAGAGGTGATCAGAATGCTGTCGGGGACGGCATCTTCCTGAATCCACTGTTGTAACAGGCGCTGTCCTTCTTCCGGACTGAAGTGCTCGCCATACAGGGTTTTCGCCGAGAGCGCTGTGTTGCCCAGATCCCGGATGGCGGCTTTGAACCCCAGCTCACGTTGCTGAGAAATGCCCAGTTCGGGCACGGCGCCGATCAGACCGATGGATTGAGTGTGTGGTTGAATCAGTTGTTTGGTCAGTGCATAAGCACCGTCGTGATCTTCGCTGATCACGCAGGCAAAGAACTCATCATCCAGTCCCCGGTCAATGGCGATCACCGGCACGCCGGCAGTCTGTATCTCGCGATAGAAGGGATGGTCAGCAGGCAGGCTACTGGCAACGATCAGCGCATCAATCCGGCGGGCGACTAACGTCTGGGCCACTTTCATTTCTGTCTCCGGTTCATCATCGGAGCAGCTGATCATCAGCTGATAGCCAGCTTTACGGGCATCTCTTTCGAGCAGCTTTGCCAGTTTGGCATAACTGCTGTTTTCCAGATCCGGAATGATCAGGCCCAGAGAACGGGAGCTGCCTGCCCGAAGGGCACTGGCGGCGTGATCCGGCCTGAAATTGTGTTCTTCGACTACAGCCATCACTTTCTGCTGGGTTTTCTCGCTGATCCGGTACTGACTGGCTTTACCATTGATCACGTAGCTTGCCGTGGTCTTGGAAACCCCCGCCAGCCGGGCAATTTCATCTAGCTTCATCTTGTGTATTTACTCGAAAAATCAGGGAAAGTGTGGTTTGGATCATAGATTGAAACCGGATCGAAAGTCCATTGTTTGCAATTCTTGCTGAATCGATCCAGCATGATAGCTGAAAGGTTTCAGCACTGTATTCAAGCTTATTCTATACTCACTGGTACATCGCTGAAACTTTTTATTTCCCGGCTTGCTGAATCGTTTCAGCTTCCGGTGGATTCAAGCGAAGCACTCAGTAAATCCGGTCAACAGAGCCGGTCAGCAAACGAGGGGAGTGAACCGATGTTGTCACTGACGCGACAAGACATTGCGCTGAATCAGTCAGCCAATGATAAAACCGCTGCAATTTCTGCCCTGGCGGGCGAACTGACCCGACAGGGGCTGGTGGCCGAAGGCTATGTCAAAGGTATGCTGGCCCGTGAAGCCCAGAATTCCACATTTCTGGGCAGCGGCATTGCGATTCCTCATGGCACAACCGATACCCGTGATCTGGTCAATCAGACCGGAGTGAAAATCCACCATTTCCCTCAGGGGGTCGATTGGGGAGACGGTAACATTGTGTATCTGGCGATTGGGATTGCGGCGAAGTCTGATGAACATCTCGGCATTCTGAAGCAACTGACCAAGGTGCTGTCGGCCGATGGGGTTGCTGAACAAATTCAGCAGTGCAGCAGTGAAGATGCCCTGATTGCCTTGCTGAATGGCGAAACTCAGCTTGAAGCGGATTTTGATGCCGGGTTGATTGCGCTGAATTTTCCGGCGACTGATTTACTTCAGCTGACAGCGGTCGCAGCAGGTTTGATTAAAAATCGCCAGGCCGCGGGCCATGGATTCGTGGCTGATGTGATTGCCAGCGACCCGTCGTATCTGGGGCAGGGTTTGTGGCTGGCAAAAAGCAGTCAGGATGTTTCGCGCACCACATTGTCATTTGTGACGCCGTCACAAGATGCAGCGCATCAGGACAAGCCAGTGAAAGGTCTGCTGATGATTGCTGCTGGAAACGGCACTTATCAAAAGCCGCTGAAGCTGATTTCGAAATGGCTGTATCAGCAGCAGCTGCAAGTTTTGTTTGAAACCGAAGCTGCGAAACTGCCTTCCCTCCTGACTGAATCTGAAGTCACTGAATCCGGGGTTCAGGCGGGTGAGGATGCAAATTCCGCGGTGTATCAAATTCGCAACGCGCATGGTCTGCATGCCCGTCCGGGTGCCATGCTGGTGAGCGTCGCCAAGAAATTTGAGTCGGCGATACAGGTTCGCAATCTTCAGGGGGACGGGGCTGCTGTGAACGCGAAAAGCCTGATGAAAGTGATTGCGCTGGGCGTGAAACACGGTCATGAGCTGGAGTTCACCGCAGACGGTGCGGATGCAACTCAGGCGCTGAACGCGATTGGTGATGCCATTGCGGCGGGTCTGGGTGAAGGCAAATAAGAGAGGGCAAATCAATGAACACCCAGACAACTAAAACCGCAGCGAAGCCCAAAGTCGTGGCTGTGAATCTGAATCCGGCGCTGGATTTAACCGGCAGCCTTGCTTTGCTGGAGCCGGGCACAGTCAATCTGATCGCGCAAAGCTCTCTGCATCCGGCCGGAAAGGGGGTCAATGTGGCCCGGGTTCTGGCTGAACTTGGCGCCGCAGTAACCGTGACGGGACTATTGGGCACGGAGAATCAGGATCCCTTCTGTGAGCTTTTTGCTCAGTTTGGCATTGAAGATGCTTTTGTCCGCGTACAGGGTTCAAGCCGGATCAACGTCAAGCTGGTTGAAGCCAGCGGTCGTGTCAGTGACATCAATTTTCCGGGCGTCGTGGTGACAGAAGATGATGTTGCGTCCATGGGGCAAAAACTGTTCGAACTGGCTGAACAGCACGAGGTGTTCGTGATTGCCGGAAGCCTGCCGGTTGGTTTGAGTCCGGAGATCTGTGCGCAATGGATCAAAGACCTGAAATCACAGGGAAAAAAAGTATTTTTTGACAGCAGTAATGACGCGCTGAAAGCAGGCGTCCTTGCTTCGCCCTGGCTGGTGAAACCCAATGATGAAGAGTTGTCTGCGCTTTGCGGGAAAGCGCTGGAAACCCCGTCTCAGTTGCAGGCCGCTGCAGAAATCATTCACCGGCAGGATATCCGCAATGTTGTGGTGTCCCTGGGTGCAGACGGGGTGATGTGGCTGGATGAATCGGGTTGGTTGCAGTCGCAGCCGCCAAAAATGACGGTCGTCAGTACAGTCGGTGCGGGGGATACCCTGGTGGCTGGTTTGTGCTGGGGAGAACTCAATCGCTGGAATAAACAAGAAACACTGAAGTTTGCAACGGCTCTGTCTGCGCTGGCAGTCACCCAGATTGGGGTGGGCGTACCGGATGCGGCTGTGCTGCAGCAAACGCTGGAAAGTGTTCGGATTTTTAACGAGCAGCCTGTTGGCCAAAACGTGAACGTTGAATGACAAAGGTGACGACATGAAGATAGCAATACTGACCGCTTGCCCAAGCGGGATCGCAAACACAGTGATTGCGGCGGGACTAATGGAACAAGCCGCAAAAGACCTGAACTGGCAGGCAGAGATTGAGTGTCTGTCCAGTATTCTTCCGGTACAGGCATTGTCTGATGCAATGGTTGCGCAGGCCGATGCTGTGGTGGTGGTTGCCGATTGCCCGGTCGATCTGAACCGGTTTGTGGGTAAAAAACTGTACCAGGGCGGAATGGCCGCCTGTCTGGCCGATCCCAAAGGTTTTCTTGAACAGGCCGTTGCCAGTGCAACTGTGCTGGAAGAGGCACCTGTCGTCGCTTCAGTTGATACCGTGATTTCAGCGTCCGCCACACAACGGATTGTCGCCATTACGGCTTGTCCGACCGGTGTTGCGCATACGTTTATGGCTGCAGAAGCGCTGGAAGAAGAAGCCAAACGCCAGGGATATGACATCAAGGTTGAAACCCGTGGCTCCGTGGGTGCAAAAAACCAGCTGACTGAAGCGGATATTTCCACAGCCGATCTGGTGATTATCGCCGCGGATATCGAGGTCGATCTGAATCGTTTTCAGGGCAAAAAATTATACAAAACCAGTACCGGGGCTGCGCTGAAGAAAACCCGGCAGGAAATCGATCACGCATTTGCCTTGGCTGCTGTGTATCAGGGCAAAGCGTCTGGTTCATCATCGGAACAACCCGCGAAAGAAGAAAAAGCCGGACCCTATAAACACCTGATGACCGGGGTCTCCCATATGCTGCCGCTTGTGGTTGCCGGCGGTCTGGCAATCGCATTGTCGTTTGTCTTTGGTATCGAAGCATTTAAAGAAGAAGGCACACTGGCTGCAGCGCTGATGAAAATCGGTGGTGGTTCGGCCTTTGCCCTGATGATTCCGGTGCTGGCGGGTTATATTGCTTATTCGATTGCCGACCGTCCGGGTCTGGCACCGGGTCTGATTGGCGGTATGCTGGCCAGTTCGACCGGAGCTGGTTTTCTTGGCGGGATCGTTGCTGGTTTCCTGGCGGGTTACAGTGCCAAACTGGTGGCGGAACAGGTTCGTTTGCCGTCATCCATGGAAGCGTTAAAGCCGATTCTGATTATTCCGCTGATCGCCAGTCTGATCACTGGTCTGGTCATGATTTATATTGTTGGTGGTCCGGTTTCGGCGGCGATGACAGGTTTAACAGAATTTCTGAATAACATGGGATCTGCGAACGCGGTGCTGCTGGGAATTTTGCTGGGCTGCATGATGTGCTTTGATTTAGGCGGCCCGGTGAACAAAGCGGCGTACACTTTTGGTGTCGGCTTACTGGCATCGCAAACATATGGTCCGATGGCTGCGGTCATGGCTGCGGGCATGGTGCCTGCGCTGGGCATGGGACTGGCAACTTTTCTTGCGAAGCGCAAGTTCAGTCTGCCGGAACAGGAAGCGGGTAAAGCTTCATTTGTGCTGGGATTGTGCTTCATTTCAGAGGGTGCCATTCCGTTTGCAGCACGTGATCCGATGCGGGTGATTCCAAGCTGTATGGCTGGTGGTGCGCTGACAGGCGCATTATCGATGCTGTTTGGTGCAAAACTGATGGCGCCCCACGGCGGTCTGTTCGTCCTCTTTATCCCGAATGCGATCACACCTGTGCTGATGTACCTGGTTGCCATCGCAGCAGGGACGATTCTGACCGGCGTAACTTATGCTTTCCTGAAACGGACGGAAGAAGCACAGTTAGCGACAGCATAAAGAAATCGGCAAACTAAACTACCTGTTGCTGAAAGATTTGAAAAGAAAAGAGCCCCGGGCATCGAATGCCCGGGGCTTGCCACCGCTGCCTACTGAATCTGTGGGCTTGATATGCTTGCGTTGCTATTCTGTTTTCCCCAAATAAAACGCAATCCAGAACAGCTTTGCACACCAACCGCGTTATTTTGCGTAGGCTCTCCGTGCGATGAATCGTCGCCGGTCAGGCGAATGCGCAATGTTTCCCAATTATTATTATTCACTCAATGTCATCGGTGATGCATTGATGTTGTTGTATCGACTCTTGATACCCCCTGCGATGACTGCTTTGCGCTTTATTCTTGAACTGCATAGAGAATTTCATCATCACTGGTAATCAGCAGGTAGGCATCGCCGGGTTGTAAATCCGGTATGCCGCACAAATCCAGCTGCACGGGCTCAAGACCGGTTCCGGCTTCTCCTTTGGTCGCCGAAATTTCAAATTGATCATTACAGCTCGCCATCAAAATGGGTGATGAAACCTTGCCTGCCGTGACATTCGTTGCACCAGAAGCCGTCGCGGATTCATAGTCAATTTTAATATCTGTGTTCGAAAAGACCCTGAACCGGTATTGGTCGGCAGGGACGTCATCATGGTCCCGGCGGACGGATGTCACCTGAAAACTGTTGGTGGTTTCTCCGTTGAGCCAGACCACAGCCCACCAGTCTTCACCGCTGTTCAGCAGGGTATTGGTTTGTGCCGGTTCTTCATCAAGCCGGTATTTGCTGTCCCAGATTCCGATGCTGATATCCAGAGCAGAACTGCCGCCCCATTGATGGGTATACTCGCGATGGGACTCGTTACTGACCGGGCCAAGTTTCAGATTGGCTTGCGTGAACAGCTCCGCAATCGCGGAATCAGAACCATTTTTCACAAAAACATCAATCTGATCGCGCGCAGTATTCACAAATGTCAGTCTTGCCTGCTTATCCAGTTGGCTGCTGCTGCCGGTTGCATCATTGCCCGAACCGCCAGAACCACCACAAGCTGAAACTGTGAGCGCAATCCCCAGACTTAAAGTGAAACACCAAAATGGCTTCATCGTCTGCCACCTCTAATGGGATTAATTTATTCTTTTATTAGTAAGCATATTTCAACGAATGGCGCTTTTTTGAGGATTTCAGAGGTGTCAGAAAAGTTTTCATTAATTAGTTCAATTCTTGAGGTTTTTTGGCTCTCAAAGCTGAGACAAGCCCAAGCGGCAAGAGAAAAAGCGGATGTTTGGTGGGTGGATAGGGAATGGCGAACGAACAAAGAGAATCACGAAACCATAGTTGCAGTCTATGGCTTCGTTAATTTTATAACATTATCAATATAACTTTGTTAACACATGCGGCGTTTGAGACCGCTGATGTCCAGTAAGCGGGTTGAAATTTCTTCAACTGACAGCGAAGTGGTATTGAGATAGGGGATGGCTTCCCGGCGGAACATGGCTTCTACTTTAGCAAGCTCGCTCTCACATTGAACTTCACTGGCATACTGACTGTTGGCATACCGCTCATTACGAATGGTAACCAGACGTTCGGTATCAATGGTCAGGCCGTAGGTTTTGTAACGGTAAGGTTCGATTTCTTTCGGCAGCTTCAGGCTGTTCATGTCATCTGCAATGAAGGGATAGTTCACTGCCCGGATCCCGAACTGCATCGCGAGATAAAGGCTGGTTGGTGTTTTACCGCAACGGGAAACACCCAGCAGAATAATATCTGCCTTTTCCAGGTTATTCAGAGAGATTCCATCGTCATGGGCGAGTGTATACTCGATCGCAGCAATCCGATCCTGGTAGCTTGCCGCATCGCGGCTGATACTGTGCGAACGACCCAGCATGGCATTCGGCATCATGTTCAGATCCTGGCTGAGCGGCTGTACCAGTGCGTCCAGCACATCGTAAAGTTTTGCCTGGCTTTGGTTGATGACCGCTTTGACGTCGGGCAGCACAATGGAAAAAAACACCAGCGGTTCAATGCCGGATTCCCGGTAGGCGGCATCAATTTTGTCTTTTACTTGCAGGGCGCGTTCAATCGTTTCTACAAAAGGGAGGGTCGTTTGACGAATCTCCAGATCGAATTGACCCAGTACAGCATGACCAAGTGTTTCAGAAGTAATCGCTGTGCCGTCAGAAACGTAAAATACATCACGAAAATCAGATTTGCGGCGCATAATAAGTTGAGTCCTTTAAATGATCCTGTAACGATTGGGGCTGACAAACAATTTATAACTATAACCCTACAGGGTAAGTGTTCTGCTGAGCAAGCTTTTGCCAGTAGTTTGTCTCGAACGGAATCTATTCTGAAGCAAGTTTTTTTTGAATGCTAAAGCAATCGTTTTCGTTGAGAGTTTGCCCACACAATACAGCTGATCCAATACAAGGAGACTTCCCGTGCAACAGAATGTTGTTTGGTATGACGCTTTATCGATGAATGATGTTGATAAAGTTGGTGGTAAGAACGCATCGCTGGGCGAAATGGTCGCTAACCTCGCGAATGCAGGCGTGAAAGTACCGAATGGTTATGCAACAACATCTTATGCATTCAACCAGTTCCTGGAAGCCAATCACCTGAATGATCGCATTTACGATCTACTGGATACGCTGGATGTTGATGATGTGAATGCGCTGAAACAGGCGGGTGAAACGATTCGTAAATGGGTTTATGAAGCTCCGCTACCAGCTGAACTGGAGCAGGAAATTCGCAAATGCTACGTGGAGTTGGGTGAAGGCGACGACATGCTGTCTGTTGCAGTTCGTTCTTCCGCAACTGCAGAAGATCTGCCGGATGCCTCTTTCGCCGGTCAGCAGGAAACTTTCCTCAACGTGCGCGGCATCGACTCTGTCATCGAAGCTGTGAAACACGTTTTTGCTTCTCTTTTCAACGACCGTGCCATTTCTTACCGCGTGCATCAGGGCTTCGACCATAAAGGTGTTGCACTGTCTGCCGGTATTCAGCGCATGGTGCGTTCTGACAAAGCGTCTTCTGGCGTCATGTTCACCCTGGATACCGAATCTGGTTTCGATCAGGTTGTCTTCATCACCTCATCTGTGGGTCTGGGTGAAATGGTCGTGCAGGGCGCAGTCAACCCGGACGAATTTTATGTGCACAAACCAACGCTGGTAGCCGGAAACCCTGCTGTTGTTCGCCGTACACTCGGCTCGAAAATGCAAAAAATGGTTTACGGCGAAGGCAAGGCGCTGGGTACTCAGGTTGTCATTCAGGACACCACATCAGCTGAGCAAAACAGCTTCTCGCTGACTGATGACGAAATTGAATCACTGGCAAAACAAGCCATGATCATCGAAAAACACTACGGTCGTCCGATGGACATCGAGTGGGCGAAAGATGGGATCACCGGTGAGCTGCTGATCGTTCAGGCGCGTCCGGAAACTGTGCGTTCCCGTGATGACGCCAACGTGATGGAGCGCTTCCATCTGAACGGTCAGGGCAAGTCTCTGGTTGAAGGTCGTGCAATCGGCCAGCGCATCGGCACTGGTGTGGTTCGCGTGGTGAACGATCTGGACGAGATGGATCAGGTTCAGCCTGGCGATGTGCTGGTGGCAGACATGACCGACCCGGATTGGGAACCTGTGATGAAGAAAGCCGCTGCGATTGTGACCAACCGCGGTGGCCGTACCTGCCACGCTGCGATCATCGCGCGTGAGCTGGGTATTCCGGCGGTGGTGGGTTGTGGCAATGCAACGTCACTGTTGAAGGATGGCCAAACCGTCACCGTTTCTTGTGCACAGGGTGAAACCGGTTATATCTACGAAGGCGAACTGGATTTTGAAATCCGTCGTTCAGAAGTCGATAACCTGCCGGAACTGCCGCTGAAAGTGATGATGAACGTGGGTAACCCGGATCGTGCATTCGACTTTGCCTGTATTCCAAATGAAGGTGTTGGCCTGGCGCGTCTCGAATTTATCATCAATAAGATGATCGGTATTCACCCGAAAGCACTGCTGAATTACGATGCGCAGTCGGATGAGCTGAAAGCCGAAATTGACCGTCGTATTGCGGGCTACTCGGATCCGGTAGAGTTCTACATTCAGAAACTGACCGAAGGGATCTCAACGCTGGCTGCAGCATTCTGGCCGAAGCGCGTGATCGTTCGGATGTCCGACTTCAAATCGAATGAATACCGCAATCTGGTTGGCGGCCTGAACTTTGAACCGGTTGAAGAAAACCCGATGATTGGTTTCCGTGGCGCTTCTCGTTACGTGTCACCTCAGTTCCAGGACTGTTTTGCACTGGAATGTGAAGCCATTAAACGTGTGCGTAACACCATGGGTCTGCGCAACGTCGAAATCATGATTCCCTTCGTACGCACCGTGAGCGAAGCGGCATCTGTGATTGACCTGCTGGCGAAATTCGACCTGCGTCGCGGCGAGAATGGCCTGAAAGTCATCATGATGTGCGAGCTGCCATCAAACGCAATTCTGGCGGAAGAGTTCCTGAAGTACTTCGATGGTTTCTCCATTGGTTCAAACGATATGACGCAGCTGACGCTGGGTCTGGACCGTGACTCCGGTGAAATCGCCCATATGTTTGATGAGCGCAACGAAGCGGTGAAAGCCATGCTGTCGATGGCCATTAAAGCAGCGCGTAAAGCCGGGAAGTACGTCGGCATCTGTGGTCAGGGCCCGTCCGACCATGACGATCTGGCTGACTGGCTGATGGAGCAGGGCATTGACTCTGTTTCCCTGAATCCGGATACCGTGGTTGAAACCTGGCTGCACTTGGGTAAGAAATAAGCACAAGTCAGCTAAGCTGAAATAAAGAATCAAAGCCCGCGCCAGTCGCGGGCTTTTTTGTCACTCAAGTCATCGTTGAATGCATGGTTTCTATGTGCATTGTTTCGATATACATCGTTCTATATGAATAGTTTCGATGCTTGTGATAACAGGCATCCTGAGCGTTCAATCTTTCATCATATTACTTTTACTTATCAATCACTTACCATTTAATCTTTCCCTCGATATCACACTTGTTGATTAAGCAATGTGATCCGCATGCATAGAGTAAAAACACTAGATTGATATGCAATCTGCTCAGTGAAACCCTATGTGCATCAGCAGGCGGATCTTGCTGATTTCATTCAATCATTGCATTTCGAGAGAGAAAGATGTTTAAAAAGAAATTATCCGTCGTCATGTTGGCATCACTGGGTCTGTTTGGTTGTGGCTCGGACAACGATAAAAAAGCGGTTGAAGAGAATGTGACTGAGGAAGTTGTTAAACCAGAAGGGTTGAATATTCAGGTTGATTTGTATAATAAGCTACCAGAAGATTTTCATAATGCTTACGTTTCATTTTATTTTGACACCGACAACTCAGGTAGCATTGATGAGAATGATTTTAACATTCAAGTATATTTTGCTGATAGGGATCCAAGCATCACTGCTGAAATAAGACACCCTATTAGAGAAAATAACGCACCTTCAAAACATGACTTCATTGTTGAACGTTTAGGAGTGGTAAACGTTGATAGTTCTAATGGCAAATCAACGATTAATATCAATATATTTCCTGAGCCTATTTTGGCGGATGAATCAGTAAATGGCAGTCTGGGTCTAGATAGTGATGGTAGACCAGATCCTGTTTTAAATGAATATTTGGAATTGTTTGAGAAGGCCAAAAGTGCGACTCACTTTGATACTTATGTGGATTATCGAGGTGATTCACCTGCTGATAGAAGTAGGGATTTTCTAAGTGATGGCGGTAAAGTACCATTGCAGTTAACTTCTAATATATTCTCAGATTCAAAAGATGATTATGACGGTGAGACCAATTACGCTGACATAGAGCGAGTTTCATTTAGCTTCAATTAATCGTTATTTATGATAGTGAAAGTAAGCCCACATTTGTGGGCTTATTTACTTACAGACTCATTATGCATAGGGTGTTTTAAAAGTCATCGAAGTCATGAGGTCGCGTAACTGGACTTTATCGGTGATCGATTTCTTGCATATAGCAAGGCATCAGAGTTGTGTGAATATTCATCACTTTATCTTTATTATCAATAATTTATCTTCAAAACCTCTCATCAGTATCACACTTGTTGTCTAAGCGGTGTGATCCTTATGCATAGAGTTAAAGCTCTAGATTGATATGCAATCTGCTCAGTGAAACCCTATGTGCATCAACAGGTGGATCCTGCTGATTTCATTTAATAATTGCATTTCGAGAGAGAAAGATGTTTAAAAAGAAATTATCCGTCGTCATGTTGGCATCGCTGGGCTTATTTGGTTGTGACTGGAATGACAGTGATAAAAAAGCGGTTGAAGAATCCGTGAAAGAAAGTGTGACTGAGGAAGTGGTTAAGCCGGAAGGGATTAATGTTCAGGTTGAATTTTATAATGAAGTTCCTGAGTTTTTGAATGATCAGCAAGTATTTTTAGTTGAAGTTGCATTTGAGATCGAAAATCCTTTGAAGTTGACACAGACTGATGACTTTATTGTTTCTGCTGTTTTCACTAATGGGAAAGCTAATATAAATTATGATGCTTATAAATCTGCAATCAAAGAAAAAAGTTCGACTTCTTCTTATATATATGTTGTTGAGGAATTAGGAACTGCTAAATTGGAATCGATCAATGGAAAGACTGTTGTTAATT
The DNA here is from genome assembly GCF_023151555.2 of Photobacterium sp. CCB-ST2H9. Lineage (NCBI taxonomy): Bacteria > Pseudomonadati > Pseudomonadota > Gammaproteobacteria > Vibrionales > Vibrionaceae > Photobacterium > Photobacterium sp. CCB-ST2H9. Next base: position 1,642,580 of record NZ_CP100425.1, read on the forward strand.
TTAATATCTTACCTAAACCAATTTTGGCGAATCATTCTGATAAAGAAACAGATATTTTGGTCGGTTCAGATAAAGATGATCCAATTCTTATTAAGTACTTGACTAAGATGGCTAAAGCAAAAACAGCTTCAACATTTGATATTCGCTCTATATATACAGATAAAAATGTTAGGTCGGAAGATTATCTGAGTGATGGCGAAGATATTTTAGTACAATTGTCATCTGATACATTCTCCGATTCAAAAGATGATTATACAGGTGATATCAATTACGTTGACATTGAGCGAGTAACAATCAGCTTTGACTAATAGTGATTCATGATTTTCATAAGTAAGCCCGCAAGTGCGGGCTTATTAACCATTGAAAATAAAAAGTACCTTCATTCAATTATTTTATGTCACCGCTCCTCAACCACATCCACGATGGCTTTATCCTTCCGCCGGGTCAACGCAATTCCGGTCACCAGAACCGAAAACCCGAGACAGACCCAAACCGGGAGTTGTGGAGAAATCACCACAGTACTCGCCAGCAGAGAGGCCAGACCATAGCCCAGGGTATGTGACATCGAAATCAAACCGGCGATTTTACCCGATTGATCCGGGTTGGTTTGTGTTGCCATGGCGGTGTAGGCGGGCACCAGCAAGGCTGCGCCAATAGCCGAGGCGACCATAGCGATGGTAAAGATCCAGAATGAGGTGTTGAGGAAAAGCACAAACCCGATCAGCAAGGCAATACCGCCCAAACGATACATCGATTCGATGTCCAGCTTTTTCTTTTTGATCACCAGCACCTGTGTCAGCAGGGTAAATGCGGCGCTCAACGTCAGTAATAAACCAATGGCCTGACTGATCTCATCTGTGGTCCATGCGGTAATTGAACCAATCAGGGGCGACAGGCTGTATTGCAGTAAAGCCACAACGGCGCAGAGCAGCAATCCCGTGAGGAGAAACGGCACTAGGGTGAGGTCAGGTAATTTGCGGGTTTTCTGTTGTGTTGTTGTCTGCTCTGTTTTCGGAGTGAAAGCCGGTTTCGGCAGCCAGCAGGCACCAAGTAAAGCAATGACCGGAAATGCGACCATCAGCATCAGCGGGGCGTAGGTATGAAGTTTCAGAGCGCCCATTGCCAGTAGTGGGCCAACCAAACGGCCTGTGCTCAACCCGATACTGACTGACGTAATGGCCTGCAGGCGATTCTGGCTGCCGCAGAGTAAAATTGCCCAGTGCTGACTGGCGGGCACCATACCAGCCACGGTACAACCATAAATGATACGGGCAACGACAAGCCCGGCAAGCCACAGATAAGTCTGTTCACTGAATTCGTTGCTGAGGGCAGTGAAGACCAGCAGCAACAGGAAGCTGACCGCCATCCCAGCCAGTGCCTGAAGAACAACGGTTTTTGGCCCGTTCCGGTCACTGAAACTGCCCCAGAACGGCGCAGCGGGCAGAAAGAGGAAACTGCCGATTGCAATCACGATCGACCAGGTGGGTAAGCCAAACGCTGAGTGTTCAACGAGAAAGGGGAGTGAAACAAGCAGGCCGTTTTGCCCGATGCCCATCAAGGCTGCGATGAGTCCGATCAGTGTCAGATGAAGTCGATGTGGCGTACGGCTGGCATCGTGGGTCATGGTCCCTTCCTGGCTGGAAAATCAGAGATTTATGAAACAAAAGAGAACTATTCGTGTTCTCACTAAAAGAAGTGACGGGTATCCTACATCGAAATAATGATTGTGAAAACTATTATCATTCACAGTAGGCTGTGGTACAGTTCGTGCACTTTGTTGTGCAACACATTACCGCATTCATGTACCAACTCATTGATGTCGCCTTTGATGTGGAAGGGAAAAGGATTCTCCATCCCACTTCACTGATGTTTGAAACCGGAAAAGTCACGACCTTGCTTGGCCATAACGGCTGTGGCAAGTCCACCCTGATGAAGCTGCTCAGCCGACAGAATGTGCCTGCGTCCGGTCAGGTCTTGCTGAATGATCAGCCGGTTCATCAACTCGACAGTAAAGCGTTCGCGCTCAATGTGGCTTATCTGCCACAACATCCGCCGATCACCGATGGCGTGACTGTCCGGGAGCTCGTTTGTTTCGGTCGTTATCCCTGGAAGGGCGCTTTTGGCCGCTACAGCCGGGAAGATTATGACCTGGTGGATGAGGCCATTGAACGGGTTGGTCTGACTCCATTTGCCGATCGCTTTGTGGCGACACTCTCTGGCGGTGAGCGACAAAGAGCCTGGGTCGCGATGCTGCTTGCTCAGCAAAGCCAGTGTATTTTGCTGGACGAACCGACTTCCGCACTGGATGTGGCGCATCAGTATGAACTGCTGCATTTGATCCGGGAACTGAATGAAAGTTTAGGGCTGACGGTCATTATGGTGCTGCATGACGTCAACATGGCGGCCAAATTCAGTGATCATCTGATTGCCTTGCATTCAGGTAAGGTGATTGCACAAGGCACACCAGAATCCATGATGACTCCAGAGGTCCTCAAAAATATTTATGGTATGGAACTGGCGCTGTTCGCTCATCCGCAAACGGGTCAGCCAATCAGCTACATTCCATAAGAACATGTACAGGGAAAGATTGTGAAGAAACTGATCGCATTTCTTTTGGCCGCACTGGCCTTGCCGGGTCAGGCAATGATAGTGAAGCATGAGCTGGGCGAAACGGAACTGACAGAAACCCCGAAGAAAGTGGTCGCGCTGGACTGGGCACTCACAGAAACCGTGTTGAGCCTGGGGGTGACGCCGGAAGGGGTTGCGGACGAGGACGGATATCGTACCTGGGTTGGCGAGCCCAAGCTTCCTGAATCTGCGGTGAATGTCGGCTCCCGCCGGGAGCCGAATCTTGAATTGCTGGCGGAAATGAAGCCGGATCTGATTCTGATCAGTAAACACATGGGCCCGGTTTATCAGCAACTCAACGCGATTGCGCCAACCCTGGTGTATTCTATTTACAGCGAGAGTAAGACACCAATGGCAAATGCGGTGTCGGTGACCGAGCAGTTAGGTCAGGTGCTGAACCAGGAATCTCAAGCGAAAGCCGTGATTGAAGCAACGACAGCGCGCCTGAAACAAAATGGTGAAAAAGTGCTGGCATCTGCTGCGGGACGGAAACCCTTGATGTTTGTGCGTTTTATTAACGATAAAACGTTGCGCATTCATAGTGAAGGCTCTCTGGCTCAGGACACGATCGCTGCCATGGGGCTGAAAAATGACTGGCGTGAACCGACCAACTTATGGGGCTTCACGACGGCAGGCATTGAAAAAATGGCGGAACACCAGTCCAGTAACGTGATGATCTTTGGCCCGCTAAAGGCCGAAGAACGCCAGAAACTGACGACTTCACCCCTCTGGCAGGCGATGGCTTTTACCCGTTCGGATTCAGTTTATGAATTACCGGCTATCTGGACCTTTGGCGGCCTGATTTCCGCTCAGCGTTTCAGCGATCATATTACCCAGAAACTGATACAGAACTAATGCAGTCCCAAGTTTCATCTATCAATCCTTTCGCACGATCGGGCCAGACAGCCCGGTCGTTTTTCATTTTTGCAATCCTGATTGCCGTCATGGGTTCTCTGATCAATTGGACGGTTCCCTATGCACAGGGGCTGCCGCTGCTCTGGCAGACCTTATTCCATTATGATCCGGCGAATTATCAGCATCTGATTGTGCATCTGACTTATCTGCCGCGTCTGACTGTGGCGATTCTCTGCGGTTTTTCTCTGGCGGTTGCGGGGGCTGTGATGCAGTTCGTTCTGCGCAACCCAATCGCATCGCCCACCACACTGGGGGTAGCTTCCGGTGCTGAACTGGGGATGGTGATGGGGATATTGCTGTTACCAGCGTCTGTCTCGGTGTCGTCTTTCGTTCCTGCATTTCTGGGGGGGGCTCTTGCAACGGCACTAGTGTTTCTGCTCTCGGCAAAACGCGGGTTTGCTCCGGTACATATGGTGCTGGCGGGCATGGTCATCAGCCTGTTCTTCGGTTCCATCAATACCATGTTGCTGCTGTTGCATGAGCAGAAGCTGTCTTCAGTTTTTGTCTGGGGGGCGGGAGCACTGAATCAGAATGGCTGGGCAACCGTTCAGGCATTACTGCCGATGACGCTGATACCGCTGGCCGTTTTGCTGTTGTTGCAGCGGCCGCTGGCGTCTTTGCAGCTTGGTGAGGGCGTTGCCAAATCGCTGGGCGTGAATGTGAAACAAATCAAGGTGCTTTGCCTCGGGCTGGCTATCTTCATGACAGCCAGTGTGGTGAGTGAAGTTGGATTGATTGGTTTTGTCGGGATTGTTGCGCCAGCGATTGCCCGCATGATGGGGACACGCAAGTTGTACCGGCATCTGCTGAACAGCGGGCTGGTTGGTGCATTGATGCTGTTGTTTGCCGATTTACTGATCCAGCCGTTTTCCGGCGTTGGCGGGGAAATGCTGCCGACAGGGGCAATGACGGCGCTGATTGGCGCGCCTTTTTTACTCTGGCTCTTGAGGCGGAAGACACTGCAATCAGAGCTGCGTGCCCGGGAAGAAGGCGTACCGCATTATCATCATCGTGACTTCAGAAAAACGGTTTGGCCTTTAACTGTGGTCGTGCTGGTTTGTTTCATCCTGGCGGTGACGGTGGGTCAAAGTCAGCAGGGCTGGACTTTTTCGCTGTCTGAGCATATCTGGGAATACCGTTTTCCCCGGGTGCTGGTCGCTCTGCTTGCCGGGATTGGGCTGGCACTGGCCGGAACTATGATTCAGCGTGTTACAACCAATCCGATGGCCAGCCCGGAAGTTTTGGGGATCAGCTCAGGTGCGGCACTGGCATTAGTGATTGGCGCATTGCTGGGTGTTTCCGTAGAGCGCCATGAGCAGGTGTTGCTGGGGACGGCAGGTGCCATGCTTGCGACCGGGGTGATCTGGCTGATGGGCAAGAAACATCAGTTTGCACCGACACAGACCTTGCTGACGGGAATCGCACTTAGTGCGGGTCTGGATGCCTTTTTGCGGATAGCGATGTCTTCAGGACAGGACAACGTCCGGGCGCTGCTGACCTGGCTTTCTGGTTCCACGTATCTGGTGTCAGTGCAGGATGTGGGGCTCTTGGCCGTCGGTGTCGGGATCTTGTTACTTATGACCCTGTCACTTAGTCGGTGGATTGATCTGATTGGGTTAGGTGAAGTCAGTGCCACCAGTGTCGGTTTGGATTGCAGGCGGGTTCGACAAGTCCTGTTGTTGTTGGTTGCAGCCCTGACGACCCTCTGCACAATTGTGATTGGTCCGTTGAGCTTCGTTGGCTTACTTGCGCCGCATATGGCGCGCACGCTGAATCAGTACTCAGCACGCAGGCAGTTGATCGTTGCATCACTGCTTGGCGGGTGCCTGATGGTGATTGCGGACTGGATTGGACGAAACCTCTGGTTTCCGTGGCAATTTCCCGCAGGATTGTTAGCGTCTGTCATCGGCGGCGGTTATTTCCTGTATCTGATGAGAAAGTAACCGGCAGGCCATATCTGCGAATAAATTTTTCAGCCAGCGATTTTGTCGCTGGCTTTTTTTTATGCAATGTAACGTAATCACACCACTGACTTACATCAAATATTCACTATTTAAAGAAGAATTAACAAAAGGCTATTGATTATGTTTATGAGAATCATTAGCATTTGACGCAATTATCAGATGCAATGAGTTAACTATGGAAACGCAGAACCACGCTTTTGTTACGCCAGCGGGTCAACATGATGTTGCAGCGGCGTGTTTTTTCAATGCCCTTGCCCGGGAATGTCCGGCGATTCAGTTTGAGAAAGACGAGCAGGGGACCAGCTATCTGATCCCGTTTGCGAATCAGGAACGGATTCGTATTCCATTGCGTTACTTTTCTTCTCTGGGTGTTCACGAGTATCAGTTCCCTGCCTTTCTGGAGGGCGATACGTCGGTCACATTCAGCTACCCGGAGCTGGTTGCCCGCATTCTTGAAGAGCCGTCTCTGGCAGGCCTGGTGACGGAAGAGCAGAAACAGATTTTCACGAATCGTGTGCTTGAAAGTCATTACAACACCTACAGTGCAGTCAGTCAGAGCCCGTATGGTGAAACGCTGTTTAATCAGGCGCTGAATTTCCAGCAGGCTGAGCAGGGATTGCTGATCGGTCATTCATTCCATCCAGCACCGAAAAGCCGTGAACAGTTCAGCGCTGAAGATGCGAAGAAGTTTTCTCCTGAATTTGGCAGTCATTTTCCGCTGCGGTGGCTGGCCGTTGATAAATCAATTCTGGTGTCCGGCAGTTCTGCAGATAAAACTGTGATTGAACGTATGGCAGAGTTGCTGCAGGCAGATTCGGCTTTCGATAATGCGCTGGTCTCCCAGCTAACTGAAAATCAGGTGCTTTTACCGGCTCACCCTTGGCAGTGGCAGGTGTTCAGTCAGTATCCGGATGTGATCGAATATCTTGAACAGGGTTTGATCAAGGATCTGGGTGAAGCTGGCAGTGACTGGTACCCGACGTCTTCTACGCGATCTCTGTACGCGCCAGCATTGCCTTATATGCTGAAGTTCTCCCTGAGCGTCAAACTGACCAACTCCATCCGCAACCTGTCGGTGAAAGAAGTGATTCGCGGTACCCGCCTGAATCAGCTGTTTGCTGATACAGACATTCAGCAGGTGCTGGGCAACGGCCAGGGGTTTCAGCTGATGCAGGAACCGGCTTATCTGGGACTGGTGGACAAAAATGGCAAGGCCATTGATGAATCTCTGGTTGCTTTCCGCGATAACCCGCTGGCTGCCAAGGCCGATGAAGAGGCTGTGGTGCTGGCAACACTGGCACAGCAGAACCCGTTTGGCGGACAAAGTCTGCTGGCAAAACGTGTGTCTGATTATGCTGCAGGCCAGGGCATCAGTTTAGAGCGGGCAGCCAAAGACTGGTTCAGCGCTTACTGTCAGCACAGTGTCGTTTCACTGTTTGACCTTCAGGCAAACTACGGTGTGGTGTTTCTGGCGCACCAGCAGAATATCGTGATGCAACTGAAAAACGGTTTCCCGGTGGGTATGTATTACCGCGATTGTCAGGGAACTGGCTATACCGATCTGGCGTTTGAGCGATTTGCTGATTCCCTGAACGATGCTTCGATCAATAAAACCAGACAGGATATCGAAAACTACTGGAACCAGGATAAAGTCCGCCGTTATTTCGCTTACTACCTGATCATCAATTCAACCTTCAACGTGATTGGTTCGATCTGTGCCGGTACCGGTGTGGACGAAATGGCACTGGTTGCCATTCTGCGCGAGCAACTGGAAGCGCTGAAAGCAGGGGGTGTTCGTGATTCTGCCTGTCTTGATTATGTCCTGAATGATGAAGGCTTGTGCTGTAAAGGGAACTTCTTCTGCTATCTGCAGAATTTCAATGAAAACTCTATTCCGGACCCGGCGGTGATTTATTTTGACCTGCCAAACCCACTGATCAACGTAAAGGAAGCGATCCATGTTTAAGGCAAAAACATTTCAGGTCATGGAAGAACTAGGACAGGAGAAATTGCACAGCCTGCAGCTGACATTGTCGGCGCATGATCTGGAGAATCCTCAGGCAATAGCACAACTGATGACCGATCTGGACGCTGAGTTCAGTCACCAGCCGGAACGTGATCGTTTCCTGCTGGAAGCACCGCAGGATTTGCAGGCTCAGTTGTCGGCGATCCTGCCGTTGTGTGAAGGCAATCTACTGTACAAATCGATGTTTTATCAGATGCCGGAGCAATGGCATCTGCATACACCTTCGAGCCGGTTCCCGTTTGTTGAAGTGCAGTCGAACAATCAGCATCGTCACCATCCGATGCGTCCCGAAATGCCGATCGGGACGGTCTATAAGCGGTTTGACCATCAGGCCGATGCAGAAGTGTCTTTCCGGGTCTTTGATATGGAAAGAGATTTGGATGTGTTTGTCCGCTGGATGAATGATCCGCGGGTTGCACACTTCTGGGAGCAGGCATGGAGCAAAGAAAAACTGGCTGAGTTCGCACAATCGCGCCTGAACGATCCGCATATTATTCCGCTGATTGGTGAGTTCAATGGCGAGGCTTTTGGTTATATCGAAGCTTACTGGGTGAGCGAAGACCGGCTGGCACCTTACTATGATGTGCAGCCGTATGACCGGGGCATTCACCTGCTTGTGGGTGAGGAACAGTTCCGTGGTCCGCGCTTTTTCAACTGCTGGATGCGTGCGATCAGCCATTACCTGTTCATTGATGATGTGCGTACAACCCGAATTGTTCTGGAGCCCCGTGCGGATAACCAGCGCTTGTTTAACCGTATTGAGGCCGTCGGCTACCGGAAGCTGTTTGAGTTCAACTTCCCGCACAAACGTTCGGCACTTCTGATGCTGGAGCGTGGCGCATTCTTTGGGGAGCAGTGGTGATGATTCAGCAGGCATTACAACAACACTGGCCGCAGGCGAACCGGGCGATTGTGGCGAAAATGATCAGTGAATTTGCATACGAGCAGGCATTCCGCTTTGAAGAGACGGCACAGAGCTTTGTGCTGAATCTGGATGAAGGTGTCAGCTATCAATTCCGGGGGAAAGCGAATATCTGGGGACAGATTGTTATTGAACCTGAATCGGTCACCCGTTTCCCTGCAACTGAACCGGTACTGGCAACTCAGTTCATGATGGATATTCAGCATTTGCTGAATATGCCGGATGAGGCCATGGCGGAACACTTTGAAGATCTGAATGCGACTTTACTGGGTGATTGCAAACTGGCCGTGAAAAAGCAGGCCATGACCGCCAAGGATCTGGCAAATCTGAGTTGTGAATTGCAGCAGACTTATTTCAACGGTCATCCGAAATTCGCCTTCAATAAAGGCCGCAGAGGATGGGGTACCGACGATCTGGATTTGTACGCGCCAGAATCACAACGCGCATTTCAACTGGGCTGGGTGGCTGTTCATCAGTCAGTTTTACAGCAGTCGACCAATGAAACGACGCGCTGGGAGCAGCTGATTGATTCAGCCATGACTGAAGTTGAGCAGGAAAAACTGGCTCAGGCATTCAGTGTGTTTGAAGTGAATCCGCAGGACTATACCCTGATCCCGGTTCACCCGTGGCAATGGTCTCAGAAACTCTCTCTGCTGTTTATTCGTGAAATCGCGGAGAAAGCGCTGCTTTATTTGGGGGAGTTCGGGGATTATTTCCTGCCGCAGCTCTCGATTCGGACGCTGAGCAATGTGTCCCGCCCTCAGGGCTATGACATCAAATTGCCGCTGACCATCATGAATACCTCCTGTTATCGCGGGATTCCGGGTCGTTATATTCTGGCAGGGCCGCTGGCGTCTGACTGGATTGATCAGGTCTTCCAAACGGATCCGCTACTGGTCAGCAAAGGTGCTGAAGTATTGCAGGAACCGGCATCGGCTTATGCCGCTCAGGCGGATTACCGGCAACTGGAAAAAGCGCCTTATCGCTACCATGAACTGCTGGGTGTGATCTGGCGTGAATCGCTGGCTTCCAAACTCAAAGAAAACGAGTCAGCCATTCTGATGGCAGCCCTGATGGAGTCGGATTCACAGGGGAATCCGCTGATTGGTGAATATATTGCGGCGTCCGGACTCTCTGCGGAAGCATGGCTGACCCGTTTGTTTGATGCTGTGGTGATCCCGTTCTACCACTTACTGACCAAGTATGGTGTTTCGCTGATTGCGCATGGTCAGAACATTACGATTGTGATGGAAAATCATGCCCCGAAACGCATTCTGCTGAAAGATTTTCAGGGTGATATGCGCTTGGTGGAAAGGGAATTGCCGGAGCAGGCATCACTGCATCCGCAAGTGAAAGCCGCCACCGTTCGTCTGCCGGAAGAACTGATTATTCACGATCTTCAGACAGGCCACTTTGTGACTGTGCTGCGTTTTATCTCTCCACTGGTAGAAAAACTTGGTTTCACCGAGCAGCAATTCTATCGCCTGCTGGGTGACCGGATTCAGTCTCATATCAACCAGCACCCAGAACTTGCAGAACGGTTTGAACGACTGGATCTGTTTAAGCCGCGTATCCTGCGTATCGGTCTGAATCTGGCGAAGTTCAGACACAGCACCGACAGCAGTGCTTCCCGTATGTTGCCGGACATGGATGACATGCTGGATAACCCTCTATTTTTGGCCCAAGAACAATAAGGAATGAACCATGGAACTGAATAATCACAAAGAATGTCTGGATCTGGCGGGTGTGGGTGTCGGGCCGTTTAACCTGAGTGTCGCGGCACTGCTGGAGACAAATACGCATCTGAATACCTGCTTTTTCGAAGGTCGTGAATCATTCTCATGGCATCCGGGACTGCTGCTGGATAACACCAATATGCAGACCATGTTCCTGAAAGATCTGGTGACTGCGGTGAATCCGCAAAGTCCGTATTCTTTCCTGTCATATCTTGTGAGTCAGAAGAAGTTTTACCGTTTCCTGTCTGCCGAACTGAATTGTATCAGCCGTCATGAGTTCTCTGATTACCTGGCCTGGGCGGCCCATCAATTGTCGAATGTTCAGTTCGATTCTCGCGTAGAGCACATTGAGTACACCGGAGAAGCGTTCGAAATTCAGACCAGTCAGGGCTCGTATCTGGCAAAAAACCTGTGTATTGGTACCGGGAAAGTGCCATCGATTCCTGAATGCGCGAAGCCACACATCAGTGACAAAGTGTTCCATGCTGCGGAAATGGGTTTGCGCGATCGCGACTTTACCGGAAAACGCGTGATGATTGTCGGCGGTGGCCAGAGTGGCGCTGATATCTTCCTGAATGTCCTGAACGGTAAGTGGGGCAAAGTGAAAAGCCTGGATTGGCTGTCTCGCCGCTCAAACTTCCAGCCGCTGGATGAAGCTGCTTTCACCAATGAGTTTTTCACGCCGGAGTACGTCGAGACTTTCGTGGGATTAGATACTTCTGTGAAGCGGTCAGAAATTGACGCACAAAAACTGACGTCAGATGGCATTACGCAAGCTGCGTTACTGTCGATTTACCGCGAGCTTTACCACAGATTTGATGTTCTGAAAGAAGATAAGTGGGTGCGTCTGCTGCCGCATCGTTCCATGAGTGCACTGGAGAGTCATGCGGGTGGTTTCTCTGTTCAGGCATTGAATGCCCTGAGTCAGCAGGCAGAAATGCACGAAGCCGACATTATCATTCTGGCTACCGGTTTTAGTGCGCCATACCCGCAGTGCCTGAAATCCATCATGCCGCTGCTGGAACTGGATGAAAATGGCCGCTATGGCATGACGGAAAACTTTGAACTGAAGTGGGAAGGCAGCGCGAAAAACAAGATTTTTGCTGTGAATGCCGGTATGCACAGCCACGGTATTGCAGAACCTCAACTGAGTTTGATGGCGTGGCGAAGCGCACGAATCATCAACCAGCTTTGCCAGAAACCGGTATTCGATATCGGCAGCGACAAGGGCATGATTGAGTGGGTGACAGAAAGCCTGGTGACTGAGTATGCCAAAGCGTCTTAAGAAACGCTTAGGCCTTATTGATAACCATATAAAAGATAAGGCCTTAAAAACATACAAATAAATTGAACTTTTTTAACGTCAGATATGGAAATAAAGTGGCAAATGAGTATTATTATCAAACTTATTTGTTTAAACCTTATCTAAAAATATAAAGTGATTACAATGGCAGTGAAAAAAGGGATGTTTCAATTGACGACAGTGGCCGCTGCGGTGGCTGCTTCAGCGTTTGTTTCCAGTTCAGTATTTGCTCAAGACTACAAGACAACCGAAGAGAAAATGGTCGTGGTATCCAGCCGCGCACCAAAAGCGATCAGCGATATTCCGGGCACTGTCTGGTATGTCGACAGCGCGCAAATCGAACAGGAATATCGGGGCGGTAAAAACCTGGGTGAGATTCTTGCCGCAGCCGTGCCGTCAATGGATGTCAGCAGCCAGGGCCGGACTAACTACGGACAAAACCTGCGTGGTCGTCCGATGCTGGTCATGATTGACGGTGTTTCTCTGAACTCTTCTCGTCTGATCAGCCGTCAGTTAGATTCTATCGATCCGTTCAATATTGATCGCATCGAAATTCTTTCAGGTGCAACGTCAATCTATGGTGCAGGCGCGACGGGCGGTGTGATTAACATCGTCACGAAGAAAGCAGACAGCACTGAATTGCAATTTGAAAGTTATGTCAACACCACATCTGGCTTTAACAGCAGTGATGATTTCGATTACAAGCTGGCTCAGTCAGTTAGCGGTGGCAATGATCTGGTGAAAGGTCGTGCCTCTGTGGTTTATGGCGAAACCCAAGGTTATTACGACGCGAATGGCGATATCGTTGTGCCGGACATTACTCAGGGTTCTGTTCAGTTTAATGAAGTCATTGATGTATTGGGTACATTGTCTATCACGCCGACAGACACTCAGACCATCAATCTGCTGGCGCAATACTACAGCAGCGAGCAAGACAGCCCGTATGGTATTTACTTTGGTCAGGATCTGGCTGGTGTAAATAAAAATATTACCGGGAATCCTGGTGATAAGAGCCTGATTGAAGTCCGGGACGGGTTTGAGTCGGATCGCCAAGGTTCAACAGAACGCTGGATGCTCAATGCAGACTACATTCATTCGGATTTCCTGGGCCACGAGTTACTGGTTCAGGCATCATACCGTCATGAAACTTTGAGCTTTATTCCTTTCATCTATAGTACCTATTTAGCGGCATCTGAGCAGGAAACGGACGTGATCAGTCTGCGTGCGGCGATGATCAAGTCGCTGGAAAACCTGACGCTAACTTATGGTGTCGACGGTTACATCGACAAGCTAGATAGTAATCAGATGCTGTTCGATCGTCAGACGAGCTATAACTCTGGCGGTCTGGTGAACAAGAAAGCGTCTATGATTGGCCGTTATCCGGGCACCGAAGTGTCTTCTATTGCTGGTTTCGTTCAGGCGGATTATGCAATCACCGAAAACTGGAGTGTGGAAGGTGGTTATCGCTTCCAGTATATGAAGAATAAAGTAGATGACTTTGTTGCTACCGGTACGCAGGTTGCTATTGCGCATGGCACGGGTACTTCTGCTGATCCGGTTCCCGGCGGTGAAACAGATTACGATATTGGCTTGTTGAACTTAGGCACTATCTATCACCTGACTGATACGGATCAGGTTTGGGCTAACTTCGCACAGGGCTTTGATCTGTCTGATCCAGCAAAATATTACGGTGTCGGCACGTATTCTGGCCCTGATGCCAATGGTCATTACAATCTGACTGGCAGCATCAATGTGGATGATTCCAGGTTGTCTGGGATTAAAACCAACAGTTATGAAGTCGGTTATCGTCATGACAGCGGCGACCTGAATATCCAGACAGCCGTTTATTACTCACAATCTGATAAGAAAGTCAGCGCCAATAAGAAGACGCTGAATATTGAAATTTCTGATGATAAGACGCGTGTCTATGGTTGGGAAGGTCAGGCTTCTTACTGGTTGAGTGATGCTTGGCAAGCGGGTGTGAATGGACACCTGGTTAAATCTGAAGTGCAGAATGCGAATGACGATTGGGTAAAACAATCCATTAACTATGCGAGCTCTTCGAAAGCAGGTGCATGGCTGGCTTGGTTCGAAGATAGCTATGCACTGAAACTGCAAAGCCAGACAACATTTAATTTGAAGGATGACGCAGGCAAAGAAATTTACGGTTACACCACCCTGGATCTGGTTGGTAGTTATCAGTTGCCTGTCGGTAGCCTGGGTTTTGGTATTCAGAATCTGTTGGATCGTGAATACAGTACGATTTGGGGACAGCGTGCATCAGGTTTGTATGCCAGCTATGGCCCAGCTGAAATCTTTGATTACAAAGGCCGTGGCCGTACTTACACTGTGAACTATCAGGTGAAGTTCTAAGGCCAGTTCGACTTGAAGGTCTTAATAATGAACCGCCCGGTTATGCCGGGCGGTTTTTTTGTATTTCTATTTTCAAAAAAGCAGTAAAGCTGAGGCTCTTTCTCTTTCATTAATCGAGCTGCGGTTTGTCGCGGTGATATTCAGTGGCTGGCCCCATGCTACAAACCAGCATTGTAAACCTCCCCCCTAAATCAGGTACATATGTAATAAGAGTTCTTCCGAATATACTAGGACATTACGGAGAACTAATATTGAAGAAATCTCTCTACACGGAAACTCAAATCGTTAAGATTTTGAAAGAAGTAGAAGTCGTTAAGGAGGTCTGTCGAGAGTGTGGCATCTTGGATGCCACATACTATAACGGGAAAACAAAAATCGGTGGCATGAAGTCTTCAGATATCAAGCTCTTAAAAGAGCTAGAAGACGAGAACCGACGACTGAAGTCTATGTTTGCTGATCTCAGCCTTGAACATCATATTCTGAAAGACATCATAGAAAAAACTGTAAAGCCAGCAATCAGGTGGGAGCTTTCAATTATGCCAGAAAAGAACATGGAGCAATTCTCCTTATGACGAGAGGCCTGTGGGGTTTAAGCAGGTTCACCGTTTTGCTTATCCGACTGACGATACAACGGTGATAACCAAAGCGGTCTCTGGTCTGGTTGATGCGTTATTTGTCGAAGGTGTCCGTTATTACAAGCTGGGAGTCGGATTTATTGCGATGACCAGCGCAAAGTATGCCCAAGGCGACTTGTTTTATGAATCACCGCCAAATTCTGCATTGATGAAGGTGTTTGACTGTATCAACCAGAAGTACGGGAGCCATTCTATGTTTCTGGCTGCACAGGGTATCGAACAAAAGTGGGCGATGCGGCGGGCACTGTTGTCTCCTCAGTACACCACGCGTTGGATGGATGTACCGAAGGTGAGGTGTGGGTGAATTCAATGTTTAATATCGCTTTTGTTTCGGGAAAATAGTGCGCTGCAAAATGAAACTTAGCTGAGATTAGATCGGAAATTTCTGATTCAATCTGTTCTCCGTGTGTCAGTGATACCGTTTGTTTTATTTTTCATAAGGCAAAGTCTGTCCGAGAGAGATTAAACAAAAAAGCCAGCATTGAATGAATGCTGGCTTGAGATTTGAATCGCTTCAGAAGCTTGATGCTTTATTTAGACTCTTCAGCTGTCTCTGGCTGTGGATGCCATGCACCGTCCAGCTTGTTCAGCTCCGGGAACTTCGTGCGGTCAAATGTTGGTACCTGACCTTTTTTCACCTGAGCTTCGTAGTCTTTAATCACCTTAATGGCCAGATTCGACAACAGAACCAGTGCAATGATGTTGATCAGTGCCATCATCCCCATTGAGGCATCTGCCATATTCCAGACGACCGGCAGAGAGGCAACAGAACCAAACATCACCATCGCCAGAACAATCAGGCGGAAAACCAGCAGGCCTTTCTTGCTGTTTCCATTCAGGAACATGATGTTGGTTTCAGCATAGCTGTAGTTTGCAATAATTGAACTGAAGCAGAACAGTACAATTGCAGCAGCCATGAAGTAAGTGGTCCAGCCGCCCAGCTCGTTGGTCAGAGCCTGTTGCAGCAGGCCGATACCGGTCGCTGCATCGGGTTGATCCATCACACCGGAAAGCATGATCATTGCTGCAGATGCGGTACAGATAATAATGGTATCTGCAAACACTCCCAGCATCTGAACAAAGCCTTGTGACGCAGGGTGGTTTGGATTTGGTGTTGCGCTTGCCGCTACGTTCGCAGCAGAACCCATACCGGCTTCATTGGAGAACAGACCACGGGCAATACCACTTTGCATTGCCTGTGCAATGGTGTAAGCCACACCACCTGCCGCCGCTTCCTGCCATCCAAATGCGCTTTTCACAATCAGCATGACGACTGCTGGTAGTTCAGAAATATTCATCGCAACAATCAGCAATGCGATAGCCAGATAACCGACAGCCATGACAGGTACAATGCGTGATGAAGCCTGCGCCACTGATTTTAAACCACCCATAATGAACAGGGCAGAGCAAAGCACAATCGCGATACCCATCCAGCTGCGATCAATTTCGAACGAATGATACAGCGCATCGGTAATGGTGTTGGCCTGTACAGCGTTAAAGACCAGACCAAAAGCGATAATCAGACAGACGGAGAACAGGCTGCCCATCCAGCGCTGGCCAAGGCCTTGTTCCATGTAATATGCCGGACCGCCACGATACTGGCCGTCAACGTCTTTGACTTTATAAACCTGAGCAAGTGTGGATTCAACAAAGGCTGTTGCCATACCAAACAGTGCCATTGCCCACATCCAGAAAATAGCACCAGGGCCACCAATGGTCAGTGCGACAGCCACACCAGCCATGTTACCTGTACCAACACGTGCTGCCATTGAAGTGCAGAACACCTGATAAGAGCTGATGCCAGCGTCTGAGTCTTTGCCTTTTTTCAATACGCCAATGGCATGACGGAACTGGCGGATTTGGATAAAGCCGAGGCGAAAAGTAAAGTAGATACCTACTGCAACTAGGAGGTATACAAGAAGGTGGCCCCAAAGCAGTCCATTGATGTCGCCAATAATGGACATTAATGTCTCATTGAGAGAGGCGATCCAATTGTTAATCGTTGCATTCATAGAATGATCCTGTGATGTCGTACTGACTAAGATGCAGGACAACAAGTTGTGTCCCAAGTGATGGGCGCAATCCATTGCCTGGTTGCAGTAAGCAACATGGCGAAAGGAATCCCCATATATTGATTTAGTGACTTAGTTTGCGCCGCAGAAGTTAGCATAAAATTCTGAAAATGGCTCGGGATCTGGATCACGTTTTCACTGAGTTGTCGTTTGTTAATATCATAATATTTACAACGAAAACGTACTAAATTCAATTTATTTCAATGCCTTAACATTTAACTGTCATGAGTTGACGGTACACTTTGAAAACTTGTAATTCATTTCTTGTTAACAGAATTTCAAACTGACATTAACCTGCTTTGGTGGTTTTTTAATCGGTTTTTGAGATGGGAAAAGGATTCGAATGCGTCAAAGTTCATTTGATGGCTGTAAAGTATGCCAGGTGAAAAGCGGTCTTTTTATTATGTGTTTTAGTGAATATGGAATTCAAAAGATGGCAGCGGGGAGGGGGCATCACATGCAATTGTTTTTGAAGGTAAGAGATAGAAGCAACTGAACTGGTATCCGCAAATACAGATATATCTGTGTTCATCAATAATGATGAACTCTTCATCCTGTCCGCATGCTGTGCAATATGGTACTGATTCCATATTATGCTCCTTCGTTAAAGGCATATCATAGTCTTTAGTAGCATTTGCTAAAATACGTTCTGGAAAAAATACGAGGGATTGCAAATTTAGTAAGAGAATATCTGAAAATAAAAAAAGCCCTTTGGTCGGACATACTGGATTCGAACCAGCGACCCCTACTCCCCCAGAGTAGTGCGCTACCAAACTGCGCTAATGTCCGCCAAAAGGCTTTGTTGTTAAGTTAACTCAACGGGGGCTATATTAGCAACCCTTAAAGGGAAGAGTAAAGCTAAATTGCTGAGAAATAGGTGATATTTTCATCAAACGGTACGGGCTAAGCTCTTGCTCGCATGTTTGATGAGAACATTTTCGTCATTTTTTCAGAAATGAAGGAATCCGGGTAAAGATGCATTATGACCGAAAAATATGATGGTCGCTCACATGGTTTGGTCATAGAAATGTCAAGCTGACAAAAATTATGTTCACAAGAACAAAGTCTGGGGTTATTATTTATTAACTCGCTGGCTACTCTTTCATCCTCGACAGAGTTTTCTATAATTATTAGGTGTGTAGACCAAACTTATCACACTGGCGTCAGCGGAGTCAGAACGTTAGTTAAGTGGCTGAATACTGTTCTCATGATCCCTCATGGGATCGTGGTTAAATCTTTATTAATGTTTATTCTATTTCAAATAGCACAAAGGTTGTCATGAAGGTGTGAAGCAATGACAAGAAAGTGCTGTTTGCAGAAAATCGTGTTTAGAGGTAATTCATGACAAACTTTTCGGATGCAGAAAAAGCACTGAGTGCGATGCTAAAGAATGTAGAGAGCGGTAAAAAGCTGCAAGAGTCGAGAGCTGACTATCGCCAGGCTCTGATTGATTTTGCGGATGAAGTCCCGGGCAGACAGCGTGCTGTCATTAAGCGCATTCCGTTACAAAAAATAAATGATTTAATTGCTGTTCTGAATGAATTTAAGGAAGAAGCTCGTCAGGTAAGAATGACTGAGATTCTGGCAATGATGGAAAAAGATGGTGTTCATCCGGAAGAATTGATGGATTCTTCTGTTGTTGAGGAATAATCTGACTGAACTTTCAGACAGGTTGCACAGAAAATTGAAATAAAAAAAAGGAGAGTGAAAACTCTCCTTTTTTTATTATGCTTGGTTGACTGTGATGATGTAGTCGACTTCGTTTTTATATTTACGAACATTGCGTGATAGGGTTCCCTTGGGCACACCAAAACGCTTCTCTGCTTCGTAACTTGATAAGCCTTCGAAGACGACAGCTTCAACAGCAGTGCGTTGGTTTTGGGACTTGAAAATGCGATCAGCAATTACTTTATATTGTTCTCGTGTGATAGCCATAACTACTCGCTTGTTATTCCTTTTTAGGCCTGCTGGGTATGACTGTCCAGGCAGATTTGATGCCCGGTATAATAACAGCCATACCCTAACGTAAGCTTAATAAGCGAATTTTTACTCTAATAGCATAAGGCCACGAGGCAGTGAATCACCATATACGCGTTGATTTTCTTCCTGAGACAGGACTTTGACTTCGGAAACCATATTGATCCAGCTTTCCGGTACTTTACTGGTCTGAAGTTTATCGATCACCTGCTGCCGAAGTTCTTCATCAATATCCAAAGTCCGGTCGCCAGTTTTACGTGTCATCATCACTGCCGCAAGAGCAATATCAGGTGATTCTCGCCAGTCATGATCAAGTAATTCAGGCAAACAATAGGCAATATGCTGCCCGCTGAGCAGATTATGCCGACTGCCATATAATGGGAAACGGCTGGCAATACGTCCGATTGCCCACCAATGCGCCTGAGCATATTGTGGTTTCTGTAATCGAGAAAACAACCATTCAATGAGCTGTAATTTTTTCTCAAATGTAATGTTTTCAAGAGAAGCGGCCAACCGAACCATTTGTTCATAGCCGCGTTCCTGTATTTCTTTATTTAGTTTGGGCTGTCGGGTTGCGCTTGGATTGATATATTTGGCAATGTCCTTATAAATCGATTCCTGCTGATGTTGATTCAGCCCGCCAGCAACACGCCGCCAGAAGATCCACCATTCATTCCAGCTTTGTACAGACTGGTGAAATTGCAGGTTTTGCTGATAAAGCGGCCAAATCTGGCTGATACGCCAGTTGTCGACTGGATCGCCAAACCCCGGACGTAATGTATACCCGGTTATTTTCAGCCAATTACGTTCGTGAGCGACGGAACGGCGGCGACGCTTTTTACTTTCAAGGAATGTATCAGCCAGGGATCTGAGTTGTGACATTTCCCAGGCTTCGCGTTTGCCTAAGTATTTTTCCAGATCATTTCGCAGAGTTTTGACTGGCTTATCATCAGCATGTTTCTTACTTCCGCCATAGGCTTTTTGAATCGCTTCCGTTGCATGTTGCAGTGCTGCGCTATCTATGGGGGTGTTATCTGTCTCTTGGCGCTCCGGATTTCCGGCAGGCGTTTTCCGGACTGAAAACTCGACCTGCCATCGTTTTGCCGGATTTTCTGTATCAATGCATTCAAGTTGTAGCGTACCGACTTCAGTTAATTGACAGGCAAGGGATACGCTGACTCTGTCTTTTTGATTGGCGGCTAAGGATTCTCTGTCTGTATCGCTGTCAAGGGTGGCAATGAAAGGCGGCAGAGGCACCATGTGCGGGTGATCCAGTGTCATCATTTCGCCGGCCTGAATCGGGGCATCTTCGTTTGTCGCAAATAAATGAAAGCGGACTGGTTCTCCCAGTGTCAGTGCAAATTTTCTGTCTGACAGCAGAATCTCCTGACCTTCATCTGTTCCGCGGGGTAACAGGCAGATGCCTGAAGGCGGAGACTGATTGTCTAACTCCAGGAAGAATGAACGTGCTGAACCCCCACCAATTTTGAGCTGTGCGCCATGCCGGGCTTTTCCGTAGGCCACGGCGCCATATGCGACAGCCAGATCAGGGTGAGGGTTATCCAGGAGAGTGACGCCGTCACTTCGCCAGTGTGTGAAAACATCCACCATCCGGTTGGTCAGAATGTGGCTGTTAAACACTCCGCCGTTGAGCAAAACTGCTGGCGGAACGGCAGCAAGGTGTTCTTCAGGTTCTGTACCGGCCCGCTTGAGTGCTTCGCGGCAAACCATGTCATGGTCGCTGATAAATTTCGCCAGATGTTTCGAAACCGCAGGGTCTGAGGCATAGGGCAGGCCAAACTCGACCATGGCGCTTTGTCGTTGACTCGGATATTCATCGGCAGCTGAAATCGGGAAGAAGCCATTCAGGGCAATGTCTCTGACCTGATCCTGGTTGACAGGAACAGAACGGCTGTCGCCAATCAGTTTGGAACCGCTGCCAAGTAAAGTGATTGTGGCCTGTTCGGGTGCATGTTCAGCGAGCAGTTGTTCTTTGGCCCGACGTGCCTGTTGAATCAGTTTTGACAGCGCTGCTGCATTGAGGCGTTTGCCATCACCATTGAGGTTGCTTTCAGCAAGATGAGCCAAAGCCAGATCCAGATTGTCGCCGCCCAGCATCAGGTGATCGCCGACACCAATACGATCCAGCTGTAGCCGCTCATTTTGAGAGCTGACCTG
This sequence comes from Photobacterium sp. CCB-ST2H9, assembly GCF_023151555.2. Taxonomy (NCBI): domain Bacteria; kingdom Pseudomonadati; phylum Pseudomonadota; class Gammaproteobacteria; order Vibrionales; family Vibrionaceae; genus Photobacterium; species Photobacterium sp. CCB-ST2H9. The sequence continues at coordinate 1,663,309 of NZ_CP100425.1, forward strand.
GATCAGGCTGAGGTCAGTTGTTCCGCCGCCCACGTCGCAGACCATCAGCAGAGGAATGTCTTTCAGCAAAGACTCAGCTTCTGTGTGATGTCGTGCATACCAGTCATAACATACAGCCTGAGGTTCCTCGAGTAATACGAAATTGTGCAGGCCTGCCAGTTTCGCTGCCTCAACGGTCAGTGCTCTGGCACCTTCATCAAAAGATGCCGGAATTGTAATGACAACATCCTGCTGTGCCAGTTTTGCATCCGGATAATGATAGTCCCAGCTTTGTCTGACATGGTTGAGATAGCTGGCGCTGGCAATCACCGGAGAGATTTTTTTCACGCCTTTTGCCGCAGCCCAGGGGAGGATAGGCTGATTCCGGTCCACACCGGTATGAGATAACCAGCTTTTCGCACTGGTGACTTGCCGGCCTTCAACCTTGGCACCGAGTTCACGGGCATATTCACCAATGATTGCTTCAGGAAAATCACCATCGACAGGCTGGACTTCCCAGGGCAGCACACACTGTTCAGCAGGGATTTCTCCCGGTGTCGGGTGATAGCGAAACGAAGGTAACAGCGGTTTACGTGCCACTTCGCCCGGCGCGATCAGCTGGTCAATGTCGAAAATTTTTACAGTTTCATTTTGTAACGAGGCGGTGACAGGGCAGTAGGCAACCACGGTGTGGGTGGTGCCTAAATCAATACCGACTAAATAACGGGGAGAAGACATGTATGACTCCGAGCATTTCAACCCGATTGCCCGCAAGCGTGGTGATTGTGTTGTGCTGGGGCCGGGTAAAATAACGGCGCAATAAATGCGCCGTGAGAAAGAATGTTGTGAACGACTCAGTTATCCCGAACGTCGAATTCGACTTGCCACTTCTGACCACCGTCGGTCGGGATAGCTTCCAGGCATAAAGTACCCAGTTCAGTCACTCGGGCGGCAAGTTTCACCGGTACGATATTTCCGGCACTGCGGCCATCGGAAACCGGTAAAGTCACCTGAATTGCAGGGAGTTCTTCCAGCTCTTCAGGTTGCCACCAGTCCAGCAGGGTTCCCGGTGCATCTTCACGACGAACGGTTGAGCCGAAGAAACGGAATGTGACCGGTTGGCCGATAATCAGACCAAACTCCCGGCTCGGAACATCTGCGTGACTGCCTTCTTCCATACCAAAAGGTGCAACGCACAGTGCTTCAACAGGCGGTTCCATGCCCGGGATGGCTGGCATGGCACTTTCAATACCCACATAGTAGCTGCTGGCAATACCCCCGCGGATCCGGACGCCTTTTCCTTGACGGACAGAACCGTAATAAGAGGCGCCGTGCGCAACCGCCAGATCCAGGTCCAGTCCCTGCAGGCGTTTCGCTTCCGCACTGCCACCTGTTGTCAGCCATTGGTTAATGATGGACATCAGGCGTTGTGACAGCAGATCTGATTTCAGTACACCGCCATTGAACAGCACTGCAGTCGGGCGGATAAAGCCTTCATGGATTTGTTCAAAACTGTCAAACAATTCATCAACCGCTGAAGACTGACGACTCAGGAACCCGGCAATATGACGGGAAACAGCGGCATCTTGAGCATAAGGCAGGCCCATTTGGGTCAGGGCGCCGCGCTGCATTTCAACCGGGTGTTCTTCAATACTGGTCTGCGGGAAGAAGCCTTCAACCAGTGTCTGTTGCACTTCTTCCTGAGTCAATTCGGTTTGCAGGGTGCCGCCCAGCAGTTTCGAACCACGGCTCGGAACGACGATCGGCACAGCACGCAGGTTTTCGTCGCTCAACAGGGCTTCTTTCGCATCCCGGCAGGCATGTGTGATCGCCTGAATCTGCCATGGCTGCAGCTGTTTACCTTCCTGGGCGAGTTTGGCTTTCAGCCGGAAGGCAAGTGCCAGATCCATGTTGTCGCCGCCCAACAGGATATGATCGCCAACTGCGACCCGGTTCAGCGTCAGGTTACCGTCTTCTTCTGTCACCGCAACCAGCGACAGGTCAGTCGTACCCCCGCCGATATCGACAACAAGAATAATGTCACCCACGCTGACCTGGTCCCGCCAGGTTTCATCGTTGTTTTTAATCCAGCTGTAAACCGCAGCCTGTGGCTCTTCCAGCAGGGTCAGGTGTTTGAAGCCGACTTCACGGGCAGCTTCGGCAGTCAGATCCCGTGCGGCCGGGTCAAAGGATGCCGGGACCGTAATGGTGACATCCTGCTCAAACAAAGAAGCATCCGGATGCTGGTGATTCCAGGCTTCAGCCAGATGACTCAGGTATGCACGAGTGGCCTCGAGGGGCGAAACTTTTGCGACCTCTTCCGGTGCATTCAAGGGCAGGAAAGCATCCCGCCGGTTCACTCCACCATGACAAAGCCAGCTTTTGGCACTGGCGATCAGGCGAATCGGCGTTTTGCTGCCCAGGCTGCGGGCCATGGCACCGACAATTGCATTTGGCTGTGCGTTCCATGGCAGGGCGGTATCACCCTGAGCAAGCTCAGATTCGTGCGCCTGATACATGAATGAAGGCAGCTGCGATTTTTCCTCAACACTGCCAGGGGCAGTGAGCTGGGCAATCGGCATTATTTGAACGGGCGCTTCGTCCTGTTGCAGGTCAACATAAGACAGCACGCAGTGGGTTGTGCCTAAGTCGATCCCCACACTGTATTTATGTTCTTGAATTTCTTGCATTATAACTCTACCTCAGCAGCAGCAAGGATACGCGGATCATGTCCTTCTGCCATTTTAGGTAAGTGAACGTCGGTGACTTTCCAGCCGCGGTGAATGAGTGTGCCAGTAAATGGGGCGTTGCCGACAACATTGCCAGTCAGGCGGACTTCAGAAGCATTGAAGCCTTCTGGTAAAGTAACACGGCTTTCTTCTTCTTCACTGCGTACCGGGACAAAACGGAAGTATTCATCCAGCACTTTCTTTCCGCCTTCGTGAATAACACGGGCTGCTGCGCCAATTTCAGCATCAGCAAAACCTTTCAGATCTTCCTGCATAAAGTCGATAAAACGTGCTTCTTTTTGCAACAGAGAAAGCAGTTGCAATGCGGCATCCGGGGTTGCAGTTTTCAACTTCGACTCAACCTCGACAATCTTTTCTACTTCTACAATTTTCTCGACTGGTTTTTCGACTTCGACAATCTTTTCAACTTCGACTTCTTTCTCAACGATTTTTTCAACTTCTACTGTTTTGCCTTTCTTTGTGACATAAAGCAGCAGAAGAATCACAACAAGGGCAGCCAGCCAGGCGTGTCCCATATCAATCGTGGTTGGCATTGCGGATAGATCCACTGTCATTTTTGAAAAGTCTAAAGCCATATTCGTCTTCTCTTTGTCCGTGACAAACTGTCTTATTGGAAAAATTTGGCCGAATACTAACACAACACATTGCTAATATTGCCAGTGAGTACGCGATTTTTAGCGCTATTTTCGTGAGAAACAGTTCCTTAGGTTACTTTGCAACCAAGTCAATATGACAATTTTCTGTCATTGGCTGCATGACCTTATGGTATGTGCGCGAAAACCCGGGTGTAAATCGATCTGTGGCTGGATTTTCCGATACCCCACCTTCTTTTTAGTCTATTTTTTGACGCTTTGTGGAACCGAAGGCAGGTGCGGATTTAAAAAGAGCGCAAATTGCATTGCAATATGAGTTGCAAGTTGCGACTCATGACAAAAATGACCGTGCAATTTAAGGATAATCCAGTACAGATTTAATTTCGGTCAGGTTTTCTTCAATCCAGTGTTTATTGATCGCACCCCAATCAAGTATTTCATAACGCCCAATCCGGTGGCGCTCTCCCTCTGTTTGTTTAAACTCACAGGTAATATCCAGATCTGACAGACTTTTTATCGTGTCCTGAGCTGTCCGTCTGGGCATACCGGTATATTCAAGCAGAGCGGGCACCGTAGCAATGCCTTGATCAATGAGATGGGCGACATAGAGGCGCCGGTAAAAGCTTGATTTTGTTTTGCTGATGGACATGGCTGTGAACTGAACTCCCTTTCATTGTCGGCATGTGGATGCAGGTTAACACTATTCCCGGTGGGATGAACAGGCACAGAAAAGTGTCAGGTCTTTTTACAGGTTCCTGCGCGTGTTTTTGAACACTGACTTTAAGTGATTGAAAAACAGAAACCGAAAAAGTTGGCGCGATTAGTGCATTTATAAACATAGAAACCAGGCTCGTATCCGTTCTCATCAGAGTTCAGGCTGAGCCAACAGGATTTCGATGTGTAGAGGGAAGCCTTTATCACTGCTCCAGGGCTTAGGGGAAGCGCTGAAACTTCGCAGGGATAAAAGGATAACTATAAAAATGATGACAAAAATAACTTTCAACTGGCCACCTTCGGGTGGCTTTCTTTTTTTGACTGGTTTTCTGCTGTGAGCGGACCAGGTATCGTCATTCTTGCATGCTGAAGATGCTGGTATACAATACATTGTTCTTTTCCTGTCTGCCGTGACGATGACAGTGCAGGCTTGGCTTTAAACAATAAGGAAAATCGTCTCTGTTATGAGCAAATTGACGGCACCGGAATTCAAAATCGCGTTTCTCCATCCCCGATACTGGCCGACTTTGCTGATGATTGGCACTATGAAGCTCATCAGTTTACTGCCATACCGAATTCAGTTCTGGATGGGCAAAGGGATTGGCCGACTGGCGATTAAGCTACTGAAAAAACGTCGTTTTACGATTGAACGAAATCTTGAACTTTGCTTTCCTGAGATGCCTGAAGGGGAACGTGAAGCGCTCATTCAGCAGAATATCGATAATGCCGGGCTGGCATTGTTTGAAACCGGGATGGCCTGGTTCTGGCCGGAATGGCGCTTCAAACGTCACGTTCGTTTCGAAGGCGTTGAATATCTGGATGAACTGGAAAAAGAGGGCAGAGGTGTGTTGCTGGTCGCGGCACATTCGATGAATCTGGAAATCGGTGCGCGTGCATTTGGTTTACGGGCTCCGGGAGTTGGCGTCTATCGCCCGAACAACAACCCGTGCTTTGATTATTTTCAGTTTCATGGCAGGGTACGGTCGAACCGATACATGCTGGATCGTAAAGATGTCAAAGGGATGTTCCGCGCGCTCCGTGAAGGAGAGCGTGTCTGGTATGCACCGGATCATGACTATGGCCGCCGCCGTTCAACTTTCGCGCCTTTATTCGCAGTCGATAAAGCCTGTACGACGACAGGGACCAGCATTCTGGTCGATGCGACTCGATGTGCCATCGTGCCGATTGCCATTGTCCGCGATACGGATGACGGTATGTATACCCTGAAAATTTTTAAACCACTGGAAGGCTTCCCGCATAAAGATCCGGATGCGGCGGCAGCATTTATCAATAAAAATGCTGTTGAACCTATCATTATGGAAGCGCCAGAGCAGTATATGTGGTTGCACCGCCGGTTTAAGACCCGCCCGGAAGGTGAGGCCTCCCTGTATTAACAGATAAAACTGACAAACGAAAAAACAGCCCGTCTTTGCGGGCTGTTTTTCTATCAGTGGATTGTGAATATCAGTCTGTCAGTGTGCCAGTCTGGTAATCACGAATGGCTTGCTCAATTTCGTCCATGCTGTTCATTACAAAGGGACCATAATGAACAACGGGTTCATGAATCGGCATGCCAGAAAGCAAGAGCATGCCCGTATCTTCTTTAGCCTTGATTGACAGTCCTTCTCCGGCATTCAGGATCGCCAGCTCACCGGCTTTTGCAGCTCTGCCATCAATGTCAATTTCGCCTTGATAGACATAAAGCATGGCCTGAAAGTCTGGGTTCAGGCAGGAGTTTAACTGGCCGCCGGCAGCGGTTTGCCAGTCTGCGATGGTGGTTGGCACCCCGGTTTGCTGTAATGGACCTGTGACGGTGTCACCTTCAATAGTCAAATCACCTGCGATGACCCGGATCAGATTGTTTGGGCCCAACTGCTTTTCAGCAATGACGTCGGACTGGAAATCATGGTATTGGGCCGGCTGCATCTTTTTACTGGCTGGCAGGTTAATCCAAATCTGGAAACCATGCAGCTGACCGTCGGTCATGATTGGCATTTCACTATGGATGACCCCTTTACCGGCTGACATCCACTGAGCACCGCCATCTTTTAACTCGCCCCGGTTCCCCATGTGATCCTGGTGCTGAAAGTGACCTTTGAGCATGTAGGTCAGGGTTTCTATTCCGCGGTGCGGGTGTGGCGGAAATCCGCCGACATAATCTGCGGCTTCGTCGGATTTCAGTTCATCCAGCATCAGGAAAGGAGAAAATGCGGCATTTTCGAACCCGTGGACACGCTGAATTTTGACGCCATCTCCATCAGAAGTCTGGTGTGCGCGAAGGATGCTTTGAATTTGTCTGATTGCCATGATTGCCTCCAAATTTCTGGTTCCGGCCGTGGCCGGGAGTTACAGAAAGTGTACGTCGGCTCTGGGAGGCAGAACAGTTGAAACCGACGAACAGCTTATTAGAAAAAATTGAATAAGAGGTGAGGTGCTGACGGAAAAGTCGTGCAGCGTCAGCAGGCTAACTGTGAAGGCGGTTTTGAATGCGTTGCCACGCTTCGCAGGCCAGACGGAATTTCTCCGTGTCTCCTCCGGGTCTGTCGGGATGCCAGCGAAGGGCCAGTTTGCGCCATTGACGGCGGATTTGTGCCGGACTGGCTTCCGCAGTCAGTTCAAGTATGGCCAGATCCTGCTGCCAGGAAGCATTGGTTGTCACACTGAGGGTTCCAATATGCTTTTGGTACTGTTTCCAGAACGAAGACAGAAGTTCGCGGATTGCATTGGCGTCTGCTTCGTAGTTTTGCCAGTCCAGATAATACTCTCTCAGCGGATCGGCTGCATCGACCTGCTGATGACCTGAATTGGCCATGAGCTTGATGTCCATGGCCTGTGCCTGCAGCCATTGCTCAGGCAGCAGCATATCCTGAAGCTGGTAGAGAGCATTCATCAACAGGAAGTTACGTTTGAATAAATCCTGCTCGGGAACGTCGTCCAGCGTGTTGATCAGGCCTTGTTGCTTCAGCGCATCTGCCATCGTGTGGACCATCCAGCCATCATGTTGCTTTTCCAGTAAACCTAAAATTGACCAGATGAGTGGGTTTTCCGGCTGATCGTCAGAAGGGCGCTCGGGCAGTGTCATTCGGTATTTCCGTCAGTGATATAAACGAGTGAGATGTGTCGAACTGTCAGCGGGACGGTCAGACTCTTGCACTCTAGCAAAGCCGGCAGCCAGACCCAAAAAAATCAGTGGCTTGGTCACAGATAGGGGAATCGGTGTCACAGCATGACGATTTTCATTGCATGGAATTGAAAAAGCCGGGCTTTTCAGCACCGGCTTGTGGAGATCAGACGGATGGAAGTGTGAGTCTTATTCGACGGTTACACCATAATATTTTTGCACACACTTGGTATAGTCACCTTTTTTCAGCGTGGTGTGTGCTGTCTGGTAACCTGATTCAATCCGGCAGGCAAAGCTGCTGCCACCCGGGTTATCCGGGTAGTAACTCCAGTCATTTTCCCAGTACAGGCCAAATGTATTGTCACCTGTTTTCTTGAACGGTTTCATACCGGCGCAGCCTAACTGCTCATCAGCAGGAACGGGAACACCCAGTGCAGCAGCATGACCCCGGTAGTACTGAATACGGTTCACGGACTGCGGCTTTTCTGTTTCCAGCGTACATTCAATGCCGCCGTTGATGATCATGGTTGTGACACCAAAGCCCGGGACACGTTTTTCGGCAATGTCTGTCGCGGTTGGCTGCCAGGTGCCGTCAATGACATGCAGCATTGATGGTTTTGGCGGTTGCGGGTAAACAAAGAAGAATACTGCGGAAGCCAGATTCAGCCAGCTGTTGGCGACACGATCCGGATCCTGAAGCAGCACGTTCACATCATTGAAGATGAAGTCAGAAAACGGACCGTAGTTATAGTGATATGACAGCTGTTTTGCGCCGCGGCCAAAGTATTTCACATAACTGCCGTCAGGATTTTTACCGCAAGGCCACTGTTCTGTCTGCCAGTTCGTCGCTGCACATTCGCTGTTGTAACCACAGGAGTTTGCATCATCAGAACAGCCGGCTTCGCGGACAAAGTACAACCCCTGGCGCCATTCTTCATAGGGTGAATGCGGGTTGTGTGCACCGGTTTCCTGAGTGAAGTGAGCAAACATGACCGCCAGTGACTTCGCACAGATTGCATCAGACTGAGCAGCACGCTCATCCGTATAAGTGGCGCAGAAACCTTTAAATTTGGCGACGGCTTTCAGGAAATTGGTGTAGGTGTAGGCTGTGTTGCGTTCCGGAAACAGTTGATCCCATTTCTGTTCATTGATCAGGGACTCAACACGTTTAACATTGTCAGGGTTGGTGGAAGCACCGGGAACGACGGCTTCAACAACGGCATTATCGCGGGTGCTGATTGATTCGAACACCTTGGCAAATTCAGGAGAGCTGGTCAGTTCGGCTTCACGGGCATCCAGATAGGTTTTGCTCATGATGTAACTGCCATCCGGGTTTTGCCCGATGATGCCGTTGGATGGTGTGGGATCTGGGGCTGGATCTGGATCCGGTCCTGGACCCGGATCCGGGTTGTTGTCAACGCTGACCCATTCCCAGACGCCGGTACCCGGTGTTGCATCCGGCGCTTCGCCCTGGGTCCACCATTTGGCTTTATAGATTTGTCCGTTGTAGGAAACATGATCGCCGCCGACATAGGTCGCGTTGTTTGAATATGCAGGGTAGGACGCGACAGTCGTACTTGTTGTCAGCAGGGTGTTCACCTGTTTCCAGGCATCTCCCAGATGAGCATCGGGTGTTTCATTCTCCGTTGTCCTGAGCGCTTCATAGGTGACGCCCTGATAAATTACCTGTTCTCCGGCCTGATACACGCCGTTTACGCTATAGTTTGCAGTTGCAAACACACTGGCAGAGAAGAGCGCACCGCTGACCAGTAAGGTCCTGAGCGCCCACTGAGGGGACAGTTTTTGTTTCATGATTGGTTCCTTTCGTGCAGTAAAAAAACCGGCAGTCAGACCGGAAAAATAGACTGCGTTCAAGGTATCGATTATCAAGATTTTGTCCTGATGGGAAATGACAATTTGCGATTGGATTCAAGGGGAAATCATGCAGCAGCGGTGCTGTTGCCGGGAAGTTGTGATATTGAGCTAAAACTTAATTGTTGTTGAGTAAAAAGTCGGATCGTTCCGGAACCAATCAGGAAGGCTGGGAACCTTCCTGAAGGCTGGCTTAGATTAATCGCGGAAATTATCAAACTGGAATGGTTTATCCAGTTCTTCCGAATTGCGAACCAGTGCCATCGCGGCTTGTAAATCATCCCTTTTCTTGCCGGTGACACGTACTTTGTCGCCCTGGATGGATGCCTGTACTTTAATTTTTGAATCTTTGATCATTTTCACCAGTTGCTTGGCGACTGGTGTATCAATGCCTTGTTTGAACATGGCTTCCTGCGAGAAGGTTCTTCCTGAATGCACAATATCCTTGGTTTCCATGGCACGGGCATCTACACCACGTTTAGCCAGGTTTGCACGAAGGATGTCGCGCATTTGCAGAACCTGGAATTCAGCTTCGGCTGAAATTTTGACAATCTCTTTATTCAGGCTGAATGAAGCTTCAACATTGCGAAAGTCAAAACGGGTATCCAGATCTCGGTTACTGTTATCCACCGCATTTTTCAGTTCAACGGTGTCGACTTCAGAAATGATATCAAAAGAAGGCATGGTTTAATTCCTGCTCATCAGTGTTAATGGGCGTTTTTATATCATAAAACGCTGACTTAAAGGTAGTTGCGCTTGGCTGAATTAGCGATTTTGCACAGCAGCAGCCAGCATTTGAATCATGTCGACAGTATCTTCCCAGCTGATACAGGGGTCAGTGACAGACTGACCATATGTCAGGCCATCTTCCAGCCCTTGCTCCAGTGACTGGTTGCCTTCAACAATAAAGCTTTCAGCCATAATTCCGGCAATATGACGGCTGCCGTTTTTCAGTTGCTGGCAGATATCTGCGGCAACGTCTAACTGTCGCTTGTGTTGTTTCTGGCAGTTGCCATGGCTGAAATCAACAATCAGCCGGGTAGGCAGATCATAGTCTGCAAGCGCATCACAGGCCGCCTGAATGTCTTCTGCATGGTAATTAGGCATTTTTCCGCCACGCAGAATGATATGACCATACGGATTACCGGCTGTCTTATAGATAGTCATTTCCCCGTTTTTGGCCGGGGAACAGAAAACATGCGGTACCCGGGTGGCGCGAATCGCATCAATCGCGATTTTTACATTGCCGTCCGTGCCGTTTTTAAAACCAACCGGACAGGATAAGGCTGATGCCATTTCACGGTGGATTTGTGATTCAGTGGTGCGGGCACCAATGGCACCCCAGCTGATCAGATCGGCAATGTACTGTCCGGTGATCATATCCAGGAATTCAGTCGCGGTAGGCATTCCCATTTGGTTGATGTCGAGCAGCAGCTTTCGGGCTTTGTACAAGCCAGCCACTAAGTCCAGACTACCATCCAGATGGGGATCAGAAACCAGACCTTTCCAGCCCACGACGGTACGCGGCTTTTCAAAGTAAGTTCGCATGACAATACAGAGTTTATCTTTGTATTGTGTTTTCAGCTCAAGCAGACGACGGGCATAATCCAGCGCAGCTTCTGTATCATGCACAGAGCACGGACCGACAATGACAAGTAAGCGATCGTCCTGACCGGTCAGGATGTCTTCAATTTCTTTTCGGGAGCGGTCGACGTGTTCGGCGATGGCATCTGAGATTGGGTGAGCAGCTTCAACTTCGTCAGGAGAAGGCATCCGCCCTAAACTGACAGTACGAAGTTCATCGGTTTTTCTTGGCATAATCCGCCTGCTTTCAGGTATAACATTGTGACGCGTAAAGATAGCTCAAATGACCGCAGGAATAAACCAAACGTTTCATTTCACTTGCTTTTATCGCGTGTGTTTGTACGAGTTTGAGTAAATGAAAATTATTCATGTTGCCGGAAAATGATGTGATGGCATGAAAAGGGATGATGTTGCTGGTTGTTGGCATCACAATGATTAAATATAGCAAGGCTGGTGGAGAAGGATGAAGGAGAGTCGGGACATGGAGATGTCAAAAGAGGTTTTAGCCGGTTTGTCGGATCAGAAGATGGTGACACGTTGTTCGCAGATGGATGCGACAAGGGAGCAGATGGCTCAGCTGGAGTTCATCGCGATGGATGCTTGTATGGCTGACATCGGTCTTCATTTGTCTGCATTCGGTCAGTCAGATGCTGTATGTGAGATGTCTGCTGTTGAGACGGAACGGTTTGAAAAACTGGTACAGGTGTTGTCGGACTTCGCCCAGAAGCGGATCGCGGCAGGGCACGCCAGACCCGTTTTCAAAATTATATTCAGTGGTGCAGAAGCGGGTGATCCTGTGGGTCACATTGATGGGCAGGAAGCAAATCCGCTGATGGGTGTCCGCGGTGTGTCGCGGTATCTCCGTCCTGAGTGGGCGAAGTTATTTACACTGCAGTGCGAGCTTATCAAGCGCCTGCGTCTGGTCACGGGTGATTTGCCGCTGGCGATCGTGATTCCGTTTGTCCGGACATATAGTGATGCTGCGTCCGTACATGACTTACTCGCGGAGCAAGGACTGTTCAGGGGAAAAGCCGGGCTGCAGGTACATTTCATGTGCGATTTACCGGCAAATGCCTTGATGGCCGATAAATTTCTGCACTACTTTGATGGCATGGTGATCAACCTGGATCATCTGGCGCAATTTTCGCTGGCGATAGATCCGGGGAATACAGCACTGGATTATGCTTCTTACAATAACGACGCGGTGATATTTCTGGCTCAGCGAGCTTTAAAGATGAGCCGGGATGCGGGCAAGCCTTGTGAATTTACTGGCCGGGCGGTCAAAAATTCTGAACCCGTTCGTCGCTGGCTGATTGAGCAGGATGTGAGTCGGGTGATCTGCGGAGACTGATTCGTTGAAACATCAAAAAGGAGCCTTGAACCGGCTCCTTTTTTGATTGGATCCAAATGTCAGGATGAGCAGCTGATTTCCAGCGTTTTTCCCCATTCTGGTGGCTTGGCTGCGAATTGTTCGAATGCCGGATGCTCATCAAAAGGTCGGGCAAGTACGGTCAGTAAATTTTCTATCATGCCGTAGTCTCCTTTTTCAGCCTGCTCGATCGCCGTTTGGGCCAGATAGTTCCGCAGGATGAATTTCGGGTTGTGCATGTGCATGAGTGCAAGGCGTTCTTCGTCGCTTTGCTGTTCCAGCGTCAGGCGTTTGGCATAGAAGCTGAGCCATGTCTGAAGCGGCGCAGTATCACGGATGATTTCAGAAAACAGATGGCTGCTATCAGCCAACTGACTGGCTGGGATCGAAGTTAGTATCCGGAAAAACAGTGTGTAGTCCACGGCCTGAGTTGCCAAAAGATCGAACATCTGGCTGAACAGTGCGCTGTCTTCGTCATGCCGCTCCATGATCCCCAGCTTGTTTCTCATTCGGATGCTGTATTCCTGTTGCAGCCGGGTTTGATAACTGTGCAGAGCGGTGTCAATGGCTTCTTTATCCAGCAGAGGCGTCAGGGCATAACCCAGTGCCGACAGATTCCAGAGCGCAATTGAAGGCTGCTGATTAAAGGCGTAGCGTCCGGTGTAATCGGAATGATTGCAGATAAAACCCGGCTGGTAGTCATCCAGAAAACCATAAGGGCCATAATCAAAGGTCAGTCCAAGCACAGACATGTTGTCTGTATTCATCACCCCGTGAGCGAAGCCAACGGCCTGCCAGTCCGCAATCAGCACAGCGGTCAGATCGACAATGCGCTGGAACATGGCCGCGTACGGGGAAGGGTGATCACGAAGATCTGAAAAGTGCTGTTTGATCAGATAATCCGCCAGTAATTTCAGATCCTCATGGCGCTGGGTGTAAAACAGATATTCAAAGTGTCCGAACCGCAGGTGGCTGTCGGCGACCCGGATCAGGGTCGCGCCTTGTTCTGCTTTTTCACGGTAAACCGGGGTGTCGCTGACCAGAACGGCCAGTGCATGGGTCGTCTGGATGCCCAGACCTTTCATCGCGGCACTGGCCAGATATTCACGGATGCTTGATCGCAGAACAGCCCGTCCGTCTCCCATGCGAGAGTAAGGGGTTTGTCCCGAACCTTTCAGATGAATGTCCCATTTCTTTCCTGCTGACGTCAGTACTTCACCCATCAACAGGCCACGGCCGTCTCCCAGGTCCGGATTGTACTGGCCGAACTGATGTCCGGTGTATTTCATGGCAATGGGTTCAAAGCCCGGTAATTCATCATTCCCTGTGAAAATGTCGGCAAAGTACGGCGTGCCTGCTTCAGCCGGATCCAGTTCAAGCAAATCGCAAATCACAGGATTGACGCTGACCAGAGAAGGATTATCCAAGGGTTGCGGGGTAATGCGTGTCCCAAAATGGCTGGGTAATTCACTGTAGGTATTGTTAAAAATCAGTTCGGTCAGTTTACGCATGCTTGGTGCCATAAAATAAGGGACGGGTGGACTGCCAGTAAGGGTAACAACTTGCCGTGAGTAAACAAGGGACAAAAAGTAGGGCTAATTGAAGCAGATGGCGGGCCTCCTCTGAATTAAGCATAGAAGAGGCCAACCGGACTGTCAGTGGTGAGACCGATTGAGCCGGGATTAGTCAATTGCTTCGATATCAACAATCTTCGAACGGTTCATGATAATTTTCCAGCGCTGAATTTTGGGTTCCTGATCTTCATCGCTTTCACAGGTAATCAGGTTGATCAGATGACGTTTTTCAACTGATTCTCTGGCAACCTGACCATCCCGCATGACATAGATTTTTTGCGAGCCCTTTTCCATCAATGTCGACAGAAATCGCAGATCAAACAGAATGGATTCTTTTGTCTGCTCATAACCTGTCAGAAACTTGGTTGTCGACATCCTTGTGGTGCTTTTGTAATGCAGGATCGTTTCTTCTTTGGCTGAAACCTTATGTTTGCGTGCTTTTCTGACATTATCTTCCAGATCGTCAAACCGCATGTACTCGAGCCACTCAAGCTGTCTGCCAATCAGTTTGTTACTGTTACTGTCGGAAAACTGTTTCCGCCATTTGGGTTTACCTTTTCGGACCCAGCGCCAGAGCGCCTGTTTGAGGTCGTCTTTAAAGACTTCACGGGCCGCATAAATCACGGAAAGGACCAGGATGAAAGAGGCAGTAATGTCCCCGAGTACACCGCGGGCCTCAATCAGCATGATGGTGACAAAGATCATCACAAAACCGGCGGCAAATCCGGTCACCACTTTTTTGGTCGTGTTGCCGAGAACGGTGGTGTTCTCTTTCATAGTCACCGGATATTCAATCAGACGGCGCAGCAGCCGCATTTTGTTCGACATCCGCGTTGGATCGGCAGCAGCACGCTCAGAATTGTAGTTGTTCGTCAGGCGATGCTCAGATTCCGCATCGCAGAAATCCAGAAACAGGCTTTTGATTTCACCATAGTTTTCTGTCCGGGGCAGGTGGGCGACCAGCGAAAGAAAGCGCTGCTCAGTAAACCAGGATAGGTAGTTATCAATGTTCTGGTAGTATTTCAGCAGTTCTTCATCGGTTGGCACATTCCTGCGCAGCCGTTTCAGAATCCCGCCGGAAATGCTGGCGACTTCTTCCAGTTCTTCTGTGGTCCGCTCTACTTTTTCATCAAGAAGTTGGTGAACAGTTTCTTCCAGGGCGACGGCATACTGGTAAGCAAATAAACTCAGACTTAAACGGTACTGGCCCGAAGACAGGTTGCCACGGCTGGCGAGGCGGCTGTGAACCAGAGGCAGATGATGAACATCACTGAAGTAAGTCCGCTTGCCGTGAATGACATTATGATAGAACTCATCTTCAGACATGATGTTGGCGTTCAGGCCAAGCTCACCGGGAATGAAAAGAAAAACATCAAGCTGACGGTTTTTGGCCTCATGAATGACATGAGACAGTTTCAGGTTATGGCCATCTTTCTTTTCAACGGTGATCACTTTACAGATTTTCCTCGCAATTGGGTCGGTTCAGGTAATTTTAGTTGATGCCGCCGTTAAATAGCACCACTTGACAATAGCTTATGGCACGACAGCATGTTTTTTGTTCAGAAAGTCTGTTTTTGGTCAGGCAGTCTGAATCAACATCACGTATAATGCGCGTTTCAAAATAGCGTGCTTTCTCCGGTGCCGCATCAGCTTTGTGTCAGAAGTTGTATGAGCAGGAGAATGAGGCGGACATTCGCCGGATTATTTTACCCTGAGAGTGACATATTTATGATTAAAATTGGTCAGTACAACACGCTGGAAGTCGTGAAAGTTGTAGATTTTGGCGTGTTTCTGGATGGTGGTGAGGATTTCGGCAATATTTTACTGCCTAAATCGTCCGTTCCTGAAGGTACAGCTCTGGGAGATAACCTGGAAGTGTTCATCTACTTTGATTCGGAAGATGACATTATTGCGACCACGAAACAGCCGCTGGCCCAGGTCGGTGATTTCGCACATCTGAAAGTTGTAGGGATTTCCGGTGTTGGTGCATTTGTTGACTGGGGGCTGGAAAAAGACTTGCTGGTTCCGTTCAGCGAACAGCGTCGCCGCCTGGAAGCCGGCCAGATGATTATGGTCCGGGTCTATACAGACAAAGCATCCGGTAGAATTGTCGGTTCGATGAAATTTAATCGTTTTCTGGATAAAACACCGCATCATTATCAGGTCGGTGATGAAGTTCAGGTGGTAATCGCTGAAGTTTCTGAGCTTGGATATAAAGCGGTAATCGAAGGCGAGCACTGGGGGCTGCTGTTCAAAACGGAATCCTTCGGCAAACTCTTTGTCGGAAAGCGTCTGAAGGCATTTATCAAAGAAATTCGCCCGGACGGCAAAATTAATTTATCCCTTCAGAAAGCGGGTAAAGCCAAGGTTGACGATATTGCAGATAAGATCCTGACGGAACTGGCGCGCCAGGGTGGTTTTATGCCGCTGAGTGATAAATCGTCTCCGGAAGAGATTTTTAAAGTTTTCCGCACCAGTAAGGCAACGTTTAAGAAAGCCATTGGGGGACTTTATAAGAAAGGTGTCCTCCTGATAGAAAATGACGGTATCCGTCTCAACGATAATTGAAAAGACTGTAACTCTGAGATAAGCCGGTGATAGACACCGGCTTTTTTGTGACTTCTGCTATTCCCTCTTTTTCATAATCAGCGTATGTTTATGTCAATTCGGTGTTGCTGACGTTTCGATTTCTTGAACGTTGAGCGACCCCTGTCGTGAACCCCGAAGAGTTCAGTGGTAAGGAACACCATTGACCGTCATATTTGTCAGGCTCCCATCCAAGGTTCTTTTCAACCTGACAACACAACATGTGACAAGGAATAAATATGCAAGGAATGAAAATGAAAGCACTGGCAGCAGGCATCGCATTGATGTTTTCTGGTGCCACTTTTGCAGCTGATGTTCCGGCTGGCGTAGCTTTAGCGAAGAAACAGGAAATTATCTGGGGCGTTGGGACTGAGGTTCCGACACTGGATCCGACGATGACCACAGATGATTCCAGCAGCAAAATTATCAGTGATCTGTTTGATGGCTTAGTTTCAGAAGATACTCAAGGTAATTTAATTCCTGCACTGGCAACCCATTGGGAAACTTCGGCAGACGGGAAAACCGTGACCTTTTATTTGCGTGACGGGGTTCAATGGTCGAATGGTGAACCACTCACGGCTTATGATGTGGAATACAGTTTCAAACGTAATGCCGATCCAGCTTCAGCTGCGCCTTATTCATGGTATCTGGCCACAGCGAATATTCTGAATGCTGCTGAAGTTACCGACGGTAAAAAAGACAAAGATACTTTAGGTGTAAAAGCACTGGATGCAAAAACGGTTCAGTTTACGCTGACTCAGCCAACGCCATACTTTGTGATTATGCTGTCTCATCCATCGACTTTCCCTGTGTATCGTAAAGCGATTGAGAAGTATGGTGACAGCTGGACACGTCCGGAACATATGGTGAGCTCGGGCGCTTATACACTGACGAACTGGGTTGTGAATGAGCGGATTGATCTGGTCCGTAACCCGAAATACTGGAATGATGCAAAGACCGTCATCAATAAAGCATCATATCTGGCGATTGAAAATGATACTGCTGAGTACAACCGTTATCGTACTGGCGAAATTGATATTACTTCGACTTTCCCGCTGGAACAGTATAAGCAAATCAAGAAAGATCGTCCGGATGAATTAGTGACAATGCCGTCTCTGGCAACTTATTACTATCTGTTCAATTTGGATCAAAAGCCATTTGATGATGTCCGTGTTCGTAAGGCGCTGGCTTATGCGATCGATCGTGATGTCGTCACGAAGATTATTCTGGGTCAGGGCCAGATTCCGGCCTTTGGTGTGACTCCGCCAGCCGTCGCCGGTTTTGATGCGCCAAATCTGCCTTGGGCGAATTTGACGCAAAAAGAACGGAACCAAAAAGCTCGTGAACTGTTGAAAGAGGCGGGTTATACCAAAGACAATCCACTGAAGTTTGAGCTGGTGTACAACACCAACGAAGCGCATAAGAAACTGGCATTGGCGATGATGTCAATGTGGAAGCAAAGCCTGCCTGTAGAAGTGGATCTGGCGAATCAGGAATGGAAAACTTTCCTGCAGAAGCTCTCTCAGAAAGACTTCAGCCTGGCTCGTTATGCGTGGGTTGGCGATTACAATGAAGCCTCAACCTTCCTGTCTTACTTTGAAAGTAAGGGGATGAACTATTCAGACTGGGCGAATAAGGCTTATGATAAGGCGATGTCGAATGCCTTAGCTGCGAAGACTGATGCAGAACGTAAAAAGTACTACCAGGAAGCTGAGCGGATTTTTTCAGAGGATATGCCTGCGATTCCCGTGTACTTCTATACGAAAACTGTCATTAAGTCGCCGAAAGTGGGCGGATATTCAACCACGAACGCTTCTGCATACCGTTATACCCGTGATCTTTATATGATGAAGTAATCATGTAAGGAGAGACGTATAAAAAGAGCCTGGCATGCCAGGCTCTTTGTGTTTCATGATCAGCATCACTCAGGAATTAAGCTGATGCACTGCATACGGGACAGGAGGGCTGCTTCATGAGCTTCATTTCCTGCCAGTGCATGGTCATGGCATCCAGCAACAGAATTTTTCCAGTTAACGGCGTTCCCATGGCTGCGATCACTTTAATGGTTTCCATGGCCTGGACCGCCCCGATGATCCCCACCAGCGGTGACATCACACCCGCTTCAACACAAGTCAGGTTTTGTTCGCCAAATAAACTGCTCAGGCAGGCGTAGCAGGGCTGATCGTCCTGATACGTAAAAACGCTGACCTGACCTTCCATGCGAATTGCGGCCCCGGACACTAAAGGGGTTTTGGTCTGATGACATAAACGGTTCAGTTGATTGCGGGTCGGCAGGTTGTCGCTGCAGTCCAGCACCAGCGTGTGCGCTTCGATCAGAGACAGCAGAGATGCATCATCCAGGCGTTCGGCAATGGTGTGAATCTGGCTGTGCGGGTTAAGCTGTTCAAGTGCCAGTTTCGCCGATTCAACTTTGAGCATGCCGACATTTGCATCATGATGCAGTACCTGACGCTGCAGGTTAGACAGTTCGACTTTGTCATCATCAATCAGCGTGACTTGTCCGGCACCGGCCGCGACCAGATACTGGCTGGCTGCACATCCGAGGCCACCAGCACCCAAAATCAGAATTTTTGCCGCTTTCAGTGCTTCCTGACCCTCAAAATCAAACTGGCGCAGTATGATCTGGCGGTTATAGCGCAGCATTTCCTGATCAGATAATTCTTCCATTCCGGACTCCTGCTCGTCGTTTACTTAATACAGCGTGGCGTTAAATGGCTCGATCGTCACGATCTCACCCGGCTGCACTTTGCCGCGTTCCTGTTCAAGAATCACGAGGCAGTTGGCCTGATGCATTGAGCTGAATGCACCGGAGCCCTGATTCCCTGTCGTGGCGACCTCAATCTGGCCTTGCTCATTCACATGATAGATGCCGCGCTGGAAGTCGGTCCGTCCCGGGCGTTTCTTAAATACTGTGCCGGCAATAGCTGGCAGTCGCTGAGGCGGCTGATACTGGCTGTGACCAGACAGCTGAGCCAGCATCGGCTGAACGATCTGATAAAACGTCAGCATCGCTGACACTGGATTTCCCGGAAGCCCGCAGAACCAGGTGCTTTTGATTTTTCCGAACGCAAAAGGTTTGCCCGGTTTCATGGCGATCTTCCAGAAACCGATTTCGCCCTGTTGGGTCAGGATGTCTTTGGTATAGTCAGCTTCTCCGACACTGACGCCCCCGGAAGTGATCAGGACATCCGTATTGCTGGTGGCTTTTGTAAACGCGGCATTTAACTGAGCCGGATCATCCGGAATAATACCTAAATCCAAGACATCGCAACCCAGTTTTTCCAGCAGGGCACGAATACCGTAACGGTTGCTGTCGTAGATCTGACCGGCAGCCAGGGGCTCACCCAACGGGCGCAGTTCATCACCGGTCGAAAAGAAAGCGACTTTCGGGCGTTCGAAAACAGGGATGTTTGCAACGCCGAGTGAGGCGATTAACGGCAGCTCGCGTGCTGTGATGCGGGTGCCTTGCGCTACCACGACCTCACCGAGTTTGATGTCATCACCAACCGGGCGAACATTGTCACCAGCTTTCGGTTGAATCAGGAAGCGGATTTGATCGCCGTTGGCTTCTGTTTCTTCCTGCATGATGACAGTATCCGTTCCTGCCGGGAGCTCTGCGCCCGTCATGATACGAATGCATTGTCCGGGCTGACAGGTGCCATCGAACGGTGTACCTGCAAAAGACTGACCACTCAGAGTGAGGGTATCTGTACTGTCTAAATCAGCACGTTTCAGGGCATATCCGTCCATTGCAGAGTTTGCAAACGGCGGCACGTTCACTGGCGATTTAAGATCGGTTGCCAATACATGTCCGAGTGTTTCTGACAGTGGCAATGTATTGGTTTTGCTGATTGGTTTCACGACAGCCAGCATTTTTTCAATTGCAGTTTCTACTGGCATCAGACCAGGTGCGTCACAAGAACCCATTTGCTAATCCTTCAAGCGTTATTCTTAATTGCTGACTATTATGACAAAAAATTCTCGGTTGAACGAATTACCTCAGCAAATACGAGGTGTAATTGTTAGCAAATACAGGTATCCTTCGGGCTCAGTGTTTACTGGCAAGGCAGAACAGGCTTGAACATCAGCCTGGGCCAGTTGGAGGAGAGAATGACAGCATTAAGCGAATCAGCATTGAAAGTCCGTCAGGCGCTTGAGTCTCGTGGACTGGAAACCCCGATGACAAACAAAGTTGTCGACAGTGCCGAGAAAAAAGAGCGCATCGAATATCATGTCCGCGAAATTCTTGAGTTGATGTCTCTGGATTTAACCGATGACAGCCTCATGGATACGCCAAAGCGTATTGCCAAGATGTATGTGGACGAAATCTTCTCTGGGCTGGATTATGCCAATTTCCCGAAAATCACAGTCATCGATAACAAAATGAACTGTGATGAGCTGGTGCGGGTGAAAGATATTACGATGACCAGTACCTGCGAACACCACCTTGTCACGATCGACGGTAAGGCGACCGTTGCTTATATTCCGCGCGGAAAGATCATCGGTTTATCCAAGATCAACCGGATCGTTCGGTTCTTTGCGCAGCGCCCGCAAGTTCAGGAGCGACTGACGCAACAAATTCTTGTGGCTCTGCAAACGTTGCTGGAAAGTGATGATGTTGCGGTCAGAATTGATGCCACACACTACTGTGTGAAGGCGCGTGGTGTGATGGATCAGACCAGTGAAACCACGACAACTGCTTTGGGTGGTATTTTTAAACGCAACCCGGCAACCCGCGCTGAATTCCTGCATGGATTGCGTTAATCATTCTCAAAATTTTTCAAGATGATACATAGGAAAGCCAATGTAAGCGATGCTTATGTTGGCTTTTTTTATGGTACCCACTTCCACATCTGCAATACAAAATTACTAAATTTACACCAAAAACAACGTGAAAATCGTCAATGATTGTTTGAGCGGGTTCATGATGATGCCTGCTGCGTGAACTTCAGTGATTATCAAAATTTGAACACTTCCCGATTGTGCATTTGCATAAACTTTAACTAAGCAAAGACAAAAAAATTTGGTCTCCAGTGGAAATTTTATCGCGTTGTCATGGATGAAATACACAGCGTAGAGCAGATGTTGAGGTTGTCTGATTATGGGTGGATTAAAAAGTTACAGGGTGACACATAAGCCGGTTTTTCAGGGCGAATGGTTGACTGAAGTGCTGAAGCTTGGTTCAGCCGGAGTCTTGACGGTCAGTCTGATGATCTCGCCAATGGTGGTTGCAGAAGAGGGGGGAAGCCAGTTGCTTCCGGCCTCCGGAGCGATGGTGTCTGCGACTCTGACGGTGCCAAAGTTAGGACGACAGGGTCTGGATTCAGTGCCGCTGACCAGTACCCGGGTGATTTGTCCTTCACAATCCGATCAGCTTTGCTTTCCCGAACAGCTGCAAAAGTTCTATGCCAGCCAGGATTTTATGCCAGCCTGGCAGGATACAGCCGTTGTGGATGAATTTATGCAGCAACTGATGGTGCTGGCAGAAACGCAGCGAGTGCCGGGGTTACCTTTACGCATCAATGAGTTGAATCAACTCCGTGATAAGCGCGATCAGCGTGGTTTCGATTTGCTGGCGACTGACACTCTGTTTGTGTATCAGGCGATGATTCATCAAATACAACGTGACCCCAGTACTCTGTACCGGCCTGCGGACCTTACGCTGTCGATGAAAGAGCTTCAGGATGCTTCAAGCGTGAGCGGACCAGTCACACTCAGTTCAATCAAACGATTACGTCCGGTTGACTCAAACTTTTCAAGTCTGGTTTCTCAGATCAATCAGCTGGAACAGTTAGCGCCTCACGGCGTTTATCTGACCGGCCGGCCAGCGGTTCAGTATGGTGCACCCATCCCGCGTGGTGAAAAGCTGATCAAAATGCTGAATGTTTTCGGTGATCTGTCTGATCAGGATTATTCAAATCTGATCTCCGCTGAAGCCGGCAGTGTAGCAATCCGGGAGGCTGCAGTCGTGAACACTGGCGTGGTGCATGCAGCCATTCGTCACTTTCAGCAGCGCCATGGTTTAAACGATGATGGGGTTATCGGGCCGGAAACAGCCCGGAATATGGCGCGGTCATATCAGCAGGTTGCTCAGCTGCTGGCGCTGAATATGCAGAGAAACCGGGTTATTCGCCGCGATAATCACGGGGAGATCCTGCAGGTGAATATTCCGGAATTTATGTTGAGAATTCTGGATGACAATGACGTTTTGTTTGAATCGAAAGTCATCGTCGGGCGCAGTGAACGACCGACTTACCTGTTTTCTTCAGCCATTAATCATATGGTTGTGAATCCAACCTGGAATGTCCCTGAAACCATAAAAGAAGAGGATGTCATTCCGAAATTGAAACAGTCGCTGAATTACCTTGCGAACCATAACATGCGGATCGTTTCGCGCAGAAATGCCAGTGAATCGATTGATCCCAGCCAGATTGACTGGAGTACAGTGTCAGCCAAGAGCTTTCCATACGAGTTTCAGCAAGGCGCCGGGCCCAACAATGCTTTAGGGCAGGTGAAGTTTATGATGCCGAACAGTTACTCGATCTACTTGCATGACACACCTTCCAAGCGATTGTTTAATAAAAGCAAACGTAATTTCAGCTCCGGATGTGTGCGGGTTGAGCGGGCGCACGATCTGGCACATTTTCTGCTGGAGCGGCAACATTCGGGTCAGAGTGCCAGCTATGAAAAACTGCTGAAAAAGCGTACGACAGCAACCATTAACCTGAGAAAAACGCTGGCTGTTGACTTTATTTACCGCACGGCATGGCTGGATGAAAAAGGCCAATTGCAAATCCGGGATGATATTTACGGCTATGATGACGATACATCAGTACCCGCTGAGCATGATTACATTGCGATGAGCCGTTTCCGCTGAGCCGGAGATACTGATTTCTTTATGTGCCCTATCTCATACAGGGCACATGTCGTTTCAATGAATTTTCTGTGTCAGGGCGGCAGATACACTTGAGCCATACATGTCAGGTTGCGTAGAGTATAGATTGTTTTGGTCTATACCAATTGGTGATGTGATGCAATCGAATCAGCACAGTTCGTTTTGGTTTCAGGAAGCTATAGCGCGTGAATCAAACGCTACCGTTCAGGCATTGGAACAGGATATCCATGCAGACGTATGTATTGTCGGTGGCGGGTTTACCGGATTGTGGACAGCAATCCAACTCAAACAGAAACAGCCATCCCTCAATATTGCTGTGATAGAGAAAGATCTGTGCGGCAGCGGTGCTTCGGGAAGAAATGGCGGCTGTATGCTGACCTGGTCGACAAAATTTCTGAGCCTGAAAAAGTTGTATGGTGAAGCAGAGGCGAAGCGTCTGGTGAAAGCATCGGAGCAGGCCATTGATGAGATTGAGGCATTCTGTCAAGAATTTCAGATTGACGCTCAGCTGAGACGGCATGGCACATTATACACCGCCTCAAACGCTGCACAGTTGGGTGGACTGGACTCTGTACTGAATGAGCTGAAACGACACAGTATCAGTTCATGGCAACCCTGGACAAAGGAAAAAGTACAGGCTGAATCCGGTTCAGCGCTGCATCAGGAAGGGCATTTTTCTGAGGCCGCTGCCAGTGTTCAGCCCGGGCTTTTGGTCAGGGGACTTAAGCGTGTCGCTGAAGAGACAGGGGTTGCCATATATGAAAGGACGCCGATGACCGGCATAGAAAAAAAACAGCAGCCTGTCTGTATCACGACGCCCAAGGGAAGGATCCGGGCCGGAAAAGTGGTGTTAGCACTGAATGCCTGGATGCCGTCGTTATTTCCGGAATTTAAAAATAGTGTCGTTCTGGTTTCGTCAGACATGATGATCACCAAGCCGATCCCTGAAAAGCTGGCGAAAACAGGACTCAAAGACGGAAAAACCGTGATCGATGGACGGACATTTGTTCACTACTATCGCACGACACCGGAAGGCAGACTGATGCTGGGCAAAGGCGGCAATTACTTTTCGTTCGCAAACCGGATGTCAAAGGTGTTTGACGAACCCAGCCGTTATCAACAGATATTAAATGCTGCTTTTCATCGTTTTTTTCCTTCGCTCCCGCTTGAGCTGATTGATTCAACCTGGACTGGGGCGTCAGATCGTTCGGCAACCGGGATGCCATTCTTTGGCCGCTTAAAAGAGAATCCGGACATTGTTTATGGCTTGGGATATTCCGGAAATGGTGTCGCGCAAAGCTGGATGGGAGGGCAGATTCTTGCTTCACTTGTTCTTGGCGAAAACAACACCTGGACACGCTCAGGTCTTGTCTCGGGTCCGTTAGCAAGCTTCCCGCCCGAACCCCTGCGCTGGTTTGGCGCTTTGATCATCAGAAATGCGATTCGCAGAAAAGAAAAGGCGGAAGATCATCATCGCCGGCCACGCTGGCTGGACTGTCAGCTGGCTAAGCTCGCAAGTTCAGCAGGAAAAGCTGATAAAGGATAATGGTGTCATCTTTTTCAAAAGCAGGTATATCAACCTGCTTTTTTTATTCGTCACCTTGCAACTTGATGCTCAATCCGGTTGCTACTGAGTTGATTGTTTTCCATTCACCCGGCCCGTTCAAAGTGTAACAATCATTAATAATCAAAAAAATAAGCATTAAAACCCAAAAATAGTTAATAGTGTGGGTTTTAATTCTGTGATATTGATTATTTTGTGGAATTAAACACCAATTCATTAGTTAAAAGTAAAATTTCAAATTTGGGTGTAAAAAACACTTCCTTATAAATCAATAACTTATGTTGTTCGTATTTTGTTCTGTTTCTGTTAAAATTTGCAGTGATTTAGTTTGTAATTTATAAAATGGGCCGGATATATGGATACATAACTACCTCAACGAAGAGAATAATTATGAGCAACAAAGGAAATGGGACCCTGATGGGGCACCCTAAAGGTTTGTTCCTGCTGTTTGGTACTGAGCTTTGGGAGCGTTTTTCGTATTACGCGATGCGCGCCATTCTTGTACTTTATCTGACAGATAAAACAGTCAGTGGTGGCCTGGGATGGTCTACTGAGGATGCCCTCAGTCTCTATGGTATTTACACCGGTCTGGTGTATATCGCACCGTTGATCGGTGGTTGGGTAGCGGATAATTTCTTAGGTCAGCGCCGATCGATCATTATTGGTGGTGTGTTGATGGCGTTAGGCCAGTTTACGCTAGCTCTCCCGCATTCTATGGTTGGCCAAAGTGCCACAATGGCTTTTTATCTGGGGCTGGCGCTGCTGATCGTTGGTAATGGTTTTTTCAAACCAAACATCTCAACTATGGTTGGCGATCTGTATCAAGAGGGCGATCATCGCCGCGATGGTGCTTTTACGATTTTCTATATGGGGATTAACCTGGGTGCACTACTGGCTGGTATCATCGCCGGAGCGGCAACATCAGCTTACGGCTGGAAAGCCGGCTTCGTCGCTGCTGGTATCGGTATGGTTCTCAGCCTGATCATTCAGATGGTATTTGCAGAAAAACTGCTGGGCGATATTGGTAAGGTTCCTGCAGCAAAACGTGCTGCTGCGATGTCTTCATCAGGTAAAAAACAACCTCTGACGCGTAAAGAAATTGACCGTCTGAAAGTCATTATGATCATGGGTCTGTTCGTTGTCGTCTTCTGGGCCGGCTTTGAGCAAGCGGGTGGTCTGATGAACATTTACACGCAGGAATATGCAGACCGTATGATTGGCAGTTTTGAAGTGCCAACAGCCTGGTTCCAGTCTCTGAACCCATTCTTTATCATTACCATGGCGCCGCTTCTGGCTTCCCTGTGGGTGAAAATGGGTCCTAAAGAGCCGAGTTCGCCGATTAAATTTGCGATTGCTCTTTTCCTGCTGGCCATTGGTTTTGTATGTATGGTTGGTGCTGTATTGCAGCAGGGCGGTGACTTGTCTGCGAAGACGTCCATGCTGTGGATTGTTGCAGCCTACTTCTTCCACACGATGGGTGAGCTGTGCCTTTCTCCGATTGGCCTGTCAATGATTACAAAGCTGGCTCCGCTGCGTCTGGCCTCTCTGATGATGGGCGTCTGGTTTGGCTTTAACGCTGTGGCCAACTATGTTGCCGGTATGATTGGTGCGCATGTTGGTGAGTCCGGCCCTCTGGCAATCTTCGGCGGTATCGCAGTAACTGCTGCAGCTTCTGGTCTGATTCTGGTGGTGTGCTCAAATCAGCTGATTCGCTGGATGCATGGCGCAGAAGGGAAAGCCGCGAAAACGGTTGACGTTTCTCCGAATGCGAAACCTGCAGAAGCTTAATCATTCTTCATGATGTATTTGAAACGGGAGCCTGTTGCTCCCGTTTTTTTATGGTTTGAATCTTCTGAAATCCTCTCTGATTTGCGACTTACTTCTCATTTGTATTCGATTTCATTCACGTTGGTGATATGCGCAGATGGACATAGAATCGAATCGTCTGAAAAATAACCTTTATTCATCAATGTTCGCTCACTTTGGCGAAGTTCAGCGTTTGGGGAAAGGTCTATGAAGAAGTCGTTTTTATCGTTACTGGTATCGGCTGTCATATTGTCGGGATGTGGCGGTTCAGGTGGTTCCGATTCAGATGAAACGATAACCGTGAAAGTGGTTGACGGATACTTGTCGAATGCGGAAGTCTGCGTCGACAGAAACATGAACTTTATCTGCGATGCAGGTGAGGTTTTATCGAAAAGAACGGACGCGAATGGTGAAGTCAAAATTCAGACAAGTGATCAGAAGTATCCACTGATTGCCCGGATTATCGCGGGAGAAACTTCAGACAGCGATCATTCCGGTTATGTCTGGCAGAATGCTGAATTACTGGCTGGCGCCGGCGAAGTTTTGCTGACACCGTTTTCGACGCTGGCCCAGATGAATCAGCAGACTCTTGACGAATTCGCCGCCAGCCTGAATCTGGATCCGGCGCTGTTGAAAAATGACTATGTTGCGTTAAAAGCCTCGAACCCTGAAGCTAAAAAAATTCATTTGTACGCCCGGGCGATGACCAAAATGCTGGGTGAAACGCTGGCATGGAATCAGCCGGAAACTCAGAAAATACAAATCCAGGCCTTAAAATCTCATATCCAGACGCTGGAAAACAATAATGTGGATTTTGATACGGTCACTCTGGTCGTTAATAAAAAAGGAGAGGTGACGCAAACGGAGCGGGTGAAAGGTTTGAAACCTTTTCTTGAAAGGGGTGAGCCAGTTTTCCTTGAGTTTCCAAATATAGGTGTCAGGATTCCTCATCAATTAATGTTTGAAGCGGGAAAAATCACGAGCAGCAGCATTGGCTTTATCGCAGATGATACTTCTTATCGTGTGTC
This sequence comes from Photobacterium sp. CCB-ST2H9, assembly GCF_023151555.2. NCBI lineage: Bacteria > Pseudomonadati > Pseudomonadota > Gammaproteobacteria > Vibrionales > Vibrionaceae > Photobacterium > Photobacterium sp. CCB-ST2H9. The sequence continues at coordinate 1,690,765 of NZ_CP100425.1, forward strand.
AGGCATGACGATGACTGTGGATTCAAAACCGGCAGTGACCGCAAAGTTCCTTTATCTTTCCAACGACTTTGCTGTGGGGAATTTGTTCTACGATGCTTCAAAAAAACTCCTGGCGGTTTGGCAAACAAAGGCAACTTTCCAGGAAGCCGGCACGCAATTGACAGCAGATGATTTCATTGGCAAGCGGTGGTATCACTTAAGAGATCTTGCTGAGTTTCAAAATGATGTTCCGCCGATACCAGCGCTGACCCAACTGACCTTCATCACAGGCACGACGGTCATGGTGAAACCATTTGGCGAAGCAGAATTTCAGGCGAGCTGGAGTTTTGAATCAAAGATGACGACGCCTGCGCCTGATAAGCCGGCACTGCCGTACCAGACTATTAATATTCAGTTTGGCGATGCGCCGCAAAATCCGAAACTGGGGAATGAAACTCAGATGGTGATGTCGAGCTATTTGGCGAGAGATGAAGTCATTTTGCTCGATCAGGAGCATGAGAAAGCCCCTTTGACCGTCATCCTGACCTCAAATGAAGCCCTGGCGGAAGCGATGTATAAAAACTGGAAGTAATCATTTCATTGAATTGACTATGACGAACGGGTGAGAACTGCGGTAGGGTATTGGAGATTTGATACTTTACCTACCGGGTTCTCACTTTTTTCAGACAGGACAGCATGATGATTGAACCTCAGCTTAATATTCGCCCGGCACAACCTTCTGATGGACAAGGATTGAGCCGGCTCTTGGTGCAGCTTGGCTACGCGGTTGAGCCGAAGCGGATTGAACGGATGATTTATGTTGCCGATTCAGATCTTGAAACGATTGTGATAGCAGAAATTGAAGGTCAGCCGGTGGGGCTGATTTCAGTGATTTATTTTGATTATTTTCCCACAGCAGAGCGCTATGCGCGTGTGACTGCACTGGTTGTGGATGATGATTCCAGAAATCAGGGTATTGGCTCAGAATTATTGGCATACGCCAGGCAGAGTGCCGCAGAGCAGGGATGTGCTTGCCTGGAAGTGACCAGTGCTGAATCTCGTGAAGTCGCTTGTCAGTTTTATGAAGATGCCGGTTTCCAGCGTACCGGCTTTAAATTTATCATGCCTGTCATGAAAACAGACTGATGGTGCTGCTTCTGTAATCGCCATCATTAATATTGTTGAGACGCTCTATTTTCAGCTACCTTTGAATGACACCTGTGAATTGACTTTGTTTCATTGCACAGGCTGCTTCGAAATCACGACCTTTCATTTATCTTTTCCTCAGAGCGGCCGCTTCATATTTATGTCGGTGTGCTTCCTCGTTTAGCCAGTAAAGGCAGCCGGATAATGACGAATAATACGGTTTCATTTGCGCAGAGCGGTATTTTTTGTGAATTAACCATGAAATAATTATGGTAATTCATGGCTTCTCTTATTCTGAACCATCATTTTATTCTCTATTGATAGTCGAGTTAATTATTTTTATTGGGTGTTTCACGAATATTCATCTGTTTCAGCTTCATAAATACTGATAGAAGCATTTTTTCGACTCACTTCAAAAAAATCCTCAAAAATAAATAAACACAATCTCGGAATTTTTATTCACTCTTGTGTGGCTATGTTTGGCTTTTCCGCTTATATCAATATAAAGATGAGACAGAAGTGAACCTTATCAAAAGGCAGAGTGCGCTGTTTTGGTCTTTAATCAAAAGAGGTAGGGCTGAGTATTTATTCTTATTTTCTGATTAAATAGCTGATAAAGATATGATTTCTGTTTTATAGATAGTTAACTTTTTATGTTGAAAGTGTGATTTTCAGCCCTTCATGCTGTTTTGACAGCTTGCTGAACAAAATCGTTGCATATATTTTGTTACACATTGTTTACAAAGAGGAGGGTGAGTAGTGAAACGTGCATGTTTATTCATCGCTTTGTGGTTATTTCCTGGTGTGGCTATGGCTCAGGTTCAGGCTGATGACGAAAGGTTAATCCGTTCACTGGAAGAACAAGGGATCATTTGTGAAGGTCTGACTTATGCCGAAAAGCAAGAGGCACTCAGGATTTATCTGAATAGAAAAGCCATTTTGAAAGATAAAAAACAGAAAGATAAAAAGCAGACAGAAAAAGACACAACAAATTCTTCAGATTCATCAGATATGGCACAAAGGAAATGTATTTCTCCTGAGTAATCTCTGATTTAACTGCGTTGTTAACAGCCGGGTACTTTTTGCTCGGCTGGGGTTTTGACAACTTCACGATGGAAAATATAAATAAGGACAGTAAATGAAACACATGAAGAAAACATTGTTGGCTTCAGCAATGTTCACTTTGTTCAGTGGCAGTGGATATGCGCAAACACCTGTGGACATGGGTGTTGTGAACGAAGATAAATTAATTGAAATGCTGGTCAGAAATGGGGTTGTTGATGCTGGGGCATCTGAAGAACAAAAACGCCATGCTCTGGATCAGTACCTTGAAAATAAGATTCGCTCAGGATTTAAAGGCGACGCTCAGTTTGGCAAACAGGCACTGGAAAAACGTGCAAAAGTACTGAAAACGATCCAGAAAAATAAAGGCATGCAACGTGCAAATATTTTTGCATTGGATGTCAGCCAAAAACGTACGGATAAAGTACTTGCGCTGTTGATCGACTTCCCGGATCTGCCGTGGAATGACAATAAGCTGACGAAAGAACATACAGAAATGCTGTATGACAGCTATGAAGCTGCTCACTATCAGGATCTGCTGTTCTCGGGCACAGGTTATACCGGTCCGAACGGCGAGAACTTCATCTCAATGCGCCAGTACTATGAGCAGGAATCTGGCGATACCTACTCTGTGATGGGTCAGGCAGCCGGTTGGTATCATGCATCGAAAAATGCTGCATTTTACGGTGGTAACTCACCGACGACTGACAATGATATGAACGCTCAGGAGCTGGTCCGTGAAGCACTGAACCAGCTGGCACAGGATCCAAATATCAATCTGGCGGATTACGACGTCGAAGACCGCTATGACTATGATGGTGATGGTAACTATCGCGAGCCTGATGGCGTGATCGATCACCTGATGGTCTTCCATTCATCTGTCGGTGAAGAAGCCGGTGGTGGTGTCCTGGGTAAAGATGCAATCTGGTCTCACCGTTTTAACCTGGGTCAGCCTCATATTCTGGCAGGGACGAAGAGTAATGTCCCTGAGCGTTTTAACGGTCAGTACGCAGCTTTCGACTACACCATTCAGCCAATCGATGCAGCCGCGGGTGTGTGTGCGCACGAGTATGGTCACGATCTTGGCCTGCCTGATGAGTACGACACGCAATATACCGGTAAAGGTGAGCCTGTTTCCTACTGGTCAATCATGTCTTCGGGCAGCTGGGCCGGTAAAATTGGCGGCACGCAGCCAACAGCATTCAGTTCTTGGTCGAAGCAGTTCCTGCAACAGTCGATCGGTGGTCACTGGGTAAATGATCAGCAGGTTTCTCTGAGCGATCTGGAGAATTCACCACGTGAATTCACACTGTTCCAGACAACAGATACCAAACTGCCGAACATGGTGAAGGTGACACTGCCGAACAAACGCATTGAAACCCTGAAACCATTTGAAGGCCAGTACTCTTTCCATTCCGGCAAAGGCGATGATCTGAAGAACAGCATGAGTCGTAAACTGGTTATTCCTGCGGGTACCAAAGTTACGCTGAAGTTCAAAACCTGGTATCAGATTGAGAAAGACTATGACTTCGCGCGCGTGTTGATCAATGGTCAACAAATCAGCGGTAACATTACCTCAATGGACGACCCGTATAAGACTGGTTTAGTGCCTGCGATTGGTGGTGATTCCAATGGCTGGATTGACGCTGAGTTTGACCTGAGCCAGTGGGCTGGTCAGGAAGTTACCCTGGGCTTCGACTATGTCACTGACGGTGGTCTGGCCATGGAAGGTATGTACCTGGACAACCTGGTTCTGGATGTTGATGGTGCAGTGACAGCCATTGATGATGGTGAGTCGGGTTCTACCTTTGCCTTCAACGGTTACAAACTGTCTGATGGTTACCACGATGCTGCGCACTATTACCTGCTGCAATGGCGTAGCCACACTGGTGTCGACGAAGGTCTGGCAAACATCAAACGTATGGGTCAGATCATGACATTCGAACCAGGTCTGGTCGTTTGGTATGTGGATGAGTCTCTGACTGATAACTGGGTTGGTAAACACCCGGGTGAAGGTTGGTTGGGTGTTGTCGATGCAGACCAGAATGCACTGGTTTGGGCGAACTCTGGCCAGGCTGCACAAACCCGATTCCAGGTTCGTGATGCGGCATTCTCGCTGAATGATCAAACACCGCTGCGTCTGGTCGACAGCACAGGCGATGTACTGGAAGATACCAGCCTGATTGGTAATGCAAACTTCTCTGATGCAGAAGATTACACTTCACCAACAGTACCGGATGCAGGTCGTAAGCTGACTGAGTTTGGTCTGATGATCGATGTGGTACAGCAAGGTCAGAACAATGAGTTTGGTGTTGTGCGTCTGTCTAAAGTCGGTTCTCAGAACGAAGCGCCAACAGCGAGTTTTGAGCTGAAAGTAGATGGTCTGTCTGTTTCTGCGAAGAACCTGAGTGTTGATACAGACGGTGAAATCATCAGCCACCAGTGGGATTTCGGTAACGGTAAATACAGCAACGAAGCTGCGCCAAGCTGGCAGTATCAGCAGGCGGGAACTTATACCGTAAGCCTGACCGTGACTGACGATAAAGGTGCGACGGATACTTACAGCTATTCTGTCACTGTTGAAGTGCCCAATGCACTGCCGGAAGCCAGCGCAAGTTACTTCCATGTTGGTCGCTGGGTAACCATGTGGTCAACCAGTACTGACAGCGATGGCCGCATTGTTGACACAGAGTGGACGCTGCCAAACGGTAAGATCAAACGTGGTCGCTTCTTCACCACTATCTTCCCAAGCTACGGCGATCATGAAGTGACGCTGAAAGTGATGGATAACGATGGCGGTGTAACGAAGAAAGTGATTCAGGTTCACCTGTAATTCATGATTCACTGAATTCCTGTAATGTTGAGCGCAGCCGAAAGGTTGCGCTCTTTTTTTATGTCAGTGCTGTGTACTTGTTTCTTTCTCAATCGGTTGCTGACGCAGAGAAAAAGCAAAGGTGTACCAGGTTGTTGCTGCAGCCAGACTCATCGCCAGGCACGTTGCGATTGCCGCACCCTGCATCCCCATTGCCGGAATCAGCCAAAAGTTCGCAGAAATATCCGCAATCAGGGTCAGGATCCCAATGATAACAATGTTGCGGCCATAGTGACTGTACTGTAACCAGGTTGATGCAAATCCGCTGAATCCCCAGATCGCGTAGGCTGCAATCAGCCAGTACAGTGTCTGCTCCGCTTGCTGAAAATCATTCCCGAAGAAAGATAATAACCAGCCTCCAAAATAAAGCTCACCGGACGCCAGTACGAGAACCGACAGCGTGATGATTTTCTGGGCCCGCCAAAACAAGGCTTTGGCCTGTTCCGGGTCGTTATCCATTGTTCGTCCGATCAGCGGCAGAAAAATACCGGCAATGGTCACCTGAGCGACGGGTAATAAATGCGCTGTGGTGGTCGCCGCAGCAAAGTGGCCCACTGAATTTTCATCCGCAAGGATTTCCAGCATGAAAAGGTCTATCTGGTTTAAAGCCATGGTGATGAGCATGGTCAGCATCATTGGGACGGACCAGCTCAGCAGCTGCCGTTTTTCTGCGAGAGGTGGAATCGCCTGGGTTGAGTCGATCAATCCCAGCGTCTGGATTTTACGCCATTGCCAGAAGGTAATGCCGGCCACTGCAATCCCTCCGGATAAAATCACCTGCCATAATTCCACCTGGCTGATGGAGATCATCAGGAAGGCAACAGTACCTGCTTTGATCAGGGGTAAGCCGATCCGCCACGGGAGGTTTGATAACGCCAGCATTTTGGCTGACTGCAATACCCGGCTGAATAATGCGCCGCATGCTATCAGCGGGATGACGAAAGAAATCAGCATCAGCGGATGATGCTCCGAGAGATCAGTTTTGCCCAAATGCAATACTCCGGCCAGATAGGTTGCGGCAATGAGCAACACAGAGAGTAATAAAGCGATGCCTGTGTAAAAGCGAAGGAAAGACAGCACGTAGCCCCGGTTTTGATTCTCAATGGCTGCTGCGAGAATGCGGGGGGCAATTCTGTCACCCCCCAACAAAATGATGACACTCGATAACACCGCAAAAGCATAAGCCACTTTGTAGTCACCGTATTGGTGAGCCGGTAATGCATGGCTGAGTGTCAGATTAAACAGATAATCAGCGATAAAACCCAAGACCAGGCTCGACAGCATGATCACAAAACCTGATCGCAGATAGCCGGAGAGGGCACCCGTTTTTTCAGAAAGTGAGTCCATTCAAATGTTTCCGGAGAAGTGATTGAAAATTATAAAATGAAGTTTAAACCCAGATCGCCCGGAGATGCAGGAATCAAAGTGCTTTGATTGACGCCAGTTCAAGGAAAACTGCTTTGTGCTCTGCATTTTGAGGGCACGAGAGGCGTCTTCGGCTGGAGGAATCAAAAGAGACCGCGAAAGAGTTGCCGAGAACTGACAAAGGATGACCCGGCTGACCAGACACCTGCCAGCGGATATGAATTCAGGCATTTAAAATGTCATCCAATACAAACTGTTAAGTCCGCCTGAATATGTCAATATAAGGCGAGTTTGCAGACAACCGGCAGGAGAAACGCGTGAGTAAAGTAACGATTGAGCAATGGAAGATGTTTGTGGCCGTCGTTGAGGAAGGTGGTTTTGCGCAAGCCGGTGAAAAGTTATTTAAAACACAACCGACGGTCAGCCATGCCATCCGTAAGATGGAACAGAGCCTTGAAAAGTCGTTGTTTGAAGTCAAAGGCCGCAAGGCGATGCTCACGCCTTTTGGCAACAGTTTACTGCCACAGGCGAAACAGCTGGTTCAGCAGTCCCTGATGCTGGAAAGACTGGCGGGCAGTTATCAGGACAAAATTATTCGTGAAGTGTCCGTGGCGATAGATACGCTATATCCCAGTGAGGCCTGGCAGAAAGCCGTTCTGGCTTGTCACGCCCATTTTCCTGAGGTCAATCTCAGGCTGTACGAAACCTGTTTGTCCCGTGCATCAGAACTGCTGGAGGACGGGACGGTGCAGCTTGCCATGACGAGTAAACTGCCGTCGAATACGCTGTCGCAAAAGGTCATGGTCATCCGAAAAGCTGCCGTGGTCAGTTGCCATCATCCGTTAGCCCACGCCAGTGCCTTATCGGTAGATGATCTGATCGGTCATTGCCAGATCGTGGTGATGGACGGCGGGATAAGAAACAATACCAGTACCGGCTGGTTGGGCAGTCAGCAACGCGTGACGGTTTCCCACTTCCATGCAGCAAAATCGGCAGTTGAAGCCGGGCTGGGGTATGCATGGTTGCCGGAATGGATGCTGGCCGGAACAGATGCAGAAGGTTGGGTCAGACTACCGCTGAGCAGCGGGGCGGAGCGTGAAATTCAGTTGCAGCTGGGGTATTTCCCTCAGTTTGAAAATGATGCTGTGATTCAGTTTCTGTGTAAGCAACTGTGTCAAATCAGTTGATAACATCTATAGATAAACCAGAAATCATTCATTATTTTTTATCGCTGTCTTTGCGTACCTTTGTCATCACAAAGTCGATATCAATCACACGCAGAGGGAATGATGAATCTTATCCAAGACCTGAACTGGCGATATGCCGTCCGCCGTTTTTCTGATCAGAAAGTCCAGCCTGAGTTGATCGGGCAACTGTTAGAAGCTGCAAGACTGAGTGCATCTTCGTACGGACTGCAGCCTTATCGTCTGCTGGTCATAGAATCTGAAGCAATCAGAGAAGCTTTATTACCCCATTCCATGGGGCAGGATAAAGTGCTGCACAGCTCTCATCTGATTGTATTTGCTGCACAAACGGCTCCGGCGAATGAGCTGGTTGACCGTTATGCTCTGCGAGTATCGGATGCCCGACAGGTGCCGTTGTCCGATCTGGCTCCCATGGTGAATGCGTTTAAAGGTGCACTGGCTTCACAGACGGAACAAGAGCGCCTGGCGTGGGCGCACCAGCAGGCCAATATTGCCCTGGGCCAGTTTCTGGCTGCCGCCGCGGTACTGAAGGTTGATGCCTGCCCGATGGGTGGTTTTGACGCCAAAGGATACGATGAAGTCTTAGGGCTGACCGGAAAAGGGCTGACAACCTCTGTGATTTGCCCGATCGGCTACCGGCATCCGGATGACGCGACTGCCCATCAGCCCAAAGTCAGAGTTCCTGCTGAAATATTCGCGCATTGGGTGAGATAAATGTTCAGGTTACTGAGTATTGAGCCCGCGAAATGCGGGCTTTTTATTTTCCGTGAGGTTCTGAGGTGAATCGCCGGAGGGCGAAGTTAAATGGTCGCCGTCGATTCAATTAAGATGGCATCATGGCGCCAGTATTCGAGATCGCAGTCAATCAGGTTGCCATGCTGGTCGTAGTTGATTCGCTCAACGAACATGGCCGGGGTCCCGGACGTTGCACGCAGATGATGGGCGGTATCTGCCATCAGAGATGTCGATCGGACCCTGAATCGGGTTTTCGAATAAAGCACCCCGTACTGCTCGCGATACGTTGTGGTGAGCGAGTCGGTAATATTGTGCTTAAACAGATCCGGAAAATGGGTCGGCGAAATAAAGTTTGTCACTACAACGACAGGCCGTTCATCCAGAAAGCGCAGCCGGTCGATCCGGTAAACTTCGGTTAATGGCTCGACATTTAATAATGAGGCCGCCCTTCGACTGGCCGGCACTCTTTTCGCCGATAACAGCTCAGAGCGAGGTTTCCGCCCTTGTGCTTTTGCCATCGCCGGGAAGTCGGTGGTGTAGGTTGGGTCGTAGCGTAAAGGGTCGGGTGAGACAAACCAGCCGCGGCGATCTTCACGGTAAAGTTTGCCTTCGGCTTCCAGTAAAGCCAGTGATTCACGCAGCGTGACACGCGTAGTACTGAAAGACTCCGCCAGCTTACGCTCAGCGGGCAGCTTGTGTCCGCTGCTGAGCAGTCCGGCATCAATCTGTTCGTTGATGGCTTCCATGATTTTTAAATATTGCACTGTTTCTGTCCTGTTACCGGCTGCAAAGAGGCTCAGCCGGTTCGCTATGATATAAGGCTAATCACGTGTCGTCATTAGCATAAAGAACGTTCAGCGTTTCCGCCATGCCTGGGTGTACTGATCACTGAGGCGATTTGCCGCGACATGAAGGAGTTTCACGCCCGCCGCGGTGATCAGAATCATGACAGCCATCGCTGCTGCGGGTCCGGTTTGTCCGGCATCATCCATATTCAGTACCGAGACGGATGCGGGCATCGTGTCGGTTGCATACAGAAACACAATGGCAGACGTTGTGGTCATGGCATTCATAAAGAGATAAGCGGCAATCTCCAGAATTGCGGGCATACAGACCGGCACCGTGACCTTCAGAAAGGTTTTGAACTGAGGGACATTCAACGAGGCTGAAATGGCTTCTATCTCAGCCGGTAATTGTTTCAGGGCCGTGATTGCTGTCATATGGCCCACAGTGTAGTAGTGAGTTACGGTATTCACGATCAAGATGGTGAGGGTGCCGTATAGCCAGGAAAGCGGATTATCACTCTGATTAAAAAAGAAAATATAACCCAAGCCCAAGACCATGCCCGGTACGGCCATGGGCAGAATCGCCAGCATTTGCATCAGGTTCCGTAACGGAGCGAAGCTGCGGCCTTTTTCAATACAGTAAGCTGAAGTGAAAATCACCAGCGTCCCCGTTACCGCGACACCAGCTGCCAGTTTGAGTGAGTTGAAATATGGGGCCCACCCATAAGTACTGAACTCGGCAAAGTTGTAGTTGTTGAGACTCAGCGTGGTGTTCCAGGGCCAGAATGTGACCAGGGAGCCATAGACCGCCATGCCGATGACAGTCAGCACAGCAATGGCAATCAGGGAACAAAACAACAGGCAAAGGTTGTCGCGAATCGGGTTAGGTTCGGGCTGGTACGCCACTGAGCGGGCATCAAACAGGTTTTGCTGTTTTTTCTGTACCCAGCGATCACCCAGAAATGCCAGCAGTGCGGGCAAGAGCAAGACGACAGAAGTTACTGCACCCATGGCAAAGTTTTGCTGACCAACCACCTGTTTGAAGATGTCTGTTGCCAGCACGTTGTACTGCCCGCCGATCACTTTGGGGACGCCAAAGTCACAGACCACCAGAGTAAACACAACGATCAGGGCACTGATCAGTCCGTATTTTGCGCCTGGCAGGGTGACCAGAAAGAACGTGCGAACCGGAGACGTGTTCAGTGCTTTGGCTGCTTCATAGAGTCTTGCATCTGAGGTTTTAAGTGACGTTGTCACAACCATCAGTGCATGCGGAAAGGTCCAGAAAATCAGGCCGATGGCAATCCCAATCGGGCCGTAAATGCTTTGTCCCATCAGCAGTTCCTTGGCGATGCCCTGATTGCCAAAGAGATAAATCAGACTGATTGCAGGTAACAGAGACGGCGCCAGAATCGGTGCAGAACCAATCACAGTAAAGATGCCTTTGAATGGCATACAACTGCGGGTCAGGGCATAAGCGTAACCAAAGGCCAGCACACCGACAAATCCTGTCACGACCACGCCAATCAGAATCGTGTTTTGCAAGGACAGCCATAAGGAAGGCGAAGCAAAATATGCTGCAAAGTTTGTCAGACCGACAAATTCACCATCGGCATTCTGGACACTTTTTTGCAGCATGGCCAGTAAAGGGGCGACGATAAAAATGCCCATCAGGCCAGCAAAGAGCACCAGCAGGGCACCCAGCGTCAGATTATCGCGGCCGAGACTGTGCCGGAAACGGGAAACTGATTGCATCAGACCGGATGAATTCACATCCTGCTGTCGGGTCAGTTGAGTCATGGGAATATCCTGTTTATCGGTTCTGACGGTAAATCTGGGTGTGTTTTTCAGCAATGTGCAGATGCAGATAGTGGCCCCGGCTCAGGCCCAGATTCCGGATTTCACGGATCGGCACATCGACTTTAATCATCGGAAGCTGATGGGCGCCCTGAAGCTGGCAGTCGGCCCGCATGAAGGTGCCCTGAAATTCGAGATCTTCAACCCGAACCAGCAGGCTGCTTTCACTTTGCTCGCCGGGCGGCAGAAAATGTAAATCTTCCGGACGCAGTCCCAGTTCGACCTGCTCTCCGCGTCTGAAATCAGCCACTGGCAGCGGCAACAGAGACTCACCAATCCGCATCTGATGTTCGCTGACTACGGAGGCTGGCAGGAAATTCATCTGTCCGACGAACTCCGCTACAAAACGGGATGCCGGGTGCTGATAAATTTCCTGCGGCGTGCCGACCTGTTCAATGCAGCCGTGGTTCATGACCACAATACGATCGGCCATGGCCAGTGCCTCTTCCTGATCATGCGTCACCATAATGGTGGTGATCCCCAGCTGGCGCTGCAGGCGACGGATTTCTTCACGCAGATGCGCGCGCACCTTGGCATCCAGAGCCGAGAGGGGTTCATCAAGCAGTAATAATCCCGGTGATAATGATAAGGCACGAGCCAGCGCAACCCGCTGTTGTTGTCCGCCGGAAAGCTGGTTGGGGTATTTGAGTCCGGCATCGGGCAGCGCAATGGTTTCCAGCCAGCGGGAGACAATGGCGTCGACTTCAGACAATGATTTTCCCTGATTCCGTAATCCAAGGCTCAGGTTCTCGCTCACGGTCAGGTTCGGGAATAATGCATAGGACTGGAAAACAATGCCGAAATCGCGTTTTTCCGGCGGCAGAAAAGTAATGTCATGTCCTGCCTGTTCTATGGTGCCTGAACTTGCCAGATCCAGCCCGGCAATGGCACGAAGCAGTGTGGTTTTACCGCAGCCGGATGGCCCCAGAAAACAAATGAATTCGCCTTGATTGATGGTTAACGAGATGTTTTTCAGGGCGGTAAACTGACCAAACTGTTTACCGACTTGTGAGATTTTCAGGTAAGTTTCCATAGCTAAACTAATTCTCTATTTGGTATATACCAAACTTAGTCCGGGTGGATGACACTTCAATGACAGAAGCTTGACGATCAGAAGACAGCGGTTGACGGTTTTTCGGGATTTGAGAAAGCAAAAGGCAACCCGGACAGGTTGCCTTGGAGGATGTCTGATCTCAGAGATTACGAGCGAGGTTCAGACTTCGCGTCGAATTTATCAGACCAGGTCTTCAGCACGTCTTCACGGCTGACTGCCATTTTGGAGAAGTCCATTTTCACCATGGCCTGCTGAACATTCGGGTAGTTTTTCACGGGTTTGTTCACGTCTTTGCGACCCACAACCGGGTAGAACTCGTTGTACAGCGTGTTGGCTTCTTTCGACAGAGACCAGTCGACCAGACGCTTCGCCGCATCAGACTGTGTATTGACCAGACCCACCGCTTCAGCTTCCCAGCCCACACCACCTTTTGGCAGGATGATATCAATTGGCGCACCCTGTGATTTCAGCTTGGCGCCGCGAATGGCCATTGAAATACCGATAGCCACTTCACCCATGCCTGCCTGAACGCAAGGTTTTGAACCTGAATGCGTGTAGTGTGCAATGTTTTGATCCAGTCTGGTCATGTAATCCCAGCCTTTCTGGTCACCCATAGATTGCAACCAGGCAGAAACCTGCATGTAACCTGTACCGGAAGATGCCGGGTTAGGCATTGCAATATGACCTTTGTATTCCGGCTTCAGCAGATCTTCCCAGGAAGATGGTTTGCTCAGGCCAAGCTGCTTGGCCACTTTCTCGTTGAAGCAAACCGCATTGAAAAATGCGTCGTTACCAAACCAGGCTGGGTTTGCTTGCGGGTCGATCAGGTTGGCATGAATTTTATTCAGACCTTTTGGCTGATAAGGTTTCAGCACGCCTTCTTCTTTCAGCAGTGCCATGGAAGAACCGGCCAGTCCCCACACAACATCTGCACGCGGGTTACCTTTTTCTGCCAGCAGCTTGGCGGTCATGATGCCGGTTGAATCGCGAACCCATTTGATTTTGATATCCGGGTTGGCTTTTTCAAAACCGTTTTTGAATTTCGCCAGCATGTCCGTTTCAAAGGCTGTGTAAACCGTCAGTTCCTGAGCGGCAAATGCCTGAGAAGCGCTCAAAGCCATCAGGGCAGTCAGTGGGGCAACAAGCCATGTCTTTTTCATAAATCCATCCTAAACGTTGATTTGGTATGTACCAGATTTGCTCGACACGAAAGATGCTAGGTGGCCTTTGTGACAGTTCAATGATTGAACGATGTCAGTTTGATGAGCGCGATGTGATCGTGATCCAGCGCAAATTCAGAGAGAAAATCGTCGAACATCCTCAAGATGAAACTTTTGTGAAGAGTCCGGACCACGCGTTTACAGCATCAACGATGCGCCGCTATAGTGACTTCAAATCTGGTCTAGTCCAAAGAGATAAAGCAATGGCAAATTCCGAGAATCAATATCTTCTTCTTACACCGGGGCCGCTAACCACGACCCGGACTGTCCGTGAAGCAATGCTCCAGGATTGGTGCACCTGGGATGATGACTATAACGTGGGTGTCGTGCAGCATATTCGCCAGCAGCTGGTTGATCTTGCAACTTCACGCAGCGGATATACCAGCGTTCTCATGCAGGGCAGCGGGACGGCTTCGGTAGAGGCGACACTGGGCTCGGTGATCCCGGCAGATGGCAAACTGCTGGTCATTAATAATGGTGCTTATGGTGCCCGTATTGCGCAGATTGCAGAGTATCTGAAAATTGAGCATATCAACTGGTCGCTTGGGGAAGTGAACCCGCCTGATCTTGCTGAGTTGGAGCGTCTGTTACGGGAAGACACCGGGATCACTCATGTCGCCATGGTGCATTGTGAAACCACGACCGGGATGCTGAATCCCCTTGAAGCAGTTGCCCAGCGTGTGAAAGCTGCGGGGAAAGTGATGATCCTGGATGCGATGTCCAGCTTTGGCGGGATTCCGATGGATATCGGTGAACTGGGCATTGATTTTCTGATCAGCTCTGCCAACAAGTGTATTCAGGGGGTACCGGGCTTTGGTTTCGTGATTGCCCGTCGTGCGCTGCTGGCGGAATGTCAGGGGCGGGCGCGTTCATTGTCGCTGGATCTGTATGATCAGTGGCAGTGCATGGAAGTTAACCACGGTAAATGGCGATTCACGTCACCGACGCATACCGTCAGGGCGTTTGCGCAGGCGTTAACGGAGCTGGAACAAGAAGGCGGAGTTGCGGCCCGGTATCAGCGTTATTACACCAATCAGACTCTGCTGGTCGCCGGAATGCAGAAGCTCGGTTTTTCCTGCTTGCTGGATCAAGCTTTGCACTCGCCGATCATCACTTCATTTTATTCTCCGGTCTCGCCGGCTTATGGATTCAGACGCTTCTACGACAGCCTGAAATCCAAAGGATTCGTGATCTATCCGGGTAAGGTATCGGATGCCGACTGTTTCCGGATCGGTAACATTGGCGATGTCCATCCTGCTGATATTGAGCGCCTGCTGAAAGCGATAGCGACTTCGATGTACTGGACGACAGAATCCGTTGAGCCGGGAGTTCAGGCATGAAGACTCAGGCACCGTCACTGAGCCAGCGTGCGCTGGCCTGTGAAGGGGATACGAATCGTTCACCTTCTCGTGAGCGATGGACAGCCCGTCTTTCTGATGCAGTAACTCAGTCGCTGCTTGAGGAAGACAGCCGTTACTTCCTGCATCAGGCCATGTCGACGCCGTGTCTGGATGCACTGGAAAGTGCTGATGGTCTTTACCTGACGGATGTTGCCGGAAAACGGTATATGGATTTCCATGGCAATAATGTTCATCAGCTGGGGCACGGACATCCTGAAGTCCTGGCTGCCATCCAGAAACAGCTGGCGACTTTACCTTTTGCACCCCGCCGTTTTACACATCAGACCGCAGTGGATTGTGCAAAGGCACTGACCGAAATTGCGGGCGGTGAACTGAACCGGGTGCTGTTTGCGCCTGGCGGAACATCCGTGATTGGTATGGCCCTCAAACTGGCGCGTTATATCACCGGCAATTATAAAGTGGTGTCGCTGTGGGATTCCTTTCATGGTGCCTCGATGGATGCAATTTCTGTTGGCGGGGAAGCCTGTTTTCGTGAAGGTATGGGGCCGTTGATGGCTGGTGTGGAGCGGATACCGCCGCCGGTGAGCTATCGTGGCGCTTTGCCGTCTCAGGATGGCTCAGATCTCCATTATGCAGACTATCTGGAATATGTAATTGAGAAAGAAGGCGGTGTGGGTGCTTTCATCGCAGAAGCTGTGCGCAATACCGATGTACAGGTTCCGAGCCGAGCCTACTGGCAGCGGGTGCGGGAAATCTGCGACCGGCATCATGTCATGCTGATTATCGACGATATTCCAAACGGCATGGGCCGGACCGGACACTGGTTTACGCATCAGGCGTTTGGGATCGAGCCGGATATTCTTTGTATCGGGAAAGGACTGGGCGGTGGTGTGGTGCCGATGGCAGCCATGCTGACCCGGAACCGATATAACCAGGCCGCCCAGATTTCTCTGGGGCATTACACCCATGAAAAAAGCCCGATAGGCTGCGCTGCTGCGCTGGCCACCATTGGCGTGATTGCACAGCAAGAGTTACTGAAGAAAGTACAGGCAGATGCAGCTTATCTGTATGAAAGGCTGCATGCGATGAAAGCACGTCTGCCAATCATTGGCGATGTACGGGGTATCGGATTGCTGTGGGGGGTTGAACTGGTGGAAGACCGAACCACGAAGGCGCGTGCTTTTGCTGCTGCAGAGCAGGTGATGTATCGCTGCCTTGAGCTGGGGCTGAGCTTCAAGGTGTCACAGGGTAACGTTTTGCAGCTCAGTCCACCGCTGACCATCTTGCGGGAAGATCTGGCTCAGGCTCTGGACTGGGTCGAACAGGCAATTTCGGAAGCTTGCCAACAACATTATCCAATTTAACCGGCTGACATGAATCAGCTGATCATCAGACGAGAAAGATCATGACAAAACAAATTCAAGCCGTCATTTTTGACTGGGCAGGCACAGTGGTTGATTTTGGATCCTTTGCGCCGACCACTATTTTTGTTGAAGCTTTTCAGCGCGAGTACGATTTTGAGATCTCGCTGGCTGAAGCCCGTGTGCCTATGGGCTTAGGAAAATGGGATCACATCAAGGCCGTCGGCGAATTACCTGAAGTCGCCGCGCGCTGGCAAGATCGGTTCGGGCGGGCGATGAATACAGAGGATATCGATAAAATCTATCATACCTTTATGCCGCTTCAGGTGGCGAAAGTAGCAGAGCATGCAGATTTGATTCCGGGGACGCTGGACGTAGTCGCTGCGCTGAAAGCACAGAAGATTCAGATTGGTTCCTGCTCCGGGTATCCGCGAGTCGTGATGAATGAGCTGTTACCGGCGGCTGCGGCCAGAGGTTTTGAACCCGACTGTGTGGTTGCTACCGATGATCTGACAGCAGGCGGGCGGCCGGGACCATTTATGGCACTCCAGAATGTCATTTCTCTGGGAATTGGCGATGTCGCATGCTGCGTCAAAGTGGATGACTCTGTACCGGGCATTGAAGAAGGCCATCATGCGGGCATGTGGACAGTGGCACTGCTGCTGTCTGGAAATGAAGCGGGTTTAACTGAAGCGGAATTCATGCGTGCATCAGATTCAGAATTAGATTTTGCCAGAGAAAAAGCGAGAAAAGCTTTTCAATGTAGTAATGCACATTATCAAATAGACACCATTGCTGATTTACCAGCGGTTATTATGGATATAAATCAGCGTCTGGCTGCAGGCGAGCGACCTTAATTCTTTTTTCGCTACTTACTTCTGAAATATTGCCAAACTTTTCTCTGTTTATTTTCGGTATCGATGGCAGGAAAGTTTGGCTTTATTCGTCTGGTTGCACTTATTTTGTTTCTTGAATTTTCAGGTGTGCTCGCTCGTTTTGAGTGCAAGTGCCCGATATCTTTACACATATCCTTATTACAAGCTTTTCACGCTGAATCATTTCGTATAACCAATATGAATTCAATTTATTGAAATTTATGATATTTTTTGTTTCTCGTTGATGGTTCCGGCTTGTGTCGAATCATTTGGCGCAGAATTTGCTAACATCTCCGTTCAGCAAACACAGCAATCTAAATGGAGATGAATGGATGTATCGGTTATCAAAGAGTATGCTTTTTGTTGCTTTTCCGTAAATGTTCACGGCAAATCATAGGAAATATAAAAATTACAATCCGTAGCGAATTGTTTATTTTGCGTACAGGGTATGTTAATCAAGTGTTTTTCCAGTATTTTTTATTTGATGCAAAGCAAGAAAAAACACGATCGCGCGCAAAAAAATGAAGCGCTAAAAAAGTAAGCCCCGGATGAAGGCATTATAGTGTCCGCTTAATATAGCATTCGTCCAATTTACTTTAGCTTGCACAAAAATGCTGTTGAATTCTTGTGAAGGATAGTTATGAAATCATCAGTTGAAGCTCACCAAGCGAAAGAGATTGTATTTGATTACACCTCCTTCCTGTCTGTGTTGTGTCATCACAGGCCAACGCTGTGGGATGCATTTAAAGTGATGTTGCCTGCATTGGAGTTTTCCTGGGGGAGAACGACAGGTTCACAAGTCAGTAAAACCGAGCGACTGACCAATCAGGCGCTGAAGGTGCTGTCGACAAACACCAGTGATGTGAACAACCTGATCAGGTTACTGAGACTGGCGCGTCTGGAGCAGATTTTCGAGCTGGATGTTTGCCTGCCTTATTCGTTAGATAAAGAGCAATTGGCATTGATTCAGGAAAAAGCCGAGTGTGATATCCGCGAAGTCGGAAACAACGGCGAGCAACTGCATATCCGCTTAGCGCAACCCTGAGTATCGGTAATGCGCCGGCTCACGCTTTCTCGGTGGCATGCTGTTCCTAAGGAAAGGAAACGGTGCTCACATATGACCAAACTAAAACGCCAGTGCTGCAAAGTACTGGCGTTTTAACATGGTGGCTTTCCATCTGTTATCGTTGCGTTCAATGCAGCAACTGACCAGGCTGGTGGTTTCGGTTGATAATAAAAGCCATTGCATCGCCATGAATTGCTGCGTCATGAATGGTTTGGTTGCAATATTCCAGAATGTTGCCGCTTGCAATGACAGCACTGCAATTTCCCATATGCAGGGCTTTTGCCATGAGCGCTTGAGTTGACTGCCCGATTTTCTTTTTTAACAGCAAGACTTTATTCACATCTATCCCTGCGCTTTTCATCAGATTACGATCCAATAACGCATCTTCACCAATAAACATGATCCAGCGATTTTGTTCACTGGCTTGCTTGAGTAAACGCAGCAGGTAGGCCAGTTGCGCCATTTCCTGATCGCAAAAACTGACTTCAATCGGATACTGGACACGGTTGGAACTCAGGGTAGAAGAGTGAGACACAAAAGTGGATTTATACACCTGAGAAGCAGTCACTGATTGGAAGCTGTCTAAATGAGCAGTCATGAGAGTTCCATCCTTTGTTAAATGCGCTGATAGTGTGTATTTATACATGCTGTATGTCTATACAGTAGTTTTGAACAGTACCGGATGCAAGCTTTTTTTTCGATGTTGCTTCACAATTTCTGACGGTCTGGCCTGGGTGCTGATTGAGGTGTTTCGGTTTAACTTGTTGTTATTTATTGTTTTTATTATCAGTGGGGAATGGGGGTGGAATTGCTCGAATACCTTGTGACGGAAATCAAAGATGACCGGGAAAAAGTCGGCTTTCAGCGTTTATACAGTATCTTATACAGTACTTTGTACAGTAGACTGAGCGCCGGTCAATGTTGTGAAAGAGAAGAGAACAAGATGAAAATGAAGCGAGGGACAGCACTGTGGCTGCCTGCCATGCTACTTGTGTCTGCAAATCTGTTCATTCAGGGCTGCAGTGAACCACTGAATATCACAGCAACTCCGGTCAGAGATGTGGAACGCATCGAGGTGAAAGAAAAAGCACTGGATGTCTATTGCCCGCGGGGGATCTGCAAATTTGAGCTGAAGGCCAATCAGAAAGCAGAACTGACGATCAATATGTTTTATGACACCGAACAGCCTTTTACCAAAATTGAAGGGGTGAGTGTGACCGGTGAATCAGGCAACAGTATGACAATGGATGGTCAGCATCAGTTTAAAATGGCTGTGAAACCGCAAAAAGAGCCAATTACAGTGCAGGTTGTTGATTATTATCGGTCGTGAAGCCGGGGATGTCTGGTGAAGGTGATCGCTGTGGCACTCCACAGAGATGTCATTAATTTCATACAAAAGTGAACAAAGGGTTATGGAATCTTTGGGACTTGATGTGCTTTTTGATTGATTCATTACGAATATGCTCAATGATGTCTGATTTGTGTTAGCAATAGCCAAAATCATGCTCGGATGTCTTGATTTCAGGCCTATTGAACAGTAGTATCCGCACCTCTTTTTTGTGAGGTGGTGAAGATGAGCAGATTTGAGTGCCTTGAGAGAATTGTCGAAGAATACCGCAAGAAGGTTCGTGACTCAGAATTTAATAAGCAGAACGACAGTGAAGTTGCGAAAGTCCTGGTTTTACTTGTAGGAAATTCAATGTTCAGCCTGGCAGATGAATTTGCAGAGTGGGTTAACCGTGGTGGCGATCGCAGCTATGGCGGTAAGTTTTTTGTGTCAAAGCAACTGATGACTTTGCTTGAGCCGGTGACTTTCCGTGGTGTGACTGTCCGTCGTGACTCCATTAAGTTGTTCCGCGTCGGTTGATACCAGACTCGCACACAGACAATCAGTCATCACGATTTGGTGATTGTGAAAAAGGATGCTCAGGCGTCCTTTTTTTGTACCCTCGTTTTGTACCCTCGGCTGAATCGAATCTGGCTGGATCTCCTGTCAGAAATATGGTCTGATACCGCCCAGTTGTAACAATCAGTACTGAGAGAAGTCGCCAATGGATGCAGAATTCTGGCATAACCGCTGGGCCGAGAACCGGATTGGTTTTCACCTGAACGAGACCAACCCTGTTTTACCACTGTATTGGCCGCGCCTGGAACTGAACCGGGAAGATGCCGTGTTTGTACCGATGTGCGGGAAATCTCTGGATCTGAGCTGGCTGGCTGAACAGCACAATCAGGTGATTGGGGTTGAGCTGAGTGAAATTGCGGTTCGTGCATATTTTTCAGAGCATCTGTATTTGCCAACGGTAACGATGCTTGGGAATGGGCACACGCTGTACGAGTTTGATGAAGTCAGTATTTATTGTGGTGACTATTTTACGGCGCCTGTCACGCCGGTGGATGCTGCGTACGACCGTGCTGCGCTCATTGCGATGCCAGAAGAAATGCGCCAGATGTATGTTCAGCGATTGCTTTCTGTGGTTAAACCTGGTGGAAAAATTATGCTGGTCACCCTGGATTATGTTCAGGAGGAGATGGCAGGGCCGCCATTCAGCGTATCTGCTGATGCTGTGAAATCACTGTTTCATGGTTGTGAGATTGTTCACCTTGGCCGTCAGGATGCAGACGAATCGCACCCGCGTATTCAGCAGGGACTCAGCCGCTTTGCGGAAGAGGTCTGGTTCATTCAGACACCTGCCTGATCCGAACACAGAAAAGCAGCGCCCGGCGCTGCTTTTTCATATCAAACATGATGTTATAAACGGTTGACGTCTGTCTGAGGAAAGAAATCAGACCAAATAATCCAGTAGGCACCGGCTTTGACGGTTTCGACACGGGCAAGCTTGCCGGATTCGGTTTCACCGAAGAAGTTGATGTCCTGAATGTCTTTCCCCGTGCGGTTGTAGAAAACTCCCAGGCTTTCATCGGTTTCATCAAAGTGCAGGACAATGTCCTGTGCACCAATCACCACATTGTTCGGAGCTTGATGCTGACGGACAAAGCGCTCCGTGTAAGCGACATAATCCTCACCGACACTCAGTCCCCATATTTTTTCTTTACTGGGTAATCGCGTGTCTTTGTATTCAACCGTCGGGAATGTTGGTTCGTCATAATAGGCCTGATAGGAAATGGCGAGTTTGAAAATGAACGCCATGATGGGGTCATGTTTGATGAGATCAAGATGATTGCGCGGAGGATGCAAGCTGTATTACTAACCAGACATCGTTGTCATTCTTCCTATCCCGTCTATAGTCACTGTAAAAAGACGGAGGTGAGTAATGAAAGCAGCAAACCGGGTCGACAGTTTTCATAGTAAGCAGACACTGGAAGTTGATGGAAAGCGCTATCAGTATTTCAGTCTGGCGGCGCTGAGTCCTCTCGGAGATGTGGATCGTTTGCCGTATTCGCTCAAAGTGCTGCTTGAGAACCTACTGCGATTTGAAGACGGTGACACGGTCACGAAAGATGATATTGAAGCCGTTATTGCATGGCTGGAAAACAAAGCTTCTGACCGGGAAATTCAGTATCGTCCGGCCCGTGTTCTCATGCAGGATTTTACCGGTGTCCCTGCGGTCGTGGATCTGGCTGCAATGCGGGATGCCATGGCCAAAGCCGGTAAAGATCCGGAACAGATTAATCCCCAGTCTGCCGTTGATTTAGTCATCGACCATTCGGTTATGGTTGATGCCTATGCTTCTGAGCAAGCTTTTTCTCAGAATGTTGCACTGGAAATGCAGCGAAATCATGAGCGTTATCAGTTCCTTCGCTGGGGGCAGCAGGCGTTTTCTGATTTTCGTGTTGTGCCTCCCGGCACCGGAATCTGCCACCAGGTCAATCTGGAATATCTGGGGCAGACCGTCTGGCAGGAAGACGATTCTCTGTTTCCGGATACGCTGGTCGGAACGGACTCGCACACCACGATGATTAACGGTCTGGGCGTGCTGGGCTGGGGTGTCGGCGGGATTGAAGCGGAGGCTGCAATGCTGGGGCAGCCCATTTCCATGCTGATCCCTGAAGTGATTGGCTTTCGGCTCAGCGGCCAGCTCAATCCGGGGGTGACGGCGACGGATCTGGTGCTGACTGTCACCGACATGCTGCGTAAAAAAGGTGTTGTGGGTAAGTTTGTTGAATTTTACGGACCTGGCCTCGATGGCTTGCCGCTGGCCGATCGCGCGACAATTGCGAACATGGCACCCGAATATGGTGCAACCTGTGGTTTCTTCCCGGTTGATCAGGAAACGCTGAACTATCTGCGTTTATCTGGCCGCGACGAGCACCTGATCAGTAAAGTCGAGGCATATACTAAAGCCAATGGTTTGTGGCGTGATTCTGGTCATCCCGAGCCGGATTATACGGATACCCTGACGCTGGACTTAGCGGATGTGGTTTCCAGCCTGGCCGGTCCGAAACGTCCGCAGGATCGTGTTGCACTTCCTGACATGGATTCCGCCATGACGGATCTGCTGTCACTGAACGGGTTACAGCCTGAGCTGACGGTTCCGGTAAATACGGAGCGTGAGGCTTTTTCGCTGAAACATGGCGATGTTGTGATTGCTGCAATTACCTCCTGCACCAATACTTCCAATCCCAGCGTGATGATGGCGGCCGGTCTGCTGGCCAAAAAAGCGGTTCAAAAAGGTCTGAAACGCAAACCCTGGGTAAAGAGCTCGCTGGCGCCCGGTTCGAAAGTCGTGACCCGGTATCTCGCTGCGTCTGGTTTGCAGCCTTATCTGGACGAACTGGGATTTCAGCTGGTGGGATATGGCTGCACAACCTGTATCGGTAACTCAGGCCCATTGCTGGCACCGATTGAAACCGCGATACAGGATAATCACCTGACGGTTTCCTCAGTCCTGTCCGGAAACCGAAACTTTGAGGGGCGGGTGCATCCGCTGGTGAAAGCCAACTGGCTGGCTTCTCCGCCACTGGTCGTGGCCTTTGCGCTGGCAGGGACGACCCGCATCGATATGACGGACATGCCGCTGGGCGAGGATTTGAATGGCGACCCGGTGTTTCTGCAAGATGTGTGGCCATCGCAGGAAGAGCTAGCCACAGTCATGAAATCGGTCACGAATCACCTGTTCAGGCAGGAATATGCCGACATCTTCTCCGGAGATGAACACTGGCAGCAGATTCAGGTGGATTCGGGGAAAACGTATCCGTGGCAATCAGATTCAACCTATGTCCGGCTGCCGCCATTCTTTGAAACGATTACTCAGCCGGTTCAGCCGCTGGAAGATATTCACAACGCGGCGATTCTGGCGGTATTTGGTGACTCGATCACCACTGACCACATATCTCCGGCCGGAAGTATTCAACCCGACAGTCCCGCGGGTCAGTATCTGCAGGCGCAGGGCATTCGTCCTGCAGATTTTAATTCTTATGGTTCCCGGCGCGGGAATCATGAGGTGATGATGCGGGGAACCTTTGCCAACATCCGTATCAAAAACCGGATGCTGGGGGGACAGGAAGGCGGGAACACGCTTTTTCAGCCTACTGGTGAAACCATGCCGATTTACGATGCCGCCATGCAATATCAGGCGAAGGATGTACCGTTGGTCATTTTCGCCGGGAAAGAATATGGGACGGGCTCCAGCCGTGACTGGGCCGCAAAAGGAACGCGCTTGCTGGGTGTCAAAGCCGTCCTGGCCGAAAGTTTTGAAAGGATTCATCGCTCGAATCTGGTGGGCATGGGGGTGATTCCGGTTGAATTACCTGTCGGCTTGCTCGACACACTGAACCTGACCGGCACGGAGCAGGTGAGTCTCAAAGGGATTGATGCACTGTCTCCGGGAGCAGCGCTTTCCCTTGAAGTGGTGAACACGCAGGGAGAGGTTCAGTGTTATCCGGTTCGCGCCCGGGTGGATACACAGACAGAAATGGCGTATCTGAAAGCCGGCGGTATCCTGCATTACGTATTGAGAAACCTGATCGATGCAGATTGATTGACGAAGTAAGCTGATGAGTAATTGACAGATTCTATGTCAATTATTTGTCATAAGTATGGTGACAGGTTCGTATTGTTGAGAAATTACAGATAAAGTAGAACAACAGTATTCAAAATAGCTCTGTAAATCAGAGTGCTTTCAAAATAAACGGACAGTAACATGAAGAAGTCTTTGATTGGTTTGTTATTGTGCGGACTGTCTGCGTCCGCTGTTGCATCACAATCTGCGGGTATTTTTCTGGGGTCACCGATGAGTGGCGTGCAGTATAAGCAGAATGATCTGCGTTTCTCTTTGGGTTTAGACGATTTTGGCGTGGCCGTCGATAAAACCTTTAACCTGGGAGCGCTGACCCAAAACCCGCAGCTCAACATGGGTTATACCTTTGTCGGGGCGCAGTTCGTTGATGATCACCACGATAAGTTTGGTATCCGTTCTGGTGTTGGTCTGGAAATCCCGGTTAACCAGTTTGAATTGTATGGTGAAGTCGGTCCGACGCTCTACATGGTTGAAGATGTCGATGTGGAGCTTGAAGCCGCAATGGGCGTCCGGGTACGTTTCTGATTGACGGTTGAACCGATTCAAAAGAAAAAAGCTGGCTTATATGCCAGCTTTTTTGATCCGGTCAGGATGCATTCCTGATGGTTGCGGATTGCAGCATCGGTTTGCGTCTTTCCCACTGAGTGACGAAGGCAACTGAGGCAATAATAATGGTTGCCCCTAACCACAGACGTCCCGGCGGTACCCAGCCAAATACCATAAATCCGGCCAGGACATTCAGAGGCAGTTTGGCGTGATCAAACGGCTGGACGAATGAAGCGTCAGCAACAGCGTAAGCTTTGGCAATGGCCCAGTTGGCCAGCGCAGTGAAAACACCGGCTCCCAGCAGAAGTAACCAGGTTTCCCGGCCTTCAGGCATGGTGAAATCCGGCACGGCCAGAAACAGGTTAAAGGGGGTAATCAGCAGCAACAGGTAAACGACCATGGTGCTCGGGGAGTCATGGTGAGACATCTTCTTCACCATTAATGAATAGCTTGCCCAGAAAAATGCCGCACCCACCGGCAATAATGATGCCCAGTTAAAATTGTCGGACCAGGGCTCCAGAATGATCATTGCGCCACAAAACCCAGCCAGCGTCGCAACCCAGCGGACAAAGCCGACTTTTTCTTTCAGCAGTAAACCTGAACCGACGGTGGCAAAAAGGGGAGACGTCATCAGTAATGCAATGCCCTGCCAGATGGGCACCGGATATGCGAGTGCCCAGAGCCACAGCTGAATACCAATCACAGACAGGAAAACCCGGAAACAGTGCATGCCAAAATGTTGGGTTTTCAGCGACTGACGCAGCCCGATACTGTACAGCCAGGGCAGCATGACAATCAGCGCGATAAAGTACTGGATCAGACCGACAGTTGTTGAAGGCAAGTGAAAAACTACACTCAGGTACTGCGCCATGCTGTTGACCACAGCAAAGGCTGATCCTGCGGTTAACATCCAGCAGGCACCCTGAATTGGATTGTGTCGATGCGTCATAAGTATTGTTCAAGTCAAAAATAATCTGAAATCATACTCTGATGACTGCATAGCACCAAATATTTATTCATAAAAAAAGCCGACAAAACAAGCGGCTTTGACGGCTACAAGGAAAGTTGTAAGGGAATGAATTGCTGAATCCGTTTCAGTCAGTTTCCCTGTTTTTATCGGGTCAGATTGCTGCGTATGACAGCTGGATATCCGGGTGAAAGCTTTCCAGCGTGTTTTGTGTATCAGCCAGCAGACTGACTAAAGAGCTCTTCTGCTCAACCAATGCGGCTTCAGCAATGTCTGACAGCGAATAATTCGCCATATTCATATCGATCATCGCCACCTGTAAGGGCGGAAGACTTGGGTTGAATGCTGCGTTTTCGGCATACATGCCTGTGAAGACCCGGCCATCTTTGGCTTTCAGCGCGACACCGGCAAAGTTTTTACTGTAAGGCGCGTGAGACTTATCTGCAGCCTGACAAGCGGCCTGAAGGAGTGCATCGTCTGAATCCAGGCTCAGACCTTTTGAATGGTCTGACAACAGCAAATCGGTGATGCCCAAATCAGCAGGCCCGAAGGATTCCGGTAAGTACGTCTGCAATGCTTTTGGTGTGCGCTCAGGTAACTGAACCATGAGGCTTTGTGCCGTACTGAGTTCATTCATAAACTGGCGGCAGTGGCCGCAAGGCGAGTAATTTACGGTGATATCAGTGATACCCGTTTCGCCTTTCAGCCACGCGTGACTGATGGCCGATTGTTCCGCATGGACCGTCTGAGACATCGACGTCCCTTCAAACTCCATATTTGCACCAAAGTAAAGTCTGCCGGAGTTGCCGCGTGCAATCGCGCCGACATAGAAATTCGACAGGCTGGCAATGGAATAGGCAGCAGCAACTTTCAGCAGCTGAATACGCAGGTCTGCATCTGACAGCTGAGTCACAGTCATCAGGTGTTCAAATTCTTCTTTGCTCAGAGTGGCGTCAAAGCCTGGAGCAGTCATGACAGGCTTCAGCGCCTGTGACAGTTCGAGCGGGAGTTGGCCTAAAGCGTCCATAACTTCAGCGCGCATAGTGATTCTCCTATGTGAATTCACTAAAGCATTCTAGAGCAGTCAAGAATAATTATTGTGATCATAGTCACTATTGATCCTGAGTTATTTCATTCTTATTGCATTTTAGTGAGTGTTATCACAGGTTTTGTGAGAAATGTGTCTGAATTTCAATGCAGTAAAGATCGCATAAGTGTGCATCTTTCCTGTGGGAGCAGATGCACACAGCGTTTGTGATACTTCTTCCGGGAATGTGTAAAGAATTATTGAAAAACAGATAACAGCAACGGATAGATGACCGGGGCGAGCACTGCCGTAATCACACCACACAAGACCAGAGCCAGAGAGCTGAATGCGCCGTCTTTGTAGTTTTCCTCGGCAGCTTTGGCCGTTCCTAACGCATGCGCCACAGTCCCCATGCTTAAGCCTTTTGCCATCGGATGGGTGATGCGGGCAAGTTTGAACAGCGGGTAACCTAAAACGGCGCCAAAGACACCTGCGATCAGTACCATGACCGCGGCCAGTGAAGGAACTCCGCCAATCTGCTGAGCCACGGCCATGGCGATGGGGGTTGTGACCGATTTTGGCAAAATACTGGCGGTCAGCTGTAAATCGGCGCCCAGTGCCAGCGCGATTGCTGTGCCGGCCAGCATGGACAGAACGCTGCCGCACACACATGCCGTCACAATCACTTTCCAGCGGCTGCGGATTTGAGGCAACTGTTCATATAGCGGGAATGCCAGTGCAACCACTGCAGGTTCCAGCAGATAATGAATCCAGCGGTTGTCTGCAAAGTAGGTTTCATAAGGCACGTTGAGGACCAGCAGCAGCGGAATAATGACCACCAGACAGATCAGCAGCGGGTTGAGCACCGGATGCTGAAAACGCTTCGACAACAGACGGGCCAGCCAGAATACAATCAGAGTGACGAACAACCACATCAGTCCGACTCCTTACGCTGTACATACCAGCCCACAAACAATAGGACAATCAGACTGCTGCCGAGGGTGCTGAGCAGCACGGGCAGGGCGTTGGTCTGAAGCAGATCCAGATAATTCATGAGTCCGACTCCGACAGGGACGAACAGAATTGCCATATGGCGGATAAACAGATGACATCCGGGCTTGGCCCAGTTCGGTGGAAGCAGTCCGGCAGAAAGTGCCGCAAAAAGAAACAACATGCCAAGAATGCTGCCCGGAATGGGGATCTGTGTGAGAGATTGGAATCCTTTCCCGGCCATCAGAAAAATGGCAATGATTGCAAATGAACGCAAGTAGCTCATATACACGAGGATGAAGATGAATGGTGTCGCAATCATACAAAAAAGGTGGGATCTAAACCACAATTCTTTGAGGCCTGCACTTGATCCAACACAAACGGCTTACATATTCGACACGATCACCATAGCCACACCTGCCGCTGCCAGCAAAATGACAGACAACTTATGCATCAGGCTGTGCCTGACAATATGTTCAGTCGCCGAGACTTTCGGGCGACTTGTTTTCACGGCATTTTGGGGAGGATGCCGTGGCGGTTTGGGAGGTAAAGCCGTTGGTTGGTGAAAGCGGTGGATATGACGGCAGGTTTCTTTAGGTAAGGGGACCCGGAAACCATAATGAGGCAGCACTTCAACCGGGATTGCCATCATGCCATTCACCGTGAGCTTACGCCTGACGGAATTAAAGACAGAGGCCAGATCAATCTGCTGGACTTGTGAGAGTGAATCCTGAGGCAGAAAGGTTTTATCAGACAGGACTTTATGGCTGATGACTTCCCCCGCAAAATAACACAAGGTTTCCAGAAGACGTGATTCGTGCAGGGTCAGGGCTGTCTCTGACTTATCCGGCCAGACAAGCAGCCGCAGATCCGGTTCGAAATCGACCCGGTTAAACCGGTAACAGCGGGTGAGGGATTCAGTTGCCATAACAATCTCTTCTGCCAAACTATTGCCCGAACAGACTCCTTAACCAGTCTGGCAATATACACCATGGGAGAACCAGCGGGGCTGAGCCGTCATCGCATTCCTGTGTTCCGTGACAGACAACACCAGCTGCAGGTCGTCGCGACCTTTTTTAAGTGTTAATGCCCTTCACATGAAGTTCAAACTTCAGGGGATGAAAAGTGTCTGAAAAAAGAAACCCCGGGCGAAGAGACGTCCGGGGTCTTGAAAATAGCGGAGAAGATCAGACGCTTACCTTAATGAGCTGCGTCTGCTACCGTGCAGAGTCTTTACACCAGACTGCCCACGTATTCGTACACAGATTTCAGAATTTTCATCTTCCGCTCGTCACTCTGGTGCTCCATCGCGATTGCTTCCAGGTTTTGCATGTAGGCTGGCAGCTTCGATTCGAAGTAATCCTGACAATGGTACTTCCATTGCTGCTGTTCCTGATGATCCAGGGTCAGCGGGAAGTTTCGCGCCCGGTAACGGAACAGCAGCGGCTTCATCCGCTTGTCATCGACTTGCAACGCCAGCTTGCCTAACTCTTCCGGGGCGGTTTCACGAATAATGTCCATCGCTGATTTGTCTGCCGCCGAGAAGAACCCGCTGTACAACTGGGTATCAACATTGTCGCTCGGTGCAAACTCTCTGTCCTGACTGAACACTGTGAGCAGTTTTTCACGGATCTGCGGTTGTGCCTTCAGCGCTTTCAGGTTGACCAGACATTGCTCCCGGTCGATTCCCAGGCGGTCTGCATCGTCAGCCGTCAGTGTTTTTGCAGGCGCCAGCACAGGGCACTTATTGATATGTACCAGTTTCAGCGGCACCGGCAGCTCATCCGGGCCTAAATCAGCACGTTTGGTGTACAGACGCTCGCGCAGGCTGTCGGCATCCAGCTCAAACAACGGCGCCGGGTCCATCGCCAGATTTACACAGATGACGGCATTCTTGTTATCCGGATGCCACGCCATGGGCACAATCCAGCTGGTGTTGCCGCATTCAGAGCCGAACATGCCTGAAATATGAACCAGCGGTGTCATCTCCGCGATATCAATGAGTTCCTGTAACTTGCGTTTATGGCGCAAGTTGAACAGATAACTGAACAACTTTGGCTGGCTGGTTTTCACTTTCTTCGCCAGTTCAATCGTCGCGTAAACGTCCGCCATGGCATCGTGCGCATTGCTGTGTTCAATGCCGTTCGCGACAGACAGATCTTCCAGCTTAAAACTCGGGAAGCCGTCTTCATTGGTCGGCCAGTTCAGACCGTCCGGACGCAGCGCATAGCAGGTACGCATGATATCCAGCATATCCCAGCGCGAGTTGCCGCTCTGCCAGCTCCAGGCATAAGGATCGTAGAAGTTGCGGTACAGGGTATAGCGCGTGACTTCATCATCAAACCGCACATTGTTATAGCCAATCACACAGGTATTCGGCTTAGATAACTCTGCATGGATGCGGGCAATGAACTCGTGTTCCGGCAGACCTTTTTCCATGGCTTCCTGCGGTGTGATACCGGTAATCAGACAGGCTTCCGGAGAAGGCAGGTAATCGCTGGGCGGCTGGCAGTAAATCACCAGCGGCTCACCAATCACATTCAAATCCATGTCGGTTCTCACCCCGGCAAACTGGCAGGGCCTGTCTGTCGCCGGGCTGGCACCGAACGTTTCGTAGTCCAACCAAAACAATGTTGGCATATTTGTATCATTCATCGTTGTTTCCTGAAGCCGCTGAATTCATCGTAACTGTTTGTTCTCTCAGAGGCTTTTCTGTGCTGTGCAGTTTCTCTGCACAGTCGTTCATTCCAGAGCAATCTCGGATTGGGTTTGCATTTGTGTCTAAACTGCGTCCAAAAGTTTGCTCTGTGTGTCCAAATCGAACGCTTTCATGATTGTTCAATGCGGGCATGTTCAAGGATGACACCTGACGATTTCAGACTGCCGAATCAACGGAAACAGCCTGTAAATCAAGATAGGTAAGTATCCCGCAACTCCCCTGAAGGAGGCAAGGCTGATACATCAAATCATGACGGAATTGCGGGAATCGGGGAGCAATTCTGCAATGACGAGGGGCGGTGGGAGGGAATTCGTGGTTCTGGAGGATGATTCTGTCTGTATTTTCCAGCAATGGATCTGTCTGAATGATTGGAAAAGCAAGTTCAATCAACAAATGACAGATAGGGAACATTCCAGACTGTTTAAATTCCTGCGGGCAAGACTGGCTATGACCTATTTCGATTTCGTCACGCATAGCCGCTTAGGCTTCTCTTCATTTGGATCAATTGAAGATCCTCCGATAAACCTTATAGGATGATTCAAAAATGGAAAAAAATGCTCAAATCGGGCAGATCGACGCTCGTCTGATGCAAGCTGCACGCCTGGTACCGCAACAGGTTGGACAGGTGAAGCTGAGTAAAACACAGCTGCGAGTGCTGCATTCAATGAAAAAAGGTGAGCAGGTCACACCGTCACAAATAGCGGATCGTTGTGACCTGTCGAACTCATGGGCGAGTACGTTACTGCGTCGGCTCTCTGAAAAAGCCTATGTCACCCGCCAGGCATACGCGTGTCCGGCGGGTGGGGTGGAATACGTGTACGTTATCGCCTGACAGGTGTATTAAAAAACGTAGGTTCTTCTGGAGGCGAAAATACTGCAAACGAGGCCAACTCTCGCGAAAGAAAAAATTTTCGGCTGCTATGGTCATCACCAACAGGTGTCCAAAGCGGCCGTTTTTGTTGATGATCCTCAGCAAGCGTTATGTGTAACGTGACTTGATTAACGTTTAATTGATTGAAAGTGGAATTGGTTAATAGGAGTTCTATATTTCGATTTATTGGATGTGTAGGTGTTTAGCAAGGTTTTACCCCAAAGGATGAATAGTTAGCGGCGAAGAGTTTGAAAACTTTGACGATTTACTTTCTCAATACTTGAGCTAATGAAGGTCAAGCCAGAGCCCGCTGGTCGTGCTCTTAATATATTGAAGTTAATTATCCCTTTTGTAATGGTATGCCACTTGATGCACTATTGGGGGATAGTAAGCTTGCACATGAATGTTTGCACTAAAAGAGATTGTTATGGATAACCCTAGACCAAGACTAAGAAAGCTATCGATAAAGAACTTTAGATGCATTGGCAGCACATCTGTTGAAATCGAACTTGATGAAATTGTTGTTCTAGTTGGACCAAACAACGTTGGTAAAAGCTCGATTCTTAGAGCGTATGAAGTAGCCATGGAAGAAGCCTCTAAATCAGGCTTATTAACAATACATGACTTCCCCAATGAATCTATCGACCCAGAAAACCTCCCTGAGATTATCATTGAGACCGTCATTTTTGATGAAGGTCAGCCGGGCAAACAATGGGTTATGACTGATGAAGAAACCGAAGAAAAGTACGTAAAAGAGAAATGGACTTGGGAAGCACCCGGCAAACCATTACGAGTAGGTTGGGATGCCAAAGCTAACGACTGGCACAAGTCTAAGCGACCTTGGGGAGCTCCTAATGTAGCTCAATCATACAGATCTGAACCTCATAGGGTAGATGCATTCTCCGACCCTGAAACCCAGTCTAAAGAAATCGTCAAACTGCTACAGAGTGTTTTGACAGAAAGGGTTAAAGCACTATCTGAGGAAGAACTTGCTGATGAAGAGCTAACACCATATCAGAAGCTTCTGCATAACGTCATGGAGCTACAAAAGCTTGTTGTCAAAGATACTGAGCAAGAAATTGAAGCTGTTCAAGCTGAAATGAAAAAGATGGTCAGTGAAGTATTTCCGGGCTATGAGGTCAAATTTGATGCAAGACCAGAAGATGAAGTTGAAAAATGTATCAACCTATTTAAAAACGATCCTGAGCTTCGTATGGGGCATGCCGATGGTCATCAAACTTCTATCGATAAACAAGGGAGTGGTGCTCGAAGAACGTTATTGTGGTCTGCTTTAAGAATAATCTCTGAACAAAGGCGTGCGAAAGCAGGAAAAGGAGCAGAGAGACCTCACCTTCTTTTACTTGATGAGCCTGAACTTTGCTTACACCCAAACGCTATTCGTGAGGCTTGTAAAGTTCTTTATGACTTGCCCAAAAGTGGAAACTGGCAAGTCATGGTGACGACTCATGCCCCTGCGTTTATTGACCTATCTAGAGATAATACCTCAATAGTCAGAGTAGAAAGAGCTGGTGATGGAAACATTAAAGGCACTACGATTTTCAGACCGCAGAGAGCCAAACTTGATCCAGATGATAAAGCAAGACTGAAGCTTCTAAATACCTTTGATCCTCACGTAGCTGAGTTCTTCTTTGGTGGTAAGACCGTACTTGTAGAGGGAGACACAGAGTACACAGCGTTTAAACACGTTATAGCGAAGCACTCTGATACCTTTAAAGATACACATATCGTTCGTGCAAGAGGAAAAGCAACACTAGCTTCTCTGGCTAAGATATTAAACCAATTTGGCGCCCCATATGCTTTGCTTCATGATTCAGATAGACCTTTCTGCAAAGCTAAAGAAGGAAAAGAACCAAAAGCAAACCCAGCATGGGGAACTAACAAGAATTTGTTAGAAGTGGTTGAGCAAGCACCGGACACTGCAAAAATTCGACTTGTAGCTTCAGTACCGAATTTGGAAGAGGCTTATTTTGGCCAAGAAGTTACATCAGAAAAACCATACTCAGCACTACAGATAATCAGTGATGAAAATGGTCAAGAATTCGCCAACCTCAAACAGCTACTGGAAGCTCTAACGGACTTCACCAAGCCACTTCCAGAGAACGCTGTCGAGTGGAGTGAGATTGCAGATCTAGAAAACGCTCTCAAGTAACTGAGTAGCTACTAGCTGAAAGCCGTTACTGTCCGGAACTGTTGCAATGGGCATTTTGTAATTCAGAAATGCCCCTTTATGTTTTAGAGTAGAAGCTAATACAAATGCTGCTAATGAGTATTTTCTCACGAAAAGTTATCCGACAGAATCATGAGTCGGATAATAGTGTTATTGTTTAATGATTGATAATATGCAATTTAGTTTCATAAGTGAGGATCCATATAAATAGTATGTGATCTGTAAAAAGTCACTATGCATCGAATATTAACTTAACTATTTAGGTGGTTGCTAATGAAGTTCCAAGGTGCGGTAATTAAAGAGCAAGGTATTACTTTTGCGATTGTTGTTGTGAAAAAATACGTTGTTGATTCGGCACATGAAAGTGAGAAAACAATCAATGCTTTCATGCATCATTTTCCAGGGATGCCAGTAACATTAATGGCGCAAGATTCTAGAGGTCGTGCTACTTATCGTGGTCGTAACGACATTGTGAAATTCTTAGCAAACTTACATCCTTCGCAAATACCATGGCGTGAGTACACTGTAAGCTAATGTTTGGATTCTATTAATCCTTAGGCATACAAAGCATTTAAGAGTGATTCCCAACTCTTGGTCTTTTCAGTTCAAGGTTGGTTAAGGTGCAATGGATTTGGTTTGTGTGTCGGAATTGCTCACTACCTAACGCGGTGTTAGCCCACTAGACAAAAAAAGAAGGCGCAATATGGCAATGATCGATACATATAGAAGAAATGTTGCACGAAAACAGGATGAAATCGCCCGATTGATTGAACAGAAATCAAAAGAATATTCAAAGATAACAGGCTTTAATAGCAAAATACAAACTGCTACTCGTCAGATGAACTCATCTAAGTCAGCCGCAACGATTAATAGTCGATTAAAAGAAATTCATCGAAATCAGGAAAATATAGCCAAAGTTGAAAAAAAGGTTTCAGAATTCGAGGCGAAAATTGTCAAGAAAAATAAGGATCTTCAAGCGGAACAGCGAAAGTTGACTAATGAAGAACTAAAAGAAGCGAAAAAGTTGCAGCAACAACAAACTAAGTTCCAACACGAGCAAGCTATGGCATTCAATAATGTAAACAGAACTCTTTCAGAGCACACTGACGCAATTAATTCACTCAATGCGCTACCCGAGGAGATTACTGTACTTTTTCTTGCCTCGAATCCTAGAGATCAAGGACAGTTAGGCTTAGATGAAGAAGTCAGGACAATTAAAGAAATGATTACAAAATCGCGTCACCGCGATGTAGTTAAATTAGAGTCTTGTTGGGCAGTAAGACCTGGAGATATTCTTCAGTACATAAATGAGTACCAACCAACAATTGTTCATTTTAGTGGACATGGCAGTACTAATGATGAATTGGTGCTTATGGACAATAACTCAAAAACAAAGCTTGTGTCTATGGAATCTATAGTACAAGCAATGAGTGTTGCTAACGACGATTTGAGGCTGGTTTTTTTCAATACATGCCACTCCAAAAATCAAGCTAGCAATGTAACTGAGTACATTGAGTGTGCCATTGGTATGCATACTTCTATTACGGATAACGCCGCTCAAGTATTCTCAGCTCAATTTTATTCATCTCTAGGATTTGGTTTGTCAGTTGAAAAGTCCTTTAAACAAGCTAAAGCTGCATTAATGCTTGAGGGGATCTTAGAAGAGAATCCCCCTGCTTTGTTCGTTAAAGAAGGTTATGATGCTTCAGATATTTGTATTGTTGCTGAATAAAGTGGGTTAACAGCTAACAAGCAGCCAAGGTTTCGAGCTATTGCACTAACTCATTTTTGTCCAGAACCTTGTTAGAAGTTTATCCTTTGGTGAGATAAGACTTACAAAGGGAAGATAGGAAAATCTAATGAAATCTGGCTCCGGCTTTGTCGCCTGTTTGAACTGAAACTATGGGGACAAAAAAGGGGCAAATAAAAACGGGTGCGAACAATCAAGGAAGGTAAGAAAAATCATTTGATATGAGTGGCTTATGTTAAAACTGTTGATTCACGCGGCTTCAGCAAAAATTATTAAGGCATTCAGCCCAATATTTGGGGTACTGTCTATATTATCTTGATATACGGTAGTTCTTATTTTTACTCTCATCATTTCTGTCATGTGTCTTTAGGTTTTCAATATTGGAAGCATTAAATTTAGCTTTGGCAGTTGAAGATAAATCAAGTAATGTCAGCATCGATTGAGTGACAAATTTACGGTATTGGCTCTTCGCAGATAAATGGCCTGTGATGTTCCCAAATCGTTAAGGAGAAAACCGTGCCTATCAAGGATGAACAAGTTAAACAAAACAACTGGCGTCAATTTTACGAGAAAGCCATCGCAAGGAAGCATGCTTTCGCAACTGAACTTGCGGTGAAGCAGAATGAATCGGGTTTGAACGTTGCGGTTGATTGTGGCTGCGGCACAGGAAGTGATATGGCCTTTCTTGTGCAGCAGGGGTATCAGGTGCATGGTTTCGATATCAATGATGAATCAGTTGCAATCTGCCATGAGCGCTTCGAACACACGCCAAAAGTGAATGTTTCACAATCGACCTTTGAGCAATTTATTTACCCGCAGGCTGGGTTGATCATTGCGCATGCCAGTTTGTTTTTTGCCGACCCCATACGATTGAAAGACACCTGGCAAGCCATGACATCGAGCATCGTAGCTGGTGGTGTTTTCTCGGGTGATTTTATGGGAACGGATGACAGCTGGGCATCCGGATTTCACAGTGCGACAGCGCCACTGAGTCAACAAGAAATACTTCATTTGTTCAAGGGATTTGAAATCGTTCAATTTCAGGAACGAAATGAAGCGGGGACAACGTTGATCGGGAGGAGAAGCACTGGCATACGTTTTCTGTCGTTGCAATCAAACGACAGTAATGCTGCTGCCATGACGATGTCTGAATCTATATCGCGCAGCGATGCCCCGAAGGTTCAGGTTCACCAGGCTGTTTGAGTTTGATTAGGCTTGCTCAAAAATCTCCTTTGGTTATGTTGAGCCGCAGCGCTACTCAATGTGACTCACATCAAAGTCAATCTCCTGAAATTCGTCTTTATCTGTGTGGTGTACTTTCAGCGTTAAAACTTCGCCAGCCTGGAAAGGCGGTTCATTTTTGTTGGGCCGGAAAAGCAACATTACACGTTCAGAAGCGCTTGACCCTTCACCACGACCATAGAGAACGGCCTGACTGACAGGATGGTTATCATCCTGACTATGGCCTGAGCGGAAGGCATAGACGATCTGGCTTCTGACAGGGATACGGCGCAGCCAGATACGAAGCGCGCCATCCCGGGCGGCATGAGGGGGCACAGTAATTTTCATAAGATCCTGAGTATAGCTCCCCGTGGTTGTGAAACGCTTCAACCACGGGGAAGAATTTTATTGCTTCGCAAATGTCCGTAAGGAGCAGCCGTCATATTTGATGCTGTCCGGGGCAACCACCTTGCCTTTGCCATCAAGTACGATGAGATAAATTTTCAGATCTTCCACCGACTTCTTCCTGCCGATATATCGTCGTAGTCCACGGGTGAGGTCGATCGTGTAGCGGGTATGCTCATACCGTAAGGGATGTTTGGGGCGGATGTCGTATTCATCTCTCAGCGCTTGTGCCGGGTTGCAGTGACCGGGAGCGCCGTGGCATTTACCGTGACCAAAAAGCACCAGGCGTCCTGAATAACTGTCATCGTCATAACCTGTTCCAGCGTTGCAGGCCGGATTGTCGATATAAGCACGAATTTCATAGCTGTCTTTCGGCGGATGAAGCCGCAGAAAATCAAGCTGTGCCCGAACAAAACCGCCTTCAACCAGACCAAATGACAGTTCTTTCGCATGGCTGGCAGCTGCGGAGAGGGATCGGGCAGGCAGCGTATTGGTGGTTCCCGTCGCTGCAACGGCAGATTCGACGGAGTTCTCGGAGTAGATGTATTTCAGGGAAGTTTCAGCATCGATCAGATCCTTGCCGACTCTGCCGTCGTACACAACTTTTTGCAGCACATGGGGAGGAATATTGGCATCCGGGTGCAATGTCTGCCAGTCGAACCAGACTTTGTCGACCATGCTGTGATGCAGCCAGAATAATGGGTCATAGGCGGCGGAGATGACGGCCCACATGTCGCCATTGTTGTCGGGCAAAGGCGAATCGTCGATACCCCCGACGAGTACGTGAATCGCACCATGGGCGCCAAAGTTAAAGTCATCCTGAAAACTCACAAAGTTGGGGTTATCCATATAGCGGTCAACATCATCCTTTAATTGGTTGATGTTCTGTTTAAACGCTGCAGGGAATCGCTGGGTGTATTGTTCTTCACCGGCTAAACCTTGCGAGAGGGTACGGTACAAACTTTTGGCACGGTTCAGCGGGTTTTCGACAGTATCGCCGTTCTGATGTTTGTAGCTTGCGTCATTGAGTAATTTCGGCAGTCCATTGGCAGCATGAGTGGATTTGTTGAACTGTGTCCAGTCCCAGTAGGGAAGCGTCAGCTCCAGCTCCTTGTCTTTGCGTTTCCACTGTAATGCGGTGTTCAGGGCTTTCTCAAATGAATAGAGGTAGGAACGATGCCAGGTCAGAAATGTCCGGCTGTCATCGTGACAAAGGTCCTGATCGTATCCATGGCCTCTGGCTAAAGCGTAGTAACCCCGTCGGTCACCAATGGCGAGGTCTGATATTTCATACATGGCTGCGTAAGCATCGCGTAGGTCCTGAACATCCTCCGGATTCAGGCGCAGCAAATTGAAGCGGATAAGCGGAAGTCCTGCCAGCTTTCTCCGGTAGTTGAGTTTCGCGACAGTCGTCATGGTTCACTCCTGCAAGATGGAATGGGTTGAAATGCAAAATGACTGGTTTGCACAAAAAATAATGCTCGTGTGTAGTTAATATAAGACATGAAAAAGAGGTCTGTTGCCGAAGGTGGAAAATTAGAGGGCAAGAGCAAACATGAAACGGATATTTCAAAGGCGGATCAGCTTGATGGATTCAGACGGAAAAATGAAAGTGATGAAGTTTCAACTTCAATTCCGGGAAAGAAAAATTGCGAGGCAGAGTGAAACGGGCAGGTGCGTGTTTATTGGCATGGAAAACAAAAAGAGCGCCACAAGGGCGCTCTCAATCATGTTCTTTTACGAAGAGGGCTTATACGCGCTCAACGTTAGCAGCTTGAGGACCTT
The DNA here is from genome assembly GCF_023151555.2 of Photobacterium sp. CCB-ST2H9. Taxonomy (NCBI): domain Bacteria; kingdom Pseudomonadati; phylum Pseudomonadota; class Gammaproteobacteria; order Vibrionales; family Vibrionaceae; genus Photobacterium; species Photobacterium sp. CCB-ST2H9. The sequence continues at coordinate 1,729,158 of NZ_CP100425.1, forward strand.
TTTGGCCTTGCTCGATATCGAACTTCACTTTCTGACCTTCAGCCAGAGATTTGAAGCCTTCACCAGTGATAGCACGGAAGTGAACGAATACGTCAGCACCGCCGTTGTCTTGAGTGATGAAACCAAAACCTTTCTCGTCGTTAAACCACTTAACAGTACCAGTTGCTTTAGACATAGGATGTCTCCTGAAAATATTAGGAACAATAACGCCCAGGGGCGTGCTTCATGCCAACATAATGGATTGCTTATGGACAAGGATGTAGCTCTTCAGGACAACGGCGCTTAAGGTGAAGCGGGTGTAACGAAGTATACTTTTCACTTTGTTGCATAAATAGCGTTGCATTATAGGCAGGCCCATTAGGCCATATTGCAAGGTCGACGGCAAGGAAATAGTGAGTTTCACCTAAAAAAATCTGAGTAATTGTGATGTTAGCTTCACTTATGGTGGATTTTGAAAAGGGATTCAAGCAGTTAGCAGTGATATGAATAACGTAAATTGGTCGGATGACTGACCGGATAACGTGCAGGTACAAAAAAAGGGCCAGTCAGCCCTTTTGGTCGCTAACGTTCTGTTAACTTATATTTTTTCGACATTCGCCGCTTGCAGACCTTTCTGGCCTTGCTCAACGTCATAGGTCACTTTTTGGCCTTCGGCCAGTGTCTTGAATCCATCACCAATAATCGCGCGGAAGTGTACAAATACGTCAGCGCCACCGTTATCCTGAGTGATAAAACCAAATCCTTTTTCTTCGTTAAACCACTTAACGGTACCTGTTGCTTTAGACATGTTGTCTCCTGAATCTCTAACTCTTACGTAGCTAACCAATAATTTTTTAACGTGAATGCCAACGTACTGCTAGCTTCAGGACAACAGCCTTCAGAAAAAACCTTGACGAGAAGTGTTGCACGCGTATTGCATCTTGCCAAATCACTACTGGTATCTGGAAAGAGTAGGCTCTGATATACCAAAAGCAAATAATTAAGCGGAAGTTTGTGAGTCACCTAACAAGAAACTATGCGCATATTTGTTTTTTAACTCCTTGTCTCATAAATGAAAAACAACTGTCATCACACTGGCAAGCTATGATGACATCATTGTCTGGTTAAATATGCGATTCAAACAATGAAGTCCTGAGTGAGATCAATGAAATGAAGGGGGAATTGATTTCATTGAGATCTTACTTGAGAAGCAAGAGGGGTTTCTGATATAACCCAGATTAATTAAGGCTTTCAAGTTTCATAGTAAGGACAAAACATGAACAATATCCTGGAATTGGTTCGGCTTGCCAGACGCAGAAATAAGCTAAAACGAGAAATTCTGGATAATGACCGTAAAATCAGAGACAACCGCAAGCGTGTCGAACTGCTTGAAAACCTGATTGACTATATTCAGCCTGAAATGTCACATGATGAAATTGTCAGCATTATTGAGACAATGAAAGGCGATTATGAAGATCGTGTGGATGACCACATTATTATCAGTGCCGAGTTGTCTAAAGAGCGCCGTGAAGCCAGTAAACTGCTCAAAGAACAAAAACGAACTGAACTGGCGAGTCGCCCAACCAAGTAAATGGGTGAATAACGCGGTTCAAATGAATCATGAAGGAAGCTGCGCTCAGGCGCAGCTTTTTTTATGGCACTTGATTAAAAAGAAAAGCCGCAAAGGCGGCTTTTTTTGAAAAGGCAAGTACGCGTACAAGGACGGTGCTTAAACAGCTAAGGTTTCAATTTGAGCTTTGGCTTGATTCAGGCCTTTGCTTGCCATTTCATCACCCATGTTCAGCGCTTCGGCGTAAACGAACTCAACATCGGTCATGCCAACAAAGCCCAGAATCGTTTTCAAGTAAGGGACCATTGTATCCGTTGCATTCCCTTGGTGCATGCCACCGCGAGAGGTGACAACAATGACTTTTTTGTCGGTCAGCAGGCCAACCGGGCCATTTTCGGTGTAAGAGAAAGTCACACCAGCACGGGCAATTAAGTCAAACCAGTTTTTTAACTGCGTCGGGATACTGAAGTTGTACATTGGCGCACCAATGATCAGCGTATCACTGGCTTCAATTTCTTCAATCAGCTGGTTTGACAGGGCAATGGTCTCTTGCTGACGCTGAGTCAGATTATCACTGCCGCGTAAACCGCCAGCCAGTTCGCCATCCAGAACAGGCAGTGGATTAGCAACCAGGTCGCGTTCAATAATGGTTGAGATGTCGTCTGCCTTCGTATTGACCAGATGGTCGATCAGTGCATTCGATTGAGAGTAACCACCAAGGATGCTGGATTTCAGAACAAGAATTTTAGACATAACACGCTTCCTTCAATAAAAATGCTGGGGAGTTGCTGAACTTGGAACTCACTATAAAACTTGAAGTACGCAGCTAAAAGCTGAAAAAGTTGTGTAACTTGTTCAACAATTTTGAAGGAAAGGAATATCTGTACAAAGAAGACGAATAATCTGAAAGGCAAGTCTCTGAAAATCAGATAAAAAATAGCCCGAAACGACTCCTGTTTCGGGCTTAGGGGAATGGCTCGTGAGAGCCTTGCGCTAACTGGTTTGTAAATGGAGATCAATTACAATATCAATCTTAGTTCACACAGTATTTTTTGCCAGTTTTAGCCCTGAGACAGCCAAGGCTACTGAGATAGAACCATTAATTAATCATCTGCTCCGAATTTAACAGCGATTCCCAGATAAACCCGTATCTCGGACCAGTTCTCTGGGCATGCCATTTTTAATGCGGTTGCCGACCCATTTCCCCAAACCGAACGGGAAATCCTGATAGGTAACAATGACTTCACCTTTGCCTGTCATCGCTTCCGGTCGGATATCGCGGCCCATGATCCACTCATTGGCTTGCGCCTCAGTCAGAGCAATACATTGCGGTTCTTTGCCTGTTGCCAGTGTCATGATGGCTTCATGTTGCCAGCGGTAACCTTTTTTATGTTGTTCAGCCAGTTTAATGCCAATACGCTGAAAACGAATATTGTCCAGTAGCGGGCGAAGCCGGGCAGGGAAGAGCCAGATTTCCTGATCACGAAGCCAGAGTTCCCGGTCTGCCGGAACCCGGAGTGAAAGATCCTGATTTAACTGGTTCAGAATCTGCTCACTTTCTTTGTGTGAAGCCGGGGAGAAAGGGAATTTGGCTTTCCGTTTTTGGGGCTGCTCGGTTTCAACGGGGGCGAGTTTGCGGATGCGTGCCACGAAAAAGCCTTCACTGTCGTAGACTTGCGGGAAAACATGCAAAAAGCCTTCTTCAGTACAGGTTTTTTCTGCGCCCTCGAAGAGTTCACTCAGCGGTTCAAACGCAACGGCCTCACCAAAGGTCTCTTTCAGATAATGGCAGACACCCTGGTTTTCTGTCCGGTTCAGGGTACAGGTGGAGTACACCATGACCCCTCCAGGTTTCAACGCCTGAAAAGCACTGACAATTAAATCTCGCTGGATTGCTGCGATTTCCTCTATATGTGTCAGGCTCCAGTTCGCCATTGCATCTTCATCTTTCCGAATCGCGCCTTCGCCTGAGCATGGTGCATCCAGCAGGATGCTGTCGAAAGCTTCTGGCGTCCAGTTGCCAAACACTTTGCCGTCGAAATGAGTCAGTGCCGTGTTGGAAACGCCACAGCGTTGCAGGTTTGCATGAAGGACCTTAATGCGGCTGGCTGACAGTTCATTGGCAACCAGCACTCCCTCATGCTGCATTGCTGCCGCGATCTGGGTGGTTTTTGAACCGGGCGCTGCAGCCATGTCGAGCACGCAGCCAATCTGGCCGTTATCCGTCAGCAATGCGGTAACGGGCAACATGGAACTGGCTTCCTGAATATAGAAAAGCCCGGCCAGATGTTCGGGGGTATTGCCGAGTGACTCGGTTCTGGTTTCATCGTAGTCAATCCAGAAGCCTTCCTGACACCATGGGATTGGCGTGAGCTGCCAGTCTTTGTCCCGGATACGCTCCAGAAAATCGGACACAGATATTTTCAGGGTGTTAACCCGGATACTGCGTCGAAGCGGGGTGCGGCAGCAGGCGAGAAAGCTGTCCATATCCAGACCATCTGGCAAAATCTGGCGAATGTGGTGAATGAAGTCGTCTGGAATATAAATGGACTGATGCACTTGCTTTATCTCAGTTAGAATGCAGAGGCGGCAAGTCTATAACAAACCGGCGGTTGGATATAGCCCGGTCTGGCTGAGATCCGGCAGATACGAAACAGGCAAGCACACCGGCTTGCCTGTGAGGGATGGGTTGTTGACTCCTTACTCAGCTGGAATGGCAGTGCGCCATTTTTTCCACTCAGGATTGGCTTTCTCGTGCAGCAGGAAATGGGTGCCTGTCTGAGCCGGAGCAGAGAGCGGCTGTCCCTCTGGTGTTGCCAGGGCAATCCCGCCCCGTATCAGCGTATCCACTGTTCCTGCCTGAATACTGGCGCCGGTCAGTCCCAGGCTGACATCTAATCCGGAAGTATTCCAGAACACAGTATCGGCCCGGACCAAATGGCGGAAATCAGGTTCGATTTGCGCTTCAATCAAAACCCGGTCTGCCAGCTCACCCAAGGCCACATTACTGACCTGGCCCACCTGAATGTCTCTGAATAACAAGGGCGTGCCGGGACGCACGGATGCGCGGGCAACGCTTTCCAATATGACGGTCAGGCCATTAAAGGTTTCGCTGGCTTGTTCGGAAAGTGTAAACGTCTGGCGATAGTTTCCTTCTCCGGGTTCTACTTCGATATAACTGCGAAGGATACTGTCGAGATTCTTCACTCCGGTGAGGTCAATCTTCGGTGCCACCAGCCAGAAGTGCGTTTCGGTTCGGGTCAGTGAATCTGCAAATTGCGGGAAGAGTCGGGCATTGATGGTCACCAGTCCGGTTTTAAAATCAGGTGTCAGCGTCAGGACTTTACCGACCACAACCCCCTGAAACTGAATATTGGTACCGGCCGAGATGCCTTTTGCATAGCTGGCGGTCAGGCTGATCTGAGTGCCGAATTCCTTGGCATCTTTCAGGCTGGCAAAGAGTTTGAACTGCTTGCCGACCCGGTTTGGAATGCCGCTCATGCTGTCAAAAGCAATGCCGCCTTTAATCAGGGAAGCCAAAGGGCTGGCTTTGATGTTGACGCCGCTCAGGCCAGCCTCAACTTCCACACCAGACTGATTCCAGAATACACTGCTGGCTGTAATTAAATGGCGATACTGGTTTTGAATTGCTAGTTTTATTGTGACACCGTCACGGGTCAGAGCGTATTGGCTGACTTTCCCAACCGGCAGGTTGCGATAGAGAACCGGGCTGCCTTCACTGACTGAAGGCAGGGCATCCGCAAAAAGCTGAATGGTTGTACTGCCTTGTTGCTGATTGCCTGCAAGTCGGGCCAGCGACTGATTTTTGAATAATTGATAATGTCGGCGCATTGGGCTTTGGCCTGTGCTGGTGAAAGCAATGCTGTTGCTGATCAGTTGCTCTGCCGGCGGGACTGACACATTAATCCCTTCCGGGCTGATATCAGCCTGGATGCCACCATCAATATAGAATCGGCTTTGACTGCGGACCAGTGCGGTATATTCAGGCTTGATAATGATGTCAAAACGCACCTTGTCTTTATCCAGAATGACCTGTTTTACGCTGCCGACTGTCATGCCTTTGTGCGTGACTTTGGTGCCTCTGCTGATGCCATAGCTTTGGTCTGCACTCAACTGGATACTGGCTGCACCGGGACGTTTTTCTTCCAGCTGTTCCTGAGTGAAAGCCTGAAACTGACGCGACGGTTCGCCTTCCCCCGGGAGCAGGGTGAGGAAGTTCCCTTTAATCAGATTCCCGAGGTTTTTGACGCCACTCAGGGACAGATCGGCTTCTTCCAGCAGCATGCTGGTGCCCGTTGTGAGCAGGTCGCTCATGCTGGGTTCGATGGCTGCACTGGCAATAATGCGTTTTCGTTGGCGATCAAGACGCAGGTCGGAAATCTGACCAATCTGCAATCCCCGGTACACAATGGGTGCACCACTAGCACTGATATTGTTGTTATCCGGTAATTCGATGGTAATGGCGATCCCTCGTCCGGCGGTATTCAGATCCGGGTAGAGGCGGAAAAGATGATTTGGCTGAATCGGTAAACCTTCGTCAGGGGAGTCAAAAGCGATGGCGCCTGCAATCAGCGCAGACAAGCTTTCAAACTGAACATCCACGCCATTTAAGCCAATATTGGCGCTGACACCACTGACGTTCCAGAAGCGGCTTTTGTTCGTCACCAGATTGGCATACTGAGGCTGAATCAGCACATCAATCAGAACACGTTTCTTATTATTACTCAGGGTGTAGTTATAGACTTCACCCACCGGGATTTTTTTATAGTAAACCTGCGCGCCCACTGACACTGAGCCTAAATCGGGCGCCTGAAGCTGAATCGTCAGGCCGTCCCCAGCCGGTGTTTCTGCGGGCTGGCTGTCCAGAGCCGTGAATTCATTGGTTGGTTCCCCTCGTCCGGGCAGCAACGCAATGTAGTTGCCGGAGACCAATGCATCCAGTCCGCTGATACCAGTAATGGAGGCTTTCGGTTTCACCAGCCAGAAACGGGTGCCTTTTCGCAGGATCTGCACCGCTTCCGGGTAGATGTCGGCCGTGACATAGATACTGTGCAGATCTTCAGACAGTTTGACATCCCGGACAATCCCGACTTCCAGACCCTGATAACGAATTGTTGTCCGGCCTGCAATCAGACCGGCGGCATCTTCAAAGTGAATTGTAATCCGCTGTCCGGCTTCACTGACTGCCTGAAAAACAAGCCAGGCGGCCAGTCCCAGCGCCAGAAGCGGGAGAATCCACAGCGGAGAGATTTGCCTGTCTCTTTTGACATTGACCGGCTGTGGTTGCTGCGGGCCGACAGGCGGACCAAACGGAGACTGTGGAGGGTAGTTATTTTTTGTCATAGTTATCCCAAATCAGACGAGGATCCAGACTTTCTGCGGCTAACATGGTCAGTACCACAACCGTAGCAAAGGCAATCGCGCCAGGGCCTGGCGTGAAATCAAGAATTTGGCCACGGTCAATCAGTGCGACCATGATGGAAATGACGAACAGGTCCATCATGGACCATTTACCAATCCATTGAATAATACGGTACATCCTCATTCGGTAAATATGATTGATATTTCTTTTGAAATGAATACACAGAAGGATGAATGCCAGTCCGAGTATTTTCGCGATCGGAACAACGATACTGGCAAAGAATATCAGCGCGGCAATGCCTTCCATGCCGGTATTAATCAGGGTGGCAACTCCGGACAGAATCGTATCTTCGAGACGTTTGCCATTATTGAGGAAAATCGAAATCGGGTAGACGTTGGCCGGGATGATAAAAATTGCACCCGTGATGAGAAATGCCCAGGTCTTCTGAATGGAATGAGGGGCGCGATAGTGAATCGGGCTGTGACAGCGCTGACAATATTCACCTTCGGCCTGACTCATGTGGCAAGTGTGACAATGTAACTTTAGTCTGGTTCCCCGGTGTTCGGTTTCCGGCTGCCAGAGTTCCCAGTACCGTTTCACGTGGATGCGGGTCAGCATGATGACCATGAGCAGCTGCATGCTCACCAGACAAAACAGTCCGGGGCCAGCATAAATGTCGGCGTAATCTTTGACTTTGAAACAGGCAATCCCGAGGCTGACGAGATAAACATCAAACATGGCCCAGTGTTTCAGTTTTTCGATACACCACAATGAACGTTTAAAGAGTGTGAGCTGCCTTTTCGCCAGACCCAGCTGGACGCCGAGTACAGCGAGAAAGACCAAAAAAGGCGCGATTGTACTGCAAAACAGGATCAGAGCTGCCACAGCAGGAAAGTCAGCCGCAAGCGTGAAAGTGCCTGAAGGAATGGTTGCCGGAATCATCACACCGAACAGGCGTATTGTAATCAAGGGATACAGATGGGCTGGCAGAAACAATATCAGCCCAGTGACGGCAATTGCCAGGTCGCCACGCAGGGAGGGCATGCCTCCCCGGTACAGGCGTGATTCGCAGCGAGGACAGAATGCACTTTGGCCCCGGGGGGTCACCATCGGGGTTAAAGGCAAATCACAGCAAGGGCAGAGTCTTACTGTCGACATGGATGGTTCCGTCCTCTTTATTCCGGTTAACTGCTTGAACTGGCGACACTATATTATTTTGTATTGATCCTGGCTACTGTCAGGCCCGCGTTATTCAACGGTTGTTCAGCCTCGCTGGATTGGGCTGAGCCGTACAGGGTCTGATATAGACCGGCTGTATTGACCAGTTCGGAATGCGTACCGGTCTGACTGACCTGTCCGTCTTCCAGAACATAAATGATATCAGCCTGCTTTACTGCCGACAGACGGTGCGCCACGATCAATGTGGTTTTGTCATACAAGAAATCGTTCAGGGCTGTATGCAGGGCAGCTTCTGTGGCCGTATCCAGTGCAGACGTTGCTTCATCCAGAATCACGAAATCCGGGTTGGTCAGGATCATCCGCGCGATTGCCAGACGCTGACGTTGTCCGCCGGATAAGCGAATTCCCTGACGTCCGATCTGAGTTTCCAGTCCTTCACTCAGACGTTGTGTCACATCCGTTAACTGCGCGATTTCAAGCGCCTGCCACAATTGTTCATCTTTGTAATCAGCGCCCAGAGACAGGTTGTTCCGCAGTGTGTCATTGAACAAAACCGGTTGTTGTAACACAACAGCCATTTTTTCCCGCAGCGCTTCATAGCTGACGTCTTCTACCGGATGGCCGTTAATCAGAATATCGCCACTGTCTTTCTGATAGATGCCAAGCAGCAACTGAATCAGCGTCGATTTACCACCACCGGATGCGCCCACCAAAGCAACTCGTTTCCCAGCCGGCAAAGACAAGTTCAGACCATTCAAAACCTTCTTATCTTCATCATAGGAGAAATCAAGGTTATTGATCTCTATGGCAATGTGTTCACCTGCGCTGAACGGGTCTACTTTCGCAACCGGACGTACTTCTTCTTCGAGAGCAATCAGATGATTCAGCCGTTGCATCGCCGCAGAAGCACCGTACCAGGCAAATTGGATCCCCAATAATTCCTGCACCGGACTCAGCATAAACCAGAGGTAGCCAAAGACGGCGAACATCTGGCCGACGGTTAAATCACTGAACAGGACCATCAGCATCGCAGCGGCCCGAAACAGTTCGAAACCAATCAGAAACAGCAGGAAAGAGACGCGTCCGGCGGCTTCAGACTGCCAGGCATACTTGTCAGCATTGTGGCGGATACTGTTGGCATGTTCTTTCAGATTGGCCAGAAAGTCCCGTTCACGGTTTGCTGCCCGCAGCTGATAAATCCCATCGAGGGTCTCGACCAGTCGTTGCTGAAATTTTTCAAACGCCTGGTTTTCTTTGCGTTTCAGGTGTTTGACCCGGTTCCCCATTTTCCGTGATGTATATATGACCACCGGATTGACCAGAAGGATGAACAGCCCGAGTTCCCAGTTCAGCCAGAGCAGCACAACGGCTGTACCGATGACGGTCAGGATACCAATCAGGAATCGGCTGAGTGTGTCGCCGACAAACTTATCAATTGTTTCGACATCGGTGACCAGATGAGACGTGATCCCGCCGCTTCCTCGTTCTTCATACTGGCGCATACTGATCCGGCCCAGCTTATCAATCAGATGGCGTCGCATCTGATAAGTGATATTTTTCGCGACCAGGGTGAATTGCCGGCTCTGCAAAATGTTCAGTGCCTGGCTTGCGGAACGCATCAGCACGACCATCAGCAGGACCAGTACAATGTAGGCCGCTGATGTTTGCCAGGCTTCAGGAAGAAAGTTGTTGAGGAGAGCGACACCTTTGCCGGGTTGTTGCAGGAGAACTTCATCCACCATCAGCGGCATGAGCAGTGGAATCGGGACGCTGATCAGCGTGGCAACAACTGCGATGATATTGGCAGCGATTAACCTGTTTTTATGATGTTTTGCTTGCTTTATCAGCCATGACCAGTTAATCATTTGATTCGTTGAGTCTTTCACTGTGATAATGATTCCTATTTCTATGAAAGGGTGCCATTTTAGCGGCTATATAAGGAGTAAGCCATGGAAAATAAATCTGCATTCTACCGGCGTTTAACCCAACAGGCAGTGGCACTGGTTGATGGGGAAACCGATATCATTGCTAATATTTCTAATATTAGTGCCTTACTCAACATGGAGTTAGAGGATATTAACTGGGTAGGTTTCTATTTACTGAAAGATAATGAATTGGTGCTGGGCCCATTCCAGGGCAATCCTGCTTGTGTACGTATACCTGTGGGGCGGGGTGTTTGTGGTACCGCAATCGCTGAGAATAAAGTGCTGCGAGTGAGTGATGTTCATCAATTTGAAGGTCACATTGCATGCGATGCGGCCAGTAATTCTGAGATCGTGATTCCATTCTCTGTGAAGGGCCAGTTGTACGGCGTGTTGGATATTGATAGCCCAAGTCTGTCAAGATTTGACCAGGAAGATGAAGACGGACTAGTTTCATTCATTGAGGAACTACAAATTAAGCTCTAATTGTATGCTTTCGGTGGTTTTTCAGTATTAGGTAATTATAATAGCCCGCACTTATTGGTTTTAATTAAAAAGCACTAACAGCGAGATACTCTCGCTTTGTCAGGAAATTCCATGGAAAACTCTGAAAAGTTAACGAACAGTAAAGAAGTGATTGCCTATATTGCTGAGCAATTTCCAAAGTGTTTTACTGTTGAAGGTGAAGCTAAACCATTAAAAATTGGTATCTTCCAAGACCTCGCTGAACGACTGAGTGACGATCCTAAAGTCAGCAAAACTCAGCTGCGAGCAGCGCTTCGTCAGTACACTTCTTCCTGGCGTTATCTTCATGGTGTCAAAGCCGGTGCTAGCCGTATTGACCTTGATGGCAATGAGTGTGGTGTGTTAGAACAGGAACATGTCGAGCACGCACAGAAAGCGCTTGAAGAAAGCAAAGCTAAAGTTCGTGCCCGTCGTAAAGAACAGGCAGCAGCGAAAGCCGCCTCAGAAGGTGACGCTAAGCCAAAGAAAGTTCGAGCAAAATCGCCTAAAGCTAGAAACGTGAAGCCAAAAACGTCTAAGCTAGATAAGAAGCCGGTAGAAACAACTCGCGCTTTGTCTTCTGATGAAGTGAAAGTTGGTAAGGATGTCAGTGTCAATATGGGCAATGGCAACATGCCGGCAACAATTGTGGAAATTAATAAGGACGATGTGCGTGTCCGTCTGACTAATGGCCTGACCATGGTTGTGAAAGCGGAGCACCTTCGTTCGTAAAGGAGAATGCTCGACGTATGAAATGTCGATTCCGTTTCTCACTGATCGCTGCCGGCATCGTGCTGGCAGCATCAGCCCAGGCCCTGGAAGCCACACATACTCAAAGTGAATTGCCTGTTTTAACACCTGAAAAACAGCATGCGACCGCCAGTAAGCGAGTAGCCTCACGGTTTACTCGATCTCACTATCGCCAATTCTCACTTGATGACCAATTCTCAGCCCACATTTTCGATCGTTATCTGGAAATGCTGGACTACAACAAAAGCTTTCTGACAAAGTCTGATATTCAGCAGTTTGACCAATGGAAGTTTCAGCTGGATGATCAACTGAAGCGGGGGGAAACCACCGCAGCCTACGATATCTTCAACACTGTCCTCAAACGCCGTTTTGATCGTTATCAATATGCATTAAGTCTGTTGGATAAACCCATGTCTTTTAGTGTGAACGAAGATATGGTGATTGATCGTTCTGAACTGGCATGGCCAAAGGACCGGGCTGAGCTGAATGAGATTTGGCGCGAGCGGGTTAAATCGGATGAACTGAATCTCAAACTGGCGGGCAAAGACTGGAAAGACATCCAGGAGACATTGAGTAAGCGTTATAACAACGCACTGAAGCGTCTGACTCAAAGCCACAGTGAAGACGTATTCCAGCTTTACATGAACGCTTTCGCGCGTGAAGTTGATCCGCATACCAGTTATCTTTCACCTCGCAGCGCTGAACAATTCCAGTCTGAAATGAACTTGTCTCTTGAAGGGATTGGTGCGGTTCTGCAAGTCGATGACGAATATACAGTGATTCGTTCACTGGTTGCTGGTGGCCCGGCGTCCAACTCGAAAAAACTTGCTGCCGGAGACCGGATTATCGGTGTGGGTCAGGAAGGGAAAGAGATGATCGACGTTGTAGGCTGGCGCCTGGATGACGTTGTGCAGCTGATCAAGGGTCCGAAAGGCAGTAAAGTTCGTCTGGAGATATTGCCTGAGGGTAGTAACGCCAAGAGTTACAGTGTCACAATTGTTCGCGATAAAATTCGCCTTGAAGACAGAGCAGCGAAATCTTCAGTCGAAGTTTATCAGGGACGCAAGATCGGCATTCTTGAAATCCCAAGTTTCTACGTGGGACTTTCCGAAGATACCAAGAAAGAACTGGCCAAGCTGAACAAGCAGCAAGTTGACGGGATCGTGATTGATCTGCGAAATAATGGTGGTGGTGCACTGACTGAAGCCACAGCATTAACCGGACTGTTTATTGACAGTGGTCCTGTGGTGCAGGTTCGCGATAGTTACGGCCGGGTCAAAGTGAATGGCGATTCTGACGATCGCGTGTATTTCGATAGTCCGCTGACGGTTCTGATTAACCGTTACAGTGCTTCTGCATCTGAGATTTTTGCAGCAGCAATGCAGGATTATGGCCGTGCCGTCATTATTGGTGAGCAGTCCTTTGGTAAAGGAACCGTTCAGCAACACCGTTCTCTGAATCATATCTACGATCTGTTTGATAAGCCGCTGGGTCATGTTCAGTACACGATTCAAAAGTTCTATCGCATTAATGGCGGTAGTACTCAGAATCTTGGTGTTGTCCCGGATATCAGCTTCCCGACTGCAGTTGATCCTGCGGATACAGGTGAAAGCGTAGAAGACAATGCTTTACCTTGGGATAGCATTAAGCCTGCGGGCTATCAGAAGATGTATGACTTCTCGCCATTACTGCCTTCTTTGCGTGCGAAGCACATGCAACGCATTAAAAGCGACAGAGAGTTTGGCTTTATCTTTGACGATATTGCGAAGTATAAAGCTGAAAAAGACAACAATACTTTATCGTTGAATGAGAGCAAACGGCGAGCAGAGCAGGATAAAGAAGAAAGAGAACGTCTGGATCGTTTGAATGTCCGTCAAAAAGCACTGGGCAAAAAACCATTCCTGGCACTCAAAGATGTACCGAAGGATTATGAAGCACCTGATGCTTACCTGGACGAAGCAGTTGCCATTACTGCTGACTTAGTCAAGGCTGAGCAGAGTTAATGCTTCTCTGATCCGACGCAACATCCTATCAACGGCACACATCAGTTGTGCCGTTTTTTTTGTCTTCTGAAAAGACGAGACATCCATCAACACTTTCTTTCCTGTCAAGGCCTTGTCATCCGCATGCTGTCGTCTCAGATTTGAAACAGGGTGAGGAATACTTGTGACGCTTGTCATATTCTTGCGCGAGAAGCAAAAACGAGGGCTAGTTTGAATAGTAGGGGCTGGTATTTGTCAGGGGTACTATCATGCTGCGTTCCATCTTTTTGTCATTCATATTGAGTCTGTTTACATGGAGTTACACTGTCGCTGCGGATGATCTGACAGAGTTTGACTATCCGCTGTTATTGGGAGACTGGTACTGGTTCAGTACCACAGATGAAGGCGTCGAAAGTGAGGGGATTCATTATCGTGCAATGAATATCAAGTTCAATTCTGCATACCATTTTAAGGTGCGGCTGCTCCGTACAGACGGACGTATTGATGAGTGGGAAGGGAAGTACGATATTGACGAAACAACACTGACAATGAACTCAGCCGGCCAGCCTGCACAGCAGCATGAATATGTACTCAGTTATAACCAGTTCCTGCTGGATGGGGCCCGTTTTACAAAATTAGCCCCCGAAAATCTGCCGGGCCGTTGGCGCTCGTCCATGATTAAAGGCCAGGATGTCGATAAACGGGTATCGGAACTGAAGTTATCGTTACGTCCTGACTTTCTGTTTTCGGCTCAGGTGATTGGTAAAGACGGGAAGCAAATCGAGCACAAAGGTATCTATTATCTTGAGGACGATCGGATCGTCCTGATTTATGAAGATGGTCAGCACGACAGTCATTTCAAGTTAGGGGGAGATAATACGCTCACCCTGACGAATAAACAGTTTGGTATGGAAGCAGTCATGCAACGTCAGTAAGTCAACTTCATTTATCAGAAAGCAAAGAGAGGCTGAAATAGCCTCTCTTTTTTGGGAACGATTTAAGTGCAGTTAATCGTTGGCAATTTTAAATGCTTGTCTCAGCTGATCAAGATAGGCTTCATCATGACAAATGCTTTTACCCGGCTCATCTGAAATTTTGGCCACCGGCCGTCCTTCACATTCAGTCAGCTTCAATACAATGTTCAAGGTTTTCACACCCGGTAAATCACACGTCATGCTGGTGCCAATCCCAAAGCTGACGTTGATACGCTCATAGAAATGCTGGTAAATGGTCAGTGCGCGTTCCAGTGTCAGGCTGTCTGAGAACACCAGCGTTTTGCTCTTCGGATCCAGCCCCAGTGCTTCATAGTGGGCTATGGCTTTTTCACCCCAGGCGATCGGATCGCCACTGTCGTGACGAAGTCCGGTAAATCGCTGGGATAAACGCAGGTCAAAATCGCGCAGGAAAGCATCCATGTTGATGCAGTCGGTGAGGGCAATGCCCAGACTATCCGGGTATTCCTGTAACCAGCGGTTGAGGGCCAGCTGTTGTGAATCTGCAAGTTCACCCGCCAGTTGCTGATGTGCCTGGAACCATTCATGGGCCTGTGTACCAATGGGTGTCAGGTTGAGTGTCCGGGCAAGATGGTAGTTTGACGTGCCGCTCAGGTGAGGAAAATGCTGTTTCAGGTAATTCACGACTGCGTAGTGCACATCTTTTGAAAAACGGCGCCGGGTACCAAAGTCAACCAGTGAAAAATGACTGGTATCTGTATCACGGCCAAGCTCATCAAAATGGGCCAGTTTATGTTTCAACTGCTCAATGGCATCAGTAACTGACAATTGAGGATAATGGTGATGACAGCGGAGCTCGCAGATGATGGCAAGTAAAGGAACTTCCCACAAAATCAGATCCAGCCATTTACCCTGAATGCGTACCGTGAGTTGTTCATCGTCTTCCCCAACTTCAACCTGCGAAGGATTCAGACGAAAGTCTTTCAGGTAATCCAGATAGTCCTGTTTGAAGAAAGGCAGTGAAGCAAGGTATTCAATTTCTTCCTGGGTAAATTTCAGCTCACCCATATGTTCGATTTGTCTTTTGATTTCAGCCTTGAATGGCCGGAGGTCCTCGCCACTGCGACAACGAAACTCGGCGGCGGCGTCTACATCGGGATAAAGGTGGAAGATTGCCTGCTGCATATGGAGTTTGTAGGCATCGGTATCAAGCAGTGAATCAATGATCCAAGGTTGCATAATGTGGTTCATATTGCAGAGTAATTCCTGTTAAAACGGCTAAAATCAATCTATTTGGGCAGTGTGTATAGGTTGGAATTTTTCAGACTTGCCATTGTTACGCGACATGAGATGGGTAACAAGTAAAAAGATAAGATTTTCAGCTCAAGTGCTATCTGCTAACATTTTGTCTTAATTCAGAGAAAAGACCAAATGTGATCATGCTTAGCTATTACTATTAAGTATAGTTGACGCATTTTTAAGCAAACTTGTCTGCCTTTTTTGTATCACAGGCAGTAAGGATGCAATGAGACTTGTCTTTATCCGCTGAATGACCAGCTATCATCATCATGAGCTGGTTTTTGTAATGTTTCAGTTTCGCTGCTGGTGTTTCAATGACTGAAACGCATCAGGGCTGATGGCCTTGCATGATTTTGGAAGGCTTCCCCCTGACGGCGAGACTGCCAATATGGATGACTAAGGAAGAATAGAAATGGCTGATCAACCAACTGCCGCACAACCGACTGCAAAATATCGTGCAGATTATCAGGCGCCGGATTTCACAATCACGGATATCGACCTGACATTTGACCTGCACGACACTGCCACCCGCGTGATTGCTGTCAGTCAAGTGAAGCAACAAACAGAAGGGGTGACTTCGCTGGAGCTGGACGGTGATGAGCTCGTGTTGCATCGGCTGGAAATTAACGGCGAAAGCTGGCAGCACTTTGAGCAGACCGAAAGTGGTCTGATTCTTCGCGAACTGCCCGCCGCATTTGAACTGACCATTGAGACCGAGATAAATCCGGAAGCGAATACCTCATTGGAAGGCTTGTACAAATCGGGTGGCGGCTTCTGTACTCAGTGTGAAGCTGAGGGTTTCCGCAGAATTACGTATTACCAGGATCGTCCGGATGTACTGGCCCGTTTTACAACCAAAGTCATCGCCGATAAAGCCAGTTTCCCTTATCTGCTGAGCAACGGAAACAAAGTTGGTCATGGTGATCTGGACAATGGCCGCCACTGGGTTCAGTGGCAGGATCCGTTCCTGAAGCCTTGCTACCTGTTTGCGTTGGTTGCAGGTGATTTCGACGTGCTTCGGGACAGCTATCAAACGGTTAGTGGCCGGGACGTCGCGCTGGAAATTTTTGTCGATAAAGGCAATCTGGATCGCGCAGAGCATGCCATGCAGTCGTTGATCAATTCCATGAAATGGGATGAAGAGCGATTTGGTCTGGAGTATGACCTGGATATCTACATGATTGTTGCCGTTGATTTCTTCAACATGGGCGCCATGGAAAACAAGGGGCTGAATATCTTCAACTCCAAATTCGTTCTGGCGAACCCGGCAACAGCGACAGATACCGATTACCTGGGTATTGAGGCCGTGATTGGTCACGAATACTTCCATAACTGGACCGGGAACCGTGTGACCTGCCGCGACTGGTTCCAGCTGAGCCTGAAAGAAGGTCTGACGGTCTTCCGTGATCAGGAGTTCTCTTCAGATCTGGGTTCTCGTCCGGTGAACCGAATCAACAATGTTCGTATCATGCGTGGTCCCCAGTTTGCTGAAGACCGTGGCCCGATGTCTCATCCAATCCGTCCTGAAAAAGTGATTGAGATGAATAACTTCTATACCCTGACTGTTTATGAGAAGGGAAGTGAAGTGATTCGGATGATGCATACGTTGCTGGGCGAAGACGGCTTCCAGGCGGGAATGAAATTATACTTCGAGCGTCACGACGGCACGGCTGCAACCTGTGATGATTTCGTTCAGGCAATGGAAGATGCTTCCGGAGTTGATCTTGGCCAGTTCCGACTGTGGTACAGCCAGTCAGGCACACCGGTGTTGAGCGTCAGCACAGAGTATGACGCCAATGGAAACCGTTACCTTGTCACGGTGAAGCAGCAGACTGCGCCGACACCGGGTCAGAAAGAGAAGCTGCCGCTACACATTCCGTTTGATATTGAGCTTTACGATAGCAAAGGTGATGTGATTGAGTTACAGCGTAACGGTGAGAAGGTGCACCATGTCCTGAACGTTACTCAGGCTGAGCAAACCTTCGAGTTCGAGCAGGTCAGCGAAAAGCCAGTCATTTCAATGCTGCGTGAGTTCTCTGCGCCGGTTGTGCTGGAATATGATTACAGCGATGAAGAGCTGGTCTTCCTGATGACACATGCCCGCAACGAATTTGCCCGCTGGGATGCTGGTCAGATGCTGCTTGCGAAGTATATCCGCAGCAATGTCCTGGCCGTTCAGGCAGGTAATGCCATAGTCTTCCCGGAAAATGTGGTTGATGCATTCCGTGGTGCACTGCTGGATGAAAAACTGGATCCGGCTTTCATTGCTGAAATGCTGACACTGCCGAGTGAAAATGAAGTCGCCGGCTGGTATGAGCGGGTAGATGTCGATGCGATCCACACAGTGCTGGCTCAGATCGAAAAGATCCTTGCCTCAGCGCTGGAAGATGAGTTGTCTGCTATCTATCACTCTCTGTCACAAAGCGGGTACAGCATTACTCATGATGCGATAGCAAAACGTTCGCTGCGCAATCGCTGCCTGGCTTATCTGGCTTATACCGAGCAGGGTGAAAAACTGGTGTCAGCTCAGTACGCTCAAGCCGACAATATGACGGACACAATTGCTGCGATGAGTGCTGCGAATGAAGCGCAACTGGCTTGCCGTGAAGCTCAGATGGCCGATTTCAGCAGCAAATGGAGTCATGATGGTCTGGTCATGGATAAGTGGTTTATTCTGCAGGGTAAAAATCCAGCGGCTGATTCACTGGCCAATGTTCGTGAAACGATGAAGCACCCGGCATTTAGCCTGAAGAACCCGAACCGGACGCGTAGTCTGGTTGCAAGCTTCTGTGCGAATAACCCGGTTCGTTTCCATGCGAAAGACGGCAGCGGTTATCGTTTCCTGACTGAGATTCTGACGGCACTGAACAGTTCGAATCCTCAGGTGGCTTCCCGACTGATTGAACCTTTCCTGAAGTATCGTCTGTACGACGAGGCTCGTCAGGCGCTGATGCGTGCCGAGCTGGAACAACTGGCGAAACTGGAAAATCTGGCGAGAGATTTGTTCGAGAAAGTGGAAAAAGCTCTTGAACAATAAGCCTGATTTGCTTTAATCAGAAAGCTCCCCCAAAAAGGGAGCTTTCTTTTTATCTGTCTGATGGCCTGTTTACATGAAGAGATACACCTTTTCAGTCAACATTCCTTACCAAACCTTCCTTCAGCATTACTCTGGTGCTGCCAGTGCTGTGCTGGTGTATACGGATGAAGGCCTTCGTCTTCAGCTTCCAGCCAGCAGACTGCGACCGTTTCTGAGTCAGCTTGGGGTTCGGGGGCGTTTCAGAGTGAGTGTCAGCCTGGAAAATCGCTTGGAAAAATTGGAGAAAATCGCTTAGAACCTTGCTTTAGTCAGAAATTAACAAAAACACTACATAATTATGCGAATGTAGATTATTTATCTGTTTTGAATAAAGCATATTCTGACGGGAATTCAGTTTTGCTATTTAGTTTTTTTGCTGTGAAAAACCATTGATTTCTAGATGGTTAGACCAGATTAAAGGGTTAACAGCAACAGAGTGCGTCATATTATCCCTTGGCCGTGTCCCCCCGAGCTAAAACATCTACCTTAGTCACATATTCGATTTTTTCTTCTGATTACAGAGTAATTATCGTAACCATTTGGCAACAAAACGCCCTACAATAGCTTCCGAATCAACTATACCTCGCCAGAGAGAAGTTTTTAGTGCTGAACTCGGGGCGTCGTTATCAAACCCTATACTAGATTGATAAAAGTAATAACGATGGAGCATCTGCTATGACCGCACCTGACCCAATAGTGCCGGTACTACTTGAAAAAGTGTATGGCTTAATCCAGGACAAGATAGAAACCCCTCAGCAGTCATTAGTCGAAGTGTTTGCTCAACGATTGTTAGGACAACTGGCAGAAGACGATCTGCTTCAACGGAATGAATCTGATTTGTATGGTGCTGTTCTGAGCCTCTGGCACCATCTCGTGCAAAACCAACCGGACCAGACTTCTGTTCGTGTTTATAACCCGACATTAAGCCGCTATGGCTGGCAGTCAACCCACACGGTTGTGGAAATTGTGACGCCAGACCATCCGTTCCTGGTCGACTCAGTACGTATGACACTCAATCGTCAGGGGATTAACAGTCACCTGATGTTTAATGGTCCTTATTATTTCAAGCGCGATGAACAAGGCACGATCATCGAAGCCTGTGGCGAAGATGGCGACTTACAGACGCTGTTCCACATTGAAGTGGATCGTTTGTCCAGCAAAGAAGAAATGGAAGCGCTGAAAGTTGAACTTGAGCAAGTCTTGCAGGACATTGAGCTGGTTGTGAATGACTGGCAGGCAATGCAGAGCAAGATGATTGCAATTGCTGAAGAATTAAAAACGGCCAGCCTGCCGGTAGAACAGAGTCATTGTGATGAAGCGATTGAATTCCTGGAGTGGGTCACTCGTCACAACTTCACCTTCATGGGTTACCATCAGTATGATCTGATTCCTGTGGAAGGGGACTTTGAACTGCGTCCTTGTGATGAACAAGGTCTGGGTCTGCTGAGTAAGCCGGGTAAAGCCCGCACATTAATGTTGTCCGAATTACCTGAATCAGCTCGGGTTGAAGCAAGAAAACCAAATCTGCTGATTCTGACGAAGAGTAATGCGAGATCAAAAATCCACCGTCCGGCTTATACCGATTACATTGGTATTAAACGCTTTGATAAAGACGGTAATGTCATCGGCGAGCATCGTTTTACCGGTTTGTATGCTGCAACCGCTTATCATCAGACGGCGATGAACATCCCATTGATCCGCAATAAAGTCGTTCGTATTCTCAAGAGCAGCGGTTATTCCGAAGGCTCTCATTCTTGGAAAGCGATGAACAACATCCTGGAAACTTATCCGCGGGATGAGCTGATCCAGGCCAGCGAAAAAGAAATGCAGGAAGTGGCCAGCGGCGTTGTACGTATGCAGGATCGAGATCTGCTGCGTTTGTTTGTCCGCCGGGATCCTTTTGGCCGATTCTTCTCTTGCATGGTGTATGTAACCCGCGAGCGTTACAACACCGAACTGCGTATTAAAACGCAGCAAATTTTCAAGGAGTACTTTGGCTCCGACCAGAACGTGGATTTCACCACTTCTTTCTCTGAAGGCCCACTAGCGAGAACTCATTATATTGTGCGTGTAGATAACAATAACTTTGATGTAGATGTAAAAGCGATCGAACGTAATCTGGTTGAAGCAGCTGTTTCCTGGGAAGATCGTCTGAGTGATTCATTGATCTCCAACTTTGGTGAGAATAAGGGAACGCCACTGGCGAAGAATTATGCTCGTGCATTCCCGCGTTCATACAAAGAGCAAATGCTGCCAGGTTCTGCAGTTGCAGACATCGAATTGCTGGAAGGCCTGAGTGAAGATAACAAGCTGGGCATGCTGTTCTATCGTCCGCAGGAAGTTGCGACCGATTCACGTTTTGTGAAGCTGAAACTTTATCATCGTGATGAGCCCATCCATCTGTCTGATGTGATGCCAATGCTGGAAAACCTGGGTCTGCGCGTGATTGGTGAATCACCGTATGAGGTTGTTACAGCGAACGGTACGGTTTACTGGATCCTGGACTTCGCTATGCTGGTTACCGGCACTCGCGAGATTGATCTGAGTGATGCACGTGATCGTTTCCAGGACGCATTTGCTGCAATCTGGCACGGTGGACTGGAAAGTGACGGATTTAACCGTCTGCTGCTGTGTGCAGGACTGACCGGCCGTGAAATCACGATTGTCCGGAGTTATGCACGCTACATGCGTCAGGTTGGTTTCCCGTTCAGTCAGCAATACATTGAAGATACGCTGGCAAATCATACGGATCTGGCCCGTGATCTGGTTGAGCTGTTCGCACTGCGCTTTGATCCTGCACGTAATTTCAGCAATAAAGCAGAAGAAGCGCTGATTGCAGACATGCATGCCAAGCTTGAAGAAGTTGAAAGCCTGGATGACGACCGTATCATCCGCCGTTACATGGAAATGATTCAGGCGACACAACGCACGAACTTCTATCAGCTCGATGATAGTGGTCTGCCAAAACCATGGCTGTCTCTGAAACTGCGTCCGTCTGAGATCCCAGAAATTCCTGCACCAGTGCCATTCTTCGAAATTTTCGTGTACGCACCGGATATCGAAGGTGTTCACCTGCGTGGTGGTAAGGTCGCCCGTGGTGGTCTGCGTTGGTCTGATCGCCAGGAAGATTTCCGGACTGAGATCCTGGGTCTGGTGAAAGCGCAACAGGTGAAGAACACCGTGATCGTCCCTGTGGGTGCGAAAGGTGGTTTTGTCTGTAAGCGTCAGCCACAAATGACCACTCGTGAGGAAATTCTGGCTGAAGGTCAGCGTTGCTACAAACGCTTCATCCGTGCGCTGCTGGATGTGACAGATAACATTCATGAAGGTGAGATTATTCCGCCTGCCAGCGTGGTTCGTCATGATGAAGATGACCCGTATCTGGTTGTTGCTGCCGATAAAGGAACGGCAACGTTCTCTGATCTGGCAAACTCAGTATCAGCAGATTACAACTTCTGGCTGGGGGATGCATTTGCTTCTGGCGGTTCGAACGGTTATGACCACAAAGCCATGGGTATCACCGCGAAAGGCGGCTGGGAATCAGTGAAACGTCACTTCCGTGAGCTGGGTATTGACTGTCAGACCACAGATTTCACGTGTGCCGGTGTGGGTGACATGGCTGGTGACGTATTCGGTAATGGTATGTTGCTGTCGAAGCACACCCGACTGGTTGCAGCATTTAACCACATGCACATCTTCCTGGATCCGACGCCGGATGCGGCATCGAGCTGGGAAGAGCGTAACCGCCTGTTTAATCTGCCTCGTTCAAGCTGGGAAGATTACGACAGCAGTCTGATTTCTGAGGGTGGCGGTATTTTCTCCCGTCGCAGTAAGTCAATCAAACTGAGTCCTCAGATCCAGAAACTGCTGGGCACCCGCAAACAGACGCTGACTCCGAATGAAGTGATCAAACTGATCCTGACCATGGACGTGGATCTTCTGTGGAACGGTGGTATCGGAACATATGTGAAGTCCGGAACTGAAACTCACACGGATGTTGGTGACCGTGCGAACGATGCACTGCGTGTGAACGGTAGTGAACTTCGCGCCAAGATTGTTGGTGAAGGCGGTAACCTGGGTATGACTCAGCTGGGCCGTGTTGAGTATGCGAAGAACGGCGGACGCGTAAACACCGACTTCATTGATAACGTGGGTGGTGTTGACTGTTCAGATAACGAAGTAAACATCAAGATCCTGCTGAATGGCTTGGTTGCTGCCGGCGATCTGACCTACAAGCAACGTAATGAACTGCTGGAGCAGATGGAAGATGAAGTGGGTGAGATCGTCCTTGATGATGCGTACACCCAGAGTGAATCTATCTCTGTGACTCAGCACCAGAATGTACAGTTGCTGAAAGAGCAGATCCGCTTTATCCATCACCTGGAGAAAGAAGGCAAACTTGATCGTGCGCTGGAATATCTGCCGGATGATGAAACACTTGCTGAGCGTGAAAAAGACGGTATTGGCCTGACGCGTCCTGAACTGGCGGTACTGGTTGCGTACGGTAAGATGGTTCTGAAAGAAGAGCTGGTGACTGAAGAGATCACTGAAGATCCTTATCATAACCGCTTGCTGCCAGCATATTTCCCGAAAGCACTGCAAGAGAAGTATCGTGCACAGATGGAAAATCACCCGCTGAAAGGTGAGCTGATTGCAACTTCTCTGGCAAACCAGATGTCGAACGAAATGGGCTGCAACTTCGTGACCCGTCTGATGGAAGAAACCGGCTCTACTGTAGCGGAAATCTCTTCTGCATACTCTGTTGGCCGTGCTGTGTTTGGTTTTGAGCAATTCTTCGAGCAGATTCGTGAACTGGATAATCAGGTTCCGGCTCATATCCAGTACGAAATGATGTACCGCTGCCGTCGTATGCTGCGCCGTATCACTCGTTGGTTCCTGCGCAACCGCGACCGTAAGATGGGCATTGAAGAGCAAATTGCTTTCTATCAGCCTACGCTGAACATCCTGCGTGACAACCTGGAGAAATACCTGGTTGCAGAGGAAGTGAAGGAACATGATGATCAGGCGAACAGCATGATCAAAGAGGGTGTTCCGGCTCAACTGGCACACAACATCGCACGCCTGAGCAGCCTGTATTCAGCAATGGATATTGCTCAGATTGCGAAAGAGCTGAACAAAGAGGTTGGTTTCATTGCCCGCGTTTACTTTGTTCTGGGTGCTCAGCTGTCTCTGCACTGGTTCCTGCAGCAGGTACATAACCAGCCTGTAGAAAACCATTGGCAGGCACTGGCTCGTGCTTCTTTCCGTGAAGATCTGGACTGGCAGCAACGTCAGCTGACTTCAGCGGTGATTGGTGCAGGTCAGGGCAGTGAAGCGCCGGAAGCATTGATTGACCTGTGGGTTGATCACCATCATCCTGCGATTCAGCGCTGGGAAAGCGTTCTGACCGAATTCAAAGTGGGGACGACCCATGAATTCGCGAAATTCTCAGTCGCAATGCGTGAATTAGTGCTATTAAATTTGAATTGCAAACCAAATCAGTGAATAATGTGGCCCCGTTTATACGGGGCTTTTTTTTAAGGAGGTATAATGTTTTACCGCCTCGCGCGTTCGGCCATGTTTCAGCTCGATCCTGAAAAAGCGCATGATTTGGCTATTAAGAACTTCTCTCGCATCACCGGTACTCCTCTCGATATTTTTTACCGTCAACACCTCCCGGAACGTCCTGTTGAAGTCATGGGACTTCGCTTTAAAAACCCTGTAGGTCTGGCCGCCGGCCTTGATAAAAACGGCGAATGTATCGATGCTTTTGGTGCAATGGGCTTTGGCTTCGTTGAAGTCGGGACCGTGACTCCAAAACCTCAGCCAGGTAACGATAAGCCGCGTTTATTTCGGGTAAAGCCGGCTGAAGGCATCATCAACCGCTTTGGCTTTAATAATAAAGGGGTTGATCAACTGGTTGAAAACGTCAAGAAAGCCAAGTTCGATGGCATTATTGGTATCAACATTGGTAAGAACAAAGACACGCCACTGGAAAAAGGGGTAGACGATTATCTGATTTGTATGGATAAGGTCTATGAGCATGCGGGTTATGTTGTTGTCAATATCTCTTCTCCCAACACACCAGGGCTGCGTAACCTGCAGTATGGTGAAGCACTGGATGATCTTCTGACTCAGTTGAAACACAAGCAGAAAGCTCTGGCGGAGAAATTTGGCAAATATGTACCGTTGACACTCAAGATCGCGCCGGATCTTGAGGATCACGAATTGATCCAGATTGCCGACTCTTTGATCCGAAATGAGATCGATGGTGTGATAGGTACCAATACAACCCTGGATCGCACTTTGGTTCAAGGGATGCCGCATTGTGATGAAGCTGGTGGCTTGAGCGGCCGGCCACTGCAGCATCGCAGTACAGAGGTGATTCGAATGCTGAACCACGAGCTGAAAGGGCAGATTCCGATCATTGGTGTCGGTGGTATTGATTCAGCGATTGCAGCGCGTGAGAAGCTGCTGGCTGGTGCGAGTCTTGTACAGATATACTCAGGCTTCATTTACCATGGTCCGCAACTGGTGAAAGACATCGTGATGAACTGCGATCTGCGCTAGTGGGTGACACTGTCACTTATCAGTAAACGGCTTCCAATCTGAACGCTCACATTTTATGTGAGCGTTTTTTCATAGATAAGCGTGATAAAAGCAGGAATGTTGTCAAAATTACATTCCTTAAGCGCATGATCTTCTGAGTCTTTTCCCCTTTTAATTTATCACTTGATTAGTACAATTCATTGTGCGTACTCAATTTCTTGCTTTGATGACTGTCCATAGAAGGACATTGGAGCTTATCGTGTTAAAACCAAATAATTCATGGACGTGGTATTACGACCAGAAGAATGACTCTTTGATGCTCGATTTGGGCGAAGAGATGGTTTTCCGCGTTTCCATTCCATGTAAACACCTCATCACCTGTGCGTTCAACCGCAGTGAATTCACTGTGGATGATGCAAGTACCTATCAAACATTCCTGGAAAACATCGCGACGCTGGAGCTGTCAGCCCCACGCAAAGTCGAGTTGGCACTGAATGCGGTCGCTGCAAGCCGGTTTCATAAGCCAATGATGCCGAAAAGTTGGTTCTTCACTCAACAAGATGGGGGATATGAGCCACGAAACGGTGAAATTATTGCTCTGGACACTGAACTGGCCACTGGGAAATACCTGGTGATTGAAAATAGCGGCTGCGCAAGTCTGTGTATGCTGGCCGATGTTGAGCCACACCAGCTGGCAATCGGTAAGGATATCGACTTTTGTGGTGTTATTAAGGTCATGAATGACAGAATGCAGTCTGTCCATATTGATGATGAATTAGGCTTTGCCCTGGTCGGTTAAACCGGGGTTGAACCTTCCTTTACTTCCTTCGTAATCCTCGCTCCAGATTCTCTATTTTTCGAAGCTATCACTGCTCGCGTTTTCGACTGAACAGCAGCAGTTTGATGTCTGTTTCTGATTCACACTGACGCATAGGATTGTGAAAGCAATTCGTGTTATCAGGCCTGAACAATCGTTGAGCAGGGGTAGTGTTCTGCTGCGCCCAACGGGACAGTTTACTTCCGCAAAATGTTAAAGATGCTGAACCTCGCCACTGCAATGACCGATTTTTCGACGTATGGCTCATTTTCAGGGCATATCGGCGAATCTAAAAATCGGTACCAAGGTCAAAAGACCGTAAAAATTTGCATTTTTTCGTGCCTCTTTTTGTCTTTTTACAGCAAAAAAATACAAGCTTCATCACAATAAATATCGTTCACTCTCATCAATATTTCCCCATTTTCCTCCATTATGAAAGTCCGTAACAGTGATGAAAATTACTCTGCGGCAAGTGTTTCCTGTTGGGAAATAATGATGGTTTCCTTTCCGGAAAGAATGAATCCTATGTTGAATGAGCCTTGCGGAGAGAGCGAGTATTCACCTGCAAATAATGACTAAGTTGTAGCAAAAGAGAGTGCCTGTAGTTGATTTAAATTAATTAAGCTTCTGATTTATTTGCATTTATTATGGTTGTTTCCATGGGGAAACAAGCGGTATGTGTGAATGTTAGCGCTTCAATACAGTCAAAATCCATCGAGGTTTCAGATGGATATGCATTTTTGTTTCCCCTGGGAAACGGTCTTTTGGTCTGAACATTAGAGGAGCATTGAATATGCAATGCGGTCAGCTCACTTTTGAGCTGGTGAATGAAGGCAACTGAGCAGCAACTGAACATGAACGATTGTGGTCGCCTGACAGGGAAAATGTGTAAAAAAAGGGCGTCTGATACCCGGGATACAGGTGTTTAGCGATGATTTCAGGTATAATCGCCCGCAACATTTGTATGAAAAGAACCTCATGAATCAATATCTCGCTATTACTTCCCGTGGCCTGGAAAATCTCCTAGCCGATGAACTGTCACAATTGGGTGCCTCACAAGTGAAAGTGGTGCATGCTGGCGTGCGTTTTTCAGCTGATCAGCACACTGCTTATCGTTGTTGCCTCTGGACTCGAGTAGCATCGCGCATCATTCAGATTCTGAGTGAATTCAACGTCAGAAATGATTTGGATCTTTATCTGGGTGCAACGGCTATCAACTGGGACCAGTATTTCAGTTCCAGTACACGCATTGTTGTGGATTTCAACGGTACGAACCGAGAAATACGAAATAGCCAGTACGGTGCCATGAAGGTCAAAGACGCCATTGTTGATCGTTTCGTCAAAGGTAATCAGCCTCGTCCTACCATTGACCGTGAACGCCCTGATTTGCGTATTCATGTTCGTCTGTCCAATGACAGAGCCATTGTGGGTCTGGATATGGCGGGAAGCGGCCTGCATCAGCGTGGCTACCGGACTGAAGCCGGTCAAGCACCATTACGTGAAACACATGCTGCGGCTCTGGTGATGAAAAGTGGCTGGACGCCTGAACAACCATTGCTCGATCCCATGTGTGGTTCAGGTACGTTATTGATTGAAGCCGCCATGATTGCTGCGGAGATTGCTCCCGGCCTGAAGCGTAAGCACTGGGGCTTTGAAGCACTGAAAGATTTCGATGAGCCGGCCTGGCAGGAAATCCATGCTGAAGCATCCGTGAAGGCTCGTCGTGGCGTGAGTAAAGTTACGGCTAAGTTTTATGGCCGTGAAATGGACAGACGTGTCCTGAGTATTGCCAGAGATAATGCCGGCCGCGCAGGTGTAGTTGAGCTGATGGATTTTGAATACGGTGATGCAGCGCAACTGGTTCGCCCGAAAGATTTCGAAACCGGGGTGATTTTGTGTAATCCACCGTATGGTGAACGTCTGGGAACGACATCGGAGCTGATTGAACTTTATACCGAGCTGGGTAATCGCCTGAAATTAGCATTTGCCGGTTCCACTGCCTCGATTTATTCATCTTCAAACGAATTGTTAAGCTGTATGCGAATGCGCGCAGATAAACAGTTTAAACTGCGCAATGGTGCGCTGGACTGTGTCCTGAAGACCTACAAGATCACCGCTGGTGGTGTGAAGCAGGTGGAAGGTGCTCAGGAAGGTGAGTTGGTAGAGCAGCAGGTTGCCCCGGATTTTGCGAACCGTTTAAAGAAAAACCTCTCGAAGCTGGATAAATGGGCGAAGAAGGAAAAGCTGGATTGCTATCGCGTCTATGATGCTGATTTGCCGGAATACAACGCTGCGGTCGATAAATACAAAGACTATATCGTGATTCAGGAATATGCGGCGCCGAAATCCGTTCCTGAAGAAAAGGCCCGTCGCCGTCTAATGGATATCATGCGTGCAACGATTCAGGTGACTGGTGTAGACAGCGATAAAGTCGTGCTGAAAGTACGTGAGCGTCAGAAAGGCAAAAGTCAGTACCAGAAGCTGTCCAGTGCTGCCCGTTACATGACCGTCGATGAATACGGTGTGAAACTTCAGATCAATCTTTTTGATTACCTTGATACCGGTCTGTTCCTGGATCATAAAATCACCCGCCGCCGTTTAGGTCAGATGGCCAAGGGCAAAGATTTCCTTAATCTGTTTGCGTATACCGGTTCAGCGACCGTCCATGCGGCTTGTGGGGGGGCTAAATCGACCACGACAGTGGATATGTCGAATACCTATCTGCGCTGGGCTCAGGAAAACATGGCGCTGAACGGACAGGTGGGTCAGCAGCATGAGTACATTCAGGCAGACTGCCTGCAGTGGCTGCAGGAAGTGGATGACACTTTTGATCTGATCTTCATTGATCCGCCTACGTTCTCTAACTCAAAGCGCATGAAGCAAAGTTTTGATGTTCAGCGTGATCACATCATGCTGATGGAGAACCTGAAGCGTATGTTGCGTCCGGGCGGCCAGATTGTTTTCTCCAACAACAAGCGCCATTTCAAAATGGATGAAGCAGGGCTGCTGGCGTTAGGCCTGCAAGCGAAGAATATTTCGTCTGAGACATTACCTCAGGATTTTGCACGGAATAAACACATTCATAACTGCTGGATTATCACGCATAAGGAAGGCGGCCTCTGAGCCGCCCATAACATTGAACTAAGGATTGTTACTTGCCTATCATCCTCTACAGTACGGAAGGGTGCCACCTCTGCGCACAGGCTTATGCGCTGCTTGCAGAGGCGGGTGTTGCCGGACAGGTTGACGTTGTTGATATTGCTTTTGATGACGGCCTGTTTTCTCGTTACGGTGTCACTATTCCTGTGGTGTCCATTGAAGCGAATGGATCTGTTTCTGAGCTTGGCTGGCCGTTCGATGCCAGCCAACTGACTAATTGGTTAAAGAGTCATGGCGTTAATTAAAATTAGTAATGCGCAGCTGGCCTATGGCGATCATCCTCTGCTGGATAACGCTGAGTTTTTGCTGCAACCGAATGAGCGGGTGTGTCTGGTTGGCCGGAACGGTGCCGGCAAATCTACTCTGATGAAAGTCATCGCCGGTGATGTGCTGCTGGATGACGGAAGCATTCAGCGGATGAGCGAGCTGAAAGTATCGCGTCTCGAACAGGATCCGCCACGCGATGCAGACGGCACTGTGTTTGATTATGTTGCGGAAGGGCTGTCGGATGTCGGTGGTCTGCTCCGTGAATATCATCATCTGCTGGACAGTATTACCACGGACCCAAGTGAGTCGAACTTCGCAAGACTGGCCAAGGTGCAGGAGAAGCTGGATCACGCAGATGCATGGCAGTTCGATAATAAGATCACGTCGGTGCTTGAACATCTGGAGCTGAAACCGGAAATTTTGCTGACCGATTTGTCGGGTGGTTGGCAACGGAAAGCAGCACTGGCGAGAGCTCTGGTGAGTGATCCTGATATCCTGCAGCTTGATGAGCCGACGAACCACCTGGACGTCTCCACGATTGAATGGCTGGAAGGGTTTCTGAAAGACTTCCGCGGTTCCATTATCTTTATTTCGCATGACCGTGCCTTTATCCGTTCCATGTCGACCCGGATTGTGGATTTGGATCGGGGGCAGCTGAATTCTTTCCCTGGGGATTACGATAAGTACTTGGACGCGAAAGAAGAACTGCTGCGTGTTGAGAGCGAACAAAATGCTGAGTTTGATAAAAAGCTGGCTCAGGAAGAAGCCTGGATACGTCAGGGGATTAAAGCCCGTCGTACCCGTAATGAGGGGCGTGTTCGCGCGCTGAAGCAGCTTCGTGTTGAGCGAAGCGAGCGTCGCGAAGTGACGGGTAAGGCTGATATGCAGCTCCAGGAAGCACGCCGTTCTGGAAAAGTGGTCTTCGAAGCTGAAAACATCAGTTATCGCTATGATGAAAACCCAATTATCCAGGATTTCAGTTTCAATGTGATGCGTGGTGACAGAATTGCACTGATTGGTCCGAATGGTTGCGGTAAGAGTACATTACTCAAGTTATTGTTGGGTGAACTCCAGCCGACAGAGGGACATTTCCACTGCGGTACGAAACTCGAAGTTGCTTATTTTGATCAGTATCGTGAAATTCTGGATCCGGAAAAGACGGTTCTGGATAACCTGGCTGAGGGTAAGCAGGAAGTCGTGGTCAACGGTCGTAGCCGGCATGCGCTGGGCTATTTGCAGGATTTCCTGTTTCATCCCAAGCGTGCCCGCACACCGGTGAAGGCACTTTCCGGAGGTGAGAAAAACAGGCTGCTGCTGGCTAAATTGTTCCTCAAACCAAATAATTTGCTGGTGCTTGATGAACCAACAAACGATTTGGACATCGAAACTCTGGAACTTTTAGAAGATATTCTTGCCAATTATCAGGGCACTTTGCTCTTAGTCAGCCACGATCGACAGTTTGTTGATAATACTGTGACCACAAGCTGGATTTTTGAAGGTCAGGGTGTCATTAATGAGTACGTTGGTGGTTACCATGATGCTCAGGCCCAGAGAGAAAATTCTGCATCTCAAAGAGCAAAAGCGCAGGCTGAAGCCATTGAGGCAGAAAAGAAAAAAGCTGAAAACAAACAGCGGCAGCAGGCAAACCGTGAGAAACCGGGTAAAAAACTGTCTTATAAGCTCCAGAAGGAACTTGAAGAGCTGCCTGCTCGTTTAGAAAATTTGGAAAATGAGATTGCCGGTCTGCAGGAGAAAATTAATGATCCTGCCTTCTTCCAGAGTGCACCCGATGATACTCAAGTGACGCTGTCACGCCTTGCTGAGGCTGAACAGGCACTTGAAGAAGCATTTGAGCGCTGGGAAGAGCTAGAAGCAATGCAAAAGGAATCCTAATGCGACATAAGACGTTCACGTTTTCTGCACTGGCGGTGTTCATCGCCAGTGCTACACAGGCTCAAGCGGCGGTTTATGATGTCATCGAAATTACGGGTGACGCGAGCGGTGTAGAGACACTGCAGTACTATGATAAAAACACGAGTACGCTGGCTGAGAAGGTACAGTTTTACGGTCAGGGGATTGAACCGTCGGCAAGCGGTGTGAACTGTTTTGAAACCAGTTGTGCTTCTACGGATCACAAACTCTACGGTGAAAGCCGTTTTGGCAGTGATGGTGTCGATATTCGTGATGAAGTCCCATTCCAGTTGGATAACTTTCAGCAGATTAACGATCAGTGGTCTCTGGAAAGGTATTGTAATTCAGCATTAGGTTTCAACACATGTGATACCTGGGCGAAGATCCGTTACTTCGGCAAGGATTACAATTCAGATAATCCGGAAAACGGAGAAAGCTTTGGCGGTTTACGTCGTGAGCAGTTTGCATGGCAGAACAACTATTACGCGAATACCTTACCATTGCTTGATAATGGGTCAGATAACCTTGAACGGGTAACGACCTTTGCCAATACGGCTGCTGGATATGACTCTAGCGTGACACCGTCACTGGGTTCGCTGGTGGACAGCAGTGATCATGTCACGACGAACGCTGCCGTGAATGCGTTAGGAAGCTCGACACTGGGTGATTTTACCCTTGGTGTCACGAGCTCTGCCTATTTCGCCAACAATAATCACTACGCACGCCAGTTTAACAAGCGTGGCTTCGTGAATGTTAATGGCAATCAGGTGTCTTTGTTGCCTGTCACCGGAAACGATCTGGTGAAGAATATGGGCCAGACGTTAGCCTGGGATGCCGTGGAATATCCTGAAAACAGCGGTAATCTGCTGGTGGTTGGCAGCGCAGCATTTTCGCCTTCTGAACTGAATAACAACATGAAGGTGCCAGATGATGTGTCTGTGAGTCGAAGCGATCTGACGAATTGTAAAACGAATGGTGCCGACCCGAGTCAGATCTTCAACTCTTGGGCATGTCAGTTTGTTGTGTTTGCGAATGATGCCGTGTTCTGGAACGTTGACGGCAGCGCAACGAATCCAGAGGCACAGCTGTTGTCTGAAAGGGCTTCGAACCGTCCTGCACTTGATCCGGATGATAAGAACCGTTCTTTCCAGGCTTCAGCTCGGGCTGTTGCTTTAGTGAACCAAAAGCCTGTGATGGTGGGTTATACAACCGACTCTGTCGGCAATGACTATTATGCAATGCGCGCCGCTGTCTACAAGCTGAAAGACGGCGTCACAGGAACACCAACAGCTAAAGACTGGGCAGTATCCTATATCCCGAATCTGAATATTGAATCAGGGGATGAGCGTGTCTATCGCTATACGCTCGCGACGGACATTAATGAAAACGGCAAGGTTATTGGTGTTGCGAAGTCAGCACGCTCAGAAGAGCGTTCATTTGCTGAAAAATTGTATGTATACGACGTCAACACACAAAAGTTCTCCTGGCTGGATTCTTCCGTAAGCAGCTTATTTTTTAAAGGTGCGAATGGTTTTGCCAGTGAGATTAATAACAATGACCAAATCGTTGGGTGGGTTGATACGGAAACCGTGAACCAGGTGAATGGTCGTCAACGTCGTCAACGCGCATTCACTTATCTGGCTGGTAATGACATTGTCACTGATGCATTGCCAGCGAAGTCCGCATGGTTGCTTGATGATCTGACGAACGATGATGTCCTTAGCGGTAATGCCAATAAATTCCGTATTGCGCAGGCGACTGGGATCAATGATGCCGGAGTGATTTCTGCAACGGCACTTAAATGCGAGAACGGTTTTCAAAGCCTCAGCAAAGATGCCAAGTGTGAAGGCGAAGAGCGTTTGGTCGCGGTACAGCTTGTTCCAAAAACGGATGCAAAAGTACAAGCACGTTTGGATGAAAAAGAGAAGGTCACCCGGAAAGGTGGATCTCTTGGCCTGGTGACGTTGTCACTTCTGGCTTTTTTTGGGTTACGCCGGAAACAGTAATCTTGCAAACTTTGTTTAAATTTTAATCAGGCTCACAAGTTGTGAGCCTGATTTTTTATGAAGGTTGATATCTTTCTCTAAATATCCAATCCTTAGAAGTGGAGTCACAAAAGCTCCATCATTATGTAATGGTAATGATGAATATGAATAAGGATGAGGATCGAACTATGAAGAGACAAAAG
Source organism: Photobacterium sp. CCB-ST2H9 (assembly GCF_023151555.2). NCBI lineage: Bacteria > Pseudomonadati > Pseudomonadota > Gammaproteobacteria > Vibrionales > Vibrionaceae > Photobacterium > Photobacterium sp. CCB-ST2H9. The sequence goes on from NZ_CP100425.1 coordinate 1,762,646, forward strand.
CGGGATCGTATGGAACGCGCACAATCTCGAGGCTATCAGGCTGGTTTAAATGGTCGTTCCAGTGATTCATGTCCATATCAAACAATGGACGCCCGTATGAATTGGCTAGGTGGCTGGCGTGATGCAAGAGAAGAGGTGCAATCTGGCCGCGCGAAATAAATAATAGTCTTTCACCCTCATATCCACAACCATGCAGAGCCCCTTTGGAGTAGGGGCTTTTCCTTTTCTGGATGCTGAAACGTAAAAAAGCCGCATGAATGCGGCTTTAGAAAGATAAATAACTGAATCAGACTCAGAAATTAGAAGTGTCCTGGAACAGACCAACTTTCAGGTCTTTGGCGACATAAATTTCTTTACCGTCAACCAATACACGGCCATCTGCAACACCCATGATCAATTTACGGTTGATGACACGCTTCATCTGAATTTCGTAAGTGACTTTTTTAGCCGTCGGCAGGATCTGTCCGGTAAATTTCACTTCACCCACACCCAGTGCGCGGCCTTTACCTTCGCCGCCAATCCAGCCCAGGAAGAAACCTACCAGCTGCCACATTGCATCTAAGCCCAGGCAGCCAGGCATGACTGGGTCACCAGGGAAGTGGCAGTCAAAAAACCAAAGATCCGGATTGATATCCAGTTCAGCAGTAATCAGACCTTTACCAAACTCACCACCTTGATCGGTGATTTCGGTAATCCGATCCATCATCAGCATGTTTGGTGCTGGTAATTGAGGACGGCCAGGACCAAACAGTTTGCCCTGGCTAGATTCGAGGAGATCGTCACGGTTATAAGAATTGCACTTCTTCATTGGATGCTTATTTCTCTTTGAAATTATTGGGGCAATTTAGCTTACACCTGTACGCTATAACAACTCGGATCAGTGGTGGCCCAACCAGTTCCTGAAAAATGGCAGCCAGCCGCGGTCATCACTGTGTCCGCTATGTACATGCTCAATACGATCTGCAATGACGTCCAGCAACGTGTCTTCCTGACCGTCTTCTTTGCTTGCATCACGACTGAAAGCTTTACCCGTCAGCAGAGGCAGGGCGTCGTTCACGCTCTCTACAGCCCAGATATGGAAACGACCTTGCTGAATCGATTCCAGTACCTCATCGGAAAGACACAGATTACTGAGGTTTGTTTTCGGTAATATGACACCTTGCTGACCAGTTAACCCGCGGTACGCACAAACCTTGTAAAAACCTTCGATTTTTTCATTAATGCCACCCACGGCCTGGACACGTCCGAACTGATCGACGGCGCCGGTAACTGCAATTTGCTGATTGATCGGTTGCTGAGACAGTGCTGAAACCAATGCGCAAAGCTCCGCCAGAGAAGCGCTGTCACCATCTACTTCACTATAGGATTGTTCAAAAACAATCGAGGCAGCATAAGGCAGCGGTTGGTCCAAATTCAAAGCAGCACTTAAAAATGCCTGCATGATCATCATCCCTTTGGCATGGATATTACCGGCGAGCTCTGCTTTACGTTCGACATCGGAAATATCGCCGTCACCGAAATGCACGACACAAGAGATACGGGCGGGTTCACCGTAGGCTGTTGGATGGCCTGGCATCTCAACGACGGTTAAACCGTTCACCTGGCCGACTTCCTGGCCCTGGCAGTCAATGATCACCTGGCCATGATGAATATCTTCAATAGCCCGTTCAGGCAAATAAGCGCTGCGATATTCTTTGGCTTTGAGCGAACGTTGAATGTGCTCAGCATGAATTGACTGGCCTTCGGACTCGATGGCTGCTTCGCAAAGCAAACTTAAATACCAGATTGGGCAAAGGGGCAGGCGATTCTGATCTTCTTCATGGCGAGCACCTGTTCTCATCAGCAGTTTCAGTGCTTCGGTGTCTGCAATATCGGGAAGCTTTGCTTTTTGAATCATCGATTTCAGATAACCCAGATAATCCGGCAGGTTATCCTGCGCCAGGCGCATATCCTGTTCGAATTCCCCGTACATACTGAATCCGGAAGCAATATCAGGCTCAGCATTTTCAAGCTCAGCCATCAGGTATCTGTCACCAATCAATACGAGTTTTACATTCAGCGATTCTGGCGCAGGAAGTGGGTATAATTTCTTCTGAGTTACTGGTTGCCACTCAAGCTGACCATTCATCAATACGGCTTTTAATCTTGGCCACAGGCTTGGATTCGCCAGGATACTCGCCACAGAGAGGACCAGATAACCGTTGTTGGCTTGATGAAGTAACCCGTGTTTGACCTGAGGTTTGGTCAGTTTTCCGTCTTCAAGCGGCGGGTAAACTGCACCAAATAAGTTGATTTCAGTGACGTTGTCACCTGCAATGATGACGGAGGATTCTTCAGCTGACGTTTGAGGTGCGCTGTGGAAGTGATGAATTAAATCAATCACATAATCACGGTAAATTTTGTTGTCCGGAGCTGTAACCCGAAGAACTCTGGGTTGAATAGTAACTGCTGTGAATCGGCGTACAGCATCGCACAGGCGATCTTGTAAAATGCCTGTCGGTGCAGGGGGGAGTTGTGCATATTGCGCCAGAACTGATTCATACTGCGAATAGTCTGGAAGCATGGTACGCCAGGATTCTTCTTGCATATCTCGATGTAAATTCCGTTACTGTGAAAAAGACAGCAGTATAAAGGAATCGCTGTCCGCATAATAGAAGACGTTTGGATTTTGCTGGTCAGGTGAAAACGGTCAGCCAGGATTTGTGTTAGCTGGGCCTAAAAAACAAAAGGTTACTCATTGCATCATTGTGCTTCATGGGCAACTTGGTTACACTGTCACTCTATACTAATTGTAGTCTTTCACAAACTCAGATAAGCAGCGGATTATGAAATATCAGCAATTGGAAAACCTGGAAGCTGGCTGGAAGTGGGGTTATCTCGCAAAGAAATATAAGGAAGGAGAAGCTATCACTCGATACATTGACACGAGTGAAGCAGAAGCGGCTGTGCAGTCTTTCCTTGCGCTGGAACACGAGCCAACAAAAGTGCTGGAATGGATTCAAAACCATATGTCTCCGGCATTGGATAACAAAATTAAGCAGGCGATTCGTGCAAAACGAAAACGTCACTTCAATGCTGAACAGGTCCACACCCGGAAGAAATCGATTGATCTGGATTATCGGGTTTGGGAAAAGCTGTCTGATAAATCCAGAGAGCTAGACTGTACGCTATCCGATACGATTGAGTATCTGCTGAGTGAGAGTAGTAAGTCGCTGGAAGCCAATAAAAAAGTTCAGGACATCAAACAAGACTTAAGTAAATTGCTTCAGCTTGATTGATTCGCTATACCTAATATCAGGCGCTGTTTGTTAGAGGATGGAAACAATGGAATATGTGTTTTTACTTGCAATCGCAGTACTTATCCTGGTTTTTAAAGATCGTCCGGTGATGGTGTTAACCTTTGAGCAAGGGGAGTTGGTCAAAACGAAAGGGAATATCCCAGCTGGCTTTTTAAATAGCTGCAAAGACATTGCTCATAGAGAGCCTTTTAATGGAAAAGTCAAGGTGTATAAAAACCGTTTTACGACGAAGTTGATTTTTTCCAGAGATGTACCGGCCAAAGTAAAACAGAAAATCCGTAACGTGTTCCCGTTTACAAACAGTAATAAAAAGATGGGGCATAAACGCGCATGAAATGAATCTAAGGTCTGAATACCCAACAGACCTTTTTTTGTTTTATCTTAGCGCACTATAACTTTGTTTTCTATTTAACAATATAAATGACATTCACACTGAACCGCTAGCCTTGAGCACTCATTTGGCGACTTTGATGTACTTTCTCTAGGCATTGGTTCAGTTTCTTCATTGAAAGTGGTTTTACAATATAGCCGTCAGGCTTATGGGATATCACTTTTTTCACGGTCTCTATTTCACTTTCTCCTGTAACAATGATCACCGGTAAATGAGGGAAGTCCTGTTTAATTTGTGTCAGCAGGGAAATGCCGTCGAGGGGAACGTTAAGATTCAGGTCAAGAAATACACAGTCGAGTGAATGACCAACCAGTTTGGATTTAGCAAAGATGGCTTCGGCCTGGCTAGTTGAACCTGCATAAAGAAGCGTTTTGGGTTGGGCGCTGTTTCTCAGAAGTTGTGCTAAAATCTGCGCCATCACTTTGTTATCTTCAATAATCAGCACATTCTTCATCCACAGCCATCCTTTTCTTTTTATGGGTTTTTATTTACTTAGATACTAGAAAAGATTTCATCGACAATCTAGGAAATTTAGGCATTACTTATTGCATCTAATGCACCATAACTTATTTTTTAGCAAAAATATAAACAATTTCACATTACAAAATGATACAAACATTAATTACATCATTATCTAGCTTAAACAGGGAACATCTCTGCTGAACTGAATGATTGCTGAAAGTTTAGATATTCCTCACGATATCTATCAACCCAAGAGAGGGGCATCCCAGTAAAATGGTATGTTTGTCATAAACATGGTTTCAAACTCAGCCATCATCACTCAATGTATCAGGTGTGACCTTGTCAATGCAGGCTTCTCCACTCGCTTATTTGAAATATTATCGGCGCTGTTATCGTGAAGACAGTCATGATCTCTCTTTGTCGAATGTCTTAAAAATTCGGCAGGATCGAAGGCTATGGATTCGAGAAGAAGAAAACCTGCTCAGCGGTAAATTACCCAGGCAACCTGTCGTCGATAAAGTTGCGGAAGAGATGGCGAAGCAGGTCGATTTGTATCGAAGAGAAAAGCGTTTGATCTACGGTAGTCTGATGATCAAAGGGCAGATAAATATTACGAATGGTATTGCTGCACAACGACAGCTGTTTTCGCCATTACTTTATTTGCCGGCTGAACTGGTTCTTGATGATGCCGAACACAGATGTGTTCAGGTTGATGTGACTGACATTCGATTAAACAACGCGCTCCTGAGGCAAATACTTAACCCTGAGATTGATCCGCAGGTGATTGATACATTTCCAGAACCAGTGTTTCCGCTGACCGACATTTATATTGCCCAAGTCGGACACTGGTTGGGGACACATTGTCAGGTACAACGCCTTGAAAGTTTAGCCAGATGGCCGGTTTTAGAATGCGCATCAGAGACAATGAAAATTTCCGGCACGGATAACATTGAGCTGGTGTGTGCCAGCGGACTCTTTCTTGCAGACAGAAGCCGAGGGAGTCGGGGCGTTTTACATGAATTGAATCTGATGCAACAACGGCAATCGCTTTCTCAGCCATTAATGCAATTGTTTCATTTAGAAAGCCATCGTGAGAAGCAACAAAGAAAAACAACATCTCACGCATGCCATTTACCATATCAGTTGAGTTTGCCTCAGCAACAGGCCTTGAAAAATGCTGCGCACCAACCTTTAAGCATCCTGGCCGGACCTCCAGGCACTGGGAAAAGTTTTACCATTGCTGCGATGGCTATCGACCGTATGATGCATGGTGAATCTGTTTTAATCGTAGCTAAAACAGATCAGGCCATTGATGTGATTGCGGAAAAACTCCGGGATGGTTTTGGTCTTGAAGGTGGCTTTGTTCATGCTAACAGCACATCCTTTAATAAAACGATGCGCCAGTATCTGGAGAGTATTCTGCTGTCCGGTCTAAGAGTGACGGTGTCACATGATGATAACTCTGCACAGCAGCTGAAACAGACAGGTGCTGAACTCGCAAAGGCTGAAAAAGAGTTTTCACGAGCTTTATGGATTGCTCGTTACGCAAGCGGACATAACTCCGGAACCTGGTTACAAAAACTCAAAGCAAATTTTCTGAGTCGTTTTATTAGAGAAAGTGCGTTATGGGAAACACAAGAGACACTGCAACGTGCCACACAAGTTTACAACAGCCTGACGATGTCAGAAATTAACCGGATCAGGAATGAACAACTGGCTGATGTGCTTCAGACACAGCGCAGGACAATGCATCAGTTCTGGGATGCATTGAAAGCAAGGAACTCGAAGACTCAGGAAGAACGTTTCAGGGATACCGATTTTACAACGATAACGACAGCATTACCGATTTGGCTGGTTACAGTAGATGAATTGAGCCAGTCTTTACCGTTGCACGAATCCTTATTTGATGTGGTCATTTTTGACGAAGCGACCCAATGCGATATCGCAAGCGCGCTGCCGGCACTTTATCGTGCCAAGCGGGCGGTTGTTGCAGGTGATGTGAAGCAACTCCGTCATGTTTCTTTTCTTTCTCGCGGCCAACAGAACAAATTCTGGCATGAAGAAGGCTTACCAGAACATTTGTTAGAGAACTTCGCTTATCGTGATAAGTCACTGCTGGATTGTGTGTCTGCCAGTTTATCCAATCAAAGTGCTGTGACGTTTCTGGATGAGCACTACCGGAGCCAAGCCGATCTGATCAGATTCAGCAATCAATACTTCTATGGTAATCGTCTGAAAATCATGCAGGCACGCCCGGGGGGCTCACAGCAACCTGCATTAGAATTTATTTATTTGCCAGAAGGCCAACGTACTAAAACAGGGCGTAACTCAGCAGAAAAAGAAGCTGTGATTACTTTAATTCAATCTTATCTTGATGCTTTTCGTAACGCGGCGTACCCACCAAAAATCGGAGTCATCTCTCCGTTCAGAGAACAGGCTGCTTTTATTGAGAAAGCGGTAGAGAAAGAGTTTTCGTATGAAGTAATACAACGGTATGCGCTGCGGGTCTCAACGCCTTATGGATTTCAAGGTGAAGAGCGTGACATCATGATTCTGTCGATGGCTGTAGATGAAAACAGTGCTCGGGCTGCAGCATACTTAAATCGGGAGGATATGTTTAATGTCATGGTGACTCGCGCAAGGAAGTCACAGGTTATCTTTCATTCGTTCATTCCCGAAGTGTTGAGTCATCAGAATTTGCTCCGCCAGTATCTTGGCTTTTCTCATAACGATAAAGCTACGACGACGCAGCAAAACGCGGAATCATTTATTTGTGATTTCACTGACCAGATCAAACAAGCGCTGGAACGGGCAGGGGTTCAGTATTGGGTCGGCGCTTTTGTTGCAGGAGAAAATATTGACGTGATTTGTCAGCATGGAGAAAGCACGCTAGGCCTCGATTTAATCGGTTACAGTGGCGATTTTGAAGGATACTTTGACCTCAATACTCACAGAACCTTCCAGCGCGCCGGACTGCAAGTACTCCCGGTACCATTCCAGCTATGGCAATCTGACCCTGAACGTGTCCTTCGTGAAATTAAAAATCGCTTAAGTATAAGCTAGCTAGGTTACCGCGTAACTTTTTGTGTAAGGTTCCGTCCAGTATTGGCTGATGCTGATAATATTGGAAATGATCGCGTTATTTCCTGAGAAATCATTTATCAATGAGTTTGATTCTTTGCTTGGACAGACATCAGATTATTGCCTCTGGTCAGAAATAATGGTCATCATCTAAGTGAGCCAACCCGATAAATCCATGAAGCTCTGAAACTGTCAGTCATTCGTATCTAACACATTTACCTGGTCATACATTTGGATTCCTTGGAGCATAATTAGGATATACGCTGGTAAGCAGCACCTAATTCAATGAAGCGTTTGACCAAACGATAAACTTGGCGCGGACTCAGTTTAAGTAAACCGGCAGCCTCAACACCGGTGAGCCGTTTGTCACAGATGTCTTGGATAAGCTCGATTCTCAATAATTCATTATCAGTCATGGTTAATAGCATCCACGGGCTCCAAACACGGTTAAAGAAAGCGTGTTTTGAAGCTAGAACAACATGACATTTCAATCTGGCTCAAACCTGACACTTCTAACTAGATCTTACACGCTCAGTGCGCATAACATAGATTATGTTAAATGATGTGTCCGGAGGAAGTTATACTTTTTATATCCTGCCTACTCCTATTCTCAGATGGTCTTGGTTCTGACATGTTTGAGCAGCAATTTAACCATAATTGGATTTACCATAAAATAGGTAATTCACACTATGATTTAAGCTCTGCTGCAAATGTTAGTTTGCCTGGTCCTTCAATCTTAAGTGGAATAACCTGACAGACAAACGCCTAGCGTTTGTCTGTGGAAAGATGAGAATTATTCTGTCACCGAGACAATTTCAGCATACTCACTTAACATTTTATCAAGTTCCGGAACGCGGATTGGTTTTGCTAAAAATCCATCCATTCCAGCTTCCCGGTACTCGACCTGATCAGAATGCATGGCGTTTGCCGTCAAAGCGATAATCGGAAGCTCGCACTGTTTTTCTCTGAGCTTTCGGGTTGCTTCCATACCATCCATAACAGGCATGGAAATATCCATCAGAATCAAATCGAATTGCGTTGGCGATGCCATAACCATATCCAAAGCCATCTGGCCATGATCGGCAACCTGTACTTTGTGTCCTCGCTTCTCGAGCATTAGTTTTGCAACCATCTGGTTTGTCTTGCTGTCTTCGGCTAACAAAATAGAAAGCGATCGACTCTGAGTGGTTTTGGGCTTCAGTGTCTGTTCTTCTTGCTGTGTTTCAACCACAGTGATCGGCAAGAAAACAGTAAAGCAGCTTCCTTGCCCGAGCTGACTTTGAAGTGAAATTCTTCCCTGCATTTTCTCAATGAGATGCCGGCTAATTGCCAAACCAAGACCCGTGCCGCCATAACGCCGAGTGATGCTGCCATCTGCTTGCACAAATGGATTGAACAGATTCTTCTGTGCTTCTGCAGAAATACCAATGCCCGTATCAATCACTTTTACCGTGACTTCATTATTCTCTGTTGCGACAGCAACTTTGACTGAACCCTGATCCGTAAATTTAATGGCGTTCCCGATCAAATTGAACATGACTTGGGTGACACGGTTTTTATCACCAAGCATCCTTGCCGGCACAGCTGGATCAACACTGACACTCAGAGTGATATCTTTCTTCATGGCCTGATCTTCAAGCTGCTCAACCACAAGACTGACGCAATCCGTAACAGACATCGGCTCCAGATATAAATCGAATTTACCAGATTCAATACGGGACAAATCCAGAATGTCATTAATAATAGTCAGAAGAAGCTGGGCAGACTGCTCCATCTGATTGATCCATTTCAATTGATTGGCATCGAGGCCTGAATCAGCCAGTGTATCCATCAAACCAAGAACCGCATTCAACGGAGTACGTATCTCATGGCTCATCATCGCCAGAAATTGTGACTTGGCTGCGTTCGCTGATTCCGCTTGTTGCCGGGCCTGTTGTAACTCAACCAGCCGTTGCTTCTTGTTGGTAATGTCTTTCGCCGTACCCCGGTAGCCTCTTAACTCACCATGCTTATTGAAATATGGACTGGCACTGAAACTAATCCATGCCCCACCCTCAATGCCTGGTAACTGCCATTCAAGATCTTCAAAATCTTCATTTTTAAGCAGCTTGTGCCGCAGCTTAGTCTGAAAATCTTTGTCGTCATCAAATAAATCCAAAAGGCTTTTTTTATCAATCACGTGGTTGGACAGATCAGGAGCCGAAATGTAGGTAAAACGAAATTCTGTGTCGATCTCCCAAAACCAGTCACCAACTGTATTCGCAAAGTCTTTGAATCGTTGCTGGCTGTGTAGCAGTTCTTGTGTTCTGACCGTGACCAGAGTTTGCAGTCTTTCCCGGTAATCGATATCAATGATGGCACGCTCAAGTAACGGTCTGAAACGCGCGAGAACCCGTTTACAGGCGGAACCAAATTGTCCTGGTTCAGAATGAATAAACAGGAGTAACGCGTCTCCGGAGCTGACTTTGACGCCGGTCATCAAAACGGAACGACATAAGGCAAGTTTATCTTTAGATAACCTCTTGAATTCAGAAACCTGTGCAGGATCAAACAGCGCGATACTTTCACCATTAATCGCCCGGATAAAGGTTTGATTGACTTCCCAGTTGCAGCCTTCGAAATGAACACAGGTCGTAACAAGCTCTTCAAGTTGAGAGGATTCATCTTCCCGAGTCAGTACCAGGGCGTGTTCAAAACCAATATACTTACGCAAAACGGCCAGCAGACTGTTAAATACCTGACGCTTATTATTTGCGCCAGCCATTGCAGACATGCCAGCCAGAATTGCCGAGTATTCGTCTCTGAGTTGTTTTTCCCGTTCCTGGCTTCTCAGCAATGCAAGCAGGGTTTCCTGTAAAGTCTCTGTTTCTTTCCCTGTCATGCTTTTCATTCCCGGTAAAATAAAACTTTAGATATCATCAAATTGCCGTGCTCATTCTCACCACCGACAAACTGCCCCTGCTCGCCGAAGGTAAATGGACAAATGTATGGCGCGTCACACATAGCCTGCCGCATTTTTTCAGCAACCTGCGCCATTCTTGGCTTCACCTGAAGCATACAGCCTGCACAATAAATACTGATGCCACCAATCGCCTCAATTTGGTGATGACTTTCTACCAGTCCGCCAACATCACGACCAGCACGATTTACCAAATTGTCTTCTGTGCCCGTCATCAGATAAAAACGTTCTCCTTCCTTTATAGAAGCAAATAACGTAATTCCGCCACGTTCAGTAACTGAATTGGGATGAGCCAGTTTAAAATAAGGTAAATCATGTAAGATTCCGGCAACCCGCCCCAACGGGTACAAGGCTGAAAGAGACATGATCGATTCGTTGTAGTTTAACGAATGCTCTATCCATTCCTCATAGACTTCTTTAGCGGGCCGGTGATCAAGTTCGATCAGTTCCCTGCCGTCAACCTTAGTCGCAACCGCAGACAGCCCTGTTTTCGCATACCCGGAATGAAATGAAAAACTGACTTCGCAAGTTGGATAGAAGACACTGACTGCGACCCCTTCAGAAGAGGTATGGTCCTGAGTAAAAAGCTGCCATTGACCTGCAACATTTGCATCGGCTGCACTGCCGCCGATAATGGGAACCGGCGTACCGAACTCCTGAGAGATTGCTTCGATCGCTTCTTCTTCTGCGCCAGGGCTGGCGTGCAATAAAATCATTGAAGGCAGCTCGCCTAAACGGCCCGTGTTTTGGATTGCTTTTAATACGGCTTGCCGGGCCATTTGCCCTGGCCTTTGGTGTGTGGAAACCAATGCCGAGCCATAAGCGCCGTTAAAATCAAAAACGGCCCAAAGACCAATCACGGTATCAGGAAAATATCCTAATTCTGTCAAAATGCCCTGGCAGGATGAACACCCTAAGATCTGAGTATCAGGGAAGTCGGCAACGAGCTGCTGCCTGATGAGATTGGCATCTTCATGTCCGGAAAAGTAAACCAGCAGAAGGCTGGGACGAACCAGCCTGGCTTTGAGTTTTTCAACGGCTTCGCCAATTGCTGACTCTGTATCACCCAAGGTGGAGTAACTGGTAAGGATTTCCATGCTTCATTCGCGGCTGTTAGTGTATCTTCCTCATGATAGACAGTTTCAATTTGAGGATCAGCAGACGATTGAATTTTTATTAAAAAATCTCTTAAGTCTGCGGACAAGCTACCGTTATTACTAGGTAGCAATTCTTCACAGAGCAGATACGGACATGACAAAGCAACCAGTAATCATCGTAACAGAAGGAACAACAGCGTTAGGCAAACGTATCTGTAAAGAGATCGCTGCGACGCAGTCGATTGTCATCGCGTTAAGTAATGATGAAAATGCAGGTTATGACCTCGTGGCAGAGGATCCGAGAGTGCGGTTCCGAAAGGCTGATTGCTACAAAGAGTCTGACATTCAATCTGTGGTGCAAGAAATTCAGTCGCAGTTTGGTCGACTGGATGCATTAGTAAATAACCCGCCACTGACTCCGCCTGGTCATGATATCTCGTTCACAGAGCTGGATCTGCTCGACTGGAATCAGGCCTTACATCAACAGATAACTGCCCCCCTATTTACAGCCAGACTGTGTTTCCCCTTACTCAAAACAACCCAGGGTGTAATTGTCCATGTCGTTCCTACCCCGCAGGACACAGCAGTGAACAATGAAGTACTCTCCGTCTGCAGTCATGGTTTGATCGGCCTGACTGAGTCGATGGCGAACAGTTTGTCGCCAGATGTCAGGGTACATGCTGCATGTTACTCTCTGAACAGTAAAAACGATGATAAAACTGATGCAAATCAATTTAGTGATGTCGCGGCTATGGTACGTTTTTTAGTTAGCAAAGAAACTGCTCACATGAATGGTCAGGTCTTTAAAGTATCAAATCGAGTTTTTGATAAAAAAGCCATTTAAACTCATCATCAGAAATCAAATCATGAAAAGTTGATTAAAATAATCATATCTACATGTTTAATATGAATTATTTTGATCTAAAAAATCAATATATAAACACCTTCGTCAGACTCAATTCTGACTTTCCATCCTGAGGTCATCGCAGAGCTTTCAGGCAGAGAAAAGTTACCTTGTATGAAATACTTAGTAACATTTAAAACAATAGTCTCTGCCTGAGTGACATTTGCGGGGGAAATCAGCACCGCATGAGACACAACAAAGTCCAAAGGCAACTGCAACTGGTATTGATTCCCCCCTTTTTCAGGAAGCTGAATTAAGCGAATTTCCATCTTCCTTTTTGATATATCTTCAACACATTCTCCCGACTCCTTTTGGCACAAAACAGAGACTTCCTCTGCAGGCCTCACCTCTTTATATGTAATTGTTCTCCATACAAATGCTGTGATCAGCACAGCAAGTAAGACCAGAATTTGAATCAGTCGGGCTTTTGTTAATTTTTGAGCTGCCATGATTGTATACATTTCCCATGTTACAGAGTTCAAACTTTTCACATAAAAATAGTGAGCGATAACAAGTGCGTTGCCATCGCACTGTCATTCATTTCTCATCTCAAGTATTATGCGTGCTGAAAATGCCACTTTTACAACAAAATAGCAATTTCTGTGTCGAATTGGTTATAAAAACAACACAGCATATAGCTAAGCTTTGGGTGGCATTGCGAAATGAAGTTGTTCGCAAAGAAACAAGAGTGTAGTTGAAAATTTTTAGTGGAAGCATGCAACATGAGCCAAGTAAAGCAGCTTGATCAAAACTACAACTATACGGTCGTTCGTCAATTCACTATAGCCACCATACTGTGGGGAATTGTCGGAATGAGCGTTGGTGTATTTATTGCCGCTCAGTTGGTATGGCCGGCACTTAACTTTGACACCCCTTGGTTGACATACAGCCGTCTGCGTCCGCTGCATACCAATGCAGTGATTTTCGCATTCGGTACCAGTGCGCTGTTCGCGACATCCTATTATGTCGTTCAACGTACATGTCAAACCACGTTGTTTGGTGGCAAGTTAGCGTCGTTTACCTTCTGGGGCTGGCAAGCCGTCATCCTGTCAGCAGCGATTTCGCTGCCAATGGGATTCACAACCAGTAAAGAATATGCTGAGCTGGAGTGGCCAATCGATGTGCTGATTGCTGTCGTATGGGTTGCTTACGCTGTCGTATTCTTCGGGACCATGATTAAACGAAAGACCTCCCACATTTATGTGGCAAACTGGTTCTTCGGTGCCTTCATCCTGACAGTGGCTGTGCTGCACATTGTAAATAGTATGGCAATTCCGGTCTCTATGACGAAGTCATACTCGGTTTACTCTGGTGCTGTCGATGCCATGGTTCAGTGGTGGTACGGTCACAACGCAGTAGGTTTCCTCCTTACTGCCGGCTTCCTGGGAATGATGTACTACTTCGTTCCTAAGCAAGCTGGTCGTCCTGTTTATTCCTACCGCTTGTCTATCGTGCACTTCTGGGCACTGATTTCTCTGTACATCTGGGCAGGCCCTCACCACCTGCACTACACCGCTTTGCCAGACTGGACTCAGTCTCTGGGTATGGTGATGTCTCTGGTACTGTTTGCACCATCCTGGGGTGGTATGATCAACGGTATCATGACGCTGTCAGGCGCATGGCATAAACTGCGTTATGACCCAATCCTGCGCTTCCTGGTTGTTTCTCTGTCGTTCTACGGCATGTCAACCTTCGAAGGCCCAATGATGGCAATTAAGACAGTCAACGCCCTGTCCCACTATACCGACTGGACAATCGGCCATGTACACTCCGGTGCATTAGGCTGGGTTGCAATGGTTTCCATTGGTTCGGTTTATCACCTGATTCCAAAACTCTTTGGCCAAGAACGTATGTACTCAATCAAACTGATTAACGTGCATTTCTGGCTGGCAACTATTGGTACAGTTCTGTACATCGTTGCAATGTGGATCTCTGGTGTGATGCAAGGTCTGATGTGGCGTGCGGTGAATACTGACGGTACGTTGACTTATAGCTTTGTTGAAGCCCTACAAGCATCTTATCCGTTCTACTTCGTGCGTTTCTGCGGTGGTTTGGTCTTTGTAACAGGCATGCTCTTAATGGCTTACAACGCATATAAGACGATTGTCGCACCCAAAGACAGCCTGAAAGCCGTAGAGCAACCAGCTTAAGGAGTACAACAGATGAGCTTTCGTCACGAACTTGTAGAAAAAAATGCTGGTTTGCTGGCCATTCTGATTGTCATTGCAATCAGCTTTGGTGCCCTGGTTGAAATCACACCGCTGATTTATCAGGAGCAAACCACTGAGCCTGTTGAAAACCTGCGCCCATATACCGCCCTGGAAATGGAAGGCCGTGATATTTACATCCGTGAAGGTTGTACCGTATGTCACAGCCAGATGGTTCGTCCGTTCCGTTCAGAAACAGAACGTTACGGCCATTATTCCGTTGCCGGTGAAAGTGTTTGGGAACACCCATTCCTGTGGGGTTCAAAACGTACAGGTCCTGACCTGGCGCGTGTTGGTGGTCGTTATTCAGATGAATGGCATCGAGTCCACCTTCGTAACCCACGCGATGTCGTTCCTGAATCTAACATGCCTGGTTTCCCTTGGCTGGAAACGAACACGTTAGATGGAAAAATCACCTCTAAAAAGCTGGCATTATTCCGTGATAAGTTCGGTGTTCCCTACACTGATGAGCAAATCGCAAAAGCTGGTGATGATGTGAAAGGCAAGACTGAAATGGACGCACTTATTGCTTACCTTCAGTCGTTAGGTCACGCGATGAAATAAGGAGGCACCATGGATATTGGAACCATTCATAGCATTTGGACAGTCATCCTGTTCGCTAGCTTTATTGGTATTGTCCTTTGGGCCTACAGTAAACGCCGTAAATCTCAATTCGACGAAGCTGCAAACCTTGTGTTTGCCGACGAAGAACTGGATATGGCCACGCGTGAAAAAGACAGGAGCAAATAAGAATGTCTACGTTTTGGAGTATATGGGTCTCAGTCATCACGCTTGGCACCTTAGCCGCGATGGCAGGTCTTCTGATCTGGTGTAGCCGCGACAAAATGGGTGTAGAAGAAGGTGAAGACATGGGACACGAATACGATGGTATTCGTGAAATTAACAACCCACTGCCTAAGTGGTGGTCTTACATGTTTTGGGGGACCATCATTTTCTCACTGGTTTATCTGGCGCTTTATCCGGGCTTAGGTAATTTCAAAGGTTTGTTTGGTTGGCAGAGTTCAGATCAAACAGTTCGTACTGTCGCTGAGTCAAAAGCTTCTATTGCAAACGCCCAGCAACAACAAGAACTGAACCAGTATGCCAAAGAGCTGGGTGATGCTGAGCAATCCTACGGTGAGCTGTTTAAGACACTGGCTTATGATGAGTCTGGTAATCATCTTCGTCCAATCGAAGCGATTGCAGCAGATTCAGAAGCCCGTCGTGTTGGCCAGCGTCTGTTCCTGCAGAACTGTGCTCAGTGCCATGGCTCTGATGCTCGTGGTCAGCAAGGATTCCCGAATCTGACAGACAACGACTGGCTGTACGGTGGTGAACCTGAGACGATCAAGACAACCATCATGCATGGCCGTCAAGGTGCAATGCCTGCGTGGATTGACACTTTAGGTGAAGACGGTGTACAAGAAGTAGCCAGCTATGTTCTGAGCCTGTCTGGACGTAAAGTAAATGCCAAAGAAGCTGCTGCAGGTAAACAACGCTTTGTTGTCTGTGCTGCCTGCCATGGTACTGACGGTAAAGGTAACCCGGCTTTCGGTGCACCTGACCTGACAGATAACACCTGGCTGTTTGGCGGTTCACGTCGTGCGGTTGTTGAGACGATCACTCACGGTCGTCAAGGTGTTATGCCAGCATGGGAGCATATTCTGGGTGAAGAAAAAATCCAGCTTATCTCTGCATATGTCTGGGGTCTGAGCAACAGCGAACAGTAATTCATATTTCTGTTACGAATCAGTTGATTGTTGACGTTTGCTGACAATTTCACTGAAGATATGCCACTGAGCCCCTGCTAAAATCAGGGGCTCTTTTTATAGATTCGATAAAGGATTCACAATGCAAAAACCATGGTATAAGCAGTTTTGGCCTTGGTTCATAATTGCGATCCCAACCATCTCTGTCGTCTACAGTATGACGGCACTGTATGTCTTCTCGCAGAACAAGGTCGATTTAGTTGCTGAGGATTATTACAAGAAAGGAAAAGGAATCAATCAGGACTTTTCCCGACTTCGTGTTTCTGACGCTCTGAAAATCCAGGCGAATATCAGCGTGAGCGACACCGATATCGTTCTCCGTCTGAACAAGGGTGAATTGAAGTCCTTCCCGACTTTACGTGTGATGTTTACGCACCGAACGCTGGCTGAAAAAGACTTCACTCAAATGATCAGCCCGGATATGCAAGGGAATTATCGTTTCTCCGCTCCGGAGTCAATTGACGGTCCCTGGTTTGTTGAAGTTGAGCCTTTCAAAGGCGACTGGATGCTGAATGGTCGTTTGAATCTCCCCTCATCTGACCCGATTCCACTTTATGGACAGAAGCAAAGATGAGTGAATCTTGCTACCACTGTGGTGATCCGGTTCCACAAGATACTCATTTGAATGTCGAGATCCTGGGAGAGGCACGAAGTATGTGCTGCCCGGGATGCGAAGCTGTTGCACAGACTATCGTCGATAGTGGTTTAACATCTTATTACGAGTATCGTACAGTCACAGCAGATAAAGCCGATTTGGTGCCTCAACAACTACAATCTTTGTCTCTCTACGATAACGAAGATATTCAGCAGGATTTTGTCCGATCCAGTGAGAATGCAAACGAAGTGACATTGTCACTCGAAGGTGTCTCTTGCGCGGCCTGTGCATGGTTGATTGAAAAGCAGCTCAAACGTGAACATGGGGTGCTCAATATTCGGGTAAACACAACGACGCATCGTGCCTTGCTCAGTTGGGATCCTGCTCAAGCAAAACTCAGCCAACTCTTATCTGCGATACATCGTCTCGGGTACAAAGCGGCTCCTTTTGAAGCTGATAATCAGGAACAGCATTACCATCAGACAATGAAGAACTACCTGTACCGGCTGGGCATTGCTGGTCTGGCAACGATGCAAGTCATGATGCTGGCGGTAGCGCTGTACTTTGAAGTTTTCGGTGATCTTGATGAAAGCTTCAGAAATTATTTCCGCTGGGTAAGCCTTTTATTTGCAACCCCTGTCCTGCTCTATTCCGCATTACCCTTTTATCTCAATGCCTGGCGGAATCTGAGAGCCAGAGCACTGGGTATGGACGTTCCCGTCTCTATCGCTCTGATTTTTGCTTACGTAGCCAGTTTTTATGCAACAGTCACAGAGAAAGGTGAAGTCTTCTTTGAATCTATTTCGATGTTCACTTTCTTCTTATTGATTGGGCGTTACCTGGAAATGCGAGCAAGGCGTAAAGCTGCTGCTGCCAGTGCGAATCTGCTCAAACTTATCCCGGCCATGGCCAATCTCGCCGATGGCAGTCAGATTGCAGCAAAAAGTCTGAAAGTAGGTGACGTTGTCACCATTCTGCCCGGAGAGAGCCTACCTGCAGACGGCGTGATTGTTTCAGGAAGCAGCGTGATTGATGAATCCATGCTGACAGGCGAGCCATTACCTGTTCGCAGAATCAGTGGTGAAGATGTCTACGCAGGTACGATAAATGGTGATGGCAACCTGAATATTCAAGTGACCCAGGATCGCCAGCATTCTCTGATCTCGTATATCATTCGCCTCCAGGACGAAGCTCAGGCATCAAAACCCAAGATTGCTGAATTAGCCGATGTTGTCGCGCGATATTTTGTCGCCACAATTCTGATGATTGCAGCCGGCACCTGGCTATACTGGCATCAGACCAGGCCCGACGATGCCCTTTGGATTACACTGGCTGTTTTGGTCGCCACCTGCCCTTGTGCCTTATCGCTGGCAACACCGACAGCGCTGACGTGTGCAACGTCCCGTATTGGACGTCTCGGTATTTTGTTAAGACGCGGCCATGTTCTGGAAACCTTATGTAATATCAATCAGCTTGTGATTGATAAAACCGGGACCCTCACAGAAGGCAATGTCCGAATTGTAACAACGGCGTGTTTCTCTCACCAGAGTGAAGCTGAAGTTCTTTCAATCTCAGCCGAACTTGAACGCTTTGCGAATCACCCGATTGCCAGAGCATTTTCATCTCACCGAAACTCCGATTTTTCGTTTGATGAGGTGATCAATGAAGTCGGTTTTGGGCTGAAAGGATATCGCAATGGCCAGGAGTGGCGAATTGGTAAAGCATCATTTGCGCTTTTTAATCAAGCCCAGATGCCAAACGAAGAGGATTTTCAGGTCTGGCTGACTTGTGATGGACAGGCAATCGCCGCTTTCAAACTGGATGATCCGATTCGCCCTGACAGTAAAGCATTAATCAGTGCCTTTCAGTCGGAAGGAATTCAGGTCACCATGCTGACAGGTGATCATTCAGACAACGCTACACGCGTCGCTGAACAACTCGCTGTCGATAAGCTGGTAAGCGGGGCGACACCACAAGGCAAACTGAATTATCTGCAGGAACTGGATAAGCATCAGATTACTCTGATGATTGGTGATGGTGTCAATGATGCGCCTGTGTTGGCTGGAGCGCATTTGTCACTGGCGATGGGCAGCGGTACTGACATTGCAAAATCGTCTGCAGACATGGTGCTCTTAGGAGACCACCTCAGCCGGATACTGGAAGCACGCAAACTTGCGATGAAAACACGCAAGATCATACGCGAGAATCTGTCATGGGCGTTAGGCTATAACCTTGTTATTCTACCCCTGGCGGTTGCAGGTCTGGTTGCCCCTTACATTGCGGTTTTGGGCATGTCGGCCAGTTCCATCATTGTTGTGTCCAATTCACTGAGGTTATTAAAAGAAGATGGCTAGCCTTTATCTGCTGATTCCAATTGCAATCATTTTCGTCTGTATTGCGGTTGCTGTGTTTATCTGGGCAGTGAAATCAGAACAGTTTGAAGACCTCGAAAGACAGGGGTATGACATTCTGTTTGATGAAAATGATGACAATTCAAAGCCTGATCATCTTTCCAAAGCGTCTGAAGCAGAGAAAAAACAGTGACAACAGATTTCTTTGCCGCTTTTGCGATTGGCCTGCTGGGTGCAGGCCATTGTCTTGGCATGTGCGGCGGTATTGCTGCTGCCATCACGCTTGGTATGCCAGGTCAGCAACAAGGCCAGCGCTTTCCTTTCCTGTTGTTGTATAACGCTGGTCGTCTGGCTTCTTATGCGACCGCAGGTGCGCTCATTGGCGGCGCCGTCGCTGGCATGGCATCGTTCAGTGGTATCAGCTCCGCCCTTCTCTATCTGCGTCTGTGCGCGGCTCTGATGATGATCCTGCTGGCGCTTTATATTGGCCAATGGTGGCAAGGCATAACTAAAATCGAATTTTTAGGGCAATCGCTGTGGCGTCGCATTTCACCTTTTGCGAAATCGATGTTGCCGCTGAAATCCCCCATTGCTGCTTTTCCATTTGGTCTCATTTGGGGCTGGCTCCCCTGTGGTTTGGTTTATTCGACCCTCAGTTGGGCAGCTGTCGCCGGGAATGCCGTTTCGGGTGCGATGGTTATGCTGGCATTCGGACTGGGAACCCTGCCCGCAATGCTACTGGTTGGCGCCATGGCGGAAAGGCTCAACCATTGGCTGTCGAATCATATATTTAAAAAAACCAGTGCGTTTATATTAATGAGCTATGGAATTCACACAGGTTATGTAGCAATCACACAGTTTTCGTGATGTTTTATACTCGTCATCGTGAATAAGAGTATGTTAAAGTGAGTCCAGTATCCGAACTTGGTTAGGCCACAGTTTATGAATTCAGATAAAATCCCTACAAAACGTGTGCAGTCTGGTGGATGTGCAATCCATTGCCAGGATTGTAGTATCAGCCAATTATGTATTCCCTTCACACTCAATGACACTGAGCTTGATCAACTCGACAGCATCATTGAGCGTAAGAAGCCAATTCAGAAGGGACAGGAACTGTTCAAAGCCGGGGATGAACTTAAATCGCTGTATGCGATCCGTTCAGGCACAATCAAAACTTACACAATCACAGAACAAGGTGATGAACAGATTACTGCTTTCCATCTTGCAGGTGATCTCGTGGGCTTTGATGCAATTAACAACAATAAGCATCAGAGTTTTGCGCAATCGCTTGAAACATCCATGGTCTGTGAAATTCCTTTTGAAATCCTGGATGATCTCGCCGGCCAGATGCCTAAGCTCAGACAACAAATCATGCGTCTGATGAGCAGTGAGATTAAAAGTGACCAAAACATGATTCTGCTTCTTTCTAAGAAAAATGCAGAAGAACGTCTTGCAGCTTTCCTCTACGATCTGTCTTGCCGCTTCTCTGAGCGAGGCTTCTCCGCCCGCGAGTTCCGTTTAACCATGACGCGGGGTGATATCGGTAATTACCTGGGCCTGACGGTTGAGACAATCAGCCGCCTGCTGGGACGATTCCAGAAAGCCGATATTATTGGTGTTAAAGGTAAGTACATTACGATACTTGACCGCGAGCAGTTAGCCGAACTCGCCGGTGCCAATTTGTGTAAATGATTTTTCTATAAATTGATGGGCTTGATGCCCATCAATTTTTTCTCCAATTCCCTTCCAAACCGCTCCACTAATTCGCAGCAATCCATTACAGTGAATATACTAATCTGAATAAAAACAGTTTTTCAGGTCAGGTCGATTGCTATTCTGTTGAAGAAGGGGGCAGTTATGAACGTATACAAGAATATCCTTGTGGTGGCGGATCCACTTCAGGATCATCAACCAGCCTTATCACGTGCCATACATCTTGCTGAGAAAGCCGACAACGCCCGCATCACCGTTTTTCTCGCTATCTACGATTTTTCATACGAAATGACATCGATGCTCTCTTCGGAAGAGCGACAGGCAATGCGTCGAGGCGTTGTTCAACAAAGAGAAGAGTGGCTAAAAGACATCGTTCGCCCTCATACCAGTACAGGTTTGGACATTGATATTATTGTTGTCTGGCATAACAGACCCTACGAGGCAATTATCGCGGAAGTCTACAGTCAGCATCATGATTTGCTGATTAAAGCGACGCATCAGCACGATAAAATTGGTTCCGTAATATTTACACCGACTGACTGGCACTTATTACGCAAATGCCCCTGCCCTGTGCTTCTTGTGAAAGAACACAGCTGGCCTGAGAACGGGAAAATCCTGGCCTGTGTGAATCTGGCAGCGGAAAACGACACCCATGATGCCCTGAACGAAAAGATCATACATGAAGCGAAATCTTTGGCTGAACTGCTTTGTGCAGAGGTCAATCTGGTCAATGCATACCCTGCGACGCCTGTGAACATTACCATTGAGCTCCCCGAGTTTGATCCGGCAACCTATACTGATGCGGTCCGAGGTCACCACCTCACCACAATGAAAGCCCTCAGACAACAGCATGGAATTGAAGAAGATAAAACCCATGTCGTCGAAGGCTTACCTGAAGACGTCATTCCAAAAGTCGCAGAAGAGTTAGATGCAGAACTCGTGATTTTGGGAACAACCGGTCGAACCGGTCTTTCTGCTGTGTTCATTGGCAATACAGCTGAGCACACGATTGACAGCCTCAATTGCGACTTACTGGCACTCAAACCCGACGGCTATATCAGTCCATTAGACCCGAATCAGTCAAGCGGGCGCTAGCATTTCAATAGCTGCAATGATGATCAGACGCCCGGACTAAATGCCGGGCTGTCAGTTCGATGAATATGTATCGTATCATCATCTTACTCCTATCCAGCGACATTCATGGTTTATTCCTGCGTAGATACCAATAGAAACTAAATAAGAGAAAACAACAACCTCTGTAATTCAACGAGATTCATTATTGATATTAATCCTTCCCATAAAACCAGCACAGTCATGATACTTACACCCTCATCAAAGCAATTTAAATTCATCAAAAAAAGATCTATAGCAAAATATATGAAAAATCATAGATTCAAACACATGCTCATAAAAACAACAGGTTAAAATGAAATATCACAAGCCACCTCTAAAAATTACATATAAATCAACCATCTGTATTGGTTTTGAATAATCATCTTAATTTCATTGAAAACGTGATGTAAACCTTTATTTATAAAAACAGATTATTCAATAAGAAAAACCAGAAAATCATTCATCAACCGAAAACAGAATCTGTAATTCACACGGATATTAACCACCTTAAAACATTAATTTGCCATGGTGTTTAAGTTGAACTAAAGTACCAGAACCTGATGTATTGAACTGATAAAGTTCAAATGGTGCTCGTTAATAATTTGAATCTATTTAATTGAGGAAATAACAATGAGTACTATAGTTTGGAATGACGGTCGTAGCATTGCCTTAACAAAAGGCGACACAGCAACATGTGAAGCACTGAAAAGCGGTCAGCTTTATGCTGTATTTTTATATAATGCAGCTGGAGAGGATCAGGATATTCCGGTAAACGTCAATATCGGTAATGGCTTCCCACCAAAAACTGTCACTGTACCCGGAACCACAGGCAACAATGGCTTAGCTGCTCTGGCATTGATCTCAGGTACCGATACACAAACAGTTTCTATCTCAATCACCAGTCAACAGTCAGGAGCGAAAGTTGATGCATGGATCGGTAGTGTTGGTATGCCAACAAACACTTCTGGTATCGAAAACATGCAATTACCTTTCAATGGTGAGACTCGTTCGTATGGCAGCCGTGATCGTTACTACGCAGTGCCTGAAAGCCGCTGGTACCAGCTGACGATTAATAGTCCGCAAAATCAGTTCATTTCAGTTCAATTCACCGAAAACCAAGCGAAAGTATTTATCAATAACCCTGTGGGTGATCCCGGTAATGTGATTGTGCCAACCGGTACAGTTGCTGAAGGTTCAAGCTACGAAATCGTAAAACCTAAAGGACAACCACAAACAATTACTTATGATGACCAGGGTAATGGCAGACAAAAAGTATGGATGAATGCTGATAGTCAGCAAAACTCATCTGACTCAACAATTGTTGCTCAATATCTGTAAAAAATAATGAGAGGTTGCGTGAAATGGAAAAACCAAAGCAACCTTCTCATAATCAAACCGCTATAATGAATGTGCCCAGGCGTCAATTTCTGATTTCAACGGTTGGAATTGTATGCTTGGGCTTTTCATTCCTTACCAGCTTTCCTGTTATTTCTTCTGAATCGCTGCAAAAAAGTCAAAGCATTATCAATTGGGATGATGGACGACTCATTTATTTGCAGGAAAGTCAAACTGCAACCTGCTCCTCTTTATTAAAAAATCATATATATTGTGTTGTCGTCTATAACGCTTCAGAAAACGATAACGATATTGAATTAACGGTCACTTGGAGCAATCAATACCAACCTGAGATTTTCACCATTCCAGGCACAACAGAACGTCAAGGAAACGCGTCTTTAATTATTGTTTCCGGTGATGATACTTCAACCCTTTCAATCTCTTTATCACAAGGCAATGGAGAACCACTGGAATGTTGGCTGGTGAGCACCGAAATGCCTAAAAACTTAACTCAATTATCAAAAACCGAACTACCCGCGGACGGAAAAATGTACCCGCTGCCAAAACGGAAAATATACAATGTTCAAACAAGCCAGAACTGGTATCAGTTAACGCTGGAGAACGTACAAACCCAATCCGTCATTGCTCAAATTCAGCAACAGAAAATTGTACTTTATATCGTCAACCCGGTTGAGCACCCAAATGTAAATATACTTGCACTGGGCACAGTGAAATCTGGTGATCAATATGTCATTCAGATGCCCCCTTCTGATGAACAGCCACAACGGTTAGAGACATTTGTTCAAGGAGACGGTGAGCAATTGGTTTGGCTTGGCGTGTCTAGTCAGCAGGACCTTGAAAATGCAAAAATTTCATTACAAACCCTGTAGTAAATGCCAATCGGCATAGTCACCAATCTTCATGTTCTCCTGATAATTTCTTCATTAACGGTGAAAACCCCGCTCAGCTTAACTTCGTCTTCCCAGGGATTGGTCGTGTAAACAAACACTTTTTCAGATCATAGGCTTCTGCGCGTTTACGCAAAACATACTGGAATCCATCGCAGGAATCCGTATCATACCCGCCATAATTTTTGCTAAAGGCCAGCAAGTCCGACTTGCGCCTCGAAAGCATGCATTTTTACGATGGCGAACTGTCGATTTAGCAGTTCATCACGCTCAGTGAAATAACCGCCAATAGGTTGAAAGCAATACTATTGGTGTGAAAGAGAGAAACAATGATTCAAGATCAAGAGCTTACAAAATCACAGAAGTATGGTTTTGACAAATTAGCGAAAAAACTGCGCCGCAATACCGGACAGGCCATTGCTGATTTCAACATGATCGAAGATGGCGATCGGATTATGGTCTGCCTGTCTGGTGGTAAAGACAGTTATACCATGCTGGAAATGTTGAGCAGTTTGCAACGCAGTGCGCCTGTTAGTTTTGAATTGATCGCAGTCAACCTTGATCAGAAACAACCTGGTTTCCCTGAGCACATTCTGCCTGAGTACCTGGAGTCAATTGGTGTTCAGTACAAGATTGTCAATGAAGATACCTACTCCATTGTGAAAGAGAAGGTTCCTGAAGGGAAAACAACCTGCTCTCTTTGCTCACGTCTGCGCCGGGGAATTCTGTACCGCACCGCCAAAGAGCTGGGTGCAACCAAGATTGCTCTTGGACACCACCGTGATGACATGCTGGAAACCCTGTTCCTGAATATGTTCTACGGCGGCAAGATGAAAGGTATGCCCCCCAAACTGGTTTCGGATAATGGCGAACACGTTGTGATCCGTCCTTTAGCGTACTGCCGTGAAAAAGACATTGAACGTTACTCGGAAATGAAGGAATTCCCAATCATTCCATGTAACCTTTGCGGTTCACAACCGAATCTTCAGCGTCAGGTGATCAAAGAGATGCTGCGTGACTGGGATAAACGTTATCCGGGCCGGATAGAGACCATGTTTACAGCCATGCAAAATGTGGTGCCATCACATCTGGCAGACTTTAATCTGTTCGATTTCAAATCGATCGACAAAGATTCAGGTGCAATCAACGGTGGCGATATCGCATTTGACCGAGAAGAAATGCCCGCCTCTCCCGCTGCTGCGGATGATGTCAGTGAATTTGATCCGGGTGAAAAACTGAATATCCTTCAGGTCAATTAACCCAAAGTACTCCCTGAGCCGCAGACACTGCGGCTTTTTTAATGTCTGCAGTCATCAGTTTCTCTGAGATTCCATACTTCAATTAAAAGATGATAGCTACAGCATCTATATTTACAGTCAGTCACACTGCATTTTGTAGAAAACATTTAACAAAACACCAAAGTTTTTGTTAAAAACGGACTGGTATATGGTTGTATTATCCGTATCATACTAAGGTACGTTAGATACTTGTCATCATTTGAAGCCGTCTGTTCGCCCGCTGCGCAGATCGTTAAGAACCAGATCGAAACCCAGGGGTTTCTTCCCTGAACATCATTTCATCGATTGAACAAAGTGGCCTTTGGCTGGGTTCTTTATCGCTAGACGCGTTTCAGACAAGTAAGGTTCAAAGTCTGCAGTAGTCCTGCACGCTGCCAAGTCACTATAAAGGATTAAAAATGACTTATTACCAAAAATTGGAGCAACACACTAAGAAGCTCTCAAGAATTCATCATTTATCCTCAATCTGCAGCTGGGATCAAGCTGCAAAAATGCCTGAAGGCGGGAACACTGCGCGCTCAGAAGCCATGGCTGAGCTGGCTTTAATTCACCATGAACTCTCTACCGCTCCTCACCTGAGTGAATGGTTTGAAAAAGCTGAATCTGAGTCTCTGTCCGCTGAACAAAAAATCAGCCTGAAAGAAATGAAGCGCCAGTGGAAAATGGACAACGTCCTTCCCGCAACATTAGTCGAGCAAAAATCTCTGGCCGGCTCAAAATGTGAGCATGCGTGGCGCTCTCAGCGTAAAGAAAACAACTGGCATGAATTCAGCCAGAATCTGGAAAAAGTGGTTCAGCTTGCGCGTGAAGAAGCGCAGATTCGGGCAGAAGCCACAGGATTAAGCCGCTATGACGCGATGCTGGATTTATACGAACCCGGAATGACCTGTGACAAAATTGATCAGATTTTTGGCCAGGTTAAAACCTGGTTACCTTCTCTGATTCAGGATGTCCGGACAAAACAAAGCCATGACGAAGTGTTAGTGCCAAAAGGCCCATTCCCGGTTGAACAGCAAAAGACGCTTAGTCTGGATATCATGGGCAAACTTGGTTTCGACTTCAGGCATGGCCGCCTTGATGTCAGCACCCACCCGTTTTGTGGCGGTGTGCCAACTGATGTTCGCATCACGACGCGTTATGATGAAGACGACTTCACCAGTGCATTAATGGGTGTCATTCATGAAACCGGACATGCTCGTTATGAGCAAGGTCTGCCTGAGCAATGGCTGGACTTCCCTGTCGGCCAGGCACGATCAATGGGAATTCACGAATCTCAGAGCCTGTTCTTCGAAATGCAGCTTTCCCGCTGTAAGCCTTTTATCGAAATTCTGGCGCCTCTCGCGCGTGAAGTATTTGGCCGCAATAACGATAAAGCCCTCAGCACAGAAAACATGGCACTCTTCAATACCCGCGTTGAGCCGGGCTATATTCGTGTCGATGCCGATGAGGTGACCTATCCTGCCCATATTATTCTTCGTTATGAAATTGAGCGTGATTTGATGGAAGGCAAGATTGAAGTCGCTGATATTCCTGAGCTTTGGGATAAGAAAATGACGGAATACCTAGGCCTGTCAACAAAAGGAAACTTCACCGACGGTTGCATGCAGGATATTCACTGGACAGACGGTAGTTTTGGCTACTTCCCTTCCTACACGCTTGGTGCCATGTATGCCGCGCAATTCATGGCCGCTATGCGCCGCGAGATGAATGTTGATAACCTGATCCGCGAACGGAACCTGCAACCTATTTTCAATTGGCTGGACCGACACATCTGGAAAAAAGCCAGCTTCCTCTCTACCGAGGACATCCTGAAAGAGGCGACAGGTGAAACATTGAATCCGGATTACTTCAAGGAACATCTGGTCAGCCGTTACCTTGAAGGTTAAATGAGCTGAATCACTGAAATAAAGGGCCGTTGAGGCCCTTTTTCATTTCAGACCATACTCATTTCAAGCACGGTGTTAATCGCAGTACCATTCCATTTATAGACATAGTGTGCAGACTGGCAGACTTTATGGACCAGATTTGGCTTATAAAGTGCGTAACAATCATGCCCCCGATGACGCACAGATTCATACACAACGCCATCGCTTTTATTTTCTTTCAATGAAACAGCCAGCGCCTGTGAATGGGCATAATGCGTTGGGTGGTACAAATTAGAATCCAAATGAACCTGTGTTGTCAGGTCAGTGAGATCGGCGGTAAACCAAGCCTGAATGCTCCGCATTTGGATATCTTGTGCAGGTTCCCGGGTATATCCGAGAATTCGTTCCATGTGATAGATCGTTTCCTTAATGGAGGTATTCACATCTCGTGACGCATAGTAAGCACCAAAATCAGACGTGTTAAACCGGCCACCGTCAGGGTTCACATGAGTAAAAGCTGCCATCACAAAACTACAGTGCGGGATACCGACTAACCTTTCTTTCGGCGGAACCCTTGAAAAGTCCCCCGTCTCTTCAGATAACCGGGGATTCGTTAAAGCCTCAACTGCAAAAACGGCTTCTAATTGTTCGGGATCGGCAACATCTTCATATAGATTGATCGGAGGATACTTTGAAGGGATCAGCCTGAAACAGACCTGATCATTAAAATGCTGAATATTGTCATCATTCGGCATATCAGGATCGTCCTCCTCGCCAGGCATTCAATCGCGATGCAACTTCGTACAAGTCTGCCACCCGGCCCTGAGACATCACATCCATTGCACTTCGGCCAGCGAAGAATGGGTGACTGTTTGGCTTTTGAACCCATCGATAGACACTGTCTTCACTGGTGAACAAAATTCTCAGACATTTATGAATGTTCAGCAGATAACTCATTCTTTCCAGCAGATCCTTCGAGACTTTGGCTGACTCAGGATTTGAACGGTATTTATTCAGTGTTGAGCGACTGGATAAACCCAGCAACGCCATCTGTTGGTTCTGATTACAGTCCCATTTGTCCAGAATGTTGAAGACAACGGGTAGCACTTTGTTACCCGCATTCTCAATCGGCTCATTGGCAGCAACGGAATGCGTACTCATGATCCTCTCCCACCATGCTTATTAATAGACATATTATAGCACAATGTTTATGAATGGACATTCATCCGCATATTGGGAAGAAGGGAAACTCAGCAGAATTGTGGAAGGCGGGCCCGAAGCACAGTCGCTCAAGCCCGGACCTGAATTGACTAGGAAGAGGATTTTGCCAGCCAAGGCGTCACCTTATCCGCAGGGTAAGGTAAGGTTAAAACAGCATTTTCAGGAAGATCTTTAACGTGAACGACAGCTTTACCATCTTGAATCGCAATCGTGCTCTTGTCTGAAACTTCAATCAGCCCTGATTGGGTCTGCTCAAAATGCATGACAACACCACTGACCTCTGGCATAAACCAGGAAGAGAACATACCACCAAGATCACTCAGCATTGTGTCCATTTGTGGCAGAAGTCCAGCAAGCTCAGCCTTTGTCACAGACTTTCCAAATGAGTGGGTCGCAATCACTTGCATGGACAGATCGCAGACGATGTCATCGTCAATGACAAATGTGACATCCGGATTCGCCTGACGGAGATTGTTATCCAGCGGAATCACCAAGGCATTATCTGCGGGAATCACAAGCTCCTCATAATGCTCTTCTTTCTGCATCCAGCCTTTATGGACAACACAGGTTTTACCCGTTTGCTGTTCAATCAAATAAAGGGCGATCTTTACATCAGGATGGGAAGATTCAACATTGTGCTTCAATTTGCCAAAAAGGTTGCTGTAGCGCATCTCAATATTCTGCGCCAAGGTTTGTGTTGAAGCACTGAGTAATGCTGCAGCGCATGCTGCCAGTAAAAAAGTGTTTTTAGCCATCGGTCAGCCCTGTTGCCAATACTGTCTGTTATGCCGAATCATTCCCTGAATTTCATCAACATAATCCTGCCCGCGCTCAGAGTAACGATGCAGGCCTTCCGCAAGTTTCAGTCCTGTAATTTTGTGGCCGGAAGCTCTTTCCTGAGCCCGGATTTCTCTCAGTTCTGCATAAGCCCGATTACGGTTCACATTCATGAAATAAGCGTGAACCGATTGCTGCGCATCGGAGAACACCGCGACTTCATGAGTTGCACCTTCGTTTCTTGCGCTCGGTACAAGGCCACAACCCGGTGTATAACACCATTGTCCAAAATAATTGTTGCCTTCTTTAGCGAAGCGGGAGGTTCCCCAGCCGGACTCGTTGGCGGCCTGGCTCAACACAAGCGTTTCCGGGATTTCATCGACGCGTACCAGCATCTCATCCAGCCATTGTTCGGTAATTTTGTCATCTGTGAGTTCAACTTTGTAAGCATCTCCAAGCTGCCGGGCTTCATCCAAGTCGTTTTCCTGAATTGCCTGTCCCACTTTAAACTGAGCCTGAATTGCCAATAAGAAAGAGCGTTCCTGGCTCACTCTGGCATTTTCCTGCGAGACTGCAGGACGGAGAAAGTTGAAAAAAGTTTGTTTCTTGTGAGTCACGTCTTCCATGACGTTGAAATCCGGCCGGGTCACTCGTTTCGTCTCTTCAGCTGGCTTTTCAGGTTCAGCACAGCCAAAAATCACCAACGTGCACCCTGCAACGGCAGTTTGTTTTATATTTTTTATCACGCGTCGAATACCTTCGTCTCTTCTTCTTTTCCTTGGTTATTGTTGTCGTCGCCATTGTCCCCTTTACGCACTGTGGTCACCTGAAGAGTGATACCAAACAGATTTCTGTACACAATCGCTTTTACATTAAAGAAAAACGGAATTGTCCAGATCAGACCAATACCTGCTGTCGCAAAGGAAAGGAAAAACAGGATCAGTACGGCCAGGAAAATGGCAGACATCGGCAGAATTTTACGGAATGTGGCGACAACCGAATATTGAATCGCCTTCATTGGTGTCACACGCTTTTCGCATACCAGAGTGATCGTCATGCTGAAAGCCATCGTCAGGAACAGGCCAATCAATGGGAACAACGCACTACCGATCCCCTGCAGCGAAGATGTCAGCAGCATTGTCACAACAGACACCACAGCAAAAGGAAAACCTTTCACCAGATATCGCGGTTTTGTAGGTAAACCGACCGCATGGTTCAATGCCATCAGGCTGACACCGGCATATAATGGCGCGCTGAGTACATCAGACCAGAAATTCGCCATAAATCCGGCTTCGAGAATATCCGGGGTCAGGCCTTCACCTGTGATAAAAGCGTCAAAGAAGATGCCCGGGTTACCCAGTTGCACTTTCAGCGCAACCAGCAGCAGTGCCAGCTGCGCCAGAAACAACCCTGCAATCGCGGGAAAAAATGTCAGAAAGTGCTTTGCAGTCACTTTCCAGGCTTCCTGAAGAACAGCGATAGCCTGCAAATCTGCTGTACCAGATGTTGCTTTTTCGATTGAGCCGCCAACCTGAAGACTTTTGTTATTCATACAGATATAAGATTCACAGTAAATTCAAAACAGTGCTGTCGATTGTACGCTACCCCTTTCGGTAAACAAATCGCGCGATGGTTAAAAAATGCTTCAATACCTCAAAATGAGCGCAAAAGTATCGTCTTGATTCGGGTTTTGTTCAGATTAACACTGGGCCCAGTCGTCAGATTGCAATCTAAAAGCTGCATGATAAAGCTGGAAAACCGACAGATTTTGTTCAGAAACATTCAAAAACCTTTCGCAAAATCAATTGGCAAAAAAGTCATGTTCATGGGTCAAAAAAAACTTTGAATTCAACCGGTGGAAGACTATTATCCGCCTCCTGAAATAGACCTTATTTATGCTGCATGTAGTTGCATGAAATGATGTGGAGACAAGGTAGAGTTGAACACAAACATCACATCCAAAGAATCGGTTATTCAACTGAAAGAGCTCAGTAAGAGCTTTGACGGTAAACAAATTATTACCGGGTTAAATCTCAATGTTAACGACGGCGAGTTCTTAACTATTCTTGGACCATCCGGCTGTGGAAAAACCACGGTCCTGCGTCTGATTGCAGGCTTCGAAGATGCTGACGAGGGCCAGATTCTGATTGCAGGACAAGATGTGACACAGGTTCAAGCCGAACAGCGTCATGTCAACACGGTATTTCAGAGTTACGCCCTGTTTCCACATATGACTGTGTTTGACAACGTTGCATTTGGCCTGCGGATGCAGAAAGTACCTGAAAAAGACATCAAGCCACGTGTGATGGAAGCGTTGCAGATGGTCCAGCTGGATCAATTTGCCCCGCGTAAACCGCATCAGTTATCTGGCGGACAACAACAGCGGGTTGCTATCGCCCGTGCTGTGGTCAATAAGCCGAAGGTACTGCTGCTGGATGAATCGCTTTCTGCTCTGGATTATAAACTCCGGAAACAGATGCAGCTGGAACTGAAACAACTTCAGCGTCGTTTGGGAATCACCTTCATTTTCGTGACTCACGATCAGGAAGAAGCCCTGTCGATGTCTGACCGCATTATTGTGATGCGTGACGGTAAGATCGAACAAGACGGCACTCCCCGTGAAATCTATGAAGAGCCGAGCAACCTGTTTGTTGCCCGCTTCATCGGTGAAATTAACGTCTTTGATGCAACGGTCATTGAGCGTATTGATGAGAAGCGCATCAAAGCAACCGTCGAAGGTCGTGAAGCCGTGATTCATTGTGACCTGAGCGTCAACAAAGACGATGCACTGAAAGTTTTGCTTCGTCCGGAAGATATTCGCCTGGAAGAAATCAACGAGAACGAAGAATCCTGGGGCCTGATGGGTCACGTTCGTGAACGTACCTATAAAGGGATGACTCTGGATTCAGTGGTTGAAATCGAAACCGGCAAATCGGTCATGGTCAGTGAATTCTTTAACGAAGATGATCCGGATGTAGACCACTCCTTGGATCAGAAAGTCGCGATCACCTGGGTTGAAAGTTGGGAAGTGGTACTGACTGATGACGAAAAAGCTTAATCTGCAAAACATCATCATTTCGGTGATTGTCGGATGGCTACTGCTGTTCGTTTTCATTCCGAACCTGATGATTATCAGCACCAGTTTTCTGACCCGTGACGATGCCAATCTGATTGATCTGACCTTCACGCTGGAAAACTATGTCCGTTTGTTTGATCCCCTGTATGCACAGGTGATGCTGCATTCGTTCTACATGGCCGGCATGGCAACAATTCTCTGCCTGCTGGTGGGCTATCCGTTTGCGTACTGCATTGCGAAAATGCCGCAGAAATGGCGTCCTGTCATGCTGTTTCTGGTCATTGTCCCCTTTTGGACAAACTCGCTGATCCGAACGTACGGCCTGAAGCTCATGTTAGGAACTCAGGGCGTGTTCAACAGCAGCCTGATGGCTATCGGAATCATCGATAAGCCACTTCGCATTATGTACACAGAGTATGCGGTCATGGTTGGCCTGGTCTATATCCTGTTACCTTTCATGGTGTTGCCCCTGTATTCTGCAATCGAAAAGCTGGATCACACCTATATTGAAGCGGCGCGGGATCTGGGCGCGAATAAAGTTCAAACCTTCATCAAAGTCATCGCACCTTTGACAATGCCGGGCGTGATTGCAGGCTGCCTGCTGGTATTCCTGCCGGCAATGGGAATGTTCTATATTTCCGATCTGCTGGGCGGCGCGAAAAACCTGCTGATTGGTAACGTGATTAAGAGCCAGGTACTGAATGCCCGTGACTGGCCATTTGGTGCAGCGACAAGCATTGCCCTCACCTTGTCCATGGCCGTCTTGCTGTATGCCTACTATCGTGCTGGTAAGCTACTCAACCGTAAAGTGGAGCTGGAATAATCGTGGGACGTATTTTTAAATTCAGCTTGATGTCTGTGGTATACGCCTTCTTGTATATCCCGATCATTATTCTGATCGTGAACTCATTCAATGCCAGCAAGTTTGGGATGAAATGGGGCGGCTTTACGACGAAATGGTATGAGCAGCTGGTCAATAACGACAGTCTGATGCAAGCAGCCTGGCACTCGCTCAATATCGCGGTGTTTTCTGCAACGGCTGCAGCGATCATCGGCAGTCTGACTGCCGTTGCCCTGTTCCGCTACCAGTTCAAAGGCAAAGGTTTCGTCAATGGCATGCTCTTTGTGGTGATGATGTCACCAGATATCGTGATGGCCATTTCCCTGCTGGCACTTTTTATCCTGATGGGTGCGAAGCTGGGTTTCCTCACGCTGTTGCTCTCCCACATCACCTTCTGTCTGCCATTTGTGGTGGTTACTGTATACAGCCGCCTGAAGGGCTTTGATGTCAAGATGCTGGAAGCGGCGCGTGATTTGGGAGCCAGTGAATGGGTCATCCTGAAGCAAATTATTTTGCCGTTAGCAAAACCGGCTGTATTGGCCGGGTGGTTGCTGAGCTTTACCCTGTCACTCGATGATGTCATTGTCAGTTCGTTTGTGACCGGCCCGACTTATGAAATTCTGCCATTGAAAATTTATTCAATGGTTAAAGTTGGAATTTCCCCTGAAGTCAATGCGTTAGCAACTGTCATGCTAATCATTTCGCTGAGCATGGTTGTACTTTCACAGGTCATTACCCGCGATAAATTAAAATAAGTTGCGTTTCTTCTTTTCTGCCCGATAATCAGGCAAGAAACACGGCCAGGTAGATTTCTGCCTGGCTGTTTACGCAGAGAGTCAGTCGATTGATTCTCTGTTTTATTAACCATCCCATCAGGGATTTTGGAGTTATCACATCAATGAAGAAGTGGTCCGCGTTTCTGGCCAGCGCCGCATGTGCCGCTACACTGGTATCCGGTAGTGTCAATGCAGCCAATGAAGAATTAGTCTTTATGAACTGGGGTCCGTATATCTCAACGGAATTACGTGAACAGTTCACTAAAGAAACGGGCATTAAAGTCATCTATTCGACTTATGAGTCGAACGAAACCATGTATGCCAAACTGAAAGCACACCCGGAAGGTTACGATCTGGTGGTGCCATCAACTTACTTCGTTGCCAAAATGCGCGATGAAGGCATGCTGCAGAAGATCGACAAATCGAAACTGACGAACTTCAAAAACCTTGATAAGAACTATCTGAACAAGCCATTTGACCCGAACAATGAGTACTCTATCCCTCATGTTCTGGGGATCACTGGCCTTGCGGTTAACACTGAAATGTATAACCCTGCTGATTTTGACAGCTGGGAAGACCTGTGGGATCCGAAATACCGTGGTCAGCTGATGCTGATGGATGACACCCGTGAAGTGCATCACATCGCATTGAAGATTCTAGGTTACTCAGGCAATACAACCGATCCTAAACAGATCAACGAAGCTTACGAAAAACTGAAAGAGCTGATGCCAAATGTTCTGGTCTTCAACTCTGACAACCCAGCTGCGCCATATATGGCCGGTGAAGTTGGCTTAGGCATGCTTTGGAATGGTTCAGCGGCGGCTGCGCAGCGTGAAGGACTGCCAATTCAATTAGTATGGCCAAAAGAAGGTGGTATTTACTGGGTAGACAACCTGTCGATTACCAGCAACGCGAAAAACGTGGACGCTGCGCACAAGATGATCGACTTCCTGCTGCGCCCGGATGTTGCCGCAAAAATTTCAGAAGAAACCGGTTACCTGACGGGTGTTGCTGCTTCGAATGCGAAGTATAAAGACAACCCGACATTATTCCCGCCACAGGAAGAACTGGATCGCGGCGAGTTCCAAAACGCCGTCGGCGATGCCAATATTCTGTACGAGGAAAACTTCCTGAAACTGAAAGCTGGCCAATAAGTACTTTCTTTAGGCAACCAAACCACATTGGTTGCCTTTTTCCGCCCCCCCTCTGCTATACTCTCCCACTGATTCTTGAATGAATTCCACACGTTAGAAACGGCACCCGTGCCCTTCTGACATGCACCCGTCAACGTATTTGACATCACTTGTCCGCAAGAGAGGTGGGCATTGCTATAGCGACCGGATAGCCTCAGCAAGGCTTCTGAAGTTAGGAGTAAAAAAATGAATAAATGGTCTTCAATGATGACCGGCGGTGTGTTCGCCATGTCGCTTGTTTCCAGTGCGGCGCTGGCAGCAGACAATGAACTGTATTTCTATAATTGGTCTGAGTATATCCCGGCTGACGTGCTGGAAGACTTTACCAAAGAAACCGGTATCAAAGTGATTTACTCGACCTACGAGTCGAATGAATCAATGTACGCAAAATTGAAGACCTATGGTTCTGGCTATGATCTGGTTGTGCCTTCAACTTATTACGTCTCTAAGATGCGTGATGAAGGCATGCTGCACAAGATTGACAAATCAAAGCTGAGTCATTTTAAAGACCTGGATTCAAACTTCCTGAATAAGCCTTTTGATCCGAATAACGACTACTCTATCCCCTACATTTGGGGTGCAACCGGCATCGGTGTGAATACTGATACGGTCAATAAGGACGAAATCAAAGGCTGGAGTAATTTCTGGGACAGCAAATGGCAAGGCCAGCTGATGATGATGGACGATGCGCGTGAGTTCTTCCATATCGCATTACGTAAGCTGGGCTACTCAGCCAATACCAAGAATCCGGAAGAAATTAAAGCAGCATATGAAGAGTTGAAAAAGCTGATGCCAAACGTATTGCTTTTTAACTCAGATTTTCCGGCAAACCCATATATGGCTGGCGAAACCTCTCTGGGTATGCTGTGGAATGGTTCAGCCTATATGGCTCGCCAGGAAGGTGCACCCATTGAAATCATCTGGCCGAAAGAAGGTGCGATCTTCTGGATGGACAGCCTGGCGATTCCGGCTGGTGCGAAGAATGTTGAAGCAGCCCATAAAATGATCGACTTTCTGCTCAAGCCAGAAAATGCAGCGAAAATTGCGCTTGAAATCGGTTATCCGACCCCGGTCGCAGCAGCAAAAGACAAACTGCCCAAATCCTTTGTCGACAACCCTAGTGTTTACCCGCCACAGGAAGTGCTGGATGCCGGTGAATGGCAAGACAGTGTCGGTGATGCTGTCACCCTCTATGAAGAATACTTCCAGAAGCTGAAAGCTGGTCAGTAAGGTTTAAGGCGCCGAAAACGGCGCCTTTTTTGTCAGGTTAAACAGAATCAGCTGCCAGTAACTCTTCAACCAGCTGCGGCACAATTTGAGATGCGGGCCCGTAGCGCTTTTCCTCAAACTCACTCTCGATAATACTCGGTTCCAGATTTAACTCGATGGTATGAGCACCATGCATTGCAGCCTCATGTACAAATCCGGCTGCCGGATATACAGAGCCAGATGTTCCGATGGCAATAAAGAGATCAGCTTCAGTCAACGCGGCATAAATCTTATCCATGCCTTGCGGCATTTCACCAAACCAAACCACATTTGGTCGTAAAGGTGCCGGAATCTGACAACAGTGGCAGCAATCATCCAAAGAAATATCGCCGCTCCAGTCAATCGTCTGCCCACTCTGACTGCACTGTGCTTTCAGTAATTCACCATGCATGTGAATGACTTGATGACTGCCAGCCAATTCATGCAGATTATCAATATTTTGCGTCACAACCGTAACCTTGCCATCCAGCTCTTGTTCCAGACGTGCAAGCGCGATATGAGCCGCATTCGGCTTTACCGTTCCGCTTTCTAACTGCCTGCGGCGTTGGTTATAAAATGACTGAACTAAAACCGGGTCTTTCTGGTAACCTTCCGGAGTTGCAACATCTTCAATACGGTGGTTTTCCCAAAGTCCGTCCTGATCCCGAAAAGTTTTGATGCCAGACTCAGCCGAAATCCCTGCTCCAGTGAGAATGACAATGTTTCGATAGGGAAAATGCATCTTACCTTGCCTTTGTTCATTTTTCTTTCAGTTATACCATCGACTGACAACGAATATAATGCCCTTCCTATCAGACCATGGTCTTATAGTGAGAGCATATTGTATGAATGCAATGTTTTAGTGTGTTGAATTTTAATACCACCAACAAGTTATAGTGCATTAGATGCAGATCAAAATTCTTACAATTCAGACCGCGTTATTTTTCCCAAGACAGCTCAAAAAATCCGCAACGTGGCAACCAATGCTCTGAATATACTTGTGAAATCAACAGAATCATTCCCTAACAAAGCTTTGAGCTTAATTGAGAAAAGTTTTCACAACCTCAGCAAGATTTTGAGCTCTCGTCTATGCTTCTGAAGTATCACAAAACAATGGAGTGATAAAAATGAAACAAAAAGCATTGGCATTATTGGTCTCAACGATGTTAGCCAGCCCGGCTGCACTTGCAGTAACCCTGGAAAAAGGTACGCAAGAGTTTGGTTTACAAGGTAGTTTGGACCTTGATTACATTGATGATTACCTGTTCATTTTAAATACCTCTTACGGATACTTCCTGACTAACGATTGGGAACTGGGTGGCGTACTGGATGTCAATATGAGTGACAGTATGAAAACATTCCAGATTGGTATGTTCACTGAGTACAACTTTACCAACTCCACCGATTGGGTACCCTACTTAGGTGCTGCAGCTCAGGTTGCAAACTTGTCTGCAAATGCTGATGAAGATGTCGATTTTGATATCGAAGATGTCACCGCCTTGAATATCAAACTGGCTGCTGGCCTGAAATATTTCATTAATCAACACGTTGCTCTCAGTGCTGAAGTGAACTACAACATCGCAACAGATGATATCAATGTGACCAAAGACGGTGTGGAAGACAGTTTCACCCGGTTTATTTTCGGTACACGATTCTACTTCTGAAGATTTTCCCCTCTGAATCAACGCCACTGAGTGTGGCGTTGATGCTTACTTCAATTTCAACGTGTTTTGCTGCGCTTTACTTAATCCGCTGACAACCAGTTGATAGGATGCTGAAGCAAGCTGCTCTAACATGCCAGACTGGATCTGACCATCCATACGAACCGTTATCCAGTGTCTCTTATTCATATGGTATCCGGGGGTAATGGAGGGGAACTCTCCCACCAAAAATTCCACATCTGCCGGCGTTGCCTTCACGGTCAGAACGGGGATATTTTCCCTCACAGCAACCCAGGCAAACATCTTCCCGGCCACTTTATAAACCGTTGGCTCAGGCCCAAATGGATAATCAATCACTGCACCAGGCTGGCTCAAAAGGTGCTGGTCAATGAAAGCAGCCCAATCATTTGTACTTTTCATTCCCACATCCTCCGCAAAGAAATACAACAACCGTATCAAAACTCAGACAGTTTGCATAAAGCTGTCTTGCTATACCTGAAAAGTTCCACAAAAAAATGCTGGCTCAATGTGAACTAGGTAAGCAGGTCTGTTATGAAATATGCGATGCCGTTGTTAGTGTTGTCATTCCAGTTACTGACCGGGTGCGAAAGCTTGTCAGTGACAAACACAGAAACAGTGAATCAAGAAGAACAAACCTTACTGCAATTGGCTCTGAATCATGCGCATTGTCAGATTAATCACGATGTGATTGAAGGACGCTATCTTGCGACGGGTTTGCCCGCAGATTACACTCCACCTTCCCTGCCCGAATTATCGTTGATGAAAGAAGCCAGTTTATGGGACAGATTTGCAAGAGAGAGCAACATTAACGTCCCCAATGACCGTCGTGTCAAATATTACCGGAACTGGTACCTTCAACGCCCTTTGCACATTAAAACAGTCTCCCAACGCGCCGAACCTTTTCTCTATTATCTGTATGAGAATGTTAAAGCACGACACTTGCCGGTTGAATTAGCTTTATTGCCTTTTATTGAAAGCGCGTTTGACCCTTACGCATACTCACATCAGGGCGCAGCAGGACTTTGGCAAATGACCAGAGCAACCGGAAAATCTTTTGGCCTTCGAATCAACAATGAATATGACGGACGGCTGGATATTGTGGCATCAACCAACGCCGCACTGGATTTGCTTGAATATCTGTATGACAGATTCAACGGTAACTGGCTTCATGCAATTGCTGCCTATAACAGCGGAGAAAGCCGGGTACGTAAAGCGATACGACAAAATAAGAAACTGGGTAAACCAACAGATTTCTGGGCATTAGATCTCCCGAAAGAAACAGCACATTACGTTCCGAAGTTACTCGCACTCAGCCAGCTACTAAAGGAACAGCATCAGTTCAGTATGCCACTCGCCTTCATTCCCAACAGACGGGTCATGACAACAATCACAGTCACACACCAAATGCCGCTGAAGCAGATTGCTGAAGATGCCGGTATGTCCGGAAAGACGCTGAGCCTGTTCAATCCGGCTTATGCTGCAGGGCTGACGCTCCAGCGCGAAGAAAGCACTTTGCTGATACCACGCAAGCAACTGGAGCACTTTTTTCAGCAGTCAGACGTCTTGCAATACATCAAACAAAAGTACAGCATTCATCATATTGAGCCGGGTGACTCGCTTTACCAGCTGGCGACACTGAACAACACTTCAATCGGCACCCTCAAACAAATCAATCAACTGGCGAGCAGCAAAATCCATGCAGGTCAGCGCTTGTTGATTCCAATCCCCTAGTTGAGAAGTCTCTGAATCATCAGCTAAAGCCACATATTTTCATGATGCGGAAGGGTTACTTCGGTGACCCTTCACTCGTGAATGTCTCACTGGTCATTGCCTCGCTGGTAACTGTCCCATTCTGAATGACATTCCAGTCAGGTTCAGCAGCAGATTTCAGCACACTGCCGACTTGATTCAGAAGTTTAATATCCGTTTGGTTATGAGATAAAGCCAGACCGACAATCACGCCTGCAAGCAAGCAAACCGGGGCGATCAGGCTCCGGATTGCCATCAGACTACTCAGGGCGACAACCATGAGGATCGTCGCGATATACAGATGCCCTGAAAACTGAGAAAAAAACGCGAT
Source organism: Photobacterium sp. CCB-ST2H9 (assembly GCF_023151555.2). NCBI lineage: Bacteria > Pseudomonadati > Pseudomonadota > Gammaproteobacteria > Vibrionales > Vibrionaceae > Photobacterium > Photobacterium sp. CCB-ST2H9. Next base: position 1,802,887 of record NZ_CP100425.1, read on the forward strand.
GTAGACAGCAACCGCCTGGATCAGGCCACCGAGAATTAACAAGGAAATTGTCATTTTTTCACCACGATTGGTACTTTATTGTGCTGTTTTCAGTGAGTATAGACACAGGACTGACGTTTGTGGTGATCAACAGAAGTCACTTATATGAATTGATTCAGTGTTGCAAATTTGTTTTTCTTTCGTGTCAAATATGTTCTTGCATTCCTGGACTATACTGAAAATAAAAGAAAAGCTGTGCTGCCTGGAGGGAGAACAGTCACAGGACAGAATAGAACAACGATAAAATAGCAGGAGGGTATGTCCATGAATCATCACGACGAAATGATTGTCCCCAGTACATTCGGGTTAATTGGCAGAATTGAAATTGCTGCCGCCTGCATTCTGGTCGCCGGATTATTTTTAATGCTTGTTTGAAACAGGAAGTCTCGCGTTCGGACAAAAAAGAAAATGAAATGAGAAATGATAGGGTGCTCAGCCTCAGATAAAGCTGAGCACCCTTTCGAATGCAGTTTCCCTACCGCTTATAGTCTCTGGCCTCTTCTACACGTCCAGATCAAGGATGGAGAACATTCCCCAAATGGTCGGGAATCATACATGAGTATGTCATCAGTTGCATCACTTTTGTGCTAACTTCGGAGACATGTCTTTTTTCTGACACATTCACCATCTGGCTAGACCATTTGCTCTGAAATTATCGGTTAAACTACCCGGATTACGATGATCTAAGGTAGTTCCAACTCAATGTTTCTAAATTCTTACTTCGCTGAACAAAACGGTAGTTATTCTTTTTCTCGTGAACAAGCCAGCCACTTTGCCAAAAGAGTTGCCGGTGACTTTAACCCGATTCACGATGCTGACAACAAGCGCTTTTGTGTTCCTGGCGACCTGCTCTTTTCCGTGATGCTGGCAAAAACTGGATTAAGCCAGAAGATGCGTGTGGAATTTGCCGGAATGATCACCGATGGTATCGCACTGACTATCAACACCAAGTCAGCAACCGATCTGTCACTGGTCGACGACAAAGGAAAAGAATACCTGCATGTGATCCGTGATGGTGAGATTACCCACAATACAAAACTGATCGAAACAGTCACCCAAAACTATGTGAAATTCTCCGGGATGAACTTTCCGCATATCATGGTGCCACTCATGGAGTCTGAACAGGTGATGATCAACCCTGTCCGTCCACTGGTGATCTACGAAAGCATGGAGTTAGAATTTTCACGTCTGGATCTGGATGCTCCTCAAGTCGAACTGACTGACTCCATCATCGAAACCGACGGCAAGCGTGGCAGCGTCACACTAGCCTTCAGCTTTAAAGAAAATGGTGAAGTGGTTGGCGAAGGCAGAAAGAAAATGCTGATGAGCGGCCTGAAACCATATTCTCAGGAAGACATTAACGATCTGGTTGATCGCTTTAATGCCCGTAAAGCCGCATACCTGGCTGCATAATTCGTTTCATCAGACTCAGGTGTCCAGATTGTCTTGCTCAATTCTGGACACTTTTGTCTTTCCCTGCTAAATTCCCGTCACTTATCCCACAAAATGAAGGACACACGATGATTGTATTCAAAACCCGCCGGGCACAGAACATGGTAAAGAGTCAGTAAGCGAAAGAGTCCACTGAAACCCACTCCGCTTCTGCCCTTCCCGCTTGTCTTGCCCGGTTCATTCTGACCGGGGCCGTATTGCCCCTGAATAATTTCTAATTTCAGACAATGGCGCTTTGCGTCAGGGGTCAACACATCATGACAACACTTATTTCTCAACCCATACACGCTTTACAGGAACTGGGCTGGAAACCTTACTTTCAACAACAACTTTCCCTGCAAGAATGGGAAACATGTAAACCTGCACGTGTCAGTGCCGTCCATAAGAGCCGTATTGATGTTCTTACCGAACAAGGCCTGTTATCGCTGCCCATGCTACCGGCAATGCCGGCACTCGCCGTGGGAGACTGGCTTTTAGTTTCAGAAACCAACGCCTATATGCGCTTACTTGATCGTTATTCGCGCTTTCAGCGAAAAGCTGCCGGCAGTAAGGTGGCTGAGCAACTAATCGCCAGCAATATCGATACTGTATTTATCGTCTGTTCACTCAATCAAGATTTCAATCTGAGCCGAATTGAACGTTATCTTGCTTTAGCGCATCAAGCCGGTGTTGAGCCTGTCATCGTGCTGTCGAAAGCCGACTGTGTTGAAGACCCGGCACCATTCATGGAACAAGTCCGTCAGCTTGACAGCATGCTCCTGATTGAAGCCGTGAATGGACTTGATCCGGACAGCGTTGCCAAATTGTCAGCCTGGTGCGGCAAAGGAAAAACAATCGCTTTTCTCGGTTCATCTGGCGCCGGTAAATCAACACTGGTCAATACACTGTTATCTGCAAACGCTCAGTTAACGGGAAGTATTCGTGAAGATGACAGTAAGGGACGTCACACGACAACAGCCCGTTCCCTGCATCTTATGGCTGAGGGCGGTTTGCTTCTGGATACACCGGGTATGCGAGAGCTTCAGCTGGCAGACTGCAGTGAAGGTCTTTCCGTAACGTTTAATGATATTGAAGCACTTGCGGAAACATGCCGCTTCAGCGACTGTTCACATCGTCAGGAACCCGGCTGTGCGGTACAGGAAGCCATTATCAATGGCGATCTGGATGAGCGACGGCTGCGGAACTACCACAAACTGAACAGAGAAATTGCATTCAACTCTGCATCCATTGCGGAGAAACGTGCAAAAGCGAAACAGATTGGCCGCTACCACCACGCGATACAGACAAGCAACCGAAAACATAAAAACCGAGTATAAACAAAAAGCCCTCCGGAAACGGAGGGCTTATTTTATGTAACACACTAAATCAACGAAGATTTGCGCATTGCGCTTCTTTGTTCACAGAGTTCACAGACTGATGTTTTTCACGATAAAGCCGCACTGCGGCCTGCGGACCCGTCAGCAATGTCAGAACCATCAGGAAAGAAACCGGCACCGCTGTAATCACGATGAAAGACTGGAGTGCGTTTAATCCGCCATCACCAGCCATCACCAGCACAGCGGCAACACATCCCATAGCAATTGCCCAGAACAATCTGTGACTGGCCGCAGGTTCATTCTTCCCTGAAGTCACCATCGCAATGGCATAGGCCATTGAATCACCGGTTGTCACGACAAAAGTCGTCGTCAGTACCAGGAATGCCGGAATTAACCAGTCACTGAAAGGTAACTGCGCCAGTGTCGCCAGCAATACTGCAGGCAATCCCCCTTCATTCAGCGGACCAGAGATTGCACCTGGTTGCGTCAGCTCAAAATAAATCCCTGAACCACCCAACACGGAAAACCAGAAGTGCGTCACCAGAGGGGCACCAATCGCAACCGTCATCACCAACTCACGAATACTGCGACCGACTGAAATACGGGCAATAAAAATCGCCATCATCGGTGCAAATCCGATAAACCACCCCCAGAAAAACCAGGTCCACCATGCGTTCCAGTCAGGGGAAGTCTGAGTCAGACTCATCTCAGGCAAATGTTGAATGTACACAGACATTGCCTGTGAGAATTGTTCAAAAATAAATCCGGTAGGACCGGCCACCAGCATCACAGCCAACAGGAAAACAGCGACGATGACATTAAACCGGCTGAGCCACTGCAAACCTTTGTCCATACCTGTTGCTGCCGACAGAGAATAGATGGTGACGACAACCGCCAATAAACCGACTTGCGTCATCACCGAGTCACCCAGTCCGGCAACCACATGCAAGCTGTACCCCAGTTGCGAAGCCAGAAAACCAATCGGCCCGATGGTCCCCGCTGCAACTGCAATGATCGAACAGGCATCAATCACAGATCCAATCCAATGATTCTCCAGCCGGTCCCCCAGCAACGGATAAAGTAATGCTCTGGGACGCAACTGAATGCCCTTTTGATGATGCGCATACATCAGCACAATCGTCGCCAGTGTTCCCAGCACAGCCCAGGCAAGAAATCCCCAGTGCAGAAAACTTTGACTTAGTGCCGGAGCAACCGCTGCTGCCTGCCCCGCTTGGACTCCCTCAAAAACAGGTGGCGTGGTCACAAAATGATAAATGGGTTCAGCTGCCGACCAGAACACCCCGCCACCAGCCAGCAATGTGCACATAATCATTGCTGTCCATCTGAACTGACCGATTTCTGGTTTCAGGGAATTCCCGAGTCTGACCTGGCCCAATGGCAGCAGAGCCAGCACAACCGCGAGGATAAAGTTCAGCAACATAAACCATTGCCAGAAATGTCCAAATGCGGTGGTCGCTTGACCAAAGAGTGTTTGAATCGCTGAAGATACCCAGGACAGATCCGCGATTGCCGCGATCAGGAACAGGCTCAGGAAGCCAATCGTTAGAACTGAAATTAATTTATCAGCCCCTGGTTGTTTGGTGGTATGCATAAATTACTCACTAGTTGTGTGAGGGGACGCACACTAACAGCTTATTTTCTGTAATTCCAACGAACCTGTGTGATTTTTAGCCCGCCATTCCTAAAAAACCTTCAGTCGTACAGAAATCCACCAATTAAATTCTGATGACAAAATTTTACTTGTGATCACCAAGTCGGTTTGAGTACAAAACAAATGAGCCGATGTTGATTCCATCGGCCCAGGGAATTTGATTGATAAGTAATTTGACTGATTCGGAAAAAGTCAGGATCACTGCCCCAGCTTCTTGCAAATCATTTCAGCAAGATAATGAGAATTCAGGTTTCTCTGAATCAGCGTTTGATCCATCCTTCCATGTGAAACAACATCCAGCCAATGCGCAATCATCGCGGTAAAACCTTTACTCTCAAGCATTGGCGTCCAGTCCGGCAACGTCAGTTTGCTTTCTGCGCCATCAGTCCAGCCGGTCCCGGTCGCCAGTGAATCAAAATGGAGAGTCTGATTTTCAAAGTTTAGGGTCACCTGCTCTGCAGTGACACCATTAATCCGGTTCATTGATGCCTGATGAATGGTTTGATCAATCTGCCATGCGACGTCCAGTCTGGCTAACTTCCCATGCAATTGCTGAGTGATCACCTGAAGATCTTCTGCCTGGACATTTCCTTTCAGATTGACGCTATCAAGCGGATGGATAAAGTCATCAAATACAAAAGTCCGGGCATCTCCGGGCTGATTCAGCCGGTGTTTCTGCCAGCGTATCTCCAGCAACTGCTCTTGCATTACCTTTTCGCTCAGATGAGGTTGAATCAGAGGCAGATATCGCCGGTTAAATCCCATAAACAAAGGCAATTGCTTCGTTTCTGCAAGGTTATACAAGGATTCACATTCCGCGTAAGTGTCACTCAGCGGCTTATCGACAAAGACCGGAATCCCTTGATTCAGAAAAAACTGTGCGATTTCAAAATGAGAGGCCGTCGCGCTGTGGATCATCACACCATCAACTCCCAGCCCCGCCAGCTCGCGGTAGTCCGTCACTGCATCATGAATACGATGGGTCTGAGCAATCTGCTTCAGTACCCCTGGATTTCGGGTACAAAAAGCCAGCTCAATACCCGGCCATTGCGTGATCACAGGCAAATAAGCTTTCTGAGCGATATCGCCCAGCCCGATGATGCCAATTTTCATTTTTACTCCTTGTAATCCGGATAAAAAAAGCCCCTGTCTGTGACAAGGGCCGATGCATTCCGATCATGACAAATTGTCTGAGCCAATCAGTGCGTTGTCACGTTATGTTCATATTCAACAACGATTTGATTGCCACTATAACGCACATTTTTAATATTACCATCAACAATATAGGTATTGGTCAGCGTCACCGTATTCGGTAATGTGCCGCCAATTTGTTCCCGCAAAGAAGGAATCGTCAACACCGGATCAACCCCCATATACTGACAAAACTGACTGACGAAACGATGTTCCAGCGGCAAACTGCCCCGCAAAATGTCGGAGAAAAACAACTGACTGACGCCCAGCTTTTTCGCCATTTCAATTTGTGTCACCCGCATCTTCGCCTTGTAACTCATCCATGTTTCATACAGGACTTTTCTGTCTTCTTCTGTGTATTGCATACCCGTTCCTAGCGCAAAAAAATGTCAATTCATCGCAATTAAAGCCTAAAGCATCCGGTAAAATGTCAGAAAAACGTTAGGCTTGTTCCAAATAAAAATCTCGCAAAGCCGCATGAAATCTGGGTTTCGTTCATTCCACACAATTTCAGCAAGTTAGAAAACTCACCTTGTCTTGATTTTGATTATGAAAGCTTTCTGCAATCCGGTTATACTGCTTTGAGTTCATATTTCGTCAGGGATTTCATACCAAACGCCATGCTCTCACAGACGCGCAATCAGCAGAATTCAAGCTTAAGAAGGGTCATGATTGTTATCCTTTGTTTGCTGTTTTTGCCCTGGAGCAGCCTGAGTGTCGCCCTGACAATCGCTGGTGAAGATCTGCTCGATGACTGTATGAACCCCGCGATTGAGATGACACAGCCAGACTGTTGTGATGGCATGACGGATCAGATGTCGGAAGGCAAACAGCGCACCTGCCATGAAAGTCTCCATGCCGTGAATTGCGAACAACACTGTCAGTCTTCGTGTCACACGTCACTCTTTATGCCGGCATCCCCCCTGTTCCCCCTGATGCTGACATCCGCAATTTCATTTCATGCCTATGCATCCGGGTACTGGGATGAACCGGTTTCCACACGTTTAAGACCCCCGATTCGCTCCTGAACGAATAAATCCGTCCTCTTGTCTGGTTTTGTCTGGTTCAGACTGACTCTTGCCGGGAGGAATTTCGTTTTCGCCAGCCCGATCAGGCTGTGCACCAGAAGTGAATCAAGGAAATAAACATGAAAAAAACACATCAACTCTTATCCGCTGCTCTGCTCATGATGAGCTTGTCCTCTGTCGCAGCAGAGGTGATTGAGGGCACAAATTATCAGTCTCCGTCCTGTGGTTGTTGCAAGGGCTGGGTCAAACACATGAATGACAATGGGTTTGATATCAAAATGACCTTCGAGAATAACCTGCATCCAATTAAGCAAGCGAATGGCATTCATCCTGAGTACGCCTCCTGCCATACGGCAAAAATTCAGGGGTATGTCTTTGAAGGCCACGTTCCGGCCCAGGACATCAAACGGTTCCTGGCAGAAAAGCCTGCCAATCTGAAAGGTTTGGCCGTCGCGGGGATGCCGATGGGGTCACCGGGAATGGAATACAATGATCAGAAAATGCCATACGATGTCGTCGCATTTGATCAGGATGGTAATACCGTGGTCTGGGCAAGCCATCATCAGCCACAGACACCGTAAATAAAAATAAAGGCCGGGATGACCGGCCTTTTTCTTTTCTGAACTGGTTGATCAATTCGACTGCTGATTTAAGCGATGGAACCACTGACGATTCGGATCCTGAGTTTCGGCCCATTGCGGATCCAATGCCCGTTTTTCGAGGTACACTTGAAGCCCTGTAAAATACAGAACCGCCGTCAGCTCAGAATCCTGGCTGAAATAAGCGAAAAAGGCATCTTCTCGCTCGGCTAATTGTGCCAGTGTACTCACACCGTGACGCAATGCCCATTGCACGGCATAGGGGGACACTTCCGTGCGATGCAAAATCTGAGGCTCAATCGACTTAAGCGCGACATCAATCCCCTTCGGTTCTTGAGCCAGACGCACCGCCGATTGCACATGGCTTTCTTCTTCTGCCAGCCTTTCCCGCAAACTGGCCAGACTCGCCGCCTGTTGCGTTTCGGAGTAACCATGGGTTGTCTTACAGAAACGAATGGCAAATCCCAGCTGATGGCGGCCAACCAGCTCAACTGTTTGTTCCAGGTACTCTTGCGGAATCGCATAAGTTTTGGCTAACTGTTCTACAGCCTGAACCAGATTCGGATAGACGATACCATTATATTCCACCTGAAATGCCTGACTGACCTGACCAACAGGCTGACCATCAATCGCCAGCGGCCACCCGGTATAGTTCACGCGTTCTCTGGCAATCTCAAACATCTTCCAGGCACTTTCCTTAAAGCCTTCAAAGGCTTTGCCTTCCATTTCTGAGTCTTCCAGTTCTTCCTTTGTCCAGTGCGCACCAATCTGCAAATGTTTCTGATACTTACGGTGAAGCCTTGCTTTCACCCGATCGCGTAATAAATCCAGCCCGCTCGCTTTCGTCCGGGTACACAAACCATAGCATTCTTCACAACAAGGGACTTTGACCGGCAGATCGCCTGCATAGTCCGGTTCAGGCCGGAAAATAAAGCTCTCATAATAAGGCTCACCGCAAAACCAGCAGGTATGGCGAAACTCAAAAGGGACATCGATCGACTGGATAGTCATGATTCTGCAGGCTCTCTTTGCATCAGGTCCGTTTTATTATGCGTATCATCGGTGACCGGTACAAGGTAAGTCACTCATTTGTCTGAACCGCAAATTAATTACAACTTTGTTTTTTGCCATTCTCGTACCGAACACGCTAAAATACGTGACCGTTTTTTGAATGTGAGTGGTATGGATGTCTGAACAGAAGCGAAAGGCGCTGAAAAAAATCGCCAAATGCCTCGAATTAGGTAACTCAGCCAATGTCAATGAAGCAGCACAGGCCATCAAGATGGCGCATCGTCTGATGCTGAAGTATGGCCTTGAGAAAGATGACATTGAATTTATCCAGATGGGTAAAACAAAATCAGCAACGCTGTTACCAACAGACATCAGCCAGCAGATCCTGAAAATCATCCGTGGCATCAACCGGCGCTTTGGTGTCGAGTGTGTATTGACCAATTACAAAGGATTGAAGCAGGCCGAGTTTATCGGTGTCGCCGAGCGGGCAATTTTTGCCGCGTTTGCCTTTGATGTGGTTTACCGGGAAATGAACCAGCAAACCGGCCAGTTCCGCAACAGTTTTGCCGGGACAGGTGCCAGTCAGACCGAAGTCACGCGCCGGGTCTCTTCTTTCCTGGCAGGCTGGATTGAAGGGGCATTAGAAAAATTACCCGTTCTGAACACCGATGATGATCATGACAAGCGCATGAGCAACTACATCGATCGTGAATTTGAAAACCTGGATCGTGAGACGTTCAAACAACAACTTCAGGAAGCAATGAAAGGCATCACGGATGACTACGAAAAAGGCATGAAAAAAGGCCGATCCATTTCGGTCAACCGCCCTGTCGGCGGCGATCGCCGGGAAGCCACTAAACTACTGAGCTGACAGCGGTTTCCGAAACGGAAAACCGACTTCGGTAACATCTGCAAGAAAAAATAAATCCGGTGCCCAATCAGGCACCGGATTTTTTTTACATAATATCCCGCTTCGTTATCGGGTGCTGTTCTCCTCCGTTGCTATCTTCTGCAACAGAACATTCAGACACTCACCTAACCGGCGACGGTTATCTGAATCTGACATCATGCTGGCATGATCGCCTTCCACCAGCGTGACATTCAGTGAGTCAGCAGGCAGATATTGCTCCCAGCCCAATGCAGAATCATCCTTCCGGCTGTAACCCGGCGGTTGAATCCGCGCCCAGTACTCAGCCAGCGCCTGACTGCGGATCGGCGGCATTTCCTCCTTCGCTTTCAGCAAGTGTACCGGCAGGCCAGAAAGTGTAATGACTGTCTCTTCCACCAGCGTCGCAAAGTGATAGCGCCGTTTCCACAACGACAGTTCCTGTTGCGGGTCTTCCAGCAGCGTACGAACCCCCATCTTCTGCAGCGCCATCAGCACTTGCTGCAACGGCATTTCCCGCAGACTGTCCATCAGAGCCATTTCCAGTTCAGGATATTCACTCTCCAGCCAGCTCATGAACAGATGCGTCATACTTGCCATCGCAACCTGAGGCCGCATGGTGTCAAGCAGTCCCAAACATGCCACCTGTTCTCCTTCCCGTTGCAGCATATCAGCCACCTGATACGCAAGCACACCCCCAGAAGAGTAACCGAACACATGATACGGCCCGCTGGGTTGCACCTGACGAATCATCTCGATACAGGATTTCGCCATCATGGCCATACTTTCCGGCAACTGCGCTGACATATCCGGCCAAGGCACCGCATACACGGGATAATCCGCATGGAGTGACTTCGCGAACTCATACACATAGGAATGATCCCCGAAACCGGTCGGCATAAAGAACAGCGGTTGACGGGTTCCGCCACGACGCGCGGGAAGAGCATTGCGTGCGCCTTTCACTCCCGGATTCCGGTCAAGATACTCAGCCAGATCCGACAGCACCGGATAGTCGAAGACTGCCTGTACCAAAATCTCCAGCCCGTACTGCTTCGCCATACTCACCTGACGAACCACCAGCAGTGAATGACCGCCGAGCTCAAAGAAATGATCATGGCGTCCGACCTGCGCTATACCCAGAAGCTCGCCCCACATATGTGCCAGGATCATTTCCGTCTCGCTTCTTGGCGGTACATAGTCATCACTGACTGCAGTCAGTCCTTCAGGCTTCGGCAATGCACGGCGATCCACCTTGCCGTTTGGTGTCAGAGGCAATTGATCCAGCCACATATAGGCTGAAGGCAGCATGTAGGACGGCAGACGATCCGCCAGATACTTTCTCAGTTCAGCTGATTCCGGCGTTTTTGCACGATCACTATTAAAACCATCGCTTGGCGTCAGCCAGACTACCAGACGTTGCTCAGCGCCCAGTGTTCGCAAATCCACCAGCACATCACGAACCGCAGGATGTGACAATAATTGTGCTTCAATTTCACCCATTTCAATCCGGAAACCCCGGATTTTCACCTGCCCGTCATTCCGTCCCTGATACTCCAGACTGCCATCTGGCAGATACCGGACCAGATCCCCGGTACGATACATGGTTGTTCCCGCGTGAAATGGATCCGGCAGGAAACGCTCAGCGGTAAGTGCCGGACGGTTCAGGTAGCCAAGGGCCACCCCCACACCTCCAACATACAGTTCACCAATTGCTCCCCGGGGAACCACCTGACCCTGCTGGCTCAGCACATAAACCCGGGTATTTCCAACCGGCTTCCCAATCGGCAGCCGTTCACAGCCGTTCACTTGCTCAATATGAGCCGTCGTCGCATACGCACTTGCCTCCGTCGGGCCATAAGCATGAATCACTTTCACAGGCCCCTGATGTTTCAGCAGGCACTCGTAAGCCGATGGTTCTTCTTTCTCCCCACCGGAAATCAGATGCCGGAGCTGTGACAAAGCTTCGCCAATCAGGTGAACATACTGGTTGAACAATGCTGTCGTCAGGAACAAAGTCGTGATTTCAAGTTCCTTCAGCGACCGGGCAAGCAACTTCGCATCCATGATAACGTCCTGCGGAATCACCACCATCTGACCGCCATTCAACAGCGGCGCCCAGACTTCCATCGTCGAGGCATCAAAGGCCGGGTTCGATGAGAAAGCAATCCGTTCCGATGCATCAAAATCTGCATAGCCGTTGTGGATGACCAAACGGGTAATCCCCTGATGCGGCACCAGGACCCCTTTCGGCTGGCCGGTTGAGCCCGAGGTATACATCAGATAAGCCGCGCTCGTACTTTGCAGAGCCAGCTCAGGATTCTCGCGCCGCTGGCTGCGTTCTTCAGGGAACACATACGGCAATGCATCATTCCCCGGCTTATCTGCGATGATAAGACGGGCACCACTGTCACTGAGAATCCAGGCCTGTCGCGTTTCCGGCAGTTTTGAATCCACCGGAACAAACATCGCTCCTGTTTTCAGAACGGCCAGTTGCGCAGCCACCAGTGCCAGACTGCGGCCCAGCTTGAGTGCAATACGATCGCCGGGCTGAACGCCCCGTTCAATCAGCGTATGCGCCAATTGGTTTGCCATCCCATTCAGTTCGGCATAACTCACCCTTTGCTGGCCATCAATGACTGCAATCGCATTCGGCCGTCTGCGGACCTGCTGTTCAAATACGGTATGAACACAATCCTCTGCCGGATAATCCGTTACTGTCTGATTCCAGGTTTCCAGTTGCAGGTGATATTCAGCCTCCGGCAGAATCTCCAGTGAACTCACAGGCAAAGCCGGTGTTTCTGACAATGCATGCGACAGCGACGTCAGTGCATGAACCATATAACTGCAGATTCGTTCCGCTTCAATTGGCTGACTAATCTGAGCCGTCAGACCCAGTGAATCTCCGCCATCTTCCACCGACATCACAAACGGGTAATTGGTCCGCTCCTCAGCACTCAACAGAGAAACGCCTTCAGGCAGAACCAGTTCATCCCCCATGTTATGCCGGTAATTCAGCAAGGCACTGAACAGTGGCGCCCCTGCAGCCATACCGCTGCAACGCTGAGCCAGAGCCAGTGGTGCATGCTCATGCAGCAGCAGGCCACTTAAGCGCTGATGCGCCTGGCGTACCGCAGACACAACATCCTGATCATCGATATCCAGACGCAATGGCAGCGTATTGATAAAGAGACCCATCGCCTGATCAGCCCCCTCACCGGCCTGCATCCGACCCAGTAAGACGGTACCAAACACCACCGCAGCTTTGTCTGTCACACGGGAAAGAACCTGCGCCCAGGCCAGATGACACAGACTTGCCAGACTCACCCCGAGATGACGGGCCTGCTCCCGCAGTGCTGCATTGAGTTCAGCCGGCACAACGCAATGTGCTGTTGCAATGGCTTTGCCGTCGCCCCGAACGTTACTCAGCTCAAACGGCAGCACGGGTTCCTCGATATCTGCCAGCATTTCCCGGAAGAATGCTTCATGGGCATCCTGACTCATCCCCAGACGGGTCTGAGCAATTACATTCCGGTATGGCGGTGCAATCGCGAGCGAATCCGCTTTCCCGTCCAGAATCGCTGCCACTTCGCTTTCAATCAGTGCTGAAGTGGAGTGATCGCCGATCATATGATGCCATTGTTGCAGCATCAGCCATCGGCCCTGTTCATCTTTTGCAATCACCAGATTCAGGAGCGGTGCCTGTGTCAGATCCAGTCGTGAATGGCGCGGGTCAAACTGCGCCATCAACTGTTCGGCCACAGGTCCCTCCTGTGGATCCAGTACCAGTTCGCGGACAGGCAATGTTGCTTTGCGCCATACAACCTGAACCGGCTCAGACAGTCCCTGACTGAGAAAGGCTGAACGCAGGATATCGTGACGATCCACAACAAGCTGCATGGCCGACAGCCAGGCATCAAGGCGTGTACGACTATCAAATTGCAGCATGGCAGACAACAGATAGGTATCGCCTTGCTCACTGAGCAGATGATGGAAAAGGATTCCTTCCTGCAACGGCGACAGACCATAGATATCCTGCACATTGCCGACCCCGCCCGGAACCCCGGCAACCACCTGATCAATTTCCTGCTGACTCAGATTCGCCAGTGGCAGTAACGCAGGAGTGATGTGAGTTGTTTCAGCCGTGATCAGATTCTCCGGCACCTGAACCTCATGCTGGGTACCCAGCGCCGATGCCAGCGCCGCAAGCGTGGGTGAAGAGAAAAGCGTGTTCACACCAGCCGAAAGACCGTGCCGGCGCAGTGCCGCCATCAGTTTCACCACAAGTAACGAGTGACCGCCCAGTTCGAAGAAATTGTCATGGCGACCAATACCTTCCACCCCGAGCACTTCAGACCAGAGTCCAGCCAACAGGCGTTCCGTATCTCCCTGCGGCGCTTCATACACCCGGCCAGCATCAGCATCCGGCACAGGGAGCGCACGGCGATCCAGCTTACCATTCGGGGAAATTGGCAACGCCTGCATGCAGACAAAGGCTGCCGGAATCATATATTCAGGTAAACGTGCCGACAGGAACTGTCGTAACTGTTCGATCAGGGATGTCTGTACACTCGCTTCCTGATTGTCCTCTTCTTGTTCGAAGACTTTCGGAACCATCCAGGCCACCAGGCGTTTTTCGCCATTCCTTCCGGGCAAGGCATCCACAGCCACATCACGCAATGCCGGATGTGCTGCGAGCTGGGTTTCGATTTCTCCCAGTTCAATCCGGAAGCCACGGATTTTCACCTGCTGATCATTCCGGCCCAGATATTCCAGACTGCCGTCGGCCAGATAGCGCACCATATCGCCGGTACGATACATCCGCCCGCCCGGATGGAATGGATCTGCCAGGAAGCGCTCAGCCGTCAGTTCAGGCTGATTCAGATAGCCCCGTGCCACCTGAAGACCACCGACGTAAAGCTCTCCCACTGTGCCTCGAGGCACTGGCAGACCCGCTTCATCCAGCAGGTAGATCCGGGTATTGCTGACGGGTCGCCCGATGGAAGGCACCGCCGCATCCAGCGCTAACGTCGCAGACGTTGCTACGACGGTTGTTTCTGTCGGGCCATAGTTGTTCATTACGATCAGCCCTTCAGGTACCTCCAGCGGCCAATGGCGGAGACTGTCACCACCGATCAGCAATTGACGTAACGAAGGCGGCATCATCCCATTTGCCAGCGCAACTTCCGCCAGCGGCGTCACCATAAAGGAAACCTGTGCGCCACTGTGCTGCCACCAATGCAGCAATGCTTCACTGTTCCCGGCAACCTGAGGTGGCGGCAGCAACAAGGATGCACCCAGCGACAGTGCCGGCCAGATCTCCCAGACACAGGCATCAAAGCCAAGGCCAGCCATGCAGGTCGTTTTTTCCCTCGCCTGCAGCCCGGTCGCCTCTTCATGCCAGTGAATCAGATTCAGTAACTGACCGTGCTCGACCATCACCCCTTTGGGCTGTCCGGTAGAACCTGAGGTGTAGACGACATAGGCCAGATGCTCTGGACGAACCTCAACGACTGGTGCACCGACAGAGACAGGTGTCGACAAGGGCTGATCCAGTGACAGCACAGGCACATCAATATCACTCAGGGTCTGATCACCGATGGCTTTACAGCCGACGGAATCAGCCAGCAGCAGGGTTGGAGCACAGTCGCTCAGAATATAACTCAAGCGGTCACCGGGATAAGCCGGATCCAGCGGGACATAGGCACCACCGGCTTTCAGCACGGCCAGCAAAGCCACAACCATATCCGGTTTGCGTGCGGCGCAGACAGCGACCCGTGTTTCTGTGCCGACACCCCGGTCAATCAGGGCATGCGCCAGTCGGTTCGCCCGGCTGTCCAGCTGACCATAGCTCAGCACTTCATCGCCACAAACCAGTGCGAGTGACTGAGGAGAGCGCCCCACCTGTGCTTCAAACAGATGGTGGACTGCATGATGCTTCGGATACACCCGCTCCGTCTGGTTCATGTCATTGAGTAAGAGGTTACGTTCTGCTTCCGGCAATAGATCCACACGGGAAACCGGTATGGCAGAATCCGTCACCATCGCCTGAAGCACAGCTTTCAAATACTCGCTGAAGCGGTTGGCCGTGCCGGCATCAAACAAGGCGGTCGCATAGTTCAGAGCGCCCGTGATCTGATGGTCCGCTTCTCTCAGTTCCAGCGTCAGATCAAACTTCGCAATATCATAGGCCAGACCGGCCTCCGCAACAGTCAGCTCCGGTAAGTTGATGTCACGAACCGAACCCTCCTGCCAGGACAGCATGACCTGGAATAACGGTGTTCTGTCGAGCTGACGCGGCGGGTTAATCACTTCAACCACTTGCTCAAACGGCAAATCGCTGTTTTCGCGGGCAGCAAGGACAGACTGTCTGACCCGGGTCAGCAATGAACGCAATGTCGGATCGTCCCGCAGATCAATATGCAGGGCCAGTGTGCTGACAAAGAAGCCCACCAGCGGTTCAACTTCCAGACGGCCACGATTTGCATCCGGCATACCAATCATAACTTCCTGCTGACCGGCCAGACGCGAGAGGACAATCCCCCAGGCAGAGAGCACGGTCATAAACAGGGATGTTCCCTGACGCTGGCTTAACTGACGCAAGGCTTGAGTCAGCTCAGCATCAATCACAAGGGGTACTTCCGCCCCGGCGAAAGACTGCACCGGCGGACGGGGTCTGTCGGTTGGCAGCGTCAGCTGTATGGGGGCATCACCCAGTGTGGCTTTCCAGAAGCTGGCCTGTGCATCCAGTCGTTCCTGGCTGAGATGTTCCCGTTGCCAGTGCGCATAATCCGCATACTGCAAGGCCAGCGGCGGTAATGGATTAGCCTGTTGCTGGCGGAATGCGCCATACAGCTCGCTCAGTTCCTGCAAGAGGATCTTCGACGACCAGCCATCAGAGACAATATGATGACAAACCAGCAGGAACAGGTATTCATGGTCCGTCACCTGCCAGAGATGCGCAGCAACGAGCGGGCCATTTTCCAGATCAAACGGCGCAGCCATCACCTGACGAATCCGGGCCATGACCAGATCGCGGTTTCGGGTTTCATTGCTCAGCGTTTCCGTGCGCAGGTCATGCCAAACGTAAGGCATCGGTTCAACCGGAAGAATACGAACCTGAGGCTGATCGTCCTGCGTGACAAACACACTACGCAGACTTTCATGCCGTGCATAAAGCGCGTCCAGGCTTTGTCTGAATGCATCCGGATCCAGATCACCGGTCAGTTCCAGAACAAGCGGGATATGATAGGTTTCACTGTTGCCTTCCATCTGGCTCAGGAACCACAGCCGTTGCTGGGCAAACGACAGCGGCAAAACTTCATCCCGGGAAACCGGCACAATCGGTAACTGATGAACATCCTCATTCCGGTGGAGCTGTTCAGCTAATGCATGAAGGACCGGCGCAGCAAACAATGCGGACAGCGAGAGTTGCCATCCGGCCTGTTCTAGCCGGTTTGCCAGCTGTACCGCCAGCAACGAATGTCCGCCAAGATCGAAGAAGTTATCCTGGCGGCCAACTTTTTCAATGCCCAGCAGAGATTCCCACAACGTTGCCAGCAGCGTTTCCCGTTCACCTCGGGGTGACTCGTAGGATTCGCGGATCCCGGCTGCGCTTTCCGGCGCAGGCAAGGCACGTTTATCCAGTTTGCCATTGGTTGTGAGCGGCAACGCATCCAGCCAGAGATAAGAAGATGGCACCATGTAATCCGGCAAGCGACCCGCCAGGAACTGACGGAGTTGTCCTGCCAGCACCTCGCAGTCAGCCTGAGGTCCGGGAACAATCCAGGCCACCAGACGCTTGTCGCCATCTGCCGCTTCCCAGGCATCTACCGCAACATTGAGAACCGATTCGTGCGCAAGAATTGCAGCTTCCACTTCTCCGCATTCAATCCTGAAGCCACGAATTTTCACCTGATGGTCATTCCGGCCCAGATAGTCCAGCTCGCCGTTTGGCAAATAACGGGCTAAATCACCAGAGCGATACATGCGACAGCCCGGATGGAATGGATCATCCAGAAAACGTTCTGCATTCAGTTCCGGACGATTGAGATAGCCCCGGGCCACCCCTTCACCACCCACATACAATTCACCTACGGCGCCGTGCGGGACCGGCTGACCATGCGGATCCAGCAGATACACACGCAGATCCGAGATCCGGCGGCCAATCGGGCTGCCGCTGGACCGGACATCAGCCGGTGACATTGCCCTGTAAGTGACGTGAACAGTTGTTTCGGTGATCCCATACATATTGACCAATTGCGTTACATCGGCCGGATTGCGGGCATACCAGGGAGCCAAATCAGCCGGATTCAGCATTTCCCCGCCAAATACGATGGTTCTTAACTGATGCGGCGTTTCATCCTGGGCCTGAATGAAAGCTTTGAATGCACTTGGCGTCTGGTTCAGAACCGTCACGCCATGCCGGCAAATGAACGAATAGAAATCCCGGGCCGAACGTGCTGTCGCCTGAGGGACAACCACCAGGCAGCCACCGTGTCGCAGTGCCCCCCAGATTTCCCACACCGAAAAATCAAATGCAAACGAATGGAAAAGACACCAGACATCATCTGCACAAAAACTAAATTCGGTCTCAGTCGCACTGAACAGGCGATCGACCTGCCGGTGTTCAACCATGACGCCTTTCGGTTTCCCGGTGGAACCCGACGTATAAATCACATAAGCCAGACTGGCGGGCGTCAATCCGGTCACCTCCGGATTCCGGCTGTCTCCGTCAA
Source organism: Photobacterium sp. CCB-ST2H9 (assembly GCF_023151555.2). Lineage (NCBI taxonomy): Bacteria > Pseudomonadati > Pseudomonadota > Gammaproteobacteria > Vibrionales > Vibrionaceae > Photobacterium > Photobacterium sp. CCB-ST2H9. Next base: position 1,820,816 of record NZ_CP100425.1, read on the forward strand.
AAGCTTGTTCAAGCGGCAACTGCGGCAGCTCTATCTCACCCAGCGCGGCACGGCCTTTTTCATCAGCCAGTAACAGAACCGGATTAGCGTCTTCAAGGATGTACTGCAAACGATCACCGGAATAAGCCGGATCTAACGGAACATAAGCGCCGCCCGCTTTCAGAATGCCAAGCAAACCGATGATCAACGCCGGACTGCGTTCAGCACAGATTGCAACTCGGCTCTCCGGCTGAACACCCCGTTCAATTAACACATGAGCAAGCCGGTTTGCTTCGGTATTCAGCGCAGCATAGGTCAGACGTTGCTCACCACAGACCAGCGCAATCGCTTCAGGCGTTTGCACCACCTGATCTTCGAACCGCTGTGTCAGGCATAGTGACGCAGTATTGAGGGCGGGTGTCTGATTCAGTGTTTCCAGTAACAGACGAAGTTCACTGGGGGGCATCACATCCAGCTGACTGACCGGCAACTCCGGTGTCTCCGACAAAGCGTGCACCAGTAAGGCCAGCGTCTGCTCCATATAACCGCAAATGCGCCCGGCTTCAATTGGCTGACTGATTTGTGCCGTCAGTCCCAGTGAATCACCACCGTCTTCAACAGACATCACAAACGGGTAGTTGGTCCGGTCATCCACATGCAGCAGCGTGACACCTTCCGGCAGCTCTAGCTCATCGCCGTCATTGTGCCGGTAGTTCAGCAAGGCACTGAACAAAGGCATTCCGGGAATAATGCCACTGCAACGCTGTGCTTCGGCCAGTGATGCATGTTCATGCTGCAACAATCCACTGAGTCGCTGATGCGCCTCGTGTACAGCGGCTTCAACTGTCCTCTGATTGATATCCAGACGCAGCGGCAGCGTATTAATGAACAGTCCCATGGCCTGTTCCGCGCCTTCCCCGGCTTGCATCCGGCCCAGCAGTACTGTACCGAACACCACAGCATCCTGTCCGGTCATCCGGGCAAGAACCTGCGCCCAGGCGAGATGACACAAGCTGGCCAGACTGACCCCCAGACGCCGGGCTTGCTGACGTAAATTCCGGTTCAGCTCAGCAGGCAGTTTCAGACTGGCTTCATTTATTGTCCGGCCGCCGCCCTGAACATCGCTCAGACCAAAAGGTAATGTCGGTTCATCGATATCCGCCAGCATCTCGCGGAAAAATGCTGCATGCTCACCCGTTCCGAACCGGGCCTGAGCCACTGCATGACGGAAAGGCTGTGCTGGCAGCAATGCGGCGCCCCGGCCAGACAGAATCGCCCTCACTTCCTCCATCATCAATGCCAGTGTCGAGTGATCCCCAATCAGGTGATGCCATTGCTGCAACAGACACCAGCTGCCGTCTGTGTCTTGCGCAGCCGCAAACCGCATCAGCGGCGCCCGGGTCAGATCCATCCGGTTCCGCGCCGAATCAAAGCGGGCTTCAAGGGCTGAGACAAGGGTTCTCTCCTCTGCTCCCTGTTCGGAATCCGATTCTGAACGCAGCTGGAGGAAATCAACCTTCAAGTTGGCTTTGCGCCAGACCACCTGAACCGATTCCGACAACCCGGCACTCACAAAGGCGGTACGCAGGATGTCATGACGATCAACCACCTGCTGCATTGCATTTAACCAGCCATCCAGTGTTGCACGAGATTCAAACCGCATCATCGCCGACAGCAGATAGGTATCACCGCGCTCATTCAGCCGATGGTGGAACAAAATCCCTTCCTGTAAGGGGGACAGACCATAAATATCCTGAATATTCCTGAGCCCCTCAGGAACCGTCGCCACAACACGATCAATTTCCTGCTGATTCAGACTGGCCAGAGGCAGCAGCTCTGGCGTAATTGCCTTCGTGTCCGGTGTGAGCTGATTCTCTGGAACCTGAACATCGTGTAATGTTGCCAGCGCTGCCGCCTGAGAAGCCAGAGTCGGAGCAGAAAACAACGCTTTCATCTCCGCAACCAGTCCATAACGGCGCAATTTTGCCAGTAACTTCACCACCAGCAGCGAATGGCCCCCCAGTTCGAAGAAATTATCCTGACGACCAATACGTTCAACACCCAGCACCTCTGCCCAGATGTCGGCCAGCAGCCTTTCCTGCTGCCCCTGTGGTGCCTCATAGCTGGCACGTTCCTGAGGATTTTCTTTGGGTTCAGGTAAAGCCCGGCGATCCAGTTTACCGTTTGGCGACAAAGGCAATGCATCGACCGCAGTCCATGTGACAGGCACCATATATTCCGGTAAACGTCCCGTCAGGAAATCCCGCAAGTCGGCCGGCACCAGCGCTGTGCCTGTTTCACACACAACCCAGGCCACCAGCCGTTTGTCACCACGGTCATCAGCACGCGCATCAACCACCACCTCACGAACCGCCGGATGAGTCGACAAGACCGCTTCAATTTCGCCACACTCAATCCGGAAACCGCGAATTTTCACCTGCTGGTCATTCCGGCCCAGATATTCAATGTTGCCATCAGGCAGATATCGAGCCAGATCCCCGGTACGATACATCCGCCCGCCGGAATGGAACGGATCAGCCAGAAACCGTTCTGCGGTCAGTTCGGGACGATTGAGATAGCCCCGTGCCACCTGAACCCCACCAATATAAAGTTCACCGGCTGCACCCTGCGGTACAGGTTGCCCGTATTCATCCAGCAGATAAATGCGAGTGTTTGCCACCGGACGACCGATCGGAACGGTCACCAGCTCAGATTCGCGGGTGCAATGCCAGGCCGTGACATCAATCGCGGCCTCCGTCGGACCATAAAGATTATGCAGTTCTGCATGAGGCATCTGACGATAAAACTCCGTCACCAGACTCGCAGGCAACGCTTCACCACTGCACATCACCCGGACAACGTGCTGACAGCGCGCAGTCGCTCCCTCAGATGCCAGAAAACTTTGCAGCATAGACGGAACAAAATGCATCGTCGTGACGTTGTCACGCAAGATGGCACAACTCAGATAATCCGGGTCCTTATGGCCTTCAGGACGCGCCATCACCAGGCGCGCACCATAAATCAACGGCCAGAAAAACTCCCAGACCGAAACATCAAAACCAAACGGTGTTTTCTGTAATACAGTATCTTCTGCAGTCAGACCATAAGTGTCCTGCATCCAGATCAACCGGTTGACGATCGCTCGGTGCTCATTCATCGCCCCTTTCGGTTTTCCGGTCGAGCCCGAGGTATAAATCACGTAAGCCAGATGATGGGCCTGCGATTGTGATAACGGATTCTGACTGCTGAGATCCGAAGAATATGCGCCATCCAGAGCCAGTACAGGCACGCTGTGTGTGCCAAGTGCCTGACGACCGGCAGCATCGGCCAGCAGCAGCACCGGATCAGCATCTTCCAGAATGTACTGAAGCCGCTCTCCCGGGTAAGCGGGATCTAACGGCACATAACCGCCGCCCGCTTTGAGGACCCCGAACAAGGCGACGACCATGGCCACACTTCGCTCAGCACAGACAGCCACCCGGCTGTCCGGACCAACACCGCGTGCAATCAGCACATGAGCCAGTTGGTTAGCTGCCGCGTTCAGCTCGGCGTACGTCAGACGCTCCTCTTCACAAACCAGTGCAATTGCTTCGGGTGAACGGGACACCTGCGCTTCAAACAATTGCTGCAGGGTCACATCAACCGGATAATGACGTTCGGTTTGATTTAAACCATCCAGTAACCACATCCGCTCAGTATCTGGCATCAGATTGAGTTGCGATGCAGGCTGCGCCGCATCAGACACCATCGCCAGAAGCACCTCACGCAAATAGCCGCCAAAACGCTCAACGGTAGAGACATCAAACAGCGCGGTTGCGTAATTGAGCATCCCTTGAATCTGATTGCCCTGCTCAGCCAGTTCCAGCGTCAGTTCATACCGGGCTGTGTCATGAACCAGATTTGTTTCTTTTACCTGAAGACCTGGAACAGAAATATTCCGGACTGAACCGTCCTGCCAGGCCAGCATCACCTGAAACAAGGGTGTTCTGTCCAGCATTCTTGGCGGATTGATGGCTTCCACCACCTGTTCAAAAGACACATCATTGTTTTCACGCGCAGCAAGTACCACCGTTTTTACCCGGGTCAGTAAATCAGCGACAGTCGGATCGTCACGCAGATCCAGATGCAGGGCCAGTGTACTGACAAAGAATCCGACCAGCGGCTCAACCTCCAATTGTCGCCGATTGGCCTCAGGGATCCCGATGACGACTTCCGGCTGCCCGGCAAGCCGAGACAGCACGATTCCCCAAGCGGTCAGCACCGTCATAAACACCGAGAGGTTGTGCTGTTCACTGAACTGACGCAGCGACGCTGTCAGTTCATCACTGAACACGACGGGGATCTGTGCACCGGCAAAGGATTGCACCGGCGGATGGGGCCTGTCGGTTGGCAATGTCAGATGTGTCGGGGCTTCACCTAACGTTTCCCGCCAGAATTGCGTCTGTTGTTCAAGCCGTGCCGGATTCAGTTGCACCTGTTGCCAGTTCGCATAATCCACGTACTGCAATTTCAGTGGCGGTAAAGGATTCACCTGTTGCTGGCTGAATGCCCCGTACAGCACACTCAGGTCTTGCAGGATGTTTTTAACCGACCAGCCATCTGACACAATGTGATGGCAAAGCAACAGGAACAGACATCTGTCGTCCGCCAGTTGCCAGAGATGCGCGCACACGACAGGGCCGGATGCCAGATCAAAGGGCTGGCCGATCACCTGACAGGCCTGAGCCATTGCCTTCGATTCACTGTCTTGATCAGCACGCAGGTCATGCCATGTCAGTGGCATCGGCGAAACCGGCAGAATCCGGACTTCCGGCTGACCGTTTGTCGCGACAAAAGTACTCCGTAAAGCTTCATGGCGTTCATAGAGTGCATCCAGACTTTGTTCAAATGCAGATGTGTTGAGATCTCCCTGCAACTCCAGCAACAGCGGAATATGATAGATTCCGCTGCTTCCTTCCAGTTGCTCCAGGAACCACAAACGCTGCTGCGCAGACGACAACGGCAGTTTGCTCTCTCTGTGAACCGGTTCAATCGGCTGAACAATTGCATGCTGAAGGCTTTCCAGTTGCTCAGCCTGTGCATGCAACACGGGTTTGGCGAACAGCGCAGCCAGCGGCAGTTTCCACCCGGCCTGTTCCATGCGGTTTGCCAGTTGTACGGCTAAGAGTGAATGCCCGCCCAGTGCAAAAAAGTTATCCTGACGACCGACCGTATCAATTTTCAGGACTTCTCCCCACAACCGGGCCAGCAATTGTTCTTTCTCCCCTTTCGCTGGTTCATAGGCCTGACGGATCCCGGCTGCATTTTCCGGTGCCGGTAAAGCACGCTTATCCAGCTTGCCATTGTTCGTGAGAGGCAAGCTGTCCAGCAGGACATAAGATGCCGGAATCATGTAGTCCGGCAGGCGATCTCCCAGTGCATCTCGGATTTGAGCCGAGAACTGACCCTGGTCGGCATTCGGATGCGGGACAATCCAGGCCACCAGCCGCTTGTCGCCATCCGGCGACTGCCATGCATCAACGGCCACGCTGGACACCTGTTCATGCGCCAGAATTGCAGCTTCCACCTCACCACACTCGATCCGGAAACCCCGGATTTTCACCTGCTGATCGTTTCGTCCCAGATATTCCAGCTCACCATTTGGTAAATAGCGGGCCAAATCTCCGGAACGGTATAAACGGCCACCCGGATGGAACGGATCATCCAGAAACCGTTCTGCATTGAGCTCCGGCCGGTTCAGATAACCGCGGGCCACCCCTTCGCCACCGACATACATTTCTCCCACGGCGCCCAGTGGCACAGGCTGACCGTAAGGATCAAGCAGATAGAGGCGAAGATCCGAAATGCGATGTCCGATCGGGCTGCCTATGTTTTCAATATCTGCCGGGGACATCGCACGGTAAGTCACATGCACCGTTGTTTCCGTAATGCCGTACATATTTACCAGTTGCGGTGCATCAGCAGCATTGCGTGCGTACCAGGGTGCCAGATCCGCCGGATTCAGCATTTCACCACCAAAAATAATGGTTCTCAGCTGGTGGGAAGTCTCATCCTGGGCCTGAATAAACGCCTTGAAGGCACTTGGGGTCTGATTCAGCACGGTCACACCGGTCTGACAGATCAACTGGTAAAAATCTGTCGCCGAACGAGCCGTTGCCTGCGGAACGATCACCAACTGTCCGCCATGTCGTAATGCGCCCCAGATTTCCCAGACAGAGAAATCAAAAGCATAGGAATGAAACAGACACCAGACGTCATCGGCACGGAAGTCAAAATCGGCATGTGTGGCATGGAACAACCGGTCAACCTGACGATGTTCAACCATCACCCCTTTCGGTTTGCCGGTTGAGCCGGACGTATAAATCACATAAGCCAGATGGGCTGGCGTTAAACCAGCGACCTGCGGATTCTGACGACTGCCTTCCCGAGACTGACCTAACGCAAACAGCGGCACATGTTGCTCTCCAACCGCCGCCTGACCGGCTTCATCGGCCAAAATCAGTACTGGCTCAGCGTCCTGCAGAATGTAATTCAGACGTTCACCGGAATAAGCCGGATCCAGCGGCACATAGGCCCCGCCCGCTTTGAGAATTGCCAGAATCGCGACGATTGTATTCGGCCCGCGCTCGGTACAGAGGGCAACCAGACTGCCCGGACCGACACCGCGCGCAATCAGATCATGCGACAGCAAATTAGCCTCGAAATTCAGTTGACCGTAGGTCACGGTTTTCTGCTGGTACACCAGCGCAATCGCCTCTGGCGTCCGGGCCGCCTGCGCCTCAAACCGGTGATGCAGACAGGCTGGCTGAGAGTCATTCTCCGCTGTGACATTCCAGCGGTTCACCAGCAGATCAAACTCATCGTCAGGCAAAATTGACAACTCATAGGCCGGAATATCCGGCGTCTGCGCCAGAGCATTGACCAGTGCACCCAGCGTTTGCTGCATATAACCACAAACACGCGACGCTTCGATCGGATGAATCACCTGAGCTGTTAAGGACAGTGAATCCATGCCGTCGTCGACACAGAGGACAAACGGATAATTTGTCCGCTCAATGGCGCTGACCAGGCTCACTCCGTCCGGCAACGGCAGATTTTCACCTTCGTTATGGCGATAATTGAGCAATGCACTGAACAACGGAGCTCCCGCCGTCACGCCGCTGCAACTTTGTGCGAGCGCCAGCGATGCATGTTCATGGGCAAGCAGCCCGCTCAGGTTCTGATGTGCCTGACGCGCAGCTTCTTCAATACTCCGGCTGTCGAGGTCCATACGCAGAGGCAAGGTATTGATAAAGAGACCCATTGCGCTGTCGGCACCTTCCCCGGCCTGCATCCGTCCCAGTAAAACGGTCCCGAAAACCACAGTGTCCTGTCCGCAGGTTCTCGCCAGTACCTGACCCCAGGCCAGGTGACACAAACTGGCCAGACTGATGCCCAGCCGTTTGGCCTGATAACGCAACGCCTGATTCAGTTCCGGCGTTATTGCCAGACGGGCTTCATTAACTTGATGACCATCACTGTGAACATTGCCCAGCCCAAAAGGCAGCACCGGTTCTGAAATATCAGCCAGCATCTTGCGGAAAAATACCTTATGTTCGCTTTCGCTGACACCCAGTCTTGCCTGCGCAACTGCATTCCGGAAAGGTTGCGGGCGGCTCAGTGTCTTCTGATGGCCTGCCATCATCGTCCGAACTTCATCGACCATAAAAGCCAGTGTGGAATGGTCACCGATCAGGTGATGCCATTGTTGCAGGACGCACCAGCTGCCGTCCGTATCTTCCGCAACCACGAAATGCAGCAATGGCGCCTGCGTCAGATCCAGACGGGTATGGCGGGGATCATAACGTGATTCCAGCTGTGTACTGACAGGCCCGTCTGCGGGGTCAAGATCCAGCTCTGCCACCTGAAAGTCGGCCTGACGCCAGACCACCTGAACCGGTGATGCGGCTCCGGATCCAACAAACGCAGTGCGCAAAATATCGTGACGGTTCACAACCTGCTGCATGGCGTGCAGCCAGGCATCCAGACGAGCCCGGTTTTCAAAACGCAATGTCGCTGACAACAGATAGGGATCACCCTTTTCTGCCAGCAAATGATGGAAAAAGATCCCTTCCTGCAAAGGAGACAAGGCGTAGATGTCCTGGACGTTGGCGACACCGCCCGGGACTATCTGAACGACGGCATCAATCACTGCCTGACTCAACTCAGCCAGAGGTAGCATCGCTGGCGTAATCTGCTGACTGTCTGGCCGGATCTGATTTTCCGGCACGATCACGTCATGTTGTGTGCTCAGCGTCTGAGCCAGTGCTGACAAGGTCGGCGCCGCAAATAAGGCCGGTAAATCCGTTGTCAGTCCGGCGCTTCTCAGCTTCGCCATCAGTTTCACCACCAGCAGTGAATGCCCGCCCAGTTCAAAAAAATTGTCCTGACGGCCAATACGTTCGATGCCCAGGATTTCCTGCCAGATCTTTGCCAGTAATTGTTCTGTTTCACCCTGCGGTGCAACATACTCGGTTCGGCCCCCCGTATTCAGTTCCGGCACAGGCAGTGCTCGCCGGTCCAGCTTGCCGTTCGGAGACAGCGGCAATGCGTCCAGACGAATATAAGCGGTTGGGATCATATAGCCGGGCAAGCGCTCCGCCAGAAACTCACTGAATTCTGCTGTTAAGCTCAGCCAGTCACAAGTCGCGGTCGGTACCACCCAGGCAACCAGTCGTTTCTCGCCGCTCTGGTCATCCGGGGCATCAACCACCACATCGCGGACTGCGGGATGAGCGCCCAGCTGCGCCTCAATTTCTCCCAGTTCAATCCGGAACCCCCGAATTTTAACCTGTTGATCGTTCCGTCCGAGGTATTCAAGACTGCCATCGTCTAGATACCGGACCAGATCCCCGGTCCGGTACATCCGTCCCCCCGGATAAAACGGATCATCCAGGAAACGTTCGGCAGTCAGTTCAGGCTGATTCAGATAGCCCCGGGCAACCTGTACGCCACCAACATATAATTCACCAATCGCGCCAAACGGAACGGGCTGCCTGTGCTCATCCAGCACATAAATCCGTGTATTCGAAATTGGACGACCAATCGAAGGAACAGCCGCACCTGTCTCCGGATTTCCTGACGTCGCGACAACCGTGGTTTCCGTCGGGCCGTAGTTATTCAGAAGCGTCAGCCCTTCCGGTAAGGCCTGCGGCCAGCGACGGATGCTGTCTCCGCCAATCAGCAGCATGTTCAGCGCGGGCGGTAACGTCCCGTCCGCCAGTGCAATCTCTGCAAGCGGCGTCACCATAAAAGACACTTGTGCTTCACTGCGACGCCACCAATTGAGTAACGCATCGCTGTCACCCGAGACCTGAGGCGGTGGCATCAGCAGCGTGGCCCCCAGAGACAATGACGGCCAGATTTCCCAGACGCAGGCGTCGAAGCCCAATCCGGCCATACAGGTCGTGTAGTCTCCGGCTTTCAGCCCGGTTGCCTCACCATGCCAGCCAATCAGATTTCGTAACTGATGATGTTCAACCATGACCCCTTTGGGCTGACCGGTTGAACCCGAGGTATAAACGACGTAAACCAGTTGGTCTGGCTGCACCTGTATCTCAAGATTTTCAGCAGACAACGTGGCAGTTAACGGGGCTTCCAGATCCAGTACCGGAATCTCTTGTTCACCCAGAGCAGACCGGCCTGTTGAATCGGCCAGCAAAAGCACCGGCTGGCAGTCGTGCAGAATATAAGTCAGCCGTTCACCGGGATATGCCGGATCGAGCGGCACATACGCCCCGCCCGCTTTCAGAACAGCAAGTAAAGCGACAATCAGGTTCGGTCCCCGGGCGGCACAGACAGCAACCCGGGTTTCAGCCTGAACACCACGCGTCAAAAGCTCACTGGCAAGACGGTTTGCCCGGTGATTCAGTTCAGCAAAACTGAATGCGGTATCTCCGCAGCACACCGCAATTGCATCGGGGGTTTGTCTGACCTGCGCTTCAAACAGCGTATGAACACCGTCCACTGCCGGGAAATCAATGGCAGTGCGATTCATCTCCTCCAGCAAGATGTGGCGCTCTTCTGCATCCAGTAAACTCAATGTTCCGACAGACAATTCAGGATGGATACGGGCCTGCTCCAGAAAGTCGCGTAAATGCTTACTGAAGGTATCAATGTGCTGCGAACTCTGTACCGACTGATCATAAACCCAGCGGAATGTCTCTCCGTTTTTATCAATCTGGAGCAAAGTGCTGACATGGCGTGCGCTTTCAGGGGCGGATGAAATATCGGAAATCAACTCAACCGCAAATGGCCATTGTGTGGTTTGCGTGATCAGTGCATGTAATTCTGGATGAAATGGGAGATGCGCCATCACCCGCTCACATTCACCCTTCAGCAGTTGCTGCGTACAGGTAAAGGTCTGGGTCATATCCAGAGAAATTTGTACTGGCAACACAGCATCGGGCAGAAGGCTGTTGGTTTTACGTTGCAGCCAGCCAATCTGAAAATCGGTTTGCGCCCCCATCCGGGCAATGTAAACCGCTACCGCGCTCAAAAATGTCGATAAGGCCGTCTGGTCCGTTGGCATCCATGCCGTGGTTTGCCAGTCTACTGCTGTCTGAGCCGCCCTTCGATGCGCCGGGAATGCAGATAACATGGGTTGTTTCAGTCGCGAATCCCAGAAAGACGCGTAACTGGCACCTTTGGCAAAGAGTTCAGCAAGTCGGGAGGCTTGTGCTTTCGTCAGAACTGGCAAGCGATGCCCAACTTCCAAATGGAACTGACGGGCAAGTTCCATCCCGGAACTGATTGCGCCCGATGCACTGAACCAGCCGCCAATACGCGCGATGCCCTGCGACGTTGCAATATCCCACCCTTGGTCATCGATATGCAGCAAAGTCCCCGGGGCTGCTTTGTGCACTTCCTCGCTCACAGTCAAATGACCTATCCCAACCACGCGATCAGGCAATGCCAGTTTCAGCGGACATCCATGAGACGGATGCGCAATCGCATAAAACAGACGTTCCAAATCCTTGGCAGGCTGATCCCAACGCAGTACACCGCCCGCATCAGGATCACGGCGGAAAACATAAAAGTTGTCATGAAGGATTGCCGGGTCTTTTTCAGCGGCAATTTGCGTCAAATCCCCGAGCGTGATATCTGGCTGACGACAACATGCCTGAAGAATAAACTGAAAGCGCTGCTGAAGGTTTTCAAGCTGCGCTTTTGAATGAATATGGGGGGCATCGACAAACATCACATCCATTGCCTGCGCCTGCCGATCTTCAAAAAACAGAATCTGCAAATCACTGACCGAAATATTACCGCCGTAATGCCAGCGGGTTTTGCACTGCCAGAAACTGTCCCCGTTATCAAAAGACACGATATTGATTGCCGGGCCGAACCAGGATGCATCTGCTGTGTCTCTCTGACGGCGGATATCTTCTCCGCGATATAATTGACGGCGCACCACTTTCCCCATTTCTGCCGTCACCTGCCGGGTAAAACCGGCCAGCATTTCCTCAGGGTTGATCTGCACAATCAGTGGTACCACATTCGCAGTCATACCAATGCTGTTTCTTTCAAGTGTCCCGGTCACAGGCAAACTAAAGTTCAGTGCGGTTTCGCCAGTGATACTGTAAAAACAAGCAGCCACGGCGGTTGCAAAAATATGGGCACGGTGTACGCCAATCTGTGATGCGCATTGGTCAATTTGATCTAAAGCTTCCTGACCGAGAACATGCAGACTGCTGTTCATTGCGGAATATTGGACCGGCTTTTCTTTTCGGGTCAGTGTATGCGGGGCAGAAGCAATGTAATTCTTCCAAAACTGGCTGTCTTTACTGAGTCTGGCGGAAGACTGGTATTTTTTATCGTTTTCAGACAAACAGGTAAAACCACGGTTATCAAACTCTGGTGTCGGCGAATTGGAAGCCAGTGCATTGTAATAAAGGACAATCCGACGAGAAAACTCACCACCACTCAAACCATCAATCAGCATGTGGTGCGTACGGCGATAAAAAATAAACTTTTCCGGCGCTAATGTCAGTACGGCGAAATGGTATAAATCCGGATCCAGTGCGGATACAATTTTATCGGCATCATTTTGCATCCAGGCCAATGCACTTTCGAATGGCGACGTACTGGCACTGAAATCATAGAATTTTAAATGTTCAGTGGTTGATATCGCACGGTATTGATAAAGTTCACCCTCTTTTTCAACAAAATGAGCTTGCATGGCAGGTGTATCATGAATAATCGCCTCTACGGCCTGACGCAATAACGCAATATTCAAAGGCCCTTCTATCGTGCCGTAACCCCAAATATTAAAGGGTTGCTTTTCAGACATGCGTTCACTTAACCAAAGTTCATGCTGAGCCGTCGTTAATTCATGCAGCTCATATTTTGCTGGAATGGTTAAAAATTGAGACTGACTTTCATTCCCATTTATTTGTTCCTGATTGTTCATTATATTCCCTATCATTTTGTCAATACGCAATAGAACTCACCGTCCGGTCTGCATACAAACAACGATGCGCCAACTGACAGACATGTGAAAAAGAAGTGTGGGATAAGATATATCCAAAAAATGACAAACGTGGTATCACGATTATTTTCTGAGATTCCTCACGTCATACACAGCGTGATAAATTGTAGAAAACAGTATTTCACTTGTCTAAATAACAAGAAGTGATAGAAGACATTTTTGCGTACGATAAGATGATGTGATGAAAATATTTGTAATTGAGAATATAGACAATTTAAAAACCAAATAAATCAATAGAGAATGTATGTTTAATAATTTTTTACTTCTCAATAAGTATTGATGAAAATTAAATCCAACTCTAACAAGCGTTTAAATTTCACTGTACCTGATGAATGGCCATAAAAAGAGTAATCACTCCAATTTTGTATGTTTGAAGCATTATATCAATTCGTTAGACAAGTGAACTTCAAACCGGTTTTTATTCACCCGAAAAGGTACTGCTGCGAAACCAGTGTTTCATGTTGAATATTTATTTATCTTAATTTACTGAAAAATAAATTTACTCAAAAAGCAACCAGAAACAAAATGGCGAGTTTCTCACTCGCCATCTATTGATATATGTTGAAGCATCGATGAAATTTACATGAATAGAATCATCATCAACATTCCGATATTGCATTCCGGACACGTTTATCCGACACCGGATAAGGCGTGCCTAATTGCTGAGCAAAATAACTGACCCGCAATTCCTCCATCATCCAGCGAATTTCTTTCACCTTCTCCGGAACAGGCTGGCCTTTCGGGATCTTATTCAGCAACTCTTGATAGTCATGAGCCACCGACTCAATCTTCAGTATATGCATTCTGTCTTTATTCGGATCGATCGGCAGTTTCTCCATTCTGCGCTCAATCGCCTTCATGTAGCGAAGAATATCCGGCAAACGACGCCAGCCACTCTCGGTCGCAAAGCCTTTAAAGATCAATCCTTCCATCTGGGCTTTGATATCAGACAAAGCAAACGCCATCGTGAAATCGACTTTTCCTTTCAGCTTTTTATGGATGTTAAACGCTGTCGTCAGAATCGATTCAACCTGCTTGGCAATGTCAACGACAGTATCTCCCAACTCGGCACGGACATACTCTTTCAATTCCGCGAAAGCTTCCGTGTCCCAAACCAGACCGCCTTTCTGTTCAATCAGCTTATCCACCCCGCAGGCAATACAGTCATCGATCAGATCCATGACCCGTCCATACGGGTTGAAATAAAGACCTAATTTTGACTTGTTCGGCAGGTTCTCGTGCAGATACTTAATCGGTGACGGCACATTCAACAGGATCAGACGTCGCTGTCCCTGCTGCATGGCGGTACGCTGCTCTTCTTCCGTTTCAAACAGCTTAATCCCGACAGAGTCCTTGTTATCAATAATTGCCGGATAAGCTTTGACTTCAAATCCGCCACGCTTCTGTTGATAACGCTCAGGTAATGCGCCGAAACTCCAGGTCGTCAGTCCATTCTGTTCAATGTCATCATCCGCGACCTGAGACAGGGTTTCCTGAACCTTTTCTTTCAGACTCTCTTTCAGCGCATACAGGTCTTTGCTTTCACGCAATTTGCGGTTGCGGTGGTCCACAGCCCGGAATGTGATCTTCAAATGCTCTGGCACCTGATCCAGATTCCAGTCTTCACGCAAGACAGTGACACCAGTGATTCGTTTCAGTTCTTTTTCCAAAGCATCCAGCAACGGCGCAGACATCGCCTGTACACGAGCCAATACCGCATCAGCATAGTTGGGTGCCGGCACAAAGTTACGCCGTAATGTTTTCGGCAATGACTTGATCAGCGCTACGACCAATTCATGACGTAACCCTGGAATCTGCCAGTCGAAACCGTCCGGCTCAACCTGATTCAGAACAGGCAACGGCAGATGTACGGTCACACCATCGTTATCCTCGCCCGGCTCAAACTGATAACTCAGTTTGAGTTTCAGGCTACCCTGATGCCAGAAGTTCGGATAGTCCAGCTCCGTCACATGGCTCGCATCCCCTCTGAACAGCATATCGCGTTCAAAGTTCAGCAATTCCTTGTCTTTACTTGATGCTTCTTTCCACCAGGTATCAAAATGGCGTCCTGAAACCACAGTATGATCAACCCGCTGGTCGTAAAATTCATACAGGGCGTCATCATCAATCAGAATGTCACGTCGACGGGACTTGTGCTCCAGCTCTTCAACTTCACGCAGCAACTGACGGTTCTGATGGAAGAACTTGTGCTTGGTCTCCCAGTCCCCCTCAACCAGCGCGGAACGAATGAAAATCTCCCGGCTGATCACCGGATCAATCTTGCCGTAATTCACCTTCCGCTTCGGAACGATCGGAATTCCGTACAAACTAACTTTCTCGAAGGCCTGAACCGAAGCTTGTTTTTTCTCCCAGTGCGGTTCACTGTAGCTGCGTTTGATCAGATGCTGTGCCAGTGGCTCAATCCATTCCGGCTGAATTTTGGCTGCAATACGTCCCCAGAGTTTCGAGGTTTCAACCAGCTCTGCCACCATGACCCATTTCGGCTGTTTCTTAAAAATGCCTGAGCCGGGGAAGATATTGAACCGGGCATTCCGCGCGCCCTGATACTCATTCTTCTCCTGATCTTTCTGACCGATATGCGACAGCATCCCCGCCAGCAGCGCCGTATGTACAGCCGGATAACTGGCTGGTTCATCGTTATGACGCAATTTCAGCTCACGGACCACCTGGTGAACCTGGAAGTAGATATCCTGCCACTCACGGACCCGTAAATAATTCAGATAATCACTTTTACACTGCTTACGGAACTGATTGCCCGACAAGGCTTTTTGCTGTTCTTTCAGGTAATCCCACAGGTTCACAAAGGTCAGAAAATCCGAATCTTTGTCATAAAAACGGCGGTGTTTTTCATCCGATGCCTGTTGTTTTTCCAGAGGACGTTCGCGAGGATCCTGAATCGACAGCGCAGATGCAATAATCATCACTTCCTGCAAAGCACCATGCTTCGGCGCTTCCAGAACCATACGTGCCAGACGCGGGTCAATCGGCAGCTTTGCCAGCTGACGGCCAACTTCCGTTAAACGCTTCCGCGGATCTTTGGCATTTGCATTGATAGCGCCCAGCTCTTCCAGCAGACGTACGCCATCCTGAATGTTGCGGTTATCTGGCGGCTCAACAAATGGAAAAGCCTGAATATCACCCAGCCCGATGGCTGTCATCTGCAGAATAACGGATGCCAGATTGGTCCGGAGAATTTCCGGATCCGTAAATTCCGGACGGGACAGAAAGTCTTCTTCAGAGTACAGACGGATACAGACACCCGCTGCAACCCGGCCACACCGGCCTTTACGCTGGTTTGCACTGGCTTGCGAGACTGGCTCAATCGGCAATCGCTGAACTTTGGTGCGGTAGCTGTACCGGCTGATCCGGGCTGTACCCGGGTCAATTACATACCTGATGCCCGGAACGGTCAGTGATGTTTCAGCCACATTGGTCGACAAGACAATCCGGCGGCCGCTGTGTGACTGGAACACCCGGTTTTGCTCGCTGGCAGACAATCGTGCGTACAGCGGAACAATTTCAGTATGTTTCAGGTTTCGTTTGCTCAGTGCATCGGCAGTATCACGAATTTCCCGCTCACCGTTCATGAAGATCAGGATATCACCCATGCCTTCGTCACACAGCTCATCCACAGCATCAAAGATTGCCTGCAGTTGGTCGCGATCGCTGTCGTCACTGTCATCCATCACCGGACGATAACGGACTTCAACCGGATAAGTCCGGCCAGAAACTTCAATAATCGGCGCATTACTGAAATGCTTCGAAAAACGTTCCGGATCGATCGTCGCCGAGGTAATGATCACTTTCAGATCCGGGCGTTTTGGCAGCAGATTCTTCAGATAGCCCAGAATGAAATCGATGTTCAGGCTGCGTTCGTGGGCTTCATCGATAATGATGGTGTCGTACTGATTCAGATACTTATCATTCTGAATTTCTGCCAGCAAGATACCATCGGTCATCAGCTTGACCTGAGTTTTATCAGAAACCTGATCGTTAAACCGAACCTTATAACCAACGGTTGAGCCCATTTCACAGCCCAGTTCCTCAGCAATACGGTTGGCAACGGAACGGGCCGCCAGGCGTCTTGGCTGCGTATGACCAATGGTACCAGTCGTCCCCAGACCCAATTCCAGACAGATTTTCGGCAACTGCGTGGTTTTACCCGAACCCGTTTCACCGGCCACAATCACGACCTGATGGTCACGGATAGCTTTCGCGATGTCGTCTTTTTTCTGACTGACCGGCAATTGTTCCGGATAAGTAATCGCCGGACAGCTGTTCCGGCGGATCTCAACGGACTGCATTGAACGTGCAATGTCCATCGCAATTTCATCGAACACGGCATGTCGGGCCTGTTCGTTCTTAATTTTTGCCGCGCCCTGCACTCGTTTGAGCAGACGGAATCGATCCCGGATCAGGCAATCTCGAATGGCGGCTTTCAATGTTTTTTCACTGTTGCGAACTTCTGTTCGCTCAGATTGAGGCGTTGTAGACTGAGTCAAGTGAATTCCTGCTTGTATCAGTAAGTCGTTCAGGTAAGGAAAACAAGAAGTAACCTGAACATGCTCTTCGTAAAACTGGCGCGATTCTACCACAGACTTCTGTATTCATCAGGCCAGCATCAACATGAAACTCAACAATCTCTTGCATTTTTTCTGACAGGGCTGCAATGATAAATAGGTAAGTAACTAAAAGGGAAATGGCTATGTTCCAGCAATTGCGTATTCTTTTTCGCCAGATCATGAATGATGGCAGTGATGATGGTGCTGTTGATACACCAGCCCTCCATCTTGCAATCGCGTCGTTGCTCTGTGAAGTTGCCAATGCGGACCATAACCGGGATCCCAACGAAGAGACTGCAAAAATCCACCTGCTGATGAAATTGCTCGAAACAGAT
Organism: Photobacterium sp. CCB-ST2H9; assembly: GCF_023151555.2. Lineage (NCBI taxonomy): Bacteria > Pseudomonadati > Pseudomonadota > Gammaproteobacteria > Vibrionales > Vibrionaceae > Photobacterium > Photobacterium sp. CCB-ST2H9. The sequence continues at coordinate 1,838,242 of NZ_CP100425.1, forward strand.
GATATTCAGGCCAGGACATTGCTGCATGAGGCGCAGACCCGAAGCGAACAGTCGGTCTCGGTGTATGAGTTCACCAGCAAGCTACGTTCTTTATCCGCAGACGATCGCTATCGTCTGATTGAAGCCATGTGGCAGGTCGCTTTCGCAGACGGTATTTTGGATCCGCTGGAAGAAGCCGTTATCAGGCAGGTTTCAGAGCTGATTTACGTTGACCACGCAACGTTTATCAAAGCCAAATTCTCTGCCCAGGCTGGCGCCTCAGAATAGTCCCGCATTATTCTGTTGATGCGACAGAAGCAAACTGAACGGGTGAAGACAGAGTATATTTCTGACAATCACCCCAATAACCAACTGCAACGATACTAATCGACCCGAAATCAGCAAATTACCCCGCCCAAGAAACAAATATCGAACTTTTATCCTGTGATATGGACATTTTTGTGCTGAACTTTGATTTGTTCAACAAAAGTTGAAAATGTTGATCATTTTAACAATATTTTTGAATTTTCTCTTTGAATATAGTGGTTGTTAGGACTACGATGTGCCACTCAATAAAAAGAAATGCCAAAATTTCAGCCGAAAACAGAGTCTATTACATGAAAGACGATAAAAGACCCCTATATATCCCCTACGCCGGTCCGGCCCTGCTAGAAACTCCTCTCCTGAATAAAGGAAGTGCGTTCTCAGTCGAAGAAAGAATGTTCTTCAACCTGGAAGGCCTGCTGCCAGAAGCCATTGAAAGTATTGAAGAACAAACAGAGCGTGCTTACCAGCAATACCTGAAGTTTGATAATGATATGGATAAGCATATCTATCTGCGAAACATTCAGGATACCAATGAGACCCTGTTTTATCGACTGGTTGAAAATCATATCACTGAGATGATGCCAATCATCTACACCCCGACTGTTGGCGCCGCTTGTGAGAATTTCTCCAACATTTACCGCCGTGGTCGTGGTCTCTTTATCTCCTATCCGAACCGTGATCGCATTGAAGATATGCTCAACAATGCATCCCGCCACAACGTAAAAGTGATCGTTGTGACCGACGGCGAACGAATCCTTGGTCTGGGTGATCAGGGCATTGGCGGTATGGGTATTCCGATTGGTAAGCTGTCTCTGTATACCGCCTGTGGCGGGATCAGCCCGGCCTATACCCTGCCAGTTGTTCTGGATGTGGGTACGAACAATCCGCAGCGCCTGTCTGACCCGATGTACATGGGCTGGCGCCATACCCGGATTACCGGCAAAGAATACGATGACTTTGTTGATGAATTTATCCAGGCAGTGAAACGCCGCTGGCCAGATGCGCTGATCCAGTTTGAGGATTTCGCACAAAAGAATGCGATGCCATTGCTGGAACGCTACAAAAACAAAGTCTGCTGCTTCAATGATGATATTCAGGGAACGGCTGCCGTCACTGTCGGCTCTCTGCTGGCTGCATGTAAAGCGGCTGGCAGCAAACTGTCTGAACAACGTGTCACCTTCCTGGGTGCGGGTTCAGCAGGCTGCGGGATTGCAGAAGCCATCATTGCACAAATGGTGTCTGAAGGAATTTCTGAGAAACAGGCGCGCAGTCAGGTCTTCATGGTAGATCGCTGGGGCTTACTGCTGGACGACATGCCAAATCTGGTCAATTTCCAGAAGAAACTGGTTCAGACCCGTCAGAGTGTGAGCGAGTGGGAAACCGATGACAGCAACATCTCCCTGCTTGATGTGATGCGTAATGGCAAACCGAACATTCTGATTGGCGTATCTGGTGTACCAGGCCTGTTCAGTGAAGATGTGATTCGTGAAATGCACAAACACTGTGAGCGTCCGATCATTTTCCCGCTCTCGAACCCGACCAGCCGTGTGGAAGCCATGCCTGCGGATATCATCCGCTGGACAGACGGACAGGCGCTGGTGGCAACTGGTTCTCCATTCGAGCCTGTCGTCTATAACGGCAAAACCTACCCGATTGCCCAATGTAATAACAGTTACATCTTCCCGGGTATCGGACTGGGTGTGCTGGCTGTCGGCGCACGCCGCGTCACCGATGAAATGCTGATGGAAAGTAGCCGTGCGCTGGCTGAGTGTTCACCGCTGGCGATTAACGGCACTGGCGCATTGCTGCCACCACTGGAAGATATCCAGAATGTATCTCGCCATATTGCATTTTCCGTGGCGAAGAAAGCGGTTGCACAAGGTAAAGCGCCGAAGAATACAGATGAGCGTATCAGGGAAAAGATTGAAACGAACTTCTGGGAATCCGGCTACCGTCGTTACAAACGGACATCATTCTGATAAATATGCTGCACGTTTGATGAAAAACCCGCCAATGGCGGGTTTTTTGTTGAATCGCTCACCAACCCAGCGAAATCGTCATCATGTATGACCAGATTTTTACACAACATTATCAACGGATTAAGGTACACTTAATGAAATAAATTGAGGTGATTTATGCGTTTTAGACCATTATGAAGCTGCGTTCAGTTCTGCGATTTGCAGCCATCTTTCTCATCATTCTTTTTGGATTGTTTCTGGTACTCGACCGTTGGGTAGCAGCGACAACAGCTGATCGTATCTACACAGAAACAGCGGAAGTGCCTGCACGGACCGTTGGTCTGGTTCTGGGAACCAGTAAATACATTGCCCACAACCTCAACCCTTATTACAACTTCAGAATGGATGCTGCTGTCCGGCTGTATCGGGAAAAGAAGATCCAAATCCTGTTGCTCAGCGGCGATAATGCACACCGCTCATACAATGAGCCCTGGACCATGAAACGTGACCTGCTGAAAGCCGATATTCCTGATGAAGCCATCGTCCTCGACTATGCTGGTTTCCGGACACTGGACTCTGTCATTCGCGCCAAAGATGTCTTTGAAGCCAGCAGCCTTACCTTCATCACCCAACAGTTCCATTGCGAGCGAGCCCTGTTTATTGCCGCCCACAAGAATATTGATGCGATCTGTCTCGCGGTCCCTCAGCCCCGCGGACTGGCTGGTTTTAAAATCAGACTCAGAGAAGTATTTGCCAGAGTGAAAGCCTGGCTGGACCTTTACATTCTGGACGAACAGCCCCGCTTCCCGGGCCCGAAGGAACCTATTTTCAGTCAACCGTCTTTTGCTGAACCTCAGCAAGAGCCGGCATCACCCGAGCCAGTCCTGCCGCCGCTCCGGCAAGAGCCTGTCCCACCCGGTCAGCAACAGTAAGCGACGAAAATCGCTCAGGCTCAAGACGTTACACCTTTCGGCATGACCTGAAACAGGCAGAACCTGTCTGGCTTTCAGCCAACCGGCAGCATCCCATAACTACAGTTCTGACAATAGTGGGTGGATTCCCACACATTCAAAAAACACCACGTCACAAAAGCTGCCTCTTCTCACCTGAGCGCCCACAAACGCGTTAACAAACGATTAAAAAAATGCAACATTTCACACCGACGACACAAAGTGATCACAAATTCGCTTCGTGAATAACCGACATATGATAACAACAGTCAATCTGAAGGAACCTCTATGACAGCCTTAGCACTCACACTGAAACAGTGGCTGTTTGATCGAAACAGCCTGATTCTGCTCGCAGATATCGCCCTCTTTTTTGTTCTGCTCAATACGCTGCCCGTTGATAAAAACGTCGCAATAGGTTTGAGTATTCTCGCCTTTGTCGCCGTGTTATGGCTGACAGAAGCCGTCCACGTCAGCATTACCGCTTTGCTTGTTCCCCTTTTGGCGATTGGTTTTGGCGTGTTCAACACCTCTGTTGCACTGGGTAACTTTGCCAACCCGATTATTTTCCTGTTTCTGGGTGGTTTTGCACTGGCTGCAGCACTGCGAAGCCAGGAACTGGATAAAGCCATTGCAGATAAAGTTCTGCTCATGGCGAAAGGCAAAATGTCTGTCGCCGTCTTCATGTTATTTGGTGTCACAGCCGGTCTGTCAATGTGGATCAGTAACACCGCCACGGCTGCAATGATGCTGCCGCTCGTGCTGGGTGTTCTGGCAAAAGTGGATGCTAAAAACCAGCGCAATACCTATGTCTTCGTTCTGCTGGGTGTGGCGTATTGCGCAAGTATTGGTGGTATCGCAACACTGGTCGGCAGCCCGCCGAACGCGATTGCCGCAGCAGAAGCAGGTCTGAGCTTTACTGACTGGATGATGTTCGGCCTGCCAGTCACCATTGTTATGTTGCCACTGGCCGTCACGGTTCTTTACTTCCTGCTGAAACCGGATCTGAACCACACCTTCGAACTGGACCACAAACCCGTGGCGTGGACGAATGGTAAAAAAATTACGCTGGCAATTTTCATTCTGACCGTTTGTCTGTGGATTTTCAGTAAGCCAATCAATGCCATGCTGGGCGGACTCAGCAGTTTTGATACGCTGATCGCGCTGTTTGCTATTGCGCTGTTGGGTGCCTCACGGGTCGTAGAATGGAAACAAATCGAGAAAACCACAGACTGGGGTGTACTGCTGCTGTTCGGGGGTGGTATCTGCCTGAGCAATGTTCTCAAACAAACGGGAACCAGTGTCTTCATGGCGAACAGCCTGAGCGGCTTCCTTGATCAGGCCGGTATGCTGTATTCCATTCTGGTGATTGCTGCTTTCGTCATTTTCCTGACCGAATTTGCCAGTAACACAGCCAGTGCGGCGCTGTTAGTCCCAGTATTCGCATCAGTCGCAGAAGCGCTCGGTGTATCTCCGGTTCTTCTCTCTGTCCTGATTGGTGTGGCTGCTTCTTGTGCCTTCATGCTGCCGGTTGCAACGCCGCCAAATGCCATTGTGTTCGGTTCAGGCCACATCAAACAGAAAGAAATGATGCGCGCCGGTGTTTACCTGAACATCGTCTCCATTGCATTCCTGACCGCCGTGGCTTACTTCTTCTGGTAACCACTTCGCATAGCATCATCACAAGATCCCCTGCCGTTTCGACGCAATCACATCGAATCGTCAGGGGATTCATACTCATGCTTTTAACAATCTCTTCGATTTCCGGTGGCCAGACGGCCACCTTTTTAACGCCTGATTTCTATTAATCCGCTGGGTAACGAACACCAATGATATCCCGGGCTTTCGTCATCACACTGTGAACAATACGGCTGCGTTCCAGCCCTGAATGCACGTACATTTCATCTTCGATTAACTGGGCAAATGCCGCGGCTTCATACTGCATAGTATTTTTTGCCTGATATCGTGACAACGTCACTTCAGGTTCATTTTTCCGGTAAATTACGACCTTTTTGCAATCCGCGATCGCATCAATCACCAGAGTGCCCTGCTCGCCCTGAAGCTCACAAGGGAGCATACTGTCGCTGACCTTCGAGTGACTGATCACCGCATCAAAGTCGCCATAGTGCAAAACAAGCGTGCCATGCGCGTCCACTCCGGAGTCCAGTAATGTTCCCTGAGCGGTAAAACTCATCGGCTCGCCAAATAGTGCAATCGCCACACTCAATGGGTACACCCCAATATCCATCAGAGAACCATTCGAAAATTCAGGGTTAAAGGTGTTCGGATTTTCACCATTGAGGTATTTGTCATAACGGGATGAATACTGACAAAAATTAAAATAGGCTTTCCGCAGACGGCCGATTTTGTTCAGACTGTTACGAATCACTTCAAAATTGGGAATATAGGTTGTTTTCAGTGCTTCAAACAGAACGACATTGTGTGCTTTCGCCAGTGCAATCAGTTTGTCCACTTCTTCAATATTCGAAGCCATCGGCTTTTCAACAATGACATGCTTCCCGGCCCGGATAAACAGCTCTGCCTGCGCGGCATGCAGTGAATTGGGGCTGGCAATATAGACGGCATCAATCAAATCACTGTTTGCCATGTCTTCAAGCTGGTCAAAGCAATGTCTGATGCCATGTTTTCTGGCAAAGTGCTCGGCATGCTCTATTGTTCTTGAATAAACAGCTGTCGGATTCAATTTTCCGGTTTGCAGCACAGCCTCAATAAAGCGGTCTGTGATCCAGTTTGTGCCAATGGTGCCCACGCGTATCATGACTTCAAGGTTCCTGCTGACAATTTTATTCATTTCATTATGCATGGAAGACACTGCGCGTAAACGCCAACGCTTTGATAACGAGCACAAATCTCTGGCCTGATTGCTTGGAGTCACCCAGTGCTTGGAGTAAGATAACAAACTGAATGTAAACTCTTTCGACGATGTTCCTGCATTTTAGCGCAGAGAAGACACCCGAATTCATAATCAGGCTTATCAATTGCCTGAAATCATAATCAAAACAGAGAATCGCTATGTACCACGCTGAAATTACCGGTTGGGGCAAGTGCCTCCCTCCCGCAGTACTGACCAATGATGAACTCAGTCAGTTTGTCGATACCACTGATGAATGGATTCAGACCCGTACCGGTATCCAGGAACGTCGAATCAGCCATGTTGACACATCCAAAATGGCCGAAGTTGCAGCGACACACGCACTGGCGGCAGCTGGCCTGACTGGCAGTGACCTGGATTTGATCATCATTGCGACCTGTTCTCCGGATACCTTACTGCCAAACATTGCCTCTAAAGTCGCGCGCGAACTGGGCGCACAACGGGCTGCAGCATTTGACATAAACGCTGCATGCACCGGCTTTCTGTACAGTCTGGAAACCGCAACACGTCTGATTCAGCTGGGGAATTACCGTCATGCGCTGGTCATTGGTGCTGAGCGTCTGTCCTGGCTGATTGACTGGAGTAAACGTGATACTGCCGTGCTCTTTGGTGATGGTGCCGGTGCGGTCGTCCTGAGCCGGACTGAAGAAAACACTGGCCTTCAGGAGTCGCAACTGGGCTGTGATTCTGAAGGGCGTGATGTACTGGCGATTCCAGATTTCGGGACATCCATGGATCGTTTTGATCCGGATCCGGGACACTTTACATTTAACTTTGTCGGCCGTGAAATTTTCCGCCGGGCTGTCCGCGGCATGGGCTCAGCCGCCAGCACTGTCCTGGAGCGTGCAGGACTGAGTAAAGAAGACATTGATGTTGTGATTCCTCATCAGGCGAATAAACGCATTATTGAAGCGCTCTGCGATCATACCGGCATTCCGTTAGAGAAAGCTTTTGTGAACATTCACCGCTACGGCAATACCTCTGCGGCCACCGTGCCGATTGCGTTGTGCGAAGCCGTCGAGCAAGGGTTCATCAAACCAGGCAATACGATCCTGTCTGCAGCTTTTGGTGCGGGCCTGACCTGGGGTGCCAGCATTATCCGCTGGGGACAACGTGTCACACCAATCGCCCAGTCTGACGCGACGCTGCCGCCTTGCGAGCAAAGCGCCAGAGAAATCATGCAAAACGCAATTGATCATTGTACCGGTGTGAAATAAATCTGTTTCCGCCTCTTATAAAAAAGCCACTCAAATCTGAGTGGCTTTTTGCATGTTTCATATCAGCATGGCACAGCTTAACGTCTTGCTGAGCGCTTGCCTCTGCCCTGATGGACTTTGAGCTGCTTCTTCATGCGGCGCTTATCTGCCGAGCGTCCTTTCGGGGCATGCTCAGGCGGTGCAATCAAGGGATCCGGTTCATAGCCTGCCAGCCATTCCTGAGGCAAACGGGTATCCAGCAAATCTTCAATGGCTTTCAGCGCCCATTCTTCATCCAGACTCATCAGCGACACTGCCAGACCTTCACTGCCCGCACGGCCTGTTCGCCCGATACGATGCACGTAATCCTCTGCCTGAAACGGCAGATCGAAGTTCACGACATATGACAGCTGCTCAATGTCCAGTCCTCGCGCTGCAACATCAGTCGCAATCAGTGCACGGATCTGGCCTGATTTGAAATCATCCAACGCCCGCTGTCTGGCCCCCTGGCTTTTATCACCATTGATCGATGCCGCTTTGATACCGTCCAGTTTCAGCTCTTTAACCAGCGCATCGGAGCCTTGCTTGGTTTTGGTAAACACCAGCACCTGATCCCAGTTTCGGGAACCAATCAGATAAGCCAGCAACTCAGCTTTACGATGCTTATCAACCGGATAAACAATCTGCTTCACGGTTTCTGCCGTGGTGTTGGCTGGTGTCACTTCTATGACTTCAGGTTCTTTCATCATCCGGTAAGCCAGTTCTTTCACGGCTTTCGAGAACGTCGCAGAAAACAGCAGTGTCTGACGCGGCGCTTTCATCCGTTTCAGAATCCGCTGAATCTCTTCCTTGAAGCCCATATCCAGCATGCGATCCGCTTCATCGAACACCAGATAGTTCACCTGACTGAGATCAAGGTTGCCCACATGCACGTGATCCAGCAACCGTCCCGGTGTGGCAACCACTATATCCGGTCTTGCTCTCAGTGCTTTGGTCTGCACACTCATGCTGGTCCCGCCGTAGACGGCTACAGATGTCAGCGATAAATCATCGGCATAAGCGGCCAGATTATCCTGAACCTGCTGAGCCAGTTCCCGGGTCGGGGTCAGAATTAATGCCCGGACAGGTGCGGCATGGTTATCACGCTGTGGCAACTCAGACTGAATCAGCATTTGTTGCAGCAAAGGCAAACCATAAGCGGCGGTTTTTCCTGTGCCAGTCTGTGCAGCCGCCAGCACATCTTTACCTGCAAGCACCGCAGGAATCGCCAGTTGCTGCACCGGCGTCGGCTCGGAAAACCCTTGCTTTGTAATTGCAGATAAAATTTCAGCCTGAAGCCCTAACCCGGAAAACGCCATATTGCCGCCCTGAATACGAAAAAGCAGGGATTTTATCCCTGCTGGTTCAACTTGCCAATAAAAAAGCACCCGCCCGGGTGCTTTCAACCTTTACGAACTGCGATCAGGCTGTTTTGATATTCAGGAATGCCGCACCGCGAACACCACCAGCATCACCGTGTTTGGCTTTGATGATTTTCGGTACACGTGCCACAGACAGCAGATGTTTTGGCAGACGCTTCGGCAAGGCTTCATACAAATAATCAAAGTTCGACAGACCGCCACCCAGCACAACCACGTGCGGATCAAGGCCGGTCAGCAAGCCGCCCAGACAAATCGCCAGCAATTCGACAAACCGTTCCACGTGTTCAACAGCTTTCGCTTCGTCTTGTCGGAAATGCTCAATGATCTCAATTGCCGGAATTTTTTCACCATAATAATGGGCATAAAGCTGTTCAAAGCCACGACCTGACAGGTAGTTATCGATACAGCCCTTGTTATCGCAACCACAGGTGAACAACGGCGCTTTCTCGCCCAGATGGAACCAGGCATCGATAGGCAGACGGGTATGACCCAGCTCGCCGGCCACATGATTCTTCCCGGAGAACACTTTGCCATTGAATACGAGCCCACCGCCGAATCCTGTTCCCAGAATCAGCCCCAGCACGGATGGCTCATCACGCAGCGCTTCATCCCATGCCTCTGACAAAGCAAAACAGTTAGCATCGTTATCAATACTGACGCTTCGACCAAGACGGTTTTCCAGGTCCCGACGTAAATGACGGCCTTTGGCCGCAGGAATATTCGACGTCAGCACCGTGCCATCTTCCGCATCTTCCATGCCGGGAATGCCGATACCAATCTGACCTTCACAGCCAAAGGTTTGATCTGCTTTTTTGATCAGCGCCACCAGCGTATCAATCAACGCTTCGTAATCATCGCCAGGCGTTGCAACACGCTCTGATGCAACACGTTCCAATTGTTCGTTGAAAGCACCAAATTCAATTTTGGTTCCCCCAACATCGAAGCCGTAATACATTGTTGTCTCCATTATTTTACGCTGTGAAAATTATCCATACATCCGGGGCTACAGACTGTGATAGATGCCTTATTTAGTTATCAATCAATCAGCGTCAGTGCACATTTAGTGAAAGCAAGTCCTGAAAGCGCGGGCAAAATTACTCCACTACTCTTGGCTGAAATTCCTGTTGTAACTGCCGGATAGCTGAATCCTCGGGTAACGGACGATTCAGCTTACCCGCCAGATAACTTTCCCGGAACACATCAAACCAGAGGTCCAGAATTCTGGCATTCTCCTGCTCACCAAAAACATCGACGATACGGGCCGCCACCTCTGCCGTCCCCAGCTGATTATCTTTCACCGCTTCACGAACCTGATAACGGGACCGCGACTCCGGAGAAATTGACAGCATTAGGAATTGATTGAGATACGGACTTTTCCGGAACATCTTTTTGGCTTCCGCCCAGCTCCCGTCCAGCAGAATAAACAAAGGACGTTTTCCCGGTGCCAGCGTCACTTCTTCTGCCACACGTTCAGGCTCGCCATACTCCGCCGGAAAAATCACGTATGGCTGCCACTGCGGATCAGCCAGGACTTCAAGCATGGCCGGATCAGGCTCAGTGCGAGACCAAATGTAGGCAAATGTATCAGGAAACAGATCGGCAATCAGACGGCCAGTATTGCTGGGCTTCAGTACTTCGTCATCGTACATGATCAGCATGAAGGCAGCTTCAGATTCAAGCTGAGGCTTGAGCTCACAAATACACAGGTGCTCTCGGAGCATACAGAATTTACAGCGTGCGACCTTACCGCCCCGGGCCAGAAATGGACGGGTCGAACGCGCCAGGCGTGCGTCATAGAGGCTATGTACAGCGTGTATACGCATTGCAATATTATCCGGAAATAAAAAACGCCAGCATTCTACTGGCGTTGCTTATCCGGTGACAAGGCACTCAGAAAGGTTTCTGCGGTTGATCTTCCTGAATCTGATAACGGGTGAGCATCTGCCGTTGCTCACGGGCAATCGTGGCCACTTTGCCGGCTTCTTCAACCAGCGTCGACAATTGCTGGTTATTCAGATTCGCCTGAGCCGCAACGCCCTCTACACTACGGCCAACTTCGACAGAGGCATTTTCTTGTTGCTGCGTTGCCGCGGAGATCGTAATGACTTTGTCGGTGATTCGGGCAATCGCGCCCTGAATGCTGTGAATTGCAGATTCGACTTCTCCACTCAGCGAAATCGAAGCCGTCATTTCACTTCGGCTTTCCTGCATGGCCGTATTTGCATCCCGGGCAGCCCGGTGCAGCTCTTCGATAGTCAGACGAATCGACTCCGTTTGCTGACTGGTCTGGCTGGCTAATTTGCGAACTTCATCCGCCACCACGGCAAAACCACGGCCCTGATCACCCGCCCGGGCTGCTTCAATAGCAGCGTTCAATGCCAAAAGGTTAGTGTTATTCGCAATCGCGCTGATCAGTTCGACCACTTCCGTGATTTTATTCACGTGCTCGTCTAGTGAAGACATGCAGGCTTCATTGCGCGCAAACTGAGCATCCAACGCCTGCAAGCGATCGGTACTGCGGCTGATAATCGCCACGCCATCTTGTGCCAGCGTATTTGCCGCTTCCGCTTCCGCTTCCGACTCTGTTGTACTGAGAGCGATTTCCTTGATAGACGCTTCCAGCTCAGTAATTGCCGCCGCAATAGCACTTAACTGATCACTTTGCTGGCTCAGGGCCTGACGCGACTGAGCAGAGGCCGTCTGACTGCGTTCCGCTGCCTGCATCAGCGTCTGGCTGTTATGATTCAGCTGAGACATCGCATGGCTGTTCGTCCGGTTCGACTGATTCAGCAGACAGGCTAACTCTGCAAATTCGCGCGGTGCGTTCTCATCGGCAACGGCCGTCAAATCTCCCTGACTGTTTGCTTTCACCACATCATCCAGTCGCTGCAGTGACCGGTGCACGGTTTTACTCACCCAGACCCCACTGGTAACAGCAATCAGCAAACCAGCGACACTCAGCATGACAAAAATCAGTTTGGCATTTTCTCCCGCAGTCAGAACACCCTGTTCGCTTTGCTGCATCATCCGGGCTGCACCATCCTCCAGCGTATTCAACTGCTGCATGATTTGGCTGACCTGAGCTTTCGCCTGTCCTGCTTTCTGCGATTGTTCCTCAATCAGCCTGAGGGTTTGAAGCTTTAACGCAACCATACCCTGTTCTGAAAACAATCCCTGTACCATTTCGAACGGCACCGTCAGGCTGGCATATTCCGCGATTTCCGGGTTGACGCGATTGAGTTCTTTCCAGGCAAATTGCATCCCGGATAAGTTGGTACGTTTCAGATCCTTCGCAAGGTTTTCTGCTTTCGACAGATCATTCTCGAAGAGTAAAGCAACCATATTGGTTCCCATCTCCTGCGAATGATTGATAAAATTCGTGACATGCCCCATGGCCGACTGATCACCGGCATACAAGCCAATACTGATCCGGCTCATTTCGGAGCGGACCGATGTGATCGCGTAGTTCATGGTCGCTTTGTCAGATTCTAATTTCGACTGGTTGGTAAGAATTTGTTGCTGGGTCTGATAAACCGAATCGACCAGCAGATGAAATGCAGCCAGATCCTTCCTGAAATCTTTCACATTATCAGACAGCCATTCAATGCTGTTTTCCGTTGCCAGGTTTTCCAGCTGAGCCACTGCGTCTTCAACTTTCTGTTCATGAGAATTCAAAGATGCCAAAGCGGTATCCAGATTTTCCAGCGAAGTACTGTTCATCAACTCTGTAAGACTTTGCGCAGCAGCCAGCGAACCTTTCACCATTTCTGCATTTAATGTTGCAACTGGTAATGCCTGCTGGCTCAGCAGCCCAAACTGGGCTGAAACACGATTCAGACCCTGATTTCCGAAAAAAGACAGCAATCCGCCGATGATCACCAACAGCAGAAAAACTGACTGAATTAAAAACACGACAGACAGCCTTGTCTGATGTGAACGTTTTCTTGTCATGATGAACCTTTGTCGATGTCAGAATTGCTGGCTGTTCGCTTCTGGTGCATCACACGGCATCGGCCAGACAATTGTGATCTTATTCTCATTTATTCCCGTCGATAAAATACGCAGGGAATATGACAAATTCATGTCAACTGACAAAAAAGTACAATAAGCACGGATAGTTAGGACTTTGATAAAACAGAAAAAAGCAGCACTTGGCTGCTTTTTTGATACGTTTCTTAACAAATACGAGGAAAGATTTCAGGCGATTGAAGTTTGCTCACTGATGACACTGTCAAACAGGTTTTTCACCAGACTGATATAGTCTTCCAGGAATGTAATCTGCTCAATACCCGGATGCTTGAGCCACAAGCCCCCCAAAATTTCTGTCATATCTTCCAGAACAGCATCCGCTTCCTGCATCAACTTGAACCGAAAATCTGGTTTCAGATCTGGGTTCTGGCCAAAAACAGCCATGAGGTTGGTAGCGATCAGATCCGTGACAACATTTTCTACGGTTTCTTCACACACATCCGTACCTGACGCTTCAAACACACTCAGGTGCTCCGTAAAGTACTCGATTAATGCGTGATAACCTTCAGACTCAACAACCATATTCTTTGCTTTGTTCATCCAACACTACCCCGGATCATAGTGTCTCTTCTCCTTTTTTCAAGCTTGCTGATGTCAACTGTGCACAAGTTAACTATTTTAATTATCAGTAAGAAAAGGCTAATTTAGCTGGCACAGAAATCATCAACAGAACGAGTAATTTCCCGTCCAATTCGCCAATACTTTGACACTCTCCGGCAGGTTTTCCCGACTCATTTACCCGGATGACGTAGCCGTGCGCATTGAGATACAATCCCGGCTTCAAAATCAGAACCACAGAGAAGTACAACACGATGAAAATGATTCGCTGGATTCTTGGCCGAGTGATCCTGTTACTCAATGCCCTCTTTTCCCCGAAAGCAATGAAACGAACACAAGCTGAGCAACAGTCCGTCAATCAGGCTATGGAACAGCTTCACCTGTATCAGTTTGACGCCTGTCCGTTTTGCGTCAAAGTCCGCCGTCAGGCAAAACGGCTGGCTTTACCGCTGCAAACCCGTGATGCCAAACAGCCTGAAATTGAACAGGAACTGGTCAATGGCGGCGGTAAACGAAAAGTGCCTTGCCTGCGTATCGAAAAAGAAGATGGCCAGATTGAATGGATGTATGAATCAAACGATATTATCCGCTATCTGGAACAACGCTTCGCCTGAACCTATTTATCCCGGCTCCTGGCCGGGATGAACTGCCACAGTTTTGACATCAGTCTGATACGTCCCCACCCGAACTTCAGTATTATTTCTTATACATTCAACCATTAGCAGTTTGCTACACTCAATTTGCCACGATGACTAGTAAGGAGTCCCCATGCGATTACATCGTATAGCCTGCTTCTTCGCCCTTTTTCTGAGTTCTGCGATCACGACGCCGACTTTCGCAGCACAGGATGAAAAAGCCGTATCAGAAACTTCCTCTCAGGCTGCAAGCGATGACAACGCAGAAAAAAGCATCAAGGTGGGCGATGTTCTGACCGTGAAACTCGACGAAATTCTGCCAACACAGCCGGTTCTGGCCTACGACAGAATTTTTGCCAGTCTGGGACGCTATGAGGCACGTCCTGCGCAGCTTTATGATGACCTTTGTTTGACCAATGGCGGACAAGGCATACAAAGCTGGGATGATAATTCCAAACCCACAGATCTGGAGAGCTATCACTGTAAGAAACCGTTCGGCAGTCAGGAAGATGCCCTGCCGACCGTGCTGGTCGCGCCAGACGGAAAAACACTTTATCTGCTTTCCGGCCATCATATTCTCTCGACCTTCTGGGATATGCCCAATGGCGGAACCAGTGTTCCGGTGCTGGTCAAAGTGACACATAATCTGGCCGGGGATGATATTGATGAGAAATGGGATGCCATGAAACAAGCCGGGCAAATCTGGCTCTATAATACGCGCGGTGAACAAATCAAGCCTTCTGATCTTCCCCAGTACCTTGGAATGAAACAGCTAAAGCATGATAAATATCTGTCACTGGTGTTTTTCCTGCGCAATATTGCCTATAACGACCCAGATAAAGACTATCCGACCGTCAACCCGCTGATCCGGCCGATGTCGATCCCATACCTTCAGTATTACTGGGCACAGTATTTACAGAAGAAAATGAAAATTTCTCAGTATGATCTCAACGATCCTGAAGAATATGCCGAAGCGTTAAAGAAAGCAGCAGACATCATCGTGAATACGCCGGCTGATGAAGATATTGCTTCCTCGGGAAAAACGGCCAAAGCACTGGGTAAATTTGATGAAGTGAACACGAAAGTTCTGGAATCCCTGCTTTCCCGGCCATCATCCAGCTGGGGTTACGCCATGGCTTACCGCTTAAGGGTGAAAGAAGAATCCACACCTAAGCGTGTACTGGAAGAGCAAAAAGCAAAAGAAGCTGCAGAAAAAGCGAAAAAGGAAAAAGCTGCTGGCACTCAAAAGAACCCCACAGAGAGTCAGTGACAATCCGATAAGGCGAAGCATTCTTCGCCTTTTTCATTTTCCTGAAGTCAGGAACAACACTGTCATTAAGATCATCCCGATTAATACCGCAACAGAGGCAAGTGCAAGCACAGGATCAATGACTTCTATTGCAATGAAGTTCCCGTACAAAAGAAACAGACCCACCACCAATACCAGAACCCCAACCTGGTGAATCAGAAACTGAATTTTGGCTAATCTGCCGGATCCATTCGTCAGCCATAACCGGTGGCATAAACCGTAAATGAAAGAAACCACGAAGGCTGCAAGCATGATATGGGCATGAGTCACCATCTGACCATGATTATTGGATGCTGCCATATAAATCCCCAGACTCATGCCCAAAATTGCGTATATCAAACCTGAAATCACATATTTTCTGTCCATCTTACCTCCGCCTATTCACCACAAGACGTACTCAGAAGCGCTCTGTTTTCCTGATACAGCTTAGATAGAAAACAGGACGCAGGCTGACTAATTTTTGATTCAAATATCAACCAAACAGCTGGAACACAGACTTGGTTTCTCAGGACAGAAGCTTCAGAACGAGCGGTTAAAGCTTTCCTCAGAGAGGATGGGCTAAGTTAAGGCTGGTAAATATAAGGCACCGTTTCAGCAATCAGAGAAAAGCCATATTTTTCAACAATTGGCTTGCTCATTGGAGACGCATCGATCGTTAAATATCGTTTTCCTCTTTTTTTTGCATCCTGAATCCGTTTTTGCAGTAAAGCGGTGTAGTAACCTTTACCCCGGCATACTTCCAGGGTGCTTCCACCCCAAATACCAGCAAACGGGCTATCGTCATTAAAGATAATCCAGGCGGAGCTGACAGGAACACCCTGCTCATAAATGACATATATAGAAACGGTATCAGGTTGCGTCTGCTTCAGATAATGCAGGTTCGCCAAATGATGGCTCTGATCAGTTTTCCAGACCTTTTCCTGGACGGCCATTGCATCCTGAATCCCTTCAAGATCATGCACTTCTGTAATGATATTTTGTGCACTATCCGCCACATTCACGGCAGCCAGATCCAATACCATGAAAGCCTCTGAGGTTTCACGCTGAAATCCATGCGCAATCAGGTGTTCACCGATATTCGCAGGCGTATCCGTGCTGTAAGTCTTCCATTCAAACTGAGCTGAATACTGTGAAAAATAAGCGACTTCCCTCGGAATGACGGTATCCAGTTCAGTTTCCGGTAAATCATAAAAAGAAATAAACCCACCCTGACCGGTATCGGAACGAAATCTGACCACACCATGAGATGAGGATTTGATAAACCCCGGTATCTCAATATCAATCCGCTCGCACTGATTGTAAACCGACATCACTTCCTTTGAATCCATAGCAACTTCCGTCATGCTTTTCTCTGAAAATGTTCACGCCAACCACCCCATTGAATGTATCGAGTCAGGAGGCAATAAAGCGGAGTAACTTATCCATGTCGTGATAATCATTAATCATCTGGGCATGTTTTACTTTTTGCCCGACAATCACCAAATTCACCCCCAGTTCCTGACAGGCTTTCAGATCCCATACCGCGTCACCAAAATAGGTCAGTGGTAAATCGTCTTTATCCCCTGCTTTTTCTCTGGCCATCAGCATGATCTGCGTGCGGGCATAATGATCATTTGAAGAAGCCAGATGCAGATTCTCTGTGTAAAAACCGGCAGATTGCAATTTCAGTAATGCGGTTTCCCCCCAGCCGCCCGTGGCGACGGACACCAGAAACCGCTCGTCTGCCAGCAAATGATGAAAGAATGCTTTCGCCCCACTCACTTCCTGCGCCGGACGATGATTCAGGCGAGACTGAACGTTTTGAATGAATTCCACCTTCACTCGCTTTTCCAGGCTGATTAATTCTTCTTCCGGTGCCTGATTTGCAATAAATGTACGCAGAATACCCCGGTCTGTGATATGCGGATAGTTCTCCCATCTGCGGTTCAAATCCAGCCCGGTGACCGTTTTCACAGCCATCAGAAAGCAGTGCTCATCGAACTCACAAGACTGAATCAAAGTTCCGTCTACATCAAACATCACATGATACATACAAACAACAATTATCCTTATTTCACGCTGCATTCCGCGCTTGTTTATTCCGAGGCATATTCTAACCAGGTTACAGCGTCCTCCCGCTGATCCCGGCTGAATGCTTTAATCGTTAACCCGGGCATCAATGTGCCTTCCAGCTCACTGATTTTTTTAACCCAATTCTGATCAGACAACACTGAAGCCCGATCGAATTTTCGGATAAATCCCATCATGGCAGGAATTCGGGACAGTTCGACACCAATGGCACCCAGGGAAGGCAAATGGTAATCCACAACATCAAACAACATTTTACCGTGTTCAATTTCAGCAGATTTGTCCAGGAGCTCATCCAGTGCCAGCCCCATCGTCTGGGAATCCAGCTTGCCGCTCATTGCAATGTCCAGCCGATCATTCCCGACCTTTTCCACACTAAACATGCTGCACCTTTCTGTGGCTGTGAATTCAGTAAGTATGATTCATCACCACAAATCAGGCTATCGCTGACGCGTGAAAAACAAATTCCAGCCGATACAACGGCTTCAGGCTCAGGAATCAGATCTGACGTTGTGAATACCATTGTTTTGCCAGCAAACCAAATAATGCCGAGTCGGAAACCCGGCCATCGACAATCCATCTCTCCGGTAAATATCCTTCTTGCTCAAAGCCAAGTTTTTCTAGCAATCTGGCCGAGCCAATATTTTCCGGATCAATCTCTGCTTCAATCCGATTCAGTTGCATTGCCTCAAATCCGAAATGCAGTAACGCTGAAACAGCCTCAGAGACGACCCCTTTCCCCCAGGAGGATTGTGCAACACCGAAACCCACTTCTGCTCGGCGAGACGTGGGGTGGATATTAAATAACATGCATTTTCCCAGCAAATGATGATCCGATTTATCACAAATACCAAAGACCAGTTTTTCCGGTTCATCTAAAGAAGCTTTCGATGCCAAGATATAGTCATGCGCTTCTTCAATAGACTGCCATGGACTGCCATCCCAGTATTTCATAACTTCAGGGTCTGAAAAAATATCAAACAAAGGACCCGCATCACTCATGGTCAGCGGACGCAGCACCAATCTTTCCGTTGTTAACTGAAGCATTCCCTATGTCCTTCGCTCTATTTCTCTGTAAGGTGGTTTCTTACGGCTCAAAAATGAAACCTGTTGTATATCACAGAAGTATATTCAGCCTCAATTATTTGGTTCAAAAATTAAAGCTTAGCGAGAAATAAAAATATTGATGCTGCTGAAGTACAAAAAAACCGGAAGAGAAGATGTTGATCAACATTTCTCTTCCGGTTCTCGAAAATTAAAAGGCAATTTTAGAAAGTAAAGCCCAGATTCAGACCAAACCCACTGCCGTCATATGAAAGATCAGTGTCTTTTACTTCATAATCAATCTGGGTATAACGAGCGCCTATTACGAAAGCATTGTCATTTTCCAGAGGAACCCGGTATTCATAATGGACAATAAAGCCAAGGCTATCTTCAAACTCAACCGTACCATTTGAGCCAAAGCCATAACTATTTACATCCCACTCGTATTCAACACCCGTGTGGTAAGTTGCGCCAACACCAAACTGGTGCCGCCCGTACCCTTTTAACAGCAATAAATCCAACGGAAAACGGTCGAACGTGATATCACCATTTGACGCACTGGCACTGGAAAATTTATAGCCAATGGTTCCACGTAATTTCAGTTCATCTTGCAAAAAGTAATCTACGCCACCAAAAATTGACAGGCCTTCACCTGTTTTTACCTTGGTTGAATCACCATTGGTATAATAAGCTTCAACCAGGGTCTCACCACCAAAGTCGTAACCGGCTCCAATGATAAAATCAACTTTTGCCATGGATTGACTGGAAACCATGAACGCAGACATGCCGAGAGCGGCAATGAAAATATTTTTCTTGAGCATTGATAACCACATTTAAATCATGAAAAAGATATAACCTGCTTGAAGTGCGCTTTCCATAATATCCAGCATAAAATCCAGATACATCGCAACCACAAGCCCCGCTATTCTATCAAGAAACGAATATTTCAATCGTAGTCATGATTAAAAATGTGGGTGTGCTCAAACATGCATAAAATACATTCAACATTCAGGCGCAAGTTATTTGCAGCCTGAATAAATCTTGTGAACTATTATTTGTTTTTCGCAAGAAAACTATCAAGCTTGTTTGCGAACTGCTGACGGTCGGCCTGACTGATCGGTGCCGGGCCGCCAGTCTGAATACCACTGCTGCGCATGGTTTCCATAAAATCCCGCATTTGCAACCGCTGTTTAATTGTATCTTTCGTATACATTTCACCGCGCGGATTTAACGCATGTGCTCCTTTGGTGATAATCTCATCTGCCAGTGGAATATCTGCTGTAATGACCAAATCCCCCGGCTCGGTGTGCTGAACAATATGATTATCAGCGACATCAAAGCCAGACATCACCTGAATCGCCCGAATATGAGGCGATGGCGGCACACGAATCGCATGATTTGCCACAAGCGTCGTACTGACGCCAACACGGTTTGCTGCCCGAAAAATGATCTCTTTAATCACATTCGGGCAGGCATCTGCATCAACCCATATTTTCATGTCAAATCCTTACATCTTTTGTCTTGATTTGTCAGCATAGAAAAAAGCCGCCAACGCTGGCGGCTTTTTCATAATATCTTTTACTCAGCTCTCGATGCCTTGCTTGCGCAGGTACTCATCGTAAGTCCCGTGGAAGTCATTCACGCCTTCCTTGGTAATTTCGATAATACGGGTTGCAATCGAGGAAACAAACTGACGGTCATGAGAAACAAACATCAGTGTACCTCTATAGTTTTCCAGAGCCAGGTTCAACGATTCAATAGATTCCATATCCATGTGGTTGGTTGGTTCGTCCATCAGCAGGATGTTTGGTTTTTGCATGATCAGTTTACCAAACAGCATACGACCCTGCTCACCACCTGAAATCACGCGAACAGACTTTTTAATGTCGTTCTGGGAAAACAGCATACGGCCCAAAATACCGCGAACCGTCTGCTCATCATCCCCTTCATTTTTCCACTGACTCATCCAGTCCAGCAGGTTAATGTCCATATCAAAGTCAGCAGAATGATCCTGTGCGT
Source organism: Photobacterium sp. CCB-ST2H9 (assembly GCF_023151555.2). Classification (NCBI taxonomy): domain Bacteria; kingdom Pseudomonadati; phylum Pseudomonadota; class Gammaproteobacteria; order Vibrionales; family Vibrionaceae; genus Photobacterium; species Photobacterium sp. CCB-ST2H9. Next base: position 1,858,624 of record NZ_CP100425.1, read on the forward strand.
AGAAACCGATGTTGGCATTCTCAGACCACTTCACCATACCAGCCATTGGCGCCATCGCACTTGCCAGTGTATTCAGGAAAGTAGACTTACCGATACCATTCTCACCGATGATCGCAATACGCTCACCGACTTCAACCATCAGGTTAACACCATTGATCAGAATGTTCTCGCCGTAGCCTTGTTTCAGACCTTCCACTTCCAGTGCATTCCGGAACAGTTCTTTTTCCTGCTCGAAACGAATGAATGGGTTCTGACGGCTTGAAGCTTTTACTTCTTCCAGCTGAATCTTATCAATCTGTTTCAGACGGGAAGTCGCCTGTTTCGCTTTCGAGGCGTTTGCAGAGAAGCGGCTGACGAAAGTATTCAGTTCAGCAATCTGAGCTTTCTTCTTCGCATTGTCTGCCAGCAGACGCTCACGCGCCTGAGTTGCTGCGACCATGTACTCATCGTAGTTACCCGGGAACGTACGCAATGCACCGTAATCCAGATCCGCCATGTGAGTACACACCGTATTCAGGAAGTGGCGGTCGTGCGAAATGATAATCATGGTGCAGTTACGCTGCATCAGGACCTGCTCTAACCAACGAATCGTGTTGATGTCCAGGTTGTTCGTCGGTTCGTCAAGCAGCATGATTTCCGGGTCAGCAAACAGAACCTGAGCCAGCAGAACACGAACTTTCAGGCCCGGTGCGACTTCACTCATCAGACCAAAATGCAGATGCTCCGGAATCCCCAGACCCAGCAGCAGTTCACCTGCACGTGCTTCCGCGGAGTAACCGTCCATTTCTGCGAATTCAGTTTCCAGGTCAGCAACACGCATACCGTCTTCTTCTGACATTTCTGGCAGCGAGTAAATACGGTCACGCTCGGCTTTGATTTCCCACAGCTCTTTGTGACCCATAATGACGGTATCAACCACTGTGAATTCTTCAAATGCGAACTGATCCTGACCCAGCTTTGCCATGCGCTCGTTCTGATCTTTATTGACCACACCAGCCGAAGGCTCCAGCTCTCCACTCAGAATTTTCATGAACGTCGACTTACCGCAACCATTCGCGCCAATCAGACCGTAACGGTTACCCTCGCCGAATTTGACGGAGATGTTTTCAAACAGTGGCTTATCGCCAAACTGCATGGTGATGTTCGCTGTTGTGATCAAAATAGGTTCCTACAACAAAAAATCAGACATGAAAAAAGCTGCCAGATCGCCGGCAGCTTTTTGTTGGAAATTGGCGTCATCTTAACAGATGACGTGAGTTTTATCACGCTTTGTCTTCTTCAACTGAATCTTTCGGTGATGACCCAAAAGAACCAAAAACGAAACCAACTGAATATGAGCCGCTTGAAACGCTTCTTTTTCGTCTAAATGGTGAAAAACCACCCAGGCAAACGATACCTTCAGTGAATTTTGCGACAATTTTCCCTTGTCTTGCAGGCTGCGACTGAAACAAGCTCATTTTTTTGTAAAAGAACTAACTTTTGTAAAGGATTGAGCGAATGAAACCAATTTTTCTTGTTTTATTACAATCATCCTAATAATCCGCTAAAAATAAGTAATTTCTGACATCACAGTTTTTTCAGCATATCCCACTGCGTTAATGATAAAGATCACAAGTTACAAAAGATCAGGATCACAATTACAAGCAATTAATTTTACTAGGATAATAATGTAACGACCGTTACAATCCCTGCCCATAAAAACGATAACAGTTCACAGGATAAATCCCTGTTTTTCTTCCCTATATGTGAAAGGTCCTAAGTAAAGATGAGTCCGGAAAAATACCTCCTCGACTGGCAAACCAGCCAAACAAATGCTGAATCCATCTCACCAATTCTTGGCCAGCTATACCGGCAAAAAGGCGTCGAAGTTCTGTTGTTCGGTCGTCAGATCGTCAATGCTTCTGTCATTGAACTGATTAAAGCCCACCGTATCGGTAAACGTTACACAGAAACAGAAATTTCGCCTTCCCTGACTCTGCCAATCATTGAAAAACTCAACCATCTGGACCTGTCCCCTTGCCGTATTGATGTTGGCCAACTGGCGAGCACTTACTGGAAAGAACACCAGGATGAAAATGGCCTGGATGATTTTCTGCAAGCGGCTCTGGCTGACTCGCTGAGCAGCACAGAATCTTTGCAGTCACGCGATGTCGTGCTGTACGGTTTTGGCCGTATCGGCCGCCTGCTGGCGCGTCTGCTGATTGAAAAAAGCGGTGCAGGATATCCGCTGCGCTTACGTGCCATTGTGGTTCGCGGCGGTAAAAACGGTGACCTGGAAAAACGTGCCAGCCTGCTGCGTCGTGATTCAGTTCACGGCCAGTTCAACGGCAGCATTACCGTGGATGAAGAGCGCAAAGCGATCATTGTCAACGGTAACTACATTCAGGTTATCTATGCGAACAGCCCTGCAGAAGTGGATTACACCACTTACGGCATCAATAATGCGCTGATTGTTGATAACACCGGTATCTGGCGTGATGCTGAAGGCTTGAGCCAGCATCTGAAATGCCCGGGAGCTGCGAAAGTGCTGCTGACGGCGCCTGGCAAAGGTGAAATCAAGAACATCGTCTTTGGTGTAAATGAAACTGACATCCTGAGCGAAGATACAATTATCTCTGCGGCAAGCTGTACCACCAACGCAATTACCCCTGTCCTGAAAGCAGTCAATGACAAGTACGGCGTTCTGAACGGCCACATCGAAACCGTTCACTCTTACACCAATGACCAGAACCTGATTGACAACTTCCACTCCGGCGAGCGTCGCGGCCGTTCTGCGTCACTGAACATGGTTCTGACCTCAACAGGCGCAGCAAAAGCCGTTGCAAAAGCACTGCCTGCGCTGGCTGGTAAACTGACGGGTAACGCGATTCGCGTGCCGACCCCGAACGTTTCGATGGCTGTTGCAAACCTGAACCTGAACACTGATGTGTCTGCAGAAGAACTCAACATCTATCTGCGCAATGTTGCACTGAATTCTGCCCTGTCAGGTCAGATTGATTACACTCAGTCCACTGAGATTGTCTCCAGCGATATCGTCGGTTCCCGCCATGCTGGTGTTGTAGACGGTGCTGCAACTATTGCTCAGGACAAGCGCTGCGTACTTTACATCTGGTATGACAATGAATTCGGTTACAGCTGCCAGGTCGTTCACTGTATGGAACAAATGATGGGTGTTCGCTATCAGACCTTCCCTGCACTGAAATAACGTATTCTACCTATAATAATTATTTCTCTTGCTGAACATTTGCCGCCCGGGATGAACTCATCCAGGCGGTTTTTTTATTTCTGTTTAAAAGAAACACTGCCCGATTACCCTGAAAAATCTGCCAAGACCTTTCTATATCCGCTGACCTATTTAATCTGAGCTGTTCAATCTGAGCTATCATCAAGAATATTTTCAATGTCTGGATTTCTTCCCTGTAAACCAGCATTTTCTGCAAGTATAAAATGCAGTGATTGTAAACCTCTCCTAATTATTTACACGTATATTTCGAGTTTCCAGCCGAATGATGCAGTGCCAGATATTCCTATAGCGTCAGATCAATCAGTGAATCATAAGGACGTTCTTCGTTATATTCCCGACTTCAGCCAACATGATGGATATATACAGATTTAGAGCTTCGTCACGCTATGTTCGGTTAAACCGTTCAACATTTGAGTTCTGGGTCGGTATTCCTGACTGTATAAACTCCAGCGGGATATGGTACTCTTCAGCCTATTCGACAAGGGCCGTAGAAATAAATTCAGGCCGTTATCCATACGAAGTTTTTAGGAAACCCCGTCAGCATCGACACGCTCCAATACCCGAATTACCCGTTTGGCTAATAAGCTGAGATCAATTTCTCTCAAAAGTGTTTCACGATTGAAGTCATCAACAAGGTTTAATGTCCTAAACTGTCTACTATAGTACAAGCTATCACTATTAAATCCATCGACCACAATTGTTAGCGTAACTCGGTACTGCCAATGGCTCTGGATAGCTCGAAGGCAAGCATTTCTTTCCTCTGTGTCGCTCGTTCAGGCTCAATAAACGCGCTTGTGGTGCCAATGATCGCCCCAACGACGTAGAATCTTGAACAGCTTGCTGAAGCCATAAGCAGGATATTGCTCAACCGCTTTCTATCACCTTCGCATGACATGCTCGTTCTTCTTTGTATTTGGCTGATACCGATAGACAGAATCACTGATGCCAGCAGCACGACAGACCAGACAACTGTATCGCATCCCCCCACCCGCGAAACCAATCCCTTGCTCCAACCGACTCTAAGCACAGCGTAAACCATATCCACGATTGACCAACAAGGTGACATTCCGCTGGCAAAAATGTGCCCGTCAGCCACAAATTTATCTAAACGCACCCGCATCCAATGTTTTCTTGATCGTCGCTTTCACATTCTCTGATCGTGGACCATGGTTCAGCTCCCAGACTTTGGGAGATGGAGAAGAATCTGAAGCTCGCTGAGCAGTATGATCATGAAAAATCGAACGTCTTACCTGAAGTGTGGCCAATGAAATGATGAACAGAACCAAGATCGGATGAGTTTCAAATGTCCAGATGTTCACATTGAGCCGTGTCAGGCACAGCGCTGTTAGGCGGCTTCGATCGTAAGCTCCGCTCTGTGATGAACTTGCTCATTCCCCTGTGACATACTTATGACCCCGTGAAAATGTTGACTAGACTTACAGGTAAGAAATTTTTGGACGGTTGTTCTCAAGGCAATCAAAACTCAATTTGAATTCAGAAGTGTAAAATGACAAATGTAGCCAGATATATATGGAGTTTAGTGTTGGTGTGGCTGATTTTTGTTGCTGCATACTTCTATTACTTTGAAGAAACGTATGTGGTTCCGGTTGTTGAGGAGTTCCATGTAGAAGAACAACAAGAGCAAGCTCATGAATAGGAATAAAGTGATGAAATTTCTATCTCTTGAGTGCTTCCTGGCTGTTGCTTTTGCTGCAGCAGTTTCGTTTTTTATCTCGTTCAAAGTCGAACATGACATCTTAGGCAAGCTTGAACGCTCGTTTATCGCGCACGCTCAGAGCCTCATCCACATGAGGAGTTACGCCCAACTCGCCGAGCCTGGCAGTGAAAACAAACACATTGAAGATTTATTAGCGCAAATACAGGCACTTGATTCCGATTTACAAAACCTTGTGTCGACGACCCTGAATATCGAAGCGCTTTTCCCTGATATTATTTGGCCCAAAGGCCAGATTCAACCACTTGTCGCTAAATATGAAAATACGGCACAAGAGCACATGGGCCTGCTCGATGAGCTTTTAAAAGCCAAAAAGCAGCCTTTAGCCCAGGCGTCGATTGAACCGCTTCAGAGAGCAATCCTGACTGAAGACATGGATGAAGCAATCGAGCACATCCACGAAGAGTTAATGAATGAAATCTTCAAGGCAAACAATGCGATGGTCACTTCGCTCTTGCTTGCTACTTGCGTTATGTTTTTGGTCGTTGTGCTTTATCTCTATCGTTATATTGATGCTCTGAGAGAGGCACAGATTGCGCTCAAAGAGGCAGTAAAAACCGCTCAGGAAGCAACCGCGGCGAAGTCCATGTTTCTCGCCACCATGAGCCATGAGTTAAGAACACCAATGAACGGTGTCATCGGAATGGCGCAGATCATCGCCTCTGAAATGCAGGATGAATCGCAGAAGTCCAACCTGAATATCTTGCTGGAATCGAGTGAACATCTGATGTCCGTTCTCAATGAGATCCTGGACTTCTCTAAATTAGAGCAAAACAAACTGGAGCTGGTCAGAGAGCCATTTCCTGTCATACAGCTGCTGTCACCTGTCGCAAGCAGCTTCTACCCGCTAGCTGCAGAAAAAGGCATCGTGTTGCAGCTTCATACCAAAAATCTTCCTGATGGCACTATCTTAGTGGGCGACAAAGCCAGAATTCGGCAAATTGTATATAACTTAATCGGCAATGCCGTGAAGTTCACCCCACAGGGGCATATTGATATTTCACTCGAATTTAAAGAAAGCGATGAAACACTGACGATTACTGTTACAGACACAGGGATTGGGATACATCCAACCAGGCTGGACAGTATATTTAATTCCTTTGAACAAGCTGACGCGACAATCAACCAAAATTTTGGTGGGACCGGACTGGGTTTATCCATCGTGAAACATCTCTGTATTGCGATGGGTGGCGATGTGTCGGTCAGTAGCGAGGTTGGCGTTGGCAGTACTTTTCAAGCCATTATCAAGACACCAAAGGGAATCACTGACTCAGCCAATCCTAACGCGCAACAGCTTGAAAAATTCAACTTGTCTGAACTTTCTGTCCTTCTGGTTGAAGATAACCGGGTCAATCAGCTGGTAGGGAAACATTTGTGTGAAAAGTTAGGATGCCATGTTTCTGTTGCTGAGAATGGCCGCATGGCTATAGATATGCTGCAAGAGGAATACTATGACGCTATTCTGATGGATAACCGAATGCCCGAAATGAACGGGATAGAAGCAACACGCTTCATCAGACAAAGTTTGAATTACCAGGGGCTTATACTGGCCTGCACCGCAGATGCGACAACGGATACGTCTTCAGAATTCCTGGCTGCAGGAGCCGACAGAGCGATCAGTAAACCTTTGCGGTTAGAGAAGCTGGAAAGCGTATTGACCCATTACTTTCAACAGCACGATACTCGTAAAGATTATCAATCCGTCAGCGTAGAAGATAGAGCATGACACGACAGAACTAAAACCCAAACCGCTTATTTTTTCTGATATTACGAATTCCGTATCTAATTGAATTTTAATCATAAAATTCAGCATCAATTTGTTCACGGGTTACTGCTTTGACTGTGTGGGATGGGTTTTCTATGAGAAAAGACGGATAACGGTTTTACCCTGTGTTGCAGGCTGATTATTCACACAAGCCTGCTGAAGTATGCATGTTGGTGGATTTCCTATTTTAAGTCATCTCGACTCACTCCGAATCAATCTGTTTTTCCCCTAACGCTAAATCTGACCTACCTGAACCGGTAGGCCAGAAAGGGAATGCCGGCTCTTTCAGCAAAGATCACTCATAAGAGTCTCGTATTCTTCCTCGGCATCATCAATCAGCCGCGTGAGCTCTTTGGCATCCTGACCAGTGAGCTCAACATGCCAACAGAGCTGCTTTGGCCTGTCATGTTTCTGACAAACAAGGACAGTGACTTTCCCTTTTTCTTTAAATAATAAATCCTCAAAATCGCCGTCAAGCTCACGCTTCTCATCTTTGACATCGATATGAAGGGTCCCAGTAGGATTGACTGTAACCTGAGCTTTTGGATGTGTTTTTCCAGCGAGAATATAGGAACATCGTTTGGCAAACATGAGATATCTCCTGGATGTGGGTGGGAGAATTCATATTTAAATTATAGTATTACCCGCCCCCTCCACCAGCGTAAATCAAGGTTGATTGATGTAGCTCAAACTCTGCCAACGTTAGCCCGTTTCAGCGCTCCGTACGCACAGCAGCACATCTGGATTTGCCAGTTTTTCACACACTATGCTTTGAGAACGACGCGTTTCGTTGTCGTGATGCCATCAAACAACGAAGATCCTTCTTGCTTGCTATATACGTCGCTACTGGCAAGTCAAGAGGAAAACAAATCTGGCCTTTCCTTTAGACCTAACCAATCCACTGCTCAGTGTTAGCCTCGGAGAGATCATTGCCATGTGCAGGAGTAATGTTGTGATGCATTTCATTCTTCATCAGAAAAAACGGTTACAGCAAACACAGTCAGGTGCCAATCAAGGTCAACCGGCTCTCACGTCACCTTGCTGATGTAAGAGACAGTAAAGCTCTCACCGTGGAAGGCACCCCATCCTTCCACGAACTGCGATCTTTAGCAGAAAGGACTGATAACAAAATTGGGATTGAGACTCAGCTCCTGCTTGGTCACCACGATCGCCCCATGACAGATAAATAACCGATATCAGCGGAGCTGAGTATGTGGTTGTGAGCAGATAGGCTTTTTCTGATGGTCGACTTAATCATAATTGTCCCGAAGTGAGTTCCAGGGTGGTTCGTAGCGTACGGTCCGTGTTTTACGAACCGAGAAATTTTTGCCCCCAAAACATGCTAATAGTGTAGGCTTCAGTTGACTCGAATTTGAAACCTTCAATACATACGCTAATGTGTAGCCATCTACAAGGGATATTATCGGCTGACAGTTATTCATCAATGAGGAAATGCCTATGAAGTTCTTTTTTACCTTTACTTGTTATAACAACTTCGCGATATCCAGGGACTCTTTCTATCCAGTCATTACTTTCAAAAAAACTAAGTAGTGATGCCCCTAAGTGACCACCAACGTGGAACTGTCTTTCGCTCCAATCTAAACATGGACAACATTTTTTCCTTCTAGTTTTTGCATCTATATTGATACCTAACTGTAAGAGCTTTTCTTGCCCTTGCACAGTAAGCTCTTTGCCCTCACTATCCATCCAGTTATTTTTCACTAGAGAATCATACAATTTAACCGCTATTTCACCGGCCAAATGGTCATAACATGTTCTTGCTCTTAGCAGTTCTTTAGGCACTTTGGTACGAGATGGACTACTTACTTGAAAAGTAATTCCCATCATATTTTCTAGTAATGCAGCGACGTTGCTACTATAGAGGCGAAAATATCTATGTCGCCCCTGAGCTAAACATTCAACAAGATTAGCTTTCAGTAGACGAGATAGGTGAGCGCTAGTAGTCGATGGTGCAATATCTGCTATCACGCTTAGTTCAGTAGCAGTCCAAGCTTTTCCATCCATCAACGCACATAGGATTTTCATCCTAGAGGCGTCCGACATAGCAGCCGCTAAGGCTGCCATGTCGGTTTCCTGACTATAGTCTAATAATTCTGTTGAAGAGATACTTTGTTTGCTCAAGTTTAGACTGCCCAATCAACCGTTGCATTTTCGGCCAATGTATAGTTATCAGTTACAAGTATCAACCGATTATCATGATCACTATACTGAACAATAATGTTAACACCTTTATCCGCTAACGCTTTAGCTATCGCACCAAGCTCACCTGGTTGTTCTTGTTTGAGTTTTCGTATGAGTGGAGAAACGACTCCCATTACTTCAAACCCATTATCAGTAAGAACATCCCTAGCTCTTTCTCCATCTTCAACTAGAAAATGAGCATGGCTGTGATTTTCATGAACAAATACGCCCCCACCTTCTAATCCAATTCCATTCTTTCCAAGGATTTCTCCAAAACGAGATAATTCTCCGGGACTATTTTTTAAAATTATATGTATATCATGCATATTTCTATCTCTATGTTATTGAGAACAATATTCTCGAGTTGAGGTTAAAACATTGATTTTGTAAGCAGAGAAAATAGAAGATTTTCCTTCGTCTTGAGCAAGCCTGTGCTGTACATTTTTCTTCCAATGCTTGATTGCTTCTTCATCTTTCCACCAGGATAGGGATATAAACTTGTCTGGGTTAGTTGTGCTTTGAAAACGTTCGATTGATATAAAGCCATCGATATCACTGAGAAGTGGTTTTAACTGTTCTGCCAACTGGAAATATCGGTCTCTCTTTTCGGCAACCGCCATTGCCTCAAATAATACGGCTATCATTACTTTCCCTATCTATGTCACTTAATTGTTGCTGGTACTATAGCGACTTGGAAAAGAGATGCTTCGTTGATGACCGAAATATGGTTGTCGTATGATTACTGTTCAGGAGAGGAGAGTTTACAAACAACACAGTTTTCCATATCTGTGCTAATTCGTGGTTGACTAAATTAAGTTGTAACTCTAAGAAGTTTTGTCCAATTTCGTTTTACGTGATTACTCAAAGCAACACCCACTTCAAAAATATCTGAAACACAAAAAGTTACAGCGTAACTAAGGTTCACAATGCTTTCCACTTGGTAATGGTCGTGAGAACTTACTGTCGTTTTGGAGGGAATTATCAAGCAATAAAAAAGCCTGTAAAAACAGGCTCTTTAAGTCATTTGGCAACGAAGTACATGTCCTTCGCGTAGATATTTCCTTTCGGGTTATTACGCGGGAAACCTTTCAGGTTACTTTTGACCAGTCTGGTGTGGTTGTAATAATAAACAGGCATGACCGGTGATGCTTTATCCAGAATTTGCTCCGCCTGACGATACAATCCGTACCGTGTGGGTTCATCAGAGACATCGGCCGCTTGCTTCAGCAGTGCATCAAAATCCGGGTTACAGAACCCGGTTTCGTTCCCGGGATGACCACAGGTAAAACTGTTCAAAATAGATGAAGGCTCAGCATAGTCACCAAAAGCATAAGAACGTGCAACAGTAAAATCTCCAGCAGCTTTCGCGGCCAGATAAGCGTTCCACTCCATGTTTTCCAGTGCGACGTTTACACCGAGTGTTTTCCACATCGCAGCAATGGCTAATGCCAGTTTCTTGTGGTTTTCACTGGTGTTGTACGTGAGCGTCACGTTTAAAGGCTTCGTCTGGCTGTAACCCGCTTTCGTCAGCAGGTCACGGGCTTCTGCCATTCGTGCGTCATGCCGCATCAGCTGATACGCCGGAGTATAATTCCTGTAATTCGGGATAATGTCCGGCACCACAGAAAATGCGGCCGGTTCACCCTGCCCTGTGACTTTTTGCACCAGCACATCCCGGTCAATCGCCATCGTCAGGGCGCGGCGCACATCCGGGTTATCAAATGGTGGTTGCTGGGTATTGAACGCGTATACATACGCCCCCAGCAGTCGCAATGACTTTAACTGTTCCGGGTTTTCTTTCATCAGCTTCTGGTAATACTCAAGCTGAACCCGGTTCGTCATATGAATTTCGCCAGCCTGATATCGCAATAACTCAGCATGTTGCGACGATAACGCCAGATAAGTCACACTGTTAATCACAGTAGAGGCGTTTTCCCGGTAGCGCTCATTCCGGGCCACCTCTACTCGTTCATTCGGTACCCAGGATTTCAGAACATACGCACCATTCGAAACAAAATGCTCCGGACGGGTCCAGCTATCCGGAAATTGGCTGACAACATGTGCCGGTACCGGAAAGAAAGTTTTAATGCTCATTAAACTGAGGAAGTAAGGTGTCGGCCGGGACAGAGTAACTTCAAGCTGATGAGAATTGAGCGCTTTCACACCGAGCGCTTCAGGGGGGTGCTCCCCATTCAGAATAGCTTTCGCGTTGAGGATATTAGCTGTAGCCAGATTAAAACCGGTATTGTTCCCAGTTGATTGATTGACAGCACGACGCCAGGCAAACACAAAATCTGCTGCAGTTAAGGCTGTGCCATCTGACCATCGCAAGCCGGGGCGCAACTGGAAGCGATACGTTTTTCCAACATCGGAAACTGACCAGGATTCTGCCTGTCCCGGGATGATCTCACCGTCAAGGTTCTCGATCACCAGTCCCTCGAACAGATCATTAACGATCACATCGCCCGGACTGCCTGAACCGACAAAGCCCGGATCAAGCGTACTGGGTTCAGCGCCATTGGCACGGACGAGATGCTGTGTTTTTGCCAGTTTGACGCCGTCAGGGACAACGGCAGCCGTCACCGAAACAGAACAAAAAACTGCGGTGAGCGCAAAACCGGCAATCAGAATTTTTTGATTCAAGACGAGTTCCCTTCGGTCTTTATCCCATCAACACCTGAAATCCTTGTGTCTGATGTACGCCTGTTTCAGCGATCCATAGAAAGTGCGGGGACTAGATAAAATGATGCCAGACCCTCAAAATGATTCAGGTCTGGCCAAAAGCAAAGCTTTTTTCTTTTCAATCAATTACTTGGGAATGTTAAAACTTTTGTCATTCAGACAGGTAAAAGTGTAGTATTCCGAACGTTCATTGAAATGGCTGAAGCCCTTGCCCTGACAGTATGCACCGTTGATTTCATTCATCACAGTCAGTGTTTGCTGACTCTTCACAGAGAAATAGCTGTCATTTTCACAGACGACCCGGATCTTGCCATCATCCCCCTGAGAGAATGCCCGCACTTTGGCAGCACACAATGAGTAGCTCACATCGACAAAGTCATTTGCTCTTTCATCTACCGATGCACTACAACCCGCAAGCATTACCGCTGAAACTGCAGCGAGACTAATTAAGGCTTTCACGATCATCTCCTTTTTTATATACCTCAGTTAGATTGTAGTGCGGTCGTAAATAAATCGCATCAATTTCCTGCTACTGAATCAAAAATATTTCGCATGGAATCATAAATTTAGACAAACCTAATGTATCACTCCAGGGAAGAAGCCGATGTAAACTCTTTAATTTTTCCGTCAACCACCAGAAAACAATCCATACCTGCTGCAAGTGCAGCCTGACGTCCAAGAGAAGTGTCCTCAAACACCACACACTGAGAAGGCACAAGGCCTATTCGTTGAGCAGCTTCGAGGAAAGTATCCGGGTGAGGTTTGTGATTTCGGACGTCGTCCGCCGTGACCAGTGCATCCAGTGAGGGAAGAATGTCCGTCATTGAGAGTAATTCCAGCGCATTGGACTTTCGGCAGCCTGTGCCGACGGCAATTTTCTTTTCCCCCCGGTAGCGCATCAGCAGCGAAAATGTGGCAGGAATCACCTCCCCTTTATGTTCAAGGGCTTCAAAGAATTGCCACTTTGTATCTGCGACTTCCTGAACACTGTGCTGCAGCTGATACTTTTCATTCATCATTTGCGCGGTTTTGACTGTCGGAGAGCCTCCCAGACTCATCAGCCATTTCGGATCAAACGGAATACAAGACTGTTCACATGCAGCACGCCAGGCCTGAAGATGCGCAGGCATTGAATCAATCAAAGTGCCATCCATATCGAAAATCAGACCGTGATATTGAGACAGATCCATCCTTAACCTCCAAATCAACACGTCTTCCATATTGGCTTAAAGTGCCTTTTCAAATCCAGATCTGTTTTCAACGCTTACCGGCGAAAAGTCACTCGATATCCATCACCACCAATCCCCATTTCTCGGCGATCCGATCAAAAAAACCCTGAGTTTTCTTCAACTCAATCCAATGGTTAATAAAGTTAATCCAGACCTGATCATCACGAGGTAACAGCATCGCCAGAGGTGTCGCTCGCCGCATGCCCCGGACATTGGGCACAGCCAGCTGTGCAAAGCGGCTGGTCAGTGTGGCAGCCTCAATATTAGAAGTCACAATCACGTGAGCGCGATTGGACAACAGCGCCTGATACGCTTTGCCGCTCTCAACCACTTCTTGTCTGGCTTTCGGGAAAAACTCTTTCACCATCATTTCTTCCACAGAGCCCCGACGCGATGCCACAGTGACTGAAGATGCGTTAAAGTCGCTCCAGTACCTGAAACGACTCTGAATTGATTGATGCGTCACCGGCACAAATCCCAGATAGTAATAAGGACGGCTGTAGCCTACGATTTTCGCCCGGCTGATATTCAGCGCTGCGCTGCCGGTCAGATCATATTTCTCCGTAACAATCCCGCTGACCAGTGTTTTCCAGTCTGTTGCAACATATTCCACCGTCACGCCCAGATCTTTAGCCAGCTCTGTCGTGATATCAATGTCATACCCTTTGTAGAAATTTGTTGCAGGATCCCGCATGGTCATGGGTCCCCAGTCCCCTGTGGTTCCGACGCGGAGTACCCCCCTGTCCATCACTTTCTGTAAACGACTTGAAGCAGCATGAGCCTGGCTTATCATTACGATACACAACAGAAAAGCCAGAAACAGCAGTTTGAAGGACAAGGTAAGCCTCATCAGGACACCTCCGGAAACAACAGCGCAATCTTCACTACGTTTTGAATTAAAGATAGCATTGTCTGTGTAAAAATTTGTTGTGGCAGACAAGTTAATTCTGTCTCAGAAGTACAACATCAGAGGGAATGATGAAATGAAAGTCACTGAAGTAAGGTGTTTTCTCAAAAATAAGAAATCACATCAAAAAAACTGCATTACTGTTGTAATGCAGGAAACACAATATAAGGAATATTCTTTCGCTTGATTGCAAAGGTGATTATTTTCCCCGAACGTGAACACCAACATTAATTGTGGTTCAGATTGTGTTTTCTCATTCGGAATTCACCCGGAGAGCAGCCCATGTGCTTTTTAAACACTCGCGAAAAATATGAAACATCTTTAAAGCCTGCCGAGTTCGCAATCTGAGATATTTTTTCACGATCTGAACTCAGCAATCCGCAGGCAAGATCCAAACGTTTCTTAATAATGTACTGTTTCAGTGTCACGCCCATGATGCTGTGGAACAAACGCGAAAAATAGGTCGGAGAATACTGGCATGCGTTTGCTAAGTCCTCTTCCCTCAACGGTGAGCTGAGGTTTTCATCAATGATCTTGAGTGCCGGTCGGATCGACATCTCTCGATTCTCGAATCCTGGCTCAATATCAGCTTCGATGTTATGCGTATGAAGGCGGCTGAAACATTCTTCCAGTTCCTGTCGGCTCGCATTCGCCGGTAATACATCTTCACCACCGGCCCGGAGGACGTTCAACGCCAGATTTCCGTCGAGATTATGATAGACGACAACGACCTTTGCGGCAGGGAAGCGAGTTTTCACTGCCCGCAGCAATTCAAATCCTTCCGATGTCGAGTCAATGACCTCAAGAAAAACAAGTTCCTGCCCTGTCATTGATGACAATAACTCGTACGGAGAGATCTCGACGACCTTATGCGAAAGTTTCAGGTTTTCTTTCGCTTCTACCTGCTTGTCATGATGACTACTACTAACCCAAATCACACATTCACCTTAAACTACTCGTGTCATATTCCCATGTACATCAATTGATATGTACATGAATGGTGGTTGACACTCCTTGTCGATGAATAAAAAAATATTTATAAGAATACGTATGAATATCAGGGCAAAAATGTATTTACTTAAAATAATTAAGGTTCATTAAACTAAATTAATCCAGTCTTTCCGAAATGTTTCAAATATAAGCATCAATTCTTTGAAAGTCTGCTATGAGTAAGACTTCAGTCAGTTGACATAGTTCCGTCATATGAATGATGTCATTTTTTAGTACTTATAATTATAATAATTAAAGCACTTATCACAAATAAGTCTATTTTTTTCACAGTGCTGACTTGTCGCAAAAAAAGACCAAAAGACAAAAAAGTCTGACAGCGAAGCTTAGAAATGCGGTCTTGGAAGGCTATATTTTTGTTTCAAAGGCGTTTTTCAGTATCACCTGAGATCCCATTGACTCCTACTTCAGGTAGCCCGTCAGCTGTTGATACAGGTCAAAACTGCTGTCCTCTAACCAGCATTCAGTGATGAAACCCGCTTCCAGCCGAAACTGAATCATACCTGTCATCTGAATGACCTGCTTTTTGCCCGGTATATTCAGCCAGCCGCCCTGGTATTGAGCCTGACAGCGATATCTCACCACGGTTAGCGGAGGCTGACAGACGGTATCAGATATAGAGAACACAACTGATTTAAATTTTTGCCGCCACAACTGAAGGTAGGAAAGGTAACTCTCATGGGAGACCTGCTGCTTACGGCCGCCCGGCAAATGAAAAATGAAAGGATCGGAGACGTATCTGGTCAGACTGTTACTATCGGCATTTGCCCAGATATCCTGGAACCAGGCATCGACCCATTCCCTTGTTGTCATCTCAGTTACAGCTCCGCTTCAATTCATCGGGACATCGTATTACACAGACTCGAATGCTGCGAAAATTGTGACATTAAAATGCTGCCTCAATTTATACTAGACCTGCATCAAATCCTATGTCGGGGTTTATTATTGCAAATTTTCTTCGCACAATATCAAATTTACTGACAATGAATAAAGTTAGCGTTGTGCATGCCACATCCGGCGAACATCAGACAAATTCTGTTTCGCCTGATCAGACGCATCTGAGAGAAAGGGCTCAGCCTGCCTCAGGTAAAACTTTGCTTTTTCTGGATCTTTTATTAAGAAATAGTTGTGCGCAATCACGCCCAGCAAATCAACGAATGCGCTTTTATCATGGGATCGGCTTGCCTGAGGCAGCATCGACTGAAAAATAAGAAGACTTGTTTCCGGTGTATTCACAGACATAATCTGCGACAGATCAGGGCTGACTGAATCGGGTGTGGCATAACAGTATGTCTTCGTATCATCTGCCCGGACGAAGCTACTCGCTAACAGCAGGCAGTAAATCACAATGCACGGGTAAAATTTTCTCATCACGCAACGTTTCGCTTTGTCCTGGCGGGGTACGCCAAAGGTAAAACAAGAAGTCATGTGCAGAATCATACTGATAAGTTCAACTGCCGCCGCACCAGTATTGTGCTGATTGTGCCAGCTTTGGTGATGGCCTCTCAGAGCCAAAGCAACTGAGAGGTGTGTTACCGTCAATAATACAAGTCAGATATCATTCAGAGCGGATCACTCATGTTCAGTCTGGATAATGCAGCCTGATAATAAGACAGGCTGGGAATGTGGGTATGGTGGCTGAGTTTCTTGCCAACGGCCACAAAATCATACCCCAGCTCCTGAGATGCTCTCTGGTTCCACTCCCCTTCGGCAAATACAATCCGTCTTTTAAATGTCATTCCGGAATCCTGTTTGGCCCTGAATGCAGCGAGCGCCATAATCTCAGTCCGGCTTGGTGCATCAGATGATGAGGCGAACGTCATTTTACTGACATCAATCCCAACCGCTTTCAGCTTCATGCGGCTGACTGCCGCCCAGCCGCCGCTGGTAATCGCAACATGGGTGTCCTGACGAGTCCCCATCAGCTCGAGGAATTCCCGTGCGCCTTTGCTGAGCACAGTCTCTGCCGGAAGCGAAGTCAGTTTGTCCGCTAAATAGTCCAGATACTTTTGCTCCACCTGACGATGAATGATAGACCGGCTTGTTTCCACCGGGAACTGACGCAAGATGTCATCCAGCATTGCTGAATCAGTCACCCATTTTTCCTGATAACGCGATTTATCTAAAGTAATGTGGAGCACATCTTCAATTGCCTGAAGAAAACAGCTCATGTCGATTCCCTGCGCATTCACCAGCGCACCGTCCACATCAACTAACAACAGATTCATCAAAATACCTTTGTTTATATCTTGGGAGATTGCGCCGTACAGCATGAAGATGTAAACAAAATGTTTCAATAACAATTTTGTTAAACTTCATTACTTTTTGAGTCGACTCAAACTCTTATCGTGCCATCAGATGCATTGCGTGTTCAGAACACAGCAAAGGATTACCACAAAACGCATGGTTATCAACAAAAATTTAACATCGTGATTTCTTAGCGATATTTCAGATTCTTTCCCACAATTATTCCGTTCGCCTCAAGAAGCGAGCCATATGTGAGTAATGAAGCAATCAAAGGATAATTATGATGAAAACTTCAACAGACCGCCGGCGTTTCCTGCGTCTGACCATGGCAGGAATCATTGGTATCACACTGGGTGATCAAATCTTGCAGAGAAAAGCTCTGGCCAGTGAAGAGCTCCCACACTTGGAAGAGGATGATCCGCAGGCTTCGGCGCTGACTTATACGCACAAATCACCTCATGCAGACAAACATTGCGGAAATTGCATGTTACTCCAGGGCAACGAAGGTGATGAATGGCGCCCCTGCTCAGTTTTCCCGGGTAAATTAGTGAATGTAGAAGGATGGTGCGCAGCCTGGACAGCCAAACCTGCGTGATTCCTGAAAGCCCGTTCCGCGGGCTTTTGCCCACCCGATTTTGGAAAAACATAGAATTTCAGAACAGATATCGAATGGAGGCGCGTCCCGGAGTCGAACCGAGGTCCACGGATTTGCAATCCGCTGCATAGCCACTCTGCCAACGCGCCTTATTGAAGCTTGTCTCAGAAGACGAAGCGCATTATCCAAATCCTGATAAAAAGTACAAGCCTTTTCTTCATCGGCCCGAATCAATTGGCGAATCTTCCGCCAAATGAAAGAAATCAGCCAAAAAACAGTCCGACCCGGTCATGGAGATAAACCTGCTCAACGGTTGTCTCGAAGGTTTGCTCAAGACATTCCACGGTCATTACTTGCTCAGGTGTCCCTTTTCCGACACAGGATCCCTGCTTAAGGATGATGACGCTGTCGGCATGCCGTAGTGCCCGGTTCAGATCGTGATTGGCCATGACAACCGCAATCCCCTGCTCCGACAGCTCGGCCAGAAGACGGTACAAAGCCGCTTCCTGACCGATATCCAATGCGGTTGCCGGCTCATCGAGCAGCAGCAGACGCCCCTCTGAATGCAGTTCCGGCCAGATTTGCAGACAGGCCGCTGCAAGCCTGACCCGTTGCCACTCGCCGCCAGAGAGCTGCTGAATATGTCGTGACAGCTTATCTTCAATCGACAAACGGCGACAGATCTCCAGAATCGCCTGATGAACACGTTCCGCCTCGGCATCAGGAATGGCAGACACCGCAAGTTGCAGATACTGATACACCCCGACTGCAAAACCGGGCTTATCCTGCTGAGGGAGATAGCTGCGATATCTGGCCATGTCATGCAAGTCCATCGACGAAAGCGCTTCACCCGCCAGCATGACCTGCCCTGAACCGTGAAATAATCCGGAAAGGCATTGAATCGCTGTACTTTTGCCACTCCCGTTCGGACCAATGAAATGGACAATTTCGCCCCGCCGGACCGAAAAACTGAGTGGCAACAATCTGGTATCAAACGCGATATTGTCCGCACGAAGGATTTCTTCTTGTCCTGTCTTATCTGTCATCTTCAATTACTCGGCCTGCGAACGCAGCAGCATCCAGATAAACACAGGCGCGCCCAGCGTCGTTGTCACGACCCCAACCGGCAGTTCTGCTGCCGGTAACGCCACTCTTGCCAGTACATCGGACAAAGCCAGCAGCAACGCGCCAAAGCCAGCAGAAAGCGGCAGCAGATAACGGTTCTCTGTCCCCAGCGCCAAGCGCAGCAGATGCGGAACAACCAGTCCAATAAACCCAATCACACCGGCCAAAGCAACGGCAGCGCCGACCAGCAAAGCAATGACCAGAATCAAACGCCAGCGAAGCGCAGAGACATCCAGACCCAGCTGACGTGCATGAATTTCTCCCAGCATCAGAATGTCCAGTTGTTTACCGCGTGTGCAGAGCCAGATCAGGGCTGGCAGCAAAATCGCAAGGACACTGAGCTGCCCCCAGCTGACACCACCCACACTCCCCATCAACCAGTACAGCAGCTGACGCTGATTCAGGTCATCACTGAAATAGAATGCCCAGGTCACCACAGCACCGGACAAAATACCCAGCGCGACCCCAATCAGTAAAAGGCGCGTGGTTGAGACCCGCCTGACTCTGGCGAGACTGACCAAGAGCAGCGTAAAAACTAATGCGCCCGACATCGCGACAATCATCGTCAGCCAGGGTCCTGGCACCCAGGGCAGCAAAAACAGCATCAAGACCAAAGCCAGACTGGCACCACCGGATATGCCCAAGACACCGGGTTCTGCTAACGGATTGCCAAGAAGAACCTGTAATACAGCGCCGGATGCAGCCAGCGCGGCACCAATAGCCATTGCCGCGACCAGACGGGGAAATCGGATCTGCCACAGTAACTGTTTTTCCAGATCACCCTGAGGCAACCAGGGCAGCACCCAAATCTCACCGACGGACAGCGACAAAAAACTACAGCCAATCAACAACAGAACCACCAGCCAGACGCTGAATTTCCATTGGGATTTCCGTCGCTGTAAAAAACGCTCTAAGTGCATGAATTCGATTATTTTCGTGTGATGGAGTCAGAAAAGAAACATACAGTGTCTGCTAATAAATGAAAAGCAAGCCAGAACAATTGGCTTGCTTTTATATTTGGACAACACTTGTTTTAAAGCAATGGGCAATCATCACCCATTGCTGAGAGTCTGTGAATCAGACTTTCGCCCGGACCTGATCCGTCAGCTCAATGTCTGCTTTTTGTACCAGCAAGCAGGCGCGCTGTCCCAAGGCGACATTGGGATTCGGAAAAACAACCGATTCCCCGCCTTCAGCTGCGACATAAGTTTCCCCGTTGTCCTGACCCAGCACTGTGCCTTCAGCAAAGTAAGTAAAATTGGCCTGATTTGCCGGGAAAGTAAAAGAAAAATCAGATGTCTGTTTGGTCAGTGTGCGGGTGACACGATAAACACAGACTTCTTTGTCACCTGCATAAGCCGCCAGTGAATCCTTTGACACCAGTGCCAGCATCGCCTGATTAAAGGCCTCCAGCCGGTGAAGATCGTTCTCTCCCAGCCGTGCGACCCGCCCGAGTTCCATTGTCAGCGCCTGAGCACCGTAATAATGTGCACTGTACCAGCTTAATGTTGGCGATGCAGAACCCGATAACATCATGGCTTCAATTTCACCGTGATGCAGGAAATTGAACAGCGCCAGTCCCCGGGTTTTCTTTTCACTGTAAGGGCTGACGGCAAACGTATAATGAGCGGATTCACGAATCGCACTATGCAGGTCTAAATGCCATCGTTCGGCGTTTTCCAGAGGAGAGTTCTGGTAAAAGTCGTCTACGGCTCGCATCAGTAGATTCGCCTGCCGGCGATCAACATTACTCTCTTCGTTGATGCCTGCAAAAAGGCGGTTCATATTTTCATCAATGAAACGGGTATGCGCATTAATCGCTTCAGGATGACCGATAATCAACAGGAGTCGATGCTTAGGGAGCAGCTCCCCTTGCATAATTTTTTTCACCAGTTGCTGAAGCAGCTCAATTGGCCCTGTTTCATCCCCGTGAACCCCGGAGGACAGAATAATATCTTTACTATCTACTGACAGTGAAGGCGGTGTCACGGTTAACACACCACGTGCGGTCAGCTCACAGCTGACGCCATTGTCTAATTGCCATTTTCCGGCTTCAAAAGGTCGTGTTAAATCCAACGTTGCGGAAAGAAACTCTCCTTCCTGTACTGCCTTGACCAAAGCCATCATGACCTCCTCGTCCGTGCAATCGGCATACTTAAATCAAGATTGTTTTATGCAGACATAAAGAATAAATAACCAATAAAACCAAATGCTGTCATAAAATCAGTGAAATAAACTGATTTCACTATACATCTTGGCTACATAGTTTCAACAATATCTTGATGATGGCAGGTAATAATGAGACGAAGGTAGACTGAGGCCATAAAATGAAAAACCCAAGTAAGCGAATCGTCTTACTTGGGTTCTTACTAACTTAAACCGCTTACTTTTCGATTTTGATACTCTCAACGCGTGCTTTAAGCTTCTGGCCCGGGCGAAAGGTCACCACTCGCCGTGCCGAAATTGGAATATCTTCACCGGTTTTAGGGTTTCGTCCAGGCCGCTCATTTTTGTCTCGCAGATCAAAATTACCAAAACCGGATAATTTCACCTGTTCGCCGTTTTCAAGTGCCTTTCTGATTTCTTCGAAGAAGACTTCCACCGTATCCTTGGCGTCCCGTTTGCTTAATCCCACATTCTCAAACAGGTTCTCAGCCAAATCGGCTTTTGTGAGCGCCATAGATAACTCCCTCAAGACTGTGTTGAACGATTAGTAAACATATTCATCAACATGCTTACTGCGAATTAGTCATTACAAGACAAACACCGCGATATGCATTTAAATGCATTATAGCCTTCTCTTCAGTGCCTGACCTTAACTAGTGACAAGTTTATGCCAACTCGCTGATTTCCGCCAACTTTTTTAGGCAAACTTATTGTCAAACCCTCGATATATATATACCGGAAAAGCATGACAACATGCACCTTGTTGTGCTTAAACTTGCAAATCGACAACAATAAATACCAAAAATAACAAAAGTATCAGTCAATATGACTGACAAAATGAAAGCTATAAGGAATTCTTACTATTTATCAGAATCTTAGCTCTGTCTGCAAAAAAATCAAAAAAAAGCAGCCTCTGCGGCTGCTTTTTCATCAAATCTCAAGTGATTACAGAGGGTTAATCACGCAGACTCGCACCAAATTGTTCGCCCAGTACGGCGACAATCGCTTCAACTGCCCCCTGAATATCCGCTTCTTCAAGCGTACGCTCAGCGGATTGCAGGTAAAGAGCAATCGCCAGACTCTTCTTACCTTCTTCAACGCCTTTACCACGGTAAACGTCGAACAGGTTAACATCAGTCAGCAATTCACCACCATGTGCCTGACAAGCTGCCAGAACCTCACCAGCAGCTACATCTTCTGCAACCACAACAGCAATGTCACGACGGTTTGCCGGGAACTTGGAAACAGGCTTAGCCTGAGGGATTGCGCGGCTTGCAATTGCAGTCCACTCAATTTCAAATACGATTGTACGACCATTTAGATCGAACTTACGCTCCAGCTCAGGGTGCACCGTACCGATAAAGCCGACTTCCTGGCCATCGACAATAATCGCTGCAGACTGACCCGGATGCAGAGCCGGGTGTTTGGCTGCTTTAAACGTAAAGTCAGCGTTCGCTGTCAGTTCCAGAATCGCTTCCAGATCACCTTTCAGGTCGAAGAAATCAACCGTGTTTGTCGCGATGTCCCAGTGTTCTTCACTGCGTGCACCGGCAATCACACCTGCCAGCATCGTTTCCTGACGAATGCCGTTTTCTGCATTCTCATCCGGAATAAAACGCATACCGGATTCGAACAGACGAACACGCGGCTGCTGACGATTCTGGTTGAACGCAACAGTATTCAGCAGACCAGGCCACAGGCTCAGACGCATCGCTGACATTTCAGCAGAGATAGGATGCGGCAGAATAATGGCGTCGATTTCAGGAACGATCAATTTTTGCTGCTCTGGCTCAACAAAGCTGTACGTAATCGCTTCCTGATAACCACGATCAACCAGCAGATCACGTACGCGTTTCAGCGGCAGATTTGCTTCCTGATGCAGATTCATGCTCAGCGCAGCCACTGGAGACTGAACCGGAATATTGTTGTAACCATAAATACGGCCAACTTCTTCAACCAGATCTTCTTCAATCGCCAGATCGAAACGCCATGATGGCGCAACCGCACGCCAGCCAGTATCTGTTGGTTCAACGATACAGCCCAGACGGCTCAGGATTTCAACCACGTCTTCATCGGAAACAAAATGGCCCAGCAGGCTGTCCAGTTTACTGCGACGCAGGATAATGCTGCTTTGCTGAGGCAGAGACTGCTCAGATTCAGCTTCAACAATCGGCGCAACGTCACCACCGCAAATCTCAACCATCAGCGCAGTCGCACGCTCCATGGCTTTTGTTTGCAATGCCACATCCACACCGCGCTCAAAGCGGTGAGAAGAATCGGTGTGCAGACCGTAGCTACGTGCACGGCCGCGGATTGCATCCGGTGCAAAGAACGCACATTCCAGCAGCACATCTTTGGTTTCTGCGCTCACACCTGAGTGTTCACCACCAAAGATACCGGCCATCGCCAGTGCTTTCGACTGGTCAGCAATCACCAGCGTATCGCTGTTCAGTTCAGCTTCGGTCCCGTCCAGCAGCGTCAGCTTCTCGCCCTGCTCTGCCATACGGACCACAATACCGCCATCGATCTGGTTCAGATCAAACGCATGCATCGGCTGACCCAGCTCCAGCATGACATAGTTGGTGATATCGACGATTGGATCAATTGAACGAACACCACAACGACGCAGTTTTTCCGTCATCCACAGAGGAGATTCAGCTTTCACATTCACATTGCGAATGATACGGCCCTGATAGCGCGGACAAGCTTCCGGCGCTTTCACTTCGATGGAAATTTTGTCGTCCATTGCAGGTGCAACGACTTCAAATGCTGGTTCAGTGACCGCAGCACGGTTCAGGACACCGACTTCACGAGCCAGGCCAGCAATGCTCAGGCAGTCTGCACGATTTGGCGTCAGATCAACATCAATGATGACATCGTTCAGGCTCAGGAATTCGCGGAAGTCAGTACCGATCACGGCACTTTCCGGCAGTTCCATGATGCCGTCGGAGTCAACATCAATACCTAATTCAGAAAAAGAACACAGCATGCCGTGAGAAGGCTGACCACGCAGTTTCGCTTTCTTAATTTTGAAGTCACCCGGCAGTACAGCGCCTACCGTTGCTACCGCAACTTTCAGACCCTGACGACAGTTTGGTGCACCGCAGACGATATCCAGCAGTTCTTCTTCACCCACATCAACTTTGGTGACACGCAGTTTGTCGGCATCAGGATGCTGACCACACTCAACCACCTGACCGACTTTCACGCCGTTAAAGGTGCCTGCGACAGCTTCAATACCGTCAACTTCCAGGCCCGCCATCGTGATCTGGTGAGCTAGTTCTTCGCTGTTGTTAGCAGGATTAACCCACTCGCGTAGCCAAGATTCAGAGAATTTCATAATTTGCTAGCCCCTAATGCTTACTTGAACTGTTTCAGGAAACGAAGATCGTTTTCGAAGAATGCACGCAGGTCGTTCACGCCGTATCGCAGCATGGTCAGACGCTCGACACCAATACCGAAGGCAAAGCCTGAGTATTTTTCCGGGTCGATGTTTACAGCGCGCAGTACATTAGGGTGAACCATACCGCAACCCAGAATCTCCAGCCACTTGCCGCCTTTACGACGCACATCGACTTCTGCTGAAGGCTCTGTAAACGGGAAATAAGAAGGACGGAAACGAATTTCCAAATCTTCCTCGAAGAAGTTTTTTAGAAAATCGTGCAGAATGCCTTTCAGCTGTGCGAAGTTGACGTTTTCATCAACCAGCATCCCTTCAACCTGATGGAACATTGGTGTATGGGTCTGGTCGTAGTCGTTACGGTATACACGGCCC
The DNA here is from genome assembly GCF_023151555.2 of Photobacterium sp. CCB-ST2H9. Classification (NCBI taxonomy): domain Bacteria; kingdom Pseudomonadati; phylum Pseudomonadota; class Gammaproteobacteria; order Vibrionales; family Vibrionaceae; genus Photobacterium; species Photobacterium sp. CCB-ST2H9. Next base: position 1,883,304 of record NZ_CP100425.1, read on the forward strand.
GGTGCGATAAAACGCAGTGGCGGCTGACTCGCTTCCATCGTACGAATCTGTACACCAGAAGTGTGCGTACGCAGCATCAGATCCGGATTAAAGAAGAATGTATCGTGGTCGGTACGAGCCGGGTGATCTTTGGCAATGTTCAGCGCATCAAAGTTATGGAAACCATCTTCGATCTCCGGGCCGGATTCAACGGTAAAGCCAAGTTCGCCAAAGAAGCTTTCAATACGCTCCATTGTACGGGTAACCGGGTGCAGACCACCATTCTCAATGCGGCGGCCCGGCAGGCTGACGTCAATGGTTTCTGCAGCCAGTTTGGCTTCCAGTTCGGCGCGTTGCAAAGCGTCTTTACGAGCGGCAATTGCCTGCTGAACAGCTTGTTTCGCCTGGTTGATCAGCTGACCAGCTTCACGGCGCTCTTCAGGTGGCAATTTACCCAGACTTTGCAGTTGAAGGGTCAGGTCACCCTTCTTACCCAGATATTGGACACGGACTTCGTCCAGAGCGGCGACAGATTCAGCCTGCTCAATCGCTGCCGTTGCGTTGGCAATAATCTCTTCTAGATGTTGCATCGTTTCCTCATCCACACAAGGTGGCATCCTTCAAGGGAGATGATAAATTCGCGTAACGATACATATTAAAGAAAGCTGATGCTAAATCCAAACGCAATCGCCACTTAGCGGTGCATTTGCTTAAAAAAATTACCAGCCTGGAGCCTAAAAAGCTGGAATCTGTCCCTTTTTGCAAAGTCTGCACTGTCAGCATCCCGGCCCTCCTGCAACTGAGGGGGCCGGAAGCAATGGACATCTCGCAGTGTGCTTACCATTTATAGGTAACAGAGAACCGAATATCACGACCTGCACCCGGCACCCCTGCCGCCAGATAAGGTTCGTAGTAACGATCCGTCAGGTTTTTCACCGTCAGACTTGTGATGAAATCCTGATTTGATGGCACGGGCAGCCATTCTGCATACAGTTCCTGCAACGTATAAGATTCACTTTTCACTGAGAGGTAAAACAGATCGTCAGCGGGCGGCGTCCGGTGCTGTTCGTCGTACCAGCGAACTTTCCAGCCTGTTGTCAGCCCTTCATACCATTGATATCCCAGGCCCAGATTGACATTGAGCGGTGCAATGCCCGGCAGGTATTCATTCGTGCCGGTGCTGTCAGCAAGAGAACCCTCATGTTTGCCCCTCAGCACACTGGCTGACAGATCGGTATACCAGCCGTTCAGACGATAAAAAGCCCGGAAATCCGCACCATAAATATGGTAACCATCCAGATTCGTGCGCCAGCCCTGCAACTGTTCAGTCGACTTCTCACCACGGCGCTGTGCAACATCGTTTTCAGCCTGATTCCAGTGCAATGTCAGTTCAGCAGCCAGATGATCCCCTGCCGCCACAAAACCTCTCTCCTGATGCAGCACGCCAAGCTTGTACGCATGAATTCGCTCCAATTCCAGATCCCGGCTGCTGCTGATTGCTTTACTCGCACGGGCATACTGGACCGAATAAATATCATCAATACTGGGTGCCTTGAGGCTGTAAGCGTAAGCAAAATTAAACGCTGTGGTCGGCAGCCACTGATAATTCAACGCCAGTCGAGGGCTCCAGCCACGATGTGAGACTTTGCTGTAATCATGCCCGGCATCGGGATCATTGTAATCACTCGCCAGATTCTCTTTCCCTTCACTCACGATGTAATCGTAACGAAGTGAAGGTGTGATCAGCCATTGATCGGTCAGGTGATAGTCATCCTTGATATAGAAGGAATAAGTATCCTGCGTCCCGGAAGGTTCAAAATACGGTGTGTAATAGCCGAAATTCTTTTTCTCGTTCTTCGCGGCACTTTTATTGAAGACATGAGAGTTTCGATCAATCGATTTATACTGGAGACCGGTTTCGACCACATGCTTACCCAATGTGGCGGTATTCGTCAGGCTGGCGTAGTCACGTCGATAACTCAGCCAGGATTCATGACCATAGTTACCTACGCTGACGTACATCTTGTCCCATGCGATATCCGGCCGTACCCAATGGCGCTCATTTTTCGAGTGGGCAAGGACAAGCTCGACATCCACCCAAGGACTGATCGGAGAATACTGATAATTAAAGGTGGTTGTCTCGTCCGTGAAGGTATTATTGACTGTGTATGCATATAAGGCTGCATCATAAGAGCCGTATTTCTCAATCAAACGATCGGTAATTTCCGGCATGCCACCCCGTCGGGTTGCCCAGGGTTTCTGGCCTGTATCTTTGTAACGGCTGTGGCTGAGCATCAGCCGGTGCTCCAGGTTTTCATAACTCAGCTTCGCCAGCATGTTGTGCTGCTCATAAGCTGAATAATCCAGTGTCTCCCCATTCCCGAGCGTGACGTCGTTTGACTCGCGAAAAACACCATTGACCAAAAATTGCCAGTCTTCACCGAGCATGCCGTACGCAGTCGCACTGTAACGTTCCAACTCATCGTTTGTGTTGTAACCGCCTTGCAGACGAACACCAAAAGTATCATTCCCACGCAAGAAATCGGACGCGTCTTTGGTCCTCAGCTGCATGGTGCCGCCAAAGCCACCATTACCGGTACGCACTTCATGGGCACCTTTGGTCAGATAAACTTCGCTGATCAAGGCTGGATCAAAGAAGAAACTGCCGTAACGATATTGCTGAAAACCAATGGGCGCGCCGTCCACCATGACATTGATATCATCCGGATCAGAGAAGCCCCAAATGCTGATTCGCTCGCCGCTGGAGCGTGCGCCGCCATCCAGATTCACGCCCGGTATTGCATCCGCCAATTCAGCCAGATTTGTGGGCTGAAGCTCTTCAATTTCACTCAGGGTCATGGTGACTTCACCTGGCTTTTCAGCACAACCGGCCTGGCCATACGCGTACCAATGACATCAATCGTCTCCATCCCGGCTTCGTCATACGTTGATGGTGCAGCAATAGATAAAGGAGATGAAACCGCCAGAAAAACAGCGACAGAACATAATCTTACTTTAAATAACAACATGCCTAATAGGTAATAAACTGCATAGAACGAAAAGTGCGGGGATTCTATCGCAAGGACGCCGCCCTTTAAATGAAAATAATTATTATTTGTAAGTAAGAAGTGCGGATTGATTACATCTCGAGCTGAACAAGTCATCACTGATACCGGATCAGTCACTCTTCCCTTTGCAACGCTCTTCATTTATCAGAATTAATGCCGGAACTTTCAAAGAATTACTTTTTCATCATTCCTTAGCATCAAGGTTGTCATTCCTTTCTGGGATGATGTTTTTTTCATTCTGTTTTTTACTCGCGAAAAAGGAACCACTGATGAAAAAATACACAGCCACAATCTTATCTGGTCTCATCCTGGCTTCATCTGACCTGGTTTATGCTGGTTTATACCCCGCTCAGCAAAACAGTCCGATAGAAACGGTAAAAACACCTATGTTTATCGCACTGGGTTTTGACGACAACACAGAAGCCGATGGTCTGCGATGGGTCGAAGCAACCCTGAACAGCCATACCAACCCCCGGGGGCTGGATGCATTTGCCGGTTCACCTTTAACTTCCACCTTTTTCATGCATTGCCAGCCGGCAAGGACTCTGCCAGAAATTGTGTCACTCTGGCGACAGCTCAACCGAGCTGGCCACGAGATTGCCAATCACACAGAAACACACCCCGATGACAAAGTGAACTATAACCCGCTGGAATCCTGGATGACTGCGGCGCAATGGCAGCAGGAAGTCGCCCGTTGCAATCAGTTTCTGACGCAGAATGTTGAACAAGGGGGTATCGGCGCACCCGCTATTGCAGGATTCCGGGCCCCATTTCTGACGTATAACGACAATACATTAGATGCGCTGACAGCCAATGGGATTCAATATGATGTGAGTTTTCCGGCAGGCATTACTGCCGAAGAAGACGGCACCAACAATTACTGGCCCCACACACTGGATAACGGCAGTCCGTCACAATTCATTGCTCAGCAAGGTGGCTGGAAACCTGTGGTGAAAAATGTCACCGGACTTTGGGAAGTACCAATGCAAACGCTGATTGTGCCAAACGATGAAGAAGCCGTTGCGTATGGACTGCCCTATTCACTCAATGACAAAATAGCCAGCCGGGTTCCCTATTATGATCCGCAGACGAGAAAAGCTGATAATTTTGACTGGAACCTATACACCACAACCGATTGGGGTGGATATGGCCTGAATGCTGCCGATGTACTCGCGCTGTATAAATACAACCTCGACCTTCATTTACAAGGAAATCGTGCCCCGTTAGTGCTGGGCTTACACTCTGCTTTCTACGGCACAGTCAAGGGCGGCGAACACATCGGTATGCCTGACACCACGGTCTCTGAACGCCAGGAAGTGCTCAGATCATTTTTCCGGTACGCGCTGACCAAACAGGAAGTTCGCTTTATCTCTCACCGTCAGTTAGTGAAATGGATGCACGCCCCAACGCCTTATCTGAGTTGCGCTCAAGAGGCATGGTCTGCTCATCGGACATACCGAGCCGGTGATCTGGTGAAATATCAGGGCAGTTACTGGCAGGCAAAATGGTGGACCGTTCAGGAAATACCGGGCACGACACCTGACAGCCCCTGGGAAAAACTGAAGGGTTGTGAAGAGAAATAATCGAATCAATACAAAAAGAAAAAAGGAGAGCCGAAGCTCTCCTTTCCCATCAAACTGAACTGTAATTACAGTGCAGCTTTCGCTTTTTCAACCAGAACGGTGAAAGTCGCTTTGTCGAAAACAGCGATATCAGCCAGGATCTTACGATCGATTTCGATAGATGCTTTCTTCAGACCGTTGATGAATGCGCTGTAAGTCATGTCGTTTTGACGTGCCGCAGCATTGATACGTGCAATCCACAGTTGACGGAAAGTACGTTTCTTGTTGCGACGGTCACGGTAAGCGTATTGACCGGCTTTAGTAACTGCTTGGAAAGCTACGCGGTATACACGTGAACGTGCACCGTAGTAACCTTTAGCTTGTTTAAGAACTTTTTTGTGACGTGCACGTGCTTGTACACCACGTTTTACGCGAGGCATAGGAAACTCCTAACTTAAATTAAACGAGAACTAAAAACGATTAAGCGAATGGCAGCATACGTGCTACTGCTGCTACTTCACATGCTGGAAGAATGCAGTTTGGACGCAGCTGACGCTTGTTCTTAGTCGTACGTTTGGTCAGGATGTGACGCTTAGTCGCACGCTTGTACTTAAAACCACCAGCAGTTTTCTTAAAACGCTTAGCAGCACCTTTGTTGGATTTCATCTTAGGCATGATGAGACTCCGCATTGTTGATAGTTAATAACACAGTAATCAGGCGAACACAAAGCGCTGCTCAAAGCAGCGCTTTGTGCTACTTGAAGGCCTAAATTACTTCTTCTTAGGGGCAAGCATCATGGTCATCTGACGACCTTCAACTTTATTAGGGAAGCTCTCGACGACAGCGATGTCGGCCAGTTCATCCTTAATGCGGTTGAGCAGATCGATACCCAGACCTTGGTGGGCCATTTCACGACCGCGGAAACGCAGTGTGACTTTACCCTTGTTGCCCTCTTCTAAAAAGCGAGTCAGGTTGCGCAGTTTTACCTGATAATCGCCTTCATCTGTACCAGGACGGAATTTAACTTCCTTCACTTGGATTTGTTTTTGCTTTTTCTTTTGCTCTTTAGCAGCCTTGCTCTTTTCGAACAGGTACTTGCCGTAGTCCATCACACGACAGACAGGTGGCTCGGCATTAGGGCTGATTTCAACGAGATCGACACCAGCTTCATTCGCTGTTTCCATTGCTTCTTCAATAGAAACAACACCGATAGATTCGCCATCGATTCCAGTTAAACGAACTTCGCGTACGCCACGGATTTCGCCATTGACACGGTGTGGATTTTGCTTAACTGGTGCTTGAGTTCTTCTTCCGCCTTTAATACCTTATTCCTCCAAAACATTGAGCTTACGACTGCTAATCTCTTGCTGCATGTAAGCAACAAAATCGTCAATCTTAAATTTACCCAAATCGTTACCCTTGCGAGTCCGAACTGCAATCTCGCCTGCTTCGACTTCTTTGTCGCCGCAAACCAGCATGTACGGAACTCGCTTCAAAGTATGTTCGCGGATTTTAAAGCCAATTTTCTCATTTCTCAAGTCCGCATTGACTCGGATTCCACTTTTTTGCAGTTTTTCTACAACTTCGCGAACATATTCTGACTGACTGTCAGTGATATTCATGACAACTGCTTGTTGTGGCGCCAGCCAGGTCGGGAAATAACCTGCATACTCTTCAATCAGAATACCGATGAAACGTTCCAGGGAGCCAAGAATTGCACGGTGAATCATCACAGGCGTGTGACGCTCGTTATCTTCACCCACATAAGTAGCACCCAAACGCTCAGGCAGAGCAAAGTCTAGCTGAACAGTACCGCACTGCCAAGCACGATCCAGACAGTCATGCAGAGTGAACTCAATCTTAGGTCCGTAGAACGCACCTTCGCCTTCCTGAATGTCATATGGAATATTCATGGATTCCAGTGCAACTTTCAGGTCTGATTCCGCGCGATCCCACATTTCGTCAGAGCCGACACGCTTTTCAGGACGCGTAGACAGTTTCACCACGATGTTATTAAAACCAAAGGTCTCATACATGTCGTAAACCATCTTGATACAAGCCGTGACTTCTTCCTGCACCTGATCTTCAGTACAGAACACGTGAGCATCATCCTGAGTAAAACCACGAACACGCATCAGACCGTGCAGTGCACCTGATGGTTCGTTCCGGTGACAGCTGCCGAACTCCGCCATACGGAGCGGCAGATCACGGTAAGATTTCAGACCCTGGTTGAAGATCTGAACATGGCCCGGACAGTTCATTGGCTTGATGGCATATTCACGCTTCTCAGATTCAGTGGTGAACATGTTTTCAGCGTACTTGTCCCAGTGACCAGAACGTTCCCACAGCACGCGGTCCATCATCAGCGGACCTTTCACTTCCTGGTAATCGTACTCAGTCAGTTTGCTGCGAACGAACACTTCCAGCTCACGGAAAACAGTCCAGCCGTTGTGATGCCAGAACACCATGCCCGGCGCTTCCTGCTGCATGTGGTACAGATCAAGTTGCTTACCCAGTTTACGGTGGTCACGCTTGGCTGCTTCTTCCAGACGAGTCAGGTGTGCTTTCAGCGCTTTCTTGTCATGGAATGCTGTACCGTAGATACGCTGCAGCATTTTGTTGTCGCTGTTACCACGCCAGTACGCACCGGCAACGTTCAGCAGTTTAAAGTGCTGACAGAAACCCATGTGCGGAACGTGCGGGCCACGACACATGTCGATATATTCTTCGTGATGGTATAAACCCGGACGATCTTCGCGAGAAACATTCTCGTCCAGAATTTCCATCTTGTACGGTTCGCCACGTGATTCAAATGTATCACGCGCTTCCTGCCAGCTGACTTTCTTCTTGATCACCGGATATTTGGTTTTCGCCAGCTCCACCATACGTTTTTCGATCTTTTCCAGATCTTCGGTGGTCAGCGGTTGCTCGAGATCAACGTCATAATAGAAACCGGAATCAATAGTAGGACCGATCGCCATTTTCACATCAGGATAAAGCTGCTTGATCGCATGACCCAGCAAGTGTGCACAAGAGTGGCGAACGATTTCCAGACCGTCATCGTCTTTCGCAGTGATGATTTCCAGGTTCGCGTCGTTTTCAATCAGATCGCACGCATCAACGCGTACACCATCAACACGACCAGCGATACAGGCTTTCGCCAGACCAGGGCCGATTGATGCTGCGACATCCATTGTAGAAACCGAGTTATCAAACTGGCGTTGACTGCCGTCAGGAAGAGTAATTACAGGCATTCATTAATCCTTTGTTCAGTGGTGCCACATACCAAGTAGCACATGCAATTTTTTGTTTGACCGCCTGCCAAGATGCAGTACGGTGATGAGAAAGCGTCTGTTTCGGTATGAATTTTGGTACAAATCAAAATTGCTGACCCCAGACAGAAGGCGAATTGTAATGGAATGACTCATAAAACTAAAGGAAGAAAAGCCTTTGGGATGTGAGTCACTTGCAAAAAAAGGCAAAAGTTGCTTTCATTTGTATAGGCAATTTAAAGTCGCGTATGACTCAGAGACAACACCATGGCAAACGCACCGCGTTATCAGCAAATTAAAGACTACCTCGATCAGAAGATTCAGAGCCGCGAGTGGCCCCCTGGTCATAAAATTCCAACCGAAATTGAGCTGTCTGAACAATTTGAAGTCAGCCGGATGACGGCGAATAAAGCGATCAAGGAACTGGTCAATGAAGGTTTTCTGGAACGCACGCCACGGTTAGGCACTTTTGTCTGTAATAAAAAAGCCGAATCTCCCCTGATGGAAATCCGCAATATTGCAACAGAAGTTACCAGCCGGGGGCACCAGTACTCCAGTAAAGTGATCACCCAAAAGCAAGTGAAAGCCCGCGATGATATCGCATTGCGTCTGGGGGTGCGTCATGACACCACAGTCTACTTTACCCAAATTGTCCATTACGAAAACAGCGTCCCGATTCAGCTCGAAGAACGCTGGGTTAATCCGTATTTTGCGCCGGACTACATCCAGCAGGATTTTACGACACAAACGCCGAATGAATACCTGATGCAGACATGCCCGCTCAGTGACATCGAGCATACTGTTGAGGCCATCCTGCCGCCGCCTCACATCAGTGAGCTGCTTGAAATGACTGAAGCATCTCCTTGTCTGCTCCTGAATCGCCGTACCTGGAGCAGTACAAATCTGATCAGCACTGCCCTGCTCTACCATCCGGGCGACAAATACAAACTCAGTTCCAGAACCCGGGTGGGATAACCTGCCACTTCAGCCCGGAACACAGCATACAAAGTCTCCTATCTCTGCTATCTGACTGATTACAAAGCCTGAATGTCGTATTCAGGCTTTTTTGTATACCTCACGCATGTCTTCTTTCACTGACAACAAACACTGCATTCTCAACAGCTGTTAATAGAATCATTCAATATTGATCACATTTTTATTACATGACGTCTTGAGTTTTATCGCATTTCAGACTTTAATTTGTATATACATAAACAACCCCAAGAGATGCAGCTCAATGGAACGCATTCTGACCAATCTCAAACTTGTCACGATGGCACCGGAACACGGTTATCAGGTCATTGATAACGCGATGGTGATCATTCGTCAGGGCAAGATCAGCTATGCGGGATCATATCAGGCGGACCAGCTCAACTATGCAGAGCGTCAGGCTGAGATTATCGATTGCCGGCAAGCACTGGTCACACCGGGATTCATCGACTGCCACACGCATCTTGTCTTTGCAGGCAATCGTGCCAATGAATTCGAACAGCGTCTGAACGGCGTGCCTTATGAAGACATTGCCAAAGCCGGCGGCGGTATTTTGTCTACCGTACGGGCCACCCGGGAAGCAACCGAAGACGAGTTGTTCGACTCAGCCATGGAACGTCTGGCTGGCCTGAAACGTGACGGTGTCACTACAGTGGAAATCAAATCCGGCTATGGCCTGACCTCAGAAGATGAACTGAAGATGCTGCGTGTTGCCCGTCGTATCGGTGAACAGGCAGATATCAAAGTCTCCACCACCCTGCTGGCGGCCCATGCACTGCCACCAGAATTCGCAGGCCGCAGTGATGCTTACATTGACTTAGTGTGCGATGAAATCATTCCGGCTGCAGCGCAGGAGAATCTGGCTGATGCAGTCGATGTGTTCTGCGAAGGCATCGGGTTCTCCCCTGCGCAATGCGAACGTGTTTTCAATGCTGCAATCAAACACGGCCTGATGATCAAAGGCCACACCGAGCAGCTGTCGAATCTGGGCGGGAGTGCATTAGCCGCCGAAATGGGCGCCAAGTCAGTCGACCATATTGAATATCTGGATGAAGCGGGTGTGGAAGCACTGGCGAAACACAACACGGTCGCGACGCTTCTGCCGGGTGCCTTCTATTTCCTGCGTGAAACCCAGCAGCCGCCTGTCGCGTTGTTAAGGGAAAAAGGTGTGCCGATGGCAATTTCCACCGATTTCAATCCGGGGACGTCTCCGATTGCTTCCCTGAAAACCATGATGAACATGGCCTGTACCTTCTTCCGTCTGACCCCTGAAGAATGTCTGCGGGGCGTAACCGCCAATGCGGCACAGGCACTGGGACGGAGTGAAACATGCGGGCAAATCCGCGAAGGCATGGCTGCTGATCTGGCACTGTGGCGCGTCGGTTCTCCTGCAGAACTGTCTTATCGCATGGGCGTACCGGATTTGATTGCCCGTGTCGTTGACGGCGAATTCTTTTATCAACCTGAAAATCAGTAACAGGAGGCTGTATGCCGATTGATATGAGTGTCTGGCAAGGCCGCAGTGATCCTGAAGACGGCAACAAAGGTCTGCGCTGGCACGAAAAAGTCCAGCCTGCCGACAACGCAAATGACAGCGGCATCATGCTGCTGGGCTTTGCCTGCGATGAAGGGGTATCCCGCAACAAGGGCCGTACCGGCGCCTATGATGCCCCGGTTGCCATTCGCCGTGCGCTGGCCAATCTGGCCTGGCACCACGAAGGCCCGGTGTATGACGGTGGCAACATCAGTTGCGACGACAGCAATCTGGAACTGGCACAACATCGCCTGTCCGAAGATGTCAGCCGTGCCCTGCGTCAGAAGCACAAAGTAATTGTGTTTGGCGGCGGCCATGAAGTGGCCTGGGGATCGTTTCAGGGCATCGGTAACTACCTGCTGCAAAAACAGCATGTTGCGACAGAAGGTAACGACGAAGCACCACGCATTGGCATCATTAACTTCGATGCCCACTTTGACCTGCGCAACCCGCCGGGTGGTCAGCAGTCCCAAAAAGGCAGCTCTGGCACACCTTTTCATCAGGCGGCCCGCTTTTGTGAAGTGCATAACTGGCCGTTCAAATACGCTTGTCTGGGCCTGGCACGGACCAGCAATACAGAAGCGCTCTATGAAAAAGCAGACCGGCTGGGCGTGTTTTACAAAGATGACCATGAACTGAACTATCAGAAGATTGAACAGACACTGGTCGAACTGCAGCGTTTCATTGATCAGTGTGACTACCTCTATCTGACCATTGATCTGGATGTGTTCCCTGCCTCAGTGGCACCGGGCGTCAGCGCCCCGGCCGCCCGCGGCGTGCCGTTCGACATCGTAGAAATGCTGCTCGAACCGATTTTAAAAGCCAGAACCCCGAAAGGTGAATCGAAGATCCTGGTCGCGGATCTGGCTGAGTACAACCCTCGATTTGATATTGATAATCAAACTGCACGGTTAGCTGCACGGCTGGCCTGGACTATCGCCCGCGCGATTCGTTAATCGAAGAGCGGCAAGGAGAGCAAAATGACACAACATAATTCACGACTGGATACCACCCGTACCATCAAGGCGCCAACCGGCACGACGCTGAATGCCAAGTCATGGCTGACAGAAGCTCCACTGCGCATGCTGATGAACAACCTGCATCCGGATGTCGCTGAACACCCGCATTCACTGGTGGTTTACGGTGGTATTGGCCGTGCAGCCCGTAACTGGGAATGTTATGACAAAATTGTTGAAGTTCTGAAGCGTCTGGAAGACGACGAAACGCTGCTGGTTCAGTCCGGTAAACCTGTGGGTGTGTTCAAAACACATAGCAACGCACCACGTGTCCTGATCGCAAACTCGAACATCGTGCCACACTGGGCAAACTGGGAGCACTTCAACGAGCTGGATAAAAAAGGCCTGATGATGTACGGCCAGATGACTGCGGGCAGCTGGATCTACATCGGCTCTCAGGGCATCGTGCAGGGCACTTACGAAACTTTCGTTGCGATGGCACGCCAGCACTTTAACGGTGATGCTTCCGGTCGCTGGATCCTGACCGGTGGTCTGGGCGGTATGGGTGGCGCTCAGCCGCTGGCAGCAACCATGGCAGGTTTCTCTATGGTTGCCGTCGAGTGTGACGAATCCCGTATCGATTACCGCCTGCGTACCGGTTATGTCGACTGTAAAGCAACGACGCTGGATGAAGCACTGGCAATTATTGAAGAAGCAAAACAAACCGGTAAGCCTGTGTCTGTTGGCCTGCTGGGCAATGCCGCTGACGTTTTCCCTGAGCTGGTGAAACGCGGTATCGTACCAGACTGTACGACAGACCAAACCTCTGCCCACGATCCGCTGAATGGTTACCTGCCACAAGGCTGGACCATGGCACACGCGGCAGAAATGCGCCAGAAAGACGAAGCTGCCGTTGTGAAAGCAGCCAAACAATCCATGGCGGTTCAGGTTCAGGCGATGCTGGACTTACAAAAAGCAGGTTCTGCAACCGTCGACTACGGTAACAACATCCGTCAGATGGCGCTGGAAGAAGGCGTTGAAAACGCATTTGATTTCCCTGGATTTGTACCGGCTTACATCCGTCCGCTGTTCTGTGAAGGTGTTGGTCCGTTCCGTTGGGCTGCCCTGTCCGGCGACCCGGAAGACATCTACAAAACCGATCAGAAAGTCAAAGAGCTGATCCCGGATAACCCGCACCTGCACAACTGGCTGGACATGGCGCGCGAGCGTATCCAGTTCCAGGGACTGCCGGCGCGTATCTGCTGGGTCGGCCTGAAAGACCGTGCCCGTCTGGGTCTGGCATTCAACGAAATGGTCCGTAACGGCGAGCTGAAAGCCCCGATCGTAATTGGCCGTGACCACCTGGATTCAGGTTCTGTTTCCAGCCCGAACCGCGAAACTGAAGGAATGATGGACGGTTCAGACACCGTATCCGACTGGCCGCTGCTGAATGCCCTGCTGAACACCGCTTCCGGTGCAACCTGGGTATCTCTGCACCATGGTGGTGGTGTGGGTATGGGCTTCTCCCAGCATTCAGGTATGGTGATCGTCTGTGACGGTACCGACGAAGCTGAAGAGCGTATCCGCCGCGTTCTGCGCAACGACCCGGGTACAGGTGTGATGCGTCACGCAGACGCTGGCTACGACATTGCGATCAACTGTGCCAAAGAGCAGGGCCTGGATCTGCCAATGATCACTGACAAATAATTTCGAGCAGGAACAATGACTATGTATCAATTAGAAATCATCCCGGGAAAACTGAATCTGAAGCAGCTGCGTGAAGTGAGCCGCAACCCGGTGAAATTGTCTCTGCATGACTCAGCGCTGGCAGGCATGAAAGCCAGCACTGAAGCGGTTGAAAAGATCATTCGTGAAGACCGCGTGGTTTACGGTATCAACACCGGGTTTGGTCTGCTGGCCAACACGCGGATCGCAGTGGAAGATCTGGAAACCCTGCAACGCAGTATCGTCCTGTCACATGCAGCCGGTATTGGCGAATTCATGGATGACGCGACTGTCCGTCTGATGATGGTACTGAAAATCAACAGTCTGTCCCGTGGCTTCTCCGGCATCCGCCCTGAAGTCGTCAATGCCCTGATCACTCTGGTCAACGCTGAAGTGTATCCTTGCATTCCGAAAAAAGGCTCTGTCGGTGCATCCGGTGACCTGGCGCCACTGGCACACATGAGTACTGTTCTGCTTGGCGAAGGTCAGGCACGTTACCATGGTGAGATCATTTCAGGCGCTCAGGCACTCAAAGCTGCGGGTCTGGAGCCGATTGTCCTGGCACCGAAAGAAGGTCTGGCCCTGCTGAACGGTACGCAAGCCTCGACTGCCTTTGCACTGGAAGGTCTGTTTGCCGCAGAGGATCTGTTCTCTGCAGCGACCGTATGCGGCGCAATGTCTGTCGATGCAGCACTGGGCAGCCGTCGTCCGTTTGACCCGCGTATTCACAGCGTTCGTGGTCATCGCAGCCAGATGGATGCCGCCGCAGCCTACCGTCATATGCTGGATCACCGCAGTGAAATCGGTGACTCGCACGTCGACTGTGAGAAAGTGCAGGATCCGTATTCCCTGCGCTGTCAGCCACAGGTGATGGGTGCCTGCCTGCAGCAAATCCGTCAGGCCGCCGAAGTGCTTCTGGTCGAGTCCAACGCGGTTTCTGACAACCCGCTGGTCTTTGCGGAAGATGATGACATTATCTCCGGCGGTAACTTCCATGCAGAACCAGTCGCCATGGCAGCTGATAACCTGGCGCTGGCAATTGCTGAAATCGGCAGCCTGTCTGAGCGACGCATGGCGCTGTTGATTGACAGTGCACTGAGCAAACTGCCACCGTTCCTGGTGGACAATGGCGGCGTGAACTCAGGGTTCATGATTGCTCAGGTGACGTCTGCAGCTCTGGCAAGCGAGAACAAAACCCTCGCCCACCCGGCTTCGGTTGACAGCCTGCCAACCTCGGCAAACCAGGAAGACCACGTCTCAATGGCTACTTTTGCCGGTCGCCGTCTGGCGGACATGGCTGAAAACACCCGCGGTATTCTGGCGGTTGAACTGCTGGCTGCGGCGCAAGGGCTGGATTTCCGTTCACCGAGAAAGAGCTCCGGACGAATCGAAGAAGCCAAAGATCGTCTGCGTGAGCGCGTCAGCTTCTATGATAAAGACCGCTACTTCGCGCCTGATATCGAGAAAGCCAATGCGCTGCTGCTTGAAGCCAGCTATAACAATCTGATGCCTGAAGCACTCCTGCCAAGTGTATAAGTCAGACAAAGGTTAAAAACGAAGCCGGGATTATCCCGGCTTTCTTTTTGCCAGAACCCAAAATCATACACTGCCTTTCCCATTCATCTGGCTTCATTTTTCTTGTCCTGCGCGTAACCATCACTACACCATTCCCACAAAGATAACCCGCCACGTCAGAGAATCCAGGTCATTCCTATTTTTGCAAAGCCAATTGCCTGTTTTTGCTCTTTAATCAGTAGAAACACAAGAAATAGTCTAAGCTGTGATGAGGTAGAGCCGGGGCAACTGATATAAATCAAAGAGAATGAATCGCATCAGGCCATAATAGCCGGTAACTGTCAGCGAATACGTGGCAGGCTAACCTGTGCCCCTACAGATTTGGCGTCACTGTCTTTTAAATTCAGTCCGATTGGACTGTGTTGTTCCGTTATTTGATTTGTACCCAAACTGGTTTGTACCCGGAGGATGCTATGTGGCAAGCGATTTCCGATCAGCTTTCAGACGTACTCGAACACCCCTTTACAATCCGAGAGCGGGATACCCTCCCCGGCGGGGATGTGAACGACTGCTACTGCATCAGCGACGGGGACCAGAGGTACTTCATTAAACTCAACGACAAAGAACACCTGCCCGTCTTTGAGGCCGAAGCAGAAAGTCTCCGCCTGTTAAATGAAACCGGTTTTGTCACCGTCCCTGTCAGCCGGTATATGGGGGTCAGCCGGGACAAGGCTTTTCTGGTGCTGGATTTCATGCCCATGAAAAGTATGGATACCGAAGCTGCACATACTCTGGGGCAGCAACTGGCGCATTTACATCAATGGGGGGAACAGCCTGAATATGGCTTCGATATGGACAATTTTATTGGTCTGACCCCTCAGCCCAACCAATGGCGGCGAAAATGGTGCCGTTTCTTTGCCGAACAACGCATTGCCTGGCAGCTTCAGCTCTGTGAAGAAAAAGGCATGGAGTTCGGCAATATTGATGTCATCACCGGAAATGTGATTGAAATCCTGTCCGCCCGCCAGCCCAAACCTTCCCTGCTGCACGGCGATTTATGGCATGGCAATACTGCCCTGAGTGTCGACGGCCCGGTCATTTTCGATCCGGCCAGTTACTGGGGAGACCGGGAATGCGACATTGCCATGACAGAGCTTTTCGGTGGCTTTCCTGAAAGCTTTTACAATGGCTATCAGTCGGTCTTTCCGCTGGATGAAGGCTACAGCCAGAGACGGGATTTATACAACCTCTACCATCTGCTGAACCACTGCAACCTCTTCGGTGGTGAATACTTAGATCAGGCCGAACACTGTATCCGTAAACTGGACCTGAACAGCAGGTAATCTCCCGCCGCTCACTGCAATTTGACTACCGTCTTCAGGGCTGAAGTGATAAGGTTCACACTCCTTAAGTTTCACTTCAGCCCAAGACAGGATTCAAATGTTAAAAGCCGCAATCTTTGATATGGACGGCCTTCTGGTCGATTCTGAACCTTTCTGGCAACGTGCTCAGGTCGAGGTATTTTCTTCTTTGGGAGTCAAAATTTCTCAGCAGGATACGCTGGAAACCATGGGACTCCGCATCGACCACATTGTTGACCTCTGGTTTGAGCGTCAGCCGTGGCAGGGACCAAACTGCCAGGAAGTCAACGACCTGATCACCAAACGCGTCGAAGCACTGGTTCAGGAGCACAAACCCATGTTACCCGGTGTTCTGGAAGCCATCCAAACCTGCCAGGAGCTGGGCCTGAAAATTGCCCTGGCTTCATCTTCACCAATGAGTCTGATCCACGCCACGCTGGATGCGCTGTCGCTCACCGAAGCTTTCAGTGCACTGTTCTCTGCCGAGCACCTGCGTTTTGGTAAACCTCACCCGGAAGTGTATCTGAATGCAGCTGATGCACTGGGTGTTGAGCCCCATCTGTGCGTCGCATTTGAAGATTCGCTGAATGGCCTTCTGGCGGTGAAAGCGGCACGGATGAAAAGCATTGCTGTCCCGGAAGCTCAGCATCGCGATGACCTGCGCTGGTCCATTGCCGACCGAAAACTTAACTCGCTGCTCGAAGTAAATAAAGCATTAATCACCGGTCTTTAATCAGCTTCAGTGATGATTAGCATTTCTGTTTTTACCAGCAGAGATGCTAATCCATTGAATTCTCAGTTCCTCTGCTTTTTCCAGCCGCATTGAGGCTGTTTTGACTCAAAAAAATAGAGTTCACTTCACACCTTCAGACGCTTGTCCACCGCAGATTTCCGAAGTTGCCAGACACCCGCTTTCCAATCCGCAAAACTTCTCAGCAACTCAAAGTTTGCGGTTAATTCACGGCAAAAACTAATCCGGCTCGCTAGGATTAACATAACGGTTTACAAATCGATTCTCCGTGTCATTTCAGGACGAGGCGCTTCATCTCATCCTCCGGGTTCAGCGCTGAGCCGGACCCGAATGCACAGGGAAAATACCACTCTCCAGTAAGGAAGTTGGACGCAGTGTCTGTGTGCCATTTGGTGTTAGGTACATGTTAAGGAGTTTAGAATGAAGAATTACAGCGAGCAGAGTGTGATTTGTCCGCATTGCGGCCACAATATCCGCATTACGCTGGATACCAGTGCCGGCAGCCAGGAATTTTATGATGATTGTCCCGCCTGTTGTCATGCCATCCACCTGAACATGCAGGTCGATGATCTGCACAAAACAATTCATTTGTTTGTGGATGCAGACGACGAGCAAATTTTCTGAGCACACCTCCGTCGGAGTGTGCATGAAACACCGCCCTGCCTTATGGCAGGGCGAATAATTTGTGGGCCACGCATCAGCTGCGGGCGGCCATGACACGCTCTACAGTATCAACAACAGCCTGAGTCTGAGGATCAATCTCAATATTGATTGCATCCCCCGGACGCCGGGTTGCCAGATTGGTTCTGGTGAGCGTCTCCGGAATCAGATTGACATTGAAGCGTTGTGCTTCCACATCACCAATCGTCAGACTGGCACCATCAATGCCGATATAACCTTTCGTGAACACATATTTCATCAAAGACGACGGCATCGAGAACCAAATCTTGTAATTGTTTTCAGATTCAATCACCTCATCCACCGTTGCGGTTGTCATGATATGTCCCGACATACTGTGACCCCCGATTTCATCCCCGAATTTCGCCGCACGCTCGATGTTCACCCGGTCCCCTTCACGGAGCAAACCAAGATTGGTCACACGCAGGGTCTCCTGCATCAAATCAAACGACACAAGATTGCCATCGATTCGGGTAACCGTCAGACAGCAACCGTTATGTGCGACGGATGACCCAAGCTCTAAGCCATGAATGAGCTCATCCGGCAAACGAAGCACGTGTGTCTGGAAATCTTTTTTCTTTTTAATTTCAACAACTTCAAAAGTTCCCTGAACAATTCCTGTAAACATCTGTCCTCCGCATTTAAAAGCAAAAACAAGCTTTAACTCACAATTTGACCACAAAGTTAGAACAACTGTCCCAAAATTTTGTGACTCGATTGTATTGGGTCAGGCAAATACTTATCCTTACTCACCGTAATGTTTCGCAGCGGTATTACGCTTAATTTCCTGACCATGTTTAAATCGCACACCAATCACCTGGGCTTCCGAATCCAACTTACTTTAACGACAGTCATTCTTCTGAGTGCCATTGGTGTCGGCATGATTTGGTACAACAGTTCTGAACGCGCCATCACCCAGGCGATTGAAGGATTTTACCGCCAGAGCAATGACGTCGTGAAAGATCACCTGGATGAATTTTTTAACAATGTCCGGCTGATCTACAAACAACAGGAACTGATGTCTGACGAACTGGATGCGATCGTTCAGGACAGAACAAAAATGCAACAGTACCTGACCGATTCTCTCGTTCAGCACCCTAACATAGAGCACTTTTACTTTGCTACACCGGAAGGCGGATTCAGGCTGATTGGCCGCGACCCGGATATTGTCCGGTTCAAACTGCCCGAAAGCTATGCAAATTATCTGGAATTTATCGAAACTGAGCGCCCGGAAGCAAGTGCGTTGCACCGCTACATTATTCATCCGGAAAAACAGAACATCCTGCTGAATACCAAGGAATACTATGACGCCCGTAAGCAACCCTGGTTTTTTCAGGCGCTGACTCATGACCAGGCCGTATGGAGTGAGCTGATCAAGCGTGAGGAACAGCAAGGTGAGCTGGGGGTTACGTTATCAAAAGCAGAATACGACCAGGCCGGCGAACTGCTGGGTGTCTGGGGCATGGATATTGATTTAACACCGCTAATTGATGAGCTGGAAAGTATCAAAATCAGTCCGAACAGCGTCATCACCATTCTGGGCCGGCAGGGAACAATACTGACCAGTACCCGGCCGGATCATGTGGCTGCCTACGGGGAACTGAAAACGATTGATCCTCAGCAGACGCCGCTTCTCTATAAAGTCTGGAAATACAGATACGGGCACACAACTGAAGTCAGCCCGGTCTACCGTTTTCACTGTCAGGGACAGGACTGGCTGAGCTATACCGGCTATTACACTCTGGACGGGGATGACCGGGTCACCATCGTCATGCTGTCGCCGTTAAGCGACTTCACTTCTGTCTTCATGACAGCCAAAGATACGGCCATCATCCTGACCCTGGTGCTCATGATCATCGCTGCCATCTACGGGTACTACGGAAACCGTTACATTCTGACGCCCATTCAGCGCCTGACACACGCGATTAACAATATCAGCAAGGGTCATTGGGGGCAGACACTGAATCTGAAACGGAATGACGAAGTGGGCCAGCTGGCGGATGCATTCGATGATATGAGCCGGCATCTGGAACAAACCATTACCCACCTGGATCAGGAGCGCGAAGAAACGGCCAGACTCAACCTGTTACTGGAAAAACAGAATCAGGAACTGGAGGCCAGAGTCGCAGCCCGCACTCTTGCCCTGAAGAAAGCCAACAGCCGTCTGGAAAAACTGGCTTTTTATGATCCCCTGACCAACGCACCGAACCGCCGCTATTTCTGGCAGCGATTCAATGAAATGCGTGATCGGCAAGGGTGCTGGCTGATGTTACTGGACGTGGATAATTTCAAAAAACTGAATGACACTTACGGACACCAGGTTGGCGATCAGGCCCTGCAGCATCTGGTCAATATCTGTAATGACACCTTTGACGAACCCGACTTTATTGGACGAATCGGTGGAGAGGAGTTTGCAATCTGCTCTCTCGCTCCGGATGAAAGCACCATTCGCCGGATCGCAGATGACCTGTTGAAACGCATTGCCTCAATCCCGGTTTCACTGGGAGACACGCTGATCACCATCACCGTCAGCATGGGGATCACCCAGTGTGAACCCGGCAGTAAAGGCTGTTTTGGCATTGCAGACGGATTGCTTTATCAGGCGAAACAATCGGGTAAAAACAAAGCGCTGATGATGAATCTGCAAGAGCGCGGCTAGCTTAGTGAGACTGATTGAATAAATCGTTGTCTGCCGGAGGGAAGCCGATATAATCACTACTGAATAATCTTCCAACAAGATATCCCTGCCCGCTGGAGCAATTTGTGCATTTTTATCGTCTTGAAACTAAGCGATTGCTTAAACTCGCTATTCCCGTTCTGATCGCTTCTGTTGCCCAGACTGCGATGAGTTTTATTGATACTGTGATGGCCGGTAGTGTCAGCGCAACTGATATGGCTGCGGTCTCCGTGGCTTCCAGCATCTGGATGCCTGCAATTCTGTTTGGAATTGGTGTACTGCTCGCTATGGTTCCCATCGTCGCTCAGCTGAATGGTTCCGGACAGAAAGAAAAAATCCCGTTTCAGGTTCAGCACAGTTTTCTCTTAGCGCTGCTGCTGTCTGTCCCTGTGATTCTGGTGCTGTATAACGCTGGCGTCCTGATCGATTATATGGCGCTCGAAAGCGTCCTGTCTGAAAAAACCATCGGTTATCTGCACGCGGTTCTTTATGCCGTTCCGGCCCTGTTTCTGTTTCAGGCCTTACGCAGCTTCTCTGAAGGATTATCCCTGACGGTTCCGGGCATGGTGATTGGTTTCATCGGCCTGCTTGCCAACATTCCTCTGAACTGGGTCTTTGTCTACGGTAAATTTGGCGCACCGGCTCTGGGCGGTGTAGGCTGCGGCGTCGCAACCGCCATTGTCTACTGGCTGATGTTCTTTGCCATGCTGATTTACGTCCTGGTGAACAAAAAACTCAACCGGATTGGGCTGTTCAACACCCTGTATCAGCCTGAAATGAGTACCGTCACCCGCCAGTTCAAACTAGGTTTTCCGATTGCGGCCGCACTGTTTTTTGAAGTCTCGCTCTTTGCCGCCATTGCCCTGCTGATTGCGCCGCTTGGCTCCATTGTGGTGGCCGCGCACCAGATTGCGATTAACTTTTCCTCGCTGGTCTTTATGCTCCCGATGAGCCTGAGCGCAGCGACCAGTATCCGGGTTGGACATCAGCTGGGTGAGAAAAACTTCGACGGCGCCAGAATTTCCAGCCATTGCGGTATCTGGCTGGGCGTCGCTGTCTCTCTGACCACCGCGGTACTCACGGTCATTTTCCGTGAACCCATTGGGTTACTTTATACCGATAACCCGGAAGTGGTCAGTCTTGCCGCCCAGTTATTGTTCCTTGCAGCGGTTTACCAATGCAGTGATGCCATCCAAGTGGTCGCTGCCGGTGCACTCCGCGGGTATAAAGACATGCAGGCAATTTTCGTCCGGACTTTCATTGCCTACTGGATCTTCGGCCTGCCGACCGGTTACACCCTGGGGATGACGCATCTGGTCACCGAGCCGATGGGCCCGCACGGATTCTGGATTGGTAACGTGGTTGGTCTGACGGCCGCTGCCATCATGCTGACAACACGCTTACTGTGGCTGCAACGTCAGGATCACGACTTCCAGCTGGCCCTGTCAGTCCGCTAATCCGGGCTCTGTAATCTGGCAACAGTACATAGAAGGCAGCAAAAGCTGCCTTTTCTTTACCTGAAAAGTCAGCATGTTAGCGTATACTTTGAAAAAACCGTCTGAAGTATCGCCCATGCTTTTTGTTCTCCGTCATTTTGTTGCTGGTCTGAAAGTCTTCCTGCTGTCGGTCTGCCTTATGCTGCTGAGTAGCTGCGACACACCGTCGTCAGAAAGCAGTTTCACAAATTATACCGATCGTCTGGCCTCGGTTCTGGACAGCAGTGAACCCGAAGCACCCAAGACTGCAATCCCCCCGCTGCCGGAAGTCAGTGAACTGCTGCAACAGACAGAAGATGTCCGAATGGGCCTACTGGATGCTTACGAGTTAAGAGCATGCGGCCTGTTTCAGCTGATTGCGGAGCGAAATTCCGTGCTGGGTAAAGTTCAGGACCGAACCCGGCAACTGCGTTACGAATTACTGTTACTGGACGGTATCAGTCACTGCCTTGCAACACTGCCGGAGAACAGCAAACTGCAGGCACAGCTCCTTCAGGTCCAGCGCATCAAACAGCAGGATTTACCCAAATATTTCTGGAACATGCTGCTCACCGGTGAAGAATGGCAGAAGCAATTCAAGCCGACCCATATCGCTTTCCCGTTAAACGCTATGCCCGGCGCTTCTGAAAGTCAGCATATTTTCCGCGGAATCGCCGAGATCGCCCGACAAATCAGCGCAGGACAGACGGTGACATCCCAAGCCGCAGACAACTTGCTGACCTATCAGGCAGACATTCACACCTTCCGTTATCTCGGCCAGTTGTTTTACGCCATGGCCCGCGCCCGGGACTGGCTCAATACAACCACCCGGTTGCTGAACAGCCAGGATTCGCAGGTGATGTGCGGTCCAAACCGCAACCAGCAACAAGCCGATTACCTGCAGAACGTGTTTTATAAGTTTTATGTCGGCGAGATTCAGCCCTATCTGGCAAAACTCGACAGTCAATACCAGGAAATTTCGCCCGACCTGCAAGCCTTATTTACAACGCCAGCACGCCCCGCTGCACTGGCTGACTACCAGAGTTATTACATTGACGGTGCATTACACAGCCAGTTTCGTGAAGCCACGCTCAACCATGTGCATTACTGGCAGACACTCTTCAAACGCTGTGGGATAAAGGTCGGACAGACCGGATAGCCTTCGCTATGCTTGATGAACAGAAATCGCGATGGAGTGACGCAATGAAAAAAATAAAAAATGAGCAAAAGTTGCTCAAAAAAGCCATGGAACTCGGCATCGCCTTTGCCCGAAAGCAGGGATACGAAGATTTTGGCAAAGGCATCTCTGAAAAAGACAAAGTCGAATGTATCTATCGCCTGCTGGTCGACGTCAAACAAATCACCCCCCTCGCCCCGGATCAGGAAGACGGCCCCAACATGCGTCACAAACTGGCCATCTGGATTTCCCGGCTGTTACCGCCGGATCATGAGTTACTGCAATAATTCTTCCCGAAAAACAATCACTCACTGACTGAAAGCGCACCAGGCAGTACAAGTTGCAACCAAACAGTCACGAAAAATAAAAAAGCCAACTCAAACACTTGCACCGGAGGGAGTGAATCGCTAATATTCACCCCGTTCTGATGCAGAGCACTTCCATGATACGACCGTAGCTCAGCTGGTTAGAGCACCACCTTGACATGGTGGGGGTCGGTGGTTCGAGTCCACTCGGTCGTACCAAATTTCGCATTAGAATAACTTAAATTTCGCGTCTGTAGCTCAGCTGGTTAGAGTACTACCTTGACATGGTAGGGGTCGGTGGTTCGAGTCCACTCAGACGCACCATATTTCGCAAATTGCCTCCCCTTTTTCAGGCAGTTCGCAACAAACAATACGACCGTAGCTCAGCTGGTTAGAGCACCACCTTGACATGGTGGGGGTCGGTGGTTCGAGTCCACTCGGTCGTACCAAAATTTAAAAATCTGCGTCTGTAGCTCAGCTGGTTAGAGTACTACCTTGACATGGTAGGGGTCGGTGGTTCGAGTCCACTCAGACGCACCATATTTCGCAATTGCCTCCCCTTTCAGGCAGTTTGCAACAGACAATACGACCGTAGCTCAGCTGGTTAGAGCACCACCTTGACATGGTGGGGGTCGGTGGTTCGAGTCCACTCGGTCGTACCAAACAGAGAAGCCCGTTCGAAAGAGCGGGCTTTTTCTTTGCTAAGAAGATGTATTCCACTTCTCTACATTACACTGGTGTTGCCAGATTCAGAAAGCTGCTTGGCGGCGGCTTCGTCGCTGACCCCTGTGAGTGAGTCTTTCAGCAGTTGAACCATGGCGGTGTGCTGTTCGGCAGAGAGTTTCAGCCCTTTGGTGTTCGCTTCGAACAGTGCGATCAGTTGTTCCCACATTGTTTGTCGTTCCTCAAAGAATTTATTCGCCAGTGACTCGGAAAGGTAGGTTGGGCAATCGTGCAGGCTGGCTTCGCTCAGCTCGATTTTGTCGAGGTTTCTGATGCATGGCCGTGTGACCAACCCGGCGCCCAGCAGGGTTGGGCCAAATTCCTGATACTGGCCGTTCTGCCCTTGTTCGTTACTGACGTAATTGGGATGAATTTCGGCGCTCAGGTATTTAAAGCCTTCTTTGGTGACTTTGCTGATGCCGAGTTCGTACCACTCCACCTCTGCACGTAATCGACCGCGATCGGTAAACAAGCGACGCACCACCGCCCCGGCACCGTTTTCAGGCTGGTGCTCAATGTCGATGTTGATTTCCTGGCCATAGACGTTCTCGTTGAAGTTTTTGACCAGGTCATCGAACATTTGCTGGGTCAGTTCGAATTCGCCGTAGCGCGGATCGTAAAATTTGCCGGTTCGGGTAATGGTGACAACACTGCGTTTACTGCTGCTGTGGGTATCCACCTTCACAGCATCCGACAGGAGATGAATGGCCCCGCTGGCCGGTGCTGCACTGAGTGCCAGCACAACACTGGCGGAAAGAAAGGATTGTTTGCTCATGTCTCTGCCCTAAAACGGAAAAGCCCCTGAGGGTAAACTCAGGGGCTCGGTCGCCATCAATGTGGGGAGAGTGGCAGAGGCTTGGAAGCGGCGGGAGGGGGATCATGGTAATTACGCTGACACAGAACTATGAACACCCTCTTCTGCGAAGCAATTTGCTATGTGTAATTACATCGACAGAGCTTCTCTAAGTCCTATATGCACAACCATTTGTTTACTAAAATCTAAATCAGAGTTGTTTTCACGATGAGACCAAGATTGGTACTGCTTACCACCTTTCTCTCTATTTTTCCAAGTGTTTCCTATAACACTAAAGTTATATAGATTAATTAGTGCCTGTTCAGCCTTAATGTTTTTATAATGAAAAACATTATCTTCATAATACTTAACAATATCTTTGAAATAAAAATAGTGCCGATTAAAATTTTTAATTAACTTAAGGCTTTCTTCTATTTCAATATCTGTAACATGTCCTGACATTTCATTCCTAACTTCGTCTAACAGATATTGAGAATAATCTGATCTAGCATCTGCTAAAGTTTGCCATCTAAAAGAATTATGCGACGGATGTTTCTCAATAATAGAATTCAGAAATGTAATAATATCCCTAGGCCTAAAGAATGTTCTTTCGAGTAAAAAACGTTCAGTAGGTATTTTATTAACATTATCAGGAAACAACAAACCAAATGCGGCATGATCAGATGCAGCTCCTAACAAAGGACTAGATTTCTTTGCTTTTGTTAATATCATTTTAATAAGTGGAGAACTCTTACTTATTCTATCTCCCCACTCTATTTTTACTGAATTTATTCTCTTTATTTTGTTCAAGTCAGGATCATTTAATATCGAAAATATATCTGTTCGCAGCAGGACAACCGATTTGGCTTCGATCCCATTCTCTACCATTTTAAGGTTTAAGTTATCTGCTGCTTTTATTAAACTTAAAATTGAATTTTTGTAATAGTCATCATCTCGAAAACGATCATCCAATTCATCATATATGATAGTATGAATTGTTGATGTACATTTCAATGCTTTAACAACAGTAAATTCTAAAGCCTCAATATAATCTAGATAACTACCTGTCTCTATTTTATCGCCAAAGTTGTTCTCGATGAAAGATCGAAAAACCCCGCCTCTTATTTTATTAGCTTTAGTAATCTCAATAATTCTTTTACTATCAATATCAATAGATTTGTAGTTCTCCTCAAAGAAATCCTCAATTTTATCTTTATGCTCATTCTTTGACATTTTACTATCTTTTAGTATTGAGCGAGATAAGTCTAGTAGAAGCATCCACCTCCATATTTCATAATATTCGTTAGGTTTCACATCTTCAGTTTTCAAGTGTACTAACTCTTGGAACTTAAAATCCTTGTAGGATCGAATGTCACAATTCCAACTATCATTTTTACTCGACATTTTCTTCATATAATGAGCTAAAAAAGTCTTTCCAGATCCTTTTCTACCCAAAATCAAAAATTTTTCTTTTCTTTGCACCTGATCATAAATTGATTTCTCGTTTATAAAAAACTCTTCAAAGTTATCTCTATAAATTGCCTCTTTTTTACCATCATTCTGACCTAAGTATAGGTCTTTAAGCTCCAATTGATTCAAATCTTACTCCTATCTTAATTGTTACTTATACATCATGTTTTGTGAACATAAGATGATATACCTCATTCGCATATCATTCTTTGCCCTCGTTCAACTTTCACCAACTAATCATATATTTAAACAGCATGCTAGCAAACGTCATTTCTGGCTTTTGCATGCTCCGATCACATCAGTAGAAGCTCAGCCCTACCGGCACTTCCACCCACCGCTTACAACGGCACAGCGCGACACCCTCTGCGACTTTGACGCAGCGGGAGCGGATGACGCCTTGGTGGGTAAAGATGCAGTGGCCGCATTCGCAGACGACGGCGGGGTATGGCCCCGCCAGTTCCTGGTACATGGCATCGAGTCGTTTTGTTCAAGTTCGGTGACGTTGGCCTGTACCATCATTCTGCCTCCATCTTGAGTAAGGCGATGTCGAGCTTGTCGCCGATAGATGCAGACAGATAAAAGAGTTGTTCAGCGGTGAGGGTTTCAACCGGGCCTGAGGTTGCGCCGGAGATTGCGGCTAACCCGCCAATCATTTCCCGGGCTTCGAGGACTAAGGTGTGCGGAACTTTGTTGATTGCCTGGAAAGCAGAAGCTGAATTTATAGACATAGCATGTCTCCGTTGAGAAGCAAATTTACATTGCCACTCGGAGACGCCAATACTCACGATGGTGGCAACTCGAACAGGGTTGGCGTAACCGGTCTCAACGATACCGGCGCGACCGAAGTCGCCCCTGCCCGAGCTACCATAGAGTACTGCTTTTCTTAGGTGTGCGCGAGCGCCGCCCAACAAAAAAGACGCTGAGCGCGTCTTCCGGGCTCTCTTAGTTTGCTGGACGCCAATCCAGATAACAGATTTTGCTGTTATGCAATTAGACCATACAGACAAGTAATGTTCGTCAATACCTAATTGCCTTTTCTATCTACTTGTAGCCATCGAATATAGTGATAATCTTTAAACCAATCTTTACAACCAGTTGATATGTGTCTAGTACGATTTAGCTCTGATAAGAACCCTTCATTATTAGAACTAAAAGATAATATTTCAATAAATTGAGGAACACTAAAAAACCTACAATTAAAAAATGGGTTCATTTCTTTAGCGTATTCTTCTTGGAATATTTTAGTCTGATATTGATTCCTAAGCTCAAGTAACACCTTATTTACTTTTTTATTCTTAGATTCATCATCACTGTTCAATTCAGAGTTTATTAATGAGCCTAATATCTGATGAACAAAAAGACCATCTTGAATACCAAAAAAGCCAAATAAAGTTAATGCCACTCTTTCAATACGTCTATTGTTTAGAAGAATCTCGGTGCCATCATTAAAAACAATTTTTTCATTCCGGCGAAGTGTGTATTCATGGCAACCTGTTTGAGATAGTGCATGAAATAGTGACTGTGAGATATCGACCATTGATGTCAATGCATCTCCGGCTCTTGCATTTGATGTTAAAGTCTTCCGCTTTAACTCAATGAAAACAATTGACTCTGCTGTCTCTATTATATAGTCACATTCTCTTCCTTGGCTCTTAATATTTAATTCTCTAGCAATTTCCTTTGGAATACTATAATTCTTATTGGAATGAAAGGTAATTCCGTTTTTCATGAATTGGCTCTCAACGAAGTCTTCAGCCACCTTACCTAATACATTACCATCCACTCCACGCTTTGAGAAAACATCAAACAACGAATAATAAAAACCATAGTTACAGAAATTTGAGTTAATATATATATAGTACTTACCCCTATTAATGAAAGGTCTTTCATAATAGTTTCTTTTTTCTATATCACTTGGGTTCAAGTATCCTCTATTAATATGTAAATAATTATGAGAAAGGATATCAAGTGCATTTTTTAAATCATCGAAACCATATTTCAATAAATCAACATATATGTCATGAACTGTAAATTTATATGGCTTTTCACCTGGTCTTGAAAAAATCCACTTCATTATGTCAACATATATATCAACATTAATATTTTCAGATTCCAATAACTTGGATTTAAACATTCCCTCAACCATTTTCAATGCATGATTATTTGAAATTTGATCTATAGAAAAATGTTGATCATACAATATATTCTTTTGAATAGCAGGAAGAATAGTATCATAGCGATGATTAATATCGGAAAATTTATTGAAAGGTTGAATTCTCTGAATGCAAAAATAATGTTTAATTAAATCAGTTACTTCCTCAAAAACCTTGGCGTTCTTATTGAAATTTCTCCTTGGTTTATCGATTTCATATAACTTATTTAAACATACATTAAATAAATACCCCCAGGGAATGTCAATCTTACTCAATTCAACTAAACCAGGCTCAGATCTTAAGAAATATCTTCTAGATTTTGAATCATACCTTTTTGATAACATCATCATAATAAAAAATAATGACTGCTCACCAAGCTTACTAAGTCTATAGTCAATGGCAGATAGTAAATCCACTTCACTTTTGTGATCTAAGAATGCACACCCATTATTTATAACTACATTATATCTTTTACTTCTAAGGTAGTTTATAGACCTAGATATAATTTTCTGCTCTTGGAAAATTTGTATATTGACAGGATCATAATTGGAGTCTATCGAATATAATGCTTCAAGATATCTTCTTGCTAAAAGCCAAGATTCAATAGAATTATTATATGAATCTAGCACGTTAATCTGGTAGCGAACATAAGAAAGGAATAAAAATGGACTTTTAAACTCTCCAGTTTTAGAAGAATAGTGTTTGAAACATATATGATCCTCAATATTGGTATATTGGCTGGAACTAACTTCTTTTCCACTAAGACATTGCCTTAGTTTTTCTTTTAAGAACTCTTTAACTTCACTTTCAGTTTTATGCGTTTTAAATTTGTATCCAAAAGATTTTGCAACATGAATAAAATCATCATATAAATTATTATCTAGGTGCCAGTCATAATCACCATTTTCCAAAAAATCTATAATCTGTTGCACGTTCACTCCAAATAATTAAAAACTAGCTTCGATATGAATCATATCGCACACAACTTAATTTGGAGTCAACAAATTTTATTCAAAACGAGGACATACGCTACTTATGCCGCATGTCCTGAAGTGGCAAGTTATGCTTACTGTAAATTCCCAACAGGCACTTCCACCCACCGCTTACACCGACACAGGGCAATGCCCTCGCCGATTTTGACGCAACGGGATCGAATCACGCCTTCGCTGTCGCAGATGCGGTAGCCGCATTCGCAGACAACTTCATTCACAATGGGTTTTACTGAGTGAAACTGAGGGAGTTGTTGTGCGGTATTCATAATTTGCTTCTAGCTTTTTGCCGTTTATCAGCGCTGGTTTGTACTGATGTCGCTCATTATATCCAAGTTACATAGGCAATTTTTCAGCAACATCAAAGGGGCCCGGTGTCGATGCCTTTGCGTTTCAGCAA
Source organism: Photobacterium sp. CCB-ST2H9 (assembly GCF_023151555.2). Classification (NCBI taxonomy): domain Bacteria; kingdom Pseudomonadati; phylum Pseudomonadota; class Gammaproteobacteria; order Vibrionales; family Vibrionaceae; genus Photobacterium; species Photobacterium sp. CCB-ST2H9. Next base: position 1,912,858 of record NZ_CP100425.1, read on the forward strand.
GGCTTCCAGGGGATGACGATTGTTCTCTTTCAGGTGGCCCTGTTGCAGGGCTGCAACTTTATTATTTTGGCCCTGCACGGCTGGTTTTTAATTTCTCAAGTCAGAGTTTGTATCTGAGCAAAGTGGACTCTACGGACATGTCTGCCATGTGGATTAAATTATTGGACTTCGTTGTTTCATTGAGTCCTTTATTAACCGTTGTGTCCTTAATGCTCGAATAGCAGCGACGATCTCTTGAAAACCCTTACCGCTAGTCAATAAATTCTTGGCAAGCTTTTTCTCTTCCTCTGAGAGGGAAATGCCTAACTCCTTCTCCAAATCTTGCACAAGATCTTCAAAAGCAGTGTTTAGAAGCTGCTCCGAAAACATAGAATGGTTCTCACTCATTTTCTTACCTGATAATATTGTTATCTGTTAAGAAAAACATTCTATCTATTTGATATAGAAGTTGCACTTTCATTCTTCAGCTGATTGTCATTCATAGAGCTAACAAACGATTTCTCGCTATGTAGCAAAAGCGGGGCTGAATAAAACTCCCTGCAAGCCACTTTCCGTCACACATACTTTCACCCCCACAACATGAACCACACAATCACACAATCAAATATGATTCTGAGTGAAATGTGTACCAGACTTAGCGCAATAGCTTTCAGACAACCACAAATGGAATGGAATCCAGTGAGAACCTTTGAACATCGCCTTCATTTTATTCAGCAAGACCGAGCCCGGTCAAACTGGGCAGAAAGCTTAGGCATGTCTGAGCGCGAGTTTACAGCCCTGTTTACCGGCCCGTTTCCTGATACAGCGTTCCTTCAACTGCTTCGACGGGTTGAAAACGCAAATCTGAACTGGTTACTGTCGAATAATGGCGAGCCCTTTTTCGTCAACCATCACCTCTCGGGAGAAGCGTTTTCGGATACGATTCAGGCGAAATTAGAATACAAACCCTGGCAGGTGTATTTGTGTTCACTGGCCGAGCACACAATGCTGATCCTCACCCATCCTGCTCAGGTTGAATACAAGGGCAAGACGGTCGATTATCAGCAGCTTGAGATTCATGTCGGTCCGGGCAGCACTTCATCCGTCGGCAGAAAAAGGACAGGTCCTTGTCCCACATTTCAGTGCGACCGAGAAAAAATCCATTGCCAACGGCCAGCTGGGCACCTACGGCTTGATGCGAAATGGCGTCACTTTAAAAACCGAGTGTCATGTTGCCCTATCTGACTCCCTGCATTTTCCGGACAAGCACGAAGCAAAAGATCAAGCAGACACGATTTTGTTAAAGGTACTCATGGCACTGCTTGAACAGTGCCTTGCTGAATCCGGTGAAGAGCTCAGCGCTGAAAACAAAGCCAAAATTATTTCGACACTTTACAGCTTTGCAGGTCAGATGAAAATGACGGCGACAGACCTGACACCCGCACTGATCCGCACCGCGATTCAGATCATGTACGAACAGAACCAATGAACCGTTTTCTGTCATCGTTCGGGCCATTCAGGCTGTAATCAGCAAGCCCTCTTTTCCACTGCGGATATTAAGTTGCTGATCTGGATTCGAAATGCAACTTGATTCGCAAAATGCAAACCTCGTCTTTCCCATTATGTCCTGCCTTCTCGTTTGATTGCGGGACACAGCAGCCATCAGGCATTTGTATCCCTGCCCTGACAAACCATCATTTTTTGGCATGCTTCCTGCCTGAGCATTCACGAGCACATTTCATGTCTTGTTTTCAATGTATTGCATTCACTGTAATGCTCAGAACGTGTCGGGAGTGGTTATGAAGCTGGAATATATTCAGGGGAAAGACAGTCAGATTACTTTGGTCATTCAGGGCGAGATGGATGCAGATGGCTGCCGGGACATCCAGCCTTATCTGGACCAGATCATTGCGCAGGAAAAAGGGCCGGAGGTCCTCATCGATTTAAATCAGGTCCCCTTTATTGATTCATCCGGCATTGGCGCCATTGTTTATCTCTACAAGCGTCTTCGCGAACAGCATTGCACACTGTCGCTGAGCCAGGTTCACGGCCAGCCGCTGGAACTGCTGAAGCTGCTCAGAATCGATCAGGCGATTTCCATCAATCCGTTTGTCCCGGTGACAGAAAAATAAGCTCAGGGAAGTGCCCATGCGTACGGACAGCACATGCAGCATCGCTTTGCTGCTCATCTTCCCCCTGTTTCTGCTGAACGGCTGCTCGGTCTGGCCGGAAAAAGGAAACGGGGGCATGGCAGAACATTATCCGGTCACTCTGGCGCCAGTAATGCCCGATAAGCCGCTGGAGCCCGAGCATGGTCTGCGGTTTGAACTGGACATGGTCAGCCAGCATCTGGACATTCTGGTGCTGGAAGGCGCTGAGCAGTGCTTTCCGGCAACCGTCGTACAGGCAAAACAAAATCAGCAGCGCATTACCAGAGAGCTTGAAGGCGGGCTGAGTTACGATGCGGCCAACGATTTAATCGTTCAGCGCAATCTGCTGAAAAGACTGGAAAACCAGCTTGATGATGTGAAAAACAAAGGGGCATGTCATCCTCAGACGGCGAATATGCAGGCACCGGCGGCGCTCGCCAGCAAGCTGTACCAGTTGCTCAACAGCGACAATCAGTTTGCGTTCAACTCACCGGAAGTGAACCCCAAGTACATGGGACACCTTGCAGAGGCCGCCATTCTGCTGCGGGACATCCCCACTTACCGCCTGCACATTACCGGCCATGCCGACCGGGTCGGCACGCCTGAATTCAATCAGCGGCTCGCACTGAACCGGGCAAAGCAGGTTCAGAGATACCTCGAGATTTTCGGGCTTCCTTCAGCCCGGATCACTATCGCTTCCGTCGGCAGTGAAGACCCTTTATTTGACGGCCACGGCCCGGAGGTTCGTCTGACGAACCGCCGAGTCAGCATCGAGCTCGTCGAGATCACCCGCCCCATGCAAGGTAAGGAGTCACCATAATGTCAGGCTTACGTCTATTCCTCTCGGTGGTTCTGGTCATTGTGATGTCTGCAACCGCATCCGCGTATTCCATTCAGCATGGTGACCAGCTGACCATCAGCCTGCCGGGGGAGCAGTCTCTGAACCGGACCTTTCAGATTGACCGTCAGGGCCAGATTCAGTTACCGGAAATCGGCCCTGTGAAAGTCGCCGGACAGACCGAAGCTTCCGTGACCGCTTTCATTCGCGACAAACTGGAGAGTGTGATTCGCGATCTGGATAATCTCAGCGTTTATGTCAGCAAACGACAGTTACTGATCAGCATCCAGGGCTATGTCAACACACCCGGCGAATACACCTTACCTGCCAGCGCGTCGGTACAGGCCGCGATTGTTGCAGCCGGTGGAATGCGGCCGGGGGCGCAGCTGAATGTCATGCAGATCAAGCGCGCCGGCCAGACCCGCACATTTAACTACAAAGCCTTTCTCGACTCCGGCGATCAGTCTTTACTGCCTGTTCTGCAATCTCTGGATGTCATTTTCGTTCCGGCCTCGCCCATGATCGGGAATATCGAGCAGGATTTTGACCCCCAGAATCTGGCAGATGCCGGGGATGCCGCCAGCGACAGAGGTGCCGTTAAAGTGTTTGGTGAGGTCAATCACCCCGGCAGCTTTTCTCACAAAGACACGGCGAATCTGGTCGACCTGCTGATGCGGGCCGGTGGCGTCACCCGTTACGCCGGTGTCGAGCAAATCCGGGTCATTTCAAACAATGAGCCCGTCATCTTCAATCTGAAGCAGTATCTGGATACCGGTCAGGACACGCTGTTACCGCCAATCGAGCCGGGTGCGACCGTCTTTGTTCCCCGCCAGGAAGAAGAAGTGAAGCGCGGTGCGAACACCATTTATATCATGGGTGAAGTCGCCAAGCCCGGCGCTTACGAGACCAAACAGGGCACATCCTTTATGGATATTCTCGCCAATGCCGGTGGCCCGACCCGCTTTGCTGAATCCCGCCAGATCCGCATTATCACGGCACAAGGAGACATAAAGTCCTTCGACTTGTCAGGTTTCACAGAAGGCACAACCCGCAGAGCGCTCCCGCAGGTTTCCCCGGGGGACGCGATTTTCATTCCCGAAAAAACCGACATGAACGAAAAGTCATGGCTGAAAGTGTCGCCGCAGCGCGCGGTCAGAATCATGGGGGAAGTCGTGCGCCCCGGACGGATTGAATGGTCCAGTGAAATGAATCTGCTTGATTTGCTGGCCCATGTCGGCGGCCCGACGTCACGGGCAGATACAGCCAGAATTGAAGTGATGACCCCGAATGCTGCCGGTGTGAACCGGACCTATGTGTTCAATCTGGACCAATACCTGAAAAACGGTTCCCGCAGCAGTGATTTACCGCCGGTCCGTGCGGGGACAACCGTCCGGGTGCATGATCTACCGCAGGATCCGACCGACAACAAATCGCAATGGGTCCGACAGAGTTCTGAATTGTCTATCTATGTGTTCGGGCAGGTCGGTGCACCCGGTCGGTATCGGTTTACAAACCGCATGCACTTTCTCGATATTCTGTCGGCAGCTGATGGCCCGACCTCCAAAGCGGATATCCACAATATCCGGATTACCCACCGCAACGGCGATTACGCCAGAGTGACCAAACTGAATCTCGCGTTATATTTCGAAACCGGCGATGAAAATCTGTTGCCTAAAGTCACCACGGGGGATGCCATCTACATTCCGGAAAAAGACCGCAACTGGCTGGAAGAAAGCAAAGAATCCACCATCCGGGTGCTGGGTGCGGTCAATAAACCGGGACGGTACCGCTTTGATGACAACATGACTCTACTCGATTTACTCGCACAGGCTGGCGGACCGAGTAACAACGCCTATGTCGAAAAAATTACCGTGGTCAATCTGTCCTGTTGCCGGGATCAGGCCAGAACGTTTGACCTCACCGAGTTTGGCCGGACTGGTAATTTCAGCCTGCTGCCTGTGATTCGTGCCGGGGATACCGTCTATATTCCGGATCGCAGTGAGAGCACGATGGAAGCCTTTCGGCGCGGCATGAACGATTTGTTCCAGCTGGCCGCCACAGCCGCACTGGTGGGCTTACTATGACTATTTTTTCTCCCGACTCGCCCCAGATTGAGCAGATCTATCGTCACATTGTTCAGGAGGAACTGAAAAGTGTGGCAATTACCTCTGTCAATGCTGAGGAAGGTGTCACCTCTCTGGCTCTGGCACTCGCCCAGCGGCATTTGCTTTCAGGCCGCAATACACTGCTGGTCGATCTCAATCTGAACCATCCCACCCTGCTGCCGGTTCAGCTTCACCCCGAAACCACTGCAGAACCTGAATTTGGCACTCCCTGCACGGTTTGTATTGATGCTGCACCTGTAATTCTCAACGGCATCATTGCCCCTTCAGGCAGAGCCGACAGAATGATGCTGCGACGCCCCCACGCCATCTCAACGTGGATCAAAGAATGGCAGGCGACTTATGACCTCATCATCTTTGATACATCCCCGATCTCACAGACAAACCACGACTGTATTCCACCGGAAAGCATTGCAGCCGCCTGCGATGGCTGCCTGATGGTCGTGATGGCAGGCAAAACAACCGAAAGTCTGGCAGAGTCCTGCGCCCAGTCTTTGCGCTTCGCCGGTGCCCGACTGACCGGCACGATTATCAACGATCAATGTAATCCGGCACTCCGTTCTGAAATACAGCGTGAACTCGGCCGACTGCCGCAATGCTGCCGCCGGTTGGTCACAGCATTACGTAAAAAAGTGTCTGAAAACAAACTACTCTCCATAGAGCTGTAACATGGATGACAAGTCAGCCGCCGGACAGGTGCGAACATGCAATGGACCTGGATATGGACACGGATAAGAACATGGATATGAACATAAAAACTGTTTTACTGGACATCGAACAACCCGCCACGCTCGCCAGTGTCACGAAAATCCGGCGACTGCTTCAGCAGGCACTGAGCCTGAGTAAAGCCGACAGTCAGACCGCCAATCAAATCGCTCTGTGTTTTGCCGAAGCTGCAACCAATATTGTCCAGCACAGTTCCCCGTCGGCCCGGATACTGAAAGTCAGATTCAGCATGTCCTCTCAGAACTGGCTGCTGACGCTTGAGGACGATGGCGGGAGCTGGGATCCGACTCTGTTAAACCCGGCCGCGCCGGACGCCCTGACCCTGGATACGCTGATGCTGGATGCTCTGGCGCTGGATGCCGAATCCGGCCGCGGAATCGCGCTGCTGAGATCGCTCAGTGATGAACTCACCTATCAGGCCGCTGGCACGAATACCGGTGCGTTCAATTGCCTGACGGCCACCTGGCCGCATTGCCAGCAAGATGACAAGCCAACCATTTTTATTGTCGATGACGAGCCGTCACAACGGCGCCTTTATCAAACCTATCTCTCAGACGACTTTCATGTTCTGACCGCCGACAACGGCCAGCAGGCACTTGCGACGATCGATCATCAGCACATTGATTTAGTGCTGTCAGATATTCAGATGCCCGGTATGAACGGTCTGGAGTTCCGTGAACAGCTGAACTCACTGTCTCCCGGCGCTGCCGTTCCCTTCATTTTTCTGACAACAGCCAATGCCAGTGAAATCTTTCAGCAGGCTGCCACTATGGGCATTGATGACTACCTGACCAAACCCGTCAGCAAGCAACTGCTGTTGCAAACGGTGCACCGCGTACTTGAACGTTCCAGACAGGTTTACCGGCATCTGACCGGTCAGGTGAACCGGCAGATTGCCAGTGCCTTATCGCCGCAGCTTCCTGCGGGTTGTCCGGGCTGGCGGCTTGCTGTCAGGCAGCGAAATACAGGGATCGGCGGCGGTGATTTTGTGATGGCTCAGCCGTGCGAGAACGGCTTTTTTATCGCGGTTACAGACATCATGGGCCACAACGATACCGCCAAATTTTTCTCTTATGCCTACGCCGGTTATCTGCGGGGAATGTTGCTGAATCTCGCAGAGGTTGACTGCCCGCCGGATGAAGTGCTGCGGCGTCTGTCTATGGGCGCACGCACCGATCATTTCTTGTCTCAGGTGACCCTGACCTGCAGCGCACTTTGTCTGCATCCGGACGGACAGGTCGTTCTGGCCTCTGCCGGGCATCCACCGCCTCTGCTCATCACAAAGCAGCGCATTGAGGCAGTCGACATCAGCGGTATTTTGCCCGGGCTGCTGGAAGACCCGCATTACCCCGCCGTCACTCAGCTGCTGGAACCCGGACAACGTCTGGCGGTGATCAGCGACGGGCTGTTTGAATCTGCAATGACGCCGGATGGCCGGCAGGAACTGGAACGAAAAATGCTTGATGCACTCAGGAAGACACTTTCCCAACCGCTCGAGGAAGCCATTGAGCAGGTCATGCAAGTCTTTGATGACTGCACTGAGGGAAAGCCGAACGATGATGCCCTGCTGCTTCTGATTGAACGGGATTGCCAATGAGTCAATTTCTTCAGATGCAAGAGCGCAAGCAAGCTCTAAGGAGTCAAGATGAGAATTCTGATTGCCCTGTTCCTTGCCATTCTGGCTGCCATGCCGGCGCATGCCAGAGAGATTATTTTTGGGATCGTGCCTCAGCAAGCCGCCAGTAAACTCGCCCGTGTCTGGACACCTATCCTCACGCAGGTGTCCGAACTGAGCGGCCATACCATTCACTTTGCCACCGCACCTGATATCCCCACCTTCGAAAAACGTTTAAAAAACGGGGAATACGATATTGCCTACATGAACCCGTATCATTATGTCGTGTTCCATCAGGAGCCGGGTTACCGGGCCATCGCCAAGGCAGCCAATAAGCAAATCAAAGGCATTATTGTGGTCCGGAAAGACAGCGGGATCACCGCCCTGTCTCAGCTGGATCAGCAGACACTGGCATTTCCCTCTCCGGCCGCATTTGCTGCCAGCATTTTAACCCGCACCGATCTGTCCGCCGCCCATGTCCGGTTCACGCCAAAGTACGTGTCGTCCCACGACTCCGTCTATCTGGCGGTGGCTCAGGGCATCTTTCCTGCCGGTGGCGGTGTGATGCGCACGTTCAACAGCATTGACCCGGCGCTGCGAAACCAGCTGACCCCCATCTGGACAACCCGGGGATATACCTCACATGCCATCGCTGTTCATCCGGGAATCGACAGTCAAACCGCCACCAGTATTCAGCAGGCCCTGATCACCCTCGCAGCAAAGGAAGACGGCAGGAAAGCCCTGGCTGAATTAGCGATTTCGGGGTTTGAGGCTGCCGAAGACAGCACCTGGGATGATATTCGCGCCCTGCAAATCGATCTATTACAAAATTTAATGCACTGAAGGAGGCCATGATGAGTATTCGTCTGAAAACCATTCTGGGCATTGCCTTCATTGAAGTGCTTGTACTGGTGCTCTTAGTCAGCAACGCACTGACCTATCTCAGTCAGTCAAACCAGTCCCAACTGGAACAACGCGCACAGGCAGCCACAACGCTGTTTGCCCGGGCCACCAAAGATGCGGTGCTGTCTTACGACCTGGCAACATTAAACAGTCTGGTTGACGAGATCATGGCGATTTCAGACATCAAATACGTCCGGATCTGTAATCAGGTTCAAGTGCTGGCTGAAGGAGGTAACGTGCCTGCGACCTCACCGCACACAGGCAAAGACCAGGGGATCAGCGACGTCGATGACGGCATTTATGACATCCACTATCCGATCGTTGAAGCCGGAACCGTCTACGGCAGCATTGAAATTGGTTTTTCAACCTCCAAGCTGGAAACCCTGCTCACCGACGCCGGGAAGATGTTTACGTCCATTGCGGGACTGGAGGTCATTCTGGTCGCCGTCTGTTCCTTTGTTCTGGGGACGGCCCTCACCCGGCAGTTAAGCCGGCTCAAAATGGCGGTTGATGAAATCACGCACAACGGTCCGGGAATGACACTGCCCAGCCACACCAACAATGAGCTGGGGGCAGTCGTCCGCTCATTTAACACCATGTCACTGACGCTGGCGAAAAATCAGCAGGAAATCCAGGATTTGCTGGCGGACAAAAGCCGGACCCTGCATGAGCTGCATCGTCACGAAAAGATCCAGCAAGCCATTCTGACCGCATCTCTGGATGCCATCATTACGATCAATCAGTCCGGCTACATCGTTGATTACAATACCAATGCCGAACACATCTTCGGCTGGCAGAAGCATGAAATTCTGCATCAGGACATGGCGAAATACCTGATCCCGCAACACCTGCGTTCGCAGCACCGTCAAGGCATGGCGCATTTCATCAGAACCGGTGAAGGGCCGGTGCTCGGACAACGCATCGAGACCCTTGCCCTGCATAAAAACGGGTATACATTTCCGGTTGAACTGGCCGTCTCTCCGGTTGAAGTTGACGGGGACTACCTGTTTGTATCGTACATCCGGGATATTACAGCCCGGAAAGTCGCCGAAAAAGAACAGCTGCTGGCGGCTCAGGCCTTTGACGCTCAGGAAGCCATCTTTTTTGCGGATGAGTCTGGTCAAATTCTTCGCTACAACCCGACATTTCAGCAGCTGACCGGTTATGATCCGGCATCCTGTTCACCATTGCCCAGCCTCAGCAGCCTCGTGTCCGTGCATCAGGCAATGTGGCAAACCATTCATCAGGGCGGGAAATGGTCTGGCGAGCTGGTATTACAACCCATCCGCGGTGAAGCACTCCCTATTTATTTCAGTGCCTCCCCGGTGTTCCCCGACGAACACGCCGTACTCTACGTTTGCCACTTCATTGATATTTCAGAACAAAAGGCACACGAGGCCACACTGCAACGCGCTCGCCGGGAAGCAGAAAAAGCCAATGAGGCCAAAAGCCGTTTTCTGGCTTCCATGAGCCATGAAATACGCACCCCCATGAATGGTGTGCTGGGTATCCTGGATATCCTGCAGGGGGAAACCCTCTCCGCGCATCAGAAAAGCCTGGTTCAAACGGCACATGAATCCGGTAAACACCTGGTTGCGATCATCAATGACATTCTGGATTTCTCCAAAATGGAGGCCAACAATCTGGTGCTGAACCATGAGCCTTTTCATATTCAGCAGGTTTTTCACCAGGTCATTGAACTGATGACGCCGCTGGCAGAGAAGCATCATCTGACCCTGTCATTAACCTTGCCCCCGGAAGCCAACAACTTCGCTCAGGGGGATGCAGGCCGTATCCGTCAGATTCTGCTGAATCTGATCCATAACGCCATCAAATTCACACCGCAGGGCGGGATTCGCGTCGAAGTGTCGCTCACGAAAACCGCTCTCAACACGAAAGCAGGCTGGCAGTTGAACTGCCATGTGATCGACAGCGGGATTGGTATTGCTCCAGAGGCACAGGAAAGCCTGTTTGACGAATTTACCATGTCTGATCAGGGTTATACACGGGCCACGGAAGGCACCGGGCTGGGGCTGGCAATTTGCAAACGCCTGATACAGCTGATGGGAGGTGAATTGGGTCTTTCCAGTACCCTTCAGACCGGGAGTGATTTCTACTTTTCCATTCCGTTGGCAATTGCATCGCAAGATGCGACGCATCCACTGAGCCAGAAACAACTGCCGATTCTCCGGGCCGGGATGAAGATTCTGGTCACCGAGGACAACGCGGCAAACCGTCTGGTGATTGGCCATATGCTGAAAACCGCGGGTATCGAAACCGATATGGTCACCAGCGGCGAGCAGGCGATTCTTGCTGTTCAGCAACGCCACTACGACCTGATTTTTATGGACATCTCGATGCCCGGTATGGACGGCATGGAAGCAACACAGCGGATCCGAGCCCTGTCGCCGGAGAACCAGTCACTGCCGATCATTGCTTTGACCGCTCATACCCTGACAGGGGACAGAGAACGTTTCCTGTCCGCCGGGATGACCGACTACCTGAGCAAGCCCATTCACAAAGCACAATTACTGGACTGCCTGAGCAAGTGGGTCAAACCTGTTTCCGACAGCAACGAAAAGCGGTGCACTGTACCGTGTCAGTCCATTGATGAAGCAGAAACCTTCTGTGCGAATAAAGACGAAATTCCTTTATCGCTGTATCCGCTGGTTGATCCGACAACCATCCATCAATTGATCGAGGACACCTCCTTCGAAGATACCGACATGCTGGTCGAACTGTATCTTGAAGACAGCCAAAACCGAATCGCCACTATCCGCAAAGCCATTGAGGACAACAACCCGGATCAGCTGCAGTTTGAAACCCACGCGCTCGCCAGCAGCGCCGGCAGTTACGGCAATATCCGGCTGTCGATGCTGGCCAGACGCATTGAACATTTGTGTATTCAAAATTGCAAAGCGCATGCGATTGAACTGGGTGAGCAACTGCTGACGGTCGCGGAAAAGTCATTCCTGCAACTGAAAGCCTTGGATATCCATAATATTGTCCTGAAAACAGGCAGTTGATCTGCCGGATGAAGACGCACTTTGAGTTGCAGAATGCAACTCAGGTGAGTACAAGGCCTGACATTGCACGAAAGCATGCGTGTCCGGTCTGCCCATATGCCGCCTCCCTATAGGCAGCCTGCCTATATGTAGCCTGATAGGGTGGCATCAAATTTGCCGGGTTTCCGTATTCTCTTTTTGTCTGCGGGAACTCACATGAGCAAGAACACCTTCACTGCGAGACCAGCGAGCCGCCCGATCTGGCTGATTGCTGACAGCCGGACCCTGGGCGGGATTGAAACTCATATTCAGGAGCTGGCGACCGCATTAAAGACCAGCCGTTATGATGTGCAGGTCATCCTGTGGCAGGATTACGGCCAGACTCACCCGCTGATCGCCAGACTGTCGGCCCAGGCTGCGCCCCGGACCCAGCCCGTCCCCGTGTTTGTGCTGGACGGTAAACTTCGTTCCCTGCTCCGCCTTGCCAGACAGATGCGTCCTTTACTGGTGCATACCCACGGGTATAAAGCCGGGATCCTGTGCCGTCTGCTCAAACCCTTTTTGTCCTGCCCGGTTGTGTCGACCTATCATGCCGGAGAAACCTGCCGCGGCAGGCTGGCGCTCTATGATATGGCCGACAGAGCTACGGCCTGTCTCGCCAACGCTACTTTTGCCGTCAGTCACAGCATTGCCAGCCGCCTTTCCCGGCCATCGGTCGTACTGGATAACTTCACCAATCATCTGAGCCAGACGGCTTCTCAAGGACATCAAATTGCTTTCGTTGGCCGTCTCAGTCATGAAAAAGGCCCGGATCGCTTTGCCGAACTAGCCCGCCAATGTCCGGCACTTCAGTTTGACTGCTACGGCGACGGCCCGCTCAGAACAGCATTAGAACAAGACAGCCCGGCGAATCTGCACTTTCACGGCATGCAGCAGGACATGACTGACATCTGGCCGAACATTGGCCTGCTCATCATGCCTTCCCGGCACGAAGGGCTGCCAATGGCCGCGCTGGAAGCACTCTCATTCGGCATCCCTGTCATTGCAACAGAGGTGGGCGCTATGAGCCGCGCGATCATCCATGACCACAACGGCTGGCTGATATCCCCGGATGAGCCCGAACACCTGTATCACTGGCTGAAACACTGGTTTGCCCTCCCCGCCGAACAACGCATGAACATGCGTCAGCAAGCGATTCGTTCCGTCCGGAAGAATTTTTCAGCCGAAGCGGTTCTGCCCGCACTGCTGGCACAATATTCGCTTGTTGTGAATCTGACACCGGCAAAGCTGGCCTGAGGGCGCAACCCGAATGTGCTGCGCGGCGTCTGAATTGCTCAGCCTATTCGCACGAAGACACACCGAAACACACGAACACCGATCGACATCGGTTCGGAGGCACTGATGAACAGAGAATCAACCACTGCCAAAACCATTTTATTTGTTCACTATGGCGACGATGGTATCCGGGGAAGTGAACGGTGTTTGCTGAATCTGTTCGCACATCTGGACAGAAAAGCCTTTACGCCGGTGCTGTGGTGTAACAGCCAGGAGCTGGCCATGGCGGCCAGAGCCATGGGCGTCGCCTGCCATGCCACCCCCTTTTCGCTGTTGCTTGGCTGGGAAAAACCCAAACTCCGGCTGTTCGGTTGGTGGCAGCTGGTTCGCGCCGGTCAGCGCCTGATTCATGCTTACCGGGCCGATGTGGTTCACTGCAACAGCGGTGCCCCGTGCCAGTGGATGCACTGGGCCGCGAGATGGTGCCGGACGCCGATGCTTGTTCACCTGCATGCCCACTATTCACTTCGGGATCGCCTGACACTGGGGCTCTATCAGGCCCCTTTGCTGGTCGGCGTCAGCGACTATGTGCTTTCTCCTTTTATGCAGGAAGGATTTGCCCCGGAGAAGTGCCAAATCATTCCCAACGGCATTGATATCGAGGCTTTGGACGCAGTGGAAGCATTCTCTTTCCGAAACACCATGGGCATTCCCGATGATGCCATTGTCCTGGGCTATGCCGGGGCCATGCTGATGGAAAAAGGCATTGATCACTTACTGAATGTTACCCACAGACTGATTGCAAAAGGGTATCCGGTTCATTTAGTGCTACTCGGAAACGGGCGGGATCAACCAACATTTGAAGCAATGGCGGAGAAACTGAATATCCGTGATCGCGTTCATTTTGCAGGTCAGCAGGCCGATGCCATTGCCTGGATGAAAGGCGGCATGGATATCTATATCTCCAGTGCACACTCCGAATCTTTTGGTCTGGCACTGGCGGAAGCAAGTCTGGCCGGACTGCCCGTGGTCGTCAATCAGATTGGCGGTGTCGGCAGCGTGATTAAAGATCAGGTCACCGGGCTTCTCGCCGCCACAAACAATGAAGTCGATTTGCTCGCCAAAATCGAAACCCTGCTGACCGAGCCGGACTTACGGCAACGGTTAGGCGCCTCCGGACGAGACTTCATCCGTAACAACCTGACCATTGAGAAATACTGTCAGTCGTTTGAAACACTCTATCACGCCATCGCCAGCGACGCGGACAGCATCCCGCGCCTGCATAAAGACTGGCACCTGCACGCAATGTACCGGGGCATCCTGAGCTTTCGGCCAAACAGACTGACCCGGTTTCAGGCGCAGCGCTGGTTAGAGGAACCCTGCCATGGCGAAAAGTAACACCCTCTTCATCATCGATCCCATCGCCTTTGGCGGGGGCAGCAAAAATGCGACCGTTTCTCTGTTAAAACAGCTGCCCGCCGGACAATTTCATATCCGGGTCCTGACCAATGACCCGGAGAGCTGGCCCCTGCCAGACTGTGAACATCTCCCGCTGTGGCGCCCCCAGTGGCTCCCTGAAGGTAATCACGGACTCGGCTATCTGATTCGTCACCTGCTGACTGCAGCAACGGGATTGAAAGCCTGCCTGAAACATGGCCGGCCAGCACTCTTACTCGGGGCGTCCGGCCCCGGAGTCGATTTTTCTCTTTTCCTGCTGAAAAAACTGACCGGCTGGCCGTTGCTGCAACTTGTTCATGGGCCCGTCGGACATTCCCGTATGCTCGGACGAAGCCTGGCCACGGCCGACAAAGTCTGCTTTCTCGACAGTTGTCAGGACAGTATGACTGCGGCGCTTCGCAAGGCAGGCTACAGATTTACTCCCGTCAAAGCCAGATTTCAGTCTTTCATCAACGGGCTTTGCCCCGACCAGTGGCCTGGTGCATGCCAGTATGAACAGCCCCGTTTGCTATGGGCAGCTTCTTTGCTGAAATGGAAAGGGCTGGACCGGCTACTGCTGGCCCTTGAGTCGCTGCCGGTTGAGCACCGTCCGGATTCAGAGATCTGCTATCTCAGACCCAGACAAACCCAGCTGCCCGTTTCTGAAGCCGGGCAGCCGATTGCCCGGATTTACTGGCATGAAAATCCGGTCAACTTCGATGCCATCCGGGCCCGCTGTAACCTGTTTATCTCAACCAGTGTCAGGGAACCCTTTGGTCTTTCCGTTCTGGAAGCCATGGCTGCGGGACATTGTGTGGTGATCCCGGCCGACGGCGCTTACTGGGATTCAGTGTTAATGGACGGCGTCCACTGCATCAAGTACCCGCCTGGTGACCACGATGCCCTGGCCAGCACCATTTTATGGCTGAGCCGGGATATGAAATCAGTTCAGCGCATTGGAACCAGAGCACGCCAGCTGGCCGAAAATTACCGGGCGGAAACATGCTATCAGCCTGTGGTCGATGTCATCACCGAACTCTGCTCTCCGCCTGCAGCCGACGTATCCGTCAGGCTGCCGTTTATCCAGCGCGTGAAAGCCCGCATCGGAGGTGCCAGACATGGTTAAACTCCCGGTTCCCAAAGCCATGCAATACATGGTGTTGTATGGCATCAGCATTGTGCTGATGAAAGGCGTTTCCCTGTTTATGCTGCCATTTATCACCCATCAGTTGCCGCCGGATGAATTCGGTCGGCTGGAAGTGCTGACCAGTATTGCGATGTTCGCCAGCATTATTCTGGGAATGGGGTTAAGCGAAGCGCTGTACCGCTTCGCCGGTGCCGCGCAAAATGAACAGGCGCAGAAATTCCATGCCAGTCAAGTCATGGGGATCACCCTCTGCATTGCAATCCTGACCTTGCCTTTCGTCTGGACAGCCGCTGCGCTGATTGGTGATCTCAGCCCGGCCTTATTTTCCCGTTACGAGTTAAGTCTGATGTTCACCGTGCTGGCCTTCGAAAGCTGCATCGCTGTCCCGCTGGCATGGCTGAGAATGCGAGATAAAGTCTGGACGTTCTTCTTGCTGACCACAGGCAGAGCCATCAGTCACGCGGGCTTGATTCTTCTGATGCTCCATGCCGGTAAGGGGGTGACCGGCATTCTTGAAGCCGGGTTTATGGTCGCCATGACGCAGGCCGTGCTCCTGCTCATCATCCAGTACCGGGACACCGGCATCCGCATCCAGCGGGTCAAAGGACGCGAGATTCTCAGCTATTCCTGGCCGATCATGGGCAGCGGCTTACTGGCATTTACTCTGAACGGATTCGACCGGTGGGTGCTGGCCCATTTCGCCAGCCTGCAGGATGTGGCTCAGTATGCCGTCGCCAGCAAATTTGCGCTCGCCGTGGTGCTGATGATGCAGCCCTTTGGGATGTGGTGGATGCCCAAGCGTTTCGGGATACTGTTTGGCGAAAATGGCCGGTATCAGGCCGCCCGGATGACTACCCACGGCCTTGCTCTGCTCGGACTGATAACCGTCAGCGTCAATCTTGTCGCCCCTGTATTCATTCACTGGCTCATGCCGGCCAGCTATGCACAGGCCAGCCTCTATGCGTTTGTCCTCATCCTCATCGCCGCACTGCGTGAAATCTGCGAGTTACTGAATCTCGGCGCTTTGGCGACCAAAAGCACCCGCTCGCTGATGATGATTCAGGGGCTGAGTGCCGTCGTCGGTGTCTGCCTGATGATTCTGCTCACACCAGCCTGGTCTGTCTGGGGAATTCTGGCTGCGCTGCTTGCCGCCCAGTTCATACGTGTCCTGCTGATCTGGCGTTTAAGTCAGGCCCGGCATCCCCTCCCTTTTCGCCGGAAAGCCCTGGCGGCAGGCGCTGCCCTGACCGCCATCGTCATGAGCCTGAGTGTGATTTCCTGGAACGCGATAACCCAGATTCTGGTTGCCGGTGTCGCCACCCTCATGCTGGCCTGGTGTTTTCACCACCTGCAGCTTCTACCGGATTTCATCCGGCACAGGGTTCTGTCACGATGACCGATGCGCGTCTCAGGTCATCCAGAAATCAGTGCCTGCTCGGGCTGGCACTTTGTGTCGTCTTCGGCGCAATCTGGCGGCTGATTCCGCATCCCCTGCTGCTGCCGGTATTTGGCCTGATACCATTTGCGATTTTATTTGTGCTGACCCGCCCCTTCCTCATGGTACTGCTGTTTGTGGTTTTTTCTTTTTTCCGCATCCATGAAGTCTTCCCGCAGCTTTATTCGCTGAAAATCCCGCTGCTGCTGTCGCTGGCTTCTCTGGGAGCACTGTGCTGGCATATTGGGATCTCACAGCGGTATCGCGCTTACTGGCACCGGGATCTGACCGTGCTGACCACCTTCGCCATTCTGGTTCTGATTGGTGTCATCATGGCTGAAAACCGCGGTATTGCGCTGACTTACTTCAAAGCCACTTACTGGAAAATCCTGATCATGGTCTTTGCGATCGCCTGGTTGTCCCGGGCCGCAAAGGATTTTGCCCTGTCCTCCAACGTGATTGCGTTTTCAGGCATGGTGGTCGGCCTTGTCGCTCTACACAACAAAGCCAACGGGATCGGGCTGGTAGAAGGCACCCGTGTCACCATCGGGCGTGCAATCGGTTCGATGCTGGGCGATCCCAATGATCTGGCACTGGTCCTGATGTTCCCGACCTCATTCGCGGTCGCACTGCTGCTGACCAAATCCATGCCGCTGTACAGCCGTCTCATCGGATTGTTATCGACTCCTATTCTGTTCAGCGCAGTGCTTGCCACCCAAAGCCGTGGCGGTCTGCTGGGGATCCTGACCGTCTTCGGATTATTCGGCTACCGCCGGATGAAGTCCAAAACCCTGTTCTTCTCACTTGGCGCACTGGCAGCTGCGTTGCTCTTTCTGGCCGCCGGTATTTCAGACCGGGCTTCAGGCGGTGCCGCAGAAGAAGGCATCGATGCCTCTGCCATGGGCCGTTTGTATGCCTGGGAAGCAGCCACAAAAATGGCGGTTGCGCATCCATTTACCGGCGTCGGGCTGGATAATTTCTATGCCAATTACTTTTTCTACAGTCCGCACTGGGACGGCCTGAACCATGCGGTTCACAGCACCTGGTTCGGTGTACTGGCTGAAACCGGATTCCTGGGTCTCACGGTTTTTGTCACCATGATTATTTGCCTGATCCGCACCGCTTTTGTCACTCTCGGCCGGATTGAAACGAATCTCACCCACTACGATCCTGCCGTCTATACAACGGCGCAGGCTGTCCTTGCCGGGTTGCTGGGCACTGTTGTGTCCGGCACCTTTCTGACCCAGGGGTTTACCTGGCCAATCTATATTCTGGCGGCACTGGTGATTGCGGTCGGAAACTATGTGAAAACCCAGGCGTCGCAATCCAGCCCGGAACCACGACGACAGCCTCAACCACATCCTCAACAGGAGACTGCATCCGGCGATTCGTCCGTTGCATTTTGCGAAGCGAAATGTCCTCACGCTGAGAACATTCATGACTCTTCTCAGAAGACACTGCCTGACTGACAAACTGGCACTACCTATGCATAAGCCAGATACAAACCTGATTGAAAACATTGATTGTTTCAGCAAGTGTTCCAGCACAGGAGGTCTCATGTCAGTTGTGTCGGTCCATCATGTAAAACAGTGGCTCAAACATAGCCAGAATCCTCTAGCAAAGCGGTTATTTCACTTTTGTCTGTGGCTGCGCCGTTTGGAAGTTCCTGCGCCGCGCCTGCTGAGTCTGCCGCTTTATCACGGCTGGAAAGTCGCTCTCACCTCAGTACAAACCCTAGTCCGGATATGCTGGTGGACCCCGCTATTCAAAGGCCGTCTGACAGCGTGCGGCCGCGGCTTAAACCTGTATGGCGGCCTGCCATTTATCTCCGGTCCGCTGAAAATCACCGTGGGACATCGATGCCGGATCTCCGGACACACAACCTTCAGCGGCCGGGCTCACGGAACCTGTCAGCCGGAGTTACGGGTGGGCGATAACGTCGGAATTGGCTGGCAAACCACCATTGCAGTCGGCACTCAGGTGATTCTGGGCAATAACGTCCGGATTGCAGGACGCAGCTTCTTGTGCGGCTATCCGGGTCATCCGGTTGACCCTGTCGCCCGGGCAGCCGGACAGCCAGATGCCGATTCACAAACCGGCGATATTATTCTGGAAGACGATGTGTGGCTGGGCACAGGTGTATATATCATGCCCGGTGTCCGTATTGGTCAGGGCACGATCGTCGCTGCCGGGAGCATTGTGACTAAAAGTCTGCCGCCGGGTGTGCTGGCTGCCGGAAACCCGGCGAAGGTACTCCGTATCTTGATCCACCAAAGCCCTCTGACCCAGCCGGATGAGGAGAAAACAGATGCCGCATGATCTGATCGTCTTCGGCGAAGACTGGGGTGGCCTGCCGTCCAGTACCCAGCATCTGATCCGGTATCTGGCACAGGATCGGCAGGTGCTTTGGATCAATTCAATTGGCCTGCGTCGCCCGGCACTGACAGGCCGGGATCTTCAGCGCGCCTGGCGAAAACTGTTCGCTGCACGACAGTCCGGCCAGCAACCTCAATCCGGAATATCAGTGCCAGACCAAATGCAGGTCATCAATCTGAAGACGATTCCAGCACCGCGCACTCGTTGGGAACGAAAACTGGCCACCTCGCTGATGCGTCGTCAATTGCTTCCGATTATGCGGCAATCCAAACTGCACGCTCCCATTTTGTGGACATCGCTGCCGACCGCCGCCGATTTATGCGGACAACTGGGCGAGTCTGCGGTGGTTTACTACTGCGGCGATGATTTTTCTGCCCTGGCGGGCGTCGACCACCAGACCGTCTCCCAACATGAGCAATCACTGGTCCATCGTGCCGACCTGATCATGGCGGCCAGCCCGGTGCTGGCTGAGCAGTTTCCGGCTTCGAAAACCCGGCATCTCCCCCACGGGGTTGATTTCTTGCGCTTCAATTCACCCGTACCGCGAGCCGCAGACTTACCGGATGACGGCCGACCAGTCGCCGGATTCTACGGCAGTCTGTCTGATTGGCTGGATTATCCGATGCTGGCTGAGGTGATCAAACGCTTACCGGACTGGCATTTTGTCTTTATCGGTCAGATTCACACAGACATCAGTCCGATCGCCAAATTGCCTCAGGTCCATCTTCTGGGTCCCCGAGCGCATCACCAGCTACCGTCTTACAGTCAGCACTGGCAAGTCTCTTTATTGCCTTTTGTTGATAATGCGCAGATACGTGCCTGTAACCCGCTCAAGCTGCTTGAATATCTGGCTGCCGGTCAGCCTGTGGTTGCAACCCCTTTTCCTGCGCTGAAGCCGTACCGGGAACTGATTCACGTTGCCCGGAGCGCCGATGAGATGGTCAACGCCATTCTGCGGGCCGGTCAGCAATCTCCGGCACCCCGTCAGGCAAATGTTGCGGCGGACCATACCTGGCAGCAAAGAGCGGCTCAGGTGAGCCAGTGGCTGGAGGGACTGTAATGCGACTGTCTCATCGGTTTCTGATCATTCTGGAAGCGGCCTGGCGGCGGCGTTATCTGATTGTGTTGCCGATTCTCATTCTCCCGGTGTTCGGCGGTATCATCGGAACCTTCAGCCCGAAAACCTACCGTTCCCATACCAGTATGCTGATTCAGGAAACCTCGAAAATGAATCCGTTTCTGGAGGATCTCGCGGTTTCAGCCATGCTGAAAGACCGCATGGACGCCTTAAAAACCCTGCTGCACAGCCGCCACATTCTGGGCGCTGTCGCACGCGACCGCGGGCTCATTCACGATCAAACCAGCGATGCCGAAACCGATGCGGTCATTGCCCGCCTTTCTGCCGGTCTTACAGTCAGTATGATGGGCAAGGATCTGATCCGGATTGACTACCGTTCCGGTGCCCGGGAGGGTATGAAGGAAACGCTGGATATTGTGAGCCGGCATTTCATTGAGCAAGTGCTCGCCCCTGAACGGTCTTCCATGAAAGATTCCAGCTACTTCCTGTCTGAGCATATTCAGTATCGCCGGGAAGAACTGGAAAAAGCCGAACAGGCACTCGCCAGTTATAAAAGTGAGCACATCACCGTACTGCCCGAGTTACAGGTGTCGACCATGACGCAGCTGGGTCAGCTCAAACAGCGTCTGGCGGAAAAAAAATCTGAATTGGCAGGCGCCGTGCGCAGTCTCGGCGGTCTGGACCAGCAGCTGTCCAGAACCAATCCGGTGATTGGGCGCATTGAAGAACAAATCATCAAAACCCGCAGTGAAATCACCCTTCTCCGGGCCAGATATACCGATCAGCATTCCGCGGTTCAGGGCGCGCTGCGTGAACTCAGAAGACTGGAAGATGAAAGACAAAAAGTCCTGTCGGCCACACCCACCCCGGTGAACCCGGAACAGCTCTGGGACATTGCCTCACACAACACGGTCTATGACAACGGACACACCCAGCCGTTACTGATTTCGCAGCTCGAACAGCTGCAGTTAGCACGCAGCAAAGTCGATGCGCTGCAGGAAGAAACCGCCAGCCTGAAAAACATGGTGCATGAACTGGAAGCAAAGGCGCACGCCTTCAGTAATAAAGAACAGGAACTGAAGCGACTGGAGCGGGATCTGGCCGTCAAAAGCCAGCTGTATGACGAACTGCTCAAGCGCTATGAAATGGCCCGGCTCACCAGTTCTCTGGGTATTTTCGAGCAGGACAAACGCATCAAAGTGATTGATCAGCCCTTTACGCCGAGCGGACCATCGAACCTGCCTGTGATTGTTTTCATTCTGTCTGGCGTGTTTGGGGGCATTTTGATTGGCAGTGGTGCGGCACTGGTGCTTGAACTGACCGATACATCAGTCCGGCGCAAAGATCGCCTGTACAGCCTGACCGGTGTGCCTGTGCTGACCCGCCTGCCACCACAACCCCAGTCAGCAGTGAATTTGGATCTCAGTGCCTCGTTTGCAGAAAGACGCACAGAAAACAGCATCCCGTTGCCATAAAACTGCACCGTTTTCATCTTGAGTCTCAAAATGCAAAAAAAACGGACATCCGCCAGCAGGACTTCGTGATTTATCAGGAACTCAGGATGGGTTCAATCATGGCACAGCAATTGCTGAATCAGGAAATGAGCATCCAGCCAGGTAAGGTGAAGCGAATGAAGACAGTCATCCAAGTTGTACAACACTTGAAACCGGGCGGTCTGGAAGCACTCGCTCTGGATATTCTCCGGTTTTCTGCCAATAAAGACAGCATGTATATCCTCAGTCTTGAGGGCACCAAAGCTTCAGCGCTGGACCAATGGCCGAGACTCGAAGCCGTCGCGGATAAACTGATCTTCCTGGACAAAGAGCCGGGCTTTTCCCCTGAACTCATCCTGACGCTCACCCGCATTTTCCGCCGGATGAACGCCGAGATTGTCCATACACACCACATCGGGCCATTACTGTATGCCGGTCTGGCCGCAAGGCTCGCAAGAGTTCCCACGCTGATTCATACCGAGCATGATGCCTGGCATCTGGCAAATGAAAAACGGTGCCGGCTGCAAAAACTTGCACTCACGTTTAGTCGCCCGCTTCTGGTTGCAGACGGTGCTCAGGTCGCATACCAGTTGTATCAGCGTCTGAAGCGCCGCAACGTCATGACCATTCTGAACGGCATAGATACAGAACGCTTTCAACCGGGCAGTCAGGAAAAAGCCCGCCAGTCTCTGGGACTGCCGCAGGATGCGTTGCTTATCGGGACTGCCGGAAGGCTTGAGCCCGTCAAGCGGCAATTCCTGCTGATCGAAGTCCTGCCGGAATTACCCCATCATGTCCATCTTGTCATCGCAGGACACGGCAGTATGGCCGATAAACTGTTCAACCACGCCATCAGCCTGAATGTCACAGAACGCGTGCATTTTATGGGGCTGGTTGAGGATATGCCCCAGTTTTATCAGGCTCTGGATTTATTTTGTCTGGTTTCTGCGGCGGAAGGCTACCCGCTGACCCCGCTTGAGGCCCAGGCCTGCGGGATCCCGGCAGCGGTTACGGATGTTGGTGCCAGCCGGGAAACACTGTGCCCGTTCAGCGGCATGATCCTCAGTCCGGAAGACCCGCGAACCCTGACCTATCAACTGACAACAGCGTTAATGACGAAGCCGAGACAGAACCCGCGACATCATATCCTGCAACACAACGATGCCCGAAAAATGGCGTTTGCATACGATGAACTTGGCCGTCTGGGGAAGCTCCCAGCCTAAAACCGACAGAGAACCGGCATAGAAAAAGGTGACCGATATGTGGCAGCAACTCATCAGCTCTCTCACCCTGATTGCGATTGTTCTGATCATTTATCATCACCTTGGCTATCCATTGCTTTTACGCTGGCTGAGCAAAAAAACGTCATCAGTCAAACCACAGACCGTCAAACCGCAGGCCATCAGCCGGGCATTTCAGGACAGCGCATCTGATGCAGACTTACCCCGGATTGCCATAATGGTTCCTGCCTATAACGAAGCGGCCTGGATCGCAGAAAAAATCCGTAATCTCGCTGCGCTGGACTATCCCGGCAGTAAACTCAGTATCGTCATTGCCTGCGATGGCTGTCAGGATGAAACGGCCGCGCTGGCAAGGCAGACAGCCGATGAAATGGCCTGCCGGCATCTGAATATTACCGTGATGGAATTTGCAGAGAACCGCGGAAAAGTCGCAACGATGAATGAAGTCATCCCCTTGCTGGCATGTGATCTCGTGGCGCTGAGCGATGTTTCCGCCATCATTTCCTGCGATGCATTACTACAGGCCGCGGCAAGTTTTGCTGATCCCGCGGTGGGAGTGCTCAACAGCCATTATCAGATCTACCAGCCGGGCACCGGCGGCGAAGAAACCTACTGGCAATATCAGGGGCGGCTCAAGACTCAGGAAGCGGCGCTGGGGGCGACGCTGGGTGCCCATGGCGCCTTTTATCTGTTCCGGCGTGAGCTGTTTGAACCGCTCCCGGCTGACACAATCAATGATGACTTTGTTCTGCCGATGCGGATCGTGGCCAAGGGCTACCGGGCAGCCCATGAAAACCAGATTATTGCGCTGGAACTGGAAGCTTCGTCTGTCGCCATGGATTTCAAACGTCGCCAGCGAATCGGCGCGGGCAACCTGCAACAAGTCGTCCTGTTGAAACAGCTGCTCAGCCCCAGATACCGGGGCGTCGCCTTTCTTTTTACTTCCGGCAAAGTCCTGCGGGTTCTGAGTGGTTATCTGATGGTGTTTGCGCTGGTCGGCAGTCTGCTGCTCGCCGATGAATCCAGCGTATTTCTCTGCCTTGCGCTAATTCAGTGCTTTCTGTATCTGATTGCCGTCACGACGCTGATTTTCCCGGCCGCACCGACAGGCAAACTGGGACACACCCTCGCTTATCTGGTCAGCGGTCATGCCGCCAGTCTGATCGGCAGTCTGAGGTATGCCCTGGGTCTGGAAAAAGGTCGCTGGCAGCGGGTCACAGCTCTCTCCGCATCTGACAGACGCCCGTTCATTATCCACTCCAACCAACGCCGGAGCAGCACCATGAATCCGATCACCGCCAAAACAAAACGCGTGATGGATATCATCATTGCCGGACTGGGGCTGGCGCTCACGCTTCCCGTCTTCCCGGTCATCGCACTGGCCATCAAACTGGACTCCCCCGGCCCTGTTTTTTTCCAGCAGCGCCGGATCGGACAAATGCTGCCTGAGCAGACCCGAATCTTTAATATCCTGAAATTCCGGACCATGGTCGTAAACGCGGAATCCGTGACTGGTGCCGTATTCGCGTCCAAGGCAGATCCACGCATTACCCGCGTCGGTTCGTTCCTCAGAAAAACCCGTCTGGATGAACTCCCCCAGCTGATTAATGTGCTCCGGGGTGACATGTCAATCGTCGGTCCCCGGCCGGAAAGGCCGGAATTTTATCAGCAGCTCGAATCAGCCATTCCCTTTTTCACCGAACGGACGTATGGAATTCTGCCCGGGATTACAGGTCTGGCTCAGATCAACCAGGGCTATGACACCAGTATCGAAGATGTTCGCAGCAAAGTGGCTTTTGACCACAGCTACGCGCTGATACTGGGGTCGTTCTGGCCATGGTTCAGAACTGACCTGATGATTATGGGTAAAACATTCGGGATCATGCTGGGTCGAAGAGGGCAATGACTGTGAGTAGCACTATAACGGCGGTGAGTCACAACGCAATTCAAATGATTCGAGTATAAATTTCCACAACAAGTTGAACGCCCCAACTTTCTCCGACTCTGTGATCAACCTGACTCTTTTGTCGTGGTGCTCATCTATGGTTGCAATGCAGAGAGTGCCATCGGAGGTACTGATGTACTGCCCTATTATTTCTGATTTAAAGCTGAATTGAATGAGGGCATATCATGACAAATATTTACCAAGAGATATGGGATGCAGATCAGTCGGGATCTGGTGTAAAGGCAATCCTCGATAATGAGACGGGTGACCAGAGCAAAGGGTTTGTAAAAGTGAACCACCAACTTGATGTACAGAATCGGGATTTGAAAGTTCTGACGGAAGTGGCCATCCCTGAATCCAAAAAACGGACCTATGAACTATGCCGCGCGCTGTTTGATAATTACGCGCTGGCAGAACGTGATGAAGAAACAGAAACACCGGAAGAACGTGAAGAAATACATGACTTAGTTCATGAAATGATTGATACCGCACCGATGCAAGTGGCCAGAGAATACGTTGCGATAACAACAGGCACCAGCATTAGCCGCGACCGATGGTATAACACCCTGATGGAAATGTGGTTCAGACGTTTTGAAATGGGGGGCGATCCGCATTTATCTGGCTTTGAACATGTGGTGGTCGGCGAGCAAGAGAAAAGTAAAGTTCAGGGCTATCACTTCTGGTACAAATATTACCTTGATGATGGCTTTGGACATCTTGTTGATGGCTCTCAGGATCATTTTCCCGGCCTTCAAAAAGACCGGATTATTTATCTGGGCTCAGAACAGTCCAGTGGTCAAAAGCAATATCCGGAGTCCGTGACGATTTCCTACGGTTGGAATGCGCCGGATTATGAACGCAATGCTGTTCGGCCATTAACCAAACCCATTGGCGGCTTTTTTGTAGGCTGCAGTGTTGAAGGCTTACTTGCACTTGGAACAGTCAGAGCACACATCGGAGCAAGAGCACCAAAAAACGCCATAATCAATGATGCACTTTACGACCTGAAAGTCTTCCGCAGCTCAAATAACCGACACATTCGAACCTTCTATCCTATGTTTAAGGGCGCAGCGCAGCCTTCAGATATGCCTGCCGTACCGCATCGCAATGACAATGGACCTACGGTCACCCCGACTGTAGACGGATCCGTGCGGATTATCGCAGCTCTGGTGAATCCGGAAGGGCATGATCCGGGCCATGAGTCGGTCACTATACTCAATACCTCACTCTCGAAAGTCGACCTGAAAAACTGGCAACTGGTTGACCGGAACGGCAATGCACAGGAACTCAACACCATCAGCCTGGACGGCGGTGAGTCTCTTCGTATTCCACTGCAACCCAACAGTGTACAACTATCAAATAAAGGCGGAAGCATCCGTTTGGTCATGTCAAACGGTAATGCTGTCCATACGGTCACTTATTCGAAAAATCAGGCTCAATCCGGCAGAACGATTCTGTTCTGAGATTGAGCGGATTTCTTTACAACTGCAGTGTCAATCGGAACACCAAATTATCATCAGGGCCACAATGGCCCTGATTCTTTTCATATATTCCCTGTCATTACTACCACAGTCTAAATAACTCTTGTTTGGGGTTGAGTTTTAACGTTGAGTTGAGCTTTGGCCTTAATGTCATCAATCTCTTGCATCAACGTAGCTGCTCTGAATTGATTGGTCACGTTCGCAACTTTGAACAGTTTGGCTTGCTCCTTCATCATTTTTCCTGTTTTGGGCAAACCAAACCATGCTGTTGGTTTTTGGCGGTCCAGCATTGTTAATCGATCAATCACCGTCCTTGGGCTTTCATCGGCGGTATTTTGAACGCCAAAATCGATCAACTCCGGTGTATTCCCTTCAAACCACTTTTGTTGCCACCAATGATCGGTCGATGGCACCCTCCAGCTGATATACCCCCCTTTTAAGATTTTACGCGGCGATTGAATGGCCCCCGAAAAACTATACCGAACATTACCCGATGAAATTGGCAGAAAAAAGTCAGGCGTATAAAAATCTGAAACCAGAACACCGTTAATCTGATAGGTAAATTCTTCCGCTTCACTGGGATCGCAAACTTCCACCAGATACTCAACAATCCCTTGCTCAGGCACGATCGAAGGTGCACTGATCATACGGTTTCCCATGGGGTCAACCAAAATTTCCAGAATTTCGTGACTGGCTGTAATCGACCAGCGGTTTGAAAACTGAACTAAACCAAACGGCTTTTTATTTTGGTCTAAATGAATGCCTGCAGCCCCGGCGAATCCAATATCATCCTGAATCAGGATAGGCCAATAACCAGAAGGAACATCTTCCAGCTGATCAAAAGCGCTGACCGTTGCGTCTACCCCCCAAATAGGAGTAAAGTCTCTGCTTACCTGAATCTGAAGTGCAGCAGCAACCATCTGGACTTCCCAATTTTTCACCTGACTAGTTTGAGAAACCAAAGCAATATAATTAAACATTTTTGTTTCCTCTGTCCTGATACAATCAAATCGTTGAAAAAAACATATAACACCACAGAATTAAAACTCTTTAATGTGAGTTATTCATTAACATATTCAGAATCTTATGCTGATAATACGACCTCTCTTTAAAACCACCATATACTGCCGGGAAATAAAGCAGAGAAACATATGCTGACGTTTCATTAATCGAATCCAAAATAACTGAATACCTTTCATACTTTGAGAAAAGAGTATTATCACTTAGTGGAAAATCAAAATTCCCAACCCAAAAGCTAGCATGAAATCTATCACCTCCATCCGAATCAGAATTATTTTCATTTTCGTCCTTTTTAATCCCCACATCAACCTTAACCATATTCCATTTTTTATAATGAAAAGTTGAACTTATCGTAAACTCTCTTTTAAACAACTTCCCATCGTGAGAAAAATATAATTCAACTGGTTTTTCTCTGTAGACGTTCCCTTCGCGATCACAATATTCATGAGGGTCATTAACTCGATGGAATGGATGAATCTCACAGCTTTTTGCTAAGTCAATTTTGAATCTAACTCTATAGCTAACACTACTCAAACTTTCCAGCTGCTTTGTTTTAACTCTGCCTGAAATTGATATTAGCCTAGCCTTAAGGCGCTCTTTCTTATTAGAAAATATAGAATTTATTTTATTCTTATTATCCACCGTGACTTGACGAAAAAAATCACCTTGATGTTCTTTATGATATTTTAATAAAATTTTCTTTTGACAATCACTTAGTTTTTCAATTAATTCACCATCTCTCATGATATTATATTCATCACCAAAATCATTCATCATATTTAAGAGTACATAGATGAAAAGCGACTTCATGTCAATCGCTTCATGAAAGTTTCTTGCCAACATATCTAACAAGGTGATTTGATTGTTATATCTATCATAAGCACAAACTTTTTCATCGCCTTGTTTTTTACCCTCTTTTTTACCTTTATTTTCATTTTCATGTTTTCTGTTTAAATTTACTTCATTACCTCCTCCGAAAAAAGAATTTAAGATAGTTGTGAACATGTCTTTTCTTACTTGACTTTCCGCTTGCGTCTGCTCACTAATAAGCTGAGTATATAAATTTATTTTTTTTGAATTTTCTTGCTCATGAAAAATAGTCCATGAAGCGACAGCTGTTATTATCGCAGCAATCACAGCTGTACTCAC
This sequence comes from Photobacterium sp. CCB-ST2H9, assembly GCF_023151555.2. Classification (NCBI taxonomy): domain Bacteria; kingdom Pseudomonadati; phylum Pseudomonadota; class Gammaproteobacteria; order Vibrionales; family Vibrionaceae; genus Photobacterium; species Photobacterium sp. CCB-ST2H9. The sequence continues at coordinate 1,941,274 of NZ_CP100425.1, forward strand.
ACCTCCAACTGCTTGAAGTTTATCCCATATATCCTTTTCTGGCCTCTTCCTACTTCCAAACTGTCGATTTTGATTCATGTTTCACCTTCTAAGTTGCAATCAAAACAAATAACATCCCTGAATAAAACACAAATTGAAAACCAGTCGTCATTAAATGACGATATAAAAAATAACTTTCTAAAAGAAGACATCCAGAAAATAAAAATATCAAATATATGGTTTAATAAATCACCTTGAACTCGTTCCAATCTAAAAAAGTCTACCTCATCAAAATTATATTCATTGACTAATAAACAAGACATCCATCAAATTCAATCCAGACACTGCGGGCCGTCAACTGTTGATTCGGTTCCATCTGATGTCAACTCCCTCAAATCATCACTATACTTGGCCCTATAACCCCATAAGAAACAGAAGGTAAGCAATGATCCTCATTACCGGGGCCAGCAGTGGACTGGGCGCTGCGCTGGCAAAAACTTATGCTCAGGATAAGCACACGTTAACGCTGACAGGCCGTCATGATGAACGGCTGCATGAGGTGGCTCAGGCTTGTCAGCCTGCCAATATTTGTACGCTGACTGCAGATCTTTCTGATCCCAAAGCAGTCACCCGGCTTTTTGACCAGCTCCCCGCGACACCGGAAACCATCATTTTCTGCACCGGCAGCGGCCACTTTGGCACGATTGAAAAACAGGATCCCGAAGCAATTGCCCGGCTGATACACAACAACCTGCTGTCTGCAGCCTATTTCCTGCGTGAAGCCGTGATCCGCTATCGCAATACTCCGCTGACCATGGTGATGGTGATGTCTACAGCAGCGCAAACCGCAAAAGCCGGTGAATCGACCTATTGCGCCGTGAAATGGGGCGTCAGAGGATTGATGGAATCCGTCCGGCTGGAACTGAAAGATAAACCCATGAATCTGGTGGGCGTCTACCCGGGCGGCATGGCAACCGATTTCTGGGCCACCAGCGGGAAAACCATGGATCTCAGCGGCTTCATGACAGCAGATGAAACAGCAAACATGCTGAAAAAATCTCTGCATCATGCCAACCACGGTTATATCTCGGACATCACAATCAACCGTTACTGATTCCCTCACTTTTTCAGGGAACAGTTTCCAGGCATCAGCCAGTCATCCCGGCTGGCTGATGACCTGTGGCCTGTGGCCTGTGACTCAAGACACAACCGCGCCAAACTCTGTTTGCATACAATCGGTTAGCATTGTTGAATTACATTTCGCCCCAAAAGAGAAAATTACATGTCCGAATGCTACCAGCTGGTCTCTGAACTCAAAAAGCAACTCAAATTACATGGCGTTCAATATCAGGACATCGCCCGTACTCTGGCACTGAGCGAAGGCTCGGTGAAGCGGTTACTGGCAGATGGCAGCAGTATCAGTCTGGAGCGGCTGGAAAAAATCTGCCAGCTCATGGGTATGGACATGGCTGAACTTTTTCAGCTAACTGCGTCAAGTGAGTCCGGGTTGCAATCGCTGACCCATGAGCAGGAAAAACAGCTGGTTGAAGATAAAGCGTTACTGCTGGTGGCCGTCTGTGTGCTGAACGGCTACCGCTTTGCCGACATTCTGGAACAATATCATTTTTCAGCCCCGGAACTGATTCAAAAGCTGGCACAATTGGACCGGCTCAGGATTATTGAATTACAGGCAAATAACCGCATCCGGCTGAAAATCTCCCCGTCCTTTTCCTGGCTTGCCGGCGGCCCGATTCAGTGTTTTTTCCAGCAGCAGGTCCAGAAAGAGTTTTTTGCCAGTCACTTCAACGACGACGGCGAAAAACTGGTGATGACAACCGGGCTCATGTCGCTCCCGAGCAATCAGAGAATGCAGCAACGCCTACAGAAACTGGTCAGCGAATTTTATGCGACCTGCCGGGATGATGAGAACCTGAGTATGGATGCCCGACACGGGACGTCCATGATTCTTGCGATTCGTCGCTGGCAGTTTCCTCTGTTCGATGAATTCCATCCGGCACCAAAGTCATAACCTGTGGCACCTCAGGTCTCATGAGAAGTAACCTGTAATTTAACGCTGTTCGATTCTATCAAGTTCCGCCAAGCTTCCCTGCGTACACATTGTGGTCTGACCGCGAACTGCATAGGAGGCACTCATGTCACACCATCGATCACTCGCAAACATTGCAAAGAACATGCTGTCCGTATTTCTCTTCATTGCTGTCGTTTTTGTCTGTCCGGCAGCTTTGGCCAGCGGCCTGCTGAAACCGGTGCAAAGCCAGTATCAGGATTTAAAGATTCAGTCCCATCACGTCAGTGTCGTGATTGAAGACGGCTACGCAACCACCAGTATTGAGCAGGAATTCTTCAACCCGAATGATACCGAACTGGAAGCCCTCTACACTTTTCCCGTTCCGCAAAAAGCCGTTGTCGGTGAATTCGTGTACTGGATCAACGGCAAGCCTGTCATTGCCGAAGCAGTCGCGAAAGACAAAGCCAGGGCAATCTACAACGAACAGAAAAATCAGGGGAACGCAACCGCTCTGACAGAAAAGAACAGCTTCAAGACCTTTGAAATGCGAGTTTTCCCGGTTCAGCCGCAGCAGCAGGTCAAAGTGAAGCTGGTGTACGTGCAGGATGCCCTGCTGGATCACGGTGTCGGACGTTACGTTTATCCGATGGAAGAAGGTGGTGTGGATGAACAGGCAGCGTCTTTCTGGACACGCAATGATCGGGCCGAAGAAGCATTCACGTTCAATGTCACCGTCAAGTCGGCTTATCCGGTCGATGGCCTGCGTTTGCCTGCCCACCCTCAGGCGCTGATCAGTCAGTCCCAGCAAGACGGGCAATCGGTCTGGTACAGTGAAATCACCAATCAGTCGCAACAGCAAACAACTGAAGCAAACGAAGCTCAGGCGGTCAACAGTCCTTTCAGACTGGATCAGGACATCGTGGTTTACTGGCGGCTGAAAGACGGATTGCCCGGTCGTCTGGATATGATTGCCTATCGCGACCCGCAACGCAGTTCGCGCGGCACGGTCAAACTCACATTCACGCCGGGTGATGACTTAGGCGTCATTTCGCAGGGTCGCGACTGGACATTCGTGCTGGACAAATCCGGCTCCATGACCGGTGACTACAGCACACTGGTCAACGGGGTTGAGCGTGGCCTGGATAAACTGCCAGCCGACGATCGTTTCCGGATCATCATGTTTGACGACAGTGCCCATATGGCAACCAAGGGCTTTTTACCAGTCACGGCAGAGAACATCCAAAACGCCATCGCCTCAGTGAACCGGTATCAGCCAGACGGCGGTACCAACTTATATGAAGGCATTGAAAGCGCCGTCAGCCATCTCGACGCTGATCGCCCGTCCGGCATCGTGCTCGTCACTGATGGCGTGGCCAATGTCGGGACGACTGCGAAGCGTGAATTCCTGAAACTGATGCAAAAATACGATGTGCGCCTGTACACCTTCATCATGGGGAACAGTGCCAACACGCCGCTGCTGGAGCCGATGACCAAAGTCTCAAACGGGTTTGCGATTTCAGTGTCTACCGCCGATGACATGCTGGGTCATCTGATGAACGTTACCAGCAAGCTGACACATCAGGCCTATCGCAATGTGCAGCTTGACATCGATGGCGTCAAAATCAAAGACCTGACCCCGGCACAGATCAACAGCTTATATCGGGGTGAACAGTTGACAGTGTTCGGCCATTATTTTAAGCCCGGTCAAACCCGCATCACGCTTTCCGCCACAGTGAACGGTCAGAAACGTGAATACAAAACCGAGATCAATTTGCCTGAAAGCGCTCTGATGAACCCTGAAATTGAACGGCTGTGGGCTTTCTCTGCCATTCGCGATCTGGAAGATCAGATGAACTATCTGGAACAGAAAGACAGCGATATGGAGCAGGCGATTGAATCCCTGGCGGTCGAATATGGCCTACTGACCGACTACACGTCTCTGCTGGTGGTTGAAGATGAAGTCTTCGAACAATTGAGCATCAAGCGCCAGAACAAACAGCGGGTTGAAAAAGAGCAGCTGGCACGTCAGCAACGCGGGCAGGCCAATGCCGCCCCAACCCAGGTGGATCACGCTCAACCGATGTTTCATCAGTCTGCGCCCAGTTATTCTTCGGGCAGCGGCGGCGGCAGCCTGAACGGATTTGCCCTGCTTGCTCTGCTGGGCTTCACCGCGTGGCGAGTCAGACGACATCAGGGATAACCTCAGAAATTACACGTCTCTCAAGAAGCCAGCCCTCGCTGGCTTCTCGCTGCTCATCTCCGGCCAAACTCACCTTTGAAGCATCAATCCCTGGTCACTCAACTATAATCAGCACTCAACTAAAGCTTTTTCTGACGGGTACTTTTCTTTTCATCGGCTCAGAACCTGCATCAAACATCATCAGGAATGTGCCGAAAAGTGGCCGCAACGGAGATTCCCCCCAAAAAAATGCGGAGGTTCAGATGTCCTCGACCAAATTCAATGACATCATTGATAAGCCAACTTTTTTTGGTTCTTTATTTTTACTTTTCGCCGTCACTCTTCCTTTAATCTTTTTCCCGGATACCGGTGCCGCCTGGGTCCGAAATGCAAAAGATTTCGTGACCGATCAACTCGGTGTGCTCTACCTGATCCTCGGCCTTGGCGCCTTCATCTTCATGGTTTACGTGATTTTCAGCGACATCGGGCAAATCAAGCTGGGCACACCGGAAGAAGATCCGGAATTTTCCACCCTTTCCTGGGCCGCGATGCTGTTCTGTTCCGGGATTGGCGCTTCAATTTTGTACTGGTCGATGATCGAGTGGGCCTATTACTACCAAACGCCCCCTTTTGATATTCCGGGAGAAACCCACGAAGCCGCCAAATGGGCTGTCACTTACGGCATCTTTCACTGGGGGCCCCTGGCCTGGTCGATTTATCTGATCCCTGCCCTGCCAATCGCCTACTTCTACTACGTCCGAAACCATAGTGTGCTGAAGATCAGTGAAGCGCTGATGCCGGTGCTGGGTGATGAACGGGCCCGAGGCTGGCTGGGGAAACTGATCGATGTGTTCTTTATCTTCGGGATGTTAGGCGGCGGCGCCACAACACTGGGCCTCGCAGCACCGCTGATTAATCAGGGGATTCATGAACTGCTGGGTGTTCCCAATAACCTGTATACCCAAATCGTGGTGCTCATTATCTGTACTGCCATTTTTGGTTACAGCGCCTATGCAGGGCTGAAAAAAGGGATTCAGATGCTCTCGAACATCAACATGTGGCTGGCCGTCGGCATTCTGCTGTTTATTTTCATCACTGGCCCGACCCTCTTCATGCTGAATACCGGGGTGGATGCACTCGGCAGGATGATCAATAACCTGTTTGAAATGGCAACCTGGACTGAGCCATTTGCCCAGTTCCGGCAGTTTCCGGATACCCACTTCCCTCAGGACTGGACCATTTTCTACTGGGCCTGGTGGCTGGTCTTCGCACCCAGTGTCGGCCTGTTTATCGCACGTATTTCCCGGGGACGCACCATTAAAACCATGGTCGTCGGTTCTATTTTTTACGGCACACTCGGCTGCTTCCTGTTCTTCATGATCATGGGTAACTACGGCATCTACCTTCAGCTGTCAGAAAAATTAGATGTGATTACCATTCTGAATCAGGAGGGTGCCACCACGGCAATTTTTGCCATGTTGCACACGCTCGCATTGAGCAAACTGGTGATCCTCGCATTTACCATTCTGGCCGTGATCTTCACAGCCACCACATTTGACTCGATTTCTTATATTCTCGCCGCCGTGGTGCAAAAAGAAATTGATGAAGAACCGGCTCGCTGGAACCGGCTGTTCTGGGCATTCGCACTTTCCGTGATGCCGATTACGCTGATGTTCCTGGGCGGACTGGACACCCTGCAAACCGCCAGCGTCATTGGTGGCGTGCCCCTGCTCATCGTGGCATTGCTTTTATGTGTCTCCATCATCCGTGCTGCGCACTTTGATCTGCGTTATCAGCCTGACTTTGAAGATAAAGAAATCTATATCGAAGAGCTGCCCGAGGATGACCCCTGGACCGAAGACGGCTCCTGGGATCAGGAAGCGCCGGAAGAACACGGGGTTTCTCATGACGACAAACCGCATGACGAAGGCGATCCCGACAGTCACCCCTCAAGGCTCTGACATGAAATTGCAATTACAGGGGCCGAATCCCTGCGGCCCTATTTACACACGGAGAGCAACATGCGTCTTCTGATTGGAATGATCGGTGTATTCATTTCAGGGATGGGACTAATTCTGGCCGCAGAACCGAGACTGATTCTCGATTTTCTGGCCCATCATAAAAAACAGCTCTGGCTTCAGATTGTCGCCGTCGTCGCACGCTTACTGATCGGCTACCTCCTGATTGAATATGCAGACCAGAGTGACTATCCATTGCTGGTGGCCGCTTTAGGCTGGATTGCCATTATTGCCGCACTGTTTTTAATGACCCTGGGCAGAGCGAATTTTAAAAAGCTGATCAGCTGGGCGGTAGAACTGAGTGAAATTCAAGGACGAGCAGGCGGTGTGTTCACTGCTTTGTTTGGCGCCATTCTGGTCTATATCGCGCTGTAAATAGAGATCAGACAGTACACCCGGACAGAACAGCCAGAGAGAATCGGCCGCCAGAGAAAATAAGTCACAGCAGATTTGTATTTCCAAGCCCACTGCTATTGATAGGCTTTACATGTCAGGGCATGGGTGCCGTAACCCCAGGTGACCTTCACCTCTCCCTGATGCTCCCACAAGCTTTCATTGCGTCCGACATATTTTGTCCCACTGCCGCTTTCCTGCAGAAACATCAGTGACACGCGGTCGCCGCGTTCGGCAATCAAGGATGCCGGGTCTGTCGGATAGTAAGTTGCAATGACTTCACTGCCCGGCTGATCCTCGCACCGATAAAACACGGTCTGTGTTGCTTTAATCAGCGCGTATTTCGCCTGCAGCTCTGCAATCCGGCGCTGGTATTCCTGCTCGACACATCGATGTTGAGCATCAGCTTTCCAGCATTCATTCCGGCCTTTGATCCAGCCTCTTTGCTCCGCTTTCAACACCGGGGGATGCTCATTCGTCGCTTTTGCTGTTGCTTGCTGATACACATCCGCCAATTGGTTATCCAGCGCAGACAACCTTTCATCCTGACAAATCATCGCTTCAATACTGCCGGCTCGAACAGCACTGCAATCAAATGAAGGCTGAGCCGATTTCGCCTGCGTATACATCAGCACGCCAGTGGCTATGACACTGAAAACGACCCAGCCGACTTTCACTTTTTTCACGTTTTCCGCCTCCGGCGCTGAACTGCCTGTTACAAACTCAACTATAGGCAATAGAATTTCATCCGTCAGAAAAGCATTCAGCACCGGCAGCGGATTCATTTCAATTTACTGAGCAGGCCCGTCATCTGGTTCAGCTGGCTTGTAGTCATCCCTTCAGCCATCGCTTCAGCACCATGGTTAAAACTGACCAGAGCATCCTGGTAAATCTCTTGTCCGGTTGGTGTGAGTTTCACCAGGCTGACTCTGGCATCCCGGCTGTTTTTCTCTTTCTCCACCAAATGGTTTTTCTCCATTGGATTCAGCAGCCGTGTCACACCAGATGCCGTTAAACCCACCGCTTCCGCCAGTACTACCCGGCTCATTGACTGGCCTGCAGTTTCACTGAGCTGATGCAGTACAAAAAATTCAGACACACTGATCCCGTGAGCACTGAGCTTCCGGTCAATATTTTTCATCAGTTTGGTTTGGATTAAAGTCAGTTCCATAAATAGCTGACCCTGCGGACTCATTGCAGACATAAACACCTCGATATAATCAATACTTGATGAATCAAGTATTGATCAACAATTGGTGTGTTATCAAGCAATTTTTTATTTCAGGGGCAGATAAATATCTGTCACCGCTTCATGCTCCGCAACATCCGGAAAAAAGCGGACACGTTCAAAGATCAACGGAAAATCTGCCAAAGATTCTCCGCTTTCGGGAAACCACCGGCCATACAACGCCTGTACGACAGGTGCCAGGCACTCATCTGAGCCAATGTGTCTGACTCTGGCATACCGCCCGGTAGGGATCGTTTTACTGACGATTCCGGCAGCGTCATCCGCCATTGAGTGCTTGACCTCAGCGGCTAGATCAAACCGGTATTCATCTGCCGGTGTTGCTTCCGGATCATCGTAAAGCAGGTTGAACGTCCGGCTGATATCGGGCCGCAGGCCAACTGACTTTCGCCAGGCAATAAAACGCTGGATGCTTGCCCCAAGAGTGACAGGGTCACCTTTGTGTTCAAATACAGCAAGCTGAATTTCGGGGAATTCGACAATTTCTGTTTCTGGTAATTTATCGGTCATGTTCTTTTTCCTGACATTCGAAAGTGGTTGTTGCAATGTCTGCCAGTATTCCCAGTCAGGATTTGCCTGAAATGTCGTGGGGCTCTGACCAAATACCTGCCGGAATGCCCGGGAGAAAGATTCCGCATTTTGATAACCTGCCGCAAATGCGATGTCCGTGACGCGATGTTCTGGCCGATATACCAGTTGATAAGCCGCACGTTTGAGGCGGAGCTGCCGGATATACCCATTCAATGGCATGCCCAGCATTGATGAAAATAAACGGTGAAAATGAAAAGGCGATAAACAGGCAACCTCGCTTAACTGCGCCAGTGTCAGCGATTGCTCCAAGTTTCTGTCGATCTCGTCCAGCACCCGGCTCAACGTTTGATGATAATCAGTCATGATTTTCTCCGGTCATCCGAGCCACCATCATACAAATCTTCCCCGCGGTATGCCTGACCATTCTTGCGCTCATTCAGGATACTCTTCAGGCATCAACAAACAAGCCGGGGCCTCTCGGCACCCGGCTGTTCACAACTACCAGTCTCGTAACAATTTACAGGCCGATGATTCATCAGCGTTCTTATCATCGCGTTATGAAAAGACGTCTCAGGTCACTGCGGTCAGTTTTTTAAATTCTGCCTTATCCCACAGGCCATGAGTCATGATGTCCGCCAACACATCGACACAATCCCACAAATCGACATAGCGAACATAAAGCGGCGTAAATCCGAAACGCAAAATATTTGGCGCCCGGAAATCACCGATGATATTGCGGGCAATCAACGCCTGCATGATGGCAAACCCCTGTTCATGGGTCAGAGAGACCTGACTCCCGCGCACTGCCGGATCTTTGGAAGAAACAATCCCGAAACCAAACTGACCGCACCGCAATTCAATCAGCTCCATAAACAACTGCCCCATCCGCAGCGATTTTTCGCGGATCAGGTTCATGTCAGCAGAGGCCATGATGTCGACGCCCACTTCCAGCAAACTCGCGCCGACCACAGAGGTGGTACCACACAAGGTTCTTTCAATCCCCGGTGCAGGCTCATATTCGTCGCGCATGGCAAATGGATTCGTGTGACCAAACCAGCCGCTCAGCGGTTGCTCCAGATGTGCTAGATGACGTTTCGCGGCAAACAGGAAACCCGGCGCACCCGGGCCGCCGTTCAGATACTTGTAACCGCAGCCCACTGCAAAATCGGCACCCACCTGATTCAATGCCACCGGCACCGCGCCGGTGCTGTGGCTGAGATCCCAGATGATCAGTGCGCCTTTTTCATGGGCCTTGGCCGTGATTGCCGCCATATCAAACATCGCACCGCTTTTGTAGTGCACATGAGTCAGCACCACCACGGCGGTCTCTTCGTCAATCGCGTCCATGATGCGGTCGCGGGACTCTGTGACCAGGCGTACCTTGCCATCCATGAAACTTTCCAGGCCCTGCAGAATATATAAATCTGTCGGGAAGTTACCGGGCTCAGACAAAATTTTGCTGCGACCGGCATTCAGCTTCACCGCAGCGGCAGCCAGCTTGAACAAATTCACTGATGTCGAATCGGCCACGATCACTTCACCCGGTTCAGCCCCAATCAGACCGGCGATCTTGTCCCCGACACGGCGCGGAATATGAATCCAGTCATGGGTGTTCCAGCTGCGGATTAAGCCTTGACCCCACTGTTCTTCCACCACTTCCCGGGCTTTTTCTTTTGCGGCTTTCGGCAAGACGCCCAGCGAGTTCCCGTTGAGGTAAATATGGCCTGCCGGCAGCTCAAACTGCCCGCGATATTCAGCCAGCGGATCAACCTGATCCAGCGATTCAAAATAGGCTCTGTCCAGTGTTTGCATGTGACTTTACTCCTTGAAATGATGCCTTACACCACACTGCGCAGCAGTGCCCGAACCGGAGACGCATCCAGCGCATCCAGCTTCAGTGGCGGTGCAATCAGCTCGTAATCGCCCGGGGGCACATCATCTAAAACCAGCCCTTCCAGAATCGCCATCCCATGGCGCCTGACGGCATGGTGCGCACGCATGGATTTAGACGTCTGCGGATCCAGTGACGGGCTATCAATCCCAATCAGGCACGCACCCCGTTCTGCCAGTAAATCGATGGTTTCCGCAGCCACCGCCGTAAAATCAGTAACCCATTGGTTGTGCGGAAATTGCGAGTAGGTTTTCAGAATGACCCGCTCAAGCTGATCCGGCAACTGGCTGATGATGTCCTGCGGTTTCACCCACCCAACCGCCTGAGTTGCATCCACTACCACGCAGGGGCCGATGTAATATTCCAGGCTGACCGCTGCCATGGTTTTCCCTTTGGCATCATAATGAACCGGCGCATCCGCATGCGTGCCCGAATGGGTCGACAGGGTAAATTGACCGACATTCACCGGACACTCGGCACTCATTTCCCAGTGAAAATGCGAAGAAAACTCGGTATCTCCCGGCCAGACTGGCAAGCCTTTTCGCAACGTTTGCGAAATATCCCAAATCTTAATCATGTTTCGGCCCTTCAATCGACGTACGGACCGACCACAACTCAGGGAAGAATTGCAAATCCAGCGCTTTGGTCAGGTATTTCACCCCGGACGTACCGCCCGTTCCGCGACGATAGCCAATGATGCGCTCCACGGTTTTCATGTGGCTGAAGCGCCATTTCTGAAAATTGAATTCCATGTCCACCAGCTTTTCTGCCAGCTCGTACAGATCCCAGTATTCGTTACTGTGGTTATAAATCTGAGCCCAGATACGCTCAACGGCCTCACTAGACTGATAGGGCTGTGCGAAGTCACGATTGAGATGGGAATCCGGCACGTCAAATCCGCGATCTTTCAGCAACTGCAGGGTGACGTCGTAAATACTTGGCGCATGCAGCACAGTTTTCAGATGATCATAATATTTCGGATGAGCGCGATGGGCCTGAATCATGGCTTCGTTCTTGTTCCCCAGCAGGAATTCCAGTTCGCGGTACTGATATGACTGGAACCCGGAGCTCTGCCCCAGCTCATCGCGGAAACTGGCATAATCTGCCGGCGTCATCGTCGCCAGTACTTCCCAGGCATTCAGCATCTGAGACTGAATCCGTGTGAGGCGACTCATCATCTTGAACGCCGGACGAAGTTTATCCTGACGGATATTCTCAACCGCCGCATAAGCTTCATGCAAACACAGTTTCATCCATAATTCAGAAACCTGATGGATGATGACAAACAGCATTTCATCATGTTGTTCCGTGACCGGGTGCTGGCAGGATAACAACGGCTCCAGGGCAAGATACTGGCCATAGCTCATGTCCTGATCCCAATGCACTTTCTCATTGGCCAGATCCACTTTCAGCTTTGGCGCGTCCTGTGCCTTATCCACTTCACTCATAGCATATGTCCTTATTATCAGAGGTCACTTAACCTTTCATTAACAAGTTTACGAAACGCTTTTTTGCCTGTAAATTTCATAAAATAATCAAAATCCATTCATTTTTTTCATACGATATGGCGACAAAAATCAGTACCCGTCACTTACAAATGGTTATGGCTGTGGCAAAAGCAGGCAGTGTGTCAGAAGCCGCCAGCGAAATCGGGCTCACTCAGTCGGCGCTCAGCCACCGGATCCGGGAAGCAGAAAGATTGCTCAATACCGAGCTGTTTTACCGGCAACATAAAAAACTGATTCCGACGAGCGCGGGCCAGCGGCTGCTGTTATCCGCATCCGTCGTGCTCAGTGAGCTGGAAAGGGCTGAAAATGATATCGATAAGCTATCGGTCGGTATTGAACATGTCATTCGTGTCGGCAATGAAGTGTTCGGGGGATATCACTGGCTGCCCCCTTTTATCAAACAGTTTGGCGAAACATATCCGAGCTATGCCGTCGAAATCATTCCGGATGTTTCCCTTGACCCGTTTACCGCGTTACGCAATGGCACGATTGATCTCGCGATTGTTTCCGGCACGATTACCCAAACCGGATTCCGCACTTTCAAATTGTTCCGGGACGAAATGGTGGCCGTTATGCCCGACCAACACCCGGATGCCGGCAAAACCTGGCTCACACCGCAGGATATCGCCTCAAATACCTACATTACCTACCATACGACGCCCGGACCCGGCCGGGAGTATGAGCAATTGTTCAGCCCAAACCAGCTGCTGCCCCCTAAAGTGATTCGTGCAGGGGTGACCGAGGCGGTTGTTGAATTTGTCAGAACGGGCACAGGCATCACCATTATGCCGACCTGGGTTGTCAAACCTTATCTGAAGGGCGGCGGTTTAAGCACCGCCAAAGTGACAAAACAGGGCCTTTACATCCATTGGCAGGCCCTGATCCGAAAGGATGAACGCCCAGATTCACCTATTGTGACTTTTGCGAAAGCGCTGAAGAAGAGCGACCTTCAGGCGCTGTAGTCTCCGGCACGGCAAACGACAAAGGCTGATAGCGCAGGCCTGCAAGTTCAGCAGGCCCGCCATTTTTCTGAAAGCCCTGAGATTCATAAAAAGAGACCGCATTCAGTGAGGAACGCACCGTCAGCTCCGGATGCCGACAATATGGCAACAGTGACTGCAACAGACACCGGGCAATCCCCTTGCCCTGCCACTCTGGTAAAACAAAAAGCATGGACAAATGGGCGCCCTGTTTCAGTTCAGCCATGCCTGTAATCACATCCTGTTCTTCATACACCAGTATGAGATTGTCTTCCTGAAGACGCAGTAACAATGCTTCCTTCGATGCAACTTTGAAAAAGGTCTGAATCCCTGCCGGGCGCAAGCTGGTCGCAACACAAGCCATAAACGATGCTTTGACCAACGCTTCAACCTGTCCGACATCACCAGCTGTCATCTGCCTGATTGCCATCCGCATACTCCCCCTCAATTGAAAATCCGGTTTCAAACCCTGTGCTGACTTGGTTTCTTTTCTCTATCAGGTCTCTCTCCGAACTCTATCCGGCATTGGCCAGCATCGGCAAAACGACCCGGCGATATTCCGCCAGCGCGATGTTATCCGCAGCAATGGTTGCCGGTGCGGTTTCCTGTAAAGACGTCCAGATCACTGCTTCAGCTTCTTGGGCCGTAATCTCGCCGGTCCAATCAGTTACCACGTAATAGTGCAACCGCTGCAATTCCAGCGTTGGATGGTACAGCGTACACAACGGAAAATAACGAACGGGCGTAACGGTAAGTTCTTCTTCAACTTCGCGGTGTAAGGCCTCTTCCAGCGTTTCACCGGCTTCGACATGTCCGCCCGGTATCACCATTAAACCCGGGTCGACCGCTTTGGTGAGTTTACGTTTTTCCAGCAGTATCTCTTCATCGCGAATCAGCATAAAGGACACGCAGTCATGAATATCTTGCATCATGGTTTCGTTCTGCCTCGTGTTGCCATCGGATGATCAGGATTGAGTTGCAACAAATCCCACTGGTTACCGTACAAATCCTCAAACACCGCAACCGTGCCGTATTCCTGCTCGCTTGGCGGACGTACAAAACGGATGCCCTCAGCGGCCATACGTTCATAGTCACGCCAGAAATCATCCGTGTTCAGAAACAGAAAGACGCGCCCGCCGGACTGATTACCGATAAAATCCATCTGCTCGGGTTTGGAAGCTCTGGCCAGCAACAGTGCAACACCGTCAGAACCCGGCGGAGAAACCACCACCCAGCGCTTGTCCTGCTCTGGCTGATAGCTGTCTTCAATCAATTCGAATTTCAGCTTATTCACATAAAAATCAATCGCTTCATCGTAGTCTTTCACCAACAATGCAACGTGAACTATGGCTTGTTTCATACCTTCAGCCTTCCGTTCTCTGGATCAAAAGTTCAGACATTCTGATTGTCTGAAGCATTAAAAGAATACATCCGGACTTCATCACGAGCGAACCAGCCCAGACGTTCATAAAAACGCTGCGCCGCCTCATTCTCGCAAAAGACAAAAAGATGCGTTTTTGCAATACCAGCCGCCGCCAGCCCTTCCACGGCTTTTTCAATCAGCATCTGACCAATCCCTTGTGAACGATGCGACTCAGAAACGGCCAGGTGCTGCAGATATCCCCTGCGCCCGTCGGTTCCCGCCAGTACGGTCCCCACGACCTTGCCCTGGTGTTCGGCCACAAAACTGGTCCCCGGATTCCGCGCCAGATAAGCTCCAATGCTTTCCGGTGAATCCGCATCCCGCAAAGATAACCCTTCAGATTCAGACCAGATATTCATCACGGCCTGATAATCATCCATCGTCATCTCCCTCAGACTGACCCTCTCCCGCGAACTCACTGAATCCGATGATATGAATGGTGCGACTTCCATGTGACCGTCCCTGTTCTCTTTTTCAACTCTCATTCGCCTTTGCGGCGATACACATATCCGCCCACCCACAACGTTTCGTCTTCTGTGTGCAGATGGATCAGATTGTCATATGCCGGATATCCCATATGAACCGCCTGAGGAAAATCCGTGAAGGGTAAAGCTGCACAGCAGACTGCGCACGCGGGATCTTCCGGGATGTTATACAGCGGGTTCGACGCTCGGGCATAAATGCCTTCTTCAGTGCGGGTATAGAGAATATATCCGCTGAAGTTTTTACCCTGATTCCATGCAGCTAATGCTTCAAGCTCAAAATGAACGGCATTGAGGCTTTCCAGACTATCCAGCTCAATACACCATTTCGGTTTTCCGGCACTGAATATGCCTTGTGCCAGCATCTGAGCGGGTGATAACCCGAACCAACCTGCCTCCGCCACATCCGAAAAATTCGGCGGAACGGCTACAGAAGGCGCCATGCTGACGCTCACCTGATCACCCTGTTTTCGCACCTGGCTGATCCCCGTCCCGGTTTCCACCGAGAATACGGATGACTTCAGATGACTGGCGGCTCCCAGCAATGCATGTCCGCAAATTGGGGCTTCTTTCGAGTCCGGATAAAAAAAGCGAAAACGCACATCGGCACAGTGGCTGTCAGATATCACAACAACCACAGGAATACCTGAGTCCATCGGATTTTCGGCCACATCCGACACAGCCATGATGTTCCCGCCCCGATCCGCACTCTTGCCAAATACCTGATAGATTTCCATGATTTACTCTAAATAAGGTTCAATAACAGACAGGCAGTGATTGACCGTCGCTTCTTTCTCTCCCACTGGGGCAACATAATGGATCGCATTTCTGGCAAACGAGATACCCGCAGATTTTGCAATCAGCCACATTGAAAGATACTGAGATGCCATGCATCCGCCAGCAGTGGCAACCGACTGGCTGGCATGAAATGGCTGCTCCAGTACCTTCAGTCCGGCATCCCTTGCCCAGGGCTGCGTGGTCAGATCCGTACAAACCGGCTGATGGTTCTGAATGCCTAATGCCGGTAACCACAATACGCCCGAACACTGGGCAGCCAGCAGCTGTCTGTCCGGGTTCAGCGAAAGTGCATTTAATAAATGTTCATCGGTAACCAGCTGACGGGTACAATTGCCGCTGCCCAGAATCACCGCATCCGCCTGATTGGCATACGCAAGCGGCTGTTGTGCGGAAATTTTCAGTCCATTCATGGAAGTGACTGTCGGTGTGGGGCTGGTGATCTGTACCTGCCAGTGCTCCCCTTTCACCCGGTGAAGAATGGAATAGGCTATCAGTGAATCAAGCTCATTAAATCCGTCAAACGTGAGGATGGCGATCTTCATAGCATTGTCCCTTGCTCTCTTTTATCGTCATTGCGGCATCACTGCCTGAATTGTGACCGGGAACAGATTAACTTGAATGAACAAAAGGTTACCAGCATTAAATTGACGATCTTATTTTCAGGTTCAACAGGTCTGCTGAAAGAAGCAATCTCCCCTCATCAACGGCTCGGATAGCCTTTTCGGGCAGACTTCAGCTTTATTCCGTGGCCAGAGTTCGGGTCGCTTCTGTTTCTGATTCCGGATATAACCTGCACACACCAAAGAAGAAGCACATCAATACCAGGATGAGCAATGCCAGTCCTAATGCTGCAGCGTCGAACGACCAGTCAAACAGGTATGAACAATAAAATGCAACGAATGTATTGCCCGCCGCAATCAGGATGTTTTGGGCCGCTGCCGTTCGGCCAGCAACACCGTTGAGCGTCCTTGATTGCAAAAACGAAGACAGACTCACCGCTGCAAACGTAGTCGAAGCGCCAAAACAAAACAGCATTACCGGCAGCCACAGCAATTGTTCAAACAGCCCGTAGCACAGGAATGCAACAGCAGAGATACCCTGATTCAGCATCAGGTGAAAATCGGAAGAAAGTGACTGGAACCTCCGATGGAATTGCTTCATCAGTATCCCGGACAGAATCGCACCCGATGCATAGCTGACGCTCAGCCACGACAACCAGACGGTATCATCAGAAAATTTTGCAGCCACCAGCGGCGCCAGCAGTAGATAAAAACCTCCCAATGAAGCAGCAATGGAGAAACTGCTGGCCAGACGAACACTGAAAGCCCGGTCACTTTTGATGAAATCAACAAAATCATGCCAGTTTAGCTGCTGAGGCTTTTCCTGTGCTTCCGCTGTGGTGTTGAAACGGCGGCGGCGATAGATGGAAAGGCTCAGCACGAAGCAGAACCCATAGATCAGTGTCATCAGATAAAAAACGGCAATTTCAGAGTACCAGGATAAAAATAACCCGGTTAGTGATAAACCAATGATCTGACCAAGCTGAGACGCTGATGTCATGCGCCCATTTACCACTTTCAATTCATCTTTTGCGGAAATTTCCCTGACCAGAACAAACAGAGACGTCCGGTAAAATGGCCGGAACACATACACCATCGCGGCAGCAATCAATAAACTGACCGAATAGAGCACGTCATAGCTCATCGCCAGAAAAAGAAACACAGACACACTCAGTGCATTAATGGCAATCAGTATCCGGGCCGGTGCATATCGGTCCGCAAAAGATCCGGCATAAAGCTGGATGAGCGTGACAATTAAAAATTCGCCGCCATAAGCTGTGGCAAATGCCCACAAACTATTCGTCTGATCGTATAAAAGTTTGCCCAGTAACAGCGTAAAAATGGCACTGGCCATCTTGGTAAAAAATTCGATATAAGCCGGAAAATTTTTCAAAACTTCACCCAGTCGATGGATTGATTCAGAGACGCGATACCAGAAAGCAAGGACACACGGGATGAACATTTGGCCCTGAAGTCAGCCTTCAGCGCTCACACCGTTGGCGCTTCGGGCTGATGCGGCACCACGACTTTCAGTCCGGGCCAGTGTTCGAGCCACTGTTTTTCTGCCACTCTTGTCTGAAAAGCCGTGAACGGACGACGTGGATTGTGCGTCAGGCAGCCGGCAAACAAAGATGTCAGGCCAAAGCAGGCAATAATATCCAGTTCTCCTGCCACACTGCGGGCCGCGACAGCCGTCTCACATTCAACCCAATAACTGATGGCATCCATCGTGCTGGTATACGGCTGATCGCCATTTCGTGTGTGCATCAGTGCCTGATTGCGAACCTGCCAAACCACAAACGGATATTCACGGTTCAGCTGTGCTTCTGTTTGCCAGGCTTTTTCCTGTGTCTGCTCAGACGGGTCGAAATAAACCACATCGACATCATTGAGCGATGTCGGCGGGTTGTAACCATGTAAATGATCCCACACCAGATTTCGGACAAACCCGGCCCCGACATATGCTTGCGGTAAGTTCAGCGATTCTACAACGGCTAACACCGACATACGCAGATCATCCTGTCGCAGCCACTGCGACAGTCTGTCTGCCAGTTCGGCTTCCTGTTTCAACATCTGACTCATTTATTCACGATTTCCGGCGGGACCTTCGGCTGACCATCCAGGTTGAAAAAAGGATTCGGTTTGCCTTTCCCCGTCAGTTTCCAGCCCAGAATTTTCAGCATCACCCGGATCATCATTGGCCAGACCCGGTTTGTCCGCAGAATTTCTTCCGGCAAAACAGGATCAGCATGTTGCGGATAAGCATGCGCGCGAACCGGTCCGAGATGCGCTTCAGTTCTGTCTTCAGGGACAATCGCGGTTTCAATCAGTCCCACGAATGGAAAACCGGGTTTCAGGGTATTTGCAAGCGGGGTCTCACAACAGCCGGCATACCAGCGATAAAGTCCGTCCGGCGTCAGACGCAGACAGCGAATCTGTTCCGCCCCTTTTGTCCATTGGACGCTGGAAGGGCTGAGCTGAAAAATCGCGGTGCCACGATGTGCGGTTAAGATTCTTTCCGGTTTCAACTGCTCAGCAAATGCCTGACAATCCTTGCAATAGCACACCACACGATTACCAGACGATGGCGCAGGCACCAGTGCAGTCCCCTGAACTTCCCCGCATTCACAAGCAAGACGAATTGTTGCCATACCCCTCTCTCCCTGATTGATAATTCCCGGATGCATTATTGTGTGACGGGCGGTTTTTCTTCAGAGTGCGATATGACACTTTCTGAATGGACCGCCAATCGTGCACGCAAATGTCTTACATACTCTCTCAAACGTAACGCATTATTAGCAAACTTTTTGTTTCCGCAGGGAATCCCGCGATAAGAAATTTCCGGACTGGAATAAACAGGCAGCACCTCGTCAGCGTAAGACATGATGGTCCCCTTACCAGCGCATTGATAACCAAAAGCATAAAATTTGAAGAATTGCTTTAAGTGCGACGGGGTTGTTTCAATGACCTCATCCAGAGTCATTTCCGTCTGCGCTGAAAATGTATCGATATCATGCTGAGCCCAGGCCAGATGCCCCAGTTCATGCTCCAGCGTGTCTTTATCGCAGGCCATATCCAGGGTAAAAAACTGCGGAAAGACGCGGTTATTTGTCATCCCGCAATGCTCCGGCGGCAAGGCTTCAGAACGTTTACTGCTGAATATAACGCCATAATAATGATTCGGTTTTCGGGTCATTTCCTTGATGGATTCCGGATCATAATATTCCAGCATCGAATGAACCACATTGATGCTCTCAAATTCCGGTAAATTCAATTCATCCACCTCAACAATCTGATGCAAGGTGCGATGCATTGGCACACAAGAATTCTTCAGAATCTGGTTGGCCCTGTTGATCCAGCTTTGAATCATGCCCTCCCGCACATACGGAGAATAATCATCTTTCACTTCTTTCGACAGAAAAAATGTAATCGGCGTTTCGACCACTTCTTCCTGCTGACATTTTGGTAAAATCAGGTTTTCGGGCGATGCCGCAACCTGAGCAGACATCAAACAAATCAGAGAAAAGAAAAAGGAAAGCAAAGTGCGCACAACTAACTCCACGAAATACTGAAGCCAGGCAATATATATGCAAACGCACCAATAGGTAAACAGAAAGATGAACGAAACAAAAAGGATCCTCTCCATCGATAAACGCTCTTTCAATGACATAATCATTCAAACGAATGAACCCTCATGTTCCGCCTACTCGTAACTGTAAAAAACGGCATTGAATCTATTCAACATTATAAACTGTCAAAAAAAATTATCTTCTGTGTCCTCTATATTCAGGGTGAGAGCATGAGTTAACAAATTGTAAAATCGCCACATAAAAGGCACGTTGGGATCTACAACAAGAGTGATTTTTAACCATCTGCCACAGGTGTGAAATGCATGAGGTGTCTAATAATTACTCAACCAGCCTGAGGGAACTCACAGGTGTTCAAAAAAGTGAACATACGTGCTCTCACCCTGCCTCTATATTGAAAGCACTATGTGGTCCCCAATCTGACACTCGAACAAATCTAAACCCTGTCAGACCTGCTGATGATAGAGCAGAAATAACGAATTCATGGTAAAGGTATTTTGGATCTTCGTTCAATCGAAAAACCAATCTTTCATTTAAGGGAATTTTATCCAGAACGTCTTCATCCAATGAAATTTTCTTCAAAATAAAACGATCATCAACGTAAGTACCATCAATGACAGAACGTTTTTTACTTAGTGCTCTATAATTATTCCAAATATGCACAAAGTTGCATATTTTCCATGTCATTCCATTATTCTCAATATAAGTTGGATAAAAATCGACACCACGTAAATGATATGATCCCAAAATAGTCTTGAATTTATCTGACACGAGGCAGATGGCATAACTCCATGATAATCACATGGGCTAAATTGACCATCATCACCACAAGTTATCTCAACATATCCTAAGCCAAGAACCTCTCGCTTTATAGATTGTTGACGAAGCAAACGAATCCCCTCATCTGACTTTCTGTTTTTTTTAATCATATACTTTGAAGAAAATTGATCTTCTAATAACAGATAATATTGGTCATCATATTTCATTCTCAATAACCCAATATGCATGATATGTTGAAACATCCGGAGAAGTTTTGGGCAGCAGCTCAACTATCCTTGATTATTCTATTTCACATTTATCTATATCGATTCTATTCATCAAAGCTCTCATGTGGGGGCAAATCAATAACAAAATCGTTACTCAAACTATAAGTCATCATAAAAATCATCATCGTCTTCAAAAGCTGAACCAATCGACCAGTGGTCAACACGGCGAAAACCTAACCCACTCAGGTTTGCTGCTTTGAGCGCTTCAACAATCGACTCATGAAAGAGAAATGTTGGATCTTCTTTCAGACGGAACACTAATCTATTTTCTAATGGCACTTGATCCAGCACTTTTTCATCTAATGAAAGTTTCAATAACGTAAATCTGTTATCAACATAGATTCCGGTAATTTTACTCCGCTGCTGATGAATCGCTTCAAAGTTATTCCAGATATGCATGAAATAATGTTCCGATCAGACTTTATCGCCATTCACAATATCGCTTTGGTAAAAATCCACACCGGGTAAATTAAATGGCAGTAAAAATTGCCTGAATTTTTCAGAGACCAATTGTTCTGCGGTCTCATGATAATCGCAAGGCTGAAAGGTTGCAGCACACCCTGATGAAATGCCCACACGTCCTGGCCCTAACACTCTTCTGTGAATTGGAAATATCGACATCAATCGCCCTAAACCTTCATCGGACCCTTGAATTTTATCTAACATATAATTCGCAGAATCGCCACTTTCTTCCAACATATAATACTGGCTGTCGTATTTCATGCTTATTACCCTAAATGAGGATCATTTTGAATAATTCGAATACGTTGAGAAAATGATTGAAATCAGATTTTCTGATAAAATAACTGACAAAAAACTCAACCACTTTTTTCATTATATCGTTCATCATGTTGAAAATAATGATTTATGATAACCGCCACAATTCGTGGCGGTGAATACAAGGTCAAACTGGTCAAATTGACCCATTCTTTTTAAGAAAATGCACTATCCGGCCCCCAATTTTGAATCGGAAGAAAATTCAAACCCGTCAAATCAGCCAGTCTTAGCGCTTCTACCACAGACTCATGATAAAGGTATTGAGGATCTTCATTTAAACGAAAAACCAAACGTTCTTGTAAGGGAATCAGATCCAGTACTTCTTCATTTAATGATATCTTTTTTAAAATAAACATATCATCCTCATAGGTTCCTTGATAAACCGATCTTTGGGGATGTAAAGCGCGATGATTTTGCCAAACATGAACCAAGTAGTGGTCTTTCCAGACTTTTCCACGATTTTCAATATGCGCAGGATAAAAATCAACGCCCGGCAAATGAAAACTTTCTAAAACATGCTTCAGCTTCTCAGAAATTAACCCAGCAGGCAGCACTTCATGATAATCACAAGGAGAATACTTGCCATCATCACCGAACGTAATATGAACATGACCCGGCCCAAGAACACGACGCTTGATTGACTGCATCATGAGCAAATCTTCAAGTCCTTCATCAGACTTTTCACTCTCAGCGAGCATATACGCGCCAGAACTGGCATCTTCAGTCAATAAATAGTACTGATTATCATATTTCATATTATTTTCCTAATTCTAACTTCCCAGTAAACTTCCCGACGCCTAAACCATGATTGCGATCAGGATATGGACAATTATGTGTTCGTTTTTCTTTTTTATTATCTTTAAATGATATTTTCCCTATTTTTTTAGCACCACTGCATCCTGTTTTTGACTTAGGGTGATAATCTCTGCTATCCCAATCAATTGTCCAAGTAAAACCATGGATGTACCCTAATATTTCTTTGCTTCTTTCTCTCATTTGTTCTGCGAACATCTTTCGAGCTTTTTCAGATGAGAGTGGTGGCTTACAAAACCTTCCTTTTTTCACTAAATCTAAAACTTTTAGTGCTTCTTTTTTTGCTGCTTTTGGGTAAACCAAGTATGGCTTATTCTCCACAGTATTTTCAGCAAAATTGTTAAGTCCTACTGAATCTTTACTAATTTCAAACTTTTTCACAGTTGTAAAATCAACTGGATTACCCTCAAATGCTATACCATACATATGATTAGTTTGGTGCCGCTGAACACCGAGTTCACATGCAAGCGATGGTGTCATGGGTAATGTAACTAAATTATCTACCGTGTTAATATCAAAATTAAATTGATCAAATGCTTTAATAAATTGACGATCTTTTTTCACCGCCTCAATAGGTATAACATGATGCACAGCAAGAGTGAAACGACCAACAAACCATGGGTGCGTGGATGGAAAACCGCCTGGATAGTTTTTCGCCATATTTTCCTTATAATTCTTACTTTCGGTCACACCCTGACCTTTTTTCAAACGATTTCTATTCCCACATTTCTCTCTCTTACAAATCGGGCACTGTTTGGGCAGATTCGTCTCATTATCTTTTTCATGTCGCTTTTTCTCATGATGATTCAGCATAAGTTTCTTGTTGTCGGCGATTTTCATCAGCACGTCAACCAGTCCCTCCAGTGCTTTGGCGCCGTTTCGTACGGAGACACTGCCAGAGATGGCGGCTGCGGCAACCGGGGCACCAATCCCGCCACTGACGGCCCCGGCAAGCGCTGTACCGCCGGTCACTGCGGCGATGTCGATGCCTTTCTGAGTTGCCTGAGATATCGCAAACCGGGTCAGTTCATCGGGCGGCATTGCTTCCATGAAGCGTCGGGGCAAACTAGCAAGATATTCACGGGTGTCCGGATCAGACAATAACAGCAGCAGAATTTCCATTGCCATACTGGCTTGCTGCAAGCCCAATTTTGCCCGGTCAACCTGCTGCAATTGACGTTGTAACACATCAATATCGCCAGTCGCGATAGCCATCACCAGCGCATCAATGCCGATATCTGCCGCGTCCATCAGCTCACCGAACTCACCAAAGTCCGGAATATATTCTGTCACCCCGGTACTGATCCCCATCCCGGCGTTTTTGGCATACGACCAGCTTTGCTCCAGGAAAGACAAATCATCGAAAGCATCCTGACGGCTTTTCAGTTCGTCCAGTTCAGCTTCTACCGATGCCTGCAGGACAGCAAAGTTATCCTGGGCGATGGCTGGTGCTGCCGCTGCCTGACGGCGGGCAATGTTCACCATGTCGTCCAGCACACCGCTCAGCAAATCCGGCACTTGCTTGGTGAGTTTCTCAAGCGCTTTTTCGGCCTTTTCAGCATCACTTTTGAGGCCAAACTCAATCTCAGCCCCTACCTGCGGCACACCCACCAGCAGAGCACGACCGCTGGCATCCAGTTTCCCGGTCAGCTTTTCACCATTGGCGAACATCACACTGTAAGGCACATACCCCGCAGGCGTAAGCTCGATATCATCATATGTGAGATTGATAGCGAGCGGCGCAGGCATGGATTTGAGCGAGTGCACGACATCCGAGATGCTGCCCCCTTGCGTGGTACGCTGATTGTTGGTCGGCACCACCATCACCTTTTCGCCTTTACCGCGAATGGTGGTGATTTTTTGTTTCAGGCTCTTCATGGCCGCTGAGACATCATCCGGCAATGTGCGACGCACAGTGCTCACTGCGTCACGATGCGCCTTCAGAGAATCAGAAATATAGGTGTAACCCCTGGTATTCGCATGGTGCAGGATGGTTCCGAGCCGTGCATCTGTTTTTTCCAGAATGTCGACACAGGTACGGCTGAGCAGGGTTGATGCTGCCTCCCAGTCCAGATTGTCGAGCCATTCGACCGGATTCCCCGTCCCCAGATGACGCATCGAGGCCAGCAGATTGTTCCCGGATTCATCCTGATGATAATTCACAAACAATTCGAATAAGATGCCGTGTTCATCCAGCACCGGCATCAGGGTGCTGATCAGACCAAGGACTTCTGCTTCCGGAATCTTTTGCTGATCAAAGAAGTTGATTAGCCGGGACGCGATGTTTTCAACCTGTCCGGGGCTGGGATTGAGCGGTAAAGATGCGCGAATTTCCACTTCCAGCATCTGGCGAAAATCCAAACTGTCGGCCAGTGTCTCCCCCACATATCCCCAGAGGCGCTGCTGCATATCCCCTCGTTGTACCCAAAATGGCACACAAATTTGTGAAGCGCGATCGAAGAACACGTCGTCTTCAAGTGTCTCTTGGCCCGGGTTGGCCGGACGTGGATAGATGATTTGAAAAGGTGCCGGTGCTTCGCCGTATTCAATGGTGCAGGCTTTCGTGGGCAGGCCATCGACAATCACTTTGCCTTGACCGTTCAGTGTCCCTTCTGCCAGTACAGCGCCGGTCTCGTCTTTCAGCTGAAACGGTGCGTCTGCCAGCGGATGACCGGAGGGATAGCGACAGTCGATATGCAACGCATGGGTGGTGTCTTCCTCAGGCTGGACCGTGACCGACGGATTTTCACAGCCAAAACACACCGTGTTTCCTGCGTTCATGGTCATCATGTCGGTTTTACGCGCGACGCCCACACCTTCAATTTTCACCGTCGCCGATGCCGATGTGAACTTCGCCTCAGCTTCCGTTGTACCAGAGACCATCCCTTTTTTATCACCGCCGGCATCTCCGGTACTGCTGGCAAACTGGCTGCCTTTCAGCGCAATACTGTTCCCGCCATCCGCAGTCACTGTTTTGGTTCCGTCAGCCAGATCGGCAGCTTTTGCATGATTGCTATAAGGAATCGGAACCACTGATGGACCCACAGTGGTCATGCAGACATCCGGCACAGAGGCATTTGCTTCTCCCCCCGAACCTTGATGAACAATACTCAGACCATCAGCGCTAATTGTGACACCCATGATGCTTTCCTCGTGAACTGAACAAGAATACATCAATATTCTATCCGATGCTCAACACCTTATCCCATTGACAAAAAAGAGGAAATGGTCTGTCATAATCACGGATGATCCTGTCATTCCGACAATAATATGCAGATTGTGAAGCAGATCAAAACGACGGTTGGCTGCGACTGTGAATCAGGAAGCTGTGACAAAACACAAATCGCCGATGCCAGTGACATTTGTTGCCCCCGTTTGGCGACAACAGATTCACCCGCTTCGAAGCTACTTTAGAAATTGCTTAAAAAATATAAGCATCCATGCCTTATGGGCTGCATCTCTCAATTTTTCAGGAGATCAGCCAGGGGCGTCTGCCTGGCAGCCTGATGTTCCCGAATATCTTCCAGCACGCCGTACAGACAAGGAACGACAAATAATACCAGGACACTGGATGCCAGCAATCCAAAGGTAATACTGATCACCAGCGGGATCATGACCTGCGCCTGCAGGCTGGTCTCAAAGAGCAACGGCAGCATACCTGCGATGGTGGTTGTCGAGGTCAGCAACATTGCCCTGAGCCGTTCCTCACTGGCCTTTCTTGCGGCGTCGTGCAGTGTCAGTCCCTCACCGGCATTCGCTTTTACGAATTCAACAAGCAATATGGCATTGTTCACCACAATCCCGGCCAGTGACACATAGCCCACCATGCTTGGCATGGTCAGCGGGTAACCCATCAGCATGTGTCCGCCGATCACACCAATCAGTGACAATGGAATCGCCAGCATGACGATCAAAGGCTCGGCATAGCTTCTGAACTGTATGCTCAGCAAAACGAATATCCCGACCAATCCGGCCAGAAAACCAGAACGTAATGACATCTGGGTCACCCTGCTGTTTTTCATTTCACCTTCCGCCGTCATCGTTAACCCGGGAAACCGGGCCTGCAATTCGGGCAGAAATCTTGCGAATGTATCGGTGACAACGGCTTGTGCGTTGGTGTGTTGTGTATGGACGGCACCGAAAATGGTGACAGTCTGCTGACCATTGATTCGGTTGATGCGTGAATAATCCCGTTCAAAATGGATATCTGCGACACTTGCAAGCGGAATCCGTGTGCCTGTGACCGGGTGAATGATGGGAAAATATTCCAGCGTTTCCAGACTGGCCGATTGCCGGGTATCCAGTTGAACATTGATTTCAACCTCATCCAGTCCCTGATAAACCTGATCCACTTCCTCACCATAAAAGGCCTGCCTTAACTGACTTGCGACCTGCGCAGCCTTCACCCCGGCCGCCAGGGCTGCCGGTTTAAGTGTCAGACGCAGCTCCGGACGTCCGGCCCTTAAATCATCAAAAACGTTATAAACCCCGTCATACCCCTGAAGCCATTGCTGCAGAGCAAATGAAGCCTCTGATAAAACAGCGGCATCGCGTCCCTGCAGGCGCAATTCGATGGCCCGGCCTGCCGGACCAATCGCAGGTTCGGTGAAAATGACTTTCGTCACCTCAGGCATTGGCGGTAACGCTGCCATCCATTCGGCAGTCAGGGTATCGACATCCGTCTTGCGCCGCTCAGCGGTAAGCAGATCGACACTGATGGTTGCCAGATGAGCTCCGGTTTCGAAAGCATCCACATTCTTGTTGAAACTCACAGTCACTGCCTGTACCAGAGGCGCAACTTCCTGCTGATTCAACGACTCGCTGGCCTGAGTCAACGCACCAAGCACGGTGTCGACGGCAGATTCCGTCTCTTCCAGCCGCGAACCGGCAGGCAGGATCAACCTTGCTTCCAGCACATCGCCATCCATCTCCGGCAGCGCCTGAAACTTGAGGTCACCACTGGCGAGCATTGCAACGGACAAAATGAATAACGCAATACTGCCGCCAATCACTGCATAACGATACTGCATCGCCTTGTGAACAGCTTCACCCGTAGCAAGCTGCAAACGGCTGAAACCCCGATCGACCGCTTGCCTGAACCAGTTGTGTGTCTGCTGCTTTTCATGCGTCAACGTATGATGTAAATGACTGGGCAAAATCAGAAATGCTTCAATCAGACTGACCGTAATCACAATCAGTAACACAGACGGGACCACCCGCAGGATCTGCCCGATATCGCCCTCAATCGACAACAGCGCTCCGAAAATCAGAACCGTGGTTAAAAAAGAGGACAGCACGCCCCGGGCAACCATGGAAACGCCTGCAGTGACCGCAGCCAGTGGCGATTTCCCCTGCCGGGACTGCGCAGCAATACTCTCGGCAATCACAATGGCATCATCCATCAGAATGCCCAGTGCCAGCAGCAGTGCAACGATGCTCATCATATTGAGCGTGATCCCCAGCGCCGACAAAAAGAAAAAGCTTGCCAGAAAGCTGACCGGCAGCCCGGCGACGACCCAGAGGGTATACCGCAGGTTGAAAAACAGCAGCAGGCTGAAGAACACCAGCACAAGCCCCTGCCAGGCGTTATCGATCAGCATTGTCAGACGATCAACCACAATGGAAGTGTTGTCCTTAGTCAGCGTCAGCTGCACGCTGTCCGGCAATTGCTGGCGTTCACTGGCAAGAAATGCTTCAACCGCAGCCAGCACATCCAGACTGTCATCACTGGTATTTTTCGAGACATTCAGCAACGCGGCCGGATTCCCGTTAAACAGCGCAAAGTCTTCCGGATGACTGAAAGTTTCTTCGATTGTCGCGATGTCTCCCAGCTGGACCTGACTGCCGGTTTGCCCGCTGAGGATCTGCAAACGTGATAAACCATCCACCGTCACACGCTGGTCGTCCACACTGAGATCATACGTCTGATGACGGGTCTCCAGATCCCCCAGCGGCAGATTGATATTCTGAGATGCAATGCTCGCGCTGATTGATTCCAGTGACAGTCCGTAAAACCTCAGTTGCTCAGGATCCAGTGACACACGCAACTGCCGGGTGGAAAAGCCTTCAATCCGAACCAGTGGAATCCCTGGTTGTCTCAGCATTTTCTCTTTCAGCTGTTCAGCCAATGCTTTAAGTTCTGGCCGCGTCAGCTGATCGGCTGTCACAGCCACGGTGACAACCGGACTTGTCCGGCCCATTTCTTCGATCACAGGTGTGTCTGCTTCGTCCGGAAAACTATCGATACCATCCACAGCCGAACGAATATCATCCTGAAATGCTTTGAAATCTTCACCTTCCGCCATCGTCAATGTCATCATCGCCAGACTGTTCCGGGATTCACACTGCACTTCGTCCATGGCAACAATGGCTTCGGTGGCCTCTTCCAGCGGACGGCAGATGCCATTTTCCACCTCTCGCGGACCAGCACCGGGATAAGGCACCGTCACACGAACCGTATCGGTATCAATCTTCGGAAAAGTTTCCCTCTGCAGGGTTGGTAAATAATACAGGCCCGCCAGAATAAACAGCGCCATCAGCAAGTTGGCTGCCGTCGGGTGACCAGCAAAAAACCGGATCATGGTCTGCCCTCCCCATCCGTTTTCACCAGCTCAGTTGAGGATGAAGACAGACGTTGCTGCAACGCCACGTCCTGCTGCAGGACCAGAGGCATTCCCGCCATCGCGGGCAAGAGATCACTGGTGATTACTGGCGTACCAGCCGGAATCGCATCCGGGCTGAATAATGCCAGATCCTGCATGGTCAAATCTGGCGAGGCCGGTAACCGACGCAGCTTTGAGTCTTGATCTGCAATCAGCAAATATCCCTCATGCAACGCATGACGCGGAATGATCAGTGCGCGGATTTCTGTCCCGACCAGGCTGGCGACAACCGGCATCCCATCCAGCAAAGGTGGCTTACTGCCCGGCGTCAGATCCTGATAAGGCTGATCAATTGCCAGCCGGATGCCCAGCGTATGCGACTGTGGGTCCAGAGATTCTCCCAGACTGAGAATGTGGCCGGTCCAGGACGATTCAGAAAAGCCGGGTACCCGAATCTCGGCCTCGATTCCCATCTGGGCAATCAAAGTGCCGAACACACGGGCATCCGTCACATTCACCGATTGTGTTCTGTCGCTAAAAAGGGTTTGAAAAAAAGGTTTCAGCTTCGCAACAGGAAACTGGGCCGTGACTTCCATTCGGTCAATACCGCTGGCTTCAAATAAAACTTGTCCGGTCTGCATGAACTGCGCCTGCTCCGCCTGTACCGCTGTCACCCGGCCGGTGAAAGGCATGACAATCCGGGTTCGTGCCAGGTTTCGCTGTGCCTGCGCCACCTGAGTTTCCGCAACCGTCTGTCTGGCGATCAAGACCTCGCGATTGGCTGGCAGGACAGCCAGCTCATTTTCCAGCAACGCCTGTTCCTGCTGCAGCTGAATCAGCTTCTGACGCTCACCATCGACCTGAGAAGCCGACTGAGCACCACGCTGGTTCAGCGTTTGCTTTCTGTCCAGTTCCCGTCTGGCAACTTTCATCGTATCCAGAATCAGTGTCTGACGGCGTTTCAGAGTCTTGTCTGTCTGTGCCAGCTCAGCCAGGTTGGCCTTCGCAATGGCCAACTCAGCTTCTGCCTGACTCAGCGCCAGCAGGTAATCGGCCTGATCCAGTTCAACCAGAACTTCGCCCTGATTCACCAGACTGCCCTGCTTCAGCAAAGGTGAGACCTTGCTGACCCTACCCGAGACTTCAGCAATCGCTTTGACTTTCACAGAAGGTTCGATAAAACCGTGTCCGGTCAGACGAGGACGCACAAGTGACGGCGTCGCTTCAATGTAAGACACTGCGGTTGGCGAAACCTCGACCGCCTGATGCTTCACCGGGGGCCGGGTTATCACGAGCGTCACCATGACAATCACGGCACAGCCGATAAACAGCGGCGCGACAGCTTTCGTTTTCAGTAACTGACGAATTTTAGCGGATTTCATCGGAGTCTCCTTGCGCCGGGAAGTGGCCAAACCCCTGGGTCAATAACAGGGTTAAATGCTGTTTCCATGCATCTGAACGTAACACCTGACGATCCACACCCAGAACGCCTTGAATCAAAGGTTCTGCAATCATGGGGAACGCCATCAGGCTGATCATGGAAGCAGTGGCAAAACGAGGATTAATCTCTGCCCGTAAAATGCCTTTTTGCTGCAAGACCGAAAACATGGTTAGCAACGCATGGCCGATGCGGACTGGGAATGTTTTTACAAAATGCTCTCTCAGCCGACCCTCACTGGCCAGCACTTCATCTTTCACCAGATTGATGAGCCATGGCTCTTCCGTCATGATGTCTGATATCGTCGACACCAGCACAGGCAGTACCCGTTCCGGCTCCGTGCCGAGTAAGCCTGCCACCTGCTGAAGCCTGCGTTGACGCATATCGCCGGTACGATCCAGTAACGCAAGAAACAGCCCTTCTTTGTTGCCGAAGTAATAACTGATCATCGCAGATTGCGTCCCGGCTTCAGCCGCCAGTTCGCGTATGGTGATGGATTTATATGATTTTCTGTTCAGCAAACGTTCGGCAGCATCAAGCAGTGCCGCCATCATCTGTGCCTGCTTTTCCGGATCCTGTGGTCTTCCTCTGGACATAAGCCTTCAATTCATTAATCAAGTGATCAACTAAAAAATAAGAGGAATCTGACTACTTTGCAATGCCTGAAAACTGAACACAGATCAAAAATTCAGATGAAGATACAGACAACGTTCACCTTGTCCGGGTGACACATACAGCGAACACCGGCTGGCAAAACCTGAATCTGAAATCATTACTCGTGATTTGCATAATAAAATTGCCCGTCTATTTTTATTTTTGCTGACATTTGGGGTTGGCTTTTATTTATAACAATGACAATAAATGGTGGACAAATGAACAAAACAACGGATTTGGCTTTTTATCGCGAAGAAAACTTTGGGGGTACCCCTGAATACTATTCGCTCGGAGATGATGTGACGTTTCACGATGGTGACAACTTCAATGATAAATATTTATCTTTAAAAGTCATTAACCCGGTGAAAGTCAACTGCTACCAGCACTCTGATGGTTCAGGCTTTTTCAACAGCTACACCTATGGCAATTACCCAAGCCTTAAAGAAATGGGCGGACTTTCAAAGTTCCAGGTGACTGAAGTAGATACTCATTTTGCAATCAGTATGCGGTTGATTGATGTGACCGGGGGTGAGCCTCGTCAGTTCCTGATGACATTTAATGCGCATGATATTGGTGATGCACAAATCTGGTCTGGTGATCAGGAATATAGTTTATTGCCAGTCACTGAGAATAGCGATATCGTCACTTGCGCCATTTATATTCGGGACATGACAACCGGAGAATATATTGCCAATGGTTCGATGTATTTCCAGTACAATCCGCACAATGGCATTGTTGAGATCATCACACCAGCAGAAACCTTCCCATCGAATCTGACAGTAAAACGAATGGATAATACGAAGTTCGACTTCACGCTGACCAGCCGATAAAATATAGCTTCCTGTGCCTCAGCAGCAAGTGTTGAGGCACAAAATCAAATGCTTATCCTGCGATCAACTTTGATTAGCCAGAGCCGTGAGAACCGCCACGGCCTTGTCTGCTTTGTCGGCAGGGACAAATATATGATCGTGGTAATACGCTGCAATCACATTCGCACTGATTCCATGCTCAGCCAAAGCGGTAGACACAGCAGCTGTCAGTCCGACGGCTTCCAGGCTGGAATGTACCGTTAAAGTAATACAGCGAAACGTCGTATCAGAGACTGCCCCGATAGCCTCGGCGGCTGACTCTGTGACAACCAGCGTCAGTCCTTCCTGCTCTCTGAACATTGCTATCGGCGAAAGCGCCAGATATTCAGCCACACCCCCTTTCACACTACAAAACACATAGGCTTCCGGGCGCAATTGTGGCGACATTGAACGAAGTAAGGCTTGTAAATCCGTCATCCCTGACATTTTTCTCTCCATTTCATCTTTTGATTACAGTGATTTATACATGACAAACGTATCGACATATCCCAAAGTCCGGTGCCGGTAGGCACCAGGAATCGTCCCGACAATCTGGTATCCCAGTTTCTGCCATAAAGCGACCGCGGCTTCATTTGTCGACACCACGGAATTAAACTGCATAGCCCGGAATCCAAGCGAAACCGCTATTTGCTGAGAATGTTCACACATGGCTTTTGCCACACCCCGACCACGCGCCTCTGAAGTCACCATATAACCGCAATTACAGACATGATCACCCGGCCCCATCGCGTTCGCTTTCAGGTAGTAAGAGCCCAGCAGCATACCATCCTGTTCGCAGACAAAAGTTCTCAGCGGTTGTTCACACCACAATGCATAAGCCTGAGATACATTCATTTGCGGCTCAAACGCGTAAGTTTCCTGTTCCTGAATGATGGTCTGAAACGTGGGCCAGAATTGCTGGAAGTCTGAAGAGGTCATTTCTCGGAAAAGCATTCTGATTCCTTTTGATTGCCTGAAGAAAAGCATGTCTATTTCAGTAAATACAATTTAGTTTGCGCTGTGACGCTGAGCATCAGCTGGAACTGTGTGAGGCTCAGTATTTTTGAACATCCGGATATTGAGCTGAGGCCTGTTCATGATAAATATCAGCCAGATAACCTGCCAGCTCTGACTCCTGCAAATCTGAAGGAATGACCACATCATAAACCCGGGCTCTCAGAGAAGTCTCGGATTCCATGAAGAGCAACCATTCCCCATCCTTGCGCTGAACCGACATCAGATGACCAAAGACATTAAATTTGATGAACATCATGATTCCATTCCTCCCGGGTCATGTCAGTCTCTATCGAAACAACATAACAGCTTTTCAGGCAGGGGCAATCACAGGGTTATCTAAGTGTTTCCACTTTCGCTCGGAAGGCGTGATGAAAGAAGATGTTCTGAGAGGTGAAACCAAAAAAATTCGGGGCTTTGCAGCCCCGCACTCAAGGAACCATAGTTCAGTTTCTTATTATAATTCCGGCGGTTGGCGACGTGGTGTCACCAAGCCATTAACTTAAGCGTATTCAATCGATCACGATATGGCGAAAAATAAACGCAAAAATACGTCAAAATTTCGTCACGATCACGAATGAAACACAGGGCTTCTGTTCAGATTGGCGTAAAATGCACGAAGAGTTAACGAAACCGGTCATTGTCAGACAGACATCAACCCGTTGTATCGATAAGTTGTACCACACCAAAACACAATGAAAGCCTGTTTGCTTTCCTGACAGCCATAAACGAATTGCAGCATCCTAGCATTGGTTTATGACAGTACAAATACGTCTTGAAAGCTTCTGAATGCACACCACAATCTGTATGAAATATACTGCATCCAATTCCTGCTGACTGAACTGATTTATCCGTCCGTTTATATGTCTCTTTCATCAGGAAGCAAAAGGATACATGATTCTCATCAGTTTTGGCAATTATTCTCTGTCCATTCATATGATGCAAATAGGAATATCATTCAATAATCACTTACCATTTCCTATTCAGATCAGACGCATACCTCAGAATTGCCTGCTCATATTTCTTAATGGAAGGACTGTTTGTTTTTTCGACAAGTAACCTCAGTACAATTTCCATCGCTTCTTTATGTCTGCCTAAATGATACAAACACATCGCATAGAATGGTTTTATTTCATCCGCATCAGGATACTCTGCAATAACTTGCTTAAAATAATCCAGTGCATCGTCATAATTTCCCAAACAACGATGAGTACAGGCTAATCCAAACAATGCTTCGAATCGATCCAAAACACTCAATTCTCCTGCCAGTGCAAGTTCATAATGCAGGACCGCTTCTTTTTCTTTTCCCTCATTGTCATAGGACCAGGCGATATGCAAATGTGCCTGTGGAGCGTACGGTGATTGGTTCTCAACTAAGGTAAAAAGTAATGCTCTGGATGCCAGATGTTCCCCTTCCCACCTCAGTGAAACAGCGCGAGTAATCATGGTTTCCATTTGAAACACCTTTAACTGATAAAGATAATTAGAAAATAAAACGCCGCAAACCCTTCAATGAGGAAGCATACATTCATCGTCTGAAGGTAAGACTCAAACCATTTCATCTTCATCATGAAAGGTAATATGAATGCCATCAGACAAAATAAGATATCTGTCAGCAGCCTGTTTTCCAGAATAAAACCAGACAATTTCTTATTATTCATGTCACGCATATCGACCCATCGTTCAAGAAGCAATGATCGCTCTAAAAGAATGGCATCCTGTTTTGGACAGTTTTACAATTTCCCGCATCGACACTTCTTCTTACCAGGACCTTATTCTGAACGATGCCTAACTCGCAGGTATGCCTTTTCCTGAATCCTTCAATATTGCGGAATAAACCATCACCGTACTGGGTGGCGCACGAAGAAAAAACAGATCGGCGAACACAATCAATGCAATAATCCAGATGAATATCCAGGCAGGCAACATATACTGACGTTCAAATATCAGATTCATCGGACTCTCTTTATTTTCCAGGCCACGACATCCCCTTCTGACCGTCTTTTACCCCACTAAGATTCACCAGGAATTACTTCAGCCTTAGCCCTGAACCACCGGCCTCCCAAGACACACACAGCCAGACCGAGAAAAATGAACCCCGCACCTAAAATTTCTGATTCTGCCATTCGCTCACCAAGCAGCAAAGCCGCTGTAATCATCCCGACCACAGGGATCAGCAAGGCAAAAGGAGTGACTGTGGCAGCAGGATAACTCTTCAGTAAGTGTCCCCATAAAGCAAACGCCAGGAGGGTCGAAATATAACTGACATAGGATATTGCCAGCCAGGTCTCTGTTTTTGCTGCGAGTAATAACGAAATTGGGTCAGATGTTTCTGTGAAGTAAGAAATGACGAGCAACGGAGCCGGCGGAACCAGACTCACCCAGACCATAAAATGTAACAGGTTCACCCCTTTCATACGTTTCATAATGCTGTTCGCAATTGCCCAGCAGAAGGCAGCCGCAAGGATCATCACAAGACCCAGGACAGTGATATTTCCGCCACTTTCCATCAGAAATAAGCTGAAGCCTGTGCTCGCAATCAAGATTCCTATGGCATGATGCTTGCCGATCGCTTCTTTGTAGAGCAACACGCTCAGGCCAATCGTAAAAAATACCTGCGCCTGCAAAATCAGGGAAGATAAACCTGCCGATGCATCCGCTTTCATTGCGATAAATAACAGCCCGAATTTCAATACACCGAGAAACAGCCCGACGCCAAGTACGTTGAACACCGATGTCTTTGGAAAAGGCACAAAAAAGACAGCCGGTAACGCAACCACAGCAAACCGTAATGCAGAAAATAAAATGGGTGGCAGTGTTTCCAGACCGATTTTAATCGCAGAAAAATTCACGCCCCAAATCAGAACAACCAGCAACGCTGTGGCGATATCTTTTGACTTCATGTTTCATTCCTTGATTCAACAGCAGCATCAGGCTTTGTGGACGACAAATTCACCCTTTCCGACCGGTAACAGGCAAGACGTCAACGTGTCTTTGGTACTTAAATAGGCCATAAAGTCTTCCAGTTCATGCCGGTGTGACATGGCATTGTCACACACCAGTACCCCGCCTGAAGACAATCGGCTTAAAAGGTCATCTGCATACGCCAGATATGATGAACGATCAGCATCCAGAAAAATCAGATCGAACATCTGCTGGTTGCCACGAAGAAATTCGCCGGCGTCAGCCTGAACCTGCACAATGCGATCCTGCAGTTCTGCGCGGGCAAAGTTCTCGGCTGCCATCTGAGCTTTATCAGCAAGCTTTTCAACCGTCACAACTTTGCCGGATGCCGGAAGCGCTGATGCCAGCCAAAGCGTGGAATATCCGTTTGAAGTGCCGATTTCCAGCACCAGCTCCGCTTTGGAAGCCTTCACCATGACAGCCAGAAACTCACCTGTGTCACGGGTGATATTCAGCAGTTTTTTGGCTCGGTTCGTTTCACTCGCATCATTCTGTTCACCCAAAATTTCCAGCTCATGCAGCAAGTCTGATAGCGGCATACTTCCTCCCTGAAAGCGCAGTCATGAAGTTGTGGATCTCATCTGACGACAGATGAAAATGATATGCAGCGAGAAACATATCAGGTGTGCAGGGTTTGGGCAATGCTGGCCGGGCAACAAAAAAAGGCTGCACAAGGCAGCCAAGCATCACAACTAACTGGGCTTTTATGCCCATTCTTATACCGTTCAACATCTATCTGCACTGGCAGATGAATGTATCAGTTAGATGTAACGACCCACTGAACGGTGATATTAAACTTTATGATGAAATTAATTGAATTAGTTATCCTTTGCGCAAGGCACAACCAACTTTTCCTGATAACCGCACATGACCGGATAACTAGTCGCATGCCGGATATCCGGCACTTCCGTCAGCACATGATCTTTATAATGCCGCCATGTATATTCAGCCATCCGGACACAGTAGGCAGGGTTTGAGTCGGCATGACATAACTGTCTGGCACGAAGTAAAGCCGACATTTCGACCTTGCACTGTTGGATCTGTTGCTCATCCTGATAGAGCTGAGAACATAACGACAACTGATCTTCATTTGTTGAAACTGCTTCACGTGAAATATCACGCCAATGGATTTTGGATGACGCACAAGCACAGAGAAAACTGCAGAGTTGCAAAATCAGCAACCACCGAATCCACATAACAAGCCCTTCCTTTCGCTTTAACCCTATAAAAAAGCGACCGTTAAGGAATGGTTCATAAATGTCGGGGGCCGTAAAAAAGCCATGCTTCCGCATGGCTGACTCTTAAACTGAGGTGCTGCACACCTCTTCGTTAGTGATGTACCGCGGCTGGACGGGATTCCGATTCACCATAAGCCTTTCTGAGCTCAGTCACTGCCGTGCTCGGGCCAAGGATCAAAGATACAAACGCAACACCGCCGACTAATAAGACTCCCCCCACGACAGGCCCCACAACAAAACAGTAGAACGCCAGAAAAGGCAGATATACGGTATAGCGAAGTACCGTTAACAAAATAGCTCTGAAGAAAAAGATTGTGTTCATCATCATCTGT
Organism: Photobacterium sp. CCB-ST2H9; assembly: GCF_023151555.2. Lineage (NCBI taxonomy): Bacteria > Pseudomonadati > Pseudomonadota > Gammaproteobacteria > Vibrionales > Vibrionaceae > Photobacterium > Photobacterium sp. CCB-ST2H9. The sequence continues at coordinate 1,978,604 of NZ_CP100425.1, forward strand.
ACCCCTGAAATAAAATTGAGCGCGCTCATTTATGCTAATTTGAGCGCGCTCAATTTTCAAGGGTATCACTGATACTTTTTTCCCGATGCGTTATTATGGTGGCAAAAGCAGGATCTTAACCGGGCACAGCCACAGATGAATAAAAGAGAACAAACCCGCCTTAAAATTTTACAGGCAGCCTGGCAGCTGTTTCGTCAAACCGGGTATCAGGACACGACCACTCGTCTTATTGCGGAACAGGCTGGCGTTGCAGCCGGGACTGTATTCAGCCATTTTCCATCCAAGCTCTCGCTGCTCAAAGCAGGGCTGATGCAACAAATCGATATGGTTTTGAAAAATGCGAAAGCTGAAGAACCCGATACCCACCCGCAAGGAAAGCTCATCCACTACGCAAACCATCTGTACGCTTTTTACTGCAGTGAAGCCGACTTCAGCCGGGAGTTATTCAGAGAATTAATCTGGCAGCAGGAAGAATTTGAGCAGCAGCTGGATGCCTTTCGTCATCAGCTTTTTGCTCAGGAAGAGAACCACAACCCGGATATGGCTGCCGTGATGATGGATTGTTACTTCATGACTTTAGTTTCCGGGCTGAACGCAACTGAGCCTGATGCATCCGTCATGCTGCATCAGTTACAACGAAAACTGCAGGTGTTACAGCTCAGCGAAGCGCCTGACGACGCGCATGCGCCACAGCAATGAGGCGTTTTTCGAGCACAGATTGCTTACCGGACTGCGCTTTTTCCAGTTCTCGCAGCAAACGGGTGATTTCAGTGTCCAGATATCGGGCATTTTTCGTTCTGACCAGTGAACGAATCACTTTTTCAGCATTCTCCGGTAACGGCTGTTCAATCGCCCAGCGATAACTGTATCCGGCGATACCCGGGTTCACCGCAACCCGGCTGGTATCACTCCGGGCTTGCTCTGGCTGTTTCGGAGCAGGCACATCTTCTGTCCGCCCCACCCTCGCATAATATTTTTCTGTCACTGGCGTCCCGGCTGCAGGTAAATCTCCGGCTTGGTATAACAACGGCCCGATGCTTCCGGCCAGTTCGATCGCCGCTTCTCTGACAAAAGCGCTGGCATTGCGCTTCCCTTTTTTTTCTGTATCTGTGTAATACACAGCGGCAAAATCTTTCGCACGGGTCAGTGCCACATAAGCGAGACGTCGCTCTTCTTCCTGATCTGTTTTCATGTCTGTCGCCGCGGGGTTACGGTAAGGGAACGCATCTTTATCCCAAAACGGCAGATAGACCCGGTCATACTCACATCCTTTTGCCCGGAAAATTGTGGTCACCTGGATACTTTCGGATTGCGCTGGCTGTGCGCTTCGCTCCGTACTGACCTGTCTGGACTGAGCCGAATAAAATTCGAAATATTGCAGCGCTTTTTCACACCGTTGGTCCATCGTTTCCAGTACGGTTGAAACCGCATCCAGCCGGTCAATCGCTTCTTCGATTTCACTGGCTGTTGCTTCTGTTTTCCATATCCAGCTGTCCAGCCCGCTTTCCCGGCGATACTGCTCAAAAACGTCAAACGCCTTCTGGCTACCTTTGCGTTGCAGACGCCCCAGTAAATCCAGCCGCTCAATCAGATTGTCCAGTTTGAGATTCGGGTTCGCTTGACCATGACGTTCTGCAAACCCGGTCCAGGCCTTGCTGTTCATTTTCGCCAGCTGGTCACACAGCGGTTTCAGTTCCTTATTCGGCACATAACAATGCGGAAACGACATCAGACTGAACATCAGCGTCGAACGATCCTGATCAGCCATCTGTTCAAAACGTCCCACAGCAAGCTGCATGACTTCCATCAGCAACCGGACTTCCCTGCTGTTGGCCAGGACAGACGGCACTGGCATCTGGTATGGAATTTGTTTGCTGAGAAACGCCAGTTCAAACAGCAACGTCTGGGACCAGCGCCGGACCAGAATCGCCACATCGCCCGGCTTGCCGCCTTGCTCAAGGTGTGTCTGTATTGCGGTCACAATTTCTCCGACCTGACGTGGCGAACCAGTCAGGCTGACCTGCGTATCTGACACAGCCTCCGAAGGAACCGTCAGAAAATCAGAAAAACGGGCCTGGTTATGTGCAATCAAATGACTGGCAGCCAAGGCCAGACTGTGCCCGAAACGAAAGGTCTGAGACAGGGTATAGACAGTCGCAGGTGCGAAGTCCCGCTCAAAGTTGAGCATAAACTGAGGCGCACTGCCCCGCCAGGTGTAAATACACTGATCCACATCGCCGACAGCCACCAGCTGGCAGCCGTCCCCGAGTAACAGTTTCAGCAGGCGGTACTGTGCATTGTTGATGTCCTGAAATTCATCCACAACCAAAAGCCGACACTGATGCTGATAACGCGCCCTCAGGCTGATATTTTGTTCCAGCAGACCAACCACGGTGACCAGCCAATCGTCAAAAAACAGCAACCGCTGTGCCTGCCGTAAATGCTCAAAGGCCTGAAAAGCCTGCAGAATAAAACGGTAATCGCTGTTAATTCCGGCCATCGCAAAGACTTCAGCCGGTGGCAGCATATGCGCTTTCACCAGCCCCACAAAACTCAGCAGCAATTCCAGCGTTTTCGGCTCTTTCAGTTGCTGCTGCTTGCTGTAAGCCGTTTCTTTGCCGGCCATTTGTCGCAGCACCTGCTTTGCCAGACTTTTATCGTTTTCACCCGGGTTGAAATCGACTCTGAAGCCCGATTCCGCCAGATAACCGGACTGGTTCAGCACACTCAGACAAAAACTGTGAAAGGTATGCACGGGCACAGGCTGTTCAACACCCGCCTGCGCCAGCTTCCGCTGAAAGTCACGCCGGATATCACTGTTGAACATCAGCACCAGCATTTCCTGGGCTGGCCGCTTGAGAAGCTGTGACTGAATCAGGCCAACCAGCGTCGTTGTTTTACCTGTGCCTGCACCGGCAATACATAAGGCATTTCCTTCTTCATGCTGAATAAAACGCTGCTGTTCAGAAGTAAAATGCATGTTGAATACGCCGTGGCCTGAAAGATGAAGGGACGCGATTTTGCCATAATTTCGTCCCATACACGAACCTCTGCTCTGTCTTTGCGATTTCTGCTGAATTTTCAGGGATTGCCGGATTAACCATCAGTCAGAAAAACACCAAGGCAAACGTTTGCTTTTTTGCTGAAAGGCAAAATGACTTCTGCTATTATCTGCCTCGCCAACAGGAGGTTTCGCCCCCTGCCAGTAATTTTCATCGAATTGACTCTTGAAATAGGAACTTCACCATGAGCCTTGCTGATCAAGTTCTCGCTGTAAATGATGATCTCCCAATCCGTACCGACCAGCCGGTTCACAGCGGTAAAGTACGCTCCGTTTACTGGCTGACTGAAGCTGACAGCCGCCGCCTGATCCAGGAGAAAGGCTATGATGTCAGCCCGGATGCCCCGCTGGCAATTATGGTCATCAGCGATCGCATTTCTGCATTCGACTGTATCTGGCACGGTGAAGGCGGCCTGAAAGGCGTTCCGGGAAAAGGTGCCGCCCTGAATGCGATTTCAAACCACTGGTTCCGCCTGTTCCGTGAGCAGGGTCTGGCAGACAGCCATATTCTGGATATCCCGCACCCCTTCGTCTGGATAGTGCAGAAAGCGCGTCCAATCAAAGTAGAAGCCATTTGTCGTCAGTATATTACGGGTTCAATGTGGCGCGCATATGCCAATGGCGACCGTGAGTTTTGCGGCATTGCAGTCCCGGATGGTCTGCAAAAAGATCAGAAACTGCCAGAGTTACTGATCACCCCATCTACAAAAGGCATCCTGCACGGTATTCCGGGTGTGCCTGCGGTTGATGATGTCAATGTCACCCGCAACGATCTGCTGAACAATTTCAAAGCCTTCAACTTCAGTAAACTTGAAGACATAGACCATTACGAAACGCTGCTGAAACAAGGTTTTGGCGTGATCAGTGATGCCCTGGCTCAACTGGATCAGATTTTTGTCGATACCAAGTTCGAATTCGGCTATGTCACCGATGCCAGTGGTAAAGAAAAAATGATCTATATGGACGAAGTTGGCACGCCGGACTCTTCCCGTATCTGGGACGGCCCGGCTTACCGTGAAGGTCAGATTGTTGAAAACTCAAAAGAAGACTTCCGGCAGTTACTGCTGAACCACTTCCCGGATCCGGATATTCTGCTGAATAAAGATCGTATGAATGAACGTGAGGCACTAGCACGTGATAACGCATTGCCGAAAGAAGTACTGATGCAGGTGTCCCGCATTTATACAGGTATTGCTGAAAAGATTACCGGCAAGAAAATTGTCCTGGGTGGTAATCCCAAAGAAGAAATCATCACAGTCCTGCGCAATGAATATAGCCTAATCGACTGACAATATTCCTCTCGTTGTATACTTTCAGGGCAGCTTCGGCTGCCCTTTTCAATCCGCACAATATTCTTCACTAGCGTCAAATGTATTATTCCTCACAAAATGATTCTCAAAAAACATTCATGCATCACAAATACAAATTTTCGCTATTAAGGCTTTTTTGCTGCGGGACGACAATAGAAGGACAAAAACATTCAAAGCAGTAGTTGAGGGACCCAATGAAGTTTAGCCACAAGATCGTTGCCACTTCGTCGGCAATACTGTTCGCCGCCTTAGTATTACTTTCAGGTATCCAGTACGTTCACACCAGAGATGATGTCAACAAGTTAGTCAGCAGCAGCATCAATGAGATCGTTTCCGGCGTGAACCAAACGCTGGTCACCGAGATCGCCAGCCGTACCAAATTAGCAAATATGACAACCAGCCTTGTCGAACAAAATTTCTCTCCTGAAAACATTCGTACCGTTATCGGTCAATCCGTTTTAGCAAACACTTTTGAACTGACTGGTGTCGGTTTCGAGAAAGATGGCTCCTACATCATCAGTGATCCAAGCTGGCAGCCTTCCGCAGGCTGGGATCCTCGCAAACGCCCCTGGTATACACAGGCCAGAGACGCCGGGCATATGATCATCACATCCGCCTACCGCGATTCAGTCACCAATGAAATTCTGGTTTCTTTTGCTGCGCCAATCAAACAAAGCGGTAAATTTGCAGGCGCCATTTTCTTCGACGTCAGCATGAGTAAAATGGCCAGCCTCATCAACCAGGCCTCCCTGTTTGATGCAGGTTATCTTTTCCTGATATCTGGCAAAGACACCATCATTGCCCACCCGGATAAGAAGAATAACGGTAAAATACTGTCTGAAACTTATCCGGGATTAAAGGTATCAGACAAACCCATTGATACTGAGCTGGATAACGAATCTGTGAACGTCAGCTTCCATAAAGTAGATGGTCAGAATCTGTATATTGGTGCTGTACTGAAAAAAGACATCGCTTTTGCGGCCGTGAACCAAATTAAGCAAAATGCGATTGTGTATTCACTGCTGTTCATTGCATTTGGCTGTGTAGCAGTTTTCCTGATGGTGAAACGCCTGATGCGTCCACTGGACGTGATTAACCAGGCCATGAGAAACATCTCTTCCGGTCAGGCTGATCTGACACAGCGTCTCAACACCGATGCTGAACCAGAATTTGCCACTTTGGCACAAAGCTTTAATCAGTTTGCAGAACGGATGCAGCAACAGATTATCCGTTCACAAACCTTAAGCCGCGACATCATGCAAGGCACGGAACTCACCGCAGAGGGTGCGAATCGTTCCGCAGAAGCCATGAACCGCCAGCTGCAGCAACTGGAACAACTGGCCACGGCCATGAATGAAATGGCTTCCACTTCTGCCAATGTCGCTGACAACGCACAAAGCGCCGCGTCTGCAGCTTCTGCAGCCGAAGAAGCCGCACAACAAGGCAGCAATGTCGTTTCCCGTACATCCGTATCGATTCACGATCTGTCGGATCAAATCGATCAGGCCGTTGATGTGGTCAGAGAACTGGAGTCTGCAACCGGGAATATTGAGCGTATTCTTCAGGTCATTAATGACATCGCCGATCAAACCAACCTGCTGGCACTGAATGCGGCGATTGAAGCAGCAAGGGCGGGTGATTCAGGCCGTGGCTTTGCCGTGGTTGCTGACGAAGTCCGCACGCTGGCCCAACGTACCCAACAATCGACCACAGAAATCCGCCAGATGATTGAACAGCTTCAGGCGGGCGCAAGCTCAGCAACCAGCACAATGGCGCTGAGTAAAAACACCGCCAGCAGCACGGTGGCTATGGCACAGGAAGCGGATGATGCCCTTTCAAGCATTCGTGAGGCCATTCAGCAAATTAATGATATGAATATACAAATTGCTTCTGCAGCAGAAGAGCAAAGTCTGGTCGCTGAAGACATTAACGGTAACACCATCAACATTAAAGATCTGTCGGTTCAGGTAGCTGAAACCGCCAGTGAAACCAGTGTTGCCATGGAAACACAGATTCAGAATGTCCGAGAGCAGAATGATCTGATGAGACAGTTTACGGTTTAAGCTGTGTTTTGCCGCCAGATTAATTATCTGGCGGCATCATTGTTCTATCCCGTGTGGAAATGTCCGGATAAGGGTTCTGACACGAACGAATTTCAGCGTCTCAGGTAAATATGGTCCGCATAACGTTTACCGCCAATTTCGTAAGCTTCAGGAATTTTTTCCTGTAACGTGAAACCGCACTTTTCCAGCACGCGCTCAGATGCAATATTTCCTTCCGTGACCACCGCTTGAAAGGCATCCAGACCACATTCATCTTCAGCCCAGTTGATCACGGCGCGCAGGGATTCTGTCCCATAGCCTTTGCCGTAATACTCAGGCATGAACAGATACCCCACTTCCGCAATCCCATCTTTAAGAATGAATCCGGTAATTCCGACTTTTTGATGCGTCTGCTTTTCTGTAATCACCAGTGTCAGCCAGCCATCACTTTCTGGCGTCCAGCCGTTCAGACGTGATTCAAACCTGGTTTTCAATTCGTATTCTGCAGGTGCATCAAAACATTTTTCAATCACAACAGGGGTAACATGCAACGCATAAAAAAGTGACCAGTCTGCTTGCGTGATTGGTGTCATGATCAGTTGTTGGGTTTCTAACTTCATCCGTGATTTCCTCACCTATTTATCCAACACTATTTTATTTTCCATTCAGGAACTTAACATGGACACAGGGATTCCCACCAGAGCGAATCAGTAAAAAATTCATTTTTAATCAGTCACTTGTCTTATCGGAAATATAGGCGGAAATATAGGCAGAGATGTTGTACAGCAACTGGATGTCACACAAAGCCACACTCAAAAGACAGACGTCACGATAGTCACGTCTGCCTTATACAAATCAGGCTTCAGCAATTGTTTGGGTAATGAGTTTATCGAATATCTCAGACTGCCCCGCTGGAATCAGTTGTCGGTGTGTCGCTCGGCGCTTATCGGCATCATACAATCGCTCAATCAGCCAGCCTGTCAGATACATCTGAGACAAGCATCCGCCAGCCGTTGCTACATTGCCATTCACGACCAGTGCTTTATCCAGTACACATACGCCTTCCGCTTCAAGGGCTGGCTTTGCATCCGGATGGGTTGTTGCCGGCACGCCATCCAGAAGCCCGAGTTTAGCCAGAATAAAAGCCCCGGCACAGATCGAACCGATCAGCTGCTGCTGAGGATTCAGTTTCAAAGCAGACATAAATTCAGGATTGTTCAGGGCCGCAGGCACACCTTTATAGCCACTGCAGAATAAAACAGTATCCGCGTCAGACACTTCAGCAAGATGACCATCTGTTTTAACTTCCATACCCAAGGTTGAAGTATGCACCGACTTTGTTCCCAGTACTTTTACAGTCCAGTCCGATGACTTTCTCCCCAGAATATCCCGCAACAGGAAAAAATCGACATCGGTAAAATCATCAAAAATAACAATAGCTATCTGATACATCCTATTCCTCCAGACTCACATGGTCATTCATATCATTTGGTCGAACGCAGCATGATGAATTGACCTCACCCTCTCTGCGTGCTGAAAAGAGTCATACTTAAAATCGCTGACTAAAACACGATTTCAGGCCGTCGTAGTTACAGCGATTGCTTCAGAAAAGAGAGGGCTTCACTGGTTTTGGTCGGGATAAACTCGGTGATTTCATAGATTGCCAGCCCATGCTGGCGGAAAGGATCGGCCAGCAACACTTGATCTAAAGCTACACGGTTTTCTGCATTTGCCAGGATGACACCTCCGGTTCGGGGCTCTTTCCTTCCTGACAACAGAAAGACACCGGCAGCATACTGCTGTTCCAGGTAAGCGATATGCGCATCCAGGTGTTTTTCTACTTCACTGAGCGCACAAGTATATGTGAGTGATACAACAAACATAGGCTTCCTTGAGTTGATGACGTAGCAGTTTCGTCTGCACTGAGCCGACCAGAGGCACTGATATTTCCAGTTTTCATCGACAAAACAAATGTAACAATTTGTTTATTAAGGGGACCTTAACACATACACACCCAAACGCATATTTCTCTGCGTTGCAGAATCTGTTTTGCAGTTTCGCCTTGCGGCAAAAACACAAAGGCCAGCTCATGCTGGCCTTTGAATTCATTCCTGTCTGTCTATTTTATTATGATGTTGATTTGGCTGTTCCTGCAGAAGAAGCCTCACCATCTACATTTGGCGATTGCTGGCCTTTACGCTTCATACGCTCTTCCCAGTAATCCGCGCCTTTAATGCCCAGTTTGACTGGATCAAATACGTATTCGGTTACACCGGCTTTCTTCTGTTCTTCATAGTCTTTCAGTGCTTTCAGTGCAGGTTTCGCCATGAAGAAGATAATCAGAATACCGACAATGTTCAGCCAGGCCATCAGACCTACACCGACATCACCCATTGCCCAAGCCAGGTTCGCAGTTTTCACAGCGCCGTAGAATACAGAGCCCAGCAGTACCAGTTTCAATGCGAAAACCAGTCCCGGAACATGAATCGTACGGTGGATGTAAGCAATGTTCGTTTCTGCGATGTAGTAGTAAGCCAGAATCGTTGTGAATGAGAAGAAGAACAACGCAATGGCTACGAATGGTTTACCCAGACCAGGCATTGCTGTCTCAATCGCCATCTGCGTAAATACCGGGCTGTTCGCTGCAATATCAGCAGGCAGATTCTGTACCAGGAATGCACCTTCAGCACCGTGTACGTTAAAGGCACCGGTAATGATGATCATGAATGCAGTTGCACTACAAACCAGCAGCGTATCGATATAGATTGAAAACGCCTGTACAAAACCTTGCTGTGCCGGGTGATCAACCTGTGCTGCCGCTGCAGCGTGAGGACCTGTACCCTGACCGGCTTCGTTCGAGTAAACACCACGTTTTACACCCCAGCCAATCGCTGCACCCACACCTGCCATTGGCGAGAAGGCATCACCAATAATGGTTGCAAATACATGCGGCACCATATCAATGTTCAGCAGAATGACGACGAAAGCCATCACAATGTAACCCAGCGCCATAAACGGAACGATAATCTGGGTAAAGTGCGCGATACGCTTCACACCACCAAAGATGATGATAGCCAGAACCAGACACACAATTGCACCGGTGATGATCTTCGCAGAACTGAATGTACCTAAAGTGGTTTCGATCATCTCACCAGAACCGAACGCAGCCGCTACTGCATTACCGATACTGTTTGACTGTACACCAGGCAGAAGCAGACCACATGCCAGGATTGTTGCGATTGCAAAGACCCACGCATACCATTTTTGTCCCATCGCTTTTTCAATGAAATAAGCCGGGCCACCACGGAACTGACCTTCATCTTCCTCTTTATAGATCTGAGCCAGTGTTGACTCATAGTAAGCCGTTGAAGCACCCAGGAAGGCAACAACCCACATCCAGAATACGGCACCAGGACCGCCAAAACCGATTGCGGCAGCAACACCAGCAATGTTACCTGTACCGACACGACCAGAAAGTGATACCGCCAGTGCCTGGAAAGAAGAAATACCCTTGTCAGAACTCTGGCCAGAGAACAACAAACGAACCATCTCACCAATATGGCGGACCTGCATGAAGCGTGTTGTGATGGAATAAAATAAACCGGCACCCAGGCAAAGATAAATCAGTGCCGGACTCCATATTATTCCGTTGAGAAAATCGACCAATGACTGCATATGAGTCTCCCTGTTATAGTCTGTATGGTTACAACTCGAGCAGTATAATACTCAGATTGTAATCTAATTGTTAAGAACTTTATTTCATCAGCCTTCATTCACCCATTGAAAGCATCATATGATAACAAAAACACAACAAGCAGTGTTTTACACCAATCAATTGTAGTTCAATAAAATTATATTCCAATAAAGACTCTTACATCCTGTAATAATTTGTATAACAATTAGCCAACCCCACCTGAAAAGATCTCAATATTGTGCAGTAAGTCAGCATAAAGGATGCGACAAGGCACATTTTATGCGCATCTTTATGCACAATATTCTGTAACTAAAGCATAATCCATCTGAGGCAATCTGTGAAAAAGAGGTGCCTGATCAGGATAAAAACCTGTCGCACCTCTCAAAGGGGGGAAAGAGCGTTTTAGCTCATTGCAGATAAGCTGACGAGTTCGCGCGTATACTCAGCTTCAGGCTGATGAAACAGCTTCTGCGTCGGTCCTTGCTCAACAACGCGACCATCTTTCAGTACCAATGTGTAATGGCATAGCGATTTGACAACATTCAGATCATGGCTGATGAACAGGTAGCTCAGCCCGTACTTCATCTGTAACTCTTTCAGAAGATTCAGGACCTGGAACTGCACCGTTCTGTCCAGTGATGACGTGGGTTCGTCCAGCAAAATGAATTCGGGTTTCAGCACCAGAGCCCGTGCAATCGCAATCCGCTGCCGCTGCCCGCCGGAAAACTCATTCGGATAACGAAACCGGGTTGCCGGATCCAGCTCAACATCCTGCATGGCCTGGCAGATCATGGCATCCTCTTCCTGTTCTGACAGATGCTGATGTACCTTGAGCCCTTCACCAATAATCTGAGCAACCGACATACGCGGGTTGAGCGCAGAAAACGGATCCTGAAAGACTACCTGTAACCGGCTCCGGTAAGGCAGCATTCCCTTCCTGCTCAAACCTCCGATTTCCTGACCATCAAACCGGATACTGCCTTCACTGCTGAGCAACCTCAGAATTGCCATGCCCGTCGTCGATTTACCGGAGCCGCTTTCCCCCACCAGACCAACACTCTGACCCCGTTTCAATAAAAAACTGACATCCGTCACAGCTTTAATATGCCCGATGACACGTTTCATAATGCCGCCTTTTACCGGGAACCAGACACGCAGCTTTTCAACTTCAAACATCGCATCCGGATCGCCCTGAACCGGCACAGGCTCACCAGGCGGATCGGCCGCAATCAGTTGTTGAGTATAAGGATGCGAAGGGGCGGAAAAAATCATTTCCCGGGTATTGGTTTCCACCAGTTTACCCAATTGCATGACCGCAACCCGGTCTGCAATCTTACGAACAATGCTCAGATCATGGGTAATGAACAGCATCGCCATGCCCATTTCTTCCTGCAATTGCTTGAGCAGATCCAGTATTTGCGCCTGCACCGACACATCCAGTGCTGTCGTCGGCTCATCCGCAATCAGCAGGTCCGGTTCATTAATCAGCGCCATGGCAATCATGACCCGCTGCCGCTCGCCGCCGGAAAGTTCGTGCGGATAAGCATACATCCGTTGCTCCGGATTCCGGATCCCGACTTTCTTCAGCCAGCTCAGTGCGCGCTTTTCAGCCTGCCGCTGACGAACACCCCGGTGTATCGCCAGGGTTTCACACAACTGGCGGCCGATTTTATGAAGCGGGTTCAGCGACATCATCGGTTCCTGAAAAATCATCCCGATTTTTCCGCCACGCAGTCCCCTGAGCTGGCGTTCGCTGCATTTCAGCGTATCCAGACCATCATAAAGAATCTGCCCTTCCAGATAACGTGCCGACGCCTTCGGCAGCAGACGAAGGATCGCATTGGCGGTGACGGATTTTCCCGAACCGCTTTCCCCGACCAGCGCCAGCGTCTCTCCGCGCCTGATGGTCAGGCTGACTTGTTCCGTCACGGGGCGAACAGGTTTGCCATTTACAAACCCCACAGACAGATTATGAATCGTTAACAGTGCATCACTCATGGTACTTCCTGAACACTACTGTTGATGAGGGTCGAATGCGTCACGCACGGCTTCACCAATGAACACGAGCAGACTCAGCATAATTGACAGAACAACAAAGGCCGACAGCCCCAGCCAGGGTGCCTGAAGGTTGGTTTTCCCCTGTGCCAGCAGTTCACCAAGAGACGGTGATCCCACGGGCAGGCCAAAGCCGAGAAAGTCCAGCGATGTCAGCGTGGTCACTGAACCACTGAGGATAAAGGGCATCATGGTCAGAGAGGCCACCATCGCATTCGGCAACATATGGCGCAGCATAATCCGCCGGTCATTGACGCCTAACGCCTGTGCGGCACGGACATAATCCAGATTACGGCACCGCAGAAATTCAGCACGCACCACACCTACCAGCCCCATCCAGCTGAACAGCACCATGATGCCGAGCAGCCACCAGAAATTGGGCTCCACGAAACTGGAAAGAATAATCAGCAGAAACAGCGTCGGCATCCCCGACCAGATTTCGATAAAACGCTGTCCGAACAAATCCAGCCAGCCGCCATAGTATCCCTGCCCTGCGCCCACCATGACGCCAACCACCGTAGAAATCAGTGTCAGCGCAAAACCAAATAAAACCGATATCCGAAAACCATAAATGATGCGCGCCAGAACATCGCGACCTTTATCATCCGTCCCCAGCCAGTTCACACTGTCAGGCGCTGAAGGTGCCGGGCCGGATAAGTTGTAATTAATCGTGTCGTAATGGAAGCGAATCGCAGGCCAGATCATATAACCGTCGGCATTGATCAGGTCCTGAACATAGGGATCGGTATAATCCGCTTCTGTTGCAAATTCGCCGCCAAACTCTGTTTCGGCATACTGTTCGGCAATCGGAAAATACCAGTCGCCTTTAAAGCTGATCAGCAGAGGCTTGTCATTGGCGATGACTTCTGCAAATAAACTGATCAGAAAAAGCACCGCAAAAAACCAGAGCGACCAGTAGCCACGCCGGTGCGCCTTAAATCTCGCCCAGCGTTCCTGTGTCAACGGATTCAATGAAAACATGGAAGATAATTTCTGAAACACCATACTACCTGGCCTCGAAATCAATACGCGGATCGACCAGGGTATAAGTCAGGTCAGAAATAATATTCATGACCAGACCCAACAGGGTCATGATATAGAGTGTGCTGAACACAATCGGATAATCGCGCTGAATGGTTGATTCAAACCCTAACAGACCGATCCCCTCCAGTGAGAACATCACTTCAATCAACATCGAGCCGGTAAAAAAGATGCTGATAAAGGCGCTTGGAAAGCCTGCAATAATGATCAGCATGGCATTGCGAAAGACATGCTTATATAAAATGCTGCGATCATCTAACCCCTTCGCCCTGGCGGTCACGACATACTGCTTATTGATCTCATCAAGAAACGAGTTTTTGGTCAGCATCGTCAGCGTGGCAAAACCGCCAATCACCATGGCGATAATCGGCAGGGTCAAATGCCAGAAATAATCTCCGATTTGCTGATACCAGGCGAGCTGATCAAAATCAGAAGAAAAGAGCCCCCGCAACGGGAACCAGCTGACATAATTCCCACTGGCGAAAAAGATGATCAGCACGATGGCGAACAGAAACCCGGGGATTGCATAGCCGGCGATCACCAGTGCGCTGCTCCAGATATCGAAGCGAGTGCCGTGATTCACCGCTTTCGCAATCCCTAACGGGATGGACACAAAATAGATAATGAGCGTGCTCCACAACCCCAGAGAAATAGAAACGGGCAGACGTTCAATAATCAAATCAATCACGTTACCGCCGCGAAACAGGCTTTCTCCGAAATTAAATGTGGCGTAGTTTGTCAGCATGTCGACATAACGCTCCCACATCGGCTTATCAAAACCGAATTGTTTTCTGATTTCAGCAACCACTTCCGGGTCAAGTCCGCGCGAACCCCGGTATCCACTGCTGCCATTGCCCTCACCCTGCGTTGTGCCCGATGGTTTGACTTCCTGACCACCGCCGGTGAACCGTTCCATAATGCCGGACGTGTGGCCCTCCAGTTGCGCTACGGCCTGTTCTACCGGCCCGCCCGGCGCAATCTGAATCACAAAAAAGTTAATGGTGATGATGGCCCAGAGTGTCGGGATCACCAGTAAAAGCCGCCGGATAATATATGCCGTCATACTGCTTACCTGCTTTCAACCCATGATTAACGACGTTTTTCCGGCAGTTTGGCTGCCTTGGCCTGATCAACCCACCAGGTGTCGACGCCCAGCGCATATTTCGGCCGGACGGCAGGACGATCAAATTTATCCCAGGTCGCAATACGGAATGTGCTCAGATACCATTGCGGAATCACAAAGAAATTCCACTGTAATACCCGGTCCAGAGCCGGGCCAAGCGCAGCCAGTGCTTCCGGATCCTGCTGATGCACAGCAATTTGTTCTGTCAATGAATCAATCGCCGGATCCTGAACCCCGGCAGTGTTATAAGTCGAGTCCAGATATTTACTGTTCCAGGCAATCAGCAGGTTTTGCGTTGGATATGGGTTCGCACTGTAACCGGAAGACACCATATCAAAATCACGATCACGGAGTCGTTTGATGTACTGCGTGGTGTCAACGGTCCGGATTTTCATGTCGATGCCCATCTGCTTCAGATTTTTCTGTAATGGAATCGCGATTCGTTCAGTCGTCGGACTGTAGATCAATAATTCAAATGCGAACGGTTCACCGGTTTTCACATTCGTCATCACCTGATTTTTCAGCTCCCACCCTGCTTCTTTCAGTAATGCAAAAGCTTTTCGGGCCTGTTTACGAATACGTCCGGAACCGTCTGTCACCGGCGGCTGATAAGTTTCGGTGAATACACGTGGCGGAATTTTATCTTTAAGAGGCTCCAGATACTTTAATTCCGCAGGTGATGGCAATCCTTTGGCCTCATAAGGCGTATTCTGGAAGTAACTCCGGGGACGCGTATATTGGTTATAAAAGAGAGTTTTGTTCATCCACTCAAAATCCATCGCATAATTGAGTGCTTCACGAACTCTGGCATCCTGAAAGACAGGGCGCTGTGTGTTGAACACAAAACCTTGCATTGCCTGAGGAATTTCGTGAGGGATCTCTTCCTTCTTTATGTAGCCATTATCAAAGTTGGTGCCTTCATAAAGCGTGGCCCAGAACTTCGCGACATTTTCCTGCCGGAAGTCGTACTCACCCGCTTTAAATGCTTCCAGCGTGACCGTGTCATCCCGGTAGTAGTCATACCGGATCGTATCGAAATTATGGCGCCCGACATTCACCGCCAGATCTGCCGCCCAATAGTCTTTCACCCTGGAATAAGTCACGCTCTGCCCGGCCTGATAACTGGTAATTTTATAAGCACTGCTGCCGACCGGAGGTTCTGTCAGAGGCTCGCTGAGTTTTTTGTCTTTCCAGAAATGTTCCGGCAATACATTCATTCCCTCAACCAGTGAGAACAGCTTTTCGCGGTTCGGGACTGACATCTCAATGCGGGCTGTCAGTGGAGAAATAGCAGTCACAGATTTCACGTCTTTATAAAAAACACGAAACTGCGGCACACCTTCTTTCATGAACTTATCAAAAGTAAAAGCGACATCTTTTGCTGTAATTGACTGACCGTCGTGAAACCGGGCTTTCGGATTCACATCAATTTCCATCCAGGAAAAGTCATCGGCATAACGGACTTTCTGAGCAATGAGGGGGTAATAACTGTCGATTTCATCATTGGCAGACGTAAACAGAGTGTCATAGATCTCATCTGCCCCCGCAACTGAGACCCCCCGGGATGCATAACGGTTAAAGCTGTCGTATGTACCGACTTCGGCATAGGTGATGCTGCCGCCTTTCGGGGCGCTGGGATTCACATAGTCAAAATGTTTAAAATCCGGCGCATACTTTGCCGTTCCGAAACCTACTAAACTTATACTTTCAACCACATCAGCTGCAAAGCTGTTCGCACTCACCCACAGCAATCCGGCCAGCAACGGCATGCTTCGTTTTAATCGGTTCTCCATATCCCCTCCAAAACACCTCAACCACTAATTTGACCCATTCATTTAAAATTGTTTTATTTTCATTATTGTATGAATGGTCAATAACAATTAGCCGACATGTACCACAAATATACACCATAAGAAAATAGCCAGCCTGAATCACTGGGCATATCATCAAAGTTATTTTTATGGTCCGTCTATCCTGACAGCACAGAATAAGGCTCAGGACAGACTCATCTGTCCAGTTCAACCAGGAGTCCTTCTGATTGCATCTGTCCTGAAAACGAATTTGAAAGCAATCAAAACTGCGCTTCATGCGAAAATACCGGGAAGACATGCCTATCCAGCCCCGCAATGCACCAGATTTCCGTATAATCGTGCCAATTTTTGCGTTTTTCTTGAGCAATCATTCGCTTCTGGCCAACATCAACGGGTTAAAAGCCAGCGAATAATCATTAAATTACTCAGATCTATGTTCTGATACTTGGAAGTAGTGCTATACTCCCCACCCTGACATGTGACAACAATTGTTCATATAGAGAAAAACAATGGCAGATCTATCTAAATACAGAAACATTGGTATTTTCGCGCACGTAGATGCGGGTAAAACCACTACCACTGAGCGTATCCTGAAGCTGACCGGTAAAATTCACCGTCTGGGTGAAGTACACGATGGTGCTTCTACGATGGACTTCATGGATCAGGAAGCTGAGCGTGGTATCACAATCCAGTCTGCTGCGACGACCTGTTTCTGGAAAGACCACCGTTTCAACGTAATCGATACTCCGGGACACGTTGACTTCACCGTTGAAGTTTATCGTTCTCTGAAAGTTCTGGACGGTGGTGTTGGTGTATTCTGTGGTTCTGGTGGTGTTGAGCCTCAGTCTGAAACGAACTGGCGTTACGCGAACGAATCAGAAGTATCTCGTCTGATCTTCGTAAACAAACTGGACCGTATGGGTGCTGACTTCTTCCGCGTTGTTGAGCAAGTGAAGAAAGTTCTGGGCGCTAACCCTCTGGTGATGACTCTGCCAATCGGCCGTGAAGATGACTTCGTGGGTGTGGTTGACGTTCTGAACCGTCAGGCGTACGTATGGGATGACTCAGGCCAGCCAGAAAACTACGAAATCAAAGAAATCCCAGCGGATATGGTTGATGACGTAGAAGCTTACCGTGAAGAGCTGATCGAAACTGCTGTAGAGCAAGACGACGCACTGATGGAAGCATACATGGAAGGTGAAGAGCCTTCTGTTGAAGACCTGAAGCGTTGTATCCGTAAAGGTACTCGTGACCTGGCATTCTTCCCGACTTTCTGTGGTTCTGCATTCAAGAACAAAGGTATGCAGCTGCTGCTGGATGCTGTTGTTGATTACCTGCCAAACCCAACAGAAGTTGACCCTCAGGATCTGACTGATCCAGAAACTGGTGAGCCAACTGGTAAAGTTGCTACCGTTTCTGTTGACGAACCATTCCGTGCTCTGGCGTTTAAGATCATGGATGACCGTTTCGGCGCCCTGACCTTCATCCGTGTTTACTCTGGTAAGCTGAAGAAGGGTGACACCATCCTGAACTCTGCGACTGGTAAAACTGAGCGTGTTGGCCGTATGGTGGAAATGCACGCTAACGACCGTAACGAGCTGGATTCTGCGCAAGCAGGTGACATCATCGCTATCGTTGGTATGAAGAACGTTCAGACTGGTCACACTCTGTGTGATCCGAAGCACGAATGTACTCTGGAACCAATGATCTTCCCAGATCCAGTAATCTCTATCGCTGTTGCTCCAAAAGACAAGAGTGCTTCTGAGAAGCTGGGTATCGCACTTGGTAAGATGATCGCAGAAGATCCATCATTCCAGGTTGAAACTGACGAAGATTCTGGCGAAACCATCCTGAAAGGTATGGGTGAGCTGCACCTGGACATCAAAGTTGACATCCTGAAGCGTACTCACGGTGTTGAACTGACTGTTGGTGCTCCACAGGTTGCTTACCGTGAAACAATCACTCAAGCAATCGAAGACAGCTACACGCACAAGAAGCAGTCTGGTGGTTCTGGTCAGTTCGGTAAGATCGACTACCGTATCAAACCAGGTGAGCCAAACTCTGGCTTCAAGTTCGTTTCTACTGTTGTTGGTGGTAACGTTCCTAAAGAATTCTGGCCTGCAATCGAAAAAGGCTTCGCTGGTATGATGAATACTGGTGTTCTGGCTGGCTTCCCAGTGCTGGACGTTGAAGTTGAGCTGTTCGACGGTGGTTTCCACGCAGTTGACTCCTCTGCTGTAGCGTTCGAAATTGCTGCACGTGGCGCTTTCCGTCAGTCTATGCCTAAAGCGGGTGCACAGCTGCTGGAACCAATCATGCACGTTGACGTATTCACTCCAGAAGATCACGTTGGTGATGTTATTGGTGACCTGAACCGTCGTCGCGGTATGATCAAAGACCAGGTTGCTGGTACAACTGGCGTTCGTATCAAGGCAGACGTACCTCTGTCTGAAATGTTCGGCTACATCGGTCACCTGCGTACAATGACTTCTGGTCGTGGTCAGTTCTCTATGGAGTTCTCTCACTACTCTGCATGTCCAGCAAACGTTGCTGACGCAGTAATCGCAGAAGTTAAAGAGCGTAACGCTAAGAAATAATTCATTTCTTAACGGACCAATAAAGAACCCCAGCTCAGGCTGGGGTTTTTTTATCTGTATGAATGAAAATTAACGACAATTCAGTGAAGGATTACTCGCTGCATTCACACAGAAAACGCATCAGCCCATACTGCTGTAACCAGACCAGCTGCTCAGGCTTCTTCACCAGAAAGCGGCCGCTGTAATTCATTCCATTTGCAAACAAGCCTTCAATATTATTTGCTGAACGCGGCAAAATCAGCATCCATCGCTCAGTCAGCAGAATATTATGCGGCTTACAGACGGTCCCACCCGCTTCAATCAAAGACAAACGATGCATTCCCTGCATATAAGCTTCATACAGTTCATCCGTCGTCATGGCTTCCACCAGATACAGACAATGATGAAACGGCAGTTTTCCCCCGGCGATCACTTTCTCCAGCGGGATTTCACTGCGGACCAGCTGCATGTGACGATGTGGCTGGCTGGCACCGGCTAAGGGACCACTGTTATAAAAACCAAAGACATCCGGCTGTGTAAAACCGCCTAACCAGGCGTGCCAGTCTTCCCAGCTTAACGGCGACTCCTGCGGTACAAAATCTTTCGAGCAAATCAGCAAATGAGGTGAGATCACCGGATACTTATTCAGCAGGCAAACATGGTGTTCTCCCGCTTCACAAACATACATCGACTTTTCATAGGGCAGAAACGGGTTAGCCTCTGGTTTAGACATCAGTCCCTGAAGTTTTTTACCTGCATTCTCTGTGACCACATGACCCAGATAATCGACGCCCTGCTCCACAATCGTTTCTGCTTCCGTCGTAATGGGCATCAGACTCCCGTCTGCCAATGCCCGTTTAGCCACCTGCTCAGCGAGTTTCCAGTTCATATCCGAATCCCTTGTTTTTTTACCAAGATACTCCAACTTCGCGGATGTGTCATAACACTAAGCCGACTTTTAACGAAGAGGCTTCTCAGCAGTCAAAACCTTGCCGTCAACAAAGCTACTTGCGCTGAAGAAAGCATTCCGGGGCATTGGATTGTGTGTACAAAAATATTTACGGTTTGAACATTTTTGTCCAGTTACGAAAACAGGCCCGCACCTAGCCGCTCATCAGGAAAGTCGGTAAGATTCCCGCATCTTTTTGAGGATACGTCATTCACTACTGCTTATCTGTGTCTACAGATCACTACTCCTGCAGCTAGGTTGTTTCAGCGTTCGGTCAAACCTGATACGACTCCGACGATATCGGTCTTGTTCGGTCAAACAGATCTTTAGCATCCTCAGAACAATGTCGTTCAAACGACATTGCAACAGATAAAAAAGGCGCTTCCTAAGGGAAGCGCCTTTTTAACATCAGATGTTCTCTGTGCTACCTGTGACGTTAAATCAGCTCTGCCATCAGCAGGAAGCAACCAAACAGAAAGCTCAGCCCCATTGCCATCATGCCGCCACCAGCCTGATACACTTCAGCATTGCCATTATCACTTGCCCTGTCACCACGCTGTCTGACTTTGATTGTCATTGCCATTGGCACGAAAACAGCGAGGAATACCAGAATAATACCAGCGTAACTCAGGACCGACAGGAACTGATTGGCTGCCAGCAAAGCACCCAGCATCGGCAGAATGAACGTAATCACATAAGTCACGGCCCGATTTTGACGAAAGGTGTCAGCATTCTGGTCAAACAGTGCCATAGCAACCCCCAGGAAGGACGTGAGCAGTGCCAGGCCGGTGAATACGGAAAGGATGAGTTGCATGCTGCCATGGCTGGTACTCAGTGCCGCAATCAGTTCAGAAACGTTTGCAAAACCAACCAGTTGCTCTGAGGTCAGATTCCCGACCGCTGCGTAGAGCCAGAACAGATAACAGAACAGCGGGATCAAAGAACCCAGGATAACCATATTTCGCAGTTGCTTGTGTGACGCTTCAGGGTTGTAAGTCACCAGCGACGGAATCACCACCATGAAACCAAAACTGGTGAAGAGAACCGAACTGGTTTTAACCAGCGCGACTTTGTTCTCGCTCCCCACGGATGCCAGATTTTCCAGGCTGATCCCCGGAACTAGCGTCACTAAAGTAATTGCCAGCATCAGAACCATTGCTGCAAACAGGAAACGGTTCAACCGGTCAATCACCCCCGTACCCGCTGCAACGACCAGACCGGCAATCACGGTAAAGCCGACTTGTGCCTGTGTTGCTGTCAGCTCAAGCCCAAGACTGACTGTCAGCTTTTTCACCAGATCGCCGGCACCAATGATGTAAGCCATCAGCAGGCAAACCAGCAGCGCATACAGCAGGCCATTCGTGATGACCTGGCCGCCTTTACCCAGTGTTTTTCGGGCAATGGAATTCATTCCCAGGCCGCCACCCGCTTTAATACTGGCTTCGAGCAGCAAAAGTGCCGCATAGGTGGTACCCACCCAAATCAGGAGCATCAGCAAAGAGCCCCAGAGCAGGCCAAATTGCGCCAGGACCATTGGAATGGCGAGCATACCGGCGCCTAATGCTGTACCGGCAATGATCAGGGAGCTACCCAGTAATTTCATATTCACGACTTTGTCCTTTATTTTTATGGAATGCCGATAACCCTCATCAAAGGCATTCTGAAGCTTGATTCCGCGTGTTCCCTTCGGCAACTGCCAGTGGCTGTATGTGACGCAGGCTTTCGCAAGCACAATTTCGTCAATACACCACAGACAATGCTTCAAAAGCTTGCTGACCAGCCCTCAGGCTTCAGCATGCATGGCTTTCGGGATGATGGATGACGCGATAAATCGTTTCGTACAGTGAAAACGCAATGCTTTTACATCATGAAAATCAGTTGTGATCAAAACAGACCAAACTGGCTCAAGCGACTAAAAAACAAAGGACGAAATGCAGCTCGCAGAGAGGTAAATTGCGGCAAAAAGGATGCACAACTGCAGGTTATGGTTCTCTGACGAGAAAAAGCAGGTATAGATATCCTGTCCGGCAAGGTCGCCAGATTCAGGGATCCAGGGTGTAATATCATTAATCGTACTCCTGATACGATAGTTTTTCGGTCATTCTGATGAAAAAGCAAGCATCTATCCTGCGTTTTCATCTCTTACCAGAGAAAGGTAAGGCGTTCGGTCAGGTAGCAAGTTAATAAGGTGTAGCACAAACCACAACCTGCATTTATGAAATATTTGATTTCGATCTTGAAAAGTCTGGGAGGAAGGTCATTTTGACCATAAATGAGAAGGGAAACAAAAGATCAACCTGGACATTTTCTGTCCAGGTTGTGTGTTTGCAACGGTGATGCGATTACTCTTTACAATAGTGTTTGTGCAGCATAGAAATAATGTCTATAACAGCCACATTATCCAGACGATAATAAATGGTCTGTGCTTCCCGACGGGTTTTCACAAACCCTGCACGGCGCAGCCAGGCCAGATGCTGTGACAAAGAGGACTGAGGTATCGGAAATCGCTCATTGAGCTGAGAAACAGACAGTTCCTCTTCCTGTAATACACACAGAATCATTAATCTATGCTGATTTCCCATAGCCTTCAGCAGCTCTACGGCCTGCTCTACGTTCGCCTCCATCTTGGAATAATCTTGCATTCGCGCCCTCGTATTTACTTCATGTTATTTTTAACTATTTTAAGAGACGGTCGATAGTGCCAGAAAACTGCATTCCCGCCAACATTGCAACAACAAAGCCGAAGATTTTTATATTGCCACTCAGTAAATTAGCCACAGCAGGTCCCGGGCAAATGCCCACAAGCCCCCACCCCAAACCAAAAAGTACTGCACCAATAACCAGAGGTTTATCGATCACTTTATTGGCAGGAATAAAAAACTCGCCGCCAAAAACTGGCGTGGAACGTGTTTTCACCAAAAACTGATAACCCAGGCCGAACACCACTAATGCGCCGCCCATGACGAGAATTAAACTGGGATCCCACTGTCCGGTTATATCCAAAAAGTTCAGCACTTTATCCGGATTAACCATCTGTGAAACCGTCAGACCTGCTCCAAACAGCAGACCTGCAATTAAGGCGATGAAAAGTTGCATAACATTAAACTCCGATCAGGTGACGAACCACAAAAACCACAACAATCGCCACGGCCATAAAGGTGAGAGTTGCCACAACAGACCGGGGCGACAACCGGCCGATCCCACAGATGCCATGGCCACTGGTACATCCCGAGCCAATTCGGGTGCCTGCGCCGACGAGCAATCCTCCGATGAGAATTACAGACCAGCTAGCATCAATATGTTCCGGCAACACCAGTCCAAAAGGCGCAGCCAGAAGCGGGCCAAGAATCAGGCCAAGAATAAACATCCAGCGCCATTTCGCATTCGGATCACTGACCTGCATTGCGCCACTGACAATCCCGGATATCCCGGCAATACGGCCGTTCAGTAACAGCAGCATCAAAGCTGAACCTCCCAGCACAAAACCGCCAATCAGCGCACTCCAGGGCGTAAATTCCGTCATAATTTCCTCTCTGTCTCTTTCATTCGATGATCAATACACATCAGCTGCTATTTCAGCGAAGTACTGACTGACAATGGAATTTTGATATAGGCTTGCTCGTTACTTTCAGCCGCCGGCATCTGGCCCCCGCGGATATTGACCTGAACCGAGGGATACAGAAGCCGGGGAACATCCAGTGTCTTGTCCCTGTTTTCACGAACAGCAATAAACGCCGCTTTTTCTGTTCCGTCATGGATATGTATATTGGTACGGAAACTCTCAGCGACCGTCGTCTCGTACGCCAATTCGCGGCCACCCGGCTGATAGTCATGACACATCCAAAGCCGAGTCTCAGGCGGCAGCTGATGCAGACGGTTCACACTGTCGTACAGCACACCGGCATCACCACCGGGAAAATCACAGCGCGCGGTGCCGCTGTCGGGCATGAATAAGGTATCCCCGACAAACGCATTGCCTTCAATCAGATAAGTCACGCTGTCATTGGTATGCCCGGGGGTCATCAGTACCTGCCCCTGAAGTGCACCAATCTGAAACGATTCATTGTCTTGAAATAAATGATCGAACACGTCGCCATTTGCTGCTAACTCAGCATCATCTACATTGAAAATCAGTTTAAAGGTCTTTTGTACTTTGGTAATGCCTTCCCCGACACCAATCTTGCTGTTCAGCTGCCGGCGTAAGTAATACGCAGCCGATAAATGATCAGCATGAGCGTGTGTTTCCAGAATCCAGTCCACCGTCAGATCATTGTCTCGAACAAAAGCAATCTGCTCGTCTGCAAACGCAGTCCAGAGCTTGCCAGAGTTCTCTGCAAAATCGAGCACGCTATCAATGATTGCTGCATGCCCGCCTTGCCTGTCATAAACAACGTAGCTGATGGTGCTTGTACTCTCGTGATAAAAGGCTTTGATTAACGCATTCATGGTAAATCTCCCTTTGCATTCTTTTCTTTATATCGTATATTACACATGTACGATTCAATAAGGCAAGTTTTTGAGGTAACCATGATCACCATTTTGTTTGGTTCAGTTGCCATCGGATTAAGTTTAGGTGTCCTGGGCTCCGGCGGTTCAATTCTTACAGTGCCTGTGCTGGCCTATGGTTTAGGGCAGACAGAGAAACAGGCCATCGCCAGTGCCCTGCTGATTGTCGGCCTGATCAGCTCTGTGTCTTCTTTCTCCGGCATCAGACAGCGTCTGGTTCACTGGCCGCTGGTCTGGCTGTTTGGTTTACCCGGGATGGCCGGGACTTACCTTGGCGCCTGGTTCGCCAGCTATACCTCCGGCATCATTCAGATGACGGTCTTTGCAACGATCATGCTGGCAGCCGCCTGGCGCATGTTCAGACCGGCCAAAACCGAACCTGAAACACGACCTGAGCGCTCATACTGGCTGACCGGTTTTCAGGGGTTACTCGTGGGTGTTCTGACGGGCTTTGTCGGTGTCGGAGGCGGCTTTCTGATTGTTCCCGCCCTGGTTTTACTGAGCGGCCTGACGATGCGGACAGCGGTTGCCACCAGCCTGGTGATCATTGTGATGAATTCTTTCGTCGGATTCCTGAAATATCAGCAAGTGCTGGCTGAAAGCCATACTGAACTGAACTGGCAGATCATCGCCATCATGGCAGCTATCGGTATTGCCGGCAGCCTTACAGGTCAGCGCCTGTCCGGCCGGTTACCCCAGCAGAAAATCAAAAGTGCTTTTTCTGTGTTCCTGATTCTGATGGCAGGTTTCATTTTGTACCAATCCCTGCCCGCTTTATTCCCTGCTTCCACGCTCTGATTGAAAAGGAGTCAGACTATGCTTGTGAACGGACGTAAGCTTGCTGAGCAAGCCAAAGAAAGTATCCGTGAAATCAGCTGCCATGAACTTGCGGTATTAATGGACAACGACATCATTTTGATTGATGTGAGAGAACATCATGAGACAGAGAGCGGTATACTGCCGGGTGCAGTCCATATGTCACGGGGGGTACTGGAAATGCAGCTGGAGAATCACCCGTCTGTCGCACATCACCCGGAGCCGTTACAAGTGATGTCTCAGCAACCGGTGTACCTGTACTGCCGGTCCGGCGCACGTTCAGCGCTTGCTGCAGAATCGTTACGCCGGATGGGGTTTGCACATGTTTATTCTCTGGCGGGCGGTATCCTGGCCTGGCAGGAAGCGGGCCTCCCTGTGATCAGTCTTTCGCAGCGTCATGCCGGACAATGACATTCAGGGGCATTCATTTATCAGCCCCGATGGCAACTTACAGCCTCCAGTCAGCGTGACGGCCATCTGGGTGTGGGCGTTCCAGAGACAGTTTTTTAAAGTTTAAGCATTCAAGAAAATTAAATGGTGGAATTTTAATGACGAAAATCGTAATTATTGGCGGCGTCGCAGGCGGCGCTTCCGCAGCTGCCCGTGCAAGACGTTTAAGCGAAGATGCGCAAATCATCATGTTTGAGCGTGGCCCCTATATCTCATTCGCCAACTGCGGCCTGCCCTATCATATCGGCGGAGACATACCTGAGCGCAGCAAGCTGTTGTTACAAACACCAGAAAGCTTCAACAGCCGCTTCAATGTCGATGTGCGTGTGATGAGCGAAGTCATCGCGATCAACACATCCGGCAAATCCGTCACAGTCAGAAATGGTGTCTCGGGCGAAACCTATGAAGAGCCTTATGACCACCTGATCCTCAGCCCGGGGGCCGCTCCCATCATTCCGGACATCCCGGGACTGCCAAACCCGCTGACACACTCCCTGCGGAATATCCCGGATATGGATCACATCATCCACACCATTGAAATGAACAAGGCTGAACACGCAACGGTCGTCGGTGGCGGGTTTATCGGCCTGGAAATGATGGAAGCACTGCATCAGCGTGGCATCAAAACCACACTACTGGAATTAGCCGATCAGGTGATGACACCGACCGACCCTGAAATGGCCGGATTTGTGCATCAGGAAATTCGTGAAAAAGGTGTGGATCTCCGGCTGGGCACCGCGCTGACTGCCGTTGAATATAACGGCCGGGAGCCTGTCGCCAGTGTCGATGCGGGTGAAGATGACAGCGACCAGCACCTGCTTGGACACTTACAGCTCACGCTCAGTACCGGTGAGACCTTGCAGACTGACTTGCTGATCATGGCCGTCGGTGTCCGCCCGGAAACCACTCTGGCCAGCGCGGCAGGAGTGACACTTGGCCCGCGGGGCGGTATTCAGGTCGATGATCAGATGCGGACCAGCGATCCGGCCATTTTTGCCGTGGGTGATGCCATTGAGACGCTTGATTTTGTGACGGGTGAACCGATGCTGGTTCCGCTTGCCGGGCCTGCGAACCGTCAGGGACGCATGGTTGCCGATGTCATCTTCGGCAAAGAAGAGCACTACCAGAACACTCAGGGCACAGCCATTTGTAAGGTTTTCGATCTGGCCATTGCATCCACCGGCATGAATGAAAAACGCCTGAAGCATGCAAATATTCCCTATGAAAAGGTATATGTGCACACTGCCAGCCACGCCGGTTACTATCCGGGGGCGGAAGCGGTTTCCCTGAAACTGATTTATGCCCCGGACAGCGGAAAAATTCTGGGGGCTCAGGCTGTCGGCAAAGACGGAATTGATAAGCGCATCGATGTTCTGGCGGTGGCACAGCGTGCCGGAATGACCGTGGAACAACTGCAGCATGTCGAACTGTGTTATGCGCCACCCTACGGCTCAGCGAAAGATGTGATTAATCAGGCTGCCTTTGTTGCCTGCAACATCCGAAGCGGTGACATCACTCCCATGCATTATCACGAGCTGGGTGAAATCAGTGAACACCAGATTCTGCTCGATGTGCGTAATCCGGGAGAACTGGACGCTCAGGGAGCAATTCCGGGTGCCGTCAATATTCCGGTCGACAGCCTGCGTGAGCGTATGAATGAACTGCCGAAGGACAAAGAAATTCTGGTTTACTGTCAGGTTGGACTGCGCGGCAACGTCGCTTGCCGTCAGCTGAATCACCGGGGATACACAACAAAAAACCTGGTTGGCGGATACAGAACCTATCGCATCGCGCAACAATAATGCATCAGACAGCATTCTGAATCAGGGGGATTCGTTCCCCTGATTGGAGCGTGTTGATTGTCCCCGTCGCAGACTAAGATCGCCGCGGTCGCTTACTTTGGTGACTCGCCTGCCTACTCGCCGTCAATCCAGAGTTTGTGAAAATCACTGTAGCCGGTTTTCGTCACCTGAATTCCCCTGACCTGACAGACGTTCAGGATTTCTTCTTTGCCGAAGAAAAGCGGCAGATACTGGCGTGACGCCAGCAAGTCCTGCTCAATTTTCACGAACGCGTCAGCAGGTGATTGCAGCGACACCGCCTCATCCACCAGCCGCTGATGCTGACGCCAGGATTCAGGTTCAGCATACAAAAAGCGTAAACCTGAAGAAGCCAGCATCCACTCATACACCCCATATTCATGAGGAAGCTCCATTACTTCTTCCAGAAACAGTACATCAGCCCGGTCTTTCATCAGAGACGGATTGCTGATATCTGTCAGCTCAATCACTTCCAGCTCCAGCCCGGTCTCTCTGATCACACCGTGCAGCCATTGTGCCAGCTGCGCTAAATGGGGAATCGTCCAGCGGGGTTCGGTCAGAATCAGTTTTCCTTCCAGCTTGAGGTCTGCAGGCGGTGCTGAATCTGATGGCGCTGAAAATGACAGTCCGGAGACGACATTACCACCATCAACAACATTTCTTTTCGCAGCAATATAATCAATGAGCTGCTCCAGATCTTCAGCAAGAATCTCTGCATCTTTGCGAAAGCGTGCCGTCAGATAAGAAAAGGACTGTAGCGTATAGGTTTCTTTGATCCCATCATCCTGACTTTGCTGCCCCAAGTATTCGCTGAGCTCTCCTCCCTGATGACTGAGTGTAATCCGGTCAAGCAGTGCAGATTGGCGGAAGTAAGCCGGGTGTATATTCAGCACCAGCTTGTCGTCGTCCCAGGCTTCGATACAGAATGGTCCTGTTCCAACAAACGCCTGACGACCATCGCCATAATGCCTGACATCCGGGGTCACGATCGACGCATGAGGCACCGCGAGTGCATGAAGAAAGAGCGGGTTTTGTGCTTTCAGCCGAATACGCAGACTGTGGGCAGATAACTGGCTGATTGATACAATCTGGCTGAACAGATAACTCACGGGTCCGCTTTTAATCACCAGGCGTTCAAGGCTGGCAATCACATCCTCAACCGTCAGGAATTCACCGTCATGGCGTCTGATATTTCTGCGGATCCACAGCGTCACGTCGTTGTCTTCAGTCTCCCAGGCGTGAGCAATCCCCGGCAGCAGTCTGCCCTGCTGATCCTGAATCAGTAAGGTGTCATACACACTTTTGATGACTTGCAGTTCAGCAATCCGGTAGGTTTTTGCCGGATCAATCGTATCAACCCAGGGATAACGTGTAATGAGCAGCTGGTTATTGGCTTCATTCCAGGCGTTCTGTTTCTCGGTCACCTGGGATAACGCCCGCACGGCTGTAGCGCCATAGAGCGACAATAACTTAGACACAGAGCCAAAGTGACCACTCGCAATTTCCGGTTGCAGAACGCTGCAAATCGCCTCCTGCAACGACACTTTCATCATGAGTGTACTTGCTTTGCTTCTTCCGACAGAAGGGAACCAGTCGATCCAGCCGGCTTCGCACAGCTTGCTCATGATGGTCGACGTATTGCGTCTTGACGTGGACAGCACGGCCTCTAATTCTTCAACGACAACAGAATAGACCGTTCGATATTGATATTTGGAAAGGAGTTGGTTCAACCTTCTGAGATTCGCTTCACTCACAACATTCTCAGCCAGAGATACTCAAGGGGAATGCATCATAAAGCAAAAAGCCCCCAATGGGTATGGGGGCTCTTAACCGATGATCAGAAATGGTAGCTTAAGCCCAAAGACAATTGCTGAAACTCAGGCTCAACTGACAGTGATGCACCGGCAACATTCAGCACCTCCAGTTCCGGCTTCAGATAATCCCAGTTCGCACTGACTTTCAGATGCTCATTGAAAGCATATTCAGCACCCAGACCAAACATCAGTGTCGTGTCACTGGTGGAAACTGTTGTGTAGCCAGAATAACCATACACGCTGTTTGATGCCGTAAAATCGGCACTGAAGTGCGCAAGGCCTGCTTTTGCAAACACTGCAAACTGCTTGGTCAGCGGCAGCGACAGTTTCGGCTGAACCGCGAAATAGGTCATGCGGTCAACGGTGAGGGTTTCCTCTTCAAGCGCGTCAATACCACCAACCGTCACTTCTACCCCAATATACGAATTGAAGTTATAACCGGCGAACAAGCTGCCACTCACCATGCTTTCATCTGCATCGTACGACTGAGAGCCCGACATTCCGAGAATATTGCCGCTGATATCAACGCTGTTGATTTTCGTCTGACCGAGACTTGCACCGATATAAGTTTCTGCCTGTGCAGAAAAAGAAGACACGCAAACTGCAAACACTGCGAAAGGAATAATTTTTTTCATTTTTCATTGCCCTGTTTATTTTGATGTCTATCCACTGCGCTTCCATGGGCAATTCAATGACAAAGCTCCGTTTGCTGAATAGGGGCGCAATCATGCAGAAAATGAACAGGGGAAAACAGGAAAAGATACGGCGTTTTTTTTCTCGTTTTTGTCAGTATCCTTTTCATAATGAAACAAAAGGTTGCGGAAATTTTTTCTGCCTGAGGATCACTTCCTCTTGAAACCAGATCAAAAAAGCTTACTCAATCGCTTGATATTCAATCCGGTTAATTTATGTTGTTCTCTTACTCTCAAAATCCCGAGCCATACGTTTCTTTGTGAGGCTCACAGCGCTTCCGCCGGGATGTACCGCCATGATTCTGCATTTGGCTGAGTTCATTTCCAGGCAATTGAAACTTTTACAATTATGATGGATTTATGAATCTCAAAAATCAGCCTGAATCCGAAGCGAACCGTCGTCCGTTAGCGGTCCGGGACGTCGCACTGACCAAACGTATTGCGGTGTGGTTAAGCCGTAAAAACATCACGCCGAATCAAATTTCACTCATGAGTATTGGTTTTGCCGTGATCGGGTTCGCCGCCCTGCTCTGGTATCAGGACGCATCCAACGCTGTGCTTTTACTGCTGGCGGCTGCCTGTATTCAGCTTCGTCTGCTGTGCAATCTGTTCGATGGCATGGTCGCTGTTGAAGGCGGCAAAAAAACACCCGCCGGAGAACTGTTTAATGATGTACCGGACCGCATTGCCGATCCGCTGTTTATCATTGCAGCCGGATTCGCAACCCATTCAGATTTCGGGATGACGCTGGCCTGGAGCAGCGCTCTGATTGCAGTACTGACCGCCTACGTCCGTGTCTTAGGTGTCAGCATGGGTTGCCCGGCCGATTTCCGTGGCCCGATGGCCAAACAACACCGGATGGCACTGCTCACGGGCAGTTTCATTCTGCTGTTTATCAGCCGTATCTTTGACTGGCTGCCGGATATCCTTGGCTATACGCTCGATGCCGCACTGGCGGTGATGCTCATCGGCACCGTGATCACCACCTGGCGCCGTCTGGCAGGCATCTATCACTTTAAAGCCAGTGAGCACCGCGCTGAAATGACCGGAGACACGCATCATGACTAGTATTCCTCCGCATTCGCTGCATCTGATGATCGCCATTCTTGGCGTGCTGGTCCTGGGCACGCTGGTGTATTTATGGAAATCCCGCGCCCATCCGGACCGGGATTATCTGGAACTCAAACTCCGTATCCGATCCTGGTGGTGGATGATTGGCATCGTCTTCGTGGTGCTCTATCTGCCCCTCACCTACACCCTGTTTTTTGTCGGTTTTCTCAGCTTCATGGCACTGAAAGAGTTTCTCTCAATCGTGCCGACCCGAATGACCGACCGCCGGGTGATTTTCTGGGCATATTTGTCGATACCGTTTCAGTACTACTGGCTGTCCATTGGCTGGTACGGCATGTTCATTATTTTTATTCCGGTCTATGTCTTCCTGTACCTGCCGATGATGATGGTCCTCATCGGAGATACCAAAGGCTTTATCCGCTCGGCTGGGATCATTCACTGGGCGATGATGCTGACCGTATTCTGTATCAGCCACATGGCTTATCTGCTGGTCCTGCCGAGTAAAAATCCGGATGCCGGTTCAATGGGGATGCTGCTGTTCCTGCTGGTCTTTACGCAGTTCAACGATGTTTGTCAGTATGTCTGGGGGAAATCCTTCGGCAAACACAAAATTGTGCCCAAAGTCAGCCCGAACAAAACCTGGGAAGGTTTTCTCGGCGGCAGCGCTACCGTGATTCTGGCTTCTTACTTTGTTGCACCATATCTGACTCCCCTGACTTCGTTCCAGGGACTGGTGGCCGGGATGATCATTGCGCTCAGCGGATTTATCGGTGATCTGGTGATTTCTTCTGTAAAACGAGATCTGCAAATCAAAGACACCAGCCAGTTCATTCCGGGACACGGCGGCATTCTGGATCGCATCGACAGCCTGATGTTCACAGCACCGCTGTTCTTCCATTACATCTACTATCTCTATTACTGAGGAAGCTATGGCTCACTTACTCAAGGTGTTGTTCGTTTTTTTCATTGTAAAGCCCCTTGTGTTTGTGGGCTTAGGGCTGAATATCATTCAACGGCAGAACCTGCCGGCAGACGGTCCGGTTGTTGTCGCAGCCAACCATAACAGCCATCTGGACACACTGGTTCTGCTGGCCCTGTTCCCGATTTCAATCATCCACAAAGTCCGCCCGGTTGCCGCGGCGGACTATTTTCTGGCAAACAAGTTGGTAGCCTGGCTGTCACTGAATGTCATTGGCATTATCCCGCTGCGCCGCTCTCCCTCCCCCAGCCAGCGTGAAGCGGTTTTACAGGAATGCCATCAGGCACTGGAACGCGGTGAAATTCTGATCATCTTCCCCGAAGGCAGCCGGGGCGAACCGGAAATCATGAGCGGACTGAAGAAAGGCATCTACCATCTGGTGAAAGACCATGAGCATTGCCCGGTCACACCTGTGGTCATGCGTGGACTGGGCCGCTCCCTGCCCAGAGGCACCGCAATGTTCGTGCCCTTCAATTGTGATGTCGTGATTGGCGAACCCATCGCACATTTCCAGGATGCCGACGACTTTGTCAGCACGATGCAGAATCAATATCAGGCCCTGGCGAAACATTGCATCACACAAACTGGCGAAGATCATGAGAATGCGGAATAAACCACGCAACAGACTGGCAGGCTCTGATTGCTTTTTGAACTAAATTCGGGAAAAATCTGGCGCCTGCCCCTGTCAGAATCAGAACACCAAACGGTTTGTGTTCTGGGATAACTTCTCCGATATCAATAAGGAAAAAGCGTGAAACTCCCCGTTGCCGCAGTACTGGCCTGCTTATGTACCACGCAAGTGATTGCAAAAGAAAACATTCATATCGAACTGCAGCCACCGCAAACACGAGATGAAAAACAAGCGGCAAGTGAAATCAAGACCAGTCATGTGAACCAGACGCTGACCGAACTTTCCGATCACTTTTTTCCATTCGAAAAAACATTGAATATTGTCTACGGCAAAGATGAAGGGCCTTTATACAACCCGGAAAATCATACGATTTATATTCCCTATGATTTTTATACAGAGTCCCGCAGCTATTTTTCTGAAAATAAGTACGAGAAGAAATACGGAAAATCTGCACAAGAAGGTGCACTGGATACACTGTTGCATACCCTGCTGCATGAAGTGGGACATGCCTATATTGAGGACAAGCAGATCCCGGTACTGGGTAAAGAAGAGGACGCCGTCGATAATTTTGCGACAATCATTTTGCTGAACTATGTCGATGACGGTGATGAAATTGCTATCAGCGCCGCAGACATGTTCGCATTCGAGTCGGCGGATCGCCCCGATTACTATGATTTTGGTGAGTATATTGATGAGCATAGTTTTGACTTACAGCGTTATTTCTCAACACTTTGCTTAGTCTATGGCAGCAACCCGGAAAAATTTCAGTATTTACTGGACGAAGTCGAAAAGGATTACCTGAAAGACCGGAAAGAATTCTGCGTCGAAAATTTTGAGGTTGTGAACGATAACTGGCATCGCTATTTACCGTCAGACGAGCAGTAGTCTGCCAATCATTGTCTCCGAGTGAACAACAGCATGTGACCCTGTCTCTTCCTTCCGGGCAAAGACGTGGTCACCTGCTGGAAAAACATAAAATAGTTCATTGACTAACTTTCAAAAGAGACACACGAGTCACGTTGTTCCCATTCACTTCGAAGCACACCATACTTCACAGAATCATAATATTCCCCCTGGAAGTAACGCACTTTACGCAGTCTCGCTTCTTGCTGAAACCCAAGCTTTTCAGCACAAGCCATCATCCGGGGATTTCCGGACCAGGTTGTCAGGCCGACCCGTTCAATTTCAAGCGCTGAAAACAAATGGCTGATCCATTGAGGTAAAGCCAGAGCAGCCAATCCTTTTCCCCAGTCGTCAGATTGATAAATGATCACACCCATTTCCAGCCAGCGCGTCGATTCACATTCCCAATAATAACTGACAGAACCGACAGGCCTACCACTCATTGTAATTAACTGCATGGTCTTTCCCTCGTACATACGTGAAAAGGTACTTTGGGCAAATTCAGTGAAAGATGGCGTGGTATAAGGAAAATATGGCCCGTTAAACTGTGTCCAAGCTTCATCTGAAGTCACTAAATGATACAGCTCATCCAATTCACTGAGTCTTGCCGGTCGAATCGTCACTTCGTTCTGTGTCATTTCACGTCCTGTTTCATCAAATTAAGCTGATATTGCAGATGTCACAAATATTACCAGCGCTTTTTCGCCGCAGTATTCAATCCTGACAGCGGCATGGCGAAGCACAAACTTTGTTCATTGCATGGCCTTTGCTCAGCGTCTCAGCAATAGCAGTACTACTGATGTACCAGCCACCAGAGAATTCACAGCAATAGAAAATACTCCGTCCTTGGGCTTTATCTGAAACATACTGCGCCAAAGTAAGCGCTTTCACGGGATTGGAAGGAATACCATCACCACGGAGATAAATATTCGCCAACTAAAATTTAGCGAACAGTGCGTCACTATTTTGATTAAAGTACCCCGGTTTCCCCATGGCCCCAACTTGCAAGCTGTTCACCCACTCTCCTTCAGACTCCTGAGCCGCAACTTTTTCATACCGCTGAATCGCAACCGGTATATCTTTCTCTACACCTGAACCCAGTTCATAAGCAACTTCCATACGAAGTTGTGCCCAGGGTTCACCGCGTTCTGCTGCCAGTTTTAACACTTCAAACACTGTCTCGTAATCATACTTTTCCCAAGCGACATCCACAGTACGCTCACCCGGGTTGGGATTTGAACCGGCACAGGCAGTCGGGCCAAGTATTGCAGTCAGCATGCAGATAATTTTCATCAATGTCCTTATTGATGGAAAAAGTAACTGAAAGAAATGGACGTTCGTTTCCTTATCGGCTCAACGTGATTCACGAAAGCACGCCAGGAATTCAAATGCAGCGGAAATCGCCCCTGAAGCATCCGCTGCATGTCAAACCGATGGCTCAGAATTCGTGTTCTTCAACAATAAATGCTGAAGATTTATCATGGTCAATGAAGTTTTTCTCATCTTCAAGCAAAGCCGCACTTAACTTCTGGCCTTCGGGTGAACTCATCCCCGCCATCAGCGCGTCAATCGACTCAAACCAAACCTCGGCAACCCCGTCGTACTCAGGCCGCATCCCTCTGGAATCTCTGAGCATCTCATTGAGTGGTGTCTCTAACAAATGTGATTGCACGTATCGTTTGGCGCCCATCGCATCAGCATTTTTCATAAAGAACGGACCATGCTGATTCATCCAGTAATCCCTGAATGCCTCCCGGGTCATCTCTGGATGTCTGGTAATACACATCACAAACTTAATCATCGTCTCCGACTCCTCTGCGGATAAGATATGGATACGCAGGCTTGCTGCAGGAAGCATCACAATAAGATCCGGCATACAGCGTGAATCACGACCGTCATCCACAGCAATTTATCCGTGGCTTCCATGACTTTTCAGGCAGTCCAATCGTATTAACTCACCACAGTAAACGATGCGCGTGACCTGCCAGGTCGCCGTCCCACAAGTCACATCAAGTATAGTGAACGTGATGTGAACATTTCAGAATGAGCCTGTTGCTTATTATCTACAGCCTCGGAACGACGATGCTGCAAGCTAGCCTGATACATCATCATTGCACTTTCTGCCTCCTGAGCACCGCACATGTCATGAATGATCCTTTCCGTAGCCCAGATTTAAGCCATGTGTTTTACCTGTCAGGCTCTGGCAGGTTGAACACGCTATTTCCCGGCAGGCCCAACGTCCATACCGTCATATGAGTCGAGACCAAGTTCACTGGCGAACCGGTAAAACTCATGGTTACGCTGATGCAAACTCTCGGGGGTATGCGTTTCTACTTTCTCAACATGAAGCCAAAACAGATCCGGCTCGCTCGGTTCTTCTTTCTCAGAAAGATAAATACCAACGAAACGATATCCTTTTGCAGCAAGAGCATCCTTCGCCCTCTCAAGGCCGGATGGTTCATGATGTGTAAAATAATATCCCCACAACATGTCGCCAGAGATATCCCAATCCGTTTTCTCTGAAATATCGGAGAACATTGCCTCCAGCTGTCCGAATTGAATCCGCTGATCCGGCAGATCATCTGACGCCTTCACTTCCGGGAATGCGTCTATTGAGCAACTGAGAATGAACAAGGCAATCAAGGTTTTCATCAAGTTGTCAGCAAATAACATGCATTTCCTGCCTTCATAGCAATGAGCAAAACAGATTTCTCTCAACCGGTTACACCAGTTTTACGCAATCTCAGAATGCCTGGCGTTTCGTTCACTTCACTGAAGGTTTTCGGACATAAATGGCGGCAATCATCAGTCCCGATACGAAACTGACAACATGACCCAGTTTTGGGAGGTGATTTTCTGCGTAAATTATATCTAAAACAAATGCCGGGAAAATCACCAGACCCAGCACGAAAGCCGTCATTTTATGTCTCAGCTGACCCGACGCATACAGCACTGTTCCAACAGCTGCGAGGGCCAAGATCCCCTGAGAACCGCCAGTTCCAAGATTCCAGAGAGCTGGTACCGTCAATGTGCTGACAAACGTACCTGCAGATCCCCCCAGAAACCAAACGAGTGCCAAAACAAAACGTCCCACCCGCGGTTCAAGTAAACAACCTAACGCAAACAGTGAGAGCACATTGTAAAACATATGAAACTGCTTCACATGAATCAGCTGTGATGCGAATAGCCGCCATAATTCAAAATTGACAAGATGCTCAAGCGTATAACCACCAAAGGGTTCCAAATCAGGCACTTTTATCTTTCCGATGAGAGTGCCTGAAATTGTATAGTTCACCGCTAAAGACACGACAAATGTCAAAATGCACAGAATGACAGTGAGGTATGGGAATCGGTGTATCTGCATCTGTTATTCCATTCTGACAAAAGCTCAATAAGCTTATTTCCTGAACACTGTCTACTCAATCACAGCGATTAGCAGGCCACATCACCCACACAGATATAGTCCACATCGGCTGAATTTCCCCATGCATTACATGTATCCAGGTAATTCACTCTGATGGGTGATTTCGAATGATAAGCAGCAAGAACCGAAGATAATGTCGCCTGATATCTCGGTGATGTACTGTCCATTGCAAACCGGCCTGTGGTTTTACATCCCTGAGCAACATTGTTATTCAATTGGAAAATAATAATTTCTTTTTGCTCATGTGAATATGGGATATACCCGGATATTACACCGGATTGAACAGATGCATTCACCGAAAATGATGTCAATGCAATGAGTGTTGCAATTCGTTTTTTCATCTCAACTCCTTTTAAAGTCATGATACACAAATAAAAAAGAATAAAACGGAATCAATATATTCCGTTTTATTTAAATGTCATGTTAACTCATACCCAGACAATTGAGCATCATTTTGTATTGCGTCATCTTACTTCTTAAAGATGACTTCATCTATGACAGCATCTTCAATCGATTCCCAATTCCATCCCCATGGTGACTGAAGATACGCAATGAAATCTGGTATTTCAGTGTTCACTTCAATTTGACCAGAACCACCAGCACCAGATGATTCATGGAGATAAAAATCCGTTCTGGGATAATCTGTACACACAGATTTCATACTGCCACAATTGAAGTTTAAATTTGTCCAATGTAAAGTTTCTGATGCATCCAGCTGAAGTGATTTACCGGTATAATCTTTGCCTTCATATAAGGTCACACAGTTTGGATTATTATTTTCGTTCATCATTAGTGTTGGTGCATCTTCTCCAACTTTTAAAAAAGTAAACGCAAAACTTTCAATTGCTGTTTGTGTAAGACTCCGGTACGCAGCCATACCAACGATGGCATACCCTTCTCTTTTGTATGAACAGACAAGACTTCCATAATCATCGTGTGTTCTGATAATCTGATCATTGCTTAACACAAATAATATATTCTGACTCTCTCCATCAAGAGTCATCCCTTTATGTACTCTGATCTCTTTAATATATAAAGGGCTGATATTCCCAGAGCCATTCGTAGGTTTACCGGCTTCCGCTTCACCCGGATAGCCTGTTGTTGCTTGCTCAGTATTCACCCAAAATAAATTATAAACAGCCGGGTTATCAAAATCGTGCATCATCTGCCAACGAATGTAGTCAATATTTGAAACAGGCGTATTCATACTCCCTTTGTTCACACAGAGTGTTTTATGAATTTCGCTGTTCGGTGCAAGTAGAGAGTCTACATAATATGATTCAAGTGAACCTTGAATTGCTGACCGTCCTGAGACAAGATCGTGTACATAAGCAACAGGGAAATTCGCCACATCTACACTATAATCGTGACCATAGAAATCACTGAAGTTTCCATTCAAAGCATATGCAATCTGATTGACAACTTCGCGTAAATTTAAGCTCACCCACATTCTAAGCTGTTGAAATTCGTTGATGTCATTGATAGTAGAAAAAATGCTGTGCATATTTTCTTCAATAAACAAACAATATTCATTTGCGTTTATTAATAAGCTTTGTAAATTGGTTAACTGACCTCTTAAAAATGACTCTTCAAGAGAAAGGGTTTCTGTATATTTCTGGTTAATCCAATAAGATGCCACCATTGATATCCAAGTAGAATAAAACCCAGCGGTATATGCAGCAGATCTGATGTCATTTTCAAAACTAAACTCTTCTGCAACCCCAACCATTTCCATTGAAATATCTTTATACCTGACATAAGCTTCTTGAATATTTCCATCAGCAATTAAGGCATCAATAGACTTGAATTTTTCCTCGTACATATTGATTTTGTTATCCAGAGACTGACAAATGTGGTCTAATATATCTTTTTCTATATAGTTTTTTGCTCTACATAAAAATAAATTATATAAATTACTATAATCTGGATTACTCTTAGGCCATATAATGTTAATGATTTCTGATAGTGGTTTGCCGACTTCTGGGATCGCCCCCGTAGAAATGATGAATACCTTTTTTAAGGCATTTAAAGCATCGTAGTGAGCATCAACATTTATTTGTTCACATCCTAAATCATAACTGTATTTTTCATTCATAATTTTAACCTAGCTTTATATTTAATGATGTCAATCAAGTTTTGTGAAGAATTTTGAATCTGCTGTGATGAAAAATGTTAAAAATCAATTACAGAAAACGTTTTTACAGTAACTGTGCAAAAGAACAATTAAACTTTCGCTCAGATAGTTCTTTATTCATCACTAACTTCACAAAATTTATGGTAAATTTAAATTGCAAAACAGAGCATACCTCTGCAGATTCATGATTACAACCACATCAGATCTCATTATATAATTGTTGATTCAGTAGATAGCCATGCCAACAGAATTAAAACTTCATTCATCAATAATATTACGCAAAATCAGAGCATGAACGGTGTCAGCTCTGTTTAAATTGAACCTTCAATACCAGGTTATGGCTTCTCAATAAGTCCAGTGATATTTTTTATTCTCTTCATTTCAAACATTCAATAAACCCAACTCATGAAAACATGCGTCACAATTCGTCAAACTCTCAGCCTCTATTTCTTTTCTCAGCTTTCAGCATGAAAAATTGCGACGCTTGCTTCAAATTGAAGGGTTAAGCTTCAGGACTGTGACAAACCACTTCGATGTTATGCCCGTCAGGACCAATGACAAAAGCAGCATAGTAGTTCGCGTGATAATGCGGTCGCAGACCTGGCTCACCATTATCTTTGCCGCCTGCCGCCAGCGCAGCCCGATAAAAATCTTCAACTTGCTGACGGTTTTCAGCCGCGAAAGCTAAATGCAGATGTGACGGTTTCTCATCCGTCTGAAATAAGCACAGTGACGTTTTATCGTCTGCACTCAGCTCAATTCCAAGCTGATTCTCCGCAACGATGACGACACCAAGCGGTTCAAGTGCCTTGAGGAAGAACACTTTACTCTCATCATAGTCACTGACGCCAAACACAACGTGGTCAAACATAAGGTCTCCTTACCCTTGAAAAATCCCAATCAACCGATAACCATGCTCGCTTAGCGAGCGCAGCCATTTCATTTACTTCAACTTCGCGAAAGACGAAAAGTCATGTCTTCAACTGGAAGCTTTCACTGTCTTCCTGATTAAACTCATCCCTCATCGCACTGATGTCACTTTTGATAACTTTGCGGAATCCAGCTCAGACAGAGTGATTACGCTTTTGGGCCACTTCAAGCGCTTTTTGTATTTTGATTCGATGATTCGCTTCCCATTCGGCCAACTGCATACCACGTTCTGCATCCAGTTTTTCTTTTGCCATCTGGTACACTTCATTTGCTCTGGATTGCGGAATCGCAACAATGCCTTCCATATCAGCGACAATCATATCCCCGGCACAAACCCTCACCCCACCACAAACAATCGGCATGCCTGGCTCAAAAAACTGCTGCTTTTTACCCGGGACAGGAAACACGCCTTTTGCATACACCGGAAATGCCATCTTGGTTATCTCACCCAAGTCTCGGATCACACCGTCAATAATGAAGCCCTGAA
Organism: Photobacterium sp. CCB-ST2H9; assembly: GCF_023151555.2. Classification (NCBI taxonomy): domain Bacteria; kingdom Pseudomonadati; phylum Pseudomonadota; class Gammaproteobacteria; order Vibrionales; family Vibrionaceae; genus Photobacterium; species Photobacterium sp. CCB-ST2H9. The sequence continues at coordinate 2,018,923 of NZ_CP100425.1, forward strand.
TACCGCGTTCTTTTGCCACTGCACAGACATTCCCGCCCGCGACTGCATACTGACAGTCAACACCGTCTACAACCACAATGGAGCCTTCAGGTGCACTGTATATGGCTGAATGCAACATCAAGTTATCACCAGGCGCCAATTGCACTGGGTAAGCGGGTCCGGAAATTCGCTTCATATGCTGCCAAAGCGGACGAATCGAGAGATCAAAAAAGTGTTCGCGACTTAACACATTTCCATAATCAGTCGTCGCCAAATCAGAGAAATTCAGTTCCATCTTTTCTTCCTTTATGTCCTTCAGTTCAGACAAGACGAGCATTTCCAGAAATATATCTAATGCAATCGCCCAATCTGTCTCCGTTTTATCAATACAAAAATGAATTCATGTGTTCATTCATGACGGGCTTGCCATGTCGCTCTTCGGCCAAAGCCAGCTTCGCTTTCATGAACCGAGAAACGCCGCCCACAAGCTGAACATTGACAGTCAATCTCTGATTCAGATGTCTTTTGATTTGAATTACATGCTCGTATTTTCACCCATCCCCGCTCTGCTTCAGCATAAACAGAATACGAGCAAATGAAATACTTTGAGCAGCGGCATCCTGTTTTCTGAACCCGCTCTAAGAAGCGCACGATTCGGTCAACTGAAATAAGGATTTTCTGCTTCTCTGCAAGTCCATCCCAAACGGATGACCTCGACAATGACACAATATTGACCAGATGATGGGCAAGTTCAACAAGAACTTGATTATCCGGTATATTCAAAACCCTGTATGACAAATCCGAGATTTCTCTTTCATTGCCAGAATTGAGAGACAAGAGCAGCGATTCAATATTCACAGACAAAACCTGATATGAATGAGGTTAATGCAACTAAATATAGTTTCACTCCCGTGCCAGCAAGTATCAGCGCTGTCACTTATTTGTGATTTTCGAACATCAGATCATTTGGAAAATAAACACTTTCCTTCTGAATGGTGAACAATCAAAACCTGCCCCATGGATCAATACAGGTCTCTTACACGACGCAAACAATACCAATGCTCGTCCGGACGAAGGACCCATTCCAGTAAGGGCGGCAGCTTGAAGAAAGACGGCTCAACGCTGGTGATCTGCCAACCGGCAAATGCAGTCTCGATTTCTTCACGATCGACGCCACGAATCAACGGACGAATACGTCGCGGCCAGCATAACAGGATCACAGTGGCATCCGGGGTAGCCAAAGCATCCACACATCGAGCCATATCGCGCTGCTGTTCAGTGTTGAAATCGTGAAACGTACCGGTGTCCAGAATCAGCCGGAAGCCAGAACCCACGTCAGTTTCTGAAAGCCGGGTGACGTCTCCCTGTACTATCGTCATCTCCACACCCTCAGCCTGAACCCGCTCACGTCCTCTTTCCAGCGCCTTCTCAGCAAAATCCACACCGGTCACCTCCCAGCCACGCTTGGCCAGTTCAATTCCCCAGATAGCACTGCCTGTGCCAATATCCAGGGCACGCCCGTATGGCGGCTCACGATCCTGCTCTGCGCGAACGAGCTGCAAAGCTAAAGATTGAAAAAATTCCTGATCGGTATCCTCCCAGGGATGAAAGCCGATCGCATATGCAAATTTCCAGTTCATGTGCCCTTCCTTACACCGCCAGAAATCACATGTGCCAGCGCAGAGGCAGACGGTCACTGTCGAGCGTCTGGTCAAACAACATGTGAGGCATTGCCCTCTGGGCTCAAGGTGATTTCGGATAGAGATGGAGCAGCAACTCCGGTTCCAGAATTTGTCGCGCAATGCCGCTGTAATGATAGTAGTCGTTTTTTAACCGCCACTCATTCAATCGGTTCATTCACCGCCCATGGCATGCAAAAGAAGGATTGGTTCGTTACAGCTCCCTATTGCTGAAACCGCAAAGGTAACCGGATCACAATTCATGCTACCTGTTCATTGCTGTCTGAAACTGAGCTTAAATAAAATTTAAACTTATCAATAAGTTTGAGGCTTTACATTTCACTAAATATCTGTGTATAAGAGTCGCCTTTAATCAGCAGTCCTCTTCAAAAATAAAACCATGAAAATACTTTATATCATCATACTCGCCATTTCGATTTCAGGCTGTTCCAGTATCATTGCCCGAGTGGGTGAGAATCATCAAAATGGGAATGAATATGCTGGCTTTGATTACGCACTGGAAAATGCGGCTAATTGCAATTTTTCGTTATTTGTAAATGCTCCGCCGGCAATCGTCCTCATGCTCCCGATATCAATCGCTGATATCCTTTCGTCTGCAATTCTGGACACATTGCTTTATCCGATAGATGCCTTAATTGAAAATAATAACCGGTACAAATCAGCACTATGCCGGGCGTCTCTGCACTCAAGATAATTTGGTTTATTCACCAGATAAAGTCAGTTGACTCAGTTTAATTTCACCGAAAGATGGAGCATCAGTGGCATAAATCTGGCCCCCGATGCTTACGATGATCTTTTGCTGCCCGGGGCTCGTGTTTCCAATTGGGGAAGCGAATCGGTGATTTGATACCAGGGCGCTTTAGACGATATGAAAATATGAGACTGAGGCGTTATTCCCGGATCGCCCTGAACTGTCCCGAGCGTGATGCTTGTAACCTGGCCATCTTCCGTCCCGGCCAGAGTCGAGCCGCACGCTTTACAAAAGCACCATCCATTGCCTTGTGGCGTTTCGTAGACCTGCAAAAATTCTTTCCCATCCACCCAATGAAAATCAGTCGGATTTACATCTGCATAAGTCGCAAACGCTGCGCCATGTTGTCGCCTGCACATTGAACAATGGCAGTTACTGGCTTCAAGGAGCGGCCCTGTTACCTTATAAGAAACGCTGCCACATAAGCATCCACCTTTGACTCCCATAGCCACATCTCCCTTGTTTTTCAAACCAATGGGCGGGGCCCGCGCTGATCCTCTGCCAGATGGAGATCGTCGCTTTGAACCCGGATCCAGTCAGCATTTACTGTGGTGTCTGTAACAGATTAAAGATGGCAGGAGAAACCTTAGAGGACAAACGCTGTATTCAGTCTTTGCTGGATCCAACGAAAAGACAGCACAATGATCCCATCAACACATGTAGCAAGAAAGCGCGCAATCGGAGCGGTTCAACATCGCTGCAGTCATAATCCTTTCATCCAGTATTTCAGCCATGCAGGCACTTCACGGACGTATGAGTAAGTATCGCGCAGCTCAGTATAATCAGGCGCATAACCGTAAACTTCATCAAATCCTGCATGTTTTAATGAAAGCTTTGCGCGAGAGAGGTGGTAGCGTTGTGAAATTGCAACAACCGACATCCCCTGCCCGAACTTAGACACCGCATGCAATGAAGTTAAATGTGTATTGATGCCACTGCTATCAACATCAATATCCTTTGAGGGGATGCCTTTCGCAATCAAATAGTCTTTCATTACCATCGCTTCATCAAAGCCTTCCGGCCCGGTTCCGCCACTGACGAAAATGCTTTCAATCTGATGATGCTGATACAGGTAAAGTGCTGCGGCTAACCTTGCTTCCAGCCTGTCCGATGGCGAGCCATCAGGCTCAATTTTATTGCCATAGACAATACCAACATCCGCGACAAAAGCTGTTTTACCATGTGAATCGACATAAATCGCCAGGACGCAAAGAGTAAAAATGATGCTCAAAGCACCTAACATTCTGACCATCATTGTAGAAAATAACCCTTGAGATATATTCACTCTGTGTAGTTCCAAAGTTCATCCAAAACTATCTTTTTTCTGTTCTGAAATGAGTCGTCAACCGAACTGCTCTTTTATTTCACTGTTCAGATAAAGCCATAATCTGCAAAAAATCACCAAAGGCATTGAATTCATTTGATTAATTTGTGATATATCGTCCTAGAAATGAAAATATTTGGCCTTTAGTGACCAAAACTATAAAACTATTTATGTGCTTGATTGCATCTTGTTAATTTTAATCCAAAAAGATTCTTGGCACTGATTCATAAATATTTTTTTCTTCGGCGTAATTTCCATCTCTGCCGGTTGGGAAATAATTTCATAGCTGATCCAACACTCAGAACATGCTTGTTCACTATATTTATTCGTTTGATCGCGTTCGACCTGATTTTTTAATGTCACACCATTTTCAAACTTCACAACCAATTCACTTTTTTCAATCATGATGTCTCCGTCTACAGCCGTACTCTGATGAAATTGTTGCTCCAGAACAGACACACCATTCACTTTCTCTTTAAGAGCTAAAACATATGTAAATAGAGAATTCATGTTATTTCATCCTAAAAATAATATAATATCCTGTCTCTAGACCCCAGTGGCAACAAACCAAATTCCTGTCGCTGCGATCAAGGTAAAAGGGATTGACGAACCGATGATAGATCGTTTATTGAATCGTTTATGAAACAAAAGCATCAAACATAAATATGGCATCCAAAGCACCGCTGAATACAGCAATGTAAAGCCGACAACATAACGTCCTTCATAGCCTACTGGGTTAGACCCATCATAATATGCTGAAATTCCTATCGTATTAAAATAACACAGGCCGACCATAAGCATGGAAAGGCATACAACTGCGATCTGGAGTAATGACAGACGATTCATTTTAAAAGAACTCACCTGATGGAACAGAGACAAACATAATCGAGTTCCCGGCATGCGAATATACATCACCCAATTCTACGCATATTCAGCATGCCATTCAGAAAGATAGACTGGATAGCTAAACACTGCTCACTCGCTACCGAAATCGTCGGGTTTCAGTGTGTTCCGGCTTGCTTTACTTGCTGTGCTCATTTTAAGCCAAGCTCTTTTGATAGAAAATTTTATCAACCCCAATTTTCGGAAAGTCTGTATATCGGCCAACCTCTTTAAAGCCGAGCCGTTCATAAAATCCGGGTGCCTGGAATGTATACGTATCCAGGTATATGTTTTTTACACCCAGACTTCTGGCTTCTGACTCAACAGAATCAATGAGCTTGCTTCCAAGACCTAAACGACGGATCGGCTCAGATAACCAAAAATAGTTCACATGAAGGCTGCTCAAGATGACCTTCCCGACTAAACCACCAAGAATTTTGCCATCTTCATCCCGAATGAAAGCACCAAAACCTTTCTCATCAAGATCAGGAAAATGTGGTTCATTATATTCAACTAAACCACGATATATTTCAGATATCTCATCTTCAGATGGTGAGACAGTAAAATCTAAATTCATCTTAACCTCAGATTGAACAACAACTGACATGGGACTTGACGCTGTCAGGTCTCAGCGATGCCTCTGTATTGCTTATTCCGGCATCTTCAAATACATCCCAAAGAGCGACCTGACGGATCTGCACCAGAACAGACACGCTACCGCTCTTAACACTGAAGTTACCCGACAGGACTGTTCTGAAAGAACATCGCATGATATTTCGATATGGGACAGATTTCACCATTTGGCGTCTTTTTGATTATATATCTGTGGCTTAGGACAAGCTTCAGGGCGGTAAAAAATCGCCCCAAATCAAGGAGGCGATTTTATTCACTTCAAACGTTATTGCATCAGCGCAGAACTACTTCTTGTAGTACTCATAAACTTTGTTGAATGCCGCGGCGAAAAGCGCCATATGCTGTTCTGAATAGACCGGGTGCGTATGGAAGACGATGGATGTATCACCCAATTGTCTTGCCGCCGGGCAGTCGGTTTGCGTGTAATCAATCTGACGATGCGCCGGGTCATTAAACGGATAATTATTGGAGCCAAATCCATTTTGTTTCTGGAATGCTTCTTCGTTATAAACTTCCGGCCATGGCACCGGATAACCGGGTACGCCTTCCGCTTCAATTGCTTTGATGAACGTTTTGAGATCGCAGTTGAGCAGGCTGATATCAAGCACAAATGGTGCCCACCAGAATGAGTTTACCCGAACCTCATCATCTGCCGGAGCGTGCAGAACGAGAGGATGTTCCTGCAACAAAGCACTCAGAAAACGGCCGTTTCGGATACGCTGATCCAGTGCCGTTGCTTTGAAACGGGACAACTCGCAAAGACCAATAGCAGACTGAATCTCAGTCATCCGGTAGTTGAAACCAACCTGCGTGTGAATATAAGGAAGTTTCTGAGCAATTTCGAACAGACCCAGTCTTTTGGCAACGTCATAGCCATGATCGCGAAAAGAACGACATTTCCAGACCAGATCTTCCGAGTTCACATAGACGGCACCGCCCTCACCGCCGGTTGTTATGTGCTTGCTCTGACAGAAACTGAAACAGCCGGCATCGCCAATCGTGCCCAGATAAGCATCTTTATATTTTGCCCCTAACGCCTGTGCGCAGTCTTCGATGACCTTCAGGTTGTGCTTTCTGGCGATAGCCATGATGGCATCCATGTCAGTCGGCACGCCAAAAGTATGCACAACAACAATCGCTTTGGTTTTTTCGGTAATTTTACTTTCGACGGATTGCGGGTTCAGTGTATGGGTATAATCAACATCAGCAAATACCGGCAAAGCTCCCGCCTGGAGAATTGAAAATGCAGTGGCGATAAAAGTGTAAGACTGGCAGATCACCTCATCGCCCGAACCAATCCCCAGCGCAGCAAATGCCGTGTGCAGTGCAGACGTCCCGTTGGTTGTGGTGACAACATATCCGTCGCCCAGATAGGCAGCTAATTCGGTTTCAAAAGCCATGCCCCGTTTGCCGGTCCAATAGTTAATTTCGCCGGTTTTCAGGACAGATTCGATCTCGGTCATCACAGAGAGGTCAAGACTTGGCCAGGCTGGCAAAGCTTCTGAAATCACTGGGGTGCCGCCTTGAATTGCAAGTTTACTCATGATTTTTCCTACTTAAAGATGTGAGGCAAGCCAACGGGAGAGAGAACAAATCGTTAATGCAGGGTTCGCAATACCCAGCCGGGGAAATGCCCCGGGCCCGATGGCATACACGCCCGGCATGGACGTAAGCTCCAATGATTCGGTCAGTGCAATATCACCGCTACCGCCAATGGGATGCGTGCAGCTTTCATGCTCATAAGCGCCATAAGGGAATACAAATCGTGTGTATACATCGGATTTTTCAGTTTGATTCAGCGCATCCAGTGCCTGATCAAGCTCGGTTCCTTCTGTTGCTCCGAAGAAAGCACCCGATTGCTCTGTGGGCGTGTCATACAAAGGCACTAATTTTGTGTTCAGTTGATCACTGGCAAAGTCCACGATCCGTCTGGCCAGCTGGTTATAATTCTCAACCGCGGCAGCAGCATGATTCGACTGGATTTCCAGCGTGGTTTTCCCTTCACTGTATCGACAGTGCAGCTCACTGAATTCAGACTGCTCCGGGTTTTGCTCCATCACCGCCATCAGTAATATCAGGCGCTCCCCACGCTCGAGGTTCGGACGTTCAACGACAAAAATATTGGCATTGAGATCGTGATGCTCACTGAAACCATGCCACAGCATTTCATGGCGATAATCAGCAATCCGGTCGCCGCCTTTGGTTTTCACGGCTATCCCCAGGCAGTAGTGATCAGTCACCCGGGCGGTCGTTGAGTGTCCCAGCGATTGCGTAATAATCTTGTTATTTACCAGTGCCGAGGCCGAGAGAATGCATCGCTCAAACGGCACTTCATTCATCGTCTGGCCTTGCTCGTCAATCAGATAAAACCCGTCCGGTTTCTTGTCTACTCTGGCAATGGTGGCACGCTCAATGTTGATCACGCCGTCCCGGACAAATGGTTCCAGCTGATATAAAGGGCTGTAAGACGAAAACGCAGCATTCTCGCCGACAACGGCCGCCTGAGGTGCATGCTTCAAAGGCATGCTGACCGCCTGCTGCCGGGTCATTTCCGGATATTTCTCGGTGAATTCCTGCTGCAGCTGACGATAGAGTCCACCAGCACCGTTCAGGCGTTTTTGCCAGACTTCCGGCCAGCTTTCCAGCGCTTGGGGTTCAAGTGGCAGCATGACACCGTGATAGCACAGCGAGCGACCGCCCAGGCGTTCACTGATTCCGCCAATGGCCCAGTGTGCATCTGCTGTCCAGTGCACTTTCTTTTCGTCACCCGCCAGCACCCGGGTATCAAAATGAACATGGCCTTTTCGTAGATCTGGCCCGGCTTCATAAACCACAATTTTGTTCCCCTTCACGGCGGAATGAAGCGCGAATTCGAGACCCGCAAGCCCTCCTCCGACGACACAAAACGTCGACATATTTTCTCCCTGATTAAAAGCCCCTTTCGGGTTTAAAATTATCGTCTGTCGGCGAGGTAAAGAATCAATAACCCCAACAAACCGACAGCCGAAGAAATAAAAATGGTTTTTCCGATATCGAAGAAATAATTACCAATAAAGTAGACAATCGATGAAACAGATGAAGAGATAAAAAATGAAATGGAAAGTAATGAACTGCCGATACCAGGCCGCCCTTCAGCCAGTGATTGTAAAAAACCAATCGGAATACTGATTAAACAAGCGGCCCCCAGCGCGATCATGGGGATTAACAGATAAACATGAATAATATCCTGCGTGACGGACAATAACATGGTAGAGACAGAAAAGATAAATGCACCCGTGATAATGACCCCGGATGTTTTCTTGCGCTGTGCCGTCTTCGACCAGTAGAAAATAAAGAACACTTCGAACACTGCAATACAGGCTTCAAAGATACCGATATCCGAATACTCTCCCTTAACCTGATTCACAATAATAAAAGGCACCGTTGCATCCAGCGTAAACAGCATGTTGGTGACCAGAGAAACACTCACCAATTTCAAGATGTTTTTACGGTGAAATACCTTGGACACAGGCTCTGAAGACAGCTCAGATTGATAGCTTTCATTCACAAAATTTTCTTTCAGATAAAGCGTAAAAATGAGACAGCACATGATCCCTGAAAACAGCCAAATGAAGATCAACTCTTCTTTTTGTAAGGCCAGCATGCCAATCATGCCTAATGTCAGCACATATCCCATAGAATAGGTTGACCGAAGGGCCGCATTTTCATGATGAGCACTCGCTGATCCTTCCACATTCCGTTTGGCAGCGGCATAACCAAAAATCAGTGAATTCAGCACACAAAATACGGGCAGCAGCAGACAGTTCGCTAAAAAGTAGGTCAGCGTATTCGGCCAAACATAAACGGTGATGTTCCCTAAGATCCCACAAATGCTGCAAAGCACGATGAATTTGACAAAACTCCCTTCTTTATCCGACTTCATGCCAAAGTAAATGCTGAAGAAGGTAATAATGACGCCTGAGAATAAAATCACCAGACTGTAATAAATCTCAGGTAATCCGATGACATCGACACCAAATATATTTTTATAGGGGTTCACCGCCGCATTTGCACTGGCAAACAGTAAAATCGCAAACACCTGTTTATTGAAGAATAATGAAGCGGATGAATCTGACCGGCCAAGTGACTTTAAAATATTGAACATAATATGCCTTTGTCTCACATACACAAATGAGAACATCATCAAATAAGGATTATTTTTATTCCTGACTATAAAGAGAAAGGTCAGTTGGCGAGAGCGTAATGACAGGTAAAACTTTTTTAAACGACCGAAATAAATTTACTCGAGTGACTTTGAATTCCCTTTAGAAAACATTCAGAAATCAGACAGTAAAGTGTGAGCCAGATTTTCCAAGTTGTTTAAAACACTCACAATATCACGCTGATAAAAAGTTCATTTAATTCCGAAATAATCGCTGATGAACCAAACACCCTGAATGATTCACTTCTATTTGCATTGTAACTGATACTTTATTCCGTCACCCCCTGATTCCTCTTAGGCAGCATCCAATTCGCCATAAGACGGTAGCAGTGCTGGGAAGTTGATCTGTCAGACGGCCTTGGAAACGAGTTCAGGACATAAATGTTTTCTCTCAGAAGTCATGGGCCCTTACCCGATAGAACCCTTAGCCGATATACTCCTTAACCGATAACCCCCTTCCTGCTGGTCGAAACCCAGTCTCTCAAACAATGCGCGTGAACGGGCATTTCGCCGGTCAACATCTGCATTGAGCGTCCTGATGCCTTGAGAGAATGCATAATTGATCAGTAACTGAAGCGATTCAGACATGAACCCTTGCCGCCAATACGTTGCATTCAGCAGGCAACCCAGCTCACACGATGAACCGCATGCACTAAAACTGTGAATACCACAGGTTCCGATAACTTTATTTGTCGATTTCTCCACAATTGCCCATTCGAATGATTCCTCAGATTGCTCAAGCCGAATAACACTCTCGATCATTTGATGAACTGTTTCCACAGCGCTGAACACAGGATCGGAAGCAAACACCATCACCTGCACATCACCATAGATTTCGAACAGGTCCTCAGCATCGGCATGATGAATCGTCCGTAATAAGACACGATGACCGACTAAATCAGGCTTCATGACTCTCCTTTTCGAACAGGCAATTTTTCGATGCGCTTTATCCCGGAAATTTATCAAATTCGGGAGAATTTAATCCGGCCCGGTGCCACGCCGTCTGCTCTGAACAAAAAATGCGGGCATCGACCTTTTTCGATGGTTCATCATTCAGGCTGCCGGCCGGAACAACGAGGCTCTTGCCACTTTTTGACTGATAGGGCAAAGCGGAACCACACGCCGTACAAAACACCTGGGTAAAGGAACGCACCGGATCATCGTAACGCTTCAATTGATCCTGCCCATGAAGCCACGTGATATTTTCAGGTGATGTGAACAGATTCGAAGCGTGCGCAGAACCCGTCATCTTTCTGCACTGTTCACAGTGACAAAAGTAGAAACTGCTGAATTGATCTTCCAGCGTATAGGCAACGCTTCCGCAGCAGCAACCGCCAGTCAGTATCTTGCGCATTGAAACCTCCTTGTTTTCACCATTTACCATGGACTTTTACGGCAAACTCAAAGCACCCTCCTCATGTCGTATGCTTCGAGTCTGCATGTCAGCCTGATCATTCAAAGACAACAGCTTAACTCACGCATTCCTTCGCCGTCTTCGCTTTTTCCACCCCCTTTTCAATCAGCGCCATCACCTCTTTATCTTTGACTGATGACAGCACTTTATCCATCAGGCTTTCTGCCGTTGCCTCTGAGGATGAATCAATGAAACAGCGATACGCATTTGCAATTTGCTCTGTTGCAGCCATGAACGCCGTAGGATCGCTCAGATCGGTTTCAGCCACTTTCTCCACTGAGGCGGCAAAATCTTTCGCCGACTGCGCTGCATCACCTAACCGGTCAAAATTCATCTGACTCAAATCAACCGATTCAACTTGTTTCTGAAAGCCATCCACGGCCTTGCTGGCAGCTTCTTGCGCCTGATTCATTGCATTCGTTGCATCCTCACATCCAACTAAAGCAGAGATCAGAAAGAATGCCGTGATTGTTTTTTTCATTTTTCGCCCTTTAAGCAGAGAATTGCAGGTGGGCCATACTAGTTCAAGGCAGAGCGGCATAGAACAAAAATACCGTAACGGAGTGTTTACCGGAACAAATGTGCCAGCCACGATCAATCGGCTTTCACGCTGACACCAGCCGATAAAAAACCCCGCATCATGCGGGGTTTTGATAGGGTTCTGTCTCTTTGCTCTCGCCTCAGATAAAGCTCAGGAATTTCTCCTTGCTCTCTGTATTCAGTAGATCGACTGCAGCGGTGATTGCTGCTGCAATCTTCTTCTCCCGTGCAGCCAGCATCGGCGGATCATCAGGGTCAACTTCATCTTTATGGCGATAAATATTGAGCATTGTCTGGTACAGACGCTTGAGACCATTGTCGTCACTGAAGTCATCCAGATCATCCTCATACTCGTTGGTCTGATGCACCACTAAGATACGGGACAGGAAAACATACTTCTCGTCCATTTTGAGTTCAGACAGGACATCACAGAAAGCTTCCACCTCTTCTGCTGTCGCATCGCTGCAGAACTGGTCGCCCGATGAGAATTCAATAAAGCTGAGCAACAGGGTTTTCGACGGGAACAGCTGCAAAATCAATTCATACAGACTCAGCAGTTGCTTCTTCTGTGGTTTTTTTGCCACCCGGGCCGCATACAGCACGGAAGCCAAAATCATGCCGATATCATCAGACACGAAGAGTGACGTTCTCTCCTCCTCATCCTCTTCTGCTTCGCCCAAAATGAGCAATTCACGGGCAAAGTGAAGCGCCTGATCACTGGAAACAGCTGCATCGGTCTGTTCCTCCTGAGCCGACTGCTGCATGAAACGGGCAAACAAACCGCCGGAGGCTTTCGCCTGTGAATCAATATAGGCTTTGATGCCGGCTATCAGTCGCGTGGCTCTATCCCTATCTTCATCGTCAAACGAATGCCTCAACGCATTCAGGTTTTCCAGTTCACGATAGCAACTCTGGAAAAGATGCTTGTGATAAAACGCCCATAAAGGTTCCAGCGCCGGATCGGCAAAGAAGCCATTTGATTCCTGAGACAAAATATAGGCGACCGACAGCAGCTGAGCCCCTTTCGCATATTCGGCCTGATTCAGCGAAGGAACGACCGCCAGAAGATCGTTGGGGGTATCTTCATACGCGCGCAGAATAATATCGTTGAGTATCTCACCGAAACCAGCTTTATCCCGCTGATAAAGTTCGTGGATCTCCTGAAGGCGTGTCAGACCGAAATGGCTCACCAATGGTTCGTTAATCAGGTCGTAAAGCCTCTGCCGAATCTCTGCGGCACTCAGCGCTCTGATGGTAAAACGGGCAGCCGCTTCTTTTTTACTGCACAGCTCAAAGTCATCCGAGATAATTTTCAATTCAGTGCCACTGAGCTCTTTTTTGCCCATCAAGCGCACCAGCACATCCAGCGTTCGCAGGCACTTGTCGTTCTGAGCCGCTTCACCATCATCGTCAATGTAGAAGCTGTCCGGATTCTGATAGGTCACCAGGAAGCGCTCAATAATATCTTCCAGGGTCACATCCTGCTCCAAGTCAGATGACAGCCGCATTCCGTCGGAGCCGAAATATTCAAAACGCTTGTAAATATAGTGTTTGTGCTCAAACGCCAGCTTTCTGAGATTGACCGGCTGTAACTGTTCCAGAATTTCGGGGTGCTGATTCTCTTCAATGTAAGCCAGAATCTGCTCGCCGTTCTCGAAACACTTCAGGAAAAAGCTTTTGTTGGTCTCGTACTCGTTATACTCGTCGTATTCCTGATAGAAAGGGTCATCCTGAATATCGGCCAGCGTAGTTGTCTCATCATAAACGGGCTGATCGTAATACCAGAGATCTTTCAGAGGCACATCTTTGACCGCTTCGTACATCGCCTGACGCAATACCTCGCGCTCCTCTGCGATGGTCCGGCCATGAAAGTTCAGATCATCAAACTCACCCTCGGCTTCTTCCCGCGAGATCAGCTCATCTGCAAACTCTTCGTCGTCATCATAAGCATCGCTGACTTGACTGAAGCCATGTTCCATCCGGACAAAGGGATCATCATCCGCAATATTTCTTGGCCGGCGTTTCAATGACTGAATCAGGGCCTCTTTGTAATATTGATAACGGCTTTCGTCGGCTAAGAAGCAATTCAGCAGATCGGGGACAAAATTCTCCGATTCCATGTAATGCGTCATGATACAGCCAAACATCCCGTCAAAATGACAGCTGGCGTACGCATCCAGCACCAGATTACTGTACCCATGCTGATAGAACAGATACGCCATATAATCAGCACCGTGATACATGATCTGGTTAAAGTCACTGTCTTCCGGATAATACTCGCCAATCAGATAAGCATATTCCGGGTATTTTTCCGCCAGTAACACCAGCAGGTAAATACCAAACAGCATGCTGGATGAGAAAAACAGTTCGTTGGAAGCATTCACCCGCAGGCTGAATTCCACCAGTTCTTCACAGAACGCTACGATCAGGGGTTTCAGGTCTTCCTGTTCTAATGCGTGCTGAAACACCACCATGTGGGAAAAACGCAGGTACGCATCATCTTTGCTGAGCCTGACGAGCGCTTCATCCGTCAAGGCTTCCACAGGTTCGGACTCAAGCTCGTCGTCACTGCGCAACAGGAAGATCGCCTTAAACTGATCTGGGTTGAACAGGTCGCAAGGCTGAAACTGTTTTTTATCGTGGGAAATAAAACCACCGACTCGATGAATCAGTTCACCGGTTTGGTAAGCATGCCGCAGTTGAGATTGAAACGTGAAAATGGCTTCTTTTAATGAATTTTTATCTTTTAAATTGACCTGGATAAACTGCTGTTCCATGACTGTCCCATTCATGCTTTCTTGAAAATCACATCATTCAAATACTCAGGACTGAATGACTTTGAAAACGACCTGTCCTGGATATCCGGCTCTGGTTATCCAAAACAGGCCATGATCTCAAATTAATAAAAAGTAACCGACTCCAGCCGATCCAATGAATCCCCCATGGTGAAGGTAAACGGCCTGCCTAATTGAGCCGCCATGTTGCGGCACCTTTGATCAAGAGAAGAACTGGTTGAATAATCAACCTTGCCATATTCGTGGCGGACTGTACCCAGTGAGCCCAGCTCGATCTCTAGCTGGTTCATGCCCCCTCTCCCCTGGATGCGCCGGAGGGACTCACGCGGGGAATTATTGGTGATTTCAGTGGAAAGCAGAATCTGATGATTATCCAGTTTGGCCTGCAGATGAGGATATGCTAACCGGATATCCGTAGGCACGGCATAACGACTTCTCACAACGGACATACCGACAGGCTTCTCATCTTTATGGTCCACGACAATCGCGCTAAATGGCAACGCTGGAGACAGTGTCATCGCAACCGTGCAGAACGCCTCTCCCTCAGTCTGTGTTGTGCCTTGCATCGCCATCAGAAGCGAATCCATCATACTGTAAGAAATGCCAACCATAACTTCCTTCACGGTCAGCTCCGTTGTGAATTCTTTTTTCAGTCTCGCTGCTTCCTCACGATATTCCGCTTTTTCTATCTCCATATCTTCTGGACGAAGTAAAAAGCGAACATTCATCGTGCTTTTTTTATCCGCCAGAATTTTTTCGAATGCACTTTGAATCGAAGCCTTTTGTGTTTCAGTGATCTTGTTCTTCTCGGATGTGCTTAATAGCAGGCTTCTCACATTACGTTTTTCATCATCAAAATGAATCTTCACGACCTCTGGTGCGATACCAGCCTCTTTGAAGATTTGATGCAGCCCATCCAGATAAACCGGCTGAATCTTCTCGTCATCATTCAGCGAGAAACCATCGGCAACCGGCCGATCAAAATTCAGCCTTGCGACGTTCACATCATTTCCGCAGCCGCCCAATACCAAAGTCAAACCAATGATCCCAATGTGAGAAAACTTGTACATCTAATCCCTTACACTCAAATAATGCATTTAGTTGAACAGCTTAGGCGGCAGTGGATACATGAAAGGGAAAGGAAACACCCTTGTTTGGGACAACCATCACATGAGTCATTTGAGTGATCGTTTTGGAGTCGTTATTCAACCAATACGGGGATTATGCCCGGAATAAAGACAAGAACGGTTGAGGGACAGAATCAATGAGTGAAATGAAGTAAGTGAGGTGAAATACGAGTTTTATCATATGTTTCCCAAAGCAAAGGTTGCAACATGGCTTAACTGTTCAGAATCAAAGTCATATTCAACAACTTGTAAGCTTGAGATATTGCCAGAAATACAAAAATCTATCCGATTCCAATGGCTAGCTATTTCCTGGCACGCCTTTGGATTCAAACTATTTCCGATGCCGATGTGAGGAATAAAATCTATATCTAAACGCAGGTTTTCTGAAAAAGCACCTTCGTACAGCCTGTCATGTAATTTAACCAGATGGCTATAACCTTCATCAGGGACAAGAAAAACATGATAGTAATCGTTGAACGCATCCTTATTGATGGTAGAGCATCGTATTTTGAATTCGAATGGTATGAATCCTCGTGCTATCGACGCCACTTCTTGTGTAAATGTCTCAGCAGCAATATCGAAAACAGGAAAAACCAGCGTGAAATGGGGCTCAACCACGGTATAGAACAAACCATCATGCTTTGCTCTGTAAGCTTGAATCTTGTTGTAGTCTTGCTCAGAGATTTCCGGGACAGCAATAACCAAAAGCGCCATGATTCCTCCTTTTCACATCAGGCCAAAAGCAAAGATAAACATTCGCACAACCGACCCTGAAAGTGATGCTGCATTAAGAATGGAAAGCCTCATTCAGATTCATCGGCAGTCCCTTCCCTGTAATCTACTCGTGACCAAGAACAGGGCAAATGACCACAACACGCCCCAGACACAAACCTCAATACAAACCCATGATGGTCATTTCAGCCATAACATGAAGGAACGCGTCTTAAAGCACATACCAGATCCAATTGAAGATCTTGCTAACTTTTAATACTGAGACCAAAGCTTATTCGCATCAATTGATAAACTTATATCTCTTGCTGAAAGCATTAACATGTGCTGAGAACCTTTTTGACCGCAGCTAATCGAAAGTTTTCTTTCTCCATCCTTTGATAAATACCCATCAAATATTGAAAATACCTTACCTGAAACATGAATGGTTTTTTCAACTTTTAATTTTTTATACTTCCGGTCAAGAACATCAAATATTGATTTCAATTCTATTGAACAAGCAGATGCATCTGGAAAATATTTTTCGGCACTAATTGAGTACACCTTTTTATTTGATTCGATTATTTGAACTTGAATTTCATCAAATATTTTTATCTCTGAAAAATCCAGAACATTAAGTGTAATTAACCTTGTTGGATAATCATTTTGAGCCTCACCAACAAGCTCTTGCGGCAAAGCAATACCGATCGGATATCCCAAAACATTTTTAAGATCAGCATCAAACGCAAAGGCTTGACCACTAAACAATGCTACTACCCACAAGTTGGCATGTGATAATTTCACATTTTTCTCCATGAAAGCTAACGCCCTAAACCAAAACCAGTTCATACTGTTCATCATCCTGAACAGAGGAGTCTGAACCCGCATGAATTGGTGCTATTAACATGCTTTGTGATCTGCATTTTTAATTCAAATCGATATCTGGATGGTCTTTGAGACTGTACATTTCTTCTAAGAGCTTTTTATAAAATTCTAGCGGTGGCATTCCCATCTCGGCTCTTCTCTCATCAACTGTCTCAGGGTTTTCGATGGGCTTGAATACAATTGCTCCGTCACTCAAATTGGCCTGGGTACCATAAAGTTGTTTGTGACCTTTGTCTATACGTACGCGGTCAGTCAATAATGCGACCTCTTGCCCCGTCACACCTTCCCGATTCAAGTAAGATTGCTCCAACAACGGAAGCATTTTCTCCTGGAAATCAATATCCGGTGAATGTTGAACAATTAACCATGCTGAGTTAATCCCTTCCTTACCCACTTCTGCTGCTGTAAACCAAGAACGTCCATTCAGAATGGATTTTAGTTGTTGAGTGTTTCGTTCATCTATCAGCAATGCCTTTTCCTGTAACGCCTTTGACGATTTATGCCAACCAGATTCACCCAGCTCTTTACGGATTTCCTGATCAACTTTCGCCATTTCTAAAAGTTGGGATTGTAAGTCTAGGTTTATTTCTGCTGAGACATAACAAGGGATGATTAGCAATAAATAAAGGATTCGCATGATTGAATGACCCAGTTCGCATAGAACAATCGGTTTACCGAGAAAATTTCTGATACGGTTAAATTTTATCTGCTAGCTTTTTTAGATAAGATTTTGCTAACTCATGATTGTCACGACTCAGCCATTTTATGCAATCGAAAAGTTCCCAGATCAGACCTTTGTCACCATTCGTATAAGCCAGAAAGTCTTCGTGTTTTGGAGCCGGTTTGTCCGTTAGCCTGGTATTTACGACATCCGCCTTATCAAATAGCACCTTGTACGGTTTAGAGATTTCAAAAGACTCATTTAAATCCAGGCAATGGATTTCTGCACTGGTCAAATCGTTAAAAATGTATTTTTTAAAATACGCATTTTCACTGTGAAAACCGTCGAGACAATAGAAGATCTCTTTACCCGATTCGAAGGAGGCAAAACAGGATTCCGCCGCTTGATGAAAACCATTTTGCGTGAAAACGAGGATGTCAGCATCTGAAACACGGTCCCCTTGGCCTGAAGCCAATGAGCCCAGTAAAACCGCTGCAACGACATTTTCTTCTGGTAAAAATGCTGAACATACCGACTGAACTAATTCATATTGAAGCGGCAGATGTTCAAATGTTAAATCGTCCTGACTCAAAATTTTCTCCGTTTGTATCAGACCTCATTCAGGTGTTTGCAATGCCATCATGAAACCGAATCCATTGCACCATAAACACTCTGTGAAAGTCGCTATTCACTCAATAAACTTTGTGTAATTTGATCTGTATTTTTTCTCAAATATTCGATGTCGGCTAGATACGCGAGATGATGACCATCTCTGATGTTTTCAATGAAAGCTTCATTGCCATTGGACGCTTCACTGTGCATATGGTCTACCAAAGCTTGAACTCTGTCGATCATCGTCATGACCAAAACCTCACGATCAACGTTACATAAACCATAAGCATCACAAAACTGTTTTGCTCTGATGGACTGAGAGTTCAAATCACCCAATGCGTCATATTCATGTGTTTTAAAAGGCGCCCAACAGTAAACCGCATATGCAATATCCCAAATCCTTGGGGCCGGATGGGCAGTATCAAAATCAAAAATTCCTACTGTTTGGTTACCTTGCAGTACAACGTTATAAGGTGCGTAATCACCGTGGCAAATCACCTCCATCGGTTCTCTGCCAGGATGCATCCATTCTGATTTTTCAAGCGACAACCTTGAAATAAATGAGCGCGATGCGTCATGGTATTTACGCAAAAGCCGGCCCGCAGATATGAGTGCTTCTTTTGTCGCAATATTCCCTTTTAATGGATAATTGAAAACGTCACCATGAACATATGACAAAACTTCATTCCCATTCTCATCAAAGCCGTATGATTCAGGCGCAGCATCAAACCCTTCATTCTTGAGGTGTAACAAGAGCTTATGGACAGCCGCGGACCATTTCCCTTTGGGTCGATAAATTTTGTCTTCAGAGCGAAAAATTGAATTGGCTCGCCCACCTCGTAATTCTTCCATCACTATCCTTGTGTCGTTTGGACTCGTACTGATAAATCCGCACTCATGTGAGCGACGCGACTACCAAACCTAAGCCATGATGCGGTAAACACGAAAGCCAACCTTGAACTTGAAAAGCCAACCCTCAGGGACGCGGTTCAATGCTTTGTGATAGTTCATGCGTAAACGTATTGCTCAATCCTTTTACCACGATTATCGATTGGTACCGCTCATAGTAAAAATGCCATACGTTCTGAGTCACGCTCGATCAGTTTGTTAAACGTTATCTGACCTTGTGCTTTTGATCTCCCTTTCGGGATCGTGTGGAAAGCAGTTTGTATATGACCGAGCCACATGACACTTACCTTTGTCATCCACCAGCACACAAACCAGATTACACGGTTTACCCAACGCACTTCGCCAATGATGATGTCGATGCTGATAATCAGCCTCAAATTCAATTCTTATATGAGCTGCGTTGACCCATTCGGATGGAATATCTCTTTTTGAGAGAAGTTTCAGTAACATCTCTGAATACTTCGCAATCATCAAATCAAAACTTGGTGAGTACGGTTCAATATTCTTGGACTGAAGATCGATGGAAAGATGTTTAGGCTCTAGAAACTCGATGTATTTATATAGCTTTCCTATTGCCCAATAACCAGAGACATCATTATTTCTGCTACAAAATGAGCCAATAATGCCACTTGCGATACTTCCCAATTCTCTTCTTCGCCCCATCATATTGTTCCTTAGCTTCTAAAACCGCATTAGATGTGAACTATGCAAACAGCTGATCTAATCCATTGCACCGTAAACACAAAAACAAATTGAATTAAATCCATCAGTCCAGAGTTACCTTGATTGCTTTGCTATCTTTTCGTTTGTTTACAATACGGAGTCATACTGCACTAGCAATAACAAACTTTATGACGCATTGATCTTAGTTTTTTTAACTAATTCGAATTGGCGAACTGTCATATTTTCTGCATTCATAAAACAACGTGAATGATATTTAAAATCATCAGATATATATGAGATGGCGACAAGTAATTCTGTTTTATGATCAATGCTAGATAACTCAAAATTTTTACCATGTTTTTTACGAGCATAGTAGATGCATGAGTTAACATTTAAATCGATTAAAGCTTCTTTATATTTTCTTTCCTGTTCAGATTCTCTATAAACTTCTTTTTGTTTTTCAACTTCAATCATCTCAACAAGCTTATTTGTTTTATAATCAACATAAAATTCATAACTTACGAATAAAGTGACAACAGATAGAACAACGCCTAAAAACACACCAACAACTATTTTTAACATCTTCAGCTTCCAAGAAAAATTTAACAAATTACATGGTCTCTTCCTCATCAGACTTTGCCACACTTAGTAAGTCTGATCCCGTAATTACCGGAGGCCACCATGTCACAATCTACTTATGGCATTGATTGAGCTAAACATCGCTTCAGTATCCACAGAGAGGCGAACCGAGGCAAGGTGTTGATCCACAAAGAATATCACGTTCAAAAGTTCTCTCAACAATTGCCAATATCCCACCCGCGATCAACGGTATGGAAGTCTGGATGCTTCTCACTACTGGGTTCGAGAGTGAACAAAACTTGGACACATCCCTGAGAGCATGGCATCAAAATATGGCACGCCTTTCAACGCGCTTCGTCAGAATCAAATCGCCCGGTCAATAAGCGATTTTACTGCTGCATCGTGCCCGTGATCATTGGTTTCATGAGCGGACGGCATTACTGAATCAAATTCATTCTGTACGTTAGAGTGTCTGTCCCGATACTTTTTTAAAAACCAAGGGCGTCTTCGCCAACGAAACCAGCTTGCTAAAACTGCTCTGTACGGGGATGTTGAAGGCATCCGAGAAGTGGACATGGAACTATGACTGACGCTGACACAGAACAATGAATACCCACCTTCTTAGCGACATCCGTACCTCACTTTGATCCACAAAGATCAGGAGGTACGAATGCACTCTCTTCCAAACCATTTCAAATTTGATCTGAAGTCATACTTCTGACTAGATCCAACAAATTCACGCTAATCAGTCGGACACAAATACGACCCGACCAACGGCACTTCCACTCTTTCAGCCGTTAAACTGCCTTCTACTTCAATGTTTAAAGGATTCGATGAAATTCTAGATTCTTCCACCGGCACGATCGAGTTTTGAATGTGGTATTGATAAATACCTCCCTCTTCAGGATATGAAAACTCCATTCCAGATAAAATTTCGGTTTCTTCTTGTCGGAGTGCAAAACGACTACGAACTACAAAGTGATCAGCATGCTCTTCAACGTATTGTTCAAGCAATTCAGCAAAGTCTTCGTAGCATTCAAACAGTAACATCTCATAATCGTATTGTGATCGATCGTCTCTGTTCAGTAACGGCTTGAAATATACATATGGCTGGCAACGAGTTTCACCTTGATAAAGCAGTTCGATACCTTCTTCGTTTTGCTCAGCGATGCTGAAATCACTTTTGCTAAGAATTAATGTTTGATCAAAATTGATCAGGGTAATGGTTACATCATCCATCGTTCATCTTCTTCTACTTGACCGGTTTGAATTCGATTGTTTTGACGCAGACAGCTCTCGACTACTCACCAGTAGAAAGGCTTTCCCACGCTTGGAAAGTCGGATGCCAGACTAGCCGGAGGTCACCATGTCACAATCTGTTTATAACATTGATTGATCCAAACATAGCTTTAAAAGTGTCTGTCCCGGCATTCCTGACAGTTCCTCTGGAATTTCCTGTTATGCAATTGGCTGCCATAAATGCAACTATTTGGTGTCAAAATCAAACTATCGCTTGGTGGCAACTGTCTTTATTGAGACAATCCTCACCGTTATTTCTATACCAACGGACAACCATGAAACTCTTAGTTCGCAACCTTGCACGCACGACAACCGAACACGACATTCGCAAACTGTTTTCTGAATACGGTGCAGTCGCTGAATGCACTCTCGTTTTAGATCAGGAAACTGGTTTATCGAAAGGCTTTGCTTTCGTCGAAATGCCTGACGATTCAGAAGCAAAATCTGCGATTGCAGCACTGAATCTGACAAGCGTTGCCAAAAGCAAGATTCGAGTCAAAACAGCTCAATAAAACAGATTCTTAAACCAGCTGAAAATGCTGGTTTTTTATTGCCCCAAAACTGCGTAACGCCTGGCAAAGGGGCTGGCAACGCATGACCATTCAACTCAAACACAACAACCTTAATCACCGCAATTCAAAGCGACGGGAAACACCAAGCCCTGACAGTCCCTTTTGAGCCGGTGCTATGTGTTTACTCTACGTATTCTTGTTCAAACACTATCCCGTTAAATGTATGCGTACAACACTTACAGAATGGTCGTAATGTTGACTCGTTTACTTCAGGATTAGTCACTTTCAGAATACCCAGTTCATCGACATATAAGCCACTGTAATAACTACTTTCACCAAGACGAACATAGTCTTGAGCACTATCAAATTCTAATGATACCAGCCAGTAGATGGGTTCTTTTTTATCGAGCCTCGAAGCTGCCTCACTAAACACCACATCCCACTCATTTCCTACTTTAGAAAGAAGAAACTTAAACAGTGGCGTGTAATCTAAACCTCGCCTCACTCCTTTTCTCATACCAAAAGCCGTATCTTTTCTTCGACTCTCTCGATAATCACCACCATGACAATGATAGACACCATGAGTTCTGGTATTAACCTTTCGATATAAAGGATTCTTCTCAAACTTTTTCACCTCAGCCTCTCGAACACAGAATGAATGACATGGACTCCCCCTCTTTTGGCTTTGCCACAATTGGAAAGTCTGATTACAAAATTCTGAAAGACCAACATGTCACAATCTATTTATAGTATTGATTTATCGTAATATATTTTCAGCTGTCACGGTGAGGGTTATACATCTACACCCAATTAAGGTGTGAGCAACGCTGTCACGAAACTAAACCATTGTGCCTTCAACGCCGAACCTAAGCTTGAACTGAATGAAAATATCAAGTGTTGGGAATCACTCTTAAATGCTTTATTATACTTTAGCTTTATTCCACGGACTTGAGTACGCTGATATTAAATAGCTTTCTAAGGGATCGATTACTTCTTTTGCATACATCCCAAAATAGATATCGATTTTCCCATGCTTTTCAATCGCTTTCATCGTTTCAGGAAACATATGCTCTTCCCAGTGTTTTGTTGGTGCTTTTCCTTGAAGTGACGACCTCAAGCCTCCTAAATGCTGCTTGAATCTTTTACGTAGACTAGGATTCTCCGCGCGCAAACCGTATAAGCCAAAATACAAGGGAATAATATTGTCACCCTCTTTTATTGTCCATGCATACACACCAGAGCCGACCCTATTCAACCGATGAACATCCATAGTCGTTAATACTAAAGCTGTGACCATCAAATGTAATACTCAACTTCGGTGTTGGGAAAAAACCGTGTTTGATTGGCTCAAATTCCATTTTATAGCTCCTTTTTTTAAGAGAGTTTTCTTAACATGTCGATAGTTTTCGTATTGTTTTGAATGTGAGCATAACGAATGACATGGACTCCCTATACTCAGACTTTGCCACAATTGGAAAGTCTGACTCTTAATCACCGGAGGTCACCATGTCAACATCTGTTGATGGCATTGATTGAGCCAAACAGAGCTCCAGTATCCACGGTGAGGAGCACCAAAGCCGGCTGTTGATCCACAAAATAATAACGCGCTCAAAAGTCCTTGAAACTTTGCAAACATGCCATCCGCCATCATCGGCATGAAAGCCTGCGGAACAAAGGTGCCCGTCCCGATATTTGCAATGGTTTTCAAGTGGCTGTCCCCGTCATGAACTGTAAAAATCTCGCGTCTTTTCCTCTTTTGATCAACAAGCAGAGCAACGGCCACCTTATCTACGCATGTCTACGCAAAAGGAAAGGTCCAAAGCCGCTTTAATCACATTGTTCAACAAAGGCCCAACGAGATGCGCTTGTCATCGTTCCGTTCAGTTTTACTTTTTCTTTCGCTGCAATTTCAGTAATACCGAGTGATTGTGCGTTCGCTTTCAGATATTTCCCAAATTGTGCATTCCAGGAGACAGAAGGCGGTACTTTCTTATTCTGGTGAAAACCACCCATGTAATTTTCAATAATATCAGTGGTTAGTACAGATGGAAGTTGATTTTCATGCATCTCAGCAAGGACATCCTTTAATCGGTTCATATCTACAGAAATATGTTCAGCCATCATTACCTGCCTGTTCTTGATGTACATTCACGTTTCCTCAACAGATTTCACCACACTGGGTCAGTCTGACGAAGAAATCTTTGGTGGTCTTCATATCACAATCGGCCAACGTATTCATAAAGTTGAATACAACTTCAATGTCCGGCTGGGAGGCGCATCTCGCCTTTCTTCAGTAACCGCCCTCTTCCATGACTGTCCCGCCATTCAACAAGTGATATTGCTTCGGCTTCCCACTTTAGGTGCCTGTCCCGATATTTACTGCCTTGTCATACGAATTCTATCTCTTGGTTTGGCCATTGGTAGCCCCAAACTCTTAATGACTCACCCTCAATACTAAAGGGAATGCAATTACTCTTGAGAAGGCTGATAAAGTACTCGGTATTGTCCGTGACTTTATCAGGCAGCACATGGCCCCGATGTTCTTTATTAATTGGATATATTTCGAGCCACTCAATATATTTGTATTCTGGAAGATGGTAGTACCAGTCACCATCCCATTGAGGTTCGACTTCTCGTTTATCCCTTAGGCAGCGTACACGCCAAACAGGTTTACGCTCAGTCTCTTCGAGCATCAAAGTTCGGAGCTTTTCCCATTTCGTGTTGTTCATAACTTTTATAAGAGATTCACTAATGATATAGCGCTCTAATCTTCTGCGATCTTTGAGCTGATCTTCAGTATCCATAATTCGTATTCCGAATGACATGAATTTCCCCCTATCAGGCTTTGCCACACTTTGAAAGCCTGACTCTTAATCACCAGAGGTCACCATGACAAAATTTGTTTATGGCATTGATTGAGCCAAACATAGCTTCAGTATCCACGGCAAGGATCATCAAGGCAGATGTTGATCCACAGAACTGCTAACAAAAGTGTCTGTTCCAGTATTTTTAATCTTATCTAGTAGTGGACTTTTTGTTCTTTCCAAAAAAGCTTAATGCTTCCTCTAAAGACAAGATAGTCCAACCAGCCACCTCCACTGGATCAGACAAAACGATACCGAACTTCCTTTGAAGCCAAGCCAGCTCCAAAAGAAGAGGTGAGGTGCGATCAGGTACATTTAGTAAGTACCCGACTTCAGGAACTGTATAACCTTTCTTTTCACAATGATTTAAAACACCATGCAAAGAGAGGTCTGCTTTTCTCTTCACCGTATTCCAGTCACAATTTGCATAGACATTTTGCTCACCTCGTAAACGATTTATTGTTAACATATCTTCATGTTTAATAAACATATGGCCATGAAATGGTTCTTTCCTATGACAATCAGCACAGAGTGCTATAAGATTTTGAGGTGAATTATCTGACTTTTCACGATTGCGATGATGTACATGTAGCAATCTTTTAGCTTCTTTTAAATCAACTGAACAATATTGACAAACATAGTTTGATTTTTTTCTGATATCTGCTGACACGCTTTCCCAGTCTTCTGAGTATCCTTTTTTTGCTAAAGAAGCATACTGTTTGGGCAGCTTTCTAAACAAAGAGCTATAGGTGGAAAAGAACTCTTCAATGTCAAATTGATTAACTATTTCGTTTCTTTCACTAACTGTTGCATTAGCAGAACCTTGGTAATTCAAATGATTCAAACAAAGCTTACATACATTTAATCCAGCCGTTCCCTCTAGAAATTGTTTGTTCGCACCATGACCATAAATAGGAAATTCACCAGAAAAATTATTCGTGATTTTATAGCGTTCTTCAAAACTATTTTTTCTTCTCATTTCATCTAACTTTGTACAATCTGCCACATGAAACTTGTTACCCTCTGAACCATCAAGTAAAGCTTTTTCAACTTTAAAGCCATGATCAGGAATAAAAAGTATAACTTGTCGTCCTTTTACACTAAGAATTCCTTCCTCAGAAGTTAAATCCTCTATATCAACGTCAATCCCACTTTCGAGTTCATCATCAAACTCTATATCTCCATCTTGCCAAACTGTTCCAATGTCAAAATCTGTAACTTCAGCCCCCATTTGATGAACACGCGCCCAAAGAGAAGATAAATCGACGTTGAGTTTCATGACTCTTCCCCTTGTAAAATCTGTTTAATCTGAATATCCGCATTAGTTAACACACGAAAGCTTACCCTTCGTGATCTCACTTTATTCTCTGTACCATTTTCATCATAAATTAACTTTGATGAGGATAAGCCAACTGCTGAAAAATGACTTTTCACCCAAACACTATAATTACTGGTGATTTTTAAACTATACACATATCTAAGCACTGACCTAGTTCTTTCTTGAGATAAACGCATATTTTCAAAATATGCATCATCAGCGTTTAAAGAGTTCCAATCACTGCTCGTATGCCCTTCTATCCTAATTTCATTAATAGATTCTTTAAATGGCATTAAGATAGTCATATATCTTGGGAAAAATTCATCGAGTAGACTCCTATAATCGGGGCTAAGCATTGAACTTCCTTCCTTAAATAAGACTTCCGGGGCTTTAAAAGTAAATGTCAATGTGTCTTCATCAATATCAGCATTCCACCTAGATAAGTCTTGGCTAAACTCCGTCTGCAATGCTTCATATATAGCCACCTGATTGTCTTGATATGCTACTGCGACTTCCTTTATTTTATCTCTCTCCTTGAATGCATTCTGCATCAACGCAATAGCAATAAATAAGAAAACCATCATTAGTCCGGCCATTAGATCTGACACAGATAACCAATGGGACTCATCCTGTTCTGAACTCTTTCTATCAAATACTGTTGACATCTATCCCACCTACGCTTGTTGAGCAACGATATCAGACATTTTTTTGACCAACCGGCTATAGTCCTCTGTAAAACGTCCACTAATCGAGGTCAATGCTGTCCCCATTGACTGCAATACTTTCTCGATTTCTTCTCCCATTGTTTGGTCAATCATGTTCACTTGTTTTTGAACCGACTCTCCGGTGTTAGATAGAGCTTCTTCTATTGTTTTTTCCAATCCAGCGAATATTCGGTCAGCTTGTTTTCTATGTTCTAATGCTTGTTCTTCAATGGTAGATGATAAACTGTTTTTCATTTGTTCCATACTGTCAGAAAATGAAATCCTTACCTTTTCCGTATCCTGAATGATTTGTTCGCTTGCTTCTCTATAATTACTATTAAGTGTTTTGCTACCTTGCTGAATTTCTAAAATCAAGCTATGCATTTGACTGTTTATATCTTCTAAAGTTTTTGCAAACCTCTCTTTAATCTCTTCACTCGAATTTGCTGTCGCCTGGGCTGATTCTGTTAATGCCGCACGTGTTCGATCGACCGTATCTCTATAATTTTCAGCGCCTTCAGATATAACAGCCTTTATGTGCTCGCTACTTTCAACAATTCCGACGGCTAACTTATCACTTGCCTCTCTCGCTCCTGAAATCGCTAATTCAATTTGTCCTCTGATTTCTGGCACAGCTTCTACTGCTTTATCTCTAACATCTTTAAAGGCATTTAAATGACTATCAAGTTCTTGAATTTGGTGTTGATTCACTTCCATAATTTGCTTAAGGACACTCATAGTCTCTGGTATATTTTGGGCTTCTCGACTGATATTTGAAACTGATTCCTCAGTTTTAGCAATAGCTAAAACTCCCAGATCGTATTGTAATTTCATGTCGTTCAATTGATTTTTGTAATTCTCTTGCCAAATAACTAGTTCTTTCACTGCTTCATTTAGATCTGAAAAATTCTTTCCAAATTGTTCGGTGAGCTTGCTATTGAAGTCCTGAATTACTTGCTTTAATGCATCAATAACTTGTTCTGTCGCCGATTTAGACATCATATCAGCAAATTCTTGTAACTTCAGCCATAGTTCTTTTTCAAATTCATTAAATGTGTTCTGCTGTGATTTGGAAATAGATAGTAATTCTGTCGTGTTTTTTGTTATTAGATCAAGAAAAATCCCATTATTCTTATAATTTTCGTTAATATCAGATCGGGTTAGTTTTATCTGACCGACTAAGCTTGCTTCATCATTCTCTGAGATAGACTTTCTTAGCAGTGATATACCATCCAATTGTTGATTCATAACTTTATAAAGGTCAACAATATCTATATCTTCTTCAATGGTTCCACCATCTTCAACTTTACTTAGTACACCCGACGAGATGAAAACTTTATAAATAATAGAAAGTAACATCCCCGCTAGACTAGTTATAAATGCCGTTTTTAATCCTTCTAGTAGCGGACCAACACTATTATCAATATCACTTGTATCAAAGTCGAGTAATCCTGAGATAATCCCTGTGAAAGTACCCAATATACCTAAGGATGTAAGTAAAGTAGGCGTGTAATTTGTGAATGCATGATGCTTATCTGATTTCTTCCATAGTAAAGATAAACAAAAAATAAAAACTAAAGTAACCAGAAAAAAATCAGTAATCGAAGATGCATTAACACCTTTCAAATAAAATTCAAAAATAGAAGTTAACATTCCTTTCCATCCAATACGTAAATATTATTAATTTATTTTTTATAACAAGTCACACCAATAAATTAAACTTTATAAACATTTATTCCAATTTAATCACCTCATTAATAGAAATTTAACATCAATTCATTTAGTAAAATGCCCGGAATTTTTGATGTATGCAGTCCAATCTTGTGAATAATTCAGAGACATTCTTTCTCCGTATAATGCTTGATTCTATGCAGCCACATCATGTTGCTTACCTCATTTCACCCCAAAACCACAACCCACCCACGCTACCGCCCTTAACACTGAAGTCACTGGCAGTTGAGCTGTTCTGCCGCAGCCATCCTATTCAGTTATGGGATAGGTTTCACTAAACGGTATGTTTTGGATTGCATATCTGTGCTTTGGGGCAAGTTCTGCGGCGAAAAAAAAGGAGGCGATGCCTCCTTTGTCTGTATCATCGATGGATTATGTGTGGATTACTGCACCACCACGCTTTTCACCATACCGGCTTCGGCGTGGCCGGGGATGTTGCAGGCGAATTCAACGTTCGGTTCACCGTGGAAATGCCAAAGCAGCTCCTTCGCTTTGCCCGGTTTGACGGTCACGGTCGAGCCGCTGTCGTGGTCGTGACCAGAGGTCATTTTGCGCATCATCTCGCGGTGTTTGAGTTGTTCTTCCATTGAACCAATGGAGAATTCATGGTCGATTTTGCCGGTGTTCATCACCACAAACTGCACGACGTCATTCGGTTCGATGTTCACTTCTTTCTTGAAACGGATTTTCATGTCATCCGACAGCAGGACGTACACCACTTTGTCTGGTTTCGCGCCTTTGGCTGGCATACCAACGGCGGTCATGCCTTCCATACTCATCGTCGAGTGATCCATTTTGGCATTATCCATTTGCGCATGATTCATTTTGGAGTGATCCATACTGCTATGGGCTTTCCCGTCCGCCAGAACCGGGGTTGCGCTCAACGACATGAGCAATACTAGTGCTGTCTTTTTCATTGAATGATTCATTCTGTTTTCCTTTTTAATTTACACGTCTGAGTTGCTTATCTTGCATTCGTTGTATTGGATTGAATCCAGCTTCTGCTCACAGAAGAAACCGGTTCAATCGTTCAGTTTTGGGTTTGGGTTTGGGTTTGGGTTTGAATTTCTCTGCGTTTCCAGAGTTTGAATATGGCCGGAATCACCAGTAGGGTCAGTATCAGGGCCGACGCCATGCCGCCAATCATCGGGGCGGCAATGCGCTGCATCACTTCCGAGCCGGTGCCGGAACCGTACATGATGGGGACCAGACCAATAATGACGGTACTGACGGTCATCATCACCGGGCGAACCCGCAATCCGGCACCTTCACGGATAGCATCGGTCAGATCTTCCGGCTGCAACGATTGCTGTGTTTCTTCTGCTCGCAGCTTGCGGCCATGCCAGGCCTGATTGAGGTACACCAGCATGATCACGCCAATTTCGACCGCAACCCCGGCCAGCGCGATAAAACCAACGCCGACCGCAATAGAGAAGTTATAATGCAGGACGTACATCAGCCAGACCCCGCCAACCATCGCCAATGGCAGCGTCGCCATAATGACCAGCACTTCACCGAAGCGTCGGAAGCTGAAATACAGCAGCAGCACGATGATCATCAGGGTGATCGGCGTGACCACGCTCAGCCGTGCTTTGGCGCGTTCCATGTATTCGTATTGCCCGGACCAGGTCAGGGAGTAACCGGCGGGCAGCGACAGTTCCTCCGCCACCACTTGCCGGGCTTCGGCAACGTAGGATCCCAAGTCGCGGCCTTCAATATCGACAAACACCCAGCCGTTTGGCCGTGCATTCTCGGTTTTGATCATTGGCGGGCCGTCTTCGTAACGGATATCCGCCACATCTGCCAGTGCAATACGGGCGCCATTCGGGGTCACCAGCGGCAGGTTCTGTAACTTAACGACAGAGTCACGATAATCCTGCGGATACCGGACGTTGATCGGATACCGTTCCAGCCCTTCAATGGTTTCTCCGACATTCATCCCGCCGACAGCCGACGCGATCACTTGCTGGACATCCCGGATGTTCAGACCGTACCGGGCCGCCTGTCGGCGTTTGATATCCAGCGTGACATAACGGCCACCGGCCACCCGCTCGGCATACACCGATGCCGTGCCCGGAATCCGGTTGAGGATTGGTTCAATCTGAGCACCGATCTTTTCAATGGTCTTCAGATCCGGTCCGGCGATTTTGATCCCGATGGGGGTTTTGATCCCCGTTGCCAGCATGTCAATCCGGGTTTTGATCGGCATCACCCAGGCATTGGTCAGGCCCGGAAACTGGACCAGCGCATCGAACTCCTTCCGCAAAGAATCTGTGGTCACACCTTCCCGCCACTGATCCCGGGGTTTCAGCTGGATCACGGTTTCGATCATGGTGAGCGGTGCCGGATCGGTCGCAGTTTCAGCACGGCCGATTTTGCCCCACACGGTGTCCACTTCCGGCACGGTTTTGATCAGCTTATTGGTCTGCTGAAGCAATTCGCGCGCCTTCCCCACGGAGATCCCCGGATAGGTGGTCGGCATGTACATCAGGTCGCCTTCATCCAGCGGCGGAATAAACTCACTGCCCAGTTTTGACACCGGGTAATAAGCCGAGGCTAACAACACCAGTGCCACCACAAGCACCGATTTCGGGTAGTTCAGGCTGAGGTTGAGCAACGGACGATACAAAGCCACCAACCCGCGGTTCACCGGGTTCTTGTGCTCGGGCAGCACATGGCCGCGAATGAAGTAACCCATGAGTACCGGCACCAGCGTAATCGCCAGACCCGCCGCAGCGGCCATCGCGTAGGTTTTGGTGAAGGCCAGTGGCGAGAACATCTTGCCTTCCTGCCCTTCCAGCGCAAACACCGGCACAAAGCTCAGGGTGATGATCAGCAGCGAGAAGAACAGCGGCGCACCGACTTCCTCGGCCGCTTTCCCGATTACCTGCCAGCGGTTTTTGTCCGTGAGCGGCGTTCGCTCAATGTGCTTGTGCACGTTCTCAATCATCACGATCGCGCCATCCACCATGGCGCCAATGGCAATCGCAATCCCGCCCAGTGACATGATGTTGGCGTTGATCCCCTGCCAGTGCATCACCACGAAAGCTACCAGAATACCGACCGGCAGACTGAGCGCAATGACCAGGGATGAGCGGATATGGAACAGGAAGAGTGCACAGACAATAGCAACCACGATGAACTCTTCCGCCAGTTTCTGCCATAAGTTCTCAACGGCGGCATTGATCAGCGTGGACCGATCGTAAGTCGACACAATCTCAACCCCGTCCGGCAGGCTGCGCTGGAGTTCGGCCAGCTTGGCTTTCACCGCATCAATCACCTGACTGGCGTTTTCGCCGTAGCGCATCACAATCACGCCCCCGACGGCTTCCCCTTCACCATTCAGCTCGGAAATCCCCCGCCGCATCTGCGGGCCGATATTGATGTCAGCAATATCCCCCAGCAGTAAAGGCGTGCCTTTCGCCGTCACTTTCAGAGGCAGTGCTTTGAGATCGTCAACCCCGGTCAGGTAACCGGTCGTTCTGACCATATGCTCGGCCTCGGCCACCTCAATCACCGATGCACCGGTTTCCTGATTGCCGAACTGAATGGCCTGATTGACCTGCTGAAGCGTCAGGTCATAAGCGCGCAGCTTGGCCGGATCGATCTGCACCTGATACTGCTTCACCATGCCGCCGACCGTGGCCACTTCCGACACCCCATTCACGGTTTGCAGTTCATACTTCAGGAACCAATCCTGCAGACTGCGCAATTGTGCCAGATCATGCTGACCGGTTTTGTCCTGAAGCACATAGCTATAGACCCAGCCCACCCCGGTCGCATCCGGACCGAGTGTCGGTTTGGCGTTTGACGGCAGTTTCGGCGCGACCTGACTGAGATACTCCAGTACGCGCGAACGTGCCCAGTACATGTCGGTATCATCGTTGAAAATGATGTATACGTAGGAATCGCCGAAGAAGGAATAACCCCGGACCGTCACTGCACCCGGCACCGCCAGCATGGCTGTGGTGAGCGGATACGTGACCTGATCTTCCACCACCTGGGGTGCTTGTCCCGGATAACTGGTTTTGATGATCACCTGAACATCCGACAGATCCGGCAACGCATCCACCGGGGTATTTTTCACGCTGTACAAACCGCCCAGTGTCAGAAACAACGTAGCAATCAGCACCAGAAAACGATTCTTCAGCGACCAGTGAATGACAGCCCCGATCATTGCTCACCCCCTGCTTTTTCTAACTGCCTCAGGGTGTATTCACCGCCATCGCGGGCGATCAGAAACCGGACGGTCTGACCTTCTGAAAAAGCGGACAGGTCAATGTCATCACCAACGGTGAAGTTCATTTCACCCGGTTGCCACGACCACGCCGGAACAGCCGGATAAGACAGTGTAATCATACCGAAGTCTGCCATCAGCATAGAGATATCACCTGTCACCCAGACTTCACTGACGAGTGCCTGATCCTTCACCTTGTAATCCATGATCTGGTACTGGCCCGCTTCGGTTTTGGCAATCTCGAAATCCAATGCCTGTCCCGCTTTCAGATCCGACATCGCCAGCGTGTCTGCCAGGGTAAAATTCATCACCATACCCGGCCAGTTCCATTCAGGGACCGGCTGGTGATTAATGGTCAGCATCCGGTGTCCGGCCATCACTTCCGTAATTTCTCCGGTTGCCCAGACACTTTCCTGCGCAGCTTCAACCCCGTTGATCCGCGACAGATCCGCACGCTGGCTGGATTCCGAATCCAGCAGGAAATGCGCTGAAGTCACCACACGGTCCTGCGATGTCAGTCCCTGTCTGACCTCAACACTGCCGTTGGCTTCACGGCCGATCTCAATGCGTGCGGAACGATATTTGCCTTCGCCTTCTGCAAGCACCACACGGGCCATCCCGCCAGAACGAATCACCGCAGAAGCCGGGATCGTCAATACGGCATCCTCCGTCACCGGTTCCAGCGTAATGTTGGCAAACATGTTCGGCTTCAGCGCACCGGCGGCATTATCGAAGGTCAAACGCATTCTGAGTGTTCGCGTCTTGGGATCGAGGATCGGATAGACATAATCCACTTTGCCCTGCCAGCTTTTTCCGGGAATGGCATCCAGTCGCATGCTGGCCTGACTGCCCTGACGGATCCAGTGGGCCTGACGTTCAAACACTTCCGCATCCACCCAGACGGTATTCAGCGGACCGGCACTGATCACGGCCTGTGCCGGTGACAGATATGCACCTTCCCGGACATTCAGTGTGGCAATCACCCCATTGGCCGGTGCTTTGATTTTCACCGTCTGAACCGCTTTCCCGCTGCGGGCAATTTCCCGGATCTGTGCTTTATCGACGCCCAAAGCGACCAGTCGTTCAAACGCCCCTGTGATCAGGCCATCCCGCTTGGTCCGGTAAGCATTGAGCAATTCTTCCTGCGCTTTCACCAGCGCCGGAGAATACAGGGTGAACAGCACATCCCCCTGCTTAACCTGCTCACCAACCGCATTGATATACAGCTTTTCAACCCAGCCGCTGACCCGGACATTGGTCTGCCACAGATGACGCTCATCAAAGGCGATATACCCCACGGTTTCAATCCGGGGGGACAGCGGCTGCACCTTGGCCTGCTCTGTTTTCACGCCCAGATTGTTTTCAACCGACGGATCAATCCGGACGGTACCCGGCTTGTTTTGCGTGCTACCCGCGTCCTCTTCGTACACCGGAATCAGATCCATCCCCATCGGAGACTTTCCCGGCTGATCACGCTTGTAGTTCGGGTCCATCGGTGCCACCCAGTACAGGGGTTCTTTTTTACCGGACTGTTTTGTCTCGCTGGCATTCACGGCCATGGCGTGCTGATTCAGTGTCTGGCTGCCCAGATAGCCCAGACCGCTGCCGATCAGGAGTGCCAGTACGGTGATTGTCATTGTTTTCATTGTTGCTCTCCTTGCGAATTCAGTCTGAGAGACCAGGGGTCATCAGCGACGGCGCAATCGCCCGCAATGCCGGTCCACCCAGCAAAAATGCCAGATTACTGCTGGTCTGGTTCAGGTCGGTGGTTAAACGGGCCATCTCAATTTCCAGCGCCAGCACATCACTGGCTGCGGAAATCACATCGCTAAATTGCGCGGTATTGTTCTGATAGCCCCGCTCCACCGCTTTGGTCCGTTCTTGTGCCTGCGGCAATAAGCGGGACTGATAGCGGGTGAACCTTTCCTGCTGATTCACCCGATCGGCAATCAGCGCATTCGCTCTGGCGTTCATCTGCGCGAGGAGAAGATCTTTCTGTGATTTGGCCGCACCAATCTGATACTGGGCCGCGGCATGCTGATGATCCTGTCGATTGTCAGTAAACAAAGGTAAATCGACAGTGAGATACGCGCTGAGCAAATCAGATGCCGGTTCACCTTTCATGTTTTTTGCCTGTCGGTAGGCATACATGACTTCAACCCCAAACTGAGGCTGATAGGCTTCTCCGGCAATGTCGGCCTGCGTCTCACTGGCTGCAATGGCAGTGTCGGCCACCTTCACCATCGGATGCTGATTGAGCAGTGCATAATACTGATTCGGCTGCGGTTGAGAACGCAGTAAGGTATCCAGATCCTGCCAGTTCAGGCTGTTACTGGCAGTGAACGCGGTGGTTTCTGATAACCATGCTGATCCCAGCCACTCCGACATCTGGGCACGCAGTTTTCGCTGCATCTGCTGGTTGGCCTGAATTTTATCGTCCAGTTTGCTGACCTGAAGCTGTGCCTGCAGCAAGTCCTGCGCTTCATTCTGACCCACCGAATAATTGGTCTGAATATAGCCGGCCAGCTCTGACATCAGCCGCTGGTTTTCCCGCAACAACCGTTCGGCCTGCTGCTGATAGCCCAGCTCCAGCCATAACTGGGTCAGACTGTTCGCGACTTCGCGCTGTCTGACCTGACGCTGCCAGTCGACACCTTCTGCCTGCTGGCGCACTTTTCGGGCCTCGAGTGTCAGGGAATCTCCCCGGGCAAACTGTTGCATCAGCCCGACGGAGATATTCGTCATGGGGTCTTCGTCAAACTGAAAACTGTCGACAGGCAACCCGCCGACACCCACTTTCAGTTTCGGGTCCATCTGGGTGGCACTGGCAATCGCCGTTTCCCGCAACGCATCAGACTGCGCGGAAAGGCGTTTCTGACTGGCATCATTGCTGAGTGCCAGTGCGATGAATGTGGGTAATGAAACGGGCTGAGAGACCGCCTTCACAGGCAGTGCTGTCGTCTCCGCTGCCATCAGCGGCGACGCAAACAGCCCGAGCGCACTCAATGAAAGTGCGAGTAAGCTCGATTGTTTTTTCACAATGAAATCCACGGTAACTGCCGTTCAACGGCAGAGCAACAACAGTCACCGCACTTCAGTCACGGTGACACGACGTACAAAACGTGGATTTAAGCGATCGGAGGGCGGAACAATGACTGAGCCGTATGCACCGCAGCAACAACAGGCTCCGCAGGCCGCACCGCGAACCGGCTCTGGAGAGAAGAAAATGAATGGTATGAAGGCAGGACCGTGGCTGTCCCGCAGGCTGCAGTACAGCAGGTATGCATGCTCTGATCATGCGAACAGCCGGCTTCAGGCTGCTGCGCAACACTTTGATGATCGGCATGGCTGTTGTGGGACATTTGCGCACAAGGGTTGTGCTCAGAAGACACGCTGTCACTGATCATGGCGTCATTGTTCATGACGTCACGGATCATGCTGAACGTCATCACGGACGTACTGTTCGCCACACCGGACACAACCAGTGCCAGCGCAGTCAACACAGCAATCCACATTGTCCGAACAGATTTCCGACGCATAACCAGCCTTCAATTTACAATCCCGGCCACCATAAAGCTTTCCCTAAGGGGAAGGTCAATATTGATGGAACAATCTATATCAAAAATATGTGACGGATAAAAAAGGTCAAACACAAAAGTACCACACACACCGTTTATTCCCGTTTGTCTTATGATTGCGACAATCGCTGGCCATCTCACCGGGACAAGACGGTCATACTCAACAGGAAGTTTCAACGGAGCCGGCGCATGCGAACATGGTCTATCCCAACATGGCTGGTGGTTGCTATCGGGTTATTGCTCAATATCATTTCGGCGTTAATGACCAATTTCTACATTGATACCGCCACCATGGATGCAGGCCAGCTACTCCAGCAGCAAAGTAGCAATGACAAACTGATCAGTCTGACCTGGCAGCAGATTGAATCAATCGAGCGGAAACGGGAAGTCACCCTTTCGCTGCTGACGCTGAGTCAGTCCAGCCAAACACAGCTGCCTGAAGCGGTACAAAATGAGTTACTCCGGGAACTCCACGCCTGGCAAGCAATGCGGTTTGAGACCCTGACGCTGAGCACCCTGCCCGACATCATGACCGCCATGAACCGTGAACAGGAACAACTCAGGGAGAAAATCAATCAGCTGTATATCGAGAACCTCACTCTCGGGGAGCAATATACCGGGCTGATGTCTGATATCTCCGGCCTGAGAAACCTGGCGCTTTTTCTGCAAATCATTGGCCTTGCCATGGTCCTGGCGCGGGATTTAAGCCGGAAACAGAGCTGAGCGGACAAATTTAAAATTGCTGTTGTGAGATTGGTCTTAATCACCGCCGCCAGAACAACCACCACCACCAAAATCTCCGCCGCCATCATAACTGCCGCCGTCATAACTGCCGCCAGAACCATATTCAGTTTCCAGTGAGCTAAAGGTAAATTCTGATTGTCCACCAAATACGACTTCAGAAATTTCTCGTCTCATTTGGTGATAATCATGATTTGTATCAGTTGAATGACAGATTTGAGAGAATTCCCGGGGAGAACAATACATGGCATAAGCGTAGTAGTCATTGGGCGTGATATTTCCACTTGAATGACGTAACCTCTGCCTGATTAAGGCACGATCAACCTGAGATTTGGAATAATGTTTCTTTTTTCCGTATCGCTTCTTTAAATCTCGAGGCAATCTTTTTGCGTAGCTTTTTATTTTCCTGTTTTTTAAAAACCGTCCAAACATGGCGAATCCTTCTACAGTCAAACCTTTCTGTTAAACATTCGGTGAAGATGAAAAGCACGCACAAACCAAGCGCCTGTAATGTGTCATAAGCATCTCCTCCTTCAAGACGAAGTCAATTGAAATCTAACTGACATTCTCGAACCAGCGATTTGATACTTTGACCGCAGTCACCTGCCCCTGACAACAAAGTTCATTCTCTGAGTAAAGGTCACAACTTAACGTCATCTTATGCTCACTCAGACTTTCAATCACAGCGACTAATTCAACCTCTTGGTCAATTCGTACGGGTTTAAAATAGTTCACTTCCAATTTTCCTGTCGCATACCACACAGCTTCTCCACTGCCAATCTCCCGGTTGAGTTGCTGATACCCTTTCGCAATTGCCGTGCATATACAATGGCAATCAATAATGGTTGAAATAATTCCGCCATTTAAGAACTGCGTAGGGCCAGCGCTGTGGTGTGGCGCGGGGACAAAAGTACAGGCCGATTTATCTTCTCCTATCCAATAACTTTTGATTTGCAAACCGAGAGTATTGTTTGGACCACAGCCAAAACAATGGTTATTGGGGACCTGATCCTGAAATGCTTTTTCACGTCTCATCATAACTCCTAAAAACGAACGCTTGGTGAAAGGCCAACACGTGACAACAAAACATAGCGCTATCAATACGAAAACTCAATTTTGTATCGACACTACCTACTTTGCATCAACATTGCCTAGCATGAGCCGTTCACCGTCATCCGCTTATTATATTCCGCTATCTGATAAAGCGAACTCGACCCCCTGATTCGCATGAATTTCTGTTGTGTCATACAGGGTTACTTTTGTGTCGCTTTGCTGAACCAAAAGAGAAATTTCAGTACATCCTAAAATAACAGCCTCAGCGCCACGGGCATGAAGCTGATTGATAATATCTAAATATTGAATTTTGGATTGTTCGCTGATGATCCCTTGACATAACTCGTTGTAAATCACGTCATGGATAACATCTTGCTCATCTGCATCAGGAACAATAACCTGAATGCCAAATTTTTCCGTTAAACGTCCTTTGTAAAAATCTTGCGCCATTGTAAAGCGAGTGCCCAATAAACCTACTTTAGCCACATGATTCTGTTTTAATAACTGAGCCGTTGCATCAGCAATATGAAAAATAGGGATTGATATTTCAGCTTCAATTTCAGGAACAACTTTGTGCATGGTATTCGTGCAAATCATCAGAAAATCAGCACCACCAGCTTCTACAGACTTTGCTGCCTGAGAAAGGATTTTTGCTGTTTCAGGCCAATTCCCTTCATGCTGTAGTTTTTCAATTTCCTGGAAGTTGACACTATAAAGACAGATTTTTGCTGAATGTAAACCGCCAAGTCTTGATTGCACCGCTTCATTGATCAGCCGGTAATAACTGGCCGTAGATTCCCAGCTCATTCCACCTAAAAGACCAATCGTTTTCATTTCATCTCCTATATCCTTTTCATTGTGTTCAGTGAACACCCTACCACGGCCTGTCACAGCGAAATACGTAAAAAGGGCTGAGCTGTATTGACCTGCGCACAGCCAGCATGTTCGTTCATGACAAGCAACTTATCAGTGCTGTAATCTGTTCTTGTAAACAGCGAGCTGCGCTGCAAAAGCGCGCTGATATGCGGGGCGAGCCTCACCACGGGCAACATAAGCTGACAGGTTCGGATATTCCTCCAGAATGCCCGATGATTTCAGCCTCAGTAACACAGAGATCATCAGCAAGTCTCCGGCGCTGAATCGATCCTCCAGCCACACTGCATCACCCAAAGATACAGAAAGCTGATCCAGGCAATTGCGAATACGTTTCTCAACCAGCGGCAAACGCTCTCTGGTCCAGGGCTTGTCGCTTTCCAGCAGCCTGGCCGTTACGAGTTCAAGTATCGGCGGCTCCACGGTATTCAGCGCTGCAAACATCCACATGATCGCCCTCGCACGCGCATTGAGATTTTCCGGCAACAAACCTTCATGACGCTCGGCGATATGCAAGACAATGGCGCCAGACTCAAACAAGGTCAGATCGCCTTCCTCATAGGTCGGGATCTGGCCAAAAGGATGCAGCATCAGATGTTCAGGTTCTTTCATCGCGCGTAATGATAAAAGGCGAACTTCGTAAGGTTGAGCCACTTCCTCAAACGCCCAACGCACACGCGTATCACGCGCCAGTCCTTGACCACGATCGAATGGCTGTTCAAATGCAGTGATGATGGGTGTCATGCTGCTCCTCCTGATCGATTGCCGGTAACAGACCATAGTCGAATGAGAAAAGGACAAATCGACAGACGTTCTTAATATGATGGCTTAGTATTGACCTGCTTTGTTATCACTCCACGCCCAGAGACTGACAACACATGATGTGCATTGTTACTTATTGCACAACAAAATTGAATACTTCAAACCCAGCCCCTTCGCTTCCATACGATTCATTATATTGAATTGGGTAAGCGTTAATTTTGTCATATTCCACTAAAGTAATGTCGCATTCTGGTTTTGCCTTGCAATCTTTCATTCTTGTAAATAGCTCATCAATAGTT
Source organism: Photobacterium sp. CCB-ST2H9 (assembly GCF_023151555.2). Lineage (NCBI taxonomy): Bacteria > Pseudomonadati > Pseudomonadota > Gammaproteobacteria > Vibrionales > Vibrionaceae > Photobacterium > Photobacterium sp. CCB-ST2H9. The sequence goes on from NZ_CP100425.1 coordinate 2,059,257, forward strand.
GGCGCTGTTTCTGCACTCAGCACAGCTTCAGGAGTTCCAGTTCCCGTATAATTTACATAAATAACTTCACCATCAGCGACTTGAATTTCCCAAGCGTCGCCTGCTATGGGTGTAAACCCTGTTTCTTTATACTCGAAGCTATAGAATTGAATGTTTTTGGCTTGCCATTCTTTTTGAAAATCATCTTCGCTTGAAGTAGACGAGTTACAACCTGCAACGAATATACTGAGACAAAAAACAACGTCTTTTTTCAAAATAGTCTCCTGTTCCATAAAATATGATGACTGGCTAAATGGTGAACTGACTTTATCACCGAACGGAACCGAAAAAACCATCAACAATGTGGTTTTTTGCAACAGGAAATACCATGACTTCCAGTTTTACTCTTACTATTTTTTTAAAGACACTTTTCAAAGTAATTTACGGGCATGTTCTCAAATAGCCCTGAGCCTCGGGGTTGAAAACCAAGCTGTAACAATATATGCATTGATGGGGCATTTTCGGATTCCGTCAAAGCCCATACACTTGGACAACCCATTTGCTTTGCGTAACTCAAAACTGCTGTACTGGCTTCAAATGCATACCCTTTTCCCCTCGATTGTGTCCTTATCCGATAACCGAGTTCTACGACATCGTTCCCTTGATGCTGAAATGTCTCAATCCCACAATAACCAATGAGTTCGCCTGACAGCTTTTCAACCAATGCCAATTTTCCAACACCACATTGTTCATAAGCGGTGAGCAATTTCTGAAACCGGCATTCTGCCTGCTCATTTGTCATCGCTCCTGTGGGTGAACACACCATAAATTCAGGATTTTTTAGTAACGCAATTGTATATTCTCTGTCGGTTGGCTCAAACTGTCGGAGTAACAATTTCTTTGTTTCTATCATTCGTGCTTCCCTGCTTATCACTCACTGAAACATTGAATCATACGATGCATCACTACTGAAGTTGCGTTGCAATCAATCCTCGGATGTATTCTAACCAACGACAAACATCTTGCTCTGGCCCTGGGCCGTAGTAAGACCCCATCTCAATAAGGTCTTTTATTCCAGGTTTAGAGAGAGCTGCTGTTTCAAGTTCCATATACAAGTTAGTTGTTAATTCTTTCGTCTCCGAACTGACAAAATCACAAACAACCTCTTCCAGAGAAGCTCCATCAAGCGCATGCTGATATAAATATGCTTCTAAAAAGTAACCAAGTGAGGTTAAATGTTTTAGTCCACTCACAACAACCTTACCGAATAGATTAATTTAATATTCACAAAACGCTCCTAGCTGGGACACAAGGATACGTGTTCAGCTCGAAGGTGATGCTGTCTATGCTGCATTGGCTACTCTGAATTGTATGAACCAAATGGCCCATAGACCACCTTGCCAGAAGCAATACTTTTTTCAAAATCGCTTTGATCAGGCAGGTCACTTACATATGCTTCCCATAAGTCATTTATATGTACTGTCCAATCAGACACTTGCATCTCATGGATTGGCTGAAGAATTTCTTCAGGGTGTAAACCATCGTCCGCCAGTTTTCGTAGCGCATTCTTTATCGCCTCAATATATGTTTCTCCAGCTGCATAACAGCTTACATAGGCACCATACAAATCTGGCGGCATTATCGAGTTTTCAAGTGGCTTTACATGGAAAGGAATAATAAAGACTTTCTTTGAACCTTTCTTTTCAGCAAATAGTTTCTTAAACATACTCTTTCTCTGGGCACCGTCTCATTACACCCTTAGCATATACAGACAAAACACACCTGTAATCTGGCTGTCATGCGTGAGCTTGTCATGCGCCATGGGCAGCTTTGCTGAGTGCGGCGATCAAACGATCAATGTTTTGCTCGTTTGCTGTGCCAGCCCTTTGTTTGACAGCTTGTGCTGTTTCGGCGTCTTCAAAAACTTGCTCCCAGATTAAATCTGTCCCCTCTTTTTCAGGCGTGAGTTCAATCGTCAGCCTGAAGTTTGGAGGGCAATCGTGATGTATGACGATTCTGGAATCTGGTACAAGCTCCTTGAAGAAACTTTCATTGAGATAGCTTTTTCCATCAGGGCCGTGCATCACAAACTTCCACCGTCCGCCCGTCGTAAATTCAAAAATTTCAAAAGTGTTAGAAAAGCCTTCAGGGCCCCACCACGATGCCAGTAAATCAGCCGATGCAAAAGCACCATAAATTTCTTTCGGCGAAAATGGCAAAATTCTTGATGTGCGCAGTGTTCTTTCTTCAATCATGATGCTAACTCCGATATCTGTCTGTTGAATGCCGCATAACGAATGACATGGGCTCCACTTCATCAGGCTTTACACACTTTGGTCTTCTGATTCTAAACCCTTGTCGGCCACCATGTCGCAATCTGTTTTGGTATGGATTGAACCCAGCACAGCTTCAGTATCCACTGTGAGAAGCAAAGTTAAGGGTTGAGGTTCTGTATACCCAGTTCTTTTTGTTTTCGCTGACTCAAACCGAGTGCCACAATACGATAAGACTCTGATAAATAATATTTTAAATCTTCATCCAATGGGCCTGAAGTTTCGACTTGTTGAATCCACTTCATGCCACGATTGGCAAAGTAAGGCGCAGGAATATACCCCTCTGACACCCGCAAGAATTCAAAGTTTATATCCGAGGTTTTGAAGGTAAATGCAGGCTCGCCGCTTTTGCTCTGAGTTCCAATCGCGAAAACCTTTCCCCCAACTTTCCAGACATGGGAATTCCCCCACTGAACCACATACGTTGTTGCTGGGAAAGAGCGACAGAATTGATTGAATCCGTTGTGATCCATGATTGATTTCCTGATAACTCATCACGATGACATGGATTTCATCTCTTAGCGGAACTGACAGGCACAAGAGATCATGGCATCAAAAATTGCTTTTTGGGGCGGTTGTCAATGTTTTGTCTGTGTCCACTTTAAATGAGTTACATATTGATCAGCCAAGCCGAAAACATGAAACAACAGAGCGACATGATTACGCCAATGAAAGGGATTTTAAACCAGTATTTGTAAGCTAAAATCAAATAAGCAAAACCAACGATGACTGGTAAGACAGACAACCAAAGTGAACTTTTCACGACTTCAAAATGGTAAGTCGCGAGTGATATATAGACAGCAGCGAAAAACATAACGCCTAAGCTGTGACTGGCATTAAACCCTACCCATGCTCTCCAAACCGTCGTTTCCTTTGTTAAACGTGGTGATGTCGCTTTCATTGCCTCAGTGACTGACGCATCAAATGGCGTAAATTTTTCTGTGAAAAACGTATAAAACAAGTGAATTGTTCCGAGTAATCCCAAAATCGATAACCCAACGACGAGCAACAATTGATCCATATTTCTTCCCTTCTCTGTTGAAGACGACTTTTACAGTCTCATTCGCACACATAACGTTCACGCTGTGGCGTAAACAAAGCGCAGTGTAATTTGTATCCGAAAATTCATGTTCTGATATGACTTTAAAGTGACTTCCCGGCTTTGCCATGAACGAGGGCGATACACAAACTTGAAATTTCGGGATTCAATGAGCCCCCGAATCATCGCCACATGCTGATTAGCCCTGCGACGTTTTCGTCGCATTAAATCTGGCCTCAGCATCTTTAAAAAGCGTCTTCACTCTGTCGACATTCCAAGGCCGCTCCATCAGCGTTTCGTGATCCCATTCGCTTCTCGGAGTCTTAGGTTCAAAAAAGTCGCCACCGTATACATGAAGCGCGCAAGTCATTTTACCAATTGGATTCAGGACTGAATGAATCACCGAACTATCCAGGATTGCAACGTCTCCGGCCCCCAGAGATTTTGCACCCACGACTTCAATCGTGTTCTCTTTTCGCTGCCAAAAAACGTTATCTTCTCTGCCGCAATAGATACCAACCACTGAAAACATCTGATGATTATGCGGCATCAGGCTCATACATGGCGCCCAGGCAAAATTGATAATGGTTAGATTGGGTGATCGATAGAGCGGAAAAAGACCTGCGTGCTGAGGTTCGCCAAGCTCAGACATTATCCCGGCACCATCAGAAACGGCGTCTGATACAACCTCATTCACGGCCTCACGACCTTCAGCTATCGCTCTGATACAGTCTTCTATGAAATGCTCCTGACGAAACATGACTTAGCCTCCCACTCGATGGCCTGCCCGATCATAAACAAGGAGCACACATCCCGCGGATGCGCGTTGACTTACAACTTGGCTCGGTCTCTTGTTGAAACCACGAACGCTCACATCAACTCCCGCCAAAGATTTTAAGACCATGTAAAGAGTGTAGTTCCTAGCCTGTCACTTTTTCAGGTCATGTTTTCATTCGCTTTCAACTGAACGACTTTATATGCAGACTCGTGACAAGCTGTTGAAATATCATGAAGTCTGGCCGCCTGCATGATTCTGGATCTTAACGCCAGGTCATTGATTCAGCGGACTGTTTCACTCAATGCTTTCACCCATTGTTCAGGTTCTGCAATGATGAACTCGTAAACTTGCTCACTGGATAAAGTGATTCGAATTGCATCTCTCGTGACCGGCATGATGCCGCCTCCTTTCCCGAAGCACTGCACTACGGAAGCAATTTCATGCCGGCTGAATCTATAGGGGCCCAATCCAAATTGTTGGTTAAACGGTACAAAAGTAACGTCTGAATCCGTGATAGACAATTTTCCATCAGCTCGAGCCACACCAATCTGAACAGTTGCTACCGAGGATTGAATGATTTTTTCGGATATAGTGCCCCCTTATTCATGATTTACGTTTGTAAACTAACGAAGCAGTAAGCTGCGACTGAATGGATGTGGCTTCAACGGGTTAGAACCTGCCTCAATCAGAGCTTGGATTGTCTTCTGATTCAGAGCCGCATTCGGCAAAATATCCGAGGCTTAGGTCGTGCCTACACCCAAGAGTGCGAGTAATGAAATAAAAAATCTGCCCATATGTTTCCTTGTAATTTAACGTTTCAATCATCCGAGGTATCAGTGGTCGGCTGTATTGATTTGTTAGCACTGCCCGAATCGCTCATATCAGGCACCTATTTAAGTTTTTCAATGGCTTGTTTTTCTTGCTGTTCTACAAACCGAAAAATACTTTCTCCATCAATAAATGCGCTTGGCGATCCGACCTTTGTTTTTCTATCTCGATTAGCAAACAAATTATTTTTATGTGGATGATTCGATAAATTAACCGTAACTGATGGGCTTTCAGCAGCCAGCTTCTTGATTCGAGCCATACTCGCCAAAAACGTCTTTGCGAGGTGCGGCTTTTGAAAATTCGCTCCGTGTCCCCCCACGACAAATGCCCGATAACGCTGGCCATTCTCTTTCACCATAAAATCGATAGACAGATCGCCCTCTGTATGCCCTGGCGTAATATAGAATTTGAACTCAGTATCACCGACCAAAATCTTGGAGCTGTCTTGGGCGAACGATTTTACATCTGGGGGCAAGAATTTATTATTGCCACTACTTTTATTTGCTTGCTCTATGGCTAACTCAAGTCCTTTCTTCGTCATGATCACTTTGGAACCATACATAGACTGGAGATACTCTGCGCCCCCAACGTGGTCGGAATGCCCATGCGTGACGAAGATATGGGTTACTGGCTTATCCTCTAATCCAAGCTTTTTAAGGTTGGCGGGTATCCACTTGCTATATGGAAAATCAAGAGAGTCTATAATGACCAGCCCGGATGATGTGTCGACAGCATACGACGATACCCACTTATCACCGACGTAGTACAAGTTTTCAAACATTTTAAAAGGCTCAACATACCCATTTTCGTCACTCATTTCTGGAGCTTCTACATTTGCCAATGCTTTTAACGAAATGAAAAGGAGTACAACAACCATCAGTTTATTCATGTAATTTCCAAAATTGCGAACGCTTCGCTAAGGGATGAGCAATGCAATACCGAAGCCTCTGCATACCACCTAAAACATTAAACACAACGCATGGTAAAAATGCCACGCGTTGCGAATCACTCTTAAACAGTTTGTAAGGCATACAACTACCATTTCAACAATTCAAGGTTGAGTTCTTTAACGTATTTATTGTAAGGGGCAGTTAAACCATCCACCAATGCAGTCATTTCAGCGTTGGTAAAATACTTTCCATATGACCCATGATCCTTAACCGAAGGGATGTCCAGCCAAATCTTATCAAATTCATCAACCATAAATTGAATTGTAGTACCTTCACTGTCAGTGAAACCGATAAAGTTATTAGGACATTGTGCTACGTCTACAAGATATCCATAAATTTCCCCAGTACCTATTTCTATTGGAGACTGGGCGCTTACGTTCTCTTTAGTTTGGGCTATTGAGAAAAACACTCTTTGGTATCCATTTTCTCCAAAAATTTTTTGAGCCACTTTTCCTCCTTAGGAACGTAAAAGATTAAAATACAAACTCATGGCACCTCAGGATGCCTAACGCCACATTAAGGTGTGAGCAACGCTACCACCTGACCTAATCTATTGCACCGTAAACACGAAACCCAACTTTGAACTGGAAATGCCAAGCGTTGGGAATCTGCCTTAAACGCTTTGTTATGCATATTCCCACTTATCACCTAAAAAATCACCCTTGGCATCCCACGCAAGAAAATTACTTTGTAATTTAGAGAACTCGCTAAACAAAATGCCCAGCCGATTCAGATCTCTAGGTTCAAGTTGTATACAAAACTCTGATATGTGTTTGTAGGGTAAGGGAGCATTATTGCAGAACCTAATTTGAAGAGCACATTGCCCTCGAGGGCTCACCATAAATGCCCTCAGACGAAAATAATGCGCAAAGTTATCCTCTTTCCTTTCCGAACCTATTTCATACAGGAAAACGTCTTTTGGATGACGCGGGAAAACCTCTAGACCTTTAGCGATTTCCATCAAGTCAGAGGCATTATTATAGAGTTCAAACCTTGTACTCTGCATACCATTTGAAACATCCCACAAAAGTTGCAGATGGTATGGCTCTTCATAAGGAATTCTTTCTATTTTTACGCAATATTCCATTTTTATCCTTATATGCATAACGCCGCGTTAAGTAGTGAGCAACGCTACCACCTAACCTAAACCATTACACCTTAAACACAAAACTCAATTTAAACTGAGAATGCCACGCGTTGCGAATCTGCCTTAAACGCTTTGTTAGCTGTATTTTTCCATGACAAAGTTTCTTAGTTTTTGACCACGGATTTCCATTTCTTGGGCTTGAACTACTTTAAAACCAAAGTGCTCGTAAAATGGGCGAGCAGTGATACTGACTTCAGAAAAATAACGTTTTATACCCCGTAAGTTGCCAACCTTAAAAACATGATTCATTAAAGCTTTACCTACACCTTTGCCTTGACACTCATGGTGACAAAAGAAATGGTCTATAAGTCCGCTAGGTTGCAAATCTGTGTAGCCAACAATGACACCGTCTATTTCAGCAACAAACGGAGACAACCCTTTCATCCGTTTTTCCCAGACTGACGAATCTAGACGTTCTGGAGCCCAAGCTTCGACTTGAGCTTGAGAATAGTCACGAATATTAATATTCCGAATTGTATAAAAGTGAATATCCCATAGTGCTTTGGCATCTTCTACGCTGTAATTTCTAATTGTAATCATCGTGCTTAATCCGTAATACAGCTAACGCCCAAAGCAGCGGCGTGCGTTAGCGCGTCCAGCCCGCAGGGCGATGCTGTCTTTGTTTGTTATGTGTTGCTTATTACTCTTCATCACGAAGCCTATTTCTGCATGCAGCAATAAAGTCCGTATATTTAAGATCAGAATCTTGATGTAGAGCCTTTTCAAAGACACAGCATAAATTCCAAAGAGCCCTTTCTTCGGCTTGGTCTTCAATGCCTAGTTTATCGGTATCACTGAATCTGCGAGTAAATTCGAACAGAACCCACGCTTCATCCTCAGTGAGTGTAATTTGCACTTCCTTGCTCATGGTCTCTCTTTACTCATAACGCCGCGTTAAGTGGTGAACAACGCGGCCACCAAACCTAAACCATTGTGCTGTAAACACTAGAGCTGATTCAAACCAAAACTGCCAAGCGTTGTGAATCCGTCTTGAACGCTTTGTTATATACCGATTGGAAGCTCTATTTGATGGTCTGTAGGCTGAGGAGTTATTGTCATGACCTGCACACCATTTGGAGTCTCAAAGCGGTGCCATATACCTCGGGGAACAACTAACAGCTGCCCTTTAGAAAGCTCATTTCGCTGTTCTTGACCTTCTACAAGTAACACCAACGTCGTTTGACCTCTTAAAACTTGCACCAACTCATCGCCATGTGAATGTCGTTCCCACTCACTGTAACCATCGTAGTGACCAATATAGACACCTCCATTTGAATATTCTGACAACATAGCAAAGGCATCTTTGGACTCTTCATCAGTAGTTTTTGGGGTACGTCCACTAAGATAGTTCAGTTTAAAAAACTCTTCTTCAATTGTAATAACCGTCGATTTGGCCATTTTTCCCTCCGTCCTTGAATAGGTATATAACGCCAAGCTAAGTGGTTGCAAACGCTCCACTATACTCAAAATAAACACCGTATACACAAAAACCAATTTTGAACTAAAACCGCCACGCGTTTGCAGTCCGTCTTAAGCGCCTTGTTAAAGGGCATAGCCACCTAGTCTACTAATTGTAAAACTAATATACTCACCTATAACTTTCGGATCGTGTGTATGTATGACGTCTTCTTCTATCAACACACCGCAATCCACTTTAACTGGATTTATTGAAATGATTTCACCAAAAGCTCTGTATTTCCAACCCGAAATTTGTTCAATACACTTTTTCTTGTCAGGGTTTGATTCGAATAAGGACTCCCAAGTTTCATCTTCGTCAAGTAAGTTCGAAAACTCGAAATCAAAAATGTCACCTATCTTCGGCATACTTTCTACCTTTACGGTTAATTCGTCCATTACAAAATACTGCACCCCCTCAATTTCGAGAGTTGCTTCAAGATATGTACCTTCTGTGCGCACAAACTTCGCTTTCATATTTGCCCTTTAATGCCTTGTTAAGGTGTGAGCAACGCAACACCGATACGACCGCATACCACCTTAAACACTAAACGCAACGCATAGTAAAAATGCCACGCGTTGCGAATCACTCTTAAACAGTTTGTTATATTTTTATCTACAACAAGCGCTTAGGTCAGCTTTTATTTTTACTACAAGGTCATCTATGCTGACCACCTTACTGATCACAACACCTTTCTTTTGCTTCATAGACTGCAAAATATTGGGTTTGGCTAGCTCCGGGAATTTCCAAATAAGTTTGAATAATTTGGGTATTATCAGGATCTCTGGGCAGTTATCAGGAAGCTCAGGGCGAGAACGAAACAGGTAAGGTAGATTACGTTTAATGCAACGGGTCACACAAATATGCCTTGGCACATCAAGAAAAATAACATAATCAGCGCTGTCTCGAACTGTTTTGGAAACACCCTCAATAATCCACTGTTGCTGTTTAATTAGTTTTTGCTCACCCAGTGCACGCTCCTCTCTTGAAGCTGCAACCCATCCATCTCTCCAAACTACGCTATCTAAACTCTGGACTGGTATGTTCAAGGCTTGCCCTAATTGTTTAGCCAACGTCGTTTTACCAGAACCTGCATTCCCCGTGATATGAAGCTTCATGTTCCCTCAATAATATAACGCTTCAATATGGGGCGCGCGCAGTTTGCGCGTACCAGCCCAACTTGTTGGGCGAACATGATTGACTTGTTATAAGGCTCTGATTTTGCACAAAGCCTCCTTAACTGCTTGATCAATATTGGCCGTTGATTTGTAGCCTTGTTCATTAAGGTTAATCTCATCGCTAATCCAAATAAAATGGCTGAACGGATCTGATCCCCATTCAAGTGAGAGGTACATTTGCTCGCAAGCCTTGCCTAATTCTTTCAATGAGATTTCATCTGAAGCAAGAAAATCCAACATTCGCTGAGCTATTATTTTGCAATCATTCATGTTTATTGGATAGATAATCAAATCCAGCTGATCCTGAAATTCAAGAGAGGAACCAGTTGAAATATCAATCATCCAATCTGGAAAGTCGTCGTGGTCCGCTATATATCTATCAGCTAAATCGATTAGCTCTTGTTTCGAAATTAAACCGATTTTTTCTTCGATAAGCCAAGTTCTGGCAGTAGATCTCATTCCCTAAGCCTTATAACGCCCTGTCAAGGTGTGAGCAATGCAATACCGATGCTGCCGCATACCACCTTAAACACTAAAACCAACGCATAGTAAAAATGCCACGCGGCATGAATCCCACTTGAACGCCTTGTTATGTGGCTAGCTCAATGCGGTAGTATTTAAGTAAACTATTAAGCTCTTTTTTTATAGCTTCCTCTGCGTTACTTTTTATTTTTAGTAATAACGCTTGTCTAGAATTTGATAGCTCTGTCGTTTGGGATTTTAACGAAAGATCATAAGCAAGTGCCAAGCAACTACTTTTTGCGTAAGAATCTGACTGTCTCAATGCAATTTCTAAAACTTCATCAACTAATCTAAAGGAATCCACCGTAGATATTATTCTTTCCGAAAATTCCATTCTCAGTCTACATACAGACCATTCATCAAATTCCAAATTATCAAGAGCGACCTCAAGTTCATTCTCGAACTGTTCAATGTCCAATATGTTCTCCTGCCACATAACGCAGCCATATGGGGCGCGAAAAAGCTTGGCTAAAATTAGCGACGAAGGAGCGAAGCCAAGCTTTTTGCGTCCCATTCATAATGGCTTTGTTATACGAAAATATCACTGAACTTGTATTTTTACAGACTCACGAACAAACTTTGAAGAAGCACCCTGTAATGCCATAAACTCTTTCATTTCTTCAAGTTGGTCTTTGCCAAACGCTAAAACACCTGCTTTTTTTGATGCTGGAATTCTTAGCTCACTGGTAACAACATACGCAGTAATTCCATCAACAACCACTCGCTGGTCGGTAAAGGTGCCATATGGGTTGCCGTGCTGATTCGCGCACATGATTCTTCCGACGGATGTTTTGTGACCACTAACATCAATTTCTTGAGGGCCGTTAAACAAAACATCCGTACAACTTTGCTTGGATAGAGAGAACATTTGCTTTTGAAATGACTCTGCCGAAGTTTTAGACCCTAGCGTTAACATTTGTTCGGTGATTATCCATTTGGATGTTATTGGGCTTTCACCTTCCGGCACCCACTCTTTTATGTATTGAGAGTTATCAGCACGATCCGACACAACCGACCATTTAACATTATGAGGCAACTCGACATTAACGCTGGTAACGCTACTACTAGGCGAAGTTGAAGCACAAGAAGCAAGGAAAGCAGTTCCCATTGCCATTAAGAATTTACGCATTGTTATCTCCTTTTTGCGTATAACGCCCAATTAAGGTGTGAGGCACGCAATACCGATGCTTCCGCATACCACCTTAACCACTAAAACCAACGCATAATAAAAATGCCACGCGTGCCGAATCACTCTTAAATTGTTTGTTATAAAGCGGACTCTACGTTAAATGCTTTTTCTAACCACACCGAGCTAATGTACTGTCCATGTTTCTTTGCATAGTCATTGAAAACACCGACCTCTCTGAAACCAAACCGTTTATGTAATGCAACTGATGCGTCGTTTGGTAATGCAACACCCGACAATACACGATGGACACCATAAGCACTAATTGATGAGAACAACTGAGTATATAGTTTAGAACCTAAACCTTTCCCCTTAGCTTCTTGTGCCAGATAAACGGTAACTTCTACGGTGTCGTCAAAAGCTGAAATTGCTCTGTACTGTTGGGAACATGCAAAACCTAGTAATACGCCGTTTTCTATAGCCACATATAGTTGATATTTGGTCGTGCTAGAGAACTGAGAAAACCATTCCTGACGATTTTCCAGAGTAAATGGAACTTCTTCAAAGCGTGCATTTGTGTGCTCAATATAAAAATTAAAGATATCTGTGATATCAGCAACATCTTCAAGTTTACCTGTTCTAATTTCCACGAAATATCCTTTTTCTTCGAGCTTTATAACGCTGCGTTAAGGGGTGAGCAACGCTACCACCCAACCTAAAGCATTGTGCCATAAACACTAAAGTTGAAGTAGAACCAAAAATGCCAAGCGTTGGGAATCCCTCTTAAATTGTTTGTTATGTTTTTAACCTTAAGCGTCCAGCCAACTGACTTAGGGGCACCTCTAAAGTTAAGACCCCATTAGTACGACTTAACTCTTGAAAGCCGGCAGAATAATACAAGCTCTCAGCAGGGTTATTTTCAAACACACAACACCGAACACTTTTGACTTTAGGTAGCAAGTTAGTTTGTAAAAGCGAAGCTTTAAGTAAACGACCACCCAGAAGTCCATTTTGATGTTGTTTAGCCACTTGCAAGGAGTCAATGAAGTGGAAATCATCACTTTGATGGAAAGCAATGAAACCTAGAATATTATAGTCTTGTTCTATAACGATAACTGACTTTCGTTTATAGAATTTTAGTATGGCTTCTCCATCCCACTTCAGTCCTAGCTCAAGCTGCATTTCGAGCATATTATCTTCCATGAGTTGATACACCTGTTCCCAATCTGCCTCCTGAATATCTCGTATTATCATTATCTCTCCAAAAACATAACGCTGCGTTAAGGGGTGAACAACGCTACCGCCTAACCTAAACCATTGTGCCGTAAACACTAATACCGAATCAAACCCAAAATGCCAAGCGTTGAAAATCCCTCTTGAACGCCTTGTTATGTGCGTGGTTGATAGGTCACTGTTTTGGCTCAGGTAAGACTGGTGGCGTACTATCCATGTAAGTTAAAAAGTTCGCCCAAATTTCATGAGTTCTTTGCTTCGTTAGCTTAGTTTCGCAAGAGATAGCCATAACACCGCGAATCGTACCCTCACGCCACTGAGTATAAACAGAGTCGCAATGAGACGACATGTAAGCCTGCCAGTCATTTTGAGCCACTTTGATAGCATTAACTAGCTCAGGGTCATTTGAATTATGCTTAAAGCTAGCCTCTAGATAATTCAACAGTTCTGTTTTTGCGGACTCTAGTTCAATTGATGCACACTGGTTAATTTGAAGAGTATTCAATGCATTATCGCAGTCGATAGCTGTATCTTTGGCATTAACCGCCACAGTAAAAACCAAACTTGAGAGAGACAATAATAATTGCTTTTTCATCATTTTCCTCGAAAGCACATAACGCCGGGCATAAGGTGCACCAACACCAAACTAACCAAGTGCACTAAACTCAAAACAAAAATCGCCGAGTGTAACGTGTCACCTTGATGCCTTTGTTATGCCAACAGAACTCAAAATAGCTCTGATTTTGTTGAAAGCAACTATGGTATCAGGAGAGAAACAACCGACTTTAACTTTGTAGTAATCTCTAGCCCAATCAAATAACAGTGGGCCATGAATTAAACCTTGCTGCTCTGGATAGATGCTTAAAAACGATTTACTTAACAAGACTGTTCTTGGAAAAAGGTGGAAATGAATAATACTGGCCGCTTCTCCAAATTTGCAGCAGTACACTTTTTCGGGAGCTAACACTTTTGTAATACTTGATTCAACTTCGCTAAGTAATACCCCAAGCTGACATTTAGCTTCATGAGGAAGTTCACTTAACTCTCTTAGATTCTCTTTATACATAACGATTAAGTAACCCGGCACATCACAATCGCTGCACTGACTTACAGTAAAATATTCTGTCTCAAGTATTGTGGTGTTCATTACTCCATCATTCCTTAGGCATAACGCCCTGTTAAGGTGTGAGCAACGCAATACCGAAGCTTCCGCATACCACCTTAAACACTAAAAGCAACGCATGGTGAAAATGCCACGCGTTGCGAATCACTCTTAAACAGATTGTTATGCCTACTTTTTGTCAGTGATTGCACTAATTCCACGAACAGTGAAACGACGTGAGAATAAAGGTGATTTGTACAACGTCTTAGTTTCTTTTTTGGCAGACATGATTAGGTCATCAATTGCTTTTTCCAATCCTTCATCTTTGTAAGCAATTGACTTTTCGTTAGAGGTGAAGGCTAAATCTGGGTTGATCGTTTCACAATCTACAGTAGGGAAGCCGATTTCAGCTAGGTAGTCATAAAATACTTTTTTTGGAACAACCAATCCATACTCACGCCACGCATACTTTTTGCCCCAATAGTAACCATCGGTGGCATCATGGTGAACGCGCTCATCATTTTTGCCTTTGTTTATAACGTGTTTACCTTTTGCTTCTTCTTTAGCAAACAAGAGGCTAATAATTGGGTTTACTTCAGTATTTTTTGATAAAGCCGACAAGTCGATAATTTTATCGCCGTGGTCATCAACGTAATATCCAATATTGTAACGCTCGCCTTCTTCAACTTCTGCTGTACCATTAGCAATAAACTTATAAACAGTATCAGTTGTAGCTGGCGTAAACGAATGCTCAAACTTACCATCACCTAGTGGTTTGATTTGGTAGTTTGAAACGATCAGATCATGAATAGTATTAAGCTCACGAGATTTCATAAAACACCTTACATTGCAATTAAACACATAATAGCTATATATGGGCTTACTATCGACTTATCAATCACTTGTAGGCATAACGCCGCGCTCAGCCGCGGACAATTTTGGGCGCTTTATGCGCGATAATGGGAGCGCAGCGACCGCGCATAAAGCGCACAAAGTTGACCGTCGGCCTGCAGCGCATTGTTAAGCATTTTAGGTGGGCCATACCACCTCACTCTTGACTTTCTTTTTTAGTTCAAAAGTAGATATTTTTTCCTTTCCAACTTTTTCGGACCACTTGATTGATACCTTAAGAGAATCAGCTTCCGAAAATTTATTTGATGTTGCTGCATCAATTACTCTGTAACGGTACAAGTAATACCCTCCTTCAAGAGTCTTTGGAGAAGCATCCAAATTTAGTTGCAGATAAAGGCTTTCACCAGTTTGGGAAGACGTTACCGAAATCGACTTTAACTCGACTGGAGCTCCACTATTTTGAACGATATACACATATGCGCTTGCCGAATAGCCAGGCCAGAACCTGTAGAAATCTACAACAAGGTATGGCTGGCCAGTATTTATATTTTCAGACGTTAGTTCCGGGTTTGGCAGTGACCATTGCAGACTTCTACGATCGGCCTCAGTTTCATCATGGATAAAATGATACACCTCAGCCGTTTTACATCCAGCAAGGCATAGAGCTAACAATACGACGAGTAAAAATCTATAAATCATGGCTAATGCTTAACGCCCCGCTCACCCGCACATACTGCGGAGAGCGTTTTTGTGTAAAGTGGCGCGCAGCGAAACACAAAAACGAGCGTAGCAGTATGTGTCGGCGTGCAGCGGTTTGTTAGCTGTGGCCTGCATGATGAATTTCGACATAGTGCGACTCAACCAGAGCAATGTGCCCAATGACATTTTTTGAAACCTTAGCGCCACTTATTTTGCACATAATGTAGCGATTATCGATAACGCCTTGAGGATTCCAATCAAAGTAACAGATAAAATCGAGGGTTAAATCATCTGGATCAACGGTATGTATCTCGTGATCCCAGTACCCGTGATTTACATTTGGTATTCGATTGATCATTATTGGCAATCGCGAACCTTGCGCCTGTAGTTTGAAGCATGAAATTGACTCATTAAACCAATCGTATTTCTCATAACCAATATTCAATGGCGCACATACTAAATGTTTAAAGAGTAATACGCTAACCTCCTCAAAATCATCCAATATATCCCACACATCATCATCTTTAGGAACATAATAAATGTTTCGAAGGTGCCTTGATGCCTCTCTGTATTTCTCGAAATATTCCGTTACTTTTTTCATAGCACCTTATGACAGCTAACGCCGCGTTAAGTGGTGAACAACGCCTACGACCTAGCCTAAATCATTGTGCCGTATACACTAAAGTTGATTGAAACTAAAAATACCAAGCGTTGTGAATCCGTCTTGAACGCTTTGTTATAAGCCTGTTTTCGCATACATTGCCGTACTACTCAACTCACCTGACGGCAATCTTCGGTCATTGCACAGTATCCCTTCGAATGTATATCCACCACGCTCTGCTACAGATCGACTTTTCAAGTTATTTACAGCAGCTTTGATTTCGAGACGATTAGCCTTAAGTTCTTTGAATGCGTAAGTTTCTACAGCTTTGACTGCTTCCGAAATGAAGCCATAACCAACGCTCGAACTACGTAGCCAATAACCAATTTCGAAATACGGGACTGTTTTGTCACGAATGATAAGCCCTATTGCTCCTAGAAAACGACCAGTGCTTTTCTCGACGATTGAATATCGTAACTCACCTTCAAAGTTCTCAAAATTGCTGATAGCTTGCTTTGTATTCTCGATAGACTCTGCTTCAGTCAACGCATATGGAACCCAAGGAAGATAAACACCAAGCTCATCTTGGCTTTCTAATATCGCTTCGAGCATCAAAGGCTGATATTCCATTGAAGGAGGCACTAGTTTAAGCCTTTCTGTTTCCATATATAACAATCTCCAATTAAGGCTTATAACGCCGCTAGCAACGGCGGCCAATACGTAGCTTCTGCTGTGTTAAGTTGAGAGCGAAGCGAACAACACAGCAGAAGCGAAGTGTTGGACGTCCAAGCGCACGTATTTTTGTGCGCTGATGTTGCCTAGCCTTGTTAAATGCCAGAAGCGCCAATTACAACAATGCCCAAAAATAATGCAATTACGCCAAGTAACCTTAACCACCAGAAGCGAAAACGCTTAAAAAATAGATTAGCTAAAAACAACAAAATGCTTAGTAGGCCAATAACTATAAGGATGCCCGCAATAACTGCTCCAGGCTCACCTCCGTAAAAATATTGGCGAACTTCTTTCGGTATATGACTCCAGAAGAAGATCTCTATAAGCACAATACATACGCCCAATAACCCCAGAGTCATCCCAGAAACTTCAATTCTTTGCCACATACCTTGTGCCATTTAACGCCACGCTAAACCGCGCCACTTTTTGGCGTCGGTTTTGAGCGGCTTGTTATACGTTTTTTCCATTGGATGTGAGCCTTGATAACTTTTAATGTTATCTTCTTATCTAGAATCGTAAGAAACTGAAGAAAGTACATAGGAATGAAGAGCATCAAAGGGACTAGTTGATGCCTTACCCCTGCCGCCTCCTGCTTTGGATATAGTAAAAACATAATCAAAGCAAAGACAGCATAGATAATAGTTATTGTTGCCAAACTCCAATATCTTGCTATTACCCAATTGACTCTAACTTCATGTTGTCGATTCTTTTTGACTGCTTTAAGCATCCGTAGCTTTAGTCTTCGGGACAGCATGTTTCCATAGACGGGGATTTTACTGGAAACACTTTTGAAGATATTTGGAACCCAGCTAAATAGGATCTTTGTGAGAAAAAGACCCACAAGAACAAAAAATATTCCCGTAAACCACCATGAGGGATCATTTAGATTTTTTAATATTTGTTCCATTCGATTCCTTTACGTATAACGCCAAGCTAAGCGGTGCACGATAGTGCATCCGCTTGAGCTTTTTGTTAAGTGTTTTATCTGCGCGTACTACTTGCAAATCTAGGATGACGGCCATACTGATCAAGCCAGCTTTTCATTTTCGTATCAACTCTAAACATTGCTTCTCCTTGGATTGTTAAGGATTCGGTCTTAGCATGTGGTTCCCAAGGATAAGCAGGTATTTCTAGCACGCCCTTAACGATAGCTTTAAGCGAGTATGAAGTTCTACTAGGCCCCGTTTTAACTTTCCAGTTGAAGTCCAAAGCCTCACCACCAGAAAGTGTGGTGTTTGTAGATGTCATAAGCTCATCGCTAAGCAACTCTAAGCGTTCATCTACAACTAGCTCTGCTGTAACGTCAGTTAATTGGTAAATTCCACCGAAAATTCCACTAAGTCCTGAGATCGACACGTTCACATTTATGTCTAGTTCTCGATTTTCATGTATTGCCATTTTCATTGGATGAAATTTCACTTTTAATGGCTGAAATGAGCCCACGAGATCTTTGCAACAATTTACTGAGGGTATAGACGTAAGCTCTTCATAGGGAATTAGAGTGCATTTACCCCCTCTAGTGCCTCCCCATTCATCTCTATTCCAAGGGTCATTGACAATAAATCCTTCCTTATTCCAACCAGTAATCAACATTGCATGGCCACATGTATCTAGCACTCTTGCCATTTCCTCAGGCATTGGATACATCTGTGTCGTAAAATGTACCCTCACAAAGGCAGGAGCTTTAGTAGAGAAAACAATTGCTTTAAAAAATTCGAAATCTCTTTCTGCGAACATCTCTGCGTTGCCTGATATGAAATCAGCACCCTCGACACCAGTAGGAAAATTAGGTAAAACATAATGCCCAGGATAATAAACATTGGGCATATAATTTAAACGCGCCAGATACCTTACTAAGTCTTCAGATAACGTTTCATGGTCGAACTCCTGCCAATTAGTCCATCTTGCATCATGAGCAATTAATTCTTGTGGCGGCACTATCCTTTCATGGAAATCTCTGAGCATTTGAACAATGGCACAGCCAGACCAAAACATTTTCTCTTGGGTATAATATGGTACGTCAATTTCATACTCCTCTGGCAAGTTGCTCAATATAGTTTGCTCTTCACTGTTTAAGCTCGGAAGCAGCTCATCCATTTTTTTAACTACATCTTCTTTCGAAGTCATAAAACTCTCCTTCTTTTATGGTTTTCTTGTAGTCTGATTGATACTGCTTCAGACACTTAACATTTTATTCAACGACATCATGTCGTATAACTCTGTCATATATCTTCACAGACCAAATGAAACATAACCATCTGATAAATAAAGACATAATCAAAGTATCACAAAAACAATTCAATAAGATATACGACATCATGTCGTGTATCTCATTTAATCAAAAATCATAACCATTTGTTTCCAGGCACTTTTACCACCATCTGATAAAACATCCTCATTCAGCGACAGTGTATCCACATCTGAAAAGCGACATCACACCACCACCGACGCCTGCCCCACCACCAAAAATCAAACACGCTACCGCCCTTAACACTCAAGTTACTGAAGGATGTAAATTTCTGTAACAGTCATCATATTGAGTTATGGGCAAGGTTTCATTAAAAGGCATGTTTAGGGTTGCATATCTGTGCTTCGGGACAAAGTTCTGAAAAGGTGGAGAAAGAAGGTGATGAAGTTTGAAGCGGAAGTGCCTGATGTGTTGCCATTGCTTGGCACAGGCGCTGGATTTCAGTCGGAAACAGGATAAGTATGCTCTGTAGGCAACGGATTTCGCCAAACAATGAAACAAAAAGAGCATATGACGACATATGCTCTTTTCAATCTATTGGTAACTGGCTGTATTATTCAAAACTGACTGTTGCAGAATCACTTGGCATGATGGGCTGCGAACCATCATCATCTTCAACCGTTGCCGTCACAGTATTCACATGTGGAGAGCTTGTCACAATTGCAGTAAATTGACAGCTATAGGTGTCTTCAACTTGTGCCGCAGGTTGAATCACTTGAGGTACAGAACAAGTTGTCGACTGAATACTACCCGTGACCTGAGTGATGTCTCCAAACAAATTATCAACCAGACTTGTGATTGTCAGCGCTTCAGCATCCGAATCATTCGAGATACTCACTTGATAAGTCACCACAGCCTGCGTGGCTTGTTTCACCACTGATGCGGCTGGCGGCGCATTGAGAACATTCACCGTCGCATCATCCACAGCACTGACGATTTCACCATCATCATCTAAACCAGACACAGTGATGATGTTCGTCACTGCCGTATTCCCGTTGCCTGAGACAAAGGTGACAATCGTACAGGTGTAAGAACCACTTGGTGCTATTACCTGTGGAAGACTACAGTTTCCCTGACCATTCAGCATGCCTAACTTGTCGTCATCAGCGACATCAATGGTCACCGGATCAACACTTGAGGTGTTATTGATTGTGTATGTATAAGTGACGTTACCACCCGGTTCTTCAATCGTTGATGGAGAAGCCGTTTTTATCACTCCAATACTGGAGGGCGTGTTGAGAATCACAACCGTTGCAGAGTCACTCGCGCTGACTGGATTATTTTCATCATCCTTACCTAACGCTGTAACAGTATCGGTTTCAGAACCACCCGCATTCCCAACGACATTGATCTGGAATGAACAGCTGTAGTTTGCCCCAACCGCGATCACTTGCGGGACCGAACAATCACCTTGTCCATTTAAATCCCCATGAACGTTATCGACCAGCGAATTGATGGTGACCGGATCTGATGCTGCCGGACTTGAGTTGCTGACAATGACAGAAAACGTGACCAAACCACCCGGTTCATTCAACTGTTCTGGCGAAGCGGTTTTGATGAGCTCAATATTGGGTAACAAATCAGTGATGGTAACCTGTGCAGTGTCTTCGCCTGATAACAGATTGCCGTTATCATCAATGCCACTGGCGGTCACGATATCTGTTTCTACATCACCCGCGTTACCGACAATATTGGTCGTAAAATGACACGTATAGGTATCAATGCCACCCGGATTTCTGTCGTCTGACGGAATAGTCTGTGGAACACTACAAGTCGTACTGACAATACCATCGTGATTTGCTGTCGTAATGTCACCGTAGATGCTGTCTGTCAGTGTATTTAATGTCACGTTATTTTGCGGGTCGATACCCACATTCGTTACCGTTACCGTAAATGTCGTACTCCCCCCCGGCTCTGCTAGCGTTTGTGGATTGACCGATTTCGAAACTAACAATTCCGCTGGCGGGACTGCGATTGGAATGTTAAAGGAATCATCACACTTACATTTAGAAGGCGAGCCCGGGTATGCATCAGAAGGGGTCACGCAAAGCTCATTCGCTCCGGACTGGCGCCAACTCGTACAATATGGCAGGTTTAATTGGCCATCATTATCCGGGTCAACACACGTAGCGGTTAAAGTAAAAGTGGGTGAAAGCGGGTTATACCCAGGCTTTGCAATGTCACCACATTCATCCTGTACACCTGAAGGTGTGGTTGTGCCCGGATAGGGATCGTTTGTACCGTCCAGATCCAGCCAAGGGGGTGACGGCTGGAAAGGTAAAGTAGAGATACTGCATTGCCCGCTTTTTGCACCATCCGAGTTAGGATCGCCATCCGTGACAAAGTAGATCCCAACATCATGTCGCTCTTTTGATGTGGTTTCGATATCAAATGTCGCAGTAAACTGCACAACATCACCTTGATAAGCACAGCCGTCATCCAGAATTTCAAGCTTCGGCGTTCCGTCGGGGTTAGTCGCTACACCAGCGATTTTTACATCATTCGCCGTACACTGCACCGCAAAACCTGCGGTTTCTTCCATACAGCCGCCAAACTCAGTACCCACAGCACTGACGTTTTTTATGGGTAGAGCCCCTGTGAAGACCAGGACGCCTAATATCCAGTGCCTCTTGATTTTAAACATGTATATACTCCTTCCATTAATTATTTCAGATATTAACCCTCACCAAATGGTGTATTAGGGTTAGCGAGTTCAAAAGCATTCACGACACCTAAAACCAATGCTTTATTACTGCAAAAGAGCATAAACCTGTCACAAAGGGCCCTGAACTTTTCAATTTAAAACCTCAATGAGACTGCATCAAAACCATTCAGTCAGTATTCATGCTTTACCAGACAGTTCACAAAATTCTGTGAAATTTAAATTAAACCAATACATTCTTACTCCAATCTGATATTTAACTGAAAAAATTCAGCCATACATACAAAAAATTAAGTTTTTATTTTTATCAACAAAAGTAAACAAGATGAATTGAACAAGTACTTGAATATTCTCCTTGAGTATATCGGGTGATACGAATAAAACTCACCCGGTAAATAAACCTGAATTTAAATCAAAAAAACATGTCTTCGTGTATTCCAACATCACGTCGGATAGCGACGCATTAAAATCTACCCGTTCGGTTCCTGCAATCAGTTTTTAGGGCGTCTGTCCTGATTTTACTCCCACTCCCCTGAATCAAACACGCTACCGCCCATAACACTGAAGTCGCCGGAGAATTAAAAATAAAAATTGCTGTTGTCGCCATACTTTCCAGTTATGGGACAACTTTCATAAAAGACATACTTGAGGATGCGGAATTGTGCTTTGAGGCAAAGTTCTGAGGGAATTGAAATGAAATAAAAACGATGAGATTTGAAGCGGCGCACTGGAAGCCAGTGCTATGAATTTGGCACTGGATTTCAACAAGAAACAGACTGTATCAGGCGGGTGTAACTGCAGGCAATTCACACCATCACCTAACCCATGTCATTGTTTTATTTCGGGTTGGGGCCATATTCATTAGTGCCGGACTGGCCGTCCTGCACAAAGAAGTAAAGTAAGATGAGGAAGCTCAGAATTGAAAGCCGGTTGAGCAACATACACCGGCCAGATCGGCCAATGTCAGGCGTTGCGAGTATCACTTGAACCGTTTGTTAAAGCTTTTCTATCTTGGCAAATGAACTCGCGAGCAGCTGAATTTCCCCAGTTTCATGAGACTACATATATACTTTTGGCTCGAATTTCCCTGCTCCTTTTAAGAAAACAATTTGCTCTCCAAGGCCATTACTAGCAATGACTAATGTATATTCAGGAAAGTTTCCAAAGCCAAAACACGACTTTTTTTCTTCAATAATATGTTATAAGTACGAGCTAACCTTTTTCGACCAGAAGTGTCCTTGATTGAATACAATTCCCAATCATCTTCTTCAGTCCTAGCTTCCCCACCATTTTCTACTTTCATTGATTCACGATAATCATGCGGTAGAGTTTCGCCAAGTTCTGTCTCTCTATTGACTAATTGCTCTTCTGATCGATTCAATGCCACTTTTATCTCCAAAGATATAATTCCTGCATTTTCGGTTGATTTGAAGCGCAGCGGAAAGAGAGTCCGACAACATGCGCTTGTT
The DNA here is from genome assembly GCF_023151555.2 of Photobacterium sp. CCB-ST2H9. Lineage (NCBI taxonomy): Bacteria > Pseudomonadati > Pseudomonadota > Gammaproteobacteria > Vibrionales > Vibrionaceae > Photobacterium > Photobacterium sp. CCB-ST2H9. The sequence goes on from NZ_CP100425.1 coordinate 2,082,191, forward strand.
AGCCTTTTAGTAACTGAATAGCTTTGATTACACTTTCTACTACGGGCTTTGAAGTTTCAATTAGAGAAGCAAGCTTATTAGAAAAACTCACTATTTTATCTATATTTGGGGAGTCAGAAGATAACGCCGACTCAATATCTTCGACTATAAAACTTGCTACAGATTGGTCCTCCGTACTTAGAGAGCCAGATTTAGCGTATGAAAGCAGCTCTTCGATGGCAGAAAGTGTTTCATTGCTCATTCCTTCGAGACCACTTTGAATATTAACAACTGTGCTTTGATCAATTGATGCGTTTCCAGTGGCCACGGTCGATTTATTCGTTGCGACTATCGAATTATCACCAGTCGTTATAGTTGTTTCATGATGCTCTATTTGTTTACTCATAACTTTTTTAAATCCAGTAACTATAATAGACACTATTGCGACTATTAAGCAGAGATTACTGAGACCTTGAAACGATGAAGCTGTAGCAACTTTCTCTCCAAAATCAGGATCGTGCAAACTACTCGGTACAGAACCGCTAGCAATCATATTTAGTAATAACCATGCTATAGTAAACCCAATTGATATTTTTGTTGATGACATCATTTCATTAACTCCCTCTATTCATATAAATTACTCTCGGTTTATATGCTGTGTCTCAAATGGCTAATGCCGTGTTAAGTGGTGAACGACGCGATCATCCAACCTAAACCATTCTGCCTTAAACGCTTTGTTAGCCTAAGCAAACTGAAATTCCCCACCATGCTCTTCCATAATAAATGAAAGATCTTGTGCGGCATTTTGGAATACTAAACCATTGCACCGTAAACACGAAACTCAACCTTGAACTGAAAATGCCACGCGTTGCGAAACCCTCTTGAACAGTTTGTTATATTTCGGATTTGATGAAACCCTTCTTCGCTAAAATTAAGCTATACTGACACTCCTGCTCTAACGACAAAAGGTCGATTTGATTGCTAATTACATGCGACAGATATCGATTTAAAATCTACAAGGTCAACGTAATATAAAATAGCTCATCATCATTCTTAATACCCCTACCACGAGTATTAGATTGTGAGGTTGACGACAGTGGTGAACCATGACTATGGTTAGACAAAATACGATAGTAAAAAGAATATTGCTCCTTTATTAAACCGCAACGCTTTGAAATAACTTCATCACTAATATGCATATCTGCATTGCCAGATTTAATCTTGTTTTGCATGTGCTTAGGAAGTAAGAGGAAAAACGCAGACTCAACAATTTCTTTTTTACTTTGAGGCAACCCTACTTTAAATGACTCTAATACTTCATGTTCAGGTTGACTAGAGTAAAGACGATACTTCTCCATATTCGCGTGAAAGAAGTATAGCTTTCTCCTAAACTCCAATTCGTCATCAGACAGTTCCATTTCCGAGATATAGCAATAACGATGAGCAGTTTCAATAAAACTACGAGCTAATATAGCTATTGATGAAAAGTCCCAAATGCCGAATTTTGTGGGAAGAATACGCTCTAGTGTGATAGCACTCAGAGTTAACCTAGTATAGATTTTTGTAGCTTCTATCCGCTGACCTGAAGTTAGTATACCTCCAGACTTATCTGACACATCAACTGCCGCACTCACCAAGCTTTCAAACAGCGAATAATTTTCCTTAAAATGTTCTTCGTCATTCATATTTCAAATTCCCCGAGAAATATAACGCCGCGCTCTGCGGCAAATTTGGAGCGCAGCGTAAAATTTGTCCGACAGCAGGGCCTTATTATGTACGATATTCATCGGGGTAATGACATTAAGAATGAATCAACCTTTTCAAACATATAGTCATTAGGATCATCTCCCTTCTCTTTCATATCGAGCATATTGCATAGATCTTCATTTGTCAGATTAACTATTAACTTACCATGTTCCCTCATAGCCCCTTGAGAGAATTTCAATGCGTTATCGCTAATTCCTTTTCTTGAAATGATAAAAGCGACTGATCGAAGGGCTCTTTTATGTAGATATTTCTCAGTGGTTAAGACCTGCCCCTGGTTTATCTTGAGCTTATAGTTCTTGAACTCAAACACCACATATCTACTATCTAGCTCATTACATATAAACATCCAAAAATCTGAAACTGTTCTTATTCTCGTAACAAGATCAAACCTGTTAAGCCCATCATCAGTACGTTGCTGGGTTTGCCAGCCTGTTAAATCCAAGTCGAACAGGTATTTTAATATTTCTGTACATTTTTTCTCGTAATCTGACCACCCTTTCTTTCCACCATGTATACTTTTTAATTCACTGCATAAGCATGGTGTACTCGATATAAAATCAAGGAACTCCTCTGCTTTTGGCCTTTTAGTCGGTTTTGATGATTTTATTTTTTGAATTTTATTTTCTTTTGAAGAAAACTCGCTATCATCTTCAAGTAAGGATGATAGCTTTTCAGATAACTCTATTGACCCTGACGCCATATTAAATATGTCAGGTCTGGAGATAACTATGATCCCTAATCTTTCTAATTCTTCGATATGTTCGGGTCTAACATAGCTAGAGATGACCAATATTCCATTAGATATATTGGTTAAATCCATTAATCTGAGAAGTTGATTAGTTGCTTTTTTAAGAAGAGATGTGTTTTGAGAACTTTGGCGATAAAACTTTACCTCTACCACATACCTTTTATTTTGAATGGTTGCAGAGAAATCTAATTCTGTTCTACCTCCATCGGTTTGGTACATCTTATTCTCATCATCAATTTTAAATCCTTGATGACGGAAAACATCTTTTACCAATTCCTCAAATTCGTAAAACTCTCTCATTCCCTATGCATCCCGAGTACATAACGCCGCATTAAGGTGTGACGCACGCTTGGCCATACTTGAGCGAAGCGAAACCGCCAAGAGTAAGGAATCACGATTAAATGCTTTGTTAGGCTACTGTACGATAACAGTGAATGCTGCCCATTCATTACCCGCCTGACTAAAATCAGCTGCTTGAATGTAAACTGTCGCTTCATACTTACCCTCAAATGACATAACATCAAAGCTCTTATTTTCTAGCGTAATTGACTCAGGTTGAGATTCTCCAAAGTTTGAAGAATGCATTTTAAGTACCACACCACCTTTATCAGTCTTTACGAAATTAAGTGTTAATTTTCCTGCTTGAGTATTGTTAACAACCCAAGATTTGCCTACATATATACGCTTGGAGCTTACTATTGATTTCGGTGTCACATTGACCTCTGGTCGGACAAAACCTTTAGATTCGATCTCGGAGTCTTTGAGCATTCCCAAATTGATGTTTCCGACCTTAACATCGTAAGAGTCTCCATATGTACTCCTTTGCAAAGATACTATTTTATCTGAAAATAGATCCTCAGCAGGCTTTGGTATACGAACTTCAGCAACCGATTTACTCCCTTGACGCGCATCTATAACCAATTCTATCCCTGTCATATCCGAAGAGTAGGTCAACACCGACTTAGGGATAACCTCAATTTCTAATGGTTCAAATGCGTCCCTTGCTTTTGGATATAGATCTATTGGTACATATAAGGCAACAGAGACAACAGAAATAAAACCGGCGGCTACAGATAGTCTTTTTGATACCTTACCGATAATTATTGCTATGGCTGTAGATGCAATAATAACTATTGGAGTTCCAATACTATTTAGTGCTCCTATTAATGTTTCATTCATTCAACTAACTTCCTTTGTTGCACATTTGTAGCCTAACATTTTATTCAACGACATCATGTCATATATACCCACGGGCCAAATAAAACATAAGTGACTGATAAATATATAATCAAGAGTGTCACATCAACAACTCAATAAAATATACGACATCATGTCGTGTATCTCATCTCACCCTAATTCAGCGACAGTGTATCCACATCTGAAAAGCGACATTGAACTGCCACCGCCGTCTGCCACTACATGCACCAAACACGCTACCGCCCTTGACACTGAAGTCACTGAACAAAATAAAATTGCAGTTATCACCGCACTTTTCAGTTATGGGACAGGTTTCTTCTAAAGGCATATTCGGGATTGCATATCTGTGCTTTGGGGCAAAGTTCTGAGGAGATAGAAAAAAGAAGCAATGAGGTTGGCAGCTGTCGCAGCGACTTCTTGTCAAAGCATGAGGGATTTACGCTTGGAGCAGGATGTATGGGGGGCATCTTTTGGTGAATTACACCATCATTTGACCCATATCGTTGTTTTCTTTCGGATTAGGGCCATATTCGTTGGTGCCGGGCTGGCCGTCCTGCACAAAAAAGTAAAGTAAAACGAGAAAGCCCAGAACCGGGATCAGGCTGAGCAGCATCCACCAGCCAGATCGGCCAATGTCATGTAACCGCCGGATACCGACAGCCACCGAGGGTAAAAGTACGGCCAGTGAATAGACTCCCCCGAGCAGCCCGGTACCATCTTCCGAGCCGGGGGTATTGAGCAGATGATCGACAATGCCCAACGCCAATGTAATCACCAGATTAATCAGGAAGAAGTACCAATACTCCTGTCGCTGAGCACGTCCTGCAAAAACCGCGTACTTTTTGAGTGCGTAAAGATACCAGTTCATCTGACTCCCTCTGGGCAATTGACCTTTCAGGCATGTCTCATTACGAGCTGATGGACACTTACAGTCTAGTATAGAGGCAGATCACAAAATTACCGGGCAGCTCATTTAAAAATAATGAGAAATCGCCTGATAAGCCTGACGAATATGCTCGATCAGTAAGCGAATTTTTTGTGATGGCTGGCGCGTGAACGGGTAAACGGCATAAATTCCCAGTTTCTTGCCAACCTGATTGGGTAACAGATCAATCAAGGCACCCGACATTAAATCGTGGTACACCAGACATCGCGGCATGTATGCAATCCCATAACCGGCCAAAGCGGCCTTTCGGAGCGCGGCGGCATTGTCCGTCGTCAGATTACCGCGGACTTTGAGCGTATATCCTTGCCCGTGTTCATCCAGAAACTCCCATTCTGCTGCGCCAGTGCTCTGATAGGCATATTGCAGACAATTCTTGTGCAACAAATCTTCAGGCTTCCGGGGCTTTCCTTCCCGGCGGCAGTAATCGGCCGAGGCACAGACCACCCATTGCGAATCAATCAGATGGCGGGCAATCAGACTGGAGTCTTCCAGATAGCCGGTACGAATGACGAGATCAAATCCCTCACCCACCACATCCACAAACCGGTTTTCCATCGACATCTCAACCGTGATCTTCGGATGCTGCTGACAAAAACCGGCCACAGCTTCGGCCAGTAAGAGTTCACCTGAAATCGTCGGGACAGACATCTTCACGTGCCCGCTCAGGCTTTCGCCAAAACCACTGACGGCATCCACGGCCTCGGCTGCCGCCTGTTTGACATGTTTTGCCCCCTGATACAGCACTTTTCCGGCTTCACTCAGCCGGATACTGCGCGTGGTGCGAAACAGCAATTGAACGCCCAGTTCATTTTCAAGCCGGGCGATATGCTTACTCACCACGGAACTGGTGATCCCCAGGTTATCTGCCGCTTTGCTGAAGGAGCCGTCTTCTACGACCTGCACGAATAAAATCAGATCATCGGTCTTTATCATCTGGATTCATCAACTTTTGGAATGAATGTTTTTCATTACATTCATTTATTGCCAAAAAATAAAGCGATAGTGTTCACAACCGTTTCACATGGTTGAAAACAAAATGCAAACCTGGGATCCCAAACACCCATTCCTGTTGCAGGCACGCTAGACTCAAAATCAGCACCAAATATCCATCTGATTCATAAACAAAAGATTTTCTCAGAAAACAAAAAGACTCTGACCCAAAAACAACTGAGCAAGGGCACCTGAGCAAAGGCAGATCAATCATGACGAACAATGATCAACAACTGATTTCCCGGCTGACACAGTTCCTCACCCCCGAACAAATCATCACCGACGAAGCCAAGCGGCTGGCTTACGGTACGGACGCCAGCTTTTACCGCATGGTGCCCAAGGTCGTCCTTCGGCTGCACACGCTTGAAGAAGTCATCCAGGTGATTGGCCTGTGTGCCGGGCTGCACATTCCCTACACTTACCGGGCAGCAGGCACCAGCTTGTCAGGGCAGGCCGTCTCCGATTCCGTGCTGATCACCCTGAGCGATCAGTGGCGTCATCATGACATTGAAAATGAAGGACAGAAAATTACGCTGCAGCCCGGTGTGATCGGGGCTGATGCCAACCGTTATCTGGCCCCTTTTGGCCGGAAAATCGGACCGGATCCGGCCTCTATCAATACCTGTAAAATCGGCGGAATTGCGGCCAACAACGCCAGCGGGATGTGCTGCGGCACCGCACAAAATTCATTCCGTACGGTAAATGGCATGACGATTGTGCTCACCGACGGCACCGTGCTGAATACCCGGGATGAAGCAAGTAAAGCTGCGTTCCGGCAAAGTCATGCCGATTTACTGGCGGGAATCGCGGCACTCAGAGAAACCGTCGAATCCAATGCCGACCTGAAAGCACGAATTAATCACAAATACCGGCTGAAAAACACCACCGGCTATGCGCTCAATGCCCTGACCGACTACAGCGATCCCATCGACATCATCGAACACCTGATGATCGGCTCCGAAGGCACGCTGGGATTTATTGCCGATATCACCTACAACACCGTGATTGAGCATCCGCACAAAGCATCTACCCTACTGGTGTTCAGCACGATTGAACAGGCCAGTGAAGCGACTTCTGTGCTTGCAAAAACACCGGTCTCTGCAGTCGAAATGATGGACGGCCGCGCAATGCGCTCCGTCGCTGATAAGTCCGGCATGCCCGCCTTTATGACCGGGCTTGATCTGGAAGCCGCAGCTCTGCTGGTCGAAACCCGGGCCGGTACAGAGCAAGACCTGATGAACCAGTGCCAGAAGGTGATGGACAGCCTTACAGATTTCCGGATTATCGAGTCCGTCCCCTTCACGACCGAGCCGACCACGGTCAATACTCTCTGGGCCATCCGAAAGGGAATGTTCCCTGCGGTAGGTGCGGTGCGGGAAACCGGCACCACAGTGATCATTGAAGATGTCGCCTTTCCGGTTGCAGATCTGGCCCGTGGCGTCCGTGACCTGCAGGCTCTGTTTGATCAGTTCCATTATGATGAAGCCATTATTTTTGGTCATGCGCTGGAGGGGAATCTGCACTTTGTGTTCACTCAGGGCTTTGAGGCGCAAAGTGAAATCGACCGTTACGGCGCTTTCATGGATGCTGTCGCAGAACTGGTCGCGGTGAAATATCAGGGGTCGCTCAAAGCCGAACATGGTACCGGACGAAATATGGCGCCCTATGTCGAGCTTGAATGGGGCAAAGACGCGTATCAGCTGATGCTGCGGATCAAACAGCTCTTTGACCCTCAGGGGTTACTGAACCCGGGCGTGATCATCAATGACAACCCGCTTGCCCATATCACGCACCTGAAACCCATGCCCGCCGCCGATCCATTGGTGGATCGCTGCATTGAATGCGGCTTCTGTGAGCCCGTCTGCCCGTCCAGAACTCTGTCGCTGTCTCCGCGGCAGCGGATTGTTCTGTACCGCGAGCTGCAGCATCGCCGGCGCAGCGGACAAACAGCGCAGGCAGCTTCGCTGGAAAAAGTCTTTAACTATGAGGGTATCGATACCTGTGCAGCCACCGGCTTATGTGCTGAGCGCTGTCCGGTAGGGATTCATACCGGCGAGCTGGTCAAAAAGCTGCGCACTGAAAAATACCGGCGTTTTACGCCGATTGCCCGGTGGACCGCCAATCATTTCTCGACCACCACGCGACTGGTCAAAACGGGTCTGGGCGCTGCGCATGCGCTGGAGTCCATGCTGGGAGAGCCGCGAATGCTCGCGCTCAGTGAACACGCGAGAAAATTTACCCGGGGTGCCACCCCGCAATGGTTGCCGGAACTGCCGGTGCTGAATCGCCACCAGCTCGGTGATGCTGACAGCACCCAGAAACATGGCGACAAAAAAATTGTCTACCTGCCGTCGTGTGCCAGCCGTGCGATGGGACAGCAGCCGGATAATCCGGAAACCCGCTCTCTGACAGAAGTGACAATGTCACTGATTGAGAAAGCCGGATTTGATGTCATCATCCCGCCGCAGGTGAATGATTTATGCTGCGGCATGCCCTACGACAGCAAAGGCATGGCTGAACCGGCCCGCCAAAAGATAGAGCAGCTGGAAGCATCACTCTGGCAAGCCAGTGACCATGGCAAGTATCCGGTGCTGATTGATACCAGTCCCTGTGCCAAGCGCAGTCTGGAGCACTTCACCAAACTGATGCATGTTGTCGAACCCGTTGGTCTGGTTCTTCATTATTTACTGCCTCATCTGGCGCTCAAACGGAAACAGGAAACAGTCATGCTTCATATTACCTGCAGCAGCCGCCGGATGGGCCTTGAGCATGAGATGGTCGAACTGGCAAAAGCCTGTGCCAGTCAGGTTGTGGTGCCGGAGCATATTCAGTGCTGTGGCTGGGCCGGTGATAAAGGATTTTCCACACCGGAGCTGAACGCTGCCGCGCTGGCGCCGCTGAAAGCACAGGTGCCAGATCACTGTACCCGGGGATTCAGTAACAGCCGTACCTGTGAGATTGGCCTGTCACACCATAGCGGGATTCCCTACCAGTCGATTCTCTACTTAGTCGATGAGGTGGCCAGCTGACCCGACGGCCGCATAGCAGATATCAGATGTGCTGTTTTATTTTCTATCAATAGTGGTAGGCAGCGCCCATTTCTCACCGTTAAGACAGTCAGGGGGAGCCGTGACCACTAAGATCAGTAATGCCTTTAGGTCTTACAACTAGCGATGAAAAAACCCGCCTTGGGGTACCAATGGCGGGTTTCTTATTTCGGTTTTTGTTTAGGTTATTAGATAATCAGAAATTCGCTTCTCCGCTGTTTCAGGACACCCTGAAGAAGCTGACCTGAGCCTTCACTTCCTGGCTGACCCGCTGCATGTCATCACTGCACTGAACCGTGTCAGAAGCAATCGAAGACGTCTTATCCGACAATGCCTGCACCGTATGAATGTTCTGACTAATGTCTGCAGCCACGGCGCTCTGCTCTTCCGCTGCCGTTGCAATTTGCTGGGTCTGTTCATTCACCTGGTGGATCATATTCATGATGTCATCCAGCAGCTGATTCGTTTCGGCCATTCTGGATTCGGCCTGATCGGCTTCCGTGGTGCTGTCAGCCATCATATCAACCGCACTGCTGCATGCCTGCTGCAGCTGAGTCAGCATCTGCTCAATTTCATTGACTGAGGTTTGTGAGCGCTGCGCCAGTCCGCGCACTTCATCTGCAACCACCGCAAAACCGCGGCCCTGTTCACCGGCACGGGCAGCCTCGATGGCAGCATTGAGCGCCAGCAGGTTTGTCTGCTCCGCAATCCCGCGGATCACTTCCAGAATGCTTTCAATTTTTCTCGATTCGCCATGCAGCTCATTCACAACGCCCGAGGTCTGCTGCAGGGTTGCCACCAAACGTTGCACGACTGACTGCGTGTGATTGGACGATTCAATGCCCCGCTCTGCCAGCACCAGCATCTGATCTGAAGCCCGGGCAGAATCTGAGGTGTTCGAAGCAATACTCTTGCTGGTGGTCGACAGCTCTTCAATCGCCGTCACCGCCTGAATGGTGTGCTCCGACACTTCACCGGCAGCGACCTGAATATTATTGTTGGCTTCCTGCAGAATGTGACTGTTTTCCGCAACCAGTACGCTGGAGCTGACAATTCCTTTCACCGTATTCTGTAAACGATGCACCGTACTGTCGATCGCGCTGCTGAGCTGGGCCACTTCATCCCGACCCTGAACATGAGACAGCACATCCAGATGACCGCTTGCCAGTGCTTCTGCCGTGGCTTTGACCCGGCTGATCCCGTTCACCAGACCCCGGGCGATCCACTGACTCAGGACAAAAGCCATCACCACCGCCAGCACAATCGAGATATAAAACACCATGTTGGCATCATTGATCGCTTTGACTGTATCGTCATTGGCGCGGACAGCGTTCTCCTGACTGGCCTGCTGAATTCGGTCAAACTGTAAGTTCAGCGCCGCATAGCTGCCCACAAATGCCCGGAAGACCGCATACGGGGCCTGATGATTCGGGGCACTTTCCATGTCGTTGACAAATTGCTGTGTATTCTTCTGATAGATATTGAGTTTGGTTTCAAACTCAGTGAACAATGCCGGATCACCGCTGTAATCGTGTTTGAGTGTTTTTACTAACTCAGGAGTCTTTGCACTGTTCTCATCAATGATGGCGCGAAACTCTGGGACCTGCTCCGTGAGACCCAGCAGATAAACGACCTGCAGCCCCCTGACATTCCCGATGATGTCGGCCTGTGCCTGGCGGATCTGCCCGATCAGCAAAGAGACCTGATAATTGTGCTGGTAAAACTCACTGAAATTTCGGCCAATCCGATCATTGGCTGACTTAATAAAAAGCATTGCAACCACAAACAGCAGGGAAACAGCACTACCTAATACGAGAATTTTGTTACGAATGGATAAATGACTCAGCTGCATCGAAGCATCCCAACAATCAATTGATGTTATTTTGTGCACCAACTATTCACAAATTGGATACTAAAGGCAATAAAATGCGGCATAGGAATGATAGAATGTCCCTCGGGCTCAAATTTTCTTATAAAAATTATCAGTTTTCTTAATTCCGACTTGAATATCGGACAATGATTTGCTTGATCATTGTATACAAGAAATGTATATGCATCGCGCTGATTACATGACAGCATACGGCTCATGAGCCCTGCAGCTCCGGGATATGCAGTGCATACAAGATGAGGCATCGGTGTTTTGTCGCGGGTACTTTGTGGCAGGTACTTTGTCGCCGTCGACGCATAACTGCCCTGCCGTTCAGCAAAGTTCCGGAAACAGCGATGCCCGAGGGTCAGGGATGGCCGAAAGGCGGGAGGTGGATTCCAAAAACAAACGCCTTTTTTAGAATAAAACATTCCTTTATGGGATAGTTTAAGAACATTTCGTAATCTAAGATTCCACATCCATACCCTTTCTCCCTGATTTTCAGCCACTTAGCGTTGTCTTCATAGAGTGTTCAATAAACTGCAACAAACCTGTCATAAAACTCTCCTAACCTGTGCCTCGTTCGTTAAACACTGATTGGCAATTTCGCCAAAATCGAAAGGATTAGGAAAATGAAAGCAAAGGTTCTCGGCGCAATCGCACTGGCAGGCTCAATGGTTTTCAACCCGGCTATGGCGGCTGAAACAATCTCTGTCGTAGGTTCTTCTTCTGTGACTCCTCTGATGGAAGTATTCGGTGAAACTTACGCGAAATCACACGATGTTGTCGTTGAAGTTCAGGGCCCTGGTTCTTCTGCAGGTATCCGTGCTGCGCACGACGGTTCTGCTGACCTGGGTATGAGTTCACGTGATCTGAAGTCTTCTGAAGAAGCTCCAAACATCAAGGAAGTGGTCATTGCACGTGATGGTATCGCTGTGGTTGTTCATAACTCAAACCCAGTGAAAAACCTGACCAAAGAACAAGTTTCTAAAATCTACAAAGGCGAAATCAAGAACTGGAAAGAAGTGGGTGGCGAAGACAAGCCAATCGTTGTTGCGACGCGTGACACCGCTTCTGGTACTCGTGGTGCATTCGAAGAAATCATGTCACTGCAAAAGAAAGTGAATGGTAAGAAAGTATCTGCGATTTCTCAGCGTGCACAGGTTGCCAGCGGTAACGGTCAGCTGAAAACCATGGTTGCCAGCAACCCATTCTCTATCGGTTACATCTCTCTGGGTTCAGTCGACAGCTCTGTAAAACCTCTGGCAATCGACGGTCACCAGCCATCTGTTGAAGCGATTAAAGCCGGTGATTACGGTGTTCAGCGTCCATTCCTGGTGGTTTACAAAGAAGGTCGTCCTTCTAAAGCTGCACTGGATTTCCTGGACTGGATTAAAACTGCAGACGCTCAGAAAATCGTTGCTGCAAAAGGCTTCATCGCAACTCACTAATTTGCAAAACTTTTATGTCCGGTCTGATTTCAGGCCGGACATTTCGATTCCTCAGTACCTGAATGTTTTGGTTCAGTGTCTGGAGTAAGAAATAATGACCATCGCGAACAATTTTGAAAGCGCCAACAACAAATCCCCGCTGCCCGCAGCGGAAAAAATCGACTGGCGTGAACTCTTCTTCAAGTATCTGTTTCTGGCAAGTGCCGTTCTGGGCATCTTGTCTCTGATCACCATCGGCTACTTCATCTTCCGTGAAGGCTATGCGGCTTTTGCAGAAGCTGGCGTGGCCGGCATTGTGCTGGGTGACGAATGGCTGCCACCTGCGCTGTTCGGTATTTTCCCGATGATCGTGGCTTCCGTCGTTTCAACCGCCGGTGCCGTGATTCTGGGTGTACCAGTCGGGGTCATGACAGCGATTTTCATTGCTGAAATCGCCCCGAAACGCCTGTCGGACATCATCCGTCCAATGGTCGAGCTGCTGGCCGGTATCCCTTCGGTGGTTTACGGTTTCTTCGGCCTGGTGATTATCGTGCCGATGATTCAGAACGTCTTCAACGTTCCTGCCGGTAACACTGTGCTGGCCGGGATTATCGTGCTGGCAGTCATGATTCTGCCCACGGTGATCACGGTTTCAGAAACCTCGATTCGTGCCGTGCCCCGCAGCTATAAAGAAGGCTCGCTGGCACTGGGTGCTTCGCACATTTTCACGATTTTCAAGCTGCTGGTTCCCGCTGCCCGTTCAGGCATCATGACCGGTGTGATTCTGGGGATTGCCCGTGCACTGGGCGAAACCATGGCCATCATTATGGTCATGGGGAACTCCCCGGCGATGCCGCAAGGTATTCTGGATTCCGCACGGACACTGACCGCAAACATTGCGATCGAGATGTCATACGCGACCGGTATCCATGCAAGCGCACTCTACGCGACCGGCATTGTCCTGCTTGTTTTCATCATGGTGCTGAATGCAGCGCTGCTCTACCTGAACCGTGAGCGTGCGAGGTAATCACAATGAATTTATCGACTTCGAATATGATCCAAAAGGCAGGAAACCCTGCCAGGCAACAACTGAAAGACAAGATTTATCTGGGCCTGATCTGGACATGCGCCACGATCACCGTCGGATTCCTGCTGTGGGTGGTCTGGTACATTCTGAGCAATGGCTTGGCCTATGTCGACTGGACCTTTGTTTCCAGCAATTACACCACTCTGGGCGAAGAGTCAGGCATCTGGCCGATGATTGTCTCCACCATTTATATGGTGCTGGCTTCCATTCTGGTTGCTGCGCCACTGGGCATCATGACTGCGATTTACCTGACCGAATACGCCCGAGTGGGCAGTCGTCTGGTGAAAGTGATCCGTTTCTGTACCGAGTCACTGGCGGGTATTCCGTCAATTATCTACGGTCTGTTCGGGATGACCTTCTTCGTGGTCGTGCTGGGCTTTGGATTCTCGATCCTGTCCGGTGCACTGACCCTGAGTATCCTGATCCTTCCAGTGATCATCCGGACCACAGAAGAAGCGCTGATGGCTGTGCCGCAAACCTATCGTGAAGGTTCATACGGCCTGGGTGCTTCAAAAATTTACACCATCTGGCGTCTGATCCTGCCAAGTGCAATGCCAGGTATCGTTACTTCTATCATCCTCAGTGTAGGTCGTGTTATCGGTGAATCAGCGCCGGTCTTCATGACAGCAGGGATGGTGGCGCGTCTTCCGGAGAGTCTGCTTGACTCCGGCCGAACGCTCACCGTTCACCTGTACAAACTGACTCAGGAACTCTACACCATTCATGAATGGCACCAGGCTTACGCCACCGCCACCATTCTGATTGTTGTGGTTCTGGTCATTAACCTGTTTACCAAGCTGATTGCAAAACGCTTTAACACTGCGACTTACTGATTTCGAGGAAAGACAAGATGAACAAATTCAACATTGAAAATCTGGACCTGTTCTACGGCGAAAACCAGGCACTGAAAAAAATTAACCTGCCTATTCCAAACCGTCAGGTCACCGCATTGATCGGCCCTTCAGGCTGCGGTAAATCGACGCTGCTGCGCTGTCTGAACCGGATGAATGACCTGATTGAAGGCGTCAAAATCAAAGGCAAACTCACCATGGACGGTACAGACGTCTATGGCAACATCGATGTTTCCAAGCTGCGGATCAAAGTGGGCATGGTATTCCAGAAGCCAAACCCGTTCCCGATGAGCATTTATGAGAACGTGGCCTACGGCCTGCGTGCACAGGGCGTCACGGATAAGAAACAACTGGACGAAGTGGTTGAGCGTTCACTGCGCGGTGCCGCGCTGTGGGATGAAGTGAAAGACCGTCTGAAGTCTCACGCGTTTGGCCTGTCTGGTGGTCAGCAACAGCGTCTGTGTATTGCGCGTACCATTGCGATGGAACCGGAAGTTATCCTGATGGACGAACCGACTTCTGCACTGGACCCGATTGCGACCAAAAAAATTGAAGACCTGATGGAATCTCTGAAGAAAGATTTCACCATTGTCATCGTCACACACTCCATGCAGCAGGCGCGCCGTATTTCAGACCGCACTGCCTTTTTCCTGATGGGTGAACTGGTGGAACACGATGATACTTTCGCCCTGTTCAACAATCCGCGTGACGATCGTACCCGCGGTTATGTGAACGGTGACTTCGGCTGATTCACCCGAAATCAGCAGTGTTCAGCTCAATTGTGCCCGGCAGGCTTTGGCCAGTCTTCCCGGGAACAACCGGATAATAATAGCGATGGTAAACACTTGCCCCCTTTTCAGGGGGCTTTTTTTTGTTCTCATTTTTTACTCGTGCCTGACATATGAATCAATAGCCGGACATAGACTCCAAATGAACACTGATTAATTCCCTGAAAGCCAGAACCATGGCCCAGCTCTACAGGTGAAATGATGCAAAAGAGTCATGAACTATCACAAGCAAAGTCCTGGATTGACATGCTCTCAGCTATGGATGCTAAACCTAAACTTACTGGCATTCTCCAGTCTTCAAGAGTCATCACCCAACAGCTGGCAGCATTCAGCCGGCTGCATCATCTGATGGCCTTTGCCTATACCCGAAAAAGCCACCAGCAGTTGCTGGCCGAGACCATTGCTGCGTCTGGCTGCGACACCCTGATCTGTGATCAGC
Source organism: Photobacterium sp. CCB-ST2H9 (assembly GCF_023151555.2). NCBI lineage: Bacteria > Pseudomonadati > Pseudomonadota > Gammaproteobacteria > Vibrionales > Vibrionaceae > Photobacterium > Photobacterium sp. CCB-ST2H9. Next base: position 2,097,327 of record NZ_CP100425.1, read on the forward strand.
ACCACTACCCTGCGCTCTGGTATATGCTGCGTCAGGTGAAACGCCCTATGCTGATTATTCTGAATCAGGAACTGTGGACCCCTGACTGGTGCTGGCAGTTCAGCCATCATCGGTTTCTTTGTCAGCAAGATCTGCTTTAAAAGCATCCCGATAGTCCACGAATCACATCTCGGTACGCCTGTGACCGTGATGACCTGTTTCTACCTGTCCGCATGAATCCGGAATCCATTCAATGATACGCACGCTTTTACTCCTTTTTACCTTCATCACTTTCAGCTTCAGTGCTCTGGCAGAACCTGAAGTCTCCCGGTCGAAACTGGACGATCTCGCCCAGCTCAATCAGGAAGTCATGGAACTCTACCAGGCCAGCCAGTCGCGTACCGGCTCCACCCGGGATGTCCTGCGTATGCAGGTGCTCAATAAAAATAACGACCTTAGAGACCAGCTCGGCCAGCTTATCAGTGCCCCGCCTGATGGCTCAGAAGGCAAGCTGATTGACTATGTGAAGCGTCAGGTCCGCTACACAAATGCGACGACAAAATATCTGGCTCAAAAGATTAAGACGGATGAGAAGGCACTGGACAGTGCACCTCAGGAAGAACAGCTGCTCAAGCAAAAGCAGCTGGATGAAGAGCGCCAGCTCTCCGTCGAAATGCTGGGAGACCAGTGGACAAACTACAACTGGCTTGAGCAGTTGAGTATCAACACTGACAGAGACAAAGCCAGACTGGCCAAAGATATCAGTGAGCGTCTGGCGTTTGTGTCGGCGTCACTTGAGTACAATAATCAGCAGGAAAGAGTGCTGTCAAAGCAGCTGAAAGACGCCTCGGAAAGTGAACAGTCTGCGCTGCAGCTGATGCATATTCTGGCGCAGCGAAAAGTGTCCAGCGACATTGATCGTCTGAACTATCTGGTCAGTCTGGGTGACAAAGTTCAGATAGACACCTCCGGCTATAAAAAACAGCAATTTGAAGTGACCGGTGACCTGACCAACGATATTCTGAATTTTCAGGTGATTTACTCGATTTTTGCCACCTGGTCCGGAAACCTCAAGAGCTGGGTGGTCGACTACGCACCGCAGGTGCTGTTCAAGATTTTCATCTTTATTCTGGTCATTCTGGTTTTCCGGTTACTGAAAAACCTGACCCGCAGAGTTGTGAAGCGTGCAGTCTCCTCGCCGAACCTGCGGATGTCGCAGCTCATGCAGGACTTTTTCATTTCGATGTCCGGCAAGACAGTGTTTTTCATCGGCCTGCTGATTGCCCTGTCGCAGATTGGCCTGAATCTGGCCCCGGTACTGACCGGTTTCGGAGTGGCGGGTGTGATCGTCGGTTTCGCGTTGCAGGACACGCTGTCGAACTTTGCCTCCGGCATGATGCTGCTGATCTACCGTCCCTTTGATGTCGGAGATTTTGTTGAAGCGGGAGGTGTTTCAGGAAAGGTCAGCCATATGAGCCTGGTGAATACCACAATCCGAACCTTTGATAACCAGATCATCATTGTGCCGAACAGCAAGATCTGGGGCGATACCATCAAGAACGTGACTCATGAGCGTGTACGGCGGGTGGACATGGTCTTCAGCATTGGATACCACGACAGCATTGAGCAAGCCGAAGCCGTTTTACACGATATTATTGACAGCCACCCGGCTGTTCTGCGGGCCCCGGAAAAAACAATTAAGGTTCATACCCTGAATACTTCATCCGTGGACTTTATTGTCCGCCCTTGGGTAAAAACAGATGACTATTGGGATGTGTACTGGGATGTCACGCGGACGGTCAAACTCCGATTTGATAAAGAAGGACTGACCATCCCTTTCCCGCAACAGGATGTGCATTTACACATGGTTCAAGCGGAAAATCTCAACTCGTAACCAACAGCGCGCAATTCACTTCTACAATAAATTGAGTTGCGCGCGGAATTTTTTGTCTCGACGAAAGTCAAAAATACTCAAATCCATCAGGGGAAAAACAATGAAAAAACACCTGCTGACCGCAATGGGCACTGCCCTGTTGTTATCTGCCTGCGCCGGAACAGGTGGCAGTACCGCCTCTCAATCGTCAGGCGATCTGACTCAGTATGAATGGGAACTGACGAAAATCGACAGTCAGGCTGTCACTGTACCGTCCATGGGCGCCGTTCCGACGCTGGGCTTTGAAAATCAAACGATGGCACATGGCCATTCCGGCTGTAACCGCTATTTCGGCAATGCCGAACTGAAAGACGGCCAGTTCCGCATTGAAAAAATGGGCATGACCATGATGGCCTGTCCTGAAGATGCGATGAAACTGGAGCAAGTGATGAGTGACACGCTGAGTCAGTGGAGTAAAGCGGAATTGAAAGGCAATACGCTGACCCTGTCGAACAGCCTGCATACGCTGACGTTTAAAGCGACCCAGCCTCTGTAATCTCAGTCCTTTTTTGTCTGCCTGATCCCAGGCAGACAATCTATCTATCAGCTGAGTGCCTGCTCAGCTGATGTTTCCCCTTCAAGCTGAACCGCACATATCTTATTGAACCCTTCTTCCTGAGCGCGGCTGAGTAGTGCTTCAGTCTGATGGAACAGGGCTTCGGCCGTCATCTCCCGGGTTTCAAACACCGTCAGGACTCCGACCGATACCGTCAGATATGGATTGGCACTCATTTCCGTGCTGGCAAGATTCAGCCTTTCAGCCGCAGAACGCAGCTGTCGTGCGACGACTTCCCCATTATTGGTGTTCGGTAAGACTGCTGCAAACCGGTCGTCATCCAGACGCGCCATTTTATCTCCGGGACGTTTCAGGGTCCGGTCCAGCTCATTGGCCAGCATCCGCAGGCTCGAATCCAGCATTTCAGCAGAACACTGTCTGACAAAGTGTTCATAGTCGTCGATCTCAATCACCAGCAGTGCCAGCGGTGTTTTTTCCCGCCGGGCAATCCGGACCGTTTTATCCAGCTCTTCCTCAAATGCACGCTGGTTGGCAATCCCGGTCAACGGGTCGACCCGGCTCATGCGTTCCAGTTTTTCATTCACAAGAAGCAAACGGTCATTCTGCTGATTGAGGTTATCCAGATACACCTGACCGCGTTGAAACACAAAAAAGCTCACCAGTGCGGCCAGTGCAAAGAACGCATTGACGCCAAAGAACACCCACCACGGCGTTGATGCCTGGTGACTGGTCACATAATCCTGCAGCGGAACCGCTTCAATCACCCAGCGACGACCACCTTTACTCAGCACCTGATGAATATACCGGTAGTTTTCATCATAGTGTTTTGCCAGTGCATCCGGCGTGAGTGCTTTCTGAACGTAGTGGTAACGCTTCTGCTGACTGACCAGCCCGGTTTCAGCTTCCGGCACCAGACTGAACACCACGCGATGGCCCGAAGGCGCCAGCGTGTCAATCAGCGTCAGTGAAAAAGCGTTGGCCTCCCGGGCGCCGGAAGACGATAAAAAGATTTGTGCCGGATTAAAAACGCCGCCCACGAAGCCCAGCAGGCTGTCCTGCCGTTCGACAGAAGTCATGGGTTCCGGAAATTCATACACTGGCAACAAGCTGAGCACCCCTTGCGCCTCGACGTTATTCTGGCGTATCTGCAATGGCACGGTCAGTTGCAGCTGACCGCTGTCACGGGCGCGCTGTACGGCTTCAAAGCGCAATGCATGTGACCCTAAGTCATACCCCATCACCGCTTCGTTCCCGGCGACTGGTTCCACATAGTAAACCGGGTAGTACAGGCCCCGGTCTCCGGCTGCAACACGCGCGCCGGAAGCAACCTGTTCGGTAATGACATAGCCCGGCAGCCAGGCACTGGCCTCTGATTCATGCGCAGAACGCGCCTGATGTTCCACTTCAGGAATCCACTCAAGAGCGGTGATTGCCGGATAACGTTGCAGGATTTTGCCGGTCAGGGCCTGGAAGCCCTTGGCATCAGGAATACCCTGCGTATCCAGGTTCAGTTGCAAAGAATATAAAGCTTCGAAATGACTGTTGATCGCCTGGATAAAAGCATGCGCCGTTTCCGTTACATCCGACTGAAACTCCCGTTCGAGCCGCTTCGTTTCCAGGTGAGAAAAAATGAACAGCAGGACCACGGATAACAGCATCCCGGCGGCGAGCAGTAAACTGATAAAGGTAAGGCGTTGTCGCTTCATTGATTTCCCTTACACACGCTACATTCCATTCGGCCTACCCCTATTTGTATGCGAGTTACATGATATTTGCCAATGAGTGATCGGAATACGGATCCAAGATCAATATGCGGCAGTCTTTCAGGCCAGATGTAATCATTTATAGACGTCTAGATGTTTACACTTCTCTCAAGAACCAGTACCCTGATTCACAGAAAACTTCAGGGACTGAGTGAACATGATCGAGATTAAACACCTTCGCACGTTAGCGGTACTGAGAGACACCGGATCCCTGACCGCAACAGCCAACACGCTGTGCCTAACCCAGTCAGCACTGTCCCATCAGATTAAAGATCTGGAACAGCGCATCGGTGCCCCGCTTTTCCTGCGAAAAACCCGCCCGGTGAGATTCACGGCGGAAGGAGAGATTCTGCTCCGGCTGTCGGATGATCTGATCCCCCGCATTACACGGGCAGAACATGAACTGGCGAATTTGAAGGAAGACGCCAAAGGCCGTCTTCATATGGCAATAGAATGCCACTCCTGCTTTCAGTGGCTGATGCCGGCGCTGAAGGAATATCAGATCCACTGGCCGGCCGTCAGTCTGGATTTTTCTTCCGGTTTCAGTTTCGAACCGATTCCGGCTCTGGCAGCCGGTGAATTGGATCTGGTGATCACCTCCGATATCAACCCGCGCGCTGAAGTTCACTATGAGCCCTTATTCGACTTCGAAATGCGTCTGGTGGTTTCGCCGCAGTCACCGCTGGCTGAACTGAGCACCATCAAACCGGCTGACCTCGCCAGCCAGACCATGCTGACGTATCCGGTTCATAAAAGCCGCCTGGATGTGGTGAAACATTTTCTGCAGCCAGCGGGGATTGAACCAATGGTATGGAAACAGGCCGACAACACCCTGATGCTGGTTCAGATGGTATCTGCCGGTCTGGGGGTTGCCGCCCTGCCAAACTGGGCGATTCACGATTTTGCCCGGCAGGGACTGATTGTCAGCAAACCACTGGGCAAAGGGTTGTGGCGCAGACTGTACGCTGCGGTCCGGGCTTCAGAACGGGAACGGCACTATCTTCAGGCATTTTTTGCCACCGCCCGCCAGCAATGTCAGACCCATCTTGAAGGCATTAAAGCAGCCTGACCCATGAAAGACGACGGGCGCCATTTCCGGCGCCCGTCACACTGACTCACTGATTATTTAAACTGATTTGAGATTGGATCATATCGGTAGCCCAGCGACGCCATTTTTTCTCTCAGCGCGTTCTGATCCAGTTCATACCGGGTTGAGAGTTCCTCAATCGTATCGCATTCCAGCCGCAGTCTTTCGTTCACGATTCCCAGGACAATGTTGGCATCCATGTTCAGCAGGTTTCTGATTTCCACAGTCCCTCCTTCGGCGACAGCCGTCCGATCACCAGCAAAGGGAAATGGCTTCCCCCACAATTCATCTCAATCAGAATGATTGACATGACCTGTTATTAGCATAGACGCCGACGCTGGTATCTCACCAACAGAGCACCATCCGTAACTTTCAAAGCCAACCTTAAAAGAGGGAAAGCTGCAGACCGGCCGAAACTGTCAATAAGAACGATGCGCAGGCAAGCTGCCAGACATGAACGGTTTTCCCCAGGACAATGTGGCCGACCCAGACCAGCAGCGCAGCAATCAGCAGCAGCAGTGCCGCACAGATAACCAGCAACTGATTTTCAACAGCGGCCTGAGGCAAGGTGTACAGCTGCCACAGCATGAGCAAGACCGTCAGCATGGCACTGACCAGACCAGCCGCAGGTAACAGGCGATGAAATGCCTGCAATCGGGTCCGGGCACGGGTCAGCAGCAAATGGGCTAAGGAAGATCCCAGCAAAGCAACCGCAACCAGGCTCATCCCGGATACAGGTAATGTCAGTGAAGGCAACAACAGCAACCAGTTCAGCAATGCCGCAGCGCAGGAGGTATACAGCACCCACAACGGACCGGCATCGCGGGTTTTGCCGGTTTTCACCTGAAAGGTAAACCAGGCTAATGTCAGTAACGGCAGCAGCGCAGCTGGCTGACTCGCAGTCACCAGAACCCAGCCAATCAGCAGCACAGGCAAGGTTTTATGGATTCGTCCCCGCTGACCCGGGCATATTTCCCCCTTCGTCAAAACCAGAGACAGAATGAGCTGTGCCCCAAGCAGGGCAGGAATCAAAAATGTGGTATAGGTAATATTCATGACAGGCAAACAACGAAGACACAGATAAGGCGCGAATTATATCAGAAGGCTGCCGGAAATACCCAGCGCTCATATTTTGTACACCAAACCCGGTTTCACATGTGTTATATGAACCAGGATCACGGTTTTGAGCCGCATCATGTAGAATAATTGTCCAATTATAAAAATAAAGGACGATTAGCGTCTGTTTTTCATTACAAAAACAGATGTCAGATGAGCTGGAAGCAAAGATGATATCAACCTATAACCATTTTTACAGGCATTTGTGCCATTCCCTCAGGCTCTATGTCCCGGATTTATGGAGTGCGAAGGCGCACACCCAAAATTTCCAGAATACCCGAAGCGGTTATCTGCGCAGCCGCATCTCACTGCTTGCTATCGTCTGGGCGATCCTGATCATCGCCTGGATCCCATTTGATTTCTTTTATCTGAAAACCGGAGAAGATATCCGCATTGCCTCCGCACGGCTGATTCTGGCAACATTTCTGATCCTGGTTGCGCGGCTGAATGAGTCTCACACCACCCTGCGCCAGTCGCAATTCTGTATGATACTGCTGGTCACCGGGCTGAACCTGTTTTACAGCTATTCCATCTGGGTCCTCGGTTTTCCGAAAGTCTACAGCGGATTTGAATACGGCTATACCCTGCTCCCGATATTGCACGTCGCGATTCTGACGATTTTACCGATCACCCTGAAAGAAAGCCTGTGTTTACTGGCGATCACCGCGATTACGGAAATGAGCGTTGATGCGCAGGCAGGCAGAATACAAACCCCGGAAACACTCGCCAATTACTGGCTGCAAAATATTCTGGCCGTCATTGTGATCTGGTCACAGCTCTCGAAGCTTTATATGCTGATGCGCCTTTACCGTCAGGCAACACTAGATCCCCTGACCGGTATTTACAACCGGCGCATGCTGTTACAGCAAGCCCAGAAAGCACTCGATATTTGTCAGGCAAAACGGCAGCCTTTCGCGCTGCTGCTGTTTGATATTGACCGGTTCAAGCGAATCAACGATACCTGGGGACATGGTGTCGGAGATAAAGTGCTTCGGGGCTTTGCCGAGCACCTTCAGCAATCCTCCCGAAAAACAGACTTGTTCGGGCGCTATGGCGGTGAAGAGTTCATCCTTTGCCTGCCGTTTTGCGACACTTTAACGGCTCAGAAAATTGCAGGCCGGATGTTGCAAGACATCCGGGAGTTATCATTACCGACCGATATCGAAGACACTCATATTTCCGTGACTGCCTGTATCGGCATCTCCGCCTACACACCAGGTGACAGCCTGATGACCATGATCGACAGAGCCGACCGCGCACTGTACGAATGCAAAGATGCCGGCCGGGACTGCTTTCGTTTTCATCCCCACGGTTATCAACCTGCCAACCATGACCGGAGAACACCACTTGAGGCACGTACAAAGAAAACCCCAAGGGTTGCTGTGGTTGATTAGGGGGATGAACCTGCTCACTTCCCCCTGAAATCATCAGTTTGTTATTTGTGGGGGAAGTCAAAAAAGTCACTCAGTGAGTGTTTATCACTTACCCAGTTTTCGACGAATTTCTTGATAACTTTCAATCATAAACTTGATCAAACCACCCTCCGGATAAGAATTATTATACTCATCCAGCGCATAAATATAATTCGATCGGAACTTTTCTACCGCTTCTTCAGGTGTATCTGCATAAATGACATCATCTTCAACTGCAAAGCCTGATTGCAACAGCTGCTTCTTTTCTGCTAAATACGTATCACTTTCCATATTGATATAGGTAAACTCCCTGCGCTTGGAATCGGGTATACAAAAAAACTGATATTTAGCCACTCTTCATTTCCATTTTCAGTGATAAATGCAGCGACAACCAAGCAGTGATGTCACGACTTGGCTGATATATTTAAGAGAATATTGATGTCGAGAGCGACGTATCCAAACCAAAAGCAATAACAGAAATACTGCTCCGAAGTCGATACTACCACCACCTCTTTTACTGTTGTTATTGGCTCGCATCAGATCAAGCGTTTCACGCAGAAGATCATATGTGAGCTTTTGATGTTTGATATCAGTTACGCTGACGTGGCTATCTGATTCATTGCTATATTGATGTCTATGATATACCAGACGAACAATATTACTTTGATTATACATCTCAATCGAGTGCGAACCTCGGTTAAAGATGCCACCTAAATTACCGCCTCGCATCGTTTGACTTTCTTTACCATTCACATAAATAGTCAGTGAATCGAGAAACTCATGAGAATGCACCCAATAATTAAACGTCAGCTCTCCTCTTGGCAGGCCTTCTAATACCAGCTCTGAGACTTGATCTTTTTCAAGAGAACTTGTACTTCTCAGATTTTCTCCACTGACTTGCCAAACATTGCCATTATCGTATGCTTTGTGGCCAGGCAATGTGGATAAATAATCAGTGACCTCTTGAGGCGCATCCTGCAATGCGTGATAGTCGAGCCAAGCAACAACTTTACCTTCCCTGAAATCATCCGAGTCAAATTCCAGCTGAACTCTACCCTGTTTGAATCTTGGAATCAGATAAGATATCTGGATGTTACACTCAGCACCGGGTTCTAAATCACCGCTACATTGATCTTGACTTGAATCAATATAGCCAAGTTCCATACCATCTACAGTCACTTTAGGGTTATTAAGCCGAATCGTATTGTCAGAGTGGTTCGTCAACGTAAAAGTATGGAAGTAGTTACCCATTTTTATGATGCCGAGGTCTTCACTTTGGCGATAAGAGAGCCCTTTCGTGTGATCGGAAATCCAATCACTGTAATGACTGACTTTGGTATACACACCAGGGTAAATACCACATCCTCTGCCCCAGCTCACAATTCCCATTTGTCTGGGACCATCATTCGTGTCGAATATAATTGGACCACCGCTGTCGCCCATACAGGTATCTTTACCCGTTTCTCCCGCGCAAAATACACCCTCCCCCAAATTTTGGTAACTGCCGGGCAAGTTTTTGCATTGCGTCAGTGGAACAAAGGGAACTTCGACTTGATGTAAAACAGGAGAACTATCGCTGCCTTCTCTCCGAGTCGGATCATATTGGCGATAGCCAAAGCCAATCGCTGTGAGCCCAAATCCCGCTTTCAACTCCTCAAAATGATTCAGATTCGCTAACTCTATGCGTGACTTTCCTAGCGCTCGGGTTAATTCAAGAATTGCAATATCATCGCCTTGGGCTTTGGAAGAAATTTGATAATTTTTATGCAGGTAAATATGTTTGATAGAGACACGCTCGGCTGATGATAAATTATTCATATCATAAGCACCAATCACAACTTCAGCATCGGTTGGCTTTAACCCCTGAACACAGTGAGCAGCGGTCAGAACATATCGATCGCCTAAAAAGCTGCCGCCACATAAGGCGTCATTTTTATTCAGCCGTGTTAAAGCGACCATAAATGGCCATGCGTTTAATTTCGCTTTGTCACCACCAATAATTCGGCTAGTTATGTCAGATTCCATTCCAGAAGCAGCAAAGGAGAACGATGCCAGCAAGAGTGCTCCAATCACTCCTGATAAATAGAATTGCTTCATAGATACCTCAAAAATATCCCACAGCCTTCGTGGGAACGGTACCATAGCATGATTGATTCAAAAGTAAATCAAAGAGATTTAGGCGTGAAAATTTTTACGATATGTATACTTTTATAAAACAAATCTCTTTAAATTTTTCAAAAATATCAGGACAGACATCTAAAGAAACAATAACCTTCCCTGATTCGTCTCATTAAAATCAGAGAAGTCTAATCAAATTTTTCTATCGGATGACTGCCCCGTCATTTTATGTGCTGGAGCCATTCATATTTAAAACACGCCATTTCCATTTCGAACTTGGCCACCCGTCATCAGTGCATACAACCGCATAGAGAAACTAATCCCTTGCACCGCATCCCAGTGTTCAACCAATCGACCGTCAGAAACTCTCCACGTATCTATAATATTTAAGCCCTGAGTATCATCACCACGATGTTTCGCTTTCAGCGTGGCATGCGAATGTAAAATCACGGAGTCACCATCCACATAAACATGCTTCACGTCATAGCTAAACTCTGGCGCATTTTTAACCAAGTTACTCACCGTTTTAACCACGCCCTCAATCCCATTCGCGATGTTCCGATTGTGCTGCTCATAAGGCTGGCCTGCATATCGACGCGTCATTTCGTCAAAATTGTGGTCGTTCATCATTAGCTGTACAAATTCGATTGCCAGCGCTGCATTCCTTTTGTCTGTGTTGCTCCAGTGAGATTTTTCCAGCGCTTCCAGATTGATTTTTGGGGATGACATCGATTCACTCCTCATCATTTCAAGAGACTTTCCAGTGTGACCAGGTGGCCGCACATTTAACTTTCAAAATGCAAGTTAATCCATTTGCTTGCAATGTGCAAGTGTTTTAAACTGAGCACTTCAACTGAAAACGAGGTAAGACATGACACGACGTTCAAACTGCCCAATCTCGAATGTACTGGATATTGTCGGCGACAAATGGAGCTTACTGATACTTCGGGATCTCATCTTTTTTGGCAAACATTCGTATTCCGAGCTACAACATTCGGAAGAGCGCATGGCAACCAACATACTTTCCAGCCGCTTAGAGCGGCTCGAGAAAGACGGCTTGATCACCAAGCAAACTGATGTCAACGACAAACGAAAAAAACGTTATGCGCTGACACAGGCTGGTAAAGACATGTTACCTATCCTGTTAGAGATGATTATTTGGAGCAGCAAATACGATCCGAATACCAATGCACCCACTCAGGTCATAGAGAGAGCACAAAATGACCGTGAAAACCTGATCAATGACTTGCTGGCAAGAATAGAAAACTGACAAACGATATGATCTCGCACATCAGATTAGGCCAACATATCACTCGCGATCATCGGCATAGAAGCATCCCATAAAACACTATCATTTGTTATGTTTCTGAGTACATTTCTCAAATCAAGTTCGTACCTTGATTTACTAATACGGAAATGGGCAATGAGGGCAAACATAATGAATGACAAGGCTCACCAACCAGGTATTGCTACACTTGGTGAGCCTGTTTAATTTAATCAATTCCGATATATGCCACTTGGTTTGATAATTCAGTCGTATCACTCGTATTCACGGAAATATTCACTTTCCTCTCAGCTGCTTTTGCTGCGAGCGCAACAGATAAAAAACCATTAAATGCAGGATGACTTAAATCTGCATGAACATAGGATTTACCACCACAGCTCTGAATGAGTTTAATCACTAACTTGTTTTCAAAAAAATGCTTATCATCGCGCGAACCTTCCACGGTCACTTTATCCAATGTGATACCTTCACAATCAATGGTCTCTGCCATTGAAATACTCGAAAATAAAAATGGCAAAACCAAAAAAACTTCTTCATAAGAACTCCACGATTGATAAAAGTTGATACGTCTAACCCTATCGATTCATGCCATAGCGACTCGCAGCGAAATTCATCTGCTACAGCGCCTTCCGAACCAAGCAATACCGCAGAGATGATAAAGATGTATGTGCACCGTTTCATGAATTGATGCATTTCAAGTCGCATCTTTGCGGGTAAGCGCAAAGTTGCATTGAGGCGTCAATCTAAATGCGTGTGCTGGAACCAATCAAAGCGCCCCGTCACACAGGAGCGCTATGAATTTCATCAAGTTAGGAGGGGGTTCTCAGGATAAGACGTTAACAACGGCTGTTTGTTAACAATGTCGTTCCCGTTCAGCCTTCAGGTTCGCTATTATATGCTGGCTGCAAACTTGAATACCTTCACACTCTAAGAGAGCCGCCGTTACTCCCGGACCGCCACTCGATGAGCCCCCGTCATAATCGGCCACGTTCTGATGCCCCAGCAAGTGAAGGATAAACGCATCGCTCGAAGAGGCAATCCCACCGCCACAATAGGTAATCACGCGCTCGGCCGCCAATATTGGCAGAAACAGCTTACGTAACTCTTCAGCCGGACGATAGCGCATCGTAAAGCACGACACGAGTGCCCTTCCCGATACCTAGCCGGCCCATGTGGTCGGCGAACCATTCCGCGGTTGGCATCGTAAACGTGTAGGAAGACCGTTGGGGATCCGATATTTTCAGGAGATCAGCAAATGTTGCGCCTGGAATGTGGCTTCGCTTAAACTCACGCCTCCCGCTTCTGATACGCGGAAATGGTCAGAGTTTAACTTGCACCGTAGCATCCACAATGCGCAGGTCAGGGTCGTCCAGATGTTTCTCCAGCCACTCTGGTTCGACAAGCGGGTGGAGAGTGCCTGTCTCGGGTAAATGCATATTGAACTGACTCATAGCAATCTCCCTGTGTTCCGTACCAGTGTCTAATCGCGCCTGACGCGCCGAGAGGAGTGCAGCGTATTGAGGTCGAATTTATTGAGATCTGTCAGGTTCTGAAATCAGCTTTTCAGGGTGTCTGTCCCAGTATTCCAAACAGACGATCTGCATGTAACGAAGCTTTTTACAGCATATCGATTAAAAGGGGAAAGCCCCACACTACTTCCATCAGGGCTCAAGTGGGGTCGTATCCTCTTTCGTTGCGGCAGAACGGTAGACCTTATGTTAAAGCAAAATACATCAATACTCATGGAAGTAAAAAGTCATCGAGAGTCGATGACTTCACCGTCAAACAGTCAGATGAAGATATTCACTATGACGGTCTACCTCATGGCATTTTGTTATGACTCTGATGCTTCCCCATTTGGGCGTAGCTGATGTTGTAGACCTAACAAAAAATTTCGAAGAACTTGGTCTTTGCATTCTCTATAATGTTTGTTCTCAGATTTACGGAAAAATGCACTGAGTTCATGCTTGCTTAAATGAATGTCAACACGCTGCAGAATGTCGAGAATATCTTCAGCTTTCAAATTCAAAGCAATGCGCAACTTTTGGAATACGATATTATTACTCAATTGCGCTTCCGGCTTGGGTTGTTCACCTTCTCGCTTGCCACGTTTAAAGTTGATAAAACCGTTTAAAAATATTGCCAGCTCAGTATCGCTAAGTTTGACAAATGATTCGTCGTCTTCATTCTTTAGCCAACCGGCAACTTGTTCGTCTGTCACATTGAGATCTGCTAGAGAGAAGATTTCAGTCATTACATTATCTTGTAAATCAAATGTATAACGTACAGAGCATAAAATATCATTATTGGTCAAAATAGTTCCTAATCTTAGGTCAATCCAGTGCTATCAACGTGATTACTGGAAGACTGGGATTTTACCAGACTTACTTCCTGCTCCCTACCAATTGTGTCATTTGGCCTGAGAATCATAACGAATGATATGACTCACCCCAGCCAGGCATAACCACACTTGGTGAGCCTTATTGATGGTTTAAAAATTCAGTCGTAAGGCTCGTGTTCACTGAAAGATTCACTTTTCTCTCAGCGGCAGAAAGATACGTTCCATTTTGGGCCATCATGATAGCGAAATATGAGCAGCATTTCGGATGCCATCTTTGCGGATAAGCGCAAAGTTGCATGGAGGAGTCGAACAAAATGAGTGCGCTGGAACCAATCAAAGCGCCCCGTCACACAGGAGCGCTTTGAATTTCAACAAGTTGAACAGAGGAATTATCAGGACGAGGCATTGGAAACAGTCGTTTCCGACATCGGGGCCAGATTGCCCAGTTTCCAGCACAGGCCGTAAAGCAGCAGATAAAGCCCGCTTCCACCCGCCAGCACACCGTGCCATCCCCAGTGTTGCCAGCAGGTAATCAGATAAAACCCGCCGAGGCTGCCTCCGAGGTAATAATGCACCAGATAGAGTGCCGTCGCGGTGGCTTTGGCAGTTCTGGCTTTCTGACTTACCCAGGCATAGGCCAGAGAATGGGTGAAAAAGGCGCCGGAGCTGATCAGCAATAAGCCGGCCAGCATGGCAGACAGTGAATCCAGCGCTGCAACCCACATACCCAGTACGCTGATGGTCGTACCAAGTACCATGCCATTGAGCGGCTTATACCGAAGACTCCAGCGACCGCTCAGTTTTGCAGTCAGAGTGCCGCTCAGGTAACACAGAAAAATCATCGAAGCCCAACTGACGGGTAAATTATACGGCGGAGACACCAGTCTGAATCCCATGACGGTATACAGATTCACAAATAAAGCAAAATTGATCCCGCCGATCAGCATGGGTATCCATAACACAGGCTGCTGCACATGTCGGATCACATGCTTGGTGTGATGACGCAGTTGCCCGCGCTGTGGTGTGAAATACTGTTGCGGGGGTAACAGTCGCGCGACCACAACGGCACCAATCAGGCTCAGGACCGCCATGCCTGCAACAGCACCCTGCCAGCCCCAGGCATCAGAGGCGAAACCGCCGAACAGGCGACCGGCAATGCCGCCTAAAGAGTTCGCACTGATATAACCGCCAACCGCCAGCGACAGCGCTTTCGGCGAGAACTCCTCGGCCATATAAGCCACTGCGACAGCAGCAAACCCCGCCAGTGAAGCTCCCATCAGTGCTCTCGCTAAGCTGAGCATCAACAGGCTGTTGGCAAACAGCATGATCCCGCCCACCAGCGGGAGCAGAAACAGGCTCAGCAGCATCACGCGACGCCGGCCAATCATTTCAGAGCTGACAGCCCAGGGCACCAAAGTCAGGGCCAGAGCCAGTGTCCCCGCAGCCAGCAGCCAGTTCACCCGGGTCGCACTCGCCGAAAAAGCCTCGGTCATCACAGGTAACATGGGTTGAAACAGGTAAAGATTACAAAACACCAGAAATGAACCCAGTGCCAGCGCAAAACTGGCACGACGATACGCAGCACTATGGGTTTCTATCATAAACAGCGACCACACAATAAAAAGATACGCAGACGGTAGCAATTTCCATGTGATAGTGAAAATATATTAAAAATATTGTCTCCATATATTTTATTAATGGATGAGTTTGCAAGCCATGGACGTCCGACAGTTAACCTACTTTATTACCATTGCTGAATGCGGCAGTTTCACCCGTGCTGCATCAAAACTCCATATCGCACAACCTGCCCTGAGCATCGCGATGAAAAAGCTTGAACAGCAATTGGAGATGCCGCTGTTTCATCGCAGCGACCGGCAAATCGCCCTCACACATGAGGGCGAGGTATTGATCCAGCATGCCCGGCTGATTTTGCAGCAGGTGGAAGATGCGCGGATTGCCATGGCAGAACTGAAAGGACTCCAGAAAGGAGAAGTCCGGCTGGGCGTTCCGAGTATGCTGGGCTCCTACTTTTTCCCGGAGATTCTGATGGGATTTAAATCCCGTTACCCTAACCTCAAACTGACGCTGGTTGAAGCAGGCACACAGTCCATCCGCAGTATGCTGCTCAGCGGCGAGCTGGATTTAGGGGTTATCCGCAGTGCCGACCTGCCCGACAGTCTGGAAGCTGAGCCCTTACTGACTTCAGAGATGGTCGCCGTCGTGAGCCCGAACCATGAATTTGCTCAGCTTCCCGCCGTGTCGTTTGAGCAGTTCTTCAGTCAGGAACTGGTGATGTTCAAGCAAGGCTACTTTCACCGTGACTATCTGGATTCGGTTTGCCAGAAACACAAACTGAAGCAAAAGATTGCATTTGAAACCAACCTGCTACCAATGATACTCAGCATTATCCGTCAGGAGTTTGCCGTTTCCGCGCTGCTCAAAATGGTGACCCGTCACGAACCGGGGCTGACCGCCATTCCTTTCCGTGAGCCGGTTCACCTGAATCTGGCGATTGCCTGGCGTAAAAATGGTTATCTGTCGCTGGCTGACAGAGCCTTCATGGAGTTCATCAAGGCACATCAGCGTCACCGCAAACCTCATTCCATCTGATTTCGCTTCGTACCGGGATATTTGAGCCCATTGCAAAGACGCAACGTGATCAAGATCACGTGATATTTTCCGATAGATGATGTTTGTGTTTCATTTTCTTTTACAATGGAAGCGAACCTGGAAACCTGATCGCACCGGAATGTCAAAAGCCATACCGGATTTCTGGTTGTCTGATCTCTTTGCTGACAACAGATTTTCGATCAGACTCACACGACCATCATGTGCTGGTGGTCTTTCCGGGCATGTCCACCGTATCACTGACTAGCATGGATGATTCACGAATGTTTGAAAAAATCGTTGCCGCACCTGCCGACCCAATCCTGGGCCTGACTGAAGAATTCAAAAATGACCCTCGCGCTGAAAAAATTAACCTTGGCGTGGGCATCTACAAAGATGAATCCGGTAATACTCCGGTTCTGGCGACAGTGAAAAAAGCTGAAGCAATCCTGCTGGAAAAAGAGACTACCAAATCTTACCTGAGCATTCCGGGTACCGCTGAGTACGGTCTGGCTGTTCAGGAACTGCTGTTCGGCAAAAACGCATCAATCATCTCTGAAAAACGCGCGAAAACCGCGCAAGCACCAGGTGGTACAGGTGCACTGCGTGTCGCAGCTGAGTTTATCAAACGTCAGTTGGGCGATGTGACCGTGTGGATCAGTAACCCGACCTGGGCGAACCACTTTGGTGTTTTCGGCGCAGCTGGTCTGCAGACTGAACAGTACACTTACTACAGCGCCGAAACCAAGAGCATGGATTTCGACGCGATGCTGAGCTCGCTGGAAAATGCCAAAGCAGGCGATGTTGTTCTGCTGCACGGCTGCTGCCACAACCCAACCGGTATCGACCCGGATGCTGATCAGTGGCTGACCCTGGCAAAACTGTGCGCAGAGAAAAATCTGCTGCCGATGTTTGACTTTGCTTATCAGGGCTTCGCCAAAGGCGTTGAAGAAGATGCAGCCGGTCTGCGTATTTTTGCCGAGCATAATACTGAACTTCTGATTGCCAGCTCATTCTCCAAGAACTTCGGTCTGTACAACGAGCGTGTCGGTGCGTTCACTCTGGTTGCGAAATCTGCTGACGTTGCGGACACCGCGTTCAGCCAGGTGAAGAGCATTGCCCGTGTGATCTACTCAAACCCACCAGCGCACGGCGCTGCCGTTGTGACTGAAATTCTGAACGATACTGCCCTTCGTGCTGAATGGGAACAGGAAGTTGCAGACATGCGCGATCGTATTCAGGAAATGCGTACCCTGTTTGTACAAACGCTGAAAGATCTGGGCGTTGATGCTGACTTCAGCTTCATCGAGCGCCAGAACGGCATGTTCTCTTTCTCGGGTCTGAATAAAGATCAGGTTGCACGTCTGAAAGAAGAGTTCGGCATCTACATCGTTGGTTCCGGCCGTATCAGCGTCGCCGGAATGACAAAAGACAATATGATGCCGCTGTGCAAAGGCATTGCTGCGGTTCTGTAATTCATCCTGAATCAGGCTGAATATCAGAAGGGGCGCCATGTGCGCCCCTTCTTTATATTGGTCCTGATGGTTTGTTCCTGATTCTTCTGCAATGCCTGAAGTTATTCTGCGATGCCTGAATGCTGTCAGCCCGATTTATCCAGAGGCAGCACATTACAGAACAGTTCCCGTTCGTACTGTTGTTCCAGCTGTTCACGCCAGGAACGTTTCGAAATATGAACGAGATAGAAATTTTCCCGTGACGTGTCTGTCACGAATGCCATGCCGTATGGCATCAGCTCATAATGAATATCGTGAACAAAACCCAGTGAAAAGCTCTGGCGGCCTGTCAGCTGGTTAATATCCTCACGTGTTAAGCACACACCCTGTTCATCCTCGGCAAAACGGCTTCTGAGCCATTCTGAAAACTCTCGAGCACTGATCATCGTCATATCACCTCGTCTGTGAGTGCCTGCATCCGTGAATAACCCGATCCTCATATAAGGTATAGCAGAGTCACATTACTTCGTCAGAACAAAACGAAATTACACAATAAAATCAGCCAACAACGGCAGAAATAATAAAGACGGGAACACAGAAAAAGAAAGGATAAACAGTTGAAAGGAAGAGAGATGAAGATACCCGCTCCTGAAGCGTCTCAGGAACGGGACAGGACAATTATAGCGCTTTATATACGACTTTATTGCCAGCCAATTGAAGACGCTCAACGAGGTTTTCTTCAACCAGCTTTTTCAATGCACCTGTTGCCCAGGAAGCGGCTTTGCTGTCTTCCTGACCGGCTTCAAGGCCGATGCTTTTCGGGTTAATGCCTTCAGCATTCTTAGCCACGATATCCAGCACCTGTTGCTGTTTTGGTGTCAGAGAGACTGAGGTAGCGACTTGAGCCGCTGGTGCCGCTTGCTTCTCTTCAACCTGAGGCTTTGCCGCTGCCACTTTAGCTGGGGCTGCCTTTTTCACCGCTGCTTTGGTGACAGGTTTTTGAGCAACTGCAGTGGCTGCTTTAATGCGTTTTTGCAGTTTCAGCTGTACTTTACGTTTGTGAGAGATTCTCATTAACTTCCTACTCCGTTGTACTACTTTCAGTCGCCAGTTTGGATGTCCAGCGGGAAAAAAGTAGCGCGTGTTATACCAAGTATGTCAACGAAATGCCAGCAAACGGCTATTTTAAGCACGATAAAAGCCAGATTTAAGGGATTTTAAGCGACAAGATCTCATTTTTATCTTTTTTACGGACATGCCATTTATGGCATAAAAAGTACATTTCATGCACACTAACTCCCTGTAAATCAAAATGAAGCTGTCAAAGGTTTGACATCAGAAATGCACGTTACAGGTGCTGATGGATCTGCTGTAAATTTGCCATACTTACTCAAGTAAGCTTGTTGATTTTTTGCGCTGTCCCGGAGTGATTTTGAACACGGTCTATATTCTGCCCCGACATCCCAAACCCGGTGCTTACCTGATCTGGCTGAGCCTGCTGGCCATCCTGGGTCTGGGCGTGACCGTCTTTCTTTTTCCCGACATCAATGGCGCTGCAGTTGCCCTCCTCCTGTTCGGGCTGCTCTGCCTGCTGGGGATTGGCATCCGGCTGAACCGGCAGCCACCTGTGGGTTTCACGCTCACTTTCATGCATCTTCAGTATCACAGTCCGCAGGGGGGATGGATCACCAAATGGCAGGATGTGGCTGAGATTGGCCGTGCTTCTGTCGGCTACGAGGGCTGGTATCAGCCTTTACCCTGGATTGGCGTGCGGCTGAAGCATTACGATGACTTTCTGGACAGTATCTGTCCCCGCATCGCCAGCCAGATTCTGATGGAACAGCGCGGGCTGCTGATCATGGCTTACAAGCGTGCAGACAGTCCACCCCATGAAATTGAAGACATGCTGTTCGATGATAAACACTTTGTGGGCGAAAACGGGAAAGTAAACAAAGGGTTGCTTGCCATGCTGGCAAACCGGATGCGTTACAACCGTGAACTGATGGGGTTTGATTTCTTTATTTCGGAAGATTTACTCGACAGACCAGCCGATGATTTCATCGGGCTGGCCCGTCGTTTTCTGGCGCAGTCCAGATAGGCGAATCAGTACAGTGGCATTTGATCCGCGACATGCGGATTGCTGGCACGTTCTTCACCGAAGGTAGACATCGGGCCGTGTCCGGGAATAAAACGGGTTTCATTCCCCAATGGCCACAGTTTGTTTTTGATTGAGGCAATCAGTGTTCTGTGGTCACCGCGGGGAAAATCTGTCCGGCCGATGCTGCCGTTAAATAACACATCACCGACAGCCGCGAGCTGTGCTTCCGTGCTGTGCAGAACCACGTGACCCGGCGTATGACCCGGCGTGTGGTACACGTCCAGTTTCTGTTGGCCGAAAGCAATACTGTCCCCTTCCGCCAGCCAGCGATCCGGCTGAAATTGCGTCACCGGCGGGAAACCGAACATCTGACATTGCTGCAGGAGGGCATCAAGCCAGAATGCATCGTCCTGATGAGGTCCCCAGACCGGCACATCCAGCTGACGCGCCAGCGGCTCAGTCCCGCCGACATGATCCAGATGACCATGGGTCAGTACGATTTTTACAACCCGGATCCCTAATGCATCAATCCGTGCAGTGATACGCTCGATATCGCCGCCGGGATCGACGACAACACCTTCCATCGTCTGATCACACCACAGAATGGAGCAATTCTGCTGGAAAGGGGTCACTGGCACGATTTCAAACTGCAGACTCATAAACTTGTCCTAACTGTTCCAAAACGGCGTCAGCATAACACACTTCATCCGATCCCGGATGCCACACAATGCAAGCGATTTCAGTCTGATTTACCAGCGACGGACCGGACCGGTATCAATATGGACAAAACCACTGCGGGGATAATAGCCCACCCCACCCAGTTTCAGATCCAGGGCCACACTGCGCACTCGGGACAGTGAAACCCCTTCAAGGTTAAAATCGATCGCCTGACCGGTCATGTGGTAGCTTTTCTTCGCTACACCTTTGGTCGTGTTTCGCAGCATCTGGTTGGTTTTGGCAGAGCGGTAGCCAGAGATAATCCGAACCTGGCCATTGTGTCCCAGTTCTTCCCGAATCTGAGAAAGTGCATCGAACAGACGTCGATCCATCGGAGCGATTTCATTCTGACGGTAATCACGGCAGATATGATTCAGGCGTTTCAGTTCACGGTCGAGGTAGAACTTCCCGTCAAAGTAGCGGGTTTCCACTTCTTCCTTGGTGTGAATGTTGCAAAGATACAGCTCTCGGGGGCTCTTGGCCCGGTATGGGCTTGCCACAGCAATCTGAGGCAACGCCAGGGCGCCTAAGGTCAGCCCGCTCGCGATCAGGAACTGACGACGCTTATTATCTACTTCTGACATCCTGAAAAAACTCAACTGGAAAACACAAACAAAAAACAGGCGCGCAAGCCCGTAAACGACAGCAAGATAGCCGTGTGTTTTCTTTGAGTCAACGCACAGATGTCAAAAAAACAGACATTGAAAAGACGTAATTTTGACTACCTATTGACGAATAAGGAATTTAGTTTTTGTAAACGGATGCAAGTTTTTCTGAGTCTGGTGAATTTTTGCTCTGGTCATCATAACGGTAAACATCATCCCGGTAGTTCACCAGCCCCTGCTCATCCACCCAGGCCGTCTGATAGATAAGGTGAACTTCAATTCGGGGTTTCACACCAATCGTTCTGGTCGATTGTCTGCCCGCAAGCTGCGCAAACCGTTCTTCCGAGACACCGGCATAGGTCAGCAGCATTTTGGCAAGTTCGTCGGCGCCCTGGACACGGATGCAACCTGAGCTGAATGCCCGGACATCTTTATTGAACAGGTTTTTAGACGGCGTATCGTGCAGATAGATCGACTTGTTATTGGGGATATTGAACTTGAAACGTCCCAGCGCATTGTGCGCACCGGGTTGCTGGCGCAAGCGGTACGGGAAGTTTTTGGCGGAGACATAACGCCAGTTAATGCTGCTGATTGGAATCTTCTCGTTACTGTTCCAGCCACGCAGCACATCATAGTGATGACGGTACAGATAACCCTCGTCGTAACGGACTTTGGGGAGTATGTCCTTCCTCAGAATGGAATTGGGTACATTCCAGTACGGATTAAAGACCACGGAAGCGATGCGTGAACTCATCACAGGAGTCGGCCGTTTGGGCTGACCGACAATCACTCTGGCATCAAAGACCTGCTGATTATCCAACCGCAGTTTCAGCGCAAATCCCGGAATATTCACCACCAGCTGGGACGGAAAATCGGACATCCACGCTCTGCTGCGTTGTGCATTGATTGCCAGCAGACGAATACGCTGTTGAGGTGTCACAACCAGCCAGGCACTTGTCTGAGGGCCGATGGCACCGTCCGCTTTCAGACCGTGGCGCAGTTGAAAGTGTTTCACCGCCTGCACCAGATCCACGTTGTAATGCTTCTTGCCTGATGCCCTGAGCTGTTCGGCCTGATACGGGGTTAAATCTCCCAGACACTCCAGAATCGTAATCAGAGCATCGGGGTTCCTGAGCCGGGCACCCAGCCGGATAATCCGCCGCTCACTGTAAACGGGCCAGGGCTGCTCAGCCAGACTTTCCATCCGGCGTATAGCCTGCATCAGCTGGTGATATTGTTTACCGGCGGGCTTCAGAGACAGCACGAAAGCATTCAGCTGATCACGCTCGAGGATGCTCATCAGCGTGGTCATGGTCTGTTCAGACGGAGCAGGAATTTGGGGTGGGACCGTTTCACCAAACAGCCAGTGCGTGCGGCTGTCACGTACGTTTTCGATGAAACTCAGATAAGCCAGCAAAGTGTCTGTTGCCAGCAAATCGTATTGCCGCCAGTCGTTTGTCTGTTTGAGGTGCCTGAGCTGACGTAGCCGGTGCTCAAAATCCGGACTGACCTGCGCTAGCGTGAGAAACCAGAGCTGCTTTTCAAACTCGGTGACCGTAAAGCTGTCCTGCCAGAGCGGGACATAACCCAGACCATGGTAGACCTGAGCCAGTTGCTCCCGGTACCGCAACCCGGGCAGCTGGCCGGAGACTTCGTTCACCCAGGCAAGCGACTTCTGGCGGACTTTCGCCAGTTCTGCGGCCTGAGCCTCAGCCTGAATCTGTTCCGGAGTGAGTGCTGGTTCTGCCTCAGCCGGCACGGCTGGAGGAATGGCAGGATCTGCAGACACTGCCTGCTCAGCAACGGAGGCTACCGTTGCCACAACCATACCATCAGCAGGCTCACCCGGATCTGTCTGCTGACTTTCCCGGGACTGCAGAGGGAGTGAAACGCTGCCCACGAGCAGAAGAAGCCCAAAACGACCTAGCCTCGTCATGTGTGCTCTCCGATTCCGACATTATTATTATGGCAAAGCGAAACACTTACCGCCTGAAGCAAGCGGTAAGTCAAAACTGTTTCGTTCTGTTAATAAAAGTAGCGAGAAGTGCGGAGGGTCAGTTGTTTCAAAGTTTCAACTGAGCAGCAGATTCCAGTGGTTATCCCACATCACAGCAGACTGAGCAATCTGCCCGGCATTTTCAGGGCCACGGGTCAGGATCTTACCGGCCCCGGAGCCCACCACCCATTGTCCCTCGCTGACAGCGACACCGGATGCGTCCGTGAGCGGTCGCAAATCGACCAGCTCACCACTGGCTTCGTGCCAGATCCCGTAACAGTTTCCGCGTGGCGAGGTCGCCAGCAGATAACCGTCCAGACTGGCAATGCTGGCGATGTAGTGATTGAAATGCAGCCATTCCTCGTCTTCAGCCAGTAAGGGCCGGAGAGCCCCGCCACGACGGTGAAGATGAACCAGCGGCGCAGCCTGTTCTGGCAGGCCCCGGTATTGTTGTCCGCAGGCAATTTCACCGGTATCCGTCACAGACAGATGCCGGATGCTGAGCCGCTTATCCGCCAGAACCGCTTTTTCCAGCACTTCCCCGGTTCGGATATCCAGATACACCAGCGCCGGTTGCATGGTCTCCAGATTCAGCGGTTCACGTCCATGGGTATGCACACCACCGACACCAACAGCCAGAGTATGAGCGTCAGCAAGCACCACCTCATGCGGTCCGATGCCAAACCCCGTGTATTCCGCGACTTTCTTTAAACCGGCTGAGGCATCGTAAACACCGATGACGCCCTCACTGGTTGCGCTGATCCCTTCAGTGGTAAACAGATAGCGGCCATCCGCCGAAAACGCCCCGTGGCCATAGTAATGCCGGCCTTGATCCGCGCGTCGCAGTGGTAATGCCACGCCGGTGTTGGGATTGAAAGCCTGCATATAGCTGCCAGGACGCCTTGCAAACGCAACCGCCAGCTCACCGCCCGGCTGAATGGCAACGCCATGCCCGCGCTCCGGCAAAGCAATCTGATGCAGCGGTCGGCCGTGCGTGTCAGCCACGACCACCGCAAACCGGCCGTCTGGTGTCCGGCTGCAGCCAATAATGCGATCACCTTGTGCCACAGACAGACTTTCATCAGCTTCTGCTGAAACACAGGCCGACAGCACGCCAGCCGTCGGCAGCAGAATCGCCGTACCAAGCGCTTTTTTCAGAAGCGCACGTCGTGTTAAATCAGTCACCATCGGTTGCATTAAACCCTACTACAATTCCCAACGCCTGCGAGACTTCATCATGAAGCGTGAAACGGATGGACTCCAGATCATTGTAAAGACTGATCAGCTCACGATATCCGTCCTTTGATTTCAGCATCGCCCCCATACCCGGACTCTGTGGCCAGTCTGCCAGGACATTCCTGAATTTGTCCGTCAGCCGTTCAGCCATCGCTGTTTCGCCTTTCGCACGCAGCAATGCATCCAGACCATTGCCTTCGGCAAGGTACAGCGCCTGCATGGCTTGAACATTCGCCTTCAGGTTGGCCAGTGAGGTCTGAGAGCGCCACGATTCCGCCTGGTATGGACGCGGATGACCCGGTTTCCCCATCGGCAGCGTCAGTTTCTTCATAGCAAAATCAAGCTGGTTTGTCAGGGCGCCTAAATATTCCCCCAACGCCAGTTGCGGCGTCATTGCCTGCCACGGGTTGTCCTTCCAGGCACGTTCCAGCGCGTCACCGCTTTGCATCAGCCGTTGGCCAATCGCTGTGGCAAGCTCACAGCCGTAAGGCTGGTTCAAACGCTCCGGGTTGCCATACAGCAGCCATTCCATCGCGCCGACACCCTGCACAGCCACGCTTTGATCCGCCAGTTCACGGGCAGTCCAGTTTTTCTGCTGTGCCAGCAACTGCTCCATTTTACGGCCCGTGATGTCTTTTTTGTCCGGCCAGAACTGAATCTGCCAGGACAGAGACAATGCCTCTTCACTGCCTTTTTCCCGCCCCTGCAAGACCATCCAGTCCTGCATCAGCGTCTGCCATGCAAAGCGGCTGGCCTCAAGCGTCTCTTCTGAAGGTGAGGCACACATCGTTGTCACGGCACTTTCAAGCCCTTTAGAGGCGGCATAAACTGCAGCCGCCGCTTGCTGATGTTGCTGGTGAATCGCCGCTGTCACTGAGGCTTGTTTGTCGTTACACCCAGCCAGCCCGGAAAGGACTGGCAGCAGACTGAGCGCAATTATCGATTTTTTCATGCGATTGTCCTTACAGTGAGTGCAGGAAGGCCATCAGCGCTTCACGATCTTGTTTGTTCATTTGCAGAACCTGCGCACGGCTTCGCTCGGCTTCTCCGCCATGCCAGAGGACAGCTTCCATCATGTTCCGCGCACGGCCGTCATGCAGGAAATAAGTGTGACCGTTCACTTCTTCTGTGTAACCAATGCCCCACAGCGGTGCGGTACGCCATTCACGGCCATTCGCCAGGAACTCCTCCCGGTGATCCGCCAGTCCTTCGCCCATATCATGCAGCAGTAAGTCTGTATACGGATGAATGGTTTGCTCTGAAAGTGCAGGCAGGCTGTCTACTTTCGCAGTCTTCAGCTGACTCTGGTGGCAGGAACCACAACCACTCTCCGCAAACAGGTGCTCACCGCGCTGCACCTGAGGGTCGGCCAGATTGCGTCGGACCGGCACACCCAGATGGCGGGAATAAAACTCAACAAAGTTCAGAATCTTATCACTGACTTCCGGTTCGCCACCGTTTGGTAACGTCTGGCAGGCGGTTTGTCCGCTGGTGCAATTTTCAACCGGGAAGAGACTGCTGGTCAGCCCCATATCCCCGTTGAAAGCACCGGCATCCTGCTGTTTCAGGGTTGGCTGACCGGCTTTCCACCCAAAACGGCCTGCAACGGTCTGTTGTTTCTCAACATCCCAGACACGGTTCAACCGGCCGGAGACGCCTTGATCTTCTTTCAGCTGTGCTGCTGCCAGAGATTCCAGCGTCTGCTCAGGAATCTGCTCCAGCAATCCCAGTCCGATCATCGGTGGTGCGACACGGGCAGACATCATGATATCCGGGTGCATCTCACCAAAATTTAAATCGGTGATGGCCAGCTTCGGCTTGCGCAGAGTCACCACTTCACCGTCAGCAAAAATCACCGGAACATCGGTGTAAATCACCTTCACCTGCCCTTCCGGTTTGGCATCCGGCAGTGCAAAGTCCTGAAGTTGTCCGCCGTAAACCGGATCAGGCACCACGCCATCCATAATCAGGGATTTCTTCTGTTCCGGGGTCATCGCCGGAATACTCAGGCGCACCAGCATAGACACACTGTTCTTGTCACCGGCTTCAGGCGGATGGCCGCGACCATCTTTAATGTGGCAATTCTGGCAGCCATTGGTGTTAAACAACGGCCCCAGACCGTCACGGGCATCCGTCGTCGCAGGCGCCTGAACCCATGGGTTTCTGAAAAAACTGTTGCCGACACTGAAATCCAGACGGTTCACCAACGGCAGGTTAGCCGCCGGCATTGAAAATGCGTTCGCGCCGGCCTTATTCACACTGGTCTCTCCACCTGATTTCATCAGGGCAGATTCAGTTGTTAAGGCATCAGCGGTCTGGGCAAAAGCCGGAAACGTCAGCGGCAGAGAAAGCACAGCAATCCTGGCTGCAAAAGTCCTCAAATTCATTGTTGATACTCACATTTTTTCATAGTTTTTCTGATGAACAATGACGACAAAAGGGCTCAACTGAGCCCTTCTCTTTATTTATAATTTTTTGACGTCATCACGAATTAAAACTGGTGATCCGCAGTATCCGGATTCAGGCTTGTGACACCCAGAATACCAGCGGCACGTTCAATTTCTGCCGTCTGTTTTACCAGTGCCATAATGGCGTCATTCACAAGCTTATTCCCGGCTTTGTTGCCTGCTGCAATTAGCTGGTCAAAATGCTGGTTATTTTTCTCAGCTGATTCAACCAGGGCATAAACCTGTGCACGCGTCTGGTCAAATTCAGCGTGGATGGCTTTCGCCGCTTTTGGATCTTTCTCAGCAACCAGGTCATGGATGCTCGGACCGGACAAGGTGCTGCCATCAACACGCTTGTAAGTACCGGTGTAGATGTTGTAGATACCCTGCTCATCGTAGAAATGAGAATTATGGGTATTGTCTGAGAAGCAATCGTGCTCATCTTCAGTCGAGTTTGCTTCCAGCGCAACTTTCATCCGCTCACCGGCCAGTTCGCCCAGCGACAGAGATCCCATTCCGAACAGCATTTTGCGCAGACCGTTTTCCGGGCTGTCTGCCAAAAGCTCACTGCGGTAATTGCCTTTCTCTGTTGCCGACCATTGCTTGGTCATCCAGCCCAGATCCGTCAGCAGCAGCTGAGAAGCGGATTTCAGGTAAGTCCGGCGACGGTCACAATTGCCGTGAGTACAACCCTCACCGCTGATAAAGTCGGTGTAAGCACGTTCACCTGCACCCGCATTGGTGCCATTCAGATCCTGTCCCCACAGCAGGAACTCAATTGCGTGGTATCCGGTTGCGACATTCGCTTCAGAACCACCAATTTCATTCATGTCTGCCAGCAGCTCCGGCGTAATTTGTGACGCATTGATGGTCACATTGCCAACCTGAATCTGTTCATTTGCAATGATATTTGCCGTTGCGCCTTCATTACCCAGCTCATGATGGTAACCCTGTGCGACATAGTCGATCAGGCCTTCATCAAGTGGCCATGCGTTCAGCTGGCCTTCCCAGTCATCCACAACGGCGTTACCGAAACGGAAAACCTCAGATTGCTGATAAGGGATACGCGCCAGTTTCCAGGCAGCTTTTGCCTCGGCCAGCGTCTTTTCAGATGGGTTTGCAATCAGAGCATCAATCGCCTGGTCCAGGTTGCGCGCTGTCGATTGCGCATCGCTGAATACGTTAAAAGCAATATCTGCATAGTGTTGAACAACGTCT
The DNA here is from genome assembly GCF_023151555.2 of Photobacterium sp. CCB-ST2H9. Classification (NCBI taxonomy): domain Bacteria; kingdom Pseudomonadati; phylum Pseudomonadota; class Gammaproteobacteria; order Vibrionales; family Vibrionaceae; genus Photobacterium; species Photobacterium sp. CCB-ST2H9. The sequence goes on from NZ_CP100425.1 coordinate 2,125,256, forward strand.
TGCTTGGTGGCCGCCTGTGCATGACCTGTCGCCAGCACTGAAGCTGCGAGTAAAGAAAGGGCAAACGTCTTTTTCATTGTGACATGTCGTCCTTGATCAGTTTAAAAACAATTAAGGCTAAAATTGATAATCATTATTATTCACATGAGCAACAATAACAAGTAACAGAAAGACACAATTTGAAAAATAACGCACAAAATTTGTACGAACAGAAATGTGCAACGATGCTTCGCTTAAGTTTTGTACAACATAAAAATCTCATTTTCACGGCGGCCTTCCGACAGCTTATTCACCCGTACTCACATCAAAGAACCGTCACAATTTATCACTCACTGCCAGTCGCCTAAACTCAGTAAGAGGCTCCTTCCGGTTGTACAAAACAGCTGCGAAAGCGCTCATCGGCATCCAGAAGTACTAAACAAAGATGAAAAATCGAGCAAATCATGGTTTTTACTGCGTTTTTTGATAGAAGGCTAAACAATTGGCATGCTAGAATTTCGCATCAGCGAAAGGGACCTGCCGGTTTACTCCAATCTCACGCAGCTGTTTACCCTAATATAAGAATCAATCATGCATTTGCCGCTTCAGCTTCTGTCTGAACTTTCAGGATGGACGAACGGCAGAAAGGTGGGAGAGCAACATGGACAAACATGAAGAAGTCCTTATCGCCCTGCGACAAATCATTCGTGCAATCGATTTGCACTCAAGACAACTGAATAAGTCGACCGGACTGACCGGGCCGCAACTTGTATTAATGAAAGCCATTCGTGATTCAGGTGAAGTCACCATCCGTCAGCTTTCCAACAATACCAATATGAGTCAGGCAACGGCGACGACCATTCTTGACCGTCTGGAAAAACGCGGACTGGTCGTCCGGGAAAGAAGCACACTGGACAAGCGAAAAGTCCACGCACACTTAACCGATGAAGGACGAGCACATCTGGAAAAGGCGCCTCTGCCGCTTCAGGAGAGCTTTGTATCCCGTTTCCAGCAGTTAGATGAGTGGGAGCAGTCGCTGCTGTTATCCTCCGTCCAGCGAATCTCTGCCATGATGAATGCAGAACATCTGGATGTTGCACCGATGCTTGAAGTCGGCAGCATTACACAGACCCATCCGGACGACACCTCGAACAACTAATCCCCCCTTTCCAAGCCGCCAGCATCTCATGACTGGCGGTTTCCTGTTTCCTGTTCCGCATACACACGATTCTTTGCTAGAATTCATTCCGTTTTTTCATGAATGAGTCATCCGGAGACGCTGATGCTGCTTGAAGGTGTGGAAACGCTGCTGGTTCTTGCAAAAGAAGGCACAATGAGCCGTGCAGGCAGCCGTTTGTATATCAGCCAGAGTGCGGTCAGTAAGCGTATCGCCCGGCTGGAAAAACGGTTGGGAAAAAAACTGATTGTTCCCGATGGCCGCCACATCAAACTCACACCGGATGCACAGGCATTAGTGGCTCAGGTTGGCCCCGGATTCAACGAACTGAAAGGCCGGATTTTCGAGCAGCAATCTGTCCGGGATAATACACCGATCACAATGGCGTGTTCAGAAACGCTGGTCTCCGGCTATCTGGCCCCTTTCATGGGGAAATACCTGAAAACTGATCCCTATATCGTGCTCAGTACGCATCACACCCCCGTGATCGTCGAGCGGGTGCAGTCCGGAGATGCGACTCTGGGTTTTTGTGCCGGACACATGCCGGGCCAGCATGGTCTTCAGCTCATCCACTTGATGAATGAGCCCTTTACCGTTGTGTACGACCGGCATCTCGCTGAGCCGCCCTCCGCCCTGCTGACCAATGATCTCAGTAATCCGGCCAATGCGTATCAGGCCGGATTACTGCAGCAGGCCGGTATCAAGCCACTGATGGAAATGGACTCTTACACCGCCGCAGCCAAGCTGGCTCTGGCTGGCACCGCACCGGCCCTGGTGCCCTTCTCTGTGGTTCAGACCCTGGCCATTCCACCTGAAAATTGCCAGCACTTTGCCTTTCTGGATGATTTAATCCGCCCGATTTATCTCTGCTACCGCCAGCACAGTTACCGCGCAGAACGGGTCAGAACTCTTATTGAAACCATTGCGGATTTTGTTCCCAGAGCAGCTTTGCAGCCATCAGCATCGACATCGTCACCACCATCGGACGAATCAGCTTCCGCCCCCTGCTGACGACTACTTTGGCACCGAGCCGCGCTCCCATAAATCCGCCCACCGCCATCACCAGACCCACTTTCCAGACCGGCAGCCCGGCCAGAACAAAAAACAGCAACGCGGCAATGTTCGAGGTGAAATTGAGGACTTTGGTTCGTGCCGTTGCTTCCACAATGCCAAGCCCCGCCAGCGTCACAAAGCAAATGGTAAATAATGAACCGGTGCCGGGACCAAAGAAGCCGTCATAAAATCCGATGCCCGTTCCCACGGTAAACGCAAACAGGTTGTCAGATATCCGGGCCTTTCCGCCATGAATACTGGCCTGTGGCGCCAGCAGAAAGTAGAGTGAAATGGCAATCAGCAGCACCGGGATCATCATGGTCAGCACACTGGCATCAATCTGCTGAACCCATTCTGCACCGACCGCTGACCCCGCAAAAGTACAGGCAATCGCCAGCCCCATTTGTCTTAAATTCACCATCCCGTGCCGGACAAAATAATAAGTGGCCGAAAAACTGCCGAATGAGCTTTGCAGTTTATTGGTCGCCAGTGCCTGAGTCGGCGGAATCCCGGCGGCCAGCAGTGCTGGCATCGTGAGCAGTCCCCCGCCGCCAGCGATCGCGTCAATAAATCCGGCCAGTCCGGCTACAAAAAACAGCAGCGCCAGAATGTCTAATGATATGTCCATACTTCTCCCTGAAACCAAACACTTACATCAGGCGAGAAAAGTAACAGCCTTCAGCTACGGATAACAGCGAAAGCTGAGATATAAACTCATTCCACTATGGAATTGATATCAATGCCGTGCTGAACAGCAGAATGAAGCTTGTCGTTGACGGGTCTACAATTACTGGGGAGGTGCAAATTTATGTGTTTCTGCAGATATTTGAACACGATTAAGCCAGGTTTTCCGGAAACTGAAACCTTGCAGGAATGGGTCGAAGCCGCCATTCAGGCCATTGAGGACCTGTTTAAGTCACCTCAGGATGCTGCAACGTACTGAATGGATGAACACGATGAAAAAAGGGAGCCTCAGCTCCCTTTGAACATTCAGTTCAGCGTCCTTCGCACCCCTTCACCCGGCGTCTGCGGACGCAGGCTGCCACGGAGAGCAGACCAAAGCCCAGCATCGCCATTCCGGAAGGCTCTGAGACCCATGTAGGCGGTTCATCAAAGTACACGGTGCTATGTGCCCATTCTTCATATCCGGAATCAAACTCATCAAAACTCGCATACAGAACAAAGTTGTTCTGCCCGTCAGGGATGGATGACAGATAATCATCATTGATGAAAAATGCTATGTCCGTTGCACCGCTCCCCGGCCCGTTATTATTCTTCCTTGCATCCAGACGGATTGAATTATCCTGAAACGTACCGCTATCACTCCAGTCCAGACTCCACAATAACGTCTTGTCTTGCAGGTGACTGATGTCGTCTACATTCTGGCTTGGTGTACTGGTCGAAAAGAGCATCAAATTCGTCAGCACGATTTCGTTGTCATTTCCTGTTTCATCAACATCCAGAATGAAAGTATAAAACCCGTAAGCGGACTGAAGCTCAGAAAACAATACATCACGTGTAAAATTTCCTGAGGGGTGCTGATCCATCATGTAAGGATCCGTGGTGCTGGTATTAAATCCTTCCTGAATACCGTTGCCATCTCCGTTGCTATTTCCGTTCCCGTTGCCATTTCCGCTTTCCTGAATACGCAGGAAAGATCCTAAATGACCTGAGCCGGCCCCGGTTTGCTGGTAAACAGTAACATAGCTGTTACCCTGACTCCCCATGTTCAGAACAGCCTGATCCGTCCCGGGTGCTGCCAGGTTAATCTCAGCTGCACTGGCCGAGACTGCAAAACAACACGATGCAGCTAATGTTAACTTAATCAACAATTCCATGCTTTTATCCCCTGCGCAAACCACCTTGACATGGGTAATGAAAAGCAAGAAGCAGACCAAAATTAACCAACAGTTTTTCACCCAAAAGTATTCGCCCGAGAAGATGAAGTCTAAAAATTTCCGGCGTCACACTTTAGTATGATGGAAGTCGTGTCATTTCTGCAGCCAGTGTCAGTTGCACCATGACATAACGTTTAAACACTTCATCATAAGGTTGAGCATCCAGTGCATACTGCATGCAATCAAGCCAGGCTTGCTTTTCTGCGCCGTTCAGACGGAGTCGTTTGGGGTTCGCCGACAGATAGCGCCGGCCGTTTGCTTTACTGTATAACGGCGTTTCTCCGGTCATCCAGATCGTGAAAAAAGAAACAAGAGAGGCCCGGAACTCTGACAGATCTTCAGGATATTTCTGACGGATACCGCTCGCTTCCGAAATTGCATCCAATGCATTGCAAAATGCATCAGCAAGCAAACCGATGCCCGCTTCTCCGCCGACAGCCCGCATGCGGTTTTCACCGGAGGAATAATCTTTACTGTCCAGACTGACAATGCCTGAAATATCGCGTTCTGGTGGTATCACAACAGCAAGAATCCCGAAAATCATCCATGTATTGATTATGTGTCAGCTGCTGTGAATTTCTGTATTTGAAATGGGAAAAAGAAAGCCTTCACAACGGGTGAAGGCTTGATATTGCATAACAGGAGAAGAATGATTGGCGTTATGCGAAAAGGGAATTACAGTGAAGCACTGTAAATCGTCTGATTTTGCTGATACAGCTTCAAACGCTGTGTGAATTTCGCAATTCGCTGTGCCTCAACATCCTGCTCCAGCTTATCCAGCGCAATTTGCTGGGCTCTGACAGCCTGTAGGAACTGACCGCAGGCAGCATATGCAGCGGCGAGGTTGTCGTAATCACCTGCATCAGGACTGGTTTTACTGATCACCTGTTTTGCCAGTTTCAGCGCCAGATGACCATCACGTGCTTTTTCATCTTTACAGGTTGCATACAACCAGACCAGATTACGTTTCGAATCCAGTGAACCGCCGTTCGATGCCTGAGTAAACCAGTGAATGGCTTTACCGCAGTCCACCTGACCATCCGCACCTGAGGCATAGAACATTCCCAGCTCTTCCATCGCCGGAATGTCACCTTCATTTGCGGCTTTCGTGTACCAGTGCACCGCCAGTTCGCTGTCCTGTGGCACTAACTGACCGTTCTTGAACAGATCACCAATCATGGTTTTCACTTCGGGCATATCCACCGAAGCCTGCTCCAGCCAGTACAGACCCTTCAGCGGATCCGCTTCAACTCCGCTTTTACCTTCCAGATAGGCGCGCCCCAGGAAAAGCTGCATATTTTTATCGCCTTCCTGAGCCTCCAGCTCTACGTACTTCAACGTAGACTCCAAATGATTTGTTGGCTTCGTTGTCACAGATGCCTGTGCCGGGTGAATACCGTACCCGAACACAGCCAGACCAAGCACTGAACTGAATGCAAATTTTTTGAAAGAAGTGAGTCCGTTCGATGCCGGTGAAAGCAGTTTGCCACTGAATGTCATAGCTGTTTCTCTTTGTTTCCAATACGCGATGCAGAAGGAATGTAATGAATCGGAGGTTAAAAAACAACCAGCAAAATCTGGGCAGGAAGGGATGAAAACAGCGACATTTGCGACAAAAATCACAAGAATCAAAGAGTTGATATCCAACGATTCAGATAATTTTTGCGCAAAAATGAGATATTGATCTTGCTACAAAAGCTAAAAACTCACATGTACAGCATGATCATCTGAGTGTTCAGGGAGTATTCAGTGTACGCCCCAACAGCAAACCGGCCAAACAAAGTTGGCCGGTTGGTTCGGTTCATGCAACAGCAGCAACTTTAATTCATTGAATCATAAAGGTCGTAGTTACCCGACGCATTATCGGTGACTTCAACATCATACTTACCATAGCCGGAGAACTCAGGGATCGCATCGTCTACATCACACATGATTTCGAAGTCGTAATACCCTTTCGGAATACTAGACATGCCGTAAGAGTATGTACCGTCGCCGTCATCATTGGCCATGGTAATGTAGTCTGGATCACCACCTGAACTTGGTCCTTCAGAATCTGACTTGAACAGATAAATCAGCTTCATTGCATCTTCGACACAAGCCGAGTCCAGCACGTCCCCCACAATATCGACCGCATCGAGCTTATTGACCAGCCACATCCCCTTGCCGGTCAGGCCATACGCGCCGTTGTCTTTCATTTCCAGTGCGCTGTACGGGTCAATCATCATGGAATAGGTTTGCGGATAACCATATTTGTCTTTCAGGTTAAAGCCGGCAAATTCCAGCTTACCGCCCAAATCGACCGCTTTGTAATCGCCGTCATATTCCTGCACATAGGAATAAGGACTGCCTGAGCTGATGTCCACATCACCGTCAAAGTCGATGTCGAAACCACCATAGGTGCCCTGATCATTAATTTTCAGCGTCACGCTGACATAATCATCGACCGGTAAACCGACGCCTTTCAGCAAGTACACCAGATCATTACTCATGTGCAGCAGATCGACCAGTACCATGCCCTCGGGCAATGCATCTTTCACAATATCGGATGGCGGCACGCAATCCGGATCAGATTCCAGAGCCTGCTGAATGACCTCATTGGTGTATTCAATAATATTGCCGCTGCTTCCTTTCAGCTCCAGACCCGTAATCGCCAGACAGACTTTACGGGGGCCATCATAACCGTTGCCCGGATTGCTCGGGTCAGAAGGATCGCCTGGATCCGTATCCGGGTTCTCCGGAACCTCGATGGTGACAGGTACTTCCTGCTGACCATCAGAGTCCAATGGTGTATTCGCAGCATTGTCCGCACTGCCTGAATCACTACAGCCCGCCACTGCCATCATAGCGAGCATTAAAAGAATTATATTTTTCATGTCATTACCCCTACGACAAAACTGAATGAATCGTTTTTCTACACTCAATCACGGCCGCCAGGCTTCGCTTTAGTATTGAGTGATTAGTCAGATGGCCGACTCCAACACTAAAATTCTAGGCACTCAGTCACAGCGAAAAGCGCTATCGTCAGCGACACTAACGATTGAGAAAGGGGTCTTAGGAACAAGACAAAATTGGGAACAAAAAAAGTCAACGGCTGTGGATAAACAATGAGAATTCAGATGAAGTGAGCAACGGCCCTCAATACTGAGGGCCGGTACAGGATGGAGAATAAACGCTAGAAATGAAACAGGGTATTGATTTCAGACTGCAGTAACTGGTCGAGTTTACTTAAACCCTCTTCCAGCTTCTGATCAGAAGAAACTGACATCAGAGATAACCGGATGTGATCAGATTCTTTTGAGTCCGGACAAAAATAACTGCCGCTGCTGACAATCAGATCCCGGCTTTTCGCTTCCATCACAAAGCGCTCGGCCCGCCAGCCATCCGGTAAAGGCAGCCAGATATGATATCCGTGAGATGTTGTATAAGGCACACTCAGGACCGACTGCGCAATCTGCTGCCGCTGTCTGGCAATTTGCTGCTGCAGCCCGGCCACATGGAAGGCGCTGCCATTTGTGATCATCTCCGCAGCAGCAATATAGTTGATAGGTGAAGACAACCAGATATTGGCCCGGATATGAGCATTCATGGCGGCCACCTGACTGTCCGGAACTTTGATAAATCCGCAGCGTAATGCAGGACTGATCGCTTTCGACAAACTGGTGATATGGAAAGATTGCTCGGGGATCCAGTTACAAATCGCCGGTATCGTCTCACTGTTCAAGAAAGCATAAACGTCATCTTCCACCAGCCACACATCTGATGCTGTAATGACGTCTGCTATCTGCTTCCGGCGTGCTTCAGGCATCGTCACTCCTGTCGGATTCTGATGTGAAGGGATCGTGACCACCAGCTTCGGTTTATCATGCCTGATGACAGCTTTGAGATGTTCCGGCAGCATGCCTTCATCATCCATGTCGACGCCGACGACCCGCCGTCCCAGCAAACTGGCAATCGCCAGAATCCCGGGGTAAGTCAGCCTTTCAACCGCAATCGTGTCGCCGGGCTTTGTCAGCGCAATAATCAGCAGTGACAGCGCATTCTGCGCCCCATCCACCAGCAGCGTATTTTCTGGGGTTCCTTTTTCCAGCCCGTAGCGGGCCGCCCACTGGACACCTGCAGCACGGTGCGCCTGATGGCCGGAAAATTCTGTATAACCGATCAAATCGGTACTCAGTTTGTTTGAAGCCTGTGTGAACGCCGCCTGTAGCCAGGGCAGACTCTGTGCCAGACAGGGCTGAAGAATGGAAAAGTTATAGACGGTTTCAAGGTCTGGTGCCTGAATCACCTGATCCAATTCAGTGTTCCCTTTTACAAAGGTGCCCCGCCCTACGAAAGATTCCACGTAGTTTTTTTCGACCAGCAGTTTATAGGCTTTCGCCACTGTTGCGGGGGTTGTTTCCAGTTCTTCAGCCAAATCACGATGCGTTGGCAGTCTTGAATTCGGCGGGTACTGACCACTGTCAATTCTCGACTCTATTGCACTGGCAATCTGCCTGAACTTGTTTTCACTCACGCCCAAACTCCATGAGGTGACCATCTGATTTCAAAGCTCCTTAGTTTAATCACGATTAAAATAATTTGATACCCACATATTGACATATGTCAATTGAATTCATTAAAGTCACCCCGTTGCGCAAATTACATCATGTCATGATCCAACAACGCCACATGCCGCTTTCATACAGTCGGGAACAGCTGAGGCTGTTGTCAGTGCGCTTGGGTTTGACATATATCATTTAAACCATATTGACCCAGAATCTGGGGGACGGGAGAGAATCATGGAAGGAAACAAAGTCGCATTTATCGGTTTAGGCGTGATGGGCTACCCAATGGCCGGGCATTTGTCCCGCGCCGGTCATCAGGTCACTGTGTATAACCGCACAGGCGAAAAAGCTGAGCACTGGACCCGGACATACGCCGGACAATCGGCTCAGACACCGAAGGAAGCAGCTCACAACAGCGATATGGTGTTTGTCTGTGTGGGGAATGATGACGATGTCCGGAGCGTTATCTATGGCGAGACCGGTGTACTCTCTTCAATGAAACCGGGCAGTATTTTAGTCGACCACACCACAACATCGGCTCATTTAGCCACTGAACTCGCCCGGGCCAGTAAAGAAAAAGGCGTCCATTTCATCGATGCACCGGTTTCCGGAGGTCAGGCGGGGGCTGAAAACGGCGCGCTCACGGTGATGTGCGGCGGTGAAGCCACGGTTTATGACCGGGTCGCTGAAGTGATCCGTGCCTACGCAAAACATGCTGTGCTGCTGGGCGGTCACGGACAGGGTCAGCGGTGCAAGATGGTGAACCAAATCTGTATTGCCGGTGTGCTGCAAGGTCTGAGCGAAGCCCTGCTGCTGGCAGAAAAGTCCGATCTGGATATCACGCAGGTCACCAGTGCACTGACGCAGGGGGCTGCAGGCTCCTGGCAAATGGCAAACCGTGCCGTCACCATGGCAGCGGATTCCTTCGACTTTGGCTTTGCCATTGACTGGATGCGCAAAGATCTGCTGATTTGTCTGGAAGAAGCTGAGCGCAACGGCCTGGCGCTGCCGATGACACAGGATGTGAATCAACGCTACCAGCAGCTGATCCAGCAGGGTCTGGGCCGCATGGATACCTCCGTCCTGATTCAGTCGTACAAAACCTCATCCGCCTCGGTTCATGAAGAAGGGTAACCAATGGATCTATTCCTGAACGACTTCTCTTTGTGGATCATTGGTGCTTTAATGCTCGCCGCACTGGCCGCCGGATTTATCGACAGTGTTGCTGGCGGCGGCGGGTTGCTCCTTGTGCCTTCATTCATTCTTGCGGGTTTACCCCCGCAAGTCGCACTGGGCCAGGAGAAAATTGTCAGCACCTTAGGCACCATTGCAGCCATTCGTAACTTTGTGCAGAACCGGAAAGTCATCTGGACTGCAGTGGCAACCGGTATCCCAGCCGGACTCATCGGCGCTTATGTCGGCGCACAGGCCATTTTGTACTTTGACCCGGATACCATCGGCAAAATTATTCTCGCCATGTTGCCGGTTGGGGTTCTGCTGTCCTTTCTCCCAAAAAAAGAGACCGTCGATGCTTCACAGCCGGTTAACGCAACCGTATTGCTGCTCGGTGTTCCGATCGTCGTCTTTATCATTGGTTTTTATGATGGTTTCTTCGGACCCGGAACAGGCAGTTTTTTGATTCTGGCGCTGCATTACATGCTCAGATTTGATTTGGTCTCTGCCTCAGCGACCTCGAAGCTGTTTAACTTTTCATCCAATATCGGCGCACTAATCGCCTTCATGATTTCAGGCAATGTGCTGTACCTGCTGGCTGTCCCCTTAGTGCTGATGAACCTGCTGGGTAATCATTTAGGCAGTGCATCCGCCATGAAATATGGTCCCGGGATGGTTCGCAAAACCTTGTCCCTGTCGCTCACGCTTTTGATGTGTTCTCTGGGATATAAGTTTCTGATGGCCTGATCCGCTGTCGGCACTGTCCCTCAAAATCATCTGTTCTGACCCCTGCTCTTTCAGGCATAAAAAAACCAGCATGTTTCCATGCTGGTTTTCTCACTTGCCGATGAAACCTGATCAGGCCGGATCCAGTTCCAGTTGCCGTCCGGTTTCCGCCTCAATGGTTTTCGGTTCCTGACCAAAACCACGCAGGCCGACGACATGGACGTGTTCACGATCTTTAAAGATCTTCCGCACCAGCTTGTAGGTCGTCCCCTTCTCCGGACTGATGTTTTCCGGTGCTGCAATTAGCAACTGCATGTCCAGACGTTCACACAGCTCGAACAGGGTGGCAATTGACTTGGCATCCAGACGCGCTGCCTCATCCAGGAACAGCAGACGGCACGGGATGATATCTTTCCCGCGCAGACGGCGGGCTTCTTCTTCCCAGCTCTGCACAACCATCAGCAGAATCGCCTGGCCTGTACCAATCGCTTCACCGGTCGACAGTGCACCCGACTCGGCCTGCAGCCAGCCATCCGTACCCCGGTTAACCTCGATGCTCAGCTCAAGATAATTCCGGTAATCCAGCAGCTCTTCACCCAAGGTCTGCGGCGAACGCTGACCCATATCAATATGCGGGTTCAGACGCTGGAACAGCTTGGCAATTGCTTCAGAGAACGTGAGTCGGTTATTTCCGAACAGATCCTGATGCTGCTCCTGCTGCTCAGACAAACCCGCCAGCAATGCTTCGTGAGTTTCGCGGACATTGACGTTCAGACGCACGCCTTTCACCTGACCAAAGCTGATATTCTGCAGGCCCTGGTTCAGCATCTTGATCCGGTTCTGCTCACGCATGATGGTCTTGCGGATAATGTTCGCCACGCTGTCTGAACTGATCGCCAGACGTTTTTCACGGGCAGTCAGCTCTTCCGTCAGACGCGCCAGTTCCACTTCCATCTCTTCGATGGCTTCCACCGGATCATCGGTACGGATAATGTCGTGACGGATCCGCTCACGCAGGTGCTGATACACGGCAATATAGAAGAGGACCTTACGCTCCGGACGGGAAACATCTTCCGACTGACGCAGCGCATCGCGCAGGGTCTCATTATCCGAAACGGCCAGACGCAGTGCACCCAATGCTTTATCCGACAGCGAACGCAGCTCATCAGCACTCATGTACGCCATTTCACGGCGGTGCAGACGACGTTCGACATCGCTTTCACGTGCCAGACGCAGGACCGCACACCAGCCTGCTTTAGTGTTCACCACCAGCGTACGCAGGTCGGCATAGTCTTTCTCAACCTTCCGCAGACGCTTCACCAGCCCGCGCATTTCCAGTTCCAGCGAAGTGGTCGCTTTTTCCAGTTCACTGCGACGGTTGCGTGAACTGTGCAGGCGCTCATGCAGTTCGTCACGGCGCAGACGGGCGCGTTCTTCCGCTTCCACATCCGCACGGACACCCAGTTCCTGCAGTTCTCGTTCAAATTCCTGAACCGTCTCCAGCTTCGCCTGATGCGAACTCTTCAGCGAGGCCAGCAACTGGTTGTACTGGTTATTCTGCGTCTGCGACTGCTTCAGGTTTTCACGCTGACGCGTCCGTTCACGTTCTGCCGCTTCAAGTTTCGATTTGAGCTGTTCGTTCAGCTCAGAGCTCTTGCTCAGCAGCTCAACCGCGTCGGCATAGCCAAAGTGGTGACGGCGCTCGACCAGATCCGACAGGGCAAAGATCTGACTCTTCAGCGTTTGCAGCGCCTGATCGGCTTCCTGGTATTCGCTCTGCATCGCATCGAAACGCTCCGGGTCAGCATCCAGTGCAGACACCAGACCTTCCAGTTCATCCAACGCTTTACCGTGACGCTCCAGATAATGACGTGCTTCGTCGATTTGAGACAGTTGCTGCTCAACCTCTTCCAGTCGTGCTGCCAGTGTGTCATCTTCCAGCATGCCCACGACAGGCTGCAATTTCGCCAGCAGAGACAGACCTTCACGCGCTGCCGTCAGTTGACTGCGCTGCTGTTGTTCGGTCGCTTCGGTATCACCCAGCTGACGCTGAATCTGATTCCGTTGCTCGCGGGCCACGCGAATAGCTTCTTCCGGATCCGCATCAAAAGCGACGGCCAGATGACTGGCAACAAAGGCATTAAAGCTCTGATACAAACGCTGCAGTTTCTGTGCATCAAAGGATGCCTTGGCGTGATCTTCAACAACCTGATCCCGTTCTTCACGCAGTATTTCCAGACGCTGTTCACGTGCCGCGCGGCCAAACAACGGGACTTTCGGGAAACGTGAATAACGTAACTGTTGTTCGTTCAGCTGAACACAAACGGCGCCTTCCAGCTCATCAACCACAAAGCTGCTGTCGTCAAACGAATCGGCATCCCCTTCGATGATATAAAGATCATCCGGGCAGTCATCCAGCTCCGCCAGTTTTTCACGCACCGCCTGCAGATCCTGAACAACGATCGCATGACGGGCCGGACCATACATGGCACTGAAATACGGCGCATCATCAATGGTAATGTCATCATAAATTTCAGACAGCAGAGTGCCGCCAAGCACTTCCGCAATCACACGCAGACGTGAGTCATCACTCCCGCCCGGCAGCGCCAGACGCTCAATTTCATGCTCAACGTCCTGCTTGCGGATCGCCAGTTTGTCACGGGTATGAATCGCTTCACGCTCGGCTTCCAGCGTCTGATGCATGGCTGTCATCACCGCCTGACTGTCATACAGATCCTGACCGGACTGCTCCGCCAGTTTTTCCAGCGCATCACTGGCTGCAATCCAGGCTGGCGCCTTGCCTTCCAGCTCTGTCATTTGCTGGGACAGCTGCTGCTCCTGACGGCGCAGTTCACTGCGTTTTTCCACCAGTTCAGACTGGTTTTGTTCCAGACTTTCCAGCGTGGCTTCGTGGCGGGCCTGTTCTTCTGCCAGTGCAAGTTCACTATCCAGTTCAACCGCAAAGCGTTTGGTATAGGTATCAGCCAGCTCCTGCGCCTGACGCTGGTGTCGCATATTGCGTTCCAGATCGCGGTATTGCGCACTCAGCTGCTCGCTGCGCTGGGCAATCATGCGCATCTCACGGCCGGTAGCCAGCAATTCACGGGCTTTCTGACCGGCTGAAGCGCGATCCACGGCACCGGCAATGGTGATCACCAGTTGCAGACCTTTCTCAAACTGCTGTGCCGCAGCCGCTGACATATCCAGTTTGTGTTTCAGCGCCAGCAGAGCGGTCGTTTTCCCCTCTTGCTGCTGCTTTAAATGGCTCAGCAGTTCATTGGCATTGTCTTTATCCAGCTCAGTATCGCCGGTAATCGCGCGGGCTTTCTCCAGTGCCTGAACCGCCTGCTGATATTGAAGTGCACGGGTTTGCTGCGTGTCCAGCGCCTGCTGGTAATCGGCCAGCTGAGACTTCAGGCTGTCCACTTCTTCTTCACTCAGCATGGCCTGTTCTTCGACCATCGCCAGCTGCTCTGCCGCTTCCTCGACAATCATCACCTGCTCTTCCAGGCGTTCTGTCAGCTCGAGCAGATCGTCACGATAGCGCTCAATTTTTTCCTGCTGACGAACCGCCGTCTGAACCAGTTGCAGGTGGTCAGAAGCGGCCTGATGATCCTGCTCTAGTGCACTTTCGTTGTCTTTCAGCTCGTCCAGTTCCTGCGACATATTGCTGAACACCTGCTGCTGATCAATCAGCGTATTGCGAGAACCCAGCAGTTCGCCACGCAGGTTCAGCGTCTGCTCCAGTTTGGAGCGGCGCTCATTGGCATGACGCATATAGTCCGCAGCAACATAGTTGGTTGCTTCGGTGATTAGGTGCTTGAACAGATCGCGGTCATTCTGAGTGACTTTGATCGCTTCCAGTGTCATGCGGTTTTCACGCAGCGCCGCTTCCATATCCTGGAATGCTTTTTTCACGCCGGAGTTATGCGGCAGCAGGTAGTCGCGCAGAGAACGGGTAATTGCACTGGAAATACCGCCGTACAGAGAGGCTTCAATCAGACGGTAGAATTTTGAGCGATCCGTGCTGTTGCGCAGTTTCTTCGGCAGCACACCAAACTCAAACATCTGAGTGTGATAGTCCGTAACTGAGCTGAAGGTTTTAAACTGCACGCCTTCATACTGAGAAACCGCGTCTTTCACTTCATTGAGCTGACGGATCCGCGCCTGATTCTCAGACAGGGTTTCCATCAGCACATCCGTTGGTTTCACCGCTGCCGGCAGCCCCTGAATCAGGAAAGGTTTGATATCGACTTTCTTATCCCGGCCCGCGACCTGTTGCAGCTTCACTGCAAAAATCACGCGCTGGTTTTTCGAGTTCACCACATCCAGTGCTGAATAACAGGCGCCCGGCTTCAGCTTACCGTGCAGACCTTTGTCACGGGAGGCAGACGAACTGCCCGCTTCTGTGGTATTCCGGAAATGCAGCAGGCTCTGATCCGGGATCAGAGACGTGATAAAAGCGGCCATGGTGGTGGACTTACCCGCACCGTTACCGCCGGAAAGTGTGGTCACCAGTTGGTCAATATCAAAGGTACGGGCAAAGAAGCCGTTCCAGTTGACCATGGTCAGAGACTGATACTTACCGCGCTCCATCAGGCTTGCTCCTCCTGCTCCGTTTGTTCTTCGCTTTCTGAATCCTCGCCCTGCATTTCATCAATCAGGCTGGATTGTGTTGGTGGCTGCTGATGCACCACGGCTTCACCGTCGCGGATCAGGCGCAGCTGGGCTTCACGAATGTCTTCGCTGGTCCGCACATCCGCACCAAAGCGGAATACGGCTTCGCTAATCCGGAATTTACCGGAATCACCCAGCATAATGACCATCCCCAGACGACGCATACGGCGCAGAGAGGTTTTGACTTTGTCGAACAGCTTTTCGCGATCCAGGTCTGAACCCGTAGCACGGTTGGTCACCAGCTTCATCAGCTTCTTTTCGTCTGCCAGTGACAGAAGTTCATCAAAGAGTTCCTGATTGGTGAAGATGCCTTCATGCGCCAGTCGTTCCGGGCTCAGGTACAGGAAACACAGGACTTTGCCCACCAGCATATCCAGTTCAGACAAAACCGATCGGCTGATCAGAGATGTTGAGCGCGGACGCAGGTAAAAGAAACCTTCCGGTGCGCGCACCAGTTCCGCGTTATAGCGCTTGTAGAACAGCATCAGGTCCTGCTCGAATTCCAGCAGGAACGCATGGTTATCCAGATCTTCGCTGGAAACATGACGACCAGAGCGCAGGGCGTTATCCAGTGCCGGAAACAATGGGTTGGCGATGGCCTTTGCCAGATTCTCTGGCATAAATTCTTCAATATTTGTCAATGACATTGGCTTGTACCTTGGCTCCGTAGTCGTTGATCAGTTCCCAGTCAGGCTGGATGGCGGTGAAGTCAGACTCTGAATAGCCTAATCTCACGGCCTGATCGACAATAATACGAGCTAAATCAAAATGTTGAGCATGCGGATGCTGGGCCAGATACTCCCGGATCACAGAACCCAGATTGATCGCAGTTCCCTGTGATTTATGGATATCCAGCATGGCGGCAATTTTTTCGGAGAGCTGATCATTGACCTGACTCAGTTCTTCAAATTCCACCGAATCAGGGACGATCCCGGTCACTTCGTCATCACGCAGGACCAGTTCCTCATCACGCATATCCAGCAGACGCTCGGCGTCCGCATAAGTCAGCTGCCAGGGCGCATCAAAAAATTCTGCGACAGACTGGCGCAGGCGCTGACTGAAGGCCCTGTTTTTATCCATATCGATAGCGGTACGGATGAACTTATGCACATGACGGTCATATCCGATCCACAGGTCTATCGCCTGCTGCCCCCAATTAATAATGCGGTCCAGCTTGGCTTGCAGGGAATACACCATGCCGTCGATATACGCCAGATCCAGCTCAGGTTCGGAAACGACCGCATCCTGAATGGCCAGAAGCTGAGTTTGCAGTTGGTCTCCCGCCGCCTGAAGGGTATCCTGAAGTTCACGCAGGGTGCTGGAGGTTTCATTCAGCAGGCTTTCACAGTTCGTAATCGCCGCGCGCCAGTCCTGGTTCAGCAGCTCAGCAATGTCTTGTTTGACCTGCTGCTGTTGCTCGTCCATGGTGCGCTGGTTGAGATCAATCCGATCGAAAATCTCAGCGACTGAATATTTCAGCACCGCATAAACGTTCAATTTCCAGTGCTTGTCATCGCCGCCTTCATGGGCCGCGACCGCTGCCTTGTTCAATTCATCGGCCACCATGGCAAGCTGAATCGACAGCTTCATCGATGAAAACTCACGATGGCGTGAGTAATAATCGGCAATCCCCAGCGCCAGCGGACTGAGCCGGTAAATATTTGCACCTTCGGTCATTTCGCTGGTAAAACGGGAAATCAAACGCTGACGTACCAGCTCATTGATTGCATTGTTGGCACGAAACACCAGGGTGTCTTTCGACTGGTCAAACAGATCGCTCACAATTTTGAACGCATCAACCAGTTCACCTTCCCCCAGCTCTTCATCCAGGCGCTCGCCGCTCAATACAGCAACCGCCAGTAAAAATGCCAGCCTTTCCGTGGACAGGTTCAGGGCGAATTCATGCTGTTTCACCCACGTCACCAGCTCAGGAACGGTCTGGGATTGGTCACTCATCCGTTGTCCTTATTTGTTAGATTTATTGCATGCAACAGACAAAGAAGTCATTTGCTTACTGCAACGGCTTTTGGGCGTAAACGTGAATATAGCGCCCCAACGATAAATACGGTTCCTGACGGCAGATTTTCTGCTCCATCGCCAGCAATTGTTCCAGACTGAATTCACCGACACGGCTGGTCCGCATATAGTCGTGAAAAGTCCGCACACCGGTTTTGCCTAAAATGTTAAAACCGCCTTCCGTGAGCCAGGCATACACCTCTTCAGGCTTCTGTGCCGATTGCGGCTGAAGCTTAAATCGTTTTCGGTGAGGCATGCCCTGTTCAACATGGGTCAGGTTGCCGCAAATCAGGTTCTTAAACATCAGGCCGTTATAGTTGTAAAACATCACGGAGATGATCCCGCCCGGTTTGACCTGATTCATCAGCGTTTCCAGCGCTGCGCGCGGGTCTGTCAGCCATTCCATCACGGCATGGAACAGAATCAAATCAACAGGCTCATCCAGATATTCATCGATCTGCTGTACCGGACAGTGAACCAGTCGATATTGCTCAAGCAAGCCATTTTTAGCAATTTCCTCGCGGGCCAGTTTCAGCATTTCTCCAGAAAGATCACATAAAGTAATCCGGTGACCCAGTTTCGCAATCAACTGCGAGAGCTGCCCCATGCCACCACCGGCATCCAGGACGTGCAATGATGCGCCCTGACTGGCCGAAGCCACGTCAAGGGTATGTAAAATCTGCTCCAAATCTTGCCATACGACAGTCTGACGGATCAGCCCTTTTGCTGTACCGTAGATGTTTTCTGAGAACTTTTGGGCTAAATCATCAAAATTTCGGTCTCTGATCACGTCAGTTTTCGTTATGATAGCGTTCTTGTCAGACGCTTATTGTGTCACAAGCTTTAGAGGAATAAAGGCTTGGAGCACGTTTTCAAGCTCAATTGCTGAAATTTCGGACGACCTGATATGTTTGAACTGAAAAAAATCTTGTCGGCTTTTCTGATGCCTCTGCCACTGCTGCTGATTATCGGTGTTACCGGTCTGATGGTACTTTGGTTTACACGCCGACAGAAACTGGCCTCCTGGCTGCTGAGCATCTCCCTGCTAGGTATTTTCCTGGTGGCATTCCAGCCTATCTCGACCCATCTGCTCAGACCGCTGGAGCGAGAATACAAAGGCTATATTCCATCCGGACAACCGGTTGATTACATCATGGTGCTGGGCAACAGTCATGTGGTCGACAAAGAGTTACCAATGACCTCGGAACTGTCCCGCGCTTCTCTGATGCGTCTGGCAGAAGCAATCCGCATTCACAACCTCTCTCCGGGCTCTAAAATTATCCTCTCCGGGTATGACGGCGGAACGGAGATCAGCCAGGCACGGATGATGGCGAAAGTCGCAACGGCCCTGGGCGTGAACAAACTGGACGTCCTGCTGCTTGAAACGGCCAAAGATACCTGGGAAGAAGCCTTCCAGGCCGCTTCGGTGGTCGGGAAACGAAGCCTGGTTCTGGTGACCTCTGCCAGTCACATGCCGCGCGCTATCACAGAATTTAAACTGGCAGGCCTGGACCCGATTCCGGCCCCGACCAATTTTCTGGCCAGCAATAAAATTCACCAGCCATGGCTGAAGTACGCGCCGAAAGCACAGTACCTCGAGCAGACCGAACGCTTCTGGCATGAAACCCTCGGCCAGTGGTGGCAAAAACTGCGTGACATGGCCGACAGCGCCGGTCCCGTGAATGTGGTTCAGCCTGTCTCTGAAGACACGACCGCCTGATCCCTTCAGCCCGACCAACTCACAGCCAGGTACTTCCTGGCTGCTCCTCCCCAAAAAAGCGCTTTTTTACTTCAACTTGAACATGAATGCATCCATATTCTGTTTGGTTTTAACATGTTCCATTTTTGAATAGTCAAAGTAATGAGCAGCCATTTCTTCTGCGTCGCTTAATCCCTATGATGCAGGAAAATTTTATACAGTTCTGCGCACTGCCCTGTGCGACTTTCCATACAGACTGAACCCCTTTAAGTAGAGAGAAATATGTATCTGGTCATCAATCTGGCGATTTTTGCACTGCTGATCGCCTTGCTGGTTCAACAGCAGAAACGTGAGCAAACACTGTCCAAACGTGTGTTCACTGGCCTTGGGCTGGGTGTTGTGTTTGGTGCTGCACTGCAGTTTTTCTATGGTGAAGGGAATGACACCATCGCCACAACGCTGAAATATGTCGGCATTGTTGGTTCTGGTTATGTCAGCCTGCTGAAAATGATTGTGATGCCGCTGATCATGGTTTCCATTATTGCAGCCATTGTGAAAGTGAAAAACGCAGGCTCACTGGGCAAAATTGCCGGTCTGAGCATTGGTATCCTGCTGGCAACGACAGCGGCCTCTGCGCTGATTGGTATTCTGGTCAGCAACCTGTTTGGCCTGAGTGCCGAAGGCATTGTTCAGGGTGCCCGTGAAATTGCGCGTGGCGAAGCATTGCAAACGCGCCTGACCTCGGTTGAAACGCTGTCCCTGGCGGACATGATTATTTCTTTCTTCCCGGCCAATCCGTTTGCTGATCTGGCGGGCAGCCGCCCGACGTCTACCATCGCAGTCGTAATTTTCTCGGCTTTTGTTGGTGTTGCCAGCCTGACGGTTATCCGCACGCAGCCGGAACTGGGCAAGAGCCTGGAAACATTCGTCAATGTGGCACAGGAAGTGGTCCGGACGCTGGTACGTATGGTACTGGCGCTCACCCCGTATGGCGTGCTGGCCCTGATGACCAAAGTGGTTGCCGGTTCTAACTACAGCGACATCCTGAACCTGCTGAACTTTGTCGTTGCCTCCTACGTTGGTCTGGGACTGATCCTGGTGATGCACCTGCTGCTGGTGTCCGGCATTGGTGTCAACCCGATCCGCTTCCTGAAAAAGATTCTGCCAGTCCTGACATTCGCGTTCACTTCCCGTTCCAGTGCAGGCACCCTGCCCCTGAACATTGAAACGCAGGTCAAAAAACTGGGGAATGGCGAAGCTGTTTCAAACTTCTCGGCTTCATTCGGTGCCACCATGGGCCAGAACGGCTGTGCCGGTCTCTATCCTGCCATGCTGGCTGTGATGATTGCGCCAACCATCGGCATCAACCCAATGGATCCTGGCTTCATGCTGACGCTGATCGCAATTGTCACCATCAGCTCATTCGGTATTGCCGGTGTAGGCGGCGGCGCGACTTTTGCTGCACTGATTGTTCTGTCTGCGCTGGATATGCCGGTTGCACTGGCTGGCCTGCTGATTTCAATCGAACCCCTGATTGATATGGGCCGTACCGCCGTAAACGTGAGCGGTTCGATGACTGCCGGAACCATCACCTCCCGGGTACTGGGTCAGGCTGACCACAGCGTTTTCGAGCAGGATGAAGAAATCAGCGGTGAGCGCGTCAACGCTTAACGCTCAGAGCATGCTCTGAAACCTCTCCTAGAGAACAAAACAGCCCGGTCTTTTGGCCGGGCTATTTCTTGTCTGGCGTTTCTTTTTTGTCACTGACTACACCTGAATACCCAGCTTACGCAGACGGCGATACAGGGTATTGCGGCTGATACCCAATATCTTTGCAGTCCGGGAAATATTACCGTGATTGGCCTGATAGGTTTCCAGCAGCGTCCCGGAAATGGTCGCTTCCAGTTTTTTCACACCTTTGCTGATCTGACCCGCACTAGTTGCAGCCGGTAACTGAGCCGCGAAATGCTGCGGCAAATGTGCCAGCGTCAGTATAGAGTCGCCTTCTGCCAGTGCTGCGGCCACTTTCAGCATATTGTCCAGTTCTCGAATATTCCCGGGCCAGTGATATCCGGCCAGCCGGTCTGATAACTCAGAGCAAATCTGCAAGGTCGCATCACTGTATTGCAGCAAAATCGCCTCGATCAGTTCGGCTTTGTCCTGCCGCTCCCGCAATGGCGGTAAACAGAGAATCAAGCCATTGAGCCGGTAATACAAATCTTCCCGAAACTGCCCTTCTGAAACCGCTTGGGCCAGGTCTTTATGGGTCGCGGCAATAATCCGGATGTCCACTTTCACAGACTGGGTTGCCCCCACTGGCATCACTTCTTTTTCCTGCAAAACATGCAGCAGGCGGGTTTGGGCGGATAATGGCAATTCAGCAATTTCATCCAGAAACAAAATCCCCTGATCCGCCTGTCGGATCCGTCCTTGCTGCCCCTGTCGGCTGGCACCGGTAAAAGCGCCTGGCACATACCCAAACAACTCAGACTCAATCAGATTTTGCGGCAGCGCGCCACAGTTCACGGAAACTAGAGGGGCATGCCGTCTGGCACTGTGCTGATGGAGCTGTTTGACGAACTCCCCTTTCCCGACACCGGTTTCACCCAGCACCAACAAGTTAACGTCTTTATCAATCAGTTTACAGGCTTGCTGCCAGGCCAGTTCAACCCGGTCATCACCATGATGCAACGGGCAGGCCGGTGACCATAACTGACGAGATGAGATGCTGTTTTTTTTCTGTGCCGGTTTCATCATTTTCCGCTGAAAAACCAGTGGCAGGGCATGCCGGGTACTCCGCCGGGACGCCACCAGCGCATCAATATCACGGCCCAGCACAGGACGTTGACCCAGCAAGCGCTCGGCAACACTGTTATAAGCCAGAATCTTCCCTTGTTCATTGGCCACCAGAATGCCCTGCCAGCCGGTGTGCAACAAAGTCTGATCGCACGCCAGATCAATGCGTATGCTGGCTTCCGGCAACTGACACAACAACATATTTTCCACTTGTTGCACCATATGCTGAACAAACAGCCGGGTCTGGTCGGAGTGCACCTGCTGTTCGCTGGTAATATCCAGCACCCCAATCAGCTCACCAGACGGACTGAAAACCGGCCCTGCCGAGCAACTGATAAAACGGTGCTGGCGAATGAAATGCTGATCACCGACCACAGTAATGAACTGTTTTTCGGTGAGTGCATTGCCGATGGCATTCGTCCCTTTCAACCGCTCTTGCCAGCACACACCGGACTCAAGCGCAATGCCGGTTAATCGCTGCTCGAATCGGGACTGTCCCCAGGACTTGATAATCACCCCTTCGGTGTCGCCCAGCAGCAACCGGCTGTTGGTTCCGGCAAAAACCTGATTGAACAATGGCACCGCCTTATGTTCGACGGCTGCAATCAAATCAGCAGCATCTGAGCGACGCTCATCCAGCTGGGTGTGTTCCAGACGGATATTTTCAGGCAGCTGGCTCTCTCTCAGCCCGGCAATCTGGCATCGGTGCCATGATTCGGACAGCCAGTCGGCGGGATCCCGGCTTGCAAGTGTCGGCATGATCAAGTGTTCCATTTTGGGACAGTGTTCCATCCCTCTCTGAGAAAGAATGGAACACTGGCAGCGGACAACAGTTCAGCGCCCGAAGCGGCACCGTTTTTAATAATATTTGATTCATCATAGCTTTACATTTATTTAACAACAAGCCCGCCGCGTTGGCCCGCAACTTGCGTTGTGAATCGGGAAAGTAAACATCACCCTTTTGTCTATCGCATTGAAAAGACGGGTGATTCGTCAAGGTTTGAAACCACAGGAAAAGGATATTGCTATGATCTACGCTCAACCGGGTTCCGCTGACGCGCTCATCCAATTCAAATCCCATTACGACAATTACATTGGCGGTGCATGGGTCAAACCTGTCTCCGGCCAATACTTCGACAATGTGTCACCGGTCAATGGCAAGGCCTATTGTCAGGTTGCCCGTTCCGGTGCGGCCGATGTTGAACTGGCACTGGATGCGGCCCATGAAGCGCGAGCCAAATGGGCCACAACCAGTGTGACCGAGCGTTCCAATATTCTGCTGAAAATTGCCGACCGAATTGAAGCCAACCTCGAAATGCTGGCCATTGCAGAGTGCTGGGAAAACGGCAAACCCGTTCGGGAAACACTGGCTGCAGACCTGCCACTGGTGGTCGATCATTTCAGATACTTTGCCGGGTGTATCCGGGCGCAGGAAGGCACCGCCGCTGAATTAGATGCCAACACCGCCAGCTATCATTTCCCTGAGCCGGTCGGCGTGGTGGGTCAGATCATTCCTTGGAACTTCCCGATGCTGATGGCCGCGTGGAAACTGGCACCAGCCATTGCCGCCGGGTGCTGTGTGGTTCTAAAGCCCGCCGAACAGACCCCAACCTCCATTCTGGTGTTGCTGGAAACCATCGGTGATTTGATTCCGGCGGGTGTCGTGAACGTCATCAACGGCTTCGGCAGCGAAGCCGGTCAGGCACTGGCAACCAGCAAACGCATTGCCAAACTGGCCTTTACCGGTTCGACGGATGTGGGTCATCACATTCTGAAATGCGCTGCAGAAAACCTGATCCCGTCTACCGTTGAGCTGGGCGGGAAATCACCGAATGTTTACTTTGAAGACATTTTCGATCACGAAGATGCCTATCTGGATAAATGTGTCGAAGGTTTGCTGCTGGCCTTCTTCAATCAGGGTGAAGTCTGCACCTGTCCGAGCCGGGTTCTGGTGCAGGAATCAGTCTACGACAAGTTCATCGCCAAAGTTGTTGAACGAGCCAGTACCATCAAACAAGGCAATCCGCTGGATACCGACACTCAGGTCGGCGCGCAGGCATCTCAGGAGCAGTTCGACAAAATCCTGAGCTATCTCGAAATCGGCCGTCAGGAAGGTGCTGAAGTCTTACTGGGCGGTGATGTGGCAGTGCAGTCCGGCGAGATTGCTTCCGGCTATTACATCGCACCGACCATGCTCAAAGGTCACAACAAAATGCGGGTGTTTCAGGAAGAAATTTTCGGCCCTGTGATTGCGATTACCACCTTCAAGGACGAAGCCGAAGCACTGGCAATTGCCAATGACACCGAATACGGCTTAGGGGCCGGGGTGTGGACACGGGACGCCAACCGCGTTTATCGCATGGGCCGGCAAATCGAAGCTGGCCGGATCTGGGTCAACTGCTACCACGCCTACCCCGCTCATGCAGCCTTTGGCGGCTATAAGAAATCCGGGATTGGCCGTGAAACCCACAAGATGATGCTGGATCACTATCAGAACACCAAAAACCTGCTGGTGAGCTACGATGTGAATCCGCTGGGTTTCTTCTGATACCGGAAGATTCATATCAACCCAAACGCGACCGGAGGCAATACGCCTCCGGGATTGAATGAAATTCAGGACAATTTCCGGCTAGAACTTCTTCAGCATTTTCACCAGCTGATCGAGCAACGCGGCACGCTTTCTGAAATCTATAAAGAAGTTATTCAGCAACAAAACCAGCCCATCACCAGAATAAGGATCAATCATGACCCGGGATAAAATTCCCGGTCCGCCGCCGTCATGTCCCCAAAAAACTTCATTCCTGCCCCATGGGAATCGAAACCATCCCAGGCCAATAGCACTCCCGGTGAGTGGATCCAGACGCTGCATTTGCCATAATTGCTGCATGGTCTCCACTTTGAGTAAAGGCTGTGCCGCATGATTAGAAGGCAGAAAAGCACACAGAAAAGAGACCAGTGATACTGTTGAACTCCCGAGCAAGCCCGCAGCATTAAATGGCGAATCATATTCACATTGGGTAAAGGCATAATAGGCTTCGTCACGATTCATCTGTACTTCGACAGAACTCAGGTAACCTTTCTCTCTCATGGTATTGGTATAGACCGCCATGACAGGTGGCCGCGGGCTACGCTTCGCTTCGTAAGGTGTTATCAGCCGTTGTTGATCCAAGGTACTCGTAGTCCACGCCATGTCTGTGGCCGAGATGGGTTCAAAAATAAAACGACGAGTATAGAATTCAAAAGACATCTGGCTGACCTGCTCAATGAGGTATGCCGCCACCATCGCATTCAGATTTGAGTAGCCGGAAATCACACCCAGTGGATCTGCAGTCAACTGTGGGAAATCACCGGGCCGATAGGGATCAAACACTTTTTTCAGATCGGTTTTCAAACCGTCCGGGGCAATGTTTGTGTCGACCCAATCCTTTAATGTCCCTCCTTCTGCCGAGCAGAAAAAATCGGCCATACTGTCCGGCGCTGACGTCATCCTTCGAGTCGACAAAGAAGAACTGTGCGTGAGCAGATGATAAGGCGTAATCGGTGTTTCCGGATAATCAGGATTTCTCAACGGAAAGCCCAAATAACCACTGACATCACCATGCAGATCAACCTTGCCGTTTTCCACCAGTTGCATCAAGGCTGTCCAGGTGATCAATTTAGAGACTGAACCCAGTGACGGCCAGATACTATCCAGCGTTGCAGGCACGCCGCTATCCAAGTTTTGATAACCAAAACCTTTTCCCCAAACCATCTGGCCATTTTTGATCAAAGCGGCGCTAATTGATGCGGCAGGCAGATCCGTTAAAGCATCATTGAACATGTTGTCCAAAGCCTCCTTCGGCGTTTGCCCGGCATTGAGCCACCACGCGCCTGTGGCACCCGCAACACCGGCAATCACAGCACCTTTCAGTAAACCTCTCCGAGAAATCTTTTCCATCGTTAACCTGCATTTGTCGCCATATGAAGCGTCAGATTTGGGTAAAGCATCGGAGCAATCACAAGTCCAACACCGCCACCTGATAAGCAACTTATTTTATAACGAATAAAAAGGAGAAATCTGCACCATGAGTCACTGATGTGAAATCAGTTGCTAAGAATGGTTGTATATGAATGGTCAAGACGTGCAAAAAGCCGGTCTGATGACCGGCTGTTGAATGTCGTGTTTACTGAATCAGCAAACGGACTTTTTCCAGATCTTCCGGTGTGTCTACACCAGCTGGCGGCGGCTCAATCGCGACATCGACATGGATTTTCTCACCATGCCAGAGCACACGCAGTTGCTCCAGCGACTCGATCTTCTCGAGTGTGCTGGGCTCCCAATGGATGTAAGTGTTGATGAAACCCGCCCGGTAGGCATAAATCCCAATGTGACGCAGCAGGTTCTGATGAATCTCCTGCGGGCGTTTTGCGAAGTTATCGCGATCCCATGGAATCGATGCACGGCTGAAATAAAGCGCGTAACCATTTTTGTCCGTGACAACTTTCACCGCATTCGGGTTAAAGACTTCATCAGCATGGTCAATTTCAACGGCCAGTGTCGCCATCGGCGCGATACTGTGTGCAAGGTTATCCGCTACCTGACGAATAATGCTCGGCGGAATTAAAGGCTCATCCCCCTGCACATTCACGACAATTTCATCTGCAGCGAGCTGATACTTTTCGACCACCTCGGCCAGACGCTCAGTCCCTGAATCATGATCAGCCCGCGTCATGCAGACCTCGCCACCAAAGCCTTTCACAGTATCCGCAATACGCTGATCATCTGTTGCAACAATCACCTGTTTTGCGCCTGCTTTGCTGGCCTGCTCGTAGACCCATTGGATCATCGGCTTTCCGGCAATATCAGCCAACGGTTTACCCGGCAGACGTGACGATTGATAGCGAGCCGGAATAATGACCGTAAATGACATTACATCACCTCTTCCGCACTCAGAGTCCGTGCTTCTGGCTCCAGAAGAACCGGGATGCCGTCTTTGATCGGATAAGCCAGACGATCAAATTTGCAGATCAGCTCATGATTGTCTTTATCAAAGTGCAGTTTGCCTTTACATACCGGGCAAGCAACGATTTCAAGCAGACGATGATCCATATTCTTCCTTCACTTTTTTAATTTGATTCAACAATTCTGTCGACTCCGGTTCAGACAACCGGGCTCTGACAGGCAGATACCACCAGTTTGGCTGAGCGAAATCCTGACATTTCACCGCATCTTTTTCCGTCATAACCAGATGCTGGCCCAACTTCTCCAGCTCGCTCAATGCTTCAACTGTATACGGTTGATGATCCGGAAAAGACTGGCAATGGACAGGGGTCAGTCCTAATGCGTTCAGTGTAGCGAAAAAACGGGGCGGATGACCGATACCCGCCATTGCAACAACATCCTGCAAACGTTCTGCGGGGCGATGTTCCCCTGTCACGAGATTCACCATCATTTCGGGCTCCAGCTGCATACTGATTTCACCCGGCTTGGCATCTCCGCCGTTACAGATCAGGAAATCAACGTCCTTCAGTCTGTCACACGTTTCACGGAGCGGCCCCATTGGAATAAGCATGGCATTGCCAAAGCGGCGCTTGCCGTCAATTACGACAATTTCGATGTCCCTGCTGAGAGCATAATGCTGAAGACCGTCATCCGTGATAATCACATCGACCTCATTTTCCAGCATTTTGACTGCTTCAGATCGTTGAGGCGCCACCACGACCGGAGCGCCGGTACGACGCGCGATCAGCACAGGCTCATCACCGGCTTCAGCCGTGGTTGTCTGTGCGGTCAGCCGCAACGGATAATGTGCAGATTTACCGCCATAGCCACGGGAGACCACGCCGACTTTCATGCCCTGAGCCTGAAGCTGCTCGACCAGCCAAATCACCACCGGAGTCTTGCCATTACCTCCGGCGGTAATATTACCCACAACCACCACAGGTACACAGGCGCGGTAAGCCTGCTTCTTTCCGTTCTGATAAGCCTGCCGGCGGGACCGGCTCAGCCAGCCAAAGAGCTTGCTCAATGGCCAGAACACGGGTGCAAGCGCCCACCCGGCCGGGTGGCGCTCAAACCAGATTTTTTCGATCAGGTTCGCCATGAGGTGCCTGCTCAGTCGCCAAACTGAATGCGATGCAGCTGTGCATAGGCGCCGTCTTTTTCCAGCAACTGCGCATGCACACCGCGCTCAATAATTTCACCTTCATCCACCACCAGAATTTCATCAGCATTCTCGATCGTCGACAGACGGTGTGCAATCACCAGAACCGTTTTGTCTTTCTGCAGCTCATCCAGTGCCGCCTGAATCGCACGCTCAGATTCGGTATCCAGTGCCGAAGTTGCCTCATCCAGAATCAGAATAGGCGCATCACGCAGCAGTGCACGGGCAATGGCGATACGCTGACGCTGACCACCGGACAAGCTGACACCGTTTTCACCGATAACCGTATCCAGCCCCTGTTCCATGCCTTGAATGAAGTCCATGGCATAAGCCAGTTCAGCCGCTTTTTCAATATCTGCGCGGCTGTAACGATCGCCGCTGGCATATGCGATATTGTTGGCAATCGAGTCGTTAAACAGGTGGACATTCTGGGAGACAATCGCGACCTGATCACGCAGATTGGCCAGCTTGTATTCGTGAATATCACGGCCATCGATGGTAATAACACCGGAATCGATGTCATAGAAACGTGTCAGCAGGTTCGCAATAGTACTTTTTCCTGAACCGGAGCGGCCGACCAGTGCCAGCGTTTTACCGGCAGGGAGATCAAAGCTGACCTGACGAAGTGCGGGGGTGTCTTTAGTCGGATAAGTGAAGGTCACGTCTTTGAAAGTGACATCCCCTTTTACACGTTCAGCAACGTATGTACCGTGATCTTTTTCAGTTTCCATTTCAATCAGGCCAAACAGGGTCTGACAGGCGGCCATACCACGCTGGAACTGAGACGTTACATTGGTCAGCGCTTTTAACGGACGCATCATGCCGAACATCGCACCAAATACCAGCGCAAAAGTTCCCGGTGTCAGTTCGCTGCGCAGGCTTTCTGTATTAGCCAGCAGCAGCACAGCAACCAGAGCCATCGACGCAATAATCTGAATAACCGGGTTGGCGATCGCCTGCGCAGAAACCAGCTTCATGGTTTGCTGACGCATACTGTTACTGACTTTCTCAAAGCGGGATTGCTCAACATGCTGACCACCGTAGCTCAGCACAACTTTGTGTCCTTTCAGCATCTGTTCGGCAGATGAAGTGACCGACCCCATGGTGTCCTGCATGTTTTTGGAAATGCGGCGAAAACGCTTGGAGACGATCCGGATACTGACGGCGACCACAGGCGCAATCACCAGTAAGATGGCGGAGAGTTGCCAGCTGTTCCAGAACATCATGGTCATTAAGGCAATGATGGTTGCCCCTTCTCGGACCAGGCTGACCAGCGCGCCACTGGTTGCTGAAGCAACCTGCTCGCTGTCATAGGTAATGCGGGAAAGCAGCGCACCGGACGATTCCTTATCAAAAAAGCTGACCGGCATTTTCATGAAATGGTTAAACACCTGGCGACGCATATTCATCACCACGTTGCCCGACACCCAGGACAGACAGTAAGTTGAAACAAAGCCGCTCAATCCGCGAACCAACATCAACCCAAGAAGATAAAAAGGCATCATTGCCAGGAAATTGGATTCCACGCTGTTCAGACCGCCAAAACTTTCGTCCATCAACGGTTTGATCATCGACAGCATCAGTGCGTCACTGGCAGCATTGACAACCAGAGCGATAACGGCGGCAATCAGCCCCGTCTTATATAAACTGATAGAAGGCCAGAGTCGTTTAAACGTATCCCAAGTGGATTGATCGTTAACTTGTGTCATGTAAAACCGATTGTTATCTGTTAGTGGCGGCTATTCTACTCGTTAACTTGAAATGCACCAAGTCAGTTGCCAACGCCTGCAGGCGCCTCACGCCTGTTTTTACAGCAAATTGCAGATCATTCAGTCAATATCACGGTCTGAACAATGCCTGATACCAGTCCGTTCTGTGATCCTGCCGGTAACGTGTCACCGTGATCTCTCCCTTATGGATACGAAGACTGATTTGCCCGCTTTCCGACGTGTCCAGCCAGGTGATGCCATGCGAGCGATAACGCTCCCGGATCCGCACTGATGGTAAGGGCCAGGGGCTGTATTTCCCCGTTGAAACCAACGCGTAACGGGCTTGCAGCGATTGCAGCCAGGTCTGTGTAGACGAGGTATTACTGCCATGGTGTGGCACCAGTAAAATGTCTGCTTTCAGTTCAGGTTCGAGCCGGGCCAGCAAGAGTTCAGAAATGGCATCAATATCACCGGTTAACAGCAGGCTTGTCTGAGATTCAGGATTCAGCCGGGCATCACTGACCTGGATCACGCAGGAATGCGGGTTTGCTGCTCGCCCGACCCGCTTTGGCGGCCACAACACCTGAAAACTCAAATCCAGCCAGCGCCAGGCTTGCCCGCGGACACAGGGGGCAAAACCTTCACGCCTGTCGCTGCTTCGTTGCCAGTCAGGAGAAAGTCTTTCCAGCACATCTGCCGTGCCACCCGCATGGTCAGCATCCGCGTGACTGAGCATGAAACCATCGAGCCCGGTAATGCCCCACCGGTGCAATACTGGCTCTACCACGGAAAGCACCATGCTGCCTCCCGGCCAGTGGTTTCCGGTGTCATAAAGAACAGCCCGGCCATGTCGCTGAATGATGACGGCAAGACCATGTCCGACATCCAGCATATCGATTTGCCAGTCTTGTGGCGGGACGCGATAACTTTTATATCCGGTATAACTTCCCCACAGCACAATCGCCACACTCAGATGTAAGCCTGCGAACTGACGCCAGGGCAGAAACCATCCCATCGTCAGCAGGACGATCAGAATCAGCAAGCACCAGAACAATCCATCAGAAAGCGGCAGCCAGGTCCCCGAAGTCAGAGTCGCGACGGTCATCACCGGGTGAAGTGACCCGTCTGCCATTTGCCAGAACATCCCTGAGATTGACGGAAAAGCCAGCGTGACAACAGCCAGCAGGACCAAAGGCACAGTGATCAGGCTGACCCAGGGTACAGCCATCAGATTGACGAGCGGCGCGACCGGCGAAATCCCACCAAACCATACCCATTGTAATGGCAGCATCAGCCCCAGTAACACCAGTTGCAGCAACATGTATACCCGGCAGTTTTCTCGCCAGGCAGCGACTCCAGAAACCGAGATCCCTTTTCTGCGCCGGATCCCCCCGACATTCGCCAGATAAAGCACCAGCACTGCGCCGAAAGACAGCCACAGACCAGCCGAATATGTTGCGAGCGGATTGAGGAAGAGACAAACCGTGAACACCAGCAGCCACACTCGCATGCCACTCCAGACCACTTCCAGCCGGATGAGCAATAAGCAGAGGGCGGACATCAGCAGCGCTCTTTGGGTCGGTATACTGAATCCGGCCAGCCAGGCATACCCCAAGGCGAGTAAGAGCGCCAGCCATAACGGCAACCAGTATGTCCCCTGACGTTCCGGCAATGCGCCACGCACGCGGTTCCCGGCCCACCAGCCCCAGGCGACGACCAGTCCGATATGCAGCCCGGAAATTGCCATCAGATGTGCCAGCCCGCTGTCACGGAGAATTGTCCAGTCCTGTTGATCCAGCCCTTGCCGTTCTCCAAAACTCAGTGCCAGTAAATAGGCCTGATAAGGCAATGTTTCTGTCTGCTTTATCGCCTGTTCGAACCAGGTCTGGCGAAGACTGGTCTCAGATACCCCGGACAACAGCTGACCGGACAACACGGTACCAATTCCGTGAATTCCGGTTCCGACGGCGTATCGTTCGGCATTAAATCCCGCCGCATTGACACGTCCGTTCGGACGGCGCACACGAATATTGAACTTCCAGCGCTGCCCTTGTCTGAATACAGGTGCGTTGGGCCATTCGAGTTGTAACTGTATCTTTTCTTTGCGCTGAAGATCGCGGTCAGACACAGTTTCAGTTAAGAAAATGAATTTCTTATCAAGAATATTATGATTTATTAGGCTACGAACTTCGCCAGTTATGATAATATTTCCGCGCTCCAGCGGAAGACGGTTCACGGTCTGACTATAATCAGCTGCAATCAACCAAGCCCAGAGCCCACCCATCGCGAACGTCAAAATTATGACGGATCGCAAACACAGGTATATCGCTCCACCGATAATCATGGCTGTAATAAAGCAGATGTAATCTGGCAAGGATGGCCAGAAGTGAAGTGACAAAATCCCGAGAGATAAACCGGCAGTCATCTGGTACATCATGACAACCCGATGAATACAGCCAAAAGAAAAAACGACATACGATGCCAAAACAACTCATAAAACGCTTCATGCCCAGCCCGGAAATGATTAAAAGCCATAAAGCTTTGAAAGTGTTTGGTACTGTGCTGCATAACCCTAACCTGTGGTGTCTGAACCGCCGCTCTGCCTCAGGCGCATTTGCGGTTGGTCTGTTTATGGCTTATGTGCCTTTACCGAGCCAGATGATCATGGCTGCCGGTCTGGCCATACTATTTGGTGTCAACCTGCCGCTTTCCGTCTCCCTCGTTTGGATCACGAACCCCATTACCATGCCCGTCATGTTTTATGCGGCCTATAAACTCGGGGCGTGGTTAATGAATGTGCCTTATCAGTCGTTCCACTTCGAACTGTCCTGGGCCTTCCTGCAGGAGCAGATGAGTCAGATTGGCCCGCCATTTCTGCTAGGCTGTTTTGTTTGTGGCACGATCTGTGCGCTGGTTGGCTACTTTGGTATCCGGGGATTCTGGCGCTATTCTGTCGTACGCAGCTGGAACAAACGCCGTTTCCGTTAACCGCATTCTGCACCGATACAAAAAAACCTCGCAATGCGAGGTTTTTTATTGGAAATCGAACTGGAAGACACAGCACCATGCTTCCGGAGACATCAGACAATCTGTCTGCATCCGCTCCGGGGCATGTCACACATTTTGCACGTAACCCTACGGTTATTTCGCACTCAATACCTGTGCCGGTTGTAATGCACTGGCACGTCTGGCCGGATACCAGGTCGCCAGCAGGCTCAGCAAAGTGGCCGTCGCCATGACCAGCACAACATCCTGCCATTCCAGCTGGGTCGGCAGAAAATTCACAAAGTAAATATCCCCGGACAGGAACTTGTGTCCGATCAGTCGTTCGACAAACTGTGCGATTGACGTCAGATTCAGCGCCACGGAAGCACCGAGCGCAGCGCCCAGCAGACTCCCCAGCAGGCCTGCTAGCAATCCGTGCCAGACAAAAATCATCCGCACCAGCCGATCGCCCGCGCCCATCGTGCGCAGAATCGCAATATCTGCCGCCCGGTCTTTCACGGCCATCATCAGAGTCGAGATGATATTGAAACAAGCGACACCGATCACCAGAACCATCACCAGATACATAATGGTACGGACCAGTTGAATATCCCGGTACAAATAACCGTATTTCTGGGTCCAGCTCTTCAGGTAGACATAAACAGGCAGGGTCATGCCGACCTCTTTGACAATGGCCGTAGCATCCAGCACCTGGTCGACATTAATCGCAATCCCCGAGATTCCCTCACCCATGGTCAGATAGTCCTGCGCATCTTTCAGCGGAACCAAAGCAAAGTTATGATCGATTTGCCCCCCCAGCGCCAGAACACCGGCCACCTGAAGCCGAATCCGCTTAGGCGCTTTAAGCTGCTGACCACCATCCCGGTTCGGCAACATGGCTGAAATCCAGTCTCCGACACCAATGCCCAGTAAATCTGCAACGCCCTGTCCCAGAATAATCTGCTTCTGACCTGCTTTCAGATTCTGCCAGGCATTGTCCTTCACATAATTTGGCAGCGCACTGACCCGGGTTTCCAGCAGCGGATCAACGCCCCGGACTTCGACCGCTTTCAGCTGAGTCCCTTTCTCCAGCAACGCAGTAAACTGGACATAAGGCGCAGCCGCCTTCACCCGCTGATTCTGCTCAACCGTTTCCAGTACCGGTTTCCATTCGGTGAAAGGCGGGCGAACAGCTTCCAGTTCTCCGTGCGGAATCACAGCCAGCACCCGGTTTTGCAATTCCCGCTCAAAGCCATTCATGGCTGACAGGCCGATAATAATGACCGCCACGCCCACCGCGATCCCCAAAATGGAGGAAATGGAGATAAATGACACCATCCGGTTGCGTTTTCTGGCCCGGCTGAAGCGACTGCCGATAAATAATGACAATGGACGCATCAGGCCACCTCAACCGCCGCCAGCTGACCATCCTGCATGTGGAGACAGCGATCCAGCTTTGATGCCAGTTCATTATCATGGGTCACCACCAGAAAAGCCGTTCCGGACTCCCGGTTCAACTTGCGCATCAGGTCATAAATCTCCAGTGCTGTTTTATGATCCAGATTTCCGGTCGGTTCATCGGCCAGTACCAGCGCGGGTTTATTCACCAGAGCACGGGCTATCGCCACACGCTGACGTTCACCGCCACTCAGTTCAGAAGGACGATGACTGTATCTGTGACTCAGGCCGACCTGACCCAGGATGCTTCTGGCCTGCTCGATTGCCTTCACAGCCGAAACACCGCCAATCATCAATGGCATCGCGACGTTCTCTTCTGCCGTAAAGTCCGCAAGCAGATGATGGAACTGGTAAACAAAGCCAATATCCTGATTGCGGATTTTCGCCTGTTTATTCGCACTCATACTGTTGAGTTTCTGGCCTTTGAAAAACACATCCCCTTTCGTTGGCGCATCCAGCGCACCCAGCACATGCAACAAGGTACTTTTACCGGAACCGGACGAACCGACAATCGCCACCAGTTCCCCGGCATTGATTTCCAGGCTGATATCATTCAGTACCTGGGTTTCCAGTTGGGCTTCCCGGTACACCTTGAAGAGGTTTCGGCATACCAACAATGAATTACTCATAACGCAAGGCCTCTGCAGGACGGACGGAAGCCGCCCGGTAAGAAGGAAATAAGGTTGCTAATAAACTCAGGCTGATTGCGCCAAAAATGACTGTTGCGACCTGTAACGGCTTCACCTCAACCGGCAAAGCGCCGCCCAGATTGACCAGGTTGATCCCCAGCAGCGACATCAGGGGGTTAATATTCAAAGCGAGGATGGTCCCGAGAATGCCGCCGGCTAATGCCCCAATCACCCCACTGCTGGCGCCCTGAACCATAAAAGTCAGCAGAATCTGACGGCTGGTCATGCCCTGAGTTTTCAGAATTGCCACTTCAGCCTGTTTTTCCATCACAACCATGATCAGGGCGGAAATGATATTAAACGCGGCCACACCAACCACCAGTCCCAGCATCAGGCCCATCATGTTCTTTTCCATTTTGACCGCCTGAAACAGCTCGCCTCGCTGCTCCCGCCAGTCAGACCACTGCCAGTTGTCCGGCAACGGCATTTGAGAAAGCTGCGTGACACTGAATGGATCCTCAAGGAACAGACGCCAGCCTGAAAACTCGCCGGGTTTATAACGCAGCAACCGGCCGGCATCTTCAATATTGGTCAGCACCAGTGACTTATCAACATCCGATCCGGTGAAGTAAATCCCGGCAACGATGAAATTACGCTGGCTGGGAATGCGGCCGAGCGGCGTGTAAACACTGACACTCGTGACCATCAGACGAACTTTGTCGCCAACTCTGACGCCCAGTTGCTGTGCCATTCCATTCCCCAGAATCACCCGGTAGCTGCCTGGCGTCAGGTCACTGACAGCGCCCTGCACC
Organism: Photobacterium sp. CCB-ST2H9; assembly: GCF_023151555.2. Classification (NCBI taxonomy): domain Bacteria; kingdom Pseudomonadati; phylum Pseudomonadota; class Gammaproteobacteria; order Vibrionales; family Vibrionaceae; genus Photobacterium; species Photobacterium sp. CCB-ST2H9. The sequence goes on from NZ_CP100425.1 coordinate 2,160,730, forward strand.
ATATGCGCAGCCAGTGGCTCAAAACCACCCGGCGTGACACCCAGCATAGAGCCCGCCGCAAGGGCATTCGGGCTTTGCAGCACCGCTTCCGCACGGGTCAATGGTGCAACCTGATTCACCTGAGGGATTGCAGAAAGTGCTGCCGGTGGCTGCTCGGGTTGTGTAAAGCGGCCATCGGGATGTGAGATCAGCGCCTGAGGCAACACACCTAAGATCCGATCTTTGAGCTGCTGCTCAAATCCGTTCATGACAGAGATCACAATCACCAGCGCCAGCACACCAATGGTAATGCCTGCGGTAGACATGCCGGAAACAAAGCGGCTGAACCGATCGCCGGAACGGCCTTTCAGATATCGAAGCCCAATAAATACGGGCAATGGATGAAACATCATTCGGTCTGGAACCATCCTGTTAACAGTGTTCAAAAGGATACCTTCTGACAGACGGGATTACCACGAAGTGGTGTAAAAGAAATGAAAAAAGAGTGGCTAAAAATCAAGCTCTTGATGCCTCCGGCTTGCCCGCCAGCCTGTGCTAAGTGATAATCGAAGCATCTGCATGAAAACACGAGTAACACATGAATCAGGACGAGTACTTTTCAGTCCATGCCGGGCTTACCATTAATGTTGAACCTTTGCCGGAACAATTTGAGCTGCCCGACGATCTGACGTTTATCCGCGAAATCCCGCCGCTATTTCGTGTTGCGAGTGAATGCAGCGAACTGGAGCACAATGCTGAAAAGGTTCTGCAGCAGGAAAGTAAAAACATGAACCGTACCCTGCTGGATTATCTGGCAGCCCAGAATCATAAAATCAACCTGCTCCTGTCGTTTGTGCTTGCTCAGCAGGATGATCCGGCATTTCGCCAGATCACACAAACTTTTGGCGCCAGTCAGCTGACCTATATTTCCGGGCAGCCACTGAACGCCGGCAGCCCGGTCCGTTTGAAACTCTTTCTTGAAAATCCGCCTGCTGCCGTGTATTGCTATGCCAGTGTACAAAACTGCCAGCCAGTCGGGGATGATCACTTTGAAGTTACCCTGCATTACACCCGACTGCAGGAAGAAGACAGGGATCTGCTTATCCGTGCGGCGTTACACATTCAGCAGAAACTGCTGAGGCAACGCGCGATGCAACGAAACGATAACCAATAATTTGTCATGACAATACAGACTTTATTTTCGCTTCCGGTACCAACCAAAGCCGGCGATAAACGATTCGTCGGTCAGGTTTCCGGAGCTGCGCTGGCGATTGCCATTGCCGAGCTGGCCAAGAGTCATCAGGGGCCGGTTCTGGCGGTCGTGCCGGACACTCAGACCGCGCTTCGCCTGCAGCCGGAAGTGAGCCAATTTACCCAAGTCGAGGTCAATGTGTTTCCGGACTGGGAAACCCTGCCCTACGACAGTTTTTCACCGCATCAGGACATCATCTCCGACCGGCTGGCGCGCCTGTATCAGTTGCCTACCCTGAATGAAGGTATCCTGCTGGTTCCCGTCAGTACCCTGCTGCAACGGCTCACACCGCGCACTTTTCTGCATCAGCATGCCCTGCTGGTCAGCAAGGGCGATCGCCTGTCACTGGAGAAACTGCGCCTTCAGCTGGAAGCCGCCGGTTATCGCCATGTCGATCAGGTGATGGAACATGGTGAATATGCCAGCCGTGGTTCACTGCTCGATTTATTCCCGATGGGGAATAACGAGCCGTACCGGATTGATTTCTTTGATGATGAAGTGGATTCCATCCGCCAGTTCGATCCGGAGTCCCAGCGTTCGACCGGCGAAATCGACAACATTCATCTGCTGCCTGCCCATGAATTTCCAACCGATGAAGTGGCGGTAGAAAACTTCCGGATGCGCTGGCGCGAGCGCTTTGAAGCACGCCGGGAACCGGAGTCAATTTATCAGCAGGTCAGTAAACGGACCTGGCCTGCCGGGATCGAATACTGGCAACCTCTGTTTTTTGAGCAAACAGACACCCTGTTTGACTACCTGCCGGCAGACACCCTGCTGCTCACCATTGGCGAACTGGAACAGGCCGCCGAACATTTTCTGAGTGATGCAGATTACCGCTATCAGGAACGCCGCGTCGATCCGTTGCGCCCGTTACTTGAACCGAAAGAGCTCTGGCTGTCGGCAAGCGACATGTTCTCTGGTTTCAAAACGCTCCCGCAGGTCAGACTGAGCAAAGCGCCGGAAGAAGAAAAAGCCGGTCGATTCAACCCGGCAATCACACCCGTGCCGCCTCTGACGATCAACCATCAGCTCAAAGAACCGATGTCTGCCCTGCGCAAGTTTCAGGAAAGCTTCACCGGCAAAATCATATTCTCGGTTGCCAGTGAAGGGCGCCGCGAAGCCCTGCTGGATCTGCTGGCACGGATCAAATTACGGCCAATGGTTTGCCAGAGTCTGGAAGAAGCGATGGCTGCTGCCAGTCCCTGCACCCTGGTGATCGGAGCTGCGGAACAAGGATTCATTCTTGAAGATCCGCAACTGGCCTTTATCTGTGAAAGCGATTTGCTGGGTGAACGGGTCATTCAGCGTCGCCGACGTGAAGAAAAACGGACCGTCAGTTCCGATACCATTATTCGCAATCTGGCGGAACTGAAAATCGGCCAGCCTGTCGTCCATCTGGATCACGGCATTGGCCGCTATCAGGGACTGCAGACCCTGGAAGCCGGCGGCCTGACGACTGAATACGTCACGCTTGAATATCAGGGAGGCGCCAAACTCTATGTACCGGTTGCCTCACTGCACCTGATCAGCCGCTATTCAGGCGGCGCCGAAGAAGCTGCCCCGATTCATAAACTGGGCGGGGAAGCCTGGCAGAAAGCCCGAAAGAGAGCCGCTGAAAAAGTCCGGGATGTGGCCGCCGAGCTGCTGGATGTCTACGCGAAACGTGAGCTTAAACCGGGTTTCAAATTCAAACTCGATCGAGAAGCTTACGCAGATTTCTGCACCGGTTTCCCGTTTGAGGAGACCCATGATCAGGCACTGGCGATTAACGCCGTGCTGTCTGATATGTGCCAGGCGAAAGCGATGGATCGGCTGGTGTGCGGTGACGTGGGCTTTGGTAAAACCGAAGTCGCCATGCGTGCCGCTTTTGCTGCCGTCGATAACAGCAAGCAGGTGACTGTGCTGGTCCCGACAACTCTGCTCGCTCAGCAGCACTTCGAGAACTTCCGTGATCGTTTTGCCAACACTCCGGTCCGGGTTGAAGTCCTGTCCCGTTTCAAAACGGCCAAAGAGCAAAAGGCCATTCTGGAAGACGTCAAAGAAGGCAAGGTCGATATTCTGATTGGCACCCACAAGCTGCTCAATGCCGAGGTCAAATATCATGATCTTGGCCTGCTGATTGTCGATGAAGAACACCGATTTGGGGTTCGCCAGAAAGAGAAACTGAAATCACTGCGCGCAGATGTCGATATCCTGACTCTGACCGCAACCCCGATTCCGCGAACCCTGAATATGGCGATGAGCGGGATGCGGGATCTGTCGATCATTGCCACTCCGCCGGCACGCCGACTGGCGATCAAGACCTTCGTCCGTGAGCGGGAAGATCTGATTATCCGGGAAGCGGTGCTGCGTGAAATCATGCGCGGCGGTCAGGTGTATTTCCTGCACAATGACGTCGAAAGCATCGAAAAAGCGGCCCAGGAACTGGCAACGCTGATCCCGGAAGCCCGGATTACCACAGCCCACGGTCAGATGCGTGAGCGCGATCTGGAAAGGATCATGAGCGACTTTTACCACCAGCGTTTCAATCTGCTGGTGTGTACAACCATCATTGAAACCGGTATCGACGTTCCGACAGCCAATACCATCGTCATCAACAGAGCTGATCATCTGGGACTGGCGCAGTTACACCAGTTACGCGGACGGGTCGGTCGTTCCCATCACCAGGCTTACGCCTATCTGCTGACGCCACATCCGAAACGCATGACCAAAGATGCCGTCAAACGTCTGGAAGCGATTGCGTCACTGGAAGATCTGGGAGCGGGCTTTACGCTGGCAACACACGACCTCGAAATTCGGGGAGCAGGTGAACTGCTGGGTGACGAACAATCCGGCCAGATCCAATCTGTCGGTTTTACCCTGTTTATGGAAATGCTGGAACAGGCCGTTGAGTCACTCAAAGCAGGAAAAGAACCATCGCTGGATGATCTGCTGCGTGAACAGACCGAGGTCGAGCTGCGTTTGCCAGCCTTGCTCCCGGAAGACTACATTCCGGATATCAACACCCGGCTGTCGCTTTACAAACGCATCGCCAGTGCCTGCAATGAAGAGTCGCTGGATGAACTGAAAGTGGAGCTGATTGATCGCTTTGGTCTGCTGCCGGATGCCACAACGAATCTGCTCACCCTGAATAAGCTGAAGCTGAAAGCGGCCAGCCTGGGCCTGCGCCGGATTGAAGCCGGCGAAAAAGGCGGTTATTTCGAATTTACCGAAAATGCCGCCATAGACCCCGGTTTTCTTGTGAGTCTGTTACAATCAAACCCACAACAATTCCGGATGGATGGCCCGACCAAACTGAAGGTCACAGCGCCGCTGACGGATCGCCGGGAACGCATCAAGTATGTTGACGGCTTCCTAACACAATTAGCTGAAAACACCCTATAATGGCTGCATACCAGTGCGGAGTATTATCTTGAAAAATCTGATTTATTTACTGCTGCTTGTCATCAGTTTGCCAAGTTTCGCAGAGCGCCAGTTTGACATTGAGATCATCATTTTCAAACGCAATGTGAATCCGGATCAAACCGGTGAATCCTGGCCAGACCAACCCGCACCCCTGGATTATTCCGGAACGGTGCAACTGAGCGGCTCACCACAGCTGTCGAACCGCGGCATTACCATGATGCCTGCCAGCCAGTTTCAGCTGAACAGCCAATTCCAGCGTCTGAAAGACCATGCCGGTTTTACGCCGCTCGCTCATTTTGGCTGGCGCCAGGGTGATCTGAGTAAAGCACAGGCACCAACCTTCCATTTGGTTGCAGGCCGTGACTTTTCTGACCAGTATCTGGCAGATGGCTCATCCAAAGCGGAAACAGCTGCACAAGGTGCACCAGCAATGACTGCACCGCCGAGCTTTGAACTTTCAGAAGACGCAGCTCAGGCAGCCCCTGCTGTGCAGCCAAACACTCCGCTTTATGAGTTGGAAGGTAAAATTCAGGTCTATGTGAACCATTACCTGTTCACCAATGCACAGCTGGACTTGCGTGAATCTGGCCGCCGTGAAGTGGTTGTAGGCACCGAACCCCTGGATGACCTTTCCACCGCGCGGAGTGACAATGTTCAGTTTGGTCAGTTACAGGAAGTGAAGAAGAAAATTGAGGTGGAAGAGTTCCTCAAAACTTTCCGATTTGATCAACAGCGTCAGATGCGCAGTGGTGAAACTCACTATCTGGATCACCCGCTCATGGGGATGGTCGTACAAATCCGACGTCTTGATTCATAACGCATTAACGGGGCCGTCACTGGCCCCGTTTTTGATCGACTGGGCAGATACTCAGATGAAACTGGATTATGTTTTAACCACTCCCCGCCTCTACCTCCGCCCATACAAAATGGTCGATCTGGCTGACAATCTGGCTGCAGTCCTGGAATCGCAATCTGATCTGGCCCCCTGGGTTGAGTGGTGTCATCCCCACTATAGCCAGCAGGATGCTCACGCCTGGATATCAGCCTCCCAAATGAACTGGAAACTGGAAAACGGTTACGAACTGGCTATTTTCACACGCCGTGATGACCAATTTCTGGGTACCGTTTGTCTCAATAACCTGTCCAGGCTGACCAACTCAGCCGAATTAGGCTATTGGATTCGCAGCAGTTGCCACCGGCAGGGATATGCCTGCGAGGCTATTTTGTCTCTGGCACGTTTCGCCTTTGAAACGTTAGCGCTCACCCGGCTGGAAATTGTCGTCCATCTCGGGAATCATGCCAGTCAGAAAACCGCTGAACGGTGTGGCGCACGGTTTGAGTCTTTAAGCCGGAATCGCATATTCACGCACGATCAACCGAAGGACGGCATGGTTTATTCGCTCATTCCGCAAGATATCACCAGGTTTTTAGGCTAAACTTCCCCTCAGCAGACTTAACAAAAGGTAGGAAAATCAGTGTCTAAAATTATCATTGCTGTCATTCTCATTGGCTTACTCGTTTTCTTCTTCCAACGCAGCCAAAGTAACAAGCAACAGGCACAACAAAATATTGAGGAAGGCAAAGCCTTTCTAGATGCCAACAAAAATCAGGAAGGGATCAAAACAACCAGTTCCGGACTGCAGTACATGGTGCTGAAAACAGGTACAGGCACAGTGCATCCGAAAGCTTCAGATCAAGTCACCGTACACTACCACGGTACTTTAATCGACGGCACAGTATTTGACAGTTCAGTTGAGCGTGGCGAACCCATTGCATTCAGTCTGAATCAAGTCATCCGGGGCTGGACAGAAGGATTACAACTGATGGTTGAAGGGGAAAAGGTAAGACTCTTTATTCCTGCCGATCTTGCCTACGGGAACCGCAGTATGGGAAAAATCGGCCCGGGCTCGGTGCTGATCTTTGATGTTGAACTTCTGAAAATCAACTAAATAGGTTGGGAATCCCCAAAAAGAAAACCGCCTGAACTCAGGCGGTTTTTTTCGGCCATCAGCCAGGGAGTACCCCCAACCATGACCAGGCATGACATTAATGCAATTTCAGGTTCGGGCGCAGTACGCGGTTGATTCGTCCGACCAGCATCATCAGACTGGTCTTAAAAAAGCCGTGCAATGCAATATGGTGCATCCTATACAGTGAAATATACATGACACGTGCAATCCGCCCTTCAATCATCATCGAGCCTTTCGTCAGATTCCCCATCAGGCTCCCGACAGTAGAAAAACGACTCAGTGAAACCAGTGAGCCGTGATCCACAAACACGTAAGGCTTCTGTTGACGGTCTGTCAGCTTCGCCACGATGTTTGAGAAACAGCGGCTGGCCATCTGATGGGCCGACTGGGCGCGCGGCGGAACCAGCGTGCCGTCTTTCTGAGTACATGCAGCCAGATCACCAATGACATAAATATCATCATCACGTGTGGTTTGCAGTGTGTCTTTCACCACCAACTGGTTGATCCGGTTCGTCTCCAGTCCGGCAATATCTTTCATGAAATCAGGCGCTTTGATACCAGCCGCCCAGACCATCAATTGAGCCGGAATATGCTCACCGTCTTTGGTGGTCAAACCGGTTTCATCAGCCTTGGTCACCATGGTTGCGGTGTGAACATTAACCCCGAGTTTGGTCAGTTCACTGTGCGCAGCTGAAGAGATCCGTGGCGGCAATGCCGGAAGAATTCGCTCCCCCGCTTCAACCAGGTTGACGTTCAGGCGTGAACTGTCCAGATCACCAAAGCCGTACAGACGTAATTCTTTGACCGCATTGTGTAATTCAGCCGACAGCTCTACACCGGTCGCACCAGCGCCAACAATGGCAATATCAACCGTTTTCTGTTCTTTATTAGCATGCAGTTTCAGGAACTGGTTGTTCATTTCCGTTCTGAACTTACTCGCCTGCTCCGGGCTGTCGAGGAAGATACAGTGTTCACGAACTCCAGGCGTGTTGAAGTCATTGCACTTTGATCCAATCGCCAGCACCAGAATATCGTATTCCAGTTCACGTTCCGGGATCAGCAGATCGCCATGCTCGTCATTCAGTGCATGTAACTGAATGACTTTCCGAACCCGGTCGATATCTTTGAGCGCACCCAGCTGAAAATCAAAATGATGATTTTTGGCATGCGCCCGGTAACTCAGCGCATCCACCCCTTCATCAAGCGAGCCTGTTGCGACCTCGTGCAGCAGGGGTTTCCACAGATGACTGCTGTTTTTATCGACAAGGGTAACGTTTGCCTTGCCCTTACGGCCAAGTGTCCGCCCAAGTTTTGTGACCAACTCAAGGCCACCAGCACCGCCTCCAACTACGATGATTCTAGTCACAGTCTTTTCCTCTAGTTTTTATAAATCTTGCACAAACCGACAGGGCAAAAGCCCTGCCAGGTATAAATTCTGACTGACGTAGAGTTTGACCAGGTGATGACTGTCATTCACCTGCAGAGGGAGAGGCATATACTCAATTTTTTGCTTTAAACTGCTTTATTGTTTGTAAGTGCTGGGAGATTTTTTTGAATTTATGCGTTTGGGTCTCATCCCAGATGACTCGGTAATATGCGTCCAATGTTCTGCTTGTTGATAGATTATCTAACACTTCATCTTCAGTTGAAAGTATGCAGAGACACTTCCCGGCATTTTTTTCCCGAAAATCAGCCACACATTTTGTTGCGATATCCGAGTACTCTTCAGGACGATCAATTTTACCTTGCATAATTGTTTCAGGATGTAAATTCGGGTTAAAGATCACTTGCTTAATACCGTAAAGAAATCCAATACGCTCGGCCCAGTAGCCGCCCAGGCCCACCCCACAGATTAAAGGGGAAGGATCATCGCTGGCAGAAATCTGCTTATCTACTTCTTTCAGCAAGTGCTGCATATCATGTTTGGGGTGAAACGTACTGTAAGTCACAGCTCTGACGTCGGGATCAATAAACTGCAGCTGAAGTACTTTTTCATGATTGCCGGGGCTGGTTGAATCAAATCCATGCAGATAAATAATCACTGATGCCTCCAAAGTATATCCAGATTAATTTTGTGGATATTTACTATACGCAACATCCCTTCATCACCACAATCTTAAAATGGTTAACAGTTGAGCCAAATCATCAGATCACTGCTGAATCAGCACGGCAATGTCCTTGCGGATGACGGTCAGCTTATCAATGAAGTGCTGACGTTGTTTCTGAGAAAGGCTTTGATTCAGCCGGGTCATGACAGCAAACCGGCGTTGCAGATATTGATCCAGCTGAGGCTGAACCGGCGCATAACGAAAGGCAACAATATCTTTGAGCAGCCGCTCAAGTTGCGCTTCAAACTCAGGACGATGACGCTTCTCCATCAATGCCAGCCACTGCTGATACAACCCCTCGCGGGTCGAGAAAAAAACCGGTTCAATCTCCAGCTGATACTGAGCCAGCTCCGAAATCATGGTCTTTTGCTCTTCAGTTAAAGAGCCTATCCATTCCCGGCTGATTTTCTCAAACCGGGCTTGATATCGCTTGAGCTTCTCTTGCTTGCTCAGTTTGTCCCGGTCTTGACGCAACTGGTCCAGATCTTTGTTGACCCTGGTATTTATCTGTTCAACCTGAATATTGCTGAGATAACGAAGCAGATTGGTCACCGGTGGGGTAAAAACCGCAATCGTCTGCTCACCAAGCGCGGTAAAACTATGGTGATACCCCTGAATTTGAGCTGTCGTCATCGGTCGCTGCAAATCCTGCTGCAACTTCAGAATATGCTGATGCAACCGAGGCAGTTCCTGCGCCCGATGGATGGCCTGAGCCTGCCGGAGTTCACCGATAAAACGCGCTTCTTGAGCAGAAGTCAGACTGACATAATCATCCAGATACCAGGGAACCCAGTAATCCATCGTGTTATAGGCAAGCCGGGCAGTACAACCCGTGAAGAGAATCAGTGTCAGAAAAAGGAAAAGCAGCCTTTGCCGGCAGTTTCGGATCACAGCCACTTTCCCTCCTTGAGCAGATTACACTGCCCGGTTAACTGGCTGGCCATGGCTCATCAGTGCGTCAGCTTTGCAAACAAAGCTTCTGCTTCAAGACGATAGGATGGATCCTGCCACAGATTTGCGCCAGCATAATACCAAAGCATAGCCAAGAAATCGCACCACGGAAGCCATTGCAAAACAGCTTCTGAGACAACCTCAGCGTCATACCCCATTTCCCGGGCATAGGTATTTACAGCCTGCTGAACGTTCAGAGAATTTGCCTGAATTGTCAGCGAGAGATCCAGCATCGGATCACCGGCAGCCGCATATTCCCAGTCAATTACCCGGATTCGGCCATCGGACTGCCTGATCAGATTGTAGTAACCCAAATCATGGTGACAGCAAGTATCAGCAAACCGACTTCGAGGGATCTGCCGGAAAAATTTGGCGCAAACACGCTCTAATCCGTCGTGCCTATCGTCAGGATGCACAGATTTCAGATAATGTTCTGCCCGCTGCCTGACCTCAAGCCGCCATTCCGGAACGGGTAAGCGATGCACCTGCGTCTGAACCGTGATCAGCTCATTCAGTGAAGGGGGTTGTTCGAAAGTTTCGCCTTCAAGCCAGGCGACCAGAATCCCCTCTCCTGTTCTGGCGACAGGCGCAGGAGACAAACCGATATGCTGAATTGCCGTAAGAATTTGATATTCGTGGTCACGGTTCACCCCAAAAGCAAGGCTTGCCGGACTGACGGGGCGCCAGACGGCTGAGGTGGTACTTATACCGTCAGAAAGAGATGAGACAGGTTTTAATGTCAGTTGCCAGCAACGATTACTCAGCCCGCCCCCTAAGGGACGGGCCTGGATCACATCAAACCCTGCAATACGGGAGAACGGAAGTGCTCCCTTTGCGGAAAGTGATGGCACTTACCAACCCAGCATGCGCTTTGCTTCCTGCTTACGGATTTCAGTTTCGTCTGCCCACTCGATGAGTCCTGTTTCCAGATCCATCAGTCGCATGGTCATCTTGTAGTACACATCTTTATCGCTGCCCGCCTGTTTGACGATACTGGACAGGTTGCCGTACATCATGTACTGAGCACCCACCATTTTTCCGAACTGAATGGCTGTGCTCTGGTTCACCAGCTCATCGTTGTTCTGGAAATTCAGCTGCTTACGAACTGACTCAACACGCGTCATATCGACAAAACGGAAACGACCTGAGTTCAGCAGCTTCGTACTGATAGAGTCCGTCACAGACTCAGTATCAATGTGCTCACTGGTTTTATTCTTGATGCTTTCGACAAAGATAATCGGACGCTTGCCAGCCGTAATGGCCGCCACAGAGCCAGACGACAGCATGCTGTCTGTCATATCTTCTGCAATTTTTTGTAAATCGCTTGAGCCGAAATCAACGGTTGTGGTTTCAACTGCCTGAGCATCCCCGTAAGAAACCTGCTTCGCACAGCCGCCCATCAGTGCAGCAACACCCATTAAAGCAATGACGCGTTTTTTCATTTCTAACCCTTTATCGGTTTAATCTTGTTTTTTGAATGCTGTGCCGGCTAAAAAGCCGACCCAATCCAGAACGCTTACCAAGTAGTCGTGGCTTCACGAATGTAAATACGGTAGTTTTCCGCTTCAGGTTTTTTCGCCATGGCTTTAATCGTCATGGTGTCCTTACCGTGCAGAACAAACTGACGCCACGGACTGTCGCTACCGCCGATTTCCAGTCCTTTTGCATCATACCAGTAGAAACGGTATTGCAGCTTAATGTCACCATCAACTTTACTGACTACCGGCACGCCAGCCTGTAATAAACCGTTTTGCCGCGTCACATCAGCTTTTTCGATGCCTACTTTGTTCGCCAGCTGAGGGTTCGCAATGACAACACTCTGATTACTGCTGTCGATGCTGATCCCTGATGTTGTCGTCCGGGCACATGCCGTCATCATCAGCGCCAAGCAAATCGCTATCACATATTTCATCAGTTTCCTCCTAATAGCACGGACCAACCGTCCATTGTCTCTCCCTGACGGGATACCCAAACCAAGGTTGTTCGGCCTTGTTTCACCTCTGCATCAACCGAATGCCCCTGCCAGTGAATCTGGTGAGTCCCCGGACGCAAATCGTCCTGATAGAGGGTCACCTTTGCAGGCAGAGTCTGCCAGCTTCTGGTATCAGGTTGTTCAGTCAATGTGTTGAATATATTGGCCAGCAAATTACCGACATCATTGCCATTTTGAGCCGCAGCCTGCCGCAGTTGCTCTTTTGCAATCACTCTCAAAACCTGCCGTAATACTCTCGCCGGCATGCTTTCGCTCAGGCTTTGCTTTGCCATTTGCGTCACATCAGTCAACGACGATGCATTGACGGCCTGCTCACCAATGCTGAGCTGTCCCGGCAAAATCACAGGCCGCGGCGGATAATAAGGCAGCGCCAGATTATGCAGCACGTTCTGACCGTTGTCGTTATACACCCAGTACGGTGTACGTCGGCCTTCCGGCGCTTGCACGACCCCTTGCTCATCTAAAATAATCAGGCGACCAGTTCCGGATTCCGGTGATTTCAGGGCGCCGTATTTTTTAGCCAGCAACTGCTGATCATTTTTCATGCCCAGCCTTACAGCCAGCCGCTGAACGGTTCGGGCCACATACAGGTTATCCGGTGCAACAGCCAAAGCGCGTTTGTAATCGATATAGGCGTCATTCAGATTCGCATCAGCTTCAAACAACACACCGGAGAGATAGAACAGATAGCCATTCTGTACCGCTGCCAATTTGTTCCCTGCACCAGGGTAGTTTGATAAAACGGCACCAATATTGTCGGAAAGCCCTTCATCTTTCATCTGGGTTTCTGCGGCATGCAGCTCAGATTCACGCAGTTTCTTTGCGGTCTCCTGAACCATGTTTGCACGTCGCATTTCGACCAGCGCACCTTCCAGGTCATGTTTCTGAATGTAGTTCAGAGCCAGATATAAATGCAAAAAACCCAGTTCATAATCAGAGGCTTGGTAGGTGATCATATTGTCATTCGTGAACAATGACCCAGCCTGATTCAACCCTTCCGAGATCTGAATCTGTGCAGCGTCCTGCTGGAGCTTCACAGCATGATCTGCATACTGAAAAGCCGATAAACTGTCCGGGTAGTCCCTTGTGAGAAAGTTCAGTCGCCCGCGTTCCATTCCATCCAAGATAGGACCAGCAGGTTCTTCAGGCAGCGCCTCCAGCGCCGTCTGGTATTGCCCACTAACCAACGCATGCCTGCTGGCAGTTGTGCTGGCACTGTAATGGCTGAACAGACTGTGTCCCGATAAATTGGTACAGCCGGCAAGAACAGAAGCGCAAAAATAGATAATCGGTGTACGCAGGAAATTCTTTTTCATTCGATCCTGTCTGTCATCTGGCAGTCGTCATACTTTATATGTGACGACTGCCAAGGAGATTTCTTTAACGATTAACCAACCAGCATCGGTCCGAGCGGGCGACCACCTAAAAGGTGCATATGAACGTGATAGACTTCCTGCCCGCCAAATGGATTGCAGTTCACGATCAGCCGGTAACCGTCTTCGGCAATCCCTTCCGCCTCAGCCAGCTTGCGCGCTACCGTAAACAGACGTCCCATGGTTGCTTCATCATCGGCTTCAACATGGTTCACAGTCGGAATCAATTTGTTTGGAATGATCAGAATATGACTGGGTGCACGTGGATTAATATCGCGGAATGCAGTGACCAGATCATCCTGATACACAACATCAGCCGGAATTTCCTTACGAATAATTTTGCTGAAGATAGTTTCTTCTGCCATGGCTAGCTCCATTTTCTCATTTCTTACCATCCCCGAGTATGCTCGACTCCTGTCGATGGCGCAATATTGAACACCGTTTTAAACACTTTTTCCAGCATTTATTTTCAGTCGATTCAAGTTTTTGCTACCCCTGGCAAAGTATGTGTAGATAACATTTGTTTATCTTTAAAACACTCATTAGCGCAAGCAAGGAGACCGAACCCATGAACGTCAGAAATCTGACTGTCCATAACAAAACCGGATGATATTTTGATGACATGGTCACGGCTTTCACATGACTTATTTTACGTCGTGAAGCAAACGTTGTATGACATCACATGACAATAACAAATTGATAAAAAAGAAAGGCTAAGCCACCAAAGTTTAAATGGACAGATTTTGCCGATTTCGGCACATGCTGTTTAGGGACGATAAGCAATGAAGAAACAAACCTCTGTTATCAGGCGCATGTATGCGGGTTTTGCCGTCATGATTGCTCTGTTCGCAATGACCAGTACGCTCACCCTGATGGAAACCAAAAACATTTATGGTCATCTTGAGACCGTCAATACAGAATCCTTGCCTCTGGTCACGGTGTCGAGCCAGGCCAATGTTGAGCTCCTGACTGCGGATAAAGTCTTTAAAGACTTCCTGACCAGCAATAATCAGACACAGATGAAGCACGACGAAGCCCAGTTTACCGAAGCCTATGAACAGTTTCGTCGAACGCTGGAACAATTGGTCGAAACAGCGCAGGATGACCCCGCACTGAGCAACCAGCTTGATGCGCTGAATGCCCTCGAAGATCGTTATTTTGCACAGGCTCAGGCTGCCATGAGCAACTACCGGGAGCAACTGGCTGCAAATGAAGCGCGACAGCAATCCATCCGCCGATTTCAGCAATTGCACCGCGATCTGAATGTTCGCATGAAAGATGTGATTGCGGATCGCAGCCGGGTGTCCGAGCTGATGCTGGCCAAAAGTTACTTTGACAAGCTCAGTCAGACAGAAGCCATTACTTCAGACGCTCTGGCTTCTTCTGATGTCGATAAAATCAACGAAGCAATCAAAAACAACAAACGACTGGTGAGTCACCTCAAGAATTCTTACCGGACGTTGAGCAGTATGATCCCGGATCTGAAGCGTACTTTTGATTCGCCCATCGAAGAATATAATCAGGATATCGGCCAGCCGGGCGGTGTGCTGGACGTTCATTTCAACTACATTCAGGCCCAGGAACGTCTTTATGCCAACATCAGTCAGCTGACTGCTGAAATCAACAACGCAAATTCGCTGCTGGCCAGCTTCCGGACTCAGGCTCGCGCAGATATGGATCGTGCTATCGAACAAGCAGGCGAATCTTATCAGTCCGGTGTGACACATACGATTCTGCTGGGTTGTCTGACTGCCCTGCTCGCTGTGATCATCGGCTGGTTCCTGGCACGAAATGTCCGCCAGCCACTGGCTTCAACACTACAAACGCTGGAAGCTCTGACTGCAGGTGACATGACTCAGCGCATCACGAACAACAAATTTGCGGAATTCAGCCAGCTCAGTCACCACATCAACACCCTGGCCGATCACTTACAGCAGTTGCTGCGCCAGCTTAGTGATGCATCTGGGGAGCTGACCAAGGTTGCAGCACAAAACCAGTCGACAACCACAGATGCCAAAAACCGCCTGCACGAACAGCGTCAGCAAACAGCATCTGTTGCCACAGCAATGACAGAGATGGAACACTCCGTGTCTCATGTCACCCAAAGCGCTCAGCATACACTGGATAAGGTTAAAAATGTTGAATCGGCTGCAGCCACGGGTCGCGATGTCATGGGCCGCAATATTTCGACAACGCATCAACTGTCGGAACAACTCGACGAGTCCGTACAAGCCGTTACCCAGCTGCAGCAAATGAGCAGTAATATCGGCAGTATTCTGGACGTCATTCGCAATATTGCGGATCAGACCAACTTGCTGGCATTAAACGCCGCCATTGAAGCTGCTCGCGCCGGAGATCAGGGACGCGGGTTTGCCGTGGTTGCTGATGAAGTCAGAATTCTGGCCCAGCGCACCACAGACTCAACCGGTGAAATTGAGTCGATGATCCAGGAACTGCAATCCAGTGCCAGTCAGGGTGTCCGGGTGATTGAAAGCTGCGTGCAGGAAATGGAAAACAGTGTCAGTCAGACCTCGGAAGCCAGCAGCGCCATGGAAGAGATTGAGGCCATTATCATTGAGATCAGTGATATGAGCAGCCAGATTGTACAGGCAACGGAAGAACAGCGTAGTACTACCGCCAGCATCGCCCGCAGCCTGGAAGACATCAATGAAATTGCTGATGCCAATCTGGCATCCATGGAAAGCGTCACCAGTGCCAGCCTGAAGCTGGATCAGCAAGCCAAAGAACAGAACGAACTGGTGCGACGATTTAAATTATAGTGTTACCAACTGTCCAATGGCCGGATGATTATCCGGCCTGTTTATCATTTAAGATCAGTATGTTGAATGCAGAGATTTGAGTTCACTGTATAACCTCAAACACGCGTTACTTAAAATCAGCCTTTTTCCGAGCTCCAGCCTAATAACTGCACTATCTTCCAACCTGCATAAGCAATCGATACATAAACGTAACCAAAGATCAATCCTAAAAAGCAAAGAAACAAAACAGTGGATCCAGCGCTAGAAAAACTGTTCGGTGGACTAGCGAGCAAAGAGGCGATTGAAAGAAAAGGCAAAAAAATCAGTGGGGTCAACCACATGACCTTTTTCACTTCATGATCGCTTCGGTCCCTCATCCAATAGAGGGTACAAGCCACAAAAAGCGCGTAAGGAAAACCAGCAATCAGAACGGAGAGTACGATAAGTAATACAAGAAAACTGTCGGCAGCCAATCCAAAAGAAAAGTCCAGCAGCATGGCTATCAAGCCGCAGATAAAAGGAATAAAGAGGGCATATCTAAAATAGACCTTGAACGTCATCAACTGAACCACTTCCACTCAAATTTTATAAATTCCATTCACTCAACAGCGACATCGTTCTTTGTCAAAAACTGTGCGCTCATGTTTGAAATACTGACTGTTCTCAAAGCCACAGACTAGGATTTCAACATGAACGCTTTGCGGACGAGCATCAACGCATAACCGAGCAGATTTTCTCCGCGCCATTGCGCCGGATCTTTCGCACGCTCATCATCGGCTGCCAGACCTATTCCCCAAACTTTATCCACCGGACTTGCTTCAACAAGTATGCTGTCTCCAGTAGAAATCAGGAACGCGAGTAAATCCGGATTTTGACTGAATTTAAGCCGATTCGCCTGAACCACAATACTCAATCGATTTTGATTCCATAGCGTCTCATCAAAGCCTGAAACTTCACGACCCAGCTTTTTCACTTCATTCGGAAGATCACACTGGATGATTTTTTCGGCCACAGCAAAGTCGCCAAACAAAACTGCTTTTTGATACATCATGTAGTGCTCAGCCGTGCGAAACTGAATGCCATTTTCCTCAAAAGAAGCGCCATACCATTGGCTGAAACACGATTTCGACACACCCGACTTTGGCTTCTGATGACCCCAAAAGAAAACATATTCAGGTTTTCCGCCTCGCAAAATAAACTCTAACAGATCTTCATTTTTCTGAATCATAACCATTTGCAAATATTCCTCGTATTCACTATCCCGTCCGGTCAATCAATTCAGCTTTGGCCGGAGATGACAATACTAAGCCTTTCGTCATTCCTCAGGATGCATTTTCACAATTTGATTGACGGGCTGTTCTGACTCAGCCAACCCAGAATTTTTGAGTTCTGAATTGTCCAGCCGTCATGGCTCTCTTCCATGGTGTAAGTTTCCCTGGAGCCCTGAAATGGGCCTGGATTTTGCTGAATAATCTCAACCATTTTAGATATGGGGTTCACTTGAGAAACAATCGCAACATGTCCGTATGGATTCAACAGACTCGCGTCATAGACAACAATATCACTCACTTTCGGCAACTGTCCTGCACCATTCGTAAACTGAATCAAATCTCTTTGTGTATTCAACGCGCCTGATTGAAGCTTTTTATCAAAAAAATCTTTGGCATGCCCATAAGTATCTGGCATACGGTGGTTCAGGTATTCAAAATAATAGCGCTTGATAAATTCAACACACTGATACTTCAGCCCGATGTTGTAACCATCGGCCGATAAATTCCTTTCTGAAACGTGGTTCACGCCGCCATTGTAGTAAACGACAATGCCGTTCAAAGAATCAATTTCCTCACCAACCTGGAAGTGAGGATTCAGATTGACCTTGGTGACAATTTGATACGCCCCCAGACTTAGAAAAATGAGCACGGACAATATCAAAATGACTTTTTTCATTGCGGTTAAACCCTTCTCTCTGCCGTTCAGGTTGATTCTATCTAATGCGTCACATCCACTTCAAAAATGAAATGAATTCACCCGTCATATTTCTGTTGGGATGAAAGAGATACGTGCAATCATCGAAGGTATTATTCTCCATCCATGAATCCTAAGATTCAGAAAAAGAGATTGTAGCCAGACAGAGCGCTACCTTGACCAATCAACAACAGACTCTGATGAGGTGAACCATGAAAACAAAAATAGACCCGATTATATTCGTCATTCTCAGTATTTTATTAAGCTGGGGCTGGACAAAAATAACGAATGAACCTGCGTGCAAACAGAAAATCATCAAACAGGGAGTGGAGTACATCATTCCGATTGATTGCGACAATGTACCAATGTCTTAGAGAATGCCTACACCCCCGAGTAGTAGAAAGATTCATCTTCAGTTCACACCTGAGAACATGGAAAAGGATTTATCTGTCAGATTAGGTTCGAGTAATAAAAGTATCTATTAGCTTTATGATGAAACTTATTATTTTAGCCAAATGAACAACATCGGCTACTTAGAAATCAGCAGGTAAATATTACTGCTTCAGTATACAGCTTTCACGATGCTTACTCGTGAAAGTAAGCAATCATTGCATTCGCCAATTCCCGAGGTTTCTCCAGCGGCAACATGTGACCAGAGCCCGGCGTACTTGTCGCGGTTAGATTTGGATTAAGATGACAGAGACGATTCAACCATTGTGTGTCCACCAGCGCGTCATTTTCACTATGAAAGAAGTGAGCATGACCAGGAAACTCTGTCAGCGCTTTCGCCAAATCTTGTCGTTCGGATGTATATTGGCACTGGCTCAGAAACACTTCGGCACCTAACGCCTTATCCATTTCCAGAATGATATCAATCAACTCATCCGATTGATGTTCACTATCCAGCATTGACGCCGCTTTTCTTCGCGTCATGCCCTTGTATCCATAGGCACTGACCAGCTTGAATACATTGTATCGTTGTTGCAACTCTTCAGGCGGGAGGCTCTTAGGACTATTCGAAATAACAAAGAGTTTATCGACACGTTCCGGATACTTCGTCGAAAAATACGTGGCAATATACCCTCCCAATGAAAATCCGATGAAATTGAGCTTTTCGTCCTGGAGGCGATGGTTGAACTCATCACAAATTTCATCAAAGTTCATGTTGTCGGGAATATCCAGATAAACCACTTCAAATAATGGATTCAAATAAAAAACCAGTTTTTCCCACAGCCTATCATTACACTGAGTGCCCGGTATCAGGTATAACTTCTGCCGCATGAATTTCTCTTTCATCTCATTATGTTTTTTGTTCATATGAACCTTTCGCCACAATCGAAACCAGTCATCATGAATCACCTGCTAAAAATAATCAGGGATAGGTCCGGCATACTGTTTTGATAATTTTGTACGATACATACAGTGACTTTGCAGGAGCCGGTGAAACCCGAGATTTTCATAAAATCGAAAGTCTATATCACAATGCAACAAAACAGTATCGATGTGTTCTTTCATCAGCAGCATCCTGACCACTTTGTCCACTAACAAGGATGCAAAACCCTGGCCTCTTTCTTCCGGAAATGTTGCCACTGAACCAATGCCACGGCAATTCATCTCTAAGCCAAAATGATCTGCATGCACAAGCAGAGAAGCCACCAACCGGTCTTCAACGACCAATACATACCAGCAACCCGATTGATATTTTGAACTCTTTCGGCACTGACAAAGATACGAACGCCATGATTCACGATTCCCCCAAGTGTCATACCCCATGCGGTAAATCATATCCAAGTCCTTTTCCGTGGCTTTTCTTACCCGCACTTTTCCCTTACTTTCGACATCAGACATCTGCACTCACGGTATCCTCTGAACGGTCACATTTGTCGAAATCATGATGGACTCTGGTCTTCAACGCCATTTATTTCACCCGTTGCGTGTAATGCTCAAAAGCAGTCACTTTGGCATAACCTTCAGACTCATAGAGCGACTTCGCTTTCTCATTCGATACCGCAGTTGCCAGTTTGACAGTCAGTGCATTCGTTTCTTTGGCAAATGTTTCCACATACTTTAACAGTGCTCGTGCAACACCTTGATGACGGGCATTTTCTGAAACATAAAGGTCGTTGAGATACCACATTCTTTTCATGGCAACAGATGAAAATGAAGGATAGAGCTGAACAAACCCCAAAGGCTCATCTGTTTCAGTTCTCGCGAGAAAAATAACGGAATCTTGTTCTTCTAAACGCTTTGCAATAAATGCTCTGGCAGCACCCAGATCTGATTCTTGCGCGTAGAACTGACGATAAGCATCGAACAAAACCGATACTTGTTCTAACGCTGCAAGCGTCACTTGTGAGATGTACATCTGAATATCCTTATTTCAAACTGACGTGATGCTATCTGACTTTCATCCTGAAAGCCCTACTCTATGCCAGAGACTCAAACGAACCACAATAAAGTCAGCATGACAAATGACAATCCTGAATTGCTCTGTACCGTTCATCTCATGAGGAGCGGTCGCTAAGGTCAGACTCTACGCTTTTTCAAAGTCACTGTCCTTTAACACCGTATCATTTTCAATATTCCGATGCCGTCAAATATAACCATTGATAAAACAAGCCCTCAAAAATACGATTCAAAACGGTCAAGAAAGGGCTTTACGCCCTTTTAGTACTTGAGAACGACGATGTTTGTACACTTTGCTTTGCAAAACATACCGTTTTAATGGATTTGAGTTTGAGGTAGCTGCGATAGGGCCTGATTTGACCGGGAAGATAGTTTTGGTGACAGCCCAAGCAGGATCAGCCCGACAACAGCAATGGCAGCCCCCATCCAGATTGTGCTGCGGAGACTGAAACCAAAGTCCAGCATCAGACCGGCGGCAAAACTGCTCGACATGATTCCTACATTCACAACAGACGCATGCAACGTATTAATCAATGACCGTTGCCCCTGCGGCAGTTCCATCAACCGGCTGACCAGAGCCGGGTTGAGGCTCACACCGCAAAAACCCATTGCCACAAGGCACACTACGGATACCCAGGCAACGTCGGCATACAGAGCGAACACCACAAAAATCATGATCAATCCCCCTAAACCACCTGCGAGTGTGGCTTTCGCGTGTTTCACCGCAAGCTGAGCAACGAAGTGGTTCCCGAGCAGCATGCATAATCCGTAGACAAACAGCAGCCAGGTGACGACCCCGTCCGGCAATACCGCAAGGTCGGTCAATATCGGCACGATGAAACTGAACGGCGCATAGACTGCGCTGAGAACACAAAAACTGGTTGCAAATACCCACCATAACCGCGCGTCCAGTACCCCTTTCAATTCTTGCTTCACAGGTTGCGGCGCTTCAGCGGGCAGAGACGGAATGACTTTCAGGGTCACCCCTGAACTGAACACGGCCAGTACGGCCACAACATAAAAACTACCGCGCCATCCCCAATGTTCAGCAATTAATTTCGCCAGCGGCAAACCAATAATAGTGCCCAACATGATGCCAGCCAGCACCATGGCGATGGCCCTTAAGGTATCTTGCGGCGCCGTAATCCTTGTGCAAAGCCCGATGGATACCCCAAAGAATGCACCCGACACCATTCCGGTCACCGCACGAGCAAACACCAGCTGGAGATAGCTTTGTGCAAGCGCGCCGAACAATTCACCCAGAATGAAAACGGCATAAAGGCTGACCAGAATCGTTCGGGGCGGGAATCGGGACAACACAAGCATGAGGAGCGGGCCGCCAATCGCCATACTGGCCGCAAAAGTGGAAACCAGATAACCAATCTCAGCAAGAGAAACGCCCAGATCAGCCGCCAGTGCAGGCATAAACCCCAACACCTGCAACTCGCAGGAAATCATCATAAAAATACCA
The DNA here is from genome assembly GCF_023151555.2 of Photobacterium sp. CCB-ST2H9. Classification (NCBI taxonomy): domain Bacteria; kingdom Pseudomonadati; phylum Pseudomonadota; class Gammaproteobacteria; order Vibrionales; family Vibrionaceae; genus Photobacterium; species Photobacterium sp. CCB-ST2H9. Next base: position 2,182,362 of record NZ_CP100425.1, read on the forward strand.
AGGCTCAGCAGGTAAACCCCTGAAGGTAAAGAAGATCGCATAAATTGATTCCAGATAAAGGATAAGGTTCACCCAGTATCATTTATGAATTATCATCAATAAATATCTTCAAATCATTTCACTAATGACTTAAATCATGGATGCTGACCTCAATGCCATCCGGCAATTCATCAAAGTTGCCGACAATCGAAGTTTCACTCTTGCAGCAGCACAATTAGGCATCACGCAATCCGGTATTTCACGGGCCGTCAGCCGACTGGAAACACAGCTGGGCGTAAAGTTGTTACACCGTAATACCCGCAGCCTGAGTCTGACCGCAGACGGTGAACTCTTTCTGACCCGCGTCCGCCCTTTGATCACCGGATTATCTGACGCCCAGCATGAAATGCAGCACCATGGCACGGCCCCCAAAGGGACGCTGAAAATCAGTGCCCCTTCCGCATTCGGACGCCTGATCCTGATCCCTATCGTCAGCGATTTGCTGACAACGCATCCGCAGCTAAATATCGAGTTAGTGCTGACCGACCGAACGGTCGATATTATCGAAGAGGGATTTGACGCAGTGATTCGGAGCGGCCCCGTTGCGGATGCCAGGGTGATCGCAAAAAAGCTGGCACCGGCCAGTTGGGTCACTGTCGCCTCTGCCAAATACCTCGCCCGACGGGGGGTGCCTCAGTCCATTGAGGCATTATCACAGCATAATTGCCTGAGAGTCAGGCTGTCTTCCACCGGGCAGATGAATCCCTGGCAGTTTACGGAAAACGGCAAACGCATCAGCCTTGAGGTCGGCGGAAACCTAGTCCTCGATCATGGTGATCCTTTGGTCGACGCAGCCAATGCCGGAACTGGCATTGCACAACTGCTGACATTTTTCGTCCGCCCTTACCTCGCCGACGGACGATTGCAGGAAGTGCTCTGCCAATACGCACCACCGCCACAACCTATAACCTTACTCTACCCGCCCTCGCGCCAGTACTCAGCGAAACTGACTGTATTGCGTGAGGCACTGGTATCGCACTGGGGTGATCACACGACAGGGACACCATTCACGGCCTCTCTATGAATTGAAAGGTGAAAGTGTTCAGAAAGAAGCACCTGCCAGACCCCAATGGCAACATCGCTGTAACCATTCTGGTAAATCGTCTTCAGAAATGGATTCGAGTTAATCTCCAGCACCTTAAAAAGCCCGACATCAGAATCCATATCGCAAGGTGAAAACAAATCGACACCGATGACTTCAAGTTTGGTGGCAGCATAGATCTTCGCTGACCAGTCAACGATTTCTTTTGAAAATGAAGTCCGGAAATCTTCAATGACTCCACCGTTATTCGGGTTCGCATTTGGCGCCAAAGGAATCGTCTGAAATCTTTCCGGAATGCCTGAGAGTGCCCCCACAACACTGGATAAATACCCTTGATAGCGTTCATATTCATAAGGTGATTTATCCAAAAGCGTCTCATATGAATCCATGCCATTCGCGATCAGCATTGGAATATATTTTTTATAGGAAAAGTAAGGCTTCCCTTTCAGAATGACCAATCGATGCTCACATCCGGAGACAACTTCCTGAAGAACAAATCCATTGTATTCTCCCGGAAGCAGCACAAGTTGGCGATAAAGCTCAGCATCTGAATAGATGACTCTCGCAAAACGCCCATGAGATCCATTGATCGGCTTAAAAAAAACTGGATAACCAAGTGCATTGGCGTATTGAAATGCTTCTTCAACCCCTTTCGCCGTAAGGTTTTCACCTTCAACTTTAAAAAAGTAATCCCCTTGAGGCGTTGCGATTCCCGCGCGTTTTAAGATGATATCTGTATACGCTTTGTCTTGGGCAAGGGATGCGGCGGTTTGTGAGTTACAAAAGTATTGCGGTGACTGAACAAGAATGGACTGATCCAAGCAAGAGATCTCTGCGACTCTCTTTGAGTACTTGTCCAATATTTCAAAGTTCAGCCCAAGACTTTCAACCGCTTTTTTCACAATTTCCAGGTGGACAGACAATTCCATTTGTTCAATTCCTATTGATAATTACAGCTCATAATATGGACATTTTCTCACCAGAATTAAGAAAATTGGCAAGCCTGATAACAACGAAAAAACATAGAATAACCACTGAATTTTCTCCGTCCCGCTTTTTCAAATTTTCAGGTTCTGCAGAGTTCAGGATGTGAAACGGCATTCTATCATCCATATCATCGGGTTATTCTATTGCATTCATGCAACTGCCGTTTACACAAATGCATACTTATCGGACCACTTTCACTTGCTATCCGAGAGAATTTTTCTTTACTTTGATGATCCTGCGAGTCTTACATCAAATTTTAGCGATGGGTTCCCTTGTCGCGTATCGAAGCGAATATCCAAAATAAAAGGATCATCTTTTGCCAACTCTAGTCCACCTTCCCTAAATCACGATCCAAAATTCCACAAAAAACAAAACAAACCGCCCCATCAGTTATCTACAAATAACTCATCCAACATCGGTCTGGGGTGATTCAGAAAAGCCTTGGTAATCGTGTAATGCTCCGTGTCTTCGTATTTGATCGGGTGTATGCCAGACGGACCGATTTGATAGATCCGGGCGCCGGGATAGGCCATAAGCATCGGGGAGTGGGTGGCGATGATAAATTGCGATTGGTCCTGCACCAGCTGATGCATGCGGCTGAGCACCGACAGCTGACGCATCGGCGATAACGCGGCTTCGGGTTCGTCGAGGATATACAGCCCTTTTCCACCGAATCGTTCAACCATCAAGCTCAGGAAAGATTCGCCATGAGACTGATGATGCAATGACACGCCACCATACGAATCAATAATTGGCGGGCCGAAGCTCGGGGCTTCATCCAGTTCATCAATATGGGTAGAGACGTTATAAAAGCTTTCGGCTCTGAGAAAGAATCCGTCTTTGTAACGTCTGAACGATTTACTGAAGCGCAGATATTTGTACAGTTCCGAATGGGTGCTTCGGGTTGAAAAATGAAAGTTTTTCGAGCCTCCTTCCGCGTTGAATCCCATGCCAACCGCAATGGCTTCCAGTAACGTTGATTTGCCACTGCCGTTCTCACCAACCAGAATGGTCACTTCTGCGCTGAAATCAATTTTATCCAGCCCTTTCACGGCGGGAATAGAAAACGGATAGGCCTTGAAAGAATCAATCTGATCGCGTTTGAGCTGAATTTCTCTTAAATAAGGTAAAGGTTCCATGGCTCGGATAACTTCTGGAAATAAGCTGAATTGAGCCGGAGAAATTCTTTTAATTCAAGGAAAATCACATGTTTTGACGGGATTGGCTCGAAAGGACAGAAACAGCACAGGTATAATCCCGGGATCAACAATAAGAAGAGTCGCGCTTTGAATATCCTGATCATTGAAGATGAACCCGCCATTGCGGACACCCTGATTCACGTGCTGGAACTGGATGGCTATCAGGTCAGCTGGTTTCCGACCGCAGGCGAAGGGCTGGCTTACCTGAAAGACCACCAGCCTGAGCTGCTGGTGCTGGATGTCGGCCTGCCGGACGGCAATGGTTTTGAGCTGTGTAAATCCATCCGTGAATTCTCCGATATTCCGATTATCTTCTTAACGGCAAGAAATGATGAAATCGATCGCGTGGTCGGCTTAGAAATCGGCGCGGATGATTATGTCACCAAGCCGTTCAGCCCGCGTGAGATGCTTGCACGCATCAAACTCAGAATCAAAAACCGTCCAGCGGCTGAGTTCGAGGCTGCACAAACATCTGCACAGGCGTCCGTACAGGAAACTGTGCCAGAAGTCGTGACAAATAACCTGTTTGCCGACAACTTTGACTTTTGCTACCAGAGCCAGCCGCTGGGGCTGACTGCGGCCGAGTTCAAAATCCTCGACAAACTGGTGCTGGGCAGTCCCCGGGTTTTCAGCCGAGAACAACTGATGGTGGCGGCTGATATGGCCCCGGAGGCCGTGTATGAACGCAATATCGATTCCCATATCAAAGCGATCCGCCAGAAGCTGAAAGCTGTCGGCCTTGCGGAACGGATTCAGACCAAACGCGGCTTTGGTTACTTCTATTCAGACAAGGAACACGCATGAGCCGCTGGCCCCGGATCCCGCTGGGTATCCGCCTGTTTATTCTGTTTTTTGTCCTGGTTGCCATGACAGCCTACGGGGTCAGCACCACGGTGATTCAGGAACTCAAGCCGACAGTGCGGCAGGCGACAGAAGAAACGCTGGTAGATATGGCAAATTTACTGGCTGTGCTTGCTGAGGATGATTTAGCCAATGGCGATATCACTGAAGGCCGTCTGTCTGAATTGATTTCAGCTTACGGGAAGCGTAATCCGAATGCCCGGATCTGGGAAATCGGAAAAAACGCCATCAATCACCGGATCTATATTACGGACAAAAACGGTATTGTCGTGGCCGATTCCTGGCGGCAGGACATCGGACAAGACTATTCACAATGGAATGATGTTTACCTGACCCTACGGGGCAAATATGGTGCCCGAAGTACGCCGCTGGATCCGGAAGATCCCACCTCCAGCGTCATGCATATTGCCGCGCCGGTGTATCACAATGGTGAAATCATCGGCAGTGTCACCGTTGCGAAAGCTAACCGTTCGATTCAGCCATTTATTGATCAGACCAAACGAAATGTAGCGTTCTGGATGCTCTTAATGACCGCTCTGATCTTACTGGTCGGCGGTCTGGTTGCCTGGCGGGTGCATTCTGCCCTGCACCGGCTGGAAGATTACGCTGAAAAAATGGGGGCCGGCAAAAAAGTCGCCCGGCCGACATTTCGGATCTTCTATGAGTTTGCGACCTTGAGTAACGCCCTGGAAAAACTGCGTAATCAGCTCGATGGCAAACAGTACGTCGAAGACTATGTGCAGACCCTCACCCATGAACTGAAAAGCCCGCTTTCAGCCATCAAAGGGGCAAGCGAGATTTTACAAATGCCGCTGCCGGAAGAAAAAGTGGCCCGTTTCGCCGGGAATATTGAGCGGGAAAGCAGCCGGATGCAGCACCTGATCGAACGACTGCTGGAACTGGCGCGACTGGAAAAAATGCCCCAACTGGAGCAGGTCTCCCGGATTCCGCTGTACCCGTTGCTCGACACTGTCGTGCAGTCTTCTGAAGCGAGGTTAAACATCAAAGCAGCGCGCTGCCGGATCAACGCAGATGAAACACTGGCCGTTGATGGTGATCCCTTCCTGCTGCAACAGGCGTTGTTTAATCTGATGGAAAATGCACTGGACTTCGTGACCCCGTCTGGCGACATTCAGTGGCATGCCGAACGGCAAGGCAATCACATCACGGTGACAATTTTCAATCAGGGGCCACAGATCCCTGACTACGCCCTGCCCCGTCTGACCGAACGCTTCTATTCACTCCCGCGGGCCAATGGCGCGAAAAGTACCGGTCTTGGGCTGAATTTTATCGAACAGGTCATGAAGCTGCATGGCGGCGAACTGACAATTGAAAACGTTGCTGAAGGGGTTTATGTCACGCTGATTTTACCAACTCCATAAAATCTCCACATTCTCACCATCATGACTCCAATTGAGGTAGATAAAGTTTCTGCCAACAAAGGAGACGAATGATGAAAAAACTCTTTCAAAGTGAGATTGGCATGAAGTTCGGGTTGGTGCTGTTCTTGCTGGTGATGCTACAAATCCCGACATCCATGATTCAGGACTTAATCAGCGAGCGTTCTGACTTGCAGCAATCCGTACGCCAGGACATCGCCCGGAGCAGCAGCGACAAGCAGTCCATTTTAGGGCCGCTGATGATTGTCAAATACAGACAAACCGTAAACGGCAAAGAAGGGCCCTATGAAATCAGAAAGGCCAAGTTCATTCTGCCGGAACAATTTCGCATCAACGCGGCACTAAAAAGTTTTGAAAAATACCGCGGCATTTACACCGCCCGGCTTTATCACGCCGATACCCAGCTGGCCGGACAGCTTGATCTATCGCCGATCACAGAGCTGCCGCAAAGTCAGATTGATACCGTCGAGCTGGTCGTCGCCGTTTCCGACAGCCGTGGTATCAACCACATTGGCAAAGCACAGCTCAACGGCACGGATTACCAGGTTGAGCCCGGTACCGATCTGAAGCACTGGTCCCAGGGATTCCACATTCCGCTGGATCTGGCAACGCTCGATCTTGCCCAACCACTCCGCTTTGATCTGGCCATGGTACTTCAGGGGATGGACTCACTCAGTGTTTCCCCGATTGGAAAACAAACTGAGGTCCGCCTGAGCTCCCCCTGGCCGCATCCAAGTTTTACCGGAGATTATCTGCCGATCGAATCTGACATTTCTGAACAGGGCTTCAAGGCGGTCTGGATGACGAACCACCTGTCCAGTAATATTGACGAGCTGCTGAACCGTTGCCAGTCTGATGATCAGTGTTCACAACTGAACAGCCGTCAAATGGGAGTCAGCCTAATTGAACCGGTTGATCATTATCTGAAGTCATACCGGGCCATTAATTACTCGCTGCTTGTCATCACATTGGTTTTCGCGGCCTTCTATTTGCTGGAAATCTTTCAGGCCAAACCGATTCACCCGGTTCAGTATGGTTTTGTCGGCCTGGCACTGGCGGTGTTTTACCTGCTGCTGATTTCTTTCAGTGAGCACATTGGCTTTAACTGGGCATATCTGGTCTCTGCCATGGCTTCCAGTGCGGTGTTGGGTGTTTATGTTTCCGGTATCCTGAAACACAACCGGCATGGTGCAGTTTTCGCGGGGTGCATGCTGGTACTGTATGCCCTGCTGTTCGGACTGCTGCAGGCAGAAAGCTATGCTCTGCTGATGGGCACCCTGTTGTGCTTCGCCATTCTGAGTCTGGTGATGGTCATGACACGACACATCAACTGGTATGGCAAATCATCCATTCGTGAAGCCTCTGAGCCAGACAACGAGTCAAACACAGAACCCGATCCGACGGCTTAATCACACCACAATATCAACCGTTTCATCTCAGGAGCCGTTTACACAAAACGGTTCCTTTCCTCTGACCCGAATAAAACGAAGGATTCCGATGTTCCGATTTTCCCCTGCTCGCTGCCTGACCAGCGTCATATTGCTGGTTGTTCTGGTACTGATTGCCCTGTTTGTCCGTGACAGTTTTGTGCGCCCTTTCCTGGGTGATGTGCTGGTCGTAGTCTGGATCTATGCCTGCGTGACCTCGGTCATTCGCTGTCAGCCATGGCTCGCCAGCCTGGGCGTACTCGCATTCGCTTACGCCGTCGAACTGGCGCAGTATGTTCAGGTGCTTCAATGGCTGGGCTGGGAAGATCACACGGCCCTCCGGATCATTCTGGGCGCGACCTTCGACTGGCTCGACATTCTGGCTTACACCATCGGTTGCGGGATATGTCTGGTTGCTGAAATATCCTCCAAACCATCCCGGACTGACAGCTTGTCTGAGCAATAAACGCTGCAAACAAAAAGCCTCAGGCCAACTGCCTGAGGCTTTCAATGTCTGAAAAACTGAAGTCAGAAAACCAAACGAAACTTACAAACTGGCTTCCAGGTGATATTCACCCACCATGTCCCCGCTCTCGTTCAGGAAACGATCGTACAAGAACGGCGTGATATCGACGCTGGTCGGTTCGCCACGAACCAGTTCGTTCAGCAACTTACCGGTGATGGCTGAGGTCAGCATGCCGGTACGGAAATGTCCGCAGGCATTCATGTAACCTTCGATGCCGGGCATCGGACCGAGAATCGGCAGTTCATCCGGCGACCCCGGACGTAATCCGGCCCAGCAGCGTTTGATATTCATATCACGCAACTGAGGGATAGACTTCATCGCCCCCTGAGCCAGCTGCTTCAGCAGGGTCAGATCGGTGCTGGTGTCATAGCCCCGCTCTTCTGTCGTCGAGCCAATCAGGATCTCACCATTGTCTTTCTGCGCGATGTAGCAGTCACTGGTGGTAATACAGCCATTCAGGATCTTTGGCAGCTTTTCTGAAACCAGCACCTGGCCTTTCACCGGGAAGACCGGCATTTGCATGCCTGTCGCCCACAAGCTGATTTGTTCAGCCCAGGAGCCACCGGCATTCACGATCATCCCGCAGTCCAGTTTGCCCCGTGACGTCTGTACCGCCGTGACCCGGTTGCCCTGACGCTCAATGCCGGTCACCTTGGTATTGAGGTACAGGTCAACACCGTTCTGACGAGCCGCTTCAACATAAGCGTCGTTCAGCCGGTACGGGTTGATCTGATGATCCGTATCGAATTCCATGGCACCAATGGCTTCACGGGAAATGTTGGGTTCCTCACTGAGCAGGGTATCCCGGTCAAGCCAGCGAATATGCTGCTGGCGGTCGGGCACAGCCGAGGCAATGTGCTCAGCGTAAATCCGGTCATACTGATCGAACAGCACAAACTTCAGCCCGGTTTTTTCAAATTTCATATCGACGCCGTGCTTTTCCAGCAACTCCTGATTGAGCGCCGGATACATCGCGTTCGACATCATGGCCAGATCAAAAAACGGCTTTGGCATAATGTGCGGCTTCATGCCTTCGGCCTGCGAGACATCGGCGCCTTCCTGCAACTGCTTCGACAGAGTTTTAAACAAAATTACGCCGCAGCCCAGTCCGGTAGACTCGCCCATTGCCCATAAACCACCAGCGGAAGCCCGTGAGGCATTCCCCGGATTTTTATAATCGACTAAGGCGATCTTCAGGTCCTTATTCCGGCTGAGTGCATAGGCGACCGAACCGCCAATGACACCTCCTCCGCAGATCACCACATCATATTGACTCATGCTTCGTCCTCCATGGCTGAGAAAGGAATTGGATCGAGCGGGAAACGGGTCCTGAAATGTCCCTGCTCATTGTTGTAGCCCTCCTGGGCCAGCCGGTCATAACAATAGTGGCTGCAGGTTTTACCCTGACAGTCGCCCATGGTGACGCGGGTACGCATCTTCAGGCTCACGGTATCACGACAGCCTTCATTGATGGCTTTATCGATAGCTGAACGCTTCACCTGCTCACAGCGGCAAATCACGGTGTCCGACTCTGGCAGTTGCAGGAGCCCTTTTTTCCGCTGATTGGCGCGGTCAAATGCACCCCGGAAACGATAATAACGGCGCAGCGTTTTTTGCAGCTCGGGCAGTCTGGCTTTCACTTCGACCGCCTTCTCCGGCTGAAGTTCGGCCACCAGCGAGAGTGCAGCAATCTGCCCTTCAACGATGGCGACATCCGCGCCTGCAAACCGTGCTGAGTCACCGGCACAGTAAATATTCGGACGACTGCTGCGCTGATACTCATCCGTAACCGGAATCAGGCCGCTGAACTCATCCACACGAACTTCCAGCTCCATCAGTTGCGCCAGCTGAGAACGGGACGCAAAGCCGTACCCGACACCCAGCAGATCCGCGTCAATCCATTGAATATGCTGCTTATCGGCTTCCCAGTTGCGGTTATAAGGCGCCACTGCAACGCGCTCGAGGGCTTCGCCGCCTTCTGCTTTCACAATTCCCCAGCCATGTTTCACCGGGACATGATGCCGTTTGAGGTACGCCATCAGCGACATCCCCTCCAGCGCGACCTGCGGACGGTTCAGTAATGCCAGCACCTCTTTGCTGATCTCAGTGAATGGCGTCGCATCATAGACCCCTTTCACATCCACCCCGGCACGGTGGAGCTGGCAGGCCACCAGGATTAGCAGAGGTCCGGTTCCGGTCAGCACGGCCTGATGACCCGGGCGCACCAGCCCGCTTTTCAGCTGCAGCTGAATGCCCCCGGTCAGCATCACCCCCGGCAACTGCCATCCCGGAAATGGAATACTGCGCTCCTGACAGCCCGTCGCCAGAAACAAATAATCGAAATCCAATTGTGACAGCTTGTCCTGATGCGAAAGCAGCAGCTGATTTTGTGCCAGTGGCCCCAGCACCCGGGTTTCGGTCTGCAAATCAATGTTGTCCTGATGCTTCGCCACTAAAGCTTGCTGTAAATGAATCTTTTTCTGCAGGCTTTCATCCAGATGAGGCATGGATTGCGTCGTCCGCCAGGGACCACGGTAAATCACACCGCCAGCTTTAGGTGACTCATCCAGCACGGTTGAACGCACGCCATATTCAGACAAAGTCGCCGCAATCGACATCCCGGCAGGACCAGCACCAACAATCACAATTTTCTCAGACATTCTTATCCGCTCCCTCAACAACACGGTTACTGCATGTATTAATTTGCATGCCGGGCTGAACGATGGTCTGGCAGGCGCGTTTTTTGTGGCGCCCGTTAATTTTGACCATGCAGCAATGGCATACGCCCATGCCACAAAATGCCCCGGACGACTGGCCATAATCATTTTTCATTAATCGTCTGAATTCACTGGCCAGTAATGTACTCAGTACACTTTCACCCGGAACAGCGTCCACTTCGGTCTCGTTCACGCGTATCCGAAACGTCTCATCGATGATTGGTGTAATATCCTGCGTTCTTGTTATATGTGTCATTTATTATCTATCTCATGTAGGTATAGTAAGAAATATCACTGACAAAACACACAGCAGTGATACTGCATGCATATTGCGAACGCTATCATGTATTTTTTTTCAACGATTGTTTTCGATCAATCTTTCACGCAATTGTTACGTTTATTAACGAAAAATTCACAAAACTCTGAGCATACAATGCAAACGATTGCCAGTTTTGAGATCTAAAGATGGAATACGGCTTTACTTAGACAAGTCATACTTTTAGAATCGGTCGAATTTTTTTGGAGGGAGCTATTATGACGTCGATCACTATCACTCGTCCGGATGACTGGCACGTCCACCTTCGTGACGGAGATGTGCTAAAAGATACGGTTCGGGACATCAGTCGCTATATGGGACGGGCCATCGTCATGCCAAACCTGATTCCTCCCGTAACCGACACGCATGCTGCTCTGGCCTATCGTGATCGTATTCTGGCTGCCCAGCCAAGTGAAACATTCTCCCCTCTGATGGTTTTATACCTCACCGACAACACCACTCCTGATGAAATCCGCAAGGCCAAGGCAACCGGTCATGTTTATGCGGCAAAACTCTATCCGGCCGGCGCCACAACTAACTCCGATTCAGGGGTGACCGACATCAGCAAACTGCTGCCAACCATGGAAGCCATGCAGGAAGTCGGGATGCCGCTGCTGATTCACGGAGAAGTGACCCAGCACGATGTGGATATTTTCGACCGCGAGAAAGTGTTCCTGGAAACTGTCCTGGCACCGATTGTCGCCCAAATGCCGGACCTGAAAGTGGTGCTGGAACATATCACCACCAAAGATGCGGTCGATTTTGTGAACAACGCAGGACCGAACGTGGGCGCCACCATCACGGCACATCACCTGCTGTATAACCGGAACCATATGCTGGCCGGCGGTATTCGCCCGCACTTCTACTGCCTGCCGATCCTGAAGCGCAACACGCATCAGGAGGCCCTGATTGCAGCGGCTACCAGCGGCAGCAAAAAATTCTTCCTGGGCACCGACTCTGCACCGCATGCAAAAGGGAAGAAAGAAGCGGCCTGCGGTTGTGCCGGTTCTTATACCGCACATGCTGCCATTGAACTCTATGCGGAAGTCTTTGAGCAGGAGGACGCCCTGGACAAGCTGGAAGCGTTTGCCAGCCACAATGGTCCGGATTTCTATGGCCTGCCACGTAACAGCGACACCATCACCCTGACCAAACAAAGTTGGGATGTGCCGGAAACCATGGCATTCGGCGGCGATGTTGTGGTCCCGATCCGCGCCGGTGAACAAATCAGCTGGAAAGTGGAAAACTAAACCCCTCGTTTAGCCAGAATCATCTCTTTAAGGCTCCCTTGCGGAGCCTTTTGTTTGGGGCTTCGCGAATTCATGAAATTCGCTTGCTTCATTGCCCTTTCCGTTTAGAGTATAAAAATCAATCACTTTTCCGGAGAGACTTCAGTGACTGGCTACGAATCTATCCCCTCGCTGGTGATGTTTGCTGTGCTGGGCTGGATAGCACTCAACACGATTTTTTACTTTTCTCATCGCTGGCGGATGTTTTCCGATATTACCTGGATCCTCTTACTGGGTCTGACCTACGGTGCATTTTCCGCTATGCCGGACTCAAACCTGCCGGATCTGGTTCTGGAACCGCATGTCGTTCTGTATGTCTTCGTCCCGTTGCTGGTGTTTTCCTCAACGCAGTGCATGTGCCTGTTTCATTTCCGGCATGTACTGGTTCCGGCAACGCTGGCGGGGACACTGGGCATCGTCATCAGTATGGGGGTGATTGCCGCTGTGCTTCACTGGTTGCTTGGCATTCCATGGATGCCCGCGCTGCTGTTCGGCGTCATTATTTCTGCCACAGACCCGCTGGCAATCAGTGCCTTGTTTAAAGACAACCAGAGTGTCACGGAAGATCAGAAACTGCTGGTCGAAGGCGAATCTATTCTGAATGACGGCTTTGTCGTCACCGTTGCGGGGATACTCTCGCTGGTTCTTTTCAGCGAAACCGAGCTGGATCTGGCTATCAGCAGCCTGAGTTTCTTCACCCATATCGCCGGTGCACTGGCCGTTGGTGCCCTGCTGGGCAGAGCCGCACGCTGGCTGCTGGCCCTCTTGCATGAGCGGCATTATACCCTGACGACAAACATCACACTGGCACTGGCTTACGGCAGTTTTGTAGTTGCCGAAGAATTGCATTTCTCCGGAATTCTCGCTGTGTTCGCATCAGCCCTGGCCTATGGCTATAAGCCCTATGAAGATGATGCCGATCATCTGGCACATCAGGAAATCTGGGAGTATCTGGACTATGTCGCCAATGCCCTGCTGTTCTTCCTGCTGGGTTCCAGCGTGTTCACCCTGTTGTCACCCGACAACCTGTCCGTCAGCATTATCGTCCTGTCGATCACGCTGCTGTTTACCGCGCGGTTTATTTCTCTCTGGCTGATGCGCCCTATTCTGCATATTAACCACCGTAAACTGTCCCGGCTGGATTTCTGGCTGCTGAATTTCTCCGGCGCTCGCGGAGCAGTCTCAATTGCCCTGCTGCTGATGCTGCCGGCAGATTTCAGTTATAAGCCTCTGTTTCTGACCATGGCCGTGAGCATGATTTTATTCTCGCTCATTGTGTATCCGGTGATCACCAAATCAATGCTCGCCCGGCACACACCCGTCAACCAGCAGCCTTAAAAAAACAACCCGGCCAAAAGCCGGGTTGTTTCATCTGGTAGTCAAATCAGGCCTGCCTGGACGGCAAAGGAACACTGTGGAACAGACGGTAAAGCACCGGCACCACAACCAAAGTCAGCACGGTGGCAAACCCCAGACCGAACATGATGGTCACCGCCATTGGTTTAAAGAATACATCCGGCAACAACGGAAGCATCCCCAGAATCGTGGTAATCGCGGCCATACAGACCGGACGAACCCGGCTGACCGCCGCATCAACGACAGCCTCATATTTATCTTTCCCGCTGCTGATTTCGATCTCGATCTGATCAAGCAGTACGATCCCATTTTTAATCAGCATCCCCGACAGACTCAGGAAACCCAGCAATGCCATAAAGCCAAAAGGCGTATTCAGCAACAGCAGACCGGTTGCCACCCCAATCACCGCCAGCGGAACGGTCGCCCAGACAATCAGTGCCTCTTTCACTTTGTTAAACAGGAAGATGGTGATCAGAAACATCATCAGATACCCCATCGGCATTGAACTGAACAGCGAGGCTTTCGCATCACCGGACGATTCATATTCGCCGCCCCATTCCAGCGCATAACCTGGTGGCAGATCCAAAGCATCAATCGCAGGCTGAATTCGTTTCTGCACGGTCGCTGCTGTTTCATCCCCCAACGGATCCGGATCGGCCATCACCGTCAGTACCCGTTTTCTGTCTTTCCGGGCAATCAGCGGATCTTCCCAGCGAACATTGACTGCAGAAATCACCTGTTGCAAAGGCACATAACCCTGAACCGCGGGACTCCAGATTTTCATGCCCTCAATGGTACTGACATCAACCCGTTCCTGATCCGGCAAGCGCGCCACGATTGGCATCAGCGTGGTGCCTTCTCGGTAAATACCGACCGACAGACCTGAAAAAGCCATTTGCAGAAAGTCATCAACATCCTTCTTGGTAATCCCGTAACGCCGGGCCTGACTTTCATTGAACACCGGCTCCAGCACTTTGCTCCGTTCGCGCCAGTCATGACGGATATTGGCGGTTCCCGGGTCGGCTCGCATGATATCCACCACCTCTTTCGCGAGACCACGCAGCACTGTCGGATCCGGACCAATCAGTCGCGCTTCAATTTTCGCGCCGGAAGACGGGCCTAACATGATTTGCTTCAGCTTGTATTCCAGCTCCGGGAAGTCCTTCAGCATCACGGAATGCACCATCGACATGGTCGGAACAACATCTTCAAACTGTTTCACCCGGATAATCAGCTCACCATAAGCGGCATAACTCTTCTCCGGTGAATACGTCAGCATAAAGCGCTGTGAACCCTTGCCGGCACTGGTGCTGACAAACTCCACCATGTCGTCCTGCTCAATTTGCTGCTGCAAACGGTTCAGCGCATCATTGGTTGCGCGAATATCCGTTCCTTCCGGCATCCAGACATCCACCATGAACATCGGAGACGTTGAAGCCGGGAAGAATGACTGTTTAATCAGCGTGAAACCGTATAGGCTCGCCCCCAGCATCAGCACCAGTGCGACCACGGTCAGCCATGCCCGGCGCATACAGAATTCCAGGAACTTGCGATAAGCAACAAAGACAAAACCTTTGTACGGGTCATCCGCTTCACCGCCGTCCGAAATCTTCTGTGATTTGAAGAACAGATCGCCAAAGAAAGGCGTCAGGGAAATAGCGGTAAACCAGCTCAGCATCAGGGAGATCAGCAGGACGGTAAACAGGGTGCGGGTATACTCACCCGTTGAGTCCTGCGACAGTCCGATCGGTGCAAATGCCATCACTGCGATAACGGTCGCGCCCAACAGCGGCCATTTGGTTTGCGTGACAATATCAGACGCCGCCTGCAGCCGGGTTCGGCCTTTCTGCATCCCGATCAGGATGCCTTCCACCACGACAATGGCATTGTCCACCAGCATCCCGAGCGCAATGACCAGTGCCCCCAGCGAAATTCGCTGCAGATCGATTGCCATCCACTTCATGAACACGAAAGTCGCCAGAACCGTCAGCAGCAGGATCAGGCCGATCAAGAGTCCGGAACGCAGCCCCATGAAGAACAGCAGAACTACAATCACGATGACCACAGCCTGGCCCAGACTGATCACAAAACCACTGACTGACTTATCAACTTCCGAAGGCTGGCTGTACACCACGCCAATATCAATCCCGACAGGCTGCTGCTCTTTCAGCTCTGCCAGCCGGGCCATGACCCGTTTACCGCCGTCTACCACGTTGATCCCGGACACAAAGGAAACCCCGACATTCAATGCCTGCATCCCGTCATAGCTGACAAGATTGTCCGGAATTTCTTTAAAACCGCGTTTGATCGTGGCCACATCGCGCAGATAAATCAGTCCCTGAGAACCGGCATCTTTGATAATCAGATCACCCAGCGCATCCACATTCTGGAACTCACCTGTGGTCTGAACCCGGATATATTCGTCACCAACCCGGATACCACCAGCACTGGTCACCAGATTCTGCTGCTGAAGCGTGCCATAAATTGTTTGCGGTGAAATCCCCAGATTGCTCAGACGCTGCATGGAGATTTCAATGAAAACCTGCTCCTGCTGCGTTCCCGTCACCTGCACTTTGCCGACACCGTCAACCAGTTCAAGCTCGCGGCGCAGATAATCGACGTAGTCATTCAGTTCCCGATAGGAATACCCTTCACCGGTCACCGCCAGCAAAATACCGTACACATCACCAAAGTCGTCGATGACTTTGGGGGTGCCGACACCCGGCGGCAGACTCGGTTTGAGATCATTCACCTTACGGCGTAATTCATCCCAGATTTGCGGCAAGTCATTCGGACCATATTTGTTTTTCATGGTCACCGTGATTTGCGACAGATTCCGACTGGAAATCGAGTTGACCTCGTCAACGTAAGGCAACTGACCAATCGCTTTTTCAATCGGGTACGTGACTTCTTCCTCAACCTGCTGAGCCGTGGCCCCCGGGTAAGAAGTAACCACCATGGCATCCTTGATTGTAAACTCAGGATCTTCCAGCCGTCCCAGATCCAGAAATGACATCGAGCCCCCAATCAGAAAAATCAGGGTCAGCATCCAGCTGATAACTTTATTTTTAATAAAGTAGGTTGCGATATCCTGTTTCATGAGCTGGCTGCCTCCTGGTCGACAATATTCACTTGCTGACCATCACGGAGACGGTTCACGCCTTCAGTCACAATCACTTCACCTTCTTTTAAGCCGGAGACCAGACGCACGCCGTTCGGGACAACTTTATCGGTCACCACCTGGCGTTTAGTCACGGTATGATCCTCGTTTACAACCCAGACAAACTTATTCGCAGGGCCAATGTCATCTCCGTCTTCGTTAAACACGGCTTCCAGCGGGATCACCACTTCATCTGAGCGGTAAACCTGCACGCGCTGGGCATCCACTTTCACTTCCACGGCCGTCCCGTCCAGAATAAATTCGTCCTTCGGCATCGGCATGGTTAAGGTGACCTTGAACGACCCCAATTCAGGATCCGGTTCGGTGGTGTACTCTTTCAGGTAAGCGGTATATTCATGACCGGTATCCAGAACCACTTTGGTACCCGGATGTCGGTCCTGAACCTGTCTGGCCGTACTTTTGGAATAAATCATGTCCGGCGCCTGAATGAGAATATCGACATTTTTGGCACTGTGGATATTCATCACCGCTTCCCCGACCTGAACATTCTCAAATTGCTCCACAGGAACACGGGAAATAACGCCGCTAAACGGTGCATGCAGTTCGGTAAAGGTCAGCCGGAGTTTAGCCAGATTCAGCCTCGCCTTAGCGATTTGTCGCTGAGCCGCCAGCTCATCAAATTGTGACTGGGCAAGATATCCCTGCTTCACCAGCTTGGCAGAGCGGCGGTACTGGCTGTCGGCCACATTAAACTTGGCCTGCGCATCATTGACTTCAAGCTGGTAATCCGTCGGATCCAGTTGTGCCAGCAACTGGCCTTCCTTTACGAACTCCCCGGGCTTCACATTCACCTTGATGATTTCACCCGGCAGACGGAAAGACAAAACAGATTTATCGGCGGCGGCAGCAACAGCCGGAAAAGACAAAATGGGGGCGCTGTCTTCCATGGTTACGGTGTAAACCGCAACAGGCTGCGGCATTTTCGGTTCATGCTGCGCTTCCCGGCCGCATCCGGCCAGAACCAAAGCGAAAGCACAAGCGGACAAACGGACTAAAAAGGTACTCTTCATCTTAAAGACCCCGCTCCTTCACCCATTCCCGCACAACCTGACCTTCTTTCAACTCAGTCACGCCAGAAACGGCAATCGTCTCACCATCTTCCAGTCCCTCAAGAATCCGGTCATTGTCATCCAGCACAACTTCTACCTGACTGACTTTACCGTCTTCAGCAACCCGCCAGACATAGGTTTTATCATTCTGACGCAGGATCGCCCGCTCCGGCAGAGCACCAGAACCGGTAAACGGAAGCGCTACCTTCACCTGAGCCGCCATGCCCGGCAGCAGATTCTGGCCAATCGGTTTCTCCATGGTCAGCGTGACCTGATAGCTCGCTGTTTTGGTATCCGCTTCGGTGTCAATTTCCTTCAGCCTCGCCTCAAAAGCCTGATCAGGAATCGTATCGAAAATCACCTGTGCGGTGCGGTCATCACTGGCACTGAGGCGGGTCAGCAACTGTTGCGGCAGCTGAAACGAGACACTCAGCAACCCTTCACTCTGAATGTGCATCACCGGCTGTTTTGCCAAGACGTATTCATAATCATTTGCCATCGAAATGGAGACCGTGCCGTTGTAAGGGGCAATGAGCGTCGCATATTTCAGATTCGCCTGCTGTTTATCCAATTCAGCTTTGGCCTGATTTCTGGCCGCTTTCGACTGGTCAAAATCCAATTCAGACACCACATTGGTTTTCAGCAGTTCCGCATTTCGCTTGTACTGCACATTCGCCAGGCTGTAGTTTGCTTTAGCCTGATCAACCAACAGAGTCAGTTCATCCGTTTTCAGCTGAGCAAGCCGCTGGCCTTTTTTGACCTCTTCCCCATCACGCACATCCACACTTTCCAGCACTCCGGAAACCCGAAAGGCCAGTACAGCTTTATCCCCTGCCTCTACCTGAGCAGGAAAAGTTCGATAGGTCTGGCTTTCGCCAACCTCAACCACCATCAGCTTTACCGGCCTGGATGCCGGTTCCGGGGCGGATTGGTTCTTTTCGCTGCAACCGGTTAAACCAGCCGTCAGACACAGGGCCAACAAAGTGAGCCTCATTGATTGCTCTCCAATTCACGACGTCAAAATTTTTCAGCATGATGTATTTACATACACACTTTATAGCAAAAAAATGCCATTTTATTGGCTGATACCTTAATAAGAGATTAAACCAACATGAAAAAAAGGAGCCATACGGCTCCTTTGTTTTTCAAAATATTTCTGACTGAAAGTTATTTATTCGATCAGGCGTCCATTTCTGCAATTTTGACTTTCCAGATATCCGGACCTGTCTGGTGCGCATTCACACCGTCAGAATCTACAGCAACGGTGACTGGCATATCCTGAACGTCGAATTCATAGATGGCTTCCATCCCCAGATCTTCGAAGGCAACCACGCGGGATTTCTTAATCGCTTTGGCCACCAGATACGCAGCACCACCAACCGCCATCAGATAAACAGCTTTGTGATTCTTGATCGATTCAATGGCGATCGGACCACGTTCTGCTTTACCAATCATGCCGATCAGACCCGTGTCGGCCAGCATCATATCGGTAAACTTATCCATCCGGGTGGAGGTTGTCGGACCCGCAGGACCCACGACTTCATCACCAACAGCATCAACCGGACCAACGTAGTAGATAAAGCGATTGGTAAAATCAACGCCTTCCGGCAGACCCTGACCGCTTTTCAGCATCTCCTGAATACGCTTATGAGCCGCATCACGACCGGTCAGAATTTTACCGGACAGCAATACAGTTTCGCCGGACTTCCATTCCTGAATTTCTTCTTTGGTGATGTTGTCCAGATTTACACGGCGCGTATTCTGACCCACTTCCCAGGTCACTTCCGGCCAGTCTTCCAGCTTCGGCGGTGTCAGTTCAGCAGGTCCGTTACCGTCCAGTGTGAAGTGAACGTGACGGGTCGCTGCACAGTTCGGAATCATACACACCGGTTTTGACGCAGCATGGGTCGGCGCTGTCTTGATTTTCACATCCAGCACTGTGGTCAGGCCGCCCAGACCCTGAGCACCAATACCCAGCTTGTTCACGCGATTGAAGATATCCAGACGCAATTCTTCTTCCGCATTCTGCGGGCCGCGCTCCATCAGATCCTGAATATCAACGGATTCCATCAGCGATTCTTTCGCCAGTACCGCCGCTTTTTCTGCGGTACCACCGATACCAATGCCCAGCATGCCCGGCGGACACCAGCCAGCCCCCATCAGCGGAACAGTCTTCTCGACCCATTCTGCGATGTCGTCAGACGGGTTGAGCATCACCATTTTGGTTTTGTTTTCAGAGCCGCCACCTTTGGCCGCCAACTGAATTTCAACTTTGTCGCCCGGCACCATATCAATGTGCACAACAGCCGGTGCGTTGTCTTTGGTGTTGATGCGTTTACCCGCAGGATCAGCAACAACAGAAGCACGCAGCGGATTCACCGGGTTGTTATAAGCCTGACGCACACCCTCGTCGATCATTTCCTGCACGGTCAGATCGCTGTCCCACTGAACATTCATGCCGATCTTCACGAAACAGGTCACAATGCCTGTATCCTGACAGATCGGGCGATGGCCTTCAGCTGACATACGGGAGTTAATCAGGATCTGCGCCATGGCATCTTTTGCAGCCTGGCTCTGTTCTTTGTGATAAGCCTTTTCCAGGGCCTGAACAAAATCCAGCGGATGGTAGTAGGAAATGTATTGCAGCGCATCAGCTACGCTGCTAATCACATCGTCTTTACGGATGACGGTCATAGTTGCCCTCGTTGCTTATTGTCGTATTGCGCGCCTGCGATTTGACGGGTCTGACCCGGACTGGACAGTAGGGTGCCAGAGGCAGACCAGAGTCTTGAGCTGAATCATCAACAAACCGGAGAAAAGTCGCGGTGCAGGCGTCGCATTTTCATTTTTATGATACTCTTGCCCGCAATCTCGCGCTATGCGCCAATCGAACACCTGTCACAAAAAAGAAAATGAAATATTCTGCTGTCTCTCAACTTCAGGTTTTGCATCTGGACTATAGCAAGGATGCTATCCTGAGCTGGTTCGAACCCCTTTCTGCTTCGCCGTGGGCGATGTTGCTGCGTTCTGCGGCCGAAGGCCACCCGGACAACCGCTATGACATCCTGGTTGCCGATCCGCTGGCAACCCTCGAAACCCGCGGTGATACCAACACCATCACCTATGCCGACGGCACCCGGGAAATCAGACAGCAGGACCCGTTCGCCCTGCTGCAAACTCTGCAAGCGGATTTACTGCCCAATGCTGAACCTGTAGCCAATTTACCCTTCATTGGCGGTACACTGGGCTACTTCGCCTATGATCTGGGCCGTCAGGTTGAAAAAATGCCGTCGCTTGCCATACAGGATATCCATACGCCGGATATGGCTGTCGGTCTTTACGACTGGGCACTGATTGCAGACCATCAGACACAAACACTGACGCTAGTCGCGCCGGAAGTGGACTCTCGCCTTTCCTGGTTAGCGCAGCAACAGGCGCAGCAACAGCAGCAATCTGCCGGATTCCGGCTGACTTCTGAGTGGCAGGCCAATATGTCACCGGAAAGCTACCGAACCAAATTCGACCAGGTCCAGGCGTATCTGAAAGCCGGTGATTGCTATCAGATCAATCTGGCCCAACGTTTTCAGGCTGGCTACGAAGGCGATGCATGGCAGGCGTACCAAAAACTGGAACACAGTAATGGTGCGCCGTTCTCAGCCTTTATCCGTCTTGAGCAGGCCGCAGTATTGTCTGTATCACCGGAGCGCTTCCTGAAACTGGAAGCCAACCAGATTGAAACCAAACCCATTAAAGGTACCCGGCCGCGTTCTGAAGATCCGGCTCAGGATCAGGCCAATGCAGATGATCTGCGACATGCAGAGAAAGACCGTGCCGAAAACCTGATGATTGTCGACCTGCTTCGCAATGATATCGGACGGGTTGCGACACCGGGCTCTGTTCGTGTTCCCAGCCTGTTTGCCATAGAAAGTTTTCCGGCAGTCCACCATCTGGTCAGTACGGTCACTGCAACGCTGAACCCGGAACAGCATTCTGCCGCTGATCTGCTCCGGGCCTGCTTCCCCGGCGGTTCGATTACCGGTGCTCCGAAGGTACGGGCGATGGAAATTATTGAAGAGCTGGAACCTCATCGGCGCAGCGTTTATTGCGGCAGTATCGGTTATCTCAGCCGCTGTGGCCGTATGGACACCAGTATCACAATTCGGACGCTGATTACAGAAAACAGCCAGATCTATGCGTGGGCTGGCGGCGGTGTTGTCGCAGACAGTGAGGCAAACAGCGAATACCAGGAAACGCTGGACAAGTTGAGCAGGATTCTGCCAATCTTGTAACAGACCCTCAACATTTCGCCGGGAGGGGGCGCTGTCAGGATAGTTTCATGATCACTCAGCATCACATGCTCAGCCGTTTTCTGCTTGCCCAGCCCGGCCAGTATGACCGCAGCCACCACAGACGCATCAAACAACTTTTGCCTGACAGCAGCCGCTTCAAACCTGCGGCTGTGATGATTCCTCTGGTAGCCCGCAATGACGGTTATCATGTGATTCTCACCCGCCGTGCCCGTCATTTGAAACATCATCCCGGCCAGGTGGCCTTTCCGGGCGGCCGGTTTGAAATTGAAGACGGCGAACTGATGACCACAGCCATCCGGGAAACGCAGGAAGAAATTGGTATTCTCTGCGATAGAAAAGATATTCTCGGCCAGCTGCCTGCACTGCCGACGCTGAGCGGGTATATGGTGACCCCCTTCCTGTCAACCATCACTGCCGACTACCAGCCAGTTCTGGATCACAATGAAGTCGACAGCATCTTTGAAGTGCCCATCACCTTCCTCCTCGACCCGCGGAATATGCGCACGCAACATTTTATGTTCCGGGGACGATCACATACGATCTACGCGATCCCATACAAGGAATATGCCATTTGGGGTGCCACAGCGCAGATCGTCAAAGCTTTGTCACATCAAATATGGGTCGATATCCCAAAGTCAGTTCAGAATACAGACTCAAACTGCTGAACCTTTCGCCATCTGAAACAGATTTAAAAAAACTTTTGGTGATCAAACTCTCATTTCCTTGCAACAAATGTTAAATAGTGAGCCAGTTTTTTCACAGATCATTTTTTCATACGCCAAATAAGGGAAAATACGCCTGTTCCTGTTCCCTATCTAATTTGGATTTTCCTATGCAAACAAAAACTGCAACTGTATCTGCGGCGCCAAAAAGCCGCTGGACTGCGCAGGATACAACCTGGGTACTCTCGCTGTTTGGTACAGCGGTCGGTGCCGGTATCCTGTTCCTGCCAATTAATGCGGGTATGAGTGGTTTCTGGCCACTGGTCGCAATGACCATTCTGGTTGGCCCGATGACCTATTTTGCACACCGCGGTCTGGCCCGCTTCGTGCTGTCATCTTCCAAGCCGGGAAGCGACATTACTGAAGTTGTTGAAGAACATTTTGGCGTGAACGCCGGTAAACTCATCACACTCCTCTACTTCTTCGCGATTTATCCGATTGTGTTGATCTATGGCGTTGGTATCACCAATACCGTTGATTCTTTCATGGTCAATCAGCTGGGCATGGAATCCATGCCGCGCGCATTGCTGTCTATCATCCTGATTCTGGGCATGATGTCTGTGATGGTCGCTGGTGAGAAACTGATGCTGAAAGTGACCCAATTCCTGGTTTACCCGCTGGTCGGCATCCTGCTGTTCATGTCGGTCTACCTGATCCCGGAATGGAACCTGTCTGCCGTGAGCATGGACACCATGCCATCTCTGGGTGATTTTGCGGTGACCCTGTGGATCACCATCCCGGTTCTGGTCTTCTCGTTCAACCACAGCCCGATCATTTCTGCCTTCTCACAAGCGCAGGCTCGTGACCATGGTATCCATGCAGAAGAGAAAGCATCACGCATTCTGTCCCGTGCTGCACTGATGCTGTTGGGCTTTGTCATGTTCTTTGTATTCTCTTGCGTACTGAGCCTGTCTCCGGAAGATCTGGCTGCTGCGAAGAAAGCAAACCTGGCCATCCTGTCTTATCTGGCAAACAAACACGATAATCCGTTTATTTCATATCTCGGCCCGATCGTTGCGTTTGTTGCGATTGTATCGTCCTTTTTTGGTCACTACCTAGGTGCTCGCGAAGGCCTGAATGGATTGGTTTCTAAACAATTAAAGTCGTCTGGTAAGCAAGTTAACGAAAAGAAGATTGACAAATTTACTGTTGTCTTCATGATTGCAACTATCTGGTTGGTCGCGACAGTTAATCCTAGTATTCTGGGAATGATTGAAACATTAGGCGGCCCGATTATTGCGACTATTTTGTTCCTGATGCCAATGTATGCAGTGCATAAAGTCCCTGCAATGAAGCAGTACAAGGGCGCAATAAGCAACGTATTTGTCACGCTGATGGGCCTGATCGCTATATCAGCCATTCTGTACGGCCTGTTCTTCTAAGCGTCGCCTGTACAGCCTTACTGACAAAATACGTAAAAGAACCGATACTTAAGAGCAGGGGAGCTTTCATCGCCTGCTCTTTTGTTTTGACTATACTCGCCAAGGAAGGGGCGGGAGTTCATCAAAAAGATAACAGTCCTGGGCTGAAGCAAGACTGCTTCCCCGACTGAGGTACTACGCATGATCAGTATTTTTGATATCTTCAAAATTGGTGTGGGTCCTTCCAGTTCGCACACTGTAGGTCCAATGAAAGCAGGTAAAGAGTTTGTCGACGACCTGCGCGAGATGGGCACTATCAACGATGTCACCAAAATCACCGTTGATGTGTATGGCTCTCTGTCTCTGACAGGTAAAGGCCACCACACAGATATTGCCATCATCATGGGCCTGGCGGGCAACAGCCCCGAAACTGTGGATATCGACAGCATTCCTGGGTTTATCGCCAGTGTCGGCGAGACCGAACGTCTTCCAATTGCTGGTAACATTCACACGGTCGATTTCCCGCGTGACGGTGGCATGAATTTCCATAACACCAATCTGCCGCTGCATGAAAACGGTATGAGCATTCACGCCTGGGCGGGTGATGTAAAAGTTTACAGCAAGACTTATTACTCCATCGGTGGTGGTTTCATCGTCGATGAAGAACACTTCGGTAAAGATGAAGAATCTGAAGTTCAGGTTCCGTTCCCGTTTACGTCTGCACAAGAACTGGTGCAGCACTGTAAGGATCAGGGCCGCTCTATCAGTTCTGTGGTCATGGCAAACCAGCGCGCCATGCATACTGACGAAGAAATCAAAGACTACTTCTCCCGTATCTGGAAAACCATGCAGGAATGTATGGACCGCGGTATGAACGAAGAAGGTATTCTGCCTGGCCCGCTGCGTGTTCCGCGTCGTGCTGCGGCACTGCGTCAGCAGCTGATTACTTCTGAACGCACCAACAACGACCCGATGACTGTTGTTGACTGGGTGAACATGTATGCGTTTGCTGTAAACGAAGAAAACGCCGCTGGCGGTCGTGTTGTGACGGCACCAACCAACGGTGCCTGCGGTATCATTCCAGCGGTACTGGCGTACTACGACAAGTTCATTCAGCCTGTAGGCGAGAAAGAGTACCTGCGTTACTTCGCTGCTTCCGGCGCGATCGGCGGTCTGTACAAGCGCAACGCATCTATTTCTGGTGCAGAAGTTGGTTGTCAGGGTGAAGTGGGTGTGGCCTGTTCTATGGCTGCAGCTGGCCTGGCTGAGCTGATGGGCGCAAGTCCGGAGCAGGTCTGTATGGCTGCTGAAATTGCAATGGAACACAACCTGGGTCTGACGTGTGACCCGGTTGCCGGTCAGGTACAGGTGCCTTGTATCGAGCGTAACGGTATTGCTGCGGTGAAATCGATCAACGCATCCCGGATGGCTCTGCGTCGTGCCTCTGAGCCACGCGTGTCTCTGGACAAAGTGATCGAGACCATGCTGGAAACCGGTAAAGACATGAACGCCAAATACCGTGAAACTTCTCAGGGTGGTCTGGCGATTAAAGTGATCTGCTAAATCAGCAAATCATATAGATGAAGGGAGGCCATGCCTCCCTTTTTTTATTCTGAATTTCCCGGACAATTACGTTTTGGTCCAGATTCGGGTATTGAGCGCCAAATCTTCCACAATCCCGGTAATGAAATCCAAGTCCTGATAAATATCTTTCACGGCATCAAAATTGGCTGCAGACTGAAACAACTTGGGTTCAAAATACTCTTTTCGGGAAGGAATCCCGATATGTAAGCTGTCCCCAACGAAGGATAACGCGACACTTGCGTTGGCTTCTTTCCTGAAGGCAACCAGCCGCTGCATCAGTGAAGTCGAGATCAGATAACGTGCTTCAATCTGATCATCACTATACACCTCAAAATGACGTTCAAATTCAGGGTCCTCCATTGCAACACGTTCACCAAAACCACTCCCCCCCAACAGATTATTCAGCGATTTTCCAACCGATGACCAGAAGCCTTCACTGTCAGGCGTGATATAAGTTTTACCATTGAAGTGTTTATTGGCATCTGCAATAAATAACACCCCTTTGAAGATGGTGTGCCAGGTTGTCCGCCTCTTGCCTTTAGAGTCTGTCCTGGTCGTCTTATACTGGGTATGAAGCTCCGAAAACTCAATCGCGGTTTTTCCCACGACGCCCCGAACATAATCCTCCCCGTTGTAGCGGTGATAATGACGGCGATATAAGCCACTGGCTTTATACTTCTCAGGGGAAATATGATCGTTGGGTGAGTACTCAAAACTGTCGTTGAATGTTTTCAGCAGTTTTCCGACGACCTGTGTTTTGTAACCGTCCCGGTAGACATTCCATTTGAGGGAAACATAATAATACATCGCGAGTGACATCAGGCTGGGAAGCCAAAAGATGATCCACTCATTACTTTTTCCGCTAAACGCGAAATACATCGCTATCAATAGGCTGGTCAGGATAGGCACGGCTGACAAATAACAACGTTTCACAGCTTCTTTTCGGATCTTGTCCAAGTCCTCTAGCTGGTCTTTCAGCGTGGTGTCAAAGAGTGTTTTGAGTTCCACCAGATTCTCTCTGGTTTCCATTGAAGCTTCCATGACACTCCCGATTATTTGTGGAACAGTTGGCCAACATTGATATTTTGTCTTTCTTGCTCAGGAATTTCGAACAAGACACGCTGCTTCAGGTTCATTCGGCTGGCAAAAAGACTTGAAGGAAACATTTCGATCGCATTATTCAGGTCGGTCACCGAAGCATTGTAAGCGCGGCGCGCCGCTGAGATTTGCTCTTCAGCTTCATTGATCGAACGCTGCAGCATCACAAAATTTTCACTGGCTTTCAGATCCGGATAATTTTCAACAGCGATGTTGAAACGCGACATTGTGGCATTCAATTGCTTATCCAGCGTGACTTTTTGTTCGCGGGCCAAACCGTCGTGCTGCACCTGAGTCCGGAGTGTCGTCAGTTCCTGCAGCAATGAAGATTCATGCGCCATATAAGCTTTCACGCTCTCCACCATATTAGGAATCAGGTCAAAACGCTTTTTCAGCATCACATCAATCGATGCTTCAGCATTTTCCACCTGATTCTTCTTACCAATAAGGCCGTTGTAAACAGAAATCGCTGCGACGACAGCAACGAGCACAATACCCAGTATGATCCAGATTCCCAATTGAAGTCCTCCTGTCAGTTCAGATTCGTCGGTATGCTGCTCAAACATCAAACAGCATCCCTGTCTTTATTCTCAGACAAATCATCATAGCGACCAATTCGACGATTACCTGAACACAGGCCTATATTTCACGACCGAAGAGCCTTTTTTATGCGCCACAGAGCAAATCTGAACGCCCAGAGATGAGTAAAATTTCAGTCTGCGTCCGCGAATCAACTCACTGAAACATTGAGCGCATTGATGAAAACAACCAACGAGAGCCTGATCACCTCTCCTTATGGTCATGAACACGCATAAATGGCTCGCAAAAATGCAGTGCCTGACGTCATCTCTGCTGTCTGTCTACGCAAATCAGGATTTCCAGTTCAGGGACATTCACCGCGGGAAGATCTATCCGTCATCCTGTCGAAGCTGTCATCACATATCCGGCCCCTGCCTTCCCGCTTTATCTGCTGAGTTGCCTTGCAGAACCGGGATTCACAAACTTAAGCCACCCGACATCTGTCACCGTCCTGCCGATTCTCTGAGCGCAGATATAAAAAAGCCCCGCACATGCGTGCGGGGCAAATCGCAGTTATTCAACGATATCAAGAATTATGCAGCAGCTTTTAACGGCTCAGCAGCAACAACTTTACGCTCGCCAATTGGCAGGATCGTACGGCCGAACTCATTGTTCAGCACCTGAGCCATTGCAAAGTAAATTGCACTCGCACCACAGATGATGCCTTCAAAACCAGCGATCGTGCCGATCAGTTCGCTGCCTGTGAAATCACGCGCTGCCAGCAGGAAGAACAGAATCGTCAGCGAAGCAAAAACAAATTGTTTTGCACGCGGGTAGTTCAGAGAACCAATGAACAGGAAAGCCGTGAAGATGCCCCACAGCGTCAGGTACCAAGCCATGAATTTAGCTGGTGACGCTGGCAGACCCATTTTTGGCATCACAATCAGACCAACCAGAGTCAGCCAGAACAAACCATAAGAAGTGAATGACGTGGTACCGAAGGTATCGCCACGCTTAAAGCACATCAGGCCAACCAGGATTTGTGCCAGACCACCATAAAAGATCCCCATAGCCAGGATCATTGAATCGATCGGGAAAAAGCCTGCATTATGGATGTTCAGCAGAATGGTTGTCATACCAAAACCCATCAATCCCAATGGTGCCGGATTTGCAAAATTCGTAGACATTTTATTCCCCTACAGGAAAATTTAAATAAAAGTGATATGAATTAAAAAATTTGCGCAATATAGTGCGGCGCGAATTCTAATCCATGTCTGTAGGGAAAACAACGCTTTCTTTGTGCAAAAAACAACCTTTCAGGGAAAATAGCTGAAAAATCCGGATAAAAGTAAAGAACAAAAATATTCATTTACCGCGAAAGATGTTACCAAATGCATCTGAAGGCCGCCAAATCCCTGATGAAACCTGCATGTCAACCAACCTCTTTACGCTCGATGCATTCAGAGTGAAATACTGAGTTTTTGCAATAACCCAGCACCCTGAAAACCACATTTCCCTGAAAAAATCATAAAAAAACCGCTGCATAAGCAACGGTTTGAAAAGGACATCATGTTTTCAGTCATTTTCGCTGATTACTGAACCTGAGCTGGTGTTTCAGAAGACTGAGGCGACGCAGCCTGTGGTTCGGTTTCCGCTGCCATTTTCGTCTCCATCGGTGGTAGCGGAATTGGTGGCGCAACCTCGGTTTGTTCAGCCAGTTTACCTTTCAGCTGACTGATCTGACGCTGTTGCTGCATGACCAGTGCATTCAGTTCACGGATATATTTTTCCTTCCCTGCGAGCAGCTCTTCATCTGATGAGTTGTTCACAACCGCCAGCTTAACCTGCTCTGCATTGTCTTTAATCAGCCGCGCCTGTTCCTGGATCGGCTGGTCACGCCAGTCTTCATCCTTCAGCGCTTTGGAGATCCGCAGTAACTTATTCTCAAACTCAAGAATATAAGCTTCGTAATTGTCTTTGCTTAAATCCCGTAAGCGCTGCACTTCCAGTGAAATATGCTGAGCATGAGCCAGTTCGAAACGGATCACCCGAGTCGCCTGCTGAATGGCGTCAAAATCTCTGGGAGTGCGATCCACCAGCGCTTTCCCGGCTTCAATACTACGCTCGATTTGCGCATAGCTGGCAGGGGCATTGTCTCTGACATCCTGACGGCGCAATTCAATCATCATGGCTTCAAGCGGCGCAATGTAAATTCTCTTAATCGTTTTGACTTCCAGACTGTTGCTCCGGGAAAGGAACTCATCCTGGTCTTCCCGCGCTTCATTCAAGTCGCCGCTTTCAACAAGTGAGAACAGGCTCTCGTATAAACGATACAGTCTTGTGTATTCACTGCGGTAGTACTGTTTTGCGTCCAGCGACTCAAGATAATTCATCTGGGTAATCGCCGGCGACAACACCGTATCAGCGACTTTCTGTAATTTTTTCAGCTGATTCAAAGCACTTTCGGCATGTTCCAGCTCCAGTTCCAACTGCTGAAGATATGTCGTTGATGAAAACAGAGAATAACTCTTATAGGCCGTTGAAGGCGTTGCCGTAATTTCCTGATAGATCTGTGAGGCCTTCTCCCAGCTTGCACTCAGTACCTGATAATTATCCGGAGAGTAGATGGCCAGACTTTGCGACTTTTCTATCTTTTGCTGCCAATTGCGGTAAGCGGATGTAGCTCGCTGAAAGTCCCCTTGTTCCGAAATGACAGTCGTATCATCATTGTTTAATTCAGATGTACTCGAGCAAGCACTCAAAAATACAGCAGAGAGTAGCATCAGGGCTGAAAGGCCCGTTCTTTTCATAAATAATTCCGTAATGACTTGATTTGCCAGTAAAACCATTCAGACCTATGGATGGCTATATCAATAATGCGACAGAAGTCCAACCAGTATGAAATATCTGAATCCTGCGATTGGTGAGCGATTGGTATCCATCGTCTTCCATTAGAAGCAGATGGATGCCATTTCTTCAATCATGCAAAAACAAAAGTGAGTGAATGCTCAAATAGTTTAACTGAAGCTTAACGGGTACTAAAGCCTTTACTTGCAAGGAAATCCTTCATAAAGGGTCTCGCCTGTTTGGCCAGAGTCGCCGTAATTTGCTCAGACCAGCTCACCGCTTTATTTCCACCGGTGCGGGTCTGATAATAGCGGCGAACTTTCTCATCGTACTCCGCCAACAGCTGACGCGGCAGTTCATGCTGATAACTGTCCTGATGAACCACCAGCGACTGCGGTAAACGCGGTTTTAACTCCGGATTCTGATCAGGATGTCCAAGACAGAGTCCGAATAAAGGAATCACATGATCCGGCAGATCCAGCACCACCGAGACATCCGCCGGATGATTCCGGATCCCGCCAATGTACACCCCGCCCAACCCTAAAGACTCAGCTGCCAGTAAAGCGTTCTGCGCCATCAGAGCGGCATCAATCGAACCAATTAAGGTTTGCTCCGTAAAGCCAAGTTGCGCTTCGGGATGAATTTGCAGATGGCGATGGAAATCCGCACAGAACACCAGAAACTCAGCCGCAGCGGCGACATAAGGCTGATCGCCGGCCAAATGGGCAAGCTGCGCCCGCTTTTCTGTATCCACTACCCGAATAACACTGACGCACTGGATAAAACTCGAAGTCGAAGCAGCAATTGCACAATCCAATATCGTCGCCAGCATTTCTGCCTGAATCGGCTCAGAAGTAAAACGACGAATAGAGCGATGTGCGAGTATCGTTTCAATGGTCTGATTCATAATTCCTCTTCATCTGTTGGCATTGAATTGCAGACTCTATCATATGCCGAAAGTTCAGTCCCTTTTGACAGAGCGCTCAAATAATAATCAAAAGTTACACTTATCCCTTTGATTTGGCTGATGGAAATGTCACTAAAGTGACTTTTGAACAACATTTTTTTGTCATATTCCCCCTCTATTCTGCACCTCATCAAAACAGCCATAAAAGCACTCGTATATAAAGCAGGGAAATGACAATGAATAAAACAGTTTTAGCATCAGCGCTTCTGGTCGCGCTTGCATCGGGTACTGCCGCTGCCTCAACCACGGTGTATGAGAAAGATGGTCAGTCTGTCGAGATTAAAGGCCGTATGGTCGGTATGTACTACAGCTCTGACGACAAAGACGAAAAAGGCGATCAAAGTTATTTCCGCTTTGGCGCGAAAGGGAAAGCAGACATCAACAACGACCTGTACGGTGTTGGTGTTTACGAAACCGAAGTCAATGCATCTTCTAAGAAAGATGGCCTGCAAACGCGTCTGTCTTATGCCGGACTGGGCGGTAACTTTGGCGAAGCCACTTACGGCCGCCAGTATGGTGCATATACACTGATTTCAGACTATACCGATACTCTGGAAGAGTTCGGTGCTGATGCCAGTGGTACGGGCACAGACCGTTTCGGTACGGGTAAAGCCAGCTCTGTACTGAAGTACACCGGCGAGTTCAGCGGACTGGCAGTAGAAGCCAGCTACCAGTTGGACAACAACGAAGTGACCCAACCTGACGGCGATACAGCAACATCTTACGGCATCGCAGCTTCTTACTCGCTGCCAATGGGCTTTAAGGTAGGTGCCGGTTATAACCAGGGTGAAGGCGTTGACGGTTCTGACGATGCCAAAGTCGCTGCCGTGTCTGCTGCTTATGATGCCAACAACATCTACGCTGCTTTCCTTTACAGCACCGGTGAAAACTGGGAAGACAAAAAAGGAACTGAGTCAGACACAGACTATGATGGCTACGAAGTCGTTCTGGGTTATGACTTTGGAAATGGTTTCTCAGCACAGGCTGTCTATAACTTCCTGGAAGCTGATGCCGGTTCAAGTGTCGATGTAGAAGATTACTACGTTGTTGGTGCTTATTATAAGTTCAACAAACAACTGCGTACTTACGCAGAGTACAAAGCAGACCAGATCGACGGCAACGAAGACATTCTGGCACTGGCGATTCGCTACGATTTCTGATTTCGCTCTACCACTACTGCCACGCAAAGCCAGGCTGCCCAGTCTGGCTTTTTTCGTCTGTCTTGGAGGAAAGGTTGAGCACTTTGCTCCTCCCTGCTCTTCATCGGAATTTTCTATTGATGCAAATGATAATTCCGACTTTGACTGCTGACTGAGTCACGATATAGTAGCCCCACAAGACAAAGGAGAAGTTCTATGTTCGTCGTTATTTTTGGCCGCCCTGGGTGCCCTTACTGTGTTCGTGCAAAAGAGTTAGCAGACAAACTGAAAGAAGATCGTGACGATTTCAACTACCGTTATGTAGATATCCATGCCGAAGGCATTACAAAAGCGGATCTGGAAAAGACTGTCGGTAAACCAGTTGAAACCGTGCCTCAGATCTTTATTGATCAAGACCATATTGGCGGCTGTACCGAATTCGAAGCTTACGCGAAAGAAAACCTGGCTCTGTTTCAGTAATCACTGACGCAACCGGTCACCACATTGCGGGTTTTTACGTTTTTGTGAACCCCTGACAGAAAGGCTGTTTAATCAGCCTTTTTTGTGTCTCAAATCTCGAAAATCTATATCGCATTACATTTGTTTAAGATAAAATTCCGTCTCATATCTCTAGTAGAAAGCGCTGACTCCGGAAAAATTTGTTGTGAACATCGACGTTGCTGACCTGCTTCGCCAGAATGATATTCTGCTCCTCTTTGTAGTTCTTGCTGTGGGTCTTACGGTCGGAAAACTCCGAATAGCCCAGTTACAGATTGGGAACTCCATTGGTGTCTTACTCACCGCCCTCATCTTTGGAAATGCTGGTTTCATTTTTGATGCTGAAGCACTGAATATCGGCTTTATGCTGTTTATTTTCTGTGTCGGTATTCAGGCAGGCCCCAACTTTTTTGGCATTTTCTTCCGTGACGGAAAACACTATCTGCTGCTGGCATTAGTCGTCCTGATCTCAGCCATCACGATCACCATTACCATGTCGCACTATCTGGGTCTGGATCTGGGTCTGGCGACAGGTTTAATGGCCGGTTCACTGACCGCTACACCAGTTCTGGTCGGTGCGAAAGACGCTCTGAGCGGCGGCTTATCCAGCCTTTCTGACCCGTTAGTGATTCAGGAGCTGATTGACAGCCTGAGTGTCGGCTACGCAATGTCGTATCTCATCGGTCTGATCAGCCTGATTTTACTGGCAAAACTAATGCCAAAACTGCAGAAGCAGGATCTGGCCGAATCGTCGCAGCAAATTGCGAAAGAGCGCGGCATCGGCGAAGTTGCACAGCGAAAAGTCTATTTACCGATTATTCGTGCCTATCGCGTTGGTCCGGAGCTAATCGACTGGATTGACGGCCGGAATTTACGTGAGCTGGGTATTTACCGCCAGACAGGATGCTACATCGAACGCATTCGTCGCCACGGTATTCTCGCCAACCCTGATGGGGATGCCATCCTGCAGGAAGGGGATGAAATCGCACTGGTCGGTTACCCGGACAGCCATGCCCGTCTGGACCCGAGCTTCCGGAACGGGAAAGAAGTATTCGACCGTGATCTGCTGGATCTGCGCATCGTCGAAGAAGAAATCGTGGTCAAGAATGACAACATCGCCGGAAAACGCCTGTCAGAACTGAATCTGGCTGAGTATGGCTGTTTCCTGAACCGTGTGGTTCGCGCTCAGATTGAAATGCCGATGGATCACAGCACCCTGCTCAATAAAGGGGATATCCTTCAGGTCAGTGGCGAGAAAAGCCGGGTACTGGGACTGGCAGAACGTATCGGTTTTATCTCGATTCACAGCCAGATCGCCGATCTGCTGGCCTTCTGCTGCTTCTTTATCATGGGTCTGCTGTTTGGTTCGATCACGATGACATTCGGCCAGATCACCTTTGGCCTCGGAAGCGCCGCAGGCTTACTGCTGGCCGGGATCTCACTGGGTTTCCTGCGGGCAAACCACCCTACTTTCGGCTACGTTCCGCAAGGGGCGCTGAACATGGCAAAAGACCTGGGCCTGATGGTCTTCATGGTCGGGATTGGTCTGAGTGCAGGTTCCAACCTGTTTGAGTCCATTACTCAAATCGGTCCGAGCGTCTTTCTTGTCAGTATGATGGTCAGCGTCATTCCAGTCATGCTGGCTTACCTGTTTGGGGCCTATATCCTGAACATGAACCGCGCTCTGCTGTTCGGTGCCATTATCGGCGCCCGTACCTGTGCCCCGGCGATGGACATGATCAATGAACATGCCCGCAGTACCATTCCGGCTCTGGGGTATGCGGGCACTTACGCCATCGCAAACGTATTGCTCACCGTTGCCGGTACACTGATCATCATCCTCAGCTAGCGTGCTGATTGATAACCCGGCTGACTCGCTTTCCTCAGAGTCAGCCGAGATTCAGACGTTCAATGATATAATCCTTCACAATTTTCCGGATAGGTTTGTCCCCTGCAGTCCGCTTTGTTATCAATCGGACTTTCAGAGCCAAGCCACACGCTTTTATTGCCTCAGGTAACTAAATTATGATGCGCATCCTGATAGTCGAAGACGACCCAATTTTGTGCCACCATCTGAAAACTCAGCTCAGCGAACTGGGCAACCAGGTTCAATGTGCCAATACGGCTGAAGAAGGCCTGTTTTTTGCTGAAAACTACCCCAATGATGTGGCCATCGTCGATATCGGTCTGCCGGACCGTGATGGTATCACCCTGATTCGTGAGATCCGGGACAAGGGGCTGCGACTGCCAATCCTCATTCTGACTGCACGTTCAAACTGGCAGGACAAAGTCACCGGCCTGGAAGCTGGTGCCGATGATTATCTGGTGAAACCGTTCCAGAAAGAAGAGTTGGTTGCCCGCCTGAGTGCCCTGGTCCGCCGCAGTGCCGGCTTTATCAAACCGGAAATGATTGCGGGTGAAATCCGCGTCGACCTGCTCGCGAAACAGGTTTTTGTCAGCGAAAACTTGCTTGAACTGACGGCCTTTGAATACGAACTGCTTGAATACCTGATGCGCCACAGCCGTCAGGTTGTTTCAAAACAGCGTCTGCTGGATGTCCTGTATGAAGATCAGGAAGGCGATCCAAACACCATTGAGGTGATGATCAGCCGTCTGCGTAAGAAAATCAGCCAGACCGGACAAGAAAACCCAATCTCAACCATTCGGGGTCAGGGGTATATTTTTGAGATTGCCGCGCAATGAAGCTGGCCATCTTGCCCCGTCTGCGACACCGGGTCATGATTACTTCGATTGCAATCATTGCCCTGATCACTTCGGCCCTTGCCTGGGTGATCAATGAACTCTACAGCCAGAGTTACATGGCGGCCTATTCCACGGATCTGGTCGCCCAGATGCCGCTTGTCGTGGCCCAGCTGAACCGGGCCGGTCTGATTAAAGACGTCGATAAGTGGATTGACTCGCTGGATCCCTCTGCCACCGACTACATGTCTGTCCTTTGTGACCGGAGTGACAATACCATGTGGCTCTCGGATGAAGCGAAAGCCGCTGGCCTCAGCGAGATTTGCAGCAGCCTGCCGGATGCCATGCAAACCCCGACCCTGGTCAAAGCCGAGAACGATCAAAGCTATATCGCTTACGATATCAGCCGTGACCGTGAAAACGGCAATGCCTATCAGCTGATTGTGCTTCGCTCCGGGACGGCTTATGAGACATCATTAAGCCGGCTTCATCACCGCACGGCACTTTACCTCGGTCTCTTCGTACTGATCGCAATTGCATTTTTGATTGCCGCCTTTCACTGGAGCTTTCAGCCGCTGCGTAAACTGGCCCGGCAGCTCAATCAGGTCACTGATGCCAAGCGTGACCAGCTTGACAATAACTATCCGACAGAATTGCAGGACGTGACTCAGTCACTGAACCGGCTGATTCGGATCAGTAATGACAAAACATCCCGTTACCGGCATGCCATGGATGATCTGGCCCACAGCCTGAAAACCCGACTGGCTGCTGCAAATGCTCTGCTGGATGATCACTCTCTGCCCCGCTGCGATCTGAACTACCGGATGCTGGAGCAAATCAGCCAGATGGATGATTTAGTACAGTACCAGCTCAAGCGGGCGCTGATGGGCCAGCAGGGCCTTCAGAAAGACCGAACGCTGCTCAATCCGGTTGTCGAAAGCTTTGAAGGGATGCTGAAAAAGATTTACAGCAGCAAGGAAGTCACTCTGAAGCGACAGTTTGACGCAACCTTATGCCTGCCCGTTAACCGGACGGACCTGATGGAACTGCTCGGGAATCTGCTCGAAAACGCCTTTCGCTTCTGTATCAGCGAAATTCGTCTGAGTGCAACCCGGCATCAGGGCAAGCTCGTGATTCGACTGGAAGACGATGGTCCCGGCGTCAGTGATGATATGCGTGAAGCTATTTTCCAGCGGGGTATCCGGGCCGATCAACGCAATCCAGGTCAGGGAATTGGTTTGTCTGTCTGCCACGACATCGTGACCTGTTATGGCGGGCGCATCTATGTTGAGAAAGCCAGCATTGAAGGGGCTGCATTTGTCATTGAACTGCCGGAAGACAATAAAAGCTGAGGCAAAAAATGACTGACTGCTGATGAGCCTGTGACATTTCACCTCCAGAATCTCAACAGCAGTTATCTGCACCCATTGATCAATACCCATAAAAAAACCGCCTTTCACGGCGGTTTTTTCGTTTTGTTTCAGTGGCGCAATTATACGTCCTGAACGTCGAATTCAACAATTGGATTCACATCAGCGTCATAGTCCACGCCTTCAATGCCGAAACCGAACAGCTTCATGAATTCATCTTTGTACAGCTGATAATCAGTCAGCTCGAACAGGTTCTCATTGGTCACCTGTGGCCACAGCTTCGTACAATGCTCCTGAATGTCTTCACGCAGCTCCCAGTCATCCAGACGCAGACGGTTGTCGCTGTCCAGCTCTGCAGCAGTACCGTCAGCTTTGTACAGACGCTGTGAGAACATACGGAAGATCTGCTCAATACAACCCTCATGAACGCCTTCTTCGCGCATTTTCTTGAAGACCATCGCGATGTACAGAGGCATCACAGGAATTGCCGCACTGGCCTGAGTCACAACACTCTTCAGAACTGCCACGTTTGCAGTACCGTTAACAGCAGACAGTTTCTTGCTCAATTCATCCGCAGCACGGTCCAGGTCCATTTTGGCCTTGCCCAGTGCACCGTGCCAGTAAATCGGCCAGGTGATTTCTGTACCAATGTAGCTGTAAGCAACAGTCTTACAACCTTCAGCCAGAACACCAGCATCTGCCAGTGCATTGATCCACAGCTCCCAGTCCTGGCCGCCCATGACTTTCACTGTATCTTCAACTTCCTGCTCAGTTGCAGGCTCAACACTGGCTTCAATCAGTACATCTTTGTTGGTATCAACCGCGGTCGCCGTGTAGGTTTCACCCATAGGTTTCAGGCTGGAGCGGATCAGCTCACCACTGTCCGGCAATTTACGGACCGGAGAAGCCAGGGAGTATACAACCATATCAATCTGACCCAGATCTTCTTTGATCAGCT
This sequence comes from Photobacterium sp. CCB-ST2H9, assembly GCF_023151555.2. Taxonomy (NCBI): domain Bacteria; kingdom Pseudomonadati; phylum Pseudomonadota; class Gammaproteobacteria; order Vibrionales; family Vibrionaceae; genus Photobacterium; species Photobacterium sp. CCB-ST2H9. The sequence continues at coordinate 2,219,824 of NZ_CP100425.1, forward strand.
CGATAACTTTTTGCTTCATCTCGTGAGAGAACGCATCACCGTTCAGACTCTTGGAATACAGGCCTTCTTCTTTGGCGAATTTGTCGAATGCCGCAGAGTTATACCAGCCCGCAGAGCCTGGTTTTTTCTCGGTGCCCTGCTTTTCCAGGAAAACACCAATGGTTGCAGCACCGGAGCCGAAAGCAGCAGCGATGCGGGAAGCCAGACCGTAGCCAGTGGAAGAGCCAACCACCAGTACACGCTTCGGACCGTTCTCCAGTTTCGGCTGGGCCTTGGTGTACTCGATTTGCTCTTTGACGTTTGCTTCACAACCCACAGGATGAGTTGTTGTACAAATGAATCCACGAATTTTTGGTTTGATGATCATTTCGTTTTCTTCCTTTGTTCTGTTGCCCGTAGGATAAAAGGTTAGTCACTAATTCGCATCAGTTTTATGTTCGAAATCGACAAAATTAGCCAGTGGTTGGAGGTGTTGAGGCAGAATATTTGATATTGAGCCATGAGTTGCCGAAGAAAACCGCAGTCTGTCTGCATCTCATTTCCCCCGGAACAGAAGATATCATGGTCGATCGATAAAAAAATACCGCGCAAATGCGCGGTATATTTGACCACCAGGTTTATTCTTCGACTAAGCAATCAAATTGCTTATCAGGCGGCTTTCCCTGGCTGTAAGACGCCCTTTTTAAACGCTTCCGGTGCAAAGTGATCCACTTGGATCGCACGGGATCTCAATTGGTCAGCATTATGCACTTTCTCAACTTCAGCGTCTGTGATAACGCCCGCATCCAGAGCAATTTTCAGCTTCTCAGCCAGCGGCGCCTTGCGTGGCACGGTGCCAGCTTTCACTGCTTTCGCAATTTTACGCTCAACGTCACGCACACCATACATCGCAACAAATGCACGTTCCATAATCGCAACCGGATCGCCGTCTTTCTCACCGACGTAGCAATTGGTCGTCAGGCGATCACGCGCTACTCCCGGCGTCATCATGAGTTTTGAAATCGCCAGCTTCAGCTCATCCTTCGGCGCTTCATAATGAATCCCCAGCGGGAATGTCAGTGTACGCAGCACACGACCCACACCTTTACGCGGGAAGTTGTTGAAGACTTCATCGAAAGCAATACCACACTTGTGCAGGCAGTGTTGCAGCGCGTAATGCACCATAGGTAAGTCTTCCTGCTGACGCCCTTCCGTTTCAAAACGTTTCAGAACCGCAGAAGCCAGGTACAAATGACTTAAAACGTCACCCAGACGAGCCGAGACCATTTCACGGCGTTTCAGCTCACCACCCAGCGTCAGCATGGAGAAATCAGCTGCCACAGCCAGTGCACGGCTCATGCGGGACAGATGGCGGTAGTAGTAAGCCGTTTCACCTGCAACAGGTGCACGGTTGAGCTGAGAACCGGTAAACGCGTTCAACAGTGCCTTACTGACGTTACCCACGGCAAAACCAATGTGCTTGAACAGCAACTGGTCAAAATCTTTTGCCGCCTGATCGGCATCAGGATTCGCCGCAGCTTCCATTTCCTGCAGAACGTATGGATGACAACGCGTGGCCCCCTGACCGAAGATCATCAGGTTACGGGTCAGAATGTTCGCACCTTCCACGGTGATTGCCACCGGAATACCAATATACTGATTCGCCAGATAGTTCATCGGACCGGCCTGAATTCCGCGACCGGCATGAATATCCATCGCATCATTCAAAATGGTGCGGGCCATTTCTGTCATGTGGTATTTGGCAATCGCAGTCACAATCCCCGGCTTCTCTTTCATATCCAGTGAAGTCGTGGTCAGTGTGCGGGCGGCCTCCAGCATGTAGGTCATCCCGCCGATACGGCCCAGCGATTCTGCGACACCTTCAAAGTGACCAATCGACATGCCAAACTGCTTCCGGACATAAGCGTAAGCACCGGTAGTCCTTGAAGTCAGGTGGCCGACAGCAGTTCCCAGTGCAGGCAGAGAGATACCACGTCCTGCAGACAGACATTCCACCAGCATCCGCCAGCCGCGGCCAACGTAATCCTGACCACCGATGACCCATTCCATCGGAATGAACACATCTTCCCCCCGGGTCGGACCGTTCATGAATGCACCGCCCAGCGGGTCATGACGTTCGCCGATTTCAACTCCGGCATGATTTGCAGGAATCAGGGCACAGGTAATGCCGATATCTTTCTTGTCACCAATCAGGCCATCCGGATCCTGAAGTTTGAATGCCAGTCCCAGAACCGTAGCAACCGGTGCCAGCGTGATGTAACGCTTGTTCCAGCTCACACGGATACCCAGCACTTCTTCGCCTTCGTGTTCGCCGTAGCAAACAACACCCATATCCGGAATCCCACCGGCATCTGAACCCGCTTCCGGGCCAGTCAGGGCAAAACAAGGAATATCTGTGCCATCGGCCAGACGCGGCAGCCAGTAATTTTTCTGCGCTTCCGTACCATAATGAGTCAGCAGTTCGCCCGGACCCAGAGAGTTCGGCACCATCACAGACACCGCCGCACTCTGGCTGCGGGTCGCAATCCGAGTCACAATCGTTGAGTTCGCATGTGCCGAAAACTCACGACCACCATACTGCTTACCAATGATCAGTGAGAAGAACTTTTCTTTGCGCAGGTATGTCCATACCTCAGACGGCAAATCACGGTCTTCCCGAACAATCTGGTTGTCATCCAGCATCGCCAGCAAGGTTTCCAGCTCATTATCAATGAAATGCTGTTCTTCCTCGCTCAGCTTGGGGGTCGGATATTTCAGCAACGTGTTCCAGTCTGGTTTTCCGGCAAACAACTGGCCGTCCCACCAGACACTCCCCGCTTCCATTGCTTCTCGCTCTGTGTCGGATAGCGGCGGCAGTACTTTCTTAAAAACTTTGAAAGCCGGATCACTGATGTAGCGTTGTCTCAAGCTTTTGTTACTCATGGGTCACGTCCTTTTGTCTCTCTGCCTCATCTTGGCAACATTTATTGTTTTGCAGGGTTCAGTATGAGTTTTCTATTGCATTGCTGACTGGTGACGTCATCTCGATGGGGGCTGCAACTCCTGCAGCCAGATACGGCACCATACGATCAATTAAATCAGCAGTGGTGACTGTGCATTTGAAATCGTTCTCTGCAATTTCCCGCAGCGCGGTACTGGAAGCCATCGTGAATACTGAAGCGCCCAGGGTGAAATGCAGACGCCAGAAAAGTGTTTCCGGATCCAGAGAAGGGTTCGCACGGCAAACGGCTTTTGTGAACAGATTCAGCACCTGACTGTAGCGGGTGACAATAAACCAGCGCAGGTGCCCCTGAACATCTGTATAGCCACGGCCAATCAGAGACATAAAAATCGTCGCGCCATTCGGGCGGAAATCACTGAGCTTCAGCAGCGGCTGTTTAGTACAGCGAAAGACATCTTCCATCGAGAAATCATCGCGGGTCAGCAGCACTTCCAGCTCTTGCTTCAGGGCAGGCATGAACTCTTCCAGATAGCGGCTGAGCACTGCACGAATCAGGGTTTTCTTATCACCATAGTGATAGTTCACAGAGGCCAGGTTGACTCCCGCTTTGCTGGTAATAGTACGCAGCGAAGTTTCCTTAAAGCCATGCTCAGCAAACAGCAGCTCAGCGGCATCCAGAATTCGGCTTTTTGTATCAGCTTTGATTGCCATGTTAAGTCACCCGTATTAAACACATGTTTAAACTCTACACCCTGCTAACAGATTTAACAAGCGATGAACAGAGTCGTGAGATTGAATAACAGAAAAAAATATAAAAAATGAGAGATGAAATGGGAACCATGCTTTATTGACGTAGTCATACATAGTGCCACTGCTTTTTCTTAGAAGATTTTCTTCAAAGCCCGTTTCCATTTGGTTACGGGTTTTCTTTCATTTGAAGCCAGTGAACGCCACATCGCCAACCTTGAATGCATTCTTCAAACAAATATCAGTTTTATTCCCGCTTCGAAATCAGCCAGTTAGAAAAAAACATGAAAAAAGTAATGTGAATGCGGAACTAAGCCCATGCCCTCAGGTCATAACAAGTGACATTAAGATTAACGAATTGACTGATTCACCGGCCGCCCATGAATGGTTCATTGAACAGCTTTAATCGACAATGCCACTGCTGCTAAACTCCTAATTGTGTTAAGGATACATTCCTCCCGCTGACAATTCAGCGGGATTTTTTTATCTGCGTCACGAAGCAAAATTCAGTCTGCAAGTCGGCTGAAGTCAGTACTCCGGCGCCAGTGACAACAGATCCTCATGTTGCCAATCAAGTCCCAACTCGCGGGCAGTCCTTTCTGCATTGATCCATTTTCCGTTTTCACCTTCTTGCAGAAACTCAGGAACCGGTAACCCGGCCAGCCTTGCCATTTCACGGTAATAGAGCTCACGACTCGGATGCTGCGGTGCACATAAATGCAGGGTGGTCATTGTCGGCCAGCGTTTCAGCATTGCCATGACAGCACGAATGACGTCATCGAGATGTACCAGATTCACAGGCGCCCTGCCGTTGGCAATTGCCTGCCCGCCGGCCAGGTATTTAACCGGGTGGCGATGAGGGCCAATCAGACCGGCAAGCCGCAAGACGACCAGATCCTGTCCCCACATCTGACGCAGACTTTGCTCCAGATGGAAATGAGCCTGACCAGATATCGTCGTGGGAACAGGTATCTTGTCTTCAGTGACTTCCCCTTCTGCATCCCCATAAACAGATGTTGTGCTGATAAAAATCATCCGCTTGCAGCCCGCTTGTTTTGCAGCCTGCGACAAACCGGTAATTTTTTCGATATAAGAGGCAGCAGTCATGTTGCGGCGACCCGGCGGGACGTTCACGATGAGCACATCGGCCGACAAAAAATCTTCAAGGGGTGCAATATCAGCAGTACCTAACGGCAGCTGCAAGACAACACCATCGATCCCCGCTTGCCAAAGACTCTGAATACCTGCCTCACTCTGTTTTGTGCCTGTCACCGGAAAACCGGCCTGACTCAGAGATTTAGCAAGAGGCAGCCCCAGCCAGCCACAACCGCAAATACTGATACGCATTTTTGTTTTCATTGAGATATTCCTTGTCGTCAGCGGGCGTTGTATTTTTGTTGTACATTTAATTCAATCTGTAAATTAATTCCGCCACTTGAAAATTAATAACGCAAACCAGCGGAATACTCGGTATTTCATTCATTTTTCCCCTTTAAAATCATTTCAAAACTGAAAGGGAAAGTAGATCGTGATCAAACTATAATAAAAAGGAAAAGTGATTTTCAGAGATTTACTAGGAGGCGTGAAAAGAAAAGTAGTATAGTTTCATCATATTCGACATCGTTCCTACGATCTCGCCAATTTTGAAATTCAGTAACGAATCGCGGTTATCGCTATGAATACCCTTGAAAAAATACAAAACAATCTGGAAAACTTCAGTAAGTCCGAGCGTAAAGTTGCTGAAGTGATCATTGCTTCCCCGCAAACCGCTATTCATTCAAGCATCGCGACACTGGCCAAAATGGCCGATGTCAGTGAGCCAACGGTCAACCGTTTTTGTCGTCGCCTGGATACCAAAGGCTTCCCGGATTTCAAACTCCACCTTGCCCAAAGTCTGGCAAACGGTACACCTTATGTGAACCGTAATGTTGAAGAAGACGACAGTGCTGAAGCCTACACGGCAAAAATTTTCGAATCAACAATGGCTTGCCTTGATGTTGCGAAAAGTAGTCTGGATGCCATGCAGATAAACCGCGCTGTGGATCTGCTCACGCAAGCCAAGCGTATTTCTTTCTTCGGGCTGGGTGCTTCAGCGTCCGTCGCGCATGATGCCATGAACAAATTCTTCCGCTTTAACATCCCAATTGTCTGTTTTGACGATGTTGTGATGCAGCGGATGAGTGTCATCAACTGCAGTGATAACGATGTTGTGGTTCTCATTTCTCACACCGGCCGGACCAAAAACCTGGTAGAAATTGCTGCCATGGCCCGTGAAAATGGCGCCACCGTGATCGGGATTACCGCCAAGGACTCACCACTGGATCGTGAATGCTCGCTGTCTATCTGCCTGGATGTCCCGGAAGATACCGATATCTACATGCCGATGGCCAGCCGTGTCGTCCAGATGACTGTCATTGATGTGCTTGCCACAGGCTTTACCCTGCGCCGTGGCCCTGGCTTCAGAGAAAACCTCAAGCGCGTGAAAGAGTCGATCAAAGACTCCCGTATCGCGAAAGAAGGTCTGTTTTAAACGCAGAGCTCCGGCTACGGAAAAACAATCTCCGCAAGACCAATGCGCTGAAAATCCCTGAAAGCATGGCTTTATCGCCATGCTTTTCTTTTTTATACTCTCAGAGTTTGAAACAGAACATTCACATTCAATTTTCATGGATGAAAATGACGAACATGGACTGTTAAATTCATCAATTCATTGTCCTATGTCGCCTTTTCATCACAATCACCTGTAATAATATTACAGATAGTGATAACACTATATAGCCACGCATCCTCAGGATGCCTGGCTATTATAATTACCTCATCTCAACGTATCCTTTCGACTAGATGGAGAGCTTCATGTCTCAAAGGCTAAGACGTACCAAGATTGTAACCACACTCGGCCCTGCTACCGATCGCGACAACAACCTCGAAGCCATCATTGCGGCCGGTGCTAACGTGGTACGCATGAACTTTTCTCACGGCAGCCCTGAAGACCATATCCAGCGCACTAAAAAAGTACGTGAAATTGCCGCTAAACTTGGCCGCCACGTTGCCATTCTTGGCGACCTGCAAGGCCCGAAAATCCGGATTTCGACCTTTAAAGAAGGCAAAATTCACCTGGCTGTCGGTGACACCTTTACGCTCGACAGCGAGCTGCCAAAAGGCGAAGGCAGCAAACAGGCTGTAGGCCTGGACTATAAAGAATTACCCAAAGATGTCGGCCCTGCCGATGTTCTGTTGTTAGATGACGGCCGTGTTCAGCTTGAAGTCACTCAGGTCGAAGGAAACAAAGTTCACACCAAAGTGATTGTTGGTGGTCCGCTGTCAAACAACAAAGGAATCAACAAAAAAGGCGGCGGCCTGTCTGCCGAAGCCCTGACTGAAAAAGATAAAGCCGACATCATCACTGCTGCGGCAATGAATGTTGATTACCTGGCTGTCTCCTTCCCGCGTAACGGCGAAGACATGCACTACGCTCGCCGCCTTGCGACAGATGCAGGCCTGAATGCGCGTCTTGTAGCAAAAGTTGAACGTGCTGAAGCTGTGGCCAGTGAAGAAGCCATGGATGACATCATCCTGGCTTCCGATGCCGTTATGGTCGCCCGGGGTGATCTGGGTGTTGAAATTGGCGATCCGGAACTGATTGGCGTTCAGAAGAAACTGATTCGACGCGCGCGCAGCCTGAACCGTACGGTTATCACCGCCACACAGATGATGGAATCAATGATTACCAGCCCGATGCCAACCCGTGCCGAAGTCATGGACGTTGCTAACGCCGTGCTGGATGGTACTGATGCCGTAATGCTGTCTGCGGAGACAGCGGCTGGGGATTACCCGGTTGAAACGGTACAAGCCATGTCGAGCGTGTGTCTGGGTGCGGAAAAAGAGCACAGCGTCAATGTTTCTTCTCACCGTATGGACCGCACTTTTGATACGGCCGAAGAAACCATTGCGATGTCTACCATGTATGCCGCAAACCACATGGTGGGTGTGAAGGCTATGATTACCCTGACAGAGTCCGGCCGTACTCCGCTGATGATGTCACGCATCTCTTCTGGTCTGCCTATCTTTGCGCTGTCGCGTAATGAACAGACTCTGAATCGTGCGGCGCTGTATCGTGGCGTTACACCAGTGTATTTTGACCGTGAAGGTGATGCGGGTCTGGATGTTGCAAAACACGCCGTGAACGATCTGAAAGAACTGAATCTGCTCAAATCAGGTGATCTGGTCATTATCACGCAGGGCGACATCATGGATACAGTCGGCAGCACAAACAACATGCGAATTCTGACTGTAGAATAAAGCGCGCTGCATTCAGTAAAAGAAAAAAGCTTGCGTACACCGCAAGCTTTTTTTCTTTCAAACAGTCACGATTCTGGCTGTATCCAGTGCGGATTGATCCGGGCGGTCAGAATATGATCTTCCCATCGCCCATTAATCAGCAGATATTCTCTAGCCACACCTTCCTGTTCAAAGCCAGCTGATTTCAATACAGCTGCACTTCGCTGATTTCGAGGAATATACGCAGCCATCACCCGATGAAAATGCTGCTCCTCAAACATCCAGCGGATCGCGGCATTCAGGGCCCGTCGCATGATCCCCTTCCCCTGCAGCTTTTCATCCAGTGAATATCCCACATGGCAGGCATAAAAAGGATGACGGACCAGATTGCTGAAATTAATCACGCCGCAGACTTCGTCTGACCCTTCTCTGAAAATCACAAAATAATAGGCCAGATGATGCTTATGAAGCTCTGTCAGCTGTGCCAGCCGTCGCTCCCACCCCGCCACCGTGAAAAAAGCAGGATCCCGAAGCGGCTCCCAAGGCTGAAGAAAATTTTTATTGCGCTGATAATAAGCAGCAATCTGATGTGCATCTCTGTTGGTCACCAGACGAACTGTCAATTCATCGACTTTCAAAGAGGATGAGCGCTGAATAATTGAATGAAACAAGCTGACCTCTGCTTACTGCATCTATACTTTCTAGTTAACGCGACCGGCATTTTTTGTCGAGCGTTGAATGGCCTGACCCAGGCAGAATTTGTCGCTCTCTGACTATCTAAGGCAACTATGTACTATGATCTCATCCACACGGAGCTCGGCCTTATTTTTCTGCAAGCCGACCAAGAGGGGCTGAAATTACTCGCCTTTGCCAGTGACGGTTTCCAACCCTCTCCAAGCTGGATTCACCACCCTGAGAAAATGCACGAATATTCCAGTCAGGTAAAGGAATACCTCAGAGGCCAGCGCCAGCAGTTTTCTCTGTCCCTGGCACCAACAGGCACAGACTTTCAAAAGAAAGTGTGGCTGGCAATTCAGGAAATTCCTTACGGGCAAATCATGACCTGCCAGCAAATTGCTGCACAGCTGGGAAACAAAAAGGCACATCAGGCGGTCGCACTGGCAAAGAATGTGAATCCCATCCCTCTGGTCATCCCCTGCCACCGTGTGGCTTGTGACCATCCCAGATTAAGCTGTCGTTTCGGGCTGGATCTGATTCATCGCCTGCGAGAACTGGAAGCCGGTCATATTCAGCCTCAGCTCTTACCGCTCTGAACTGTCTTCAGTTACAGAGCGGTTCACAGGTTAAGGTTTATTAATACCGTACTCACGCAGTTTATTTGCGACTGCCGTGTGAGAAACACCCAGGCGTTTCGCCAGTTTGCGGGTTGACGGATAACTGCGGTACAGGTTTGACAGAATGCCGGACTCATACCGCTTCATGATGTCATCCAGTGTCCCGTCAAGCGTCTCTTCGTTGATCACGCTGGCAGACTCATGTTCCGGCAGATGAATATCATCCACCGTCATTTCATTACTTTCCAGCTGTGTCATCGCACGGAACAGCACATTGCGAAGCTGGCGGATGTTCCCCGGCCACGCATACTGACTCAGCATCTGAGACAATTTATCGGAAAGCGCAGGTTTCGGCTGCTGAAGTTCCTGAGCAAACTGAGACACAAAGAGCTCAGCCAAAGGCACGATATCCGCAGCACGCTCCCGCAATGGCGGTACAACCAACGACAGCACATTCAGACGATAGTAAAGGTCCTCACGGAACTGTCCCGCAGCCACCAGATCCGGCAAGCGTTTCTGTGTCGAGCAAATCACCCGGACGTCGACCTTCACTTCATGTTCTTCACCCACGCGGCGGAAAGTACCGTCTTGCAGGAATCGCAGCAGTTTCACCTGCAGATGAGAGGACATCTCACCAATTTCATACAGGAAAACGGTCCCGCCGCTGGCTTGCTCGAAAATCCCTTTTTTACCCGGTTCACCGCCAGTCCCGGCAACCCCGAACAATTCAGTTTCAGCGGCATTGTCTGGCATGGAGACACAGTTCACCAGCAAAAACGGTTTATCCCGTCTCAGAGAACGCTGATGACAGGCACGGGCAAGCATTTCTTTACCGGTACCGGTTTCACCCTGAATCAGCAGCGGAGCATCCAGCAGCGACAATTTCTTCGCCTGCGCTATCAGATGGCGGAAACGCGAAGACTGACCAACCAGATGTTCGAAACCGTTATCACCGCTAATCTGACGCATCGCCAGCGGCATTTTCGCTTCAGAAAGTGATTTCAGCAGAATCACAGCACTGGCCAGCACTTCATTTTCCGCATCATCCGTAACATAAACCGGCAGGACTTCCATCAGATAATCCAGCCCGGCCAGTACGACCATTTCGCTGTAATGTTTGGCGCCGTCTTTCTCCAGCCAACGGTTGAAGTTAAACCCCAGAACACTGTGTATGGTCTCACCGAGAACTGCTTCACGGGATTTCCCCAGAACCAGCTCCGCGGGCTGATTGGTCAGGTCAATTTTGCCGTGCAGGTTGACCGAGAAAAACGGATCCGGCAACGCTTCCAACAAAGCTTTCAACTCTTTGTGCTCACGCTCGCTGGGCATGAACTGTATTTTGCGAACATCTGTAACACCGTCCAGCTGACGGATTTGAGACATCAGCTGACGAAATTCTTCAAATTCGATTTCCGGACAATTGAGATAAATGATCCCGCTACGATCGATTTCGATACCGTGCAAATCCAATTCACGGCTGGCGAGAATATCCAGTAATTCGCGGGTCATTCCTAGCCGGTCGACACAAAAGACTTGTAGTCTCATAGCAATTGCCTATTCACTCCAGACTAACTGTCAACAATTCGTGACACGGAAGAAGTGTGCGCGGAAGTTTCCGGATCGTCAAGACAGTAAATGCACAAGGTGAGAGCTGTATCGTGATGATATGGCGGCAAAAAAGCCCAATTGATGATTCATGCCATAGATTGAATAAAAAACAACCAGCCTGAATCCCTGGCTGGTTGTCTGCAATATCCTGAATCAGGTCTTTGGTGTCTCTGATTGATCCGCCCCCAAGCGCCCGATTAAATCCCGGCGAATATCGCTTAATGCCGGTGCCTGATCCGGCTGCCAGGGCAATGGACGCATCAGATTCATCGCCTTCAGCCCCAGCCGACCGGTCAGCAGGCCAATCCCCAGTCCCTGTGCAGCTCTGGCGGACAAGCGCCCCGTCAGGTGGACAGATAACAGATCCATACTGCTGTCTGTGATTAACTCACTGGCCCCGGCGATCGCCATATTTTTCAGAACCAGTTTAAACAACTGAATTCGGGACCAGTAACCCAGTTCAATCCCATAGACGGCCGCAATCTGGTCAATCAAACGGAAATTACGCCAGGCCACCAGTAAAGCATCGGCAATCGCCAGCGGGCTGACTGCCACCATCAAAGCAGCTTCACGGGCATACTTCACCACCAGTTTTTTCGCCTGCTTATCCTGCTGACTGACCACCAAGTGATCGTACATCTGCATTACTTCCGCATCATTATGCGTGGCGGCAAGCGACGCCAGCCATCGGCTGTAACCGGCATTTTCATGCGTAATCCCGCCTTGTTTTGCCAATCGGGTACAGAACGCTTTCCCCTGGCCGATACCGTCTTCCGCCAGCAATTGCTCTGCCTGCTCACGCTCCGTCTGCCGTGCTTTCAGACGACGCAGACGCACCCATTCACGGCCAATCGCACCAATTCCCGTGGCAGCCACGGAAGCCACCAGCACACTCCAGCCCAGTGATAGCCAGTCGCCACTCTGATAAGCCGTGGCGACATAATCCACACTCTGCCAGACGGTCAGACCCACGCCCCCGAGCAGCAACGTCTTCAGCCAGCGTCCTTTTGAGCTGTGCTTGCCCAGTGTTTTCTGCAACTGCGCCTCAGCCTGCGTTTCCTGCTCATCTTCAGGTCCGGCGGGCAGAAAGCTCTTCTGTTCACCGGCAAATTCATAACGGGCTTTCAGCTCAGGCGAAGCCTGAGCCTGTTCTTGTTCGTCGAATACAATCTTGCTTTGATACGATTTCGTCATCGTAATTTATCTCCCAGCAAAAACGACAGGGTTTTGTCCATTCGGATATGCGGCAACGGCTCATCACTTTGCTGTGGCAACGGCCGGAAGCTGACAAAGTCAAAGCGCTGCGCTTGCCAGAAACTGTCATCCGGCAGTCGTCTCGGAACTTCTCCCGGAAACAGGGTTTGTGCCTGTCCGGATAACGTATGCCCCCGCAGCGCGGGCACCTGCGTTCCCTGATGCGTGACAAAACCCGGTTCAGTCGCCTGAATCGCCGCCAGACTGGTACAACTCATATTGATGCCTTCAAACGATGCGGTCTGCCAGGCTTCGTTAACCATTTGCTGGAGCAGACTGACCAGATTCGGGTGCTGTTCCGGGGTCACATGATCCGCTTTGGTGGCGGCAAACAGCACTTTATCAATCCGGGGCGAGAACAGACGACGCAACAACGAGCTGCGGCCATAATGAAAACTCTGCATCAGTTGATTGAGTGCGTGACGCATGTCGTTGAAAGACTCCGGCCCGGCATTCAGTGGCTGCAGACAATCAACCAGAATGATCTGCCGATCAAAACGAGAAAAATGCTCGCGGTAGAAACCTTTCACCACATGCTGCTGATAGTACTTATAGCGGCTGCGCAGCATGCCAAAGTTGGTGTTATCACCTGCATCCCTGAGCTGGCTTTCGCTGTAATTCTCCAGCCACATGAAAGGAAAGAACTGCAGCACCGGCGCACCGGCCAGTTCCCCCGGTAACACAAAACGCCCGGGCTGAACCCAGTGCAAACCCGCTTCAGCCTTACATTTATAGAGATATTCCGTAAATTGCGCGGCCAGTTTCGCCAATGCGCTTTCATCTGCAGCCGCCAGCGGGTCGAAGGCTTCTCCTGCGCTCAGCCAGCTCTTCGCCAGTACCTGACGACGTCCCGTCATCAGCCGGGTCTGCTGTTTTGACCACGCCAGATAGTCCATCTCCAGCAACGGTAAATCGAGCAGCCATTCTCCCGGATAGTCAATAATATCCAGATACAGGGTGGCGGTATCCTGCAACAATTTCAGCGGGCCTTTCTGCGGCTTGAATCGCAATGCCATTCGGATCTGGCTGACATCCCGGGTCGGCTCAGGCCAGTGCGGCGGAGTCGTCAGCAAAGCCTGCATCCCCTCTTCATAACTGAAAGCTGGTACATGCATGTCAATCTGAGGCACCCGGCGGGCCCCCAGCAGATAACCATCGCTGACGGCCGGAAATAAAGGCAGCCTCGGGTTGGTACTGACATGCTGTAACTGATTAACCAGCGAAGTAATAAATGCCGTTTTCCCTGCCCGGGATAATCCAGTCACGGCAAGCCTGACGTGCCTGTCCAGACCTCGGTTCACCAGCTTATTGAGCTCTTGCCCCAAATGAATCATATCCTGCCCTTTGAATTTGAGTTGTGATTGGCTGGAACAGAAAAGCAGGCCGCTGCCTGCTTTACTTCTGACACCTGAATTCATTCAGGTTCATTTTTACGGTTTAAAGCTGCTTAAAAGCTTTCTCGACATTGAAGGCAGAGGAAGTCACATAAGCTTCCATCTCCCGAAGCTTACTTTCCATCCCGTCCATCTCGGTCTCAAGATTATCAAGCACCTGTGATGGCGGTTGTCCCGACTGCCAGGGTTTCTGCTTCAGGGTATGCTCTTTATAAGCATTCTGCTGCATTTGTCGTTCCTCTGGCATCTTGTCCAGAAACAGGCAGGCTGCAACGTAAGCAAGGATGACAAAAAAACCTAACAGCAGAAACGCAGACACGGTGAGGATACGCACCACCCAGGCTTCCATACCGAAATACTCGGCAACCCCGGCACAGACACCCCCCAACTTACCGTTCTTCGGATCGCGATATAAGGTTTTTGTCATGACTTCTGCCTCCAGTGCGGTGCTTCAGCATCCAGTATTTTTTCCAGCGTGATAATCCGCTGCTGCATTTGCTCAGCCCGCTCAACCAGCGCCTGTAGTTTACTCGCCTCCTCACCGGAGAGACCCTGCGCGGAATGACGTTTACTGCGATAGTGCAGAATCAGCCACAAGGGGGCGACAAATACCAGAAAGACAATCAACGGCCCGATAATGAATCCCATAGACATGCTATTTCTCCTTCCTAGGCGTTATTCTTTGTCTTTCATACCAGCTTTCAGACGCTCAAGCTCCTTTTCAATCTCATCCTGCGCCTGAAGATCGGCAAACTCCTGTTCCAGGCTCTTGCCCCGGCCTAAATTATAGCTATCGGCTTCAGCTTCCATTTCATCAATACGACGCTCGTACTGTTCAAATTTAGACATCGCCTCATCAACTTTACTGGTGTCCAGCTGACGACGCACATCACGGCGGTTCCCCACAGCCTGATGACGCATCACCAGTGCCTGCTGACGGGCGCGGGTTTCCTGCAGCTTCCGCTCCAGCTCAGCCACTTCATTCGCCAGCTTATTGATGGTTTCATCCACCAGCTTATATTCTTCCTCCAGCGCCAGTACCACATCACTGATTTTCTGTTTTTCAATCAGCGCGGCACGGGCCAGATCTTCACGATTTTTCTGCAGTGCCAGCGTTGCTTTATTCTGCCAGTCTTCAGACTGTGCCTGCAGGCTGGAAATCCGGCGTTGCAGCTCTTTTTTGTCTGCCATCGCTTTGGCAGAAGAAGTACGGACTTCAACCAGCGTATCTTCCATCTCCTGAATGATCAGGCGGATCATTTTTTGCGGATCTTCTGCTTTATCCAGTAATGAATTGACGTTGGCGTTCACGATATCCGCAAAGCGAGAAAAAATACCCATAATTGTCTCTCCTTCATTGCCGTAACCGCGAAACCGGGTTACCAGCATTGTGATGTTTGATTTCACCAGACAGCCATCTGTCTATGACTCTGCGTTGTGTATTACAAAAGCCATGCCAACTTTCAAAAACATTGAATATCAGCAAGTTAGCTTTACAGACATTGAAAGGGGCTGCTATCTTATGAATGTTTCAGCCAAGTATTGGCGAAATTGACCACCCCAGTTGCTGTAACCCCCACTTTTTTGACTGAGACGGAAGAAATGATGCAAAAAACAGACAACCTGATTGGAGAATCAGAATCCTTTCTTGCAGCACTGGACCACGCTTCCCGCCTGGCGCCGCTGGAACGCCCGATTCTGATTCTGGGCGAACGGGGAACCGGTAAAGAGCTGATTGCCCAGCGTATCCATTACCTTTCCAAGCGCTGGGATCAGCCGCTGGTATCCCTCAATTGTGCCGCCCTGAGCGAAGGTGTGATTGATTCTGAACTCTTCGGCCATGAAGCCGGTTCATTTACGGGCGCCAAAGGCCGCCACCAGGGCCGCTTTGAGCGGGCTGAAGGCGGCACGCTGTTCCTTGATGAGCTTGCGACCTCACCGCTTGGCATACAGGAAAAATTGCTCCGGGTGATTGAGTATGGAGAATATGAACGGGTCGGCGGCAGCAAAACCTGCCAGGCTAACGTCAGACTGATCTGCGCCACCAATGCTGACTTACCCGCCATGGCAGACACCGGTAAATTCAGAGCCGACCTGCTTGACCGGTTAGCTTTTGACATCATTCACTTGCCGCCATTGCGAGAGCGTAAAGACGATATTCTGCCCCTGGCAGAGTACTACGCGGTCCGTATGTGCCGTGAAATGGGTTACGGCTACTTTGCCGGTTTCAGCCCAACCGCCCGACAATCCCTGCTACGTTATCAGTGGCCCGGTAATGTCCGCGAATTAAAAAATACTGTGGAGCGCTCCGTCTTCCGCCACAGCAGAGAAGACCAGCCTGTCTCCACGATCGTTCTGGATCCCTTCTCGCCCCCATGGCATGAAGCACCACAGACAAACAGCACAGAACCTGCTGTACAAAACGCAGAACAAGCTCAGCTCCGATTACCGCTCGATTTACGCGTATTTCAGGCAGAGCAGGAAGTTCAGCTCATCAATCAGGCACTGGAACAAGCCAAGTTCAACCAGCGAAAAGCCGCGCAACTGCTTGGATTAAGCTACCATCAACTCAGAGGCTTACTCCGTAAGCATGATATGGTCGGCAGCAACCAAGAAGAATAAGAAAACGACGAGATTTCAGAAAATCACTTTGGTAATTGAAGGAGATACCTTGGTGCTTGACGCGGAAAGTGGTAAATTTAGCTACTTGTTTTTACTCTACACCTTTTGATAAGAGCGTTGTTATGAACGCCTGTTTCCGATTGCTGCTCGTCTTTACCGGATTGCTGGGTTTGACCGCCTGTTCTCAGCCCCAAGAAGACAATACCATCCGTAAGTGGGGATTTATTTATTGTGGTCAGGATACCCCATGGACCTTCAATCCGCAGTTAACTGACGGCGGCCATACGGCAGACAGCCTGGCAGCCCAGATTTTTGATCGCCTGCTCCAGTTGGACCCGGTCAGTCATTTGCCGCAGCCCGCACTTGCCAGTCGCTGGGATGTCAGTGAAGACGGCCTCGAGTACACATTTACGCTCAGAGACGATGTGCGGTTTCAGCGGACTGCGAATTTTTCGCCGACACGGCGCTTTAATGCTGAAGACGTGCTGTTCAGTTTCAAGCGGATCATCGATCCCAAGCATCCGTATCATGCCGTCTCAGGTGGCCATTATCCCTGGTTTGAAAGTCAGTCGTTTGCCCGTTTAATCGATCGCATTCAGATCATCGACAAACACCAGATCAAATTTATCCTGACCCGGCCAGACAATGCGTTTCTTTCGACGCTGGCAAGCTCTTATGCGGCCATTCATTCCGCAGAATATGCTGACCAGCTGCTGCGTCAGGGACATCCGGATTATATCGATACCAGACCGGTCGGCACCGGCCCGTTCTATATGGATGAATATCAGCCACACGATCTGATCCGGCTGAAACGCCACCCTTATTACTGGCGCGGCGCACCTTTTATGCATCAGGTGGTCTTTGATATTTCTTCGCGCGGTACCGGCTCGCTGGCTAAATTACTCAACCACGAATGTGATGTGCTGTCTTCTCCGGTTGCCAGTCAGCTGCCTGTGATTAAAAACAATCCCAACTTCGAGCTCATTGCACAAACTGCCATGAATGTGGCATTCCTCGCGATCAATAACAGCATCCCGGCACTTCAGGATGTCCGCGTCCGTCAGGCGATTAATCTGGCGATCAATCGTGAAAACCTGCTCGATTCCGTCTATTACGGTACGGGAACCAAGGCCAAAACACTGCTGCCACCGATGTCCTGGGCGCACGCCTTTGATTTACCGGAAGTCCGTTATGATCCGGACTTGGCACTGAAATTACTGAAAGATGCCGGATACGACCATAACCTGCATCTGATCCTGGCTGTCCCGATGGAACCCAGACCCTACAATCCAAGCCCGCGCAAAACCGCAGAGCTGATTCAGGCCGATCTCCGTGCCGTCGGGATTGAAGTTACTTTACTGCTGCAGGACAGGCCGCTTCGTCCGGGTTCAGCTGCGCAAAAAAGTATCGACCTGACTCTCACGGGCTGGGTTGCAGATAATGGCGATCCGGATAACTTCCTGCGCCCTCTGCTCTCTTGCAGTGCCAAGCAAGCCGGACTGAATGTCGCGAACTGGTGCAATCTGCAATTTGATAACCTGCTTGAACTGGCTTCCCGTACCACTCAGTTGGATCAGCGGATGGACTATTACCAGTATGCGCAGGAAATATTACAGGATGAGGTCCCGGTGATCCCGCTGGCACATGGCATCCATTACCAGATCCACCATCACTCTTTGCACGGGCTGCACCTGAGTCCGTTTGGTACCCGCTCGTTTTCCAATGTGTACCGGAGCGAATAACTGAATGTTTATCTATACCATTCGCCGCCTGAACCTGTTTCTGATCACGCTTGTTATCCTGACCATGATTGGATTCAGTATTTTGCGGATTGAACCCACCAGCTACTGGAACCTGCATGAATTCTGGTCCGGCTGGCTCCTGTATCTCGAAAACCTGATGATTGGCAATCTGGGCCTGAATCAGAGCGGCAAACCCATTCTGGCGGAAATTCTTACGGTGTTTCCGGCAACGCTGGAGCTGTGTTTCTTCGCCTTCATTCTGTCGCTGATTGTGGGCATTCCGCTCGGGACACTGGCTGGTATTAAACGCGGTCGCTGGGTGGATACCTGCATTTCATCTCTGACACTGGTGGGATACTCCTTGCCCTTGTTCTGGCTGGCAATGCTGCTGATCATGCTGTTTTCACTCAAACTGGGCTGGCTGCCTGTCGCCGGACGCTACAATCTGCTGTATCAGATTGAGCCTGTGACAGGTTTCGCGCTGATCGATGCTTTCTTATCAGAAGCGTCCTATCGTTCGGCTGCACTGGTGGATGTTGCCCGGCACCTGATCTTGCCAACGCTGGTTCTGGCGATTTCTCCCACCACTGAAGTGATCCGCCTGACCCGGGCTTCTGTGGCAGATATCATGCAGCAAAACTTCATTAAAGTTGCCCAAACCAAAGGTTTGTCGATGGGTGAAATCATCATGCGGCATGTCATGAAAAATGCCATCCCGCCCATTATTCCCAAGCTGGGGATGCAGTTCTCCACCATGATGACATTCGCGATGCTGACCGAATCCATCTTCAACTGGCCCGGGATTGGCCGTTGGCTGCTGGACGCCATTGCCACACAAGACTACGTTGCCATCCAGGCTGGTGTCATTACGGTCGGCGGTTTTATTCTGTTTGCGAATATTTTGTCTGATCTGGCTGGTGCCATGGTGAACCCGCTGACCCGTAAGGAATGGTATGCCATCAAATAATATTTATCAGGAGCACAGGATTCCGACTCAGTGGGAACGATCCTGGCAGAATTATCAGGCAAACTCACTGGCCGTATTCGGACTCTGGTGCCTGGGCTTTCTGATGCTGACAACCATTTTTGCCCCCCTGCTGGTTTCCTACGGCCCCAGTGATCAGGTGGGAGAGTTTCTGATGCCCCCTTCCTGGGATGCCAGCGGTCATGTGGAATTCTTCTTTGGAACTGATGATCTTGGCCGGGATCTGTTTACCCGAATTCTGCTTGGCAGCCAGCTGACATTCGGCTATGCGCTGCTGGTGGCTTTCGCCTCTGCCATTCTGGGCATTGCCATCGGGGTGCTGGCGGGGATGACCCGGGGGCTGAAATCCAGCATCCTGAACCACGTCCTGGATACAGTGTTGTCTATCCCTTCCCTGCTGCTGGCGATTATCGTCATTGCCTACATGGGAACCGGAATCACCAGTATTCTGCTCGCGATCTGGCTGGCGCTGATCCCACGTTTTATCCGTGCCATCTACTCAGCCGTCCATGATGAAATGGAAAAAGAATACATCATTGCGGCCCGGCTGGACGGTGCAAACAGTTTTTATCTGTTGTATCACTCCATTCTGCCAAACATTCTGGTCGTGATTATCAGTGAGCTGACCCGTGCAATCTCAATCGCCATCATTGATATCGCGGCACTGGGTTTCCTGGGACTGGGCGCTCAGTCCCCTTCTCCGGAATGGGGAGCAATGCTGGGTGATTCAATTGAGCTGATTTATCTGGCCCCCTGGACAGTCACCCTGCCCGGTCTGGCCATCACGTTCAGTATCTTAGTGGTAAACTTAGTAGGAGAGGGTCTCCGCCAGGCAATCAATGCGGGGGTAGACTGATGCCATTACTCGATATCCGAAATCTCACCATCGAAATTGAAACGCCACAAGGCATGGTCAAAGCTGTAGAACGTATGAGCCTGACCCTGAATGAAGGCGAAATCCGCGGACTGGTCGGTGAGTCCGGTTCAGGAAAAAGTCTGGTCGCCAAAGCTATTGCCGGGGTGACCAAGGATAACTGGCGGGTCAGTGCAGACCGTTTGCGACTGGGCGACATCGATCTTCAGGCGCTGTCACCACGTGAACGCCGTAAAATCGTTGGCCGTGAAATCGCGATGATTTTTCAGGAGCCATCCTCTTGCCTTGATCCGTCGGAGCATGTCGGCCAGCAGCTGGAAGAAGCGATTCCGCGCAGCTCGTTCAGCGGCGCTTTCTGGCAGCGATTCCATTGGCGTCAGAAACAGGCAATCGCCCTGCTCCACAAAGTCGGCATCAAAGATCACAAACGGGTCATGAACAGCTATCCCTATGAGCTGACTGACGGTGAGTGCCAGAAAATCATGATTGCCATGGCGATCGCCAACCGCCCGCGCCTTCTGATTGCAGATGAGCCGACCAATGACCTTGACCCGATCACTCAAGCACAGATTTTCCGTCTGCTCAGCCGGATGAACCAGCTGAATAACACCACAATCCTGCTGGTCAGTCATGACCTGACGACAGTCACTCAGTGGGCAGACCGGATCACCGTCATGTATTGTGGTCAGGCGGTCGAATCCGGCAGCCGGAAACAACTTCTGACCGCACCGCATCATCCGTACACAGTCGCCCTGCTGCAAGCAATGCCTGACTTCAGTCAGGATATTCCGCACAAAAGCAAACTGACGACACTGCCTGGCTCCATTCCGCCGTTACAGCACCTGCCCATTGGTTGCCGGTTGGGGCCACGTTGCCCTTATGCCCAGCGCAAATGTGTTGAAGTGCCCAAACGCAAAAAGATCAAAAATCATAAATACAGCTGCCATTTCCCACTGAATATGCCGGAGCCAAAATCATGAGTGCCCTTTTGGAAGTTGAAAACCTGAGAAAGGAATACCATCATCGCTCTGGTCTCTTTCGTCGGCGCAGCACAGAAGCTGTCAAACCTGTCTCTTTCAAGCTGGAAGTTGGTGAAACTCTTGCATTGATCGGTGAAAACGGCTCAGGAAAATCGACTCTGGCAAAAATGCTGGCGGGTGTGGTTGAGCCGTCTGGCGGCGAAATCCGGGTCAACGATGAACCGCTGGCGTTTGAAGATTACCGGACCCGCTGCAAACTGATCCGGATGATTTTTCAGGATCCCAATACGTCTCTCAACCCTCGTATTCAGATTGGTCAGATTCTGGAAGGACCGCTGAAACGAAACACAAACATGACGCCGCAGGAGCGTGAAAATCGTATCAAAGCCACACTGCTTCGTGTCGGGCTGCTCCCGGAGCATGCGTATTTTTATCCGCAAATGCTCGCAACCGGTCAGAAACAACGTGTTTCACTGGCACGTGCGCTCATCCTTCAGCCCTGCATCATCGTGGCAGATGAAGCCCTGAACGGACTGGATATGTCTGTCCGTTCTCAGATCATCAACCTGCTGCTCGACCTGCAACAAGAAATGGGGCTGTCATACATTTATGTTTCCCAGCATATGGGAGTGATCAAGCATTTCAGTGATCAGCTGATGGTGATGCAGCACGGTGAAGTTGTGGAACAAGGCGCGACGCAGGAAATTTTCAGCGCCCCCCAGCACCCCCTGACACAAAAACTGCTCGACAGCCACTTTACGGCGCCTTCCCACGATCGCAGTACGCGTATCAGCAGCCGCTCAGCAAAAATTCACGTTTAACTGAGTACAATCCACGCCCACGCTACAGCAGCAACCACTGAAGTCATGACAGGCAGCACAACGTACATCCCGAGTGTACGGCTGCCGATAAACCAGGCCATCAGCATTTTCACCACGCTATTCACACAGGCAGCCAGCACAATTCCGATCGCAGCCGTCTGAATGCTGATCTGAAACTGACTCTGACGCCCCAGCGCCAATGTAATCGCATCCACATCAGTAATCCCGGAGACAGCTGAAAGCACATAAGTCCCCGTGTCACCGAACCATTCCTGCAATACATGAGACAGCACCACAATGACCATCAGCACCACGCCGAACATCAAGGCTGCAGGTAACGCCAGCGGATTTCGCTTCACGGCCGGAGGCTGATAATCTTCCATCGGATTACGTTTCCAAATCCACACCGCCGGTAAATAGAAACACGCCATCATGAGCAACATCGGTACGGAGACCATGGCGACCAAATTGGCATTGATCACGGAGCAAAGCAGGATAATCCGGGGGAACATCGTCCCACAGCTCAGCAGAATGCCCCCTCCCAGCAGCGGGGAGAGAAATTTATCCTGTTTCGACAAATTGGAGAACTGCAAAGTCAGTGCTGTCGACGAGCTGAGGCCGGCAAACAGACTGGTAAATAAAATCCCTTTACGCGGACCGCCGATGCGAATCGCGAAATAGCCCACAAAGGAAATCGTGGCAATCAGCACAACCAGCCACCAAATCTCAAAAGGGTTGATCGCTTTCCATGGGCCAAACCCTTCATTGGGTAACAGTGGCAACATGACAACTGAGATTAGCAACAGCCGAAACGCAGCATCGAGCTCATATTCTTCGATTTTTGCTATCGCAGTGTGGAGCTCTTCTTTCATATCCAGAATAATGGCCGTGACAACAGCAGCCGAAGCGGCAACGACCGGCTGACCGCTAACAGCAAGACAACCCAGTAAGAAAGTCATCAGAATTCCAATCACACTGGTGATACTCAGATCAGTCGTCAGCTGCAGCCGAAAAATATAAGCAATCCCAATTACGACACTGAGCGCGACTATGGCAAATCCCAGCACAATGGCCGAGTAGATTCCGGAAAGCAGCCCAATCAACCCCCCCATCAAACCAATCAGTGAGTAGGTCCGGATGCCCGCAACCCGCTGCCCTTCTTTTTGGTTTCGGGTAACCCAGCCACGCTGTAATCCAATAATTGCTCCCAGTAATAGGGCAATCCCCAGACGCCATAGCGGTGACTGCCAGTTCACGACCTGATCCATACTCAAATCCATTTGATTGTTTTCATTGAATTTTAGAGCGTGTTTGTCTTTCTTGCATAACAGACTCCAGAATCTGTTGTGCGAGGGAGAAAAAAACAAAAATCTGAGTGAACGGCCAGAGAAAAGAACCCCCGCACAGGGCGGGGGTGGAAGGCGTCAGGAAAATCAGCCCTGAAGGGAGCGGTTAATCTCAGCAAGGACCGCAGCCGGATCAGCCGCCTGCGTAATTGGCCGACCAATCACCAGATAGTCAGAACCGGCTTTCACAGCGTCAACCGGTGTCATCACACGACGCTGGTCGCCGGCAGCGCTGCCTGCAGGCCGGATCCCTGGTGTAACCAGTTTAAACTCAGTGCCCAGATGAGACTTAAGCATCGTCGCTTCCTGCGCAGAACATACCACACCGTCCAGACCGCTATTTTTCGTCAGGGTCGCGAGGCTGAGCACATGCTCCTGAGGCGTGCGGGTAATCCCGACACCCGCCAGATCCTGCGCTTCCATACTGGTCAGGACCGTCACCGCAATCAGCAGAGGACGATCTTTTCCGTAGGGTTCCAGGATTTCACGGGACGCCGTCATCATCCGTTCACCGCCGCTGGCATGGACATTCACCATCCACACGCCCAGATCTGCTGCAGCCTTGACTGCTCGCGAACAAGTATTCGGAATATCATGAAATTTCAGGTCCAGGAACACGGAATGACCTTTATCATGTAATTTGCGTACAAAGTCAGGACCAAACAGCGTGAACATTTCTTTGCCGACTTTCAGACGGCAGCTGCCCGGCTCGATTCGATCAACAAAGGCCAGTGCTTCATCCTGAGTCGGATAATCCAGCGCCACAATTACTTTTGGGTCTAACATGCTCTCTCCTAGACTTTGGTTCTGTCTTGCTTCTTTCAAAAGAAAGGGCCATCACCACAGGTGATCAGCCCTTTCAATAATACGTTTGCATTTCGCTTATTCCCCGTCCAGACCGCGGATGGGCTTGACGGCCCCCCACCCTTTACAGGACGGACACTGCCAGTACAGCGAATGGCTTTCAAACCCACATTTCCCGCAGCGGTAATGAGGCTTCATTTTTAACTGCTCGCCCACCAGGCCGCGCAATGTCGATAAACTGTCTTTTGCCCGGCCTTCTTCAGCTTCATCCAAATGGTAATCCATCAGCTGATAGAAACCTTTCATGGTTGGATTCTTGACGAGCTGGCGCGTCATAAAAGTCTGAGCCATCACGGCGCCTTCATGACGGGCAATTTCATCTGCCAGCATCAGTTCTGCGGTCGCACCAGCATTATTGTCAACACAGTGGCGCAGATACTGAATCCAGCCGCTTTCATTTTGAGTTGCTTCATAGCACTCAAGCAGCATAGGCAGGGTTTCACTGATGTAATCTACATCTTGCTCGGTCACCCGCTCCAGTTGCTGGGCAGCCGATTTATAATTTTTTTCTGCCATCAGAATTCGCGCCATGCTAATCGATGCGCGAACACAGTTTTTGTCAGCTGATAAGGCTTTCTTGAGTAATTGCTTTGCTTTATCCGGATTCTGAGTACTCAGCTCCAGCATCGCCTGTTCACACCAGAAGTGAGCGATATCATGACGGAGCTTATGTTTGCCCATTTTCACCAGCTGGGTCGCCATCTCAATAGCACGATCCCACTCACGGGTTTGCTGGTAAATCGTTAACAGTTGCTGCAAAGCACCTTCCCGATGATCGGGCTCATCCAGCAACTGCTCAAAGATTTTTTCTGCCCGGTCAAAAAAGCCGGCGGCCATATAGTCTTTGGCCAACTGCTGCAAAGCAAGGTTTCTCTGGTCAATAGTCAGGTTGGGGCGGGCAATCAGATTCTGGTGGATGCGTATCGCACGATCAACCTCGCCCCGGCTTCGGAACAAGTTCCCCAGGGCAAGATGTGTATCTATCGTTTCACTGTCAACCTGTAAAAGTTCAATGAACAGGTCGACAGCTTTATCAGATTGATCAGACAGCAGCAGGTTCAAACCGGTCACGTACTGACGTGACATATGATGTGACTTTTCCTGCCGCTTATTACTCGCGCTTCTGTTACCCATATACCAGCCATATGCTGCGGCAATCGGCAGTAACAGAAACAACAGCTCTAGCATGAAATAATTATTCCTTGGCGGTCTCTGCAGAACGCAGCTGTTCTAGTTCTTTTTCTTGCTTGGCGACTTTTTTCGTTAAGCGGTTTTTTGTAAAGCGGGCTTTCAGGTACATTGAACCACAAATCAGCCAGCCAATCGCAAAGCCGATTCCAAAGGTGACACCTAAAAGCGTAGATAACTGAAACTGTCCCTTGGCAATCAGAAAATCGAAGTCAACCATCACCTGATTCTGTGCACCTAATGCCAGCGTAATCAAAAAGCACGCTATCAGAATAATAATGCCTACTATTTTCATCGTGAATCCTCTCACTAGATCAAAAACTTGATGGCTAGATTATGCAGTAAAACGACTCATCAGACCATGATCAACAGACATAAAAAAACGGCATACTTACAGCATGCCGTTTTCTTGTGCTAAATACGATTATCCTGCATTCGGCGTATTCACGCGATCACGCAACTCTTTACCTGGTTTAAAGTGAGGAACGTACTTGCCGTCCAGCTCGACCTTATCCCCAGTTTTTGGATTACGGCCAACGCGCGGTGCGCGATAATGCAAAGAGAAACTACCAAAGCCACGGATTTCAATACGGTCCCCTTCAGCAAGGGTTGTGGCCATATGCTCAAGGATTTCCTTGATCGCATCTTCTACTTGTTTCGCAGAAAGATGTGTTTGTTGGCTGCAGAGCCTTTCGATCAATTCAGACTTCGTCATAATCACCCCGTTTTTTAGTATGTTTCTCAATAGTATAACCGTTAAGGGGGAAAATACTTCCCCCTTGGGGCAAATTATTCGCCTTTAGCAGCTTTGAACGCGTCAGCCATAGCGCTACCGAACGCAGCATCATCTTGCTGGTTCAGGCTAGCCATTGCTTCTTGCTCTTCATCTTCGTCTTTCGCACGTACAGACAGGTTGATTACGCGGTTCTTACGGTCAACACCGGTGAACTTCGCTTCAACCATATCACCTTCAGACAGGATCAGAGTCGCGTCTTCTACGCGGTCACGAGAAGCTTCAGATGCACGCAGGTAACCTTCTACGCCTTCAGCCAGCTCAATAGTTGCGCCTTTCGTGTCAACAGCAATTACTTTACCGTTAACCAGAGTGCCTTTCTTGTTCATTGCAACGAAGCCGTTGAACGGGTCTTCTTCGATTTGCTTGATGCCCAGAGAAATACGCTCACGCTCAGCGTCAACAGCCAGAACAACTGCAGAGATCTCGTCGCCTTTCTTGAAGTCACGAACTGCGTCTTCGCCTGCAACATTCCAAGAAATGTCAGACAGGTGAACCAGACCGTCGATGCCGCCGTCCAGACCGATGAAGATACCGAAGTCAGTGATAGACTTGATCTTACCAGTTACGCGGTCGCCTTTAGCTTGCGCTTCAGCGAACTGCTGCCATGGGTTAGATTTACATTGCTTCAGACCCAGGCTGATGCGACGACGCTCTTCGTCGATGTCCAGAACCATAACTTCAACTTCGTCACCCACGTTAACCACTTTAGATGGGTGGATGTTCTTGTTGGTCCAGTCCATTTCAGACACGTGTACCAGACCTTCAACGCCTTCTTCGATTTCAACGAAGCAGCCGTAGTCAGTCAGGTTAGTTACGCGACCAGACAGCTTAGTGCCTTCTGGGTAACGCTTAGCGATAGCAACCCATGGATCTTCACCCAGTTGCTTCAGACCCAGAGATACACGAGTACGCTCACGGTCGAACTTCAGAACTTTAACGTTGATTTCGTCACCAACATTAACGATTTCTGATGGATGCTTAACGCGTTTCCAAGCCATGTCAGTGATGTGCAGCAGGCCGTCAACACCGCCCAGATCTACGAATGCACCGTAGTCGGTCAGGTTCTTAACGATACCTTTAACTTCCATGCCTTCTTGCAGAGAAGCCAGCAGCTCATCACGCTCAACGCTGTTTTCAGACTCGATAACAGCACGACGAGAAACAACAACGTTGTTGCGCTTCTGGTCCAGCTTGATAACTTTGAACTCTAGCTCTTTGCCTTCCAGGTGAGCAGTGTCACGTACTGGACGAACGTCAACCAGAGAACCAGGCAGGAACGCACGAATGCCGTTCAGCTCAACAGTGAAGCCACCTTTAACTTTACCGTTGATGATACCAATAACGGTTTCAGCATCTTCGTAAGCTTTCTCAAGCTGGATCCAAGCTTCGTGACGCTTCGCTTTCTCACGAGAAAGTTGAGTTTCACCGAAACCGTCTTCAATCGCGTCCAGAGCTACGTCAACTTCAACGCCAACTTCGATTTCCAGCTCACCAGCAGCATTTTTGAACTGCTCAGCAGGAATAGCTGACTCAGATTTCAGGCCAGCGTCAACCAGAACGAAACCGTTCTCAATGGCAACTACAGTACCTTTAACGATCGCGCCAGGGCGTGTTTCGATTTCTTTCAGAGACTCTTCAAAGAGTTGAGCAAAAGATTCAGTCATTTAAATAATCTTCAGTATATGAACAACCATGGGTATCCTACCGCATGGGGTTGAAAATAAAGTCAGTTATCAATCCTTGACACCGACATACCATCAGGCTGATTTCGCAGCCGACAATTTTTCTTCAATATGAGCCAGGGCCTGTTGGGTCACCTGCTCAATCGACAGATGCGTAGAGTCTAGCACTAAAGCATCTGCTGCGGGACGCAATGGTGCTACCGCTCGGTTGCGGTCGCGATCATCACGTTCCTGAATTTCGCTTAAAAGACTATCAAAGTTAACACTTAAGCCTTTTTGTTGCAACTGGTTCATGCGACGCTTGGCGCGTTCCTCAGCGCTCGCATCCAGGAAAATTTTCACTTCGGCACCCGGAAAGACAACGGTCCCCATGTCCCGGCCGTCTGCGACCAGACCCGGTTCGCCACTGAATGCACGCTGACGACGAAGCAATGCTTCACGGACACGGGGTAAAGCCGCGACTTTTGATGCCGCATTTCCGACTTCTTCGGTACGCAAGGTTGATGAGACATCCTCACCTTCCAGAATCACCCTGACCAGTTCACCCTCAGCAAGAAACTGCACATCAAGATGAGCAGCCAGGGGAACTAAAACGTCTTCAGAGTCCAGTTCTACGCCATGATGAATTGCTGCCAGTGCCAGTACACGGTAGATAGCACCGGAGTCCAGTAAATTCCAGCCCAGCTTTTCTGCTAACAGCATGCAAAGTGTTCCTTTACCGGCTCCACTTGGCCCATCAACAGTGATCACTGGCGCGTTTGTAGACATAGAATTCTCCGAATTTGTTTAACCTTCAGCAAAGTTGCTGTTTTAACGCGGGCCGTATTATACGGTAATTTTGACTCAGAGGCACTTCAAGTCGCGGAAAAAATTCACCCGGCATTCAGGCCGGGTGAATCGTCAGCGCATCAATTATCAATTATTCGTGGCTGAGTGAGGCCAGTTTCTCGAAATAATCCGGGAAGGTTTTGGATGTACACTTCGGATCATTGATTGTGACTGGTGTATCCTGACTCATTGCCACCAGCGAGAAACACATCGCCATCCGGTGATCATCATAAGTATCGATAGCAGCATGCCGGAGCTGTGCCGGCGGGGTAATGATGATGTAATCCTCGCCTTCTTCGACGATCGCACCAACTTTACGCAATTCTGTCGCCATCGCGGACAGACGATCCGTTTCCTTCACGCGCCAGTTATAGACGTTGCGAATCGCCGTTGTTCCTTCAGCAAACAGCGCGGTGGTTGCAATCGTCATAGCTGCATCCGGGATATGGTTGAAGTCCATGTCTACGCCATGCAAACTGCCGCGGCGGGCAATGACGTAATCTTCACCCCATTCGATCTCAGCTCCCATTGCAGCCAGAGCTTCAGCAAACTGGGTATCTCCCTGAATACTGGATTTCCCAATTCCCGTCACTTTGACTTCACCGCCTTTAATCGCTGCAGCAGCCAGGAAGTAAGATGCTGAGGATGCATCCCCTTCCACCAGGAAATCGCCCGGTGATTGGTATTGCTGACCACCTTTCACGATAAAGCGTTGATAGTTATCGTTTTCAACCGAAACGCCAAACTGCGCCATGATGTGCAGCGTAATATCGATGTACGGCTTGGAAACCAGCTCACCTTTAATTTGAATCACAGTGTCGCCAGATGCCAAAGGTGCGCTCATCAGGAAAGCCGTCAGAAACTGACTGGAAATCGACCCGTCAATCTCAACTTCACCGCCTTTGAGGCCGGTTCCCTGGATGCGCAGCGGTGGGAAACCTTCATTTTCAAGATAAGTCACTTCCGCACCCGCACTCTGAAGTGCTTCGACCAGATGCCCGATCGGACGCTCTTTCATTCGCGGTTCGCCAGTCAGTACGTACTCACCCGCACCCAGGCACAATGCAGCAGCGAGGGGGCGCATCGCAGTGCCTGCGTTGCCTAAAAACAACTCAAGCGATTCTGGAGTATGGAAAGCCTGGCCTAATCCCTGCACTTCACATACGGTCTTGTCTTCTGAAAGCTGATAAGTCACGCCCAGTTTTGTGAGCGCATTGAGCATGTGACGAATATCATCACTGTCGAGCAGATTCGTGAGGCGAGTTGTGCCTTTCGCCAGCGCAGCCAGCAGCAATGCACGGTTCGACACACTTTTGGAACCAGGCAGGTTCACTTCTCCATCAATACGCTGAATTGGCTGTAAGGTTAAACTCTCCATTGGGTGTTTTATCTGTCCTGTTGTATTTGCGTTTTTGCAGAGTAGCGAATATTTCTGGGTGATGCCAGAGTAAAACACATCATCTCCACATCCAGCCTGCGCTGACACCCAATCCATCATGCTCTTACACAGCACTGGCAGCAGGTATTCCACTGTCTCTTCAGGCGCAGACTTCTCAATTCAGCTGGCCTGACAGGACATCCCGATGTCACATCCTACTGGTGAATAAAGCGATAATATCCCGCTACAACTTCTCCCAAAAACAGTCTTTTATTGCTAAAAAAACAAAAGCCGCCCCAAAAGGCGGCTTAGAGAGATTCAGACCTGGACACAATCAGGCATTTTCACGCTCAAATTCAGCCATAAAATCAACCAGAGCCTGGACACCTTGAATTGGCATCGCATTATAAATGGATGCTCGCATCCCCCCGACCACACGGTGACCCGCCAGCGCCTTCAGACCTACCGCATCCGCCTGCTGCAAAAATGCTTTGTCCAGCTCAGGGTTCTTCAACTGAAACGGCACATTCATCAAAGAACGGTTATCCGGGTGCACTTCGTTCCGATAGAAATCAGACTGGTCGATAAAGTCGTACAACACCTTTGCTTTGGCTTCATTCCGGGCCTGCATCGCTTCCACGCCACCAATGCCCTTCAGCCATTTGAATACTTCGCCAGCCAGATACCAGGCAAAGGTCGGTGGTGTATTAAACATCGAGTCTTTTTCCGCCAGAACTTTATAGTCCAGGATACTTGGCAAAATCTGTTTTGCTTTACCCAGCAAGTCATCACGTACGATTACAATCGTCAGACCGGCAGGACCAATATTTTTCTGAGCACCGGCGTAAATCACACCGTACTGGGACACATCAATCTTGCGCGAGAGAATGGTAGAAGACATATCTGCCACGATTGGCTTGTCCGTCTGAGGCAGGTCACGGATCTCAATACCATCGATTGTTTCATTCGGGCAGAAATGAACGTAAGCAGCATCGTCTGACAATGGCCACTCACCGGCTGGAAGGACAGCTGTCTTCCCGTCACGTTCACAAGCAATCGAAACGATGTTTGGCTGACAGTACTTTTTCGCTTCTTCAATCGCACTATGTGCCCAGTAACCGCCGTCGATATAATCTGCGCGCTCAGCATCTCCCAGCAGGTTCATTGGAACTGCCGCAAACTGCGCTCTTGCACCGCCATGGCAGAAAAGCACATGGTAGTTATCAGGAATGTTCAGCAAATCCCGCAAGTCGCGTTCGGATTGCTCAGCAACTGCGATAAAGTCTTTACTGCGATGGCTGATTTCCATGACGGAAGTTCCCAGACCATTCCAGTTCACCAATTCCTGTTGGGCTTTTTTCAAAACCTCTGCTGGCATCATTGCCGGACCGGCACAAAAGTTATAGACCTTATCCATGATGAGAAACATGCTCCTGCTTTGCAAAAATGACATGATCAGGTTGTTGGCAGCACCAATCATCCGATCTTCGTCCTGATTTTTTACACCTTTCGCCCTTTACTGAAAACCTTTTTTGTTGCGCAAACGACAAAAAAAGCCCGCTGAAGGCTGAATTAAGATGAAAGACCGTATTTTGCTAAAAAAATGTTATAAAAAAACGCAGCTCTGAGGCTGCGTTTTCTGTTCCGTCAGCGAAAATTAATCTTCGCTGCTTTCTTCCGCATCATCCTCAGATGCCGGTGGCGTTTCATCAGTTGCGGCATTCGCTTCACCTGATGCTTCACCTTCAGACATTTCACCTTCACTGAAAGGCAAATCATCTTCTTCTGGTTCTTCAATGCGTTGCAGACCAACAACCTGCTCGTCTTCCGCAGTACGAATCAGCGTCACACCCTGCGTATTACGGCCCACGCGGCTGACTTCAGCCACACGGGTACGAACCAGTGTGCCGGCATTGGTGATCATCATAAATTCATCACCATCCTGCACCTGAACAGCCCCAACCACAGAACCGTTTCGCTCAGAGACTTTGATTGAGACCACACCCTGTGTCGCACGGCTCTTCGCCGGATACTCTGCCAGATCGGTCCGCTTACCATAACCATTTTCAGTTACGGTCAGCACATCACCCTCATTGTGAGGCACAATCAGCGAAACAACTTTATCGTCTTCTGCCAGCTTGATACCGCGAACACCTGCCGCCGTACGGCCCATGCCACGTACCTGCTCTTCAGAGAAGCGAACAACTTTACCTGCTGCTGAGAACAGCATGATGTCGTTCTGGCTGTCAGTGATGTCCACACCAATCAGTGAGTCACCGTCACGCAGGTTCACGGCAATGATACCGGCACTGCGAGGACGACTGAAATCAGTCAGTGGTGTTTTCTTCACGGTTCCGTCAGCCGTTGCCATGAAGATGAACTTGTCTTCTTCATATTCTTTGACTGGCAGAATGGCGGTAATACGCTCGTTCTCTTCCAGCGGCAGAATGTTCACAATCGGCTTACCACGGGCTGTCCGGCTGGCCTGAGGCAGCTGATATACTTTCAGCCAGTACATCCGGCCACGACTTGAGAAACACAGAATCGTATCGTGCGTATTGGCAACCAGCAGACGCTCAATGAAGTCTTCATCTTTCATTCGCGTTGCCGCACGGCCTTTACCGCCACGACGCTGTGCTTCATAGTCAGCCAGCAGCTGATATTTCACATAACCATGGTGCGACAGAGTAACCACAACGTCTTCCTGACTGATCAGATCTTCCAGGTCGATATCATGGCTGGCTGCGGTAATTTCAGTCCGGCGTACATCGTTAAACTGCTCTCTCACCAGCTCCAGTTCTTCGCGGATGACTTCCATCAGACGCTCGGCACTGCTCAGGATCAGCATCAGTTCTTCGATCTGTGTCAGCAGACCTTTGTACTCGTCCAGAATCTTCTCGTGTTCCAGACCGGTCAGTTTGTGCAGACGCAGATCCAGAATCGCCTGAGCCTGCTGCTCAGTCAGATAGTACCGACCGTCGCGAACACCCAAATCCTCTGCTAACCACTCAGGACGTGCCGCATCAACACCAGCACGTTCCAGCATGGCTGCAACGTTACCCAGTTCCCATGAACGAGCCAGTAGACCTTCACGGGCAATCTGTGGCGTCGCGGCGTTCCGGACCAACTCGATAATCTCATCGATATTCACCAGCGCAATCGCCAGACCTTCCAGAATATGCGCGCGCTCACGGGCTTTACGCAGTTCGAAAATAGTCCGGCGGGTCACCACTTCACGACGGTGGTTAACGAAGCTTTCCAGCATTTCTTTCAGGTTAAACAGCTTCGGCTGGCCATTTTTATCCAGCGCCACCATGTTGATACCGAAAGTGGTCTGCAGCTGAGTCTGTGCGTACAGGTTATTCAGGACAACCTCGCCCACTGCATCACGACGGCACTCAATCACAATGCGCATCCCGTCTTTGTCAGACTCGTCACGCAGTGCACTGATGCCCTCGACTTTCTTCTCTTTTACCAGCTCGGCGATTTTCTCAATCAATCGCGCTTTATTGACCTGATACGGAATTTCGGTAACAACAATGGTCTCTTTACCATTCTTGTCAGTTTCAATGTCCGCCTTCGAGCGCATGTAGATTTTGCCGCGGCCGGTTTTATAGGCGTCAATGATTCCTTTACGACCACTGATCTGTGCCGCAGTCGGAAAATCCGGACCCGGAATGTAATCCAGCAGCTGGTCAATCGTGATCTGGTCGTTGTCCATGTAAGCCAGACAGCCGTCAATCACTTCACCCAAGTTATGCGGTGGAATGTTGGTCGCCATACCTACGGCAATACCGGACGCACCGTTGACCAGCAGGTTAGGAACTTTAGTCGGCAGAACCGCAGGAATACGCTCTGTACCGTCGTAGTTGTCAACATAGTCGACAGTTTCTTTATCCAGATCCGCCAGCAGTTCGTGAGCAATTTTGCTCATCCGCACTTCGGTATAACGCATTGCCGCAGCGGAGTCGCCGTCAATGGAACCGAAGTTGCCCTGGCCGTCGACCAGCATATAACGAAGGGAGAAAGGCTGCGCCATACGAACAATGGTGTCGTATACCGCACTATCACCATGAGGGTGATATTTACCGATCACGTCGCCCACAACACGGGCAGATTTTTTGTATGGTTTGTTCCAGTCATTGCCCAGTACATTCATCGCGAATAGTACGCGGCGATGCACCGGCTTCAGGCCATCACGCACATCAGGAAGAGCACGACCCACGATGACAGACATCGCGTAGTCGAGATATGAGCCTTTCAGCTCCTCTTCAATGTTTACCGGCGTGATCTCTTTTGCAAGATCGCTCATGGAGCCACTATCCCTCAGGTAGATTCTGTCGTATTTTTATACGTGCAAGGTGCGGGAATATAGCATATTTCCCACTTAATAGGCACACCTTTCGGCGCCTTTCTTGTGAGTAATTTTGCGAATTGAAGATAAACTTCCCCGTCTGCATCCTGACAACTGACGGATTCCCCACCCGAAATTGTTTGATTTTCACCCACACCAAACAACACCGGTGAAGAAGTCACCAATCCCTTCATCCACAACGAGTTCCGGGCTCAGGATTCATAATCAAGGATTTCAAGTCAGACGGCTTTCGTTATAATGCCCGCTCTGACATCAAAGGAAATGGCGAGCAATAATGACCAAGCAGTTAAATGTCGACCCGGCAGAAATCAGTAAATTCGAAGACATGGCATCCCGCTGGTGGGATCTGGAGGGCGAGTTTAAGCCCCTGCACCAGATTAACCCGCTGCGCCTCAACTATGTGATCGACCATGCCGGTGGTCTGTTTGGTAAGAAAGTGCTCGATGTCGGCTGTGGCGGCGGTATTCTGGCGGAAAGCATGGCCAGAGAAGGCGCTCTGGTGACCGGACTGGACATGGGCAAAGAACCACTGACTGTTGCCCGCCTGCATGCACTGGAAACCGGCACCAAGCTGGACTACATCCAGCAAACAGTTGAAGAACATGCAGAACAGAACGAAGGAACTTACGACGTCGTCACCTGCATGGAAATGCTGGAGCATGTCCCAGATCCGGCATCAGTGATCGCATCCTGCGCAAAACTGATCAAACCGGGCGGGCATGTGTTCTTTTCAACTCTGAACCGGAACATCAAGTCGTATCTGTTTGCGATTGTGGGTGCAGAGCAAGTGATGAAACTGGTGCCAAAAGGCACGCACGATCACAAAAAGTTTATTCGTCCGTCAGAGCTCATGGCGATGGTCGATCTGACCGAATTAGAGGACCGTCACATCACGGGTCTTCACTACAACCCGCTCACCGACACTTATAAGCTGGGTCGCAATGTCGATGTAAACTACATCCTGCACACCACCAAACCTGAATAAAACGCAGCAGCCATCAGCCAGCCGGGTAGACACTCGTCTGGCTGTTGATACCTGACTTTTCACACCTCACTCCATTTTCTGTACAACGGCTCAAATGATTCAGTTTCCTGATAAGCTTAAGTCATCTCTCTGATCATTCCGGAGCAAAGGAACCTGCCGATGCTGGACATTCAACTTCATGCCGTACTTTTTGATCTGGACGGAACGCTGCTTGATACGGCTCCGGATATGGCCCGTGCAGCCAACAGAGTTCTGGCTGATCACCAGATTCAGCCGCTGACACCAATGCAAATTCAGGCAAACACTAGCTATGGTGCGAATGGCTTACTCAAAGCAGGTTTCGGGGCAATCCCGGATCATCTTGATCCCTTGCATCTCCGGAAGTTATTTCTTGACTATTACCACAGTGAAATATGTCTTGAAACAAAAGCTTACGATGGGATCTTATTGCTTTTACGTTATCTGAATGAGAAAGAGATCCCATGGGGAATAATGACAAACAAACCTGGATTTCTCACCCAGCGCCTCCTGCCCTTTTTTCCGGAACTTTGCCAGACGGAAGTGATTGTCTGCGGTGACACCCTTGATAAAGCGAAGCCACACCCGGAACCCCTATGGCATGCATGCGAGCTTTTGAAGGTTCTGCCGGAAAACTGTCTGTACGTCGGTGATATCGAAAAGGACATGATTGCAGCCCGGGCTGCAGGGATGCCTGGCGCTGTCGCAGGCTGGGGCTACATTGGAGAAGAGCATGATCCCAGCCTATGGCAAGCCGACGTGATCCTGCCAGAACCTGAGTCTTTGATCCACCTCCTAGAGCAACAAAATTGTGACGGACGCGCCTTTTTTAATCAATCATACTGCCCCTGAAAATAGAGACGGAAATCGGGAAAAATCAAGGGAAAAAATTTTTTTCCTTCCGGAAAATTTACCCGATTTTGTTTGCATTTTTCTATGATACTGGCAAGTCTGATGAAATAGGTTAGTATGTACTGACTATTCATTTTACATCCCCACGTTATCCACAAGCGGTCAAAAAATACCAGCTTGCAAATTCGGATGCTCATCACTATCTTGTTTGCCTCATGGCTTAACACCCCAACATATAGTGTTTTGGTCTATTATTTTAACTGTAACGAAGATCACAAACTTTGTTTACTTTTTTAATAAAACCTTAAAAAAAGCACTATTAATCAGGGAAAACTGGGAAAACGATTAAAAATGAATCAACAGCTAACTGTTACCAAGCGTGATGGGCGCAAAGAACGCATCGATCTGGACAAGATCCACCGTGTCATTACCTGGGCTGCTGAAGGCCTGGAGAATGTTTCTGTGTCGCAGGTTGAGCTGAAGTCTCACATCCAGTTCTATGATGGGATTAAAACCGAAGACATTCATGAAACCATCATCAAAGCAGCGGCTGACCTGATTTCTGAAGAGTCGCCTGATTACCAGTACCTGGCAGCACGCCTGGCTATCTTCCACCTGCGTAAGAAAGCCTATGGCCAGTTTGAGCCACCAACACTGTTCAACCATGTCACAAACATGGTCGATAAAGGCAAGTACGATAAGCACCTGCTGGAAGACTACACCCCAGAAGAATTTGCAGTGATGGATGATTTTATCGATCACTGGCGTGACATGAATTTCTCTTACGCAGCTGTAAAACAGCTGGAAGGGAAATATCTGGTTCAGAACCGTGTCAGCGGCGAGATCTACGAAAGTGCCCAGTTCCTTTACGTCATGATCGCTGCCTGCCTGTTCAGTAAGTACCCGAAAGAATCGCGTCTGGACTACATCAAGCGCTTCTATGATGCCGTTTCTACGTTCAAGGTTTCACTGCCGACACCAATCATGTCTGGTGTGCGGACACCAACCCGTCAGTTCAGCTCTTGTGTTCTGATCGAGTGTGACGACAGCCTGGATTCTATCAACGCAACGGCCAGCGCCATTGTTCGTTACGTGTCTCAGCGTGCCGGTATCGGTATCAACGCAGGCCGTATTCGCGCCCTGGGTTCAGAAATTCGTGGCGGCGAAGCATTCCACACCGGTTGTATTCCGTTCTACAAGTATTTCCAGACCGCGGTCAAATGCTGCTCACAAGGCGGTGTTCGTGGCGGTGCGGCAACCCTGTTCTACCCAATCTGGCACCGTGAAGTCGAATCACTGCTGGTTCTGAAGAACAACCGTGGTGTTGAAGAGAACCGTGTCCGTCACATGGACTACGGCGTACAGATCAACAAACTGATGTACACCCGTCTGATCAAAGGCGACAACATCAGCCTGTTCTCTCCTTCTGACGTTCCGGGACTGTACGATGCATTCTTCGCCGATCAGGAAGAGTTCGAGCGCCTGTACGTGAAATACGAGCAGGACGACAGCATTAAGAAACAGACTGTGAAAGCCATTGATCTGTTCTCTCTGCTGATGCAGGAGCGTGCTTCAACGGGCCGTATCTACATCCAGAACGTGGACCACTGTAACACGCACAGCCCGTTTGATCCGGCAGTCGCGCCGATTCGCCAGTCAAACCTGTGTCTGGAAATCGCACTGCCGACCAAACCACTGAACAACGTTGAAGATGAAAACGGTGAGATCGCGCTGTGTACGCTGTCTGCTTTCAACCTGGGTGCAATTGAAAACCTGGATGAACTGGAAGGACTGGCCGATCTGACTGTTCGCGCACTGGATGCCCTGCTGGATTATCAGGACTACCCGCTGCCGGCAGCCCGTCGTTCGACCATGAACCGCCGTACACTGGGTGTGGGTGTGATTAACTTCGCTTACTATCTGGCGAAGCATGGTGTCCGT
The DNA here is from genome assembly GCF_023151555.2 of Photobacterium sp. CCB-ST2H9. Classification (NCBI taxonomy): domain Bacteria; kingdom Pseudomonadati; phylum Pseudomonadota; class Gammaproteobacteria; order Vibrionales; family Vibrionaceae; genus Photobacterium; species Photobacterium sp. CCB-ST2H9. The sequence continues at coordinate 2,257,618 of NZ_CP100425.1, forward strand.
TACTCCGACGGCAGTGCGAACAACCTGACGCATCAGGCTTTCGAAGCCATTCAATATTACCTGCTGAAAGCTTCTGTCGGTCTGGCGAAAGAGCGTGGTGCATGCCCGGCGTTCAACGAAACCACCTATTCGAAAGGTATCCTGCCGATTGATACCTATAAGAAAGATCTGGATAAAATCTGTGCTCAGGAACTGCGTTATGACTGGGATGCGCTGCGTTCAGAGATCATGACTCACGGCCTGCGCAACTCCACCCTGTCTGCTCTGATGCCATCCGAGACATCGTCTCAGATCTCGAATGCGACCAATGGTATTGAACCACCACGTGGTTTCGTTTCCATCAAAGCATCCAAAGACGGCATCCTGAAGCAGGTGGTACCTGAGTACAACAAATACAAAGACAACTACGAGTTGCTTTGGAACATTGGCAGCAATGACGGCTACCTGCAACTGGTCGGTATCATGCAGAAATTCGTCGACCAGGCGATCTCTGCCAATACCAATTATGACCCGAGCATTCAGCCAGGCGGCAAAGTGCCAATGAAACTCTTGCTGAAGGACCTGCTGACAGCGTATAAACTCGGTGTCAAAACCCTGTACTATCACAACACCCGTGATGGCGCTTCTGATGCGCAGGGCGATGTCGCTGCAGACGACTGCACCAGCTGCAAGATTTAACACTAACAAAACAAATGGGAGCTTCGGCTCCCCTTTGATGTTGAGGACACAATGGCATACAGCACTTTCTGTAAAACCAATAATAACGCGCTGAAAGAACCCATGTTCTTCGGCCAGCCCGTGAACGTGGCGCGTTATGACCAGCAAAAATTCGAAATCTTCGAAAAACTGATCGAAAAGCAACTGTCTTTCTTCTGGCGCCCGGAAGAAGTCGACGTATCCAGCGATCGCATTAACTTCAATAATCTGCCGGATCACGAGCGCCATATTTTCATCAGCAACCTGAAATATCAGACGCTGCTCGACTCGATTCAGGGCCGCAGCCCGAACGTAGCGCTGTTGCCGCTGGTTTCGATCCCAGAGCTGGAAACCTGGATTGAAACCTGGTCATTTTCTGAGACCATTCACTCGCGCTCTTATACGCACATTATTCGCAATATCGTGAACGACCCGGCTGTGGTATTTGACGATATTGTTACCAATGAGCACATCATCAAACGTGCCGGTGACATTTCCCATTACTATGACCAGCTGATTCACAGTACCAATGATTATCACCGCCTAGGTGAAGGTGTTCATACCGTGAACGGCGAAACCGTAGAAGTCAGCCTGCACGAACTGAAGAAAAAGCTGTATCTGTGCCTGATGTCGGTCAACGCCCTGGAAGCAATTCGTTTTTACGTCAGCTTCGCGTGTTCATTCGCATTCGCCGAACGTGAGCTGATGGAAGGGAATGCAAAAATCATCAAGCTGATTGCCCGGGATGAAGCGCTGCACCTGACAGGAACCCAGCATATTCTGAACCTGATGCGTACAGGTCAGGATGACCCGGAAATGGCCGAAATTGCCAGTGAATGTGAAACGCAGTGCTTTAACATCTTTAAAGAAGCTGCGGAGCAGGAAAAAGAATGGGCTGAGTATCTGTTTAAAGACGGCTCTATGATTGGCCTGAACAAAGACATTCTGTGTCAGTATGTCGAGTACATTACGAACCTGCGCATGTCCGCCGTCGGTCTGAAGCCAGCCTACCCTGGCGCGACTCAGAATCCGATTCCATGGATCAATGCCTGGTTGTCTTCTGACAACGTTCAGGTGGCGCCTCAGGAAGCGGAAATCAGCTCTTACCTGGTTGGTCAGATTGACAATGACGTCAGCGCAGACGATCTGGGCGACTTCGAGCTATGACCCAACTGACCATTACGGTGAACGGACAACGGGTTCAGGGCAATAACTATGAGCCCCTGCTCCTTCAACTGGAACGTGCGGGATTACAGCCCGAGTTCCAGTGCCGCAATGGAATGTGTGGTGCCTGCCGGTGCAAACTGAAAGAAGGCAGCGTGGATCAGCATGAAGCGATGGCGTTTGTTGCGCCGGGTGAAATTCTTGCCTGCCGCGCTGTCCCGACATCAGATCTGGACCTGGAGTTTACGTACCAGTTACAGACGCCTTAAGTTCGGCAGACAGCAATCGGAAATTAAAAAAGCCAGTTTGAATGAATCAAGCTGGCTTTTTAATATCCGGAACAGACTTATTTGGATTCGGCCGGTAAAAACAGCTCACTAAGGGTTTCGAAAGTCACATAACTGCCGATGACCGGCTCTCCGGACTGCCAGCGACGCAGCATATCCAGCATCAGAGTCGCAACCAGCTTGCGATGTGTTTTATTGGCGTACTGACGCTTTGTGCTGACATGCTGTGCCCAGTCCCCTCCGGGGGTTGAAAGCGCAACAGCAACCGCACCGTCATGCAAAGGTCCGCAGACTAAGGCTAAGTCTGAACCGGTTTGATGCCGGGCAGCTGCCGCCATCGCCAGAGCGGCTCCCATCGGCTCAGCATCGCTCACGGAAGGCTCAACCTTCGTGGTCAGTAACCATCCCTGATTCAGCGCAGACTGGGTATGGGGATTATCCTGCAGCCAGTTCATCACATCCCCGCCGGTAAACTGCTCAGCAACCGTCAGGGTGTAAGGCTGCTGTTCTAAAACACGACCGATGCTGTCCAGCAGATTGGCTTCGACACCAACAATGTTGTCTCCCAGCCGGGTCTGTATCGCTTCAAGAACCGAGGCGGACTGAACATCTCCCTTCGGCGCAAATAATTTCACCTCGATGAATGGCATGGCTGAACGGTAACCAAGCTGGAAAGACGACGGCAGGTCCAGAGTCGAAAGTGTATCGTTAATCCCGGATTCTGACAGGCCAAAACAATACAGGCGATGACACGCCATCATAGACACTTCCGGATGAAGTTTTTTCAGGCGCGGCAAAATTTCATCTTCGACCATCTTTTTGAATTCGCTTGGAACACCCGGCGTGAAAAAGAGATGCGCACGATTGAGCTTCATCATGAAACCACAAGCCGTTCCCACCGGATTGTCCAGCAGCTCAGCCCCTTCAGGCAGCATGGCCTGCTTCAGGTTTGCCTGAGGCATTTCCCGGCCATACACCCGGAATTTTTCGATCATCTGCTCAACCCAGAATTCAGATTGCTCCAGACCAGCCCCTGCGGCAATGGCCGCCGCCTGCGCCGTCAGATCGTCCGTTGTAGGACCCAGCCCGCCATTTACGATAACGATATCTGCCGTCAGACTGCACTGTTCAATTTCAGAAGCCAGGCTTTCCAACTGGTCACCAACCGTCGTCCTGCGTGACAGCGCAAAGCCATGCTGAAAAAACAACCGGGAAAGCCATGCTGCATTGGTATCTACAATATCTCCATGCAGGACTTCTTCGCCGGTACTGATCATGACCACTTGCAACATGTTCTTCCTCTTCGGATTCAAAATTTTACTCACTGTAACACTTCGCTAACGGCGAGAAAATGCACATCATGCTTATTTAAATTATCCAGCACAGACAATATGTTGCATACAGTTTTCAATAAACGGACTGTAAATCTACATTTACACTCATTTAAACTTAAGTTGACAGTCCTTTTATCCAGGATTAAAGTAGCGGCTGAGAATTACAGCTGACAAAATGATTAATTGTTAGTCAAAAATACCGTATGTTGTACGAATGTTATGAGCAAACACTTCATGAAGACTTATTATCGTCGGCCACAATGGTCGACAGCGTTGTAAAGAAAGTTGAACAAATCAATTCCTTCCAACCCGTTACACCATTGTGGCTATATTTTTTCTTCGGAGAGAATCAGCCTGAACAGCCCCCTCTCCCATCAATTAAACCAATAAAAATACAGGGAGTTTTCCTCGATGAGCATGAACAAAACGTTCGGTAGTACATTGATAATTGCCGGCACAACCATTGGCGCCGGGATGCTAGCATTACCTCTGGCCTCCGCCGGGCTTGGGTTTACAACAGCGACGTTAACCATGGTAGGAATCTGGGCACTGATGGTGTACACCGCCCTGCTGATGCTGGAAGTCCACCAGCACGCCGAACAATCTGCGACCCTGCATACACTTGCCCGGGAACTGCTGGGGAAAAAAGGCCAGCTCGTGGCAAACTTTGCCATGATGTTTCTGTTTTACGCATTATGTTCCGCTTACATCGCCGGTGGCGGCGAGCAGCTGCATGACAAGCTGACCAACTGGCTGGGTCTGAATGTGATTCCTCAGGCTGGCACAATCATCTTTACACTGATCATTGCCACCATCGTGTCTATCGGTACTCACTCTGTTGACCTGGTCAACCGTATCCTGTTTGCTTTGAAAGTTATTGCGCTGACCGTCATGCTGAGCTTACTGCTGCCTCATATTCAGGGCGAGCATCTGGTCGACATGCCGGTTGAGAAAGGGCTGCTGATTTCCGCACTGCCGGTTGTCTTCACCTCTTTCGGATTCCACGGCAGTATTCCCTCGATCGTGCGTTACGTGGGGATTGATATGAAAGCACTGCGCAAGGTAATGATTATTGGCGCCTCTGTACCGCTGGTCATTTACCTGCTCTGGCAAATTGCCAGCCAGGGCATCCTGAGTCAGTCACAGCTGATTGACAACGCGAACCTGAGAAGCTTCATTTCGGCGCTCAGTACGCTGCTGCACAACCCGATGGTCAGTCATGCTGTCTCTGTCTTTGCAGATCTGGCGCTGGCGACCTCTTTCTTAGGCGTCAGTCTGGGCCTGTTCGACTTTTTGTCCGACACGCTCAACCGTCAGAGTTCGGCATCAGGCCGCCTGCAAACAGCTGTTTTTACCTTCGTACCGCCATTATGTTTCGCACTGTTCTACCCGCAGGGCTTTATCATGGCACTGGGTTACGCTGCGATTGCACTGGTTATCCTGGCTATCTTCCTGCCGGTTGCGATGGTTCATGTGCAGCGTCAGCAAAGAAAAGAGGGGTATCAGGTGATTGGCGGTCAGCCAGCCTTGTTCATGGCCGCAACAGCAGGTGTCGTGATTATCACAGCGCAGCTACTGCAGATGGTTGGCGTCATCCCGGCGGTCGGCTAATTGCTTCTGGAACATCGGGTCGCTCAAAGCGGCCCGACATTTTTTGATACGTGACCATTGAAAAATATGGGTAAGACAACGAGATAAATTGATAAGTTTAATTATTAGACAACAAACATCTGTAAATGCATAAAAACAAATAAAACCATCAGTAATTGCATATTTATAGATTACATTTCAATAAATTACACAAATATCACACACTGTTTTTGAACAAAGATCACGCTTTATGCCCTGGTACATATATGCGTAACGTATTTTAGGCTATCGTTGAGACATCGAACCTTTAAAGCCATCCCTTTATCTGGTATGAGCCAATCCTTTACGACCTTTGAGCATCTGCAATCCCCAGTATGGGTTTTCGATATCGAAAACAAAGCCATCGTCTGGGCTAATTCCGCTGCGCTGCCATTATGGGAAGCAGAGAGCCTTCATGAACTGACTACACGGGATCTTGGCCGTGATATGTCTGATGCCGTTGAGGCGACCCTGAATGATTATCTTCAGATGTTCAAACGGGGTGAAGCGCTCAAACTGTGGTGGAGCTACAGTCCCAAAAGCAAAGTTAAGAATGCATTATGTTACTTTTCCGGCATCCCTCTGACAGATGGCCGGATGGCGATGCTGGTGCATGTGATCGCCGAAGAAGCCAGCCTGAGACGGGAGCTGGCATTTTCCGACGGTTCCAATCTGGCATTGCTGTTTTCCTCAGAAGGCAAGTTGCTCAGTGCGAACCGTGCTTTTGTCCATGCGTTTGGCGAGCAGCTTGACAGCCTGGCGACCTTCGTCGGCGATATTAAACTGGCCCAAAAGTGGCTTCAGGAGGCCAGTGAAGGTGGCATCCTGAACCACAGAAAACTCTGCTGGACCGGACGCAATTACGACTGGTTCAACATTGACGGGAAATGGCTGGCAGACAAACAACAGCTGTTGCTCAGCCTGGTTAATATCAGCCAGGAAAAAGAGCAGTTGAAGCAAGCCAAATATCAGTCTGAGCATGATTATCTGACCGGCCTGCTCAACCGTCGTGGCATGATCAACGCCATTCATGCATCTCAGCATACCTCTCAGCCTTATACCCTGCTGTTTCTGGATATCGACGGCTTTAAGCTGATCAATGACAGCTACGGCCATGCCATTGGTGATAAGATGCTGCGTGCCATTGCGATTCGTCTGAGCGAAATTGTGAAGTTCAATGGATTGCTGGCGCGTTTTGGAGGCGATGAGTTCATTATTCAGCTTGATCAGCGCCAAATTGATGAGCCAGCCCAGTTTGCCCGTAAGTTGATCGCCAGCCTGAATAAACCATTCCACCTGAAAGAAGTCGGCGAGCTTTCCATTGGCTGCAGCATCGGGATGGCCAGTTTCCCGACCGATGCCAAGAAGATTGAAACCCTGATCACTCAGGCGGACATGGCCATGCATCGTGCGAAGCTGAGAGGCCGCAACCGCTGCCACCACTTCTCACCGGAAATGGCAGAAGATCTGTATCGTAAAATGACCCTGCGCCATCACCTGACACTGGCGATGGATGCGGAAGCATTCGAGCTTTATTATCAGCCGATTGTCGATTTGAAGAATCACCGGCTCGGTGGTTTTGAGGCGCTGATTCGCTGGTACGACGAAGATCTCGGTCAGGTTGCACCATCAGAATTTATCCCGCTGGCAGAAGAGACCGGCCAGATTGTTCCATTAGGCAAATGGACACTCAAACAAGCCTGCATGCAGTTGTCGAGCTGGAATAAGACATTCGGGAAGCGTTTTACAGTCAGTGTGAACCTGTCACGGGCACAGCTCCATGCCAGCCTGGCCACTTACATTTCAACGCTGCTGGTTCAATACGACATTGCCCCATCTCAGTTAGCGCTTGAGCTCACTGAGTCGGCCATGTTGCAGGAGTACGATGAAGCCAAGCAATGCCTGGTTGATTTGGCAGAGCTGGGCATCGAGCTGCACCTAGATGACTTCGGAACCGGTTATTCCTCATTGTCTCAACTGCAGAACCTGCCGATCACTCAGGTCAAACTGGATCAGAGTTTCGTGCAGGCGAATACGCAAAGCAGCCGGGCCATTGTGGAAGCAACCTGTGCAATTTGCGACAAGCTCAACTTGAAACTGGTTGCGGAAGGGGTTGAAACCCTGGAACAACTTGAGTTCATTCAAAGCTGCCAGTTTGATTACTGTCAGGGGTACTACCTGGGTAAACCTATGCCAGCCCATGAACTTGAACGACGCCAGTTCAATCTGTTCAACGCCATCCCGATCGCCAGCTGATGAAAACACAAGGCAGAAGAAAGTTAACGTAAGGTTCAGCCTTCTTCTGCCCTGTTCTTGGCGATTTTTCTCTGATCATGCCCACATTGGGCTCAATCCCTGCCACATCGCGGCCATCCCCGCAAAAGTACAGAGGACCAGCAGCGCATACCGCAACCATTCTGTCTTCACCAGATGCTGGACTTTATAAGCCAGTAAGGTCGTGATGATCGGTGCCGGTAAAATGAGTAATGCATACTTCAGGTGCCAGACACTGAAATGATCCGTTGCCGACAGCGCTATCAGAGACAAAACACAACTAAACGCAAAATACAGAGCCAGGTTCGCTCTGAGTTTCCCGGCTTCTGCATGCTGCAGGACCAGCGCCATCGGCGGGCCGCCAATACTGGTGGTCGTTCCCATCAGTCCGGATGTAAACCCAGCAATAAAAAGCGCTTTCGGCGTGGGTTTAAACCGCACCTTCATCAGACTAATCAATACAGCCAGCAACACCCCGCCGCCGAGAATCAACGCCAGATGCTCAGCACTGATATAAAGCAGTATCCAGCCCGCAACCATAGTACCGGGGACACGACCAATAAACGCCGCACTCATCCCCTGAAACGAAATCTGTTGCCTGTATTGCCACATGTTGATCAACGCAAGCACCAGACCAACAAAAGTGACCACACCCGGAACAAAACGCGGCTCGAAGAAATAAACAACCGGCGCTGCGACAATTGCCATCCCAAAGCCGACGGTACTTTGCACGAAACAACCAGCCGACAAGGCCAGCGCACAATAAATCAGGGTACTGAGTTCCATTCATTCTCCAGTTGCGCGTGAATCAAAATATTTCGCGGCGTGACAGGCTTTTCACAAAAAGTCCCGACCCGCACCTGATAACCGGCACTTTCCATAAAGATTGTCCGATCATAAACCAGCCACAACTCCAGTGGTCGCCGGAACACCTGCCGCACCAATTCCATGCGTTCGATTTGATAAAAACGTTTTTCACCGGCCTGCTGCCAATGCTGATAGTCCACACCGTCTGGTAAGACAATCCCTTTTTTCTCTGCAGCCCAACGGCAAAAAGCCTCGAACCCTTCATTCAAGAGGGCTTTCTGGACATTTGGAACCGGCAAATAGGTCTCGCTGCCGGCCAGCGTCTGCTGCAAGGCATCAAACCCCAACCGGTAACTGACTTCCACAAAGCGCTGGTTGCGTACCCGCTGACCTGCCGTTACCGTCTCCTGCAATGGCATTTTCAAGTCGTGCTTAGACAGCGTTAGTCGGCTTGATTTCGCATCCGCTGATAAGGGCTGGTATACCGCATTGCGGATCAAGTGATAGCAGCAGGGTGAAACACTGACAGCCTGCCCTTTTCGGGCCTCAACCTGTTTGAGCAACGTGACATGCAGGTCGCCACAGGCATGTAAGGCAACCGCATGCTGCTTTGGCTGAATCAGTTGTACACTTTCCGGTGAAAAAGCGTCACCCTGAACAAACGTCATGGGCAGTGAAAGCTGTGCCGCCATCTGTTGTCCGTCGTCACATAACGCTTGCTGCCACTCCAGACTGGTCACCGGAGTCTGATGAGCTGCAGCCAGCACTCGTCCCAAATGTCCTTTTCCGGCACACCACTCCAGCCACGGCAGCCCATGTCGCGGTAATACACTCTGAAAAGCCTGAATCTGATGCCACTTACGCCCGGGAACGCCTGTATCCAATCCTCTCGGCAAAGAAGACATCGCATCAGACACTCTGGGCAAAACCGGTAAAGAGGTCAGTTCAAAAAGCGCTGCCGCATCGGGTAAAAACGGTCGGATTGCATCTCTGAGTTTTTCCGCGTCCTGCAACAGACAAGAAATTTCGTCATCAGAAAGCTGATTCAGCCAGTCTGACAGCGCAGGCAGGTCTTCTTGCCAGGGGTAATCCCTGCAGGCAAAAGGCATAAACTGCCAGAGCGCACGATGCTTGGTCAGCAGAACATCCAGCTGACGGAAAACTTCTGAATAAGCAGACATGGTAAACCAGTGACGAAGAACAGACAGAAAGCCGGTATTTTATCTCATACTCAGCTGCAGAAGTAAGGGACAGAAAAAGAAAAAGCCGCGTCTCGCGGCTTTTGATGATCATGGTCCGATAAATATGATTAACGGACGGGCAGCTTGATATTGGCAAACATCGCTTCAATTTCTTCATTGCTTTTCAGGGCCAGCGCCTGATCAACAACATTCCGGGTCAGATGCGGTGCAAACCGTTCCATGAAATCGTACATGTATGTGCGCAGGAAAGTCCCTTTCTTAAAGCCAATCGTCGTGGTACTGGCTTCGAAAATATGGCTGGCATCAATGGCCACCAGATCCTGATCCGTTGCAGGGTCAATCGCCATACTGGCCATAACCCCCACCCCGATGCCCAAACGCACATAAGTTTTAATGACATCAGCATCCGTCGCTGTGAAGACAATACGTGGTGTCAGACCCGAACGGTTAAAGGCATCATCCAGTTCAGAGCGGCCGGTAAAGCCAAACACATAAGTTACCAGCGGGTAAGCCGCCAGATCATGGATGGTCACATCGCGCTTCTGCGCCAGCGGGTGATCAGCCCGGACCACAATGGAGCGATTCCAGTGATAGCACGGCAACATAATCATGTCCTGATATAAATGCAGGGCCTCTGTTGCTATGGCAAAAACAGTGGTTCCTTTAGAAACAGCGTCGGCAATCTGAGACGGCGTTCCCTGATGCATATGCAGTGAAACTTTCGGATAACGCTCAATAAACCCCTGAATGACCTGAGGTAAAGCATAGCGGGCCTGAGTATGAGTCGTCGCAATGTGCAGCGTCCCCATTTCCGGATGCGTATATTCACCGGCGACCGATTTAATGCTTTCGACTCGCGAAAGGATATCCCGGGAAATACGGACAATGTTTTCACCCGCCGGAGTCACTTTGGTCAGGTGCTTGCCACTGCGCTCAAAAATTTGAATACCCAGTTCATCTTCAAGTAATCGGACTTGCTTACTGATGCCGGGCTGAGAGGTGTACAGGCTTTCAGCTGTAGAGGACACATTGAGATTATGATTCACCACCTCAACGATATAACGTAATTGTTGTAGTTTCATGCTACCGCCCCAAATATAGTCCGTTACATTCTAACAAAGCGTTGTTCTATTTCACTATGTTATATGCACTATCATAGTGCTTCAACGCCGCTTGTACAGTCGTACGACGGTTTGAATCAATTCAAACCATCATAATTGGACAATCGTCGGAAATCTAGACAGAGTGGCGTCTGACAGGCCATCATCGTCACACTACATCAGGCAGAAGAAATATACACACTGCGAATGTGAGGCTATGAGCAAAAATCCCCGCAATGCTATGACCTCTTTGCCAGATGGTGTATCTTATTGCTTCGTTTTTATGTGGATTATCTGATCGAGTTTTATGAGTATTCCTTTAGTGATCGGTCTGGTCGGCCTGCTGTTAGTCCTGGTTGTCGGTTATAACGTTATCATTCAGTATCGCCAGCAGCTGGAAAGCCAGAAACAGCAGGAACTGGCGAAACACATCGCCGTCATCGACTCCAGCGAAGACCTGATCAGCCATGCTCATCACCTGCCTTACAGTAAAGACTTACTTGTCTGTCTGAATCACCGGATTCTTTCAGCGCTGGAAAGTATGTACGAAATTGATCAGACGGATCGCTCCATGCCCCAGCGAATTCACAACGTCCGTGAACAGATCAAACAGCTTCAGCAGCACTATACGCCCAACGAAATGTCTGGCTTCAAAGTCCCGACAACAGACCGTCAGGCCATTGCCATGCTGCAGCTCGTGAAACGCCTGAAACAAGTGGTTAAAAGTGAACACAGTAAGGGCCGCCTGGGTACCCAAGCTTTTGTCACCGAAAACGCGCGTCTGGAAGGTCTCCAGCTGCGTATCAATATTGAAAACGTCGTCAAACGTGCCAACGATGCACGAATGAAGCGTCAGATTGGTACCGCGAAGCAATTACTTCGTAAAGGTCTGGATGCACTGTCCACCAAGAACCACAATTACGCCAATCAGGCCCGTGAAAAACTTCAGGCCATGCTGGAGGAAATCGACAGCTCTCAGAACCAGACGCATGCAAAACAGCGTCAGGAAATGATCGAAAAAGAGCAGGACGAACTGGACGTACTCTTCCAGCCCAAGAAAAAGTGGTAATCCACGCAATCAAACACAACACAGGCCGCATTTCGCGGCCTGTGTTCTTTCTGCGGCAATCTTATCACCCTGATTCCGCTGTCATATGCTCACTGAATACCTTCGCCAGCGTCGCACGTGAGAGACTGCCCCGTAAGTTCCCCAGACTGTCCAGCACAGGTAACGGCAATTCATTTTCCAGAGTCAGCGGCAGCACGGCTTCCAGTGGTTGTGCACAATGAATCGAAGGCAGCGCAATCAGCATCGAAGGTTCAAGACTCGAATCAGGGCGTTCAAGAGCAATGTTTTCCAGTGCATCTCGCGTGATCACGCCCAGACAACCCTGCGTATCATCCCAGACATAAGCAAAGTTCATCTGGCACTCGCGCAGAGACTGCAGCGCCTCTGCAACCGTCCCCGGCTCAATACAGGGAGCCGGTGTCGTCATCACAGCTTCAACGCTCAGCGCTTTTGAACGGTTCACATCCCGGACGAAAGCTTCGATATAATCGTCCGCAGGCCGAAGCAGAATATCGACCGGTTTTCCCTGCTGAATCAACTGACCGTCACGTAATATCGCGATCCTGTCTCCCAGTCGCAGGGCTTCGTCCAGATCGTGGGTAATAAAGATAATGGTCTTTCCCAGTTTTGCCTGTAACGCCATCAGCTGCGCCTGCATTTCACTGCGAATCAGCGGGTCCAGCGCAGAAAACGCTTCATCCATCAGCAAAATATCAGCATCCATGCACAGCGCACGGGCCAGCCCTACCCTTTGCTGCTGCCCACCAGAGAGGCTGGCGGGGTAATGTCCGCCATAGCCGTCAAGACCAACGGTCTCAAGCCAGTACTGAGCTTTGTCCTGCCATTCTCTCGCCGGCAAACCCTGTATCTGTAAACCATAACCGATATTTTGCAGTACAGTGCGGTGCGGCAGCAAAGCAAAACGCTGAAAAACCATTGCCAGTCGCTTGCGCCTGAATGCCTGTAATACCGAAGGATTCAATGCGGTCACATTGACGCCGTCGATTTCGACCTGCCCGGCAGAAGGTTCAATCAGGCGATTGAAATGGCGGATCAGAGTCGACTTGCCGGAGCCGGATAATCCCATCACCACAAAGATCTCTCCCGGATATACGGAGAGATTGATATTGTTCAGGCCGACGGTGTGGCCGGTTTGCGCCAGAATTTCTTCTTTACTCATTCCTGTCTGAAGCAATTCGAGTGCCTGCTCAGATTTCGGCCCGAACACTTTATACAGATTACGCACGTGAATCAGCGGCGTCCTTTGGTCTGCCGCAGCCTTTGATGAATCAGTCATGATGCTTTCCTGAAAGGTGCTGTTGCGTCCGGCGGGCATAGCTTTGTGATATCCGGTCAAAAATGATTGCCAGGGCAACAATCGCCAGCCCGTTCAGCAGCCCCAGGGTAAAGTACTGATTGGTGATCGACTTCAGCACGGGTTGCCCCAGCCCTTTCACCCCAATCATCGAGGCAATCACCACCATCGCCAAAGCCATCATGATGGTCTGATTGATCCCGGCCATGATGGTTGGCATGGCCAGCGGCAGCTGGACCCCGGTTAAGCGCTGCCAGCTGCTCGCACCATAAGCTTCAGCGGCTTCCAGTACTTCTTTGTCAACCAGCCGGATCCCGAGATTGGTCAATCGGATGACCGGGGGAATGGCATAAATCACCACAGCAATCAGCCCCGGAATTTTACCGATCCCCAACAGCATCACCACGGGGATCAGATACACAAATGCAGGCATGGTCTGCATAATATCCAGCATTGGAGTGATCACAGTTTGCGCCCGATCAGAGCGGCCCATCCAGACACCCAAAGGAATTCCCGCAACGATCGCCATCAACGCAGAAGCAATAATAATACTCATGGTCCGCATGGTATCTTCCCACATCCCGAACAGACCAATCAGGACAAAGGCAATGATGACACCGCAAACCAGCTTCCAGGAGCGGCTGGCATAGAAAGCCAGTGAGGCTAGGATTGCGATCATCAGCCACCAGGGCGTTGCTAACAAAAGCTTTTCAAACCCAATCAACACAGAGAGCAGCGGGTCAAAAAACGCTTCAATACTGTCACCGTATTCACGGGAAAACGTTCGGTATGCACCATCAAGCGTTTTACGAATCGCAAGTAACTGGTGACGATCAAGCTGGGGAAAATCGGAAAACCAGGAAAAATCAGACATCTTTGGTATTGCCATGGATTGCTAAAAAACACAGGCCCGGCGATAAACCGGGCCTGACTGGATCAGCGTGCAGACATCGCTTTCTTGATGCGTTTCGCAGCTTCAGGAGATACCCATTGAGTCCACATGGATTCATTCTGCTGCAGGAAATAATCCGTCGCGGACTCACCATCGGCCTGATTGTCTTCCATCCACGCCAGCATCTTATTCATCTGTGCATTGGTAAATGCGCGCTTGGACAAATACGCCAGTGCCTCAGGCGCCCGCCGGGCGAATTTCTCTGTGACGACTGTATCTACCGGAGAAGGCGGGTACATGGTCGGTTTGGGATCCAGACAATCCGCCTGCGTAATACAGGACTGATAGTGCTCGACATCCACCCCGGTCCCGAAGTCAACTTTCACCATCTCGTACTTACCCAGAACCGCCGTCGGTGCCCAGTAATAACCGAACCACGGTGCTTTACGCTCATATGCTTTTGCAATCGATGCAGCCAGACCGGCGCCAGAGCCGGGATCCACCAGCTCGAACCCTGCATCTGCCAGTTTCAGCGCCTCAAATAAATGTTCTGTCGTGATCTGACAGGTCCAGCCCGCCGGACACCCCATCATCGCAGACCGTTCCGGATCTTCAGGATGACGGAATAATTGCGCTTTCGCCTTCACGCCCGCAAGTGTTTTCAGGCTGGGATCGTCTTCCACCATATACGCCGGTACCCAAAATCCTTCTTCGCCGCCGTCAGACAGGGTGACACCGGCATAACGCAGCCGCCCTTCGTTGACGCCAAGATCCAGTGCCTCCCGCATGGTATTGCTCCACATTTCCGGGGCAATATCCGGCTCACTCTTCTCTATCATGGACGTGGTGGTCGGAATGCTGTCGCCGGGCACCAGCTCTGCATCACAGCCATAGCCATGCTGAAGGATAAATTGATCCAGGTGCGCAAGCATCGTCGCTGAGTTCCAGTTCATGTCAGCAATCGTGACATGCCCGCATTCCTCCGCAGAAACAGTCAGACTCAGGGGCAGTGTGGCGGCGGCCAGTAACCAGGGGGCTATCTGGGGTAAACGCATAACAAATCCTTTCGTTGAGATATCCGGGTGTCCTTCGCCAGAAGCTGGTCTTGTCACCCGCCACTGATGAATTCCTTTTCAGTATATGCATACCCGAGAGCGATTGACGAGGACACAGACCCGGTTTTTGACCTTAAGTGATTCATTTTTGAGTTCTTTCAGCCGTCAGTGGCCGCCGAAACAGAGCTTTGTTATAATCCGCCCGCTTTTCGTCAACTCAGCCATAAGACCTCTCATGACAGACACACAACACATGATCAACACGCTTCTTTCACCCGTTCATCAGTTTCTGCATTGCGAAACACCGGACAGCTGGATTGAGGAAGCACGTAAGCCGGAAAACCTGAACGATTTACTGGTTGATCACTGTAACTGTGAGTTGAAAGCCAGCCAGACTGCGATTTATCTGATCCGAAAATATGCCGTCGATGAACAAAGCGGTCAGGCATTGCTGGACTGGGCGAAACCGTATGAAAACTTTGTCTATGGCAAGGCCAGAGATAAAAACACCTTTCATGGGAAGAAAAACGGACTCATTGCCGAGCTGACCGCCAGAGCCGATTGTCCTTACGGACAAAATTTGATCGACAAAATGGTCCGTCTGATCAAAGAAGAGTTTCACCACTTTGAACAGGTGCTGGAGATCATGGAAAAGCGCGGCATTGAATACTCCAGCCTGAATGCAGGCCGCTATGCGCGCGGTCTGATGAAAGCCGTACGTACCCATGAACCCGCAACATTAATCGACAAACTGATTATCGGTGCCTACATTGAAGCCCGCTCCTGCGAGCGCTTTGCCAAGCTGGCACCTTATCTGGATGACGAACTGAAAAAGTTCTACATTTCTCTGCTGCGTTCAGAAGCCCGTCATTATCAGGACTACCTGAAACTGGCGGAGCAGATTGCCGGCGAAGATATCAGTGAGCGTATTCAGTTCATTGGTCAGCGTGAAGCTGAACTGATCAGCAGCCCGGATGAACGGTTCCGCTTCCACAGCGGTGTTCCTGCAGAAGTCGCCGTTAGCTGAAAACCACGCGGCTGAAATCTATCCAGCCATTTGCCAGCAGTGAAACCCCATTGAGATGCGATCGCACATTCAGCTGCTGGCGGTTCTGCCACAAGGGCTGATACATCCCGAGCGCCACGAGCCAGCGTTCAATCGCTTCAAATTGAGCCACTCTTTCTTCCCGGCAGGAATGCGAAAACACCGTCTCAATTTTTCGCATTAACTGTGACTGAGTGTCTGCACTGAGACAAGCCGACAGGGCTGTATTTGCTTTCAGCCATTCCATCCAGTCCAGTTCAGGATCCTCCCCGAAAACTTCACCAGAAATCATAATATCGGCCTGAGACAAACGTGCCATCCGGTTAAAATCGGGAAAGGTTTCAATACAACAGCTCGCTGGAATTCCGGCGTTGTTCAGCGCATGTGTGAGTTGCTCCGCCAGCGCGATATGCTCTGTCAGCTGATAAGTTACAACGTTCAGCGGACGTTCCGGCTGAGGCAGTGACTTGAGATCGACGATTTCAGAAAGACCGGCTGGATGCAGCTCCGCTTGCAGCATGCCCTCAGCGTACCGGTAATTGTCCGGCTGCAAACAATCCGGTAACGGCAACTGACGAATAAAGGCGGCCAGTCTCCTCCGGTGTTTTGCCACCGCCATCCAGCGGGTCCGATTTTCATTCAGCAAGGCATACTCACAGCCCTTTTCCCAGTTTTCCAGCCGCGAGAATTGCTGTGTACGTCCCGGCACAAGCCAGGGGTGAACCACATCACTGTTCATGTCAAAATCCATGGCTTGATCACCGATATTCCAGATTTCGACCGCATCCAGCCACGGGCGGCAACCATGATAATGATCAAATGCGACCAACCGGGTCAGCCATTCGGTCTGTTCATCCAGCATAAAAGCCCCTGAGCCGATAATTCGGCCATCACCCGCTTGTTTCGCGATTCCGGCTGCCTTTTGTGTCAGTAACGTCGGTATAAAACCCGGCGTCATCTTTGCGATCATCCTGAAGCGCAGAGGAGTCAGTACTTCCACACCCGCAATACAGTCAAACAGCTGCCGATTGCAGCTGTCTGAAGTGCTGAGCCGCTCAAAATGCTCCCTGACAGATTGCGAAGTCAATGGCGTGCCATCATGAAACATCAGCCCTTTCCTCAGGGTAAAGAGCCAGTCATTGCCTTGTTGCTCCCAGTGAATGGCGAGGTTGCCCTGAATGTCACCCGTCTGCTCATTTTTGCTCAGCAAGCCGGCATAAAGGTAAGAGCCCAGATGAAGTTCCGTTCGACGGGAAAGCTGAACCACATCCAGATCATGAATACCGCGGTAGAAAGGGATCCGCAGGACATCCCGGGTATCAGCCCGTTTGGCTGATCGAAACCCGGCCAGATAATCCGCCAGAAATCCTTCCCGCGCATGTGCTGGCATCAGTGTCAGTGCCTGTTCTACCTGATTCCGCTCCAGTAAGGCGACTGCCTGCTGCGTCACAACAGCGTCTGTCGGTTTCAGCAACATAAGCGTCGGCAGATTGCCGCGCCCGACGCCGGGAAACCACTGTATCCACCCCTCACTGACCAGCCTTTTGATCAGCATTTGTGCATTTCGCCGGGTACAGGCCAGTTTTTCTGCCACGGTATCGAGCGACACGACCCATGTCTGCCCAACGTCCAGCTCATCTCTGAGTAACGCCAGTAATCGCCAGTAACGCATAAAAGATGAAATCCTTCTCTAATCTCTGCACTTTTTCTTCCACTTTTCCTGTCGATAATAGCGAAAGTTTTTGATGTGAAAAGGAATTTATGATGACAACTTTTGCGCAATCCCGTTTGGGGATCTGGAAAGAACCGACATTTCTAGTGCTGTTTACCAGTGCATTCTTCACGGCCTTTGGTGCCAAAATTTACAGCCTCGCGTTACCGCTGCTGGTTTATGACCTGACGGCTTCGCCGGAATGGATGGGTTGGATGCGGGCGGTAGAGTTTCTGCCCAATCTGCTGCTGGCCTTGTTTATCGGCGTATGGGTCGACCGAGTTAACCGTAAGCACTGGTCACAGGCCATGCTCATCGGGCAGAGCTTCTGTTTATTCCTGGCTTATTCTGCCGTCGAATGGATGGCTAACCCTTTATGGGCGCTCTTTCCGGCCGCTTTCATGATGATGGCCTTCGATTACGGTTATCACAATGCCCGTCTTGGCATGATGAAAACGGCATTGCCGCAACATCTCCAGAATACGGCCACAGCACGTTTCAGCACTATGTACAGTTTTCTGGAAACCGTTGGGCCTGTGTTGTCGGGGGTACTCCTGCTGATGTCCGCTATCCATCAGATCTTTCTGCTGCTGATCCTGTTTTATCTGCTCGCATTTATACAGTTGCAACGGCTGTCATTTGCCCCTTCCGAAACAGTGCAGCACCCTCCTGTCTTTTCTGCACTCAAGGAAGGCTGGCACGCCCTGAAGGCGGATCAAACGATGTGTTTGATCACTGCTGCTGTTGTCGTGATTAATACCACGGGTGCTGTATTTCATGTTCAGGCCATTTATTTTGCCAAGGCCGAGCTGATGCTCTCCAACCTGGAAGTCAGCTATCTGATTGCAGCCTCGGGTATCGGCGGCATGGTCGGCGGTATGGTTGCCGACAAGGTCAGACGCCGAATCGGACTGGGCAAGCTGCTCATTTTATCCATTGCACTGGAATCCTTCGGCTTTGTCATGCCTGCTGTTTCTCCGAATGCCGGGGTACTGGCAGCCGCTTTTTTCGTCATCAGCAGCATCGGGCTCATGAGTTCAATTTGCATCTGGAGTTACCGTCAGGAAGCTTTCAGTGACAAACTGCTGGGCCGTGTAGCTGGTATCACAGGTTCACTATTTAAACTGGGAATGCCGTTTGGACTGGCAGCTTCCGGTTATCTGGTCGCACTCCTGGGGACTGCACCGCTCTTTCTGCTCTGTTTTGCTGTTCAGCTGGCCGTAGCGCTGATGCTGTGGTGCACCCAAGTCCGGCGGACGGCATAAAATCATCCTCTCCTGAATCAATTCAGGGCGGTTATCCCGATTGCTCATTCCAATCGATTGAGGCCTCATCATTTCTTAAAGGGATCATGAAGTTAACTATACCGCAGTCACTTTGATGTGAGGTGGCTGGGCTGCTCACCCGTGAAAAACTGTCAGGATAAAAAAACCGCCTTTCGGCGGTTTCTTGATTACTTCTCTTTCTTGGCGTTTTTACGCTTGTCCGTAATGATCCACTTCCCGGCATCATACAGTGCGGTATAACCGGTAGGCTTTCCGTCAACCTCAGAACGAACATAGTTCTCTTTGGTTTTACGGCTGAAACGAACGACTGTTTTCACACCATCCGGATCTTCTGTCGGAGCCTCGGTCAGGTACAGGAACTTCGGCGACAGTCTGTCTTTAAAGCGAACCAGTTCTTCCACCAGCGGCGCACGGGTTTCGCGCGATTTCGGGAAAGTGCTGGCGGCCATAAACAGACCGGAAGCACCGTCACGCAGCACAAAATATGCGTCAGGATCCTGAGTACATGGCAGCTCCGGCAGATGCACCGGATCTTCCTTCGGTGGCGCAACTTCGCCGTTCTTCAGGATTTTCCGGGTATTCTTACAGCTCTCGTTGGTACAACCCATGTACTTTCCGAAACGACCGTTCTTCAGCTCCATGTCTGAGCCGCACTTGTCGCACTCAATCACAGGACCTTCATAGCCTTTCAGTTTAAACTCACCTTTTTCTACCACGTAGCCATCACAGCTTGGGTTGTTACCACACACATGCAGTTTACGACCCTGGTCAATCAGGTAAGCATCCATCGCGGTGCCACATTTCGGGCAACGTTTCTTGGCACGAAGCGCAGCGGTTTCCACATCCTCTTCCAGGACGTTCACAACACCTTCTTCATCACCCAGATTAATGGTGGTTTTACAGCGTTCTTTCGGTGGCAGCGCGTAGCCGGAACAACCCAGGAATACACCAGTTGAAGCCGTGCGAATGCCCATCGGACGCGAACAGGTCGGACACTCAATATCCGTCAGGACGATTTTGTTCGGCTTCATGCCGCCTTCGTCTTCCTCACGCTCGGCTTTTTCCAGTTCATCCGTAAAATCGCTGAAGAATTTGTCCAGAACCGATTTCCAGTTCGCTTCGCCTTCCGCAATCTTATCGAGATTACCTTCCATTCGCGCGGTAAAGTCGTAGTCCATCAGATCTGAGAAGCTGTCTTCCAGACGATCGGACACAATTTCACCCATCTTCTCTGCGTAGAAACGACGTTGGTCCACTTTCACATAACCGCGATCCTGGATCGTGGAAATAATAGACGCATAGGTCGACGGGCGGCCGATACCGCGTTTTTCCAGTTCTTTAACCAGTGCTGCTTCGGTAAAACGTGCAGGCGGTTTGGTGAAATGCTGTTTTGGCTCCAGATTCTCAAGCGCCAGAACATCTCCCACCTGAACCGTTGGCAATGTGGTGTCTTCATTTTTACCTGAAGGGCGCTGAACCTTGGTCCAACCGGCGAAACGTAACGTTCGGCCTTTGGCTTTCAGAGTAAAGTCCCCGGCCTGAACCGTGATCGTACTGGAATCGTATTGAGCCGCAGTCATCTGACAGGCCACAAACTGACGCCAGATCAGGTCATACAGTTTAACGGCGTCCTGATCCATGCCTTCCAGGTTTGCCGGCAGTATTTCAACGTTGGACGGTCGAATCGCTTCGTGCGCTTCCTGAGCATTTTCTTTGCTGCCGTAAACCACAGGTTTCGCCGGCAGGTAGCTCTCACCGTATTCCGTTGTAATATAGTCACGTACAGCTTCAACGGCTTCTTTCGACAGATTGGTCGAGTCGGTACGCATATAGGTAATATAGCCGGCTTCATACAAGCGCTGAGCCAGACCCATGGTACGTTTTACGCCATATCCCAGGCGTGTACTCGCTGCCTGTTGCAGCGTTGACGTAATATAAGGCGCTGAAGGCTTACTGGTCGTCGGCTTATCTTCACGCTCTGCGACTTTGAAACTGGCCTTCTCCAGCAGCGACACTGCTGCATCGGTTTCAGTCTGATTCACTGGCCGGAAAGCTTTCCCCGCCTGCTGAGCAACCATCAGACGCAGCGCATCTTTTTCACCGGTCAGAGTGTTGGCGTGAATGTCCCAGTACTCTTCCGGTACGAATGCCTTAATTTCACGTTCACGTTCAACAATCAGCTTCACAGCGACCGACTGAACACGACCGGCAGACAAACCGCGCGCGACTTTTTTCCACAGCAGCGGCGAGACCATGAAGCCGACAACACGGTCGAGAAAACGGCGTGCCTGCTGAGCATTTACGCCATCAAGGTTCAGTTCACCCGGATGCTCGAACGCCTGTTGAATGGCATTCTTCGTAATTTCGTTAAAAACAACACGTTTATAGCGTTCTTCATCACCACCGATGAGCTCACGAAGATGCCACGCAATTGCTTCTCCTTCGCGGTCCAAATCGGTTGCGAGATATACATAGTCGGCGTCTTCAGCCAGTTTCTGAAGCTCTTGGACAACCTTCTCTTTACCGGGCAGCACGGCGTAATGTGCTTCCCAATCTTTATATGGGTTCACACCCATCTTATTGATCAGCGCATTCAGCTCTTTTTCTTTTTTGATTCGTGCTTTCTCTTCAACGCTCAGTCCTTTGGCGGACGATGCAGCGGCTTTTTTACCGGTACTGCTACTGCCACCCGTCGACAGGTCTCGGACATGCCCAACGCTGGACTTTACGATGAAATCCTTACCAAGGTACTTATTAATCGTTTTTGCCTTAGCAGGGGACTCCACAATAACGAGAGATTTACCCATATGACTCTATTACGTCCTCGTGCTCGCGAAATTCTCAAATATAAACATGTAGTTGCACGCTAAAAGTTACAGTGTAGGCACGGCAACGCTATTACAATATTGGGCTACTATACAAGAAGGTCAACCTGTTTTTAATAAATCCAGATTGATTGGTCGCCCCTTCTACACTTGTAAACACGGTGTTAAGTGTCCCAATTTTTTCAAATCATCCCTGATAATTCTTATATCAAAGCCAGTAAATTGACTGGGCGCAGATCATTACCACCTCAACGACACTTTGACTATTCCCAGCCCGGTTTATTTGTGTCAGCTCACACAAATATGCTCTTACTGATAATGAAATCGTGAAGAATGATTATTTTATATGCATCAAATTGGACAAATTGATTCAATGATCTTCAGCACAGTCAAATAAGCGACAAGGCAAAAGAAATAAAAAATAAATATCGGTAAAAACAGCTGTCAGTCACACTGGAAATATATGGAGATAACCCGCATTGCTGCGGGTTATCTGTTTCATCAGGCTTACATAATCGGCCGCTGACCGCGACCAATCCACTTCAATAGCAAACTGTCAGCAGCTTCACTGCCGGCACCAGCCAGACGCTCTGCCAGCTTTTTACGCTGAACATAGCGCACTTGCAGGACTTCACGCTCTTTGCAGGCCGCCATGATGTAGTCATCACTGGTGCCAATCTGATCAACCAGACCCAGCGCAAACGCCTGTTTTCCGAACCAATGTTCTCCGGTTGCCACTTTTTCCAGATCCAATGACGGACGGTGTTCGGCAATAAAGTCTTTGAACAGGCCATGCGTTTCTTCGATTTCACTCTGAAACTTCTCGCGCGCCTTATCCGTATTTTCACCAAACATCGTCAGCGTTCGTTTAAACTCACCTGCCGTGATCTGTTCAAATTCAATATCGTGTTTTTTCAACACTTTACTAAAGTTCGGCAGTTGTGCGATCACACCAATTGAACCAACCACAGCAAACGGTGCGGAGATGATCTGATCCGCCACACAAGCCATCATGTAGCCACCGCTGGCAGCAACTTTATCGACAGCAATCGTGAGCTTCACCCCCGCCTGTTTCAGGCGATCAAGCTGTGAAGATGCCAGACCATAGCCGTGCACCATTCCACCGCCGGTTTCCAGACGCAGCAAGACTTCATCACCTTCCGCAGCTACAGCCAGAATCGCTGAAATTTCTTCACGCAAACCCGCCACTTCTTTCGCATCAATACTGCCGTGGAAATCCAGCACAAAGAGCCTCGGCTCACGGGCAGTTGAAAGTTCGCCGGATTTTGCAGCCGTTTTGATTTCATTCTGACGCGCTTTGTTTTTTTCCTTTTCTGCTTTTTTCTCAGCTTTTTCACGAGCTTTCAGCAGTGGTTTATCGAACAGATGAGACTCCAGATGGTGGATCGTCTCTTTGTACTGCTCAGTCAAATCGTTCACTTCGAGTGAACCTTTACGCGCTCCGTGACGACCGCCTGTGCTTTTAACAATGACCAGGATGCTTACAATCGCTACGACCACCGTCGCGATCTTGGCCAGAAAAAGACCGTAATCAAACAAAAAATCCAAGAGAAATTCCTCATATTCTGGTTTTGTTTCATTGTAATACCAATCCAATCAAGCCTCTAGGGGCTATTCACATCAATCTCTTCGAGCTACCCTATGCTTTTTTGTCTTCAGGTTGTCACTCTGACAGTGATGCGCCTACAATAGCGGCACAAAATGCCCGACTTAGAAGGAAATCAAGTGAATTATCAAACTGCGGCTGACTCTCTGAAAGATCGTATCATTCTGGTGACTGGTGCCGGTGATGGTATTGGCCGTCAGGCTGCGATCAGTTATGCAGCTCATGGCGCTACCGTCATTCTGCTGGGCCGGACTGTCGCCAAACTTGAAGCCGTTTATGATGAAATTGAAGCGCTGGGTTATCCTCAAGCGGCCATCATTCCTCTGGACATGAAAGGCGCGACCAAACAAAACTACGTGGATATGGCTGATACCATCAAGGATCAGTTTGGCCGTCTTGACGGCGTACTGCACAACGCCAGCCTGCTGGGCGTTTTGAGCCCGTTTGATCAACTGGGTGAAGACACTTACGACGACGTGATGCAAGTCAACGTGAAAGCACAGTTTCTGCTGACTCAGGCCATCATGCCACTGCTTAAGAATTCAGAAGATGGCCGCATCATCTTTACGACCTCTACCGTCGGCCATGTCGGCCGTGCATTCTGGGGCGCTTACTCGATTTCTAAGTTTGCCACGGAAGGGATGATGCAGATTGTGGCTGAAGAGCTCAGTAATACCAATGTCCGTGTCAACGCAATTAATCCGGGTGGTACCCGTACCGGTATGCGTGCCAAAGCCTTCCCGGGTGAAGACCCGAAAACGCTGAAAACACCGGCGGATATCATGCCGCTGTATCTGTACCTGATGGGACCGGAAAGCCGGGATGTCAACGGCCAGTGCATTGACGCACAGCCTAAAGACTGAATCCAGTTTCCAGCACGAACAATAAAGCAGATGCAAAAAAGCCGACCCTTGGGCCGGCTTTTTTCATATTCCTGAACCACTTACCTTACTTACGGGTACGTGGTTTCGCAGGTTTATTTTTCAACGGATTTCGGCGGTTTGCCGCATTGCCGGTTGGCTTACGCTTTTGACCTGCCGGACGCTCAGAAACTTCCGCTGCCTGATTACGCGTTGAAGTCCGGCGACTATCACGACGGCGGCCACGTGATTCATCATTCACGCGCTCTTCATGACGACGGACAGCACGACGGATCTTACGAACCCCTTTCTTACGCTTCTGGCCTTCAACTGTCAGATGAGTCTGGGTCTCTGGCGACAGCTCAACAACATTTCGCAGATAGTTCACTTCCTGGAGCTCCAGCTCCATCCAGCCGCCGCGCGGCAAATCTTTGGTCAGGAAGATATCACCATAACGAACACGCTTCAGACGGCTGACCGTCACGCCCTGAGAATCCCACAGACGACGGACTTCACGATTACGGCCTTCAGTGATCACTACGTAAAAGGTGTGGTTCATTCCCTCACCACCGGCATAAACCACGTCTTCAAAACGGGCCATGCCATCTTCCAGCTCAACACCGTTGACCAGGTTTCTCACCATCTGCTCGGTGACTTCCCCGAATACACGCACCATGTATTCACGCTCAACACAACGGCTTGGGTGCATCAGGCGGTTTGCAAGTTCGCCATCCGTTGTAAAAAGAAGCAGGCCTGATGTATTCGCATCCAAACGACCGACGGAGACCCAGCGGCCTTCCTTAAGACGAGGCAGGCGATCAAATACCGTTCTCCGTCCTTCCGGATCGTGTCGGGTACACAGCTCACCTTCAGGTTTGTTATAAGCAAGCACGCGGCACACTTCTTCAGAAGGCTTAACCAGCTCCACTTTATGGCCGTCAATACAGACCAGCGCATCCAGATTTTCCAGGCGATCACCCAGCTGAGCGACTTTCCCGTCAATGCTGACACGCCTTTCCTGAATCATTAGCTCCACTTCACGACGTGAGCCATGGCCGGAACGTGCAAGAATCTTCTGTATTTTTTCACTCATCAGACAAACCTTTGTCGCCTTCACAGGCGTCGAAACATTCTAAAAACATCGTCGTACCTCTGATACAGCCCGTCCAGAAAGTACGAGATACCCGCCATTTATCTCTGATGAGATAAAGGCGTCAATCCTTAAATAAGACAGCCGGGAATTATGCCAAACTCTTCGGTTTGATACCACTGAAAAAGCAGGGTGAGCAGGATTGTTTCCGCCTGCGCTTCCCTGCATTTCAAACCCGATCAGCGCCTCAGTGAGGGCTTATTCAAACGGGGTAATATCCCCTGCCCCTTGCCGGACGATTTCAATCGTGTCGTTACTGAAGTCCACAACTGTGGTGGGCTGCTCACCCAGAACACCGCCATGAATAATCAAATCAACCGCATGAGCCAGATCGTCCCGGATATATTCCGGATCGGATTCAGCCGTTTCTTTTCCGGGCAGAATCAGACTGGTTGACATCATCGGCTCACCCAAAGCTTCAAGCAAAGCCAGCGCCACTTCATTATCAGGCACACGGATGCCAATGGTCTTCCGCTTTGGATTCATCAAACGACGCGGCACTTCCTTGGTTCCTTTGAAGATAAAGGTGTAAGCACCGGGCGTGTTATTCCGCAGCAGACGATACGCATCATTTTCTACCCGGGCATACAAAGACAGCTCTGACAAATCCCGGCACAGCAGGGTAAAATTATGCTTCTCATCCAGTTTACGAATCCGGCAGATACGCTCCAGCGCCTGCTTGTTCGACAACTGGCACCCCAGCGCGTATCCCGAGTCAGTCGGATACACAATGACTCCGCCGTTTCGGATAATCGCCACCGCCTGACTGATCAGTCTGGCCTGAGGATTATCCGGATGAATATAGAAAAATTGACTCATCATTCCTCCTGGCCTGTACCCGCTTCAGGGCACAGGCGTACATCATAACTTACTCCAAACCCCAGTCCTGCCAGACGGGTACCGAGACTTTTGGTAACCAAAGATTCCGGCCCAGCTCTGTCCAGGGGGACGGATAGTGAAAATCAGACCCTTGAGACGACAACAGACCAAACTGCTGAGCATAGTCGGCCAGATTGCGCCGTTCCTGCTGTGCCTGCTGAGGTTGCGCGACTTCCATCGCATCCCCCCCCGCTCCGACAAAGACGGTCAGCAGACGTTTCAGCCATTTGGCTGTCATGTTATACCGTCCCGGATGCGCCAGGACTGCCTGTCCGCCCGCTTCATGAATAACACTGACAGCTTCAGCAATACTGCACCAGTTCGGTGGCACATAACCCGGATTGCCCCGCGTCAGATATTTTTTGAATACCGCCTGCATGGTTTTGGCGTGCCCGTTTTCGACCAGCCATTTGGCAAAGTGAGCACGGGTTAATGTTGCTTCACCCGCTATCGCCTTTGCTCCGGCATACGCACCAAAAATTTTGTTTTTTTCCAGCCGCTCTCCCATCAGTACGGCACGGGCTTCACGTCGTTCAGCCTGAGCTGTAATCAAACGGGTGAGCGCCGGGCTTTCCGGATCGATGTTTAAACCGACAATGTGAATATCAAAATTATTCCAGACTGTCGATATTTCAATACCTTTGACCAGTTTTAAGGCCAGATTTTGTCCAACGATTGCCTGCTGGGCAGCATCCAGCCCGGCGACCGTATCGTGATCCGTAATCGCAAGTACATCGACCCGGAATTCAGCGGCCCGCTGAACGAGTTCTGCCGGAGCTAACCGGCCATCAGAGGCCGTGGTATGACTGTGAAGATCAAACAACATAAAAAGAAAGTCTTGACATAATATTCTTGAACTAGTTTACTAGTACGTAATTACCCAACAACGTATGACTCAGGTTCTGTTTATGTTACAGCAAAAACAACATCATCTTCGCGCTTTCTTCACCTGGTGGTGGCACAACCTATAACGGGTCGTGAGTTTTGCTGTGCCAGCCGCACAGAGCCATGAACCCGCCGACTGCGGGTTTTTTTGTACCTGACCATTGAAAACAAACAATTTCCACATTTGGCTAGCAAGGACAACAGCATGATTATCGTACTGAAACCAAACGCAACTGAAGCTCAGGCAAAAGATATTCTGACCCGTATCGAACAAGCTGGTCTGAAACCCCTGTATATGCCTGGTGTAGAACGTATTGTTCTGGGCGCACTGGGTGATGAGCGTGTACTGCAAAAACTCAACTTAGATGCCAACCCTTGTGTGGAAAATATCAAACCGATTCTGACCAAATACAAAATGGTCAGCCGTGAAGTCCAGGCCCATGACACCGTTGTCCGGTTTGGGAATGCGGCTGTTGGCGGCAACAAATTCGCGGTCATCGCCGGACCTTGCTCGGTGGAATCAGAACAACAGCTGCTGTCCGTTGCCGAAGTGGTCAAACAACACGGTGCGGTTGCGCTCCGTGGCGGTGCTTACAAGCCTCGCACCAGCCCGTATGACTTCCAGGGCATGGGGATCGAAGGTCTGAAACTGCTGAAACAGGCCAGTGAGATGCTGAACATGCCGACTGTTTCCGAAGTCATGGAAGTGGGTCAGATGGAAGCAATGTGTGAATACATCGACTGCCTGCAAATCGGCGCTCGCAACATGCAAAACTATGCTTTGCTTAAAGCAGTGGGTGAGAGCAAAAAGCCCGTGCTGCTCAAGCGTGGCCTGTCTGCCACCATTGAAGAGCTGCTGCTGGCGGCGGAATACATCTATGATGCCGGCAACCCAAACATCATCCTGTGCGAGCGTGGTATCCGCACATTCGAAACGGCTACCCGTAACACGCTTGATCTGAACGCTGTTGCCTTCCTGAAACAGAAAACCCACCTGCCGGTTGTGGTCGACCCAAGCCATGGAACCGGTGTCCGTGAGCTGGTGATTCCGCTATCCCGTGCCGCTGCGGCTGTCGGTGCGGACGGCATTATCGTTGAATCTCACCTCAAGCCGAGCGAAGCCCTGTCTGACGGCCATCAGGCACTGACCGGACCGATGTTCCAGCAACTGATGCAGGAACTGAAACCCTTTGTTGAAGCTGCAGGTAAAACATTATGAAAACAACGCCTTTAGCTGTCGGTGAACTGGACGTCCTGAGTCTGGACGTCCCTTACGTCTCGGAGCCCACCGAACTGTATTACGCCATCTGTGGCAATCGTCCGCATAATTTGCTGCTGGAGTCCGCAGAAATTGATTCCAAGGAAGATTTAAAAAGCCTGATGCTGATCGACGCGGCAGTCCGCATCGTCTGCCGTGGCCGCGAAGTCCGCCTGGAAGCACTGACAGATAATGGCCTGAACGTGCTTCAGGCGGTTGAAGCACAACTCCCTGCCAATGTGTCGCTGACCTCAGACAGCAACGCACTGATCCTGACTTTTGAAGAAAGCGGCAGAGCTATGGATGAAGACAGCCGCCTGCGTCAGTCTTCACCGTTTGATGCACTGCGTCTGATCCAGCAGATTTTCCATCGTCCGGGACAAGCACGTGAGGCCTTATTCCTTGGCGGACTGTTTGCCTACGACCTGGTCGCCAGCTTCGAACCCCTGCCGGGTGTTGAACAAGGAAACCGCTGTCCGGACTATCTGTTCTATGTCGCGGAAACCCTGCTGGTTATTGACCACCAGCGCCGCAAAGGCACGCTTCAGGCCACCTTATTTGGCGGTGACTACTGCACCACCAGCTATTACGAGCTGAGCCGTCGTCTGCAACATATCAAAGAAGTCTGCCTGGAACCTGTGGCGCTGCCTGCTGCTCAGCTGCTGGACCGCTGTGAACCGGAAGTCAGCATCAGCGATGAAGATTTCTGCACGACAGTCGAGCAGTTGAAAGAGTTTGTCGTCAGTGGCGATGTCTTTCAGGTTGTTCCTTCGCGTCAGTTCAAAATGCCGTGCCCTTCTCCGCTCAATGCCTATAAGGCTCTGAAAATCGGGAACCCAAGTCCGTACATGTTCTATCTGCAGGATGCTGATTTCACCCTGTTCGGTGCCTCCCCGGAAAGTGCGCTGAAGTACTGTACGGACAGCAATCAGGTTGAAATCTACCCAATTGCCGGCACCCGCCCGCGCGGCAAAAAAGCCGACGGCAGCATCGATCTGGATTTAGACGGCCGGATTGAGCTTGAGCTGCGCTGTGACAAAAAAGAAAACGCCGAGCACATGATGCTGGTCGATCTGGCCCGCAATGACGTCGCCCGTATCAGCCAGCCCGGCACCCGCTACGTTGCAGACCTGCTGAAAGTCGACCGTTACAGTCACGTGATGCATCTGGTCTCCCGGGTCGTCGGACAATTACGCGGTGATCTGGATGCCCTGCACGCTTATCAGGCGTGTATGAATATGGGCACACTGACCGGCGCACCGAAAATCCGTGCCATGCAGCTGATCCGTGATGTTGAACAACAGCGCCGGGGCAGCTACGGCGGTGCCGTCGGCTACCTGACCGGTCAGGGCGACATGGACACCTGCATTGTGATCCGTTCTGCCTACGTTGAAGACGGTTTTGCAACGGTTCAGGCCGGTGCCGGAGTGGTTTACGACTCGGTGCCTCAGGCCGAGGCCGATGAAACCCGCAGCAAAGCCCAGGCCGTCATTACGGCAATCCGCCAAGCCCACAGTGTGTCATAAGGAGCCGAACATGACTCAACCTCAAGTAGATATCGTCCTGCTGGATAACTTCGACTCCTTTACTTACAACCTGGTCGATCAGTTCCGAGCCATGGGTTACCCGGTCACAATTTTCCGCAACAGCCTGAGCGCAGCGCAGGTCGAACAAGCGCTGAGCGAAAAGCGCAATCCGGTGCTGGTCCTTTCTCCGGGCCCGGGTGCGCCGTCAGAAGCGGGGTGTATGCCTGAGCTGATCAAGCGGGTCGCAGGCAACGTGCCAATGATAGGCATTTGTCTGGGACATCAGGCGATCGTCGAAGCTTACGGCGGTAAAGTCGAAGGTGCCGGTGACATCGTTCATGGTAAAGCCGCACAGATGTATCACGGCCAGCATGCGGTGTTCGGGCAGTTACCCAGCCCGCTGACCATTGCCCGTTATCACTCTCTGGTCGCAACTCAGGTCCCGGAAACGCTGAACGTTATCGCTGAGGTAGATGGCCTGGTAATGGCTGTCACCCATGAACAGGACAAAGTATGCGGATTTCAGTTTCACCCTGAGTCCATCCTGACTGCACAAGGCGCCCAGCTGCTGGCAAACACCCTTCACTGGGTCACGACCCCATCCGCCACTGTACCGAATTTTTAAGCTATGGGAGACGCTCAGATGAACAGCACTATTTACCCAATCACCGAAAAACTGTACGACCAGCAAACACTGACCAAAGATGAAAGTCAGACCTTATTCGATGCCATCATCAAAGGTGACGTTGAACCTGCGATGCTGGCTGCTATTCTGACGGCTCTGAAAATCAAAGGGGAAACCCCGGATGAGATTGCTGGTGCCGCGACCGCGATGCTGGCTAATGCCGCGCACTTCCCGCGCCCGGATTACGACTTTGCCGATATCGTCGGCACCGGCGGAGATGGTGCAAACACAATCAACATTTCGACCACATCGGCCTTTGTTGCCGCCGCGTGCGGTGTCAAAATCGCGAAACACGGCAATCGTGGCGTCTCGAGCAAATCCGGTTCTTCTGATCTGCTGGATAAATTTGGTATCAACCTGGCAATGAGCGCCCATGAAGCCCGCGCGGCTCTGGACGAACAAGGCGTCTGTTTCCTGTTCGCGCCTCAATACCATAGCGGTGTCCGCCATGCGATGCCTGCCCGCCAGGCGATGAAAACCCGGACCATTTTCAACCTGCTGGGCCCGCTGATTAATCCGGCCCGCCCGACCATTGAACTCATGGGCGTTTATGATGCAGCACTGGTCCGCCCGATTGCCGAAACCATGATTGCCCTGGGTATGAAACGTGCAGCGGTCGTCCATGGCAGCGGATTGGACGAAGTCGCCATTCACGGCCCGACGCTGGTGGCAGAAATCATCAACGGTGATATTCGCGAATATACGGTCACGCCGGAAGATTTTGGCTTGCAAACCCATCCGTTAGATGCGATTAAAGGGGGAGACCCTGAAGAAAACCGTGCCATTATCAAAAACATCCTGACAGGAAAAGGGACAGTTGCACAGCAAGACGCTGTTGCCGTCAATGTTGCACTGCTGCTTCGCTTGTTTGGTCAGGAAGATCTCAAAGTGAATGCCCAGCAGGCAATTGAAGTCATGCAATCCGGCAAAGCCTACCAGTTGGTAGAGCAACTGGCCGCACGAGGTTAAGAATGGAAACTGTACTCGCCAAAATCGTCGCCGATAAAAAAATCTGGGTGGAAGCACGCAAGGCGACACAGCCACTGGAAGATTTTATTGCAGATGTGACCCCGAGTGACCGGGATTTTTATCAGGCACTGACCGGAGAAGGCGCAGCATTCATTCTGGAATGTAAGAAAGCCTCCCCTTCAAAAGGGCTGATCCGGAAAGATTTCGATCTGGACCATATCGCCCGGGTGTACAGCCGCTATGCCAGCGCAATTTCCGTCCTGACTGACGAGAAATATTTTCAGGGGAATTTTGATTTCCTGCCGCAGGTCCGCCAGCACGTGACACAACCTGTACTCTGCAAAGACTTCATGATTGACCCTTATCAGGTGTATCTGGCCCGCTTTTATCAGGCTGACGCCATCCTGCTGATGCTGTCGGTCCTGAACGATGATGAATACCGAGAACTGGCCACCCTGGCTGAGCAGCTGAATCTGGGCATTCTGACCGAAGTCAGTAATGAAGAAGAACTGGAACGCGCCATTGCACTGAACGCCAAGGTCGTCGGCATCAATAACCGCAATTTGCGTGATCTCAGCATTGACCTGAACCGGACCAAACAACTGGCGCCACGACTGCCTGAAGATACGCTGGTGATTTCAGAATCCGGAATTTATACCAACCAGCAGATACGCGACTTATCACAATTCGCCAATGGATTCCTGATTGGCAGCTCACTGATGAGTAAAGCGAATCTGGAACTGGCCGTACGCAGTGTCCTGCTTGGAGAACACAAAGTCTGTGGCCTGACCCATCCGGACGATGCCTGTGCGGCATACCAGAGCGGTGCCGTGTACGGTGGCCTGATTTTCGTAGAGGACTCACCTCGCGCCGTTGACCAAGAGTTGGCAAGACTGGTGATGAGCGGCGCGCCACTCAAGTACGTCGGGGTATTCCGCAATGCCGATGTCGATGCCGTCGCCAAACATGCCCATGCTTTAAAGCTGGCCGCAGTTCAGCTACATGGCAACGAGTCACCTGAATACATCGAGACACTCAAGCCTCAGTTGCCTGAAGATTGTGAAATCTGGAAAGCCCACGGAGTCAGCGATGCACTGCCTGACTTATCTGCCTGGCCTGCTGACCGGCATTTACTGGATACTCAGGTTGGTCAGCAAAGCGGTGGCACGGGTCAGCAATTTGACTGGTCGCTGTTAGATCAGTGCGACGCAAAAGAACGCATTATGCTTGCCGGCGGACTCGGACCGGATAACGCCAGAGAAGCCGTCAGCAAAGGCTGCCGCGGCCTTGATTTTAACTCTGGCGTGGAAAGCAAACCCGGCAAAAAAGACAGACAAAAATTACTCTCGGTGTTCAAAGCACTGAAGCCTTAAAGACTGAATCGGCTGTCACCGACAGCGATCAATTCAGACACCGAGAACGATCAGGACAGGAATAGGACAGCACACACATGAGCAAACTCGACCCGTATTTTGGTGAATTTGGCGGCCAGTTCGTGCCGCAGATTCTGGTCCCTGCACTGGACCAATTAGAAGAAGCCTTTATTGATGCACAGAAAGACCCTGCCTTTGAGCAGGAGTTTCTTGCCCTGCTCAAAGAGTATGCCGGTCGTCCGACCGCACTGACGCTGTGCCAGAATCTGACCAAAGGCACCAAAACCAAGCTTTATCTGAAACGTGAAGATCTGCTGCACGGCGGCGCACATAAGACCAATCAGGTACTGGGACAAGCCCTGCTGGCCAAACGCATGGGCAAAAAAGAAATCATCGCTGAAACCGGGGCCGGCCAGCACGGTGTTGCAACAGCGCTGGCCTGCGCCCTGCTGGGCCTGAAATGCCGTGTTTACATGGGTGCCAAAGACGTTGAGCGCCAAAGCCCGAATGTCTTTCGCATGAAACTGATGGGCGCTGAAGTCATTCCGGTTCATTCCGGCTCTGCGACTCTCAAAGATGCCTGTAATGAGGCCATGCGTGACTGGTCTGCCACTTATGATAAAGCACATTATTTGCTGGGCACAGCCGCCGGCCCGCACCCGTTCCCGACCATTGTGCGTGAATTCCAGCGCATTATCGGGGAAGAAACCAAAGCACAGATCCTGGAAAAAGAAGGCCGCCTGCCAGATGCCGTGATCGCCTGTGTGGGCGGAGGATCCAATGCCATTGGGATGTTTGCCGACTTCATTGAGGAAACCAGTGTCAAACTGATTGGTGTGGAACCTGCGGGGAAAGGCCTGGACACCCACATGCATGGTGCGCCGCTAAAACACGGCAAACTGGGCATTTTCTTCGGCATGAAAGCACCGCTGATGCAGGATGAACATGGTCAGGTGGAAGAGTCATACTCAATCTCTGCCGGTCTCGACTTTCCGTCCGTCGGCCCGCAGCATGCCTATCTGAATGCGACCGGTCGCGCGGAATACGGCTCTGTCACTGATGACGAAGCCCTGGATGCCTTCCAGGCGCTGGCACGCAACGAAGGGATTATTCCGGCACTGGAATCGGCCCATGCACTGGCCTATGCCCTCCAGCTAATCAAAGAAGCTCCTGAAAAAGAACAACTGCTGGTGGTGAACCTCTCCGGCCGGGGCGACAAAGACATCTTCACCGTACATAAAATTCTGGACGAAAAGGGAGCGCTGTAATGGACCGTTATCAAGCTTTATTCAGCCGTTTAGCGGCCAAACAGGAAGGCGCTTTTGTTCCTTTCGTGACGCTGGGCGACCCGAGTCCTGAACTGTCTCTGCAGATTATTGATACGCTCGTCGAATCCGGAGCTGACGCGCTGGAGCTGGGGATTCCGTTTTCCGACCCGCTTGCCGACGGTCCGACCATTCAGGGAGCGACCATTCGTGCGCTGGATGCCGGCACCACGCCGGATGTCTGTTTCGACATGCTGAAAAAAGTCCGGGCCAAATATCCGGAACTGCCCATCGGGCTGCTGATGTATGCCAACCTGGTCTTCGCCGGTGGCATCGAACACTTCTATCAGCGTTGTCAGGCGGCTGGCGTCGACTCGGTGCTGGTCGCGGATGTGCCTGTCGGAGAATCCGCGGAGTTCAGGGCTGCAGCGGAAAAATACGGGATCCACCCTATTTTCATTGCGCCGCCAAATGCAAATGAAAGCACACTGAAAACCGTGGCTGAGTTCGGCGGTGGCTACACCTATTTGCTGTCTCGTGCCGGTGTAACCGGTGCGGAAACCAAAGCAGGAATGCCGGTAGACCATTTGCTTGCCTCACTGGCTCAATTCAATGCGCCGCCGTCTTTGCTGGGCTTTGGCATCTCCGAACCCGCTCAGGTTACTGCAGCCATTCAGTCGGGGGCAGCCGGAGCCATTTCGGGCTCAGCCGTGGTGAAAATTATCGAACAGCATCTGGGCAACCCTTCAGAAATGCTCAACGCACTCGGCCAGTTCATACATCGCATGAAGCAAGCGACGAAACGCTGATTTCGAACTGAACCGAAAATGCCCCGGGGTCGCATGCGTTCCCGGGGCATTTTTTTAACAAGGCATTCACACCCAAGATCAACAAATAATCACCACGGTGCATAGCCATCCACAAGGTTCGGTGAAAATCTGCGCCAATTTATCAACAGAAGTGGAAAGTATCGAAATGCATCATTGATTATCGCATTATTCTGCTGTAAAACCTCACTTCGCAAAATATTGACTCAAAGTCGGTAACATTTACGAAACATAAGACTTTCACAACTTAACAACTTCCAAAATAAGGTATTCAAGGTGCTTAAACGACAAGGACTACTTGGCAACATTGGGGTACAGGTTGTCATCGCCATGTGCTTGGGGGCGCTGGCCGGTGCAGTGATGGGACATTCTGCAAGCATGTTCGCGCCACTGGGTAGCATTTTCATCCACCTGATTAAAATGCTGGTGATCCCGCTGGTTGCGGTTGCCATTATCTCCGGTGCTGCTGGTCTGGGTAACAGTCAGTCTGCCGGTAAGATCGGTCTGATCACGCTGGGCTTCTTTGGCCTGACTTCCGCGGTTGCTGTGGCACTGGCCCTGTTTATGGGTGAAGTGTTCCAGCCGGGTATGGGTGTTGACCTGGCAGGTGTTCAGGGCATGTTTGCCAATACCTATGCTGATAAAGGTGAACTGCCTTCATTCTGGGCAACTATTCTGGGTATGATCCCAACGAACATTTTCCAGTCTCTGAATGAAGCAAACATCCTGCAGATTCTGGTGTTCTGCCTGTTCTTTGGTGTTGCGGTCTCCAAACTGGAGAAAGAACGCCGTGATCCACTGTTGAACGGTGTGAATGCTGTTGTTGACGCCATGGTATGGATGATCAACATTGTGATGAAAATCGCTCCGATTGGTGTATTCGGCCTGATGGCTGATGCAGTCGGTACCTTCGGTTTTGATGCCCTGATGGTGGTCTTCAAACTGTTTGTGGTCTACATCGCCGCGATCCTGGTTTATGGTTTCGTATTCTACCCGCTGATGATCAAGTGCTTCAGCAAAACTTCACCGCTGAAATTCCTGTCAGCCATGAAGAAACCTCAGGCTGTTGCACTGTCGACTGCTTCTTCTATGGCAACCCTACCGGTGACCATGGAAACCTGTGAAGAAGAGCTGAACGTCAAGAACAGCACAGCTTCCTTCGTGCTGCCGCTGGGCGCCACCATCAACATGAGCGGTAACGCCATTTACTACGGTCTGGTTGCCATCTTCTTCGCACAACTGTTCAATATTGAACTTGGTATGAGCGCCTACATCGCGATTATTGTGACCTCAACGCTGGGTGCTGTGGGTCAGGCCGGTGTACCGGGGCCTTCGTTCCTGGTTGTTGCTGTCCTGTTGTCTGCGGGTATTCCGATTGAAGGTCT
Source organism: Photobacterium sp. CCB-ST2H9 (assembly GCF_023151555.2). Taxonomy (NCBI): domain Bacteria; kingdom Pseudomonadati; phylum Pseudomonadota; class Gammaproteobacteria; order Vibrionales; family Vibrionaceae; genus Photobacterium; species Photobacterium sp. CCB-ST2H9. Next base: position 2,293,998 of record NZ_CP100425.1, read on the forward strand.
GCCGCTGCTGTTTGCTCTGGACCGTATCTTCGACATGATCCGTACTGCGCTGAACATCACGGGTGATGCTGCCTGTGCCGTGATTGTCGACAGCCTGGTGGGTGAAGAAAAAGCAAAAGACGCCCCAATGGCGACACAGCAAAAAGCATAAGACTGACGTGCTTTTCTGAATTTCAGGCTGCCGGATCCGGCAGCCTTTTTTATTTCTGCATGACTCATCCAATTTTCGTTCAAACTTCCATCAGATCTGGGTCAGACCAGGTGCATTCTGCTTGCAAGCCAATGCATTATTGATGACCATATAAATACCTGTTCCCAAAAACCTGATTAATGATGAATTCAGAAAATAATGTTCCTCGCGGCCAGTTATTACTGCGCACGCTAGCTATGCCTGCTGATACAAACGCCAATGGCGATATTTTCGGTGGATGGATTATGTCGCAGCTGGATTTAGCCGGCGCAATTCTGGCCAAAGAAATTTCCCACGGCAAAGTCGTGACGGTCTCAGTCGATAATATTGTCTTCAAAGCCCCGGTCGGTGTGGGCGATGTGGTGTGTTGCTACGGTGAATGTAAACGTATTGGTAATACGTCCCTGTCGGTCGCGATGGAAGTCTGGGTAAAACCTGTCGGTAATGACGGCATCGGCGAGCGATACAAGGTCAGCGAAGCAACCTTCAATTATGTTGCGATTGATGCCAACGGCAGACCGCGTCCGATTCAAAAAGGATAAAATATGAGCCCTGACCGCTGGTTGGGGCTTTTTCATTCCGTTATGATAACGGCTGCATTCCACCACAATACAGGGAGACAGAACGCATGTGGTACGTCATTTTTTCTCAAGATGTTGAAAACAGTCTGGAGCGCCGCCTGAGCGTTCGTGAAAAACACCTGGCTCGCCTGAAAGCATTACAAGACGAAGGCCGTCTGCTCGTGGCCGGTCCGATGCCTGCAATCGACAGTGAGAATCCGGGAGAAGCCGGTTTCACAGGCTCAACGGTAATTGCTGAGTTTGATTCACTGGAAGCAGCAAAAAGCTGGGCCGACGCAGACCCGTATATTGAAGCCGGCGTTTATGAAAACGTAATTGTCAAACCATTCAAAAAAGTACTGCCGGCCTGAATGATGATTCGAACTTCCCTCAAAACCTGGTTTGCTGCTGCTGTGGCTGCAGTCATCGTGACCGGCTGCGCAAAATCGCCGGATGAACTCAATAACGAACTGGCAGAGCGCAGGGCGGCCGTGATTAACGCAAAAGCCCCCTACCCGAAAGTTGGCCAGTACCAGATTATGAAAGCCAAAGCCCATCAGAGCATTGTTGAAATCACAATCCTCTATGGCGGCGGTGGTAAAGTGCCGCCATCTAAGGCCGCACAGGCTGCCGCTGTGAACTTCTGCAACGATCCGGAACTGACCCCCATGGTCAGCGAAGGTCTGGGATACATGATCAGCATTCTGGATATGCGGGGCCGCCCTATGGTTCAGCAGCCAATCAATGAACAGTACTGCAAACAAATCTCAGCTCAGGGAGCGTCGTAAGGCAGCCTCCTGGCAAAAGGGCCGGATAGTGATCCGGCCCTTTTGTTTTTCATTTATGACGTATACTGATGGCGTCACCACGGCTGCATTCATGCTGCCTTGAGAACACCATGACTTTTAAGGCACTGTCATGATCCCGGTCGGCAAACTCCGGCGGGTTATCCAGTCGTTCGATGAAACTCAGCTCCGGCGCTTCCTGTGCCATCCCGTCTATCAGGAACTGAGGCGAAACCGCAGGCGAATTGACACAAGCCAGCACTTTACCCTGCTCACTCAGCATATCCGGTAAACGACGCAAAATTTTGGCGTAGTCCTTCGTCAGAGCAAAGCTTCCCTTCTGAAACGAAGGCGGGTCGATCACAATCAGATCATAGGGACCGGACTTCTTCAGCTTGCCCCACGACTTAAAAATATCGTGTCCCAGAAAACTCACCTGATTTAAATCATGACCATTCAGTCTGTGGTTCTCCCGGCCGCGGCTCAACGCTGCCTTGGCCATATCCAGGTTCACCACATGACTGGCACCACCGGCAATTGCAGCCAAAGAAAAACCACAGGTGTAGGCGAACAGGTTCAGAACCCGCTTGTCATTCGACTGCTCCTGAACCCAGCGTCGACCATATCGCATATCGAGGAACAAGCCATTGTTTTGCTTCTGGCCCAGATCAAGTTCGAAGCGAAGTCCGTTTTCGCTGATTTGCTGAAACGTTTTCAGCTCTCCCCAGATGACCTCCATCGGCGAACCCGGTCTGTCTCTATGCTGCAGGAGCAATGAACTGGCACCAGACAGCTGCCAAACCTGCGATTGCGCCAGCGCCTGCAGTTCATTGTTCAGTGCATCAAGAAATGCGGTATCCGGTTCTTTGAATAACGAGACCAGTACCTGACCGCCCAGCCAGTCAACCGTCAGTTGCTCCAGTCCTTCCCAGCAACGTCCCCGGCCGTGAAATAAACGGCGGGCTTCTTCCGGCGGTGACGCCAGTTGAGTCCGCAGGTGTTGAAAAAATTGGGAGAGAGCAGAAGCGTCCATGAATCACCGTACAAAGAAAAATGAAAAAAGATTAAATATCAGCCGTTCTCAAAGCTGCTCAGTCATGAGCAGATTTCAGCAGACCCGACGGAAGTGACGGCCAGTCCAGTGTCCAGGGGGATGACCAGTCTTGCAGTGCCGACTGTACCTCTGTCGTCTGCCAGAGATCACCCTGTTCAGGCGGGCAAAGAAAGCGATAGGTTGTTCCCAGATAGATAAACTGAAGCCCGTAGGCGTGAAGATAGCCGCGATCCGATGCCTCGTGACCATAAATATCATCGCCGGTAATCCCTGAACCGACACTTTTCAGCGCCACACGGATCTGATGGGTTTTACCGGTATAAGGCTTGCACAGAAACAGTCTCCGCCCTTCCCCGGCCGCCGTGGAAATAAACTGAGTCACCGCCGGGTTCTGCCGGCTGGTTTCCAGCTTCCAGCTCCGTCGGCGCGAACGGCTCATGTCGCCCATCACTGTCCCCTGTTTTTTCTTCGGCTTTTTACTGCCGATCGCCAGGTAGTACTTCTCCACTTCCCGGCGGGCAAAGCTCCCCGACAGCGCCGATGCAGCATCCGCATGGCGACCAAGCAACAGGATACCGGAGGTCATCTTATCCAGACGATGTATCAGGTACAGCTGTGCATCACCCGTCGCTGCCGCGATCTCTGCCAGCAGGGGCTGATCATTGTCATCTTTGTGGACACTGACATTCGCATGCTTGCAAATGACCAGAAAATCGGGAGTTTGGTGAAGCAGTGTAAACATGGCTCAGTGCTATTTCGATCAGGAAAGCGGCAGTATACCGACTCTTCCGGACAGTGCCAGTTTTCTGCGCCCCGCCACCGCGCTACTGCAGAAAAAAGACCAGCAACATCAGCACCGGACAGACAATCCGGACATACCAGGGCCAGATCCGCCAGAACAGGCTGGCTTCCAGTTCCGGATATCCCGCTTTAATTTCGTTCAGAACCTTATCCCGATGCCATATCCAACCCACCAGAATGGCAAAAATCATCCCGATGATCGGCTGTGCATAAGCCGTCGTCATGGTAATCACAAAGCCAAATAACGACTCAAAATTAAAAACAATCACCGTAGAAACGACACTGATCACCCCGCCAATCCACCATACGGCCCAGTGCCTGGTATGATTCAGCTCTTCAATCACACAGGAAACCGGCACCTCCAGCATGGAAATTGACGACGTCAGTGCGGCAATGACCATCAGGATAAAAAACAGGGTACTGACGAGGATGCCTACACCTCCCATCGTCTCAAACATCGATGGCAGCACACTGAACACCAGAGTATCCGACGCCAGCAAAGCACCGGTATCGTCATAAATCACCACACCATGATTCTGCGCGACAAACATGGCTGGCAGAATGAGCATCCCCGCAAGAAACGCAACACCGGTATCCAGTAAAGCCACCTGCGCTGCAGTCTTCGGCAGGTTGGCTGATTTGTCCAGATAAGAGCCATAAACCATCATGGTGCAAACACCCAGCGACAGAGAAAAGAATGCCTGCCCCATCGCACTCACAATCAGTTTGGGCGATAAATGGCTGGCATCCGGCACCAGATACACACGCAGCCCTTCCCAGGCACCATCCTGCGTCAGGATATAAATCACCATCACCACAAAAAGCAGCAGCAATACCGGCATCAGGCGGGTCGACCATTTTTCAATGCCGTCCGTGACCCCGCTTCTGACCACCATCACCGTCAGCCACATAAACACCAGCATGAGGATCAGGTTTCTCTCCACACCAAATTCTTCCAGCCACTGGGCCTGAGCTGTCAGTCCCAGTAAATCCAGAACCGGGGCAACCAGATAACCCAGCAGCCAGCCGGCAACAATCGCATAAAAACTGAGAATCAGCGAAACGGCAATCATCCCGGCTAACCCGACGAATCCCATCAGAGCCCGTTGCTGAGGCCAGACCTTGCGCAGAGAAGTGATCGGGTCGGCATTTCCGTAACGACCTATCGTCAGCTCTGCCACCAGCAAAGGGTAAGCCAGTGCAAACACCATGAGCAGATAAACGATTAAAAAGACCGCCCCGCCATTGCTGGCTGCCTGTGTCGGAAATCCCCAGATGTTGCCTAAGCCAACGGCCGAACCCGCAGCTGCCAGAATAAAACCAATACGTGAACTAAAATGCGCTCTGGTTGCCATAGTGACTACTCGGTAAAGGCATGATGCTTACAAGATAAGACACTCTGCCCGGCCCCGCACCTTCACTACTGATACACAATGAACATTTAACGCAGCCAACTTTTTCTTAAACCTATGTTTTACAGAGATTCCGGTGCAGAATAGACCCCGGGTATGCAATAGAGAGACAAGCAACATTTATGGACCACATTTATCAAGTTTTAGCCTGGCTCAGCCTGTTCGCTTACTGGATGGCTATCGCCGCCGTAACCATGCGTGTCGTATTCAAACGGCGCGTTGTCGGCGTTTCTCTGGCTTGGCTGATGATCATTTACATCATTCCCATCGGCGGTATTGTTGCCTATCTGATGTTTGGGGAGCTGAATCTTGGTAAAAAGCGGGCGCTACGGGCAAAAGAAATGTTCGACCCCTTTGCGAACTGGTTCCGGCAGCTTTATACCTGCCCCGGCCATCAGCCTCAGTTACTGAACCATCATGCCAAGCCCATACACGATCTGTGCGAAAACCGGCTGGGTATCCCGGCACTGGTCGGGAACACAATGACACTGCAGGATAAACCGCATGATATTTTACGCGCGCTGATCCGGGATATTCACCAGGCACACCGTTCTATTCATCTGGAGTTCTATATCTGGCACCCGGGCGGATTAGCGGATGAAGTTGCGACAGCACTCATTCTGGCGGCAAAACGCGGGGTGAAGGTCAGGCTTCTGCTCGATTCCGCCGGCAGCATGCGATTTTTCCGTTCCCACTGGCCACGGCTTATGCAGCATGCCGGAATCGAAATAACCGAGGCACTGGCGGTGACGCCATTCCGGATGTTCCTGCGCAGGCTGGATTTGCGGCAGCACCGTAAAATCGTCGTGATCGATGCTGAAATTGCGTATACCGGTTCGATGAATATGGTTGACCCGGCGTTTTTCAAAACCGACGCCGGTGTGGGCCAGTGGATTGATGTGATGGTCCGGGTCACAGGGCCGACCGTTGCCGTGCTGAACTGTATTCAGGCCTGGGACTGGGAAGTCGAAACCGGACAGCGCTTTTTACCACCGGTTCCGGAATGCAGTCTGTCCCATCCTGCAACGGACAATGACATGATTCAGGTGATTCCATCCGGGCCCGGGATGCCTGATGAAATCATCCATCAGGTCCTGCTGATCAGCATTTATCAGGCCCGTGAAAGTGTGGTCATTACCACCCCGTACTTTGTGCCCAGCGAACACTTACTGCATGCTTTAATCAGCGCCGCGGAACGTGGCATAGACGTGCATATTGTTATCCCGGCCAAGAATGACTCTGTAATGGTGGAATGGGCCAGCCGTTCATTTTTCGCGGAGCTGCTGAACGCAGGCGTTACGATTCACCGCTTCAGCGGCGGCCTGCTGCACACCAAATCAGTGGTCGTGGATGGCGCTCACTGCTTAATCGGCACCGTCAACCTGGACATGCGAAGCCTGTGGCTCAACTTCGAAGTGACTCTGTCAGTCGATAATCCGGAGTTCACCCAGCAAGTTTCAGGTTTACAGCAGGAATATATGAAACAATCTACCCAAATCGATCCCCAGACATGGCAGCAACGCTCATTGGGACATAAATTTCTTGAGCAGTGTTTTTATATGTTCAGCCCGCTGCTCTAGAGAACTCTGAAATTCTGCCGGACATTTGATTGACCTCTGATCCTGACGGTATTTCCGTCAGGATCAAAATGCCCAGAAATACGGCTTATATGGACGGAATCGCATATATCAGTAAAAACTGAAACACCATTACTGATATGCAACCTGAGGAGCTTTTCGGAAATTGGAATTAGGATCACCTGAAACCCATATAAATAAAATCCTACCAAGCCTGTTCAGGCCATTCAAAAATCCACAAATATTTCATAAATATAAATTATTGTAAGGAATAATACTTACATACCAATCATTCTTCTGCTCACAATCATGCGATAAAAGTATTGCTTTGCTTCTTTATGTGACTATCTTTGTATTTAAGCGTTAAACACACAAAAGCTGAGGGAAGCGTGAGTCTTGGGAAGTTTTTATCATTTGCAGTCGATACCCTCAGATTCAGCTTGCCGCTGGTATGTTGCCTGATTGTATTTCCTGCATTTTCGCTCACACTGCCTCCCATCGTGATCACGGGTTTATCACAGGAAAACCATCCTGTTGAAATTGAGCTGACGCGGGAAGATATTGCCAGCTTTCAGCAAGATACCATTGTCACAACGTTGCCCTGGATAAACGGCAGCGCACGTTTTTCCGGCGTCAAACTTCAGTCACTGCTTACTCATTACCAATTAAAACCCGGCACAATTCATTTGTCTGCCCTGAATCAATACAGCGCCGAATTAAAATGGCAAGACATGGAAAAATATCAGCCTTTACTGGCAGTTCGCCGCGACAATGATTGGATGAAAGTCCGGGACTATGGTCCCTTCTGGCTCATTTTTTCTCTGGACAATTATCCGGAACTGGCCAATAGCGGTTTTCTGGACAAAATGGTCTGGCAATTAAACAAAATCAGCGTGGTGCCGTAACGTGGTCTATTTCAAATCGCTCAGGATGTTTCATTTGTCCGGAATGCCATGGATGAAAAAGCTGCTATTTGTCGCAGCGCCCCTGCTTATTCTGTTCACCTTTGTCTCGGTCAGCTCACTGGAGTCCAATGCCGAATCTGTCAGTAAGGATCAGAATCTTGCCAGCTGGTTCATGATGCAATTGAGTGATGAATACAGTGAACTGATTTTTCAGCTTCAGGAATATGAGGCCGGACGTGCCGACCGAAATACTGTACTGCTGCAGTACGAAATTCTGCTCAGCCGCTTTAACTCCATCAACGTCAGCAGTCAGGTCAAACGGCTTCATGATATCTTCGGTTCCCTGCAAACCTTCAATGAACACTATCTGCTGGTCAAAAGCTACGAATCTTCGCTGCGTCATCTGAGCGAAAGAGATCAGGCTCATGGGTTACTGATAACTCTGAAGACCAACTACGACAACATGATGGGCTATGCACTCAAAACTTTTCTCTACTCCAACAACACATTACGTTCAAAATTAGATGGTTTTATTTCCCTGCGCTGGCTCATACATGCTTTGCTGCTGTCTACGATCCTGATCGGCGTGATGATGATTTACCTGCTCAAAAAAGAGTCAGAAACACACCACAAACTGGCGATGTATGACTCGCTGACAGGCATTCACAACCGGCTCTGGCTGAACCGAAAACTGAAAGATCTGGAGAAAAACGGCACCGAGTTTGCGTTTTTCCTGATTGATTTGAACGGATTTAAGGAAGTGAATGACACCCTGGGACATGGTGCAGGCGATCAGTTGCTCAAAACCGTTGCCCGCCGTTTGGATAACCTGACTCACGATGGCATGGATGTAGCCAGAATGGGGGGAGATGAATTTGCCGTCATTCAGGTTTTTCCTCATGCCGTAAACAAAGAATATGTCTCCCAATTCCTGATCAATACGCTGGATCACGTCTTGCGGATTCCCATTCTGTTAAGCCATCGCGAAATCACCGTGTCTGCCAGCATCGGGCTGAGCGTGTTCACGCCCGGCAGTAAAAGTATCTCTGATTTACTGCAAGAGGCTGATTTCTCAATGTATGAAATGAAGCAGCAACTGAAGGTTGAACACACCTTTCCCCTCAGCCCGTTGCATCAGCCCAATGCAGACATGATGTCTGAGTATATCGAACGCCGGCCTTCTTAATTAGCCGCCCAGATATCATTGTCCATCACTTTACCGGTCTCCAGTAAGGTTTTGAGGTTACTGATCACGGCAGGCCAGCCTTCACTGACATCCTGATAACTCAGCGAGCCAGACTGAAGATCGCTGTGAATGACTGTCAGTCGTGTATCTGTGCCCAAACTTTCAAGCGCAATACTCACTTGCGATGAATGCACAGCCCCATGATGACTGTCAGCCTCTTGCCAGCTCAGGACCAGATGGTGAGGCGGGTGAACAAGGAGCACTTTCCCCGTCACATCTTCAATTTCAGATCCATCTGCACGAATATGTGCCCACCGGCTGCCCACTTTCCAGTCAGACTCATTCACATGTCCCCAATACTGCTGGGTCATTTTCGGATCCAGAAGTGCGTTCCAGACCTCAGTATCTTTCGCTGCGATATAACTGACGTATTTAAATTGTTGCAGGCTCATAGTCACTCCTTTCCACAAGACAGCGAATCAGGCAAAGACAGCAAAATGGTCAACAAGATACAACCCACATCATCGTGCACCGTTTCATCTTCTCTATTGAGAGTAGCACTCCGTTGCCCGACCAGCCTGAACCTGCAACTACTTTTAATTACAGCTGTTTTCTCATCTGCAGCAAAGTCCAGGGCTGCCCTTCAAATACGCGGATTGCCTGATCAGCCTGATAGATATCAAAGCCCGCTCCCCGGTAGCAACTGACGGCAGAAAAATTATGTTCAAAAACGGCCAGCGAGACCTCTTCCGCACCAAACTCAACACGTGCTTTTTCGAGTGCAGCTTCAACCAATGCCCGGCCATAACCTTTACCGCGGTCAGACTCATTCACAATCAGCACACGGCAAAGCCTGCAACGTTTGGGATGCTTCTGGTTCAGTTCAACATAGCCTTTCACCTGGCCGGCAACGTGAAATAAAAAAGGATGGATTTCTGGGCGGGAAACGTGGTGTTCGATTTGATCAACTGTCAGGGGAAACTGGTAAACCGGACCTCCCCATAATAAATTGAATTCTTCATCTGCTATCCAATCGATAAGCAATGAGTAATCCTGCGGGGTAAAAGGTTCAAGCTGATAACGGGATTTGAGCCGTTCGGTGAACATGTTCTTCCTTATCACTAACTGACTGACGTATAGGTACTTTTTAATAATATGTCGCCGCGCAAACCGTTTCATTCAACGAAAGAAAAAAATCGTGTTGGCTAACAAAATCATCTTCTGTTTCCAGAGATGAATACGAGGATGACTCCACGTAGTGAAGTGAATCCAGTTGCACAGCGTACGCATAGCTTCTCTATAATTGCGTTTCAGGTCAATACCTGTATGCATATTGATGAGAATAAACCACGTTTTTGAAGCCCGGGGACAAAAAAAGGAAGCAATCAATTGCTTCCTTTGAGATATTGATACCCGCCGAAATTTATCACGAGGGGAAAATGTCAGTCCTGCTGTCCTGTCAGTCAGCAATCTCGAAGATCGAATCAATAATGATCGGCAGGTTGCCCCGAACCGACATAGCTCCGAAGACAGATCGGGCATGCAGACCTTTTTCTCCGAAAACTTCTGCCATCAGATCAGAACAGCCATCCAGAACTTTCGGATGCTGTTCGAAAGTCTCAGTCGTATTGATGAACCCCTGCAGCTTCACAACCCGACTGACGTTATCCAGACTGCCAACCGCTGATTTCACTGCAGCCAGAATATCCAGACCTGCTTCGCGGGCAAATGCATAACCTTGTTCGACGTTATATTCGCGTCCCAGCTTCCCTTTCGGTACCTCGGGAAAACCGGTCACCGGGCCTTTCCCGGATACGTACAGCAAATTGCCGGTTCGCACACAGTTCACATAGTTTCCTTGCGGTTCACTGACATGCGGCAATACTAAACCTAATTCAACAATCCTTTGTTCGATTGACATTCAGTCTCCCTCAAAAGCCACGCTTTGAAAACTTACCTCAACTCTCAATGGTGTCGAGATCAAGCTCCATGAAAATACTGAGCGGATGTTCCTGATACTGACCATACGGTGGACGTACCCTGTATCCCAATGTCTGATATAACCCCAGGGCTTCGGGCTGACTCACACCGGCTTCCAGGCGTGCCACCCGGACACCATTGTGTTTCAGATAATGGTGCAATGCATCCATGATCTGCCGTGAAATGCCCAGACCGCGGTAGCTGTCCAGGACAAACATCCGCTTGATCTCGCCATATTCGCCTTCATCATCCATCATTTTGACGGCGCCGATACCGGCCAGCGCGCCGCGTACAAAAGCACCAACAAGGTGAACATTCTCTTTCATCAGAGATTCTTCACTCTCCAGATTGTTTGTCTCCGGCGGATAGAGACTGTACATGTAATCATCGGACGCGCTGAGGATGCCTCGTACGTCGTCACGGTTGGGCATAATTTTTTGAATATACATAGTGTTAACCGAACGAAATTGTCACTGCCACACAGTCAAAAAATAGTGGTAATCATTGTTATCGTATTGAAATCCCAAAACTTATAAAAAGCGGGACAGCTTTTCGTGCTTCGATCCGGGACCGAAAAAACGGAAGCGAAATCGCATAATAGCAATCTCGCGACAGGAAATTGAGTCTAACTTGCAAATCACCGCATTTTTGTGCACTCACGCACATAGTGACCATTGCTTACAATCCGCGTTGCCATTCCTCACGCAGCGGGATGACTCCGGGATGACTGATTGCCAGATGAATCTGCGACAGTAATTTTTGCTTGTCCTGCCCAAGAACACCTTTCAGAACGAGATAATTCGAAGCATGATCCGAACGGAAGATCGTTTTCTCCAACTCCAGATGTTCCAGCAATGTTTGCATCTCATGAAACAGCTCAGGTTGAGTCAACGGCCGGAATTTCCCGTCAAAACCAGCCGAGAAGCGATCCTGTCCCAGCGGAAAAGACACCACCAGCGTGGAAAGGTAATCCGGTTGCGCTTCATTCATCAGACGCGCAGAAGAAACGGCATGCTGTTCACTGAGCGCAGGGCCGCCTAAACCATTGAGAATCATCACCGAGCTTTTCATCCCCGCCGCTTTTATTTTTTCCAGGGCCGTCAGGGAAGAGGCATAGGTTTCGCCTTTCCGGACCCTTGCCAGCACTTCATCATCACCGCTCTCGCAGCCGACATACATCAGGCTCAGACCCAGTGAGCGGAGTTCCGCTAACTGCCCGACCGTTTTATTCGTCAGATTACGGGGCAGACAATAGCTGGATATGCGCGTCACGGACGGCAAATATTGTCTGATTAACTCACAGATCAGTTTCAACCGGGCATACGGCAAGGTCATGGCATCGCCATCTGCCAGAAAAACCCGGCTGACCCTTACACCACTGGCTGCAATCATTGTCAGCTCGCGCTCAATCTCTTCCGGCTTTTTAGGCCGAAACTTTTTCTGCGGCTGAGTGTACATTTCACAAAAAGTGCACTGATTATGACTGCAACCGTTCGTGACTTGTAAAATCAGAGACTTCCACTCAGAAGGCGGGCGAAAAACGGGTTCAATATAATCCAGCATCGGCTCACGTCCTTACTTAAGACATCATCATTTTTGGAGTCATGACAATTTTTGGAGTCATAGCACCAAAGACGGAGGCGTACCTTACTACAGGTTGCAGGGAGCTGCTATAAAACAGCGGAGACTTCAGTAGGCTTAGCAAGCTTCAGATAAGATTTTTACCTGATCCTGTCAGGATTGACCTACAAAGCGATAAGAGCTTCGAGCAGCTGAATACTCGCCGTCCGTCCCGCCAGGCTTCTCACCCTATCTCTGCGTGCCAAAGTGCAGACGAAAAAAAACCGCTGATAGTTCAGCGGTTTCTTTAAATGTGGCGGAGAGATAGGGATTTATCGCTCGCAAGCTCGCGCCCCTTCGGGCGTTGCCTGAAGGCAACGTGGTCTCGCTGCGCTCGGCTGAACCCAACCAGGCTTCTTCACCCTATCTCTGCGTGCCAAAGTTCAGACGAAAAAAAACCGCCGATAGTTCAGCGGTTTCTTTAAATGTGGCGGAGAGATAGGGATTTGAACCCTAGATACGCTATTAACGTATGCCGGTTTTCAAGACCGGTGCTTTCAACCACTCAGCCATCTCTCCGAAATGTGGCGGTGAGGGAGGGATTCGAACCCTCGATACGTTGCCGTATACACACTTTCCAGGCGTGCTCCTTCAGCCACTCGGACACCTCACCAAATTTTTCTGTCACCGCCTGTCGCGGCAACGGCGGCTAATTTACTGGCTTGAGCCAATGGGGTCAAGGGCTTTTCCAAATTAGTTGTACTTTCTTGGCTTGAACGATGATGAAAAGATCAAATCGTTTTTTTCTTAGGCCTGACACTGGCTTATTTCTACACTAATAAGATATCTCTTTCTCATTCCATGACGTTTCAGTATGCGCAGATTCCAATCCCTTTGCCTTCTCTTACTGCTGCTGATCCCTTTTTTTTCTTGTTTCGCCAGTGAAGAGCCGCCAAGCTCGACAGAAAATAAGCATCTCACTGAATACAGCCAGGCACTAGAGAAACAAATTGAGATCGTACAGAGTCAGGAATCCACTCCGGAGAACGAAAAATTACTGGAACGCCTGCTTCAGGCACAAGATCAACTTCAAAAATCAAAAAGTTATCTCGAACAAATCAAGACCGACCGGCAACTGCTGGATAACTTCAGTGATGAGACCAAATCACTCAAATCAAAGATCGGAGAATTCAATGCGTCGACGTTCCCTGACTTCAGCAAACGGGGACAGGACCAGCTCACCCTTGAGATTGCAGAACAGGACAACAAACTCGAGCAATTGGATCTCCGCCGCCATAACTTTCGAAACGAACTGGAAGACATTGAAAGAAACATCGACGCTTTTCCAAAACGTGCAGAGCAGCTCCACCAGCAAGTGAACGATGCCGACAAAGCGCGAAAGCAGGCAGAGCGTGACCGGGATACTCAGCTTTTACTGGTTCACAATATTGAATACGACTTTTACAGCAATCAACTCTCAGCACTGGAAAGTGAGCAGCTGTCAGCGGATAACCGCAGAACACTGACCAAGCAAAAACTTCAGCTGGTGAATATTGAAATTGAGGCCCGTCAGGCCTATCGCAATAATCTCCAGCTGATGCTCAACCGGCTGTTAAGGACGGATGCAGAACAGTCTGCGCAGGATACCGATGCGCTGGTACAAGAACTGGAAGATTTGCCCCCCGAACTCAAGCAATTGAGTGAAGAAAACCGCCGCTATGCCAATGTACTGTCTGCCCTGTCTGATCAGCTCGATCAGGTTCAGGCACTTCAGGAAAAAACCGATCAGCAGATTGAGCAGGTGGCGAAATCAGCCCAGGACCTGAACAACATGGCCGAGTGGCTGCCACTCAGTCCGGCATTCAGTGAAAACATGCGCACCCGCCTGAGCCGGTTACCAAGCCAGCCGGATATGGCAGGACTCGATAACAACATCGCTCAGAATCAGGTCCGAAAATATGAGTATCAGCAGCGCTTTGAAGACCTCTCTGATATTGCCAAGTCGCCGCAGGCCAAAAATCTGTCAGAGGAACAAAAAGCACAACAAAGTGAGCTGATCAAAAATAATCTCTCCCTGCTCGAAAAGCTGATAGACAGCAGCGATATTCTGATTTACCAGCAAGCGACGCTGAAAGTCGCTTATGACAAACTCGATTCTTCGTTAAATGCACTGAAAAACAATGCCGCCAGACTCTTATTCTGGGCACCGGATACCAATGCATTCAATCTGAAGTTAATTGAGAACACGCTGGAAAAATTACAGTGGTTTTTTTCACCGGCTCATTGGGTGGGCTTACTGAAAGTTCCGTTCGTCGCTGACCCAATCCTGCTGATCTTCTGTCTGATGATCATCGGTCTGCTGATTACAGCGCTCAGCTGGTGCAGAAAACGCTGGAAACGTTACCTGAAAGACACCAGCCAAAAGATAGGCAAAGTGACGCAAGACCGATTCAGTTACAGCACAATCAACGTCGCCGTCTCCGGCCTCTTTGCCTGGCCGGTTCCACTGTCTATTGCCGTATTCGGTGCACTGTTGACGGCACTCTGGCAGCTTCCGTTTATCCATCACCTGGGTCAGGCATTGGCCCTTCCCTGGCCGCTGGTGATGTATTGTTTCATGCGGGAATTAGTTCGCCCTGACGGTCTACTGATCAAACACTTTGACTGGCATCCCAGCATCATTCAGCGGTGTTTCAGTCACTACCGGCGTTTAATCTGGATCTATTTGCCCATGATGATCCTTCAGAATTTCGCTTTCTTTTATAACGACAGCGAAGTGAACGCTACACTGGGCCGACTGGCATTTCTGATCAGTAATCTGGCCGTCAGCTTTTTCCTGTGGAAAATGGCCAGTGAACGTATTCCCATGACCTACCGGGATCTGCCGCAAGGTAATCTCCACATCGGCCATCATCTATTCTGGTGGGCACTGATTCTGTTGCCGCAAATCCTCAATTATTTTGCACTGCAAGGTTACCTCGGTTCGGCACAAAAACTGATGTCGAAACTCGAATACGCGGCTGTTCTGGGTGTCTTTACGCTGCTGATCTATTACCTGATCAAACGACTGATGCTGATTCAGCGCCGCCGCCTTGCTTTTGAACGCGCCAAAGCCAGACGTCAGGAAATCCTCGCCCAGCGGAAAGCTGAAATACTGGAGTCGAAGGAAGAGCATGCCAGTCATGAACTGCAGATTGAAATTGAAGAGCCCGAGTTAGATCTGGATGTGATCAGCGCGCAGTCGCTCAGATTACTCCGCTCTCTTCTGCTGCTGATCTACCTGTTTCTCCTTGCGCTGCTCTCTTCCGATCTCTACCAGGCCACCAGCTTTCTTGAAGATATTACGCTGTGGGATGTCAGCGCGAACATAGATGGCATTGAGCAACTCAGCCACATCACCCTCAAGAGTGTTCTGCTGGCTTTACTGGCGCTGTGGCTGACCGCCATTATTGCGCGGGATTTACCGGGCGCCATGGAATTACTGGTATTGCAGCATATCAGCCTGAATCCGGGAACGGGCTACGCCATCACCTCACTGACCCGGTATCTGGCCATTTTCTTTGGCATTATTATCGGCTCTGCACTGATTGGCTTTGACTGGTCGAAGATGCAATGGCTGATCGCAGCACTCGGTGTGGGTTTGGGGTTTGGTTTGCAGGAAATATTTGCCAATTTTATTTCCGGCCTGATCATTTTGTTTGAAAAGCCTATTCGTATCGGAGATACGGTCAC
The DNA here is from genome assembly GCF_023151555.2 of Photobacterium sp. CCB-ST2H9. Taxonomy (NCBI): domain Bacteria; kingdom Pseudomonadati; phylum Pseudomonadota; class Gammaproteobacteria; order Vibrionales; family Vibrionaceae; genus Photobacterium; species Photobacterium sp. CCB-ST2H9. The sequence continues at coordinate 2,309,740 of NZ_CP100425.1, forward strand.
CATCAGGGATTTAACGGGCGTTGTTGCCAAAATCAATACCCGGGCAACCACCATCGTGGACTGGGATCGGAAAGAAGTCATTGTTCCCAATAAAGCCTTTGTCACGGAACAGTTTGTGAACTGGTCACTCTCGGATTCCATCACCCGGGTGACCATTGCAATCAGCGTGAAGTATCTTTCCGATACTGAACTGGTCACCCGGCTGCTGTTTGAAGCCGCTGAAGAATGCGAGCTGGTACTGGATAATCCGGCTCCGGAAGTGTTCTTTCTCAGTATCACTGCAGATGCGCAAAACTTTGAAGTGCGGGCGTATGCCGCTGAAACCGGGCACCGTCTGAGTCTCACACACGATCTCCACAGTCGGATCAAACGTAAGTTTCTCAGTCACGACATTGCCATCGCCCATCCGCAGCTTGAAGTCGCTATCAAGAAGCAACAACGACATCCGATGCGTTGACTTGTCCTTGCCTGACAATCAAAAAAGCAGCCTAAATCGGCTGCTTTTTATCAGATATTCATGTGCTTCAGGCTTGCTGATAATATCCCGGCACTCTGAACATTCGCCGGCAAGCTTCCAGAAACTGTCCGTAGACACCACCAAGCATGCCACTAACAACGGCATTACTGGCAACAGCAGTCATGATTTGCTCAGGCGCTGCGCCCACAGCCCACAAAATTGCGGCGTACACAGGTGACTGGAACAGTACATAAGCCAGCATATCAGAAAGAAATTTCATCCATTTCTGTTGGCTCCGTTGCGATCCCTGCCGAATCATCCAGTCCCGGAACACTCCATAAGGCCAGGCAATGGCGATATTGACCGGAATGGCGAGTGTTCGGGATGCCAAAGACTGCTGAAGCGTCATCCCGGAAACAAACACTTCAATCATCATGCCTGTAATAAAGCAAAAAACGACCATCGCAAAAGTGTCTGCCGCTGCATTACGCACGTTAAATTGTTCTTTCACTGCCACTCCGACAAAAACAAAGAGATATTAACCAAAAAATAACACGATGAAAGACTATGCGACCGCAAAATCACCAACCACCCAGTCATATGTCGCATTAAATCAGCTTTTTTAAAAAATATCCCACCATATTGATATCAAGGTTGTCAATTTACTACTAATAAGTGTGATTCAGACCGAATTTTTAGCTACTTGCGCATCATTGGCGTGCTACACGCTCCCAAAAGCACATCTGAAACGGTCATTTTATTACACTCTTCTCGGGCAAAAACAGGCTCATGAGCCAGGTTCTGATATCAATAAACAGAATAAATCGTCAGGATAAAGAGTACGTATCAAAATCTGATAAAACGTTGCAAATGACCAATTAATCTTCTTTAAAACAATCTCTTATAAAACAAGCGCAATCAATAGCGAAGGTTTTTCAACGAATTGAATGCCTTTGCGCTACAAAAAAGTGGGTTTAAGGATCGGTACAGAAGGCAGTCGCAGGAAACACAGGAAAAGTGACAATAAAGTAATACATATGCTCATTCGTCACTCTGGCAGTAGATTTCACCAAAGAAAGTAAATTACATTTTCAACCACCAAACAGCAGAAATGAAAAAAGGGAGCCTGGCTCCCTTTCAAGTTTTGTCTCGGACACACTTAGTAGTTCAGGCTTAGCGTCACACCAGAGAAGCTGCTGTAGCCACGAACCATGACATGATATGTCTGTGATGCAGAAGCTGCGACATTACAAGTCTCACTGTTACCATAGCGATATGGACGGCAATCCCAAGAAGTCGTTGTTGGCTGGCTGCCTGCTTTCACATACAGATCCGCGTCACCTGAGCCACCGCTGATGCTTACAGACGCAGTCACAGACGATGGAACAGTGAAGGTATAACGCAGCTCAGTACCAGTGTTACCAGTCAGGCCAGTGATTGGCTTACCTTTTTCCAGCACATCAGTTGGTGGTGGTGTTGTGCCACAGTTCGCGTTCACACCAACAGTATTAAAGGCATCAATAACATCAGCCGTGTTATAACCCAGATCCTGTGCCGCTTTCACAACACCACAACCGCCCTGGTCGAAGTTCGAATTTGGTGTCCAGTACATCTGGTTCGCAACCGCAAAGATTTCAAAGCCCTTACGTGGATCCCAGCCAGCTTTATTCGACAGCAGGTAGTAAGCACGGTTGAATACACCACTTGAGTAGTGAACATTCAGACCCGAAGTATATTCAGATGCGTGGTCAATCGAACGGCCATCGCGAGAAGGCTGATCGAAATAACGTAATCCACCGGATTGCTTAAAGATATCGCTGCCGACTAACCAGTCAACATGACCGCGCATGTAATATTCCGCAGCCTCACCTGCAATATCGGAGTAAGCTTCGTTCATACCACCGGACATATCACGGTATTCCAGGCCGGAGTTTTGCTCGGTGAAACCATGGCTGACTTCGTGCGCAGTGACATTAATGTCAACCAGCGGATAGAAGGTGGTGGCACCATCACCGAAGGTCATCGCACTACCGTCCCAGAACGCATTTTCATATTTGGAACCATAGTGCACACGCATGGTCAGCTGGAACGTCAATGGTGAAGTGTTCAGCCAGTCTTTGTACATGTCGAAAACGACTTTACCAAAGTAGTGCGCGTCATTCAGCGGCGAATATGCGCCATTGATTTGCTTGTGATCATTGTAGTTACTGTCCGTCGAACAGTTATAGCTGAATGCGCTGGAACCCGAAGTTCCACCGTTCAGGTCTACAGTTTTCACCGCACTGGTATTCATGGTACAAGTCGAACCATTTTTCTCAACCATGAAGTTCGGGTAGTCGGTACCAAACTGATACTGACCGGTCTTCTGGTTACCACCAGGGCCTGTACCTGGTGCCTGAATGTGCGCAATGCTATCCCAGTTATCCACAACCGCACCCGTATTCGCATCAATGAAGTAATAAGGGCGTGACGGTTCATCACTGGCAACAAAGAAACTGACCTGATAAACAAGCTGTGCCTGATTGCTCTCATCCAGACGAACCATCAGTTTGACTTGTTCATTCTCAACCGGCAGCACCTCCCCGGCAACAGTATGTGCTGCTGCATGATGCGCCTTAGCAATCCCCAACGCTTTTTGACCTTCCAGTCCAGGCTGAATCGCAGGCAAATCCTGCTCTACATTCTGAACCATCTGACCATGGACCTGGCTCAGACCTTTTGCGTTCGTCGTCGCAACCACGCCCGAGTTATAAATAGGTAAGCCTTTATACAGCTGCTGATAACGGACTTTTTGTTTACCATTCGGCAAGGTGATCGTTTTTACTGGTTGAAAACTGTTATTTAAAGGTGTCAGTGAACGTGCCGTTAGTCCTTGCTCAAGCACGGAAGCATCAGTCACATCGACAATGTTTGCTGCCATTGCAGGCAAAGTAAATAGAGAGCCTAGCGTTAATACTGCCAATTTTTGTCGTTTGTTTGTTTTCATTACTCATTCCTAGAGATTTTTAGCGAGCTGTCCTGTTTTTCCCCAACCAATAAACCACTTCACTACAGATGCTTTATCGCCATACTTCTGAGGCCTTCCTGTTTCAGCCCTGTTATAGGTTGATTTGCTTTTTGTTAAAAGCCAGTCAACTGTGGCGTACTTTTTCAATTTGTTGCAAACAAAATAATTAAAAAATAGGGAGGGATGTGTATATGATAATTAACACTTTATTAACAAACAAAACAGTTATTAAGAGCAAAAACTCTAAAGTCAATGGAAAACAATGAGTTGATACAAATATCAATGTATTAAAATCTTTACACTTTGGTATCAACTAATATACGGATACAGGTGAAATGAAAATTAAAATGTAATTTCCGGAATGAAAATGAATAGTGACTCGCAAATATTTCCCTTATTTACTTTGGGGAAATATTAAGTTTTATTCAATAAACTTTTTTGATTTTTTCAAAACTTTATTGTGTTAAATCTTAATTGATATGCCATGTTGAAATCATGTATCAGAAACATTCCCTGAACATCACTCTTTCATGACATTTTGATGAAAAACGCGGATTGGTTATTTTTTAATCACAATCAATTCGGACTAAAATTCCAATCAACAGACCATGATCTTCTGACAATGCAGAATGCAACATTTCAATATGAAAAAAGCCCGCTGTATTCACAGCGGGCTTTCAGATCAATGGACAACTCAATTACCCCGATTCACTTTCTGAAATCAATCGAGCCTGAGTCAGCCTTCCGTTCAGATAAGTTAAGATCAACTGACGCGGCGGATGCGCTGGGGTCGCTGCGATATAGTATCGTTCTTTGCCATGCAACCGACCGTCCACGTATTCAGACACCATTAGCAGACTGCCGTCAGTCCCCCAAACACGGCTTATCCCAGTAAGTTTATCGTTTACATAATGGTTTTCGGCAAGCAATGTTCCGTCGGTATTCCAGAAACGTTCCGGGCCATGATAACGCCCTTGTTCGAAGTAACGTTCTGTTTTCAACTGAGGCTTATCTGAACCAGCAACCTGACCATACCAGCGCTTTTCAACCCCCTGACGCGCTCCATCAACGAAGTTAACCTGAACCAGTTTATGTCCCTGATTGTTCGCAATCAGAGTTTCACCATGCGGATTCGCATGTTTCAGACCAATGCTTGCCTGAAGTTTTTTATTGTCATAGAAAGTCTCAACGACCGCGCTCAGAGCATTGTCAAATTTCGCGTTTTTTTTGGGCAGATTCAGACCACGGAATCTATTTGAGGAGGCTGTACCATCTTCATTAACAGAGTAGCGCTCAATACCAATGTACTCATCAACTAAAAGGTGCTCAGTGACATACGGCGTTTGGTTGGTATAACAGCAGCGAGCCTGAAAACCATCCCTCTCTCCCCAATGATACTCCCAGCTTCTTTTCAGGTTACCCGCCATGGGTAGCTCTGCATTCGCTTCTGAGAACTGGGCTTCCCGGCCAAATTTAGCTCTGTCGACCTTGAAATAATGCCCATAATTCCCGTAAGCATGTTCATAGCCCCAACCATTCGGAACACCATTATGTCCCCGATTGACACTGTGCAGGCGGTCTCCACCATAGCTGTGTATCGGGCCATAGTAATGACCATCGATATAGAACACGACATGGCGTCCTTCTTCGTCAATCACTTCCCCTGTAAAAGGCTGACCATCCTTGACTCGAATAGATTCTGTGCCTTGTCTCACTCTTGCCAGCTCTTTACTGAGAACCTTATCGGTAAAACCTTTCATTTCGACAGTATAAAGCGCAGGATCAGTCCCTAACTCAGGGCGGGCATGAATATTGAGCGTATACGTCGCTAAGAAAAAACCTGCCACCAGGTGAACATAGTTATTGAATGTCATCGTGATTTCCTCAGTGATAAGTCACTGGTTCTCCATAAAACAGTAAATCAAGTTCCATAACTGGCTGCCCTGTCAGACCGTAGATACGCAGCCCCTGATGTGCTTCATCATCTAACACTAAGGTTTTCAGATTGTTGTATTCCAGGCTTGCGACGCGTAATTTCTTTGCCGGGTTCAGATCTAATTCGGTCAGCTGATTATCACCAAGATTGATTTTGGTTAAATTGGGAAACGCTGATATATCAAACTCACGTAAGCCAACATTGTGCAACATCAGATTGTCCAGCCGCGAATGCTGCAGTTCAGACACATCCTCAAGAAACATATCCATCAAATGCAGCTCATTCAGGCCACTCAGCTGACTCACCACCGCCAGTTCGACCGGTTCCATGGAACAGGTCAGTGATGACAATGATGCTGAGGAACGGTCAAGAGATATTTTATTTCTCTCCAGACAGGCGCGCAGCTTCGGGGCTCCTTCAGTCAGCGCCGCCAGCGTGACTATCTCTTTTGCAACCGGTATCGATGCCTCAGGTTGTGCATCAGTTTCAGTTCGATTGTCAAAGCAACCGGAGAGCATCACACTGCCGAATAAAACAGGCAGTATTGCCAACTTAACGATAACGTCTTTCAAAAGTATTCTCCTCAATTGGCAATTGATTCCCCATGCGATCGAAATGAACACCACTCAGCACCTTCTTATCTTGACGATGAACTTCGGCTTGTAACGAACCATCAGGATAAAAATAACGAACAACATCATTGTCTAAATCACGCTCGACCAGCAATTTGCCGGTGCGTTCATGAAAACGCCGATTGAAACCAACCAAGGTTCCCTGATTGTAATGAGCCTCAGAGACAACAACCGGAGAACGTTTACTGAATTCAATCACATCGCCATGAAACTTGCCGTGGTCATAGTTTGCGAGCCGTTCTGGAAAACCTGCAGAATCATACGCTTCGAGCAGACCATGCGGTTGACCATGAATGTAATGTGCCTGCTCAGATAATGTGCCATTCTGGTTGTAGGCCACAAAGTCACCATGACGCTTTCCTTCGACATAATGGGATTTTTCTTTCAAATCACCATTTTCATAGAAATGACGTTGCTCACCGTGCAGCTTATCATCCTGATAATTTAATATTCCGGTCAGTGAAGCATGCGATTCATAGTCAAATTCGCGCTTCTCTGCATCAGACAAGTAGGTGAGGAGCCGATCCACCCTTTCTTTCTGATAGTCCCGCATTTCACCCTGGCGTTGACCATCCACATATGTCACGCGGCTCAACTGGTAAACGTGTCGGTCAAAGCTGATTTGTTCTTCTATCCCGTGCTTTTTGCCCTTCACATAATGCGCTTTGAGAGTATGACGTCCTTTACTATCAAACCCTTCCACCAGACCATGCCGCTCCCCATCAACATAAGGTGTTTTCAGCGCCAGATAACCGTAACGGAACTCTTCACTGATGCCATTCTTCTCGCCTTCCTGATAACGAATAATTGAGGTTAATTGACCATCATCATCATAGTTGCGAACCTCACCGTGACGTTTCCCGCCGACAAACTGAGTGGTCGACGTTAAATGCTCACACTCGCCTTCGTCGTCACGTTCATATCGCCGGGTCGTGCCATTTAACTGGTCATCCTTATAGATATTCTCAGTACAATATCTTCGTGTAAAAGACCAGCTGGTTCCCTCACGCTTACCGTGCTGAAAATAGACTTCTTCCGTGAGCGCATCCTTATTTCTTCCGTCTTTCAGCTTCTCTTTCGCGTAATGTCGTTCCCAGCCATGCTTTTGACCGTTTTCAAAATAACGCTCATACAGCAAGCGCCCTAAACCCTCGTGATCAGAGTAACTCGGCGCAATAAAAGCACGTTCCCAGCCATGCTGAACGCCATCCACGTAATTCCCTTCATACAGAACACGTTCCGGGCTGAGCTCATAGTAACGTTCTGGTTTGGGGTAGATTCTGTCCCAACCCTGTTTTTTGCCATGCTGATATTGCGTCTGGTTTCGGATCGCATTCTCGTCATAGAAATCAGTGAAAAGACCATGGAACGCCCCGTCTGCATAAGTTATTTGACGAGCCAGATCACCGTTGGTTTTAAACAACGTGCCAGTCCCATGCCGTTTCCCATTGAGATAGGGGATTTCGCTTTTCAGCTGCCCGTCTCTGTAATAGGTACGATGCCAGCCATGCTTCTGTCCGTCTTGCATCTCAATGGTTTGCCAAAGGCTGCCATCTTGTCGATGGTATTTTTTCAACTCTGCCGCGCTCACAGACAGCGGAATTAACAAGGAAAGGGTCAATACCCTCAAAACATTCATTCAATTATCCTTTGATTGATTGCAAGGCGGTTGAAAAACCGCGGCCCACCGAATCAGGTGCCGAAGGTAGTAATACTGAGCGAATGGCTCAAAACCACTCAATATACGGCGTATCTGATACCAGGCGTCTTATCCGCCAATGGGGGTAAATATCCGATGCATGATGCTGATTTCTTGAATTGATCGGTTCAACAAATTCAAAAATTTTGCCATCGCGTGTTTCTGCCACGGTGTAATACTTAGACTTGTCGTAACGTTGACCAAACCGTTTCCACTTTTCTTTGAACAAAGGCCGTTCTTTTGAGGAGTCAGGTTTGATCATGGCAAACTCTTGCATATGGCCTTCTGCATCAATCGCGAAAACAGTCCAGGCAGCCCCAGCGCCCTTCGGCACGATGATCTGAGCTTGATTGATTGTGATTTGTGTGCGGGTGGATGGTGCGGAATGCTCATCCAAAAACTCGACACGACCATCATCTGTGAGCAGAATCAGTATTGGGATACCTGGGTCCGCACTGATACTTTGATACTTCCCTGTGATTCGGTTATCCCAATCTCCGGTATACATCCCCCAGGTATAGACACTGCCATCTTCTTTTAAAGCAAAAAAAGCCCCTTGGGTCGCCGCAAGTTGTACCACCCCTTGCTTCAGCACATCATGTGTCGCCAACTCTTCTTCAAGCGTCTTGTATTGTGAATCACTAAACATGGAAAGGCTGCTCTGAATGACCACGCCACTTGCGGCCTCTGATCCCCAGGCCATGACACTGCCATCCCGCAACAAGACAGCACTGGCACCAATATTATGCACCAGGCTTTCAACACCAACTTGCTCCATACGTTGCCTGTCGGTTAGAGCGGGATAGCACAGCCCCTTTTTTACATCTCCCAGAAACAGCAGCTCTCCGGTCGCACGCTCAGCAAGATAACCGCAATGCGTCGGCCAGATCTGCGTAATATTAACCCTTAATTTCTCTGCGGAAACTGAAGGCGGCACAAGCCGGGATGGAAGACTGATCCCGCCATCATCAAACCGATAGACAACATCCTTCCGCCAGCCTCCAAGGTGATTGGAGTTCCCATTGGCGTGTCCTGGCATCAGGCCCTGACGATCTTCACTCAACCCAACGTACGAACCTGCATAGCCATAGCCCGATACAAGGTTTTCGTCAGCTTTACGATACCAATAATTCTTGAGATCGTGAGTCGAACCGCGTCTCCAATACAGCTCACCGGTTCGTATTTGCGAGATTGGATCCCCCAATGCTGCAGACTCTCTCAACCAGACATTGGCGCATGCTGTCTGTTTTTTTTGTCGGTAGTAGCGCTCCAAAAAACGGGTTGCTTCAACAGCACCACCAACGGCTGCCTGGTGCATCTGAACGAATGCATCCGATTCCGGTTCGGGACATGCATGGCGACGAACCACCGTTTCCTCCGTCGTTAACGCTTCTGCCGGCCAGGCTGCATCAAACCACAATTGTTTTGCAGAGTCGTTGTACCCATATTTCAGATGCTTCGGCATCAAAATGCCGTTCTGAACCCGTTGATACTTATAGACATCACTGGCCGTTTTCGGTAGTTCTTCTTCCCACGCTTTGAGTGCCAGCTGGTATTTCGCCTGACTGCTGCCCAGCACAGCAGCTTGCTGCAAGTTCGATACAGCCTGTTCCCCTTGCTGATGTGTCGCCAGCTGAAACAGGCAAGTTTCACCGCAATAGCCTGACTGCTCTGCTTTCGTAAACGACGAAATCGCCTGTTCCGGTTCACCAAACTTCAGATGCCATTGACCCCGCAAATCCATCGCATACGGGTTTTCATCCTGAATCGCTTGGTTGAGCAAATCCAATGCGCGTTGTGGGTCGTATAATTTATGTACTTCGGGATTTGTGTATAACGAATAAAGTGCTTCTACCGCGAGTGGGTACTTTGCCAATGCCGCTTGAAAGTGTGCTTCTGCCTTACCCTGGTCAGCATCTTGCCCCCGCTCTAAGCCATATTGCATCACATAGCCCATGCGATAATGAGCAAAAGCGTCACCTGTCTTCTCTGCACTGTTCATGACCGGTTTAATACATGCCTGATCCAGCAAAATCGGGTCAAAAGACGCGCACACTTCAAGCATCTTGGCCTCAGAAATCTCACTGTTACTGGCATAAGCCCAACTACGAGCTGCTTCTGGTGAATGTGGTAATCCATACATGCCATACAAATAGCCGCTGACCAGATAGTCCTGACTATCATTGACGCCCTGACTGGCCGCTTGCCACAAATAAGGGGCTGACAGATTGGGATCACTGTCTTCACTCCAGAAGTTGTTGTGGCCAAGGAATGCATAATAGGCACTTTGCGCGTCCCCTAATTGCGCAGATAGCTCAAAAAGCGATAATCCCTTGGCTGGGTTAGCCTCCCCACCCTCTCCATTCACCAGCATTCGACCCAACATAGCCGCGCTCAGGTGATGATGCTGCTCGATTGACATCAGCAACTTTCTTTGTGCAATCAAATCCTCTGGTGAATTCTGATAAAGTTCAGCAAAGGCTTGCCAGCGTTGCGCATCGTTTTGCGGCATGGTTTCACTTGCACTGACAGGCGCAAGAAGTGGCAGCGACAAAGCAATACATCTGCATATTGCACTGAGATGATGGGGAAACATAATTTCACCTTAAGGAATAAACAACGAAGGATGATTGACTTTCGTGCGCTAAATCAGAGGAAAACAGCAATGAAAACTGTTAGATAGAATCTGAGTATGCAACAGAACTCTGCCATAAGCTTGATGGGCAAGTCCATATTTTATATGGGGAAAACAAACATTCACCCCAGATAACATCCTAAAATGCCTGAACTTATGGTTATGATGATTATTTCATAAAACCCATACCATCGTCGCTCAATACCATTGAGCCAAGGTAAGTAAACCGGTTGGGATAGCGAAATAGACTTGGATTTTGCTTTAGACAAGCCAGCGCTTTTCGACACTTGTGAAAAGTGTCGTTATCTTGTCCGCTTACAATACTCTCTTGATTAAAATTCTATTTTTCGGTGACTTACGGTGAAAAAAGCGTCTCTCGCCTGCGTAATGGGCCTCTTCCTCAATGCCTGTAGCAGTGTGCCTACCCCAACTCAATATGATGTCCTGTTAAAAGGTGAAGCCCGTGACAAGTACATGAGTCAGCTCATTGATGACGCCAACAGTGGCGATCCTGAACTGCAGTACTATCTCGGAACCTTGTATGAAAATGCACGTTTTACCTCAAAAGACCGGACGAAAGCCATAGAATGGTACCGGCTTGCTGCCGAGCATGGCTCAGAAAAAGGACAGGCATCCTTACTGAGATTGCTCATGAACAGTGCTGATTATTACGATCAGCGCTTCTATGTCGAGTTAGGTGATTATTATCTGCAGGGACGATATGTCCCCCAGGATTATGAAAAAGCGCTCAATATTTACTTACATGCAGCTTCTCGTGGCAATAAAGACGTCCCGCAAAAATTAATCGCATTACTCAATCAACTCATCGCAGAAAAATGTACAAACAATACAATCAGTCACTGCGACACACTCCGTACCGAGGCACAGTACCAGCTCGCGATGCTCTATCGTTCCGGCAAGTACCTTAAGAAAAACACCACAAAAAGCCAGGCACTCATGCAAAAAGCAGCCGCTCAGGGTCATGATGGTGCAAAGATTAAAACAGCAAGCGATCTGATTGGCGTCGAAAATCAGGATTGGTCAAAAATTCGCAACCTGCTCGAAAGCATCAAACAACACTCGGCGTGGAGTGCAGCATCCCTTGCTTCCTTGAGCTTCAACGGGCAAGGTGGCGACGTTGATCAAGAAAAAGCCCTGCATTTTTACGAAATCAGTGCAGAATTAGGCAATGAAGAATCTGCCGCTTATGTCTCTTACTTACACAATCAAGGGGAAATACCGGGAACGAGCCCGGAAAAGGCAGGCCACTATCTGTGGATCGCAGCCCAAAAGGATTATAAGAATACCCGCGCCCTCCTCGCCCAGTCCTATCTGTTCGGCTCAAAAGGGATTCCTGCCGACGATAGTGCAGCAGCAGAATGGGGGAAACTCGCAACAGGCGTAACAGCGGCATGGCTGTGTCATGAAGCTTATTTCCCCAATGTCCCTCAAGCTTGTATCAATCGTTCACTGGCCAAGATGGTACGCGAAGAACACCCTTTCGCCCTTTTCCTGATGGGGCGAATTTATGCTGAAGGCCCAGACAGTCACAAAAATATTGAACGTGCTATTTCGCTGTATCAATCCGCGATGTCCTACGGCGAATATGCCGCCAAATCTGCATTGGCCGAGCTCTATCTTGATGGTAAAGCAGGGGCTGAGAATCAAGAAAAAGGACTCAAATTATTACATGAAATGCAAAGAGACAGTGAGCCAGGGGCTGCCTTTCAACTTGCCAACTATGCTTTTGAACAAAAAGACTATTCACAGGCACTGCGCTTTTCTCTGCAAGCGGAAAAAGAAGATTGGGTCGGAAAGGACACCTATTACCACTTATATCGCCTCTATAGCGGTGAGCTTGGCACGCCGAAAGATAACGAGAAAGCAGCCCATTATTTTGCACTCGCCCTGAGTGAATTGAACAAAACCGCCCTCTATGACAAGGCAATCACAATTCTCGACAATATTCATGACACGATCATTACTCTAGCCAGCGATGGCCAGACGAATGGTGAGACCGCTAACGATCGTCTCGCGGCAGCCATGAATATGCTCAAAAAATCAGCGAGCAAAGGTTATATTCCCGCCATGCTTCGACTCGCGACTTATTACAATGACCAGAATCAACCCCGGCAAGCTCAAATCTGGGCATTGGAAGCTGCGGCTAACGGTGATATCAAGAGTCAAAAAGCTATCGGGGCATTCTTTGAAAGTAAGCAAACACTCACTACTGCAGCATATGCCCGTCATTGGTATGGCCAAGCCGAAATTCAGGGAGACAAAGACGCCACGCAATGGATGGCTAAATTTGGCGCAGGCAATATTGATGTTGACGACAAAGGCAAGTATTGCAACGAAGCGACAGAGTATTATTGCTACTCGCGATCAACAAGCAAAAATCCAGTCCGGTACTTCAGACAAAAATATCGCAATGAGTACAAGCTGCAACAATACGCTGACGGTTCCGTCACCTTTAGCGATAACCTGCAGCCCCATGAAGACTGGCTGCCCGATCTCAAAGCGAATATTGAACAGGTGTGGCCAACACATTGTGGATTTGCTCTGCAAAAAGCCACAGGTAACGGCTTACTCCTGTTCTCCCGGACCAAGCAATTTTGCCAACCACCGCACGATGTGGTCATGGCGGTTTACAAACATGGCATCAAAGATGTTGCCGCCAGTTCCTCAGCGACCAGTTTGTTATTAAACAATGGCGAAGTCGTTGGATTTGGCGGTGCATATAATGGTGGTGGCCTGATTATACCGGCAGCGCATAGCTATCATGAATTTCAAAGCTTAAATGATGAGGTCAAGATAAAGCGCGCCCTTGCCAGTGATGTCACCAAAATCGTCAGTGCAACAACAAGCATGGCTGCCCTCAAATCTGATGGCAGTGTTTATATCTGGGGAGATCAAGGCATCCACTTAAGCCTTCAACTTCCTGGCACATATAAAGACATCATGGCCAATGGCTCTATCGATGCTTACTGTACGAGAGACAACAATGATAAAATCAGTTGCTGGTCAGAACGTTCATACGATCACCCACAATCGTACCCAGACAATATCAAGCAATTTGCCTTGATTGAAAATGACGAGATGGCCCTGTCGTTTGACGCACAAGGTAAACTCACTGCCTGGCCAATGTACAACCTGGGCAGCCAGTACTATACGCCTTACCCATTACCATCCAGTTTGGCGAACTTCAATTGTACTCAAATCAGCAAAGAGCAAGTCACCGATGGTTTCGTGACAGTTTTGACGCGCTCTGATGGCGAACGCTTTGCCGTGCGATTCAACTCGAATCAATTTGCTGTACGACCGTTTCATCCCAAACAACCGAAAATGATGCGTGCAATGTAGCAATCACTTGCTGTCCGCCATCGGTATCACCCGATGGCACAGCAGGCGTAATACATGTTTCGTGAATAACCTCGAGCCATCATGATTTCATGATGGCTTGATTTGTTCGGGTTTGATTCAGGTATAGCGACGACTCAGATCGCACAAATGTGATGGCGTCGAAACTGCTGATAGATTTGAACGAATAGTTTTGGATAATTTTCAGATAAGAAAAAAGACGTCCTAGGACGTCTTTTCAGAAGATGGCGGTGAGGGAGGGATTCGAACCCTCGATACGTTGCCGTATACACACTTTCCAGGCGTGCTCCTTCAGCCACTCGGACACCTCACCAAATTGTTTGATCACCGTTTCTCGGCGACGGGGCGTACTATAGTGATCCTCTCATAACAGGTCAACCCAATTTCTTACATTGGCGATCAAGTGGGTAATTTTCCATCAGACATGCCGCAATCCCCCCATTTTGGGACCAATCAAAAGAACAACGCTGTGTCTTCCGGCTTCGCCTGCTACAATACCGGCATTCTGCTACAGGCTCTGCCACGCCAAGCCTGTTCATTCGATAAGAGAACGGATCATGTCTGCACAACTTTCAGTCATTTTGCAAAATTCTGAGCTCAGTCAGCATTTACTGTCTGAGCATCAAACCCGAGGCTTTGTCACTGCGATGGCTGCTGCCCCGTACCTGCTGGATCCGGCCGAATGGCTGGCCTATCTGTGGGGCGGAGAAGAGACCTCCCCTTTCACCAGCCATGAAGCATTAGAAGAGTATGCCAACGCTATTGTTGAGCTTTGGAATGAATCCAGACAGACGCTGCTTTCAAACACCTGGCAATGGCCTGAAGCCTGTCAGCTTGATGACAAGGAACTGGTGACTGAAGCAACCCGGGAATTTGCGGAGGGTGTGCTACAAGGCTGGCAACTGGCGCGTGACGACTGGGAAACCATCATGCCGGAAAATAGTCAGGACAATGCTTTATTAGGGGGTGTGCTGCTTTCCATCAGTTTGCTGTACGATCCGGAAAGTGCCATGGCGGCACTCACTGAACAAGGTGCAGAAGGATTAGCGCAATTTGAAGAAGTCTACCATGCTGTGCCCCAGATGCTGTGCGGTCTTACCCAACGCGCACAACAACTCACTGATGAAAACCCCTGATCTTTTGATGAGCCTCTGATTCTCGCCTTGTTGAGATGATAAAAAGTTAGGATGAAAAAAGCGGCTTTAAGCCGCTTTTTCTGTATGAGAGCAGTACCTGTTTTGTCAGGCGTTCCCTTTCACTTGCATTTGTAGTGAAGCAGCGAAATCCAGCATGCGGTTTAACGGGATCAGTGATTTTTGACGAATCGCTTCATCAACAAAAATTTCGTGCTGCTCACCGCCTTCACGAAGTGCCGTTTCAATCGCTTTCAAACCGTTCATCGCCATCCAGGGACAATGTGCACAGCTCCGGCAAGTTGCACCTGCCCCCGCTGTTGGTGCTTCGATCAATTCTTTCTCTGGCACCATTTGCTGCATTTTAAAGAAGATGCCTTTATCCGTGGCCACAATCAGTTTTTGCTGTGGCAGGCTCTTCGCTGCTTTAATTAACTGACTGGTCGATCCGACAGCATCTGCTAATGCAACCACACTGGCAGGGGATTCCGGGTGGACTAAAATCGCAGCATCCGGATGTAAGTGTTTCATATCTTTCAGTGCTTTGGCAGAGAACTCGTCATGAACAACGCACTCCCCCTGCCACAGCAACATATCAGCACCGGTTTTTTTCTGGATGTAGCTTCCCAGATGGCGATCCGGCCCCCAGATAATTGGCTTACCTTCGCTATCAAGATGCTCAATAATTTCCAGGGCGATACTTGAAGTCACGACCCAGTCCGCGCGTGCTTTTACCGCTGCTGAGGTATTTGCATAAACAACAACGGTATGATCAGGATGTGCATCGCAGAATTCGGTAAACGCTTCCTCAGGACAGCCCAGGTCCAGGGAACATTCAGCTTCCAGTGTCGGCATCAGAACCTGTTTCTCTGGTGTCAGGATCTTGGCAGATTCCCCCATAAAGCGAACACCGCAAATAATTAAGGTTTTCGCTGGGTGCTGGTTACCAAAGCGTGCCATTTCCAGAGAATCACCAACAAAACCACCGGTTTCTTCAGCCAACGCCTGAATCTCAGGGTCAGTATAATAATGCGCAATCAGCACTGCTTCTTTCTCTTTCAACAGCGCTTTAATTTTCGCTTTATAGTCTTGCTGCTCGTCCACAGTCAGCGGCGTCGGCTTAGGCGGGAATGGGTAAATCATTTCTGTAGGGTCAAATGTCAGACTCATTACGTCTTGCTCTATCGCTCGTCCTTTCAATCCGGGCATTATACACTGCATTAGCAGTGGAGTACCAATACGGATCGCAAAGGATGAAGCTCACCATCAACCCAAAGCGTCACTGGATTGATGGCGAAGATATTCATCTGACTGAATGCAGGAGGTTTACTTCAGTGATTTCAGGCTCTTTGTCGCCTGTTGGGAAGTGGCCGTATTCGGGTATTCTGCAATTACCTGCTGATACAGTTTTTTCGCCTCTTCCGGCTTTTTCTCACGTTCAGCCAGGACGCCCATCTTCAGCAGCGCATCACCACGCTTATTCGAATCTTTGTAATTGGCGACCGACTGGAAATGCGATTTTGCCTCAGACAATTTGTTCTGAGTGAAATACAGCTGCCCCAACCAGTAATGCGCGTTCGCTGCATAGACAGATTCTGGATAAGCTGACAGGAATTCGTTAAACGCAGTAATCGCTCCGGCATAATCCTTTTCTTTAAGGATCAGATTCACGGCCTGGTCATAGGCAGAATTCTCATCAGCATTCGCTGCATAAGACTCGCCGCCAGCCGTCTCTGCCTGGTCGTCTTTTGCTTTCGCCGGTTGCTCACGGCTCAGTTTGTCAATTTCACGATATAGCTCACGCTGACGTTCCAGCATCTGCTTCATATCATAGCTATTTCGTTCAACCATACCGCGCAGTTCACCGACTTCACGGGACAGTTCATCAAGTTGACGCTGCATCTCCAGTTGCATCTGGCTACGCGCTTCAAACATACGTTCCAAACGTTGCAGACTGCTTTCACTGCCAGAGGAGCCTGAATTCAGCTCTGTAACAGGAGCAGGTGCGGCGACCACTGGGGTCGCCGCACCAATCAGCAACGTTAATGCGATGTTTCGCATCATGTTACTGTTCATCTTAATGGCCTTTCATTAGTAAACCAGAACCGAACGACGGTTCTTCGCGTAATCGGCATCAGTGTGGCCCAGTACCAGCGGCTTCTCTTCACCGTAACTTACGATTGAAATCTGGCTTGCAGAAACACCCAGTGCTTGCAGGTATTTAGCAACTGCATTTGCACGGCGCTCACCCAGAGCGATGTTGTACTCAGGTGTACCACGCTCATCGGCGTGACCTTCGACAACAATTTTCACATCGCTGTGGTTACGCAGGTAATCAGCGTGTGCTTCCAGCATTTCCTGGTAGCTGTCCTGAATTTCTGCATTATCAAACTGGAAGTAGATAGTTTGCTCTTGACGCAACTGCTGGTTGCGAACTTCCTGCTCTGACATAGCCGCTGAACCAGAATCTACAGGAGTTACAACAGTAGTCTCTGTACCAGTCGTCGCACCAGCGTTCGTTTGAGCTGCAGAGCTGTCAGTACTTTCAGTAGAGCTACAAGCAGCCAGAGTAAACATTGGCAGCGCAATTGCCAAACCCTTTAAAACTTTATTCAGTTGCATTATTTTTCCTTATATATCGCTTTATTGCGGTGAACCTTATAAAAACGGTCCCCAAGATGGTGCCCTAACTCGACCACTGGTGGCTGGCAAACGGGCTTTGAAACGCCCATCAATAGACACCAGAGACAATTCGTTAGACTTGTTATTTACCGAACTGTAGATAACCATCCCACCGTTCGGCGCAATGCTTGGAGATTCATCCAGGAAAGTCTTGGTCAGAATCTGCAACGCACCAGTTTTCAAATCCTGTTTAGCAATGTTGTAGCCAGAATCCGATCTGTGCACCATCACCAAATAACGCCCATCCGGAGTCAGCTGACCACCGAGGTTTTGCGATCCCTGCCATGTCAGACGCTCAGTCGAACCGTCAGCTAAATTTACTCGATATATCTGAGGTTTACCACCTCTGTCTGACGTGAAGATCATCGATTGACCGCTTGGATCCCAAAACGCTTCAGTGTTGTTCGCTCGTCCGTCAGTCACCTGTTTCATCTTCTTCGTCTGCAAATCCATCACGTAGACCTGCAAACTCCCGCTTTTTGACAGAACCATGGCCAGCTTCCTGCCATCTGGCGAGAATCGAGGAGAGCCATTGTGTCTTGGGAATGAGGCGACCATTTCCCGGGTCCCATTTGTAATATTCATAATAAAAATCTGGGACTGCTGATTTTCAAAGCTGACATAAGCCAGCTGATTCCCATCCGGAGACCAGGATGGCGACATTAATGGCTGTTTCGACTTCAGAACCAGCTGCTCGTTATAACCATCGTAATCAGAAATGCGCAGCTGGTATGGATAGTCTGAGCGATCGTCAATCACGACGTAGGCAATACGCGTCAGAAACGCGCCTTTCTCGCCTGTCAGTTTCTCATAAACCACGTCCGAGATACGGTGCGAGAACTGGCGCAGACGGTTCAGTCTGACCGTCGCACGGTTGTGCAGCAAAATATGATCACTGGTCTGAACCAGCTGGCCATTTTCCAGACCGCGACTTTCGCCATTTGTCAGTTGCCCGCGCACCACATCAATCAGTTTGTAGTTGATGACATAATTCCCGTCGGCATTCTTCGAAACTGAACCTGTCACCAGGGCATCAACACCCATGGCTGTCCATGCGGCGTAATCAATCTCTGCATCTGTCGCTGGTGTCTGCGGCATTTCGCTGGGTGCGACAGGGCTGAATTTACCACTGCGGCGCAAATCAGATGCAATTACAGAAGCCATGTCGACCGGTGCAGCACCATTCCCTTCCCACTGAAACGGAATAATCCCTATAGGCCGGGCAGAGTTAACACCTTCGGTGATCACCAGTTCCAGTTCAGCATGCGCTAATTGACTCATCGTGAGCAGGGCTGCGCACAGGCCCAATATCCAACGTTTCATTTAGCCTTTCCTCTTAACTTACTGGCTTCACGGTTAAGCGAATTGATCGCACTTTCTCCGCCACAGCCGGATCCTCCGGCATCGGGAACTGGCTGACTTTCACAACAGCGGCTTTAGCGGCACGACAAAGACTGTTGTCCCCGCCAACATCCGCAACATCCAGCAACAAGCCGCTTGCCGAAAGGCGCATTTGCAAATTGCATTCTTTCCCGTTAAAACTCGGGTCAGTCAGCAGATTTTGTTGAATCATCTGTTTATAGATTTCACCATACCGAGCAGCTTCATCTGCAATAAACTGCCCTTTCGCTCCGCCACGCTGCTCACTTTCCGCTTCCAGACCAGCGAACATATCATTGAGTGCAGCCTCCTGCTGACGCTGCAACTCTTTTGCTTCTTTCGCCTTCCGTTCAGCTTCCTTTCGGGCAGCTTCAGCTTTACGGGCCGCTTCTTCCGCTTTCTTCTTCGCGGCTAATTTGGCTTTTCGCTCTTCTTCCGCTTTACGGGCAGCCTCTTCAGCGCGTTTTTGCTCTTCAACTTTCTTCTGACGAGCAATTTCAGCCTGACGGGCCGCTTCTTCAGCTTCCTGTTTCGCTTTGAGTTTCACCTGACGTTCAGCTTCGGCTTTCTTCGCAGCTTCACGGGCGACACGTGCTTCTTCGTCCGCCTGACGCTTCTCTTCGGCAGCTTTCGCTTTTTCGCGCGAAATCCGCTCACGTTCAGCATCCGCTTCACGGGCAGCTTTTTCAGCCTGAAGTTTGTCGGCTCTCAATTTACGCAGGCGTTCTTCTTCAGCCTGACGTTGCTGTTCAAGCGCTGCAGCCTGTTGTTCCAGACGCTCTAAACGCTCTTTTTCCGCCTTCTTCGCCGCGTCACGCTGCTCGCGGATCTTGCGGGCTTGCTGATTCACCAGTGCCGGATCGACGACCACAGCCTGAATTGTTGACCCGGCGGGTTTCGGTTTCGATGTGGTAAAATCCGCCCCCCAAATCAACGCAGCAATCAGTACAGCATGAAAAAATAACGAAACGATGATAGCAACTGAGTAGTTGTTTTTTTTCATTGACTTCCCTACTGCTCAAGCGGCTCTGTCATGAGTCCCACAGAGCCAACACCCGCCTGATTTAAGGCATCCAGTGTTTCGATAATGGCTGAATAAGGTACTCTTGCATCACCGCCAACCATCACCGGCGTTTTCGGGTTCAATTGCAACTCTGCTTTCACCCGGGTCAGTAGTTCTGTCAGTGCCAGACCCCGGATCATGTCGCCGTTATCGACACTCAGACCCAGCTGTCCGTCTTTATCCACTTCAACAATGATGGGCGAGCCGCTGTCATTTTCACCAGCCAGTTCTGCTGCTGTTTTTGCCGTATGTGTTGCTGGTAAATCAACATCAACGCCCTGCGTGACGAAAGGCGCTGTGACCATAAAAATGATCAGCAGCACCAGCATGACATCAATGTAAGGCACCACATTGATTTCAGCCGTCATTTTCCGTTTTTTCGGTTGATACGCTGCCATGGTGTTTACTCCTGGTTAGCAGCAAACGCCTGGCGATGCAGGATACTGGAAAACTCTTCCATGAAAGTCGCGTAGTTGTGTTCCAGCTTAGAAACTTTGTTCGACAGACGGTTATAGAACATGACCGCCGGAATGGCAGCAAACAGGCCCATAGCTGTGGCAACCAGCGCTTCGGCAATACCCGGTGCAACCATCGACAGGGTAGCCTGCTTCACCGCACCCAGCGCAATAAACGCATGCATAATCCCCCACACTGTACCGAACAGACCGATGTATGGGCTGATAGAACCAACGGTGGCCAAAAATGGCAGATGCGTTTCCATGTCTTCAACTTCACGGGACAAAGACACACGCATCGCACGGCCGGCACCTTCCATCACGGATTCCGGTGCTTTACCGTTATTCCGGTGCAGTCGGGCAAATTCTTTAAAACCCGCGTAAAAAATCTGTTCAGTTCCGCTCAGGTTATCTTTGCGACTTTGTACTTCCTGAAACAGATGAGACAAGTCAATGCCTGACCAGAAGCGGTCTTCAAAACGTTCCGCTTTCGCCGTTGCCTGAGACAGGACCTGAGAGCGCTTGAAAATCAGCGCCCAGGAGATGACCGACATGCCCAGCAGGATCAGCATCACAATCTTGACCAGCAGGCTCGCCTGCAAAAACAAATCCAGAATAGAAAGTTCAGCACTCACTTAGGCTATCTCCGACAATATATTCTTTGGTATCACAATGGGTTTCATTGTTTGAGGGTTGACACAGGCTACCTGAACAGTGGCTTTACACAAGAACTGCCCCTCATTGTTTACTAAAACCTGACAAAATTCGATCGAGGCGCGGCGCACCTGGAGCGGCCAGGTACGAACCTTGAGCTGATCGTCTAATCGTGCGCCTTTCAGGAAATTGATGTCCATATGGCTGACCACAAAGCTGTAACCCTGGTCCAGCATGTCCTGTAAGCTGACTCCGAAGCTTCTGAAAAGTTCAGTTCTGCTTCGCTCAAAGAACTTGAGATAGTTGGCATGATAAACAATCCCGCCAGTGTCCGTATCTTCGATATAGATGGTAATAGGCCACTCAAAGGCGTTTTCTTCCGTCATCCGAATACCACTGTGATGATGCATGTTGGACGCCAAAATTATGACGTCTGAGAAAAATTTTCAGCGGTAACTATACCGGAGTTAATTTACAGAATGAAACTCTCAGCCCTTCCCCGGCTTAATTTCCTTTCAATTTTTGACCCTGATGGAATTTTATTAATTTCTCAGGGCATAAAAAATACGGCCCGCAATGAAAGCGGGCCGTATCATGGACAACAATTTTGCTTCAGCTCAGACGAAGCCAGAGGATCACGGCCAGTACAGGTAAGGCAATATAGGGGCTGAACAGTACCTGCCAGTACCACCGGCGCGGCACAAAACCGACGCCAAAAATCATAGCAGTACAGCAAGACCAGATCAGCGCAGGTGAAACGACTGGACCAAAACCGCCAATCTCACGTGCAAACAGCACCGGGTCCCACATCACCAAACCGCCGGTAGCCAGCCCCATCACCAGGGCAAGCAACCGAAGCGGACTGCAGGCCAGCCACGCATGGCTGTTCTTGACCCACAGATCAATCCTATGACTCAATATCTGACTCATCATTCGCATCCATGTTCTCTGTCGTTTCCAGCCACAGCGCATTGATGATGCCAAATGAACAGGCTAACAGGACTCCCAGAATCCAGGCGAAATACCACATTGTAAGCCTCCTTAGTACAGTGAATTCTTGTTGTCTTCGATAAACTGCTTATCGAGACGACCAAACATTTTGTAATAACACCAGCAGGTGTAGCCCAGGATGATTGGCACCATCACAAAGGCAACGCCGGTCATAATCTTCAGCGTCAACTCACTGGACGTTGCATCCCACATTGTCAGGCTATGTGACGGAATCTCGCTGGATGGCATGATGAACGGGAACATGGCAAAACCAAAGGTCAGGATGATGCCCGCCATGGTCAGACTGGAGAACAGGAACGCAAAACCGGCACGCTCCATACGGGAAGCCAGGACAGTCAGCAATGGCATCACAATACCCAGTGCCGGCGCCAGCCACAGCAGCGGCTGTGCATTGAAATTATCCATCAGGGCGCCCGTTTTACGCAGAACTTCTTTGTTCAGCGGGTTGGATGCCGCATCTCTGACCAGGTCAGTCACGACAACATAGCCTTCAAGGTTTTTCGCCCAGAATCCCGCCAGAATGAAAGCAACCATGGTCATCAATGCCGTAATTGAAGCAACATTGCGAGAACGGGTGTGCAGTTCATCTTTGGTTTTCATCTGCAGATAAACCGCACCCTGCGTGATGATCATGGCCAGGCTGACCACACCGCACAGCAACGCAAAAGGATTCAGCAGTGCAAAGAATGATCCTTTGTAGGTTGGAATCAGCAAATCACTCAGGACAAAAGGCACGCCCTGCAGCAGGTTTCCGAAGGCCACACCAAAGATCACAGGCGGTACCAGACTGCCAATGAAGATGGCGCGGTCCCACAGGTTCCGCCATTTCGGATCTTCAATTTTTGAGCGATAGTCAAAACCAATCGGACGCAGCCACAATGCCGCCAGGGTGACAAGCATCGCCAGATAGAACCCTGAGAAAGCTGTCGCATACACCAGTGGCCAAGCTGCGAACAGCGCACCACCTGCAGTAATTAACCAAACCTGGTTACCGTCCCAGTGAGGGGCAATCGAGTTAATCATGATACGGCGCTCGGTATCAGTTTTACCGATCACATTGGTCAGAACACCAACCCCCATATCAAAACCATCCGTCACTGCAAAACCGATGCACAGCACACCGATCAGCAGCCACCAGATCAGACGTAACATTTCATAATCAAACATTTATTATTCTCCTGTCCGACACTGATTACTTCATGACCGGATTTTCAGTCAAATCATACGGCGCTGGATTCTGCTCAAAATGGTAACGGCCGGTTTTCAGGCTGCTTGGACCCAGACGAGCAAATTTCAGCATCAGATACACTTCCGCGACCAGGAAACAGGTGTACAGCGTAATAATCGCGGCCATTGACGTCAGGATATCCGATGCTGCCAGATTAGAAGCGGCCATACTGGTTGGCAGAATTTCACCGACTGCCCATGGCTGACGACCGTACTCTGCGACAAACCAACCGGCTTCAACAGCGATCCAAGGCAGTGGAATCGAGTAAAGTGCCGCACGAAGTACCCATTTTTTCTCGGTAATTTTGTGACGGCAGGTCTGAATAAAGGCAGCACCAAACACACCCAGCATGATAAAGCCACAGGCCACCATGATTCGGAAGCTCCAGAACAGCGGCCATACGGTCGGCAATGAGTCAGCCGCAGCGTTGGCAATGTCTTCCTCAGTTGCATCAACAACTTTATCTGTATACGGCTTCAGCAGCAGGCCGTAACCCAGGTCTTTTTTCACTTCATCGAAGGCTGCAATGTTTTCCGGCGATTTGTCACCAGCGCGCAGTTTTTCAAGCAGACCATACGCGACCATCCCGTTACGGATACGCACTTCGTGCTCATCTTTCAGATCACGAAGACCCGTCACTTCGGTGTCGATAGAGCGCGTTGCGATAATCCCCATCACGTACGGAATTTTAATCGCATAATCTGTGTGCATGGTTTCCTGATTCGGAATACCAAACAGTGTAAAGGCTGCCGGCGCTTCTTCTGTGTTCCATTCGGCTTCAATCGCTGCCAGTTTGGCTTTCTGGACGTCACCCAGCTCATAACCGGACTCATCACCCAGCACGATCACAGACAGAATCGATGCCATACCGAAAGAAGCTGCGATCGCGAAAGAACGTCGTGCAAACGGAATATCACGGCCTTTCAGCATGTAGTAGGAGCTGATACCCAGAACAAACATAGCACCGGTGACATAACCAGATGCGACAGTGTGAACAAATTTCACCTGAGCAACAGGGTTGAAGACAACTTCAGCAAAGCTCACCATTTCCATACGCATGGTTTCAAAGTTGAACTCTGCACCGACCGGGTTTTGCATCCAGCCATTTGCAACCAGAATCCACAGTGCGGAGAAGTTTGAGCCCAGTGCAACCAGCCAGGTGACCACCAGGTGCTGACGTTTGGTCAGGCGATCCCAACCGAAGAAAAACAGGCCGACAAAAGTGGATTCAAGGAAAAAGGCAATGAGCGCTTCAATGGCCAGAGGGGCGCCGAAGATATCACCGACGTAATGAGAGTAGTAGGCCCAGTTCGTACCGAACTGAAATTCCATGGTGAGACCTGTCGCCACACCCAGTGCAAAGTTGATGGCAAAAAGCTTACCCCAGAACTTGGTCATGTCCTTATAGATCTGCTTTCCTGTCATCACATACACAGACTCCATGATGGCAAGCAGGAACGCCATGCCTAAAGTCAGAGGGACGAACAAAAAGTGGTACATCGCAGTCATTGCGAACTGTAACCGCGATAGTTCGACGATATCAAACATGATAACTCCTTAAGTCACCAGTCAGCTGGTAACGTACGACATTGTAGATAGAGTACGCCCGGATAGCTCTCGTGCTGGCCGTTTTCACCTGCTGAAAATGACAGCATTCCCAGACTATTAATTATACCGCGCAATACTCATCGTAAGGCTTCGCAAAAATTTCCAGCCTAAATACCTGCGTGATCCTGAACCCTCATCCGGCAGCCCTTCAGGGGATTTCACAGATGTTGCAGGCTTGTTTCGAATTATTGATTTTAATGTAAAACCATAACTCCCCAAGCTGTAACTCATACTACTGACTTCATTGTTGAGGTTCAAAGATATTTGTAAAAAAACGCATGAACCCGCAAAACAACAGACGATTTAAATGGCATAAAATCAGCTTTACCTTGCGATAGATCAAACTTTTCATCATTGCATAGCGGTGTAGATAACACTTTAAAAAAATGTGACTTTTCAGCAATAAAACACGATTTTCCGCAAAATTATTCACATCAACTCGGCGCCAAAAACCAGAGAAATTCACGTAAAATTTCTCAGTAAAACAGCCATGGATTGATTGCATAACTATTGCTCCCTCTTTATCAAAACAAGTGCTAATACAACGTATTTAAAATCCACAGCACAAAACTTTCAGATTAGTTTTTTTTAATGATGAATACACTTCACCACCAACCATCCACCGAATGTAACACCAGCAGATGCAGCCAGTATTGATGTCCTGAAAGCATTTCAAGCCACTTTGTTATTAACATTTTCATGTGTAATCACGTAGACCTTGCTCGCATTTTAAACAATGCGCTGGGTCAAACATGCTTCTGCTGGTGATCCGATTTATCCGTCATAAGCCGCAAATTTTGACATGCAACGACCCCGCATCCAGCCTCAGTCCAGACTCGCATGTGCCAGTCAGCCGCTCCCCTTCACGCAAATGTTAAAAATCCTCACCGGATTTTGCGCTTAAACCCAACAATGCCCGGATAAAAAACAAACAAAAACGGAGCCTTGCGGCTCCGTTTTTAACATTTGATGATCCCGGATTTTCAGCTCTCAGGCAAATCCAGCCCGAAGTGAAGGTAAGCGCGCTGCGTCGCAATTCTCCCTCTCGGAGTGCGTTGCAGATACCCCTGCTGAATCAGATAAGGCTCCAGCACATCTTCAATGGTATCCCGCTCTTCACCAATCGCGGCAGCCAAGTTATCGAGACCCACCGGGCCCCCCATGAACTTATCGATAATAGCCATGAGCAACTTTCGGTCCATGTAATCAAAGCCGCTGCTGTCGACATCCAGCATATCCAGCGCCTGACTTGCGATGTCCGCACTGATATGGCCGTTTCCTTTCACCTCGGCATAGTCCCGAACCCGACGCAGAAGCCGGTTGGCAATCCGCGGTGTGCCCCGGGAACGCCGTGCTATCTCAAGCGCACCTTCAGTCACCATCGACAGGCCGAGACAATTCGCACTGCGCTGAACAATGTCCTGCAAATCAGCAACTTTGTAGTATTCCAGACGCTGGGTGATTCCGAAACGATCCCGCAACGGTGACGTCAGAGAACCCGCTCTTGTGGTCGCACCGACCAGCGTAAAAGGGGGCAGATCAATCTTAATGGAACGCGCTGCCGGTCCTTCACCAATCATGATATCGAGCTGATAATCTTCCATCGCCGGATACAGCACTTCTTCAACCTGAGGGCTGAGGCGGTGGATCTCATCGATAAACAGCACGTCATTTTCTTCAAGGTTGGTCAGCAAAGCAGCCAGATCCCCCGCTTTTTCAAGCACAGGGCCGGAAGTCGTCCGGATACTCACGCCCATTTCATTCGCGACAATGTTTGCCAGCGTCGTTTTACCCAGCCCGGGCGGACCAAAGATCAACAGGTGGTCCAGCGCCTCAGAACGCAGTTTCGCAGCCTGAATAAAGATCTCCATCTGGCTGCGAACATGATCCTGTCCTTGATAATCCTGAAGCAGCTTCGGACGGATGGCGCGGTCAATCACCTCCTCTTCTTTATTCAGGGGGTAATTACCGGAAACCAGACGGTCAGCTTCTATCATAACGCCTCACTCAATTACACCATGGAACGCAAAGCTTCACGGATTATCGTTTCACTCTGCATGCCTTCCTGTGCAACCTGAGCCACAACTTTCGAGGCCATCTGTGGTTTATAGCCCAATGCAACCAGTGCACTCACCGCTTCATCCTCGGCACGGTTCTGCGCCGATACCATTGGCTGAGCCTGGCTGGCAGCCGTATCCAGTGCAGGTGTAAACAAATCACCCTCACCCCAGCCTTTGAGACGATCTTTCATCTCAACCAGCAGGCGCTCGGCTGTTTTCTTACCCACACCCGGAATTTTCACCAGCGTCGTCACATCTTCATTTTCAACACACAGTACAAACTGACTGGCTGTCATGGCAGACAGAATCGCCAGTCCCAGTTTCGGACCGACACCATTGGCCTTAATCACTTCCCGAAACAGATCGCGTTCGCTTTTCTTATTAAAGCCGTACAGCAGCTGGGCATCTTCACGCACCACAAAATGTGTGGCGATCGTCACTTCCTTTCCCGGCTCCGGCAACTCGTAAAAGCAGCTCATCGGCATCTGGACTTCGTATCCGAGACCACCGGCTTCAATCACCACTTCCGGTGGCTGTTTTTCTATGATGATTCCACGTAATCGGCCAATCACTGCCTTGCCTCTATCTCGCAAACAAAATTGGCCCTAGGATAATCAAGTGCTGGATGGATATCCAGCCCTTTATCGGTGCAGCAATGAGATTAGTGGCGCACCTCAAACTGTCTGGCGGGAGACCAGTGCATTCAGACTGTCAGCCAGTCCTTTCAGGGTTTCAACCCGGCGGGTCAGCTCTGCGCCCTGCAATGCAACCTGATCAGACACCTGATTGGTTTGAACCACACTTTGCGCCACATCAGTGCTCGTTTGGTTAAGCTCTTTTAACGACTGAACCTGACCACCCAGCGTCTCTGCCAGCTGATTGACATCATCAGACAGCCCGGTGATCTCCGTGATAATCCGGCCCAGTTCAGTTGCAGTGGCATGAATGACTTTCTGCCCCAGCTCAACTTCCGTTTTGCTTTTTTCAAGTAATCCTCTGATTTCCGTCGCTGACGCATTACTCTTTGCCGAAAGTTTACGGACTTCATCCGCCACCACAGCAAAACCACGGCCGAATTCTCCGGCACGCGCCGCTTCAATTGCAGCATTCAGCGCCAGCAGGTTGGTTTGCTCCGCAACCGCGGTAATCAGATCCGCAGCCATCATCACTTCATTATTACTGTTCTGAATTCGTGCAATGGCATCTGTTGACGCCTCCAGCGACGCAGAACTGTTTTGTGCCTGCTGTTCAATCGTTTTACTTTTCTGCCTGAGCTCAATCACGAATCGATCCGACTCATCCAGACTCTCGGTCATTTGTTCAAGTTGCTGACTCATCTGCTCGGCAGCACTGGCCTGAGACAGACAATTCTGATTGAGGTCTTTCACCTGACCGTGAAGGACATCCGACTGCGCTTCCAGCTCTTCCGACACCTGAGCCAGCTGACCGGCATTATCACTGGCTCGGGTCATGATATCCGCCAGCGCCTGTTCACCGTGTTTTGCCTGCTCAGCCAGTGAATAACTGGCCCGTTCAGCCTCAAAGGACTTCGTCAGTGCCGCTTCACGCTGCCGCACGGTAAAAGACTGCGCAATCCCGATCACGACCAGCGGCAACAGCAGCCCGGACCAGGTCTCCAGTTGCTCCGCGGCTGGCGTCAGCACAAGATGCGGAAAATCATGCCCCGCCAGATGTTCTTTGACCATCCAGGCCGAAATCAGCACAACCACGGCACTCCAGACCATCGCCGTTACCGGCCTTGCGGCCAGAAAAAAGGCAACGATCAGTAATGGCATCCAGAACGCCTGGGTCGATACCACAAGACCACCGCTCTGATACACAATATTGACGGCGTGAATCACCATGCCAAGAAAGCCGACATTAATTGCCAACTCAACCTGTTTCAGCCACCGGACAATCAGGCCGGCACAAATTTCACAGCCAATGAGCGTCACCGAGGTCATCACCAGACTGGTGTGCGAATGACTGGCCCATTTTATCCAGCTGTAGAGACCAACAAAAAAAGAGATGAGGGTGAAAAATAGCAGGGTATCAACCAAGCGGGCCTGTTCGCCTTGCCACTCTTCCGATGAGGGAAGGAACAGACCACGCCAGAATGCGACTGGGGACATGAGGTTATCCTTGTCTTTGTTTTTATTAGAGCTTCAACAGAGCTCCGACCACTATATTCCAGCTAACAAGGAAGTAACAAAGAAAAAAGCAGCACTAAGCTGCTTTTTTTGATCTGTTCTACACAACGAATACCCTGAAAGGATATCCGCCGGATTTGGATAAACGTCCGGTACTATCTGTACCGGCCCCGACGGGATCCGGTTGCTTGCCCAGCCATTGCGGCCAGCGTTTTGTAGGTATGCGCATGACAAATTGCCACAGCCAGTGCATCCGCTGCGTCCGCCTGGGGTTTGCCGGGCAGTTTCAGCATATGGCAGACCATGTGCTGCACCTGGACTTTATCCGCACTGCCCTTGCCGACGACCGCCTGTTTGATCAGGCGCGCCGCATATTCGTTTACCGGCAAATGCGCGTTCACCGCTGCCACAATCGCACTGCCCCGCGCCTGCCCAAGCTTCAGCGCTGAACTGGCGTTCTTGCCCATGAAGACTTCTTCAATCGCAAAGGCATCCGGACGGAACTGAGTGATCACTTCGGTAACTCCGGCATAAATCTGATGCAAGCGCCCCGGAATATCCTCACAGCTGGTACGAATGCAACCGCTGCCCAGATATTCCAGTTGTCTGCCCACCTGACGAATCACACCATAACCGGTAATTCTGGAGCCGGGGTCAATCCCTAAAATAATAGCCATCTGACTTACAGCTGCGCTGCCACCTCATCGGAGATATCACCGTTATGGTATACCTCCTGCACATCGTCCAGATCTTCAAGCACATCAATCAGACGCAGGAGTTTCGGTGCGGTTTCTGCATCCAGATCGGCTTTGGTCGACGGGACCAGCGTCACTTCAGCGTTCTGCGCTTCAAAACCGGCACTGTCGAGTGCGTCTTTCACGGCACCAAAATCTGCCGGTGTGGTGTAAACATCAATGGAGCCGTCATCGTTACTTTCCACGTCATCCGCACCACCTTCCAGTGCTGCTTCCATGACTGCATCTTCATCCAGCCCCGGCGCGTATGAAATCACACCTTTTTTATCAAAGAGATAGCTGACGCTTCCATCCGTACCCAGATTGCCACCAGCTTTACTGAATGCATGGCGAACCCCGGAAACAGTCCGGTTACGGTTGTCCGTCATACACTCCACCATGACAGCAGTACCGCCCGGGCCGTAACCTTCATAAATCACGGTTTCAACGTTATCGTCACCCTCGCCACCCGCACCACGACTGATGGCACGATTAATGGTGTCGCGGGTCATATTATTTGAGAGTGCTTTATCGACTGCAGCACGCAGGCGCGGGTTACTTTCGGCTTCCGGTCCGCCTTCTTTGGCAGCGACCACAATTTCCCGGATTAATTTTGTGAAGATTTTACCGCGTTTCGCGTCTTGTGCTGCTTTACGGTGTTTGATGTTGGCCCATTTACTATGACCTGCCATAACAATTCTCCGATTGTCTGCTCCCCGAAGGGAACGAATGTACTTTGAGGTTGTTTCCCGGAATCATGTCACCGGGAGGCGTTGATCACTGTTCAGAACACGGTGTGAAATCGTTCATGTGATGGTATGAAGTTTAAAATACAATGTCTTGAAGAGTGATCGGGCTGGCAGAACAGCCAGCCCGGAATAAGCCGATCAGGCTTCAGCTTTTTCTGCGTCTTTCGCCGCAACTTTCACTGCAATGGCCAGTTCTTCCAGCGCCGCCGGATTCGCCAGGCTTGGTGCGTCGGTCATCAGACACGCTGCCGCCGTGGTTTTCGGGAAAGCAATCACGTCACGGATGTTTTCTGTACCGCACAGCAGCATCACCAGACGGTCCAGACCGAACGCCAGACCCGCATGCGGCGGCGTACCGAATTTCAGTGCATCCAGCAGGAAGCCGAATTTCAGTTGCTGTTCTGCTGCATCAATACCCAGAATGTTGAACACAGCCGCCTGCATATCTGCATTGTGGATACGGACTGAACCGCCGCCCACTTCATAACCGTTAATCACCATATCGTAGGCATTCGAGTTTGCCGCTGCCGGATTTGCAGCCAGCTCTTCAGCCGTCACACCCAGTGGTGAAGTGAACGGGTGGTGCATCGCATGCAGGTTCCCTTCGTCATCTTCTTCAAACATCGGGAAGTCAACCACCCACAGCGGCGCCCATGCAGACTCATTCGTGATACCCAGGTCTTTACCCAGTTTCAGGCGCAGCGCACCAATGGCTTCGGCCACTACGTTCGCTTTATCTGCACCGAACAGAATGATATCGCCAGATTGTGCACCTGTACGTTCGATGATGGCGTGGATGATCTCTTCTGTCAGGAATTTCGCAACCGGAGACTGAATGCCTTCCATGCCCGCGCTCAGATCGTTCACTTTCAGCCATGCCAGACCTTTCGCGCCGTAGATAGCCACGAACGCAGTGTATTCGTCGATTTGCTTACGTGTCAGCGCTGCACCGCCAGGGACACGCAGTGCTGCAACACGGCCTTTTTCATCATTTGCCGGACCGGAGAACACTTTGAAATCCACATCTTTCAGCAGATCCGCTACATCGACCAGTTCCATTGGGTTACGCAGGTCAGGTTTATCAGAACCGTAACGGCGCATGGCTTCTTCATACTTCATGATCGGGAACGCGCCCAGATCAACATTCAGCAGTTCCTGCCACATGTCTTTGATCATTTTTTCAGTGACGGCGCGCACTTCTTCCGCACTCATGAAAGACGTTTCGATATCGATCTGAGTGAATTCCGGCTGACGGTCAGCACGCAGGTCTTCATCACGGAAACATTTCACGATCTGGTAGTAACGGTCGAAACCAGACATCATCAGCAGCTGTTTGAACAACTGAGGCGACTGAGGCAGTGCATAGAAGCTGCCTTTATGAACACGGCTCGGCACCAGGTAGTCACGGGCACCTTCTGGCGTTGCTTTTGTCAGAACCGGCGTTTCTATATCCAGGAAACCGTTCTCATCGAGGAAACGACGCACAAAACTTGAGGCTTTCGCGCGCAGCTTGATGCGGTCACTCATTTCCGGACGACGCAGGTCCAGATAACGATACTTCAGACGCTGCTCTTCAGTGTTCTTCTGATTGAAATCCAGCGGCAGAACATCGGAACGGTTGATGATTTCCAGACCTTTGGCAATCACTTCCACTTCACCGGTCGCCATGTCTTTGTTGATCTGGCTGTCCGGACGCAGACGGACTTCACCGGTCAGACGGATACAAAATTCATGACGCAGATGGTTCGCAACCTCGAAGATATCTTTCATATCCGGGTCAACCACTACCTGAACAATGCCTTCGCGATCTCGCATATCAATAAAAATAAGACCGCCTAAATCACGACGGCGGTTTACCCAGCCGCAAAGCTCCACGGTTTGTCCCGCATGGGACTTGTTCAGGTGACCACAATATTGGGTGCGCATAAGAATTTCCCGATCTGTTTACTTTCAATCCTGTGTGTCCGTCTGCAAAAGAGAATGACAGACACCAACTGTGCCAATTCCGGCCGTGATTTCCTCACCACAATCGGAGGATTTAACGCCCGGAACAAAATAACGAGGCATTATAAATGAAAAATCCCACTGTAGGGAAAACCTCAGGCTGAAATCAAGCAAAATAGCCTAATTCACAGCCATATGGTTGACCGGATGACGGGATATTCTCCACAATGCAGCCAGAAAACGATTTGATTCCCTCTAAAGACGTACAGCAAGGTTTCGTAATGGACTTTTCCTCTCCGCTCAGAATCGGCATGGCCATGTGGTCTCACGCCCCCTGGCAGCGCAGCTTATACGGTCGCGGCTGCCCTTCAACCGAACGGCTGAGCCGGTATGCAGAAACCTTTTCGACCGTAGAAGGCAATACCACCTTCTACGCCACGCCGAAACCAGCCACTGTTGTGAACTGGCATCAGGCGACTCCTGAAGACTTCCGTTTCACCTTCAAGCTGCCCAAAACCATCACTCATCAATATAAGCTGATGCACTGTCAGAGCCAGCTGAGCGAATTTTTCCAGGTGATGGCACCGGTGGCTGAAAAAACCGGGATCTGGAAAATTCAGCTGCCCGCCAGCTTCGGACCGGCTGAACTGCCTGCACTTTCCGCATTTCTCAAACAGCTTCCTCAGGATATGCCGGTTGGGGTCGAAGTCCGCCATCTGGCATTCTTTGCCAAAGGTGAAGACGAAAAAGCCCTGAACCGCCTGCTGCTAGAACACCAGGCAAACCGCATCATGATGGATACCCGGCCGGTCTTTTCCGCCCCGCCAACCACTGAAGCCGTTATCGATGCGCATCAGAAAAAGCCAAAAGTCCCGGTTCATGCCATCGCTACCGGACATCACCCGGTCGTGCGCTTTATCGGCCACCCCGAACTGGCCGAGAATGATGCCTTCTTTGCCAACTGGCTGCAGCGACTGGCGCTATGGCTGAATGAAGGCAAACAGCCCTATCTCTTTATTCATACGCCGGACAATGACTTTGCCCCTGAACTGGCGGTCCGGTTGTACCGGCAACTTCGGCAGCAGATGCCCCTCAACACGATGCTGCCTGAGCTCAAGCTGCCCGAAGGCGGCGATCAGGGAACACTGCTGTGAACACCGCTCGTTCCGACCTGGGCACCGACCGCCATCGAACCAAATCGCAAGACAAAAGGCATGATTTTATCTACAATACGCGCCTTTTCAGCTGGAGAGGGACCCTCTGCACAGCAAAGAACGCCGACTGGCTACCCCGTCCGACGTTCTGCGGGAGTATGGAATCCCCGATGTTCTGGTAATGAATGTGAGGTAAGGACAATGGCAGGCCACGACAATCTGTTCGCCGCCCCGATTGACAAGCTGGGTGATTTTACCTTTGACGAGCGAGTCGCCGAAGTATTCCCGGATATGATCCAGCGCTCCGTGCCGGGCTACAGCAATATCATCTCTGCCATTGGCATGCTGGCTGAGCGTTTTGCCACACCGGATTCCAACGTGTATGACCTGGGGTGCTCGCTGGGCGCTGCAACCCTGTCGATGCGCCGTCATCTCAGCCAGTCCGGCTGCAAAATCATTGGCGTCGACAACTCGCCTGCCATGGTTGAGCGGTGCCGTCTGCATGTGAACGCCTATCGTTCCGAAACCCCGGTTGAAATTATTGAAGCTGATATCCGGGATGTGGATATTCACAATGCATCCGTTGTGGTGCTGAACTTCACGCTGCAGTTTCTGGTTCCGGAAGACCGCCGGCAGCTTCTGGAAAAAATCTATGCCGGTCTGCGTCCGGGCGGGATTTTGATTCTGTCGGAAAAGTATGTTTTTGAAGACAGTCAGGCTCATGAACTGCTGATCGACCTGCATCACGATTTTAAACGTGCCAATGGATACAGCGAACTGGAGATCAGCCAGAAACGCAGCGCCATTGAAAATGTTATGCGTCCTGACAGCATTCCGACACACCGGGCCCGTCTGACTGACATCGGCTTCAGCAGTGTGGAAGTCTGGTTCCAGTGCTTCAACTTTGGCTCTATGTTTGCCATTAAGTAACGTCAATTCATCTGAAGGTCCTGTTTCGCCCCATGTTTAGCTTTTCTGAATTTTACCGTTTACTGGCCAACGACGAGCAACTGCGTCCCTGGCTGAATGTTTTACCGCAGCAACTGTCGGACTGGGAAGCAGCCCAGCACGGTGACATGGGTCGCTGGATACGGGCACTGAAAAAATTTCCGACCGATAAGCCGGATTTAATCGACCTGAAAACCCGGGTCAGTGTGGACAACGAAATTCCGGTTGCCGATGGTGAGAAAAAACGCCTGGAAAGCCTGCTGCGCCTCCTTCATCCATGGCGGAAAGGTCCGTACCATATCCACGGCATCCACATTGATACCGAATGGCGTTCCGACTGGAAATGGGATCGTGTCCTGCCCCACATCTCCCCGCTGAAACACCGGAAAGTGCTGGATGTCGGCTGCGGCAACGGCTATCACATGTGGCGTATGCTGGGCGAAGGTGCAGCCCTGACCGTGGGGATCGACCCGTCCAATCTGTTCCTGATCCAGTTTGAAGCGATGAAGCGCCTGATGGGACAGGATGAACGAGCCTACCTGCTTCCTTTAGGGATTGAACAACTGCCTGAGCTGAAAGCGTTTGATACCGTTTTCTCCATGGGCGTGTTGTATCACCGCCGCTCTCCGCTGGATCATCTGCTTCAGCTGAAAAACCAGCTGCGTCAGGGCGGTGAGCTGGTTCTGGAAACGCTGGTGATTGAAGGAGACGAAAATGCTGTACTGGTTCCTGCACACCGGTATGCACAAATGCATAACGTCTACTTTTTCCCGTCTGCAAAGGCTCTGAAGGTCTGGCTGGAAAAAACCGGCTTTGTTGACGTCAAAATTGTGGATGAAAATATCACCACCACAGATGAGCAGCGCTCGACGGACTGGATGACAAATAATTCACTCCCTGAATATTTAGACCCGCAAGATTCCTCAAAAACGATCGAGGGCTATCCAGCCCCCCGCCGTGCGGTCCTTGTTGCAACAAATCCTGACTGAAGGTTAACAAAAGGGTGCTACCCGCATCCTTTTTTGTGCGCTAAACTACGGCCCCCTAAAGAAAAACTTATAAAAGACTATACAATTTTTGCGGGAGTGCGAATGCTTGGCCGTGGCGCGACTTTGATTGCATTGACCTTTCTTTCCGGCTGCTCAATGCTCAAGACAGAACAGGTTAATCGACGGGACACCAATACACTGACAGCGATTGAGATGATGGAAACCAATGTACATTTCCGTCTGAACCGCATGTCACAACAAATTAATGAACAAAATGAAAACATTGCTAAGTTAGAAAAAGAGCTATCATCAATGTCAGAAGAACTGAATAAAGTAACTTCTGTGCCACCCCCTAAACCTGAAGTGATTGTTGAGAAAAAAATAGTGCCAGTACCACAAAATTCTATCGACATCGATCCAAAAACTGCCCATGGAAAAGTCATTCTGGGTGAAGAGGAATGGGTCTGGCTGGATTCAGTACAATCCTTTTTTAAAGCAAGGGTAGACACTGGCGCGACCACCTCTTCAATCAATGCCCTGGATATCCAGGTGTTTGAGCGTGACGGCAAACAATGGGCCCGCTTCAACCTCAGTCATAGCGGTGAAGAGAATCAGCCTGCCGACCAGATTGTCGAAGCGCCAGTCATTCGCTGGGTCAAAATCCGACAGTCCTCTGCCGATGATTCAGAGCGCCGCCCGGTGGTAGAAATGTGGCTGAAGCTGGGTAAATTGCATGAGAAAGCTCAATTTACTCTGGCAGACAGAACACAGATGACCTATCCGGTATTACTGGGCCGGGAGTTCTTTAAAGACGTGGCATTAGTTGACGTCGGTAAACAATTTGTACAGGGACGATAATCGCATTCCGTTGGGGCATAACCTGGTTACTGCCCCATTTTCATATTCATCACTTTGCTGATTCAACCAACAAAGGGAAAAATATTCATATTCAGAGGTTGTCATGTCGTCAAGAGTTCCGTTTTATTTTCTCATTACCTTGCTCGTCATTGCCGGCGCCGCACTGAGCCTTTACCGTCATGATGTCTATGGTGTGCCATGGACTCCAGGTGAAAAACGAGCCCTGTGGGAGCTGGAGGCGCGCATTGAATTTGACGCCATTGGTAAGGCCGTCAAAGTTTCCATGGCTGCCCCGGAAACCCAGAAAGGCTTCACCCAGATTGATGAAAGCACCTCTTCTCCCGGCTATGGTGTCGCTTTAATTGATACCGATCAGGGCCGCCGCGCCGAATGGTCCATTCGCCAGGCTTCAGGCCGGCAAGTGCTTTATTATAAAACCCAAATGCTGGTCGACCCTCTGGCCACCTTCTCTTCCGACAAACCCAAAGGCGCACCGGAATCCCCCAGTCTGGACAGCCCTCAGGAAACCGCTGCAACGGCCATTCTGACTCAGGCCAAGGCATTGTCGGCAGATAACCTGACCCTGACCCGTGAAATCCTCAAACAGCTGAATGACAGAAATAACCAGAACGCCTCACTGCTGCTGAATTCTTTCAAGAAAGAAAACGTGGTTGTTTTTTTGCTTTCCATGGAAGGCATTCATGCCCGTCTGGTGGGCGGCTTACAGCTTGAAGATGGCCGCAGACGTCAGAGCATCACACCGATGGTTGAAGTCTGGGGTGGCGAAAAATGGCACCTGTTTGACCCACACACCGGGCAGGAAGGCAAACCCAATGATGTGCTGGTCTGGAACCAGCAAGGCCACTCCCTGCTAGATGTGATTGGCGGACGCAATTCCAATATCAGTTTTTCAATTATTTCTCAGGATATTACGCCTCAGCAGGCCACCCGGGAAAAAATACAGGCGGAAGATCTGCTGAACTTCTCCATTCACAGTCTGCCGATTGAAGAACAGGCGATGTTCAAAACCATCATGCTGGTGCCGATTGGCGCTCTGATCGTGGTGTTCTTGCGAATTATTGTCGGTCTGAAAACATCGGGAACCTTCATGCCGGTACTGATTGCTGTCGCCTTCGTGCAGACACAGCTGGTGACTGGTGTTCTGGGCTTCCTGCTGATCGTCGGCACCGGTCTGATCATCCGGGGTTATCTCTCGCGGCTGAACTTACTGCTTGTCGCCCGGATATCTGCGGTCATTGTATCGGTTATACTGATCATCTCTATTTTCACTGTCGTGGCCTTTAAGATCGGCCTGGTGGAAGGCCTGACTATTACCTTCTTCCCGATGATCATCCTGTCATGGACCATCGAACGGATGTCCATTCTGTGGGAGGAAGAAGGGGCAAAAGAAGTGCTGATTCAGGGCGGCGGCTCGCTGCTGACCGCGATTATTGTCTATGTCGCGATGACCAATGACCTGATCCGCCACCTGACCTTCAACTTTATCGGTCTGCAACTCATTGTGATGGCTCTGATCCTCATGCTGGGTAACTACACCGGCTACCGCCTCAGCGAACTGCGCCGCTTTAAGCCGCTGGCGGAGGATTAAGCCATGTTTTTATCCCGTTACACCATGCCATGGCGGCTGCGTGAGCGCGGCATTATGGGTATGAACAAGCGAAATCACAGTTATATCGGCCGGTATAATGATCGCAGTTTGTTCCCGCTGGTTGATGACAAACTGAAAACCAAGATCCTTGCCCAGCGCGCAGGCGCCACTGTCCCTGAACTCATCGGGGTGATCCGGAGTCAGGTTCATGTCAAAGAAATTCATGACATGGTCCGAGACTGGCCCGGGTTTGTCATTAAGCCCGCACAGGGCTCTGGCGGTAAAGGCATTCTGGTCATTGTCAAACATGAAAACGGCCTGTATACCAAGCCCTCCGGTGCCGTGATCAACAAGCAGGATGTTGAGCGTCATATCACCAATACCCTGGCTGGCCTGTTCTCGCTGGGGGGAAAAAACGATGTGGCGATGGTCGAAAACCTGATTCAGTTTGATGATGTCTTTGATGGCTTCAGCTTTGAAGGCGTGCCGGACATTCGGGTGATTGTCTTTAAAGGTTATCCGGTGATGGCCATGATGCGTTGCTCGACCGCAGCCTCCGACGGAAAGGCAAACCTGCACCAGGGCGCTGTCGGGGTCGGCATTGATATTGCGACCGGAAAAGCCGTGCGGGCGGTTCAGTTTAACCAGCCGGTTGAACATCACCCGGATACCGAGCGCCAGCTGAGTGAACTGTGTGTTCCCAACTGGCAAAAACTACTGGAGCTGGCATCCGGCGCCTGGGAAATGACCGGGCTGGGCTATCTGGGGACAGACATGGTGCTGGATAAAGTCCGGGGACCTATGGTCCTGGAGCTCAACGCACGTCCCGGACTGGCAATTCAGATAGCCAACGGATGTGGCTTGCTGCCACGACTGCATCACATTGAAAGCCTGGGCACGCCGTCCAAGATCCCCTCTCCTGCCGAACGGGTCGCTTATGCCGCTGACCAGTTTGGTGCAAAACCACTGTTTTGATATCTATCAGGCCCCAATCCAAGATTGGGGCTTTCTTCATCTGACTGATTCATCGCATAATCACTGAAAGATATCATCAACTTGCCAGAGAAAGCCGATGTCAGAAGATCTGCACTTATTTGATCAGCATATTGACCGTACCCGCAGTAACAGCATCAAGTGGAAGAAATATCAAGGCAGAGATATTTTGCCTATGTGGGTTGCCGACAGTGATTTTAAAGTACCAGATGCGATTTCCGGCGCCCTGCACCGTCATGTCGACCACGGTATTTTCGGCTATGGCTCGGCACCGGCTTCCTTAACCGAACTAATAGTTGAACGGATGGCGGAGCGATATCACTGGCACATTAAACCAGAATGGATTGT
This sequence comes from Photobacterium sp. CCB-ST2H9, assembly GCF_023151555.2. Taxonomy (NCBI): domain Bacteria; kingdom Pseudomonadati; phylum Pseudomonadota; class Gammaproteobacteria; order Vibrionales; family Vibrionaceae; genus Photobacterium; species Photobacterium sp. CCB-ST2H9. The sequence goes on from NZ_CP100425.1 coordinate 2,349,237, forward strand.
CTATCTGCCCGGTTTAGTCAGTGGTCTCAATCTGGCCGTTCGCGCCTGTACGGACAGTCATGAAGGCGTCATCACGCCAGCACCGATTTATCCCAAATTCGTTACGGCAGCAAAATTTGCCCAGCGGCCTCTGACTTTATCCCCGGTCAAATTGCAGCATGAACGCTGGCTGACGGATCTTGAAGCAACCGAAGTGCCAGACGACAGTAAGCTGATGCTGTTCTGTAATCCCCTCAACCCGGGCGGAACCGTGCATACTCGCAGTGAACTGAACACGTTGCACCGCTTCGCGAAAAAGCATGATCTCATCGTCTGTTCTGATGAGGTTCACTGCGACCTGATTTTAGATGAAGAGGCACACCATATTCCTTTCGCCAGCCTGGATGAAGATGCCGCACAACGATCCATTACTCTGATTGCACCGAGCAAAACTTTCAACATTGCCGGACTGGGTGCCGCAATGGCCATTATTCCGAGTTTTGAGCTCAGACGTCGCTTCAACCGGGTCCGGGCCGGGATTGTACCTGACATGAACGTACTGGCCTACACCGCGGCTGAAGCTGCCTACCGGGATTGCCAGCCCTGGCTGACGCAACAGCTCAATTACCTGCGCCAGCACCGAGACCGGCTGATGAAAGAGATCAACGCAATGCCCGGGCTGAAACTTCACCCGATTGAAGCCACGTATCTGGCCTGGATAGATGCTTCTGAGTTGCCTGTTGAAAATCCGCATGCCTTTTTTGAAGCGGCTGGTGTCGGCTTTTCTCCCGGTGCAGATTTTGGGCATCCGGGCTTTATCCGAATGAACTTTGCGTGCACAACTGATACACTGACGCTCGCCATCGACCGGATGCGACATGCAATTGAATCGATTGGTTAATATCCAAACAAATCCGCGTTAATTTCTCTAAAGATTTTTGTAAAGCGTCCGATAGAGAGTGTACAGGTTTTATTTTTTGTCGGACTCCATGCAAATCCATACCCTAGACAAAGCGCAGCTGATCAGTGAAGTACAGCTCGGTTACTCCCTCAACCATGCGGTTGAGCAGGGTCGCCGTTCTGACTTCGCGTTGATGCTTGCGATGCTGTCGCCGGATTACCTGGAAACTGTCCCGACAGAAAAACCCCTGCCTCCCGGAACCACGGAAGAGCAGCTGCGGACCTATTTTGAGCTGCAGGACCCGGCCCCGCTCACCACATCCGAGTACTGTTACCCGCGGGGTGCAGAGCAATCCGACGCTTTCCATCGCGGTGGACTGATTGCAACTCGCTTGCTGAGTTCCTTACAGCCGATTGCCATTACCTTCCCGCCTCAGGACACCAAGGGCATGCCGGAAGAGCTGTACCATAACCTGTCCGGGCATGAGCGCCGCCGTCTCCCTCCGGTTCAGCAGGAGCCAATGAAGGGTTCGCCACAGGATCTATACATGAACCTCATCCGCGCGAAACGTTCCGCAGAAATGTATGGCACAGTAGCCAAATTCAACTGATTAACCTCACCGATTATTCCTGTTATATTTCAGTCAATTAGATATGTTTTTCGTGATGGATCACAAAGCGAAAAATTTCGTGACAGGTGTCATAAGCCGAACAATCGAATACCGCTTTCCATAAGTGCTTAACTAAGATTTAACAATATCGGGGTGTTATTAGTTTACATAATAACGAATAAATATTGATGAAAGGCTCCTTCTTGGTTGAAGCATCATAACAATATCTGTGTATCCAAATAATAGGAAGATTGCGCTATGAATATTGCAGACTCAGTGATCCTGATTACAGCTGCAGGCTGCCCATTAGGAAAAGCAGCGTCGTTCCACTTTGCTTCACTGGGGGCAAAAATTGCCCTCGTGGATACAGAATCAGATCGGTTGGATACCAACTACAAAGAATGCAAAAGTCGTGGCGGTGACTGCTTTGCACTTTGTCTGACGGATAATAAAGAGTCCACGATCGCCCATGCGATCGAATCGGTTCATGAGCATTATGGAAAAATTGATGTGCTAATTAACTGCTGGTTAGGCGTTGATATGCCGATGCTCTTAACCCAAACATCTGTTGAAGAATTTTGCCAGCTGATGACGGAAGGCACCTCTGCTTTCCTGTCATTCGGAAAACAAACAGCCGGTTATATGCGGGCGCACAACCAGAATGGCGTGATTATCAATCTTGCCGCCTGCAGACCGGACAACCCGGTCCCGCTCAACAGCAGTTCCAGAGCCATGCTGGCCGGATTTACTCAGAGCTGGTCCAAAGAACTGGCCCAATACAAAATCCGGGTCGGTGGCGTATTTCCGCTGATTTTCGACGAAAAGCAGGATCTGCCGCCCAGTACGCTGCTCAGTCTGCCGATGCAGTACGAGATCGCCAGAAGCGCTGAGTACATAGTCACCAATGACTATTTTAATGGCCGCATGATTGAAGCCGAAGTCGTCTGAACACAAACGTCGTTCATACAGATGCACACAAAAAAAGAACCCGCCGATTGGCGGGTTCTTTCATGCTGCAGAGTGATTAAGCGTTATGCTTTCTCTGCAACTTTTTTCGCTTTTGCTGCAGGTGCCGCGACTTTTGTTGCTTCCGCTGGTTTCTGATCTGCTTTTTTCAGAATCACAGTGGTGCCTTCAACGGTTTCACCTTCGACATAAGCTTTACCGTAGTAAGAAGCCAGCAGCACTTCTTTCAGCTCAGTGATCAGCGGGTAGCGAGGGTTCGCACCGGTACACTGGTCATCGAATGCTTCTACGGCCAGCTCATCCAGCTTCGCCAGGAAGTCTGATTCTGGCACACCCGCTGCCTGAATAGACTTCGGAATGTCCAGGTTGTCTTTCAGCTCGTCCAGCCAGCTCAGCAGACGCTCAATTTTCTTCGCTGTACGGTCACCCGGCAGAGACAGACCCAGATGATCCGCGACTTCAGCATAACGACGGCGTGCCTGTGGACGGTCGTACTGAGAGAAAGCCGTTTGCTTGGTTGGATTATCGTTGGCGTTATAGCGCACCACGTTCGCAATCAGCAGAGCATTCGCCAGGCCATGCGGCAGATGGAATTCTGCACCAATCTTATGCGCCATTGAGTGGCACACACCCAGGAAAGCGTTCGCAAATGCGATACCGGCAATGGTTGCGGCATTGTGCACTTTCTCACGGGCAATCGGGTCTTTCGCACCGTTTGCATAGCTTGATGGCAGGTACTGTTTCAGCAGTTGCAGGGCTTGCAGTGCCTGACCGTCTGAGTACTCGTTTGCCAGAACAGACACATAAGCTTCCAGTGCATGCGTCACGGCATCGTAACCACCAAATGCAGTCAGCGACTTCGGCATGTTCATCACCAGGTTGGCATCCACAATCGCCATCTGAGGTGTCAGCTCGTAATCAGCCAGCGGATATTTGGCACCGGTCTCATCGTCAGTCACAACTGCAAATGGCGTTACTTCAGAGCCAGTCCCTGAGGTGGTTGTAATACACACCAGCTCAGCTTTCTTGCCCATTTTCGGGAATTTGTAGATACGTTTACGGATATCCATAAAGCGCATCGCCAGTTCCTCAAAATGCGTGTCCGGATGCTCGTACATTACCCACATGATTTTCGCAGCATCCATCGGTGAACCACCGCCCAGTGCAATGATGACATCCGGCTGGAAGCTCTTCATCGCTTCCGCACCTTTTTTCACCACGGTCAGTGTCGGGTCTGCTTCCACATCGTAGAAAGCATGCACATCCATCCCCTGCGCTTTGAGCAGCGACATCACTTCGTCCGCATAACCATTGTTGAACAGGAAGCGGTCTGTCACCAGAAATGCACGTTTCTTGTCTTCCAGGTCAGTCAGCGCAACCGGCAGGCTGCCACGACGGAAGTAGATAGATTTCGGCAGTTTGTGCCACAACATATTTTCAGCCCGTTTTGCGACAGTTTTCTTATTGATCAGGTGCTTAGGACCCACGTTCTCTGAGATAGAGTTACCGCCCCATGAACCGCAACCCAATGTCAGGGATGGTGCCACGTTGAAGTTATACAGGTCACCGATACCACCATGAGTGGTAGGAATGTTCACCAGAATACGCGCTGTTTTCAGCTTGTCACCGAAGTACTTGATACGATCTTCATTGATATCCTGGTTGGTATAGAGGCCGGACGTGTGACCGATACCGCCCAGTTCAACCATCTGACAGGCCATATCAACCGCATCTTCGAATGTCTTCGCACGGAACATCCCCAAAGTCGGAGACAGTTTTTCATGCGCAAATTCTTCGTCAATGGTGATCGCAACACCTTCGCCAATCAGCACTTTGGTGTCTGAAGGAACCGCAATCCCAGCCATCTCAGCAATCTTGGTTGCCGGCTGACCAACGATATTCGCGTTGAGATTGCCTTCAATCAGAATCACTTTACGGACTTTGTCAGCTTCTTCTTTGCTCAGCACATAACCTTTATGGCTTGCAAAACGCTCTTTCACTTCGTCATAGACTTCATCCATGACAATCACAGCCTGTTCTGAAGCACAGACCACGCCGTTATCGAAAGTTTTTGACATCAGGACAGAAGCAACTGCACGCTTGATGTCCGCTGTTTCATCAATGACGACAGGCACGTTACCGGCACCTACACCGATGGCAGGCTTACCAGATGAATAGGCCGCTTTCACCATGCCCGGACCACCGGTTGCCAGAATCAGGTTGATATCGTCATGCTTCATCAGTGCATTGGACAGCTCAACCGATGGCTGATCAATCCAGCCGATAATATCTTTCGGTGCACCTGCGGCAACCGCAGCATCCAGCACCAGTTTGGCCGCAGCATTGGTTGATTCTTTCGCACGCGGGTGTGGCGAGAAGATAATACCGTTACGGGTTTTCAGTGAAATCAGAGACTTGAAGATCGCTGTTGACGTCGGGTTGGTGGTTGGCACAATACCGCAAATCAGGCCCACCGGCTCAGCAATCGTCAGCGTGCCAAATTCATCATTTTCTTCAAGAATGCCGCAGGTTTTTTCGTCTTTATATTTGTTATATATAAATTCAGAGGCAAAGTGGTTTTTGATCACTTTGTCTTCGACAATACCCATGCCAGACTCATTCACCGCTTGCTGTGCCAGCGGAATACGGGCATTGTTTGCCGCCAGTGAAGCCGCACGGAAGATCTTATCGACCTGCTCCTGAGAGTACGTCGCAAACACTTTCTGTGCTGCTTTAACACGGGCAACCATTGCATCGAGTTCAGCCAAATTCGTGACAGGCATAGTCAACTCCTAACTTTAAGATTGAAAACTTTTTAGTAAGGATACGTCTTAAATCCTTGCCATAAGGGCGCTTATCGCCGATGTCGCACTCTTAGTAAATTGCTTTCAAAACTGATTTTATGACTTCATCTTCGTAAAAGACTTGATCTGGATCATGTGAAGTGCACAGTTCAACAACACTTCAAATGAAGAAAAATTCACTCAAAAAATCAGATACTTAAAAGCAACATATATTCAACCAATTCAATAGTCAGCCAATGTGCACTGAATTGATCTTGAAAAAAAATTACTCGACTGAAAATAAATTTCGTTAGCACAACAAACCGCATGTTCCGCTGCATCCAGCCCGGGATGGCCCATCATGAGGATGGTTGCTATCCCATAAAGCCTAATCCACATTGGTACGTCACGATAAATTCACTGTATAAATTTTCACCCGAAATTGAGCAACAAAGAGCATATCACTTCAGGGAGGAAGTCTCACGATATGAAAACAAAATCGTATTTCGCTTCCCAGTTCCCAAAGACATTGAACAACGCCATAGCAACGGTCGCTACACTTGGGTATGCTTTTGTTTTTTCACCTTTCAGATTGTATTTATGTCCCGTTCGTCATTGCAGGAAACCATTTACGTCACCATTTTTGGTACCCACACGCCTGCCGGTAAAACCTTCGATATTGCACTCATTGTGACCATCCTTGCTTCTATTACTGTGCTGATGCTTGGCTCAGTCAGCAGTATCGGCGCGCTGTGGGGCAAAGTGTTTTACTGGATGGAATGGGGATTCACGCTGGTATTCACGATTGAGTACCTGCTGCGTCTCTACAGCTCGCCGAAACCAGCAGCCTATGCACGCAGCTTTTATGGCATTGTGGACTTATTAGCCATCCTGCCCACATATCTGGTGTTCCTGTTCCCGACAGCCCATTATCTGATGGTCATCCGACTTCTGCGGGTGATGCGGATTTTCCGGGTGCTGAAACTCATGCGCTACTTACAGGACTCGAATCTGCTGCTCCGTTCCCTGCTGCAATCGAGCCGGAAAATTTTGATCTTTTTCACGACTGTCGCTGTACTGGTTACCGTTTTCGGTTCGCTGATGTTTGTGATTGAAGGGCCCGAACATGGGTTTACCAGTATTCCCTACAGCATTTACTGGGCCATCGTGACACTGACAACGGTCGGTTATGGTGATGTCGTACCTCAGACTGACCTGGGTAAGGCGCTGGCTTCATTTACCATGCTGATGGGTTACTCCATTATTGCCGTCCCAACCGGCATTATTACGGCAGAGATAGGCCATCAGAGCCAGCTGCACCGTACGCTGGTGAAATGCATGAACTGTTCCCGCGCTGGCCATGAACCTGATGCTGTCTTTTGTAAGCACTGTGGCAGCCAGCTGGCTGACCCTGATGATCGGGTCGTTCAGACGACAGAAAGCTGAATCAGTCCAGCAATGTATGTCCGGAGATTTCTTTCTCGCCGGACATACACATTTTTTTTACTGCGGGCACATCTCACTGCCACTAAATTCCAGTAACCCCTGAGGCACTTCCATAGTATCCACCAGCCGGCCCCACCGGTACACTTTGGCGGTAATCCGGGCATTCATCGATTTCATAATGGGCTGGTCCTGCCCGAAGACGACTTTCGAAGGCATTTCCGAAATATAAAAATCGGTCAAATCAGAACTGGCTTCGACTTCAATTTTCTTCCCGAGCTTGGTGATGGTCAGTTTCAGGTAGCCGTTACAGGCATTGGATTCTTTCTGAACACTCAAGCCCACCAGAGACGGATGTAGCAGAATATCTGCTTGTTCTGACACATAGCGGCCAACCCAGAGCTCCAGAGGCAACCCTCCCTGTGAACCGCCGGTCATCATCAATTGCCTTTCCGGCGTAAATGCCCCTAAAAAAGAAAATCCTTCGCTTTTCTTGGCATCAAACCACCCCTTGTCCAGATAAGTCACCCCCTCTCCGGTATGAGAGATCTCCCCGAGCCGGAATTCATACTGACTGGGCGTCCCCATCGAATAAACAAAGTAATTCACAGCCACGCCGGGAAAATCGCCAATCAGCCCGAACGGATTCTGACCCGGATTTGATCCGCCGGTGTAGTGGCGGTGCTCTCCGGTGTATTTCAGATGAAAGCTCAGATTCTCCAGATTCAGACGAATGCCATCCTGATCAATGTCGACCTTATCCGGCACAGAAAACCGGAACGCTTCGCTGCCGGGCTGACCTTCCAGTTCAACCTGATCAAAATACTGATCCAACACAACCTGTTGTCCCCCAACCGGCGCATAAACGACGTGTACATATGCATGCTCAGCCTGGGGGTCAAGATCAGGGGTAAGAAATGTTTGTGCACTGATTTTAAAATACCCCACCAGCGGATCATTGAGATAATAGAACCACTGTTCACTCCAGGTGTTGCTGGTCGGTGTGTGCGGGCGAATGTCATCCAGACGTGTCGCCTGACATGTCCAGCTCACAGACATGAGCAGACACCAGGTGATGATTGATTTCATCGTCACATCCCTTTTCATGCAAAGAAATGTGGCAGCTGAATCGCTGCCACGTTTGAAAGAACGCCTCAGCGACAGATTCGTGCGTCCGTAAAGTAACGGCCGGGCTGACAGCTGGTTCCTGTCGGGCAGTGTTCATCCATCTGGCAGTAGCACTCCCCGCGCGTGTTACACCCGGGAGTCAGATAATCTTCCAGCGGAATCTCCCCACTGACCCGCTCCCAGAATGGATTGGTGAAGACATTCAACGGATCCAGCTCGTTTTTGGCCTGCAGGAATTCCGGCCAGCGGTTAAAGCGTGCCGGCATGTCTTCGAAAATGGCGACGGAGTTTTTCCCCCAGTGCGGACGGGCACCGTATTTCCGGAGCGACAACTGTTCGATCTCCAGATTCACGAAATAGTTTTTCGGTTCCTTCTTCCCTTCCTGACGCAGGGTATATTCGATGCCGACAAACGCCGTATCGCGATCTGCACTCATGCCAATGTAACTTTTCGAGGCCTGACCGAACCGGAAATAAATACCGTTGAGCGGGAAACAGGTTCGGGGATGGGCTGCAACAATCTGACGAACATCCCGGATCCAGTCGGGCAACTGTTCAATATCAATGGCCACTTCCTGCAGTGCGATGGGCAGCCGGTCCCAGATACACTTGTTCGGGTCCTTACACTTGAAGTACTGCATCTGGTCGGAATAGCCGACAGGGTTGCTGATTTTCTTACCGGTCTGAATATCCCGGAAATATGAATTCGCTCTGGCCTGATAACGGGCTTTGGCTGCCAGACACTGTAAACCGCTGCCCGGGAACTCATGCGCCGCATTAAAGAGCAATCCGAAGAAAAACTCCTGCACATCAGACACATCAGCCTGAGCGTTATAAGCTTCTCCCGGTGTATCCAGTGGAACCGAGTTGTACAGTGTCGTGGTATAACGACCCAGCCCCGGGAACCAGGCAATATTGGCCGAGTAATTACTGCGGGCAATCTCAAGGACTTTGTCTTCCAGCCCTTCATCACTCAGGTAACCTTTGACGTCTGCCCTCACTTTAAAGGCGTCTTCCAGTTGCAGTGTGACTTCAACAACCACACCCAGTACCCCCAGATTCACCCGGGCCGCATCGAGCAAATCACCCGTCAGTACTCTGGCCTGCCCCTGTCCGTCGACGATTTTCATACGGGTGACGTAGTCCGCCAGCATATTACTGGGTTTTTCCAGGGTAGAGCCATGAGTACCGCTGCCCAGCATCCCGCCAATGGTAAAGGTGCCCAGCTCGGTTACCATATTGACGGCCAGCCCCTGCGAGCGCAGAAAATCATTCAAATCGTTAAATCGCATTCCGGCTTGAACCGTGACTTGCTTGCTTGCAGCATCAAACTGAACAATTTTATCCATATTTTTCAGTGTGATTTGAACCTGCTCGTCAGCCGCACAGGCAGCATCAATCTGGCTGGCAAACTTGCGGTTCCCGGTCATCACCGTTTTGCCCTGAGCCAGCGCATCTTCCACAATGGACTGCACTTCCTCTACCGAAGTGGGATCGTAGATGACACCGGGATGACAGGTGTAAGTTCCCTGATAATTTGAGAGCGTGTTTTCCGGTTCATTCGAGTGGAGCGCAAATGCCACACCAGCAGCCGCCACCCCGGCTAACAGCAGTCGTCCGACTTTCTTCATGATTTTATCCTTATAATTTGCGACTCACAGCAGAAGCTGAACCCATCCAGAGTTCGTCACCAGAGCCATTGTCCTAGCCAAAACGCGGTAATATTTGTTCTTCAATTACCTTCCTGACCGATGCCCTGTGCGACGACGCACGGGAGCGGAAAAAGTCACCCACATTGGCCCGGTAACTGTTGTCAGGCCGCCGATCAATTTCCGGGACCCAGAGTGCATGATTGGTCGTGGCAAAATTCAGATCCGGATGCCCCAGAATCGCAATGGGTCCCATCGCCAGATTCTGTGCATCAAACAACCAGATTTCCTTGCCATTCCCAAGGCCATGTGTCGGTTGCTGACGCACCACGGCAGTAAAGAGGTAGCCATCCTGCTGAGAAGTTGCATTCGGCCGGGAAATAAACTGCGGTGTCCGCATCACGCAGTCTGCCGGAAACTGATAGGCATCCGTCAGAGTCATGGTGAGACAATCCAGATGCACCAGTGCAGAAGGCTGCGTTTCCTGCGGCAGTGAGTCATTGGTGAACAGACGATTCGGATAATCCTGATAAGCTTTCGCGACCCGCGACACAACATGCTCCGGCCGGTAACCAACAGCAGCCCAGTAAATATGCTCGAACGTTTCCGGGAACTGGAAATGGCCCTGATAGGCGGGATCGTTCATGTCCCAGAACAGCTGATCATCACGCAGTAACCGGAAGTCCGCATGGATCTCCCGCACTGCATCTGACTTCACCTGAATGCGGGTCCGGGTTAAGCCGCCCACATCCACCGGGGCGGCCGGATAGCCTGCAATCCTTGCAGAGACCCGTCCACCAAAATGCAGCCGGTCCCAGGTATATTGCGGCTCCGATTTATCCATTGCGCCAAGATACTGGCCATACAGGGTAATTTCGTGGTCATGGTCATCGTAATTACACATAACATCTGAGGTATCAAAATCCAGCTCAAGATAATCTGCGATAACCTGTGTCTTTCCCGCCAGCAGATCTTTTTTGCGGATCACCCAGACCGGCGTCCGGTGTTTTTGCGGCTCGACACTGCGAATTCCGATCATGCGCAGTGGCTCAACCTGAGCAGCCGTTTCAAAAACCAGGATATGGTGGCGTGTTACTCCCAGCGAATGCGCGGTTGCCGCGATAAATGCCGGGCGGCCATCGCGGCCCATCACCTGCCAGCGCTGCAAGGCCCCTTTCTGATCCCATTTGATTAAATGAATGAAGCCGTGACGCGTCCCAAGTTTCCCAATATTGCCGCCGTAATTGATGGTGAAGCAGTCATTGGTTTCCAGATCAAAATAGGGATGTCCCGTGGTCCGGACTTGCGGGAATAACCATTTCTCCGGCGTCAGTACATCCATCAGTGGCGGCAGGCTGCTTTCCCATTCGTCGTAATGACCGATCGGCGTAACCAGTTCGAGTGACTGAGCATCAAACTCGTAAGGCACGCCGCCTTCAAAACTCAGGGCAAAACGCTTGTTCCCCATGTAATTTGGTGCCGTATTGCAGGTATTTACAAACCCCATCGTTGGGCTGTAGTACGCCATCCCCCCCATAAGTTTGAAGCGGTCCGGCCAGCTGTCGATATGCTGCTGCATCAGCACTGATGGGGTATTGATCATTTTTCGGATAAAGCGGACACCCTGCTGGGAGAGATCAATCCGGGTCAGTGCGCCCCGGCCACTGGGCGTAAAATGCCCTTCTTCGAGGGGGATACCTTCGGCAAAAAAGACATGCCCGTGGATGTCATCCGGAAGCTGACCGGACAGTACAGACAACTCACCTGAACGGTCAGTGAGGTGCGCATCCATGATACGCTGCGGAAACGATGATGAAGACTCTGCACTCATCGTCATGCCGCTGACCGGTACCATCGCAGCGCCCGCCAGCCCTTTCAAAAATGTCCTTCTTCTCATGAAGATCTTCCGCCAAAGTTACGAAAAATGTTACGTAAAAGTAACTCTAGCGGCGAATTCATTTTTCAAATGAATGTTTTAAAATTTTGCAAAACATATCAAGATATGTATGAAAAAATTATCATAATTACAAAGATTTTAGTTATTAAGCAGATAAGTACGAGTTAGAGATAGATTTATCGATAAAAATTGTTATTTATAAACAATTTAAATTGGGCAAAGAATGACCATCACTGATAAATACTGCTATTCATTCATGATTTATCGGAGAGAAAAATTACAAAAAAAGAGCTGTGCATCAAACACAGCTCTTTCTTGATAAAAATGTTATTTCTGACGTTCAGAAACCAACGAATCGTCTGACCGTTTACTTACGACGCCACGTGGTGCCCTGAGGGCCATCTTCCAGAATAATGCCCATTGCGGTCAGTTTATCACGCGCGGCATCTGCGGCTGCCCAGTCCTTCGCGGCACGAGCATCCAGACGCTGCTGAATCAGCGCTTCAATCTCAGCCACATCATCTTCTTTGGCACCACTTTGCAGGAAAGCTTCAGGTTCCTGTGCCAGCAAGCCCAGTACGCTGCCCAGTTCACGCAAGCGCGCACCCAGTGCAGAAGCGGCTGCCAGGTCTTCAGTCTTCAGACGGTTGATTTCACGGGCCATATCAAACAGCACTGAATACGCTTCAGGCGTATTGAAATCATCATCCATAGCAGCTTTGAAACGCTCAACAAAAGCTTCACCGCCCTGCGCGGCAACGGTCTCGTCCAGTCCGCGCAGTGCCGTATATAAACGTTCCAGCGCAGAGCGGGCCTGCTTCAGGTTTTCTTCGCTGTAGTTCAGCTGGCTGCGATAATGCCCGGACATCAGAAAGTAACGTACGCTCTCAGCATCGTAATAACCCAGTACATCGCGGATGGTAAAGAAGTTCCCCAGTGATTTAGACATCTTCTCACGATCAACCATCACCATGCCACTGTGCATCCAGGTATTGACATACTGAGTATCATGGGCACAGCAGGACTGAGCAATTTCGTTTTCATGATGCGGGAATTGCAGGTCAGAGCCGCCGCCATGAATATCGAAATGATCGCCCAGAATGGCAGAGTTCATCGCAGAACATTCAATGTGCCAGCCCGGACGACCCGGTCCCCATGGGGATTCCCAGGTCGGCTCACCCGGCTTGGACATTTTCCACAGGACAAAATCCAACGGACTGCGCTTGGCGGTTTCGATATCAACACGGGCGCCGGCCTGAAGCTGCTCCAGATCCTGGCCGGACAGCTTGCCGTATTCATCAAATTTGCTGACTTCGAACATGACATCGCCGTTGTCCGCCACATACGCGAATCCGCGCTCAATCAGGCGTTCACACAGTGCAATGATTTCCGTAATAAATTTAGTCGCACGCGGTTCCACATCCGGACGCGCCATCCCCAGTGCATCAAAATCGGTGTACATTTCACCAATCAGACGCTCTGTCAGAGAGTCACAGCTTTCACCGTTCTCAGCAGCGCGTTTGATGATTTTGTCGTCAATATCTGTGATGTTACGGACAAAAGTCAGGTCATAACCGCTGTAACGCAGATAGCGCGACACCACGTCGAATGCGACAAAAGTTCGACCGTGGCCGATGTGACACAAATCGTAAATGGTAACCCCGCAGACGTACATGCCGACTTTGCCTGGCACGATGGGTTTAAATTCCTCTTTTTGTCTTGTCAGTGAGTTATAGATCTTTAACATGTCTGATAATTACTCATTTTTGGGGTTACGATTTAAAGGGCTAATTACACCTTTAATGACCTTTGAAGGCAAGGGAAATTGCGGTATCAGCCTGATATTCGCGACCGATTTTACCTCTCCGAACCCTCTTCTATAGTTAAAGGATTACGCCTGTCCATTCCGGGCAGATTGATAGCAAACTTGTATTGACGCTTAGCCTTAGTTCGTTAGAATTCAGGGTTTAAAAGCAATACACTCCAGTAAAGGATAAGCTCATGGTAACGCTTCACACCACATTTGGTGATATTAAAATTCAGCTAGACACAGAAAAAGCACCAGAGACCAGTGCGAACTTCCTGCAGTACTGCCGTGACGGTTTCTATCAAGGCACGCTGTTTCACCGTGTGATTGACGGCTTCATGATCCAGGGCGGCGGCATGGCTTCCGGCATGGTAGAAAAAGAAACCCGTGCGCCAATCAAGAATGAAGCGAATAACGGCCTGAGCAACAAAACTGGCACGATTGCAATGGCACGTACCATGGAACCACACTCTGCCAGCTCTCAGTTTTTCATCAACGTTAACGACAACAACTTCCTGGACTTCAAATCTGAAACGCCAGACGGTTGGGGTTACTGCGTATTCGGTGAAGTGGTTGAAGGTATGGACGTCGTCAACAAGATTAAATCTGTGGCGACAGGCAACTGGGGTTACGTACACCAGGATGTTCCTGTAGAAGAAGTTGTGATCAACTCTGTCACCATCGAAGAATAATCATCTGTCAGTGGCCGGATTCCTCCGGCCACTTTCTCCGGACGCTATGACCACTTGCTTTATTGCAGATTTGCACCTGAGTGCGGATCGACCTGACATCACCGATTGTTTCCTGCGCTTTATGTCTGAAGAAGCCACCCAATGCGAGGCGCTGTATGTGCTGGGTGATTTGTTCGAGATGTGGATTGGCGATGATGACGACAATACGTTTCACCGACAGATTAAAGGGGCGTTCAAAGCGCTGACCGAATCTGGCGTTCCCTGCTATTTTATTCATGGCAACCGGGACTTTCTGATCGGTTCACAATTCAGCCGGGAAACCGGAGTCACTTTGCTGCCTGAACACACCGTGATTGATCTCTACGGCACGCCGACCCTCATACTGCATGGCGATACCCTGTGTACGCTGGATGAAAATTATCAGCGCTATCGCAAAAAGGTTCATAACCCTTTCATTCAGTGGCTGTTCTTGCGGTTACCCCTATCCTGGCGACAGTCCATTGGCCGTAAAATGCGTTCTAACAGCAGTCAGACCAATCAGATGAAAGCGAATTCAATCATGGATGTCACACCTCAAGCCGTGATTGACCTGATGAAAGAGAAAAAAGTCACCCGTATGATTCACGGGCATACCCACCGCCCGGCGGTTCATCAGATAAACACGGATAATCTGCAAGCCACAAGAACCGTTTTGGGAGACTGGTATGATCAAGGCTCTGTACTGCGTTGTTCGCCAAAGAGTTGCCAGCTCGAAACCCGCCAATTCCCGGATGCCTGAAAGGGATAAAAAATCTTCAAAAAGTATTCATCAGGGTTATCTCTCGTCGTTTTCACTTTCGCTCACGACCAGATTTGAGTATTATTTTTACTTATCCACATTTTCTTTTGGGCTAAAGATCACAAGCCGCGTAATTTCTCCGCCAAAGGTCACAACCGGTAGAAAATTCTACTGCTAATGTTACGCAACGGTGATAATTATAAGTAATCGAATGGACTAACTCAGTCATGCGGACTATTCACCAACGAGAAACTCAGGCTATGCAAGCCCTCGCCGACAGAACGATAACCATCAACAGTACTGATATCATGTATTCATATCTAGCGAGACAGCCCGTATTAGACCGAGATAAAACGACCATCGGCTATGAATTACTGTTCAGGGACGGGCCGAGAAACTGTTTTCCCAATGTTCCTCCGGAAGAAGCAACTAACCGCCTCTTGCTGGATAACTTTTTCTCAAACGGTTCGAACGATGTATGCAGCGGCAAACTCGCTTTTGTAAACTTCCCTGAAAAAAGCCTGTTACAAGGTACACCACTGCTCTTCCCGTCCCACAGCTTCGTCATTGAAGTCCTGGAAGACTGCACGCCTTCAGAGCAACTCCTGGAAAAGGTCAAGGACCTGTTTCAGAGAGGTTATCTGATTGCCTTGGATGATTTTAATCCGAGCGTGGAATGGAACCGATTTCTGCCGTATGTACATATTGTCAAATTCGACCTGCAACTGACACCGATCGAAAAAGCACGCTTTTTTATCCGCCGTCATAAAGACAAACCCATTCAGTTCCTGGCTGAAAAAGTCGAAACCTACGCAGAATTCAAAGAAGCGAAAGCAGCGGGTTTTCATCTGTTTCAGGGCTACTTTTTCAGTAAACCTGAGATGATGCAGCAAAAAACCCTGAGTCCGTCAGCACTGACAACGCTGCGCCTTTATCAGCAGATTTGCCAGGATGATGTCGACTTTGACGCCGCTGAAGAAGTCATCGCAACCGACTTGTCTCTCTCTTACAAACTGCTTCGGCATGTGAATGCGATCACTTCAAATCGTGCAGTCCCGATATCATCTTTCAAACAGGCACTGATTTATCTGGGACAGGAAAGGCTGCGCCGTTTCATCAGTTTTGTAGCGACATCTCATGTCACCAAAGACAAGCCGCCATCACTGTATTGCCTCTCTCTGCAGCGGGCACACCTGTGTGAACTGCTGGCAGCCGACGTTTCTCCGCAGCTGAACTGCAACCGGGCTTTCCTCACGGGATTGTTTTCAATGCTGGATTCTCTTTTGGATCAGCCAATGGATGTCCTGATTCCAATGCTACCATTAGATATCACAATCCAGGATGCACTGATCAGCCGAAACGGTGATCTGGGCCATCTGCTCTCGCTGGTTTGTGCCTACGACTATGCCGACTGGGAGCAGGTGGATGCAATGTGCCGCAGACTGGGACTGAATACCGAAAGCGTTGCGAAGCGCTATCTGGAGTCCGTTGAATGGGTCACCCAAATTGAAGAACTGCAATAACCAATGAAAGAGACAACACTTTGCCCTTGCGGCAGCCATCGTCCACTCACAGACTGCTGTGCGCCTGTCCATCAGAATCCTTCAGCCGCACATCATCCGGAACAGCTGATGCGCGCCCGTTACAGTGCACATGTGCTCGGGCTGGTCGATTTCGTCGTCGCCACTTACCACCCCAGCTGTAAAGCTGAACAGTACCGTGATGCAATTGCTGAATCGGTTCACAGTGAGTGGCTGAGACTTGAAGTCTGCGACAGTCAAATCGCCAGTGAGACTGAGGGTTATGTTGAGTTCAAGGCCTTCTATCAGGAACAGGGCGAAAAGCACTGTCTGCACGAAAAATCCCGTTTTTTACGTGAAATGGTCGGTAACAGTCAACAATGGTTCTATATTGACGGCGAATATCCGGAAAATGCAGCCCCGGTCAAAGTGGGGCGTAATGATCCCTGCCCGTGCGGAAGCGGTAAGAAATTTAAGAAATGCTGTATGTAAACTGATGACTACCGGAAAACCAGCTATCAATAAATTTTGAAAATGTACTAATTAACTGTTGCAAATTCCCAATACCTTGGTTAGTGTGAAGACAAGCCCGCAATTAATAATGATTTAAATAGAGTACATAGTTATGCGTATCCCAATGGTTAATCTACACCATCATCACCATCATCCTGACTAGTCTTTCAGGAGGATACGCCTCATCTGGAAGACGACAAGTTCGCCTCTTCCAGCGGTCGCTACGACAAAGCAGCATTCAGACCCCCGGAAGAGAAATCTTCCGGGGGTTTTTCGTTTAAGCACCGAATTTTAAAGATAAATCAAATCTACAGGGAATATCATGATGCAAACACAACGACTACGTATCGCCATTCAGAAAAAAGGACGCCTGAGCACAGAATGTAAAGAACTGCTGAAACGCTGCGGTGTAAAATTCAATCTGATTGGTGAGCGTCTGGTAGTTCACAGTGAAAACATGCCAATCGACCTGCTGCTAGTACGTGATGATGATATTCCCGGACTGATTATGGACGGTGTTGTTGATCTGGGTTTCATTGGGGAGAATGAGCTGGAAGAAGTCAGCCTTGAACGCGCCGCGCAGGGAGAGCCCAGCCACTACGTGAAATTACGCCGGCTGGATTTTGGCGGATGCCGTCTTTCCATCGCCATTGATAAAGACGAAGTGTACAACGGACCTCAGGATCTTCAGGGTAAACGCATTGCAACCACCTATCCTCAACTGGTGAAACGCTACATGACTGAACAAGGCGTATCGTTCAGCACCTGTATGCTCAATGGCTCTGTAGAAGTGGCACCGCGTGCCGGTCTCGCCGATGCTATCTGTGACCTGGTGTCTACCGGTGCTACGCTGGAAGCAAACGGCCTGAAAGAGGTAGAGGTCATTTTGCAGTCCAAAGCGGTCCTGATCCAACGCAGCGGCGATTTCAGTGCAGACAAACAAGCGCTGATTGACCGTCTGCTGACCCGGATGCAAGGGGTCATTCAGGCCAAAGAATCCAAATACATTATGCTGCACGCACCGACAGAATGTCTGGAGCAAATCACTGCGCTGTTACCGGGTGCAGAAGACCCGACAGTCATGCCTCTGTCACACGATAAAAGCCGGGTTGCTGTTCACCTGGTCAGCTCAGAAAACCTGTTCTGGGAAACCATGGAACAGCTGAAAACACTGGGCGCCAGCTCAATTCTCGTCCTGCCCATTGAGAAGATGATGGAGTAATCCCATGAAGACGGTTGTATGGCAATCTCTGAGTGAAACTCAACGTGAATCGTTATTGCAACGCCCGGCCATCACGGCAGGCGAAAATATTTCAACCATTGTTGCCGGTGTCATCTCAGATGTGCGCAAACGCGGTGATGATGCGCTGCTGGAACTGACAGAGAAGTTCGATAAAGTCCGTCCCGATTCAATCAAAGTGAGCGGAGATGAGATCCAGGCTGCAGCAGATCGTTTAACCGATGACATGAAACAAGCGCTTCAGCAGGCCTATGCCAATATTGCCTGTTTCCACAAAGCGCAAAAAACCAAGCCGCTGCAGGTTGAAACCCAGCCGGGTGTGATCTGCGAGCAGGTGACACGTCCGATTCATGCGGTGGGTCTGTATATTCCGGGTGGCAGTGCGCCACTGCCATCGACTGTACTGATGCTGGGCGTGCCAGCCCAAATAGCCGGTTGCCGTCGTGTGGTTCTGTGTTCTCCCCCACCGATTGCCGATGAGATTCTCTACGTCGCACAACTGTGCGGGATAACAGATGTATATAATGTTGGCGGCGCACAAGCGATTGCGGCCATGGCATTCGGAACAGAAACCGTCTCTAAGGTCGACAAGATTTTCGGGCCCGGGAATGCCTTTGTGACCGAAGCGAAACGCCAGGTCAGTAATGACTTTTATGGTGCCGCCATTGATATGCCTGCCGGTCCGTCTGAAGTCATGGTGATCGCTGACAGCACAGCAGACCCGGATTTCATCGCTGCTGATCTGCTGAGTCAGGCCGAGCACGGGCCGGATTCTCAGGTGGTGCTCGTCACGCCGGATCCAAGCATTGCCGACCGGGTCGCAGATGCCATCGGTCAGCAGCTGCAAAGTCTGTCCCGGGCTGATATTGCCCGTCAGGCCTTAGGGTCAAGTCTGACTATCATTGCAGACAGCATGACGCAATGCGTGTCGATATCGAATCATTACGGCCCTGAACACCTGATCGTGCAGACCCGGAATCCACGCGATCTGGTTACACTGCTCGATAATGCCGGTTCAATTTTCCTGGGCCACTGGTCACCGGAATCGGTCGGCGACTATGCCTCCGGTACCAACCATGTCCTGCCGACTTACGGCTACACCAAAACTTACTCCAGCCTAGGGCTGGCCGATTTTACCAAACGGATGACCGTGCAGGAACTCAGTGCCGATGGCCTGTTAGGACTGGCACCGACCGTTGAGACCATGGCAACCGCGGAAGGTCTGGATGCGCACCGCCGCGCAGTCAGTATCCGGGTAGAAAAACTGAAACTATCTTCCACCAGCGCTTCGACGCTGAAAGAGGCTTAATATGAACCCTGAATTACTGGCTCGTAAAACCGTCCGCGATCTCACCCCCTATCAGTCTGCCCGTCGTCTGGGAGGCAATGGTGATATCTGGCTCAATGCCAACGAGTCTCCATTCGTCAATGAATACAGCATTCAGTGTGATCGCCTGAACCGCTACAGTACCTGTCAGCCGGATGCGCTGATTCAGGCCTACGCCGATTATGCCGGTGTCGATAAATCTCAGGTGCTGACCTCCCGTGGCGCCGATGAAGGCATTGAACTGCTGGTCCGGACCTTCTGTGAGCCAAAGCAGGACAGCATTCTGTATTGCCCGCCGACTTACGGGATGTACAGCATCAGTGCTGAAACCTTTGATGTCGGTGTCAGACAGGTGCCTCTGACCAGCGACTGGCAGCTTGATCTGACAGGAATTCGGGAGAACCTGGATAACGTCAAACTGGTCTTTGTCTGCAGTCCGAACAATCCGACCGGCAACCTGATCCGCCGTGAAGACATCATCGAGCTGCTGAGCATGACTCAGGACAAAGCCCTGGTCGTGATGGACGAAGCCTATATCGATTTCTGTCCGGAAGCCTCCACGGTCGATCTGCTGGCACAATTTCCGAATCTGGTCATCCTGCGCACGCTATCAAAAGCATTTGCGCTGGCAGGTCTGCGCTGCGGTTTTACGCTGGCAAATCCCGCTGTCATTGACATGCTGCTGAAAGTGATCGCTCCCTACCCTGTACCTGTACCCGTTGCTGAAATCGCCATACAGGCGCTGTCTCCGGCCGGTCTGGCCAAGACCAAGTTTCAGGTTCTGGATCTGAGCGCCAACCGCGCTTATCTGCAAGCGGGTCTGAGTATGCTGCCGGGGGTCACAGTTTACGACGGTTACGGCAATTATCTGCTGGTGCGTTTCCCTGACGGCAATGCTCTGTTTCAGGCCCTGTGGGATAACGGCATTATTCTGCGACGCTCCCCGATTGAAAATTGTATCCGGATCAGCATCGGCAACCGTGATGAGTGTGAGAAAACCCTCGCCTTTATCCGTACCCAGCTGGGCAAGAATTTATAAATTGGAAGGATCCCATTGTGAGCAAGGAAAAAATTCTTTTTATTGACCGTGACGGCACACTGATTGTTGAGCCGCCGGAAGATTTCCAGGTCGACCGTCTGGACAAACTGGAACTGGAACCTTTCGTCATCCCTGCCCTGTTAAAGCTGCAGGATGCAGGCTACAAACTGGTGATGGTCACCAATCAGGACGGTCTGGGAACCGACAGTTACCCGCAGGCCGACTTTGACGCACCGCATCAAATGATGATGGCGATCTTCGAATCTCAGGGCGTCCGCTTTGATGACGTGCTGATCTGCCCACACTTTGAACATGACAATTGCAGCTGCCGCAAACCAAAACTGGGGCTGGTGAAAGACTACCTGCAGCAAGGCAGAGTCGAGTTTGCAACCTCCGCCGTCATCGGAGACCGGCAGACCGATCTGCAACTGGCCGAAAACATGGCCATCCGCGGCATTCAGTACAAGCGCGGTGAAATGGACTGGCAACAGATAGTGACCGATCTGACCACCCGGCCACGGATTGCTGAAGTTACCCGGAAGACGAAAGAAACTGACATCAAGGTAAAAGTGAACCTGGATCAGACTGGCGGAAATGTAATTCAGACCGGCATGGGTTTCTTCGACCACATGCTGGATCAGATCGCCACTCACGGCGGTTTTCAGCTGCAGTTGACGGTTGACGGCGACCTGCACATTGACGATCACCACAGTGTGGAAGACACCGCACTGGCCTTGGGTCAGGCGCTGAAGGAAGCGCTGGGTGACAAACGCGGCATTGGCCGGTTTGGTTTCAGTCTGCCGATGGACGAATGTCTGGCGCAATGTGCACTGGATTTGTCTGGCCGTCCTTATCTGAAATTTGATGCCAAATTCAGCCGTGAGCAAGTCGGTGACCTGTCGACAGAAATGGTCTCGCACTTCTTCCGTTCGCTGACCGATACTCTGGCCTGCACGCTGCACCTGTCTTCGACCGGTGATAACGATCACCACATTGTCGAAAGCCTGTTTAAGGCCTTTGGCCGCACCCTGCGTCAGGCAATCAAAGTTGAAGGAAACGAGCTGCCAAGCAGTAAAGGGGTCTTGTAATGACACAGTCCACACAGAAAGTCGTCATCATCGATACAGGCTGTGCCAATGTTTCTTCTGTCCGGTTTGCCATTGAACGTCTCGGTTATGCCGTGACTGTCAGTCGGGATCCTGAAACCGTTCTGGCAGCCGACAAACTCTTCCTGCCGGGTGTCGGCACGGCCAGTGAAGCAATGAAAAACCTGGCGGAGCGCGATTTAATCTCTCTGGTCAGCAAAGTCGACAAACCACTGCTGGGGATTTGTCTTGGCATGCAACTTCTCGGCGAATACTCGGAAGAGCAAGGCCAGAATGGAACTGAAAAAGTGCCTTGTCTGAATTTATGCCCGGCCCCGGTCGTCAAAATGCAGACCGGTGACTTACCGCTGCCACATATGGGCTGGAATACCATCACGCCGGAGGAAGGCCACCCGCTGTTCAAAAACATTCCGGCCGGGACTTATTTTTATTTCGTGCACAGCTACGCCATGCCGGATTTTCATACCGAACAGGGCCGCACCATTGCCGGTTGTGAATACGGACAGCCATTTACCGCCGCTGTTCAGAGCGGCAATTATTACGGGGTGCAGTTCCACCCTGAGCGTTCCGGGAAAGCCGGTGCACAATTAATTCAGAATTTTCTCGAAATGTAGGACGACAAGGACTGGTTATGATTATTCCCGCACTCGATTTAATAGATGGTCAGGTCGTCCGCCTGTTTCAGGGCGATTATGGTCAGGTGACCGAATATAAAGTCAATCCTGCTGAGCAATTTGCACTGTACCACCAAGCCGGTGCTGACTGGTTGCATTTGGTTGATCTGACAGGCGCCAAAGATACCTCTGCCCGCCAGCTCGGTTTAATCCGGACACTGCTGGCCGGCACCCCGGCTAAGATTCAGATTGGCGGCGGTGTGCGTACCGAACAGGACGTGGCCGATTTACTCGATGCCGGCGCGCAACGTGTGGTTGTGGGTTCCACCGCTGTCAAAACGCCCGAGACAGTAAAAAGCTGGATGGAAACCTACGGTCCGGAACGCATCGTACTGGCACTGGATATCAACATTGATGACAACGGCCAGCGGAAAGTTGCGGTTTCCGGCTGGCAGGAAGACTCCGGGGTGACCATTGAAGCCCTGATCGAAGATTTTCGCACCGTCGGACTGAAACACGTCCTCTGTACCGATATTTCACGCGACGGTACCCTCGCAGGCTCAAATGTCGACCTGTACCGTGATTTATGCGCGCAATACCCGGACGTACAATTCCAGTCTTCGGGCGGTATCGGTTCTCTGGATGATATTGCTGCACTGAAAGGCACCGGCGTAGCAGGTGTGATTGTCGGTCGCGCCCTGCTGGACGGCAAATTTACTGCAGAACAGGCTTTTGCCTGCTGGAACGATTAAGGAGCCCGACATGTTAGCGAAACGCATTATTCCCTGCCTGGATGTTCGTGATGGTCAGGTGGTCAAAGGGGTTCAGTTCCGCAACCACGAGATTATCGGAGACATCGTCCCGCTGGCGAAACGCTATGCTGAAGAAGGAGCTGATGAACTGGTCTTCTACGATATCACCGCTTCCAGCGATGGCCGTGTCGTTGATAAAAGCTGGGTGGAACGTGTCGCCGAAGTCATTGATATTCCGTTCTGTGTCGCTGGCGGTATCAAATCTGCCGATGATGCCCGTCAGATCCTGCAGTTTGGCGCGGATAAAATTTCAATTAACTCACCGGCGCTGGCCAATCCGGTACTCATTACTGAGCTGGCAGATAAGTTTGGTGTGCAGTGTATTGTCGTTGGGATCGATTCTTACTTTGATGCGGACACCGGCAAATACCAGGTTTATCAGTTCACGGGAGATGAGTCCCGGACTCAGGTCACCCAGTGGGAAACCGCAGACTGGATTCAGGAAGTCCAGCAACGCGGGGCCGGTGAAATTGTGCTGAATATGATGAACCAGGATGGTGTTCGTCAGGGCTATGACCTGACACAGCTGAATCTGGTCCGCGATATCTGTCATGTACCGCTGATTGCTTCCGGTGGTGCGGGTACCATGGAACACTTTGCCGATGCCTTCAATATTGCCGGAGTCGACGGTGCACTGGCTGCATCTGTATTCCACAAACAAATCATCAATATCGGCGAACTGAAGCAATACCTTCAACAACAACAGGTGGAGATCCGACTATGAGCCTGAGCAGTGAAATTAATTGGGAAAAGGTCGATGGTCTGGTGCCCGCCGTGGTTCAGGACTGTCGCAGTGGTCAGGTACTGATGCTTGGCTTTATGAATGATGAAGCTTTAAATAAAACGCTGGACACCCGCCAGGTAACTTTCTGGTCCCGCAGTAAGCAACGTCTTTGGACCAAAGGTGAAACCTCAGGAAATGTGCTGCAACTCAAGCAAATTCAGCTCGACTGCGATAAAGACACCCTGCTGGTCAGTGCCGAGCCGATTGGCCCCACCTGCCACCTGGGCACAACAACCTGCTTCGATCAGGGCAGTACTGACGACGGTGAAAATGCCAGTATGCCCGATCTGGTGTTTCTTCACCGACTGGAGCAAGTGCTGGCAGCCCGTAAAGGCGCCGATCCCGAGTCTTCCTACACCGCCAGCCTCTATGCCCGTGGCACCAAGCGGATTTCGCAGAAGGTGGGTGAAGAAGGCGTTGAAGTCGCGCTTGCGGCAACGTCGGGTGACAAGGCGGAAGTGATTTCTGAGTCTGCTGATCTCTTGTATCACCTGATTGTCCTGTTGCAGGATCAGGGATTGAGTCTGGCAGACGTTGTCGCCAAATTGCAGGAAAGACACAAGGGCTGAATCCGCCCCCGATACGGAAAAAGGAAGCCTGAGCTTCCTTTTTTATTTTTATACGGTTTCAGTGGCCTCTCGGGCTTCTTCAATCGCTTCTTTATAGTGTTTCCGGCAAACCGAAACATAGCGATCGTTCCCGCCGATTTCAACCTGATCACCATCGGCAATGGCTTTGCCTGAGGCATCGTGGCGAATCACCATATTCGCTTTGCGGCCACAATGGCAGACAGTTTTCAGTTCCACCAGTTTGTCAGACCATGCCAGCAGATACTGACTGCCTTCAAACAGTTCGCCCCGGAAATCAGTGCGCAGCCCATAGCAAAGCACAGGGATATCAAGCTTATCGACAACTTCAGTCAGCTGTAAAACCTGAGTTTTGGTCAGAAACTGGCACTCATCGATCAACACGCAGTCTACACGAGACGCGTGATTCATCAGAGAAAGCTTATCCCACAGATTATCTTCCGGACCGTACAATTCTGCATCTTCCGACAAACCGATACGGGAACTGACTTTCCCCTTCCCAAACCGGTCATCAATTGCCGCTGTAAAGATGACAGGCGACATCCCCCGCTCACGGTAGTTAAATGACGACTGCAATAATGTCGTCGATTTCCCGGCATTCATGGCCGAGTAATAAAAATACATTTGCGCCATCAGGCTTTCCGCTCAACTCTGAATAACGGCTGATGCTACCGAAGAAGATTCTCAATTGGAAGCAAATCGGTGCCATTCATGTCTTTCCCCGTCAATACGTTCATGAATCAAGCATGACAGTCGACTCAGGCTGACCGGACACAAAAAAAACCGGTCAAGTGCAGCACTTGACCGGCTTGAAGCGCATACAGGCAGATCAGCTTACCTGGCCAGCTCCTGAGTGCCTTTTAAAGGACGCTTGGCAATCCAGCCAAGGCATACACAAACCAGCAGGAAGCTGACGGTCGCAGCCATGAAGGACACCCCCAGTGAGTCTGTCAGACCTAAGACGGTAAAGCCCACGGCTGTCACCAGAGCGACGGACAAAGCATAAGGCAATTGCGTCGACACATGATCCATGTGATTACAACGTGCACCTGTTGACGACAAAATCGTGGTGTCAGAAATTGGCGAGCAGTGGTCACCGAAAACAGAACCCGCCAGCACCGCACTCAGCATTGGCAGAATCAGACTGATTTCTGTCGCAGCGGCCAGATCACCCGCGATTGGCAGCATAATTCCGAAAGTGCCCCAAGACGTTCCGGTAGAAAACGCCATCAGACCTGACAGTAAAAACAGAATAACCGGCAACCACACCGGAGCAATATTTCCCTGAACCATCGTCGACAGGAATTTACCCGTGGCCATATCACTGATCACACTGCCAATCGTCCAGGCAAAGAACAGAATCAGAATTGCGCCGAACATTGATTTCGCGCCAATCCATAAAGCATGAACAATTTGCTTAACCGGAATTGCCTGACGCCCGACAGCAATCAAGGCAGAAAGTAATCCCAGCAAACCACCGTAACAAAGTGATGCACCAACATCTGTTGATTCAAACGCACCCAGAACAGAGAAAGGTTTTCCGTCTGCCTGTAAACTCTGGTTACCGGTAAAAATCATGAAGAATAAGGTTGCTGCAACCAGCACAAGAATAGGAACAATGAGATCACTTACTTTCCCATTTTCACTTTCTTCAATTTCTAATTCATCATTCAGATCTTTGGCTTCGGCATGAATTTCATCATGATCAAACCCAAGCGCATGACTGGCTTGCACTTCATGTTTTTTCATCAGGCCAACATCCAATTGGAACCAGGCCACAACGAATACCATTAACAGTGCAAATACTGCGTAAAAGTTCATAGGCGCCAGTTGAATAAACGCACTCAGTGCAGAATATTCTGTAACACCATGTGAAACCAAAATACCACCAACAACTGTAATGATATATGCCCCCCAACTTGAGGCTGGCATCAGTACGCACATAGGTGCGGCAGTCGAGTCCAGAATATAAGCCAGCTTAGAACGGGAAACATAAAAACGATCCGTTACCGGTCTGGAAATTGACCCGACAGCAAGACTGTTAAAATAATCATCGACAAAAATAAACACGCCAAGAAAAGCGGCTAAAAGTTTTGCACCGCGTTTACTTTTGATTTTTGTTTGAGCCCAATGTGCAAATGCACGCGTACCACCAGACAATGTCAGCAGCGCAGTGGTCATTCCTAATAAAAGCAGAAAAGCAACAATACTCATATTCCAGGTATTGATACCGCCATCTTCAATAAAGAGGCCTTTTACTTTACCGCCAACATAAGACAAGGTATTCGCGGCACTAAAGTCTGTCAGTAATAGCGCACCCATCAGGATACCAATGCCTAAAGACAACAGAACGCGCCGGGTCAGAATTGCCAGACTCAATGCCACAAGGGGCGGTAAGACTGAAATGGAAGATTGGGAAAAATCTACAAGGTTCATGATCTCTACTACAACCGATCTTGGTTGGAGATCTACTGCTGAACACGGCTTTACCGTGATGGGAAGCAAAATAGGAAGGCGGGTTTCACCTCTCCGGACCCCACAGTAGCGCTCCATAGTTAAATGTAAATTACTATGGCAGTGTTGTCCCTATTTGGCGACAACCCCAGCAAGGTGCTTTGACAGTTCAACCTTACTTCGGCACTGGCTCCTTTCACTGACGTTCTTCGGGGTCACCTCCCGCCAGTTACTAATAGACAATGCACCTCTACCCTTAGTCAAGGAACCGCGTATTCTACTTTTTGTTATCTGATTTGCAACCTATAAAGTACAAGATTAACTCATACTGATGAATAAGCGCTTACTAATTTACTGTATTTACTTACATTTACAGCGAGGATTACGATGTTGAATATGAAATTACTCACATTCAAACGCATTAAGAAAATTAGAACTATCTCAATTTATTAACAAGCAAAAATTTGATTTCTTCGCATCAGATGACGATTAATCATTATGACACGGATAAAAAACCATCGAATTAACTCAGTAAAACTGAGATTTTATTTGGCAGACAGGTTTAAAAAGTATTACTATTGCTGATATAAACTTTCTCACTAATTATTAGTATAACGACAATAGGAAATTTAAAATGTCTGATGCAATGAAAGCGCTATTAAACCTTCGTAGTCTTCGTGCACTTGCTCGTGAATATTCACTGGAGCAACTGAAAGAAGCTCTGGAGAAACTTCAGACCGTTGTCACCGAACGTGAAGAGTCTGATGCAGAAGAAATCGCGAAAGAAAAAGAGCGCGAAGACAAACTGAACCAATACCGTGAAATGCTGCTGGCTGACGGTATTGACCCAGAAGAACTGATGGCAAGCTTGGGTAAAACTAAAACCAAGCGTGCTGCTCGTCCGCCAAAATACAAATTCATCGATGAAAACGGCGAAGAGAAAACCTGGACTGGCCAAGGCCGTACTCCTTCAGCACTGAAAAAGGCGCTGGATGAAGGTAAATCTCTGGACGACTTTAAGATCTAATCTGATTCGATTTGATCAAAAAGCCCGGCAACTTTAGCCGGGCTTTTTCTTTTTCCAACATCAATTTAGAGCAATCACTTAAATAATGGCTATGCCATTAGTGAATACTGTCTGCTAGTGTACTCACAGCCAGCGCAAAGTAATGCGAGCGATTCCATTTCAGTAATGTCTGATAATTGCCATAAATCAAATAAGCACGACCATGATTATCATCCGGTTGAACTAACCAGGCATCTACATCAACTTTAGGCAATGCTGAGCCATTTAAACGACGCACACCCAATGCCTGCCATTCAGACAACGTTTTCCGCTTCTGAGGTTCCACCCCTTTCAGATCATCGCTCAGGCCATCAGGAACCTTCACCTGACGTCCCCAGGTATATTTATCATCCCAGCCAGATTTACTGAGATAATTTGCAGCCGAAGCGAAGACATCCGCTTCCGTTTTCCAGATATCTGCCTTACCGTCTCCATTTCCATCCACGGCAAAAGTCAGATAAGAAGTCGGCATAAACTGTGGTTGTCCCATCGCCCCTGCCCAGGAACCTTTCATTTCACTCACAGTAATATGTCCGTCCTGAAGAATGCTCAGTGCAGCCATAATCTGCTCACGGAAAAAAGCTTCCCGCCGGCCTTCATATGCCAGGGTAGTTAAAGCTTCAATCACGCTGTAACTTCCGGTCAGCTTGCCAAAATTACTCTCCACTCCCCACAAAGCAACAATGAACCGAGGCTGTACGCCATACTGACGCCCAACACGCTCCAGTGCCTTCCTGTGCTGGTGGTAATACTTATTTGCCTGGGCAATTTTCCATTGCGGAACCGCTTTCGGCAAATACTCATCCAGAGTGAGTTTTTTCTCCGGCTGGTTTTTATCGGCTGTAACCGCACGCTCAATAAATGTCACATTGGCAAATGCAGATTCCAGAATCGATTCATCAATTCCCTTCGCTCGCGCTTCCTGCTTTAACCCGGTTACATAATTGTCAAAACTTTCATCCGCCGCAGCCATAGGCGATGAAAGGCCAAGTCCTAAGGCCACCAGGGCCGCTAACCATTGCTTCCGCATATCCATTTTTTCACCGTCAGGTATTATTCAGTGCTTTTTTTGCTTTGTATTCTTCAAGAAGATTAGTCACTGGTGGTGGTATTTGCAGGTAATAACCCTGCGTTGACAGCGACTCCCTCACCTTCCTGATATCAGCCAGGGCCAGTTTTCTGTCTTCACTCAGTTTGAGTACCATCACGAACTGAGGCGTGCCAAAGGTGCTCAGTAACGCTTCCGGGACTTCTGAAAAATCATCTTTCTTGTTGATGTATAGATAAGTGTTGTCTTTTTTAGGACTTTTATAGATTGCACAAAACATAAGCAGACCTGCTGGTTACCCTTCACCACTATCTGACCACGACAAACGGAAATCATTCCTGAACGGAGGACATTCTGCCCAGTGCTGTCACCATCATGGTCATCATTTAAACTTTATACCGAACTCTGACAAGGAGAACTTGCTGAGACCTGCCGGGGAATATAACATGCTATAACCTATGTGATAACGTACCTGAGCGCGAAATTCTCCGCGCAAGAAGAATAAGCCATGGCAAAAACGGCAGAATTGAAAGGGGGCAGCTATACGCTCTCATCACTACACTTGGCTGACAGCGGTTTAGATCAGGCGATCAGTTTTCTTAAGGATAAAGTAGAGCAGGCTCCGGCATTCTTTGCTCACGCCCCGCTGGTGATTGATATCAGCAAAACCAGTCAGGAGCTTGACTTCGGGCAGTTGCGACAAGGCATTCTGGATGCAGGGATGATCCCGGTAGGCATCAGTGGTTGCAAGCCGTCACATTTACAGGCTCAGGCAAAATCCGCAGGTTTTGCCATCATGAATGCCGCCAGACAGGCAAAAGCCAGCAGCCCTGTCATGGAACCCACAAAAGTGATTCGCTCCCCGGTTCGTTCAGGGCAGCAAATTTATGCTAAAAATTGCGATCTGGTCGTATTGAATCATGTCAGCGCTGGTGCTGAAATTATTGCTGACGGCTGCATCCATATTTACGGGTGCTTGCGTGGCCGGGCAATTGCCGGAGCCAGTGGGGAGACGAACGCTCAGATTTTCTGCCATAATCTACAGTCGGAATTAATATCCATTGCAGGCAATTACTGGCTGAGCGATAAGATTCAAGAATCTCACTGGGGATCGAGTGTCGTTATCTCTTTGATAGACAACAATTTAAATATAGCGCATCTGGCTGTATAACTTTAAAAAGGAATAAAACAGATGGCACGAATTATCGTGGTGACCTCAGGTAAAGGCGGGGTCGGAAAAACGACCTCCAGTGCGGCCATTGCGTCCGGCCTTGCTCTGAAAGGCAAAAAAACAGCCGTCATCGATTTTGATATTGGTCTGCGAAATCTTGATCTGATTATGGGCTGTGAACGTCGGGTCGTGTTTGATTTTGTAAATGTTATCAATGGCGAAGCAAAACTGAATCAGGCGCTGATCAAAGATAAGCGCGTGGACAACTTGTACGTGCTTCCGGCATCGCAAACCCGTGACAAAGATGCATTAAGTAAAGAAGGCGTCGAAAAAGTTCTGAATGAAATGGATGAAATGGGTTTTGAATTCATTATCTGCGATTCTCCTGCAGGTATTGAAACCGGTGCATTAATGGCGCTGTACTTTGCAGATGAAGCCATTGTTACCACAAACCCTGAAGTAGCTTCCGTCCGGGATTCAGACCGTATTCTGGGAATTCTGGACTCCAAATCGCGTCGCGCTGAAAATAACGAAACACCAGTGAAACAACACCTGCTGCTGACCCGTTATAACCCATCCCGGGTAACTCAGGGTGATATGCTCAGTGTTGCTGACGTCGAAGAGATCCTGCACATTCCTTTGCTGGGTGTCGTACCGGAAAGCCAGTCTGTTCTGAATGCTTCAAACAAAGGCGAACCGGTCATTTTTGATGTTGATTCTGATGCGGGTCAGGCTTATCAGGATACAATTGAACGTTTGCTGGGCAAAGAACGCCCGTTCCGGTTCATTGAGGAAGAGAAAAAAGGCTTCCTGAAACGAATATTTGGAGGCTAACCACACTATGGCTTTGCTAGAGTTCTTCCGCCCCAAAAAACAATCAACCGCGAGTGTGGCGAAAGAAAGGCTGCAGATCATTGTTGCTGAACGTCGCTCCGCCTCTATGGGCAGCCCGAGTTACCTGCCACAGCTTAAGCAGGATATTCTGGACGTCATCCGCCGTTATGTTGATGTCACGCCGGAACATGTCACGGTCCACCTCGATCAGAAAGAGGAAGACCTGTCCGTTCTGGAATTGAATGTGACTTTGCCAGACGAGAAATAAAAAAATCCCCGGTTTCAACGCCGGGGATTTTTTCATGAAACTTTTCAGTTTTCAGCCTGTTTTGCTGGTGACCAAAGGTAAAACACGAGGGGCAAAGTGTTCCCGGCGCCAGGTGGATAACATTTCAGGCAATGCATCTTCCGGACATCCTTTCTTCCAGGCCCAGCTCAGCAACTGATTGATTTGTTTCTTCGATGCAAGAAACTCCTGCGCCAATCCTGTTTGTTCAGAGACCGCAACCACTTCATCTTTAATGCGTTTTACCATCTGTTTATAGCCCGGCAGATCAACCAAACGCGTTAAACGTTCCGGATAATCAAGCTCACTCATCTGCTCCACTTCCCTCACCAGAGCAATCAGCCGGTTTCCGTGTCGCTGAATTTCACGCTCGTCAAAGCCCTCTCTGGACATCACCGCTTTAGACGTGATTTCAAAACGCGCCACTTTCCACAGATTCAGTTCTTTGAGCACAAAGTTCAACGCAAGATCCCGCTTTCTGGCTTCCTGAAGCCGCCAGGCTGCCACTTTTTGCAAGATAGCCAATTGCTTCGGAGACAGCTGCCAGGCATTCTTGATGTCTTTATACACCTGATCCGGCGATACAGTACGGCTTCGTTTCACCAGCATGGTATCGCATTCTTGCTGAAGTGCTTCCATCCAGCCTTTCTCTTCCACTCCCGCCAAGAGCTTCTGATAAAGCGGCAGCAGGTAGTACACATCTGCCGCCGCATAATCGAGCTGCTTATCTGTCAGAGGACGCGCCAGCCAATTGGTTCTGGCTTCCCCTTTCTCCAGTTCAATCCCCAGATATTCCTGGACCAGCGCGCCAAAACCGGTCGACAGTCCATGTCCGAGAAACGCAGCCATAATCTGCGTATCCAGCATCGGAGTCGGCATACAACCCGCAGCAGACTGAAACACTTCCAGATCCTCACCGCAGGCATGGAGTACTTTAATCACCCCGGGGTTCTTCAGCAGCGCCCAAAGTGGCGACAGGTCTGTCAGAGCCAGCGGATCGATCAGGGATAACTGCTCGCCATCATACAGCTGAATCAGCCCCAGCTGGGCAAACAGGGTTCGGGTGCGAACAAACTCAGTATCCAGCATCACAGCAGGATACTGACTTGCCTGCTGGCAGACTTCTGCCAGTCTGTCGTTCGTTGTTATGATTTCAAATTTCAAAGCTCACCTTTTTACAGAGACTAAGCTCACATTGCCCAGTCTTGCATATCAATGCACAGAGCGGAAAAACAAAGTGCCGGCTAAACAGCCGGCACTAACGCAAAATCAGTGTATCTTAAAATCGGCGTTTATGCTTGTGCCGCCTCTTTCTGGGCTTGATCCGACTCTTCGCGCAACGCACGTCGTAAAATCTTACCCACATTGGTTTTCGGCAGCTCATCGCGGAATTCAACCACTTTGGGTACCTTATAACCAGTCAGATACTGGCGGCAGTGTGCCAGCAGCTCATCCTTCGTCAAGCTCGGATCGCGCTTCACGACACAGATCTTCACAACTTCACCGGCAGCACCATTCGGTTGGCCAATCGCGGCAACTTCCAGCACTTTCCCATGAAGCGCAACGACATCCTCGATTTCATTCGGGTAAACATTGAAACCCGAAACCAGAATCATATCTTTCTTCCGGTCTACGATATGCAGGAAACCATCTTCATCAAAGCGGACCACATCACCCGTCGACAACCAGCCATCCTCAGACAGGACTTCACGAGTTGCTTCCGGACGCTGCCAGTAACCTTTCATAACCTGCGGACCTTTCACCTGCAGTTCGCCGGTCTGATCCATGCCCAGCACGTTACCTTCTTCATCCACAATACGGATATCAGTCGACGACACCGGTAAACCAATCGATCCGTTATATTCGGTCAGATCATGCGGGTAAGCAGCCACCAGAGGAGAGCATTCCGTCAGGCCATAGCCTTCCAGCAAATAGTTTTTGGTGGTTGCCAGCCATTTTTCTGCAACGGCTCGCTGAACAGCCATACCGCCACCCACCGACAGACGCAATCGGCTGAAGTCCAGTTCGTGGAAATCTTCATTACCAAGTAACGCATTAAACAGGGTGTTTACCCCGGTCATCGCTGTAAATGGGTAACGTTTCAGCTCTTTGACAAAAGTTGGAATATCTCTCGGATTGGTGATCAGCAGGTTCTGACCGCCCATCTCGATAAACAGCAGACAGTTCACCGTCAGCGCAAACACGTGATACAGCGGCAGCGCCGTAACCACAAACTCACGACCTTCATGCAGAATCGGTCCGTATGCAGCTTTGGCCTGGAAGACGTTAGCCATCATGTTTCGGTGGGTCAGTATTGCCCCTTTCGCGACACCGGTTGTCCCTCCCGTATACTGAAGGAACGCCATGTCATTGCCTTCAATGAACGGCTTCACATACTGCATACGGCGTCCCTTTTTCAGGGCATGATTGAGTGACGTTGCATGTGGCAGATGATACTTCGGCACCATCTTTTTGATGTATTTCACCACAAAGTTCACCAGGGTACGCTTCGGATGCGACAGCTGATCACCTAAGCTGGTCAGAATGACATGCTCAACGCCCGTATTCCCGACGATTTTTTCCAGCGTGTGTGCAAAATTGGACACAATGACAATGGCTTTCGCACCAGAATCGTTCAGCTGATGCTCCAGCTCACGAGGGGTGTACAGCGGATTGACGTTCACCACCACACAGCCGGCCCGAAGAATACCGAACAGCGCAATCGGGTACTGAAGCAGGTTGGGCATCATGACTGCCACACGATCACCTTTTTTCAGTTTCAGATCGTTTTGCAGATATGCCGCAAAAGCCCGGCTGCGTTCTTCCAGTTTCCTGAAAGTCATCACCTGGCCCATGTTGATAAAGGCCGTTTGGTCGGAATATTTCTGGACAGACTGTTCAAAAAGTTCAACCAATGAAGTGTAAGCATCTGGGTTGATTTCAGCCGGTACATCATCCGGATAGCGGTTAAGCCAAACCTTATCCACCATGCACTCTCCTTATATTTTTCTGGGCTTTAAACGCCATAATATTGCTGTAGCGAAAATTCAAACACTTGTTCTATACAAGCATTACAGCACAATTAACATTGAATTAACACAACTGATTAGACCAGCTTTTTGATTTTTGAAGTAAACAGCAAAATCTGTTCACAGACTTGCCGGGGGCTTTCCAGATGGCAGTGATGGCCACCGGGAACTGTTATCTGAGCGGCCTGTGGAACCCAGGAAAGCCCTGCATCAGGCTCTTTCAGATAAGTGAACCCACGCTCACCAAGTACGGACAAGACCGGGCACGCAATACCGGACATCAGTGTTTTCGCTTGCGTTTCTGTCATCCTGATCAGTGAGTCACAACGTAACTTGTCGTCATGCCGCCAGTACCAGTGATCCCCATCCCGATAAGTTGCACGCTGAACCAATGGTCGCAGTTGCTCTGCATCCAATCCATTAATCCGGCAACGAACAGTCAATGCGGCCTGAAATGAGTCGAGCTTAAGTCTTTTCGAGACTCTTTGCCTGCGTTTCATCCGGCTTTCAATTCCCTGACGTAACCTGTCAGCAGCTAATTCAGCGTTTTCACAAAGCGGAGCGAGCCCTTCAATTAACACTAAACCAGCCAGAGTTTCAGGAAATGCTCCTGCGTAGGCCGCCGCCACCAGTGCTCCCAGCGAGTGCCCGACTAAAATCACAGATTGTCCGGCTAATGCCTGTCTGATCTGTGCCAGATCGTCAACATAATCCATGAAATAGTAGTAATTGTCCGTCCCCCTGTGCTCAGACAAGCCATGTCCCGGCCAGTCAACCGAGACCAGATGGAAAGCTTCGCTCAAGGGTTTGAATAAGGGTGTAAAACTGGCCGCGTTGTCATGCCAGCCATGCAGAAAGACCAAAGTCGGTCGCTGATCTGACAATTCAGCAGCGGAGACAACCTTCCCCTGTGCCAGTGCTTCTCGGCAAGGAGGAAAAGATGTCAGGATCGCCAGCTCGGATTCTGCCAGCGGCAATCGGCACTCATACATCATATGAAGATTCAATCATCAGGTACGATAGAAAACAGATTTGTTCAGGGGCTGACCCGATACCGGATATCAGCACTGTCCGGCCTCAGACCGTAGTGAATATACTGACAACGAATGCCCAGACACCGGTAGTAGGTGTTCACATCGTCAATGCGAACCTGCTCTTCGATACGCCAGACTTGCTGCCCTTTGGCAAAGACAACAGGATAGGTGTAATCATACTGGCCGATTTTCCCCATTTCGCTGCCACGAAGCTGACCGGCGACAGTCACCAGCTTTCCTTCCGCGTACTCAATCGGATCGGCAAATCCGTCAATATATGCAATAAAACGGCCTTGAGGTTTTGCCGTCAGATCCGGGCGGCCGGAGGTGTCAATTGGTAAACTGGCCACTTCCAGACGGGTGCGTTTCGCCTCATTTACAACAGAAGCAATCACACCGCCCAGACGCACTTCACGCCCCTGCACCCCCTGAGGGTCTTCAATCACCATCGTCAGATCGGTAATCGGTTTAGCTGTTGTTGTTTGTAAACTGTCGGGCAACTGACTGCAACCACTCAGAGCCAGTAAGGCAAACGCCAGGATTGTCTTTTTCACCACGGATCCTTTTCAAAAAGAAAAACAGGGAACTGCTTTGCGATTGCGACTGATCAAATAAAAAGATCGACGCCCAGCAACCGGGAGAACTCTTCCCGTTTAGACTGATGCAATACATCCAGATAAGCAGAAAGGGCCTGCTTATTTCTCCCTTGCGGGCTGTCATACTGAACCTGACTGTGGGCTTCCTCAATCAGAGCAGGATCTTTGATCGTTTCCGCCACGGCTCTGGCCACCACAGTCGGCTGAGCAACCGGCGCAGCGGACTGTTCAGCTTTCTGCCGTTTGTCGGTTCTTCTGGCCCGTTGCGGGGCCTGTGTCGATGCCGGTAAACGAGGTATGGTGACCATAAAGACAATGAATCCTGATCAGAGGCCGTTATTCGCGGCCCGGTAGTTTTTTCCAGGTCACTTCATCCCGCAGGTAGACAGGGCTGGCATGTTCAGCGTCGACCACTTCACCACGCTGCAAAGCAAATTGTGCCAGCCAGGCCATATCCTGAGCTTCCGGATAAAGGACTGTGCTGGCTTGTTTTTCGACAGCCAATCCATTTAATTGTTCCTGATAGGTTTGCCACCCGGTTCCAGCGGTAAACCAGTTCACTTCTGGCAGAGTAACCAAGCGTTCAGCAGCCATTTCTGGCGGAAAAACCGCTTCTTCACCCAGCACAGACCAGTCGCCGTTTTGCTGACGCTGATACTGACCCCAGTAAATTTCGCCCATTCGTGCATCAATCGCAGCCAGAACATGATCTGCCTGATGCAGGCGATAAGCTCCCTGAGACATTGCAGCCAGCGTTGAAATACCAATCATAGGCAGCTCAGCGCCAAACGCGAGTCCCTGCGCAATACCAATTCCGATGCGCACACCGGTGAAACTGCCGGGACCACGGCCAAACGCCAGCGCATCCAACTGATTGAGTCGCAGGCCGGCTTCGGCCAGTACTTCATCAACCATAGGCAAAATTTTGGTTGTATGCTCACGCGGTGCAAACTCACAGCGTGCAATCACATCGCTCCCTGTCAAAAGAGCTACGGAACAATTTTCGGTCGCGGTATCAACAGCTAAGATCTTAGTGCTCATTCAAGCCTCTGAATGCTGGCTGTCTGAAACATCCTGCGCGTTGTGCAGGCCAGACAGGAACTGCCCGACGCCTTCAACATCCCGGGTTCGCGGAATCGGCGGCAGACTTCGTAAAAACACAGCGCCATACGGGCGCGTCACCAATCGGTTATCACAGATCACCAGCACACCTTTGTCCTGCTGGTCCCGGATCAAACGGCCAACCCCCTGTTTCAGGGTGATCACCGCATCCGGGATCTGAACCTGTGCGAAAGGATCGCCACCGCGCAGGCGGCAATCCTCAATCCGTGCCTTCAGTAATGGATCATCCGGCGCGGTAAACGGTAATTTGTCGATAATAACACAGCTCAGCGCCTGCCCTCTAACATCAATGCCTTCCCAGAAAGCACCTGTTGCAATAAGCAGCGCATTTCCCAATTCCAGATATTCTGCCAGCAGTTTTTGCTTACTCGTTTCCCCCTGAACCAGTACAGGCAAGTCCAGAGACTCCCGAAAACCTTCGGCCAGTTCCCGGACCATCTGATGCGACGTACACAGGAAAAAACACCGCCCCCGATTGGCTTCAATCACCGGAGACATCAGCTGCACCAGCTTCGCGGCCATGCCATGACTATTCGGTTCAGGAAGAAACCGCGGCACACACAAGAGTGCCTGCTGCTGGTAATCAAACGGACTGGGTAAAGACATCTGCGCGGCTGGCTGCAAACCGAGACGGTGACTGAAATGGCCGAAGTCGTCATCAACTGCCAGCGTGGCTGAGGTAAAAATCCAGGCGCCTTTTTGCTGTTCTATCTGCTCATGAAACTTTTCTGCGACCGACAGCGGCGTAATATGCAAACTAAAATGACGCGGCGTACATTCATACCAATAGGAATAACCGGTGATAGATGTGTCACAAAGCCGCACTAAACGGGCCTTAAACAACGTCGTACGCTCAAAAGCTGCATCCAGTAATTCGCTTCGCCCCAAAGCCAGTTTGAGCACGTCATGCGCCAATTCCAGCGCATCGTTTAAACGGGTCAGTTCACGCTGAATGGCCGGGCTGTTCACCGCATCACGCCAGTTGCCGCGATAGCCGGGCTCACCGAGCACCAAACGTAAATCTGAAGCAGCCTGACTGAGCCGGTCAGCGGTTTTTTCCAGCTGGCGCATGTCCCGCGCCTCGGTCCGGTAACCAATGGTAATATCTTTCGACAAATCCTGGATTTGCCGGCTGGACAGACTCTGCCCGAAATACTGGCTGGCGATATCCGGGATTTGGTGCGCCTCGTCAAAAATGAAGACATCAGCTTCGGGGATCAGCTCGCCAAATCCGGTTTCTTTGATGGCCAGATCCGCCAGAAACAAGTGATGGTTCACCACCACCACATCAGCATCCATGGCTTTCCGGCGTGCTTTCACCACAAAACAGTCTTCATAGGAAGGACATTCCCGCCCCAGGCAGTTGTCATTGGTTGATGTGATGGTCGGAATAACCGGACTGTCTTCAGGAATGGAATCACATTCACTGATATCGCCGGTTTTCGTGGCGGACGACCAGCTTCGAATCGTCACGAGCTGACTGAGCATTCCCGGATCAACATGACCACCGTGACTTTCCGTAATCTGGCGGCTGAGCCGGTCCAGACATAGGTAGTTTGAACGTCCTTTCAGCAGAGCAACTTTACCGGTAAAACCCAGTGCCTGCGTCATCAGGGGTAAATCACGATGAAACAACTGTTCCTGAAGGTTTTTGGAACCGGTGCTGATAATGGTTTTATGCCCTTTGACCAGCGCAGGCACCAGATAGGCGAATGTTTTTCCCGTTCCCGTGCCCGCTTCGACCACCAGCTGCTGCTGATGCCTGATTGCTTTTTCAACCGCTTCTGCCATATCAATCTGCGGCTGTCGTGCCTGAAATCCCGGAATGGCCTTTTCCAGTGCACCACCCGGTTGAAAAAATTTCGCAATCATAGAAGTCAGTCTATTGGTTATTTATCCAGTATCTTTCCGCCGATTATGCCAAGAAAGCGGGGGGACAGCCAGCGGCAGTCATCCTCAAAAATTGTTGAGTGAGATCACAAAAGTTTTGACGCCGAAATCAATCCCATGTAAACAATAGGGTCTGTCAGCCTTTCCATACCCGGAACGCTGACACAAAAACCTAAAACAACATTCATTGATATGCTCGCAACATTAAGGACACCATGGAAAAGAAAATCCTGCTGACCGATTGCCCGGATGCCATGGGATTGATTTCTAAAATCACCAACATCTGTTACAAACATCAACTCAACATCGTTCATAACAAAGAATTTGTGGATCACAGCCACCGCCAGTTCTTTATGCGAACTGAACTGGAAGGGATCTTTAACGATGAAACCTTTCTGCTTGATTTAGACCGTGCACTGCCTGAAGGCAGCCACCGTCGTCTGGTCAGTTCAGCGCGTAAGAAAATCGTGATTATGGTGACCAAAGAAGCCCACTGTCTGGGTGATATTCTGGTCAAAGCCTATGATGGCACGCTGGATGTCGAGATTGCGGCTGTGGTCGGGAACTACGACAAACTGGGCGAACTGGTCGAAAAGTTCGGCATTCCGTTCCATCACGTTTGCCATGAAGGTCTGAGCCGTGAAGAGCATGAAGCGAAACTGCTGGACTGCATCGGCCAGTATGCCCCGGACTACGTTGTGCTGGCAAAGTACATGCGGATTCTGACGGCAAACTTCGTAGCTCAATATCCGCACCGGATCATCAATATTCACCACAGTTTCCTTCCGGCATTTATCGGGGCTCAGCCGTATAAGCAAGCCTACGAGCGCGGCGTGAAGATCATTGGGGCTACTGCACACTTCGTCACGAACGATTTAGACGAAGGACCTATCATCACCCAGAATGTCATTCCGGTTGATCACAACTACAGCGCGGAAGACATGGCCCGTTCCGGCCGTGATGTTGAAAAATCTGTTCTGAGCAAGGCACTGAGCCTCGTTCTGGAAGACAAAGTGTTCGTTTACGGCAACCGGACTGTCGTCCTTTAATACCGAGCAGATATCCAACAAAAAAGGGCAAACCAGTGAATGGTCTGCCCTTTTTTATATCTTCTTTTTTATCTCAACTTTCGCTGGCAATCACTGCCTTGAGCGAACACGGATGCAGCTTAATACACACCCCGTCTTTCTTGAATGCAATCGTCGGATTCGCCAGGCGCTCTTTCTCGCCGGCCGGAGAGCTGGCTTTCACTTTAATACCAGCAGCCTCAATCTTTTGCCAGTCCAGCGCAGGAAAACGTGTCTCCAGAACTGATTTCAGTTCATCTGTTGTCGTTGCCTGACAAGGCACCACAAACTCCACATGCTCCCAACCCTGTACCGGATACACTTTGTCACCCGGGTATGGCAATTCCAAAGCTTCAATCTTCCAGTGACCTGCCACTAATGGCTGGGTAAAGCCAATCACAACAATGGGACGGCCATTGATCACATTCGTC
The DNA here is from genome assembly GCF_023151555.2 of Photobacterium sp. CCB-ST2H9. Lineage (NCBI taxonomy): Bacteria > Pseudomonadati > Pseudomonadota > Gammaproteobacteria > Vibrionales > Vibrionaceae > Photobacterium > Photobacterium sp. CCB-ST2H9. The sequence goes on from NZ_CP100425.1 coordinate 2,389,440, forward strand.
GACCATTCTTCACCGTAGGCCAGCCAGGCCTGATGTAATTGAGAAGCCAGCGACGCATCATTCACCCGCAGTGCAACGTGATCTGCCTGACAAGCAGATAAGTCGAGTCCTAACTGTTCCGAAAGTGCGGTGATTTTCGCCATAAATTCAGGCAGCTGTGCCAGCATTTGTTCCGGATGTAGGTTTGCCTGCTTTAAATCCTGCATGTGATTTCTCCTCGCAATTTATAGGCGCTCATTATCCACAGAATCTTTTTCAGCAAAAGCCTTCCGCATCCAGCCGCCTGTGCGGCACCCAGCGAAGAAAAAAAACAGTCCTGAACGCTTTTCACCTTGCCAAACGCCCCGCATTTATTGGTATTATTACAGCTAACTGATTTTCGTATCCATACAGCCGTTTTTACAGCCAGCAAGCTCCCGTCAGCGCTACCCGGATTACCTTTTATTCAGACATCAGACGCAGTAAACGCTTTCATCTGGTGCCGTTGCTGACCACGCGATAAACGAGTCATGCCGCTGGGCTGTAGTCCGTACGATATTGAATACCCAAGAGTTTTGCCCGTCTGGCAGGCTCCAGACCGATTGAAAGGATAGACGTGTGAACATTCAAGCACTCATTAACGATAAAGTTTCCCAGGCGCTGGAAGCAGCGGGCGCGCCAGCAGGCAGTCCTGCGGCCGTTCGTCAATCAGCCAAAGTACAGTTCGGTGATTACCAGGCCAATGGTGTGATGGGTGTTGCCAAAAAACTGGGAACCAACCCGCGCGAGTTTGCACAAAAAGTTATCGATAACCTCGATCTGGGCGACATGGCTGAGAAAGTAGAAATCGCCGGTCCGGGTTTCATCAACATCTTCCTGAACAAAACCTGGCTTGCCGAGCGTGCTGAAGCCGCACTTGCGGACGAGCGTCTGGGCGTTGCAAAACAAGCGGCCCAGAATATCGTGGTGGACTACTCTGCTCCGAACGTCGCCAAGGAAATGCACGTAGGTCACCTGCGCTCAACCATCATCGGTGATGCCGTGGTCCGTACACTGTCATTTCTGGGTCACAATGTCATTCGCGCCAACCACATCGGTGACTGGGGAACCCAGTTCGGTATGCTGATCGCCAACCTGGAGCGTGTTCAGCAGGAAGCCGGTGAAATTTCGATGGAGCTGTCCGACTTGGAAGCCTTCTATCGTGAATCGAAAAAGCTGTACGACGAAGACGAAGCCTTTGCTGAGCGTGCACGGAACTACGTAGTGAAACTGCAAAGCGGTGATCAGTACTGTGCTGAAATGTGGAAAAAGCTGGTGGACATCACCATGGAACAAAACCAGCACAACTATGACCGTCTGAATGTCTCGCTGACCCGTGCCGATGTCATGGGTGAATCCATGTATAACCCGATGCTGCCGGGTATCGTTGCGGATCTGAAAGCAAAAGGTCTGGCGGTTGAGGACGACGGCGCTCAGGTTGTTTTCCTGGACGAGTTCAAAAACAAAGACGGCGAGCCAATGGGTGTGATCATCCAGAAACGCGACGGCGGTTTCCTGTATACCACAACGGACATCGCATGCGCTAAATACCGTCACGAGCAATTCAATGCCGACCGTGTTCTGTATTTCATTGACTCCCGCCAGCACCAGCACCTGATGCAGGCCTGGACGATTGTCCGCAAAGCGGGCTACATCCCGGAAACGATGTCACTGGAACACCATGCTTTCGGAATGATGCTGGGTAAAGATGGCCGTCCATTCAAGACCCGCGCTGGCGGTACTGTGCGTCTGACCGATCTGCTGGATGAAGCCGAATCACGCGCGAATGCACTGATTGAAGAGAAAAACCCGGAACTGGATGCCGCAGAAAAAGCGAAGATTGCCTCAACCGTTGCGATGGCGGCAGTGAAATATGCAGATTTGTCCAAGCACCGTACCACAGACTATGTATTTGACTGGGACAACATGCTGGCCTTCGAAGGCAACACTGCGCCGTACATGCAATATGCCTACACTCGCGTCATGTCTGTATTCAAACGTGCGGGCCTGAGCGAAAACGAGCTGACTCATCCGGTTGTGATCAACGACGAAAAAGAGCAGGTCCTGCTGTCGAAACTGCTGCAGTTTGAAGAAGCCGTGGAAACCGTTGCCCGTGAAGGTCACCCGCATGTCATGTGCAGCTACCTGTTTGAACTGGCCGGTAACTTCTCCAGCTTCTATGAAGCCTGCCCTATCCTGAATGCTGATGAGCCTGTAAAGCAAAGCCGTCTGAAACTGGCACTGCTGACAGCCAAGACCATCAAGCAAGGTCTGGATCTGCTGGGTATCGAAACACTGGAACGCATGTAATCTGACTGAATATCACATTTATCTAATACAGCAGAACTAAACTTGAAAAGCCTTCTAGGGTATTCTTAGAAGGCTTTTTAGTGCCATTAGAGGTTGAAGACCTTTTACTTAAACATGGAATGTTTATGAGCCTTGAAGACTCAAAAGATACCGGCATCAGTCTTACTGACGACTTTCTGTCGTCGACTCAAACCTTGCGTAAAACCATTCCTTTGATGATAAAGCATAAAGTTCCGACCACACCGGTCAATTATGCTTTATGGTACAGCTATACAACGAATCAGATGCCGCTGCTCAATCAGGCACTCGATCAAAGTCTGGCTCAGTATGGTCATTGCCCGCCCAGCCTGTCTGACTCTCTGTACCGTACTCACCTGAGCCAGGGGCCGGACAGTGAGCAGGGGCAGATCAGTCACAGCCTGCAAGCCATTATGGATGAGCTTTGCCACACCATGGACGGCTCTAAAAATGAGACCCAGGCTTTTCATCAATCTCTGTCGAAAACCTATCAGCGGCTCAGTCAAAAAGTGGCACAGGGGGTTAATGTGCATGAAGCCAACGGGCTGGTGCAGGAGCTGCTTGATGAGTCGAAAAGTATGCATCAATCCAGCGCCCTGCTGAATCAGCAGCTGGAAAGCGCTCATCAGGAAATTGAAAACCTGAAAAAAGCACTGAAAGACAGCCTGAAACATGCCAATGAAGACCCGCTGACCGGCTTGCTCAACCGCAGGGCTTTTCAGCAGGATCTGAACAGCTGTATCCAGCACCGCACTCCTTTCAGTCTGGTGCTGCTGGACATTGATAACTTTAAAACCTTCAACGATGACTTTGGCCACCTGATGGGAGACAAAGTCCTGTGTTCCGTCGCCCGGCATCTCCAGGCCTGGTGCGAATGGGGCATGCAGACATATCGCTACGGCGGAGAAGAATTCGTGGTGATTTTACCCGGCGCGACGCTCCAGCAAAGCTGGCAAAAGGCTGAGAAGCTGCGTCAGGTCATTTCCGGGATTGCCGTTCAGGACAAACAGTCCGGTAAAACCGTCAGCTCCATCACGGTTTCTATGGGTATTGCGGAGCAGACAGGAAAAGAAAACGGCCTGGCTGTTCTGGCCAGAGCCGATAAGTACCTGCTTCAGGCCAAAAGCCTGGGCCGGAACCGTGTCTTACCTCTGATTTGAGGGTGCGGTTACTGGCCAAAACGATGTGCGGTCTGCAGGTAAGAGATCTCATCCCGGGTCGATAATCTGCCGCATGCTGCATTGCGGTGCGGGAAACGCCCGAAATCTTTGATGACCTGATAATGGCTCACCGCATACTGATAGAAGTCATCGAACACCGCTTTATGTTCAGCAGGAACTGACTGACGCAACTGATCAAACCGGAAGACACTTTCTTCCTGATCTTCCAGCGCCTCAGAATGCTCCAGCGGCATATAAAAGAAAGCCTGTTCGATGGGGGTCAGCGAACGGTCGAAGTTTTTGGCCAGCCCTCGCTTACACAATGCCTGAGCCAGCGAATCATAACGAAAAGCAGCTGCCAGGCCACGATAGATATTCCGGCTGAACTGATCCAGCAGAATCAGGAGCGCCAGTGTACCTCTGGGCGTTTCCGTCCAGGCATTTAATTCTCCCCGGCCAGCCTGACTGACCAGATCCCGGAAACGTTCCGTGATTTCACGGTCAATCTCCTCACTGCCTTTGAACCAGAGACTCCGTTTGTTCTCCGCTGTCACGTCACCTTGCAGATGACCAAACCAATAGGCCAGAACGTCTTCAATATCTGCCATCGTTTTCCCCTCTCAAACCGTAACCTCTCACAAGGTTACTGTAATTTCGGCGCTTTCGCAGCCGCACTCTGTAGTTTATCCTAGGGTGAGCTGAACTGGTGTGAATGCAATTTGTATCGACCCGATAGCTGACTTGTGAAGCACTTAATAGAAAGAAGGAATACAACAATGAGTTTCACCCTTCATCCGAGACTGAGCGCGGATACTCAGGTCATTGGCGATTTACCACTGTGTCGGGTTCTGTTATCGAAAGAAGCCATTGGTCCCTGGCTCATTCTGGTTCCGCGCTATGAATCATTAAGAGAAATCCATCACATGACCGCGGCCGATCAACAGCAGCTGATGATTGAATCTTCTGCCACGGCACAACTTCTGGAAACATATTTCAGCCCGGACAAAATCAATATCGGTGCATTAGGCAATCTGGTTCCGCAACTGCATATCCATCATATTGCCAGATTTACAACGGATATTGCCTGGCCCGGACCGATATGGGGAAATACAGACGGCAGCCAGCGCACCGAAAGCGACGAAAAAATCCTGGCAAAGCGTCTGAAGTCCTTATTCAGTCAATTGCCCGGCTTTTTACCGGTATAACGGCACCAAATTATCAGGGAGAGCAATGCTCCCCCTGATATTTACTCACAAATGACCGTCACCGGTAACTCATTCGCTTTGAGCACCCGGTACCAGACCTCACCCTGTGGTTTACAGCACCCGGCCGAACCACAACCATCACGTTCCTGTCCGATCAGGCCTTTTTTCACCCACAGCGCCATCATGGCATCCACCCCGTCTTCACTCAGACCAAACCGATGCGCCAGCTGACGGCGGCTGATCCGGCCAGATTGTTCAACCTGTTCCCGTAACTGCTGCAAAATCATAAAAGTACCCGTTTCAAACCTTGGTCTGTCTGACGACGGCTGTATCGCTTCAGCGCAAAGACAACGAGCAGATTAAGACTCAGGATAAGCGCAATCCAGCCCATACTGCCTGATGTACCCAATTCAGCAATCTGAAAACACAAGGTTGAGATACTGAACGCCAGCCACATAGTCCACGCGGCAATCGACACCGCAAAGCGACGGCCGAACTCCCGTGCATAAGCGCCCATTGCAGCAACACACGGCGTATAAAGCAGAATGAAGATTAAATATGACAGTGCAGCGGCCTCACTGCTGAATCCCGATCTCAAACTGTCGTATACCGATACACTGACCCCCTGCTCAGATGCAGCTAAAGAGGAGTCTTCCACATCCCCAACACTGATACCAAGCGGATCACTGTAATTCAGTGCAGCCAGGTTTGCCGGTACAGATGCTACAGCCTCAGCAAGACCGCCCCACAAATCGTAATCGCTGTCAGCCTCCTCACTGGTGGCGTACAGGCTGTTCAGTGTCCCCACAACAGCTTCTTTGGCAAATAAACCAGTGATAATCCCAACGGTCGCTGGCCAGTTATCTTCCTGGACACCCAGTGGCGACAACAGCGGTGTCGCAAGTTGAGCCGATTTTGCCAGCACTGAATCCGGGCTGTCCTCATGACCAAAAGTACCATCGGTGCCAATCGAGTTCAGGAAACTCAGCAAAGTCACCACCAGGACGATGGTTTTACCGGCCCCAAATACAAAGCGTTTGAGTTTATGCCAGGTATTAATCATCACAGCACTGGCTTTCGGCCATTCATAGCGCGGTATCTCCATGATCAGCGCTTCACTGGTTCCGGGCAAAATCGTATGGCGCAGGAGCAAGCCAGTCAGAACTGCCGCAACAATTCCGGCAAGATACAGGGCAAAGACCAGATGCTGCCCCTGATGCGGAAAAAAAGCCGCCGCAAAAAGCGCATAAACTGGCAGACGGGCACCACAGGACATAAAAGGTGCCATAGCAGCAGCCAGCTGTCTTTCGCGCTCCTGTTCCAGAGTCCGGGTAGCCATAATCGCAGGAACGTTACAGCCAAATCCCAGTACCAGCGGCACAAAAGCTTTGCCGGGCAAGCCGATTTTCTGCATCAGACGATCAAGCACGAACGCTGCTCTCGCCATATAGCCTGAGCTTTCCAGCAATGTCATCGACAGATAGAGAAACGCGATGACAGGAATAAATGTCGCGACCGTCTGGATGCCGCCTCCCAGCCCGTCACACAGGATGGTGACCAGCCAGGCTGGCAGACGTCCATCCAGCAGATGATGTCCGCCGTCGACCAACACTGTCCCGACACTGATATCAAAGAAATCAATAAATGCGCTGCCGAGATTAATCGACACCATGAACATCAGATACATGGCTAACATCAGAATCGGTAAGCCCAGCCACGGATGCAGTACCCAGCGGTCAATTGCATCGCTGGCCGCGAGACTGCACTGCCCCTGTTGACGTCTGACCTGAGTGCACAACTGGTGCAGAAAGCTGTAACGACTCTCGGCAAAACTGATCTCCGGATCCAGCTGAGTGGCAATGCGTGCACAGCCCTGCACAACGGCTTGCTGAACATCAGTTGCCTGATGTTCCAGCAACAGTGCATCTCCCTCCAGCATTCTGAGCGCAATGCCCCGCTCCGCCAAAGGCTTCAAACCGTCAGACACAGCATGAGCTCTGAGGCCCTTTTGCAGCAGCAAAGCAACTTCACGCTCAATGCAGTCATCAAAGCAGATCTCCGGTTGCCCGGCACTGATTTTTCGGCCCGGACTCGCAGCAATCACCTGAGCCAGTTCTTCCTTAAACCGGGTCACTGATTCTGACTGATTCGCAGCAACAGTAAGCACAGGGCATCCCAGCTGTGCCGCCAGCTTTTCCGTATTAATATGCTGCCGGTTGGACTGAATGACATCCATTTTGTTCAGCGCCACCACCACAGGCAGCCCCAGTTCCAGCAGTTGTAATGTCAGATACAGTCCCCGTTCCATACAGCTGGCATCCACAACATTCAAAATAACATCTGCGTTTTCAGCCATCACAACCTGAGAGGCAATCGCCTCATCCAGACCGGCGCCGGAGGCATCACTATCCAGCTGATACAGACCGGGCAGATCGGTCATCACGTACTGTTCATCAAGATAGGTATAGCGACCTGTTTTTTTGTCTACGGTAACGCCGGGCCAGTTACCGACTTTTTGCCGGGCGCCGGTCAGGCCATTAAATAAGGTGGTTTTCCCGCTGTTTGGGTTGCCTATCGTCAGCATCACGTGTGATTTCATTTCAGCGTTACCTCAATACTGCTTGCGATCTTTTTCTGAATGGCCAGATCACATCCCCGCAGACGAATTTGCAGTGGATCTCCGAGTGGGGCGCGACGAATCAGCTGAACGGGGGTGTTCGGCAATAATCCCAACGCGACAAGACGCTTTCGCTGTTCCATTGGCAGGCTGGCAATATCGGTGATCACCGCACAATCACCAATGGAAAGTTCTGATAAACGCATATTAACACTCAACAATAATCATTCTTATTTTCAAATGTTAATGATGCGCGTGATGAAAGGATTGATCGTTATCAAATAACTTGATTAAAACTGTGAAGACTATGTTTTCAAAAACAGAGGTTTTCAAAAACAGAACCAAGCGCGCCGCAGTCGGCAGTGATTCAGGCTTCACCATCAAAAAACGCATCCTATGGATGCGTTTTTAAGGTTATCCCGGCATCACTGCCAGCAGATTTTGCCGTTCCCGGTTCGCCAGTTTGCGATACTCGGTTCTGGTCTTATTGGGCACTGGGTCTGCCTGCGGAAGCGGTACCTTCATGGCATTCACAGCACGGCCATACTTGAGCAGTTCATAATGCAGGTGTGGCCCTGTTGAACGGCCGGTATTTCCACTCAGGCCAATTTTTTCACCCATTCGGACTTTTTGTCCGACTTTCACCAAAATTTTACTCAGGTGAAGATAACGGGTGGAATACTCACGACCATGTTTGATCATGATGAAATTCCCTGCCAGTGAGTGCTTTTGCGCTTTCACAACCACGCCATCACCCGTCGCGACCACTGGGGTTCCGATCGGAGCCGCAAAATCTGTTCCGTTATGTGGTGACACTCTGTGCGTAACCGGGTGCTTGCGGTGCGGATCGAACGAAGAACTGATCCGGAAACGCTTCTGGGTCGGATAACGGTTCAGCGCGCGGTTCAGGCTGCGGCCATCTTCATCATAGAATTCACCATCGTCGTATCGCATGGCAAACAGCTCATGATTGCCACTCATGTAATACAGCGCTTTCACTTCTCCTTCACCGACGGCTTTCCCGTCGATAAATTCACGTTCAAGCGTGATCGCAAAACGGTCCCCTTTCCGGGCTTCCTTTCCTAAATCAAAACGCCATTGCAGGGCTTTCACCAGAGTTTGGATCTGAGCCGGCGTCATACCCGACGCCCGGGCTGACTGGTAGAAACTGCCCGATACACGTCCGGTCAGGCGAACAGGTTTGAACTCACCGGCACGTTCTACCTTCTGATGCTTATACCCGTTCGGCGTCAATTGATAGGTGTCGGTATATTTCGCACTTCTCTCAATTGACAGCTCGCTGATTTTCCCCTCATCATCGAGCGACCATTCAATACGCTGCCCGACCCGAAGAAACTGGATCGATTTGTCGGCATCTATCAAACGGTACATATCTGAAAGCGGCAACGCGTACTGGGTGAAAATTTCTCCCAGAGTTTCGCCAGAAGCAACCTTATGGGCATGAGCAATATCTGTCGCTTTATCCAGCTGCTGCTCTAATTCATCTTTCGGGATCTGAAAATCCGGGTCTTCCGGGTCAAGTACCACCCCAAGTGGCTCACTGTTCTGTTCTGACAGTGAAACCATCTCTTCCGGCGTGATCGGTACTTCCCGCCTTGATTCCGACTCAGTACGAGAACCGTGAGAAGGCGAATGAACGTTAGCAGGCTGCCACATCAGAGCAGCCGCAATTAATAGTGATGTTGAAGCAAGCGCAATTCGGTGTTGACGGGGGAGCTGAGAAAACCGTCTGGCTGCAACCGTTAATATTTTCATTGTTATTTAAGACATTCGGTGAAACTGTATCCGAGTTCTTGCAGGAACCGGACATATCCTCCCTGTTCCGCTGCAATGTCCGTTGCCATTGGATCCAGGGTGCCAATTTTAATATCACTGCCATTTACGACGCTTTGAATGACCGCAGGTGAGAACTGCGGTTCCCTGAAAATGCACTTAACCTGAGATTTTTTTAAGGTATTCCGGATGGTAATCAAGGTTTTTGCGCCAGGCCGGCGATCAGGGGAAACCGTGAAGTGTCCCAGATTATTCAAACCGAACGTATCTTCAAAATAGCCATAAGCATCATGAAAAACGTAGTACCCTTCGTTTTGCACAGGTTGAAGCTGTTTTTTCAGGTTTTGTACTGTTTCAGTCACGCTGGCAGTAAACCGGGACAGGTTAGCCTCATATCGGGTGCGATTCAATGGATCCCGTTCAATCAATGCAGTGCTGATCACTTTTGCCGCTTCAATTGCTTGATCCGGACCCAGCCACAGATGCGGATCGACGCCATGATGATCATGCCCGTGTTCATCATGATGCGTTTCATGTTCACTGCCATACTCCCGCAAAGCCATTCCGGACTGTGCCGTCAGTGCCAGTGTATTCGTCTGGTGCGACAGAATTTTGGTCAGAAAGGATTCCAGCTCAGGTCCAACCCATACCACTAAATCTGCTGTTTTGAGTTTTTCCACATCCGAAGGCCGCAAAGCGTAATCGTGAGGCGAGCTCCCTGCCGGTAACAAGGTTTCACTTGAGCCCACGCCCTCAACCAGTTCCTGTACAATCAGATTCATCGGATGTACGGTCGTCACAACCTGCAAAGACTTTGCTGAAGCAGCAAAAGACAGAAACAATGTGATGGCACACCACAAGGCACCGAAACGCGACATGGGACTCCCCTTAAAATATTCCATGAAAAGAAGTCGAGGATGTTATAATATAACACCTCAAGATAGCAACGAGATTCACACCCTTTTATGGCCAGCTCAATGTCCGCCAATCCTTTGGTAGAACTTCAAAATGTTACCGTTCGCGCATCCGGCCGCCACATTCTTGATCAGGTGTCACTTCGTCTGGAACGTGGCCAGATCACCACACTTATCGGTCCGAATGGCGCAGGTAAATCGACCTTAGTGAAGGTTGTTACCGGTTTACGTAAACCAACCTCCGGCAAAGTCCGTCTGGCAAAAGGTTTACGTATTGGTTATGTTCCGCAAAAACTCCAGCTTAACAACAGCCTGCCTCTGACTGTTGACCGCTTTATGGCACTCGTAGGCAGATACAGCTTCCAGCAACGGCTGGATGCACTGGCCCTGGCTGGCAGTGCGCATCTGGCCCACAGTGACATGCACAGCCTGTCCGGCGGTGAAATGCAGCGCGTCCTGCTGGCTCGGGCATTGCTGCAAAATCCTGATTTACTGGTTCTGGATGAGCCCGTACAAGGGGTCGAC